>NZ_CP032627.1 GCF_003627095.1 Lactococcus allomyrinae | reverse complement strand
CCGTTTTTTCTGTCAGTACTGATGGCTTTTTATCAGCAAATCTATTCTCTGCTTTTGGAAATATTACCCATAACAATCCAAAAATTAGCAAAATTGCCAGCAGAAAGCCGGCAAATATTTGTAATCGTTTTTTCATCTTGCAATCCTTTGCAAACTATTTTTATTTGACTTTAACTCGTCGCGCCAAGTCAACTCTGTTTTTTAACACAAAGTTTCTCCAGAAGTTGAAATCAGTCCAACTTCCTTCTTACTCGTAATCAATCATAATTGCCCAAGCACCTGGTCCTGTATGTGTCGCAATCGTTGTATTCGTATCCATAATCGAAATCGGCTTCTCAACAAATTTTTGCAAAACATCTCTTGCTTTCTGAGAAAACTCAAGTCCTTGTGCATGCGAAATTGCGATTTCTCGTATTTTTCTACCCGACGTACTCATATGGTCAGCAAGTTCCTCAAGCCATTTGTAAAAAGTCTTGTTTCCTCGCCCTCGCAAAATTGTACTTAACTCTCTATCTTTCAAAGTTCCAATCACTCGAACATTTAAAAGGCTACCAAAAAGCCCTGTCATACGGCTTACTCGACCACCTTTAACCAAATTTTCCAATGTTGAAAAACCAATATACAGCTCCGTCGATTCACGAATATGTTTGATTTTCTCTAAAATTTCATTTTTACTCAAGCCTAACTTTGCAAGTCTTGCAGCTTCAACCACTTGGAACTTCTGAGCTTGGTCAGTAAAATCACTATCAATCACCGTTACATCACGACCAGAAAGCATACCTCCTTGACGTGCGGCTTCAACTGTTCCTGATAAAGCCTCTGTCAAATGAATAGAAATAATCTCATCGTCTTTAGTTGCAATATTTTCATAAACTTCAGCAAAAACCCCAACTGGTGGCTGACTTGTTTTAGGTAAACTCTTTGTTGCGGCCATCTTGACCATGAAATCCTCAAAACTCAGGTCATCGTCTGAATACATTGTTCCATCAATCGTCACTGATAATGGGACAATCGTAATGTCCAGTTCACGCGCAAGTTCCGGCTCAATCGTAATGGATGAATCTGTCACAATTTTTATTGGCATAATTACTACTTGAACTCTTTTAGTTTAATCCATTATGGCAAACGACAAAGTCCAATTCCTTTTCTATACAATTTGTGCTATCATATATTATAACAAATTTTCAGGTGGAAAGAACAAAAAAGGTTAAAATTATCCAAAGCTTACAAGGCAGTTTGTTTTGTTTTGTTTAAAATATCGTTTTAAAGTGATAGGTAGAGTAGACAAAGTTCGGACTAAATCAATGTTAATCTTATACAACAATTCTTTACCTATATTTTTTAAACATATAGAACCTTGTTGTCTGTTTGTTTAGCAAAAGGCAGTATATCTGCAGTTCATCTCTAAATCTGAAAATGTATCTTACCTCCAAAGGAGAGCGCTTCTCAATAGAAGCCACTTTACCCATGAAAACCTATGACTCAAAAGCTTATCAAATTTTAAATGAAGTCTTCAACGCAATTACCCACGGGGCGGGCACCATCTTAGCTATCGTAGCACTTGTTTTACTCATTTTGAAAGGCGTTGAATCAGGTTCGGCGCTTGAAGTTACAGCTTTTTCAATCTATGGTGCGGCCTTAATTATTCTCTTTCTTTGCTCCACCCTCGCCCATAGTTTACATTTTACACGAGCGGTCAAGGTCTTTCGTGTTTTTGACCATAATGGCATTTATTTTTTAATCGCTGGAACCTACACGCCCTATTGCCTTGTCGCACTCAATAACTGGCTCGGTTGGATTGTACTTTCCATCATTTGGATATGTGCCATTCTCGGTATTGTGCTAACCTCAATTTATCTACCAAAATGGGGAAAAACACCAAAACTCTCTACAATTTTATACGTTGTGATGGGCTGGATGATTTTGATTGAGATTTATCCACTTTGGAATGCTCTGAACCCGCTGGCTTTCTGGCTATTGGTTATCGGTGGTGTCATCTATTCCGTTGGTGCTCTTATTTATCACTTCAAATTCCCCTTTGCTCACGTTGTTTGGCACCTCTTCGTTCTCGTTGCAGCAGCACTCATGTTTATTTCTGTCTATGGATTTGTGGGTTAATCAAGAATCAATAAGTTAATAAACTAAAAACCGCCGTGTTAAAATGGCGGTTTTTTATTATTTACAAATTAACCAGAAATAACGAGAGTTTCTCCGCTAGTAACTCATAGCCTTGTCTCGAAAAATGCAGACCATCGCTTTGTAACAACCGCTCCGGTTCTTGTGTTTCACACATTTCCTGATAAAGATTGAGGAATGGGACCTCAAAATCACTAGCGACACATTCTGCAGATCTGCAAAATTGTTGAACGAGTTCATTATTTCTCACTTGATTTTCTACACTGTCGTTATGATAGGGTGGACTAACAATGATGACCTTATCCACTCCAATATTCTCTACCATCACTTGAAGATTTTTATAAAAACGCTCCGGGGAAATTGTGTGGTCTGTGGCAGCATCATTTGCTCCAAAAAAGAGAATCGTCCAATCACTTTGTAGCTCTATCACCACTTTCAGACGAAGCAACGCCTCAGCAGTATCCTCCCCACACACACCATAAAGCAAAACCTCACTTTGAACCTGAAGCTCTGCAAGTCTTGCTTCAAGTATTTCTTTTAGAACTGGGGAAATTCGTGGCATCCCTTCTTCACGACTATATCCTGCTGTGATGCTATCTCCAAAAACTGTTATACTCACCATTTTTCAAAAGTTTCTTTCAAAAACTCAAACGTATAATGTGAAGTGTCTGGGACAACAACAATGTCCTCTCCCAAATCTTCCGGACGACCAACTCCAATCGCCAAGGCTCCAGAATCCTTAATCGCTTGAATCCCAGCTTGTGAGTCCTCTAAACCAATGGAATCCTCAGGAGTAACGCCTACTGCGTGCGCTGCCGCAATGAAAATATCTGGAGCTGGTTTTGAAGCCGCAACTTCTGATGGATCTGCAATCGCATCAAAATAATCTGTCAAGCCCATTCTCTCCAACAAAAAGGGACCATTTTTAGACGCCGAAGCCAAGGCAATTTTAACCCCATGACTCCGCAACTCTTTCAACAAAGTCAAAATACCTGGATAAACATCCTGAGGAGATACATCTTGAATCATTTCAACGTAGTTATCATTTTTACGTTTCGCAAGTGCTGCAAATGATTCATCTGACACTGTTTTATTTCCCAACGCCAAAATTTTCTTCAGAGAATCTTCTCTGGAAACACCTTTCAATTGTTCATTAAAGGCACGATCCACACCGGCAATTCCTATTTCTTCTGCCAATGCTTTCCATGCTCGAAAATGGTACTCTGCTGTGTCTGTAATTACACCATCTAAGTCAAATAAAACTGCTTTAAACACTTTTTCTCCTTTACTATTCAGTTCTTTTCATTTTTTAACTCAAAACTTTGTAACTTCCCTTGATATAGGATGTTAAATCTCAAAGCTTTGATTTGTTTTGGCAAATGATTTTCTATTTTTAATTCACCATTGTCAATATGCAATCCTGCAAAACCATAGATTAATCCTAGCCATGTGCCTCCCATATTTGCTGCGTGTATTCCGTGGCTTGCATTTCCTTGCATATCCGAGAGATCCATTGTTGCACTGTCAGCAAAAAAATCATAAGCTTGCTGGGTACGTCCTAGACGGCTTGCTACGACACCATGAATAGCTCTTGATAAACTACTATCATGCGTTGTCAATGGCTCGTAAAAGTCAAAATCACGTGCCACCTGTGCTTTTTCCTCAGCAAAAAGCATATGAGCAAGAATTGTATCGGCTTGTTTGAGTACCTGATGTTTGTAAATTTTCATAGGGTGATAATGAAGAAGTAGCGGATAGTTCTCTTTTGGAGTGTGAGCAAAATCCCATACTTGTTTATCCAAAAAGCTATCATCTTGCTTGGTAATCTTGCTTGTTTCGTCATATCCAAAATACATTTTATCGGCTGCTGTTTGCCAAAATGTTGCTTCTTCTTGATTTTCTTTAAAGGTATGAGCTAGCCTTACCGCATAGCGAAGATTATTTTGAGCCATTTTATTTGTATAGTAGTTGTTATTCACAAGTGCTGTATACTCATCTGGACCTGTAACTTCATGAATTTCAAATCCTCGTTGACTCATAAATCCGTAAGAAAGCCAAAATCGGGCTGTTTCATAAATTATTTCTTTAGCGCTTTGAATAAAAGCACTGTCACCTGTTACTTTTTCATATAATTCTAAAGCATAGGCAATGTCTGCATTGATATGAACTTGGGCTGTTCCCGCGGGATAATAGGCTGAGGTTTCGTGCCCACTTTGTGTACGCCAAGCATACAATGCACCTGCAAAGCCTAGTTCTTTTGCTCTTTGTTTAGCTTGGGGCAAAATGTTCAGCCGATAGGTCAGCAAACTTTTGGCAATCTCAGGTTGAGTGTGTGTAAAAAATGGAAGCAAATACATCTCTGTATCCCAAAAATAATGTCCTTCATATCCTTCGCCTGTCAGACCTTTTGCTCCAAAATTTGTTTTTCCATCGCGACCTGCAGAGTTAAAAAGGTGATAAAGATTGACACGGACACCTTTTTGAAGCGTTTCATCTCCGTCAATCTCGATGTCTGAAACAGACCAAAAAGTATCAAAAATCTTGACTTGCTCTACTTTCAAGCGTTCATAGCTGACTATTTCAAATTGATTTTCTTTAGAAATTTGATTGAGTTGTTCAAATTCAAAAGATTGAGTTGGATTGAGTTGGAAAGTTTCATCAATCTCGTCAAATTTGGTGTAAAGGCTGAGTTTGCTGTTAGCGGTAGTATATTGATTCCCTTGTTTTTGGAGATTAACACTTGCCTCACGGACCCGTGGGTCAAAGTCTTTTGAGCTATTTGGAAGTAATAATTTTGCTTCTTTTTTTACATGAACTTCTCCAGAAAAGTTCAACGCCGTAATTTTGATTTTCTGAGCATAAGTCGTGCGGTTAAAATGGCTAGTAAAACTTTCCAACTCAAGCTTTATTTGCTGTCCTAAATTTGTCTCATAGAGATATGTTTCTGACAGAATTCCTGTCATTAAATTAAGCTTTAAATTGCGTTCTGTCAGTACTGATAGAACTTCACCATTGACAGATAATTCTAGCGTGCGTAAGTCAAAACACTTGACCATCGTTTCATGATTTTTTGCATAGCCATAAGCATTTTCACCGTAGATAATCGGATGTGTTTCGTAAAATCCATTGATAAAAGTGCCTGGCAAACTATCGTTAGCCTGAATGGGTAAACTTGCGCGCACTCCCATAAAACCATTGGCCTGCGCAAAAATGGTTTCAACATTTTGTGTTTCAATATTTCCTAAATCATCAAGCGTGAGGGTGTAAGTTTTCATTTCTTTTCCTTCATTTCCTTAAAAACAAGTCTGTCAGCATACTGACAGACTTTATTATAGACTAATTTGCTGACAAAAATGTTGTCAGAATTATTTTTCGCCATCCATCCGCACACCTTGTAAGAAATAACCGTTAAACAAGATATACAAGATGATAATTGGGATAATGGTCAGTATGGAGGCTGCCATGACACGATTCCACATCTGTCCACCTTGGTCTGCGGATTGCAAGACTTGCAGGCCAAGCGTCAGAGTAAATTTGCTTGGAGTGTGCATATAAAGCATTGGTGCCAAGAAATTATTCCAGAATCCCATAAAGACAAATACTGCCTGTGTCGCAATAGAGGGTTTGGCAAGTGGCATGACAATACGGAAAAAAGTACCCACGCGCGATAAGCCATCAATACGCGCTGCTTCTTCGACGTCTTTAGGAAAGCTCAAGAAAAATTGGCGCATCATGAAAATATTTCCGATGTTGATCGCCGCGGGCAAGATCAGCGCCCAGAAGGTATCTAACATCCCCAAGTTTTTGACAATCAGATAGTTCGGAATCAGAAGCACTTGAGCGGGCACCATCATCATCGCAAGAATTCCGTAATAAAATTGCTTGCGCCCTGGGAAACTCAATCGTGCCAAGCTGTAACCCGCCATTGTATTCAGAAAAACATTAATCGCGGTCCCGATGACAGACACAATCATTGAGTTGATGAACCAGGTCACAAACATTGAGCCTGATTTTGCACTAAATAAGTATTGGTACTGCTCTGTTGTAAAATGTTTTGAAATCAGGGACATCGAGCCACTTGTAATTTCTGACAAGGGCTTGAAACTCGCTGCAACTGCCCATAAAAACGGATAAAAGGTAATGATCGCGTAAGCGATAAGAACAATATAAAGCAGACTTTTCAATACTTTTTGTTTCTTTGTCTTTTTCATCTGATTCCATTTCCTCCGTTGAGTTTTTCAGCGATACGCGTCACGATAAAGATAATCACAGCGAGCAATATCGCAAGCACGGCAGCATAGCCCATTTGATTATTTGTACCAAAAGCATATTGGAAAATCAAAAGACTGACCGTCAATGTAGAGTTCGCAGGACCGCCTGTCCCACCTGAGAAGATATAGGCCTGGTCAAACATCTGGAAAGTCCCGATAATTCCCGTCAAAAGGACGAAAGTCGTGATCGGACGCAGATAAGGAATCGTGATGAAGCGCAATTTGTCAATGACATTGGCGCCGTCGATTTCTGCGGCTTCATACATGGAGTCGGGCAGATCGACAAGCGAAGCAAGATAGATCGTCATAAAATAAGGCACCGTTGACCAAATATTCATGACCATGATAATCTTCAATGTCCAGTGTGTATCATTGATAAAGTTAATCGGTTGACTGATCCAATGCAAACTTTGCAGCACGCCATTGACAGGACCATTTAAGTTAAACAAAAACATGAAAATCATCGTCAACGCCGCAGAGCTGGTCAAGGTCGGCAAGAAATAAACCAGTCGGAAAACTTTTTTACCCTGAATTGATTTATTGGCCAAAATATAAGCGATAACTAAGGCAATAAAAGTCTGCACAGGCACCACAATCAATGCAAAAAAGCTTGTATTTTGAAGCGCACGAATCAACTGTTTATCCGTGAGCAAATTGGTCCAGTTTTTAAAATTATTCCACGTATAAGTGTGAGCAATCAAATCCACATTGTTAAAACTCAGATACACTGCAAACAGGATTGAAAGCACAAAGAAAATCAAAATGATGAGCAGAGCTGGCGCAAGAAAGCCATAACCCTGAATCATCTCGCCAAAAGCTCGCTTACTTTGCTTCGGCTTGGATTGTTTCGTTTCCATTCGGAAATCTCCTTTTTTTAACTAATACTGTTTGACTTCTAAACGTCCCGCTTAGAAGTCAAAGTTTGCGTGTCACGCAAACCGCTTCTTGCGCTTAACACAATGCGTTAAGGTGGCGGATAAGAAAAGCAATGCTTTTCCCAATCGTCGCAAGGCAGTATTCGCAAGGCAGTATAGCTGAACTAGTACAACAAAGCCTCTGTCAGCGCTGACAAAGGCTTCATCAGTGCTGACAGAACTGCCGTCAGTAGATAAGTTGAAGAAATTGAATCTGCCTCGAAACCTAGCTTTCTCGTCTATCCTCGCCTTGTTTCGCTGTCCATTCTCGCTATTTCGCCTTGCGACTTTAGCCACTTAGAGCGAATGGACGGCGTAGCACAAAGTATATAGATAGCCTTCAAAAGCTGAGCAGGTTTCGGAACAAATCTATTATTTACTCAACTTGCTATTTGCATCTTGGTCAGCTTGTTTCAACGCTGATTTGAGTTGTGCTGGTGTTGCATCTTTCTTGAAAGCATTAGTGATGAAGTTGTCATAAGAAGTTACAACTGTTGTCAGGTTCACACCATCTTGCCAAGGCGCTGCATAAGTCAACTCATCAGAGTGAACTTTCAGAAGTGGATTTTCTTTGATAAATTCTGAGCTGTCATTGACATCTGCACGCGTCGCAAGAGTTCCAACACCAGATGTCCAAGTTGTCATGCCGTCTTTACCTGTAACATATTTAATCCAGTCATTAGCAAGACTCGTAACTTTTGTATTTTTATATTCGCCCCAGCCCACTGTATATTGCATCGTTTGTTTTTGACCATCGTAAGTCATGTTAGGAATAATCGTGTAGTGCAAATCTTTATATTGTGTATTATAAACTTGGTAATTCCAGTTTCCTGTTAATGCCATCGCAAATTTTCCTGTAGCAAATCCGGTTCCCTCATCACCTGCACCAACTTGTTGAGGAGTAGCTACGATGCCTTCGTTAAACATCTTTTGGACAAAGGTCAAATTTTTTAAAATTGTTGGGTTAGAAAGTTTAGAAACACCTTTGCCATCTTTAGTGATAGGGTTTTGGTCGCCTGCTGTGATGAACTGCCAATTCCGCGTCAAATCAGCGTTCATGTTCATCATATAGACTTTGCCCTTGCCGTAAGTCGCATCAAGTTTGGCTTGTTGCGCAGGCGCCCATTTTAAGAAATCTTCATAAGATTTTGGAATAGAGTTGATGTCAATCCCAGCTTTGGCAAAAATATCTTTATTGACATAAATTGCAAGCGTAGACACATCTTTTGGTACAGCATAAACATCGCCATTTGTCGTAAATGCGCCGATCGAAGTCTTGTAGAAGTTGCTTGGATCAGCCACCGACTTGCTCAATTTGTTGAGTACGCCTTCTTTTTGCAGGTAAGGATAGAAGCTTGAGTCGATGTAGAAAACATCAGGCGCAGTACCTCCTGACAAGTCTGTTGGGAGCTGCTGTGTGATGTTGGTATAGACTTTTGGTTTGACGGTCACATCATACTTTTTCTCAAAAGTTTTGACCAGTTTGTCAAAAGTTGCGTTTTCTGTGTCAGAACCTTTCCAGTAGCCGACCGTTAGCGTTTGCCCTTTGACAGAGCCAGATTTCCCTGCTTTTGCTGACGAATTTCCGCAAGCGGCCAGACTTGCTGCTGCCATCAATGCAACACCTGTCAGTGTTACTTTTTTCCAAGTTTTCATTATGTTTTCCTCCTATATGGAAATGGTTAATTGGTTTTTCAATGTATATACTTGATTATTGTTCAAAAAATGAATCTCGTGTCCATCATCTGGTTTTGTCAGTGTCATTTGGTTTCTGTCAGCACTGACAGAAATTTCCTCACCCTGATAATCAAAACCATACTCCAGATGTGACCATTCTTTCGGCAAATGTGGTTCAATTCTAAGCTTACTATTGACCATGCGCACACCACCATAACCAAAGACAATCATCTGCCAGATGCCGCCCAGAGAAGCTGCATGAATCCCCGCATCAGAGGACTTCATATATTCACCCATGTCAATATTGATGGCTTGATTAAAAAAGTCATAAGACTGTTCAAGCTTGCCTAAATCTGCAGATAAAATGGCATGTGTAGACAAGCTCAAGCTACTATCATGAGTTGTTTTTGGCTCATAATAATCAAAGTTTTTCAACTTCTGCTCGCGGTCAAACAAATCTTCAAACAACAGCATCAAGAGCAAAACATCCGCCTGTTTGGTAATTTGCATCTGATTGACCTGCTCCAGATTATACTCATGAAAAAGACTATCCACGCCGTCAGACTCCTTGTATTTGCGTAAGTCTAGTATTTTTTTGCTCAGATAGCTGTCATCCTGCGGAATAATACCGTCAACAGTCGCTTTTGGCAGAAAAATCTTATCCACTTTTGCTGACAGCTTTTCTGTCAGTACTGATAGGTCAAATTTTGCATCCAGCCGTGCATACACTTCAGGTTCAGAGGCTTCAAGATGGGCAATCAATTTAAGGACGTAAGCCACATTCCAATGTGCAGTGTAATTCGTATAGCTATTATTGTTGACGTGTTCTTTGTACTCATCCGGCCCAATGACATCACGGATTTCATATTGGTCTGTCGCTACATTGTACTCCAATCGACTCGCCCAAAATTTCGCTGTATCAATTAAAATTTCATAACCTTTTTCCACCTCAAACTCATCATCACCAGTAACATCAATATACTGCTTGACCCCAAAAGCCACATCAGATGTGATATGCTGTTCAATGAAGCCCGACCAGATTTTAGTCGCCTGTCCTGTAACAATATCTGCCGCACCCCAGACTGGCGTTACCTCACCATCAGCAGGATTAGCTGCCTCCCACGGATATTGTGCGCCCTCATAGCCATTACTCGCCGCTTTTTTATGAGCTCCGTCAAGTCCAAGATAGCGGTAAGTCACAAGTTTTTTTGCAATGTCAGGATGCGTGAAATTAAAGTACGGCAACATGAAGACCTCAGTATCCCAGAAAGCGTGACCTTTATAGCCCTCACCAGATAATCCTTTAGCCCCAATATTCATCCGCTCATCATGGCTCGGTGCCATCGCGTGCAAATGATATTT
Source organism: Lactococcus allomyrinae (assembly GCF_003627095.1). Taxonomy (NCBI): domain Bacteria; kingdom Bacillati; phylum Bacillota; class Bacilli; order Lactobacillales; family Streptococcaceae; genus Lactococcus; species Lactococcus allomyrinae. The sequence goes on along the minus strand of NZ_CP032627.1, from coordinate 2,684,794 downwards.
GGCAAATCTTATCGCTAATTGATCACGGAAATTTTCAGATTCAATCTCAATCGGATGTTTACTCCATATTTTTTCCCAAGCATATTGTGATTCCGAAAGAAGTTCCTCATAACTCAAAACATCAATCTCATGAAGCTCTTGCACTGCAACTTCTCGAATTGCACTCAATTCATGATTTTCAATATCATTATCATTTGATGTGTAGATTGAACCACGTTTCTCAATGCTAACGTCACTACCAGCAGCAAGCTCAAAACTGTAATTCATAAAGAAAGAACGTCGACCAGTTTCAGGTCGTTCTGATATTATTTTATCAAATTTATGTTCGACCGTTTGGACAAATTGAATCCGAGAATGAGTCGTCACAGGCATCATCTGGATAAACTTACCATCCATCAACCCTTTTTCACCATCCGTAAAATGCTGACTTCCCTCATTGGACACCTGCCCATTGATACCCGAACGCATTTTAACATTGACAGCACGCTCTGAAAGATTCGTAAGTTGCAAATGACTAAACAACAGATGCCGACGATTTTTTGAAACAAATCTTCTAAACTCAAATTTCAATTTAAGGTGTTCAAATTCCCAAATGAACGTACGAATCAATTCTCCATTTTTCAAGTTCAACCGTTTGCTGTAGTCTCTAACAACTCCATGTGACAATGAGAAGCGCTGACCATCAAAGCTAAACTCCATTCCCCACATATCAGGGACATTTGGCAGTTCTGTCACTTCATTTTCATCAAATGAATTAAAGGTTCCAGCCACAAAAGTGTCACGAGTTTCCCCAATATAAGTTTCTTCCTCACTTGACCGTGTTCCAAGATAACCATTTCCCAAAGCCATGACAGCTTCTGTTTTTCCTAGAAGTTGCTCATCAAAACCCTGTTGTTCAATTTGCCAAAGATTTTCTTTGTCATAGTGCATCAAACTCAATATATTTCTCCTTCAAGATACAAGCACGATTTCCTATAAATATAACAATTGAGAAAATAAGATGCTATGCAGAACATCATTCTTACCTTTCTCATAGTCTAATTTCTAGAAGACGAGCTTAATTCTCAACTAAAACGTTTTAGTCAATGATAAAAGTTTCCCCAAATCCTCATTAAATGTGCAGTGTAATACAGATTACAACACTTCTAGCTACCTCCTGTAATTCACTGTTCCAAATAAGATAAAACAAATTATCTTCACCACCTCAATGATCAAAATAATGTTGATTTCGGAAAACCAAAATGATTAATCCCAAAATATAAATTCCAATAATAAGCATAATTTTTACATGTAAAAGCATACTTATCATCAAAAAAGGAAGCGCATAAATCAAATAAGCCTTTATCATTTTCATTGGATCATAGTCATTACGGTAAAGCCAAGCAATGACATAAGCCACAATAATTGTCAAGATAAAAACTGAAAATAAGGGTAAGACAGGCATCTTAACAATCGCTGGCATATCATTTCCATCAAACACCTACAATAACCTCACTTCTTCCAATCTTATCATGCAAAAATCGTCCACTTGTAAAATACATTACAACGCTAACTACAATAAAAATCCAACCCGCGACTGGTAAAAAATAAAGTAACTTAGCAAACTCTCGCTGACCAATTTCCATTAAATCCGTTGACACCGTTTTGACTCTCAACTTCGCAAAGAACTTTCCGATTGTCTTTCCTGAAAAACTACTTTCTGAAATCATATTATACAAAACAAATAAAATTCCAGCGAGCAGATTGGCAATACTTGAAAATTCTTTACCTGTAAAAATAACGTGAACGAGAAGCAAAAATGGGAGATAAACAATAATCAAATCAATTAATGTTGCCAAGAATCGTTGAATAAGCATTAACAAATTCATATTGTCCTCCTTTTTACGAACGATTCGAAAGATAAAATCAACAATCGCCTAAAACGTTTTAGCTCCATAAAAAGTATTATATAGTAATCGTTTTCATTTGTCAAGTAGAAATTTTAATTTATTTATTTTCTAACTCACTCATTGTAAAAAACTAACAACAAATTTCCCTACTCTCTAATTTCTAAATAATACTATTTAAGTTCTAAACATTTTGCGTAGAACTTACTCCGTTGTCTTACGTTGCCCACTAAGCTAGCTAGTCGCAATCATCGCAAGGCACGTAGTTCTGTGAACCGTCTACGTTCGTTTCACCTTTTGCTAAGGCAAAGACAGTATATTTGCAATTCATCTATTAAATCCACTATGCAGACTTAGAGGTGAACTAATATAAACAAAATCCTTCGTCTATTGATCAAAGCATTTGTAGTACTATGCCTCAAATTTAGTCTTGACTTTATCTGTTGTCAGCCGAGCGCTCTCTCGTTCAATAATCTGGTACGGAACAAAACGATGTTTGATTTCATCTTTTTCTATTTGGCATATCAAATCTTTGACTGCATATTCAGAGATTTTTCCCATATCTTGCCGAACTGTCGTTAAAGAGGGGGTCACATAGCTCGCTAAAGTAATATCATCAAAACCAGCCACTGCTATATTCTTCTCTAAATCCAATATTCTAAAAGCTTTAATTACCCCAATCGCCATCAAATCACTCGCCGCAAAAATTGCATCAATTTTGTTAAAATCATTCATTTTTGCATACTCAATCGCCCATTTACAAGCTTCGTTTTCGGAAAAATTTGCATAATAAACCTGAGCATTATCCACCGCTTCACGATAACCAGCCTCCCGCGCTTGAGCAACTGTCGCAGTCTTTGTTCCATTTAGAAAAAGAATATTTTTATACCCTGCTTTGTCAAGCAATTGAGTCATCTCAAAAGCTGCTTTTGTATTATCTGTTGATACCGTCCCAACTTTTTCATTTTTTATATCCAAATCAATCGCAACAGTTGGTAAATCAAATGTTTCTAGCTCCTGATAATAAGGGTCAGAAATACGTAATCCTTGGATAATCAAACCCGTAATGTCCCGTTCATTGCAAAATTGCCTCAAACTTTTTTGATTTTGTTTTTTTGAGTTCGTCGCATAAAAGACAAATTCATAATCTGTTTTATCTAAATTATCAACAACACCTCCTAAAATCTCAAGCGGCATTGCTACACCACGTGTCACATTGATTTCATTCAAGATTAAGGCGATGATTTTTTTCTTTTTACTTGAAAGCTGTTTTGCTGCACTATTGGGAGTATAACCTAGTTCTTTAGCTGCTAGTGTCACCTTTTTGATTGTTTCAGCACTAATATCTCCATAGTTATTAAATACCCTAGAAATGCTGCTTACTGAAAGCCCTGTTTTTAGCGCAACATCTTTAATCGTTACTTTTTTCATCGCATCCCTCTATTTTGCATTGCTTATTTTTTTAATATTACCACTTTTTAAATGTCTAAACAACTCTGAAGATAACTACAAATCCTACTTTTCCTACTTGAATTTCAATAGAATCTTTTAGTACCGCCTACAATTGAGCGGACTTCTATCAATTTTCAAAACTATTCCTGTGAACCAACACCATTTTTTTGTTCTCTTTACAACAAAGAGACTCCCAAAATATCTTAGGAGTCTTCTTTGCCTTATGTTTATTTGGCTGCAAAGAACAAGTTGACTTGACAAACTTATTTATAAACAGCATTTAACACATAAGCTTCGAGGCGCTTTTTCAAAAGTTCTGATTCCTCTACATAAAGTTTGGTTTGCGTTGTTATTTTACTATCTGCAAAGTGCAAAATGACCTGGTGACTTCCTTTAAATTCTTTCAATATTTGAGAGATTTTTTGGTTGTATCTATTATCAGGAAGGTTTAGCCAAAATTTACGTGTCGTCTCAAATGCTTGGGTGATACGTTCAGCAACTAACTGTAGCTCGTCATTTCGCTCAGATACTTTCCCCGTAATCAGATAAAACTTCCCCTTTTCAAGTTCCTGAGAAAATTGTCGATAAACTTCTGGAAATAGTGTAACATCAAGTTTTTCACGGCTATCCGTCACTGATAGGAAAGCCATAGTTTGGCCATTTTTGGTTCGATGTGTTCTAATATAGCTGAGTTCGACCAAAATCGTCACTTTCTGATTTTTGGCAAGTAGTGACAAGGGTGTGAAATTTCCTTCAAGCTGTGTTGATAAGCGTTGCAAGGGATGTGGTGTAATCCCAATTCCTAACAAGTCTTTCTCAAACTCGTATTTCTCTGTTTGAGTATAATCTTCTGCCTGCTGATAACTAAATTTTAGTTCTGTGTGACCAAATAAATCAAGTTGGAAAGTCTGATGATAAGCAATCAATTGTCCAAGATTATCAGCTAACTTTCCCCGATTTTCACCATCAGTATCATCAAAGGCGCCGATTTGAACAAGTGGCAGCACCATTTCTTCACGTTGAAATTGTGCTGGAAGTTGCTTAACAAAATCCGATAAATCACGAAAAGGACGATGTTCAACAATCCAACGGGATAAATCACGAGATATCCCTTGGATGTGAGTGAGTCCTAATCGAATCTTCTTTTTGTCAACAAAATCGTAAAGCGTCATCTTATTGACTGATGGTGAAAGAACCATAAAACCATTATCTAGCGCATCTAATATCATCACTTCACGTTTACGGTCACGAAGTTGAATCTCATAGAATTCATCTGGAAAATGAGCTTTAAAATAGGCAATCTGAACGGCTAACGCAGCATAGGCATAGGCGTGCGAGCGGTTGAAACCATAGTTTGCAAAGCGTTCAATCAAATCATAAATTTGCTCCGCCTTTTGGCGAGAATGTCCTGCACTCACAGAAGAATTTAAAAACTCTTCTCTTAATTTTGTGAGTTCTGAGCTATTTTTCTTAGAGATTGCGCGCCGAAGAAGGTCTGCTTTCCCAAGAGAAAATCCCGCAAAATTTTGTGCTACTTGCATAATCTGCTCTTGATAAATCATAATTCCATACGTTGGTGCGAGAATTTCTGAAATCGCGCGATCAATAATTTCCACTTTTTCTTTTCCATGACGACGAGCGATAAATTGTGGAATAAATTGTGATGGACCTGGTCTAAAAATTGAAGTTGCATCTACAATATCATCAAATTTTGAAGGGAGAAGATTACGTAAAAACCTCCGCATCTGTGGATTTTCAAACTGGAAGATTCCCATTGTATTGCCTGCTCTAAAGAGCGCTAGGGTCGCTTCATCCTCAAGATTAATATCAAGTGGATTAATATCAGTCTGCTTTCTTAGCTTTACGAGCTCTCGGAGTCTCGCAATAATCGTTAAGTTTCTAAGCCCTAGAAAATCAATTTTTAACAAACCGATAGCTTCTACATCGGGTGCTTCATACTGAGTCAATGCCAAATCTTCTGAAGGTTTTAGCGCAACATAATTAACTAATGATTCATTGGCAAGGACAACTCCTGAAGCATGAGTTGAGGTTTGACGTGGCATCCCTTCAATGTGTCGCGCCACTTCATAAATTCGTTTTAAACGTGGATTTTTCAAAATCTCAGCTCTGAAACGTTGATTTCCTTCATATTCGGAGGCAAGACTACCAAAACGAAAAGCAAGCATTCGTGTCAAGTTAGTCAATTCAGCTTCACTCATTCCAAAGGCTTTCCCAACATCACGTAAAGCTTGACGTTTCCCAAGTGTTGAAAAAGTTACGATTTGTGCGACATGGTCAGAACCATAGCGATTTTTCATGTAAGAGAGCAATTCAGCCCTGCGGTCATCTGGCATATCAATATCAATATCGGGCATTGCTACGCGTTCAGGATTGAGGAAACGTTCAAAGAATAAGTTGTTAGCCACTGGGTCAACGTGCGTAATACCGAGAAGGAATGCAACGAGTGAGCCTGCTGCCGACCCCCGTCCCATCCCACAATAAATTCCTTGGTCCTGAGCATAGCGGAGCAAATCTGCCACAATCAAAAAATAATCATCAAATCCCATCTGATGAATCACAGATAATTCATTCTCTAAACGTTCCTGATAGATGACTTGGTGCTCTGTCAGTGTTGATAATTTTTTTGTAAGTGCTGATAGGCCTTGTAGCGACTCTTCACGCAGCAATTCTCTTGCATCACGATTTTTATCAAATCGTGGTAATTCTAATTTTTCATCAAAATGATATGAAATTTTTTCTGTCAGCGCTGACAGATTTGTGACAGCTTGTGGAAAATACTGACGAAAATAATTTTCATAAATTTCTGGTCGTTGCAAAAGTTCTGCGTTGCTTGAAGTTAAACTTTCATCAAAAGGTATGCCATCACGTACCGCATGTAAAATCGAGAGTGTTTCATTGTCCCCAAAAGACAAATAACGAACAGATGGAAACGGCAATATTGGTAAATTAAAACTCGCTTGCTTGTCTGTCAGCATACTGACAGAGACATAAGTTTCTGTCACTGCTGACAGAGCAGAAATTCCACTGAGTGTGCCATAAGTTTCTGGAACTACTAGTGCGATATCTGATAAGTAACCCTTAATTTCATCAAATTGACGTCGTCCGTAATTATGTAATGTCGAAATTCTTAATAAATTTTTATAGCCAGCTGTATTTTTAGCGATAAAAGAAAAGGAAATCGGTATACCATCGTAGGAAAAGCTTAACTCAATAGCAATGATAGGACGAATCCCCACTGTCTCAGCTTTTTTTACAAAACGAAAAGCAGTATGAAGATTGCCAACATCACAAATTCCAAGCATTTGATAACCCATTTGCTTCGCTGTTTCTAGATAATCATCAACTTTGACAACACTGTCTAAAAAACTATACTCTGTTTTTGTATTGATTTGTATAAACATCATATCTCCTTTCATTTAAGATGTGAGGGACGTCCGTTCTGAAATCAGTGAAATTTTTCTATTTTCACTGATTTCAAGCACCCCGAACTCAGTTAGTTAAGATGTGAGGCAGAACACTCTAAAAGGTTGAAAATATGAAAACTTTTCTCTGGTCCACATCGCGCTCCTTACTTTTAAACATTCTGGCGCCTCAAGCAACCTATCTGCGATTCATCCGATAACTTTTTATAGAAACTTACTGACCAAACTTAATCAATAAATTTATGAAAGCTATTTTCAAAAATTTGAAATTTCTCGTTATTTATATTATACTAGATTCGTTGAAGAAATAACGGAAAGAAGCGTAAATATGAAACTTATTGTCACACTTTTCTGGTCGCTCGCCATCGGTCAAGTTGCTGGTTATATCATGACAGCCCTAGCTGGCGTGCCAGATCCTGAACTTTGGACAACACTCATCTCGCTTATCTTTGGATTCTTTGTTTACATTTTCCAAGCAATTGCAGTGGAAAAAGAAGCCAAAGCTAACTAAAAATTATAAAAAGACGTTCCAACGGAACGTTTTTTTATTCTAGGGCTTGCAAATATTTTAAAATATCTTATAATCTAATATGGAACAAAAGTTCCTCTCGGCAATTCGCTATAAAAAATCAAAAGGAAGGAGAGCGCTCAAGCTTTGAAAGGTCGACCCAAACCCAAATTTTTAACTGACTTATTTTGTCAAATTGACCAAAACGGCGCTCTTCTTGCGCCCAATTTTCATGTGTCACATTTAGCAATAATTCCTTGAATAATTTGATAAACTAAGTCCAAATGGCTTCTAACTTACTGTTTAATTCCTAATAAGATTGTAGACAAGAAAACCAGTCTAACTGCGATTTGACTGTCAAATTTTCTTGAAAAAGCTAAGGATAAACTGCCCTAAACTTATATCCGTACATTTCGGACAATAACATAAAAATAATATATAGAAGCAACCATTCATATCAAGCTTGAGCTGTGCTATAAAATGGCTCCAACTCCAATCAATAAAAACAAAGTCGTATGTCTTGTCAATGGTCGTGTTCACCGCGTATCAGGTGGTGACTTTCTCGAAAATCTTGACCCAAGTCTTCAAACTGTTATCACGCGCGATTATCCAAATGCAACAGCGCATGACTTCATTTGTAATGAACATCAGGTTAAGTTTCGTCTAGAAGTATTAGACACTCTTTTTCACTTAGACTTGCAGAAAAATTTTACCGTTAACGACCGACTAAATGAAGAACTCGAAAAGGCAAATTTTCAAATCCGCGACGTTGAAGAACAGCTTGAAGCTCAAGAAACTTGGGGTGAAAAAGCTGCAGACAAAGTTACTGAATTCGTTGGTTCTTGGTCTTTTATCATTACATATCTAGGCATTCTCATTGTTTGGATGTTTCTTAACGTCACAGGACTTCTTTTCCACTTAGAGTGGGATCGCTATCCTTTTATTTTGCTGAATCTTTTTCTCTCAATCACTGCAGCCTTACAAGCTCCTCTTATCATGATGAGCCAAAATCGTGCAGCCGACCATGACCGATTAACTGCAAAAAACGACTTCCAAGTTAATATCAAGTCTGAAAAAGGTGTAGCCGCTTTGCATGATAAACTCGACCATCTGATGATGGATGACCAATCATCTAATATGCAAATCCAAAAAATTCAAACTGAAATGCTCGGTGACATCCAAATCTTACTCAATGAAGTTTATCAGCAAAATCAAGACATCAGAGAACGACTTGATGACGTTGAAGATGCATTGGATGATTTCGAAGAATCCCTTGATAATATTGAAGAAAACACTAGTGACGATGATGAACTCACGACAAATTAAAATGATTATTCTGCCACTAAAGAGTGAAAACAAAAAATTTTAATTTCATTCTATTTGTAAAAGTAATGATTGGCGCTACTCTACAACTTCATATTACCTCATCAGCTCAGTCATTAAACTATAAAAAAACTCTAACCAAAGATTGTTAGAGTTTTTTATTTTATCAAAGCAAGTGCTGCTACGCTGTCTATCCTCGCTACAACGCTATGTGCTTCGCACGCCGTTCTACGAACGGTCTACGCTGCTGTCCGTTTGCTTAACTGCTAAAGCAGCAAAAGGCAAAGCGACTAGTCGGAGGTGGCAACCCTTGAATTTCGTCCGACTGCCCTAGGACATTAGTGCTTTACGACTCGACTTGTGGCTTTAGCCACTTAGCGAGAGTGGACAGTGAAGCGAAGCGGAGATAGAGTTTAGGCTTCTGGGACAAGGTAACCTCATATCAAAGATGTTAAGCAGACTGTTGCAGATTTAGCTGCGTACAGGTCGCTTAGTTGTTACACCTAGAGGTTGCACCTTAAATTCAGCGGTGAGTTGAAACTTCCACTGAATAAGTCTTGACTTCATTTGCTGTTTTCTACAGATACACGAATGAATTCTGTGTAAAGTTCCTCTGGACGATTTGGCCGTGATTGCAACTCTGGATGATATTGACAAGCCACAAAAAATTTCTTATCAGAAAGTTCTACAATCTCAACCAAGCGATTGTCAGGTGATACACCTGAGAAGACAAAGCCAGCTTTTTCAAAATCTTCACGATATTTGTTATTGAATTCATAACGATGACGGTGGCGACGCTGCACAACCTCAGCACCGTTGTAGGCCGCTTTAGCACGAGAACCATTTTTTAGTTTGGCTGGATAAAGACCTAAACGTAAAGTTCCACCCATATCCTCAACATCTACTTGGTCGCGCATGATATCAATCACTGGATATTTTGTATCAGGATTTAACTCAAAAGAATGAGCTCCTTCAAAACCAAGAACATTCCGTGCAAACTCAACAGCGGTCAATTGCATTCCTAAACAAATACCCAGCATTGGCACGTCATTTTCACGCGCATACTTAATCGCTGCAATTTTACCTTCCGTACCACGATGACCAAAACCACCAGGAACGATAATTCCTGCTGCATCACCCACAAGTTCTACGACATTTTCGTCTGTCACATCATTAGCATTAACCCAGTTAATGTCAACTTCTGCGTCTGCGGCGTAGCCTGCGTGCTTCAATGCCTCTGTCACTGAGATATAAGCATCTGGTAATTCAACATATTTACCAACAAGCGCAATTTTAACTTTTTTCTTCAAGTTCATCACATGATTCACCATTGCTGACCATTCTGTCATATCTGCTTTTGGTGCATCCAGTTTCAAATGGTCACAGACGATTTGGTCCATATTTTGCGCTTGCAAATTCAGTGGAATTTGGTACAAATGTTCTACATCAAGTGATTGAATGACAGCTTCTGGTGCCACATCACAAAACATCGCAATTTTATCACGCATCTCTGTCGTGATTGGTACTTCGCTACGCAAAACTAGCATATTTGCTTGAATCCCGTATTCACGCAAAGTTTTTGTTGCATTTTGCGCAATTTTGGTTTTTAATTCGCCAGCTGCACGCAAATGAAGAATAGGCACAGTATGGATATACATGACATTATCAGCACCGACTTCAGCTTTCATCTGACGCAAAGCCTCAATGAAAGGCAGACTTTCCATATCACCAACTGTTCCACCAACTTCGGTAATGATAACATCAGCATCCGTTGTTGTTGCTGCACGTTTAATTTTATCTTTGAGCATATTTGTCACATGAGGTACCATTTGTACTGTCGCTCCAAGATATTCCCCTTTACGTTCTTTGCGGAGAATTTCACTATAAACTTTACCAGAAGTCACATTTGAATATTTGTTCAGATTGATGTCGATAAAACGTTCATAGTGACCAAGGTCAAGGTCAGTTTCAGCACCATCATCAGTAACAAATACTTCACCGTGTTGATAAGGACTCATTGTTCCTGGATCGATATTAAGATACGGGTCAAATTTTTGAACTGTTACCTTAAGCCCACGATTTTTAAGTAGACGGCCGAGTGACGCTGCGACAATCCCTTTACCCATTGATGAAGTTCCACCACCTGTGACGAAAATATACTTAGTTGCCATGTTTTCTCCTTCTAAGATGTAAGCCTAACTCCTTTAAACATTAAAAATAAAAAATTATAGAAAAACAGTGTTTTCTTAAATTTATCAAATTCAGTGTTTTCAGCAGAGTCAAACTCAATTTAATTCAGTCTGTTCGATTTTTTCCAAACAATCATAGGGGAAAATAAAAAAATAGCTCCCCAAAGGGGAGCTTCTACCGTTACCAGTTTTTCAAAAATGAAAAACCAGTGCCCGAAAATAATTATATACGATTTTTTATTTTTTGTCAAAAGTCAGTTTTTGATAATATTTCAAAAAATCATCTTGTAGGTTACTTAAAAGGCTCACGCCTTGATTTTCCAATGTTTGTTGAAGAGCATAGAGGGTATAAGCCACTTTGCTTGCTCTAGCGTTCTCGCCCATGTGCCCGATACGCAGAACTTTTCCTTCCAAGCGGTCAAATGAGCCTGTAATCATGACATTATAATGTTCTTTCATCTCTTTTAAAATCGCTTGAGCCGTTGTTTCTTTAGGAACATTGATAACTGTGACAGTATTTGAAAAACCATTTTTCAGATGAAGTTGCAAAGCGGAATGTTCAATCGCCTGCCTTGTTGCCTCAGCAATATCCGCATGGCGCTTTATAATCTCTTTATCTGCCAATAGATTATCAATCGCTTGGGTCAGACCATAGATATCCGAAATCGGCATCGTATAAGGAAACCATTTTTTCTCAAAATAATCTTTGAATACGAGAAGATTGCAGTAAAAGCTGGCAATTGGCGTTTTTCTATTTTCCATTGCTTGATAGGCTGCTTGTGAAATAGAAAGGAAAGTCAGTCCTGGAGGTGCCGATAGGACTTTCTGTGAACCTCCAAGTACAATGTCGATCTCCCATTCATCAACAGCTAGAGGTTCTCCTCCCATTGCCGCCACTGAGTCAACCACAGTTAAAATATCATATTTTTTAAGCAAGGGACAGATTTTTGAGATGTCGTTGAGCACGCCTGAAGGGGTATCACAATGAACAACCGTAGCATATTTGAAGTCGTGGTCTTTTTCCAAAAATTCTTCTAAAAGTGCGAGGTCAAAGCTTGCTGTCTCAGGGCTTCTCAGGAGAAGTGGCTCTCCACCGTACATTGTCACAAAGTCAGCAAAACCATGTCCAAAAATGCCATTATCTAACACGAGGACACGTGTTCCCTGCTCAGTCAATGAGGCGCAGGCTGCTTCAAGCCCTAGAATACCTTCTCCAGCTAGAATACGGACGTCATTTTTTGTTTGGAGAAATTTTCCAAATTTTTCACAAGTTACTTTGTAAAAGTCATAAAAATCAAGGTCAATGTCTGGATTTGTTGTTGTTTGACTTCTTGCAAGTCGAACGTTTTCCGCGACTGCTGTTGGTCCTGGTGTCATGATGAGCATTTCATTCATTCATTTGTACCTCGCACGTTCGCCACCGATAAGTTTGGGGCGATTCTTCAATGCTGTCACGTGTGCACCACCTAATTCACGCAAAACTGGACGAATCGGGATTTGGACGTGCTTGACGTGCATCCCAATCGAGGTGTCACCAATGTCAAGTCCTGCTTGAGCAATGATGTGTTCTACTTCTACAGGGTGCTTAAATCGTTTGTATGCTGCGACTTGCCCACTCCCTCCTGCATGGAGCTGTGGGATGACAGAAACGGTATCCCAATCTTTTTTCTCTGCTAATTCTTGTTCGATTAAAAGGGCGCGATTGAGATGCTCACAACCTTGAACAGCAAGATAAATACCTTTTTCTGTCAACGTGTCGTGAATGACACCAACAATGACTTCGCCGATTTCCGCAGAGCTGGCGTGGCCGATTATACCACCATTTACTTCTGATGAGGAGAGGCCTAGGACAAAGATTTGTCCTGCTTTTATTTCAGATTTTTCAAGGACATCATTAATGATGAGCTGTGTTTCGTTTTTAAGCTTTTCTAAATCCATTTAAAATACCTGCCTTTTTGATTAATGGGCTAACAACTCTTGCGAGGATAAAGCCTATTGCAACTTGAACAATATTGACCCAAAGTCCCGCAATAGAAGAACCCCAGCCGTACATAAATCCACCTACAATGAAGTATCCGCCCACCATAACAATCGCACTGAGGATAAAATTAAGCGTTTTAAAACGCGTCAATCCTGCCAAATAACCTTGCGAGCCGTGAATAATCAAGCTAAAAAACATATAATTGCTGTAGCCTGCTGTGAAATCTAATAGGAAGGCAGAAAGTCCGCCAATAACAGCAGCTTCACGTTTTCCTAACAAAAAAACAGCACTGTAAATTCCAACATCTAGCAATGTTAAAATATTGCCAGCTGAACCTGGAATGGGGAAAGTAAAAATTCTGCCGAGAACAAAGCTGATGGCTGTCCAGATGGCAAGAATTGTAATCTTTTTGATATTGGTGTTGGTCTGATTCATGAGTTTCATCTCCTATGATATGACTACTAGACAAAGTTTGATTTCTACTTTTTATATTAGTTCATCTCCAATTCTACCTAGCGCGGTTACAACCAACAGGCTCTGTCTACATAGAGAACCATTTCGCCTTGATGCTTTAGCTGCTTAGAGAGAATGGATACCTGTGGGTGTGCAACAATCGGAGACTGTTCGCAAGACGGCACACGAAGTGCGTGCTTTGCGACGATTGAGAAAAGTGATACTTTTCTCATCTGCAATCTTGATGCAGTGCGTCAAGCTCATTTTATGCAAAGATTGCGACTAGCCAGATATGTTGGAATAGCGAGCATCAACAGCACAGCAACTTTCAAGCGATACGTTTGAAAGTTAGACAATATTAGTTTGAAGGTTTCAAAAGTAACTACGAAACAATCGTCACTTAATAAAAAGCAAAGAATTTTTTTCGGTGTAGAAGCTTGGTTATCTATTGAGCTGATTTATTTTGCATTTTGAAAAACACCATATTGGTTAGAATTCTGAATCGCTTGATAGACAAAACTCTTAGCTTTACCCACTGCTTGCTCAAAAGTATCTCTTTGTGCGAGATGGGTGGCAATACTTGCTGCAAAAGTACATCCAGCGCCATTGTTATTTTTATCCAAAACAGGATTGCTCAATTCATAGAAATGTTCTCCGTCGTAAGCGAGATCAATGGCATATTTTGGATTAAAGCGATTCCCACCTTTAATGACAACATTTTTGGTACCAAACCGATAAAGAATTCTGGCTGCTTCTTTCATGTCGTCAATTGTTGATATGGAAATCGCTGACAGAATTTCAGCTTCACGTAGATTGGGAGTAATCACTGTCGAAATTGGAATGAGCGTTCTGATGAATAGCTCCCGCATTTCATTGACACTATAATCATCATTTTCTTTAAAAACAATGACAGGGTCAAGAATGATAGGTGTTTCTGTCAGTGCTGACAGAAATTCTTTTGTCAGTTGTAAGTGTTTTCGATTGGGTAAAAGTCCGATTTTTACTGCTGAAAAATCAATACTTTGAAGACTTCTCAGTTGGTCTTTAAAAACTTGTTCTTCAACTGGATGAACAAAGAATTTATCTTCACGGACTGTAACAATGCTTGTTAGTGCGCAAAATCCATAAAAACCATCATGAGCAAATGTTGCTAAATCCGCTTGCATTCCTCCACCTGATAAAATATCAGAGCCTGCAATCGTCAATATCTTTTTATTTTTTGTCAAATCTTTTGTCATAAAACTCCTTTTGACATCTTGCTACGCAAAACTTTATCAAAGCAAGTGCGTGCTACTACCCCCTCCCTCTTTAGGTAGGGGATAAAGCAACACTATCTCCGCCTTACGGCTACGCTGTCCATCCTCGCTAAGGCGCTGAAGCACCTAGTCGGAATAGTAGGCTTCGAATTTCGTCCGACTAAATTCAGTGACGAGTTAAAATTCCCACTGAATAAGTCTTAACTTCATCCACCGATGATTTACTTCCTTTGATCGTAAATCACTTCTTTGAGGTATAAGCCCTCTGGGGCTGCCGTTGGTCCAGCAAAATCACGATTTTTTGTCATCAAAATCTTTTCAATCTGGCTGACAGGCATTCTGTCATTACCAATTTTGATGACAGTTCCAACCATATTACGAACTTGTTTATACAAAAAGCCGTTCGCTCTAAAGATAAATTTAAAATTTTCTTCATCAAGTTGAATGACTTCTGCTTGAGAAATTGTTCGAATCTTATCGTCTACCGATGAACCTGATGCTGTAAAACCAGTGAAATCATGTGTCCCTGTCAGCACTGACAGAGCTTCTTGCATCTTGTCAAAATCTAATGGATAACGGAAATATGCTTTTGCATTTCTGCTGAAAGGACTTCTCGTCACTGCATTTTCAAGATAATATTCATAGATTTTTTCATGCTTACAATAACGTGCGTGCCATTGCTCACCCACTTGCTCTACTTTTTTTACAGCAATATCAGCAGGAGTTTGAGTGTCAAGTCCAAAACGAAGTCGTTCCAAATCACGTGGTTGTCCTAAAAGGTCAAAATGAATCACTTGCCCAAAAGCGTGTACCCCTGCATCAGTACGACCAGAACCTTGCAGAATTACTGGCTCGTGCGAGTTCAATTTGGTTAACACTTTTTCAAGCTCTGCTTGGACTGTACGTTGGTTAATCTGCGTTTGAAAACCTGCGAAATCTGTACCATCATAGGCAATCGTAGCTTTGTATCTTGTCATTTTTCTATTATAGCACATTTTATTAGTCGACTTTCATTTGTTTTTCTGATGATAAGATTGGAGTTTTTTAATACTCATACTGTTTAATTTTTAAACACCTCACTTAAAAGTCAAACAATATAACAACAATGATTCATTATAACACCTCAACTTTAACAGCTGAATATGTAAATAAACAAAAAAGCCTCACTACGAAAGTGAGGCAAGGTTTGGCACCATGATCCAGGAGGGATTCGAACCCCCGACCGTTCGCTTAGAAGGCGAATGCTCTATCCAACTGAGCTACTGGACCAAATAGGTTCCTGTCAGTAACTTATAAACTAATCAGCAAAATCTAATCGTTCATAAGCGACTTCCAGAAACCAGTTTATCATATTATTTTTGTTTTTTCAATTATTGTCCTGTGTAAGTTCCTGTATTATTTCCATAACTGTTGGAGTCGTCAGAACTTGCACCACTATCTCCGTACGAACCTGAGTTAGTATCGGATGTTGTAGAATCTACAGATGAACTACTCGCTGTACTTGAAGAGCTACTTGTTCCAGTTGAACTTGATGAAGTGGATGATGAACTAGTCCCTCCACCACTTCCGGTTGTGCTTGAAATGAATTCATCTTGGTTTTGAGAAGTAATATTTACAAAATTACCTTCTGTGTCTATACCATATGTCATAGATTTTCCGTTTTCAGTCACTGTAGCTGAAGGGAGATAATAAGTTGAAGCTGTCCCAAAATAACTTTCATATGTAATCAAATTCGAAGGTAGAGTCGTTAGAGTATCCTCTCCTAATGAGCGTCTCATTGCATTTTGCATAGCGAGATATACATCTTGAGGGAAGAACTCATATGAGACACCATCAACCATATTTCCCACCCCTCTAGCTTGAATTGAAATAACTTTCTTGAAACAATCTTTGTAACCCAATAAAGAAGAAATGGTGGAAGTATTAATTGGAATATTTGTTTTAAAATCTTTGGAAGCATCATTGAGAATTTTTTGATACTGAGTAATATTATCAAGTGAAAGCATCTTTTTCATAAGCGCTTCAATAACTTGACGTTGAGCAATCTGACGCCCATAATCTCCACCAACTCGATGATGGCGGTCTCGTGAGTAGACAAGTGCTTGCTCGCCATTCAAATGTTGCTCTCCAGCAGGAATCGTTGCAGTATATTGAGGTTCGGTATCTGAAATAAAAATTTCATGCTTGGGATTAGGATAGTCGGGTGTACTTGGAGCAATAGAATTTGGGTCGTTATACACATCAATTCCACCAACGTCATTGACTAAATTAATCAAACCATCAAAGTTCATGGTGATAAAGTTATCAATATTAATCCCAGTTTGTTCCCCAATTGTTTTCATTGCATAGGAAACACCTGTTTCTAACCCTTTACTTCCTCCACCAGCATTATAACCTAGCGGATAAGCAGCGTTCAACTTTTCTTTAGAGACAATATTTCCAGAGCCATCGAGGATATTCGTCATAGTATCTCTCTCAACCGAAACCATAGTCGTTGTCTTTTTGGTCGGGTCAAGTGTGATAAGAATTTGTGAATCTGAATTTCCATTCCATGAATCTGCGGTCCCGCGTCCCGCTCCACCTGTGTCAATCCCCATTATCAAAATCGTTAGAGGTTTCGTTGCTTTGATGATTTTTTCTGTTTGCTTACTTCCTGCATTCGTATAAGTCATTTTAAATGCCTGAGTGGTACTGTTTAACACTGTAAGTGTATAAGCAGCGGCAGCAGCACCTGTCACCAAAATGATACTCCCTAACATTAGGAGCGTTTTTATCCATAGTTTCATATTAGCATTATACCAAATTTTTTATATTTAACAATATGAAAGAAAAAATTTAGACAAATCAATCTTGTTCATTATCATAAATTTTGACTGCTCTTAGTGTTAGGATTATTTTGAAAAATAAAGATTACAACATTTACTTATAATTTTTCTATGAGTTCTTCGTAGCGTTTACCATGAGCTTTTAACACAATTTCGCGTTCTTTGTCATTAACAATTTCAGGAGAATACTTGTCAAAAACAACTTCCAAATAATTTTGAGGTAAATCCGTTCCTAACATTTCACCCCATTCGATGACAGATACTCCCTCACCAAACAAATAATCATCTAAGTCAAAACTATCAGGATCATCACCAATTCTATAAACATCCATGTGATACAGCGGCAAACGTCCCTCAAGTTCGCGAACAATTGTATAAGTCGGACTTTTCACCATTTGATGAATATCAAGCCCTAAAGCTAATCCTTTAGTAAATGTTGTTTTCCCTGCACCCAATTCACCCGTCAACACAATCACATCCTGTGCTTTCAATAAACGTCCCAATTTCTCTGCAAATTTCAGCATTTCTTCTTCGTTAAATTTCATGATTTTATTATACCAAGATGTGAGGATGATTGTCCAGAACTCAGAAAATTAGGAAAAGATGGAGATGAGCTTTACTCATTGAATACTTTTATCTATTTTCACGGGTTCTAAGCAGTTAAACTCAATTATAAGATGTGAACGACACTACCAAGAAGCGTAGAGAAATGCCAGTTGGCTCTTGCTAAGCAAACGGACAGCGTAGTAGCGAAAGCGCGGAGATAGGAAATCTCGGAAAAGTTTATCTTTTTCCACTTCTTTTCTGATGATATTTTAATTCTGTACTTTCCAACGCAAACTTAGCTCCCGCCAGTTATCTCCTTCTTCTCCGGAAATCAGATTGATTTCTCTGGTTTTTTAGAATTCTGTCAGCTTGTAAGTTCATTTTTTGAGTTTCTGTCAGTGATGGAGAAGCTGTCAGTACAGCCGTGTCTTCAGTGAAAACTGACACTTGTGATTTTTTCGCGGTTTTTGTCAATGATTTATTATCCAGAGCATTTTTACCTTTTATTTTTTTATGGAAATGCCGAACGAGCGCTGTAACTCCTCCAATAATCGTAACTGTTGCTGACAGACTCGTTAATATAATTGTCCAAATATTCGCTGAATTTTTTCCTGTGTTGTTGACTGTTTCATTGATGATGGTTGTTGAACCCTTTGTAGGTTCTTGTGTTGTTGTATTCCGGGTAGTCGCCTGTGCGTTATTTTCTCTCTGAGTTTGGTTATTTTGTGCTTGAGAATTTTCTGTAACATTTTGCTGCGCAGTCGTTGTACTTGCTGGCGTTTGAGTAGATTCTGCCGTACCAGTTGAATCACTCGAATTAGAGCTGCTTGACGTCGAACTTGATGATGTGCTTGATTGTGATGACTGAGTATTTTCATTTGCAGCACTTGTAGCAGTCTGTGTCTCTTGCCCACTGGTAGCGGTGTCCGCATGTATCCCGATTGGAAAACTTACCATCGTAAATAAAGTAATACTATAAATCAATTTCTTCATACAGAAAATTCTATGTCATTTTCCTTAAGCTAACTTAAAAATAACACTTTTCAGCGTTTTCTTTATAAATTACAATTATCATGAGATGAAAACTCTGTGCTGGTTCATACATTTCTTCACTAAGTGGTAAGATAAAACAGACAACGACCATCGTCCGTGTAGCGCGATATCATGGAGATAATGATGGTTAGTTTAGCTCAACTCCAATATTAAATATCTTTCAACATACTAAATGCCAGTAGATTATCTGTATTCGTTTTCATTGTTTTTGCAAAATAATACCCCTTTTTGATACAATAAAAGCATGAACAAATCAAGACATACAATTAACGATACAGCTTGGGTGGACTTCTATCAACAGGAGAATCCTAGACCGACTCAATATTCCCTCCCGTCTATCATCATCTGTCCCGGCGGTGGCTATGAACATATTTCCAAACGTGAATCAGAACCTCTTGCCTTTGCTTTTCTCGCACAAGGCTATCAAGTTTTCGTTCTTAATTATACAGTCATGAATAAAGGAACAACTCATAATTTTCTCTCTGAAACATTGCTTGAACTTCATCATGTTTTTGAACTCATCCACGAAAACTATGAAGCGTGGAATATTAACCTTGAACAAATCTTTTTACTTGGTTGTTCAGCAGGCGGGCATCTTGCCTCTTGGTATAGTAACCAGTATCAATTTTATAAACCCAAAGGTATCATTCTCTGCTACCCCGTAACCTCTTTCACTTTTGGTTGGCCAAATAATATGACTCATTTCAACTTTACTCTACCTAGCTCTGCCGAATATAATACAGCAGAAATGGTAACTTCATCAACTCCTCCAACTTTTATCTGGCATACAGGAAATGATTGCAGCGTTCCGATTTATAACAGTTTAAAATACTGTGACCGCCTTGCTAAGTACCATATTCCTTTTGAAGCGCATTTTTTTGATGATGGTCCTCATGGACTGTCTTTAGCTAACAGAGTTACAGCACCTGATGACAACTATATTAAACCATCTGTTCAGCGTTGGTTGCTCTGGGCAATACAATGGCTTGAAAAACAAATCCAACTCACTAATGAAAGTTAAAAAAACCTGTCAGTATACTGACAGGTTTTTATTTTTGTAAAACTATAACTAATTTGTTGTAAAAAACAACAATGAATTGACCTCCATAGCATAGCCTCCGTGATACATGGCTTTACGAACTTTCTCTGTTCGCTAAACTTTTTATCTATCGCCAAAACAACTGATAAAAAAGCACATCATTTGTAGCTACTAATCAACCACTTCATTTTGCCACTGTATCAACTTGGAACAGACAGACAGACACTTTGGTATAAAATCTTACTCAATTTTAAAATAGAGTTGGTCTGTTTCACTTATAAATTAGCTTTTGTCAGCACTGACAGCTTTTACTCAGTCTTTATTTTCAGACCAAACTTTAACCAAAAACTCAAACGTATAATGTGAAGTGTCTGGGACAACAACAATGTCCTCTCCCAAATCTTCCGGACGACCAACTCCAATCGCCAAGGCTCCAGAATCCTTAATCGCTTGAATCCCAGCTTGTGAGTCCTCTAAGCCAATGGAATCCTCAGGAGTAACGCCTACTGCGTGCGCTGCCGCAATGAAAATATCTGGAGCTGGTTTTGAAGCCGCAACTTCTGATGGATCTGCAATCGCATCAAAATAATCTGTCAAGCCCATTCTCTCCAACAAAAAGGGACCATTTTTAGACGCCGAAGCCAAGGCAATTTTAACCCCATGACTCCGCAACTCTTTCAACAAAGTCAAAATACCTGGATAAACATCCTGAGGAGATACATCTTGAATCATTTCAACGTAGTTATCATTTTTACGTTTCGCAAGTGCTGCAAATGATTCATCTGACACTGTTTTATTTCCCAACGCCAAAATTTTCTTCAGAGAATCTTCTCTGGAAACACCTTTCAATTGTTCATTAAAGGCACGATCCACACCGGCAATTCCTATTTCTTCTGCCAATGCTTTCCATGCTCGAAAATGGTATTCTGCTGTGTCTGTAATTACACCATCTAAGTCAAATAAAACTGCTTTAAACATTACATTCCTCCATCAATTATTAGCCCAACTTTAAGCGGACAAACTCAATTAAATCCTATAGAGTCTAACTTCATGGTACTGGTAGACTTCATACACCATACGTTAAACCCATTATCTCCATGATATCACGCTACACGGCCGATGCTTGTTGTCTGTTTTATCTTACCACTAAAATTAATAAAATCCTGTTGAATTTTAAAGTGGAACTAGTATATTTTATCAAATAATATCATTTAACGCAATCGTTTGCATTAGTTGTTAATCAACGAGTTACTGATAGTAATTTTGTCAGTAACTTTTTAATTTATTTCCTTATTACTTTACTTCAAAAGTAGCTGTTTCTCCTGACTCTAGCTGGAATAATGTGTCATACACTCTAACTACCATCTTTCTATCAGCTGTCAGTAAAAGTTTCTTGTCAGAAATCTCAACCGTCACTCTATTTCCTCGGAAAAGCTGGGTAAATTTCAAATAAGACCAATGTCTTGGCAATCGCGGTGCAATTCCAAATTCACCATCACGTAAAGTTACCCCAGCAAATTCATTTTGAATGACTTCAAGTGTCTCTCCCATCACTCCAATGTGGATTCCCTCAGCCGTCGTTCCGCCCTGAATGTCGTAATAATCTGAACCAATTGCCTCAGTCAAAAACTCCACTGCTTCATCCATCTGATTAATCGTCACATCAATTCCTGCAAAAACTGGACGTGACGTTGTTGAGCCATGTACCGTACGCGCAAGATAATAATCTCGGTTTACTCTGAGCCAATCTTCTGGAAGCCTATAACCAAGCTGTCTTACAAGTTTTTCTGTATGGTTAGCCCCTAAATTATAAAGCAACATCAGTGTATCTGCTTGCTTAGCAACCTTATATTCATCTGGCGAAATACCCTCTGCTTTCATCAAGCGGTCAATCCGATGAATATCACCATATTTTGCTTCATAAGCCGTAAAGTCAACCTCTTTCAAATCGAAATAACCTGCATATTGAGCAATGACTCCATTTTCATCAATATCCAAATACAACTTATGGGCGACATCTTGAGCTTTTTCTAGCCATTCCACATCAACACTTGAAAAATCAAACGTATTTTTAGTTTGTAACTCAGTCAACCAATTCAACTGCCAGACAAGCATGAGATTAGTATACGCATTATCCGTAATTCCTCCCTCTTTTCCAGGATAAGCTTCATGGTACTCATCTGGACCCATCACACCAGAAATATGATAGCGACCATCTTCTCCAAGAACAGCCTTATTCAACCAGAACTTCGTTGTTTCAAGTAAAAGTTCCAGCCCTCCCTCATGTAAGATACTCAAATCTCCTGTCAACTGAGTATAAATCCATAAATTATAGACAATCGCAAGTGAAACATGACGTTGACGTCGCGAATTATCAGGCTCCCATTCATTATTGACCGTATTCAAATGAACAAACTGCGATTGTTCATCTCCAATAAGCCCTGATTGCCAAGGAAACATTGCACCGATTTCTCCGTCAACCTTTGCATTATCTTGCGCTGCATACAAACGATTCAAGCGATAAAGCAAAATATCACGCGCTGTTTCAGGTTCATTTGCCGCATAATACGGCACAACAAAAATTTCATCCCAAAAAATATGACCACGATAACCTTCACCAGTTAAACCACGTGAACCAACAGAAGCATCCAAATATTGATTTGCCAAATGTTGTGCCGCCTGACGAATATGAAAAACATTCATCCGCACCATCCGTTGTAAATCTTTATCATCAGATTTAATCACAATATCAGCTGTTTCACAAACTTTTGACCAATATGTTGTGCTGTTTTCTCTGATTTTACTTACTGATAACTTTGCCAATTCATTTCTCACAAAATCAACAGGCTGCTTCTCTTCAGCACTCGTCGCTAATACAATGACTTTCTCAAAATGAACAGGAACATTTTTATGCAGTTCAACTTGTCCAGTTTCTAATAAAACCTCTTGATGCCCTGACTCAGCTGAAACAACCGAACTACCTGCCAAAGTTGTCTTCACAGCAACCGCAAACTCAATATCCGTTGTCCTTGTTTTTGCCACTAAAATATTTTCAGAAATAGAAAGCACATCAAACTCTTTGCTATCAAAAGCACGGTAACGTTCTACATTTTGATTTAAAACCGAACCGTCGACCAAGCTTTCCAAACGAAGTGTTGCATCAAAATCTGTAAGGATTTCTCCTTCAAATCCTAAACAATGGAAATCAATTGGATCAACATATTTTGTCGTTGTCAAAGTCAACTTACCCTCATCAACTTTCACGACATATTTATCCCTCTGAGTGCCATTCTTAAAATTAATTGCTGACTGACGACTAATTATCGTCTGTTCAGTAAACTTAACCAATTGATTACCAATAAAAATTTTTATCAACTGTGGATTAGGTAAATTTACCATATCTTCATTGACAACATCATGACCAACAACTTCAGTCGTTGTCCGATTAAACACACCAGCTACATAAAGTCCAGGATAATGATGTTCTGAAAAAGATGACCACACAGGAGCACCACGCCAACCTAGATACCCATTTCCTAAAGTCATTAATGATTCTTGTCCATACGAACGTTTTCCTACTTCGTATTTATCATATTGAATCATCCAGTCTTTATCCGTTTCCGTCATTTTTTGCCTTTCTTTCTCTCAAAAATAAAGAAGCCAGAAGCCACTGGCTCTGACTCCAAATGAAATTTATAAATTATTTAACTGCATCTTTGAAAGCATTTTTCTTTTCAACGCCAGTACCCATTTCGTCAGTATCTTTATACCCAAAGAACCACACTAAGACCATCGCTACTACAATACATACAATAGATGCAATCCAAAATGTAGCCAAGTTACCAGCTGGAGCTTCATGCGTTTTAGGATTAGAGATAAAGTTAGGGAAACCAATCAATGAACCAGAGAAACCAAACATACGCAGATTCATCAATCCAGCAACCAAACCACCAGCAGCGGCACCAATAGAACTCATAATGAAGACACGCATATATTTCAAATTAATCCCATACATTGCAGGTTCAGTAACCCCACAAAATGCAGAGATTGCAGCGGGAAGAGCAAGACCTTTCATATCTGATTTGCGAGTCTTCAGGAAGACTGCAAGCGCCCCTGCACCTTGTGCCAACATCGTAAATGACACAATCATGTTAAGTGAAGATTCACCAGTTGCCGCGATTTGTTGCGAAATGATAGGAACAATGAGCCAGTGCAAACCAAAGATAACCAAACATTGATAGAAGCCACCAATGACAAGTCCTGCAATACCCAAGTTAAGTCCAAGAAAGAAACTGATAACATTTGACAGAAGTGAAGAAAGTGTAGAAATCACTGGTCCTACGATTAAAAGCACAATAGAAGATGTGATAAAGAAAGTAATCATAGGTTGGAAAATCGGACGCAAAGCCAAAGGTAAAACTTTCTTCAACCAAGCATTCAAAGGTTTTGCGATTGCGACTGCAGCAATGATTGGGAAAATCGTGTAAGCATAACTAGGTAATGCCACAGGAATCCCAAAATAACTCGTATTGAAAGTAACGCCTAATAAATGTGCTACTGCATTAGGTGCAGGTACAACACTTGTCCCACTGATTGTTGCCTGAGTCAAAGGATTCAAACCAGGAGCAATCATAAATCCACCAACGGCTGCCCCAACAAATTGTAAGCTTCCATCTTTTGGAGCTAATTGCCGTGCAGCTGAGAAACCAACTAACACAGGTAAGAAATAGAAAGGTGCCATTGCCATTGTTGAAATGATAATGTAAGTCGAACTTGTTGGATCAATTACATTGAAGATATGGTTACCCTTAACAAACATAGCCAAAAGTCCATTAATCATACCACCACCAGCAAGTAATCCGATGATTGGAATCATAGACCCCGTGATTGTACCGATAACAACTTGAAAGCCACGGACAATAGGATTTTTACTTCCACTTGCAGGTGCACCACCTGCATCATCAGCTTCTGTTTCCCCGCCTGCTAATCCATCGGGGAGCTGTGCAATCACTTCGTCATAGACATCTTCAACAGCTTGACCGATAACCACTTGGTATTGGTTGAGATTTGCATTATATACAGCACCTGCAACCCCAGGTAATGCTTCTATCCCCGCAGTATCAGCTTTATTTTTATCTTTTAAAGTAAAACGAAGACGGGTAATACAGTGAATAACTTTTGTGACGTTTTCTGCGCCACCGACTTTTGCGATAATATCTGTCGCAAGTTGTGAATAATTTGCCATAAGACCTCCTGCTTTCCCTCTTAAAAAGGAAAATTATTTTATTAACTTTTATCCAATAATATTTAATTCCCAACATTTCTCTCAGAAATTAAAGGATGTTTACATCCATTTTTGTACTAGCCTAATACTGTATAAAGTTTAACTAGTATAACCGCATAAAAACATTTTCGTGACATTTAACTTCCAACATCTATAAAATGTTAGAGTCTTAGCATTTCAAAAATTCCAATTATTTTGTTTGAGCTTTTCCAACTATTTCTTTTGCTTCAACTTTTTCATAGCGAACATCAAAAGAATCTAATTTATCAGAGTTGGTAAAAATGACCATTGTTGTCTTTTCAAGACCTGCTGCTTCAACTTCGGTCCAATCAACACTTCCAACTTCATCTCCACCATTGACTATATCACCAACTTTAACTTTGAGTTTAAATGGTGAACCATTGAGTGAAACAGTATCAATCCCAATATGGAGTAATACCTCAAGACCATCTGCTCGAGTGAAGCCAACCGCATGACCCTGAACCAAAGTCACTGTGGAAGCTACGGGCGAATAAATCTTGTTTCCCGCAGGTTCAACGGCAAAACCATCACCCATAATCTTTTTTGAAAAAACTGGGTCATGAACAGCTGAAATCTCAATGACCTCTCCAGAAATCGGTGCATAAAGCGCTTTATCATCCTGAAGTTCTTTCTTTTTTCCTAGTCCAAACATATGAACCTCCTATCATTTCGCAGCTTGTACGTACAAGTTAACAAAAACATTGTACCACATGAAAGCATTTTCAGCAAGCGTTAGCATCTATTTTTATGATAAAATATAGGAATGAAGAAATATGAAGTGATTTTACAAGATTTAGAGAAGAAAATTTTCGATGATATCTATAAAGAAAATGATGTTTTACCTAGTGAAAACGAACTTTCAAAAATTTATAATAGCAGCCGTTCAACCGTTAGACAAGCTTTAAAAATATTAGAAGAAAATGGTGTAATTCAACGTCGTCATGGATTTGGTAGTATTGTTATCGCTCATGATAAATTACTCTTCCCCATTTCAGGTCTAACATCATACAAAGAACTGCAAACTTCTATGGGATTTGAGAGCGAGACTGAGGTTGTCATATTTGGTTCAATTGATATTGAAGCTGAACTGTCAGAATTAACAGGTTTTCCTGTCGGAAGCAAAGCCCTTCATATCCTTAGACGTCGGAAAGTCGAAGGAAAATACTCAATCTTAGACCGTGATTTTTTCTTAAAGGATTATGCCATTCACCTAACTCCAGAAGATGCTAAAAATTCAACTTATGAGTATTTAGAAGGAAAACTTGGACTGGACATCGCTTATGCTCAAAAAGAAATTACAATTGATTTCGCAAGTGAAGAAGATTTTGATTTATTGGACTTAAATCCCAAAGACCGCCATATTGTTTCTGTTAAATCCAGAGTTTACCTTGCTGATAACACATTGTTTCAATATACAGAATCTAGACACCAAGTTGACCGTTTTAGATTCACAGAATTTGCAAGACGCCAAAAAAGATAAACAAAAAAGCCATATCATGGCTAATTTGTTGTACCAAATTCAAATCTTGTGAATAAAAAAGAGAGTATATACTCTCTTTTTTATTTTACCCCAATTTCTTCTTCCACGACTTCTACTATACTATCAACAACTTCATTGACTTCATTATGAGTTGGTGCTTCAGCCATTACGCGTAAGAGTGGCTCTGTACCAGAAGGGCGAACAAGGATACGGCCTTTTCCATCCATTTTTTCTTCCATGTCAGAAATTACTTTTTGAATTTCTGGTACTTCCATTGCAGATTTTTTAGCAGCATTGTCCTTCACACGGACATTGACTAATTTTTGTGGATAAATTGTTACTTCACCTGCAAGTTCAGACAAGGTTTTTCCTGTTTCTCTCATGACTTTCAACAATTGAATAGCGGAAAGTTGTCCATCTCCTGTTGTATTATAATCAAGGAAAATCATATGACCAGATTGTTCCCCACCGAAGTTATAGTGATTTTTTTTCATTTCTTCGACAACGTATCGATCACCTACTGCTGTCACAACTGAATTAATCCCTGTTTCTTCAAGCGCAAGATGGAAGCCAAGATTTGACATTACTGTTGTAACTACTGTATTTTGGGCTAATTTGCCTTGGCTAAGTAGATATTTACCAACAATAAACATGATTTTATCACCATCTACAATATGTCCTAACTCATCTACTGCGATTAGACGGTCAGCATCTCCATCGAATGCCAATCCAATATTTGCTCCCACTTCAAGGACTTTCTCAGCCATTTGCTCTGGATGAGTTGAACCAACATTGACATTAATATTAAGTCCATTAGGGTTTTCACCAATAACAGTCAATTCTGCATTAAGATCTGCAAACACCGCACGCGCTGAAGTATGAGCAGCTCCGTTTGCGGTGTCAAGAACAACCTTGTATCCTTCAAAATCACCCTCTGCTGTGGTCTTGAGGAAAGCTTGATATTTACGAACACCTTCAATGTAATCATGTAATATTCCAAGCCCTTCTGCAGATGGGCGAGGTAGCGTGTCCTCAGGTGCATCAATCAAAGCTTCAATCTCTAATTCTTTAGCATCTTCAAGTTTATAGCCATCACTCCCAAAGAATTTGATGCCGTTGTCAAGGGCTGGATTGTGGCTGGCTGAAATCATAACCCCTGCGGATGCTCCATCCTTTTTCACGAGATAAGCAACACCCGGTGTTGCAATAACACCAAGGTCATAAACTTCAATCCCAACGGACAAAAGTCCTGAAATGAGGCTTGTTGCAAGCATTTGTCCTGAAATACGTGTATCTCGGGCGACATAAACTTTCGGTGTATCAGTTTCATGTTGACTTAAAACATAGCCACCAAAACGTCCTAACTTAAAAGCCATTTCTGGTGTAAGTTCAACATTTGCTTCTCCACGCACACCGTCAGTTCCAAAATATTTACCCATTTTTTTAGTCTCCAATTTATTTTTTCATGATATTTATCATGATTTATCTCATTTTCCTTAATTTACTAAATCTATCTCAAAATTCTCTTAATGTTTCAAAAATAACTTGCTTTTCTACCCATAATGCAGAATCTGTGCCACACCCCATCACGTGTAGCTGATAGCTCTATTCTTACAGCTTACTACACCCGAATCATAATCCTTGATATGATATTGTGTCCAAGCTCTACCAGAGCTCGTATGGTAACAGCCTTTAAGTTTTTAATGTGGAACCAATATAATCAGAATCGTCTTTACAAAATTACTTCTTTTTAACTGGTGTCAATGTCACATCTATTGTTCGCGGACGGATGCTTATACCTGATTGTTGCAATGGTACAGAAACTTTTGTTTCTTTAGTTATCCCTGTAATGCTTACATTTGCTTCGACACTACTCACCTCATCTAACTTACTTTGCTCGCCATATATGGTAACTTTTTCATCAGATAGTTTTGTTTTCATGCTAGAGAGTGTTGTATCAAGTGTGCCTGTAACTTTTAGTTTAACTGGCACTTGTTTACTTGGTTTGTTTACAGACACTTTGATGTGAACTGTCGAAGGTGTGATTTGTGCGGGAAGAATTTTGCCTGTACTATCTACAGCATGTAAAGTAACCGTTCCTGAATAATTATCTGTGAGATTCACATCACTAGGAAGAGCTGCTTCAATGGCGTGAATTTTTTTGATGCCTTCTTCACCAGCAATGACGTTGACTTTTTCATCGCTCAAATCAATCGTATCAATACTAAATCCTGTTGGAATCTGTGTTGAGTCTACTTTTGGAGTCACTTCGAATTCTCGAGAAGCTCTTTTTTCTACCGTTACATTCATCGTCTTTGGTTCAATTGATGCATTGACCCCGCCTGGAAGCTGTTCGATTCGTACGGGAACGTCAACTTTCCCAGATTTAACACTGGTCAAATCAATACTCAGGAAAAAATTTCTTGTATCGGGATTTTCTTCATTGGTAATCGAGATTCGATTGTAACCTGATAAATGTACCGTTGCGCTACTATTGTAACCACTAACAAAGTATTTGTTTGTATCGTATTTTAACTCAACTGGTACGCTATTAATTGTAGCTGTGTAAACCTCTCCTGATTGGTTCGTTCCTTGATTTCGGATAGAGGTTGCATTGGCATTAAAGAAGAGAACAATTGCAAAAAACACGGAAGTCAAGATATAAAATATTTTTGAAGTAAAAAATTTATTTCCCATTTTTATCCTCCGAATCTTTATTAGATTTCCCTGAGTTTTTGCCTAAACGCGGGAGTGATTTTTCCACTTTTGGAGTTAAAATGCTGACTAATATATCATGAAATCTTTCCTTAGAAATATCGGCAAAAAACTCACCGTTATGTGCTATCGAAATACCTCCTGTTTCTTCAGATACGACAAGAATTAGAGCATCTGAAACTTCTGAAAGTCCAATAGCTGCGCGATGTCGCGTACCAAATTCTTTGGAAATTCCTCTACGTTCAGTCAAGGGCAGGTAAGCACTTGTCACGGCAATCTTATCTCCTTGAACGATGACTGCACCATCATGCAAGGGGTATTCGGAATGAAGATGTTGATAATTAGTTCGCTCGTGATATCCGCATCCAATCGAATTCCTGTGGACACAAATTCATTAAGATTTTGAGACTGCTCAATGGCAATCAAAGCACCAATCTTACGCTCAGACATATAGGCAAATGATTTCTCATAGGCTGTGATGTGCCCATCTTTAGAAGCTTTTTTTGTCGGTGTAAATAAAGTTGTGGTACGTCCCAAACTTTCAAGCGCCCGTCTAATCTCAGGCTGGAAGATGATGACCCCTGCAATCACCCCATAAGTAATCACTTGGTTAAGCAACCACTCTACTGTGGTTAAACCAATGAGTCCTGCAACAATTTTTATGAAAAGGAAAATAATTACTCCGCGCACTAGCGTCATTAATTTTGTTCCTTGGACAAATCTTATCGCGTTATAAAGGAAAAAACTTACAATAGCAATGTCTAATACCGCAATCATGATACGTAGCGGTGATTCATTCAGCTCAAAAATCTTTTGCCAAAATTCAAGGTTAAAAAATTGATTAAAATCGCTCAAATTTTTTCCTCCTTATATACTCGTCCAATGTCAGTTATACTATTTGTTTACTTGGCTCGTGCAAACTATTCATCTTGTTGATTGGTGTGGCTAAACAATGAAAACAACAAGATTACAGAGATAATTGCAAATTTCCATATCTTCACTTTGATGTAATGGGTCAATTAGAAACGAAATAGTAATTAAATATTGAACTGTAGAGATACTGGTTTGTATGAGAATTTTTACCACTTACTGGCATTACGCACAATACAACAGAGTGGTCAAAAATCTGACAATATCCATAATTAATTAGTTTAATTATACCAAAATTTTATGTTCCCTGCTGATAAATGATAAATGCTTCACTGAAAATATTGTCACTTACACAATAGAACCTTACTGATAAAAACTGTCAGTAAGGTTTTATTCATTTTGAACTGACAGAAATTCTGTCAGTAAATTTTGTTTATTTTTTGGCTGATTCATTGTAAAAAATAACAGCGCATTGACATTGTTTCATAACTTATTGGCGCAAAATCAGTATTATAGAGAGCATGGTTCGTTATAATATAAAATCTCGTTGCTTTTAAAGTGAAATTAATCTATTGCAAAAAGAGTTCCCTGTTGGTTCTATTTGTTCTTATCTGCAAGCTTTTGAGCTTTTCTTGCTGCACGTCTGGCCTCACGTTCGGGATCGATTGTTCGTTCTCTTCTAGGTTTTTGATTGATTTCTACTGTTTCACCTTTTGCTTTTGCTTCACGCTCTAAGAATTTTTCTAAATCTCCTGATAAACGTGCGTAACGAATAAATCGTTTTCTTGAGTCTGTAGTTGCTTTATCATACAAGGCTTCTGCGTGCGCTTTGTTAATTTTTAAAAGATTTCCAAAACGAGATTGTTTGAGTAAAAATCCACGTACTTCTGAAAAATCTGGCTTCTTGAAGTCAAGAGTCATTGGATTTTTTCCTTTTGATTCAAGTTCTGGATTATAGCGGTAAAGTTGCCAATAGCCACTTTTTACAGCGTGCTCAGCTTCGTCGAGTACCATGTGCATTCCTTCGTACACACCGTGACTGATACATGGTGTATACGCAATGATAAGGCTTGGTCCTTTATGCTTTTCTGCCTCATCAAATGCTTTAATGGTTTGCATCATATTCGCTCCTGAAGCAATTTGAGCGACATACACATCGTCATAAGTCATCGCCATAGCACCTAAGTCTTTCTTCGCTCCACCTTTACCTCCTGCAGCAAATTGAGCAATAGCAGAAGCTGGTGTAGCTTTTGAAACTTGTCCGCCTGTATTGGCATAGACTTCATTATCCATCACGAGAATATTTACATCAGCACCTGAGGCAATGACATGGTCTAAACCTCCAAATCCGATATCATAAGCCCAACCATCGCCACCGAAAATCCATTGGGTCGGTTTGACAAATTGATCTTTTTGCTTATAGATTGCATTTAATACTGACAGCTTTCTATCAGCGACTTCATCTGTTTTTTCTTGGTCCACTAAAGCCGTCAGTTCTTCTTTGAGCAGTGCCTTGAACTTCTCAGCACGCGCTCTGGTTCCTTCACTATCAAAAAGATGCGTTGCCCAATCTTTAGCAAGGAGTTGTAAGTCCTCTGACATTTCTGTCAGTACTGACAGAACTTCATCAGCAAGTTTTTGGCGGCGAGTTACTGATGCCATATGCATCCCATAACCGTATTCAGCATTATCTTCAAAAAGTGAATTTGACCAAGCGGGTCCTTGTCCCTCATCATTTGTGGTATAAGGCGTCGCTTGCGTTCCTCCATAAATTGATGAGCAACCTGTCGCATTTGAAATCATCATCCGATCACCAAACATTTGCGTCAAAAGTTTGATATAAGGTGTTTCGCCACAACCTGAACAAGCACCTGAAAACTCAAACAAAGGTTTTTCAAACTGCGTACTTGCAGCTGTGAGTCGCCCAGCCATTGGATTTTCTTTTGTTTTCAAAGTTTGCGTAAAAGCCCAATTAACCGCTTGTTCCTGCTGTGATTCATAAGGAACCATTTTTAACGCTTCACCTTTTTTGGGACAAGCTTCAACACATAAACCACATCCCGTGCAGTCTTCGACAGAAACTTGTATCCGATATTTCAGACCATCATTTCCCTTATAATCCATGACTTGGAAGCCTTCTGGTGCAACATTCCACTCATCTTCATCGACGAGAAATGGGCGTATCGCTGCGTGCGGGCAGACGAAAGCGCACTCATTGCATTGAATGCAGGCATCTGCATTCCACTCTGGGACTTCAAGCGCAATGCCGCGCTTCTCGTAACTCGCCGTCCCAAGCGGACTGCTGCCTCTCGTCATGCCATTATCCACCAAATCTTGCACAGAAAGCTCGTCGCCCTCGAAAGCATTGGTTTTGTTGACAATCTCGAAAACGTATTTTTTCGTTGCACTTGCGGCTAAAATTGGCTTTAATTCGCGTTCCTGTGCGCTTGCCCAATCTGCTGGAACATGGACTTCGTGGAGAGAATCGAGTGCCATTTCCATCGCATTTAGGTTTTGCTCCACAATTTTTGGCGATTTGCGTGCGTATTTTTGTGCATCATTTTTCAGAATTTCATAAGCTATGTCAAAAGGCATAACCTCAGCCAGTTTGAAAAATGCGACTTGCATGATGGTATTAATACGTCGGTCTAATCCCGTTTCTCTCGCGATTTTTGCCGCATCTATCGTGTAAAATTTAATCTGGTTTTCGCCAATATAGCGTTTCAACTTGCTTGGCAAATTTTTTGAAAGATGTTCATCATCCCAAGAGGTATTTAAAAGAAGGGTTCCACCTACTTTCAAATCTTTCGTCAAATCATATTTTCTGACATAAGTCGTATTGTGGCACGCGACAAAATCAAGCGTTGCAGTCATGTATTCTGACTTGATGGGGCTGTCGCCAAAGCGCAGATGGCTGATAGTCAGCCCTCCTGACTTTTTGGAATCGTACTCAAATGCTGCTTGCACATACTTATCTGTGTTATCACCAATGATTTTGATGGCAGCTTTGTTTGCCCCGACTGTTCCATCAGAGCCAAAGCCCCAAAATTTCGCTTGGAAAGTATCTGACGGTGTCAAATCAAGTTTAGAATTCACTGACAGCGACAAATTTGTCACGTCATCAGTGATTCCGATGGTAAATTGCCGACGAGATTTTGCCTTTAGAAGCTCATCAAAAACTGCAACAATATGCTCTGGACGCGTATCTTTTCCGCCCACACCGTAGCGTCCGCCGATGACTTTTACATTTTCGTCAAACAATGCAGACTGCACATCAAGAAAGAGTGGTTCACCATTTGAACCTGACTCTTTTGTACGGTCAAGCACTGCAATATTTTGCACACTTTTCGGCAATTTATCAAGGAAATTTACTGTTGGAAATGGACGATACAAGTGAATGTTCAAAAATCCAACTTTGCGTCCTCTACTATTCAGATAGTCTACTGTCTGCTCAATCGTCCCAGCGACTGACCCCATGCTGACAATGACCTCAGTCGCATCACAAGCACCGTAATAATTGACTAAATCATAATCCGTCCCACGCAGCGCATTGATTTTGTTCATGTATTTTTGAACAATGCTTGGTAACACATCATAATAGGCATTGACTGTTTCTCGTTGTTGAAAATAAATATCAGCGTTCTGATTGGTTCCTGAAACTGTTGGATGATCAGGGTTCATCGCACGATTGCGAAAAGCTGTCAGTTTGTCAGTATTGATAAGTGGCGCTAAATCCTCGTAATCAATGACATCAATTTTTTGAATCTCATGACTCGTCCTGAAACCGTCAAAGAAATTCATGAAAGGAACTGAGCCCTCAATCGTAGCTAAATGTGCGACGGCTGATAAATCCATCACTTCTTGTACACTTGACTCAGCTAACATGGCGAACCCTGTGGAACGTGCAGACATTACATCCGACTGGTCTCCAAAAATGTTGAGCGCCCCCGTTGCTACCGCACGCGCTGCCACATGAATCACCGTTGGTAAAAGTTCGCCCGCCATTTTATACATATTGGGTAACATCAAAAGCAGCCCTTGTGAAGCCGTATATGTTGTCGCAATTCCCCCTGCTTTGAGAACACCGTGCATGGCACCTGCTGCACCGGCTTCTGATTGCATTTCTGTAATTTTTACCGTTTGTCCCCAAATGTTTTTGCGCCCAGCCACAGACCACGCATCCGTGTAATCTGCCATCGGTGAACTTGGAGTAATCGGATAAATTACAGCAATTTCTGAAAAAGCGTAGGCAATATGTGCCGCCGCCATGTTTCCATCCATTGTTTTTTTCATTTTCAAACTTTCTTTGAGAGAGCATTTATTCAACCTTTTCTCTGCATAAAGAGCGGTGTCGGTGTTCTTTACGTGACTTAAATATAAATCAGAAAAAATCGAGAGCTTTCCCGTGATATTAAATTTCGACTAAATTTATTTTAGCATTTTACAAGAAAAAAAGGACAACGGTATGTTGTCAATTTTCTTTTACATTTGGCTGTTTTAAAGTAATTTTAAAGCACTCACAGACAAGGCACTTCCTACTAAAATAAATAGATAAGCAATAATCAATGTCAACAGAACATTTGTCCCGAAAGGAATTAAAGGAAGCATAAATCCAACCGTAGCAATCAATGGTGTCCATGTGCGAGCATAATAAGTCCTCCGAGCAAAGACAAAAAGGCCAACAGAAACTAAAATCCCAAGAAATAAAAGACCGATCAATAAAAATGAATGTAACGCAAGTTCTTGACCTTTTATCCTAAAAACGCCATGTTGCAAAATTTTATTAGCCTTAGTCCAATAAGCATTGTCATCTTGATAGCGTTCCCAATCTATATTGAAAAAATATAGATGAAAAGCAGTATAAATCACTGTAACCAAAAATGCTATAAAACTATAAATCAACAAACTCCATCTTATCCAGCATGGATATTTCTTTTTTACTCCTTTCATCTTCTCCTCCTCAACTCTAAAACCGCAAAAATCACTGACAGTTTAGTCAGCAAATTTTTGCTCAGATTTTATTGATGTATATAAATTTCACTATTCAAAATCATCATTTAAAACAGTATAATATTTTTATAATTTTCTGTCAATTATTATTTTTACTGACAAAAAACCCTGTCAGTACTGACAGAGTTATTTTTAAGAGGAAAACCGTAATTAAGATTATTCGGTGATACGTTTTTCAGTATCAACATCAAAGAAATGTGCTTTATTCAAGTTCAATGTTACTGTCAGTTTTTCACCTGGGTTTCTGAAATCACGTGCTTCAACACGAGAAACAAATTCAGTTGAACCTGTCTTGAGATAGAGCATTGTTTCTGCGCCGAGAAGCTCTGATACGACAACTTCAGCATCTACACGTGAATCAGGATAAGCTTGCGCTTGAAGCTCACCTGCAGAAATATCTTCTGGACGAACACCGAGCCATACTTTTTTGCCATTGTATCCTTGATCTTTAAGTAATTTTTCTTTACCTTCTGGCATTTCGATGCTGAGACCTTCACCATTAGATAATTTATTGCCATTGACCGTCACTTCAAAAAAGTTCATCGCTGGACTTCCGATAAATCCTGCGACAAATTTTGATGCAGGTTCATTATAAAGTTCTTGAGGTGAACCGACTTGTTCAATACGTCCAACAGTACCAGTCTTATCTACATTTGGCGATGAAGACATGATAACGATACGGTCTGCAAGTGTCATCGCTTCTGTTTGGTCATGGGTAACATAAATTGTTGTTGCACCAATACGACGGTGAATTTTTGCGATTTCAGTACGCATGGATACACGAAGTTTCGCATCTAAGTTTGACAAAGGTTCATCCATAAGGAAGACTTTAGCGTCACGCACAATAGCACGTCCCATCGCCACACGTTGACGTTGACCACCAGACAAGTCGGCAGGTTTACGGTCGAGCATATCTGTCAATCCAAGAATTGCAGCTGCTTCATCGACACGTTTTTTAATTTCATCTTTTTTATATTTACGTAATTTAAGCCCGAAAGCCATGTTATCAAAAACAGTCATATGTGGATAAAGGGCATAGTTTTGGAAAACCATCGCAATATCACGATCCTTTGGTGCCACATCATTCATGACTTTATCATCAATTTTGAATTCACCTTCTGAAATATCTTCCAAACCAGCAATCATACGCAAAGTAGTTGATTTACCACATCCTGAAGGCCCTACAAAGACGATAAATTCTTTATCTTTAACATCTAAGTTAAAATCTTCTACTGCATACTGAGTTGCATTAGGATATTTTTTGTAAATCTTGTCTAAGCTAAGTGTTGTCATTTTTTTCTCCTGTATTCACTTTTTATACTATCCATTTTAATGCAAACGGTTTCTCCTGACAAGCATTGAACTGCCCATTTTCTTTATACAAGTTGCACATTTTATAGAAAAAACTTCTGTCAGCAAAAAGAAAAACTGTCAGTACACTGACAGAATTCATGCTTTTCTACACTGACACTTGCGTTAGCTCATCATTTTTACGAGGAATTATTTCACATCACAGTTATCCTTTTTATATGATCACTAAAAAATTCTATTGAATTTTTAACCTAGCAAGTCTCCGCGAACTAAGCAGACTGTTCATACAGGTCGCTTAGTTGTTAGTGTACTCTGACAATTGGGGGATGAGAAAGAATCTCCCACCAATGAAGAAATCACTTCAAAGTTAGCCTAATACAAAAGTATTAATCTTCATCTTTGATTTTACTCGTTTCTTCTGCAAACCGTTGCGCCACAGCTTCAAGTGCTAGTGTGTCTTCATCGCCAATATAATGGTCATCATTAATTTCATCAAGATTGACATACATATCAATATGTCCCTTGAGGTTGTCAAATCTCACAGGCGCATCTCCACCATACTCACCATCCAAATTAAGTAACATCCGCTGACCCGCCATCGGCTCAATCTCAATCATGCTCGTCTTGATATACTCAATATTGATATCATCCAAATGTTTCCCATTTGCAACAATCGCAAGCAAAGCCATCAGCTCAAAAAGATTATCTGTTTTGACCAAAATCAAGGTAAATAGTCCATCATCCAACTTTGCATCTGGTGCAATTTTCTCAAAACCACCTACAGAATTAGTCAATGCTGCGAAAAACATTGAAATATCACCTTCAAAAACACCATTATCGTGTGTAATACGCACAGGAGCTTTTCTGACTCGTGGCAAAAGTTCTGCCCCTTTTGCCAAATAAGCAAGATAACCAAAAGCTGTTTTCAGATGACTAGGTACACTGTATGTCAGCTCAGTAAGCCCACCGCCAGCCGCAATGTTGATAAAGTATTTATCCTCTTCAGCAAGACCACGCGTGGAATGACCAACATCAATACTCAATACCTGATTCTTACCAATAATTTCTATCGCTTCAAGCGGTTTCCCTCGTGGAATTTTCAAAGCTCTAGCAAAATCATTCGTCGTCCCAGTCGGCACAATAGCAAGTCTTGGGCGCTTTTCAAAGGGAGCAAGACCTGAAACTACTTCATTAATCGTTCCATCACCACCAGCCGCAATAATCAAATCAAAACCAGCCTCTGTTGCTCGTGCAGCTTCAATTTCTGCTGATTTAGGCTCTGGCGTCGTTTGATACGCACTCGTTTCATAACCATATTCTTCAAGTCGATTAAGAATATCTGCAATATGTTTTTTGATGATTTCTTGACCCGACGTCGGATTATAAATCAATCTTGCCTTCATTTTCCCACTCTTTCTCATTCTTTTTCTACTGCCTTCCCCAACAAAACGAGCTGAGTAGGAGCGCGTGCTGAACCCTTACATTATGAAAGCATTCTACACAAGCTTTTCACTTCTTAAAAACACTCAGAAATAAAACAGTATTATACTAGTTAATTCCACTTTATAATCCGAAGGATGTCATACCATGGATTCCCTCTGCAACTTCATCGCTCCGCTGTCCATACGCGCTACAGCATTAAAGTCTTAGGCGCAGTGGCAATCTGCTAAAGCAACAATACGAAATCACTCGCTCTAGCTCCATTTCGCAAAACGACGCGTAAGTCGCCTGTCATAACAACATTTTTACTCCATAAAGTTAAAATAATGTCATGACTTTTACAACAGATGAGTTATAGAAAAAACCTTCTGTCAGTATACTGACAGACTACAAATCCAACAAATCTTGTTCTGACCAAATTTCAATACCCAATTCCTGAGCTTTAGCCAACTTCGAACCAGCATCCTCACCAGCCACCACAAGGTCTGTTTTCTTAGAAACCGAACCCGATACATTCGCTCCCAAGCTTTCAAGCTTTGCTTTAGCTTCAGCACGCTTCAGTGTCATTAATTTTCCTGTCAGCACCACTGTTTTCCCTGATAAAATTCCATCAGTACTGACAGCACCCAAATAATTAAAATTAAGACCGGCATTTTCAAGTTCATCTAGTAATTGCTTTGCTCCATCAGTTGCAAAATACGTTGTAAGTGCTGTCGCAATTACCCCACCTAAAGACGGGATCTCCGCAATCTCCTCCTCAGTTGCCAAAGATAATTGTCGTAAATTACCAAAGCGCTCTAAGAGTAGTTTAGCAGCTTTTGCACCAACATGACGAATCCCCAAACCAAAAAGTAACTTTTCAGAAGAATTTTCACGACTACTTCCTATCGCATCAACAATTTTCTGAGCAGATTTCATCTGAATCTTGTCCAATTCAGCCAGTTTTTCAGCCTTCAACTGATATAAATCCGCCACATCCGCTACCAATTTCTTATCAAATAATTGTGAAATAACCGACGGTCCAAGTCCCACGATATTCATCGCATCACGACTAGCAAAATGAATCAATTTTTCTCGTATTTGCGCAGGACAAAGAGGATTGACACAGCGCAATGCCACTTCATCCTCAAAATGGAGCAACTTCGAATCACACTCTGGACACTTCGTTGGAATATCAAGCTGGTTATCTATTCTTTCCGAAAAAACAGTCCATTTCCTCACAATACGTCTTTCAAACCTTGTCCAAACTGTCCTTGTGACCCTCTGTCTTTTACGTTTACGTTTAGCCGACTCCCGCTCTTCAAAAAGTACACGACTCACTTTAGGGATGATATCTCCCGCCTTATAAATCAATACTTTATCGTGTTTACGAATATCTTTCTCTTTGATATAGTCTACATTATGCAAAGTTGCACGAGCTACCACTGTTTGTGCAAGAAGCACAGGTGTCATTACTGCTGTCGGAGTAACAACTCCTGTACGTCCTACTGTCCACTCTACATCTAAAATTTCTGTTTCAGCAACCTCAGCAGGAAACTTATAAGCAATCGCCCATCTTGGTGCTTTTACAGTAAAACCAAGTTCCTCTTGTTGTGCAAGATTGTTTACTTTTACAACCACACCATCAATATCATAAGCAAGTTCATCTCTTAGCAGGGTTGCTTGCTCTATAAATTCCCAAATCTCATCCATATTGCGTGCAAATTTCCGCACAGGATTCACTTGAAAACCAAGCCGCACGAAATACTCAAGTACCTCCTCTTGAGTGTCATTTGTAGCATCACTAGCTTCTTGATAGAGAAAAGTTGCCAAACCGCGTTTTGCTACAACTTTTGTATCCAACTGTCGCAATGTTCCTGCCGCAGCATTTCTAGGATTAGCAAAAGCCGCCAAACCTTCCAGTTCACGTTCGGCATTTAACTTAGAAAAATTCGTTCTAGGCAAATAAGCCTCACCACGTACCACGATATCAATCGGCTCAGACAGTTGAAGAGGCACATCCTTTATCCTCTTTACATTCTCAGTAATATTTTCCCCAACTAGACCATCACCCCGTGTCGCTGCAGTAACCAATATCCCTTCTTCATAATAAAGGGAGAGAGAAAGACCATCAATTTTTAATTCACAAATATATTCTGGATTAGGAATATCTTTACGAACACGTTCTTCCCAAACCGCTAATTCTTCACGAGAAAAAACATCCCCCAAACTATAAAGGTTGTACGGATGCCGAAACTTCTCAAAACCATCCAATATCACATCGCCAGTCCTATGAGTTGGCGAATCAGCCCGTATCAACTGTGGATTATCACTCTCTAATGCAACAAGTTCATGATAAAGGCGGTCATACTCATCATCCTCTACAGACGGCCTATCTAACGTATAATATTCGTAAGCATATTTATTAAGTAACTCTGTTAATTCTTTAATTCTTGACTCGATATTCATGTCCATATTTTAACACAAATTCATCAAAAAAAGCATACCCAAGAGAGTATGCTTTATTAAGGCGGCGATCGGATTTGAACCGACGATTAAGCTTTTGCAGAGCCATGTGTTACCACTTCACTACGCCGCCACAACATTAACTATTATAGCGGAAAATTAAGTTTAAGGCAAGCATGAACTACAACTAGCAACCTCAATAAATTTTTTTCAAAAACATTTTTAAATTACCATAACCAAAATCCAAAATTTGACCCTAATTTGTCCCTAACGACAATCACCGTCACATATTGAATTCCAAAATATCAAGTTTTTGGCTTACACGTTCCTTGCTCACAACTTGAAATTCTCCAGACTGCTCTCTCACTAGAAAATCACCAACAAGCGCCAAATCACCCGATTCAAAATTCAGCACATTTTGATTTCTCTCATTCCAAGAAAGTATTGACTTCTCAAAAGCTTGCTTTACCCAATTTTCATAGACTGGCCTGTGAGAAATTTTCCAAACATCCACAAGCTTACCTTTAAATTTTGCCTGCATAGCGTTTCCTTTCCAGTACATCAAGCACTTTTAGTAAACTCATTTTAGCAAAATGAAAAAATATGTCAAAGCCTCCTCAACTCCATCCTACGCACTTTTGAAATATAATGATAAAAAAGTAACATCTAAATTTCATTTTTTTCATTTAAGCATTAAAATCTTTATCTCTCCATCCAATTAAAAACCAAAACTATTTACAACGTATTCTTTGGATTATGTGTAGCTTCTTTTGTTTTTCAAAAGAATTGTTTTATTACAATTTAATAAAATTAAAATTA
Organism: Lactococcus allomyrinae; assembly: GCF_003627095.1. Lineage (NCBI taxonomy): Bacteria > Bacillati > Bacillota > Bacilli > Lactobacillales > Streptococcaceae > Lactococcus > Lactococcus allomyrinae. Next base: position 2,643,445 of record NZ_CP032627.1, on the reverse strand, counting down.
AAAATACGAACAAGCGTCTTTTTAATTTATTAATATCGTTTCTATCTCTTTTACCCTACTAATCACTAAATTTCTCGTATGGAATATTCTTATATCTCAAAAGTAAATCTTGACTCAAATTCTACTGCTACTGATAAATCCATCGTAAAAATCAACAAGGGATTGATTTTACTCCATAACTTCATGACACAAAAACATCACTATGACACGCCAGCTGACACTAGCCACTTCGCCTTGTCGTTTCAGCGACTTAGAGCGAATGGACACCTGTGAGTATAAGCTCCTATCAGATTTTAAAGTAGAACTAGTACAAAAAAGTCACATCAATTTCAGAGTTTCTCACCATTTGTGGCAATTACTTTTTGATACCATGCAAAAGAATCTTTTTTAGACCGTGCTAAACTTCCATTTCCATCGTTGTCTTTATCAACATAGATAAAACCATAACGTTTCTTCATTTCACCAGTACCTGCAGAAACTAAATCAATGAAGCCCCAAGGCGTATAACCCATCAAGTCTACACCATCATACTCAACAGACTCTTTCATTGCTTTAATATGTGCGCTGAGATAATCGATGCGATATTGGTCATGAATCGTACCATCAGGCTCTAACTCATCTACAGCACCGAAACCATTTTCCACAATAAAAAGTGGTTTTTCATAACGCTCATAAAACCATGACATGCTCCACCGTAAACCTAATGGATCAATTTGCCAACCCCATTCAGAAGCTTCAACAAACTTATTTTTGACCAAATCTTTATCTTCACTGTAATCAAAGAAAGGCGCTTTATCATGGTCCTTAATGGCAAAACTCATATAATAACTAAAGCCAATATAATCCACACATCCATTTGCTAAAGTTGTAATATCTTCATCCGTAATGTCTAGTTTAAATGCTTTGCGGTTAAAATATGCCTTTAAATAGTTTGGATAATGTCCGCGAACATGGACATCTGCAAACCAGTAACGTCTTTGCATCGCAACAGTCGCTGCCATCATATCTTCTGGTTTACAAGATTCTGGATAAATCGGACACATCGCAATCATACACCCAATTTGGAAATTAGGATTTATTTTATGCCCAAGTTCAACCACCTTAGCAGAAGCAACAAGCTCATAGTGAGCCGCTTGATACATGATTTCTTCACGTTCTACATCACTTGCTCCCTCTGGAAATTTCAAACCTGAGTTAGTAAAAGGAGCAAAATCACGCATAAAGTTCGCTTGATTATTAATCTCATTGAAAGTCATCCAATATTTAACTTTATCTTTATACCGTGTCATGACTGTTTCAGCAAAACGAACAAAGAAATCAATCAATTTACGATTCTTGAAACCACCATATTCCGTCACTAAATGATAAGGTAGCTCAAAATGAGAAAGTGTAATCACAGGTTCAATCCCATTTTTCAAGCACTCATCAAATAAATCATCATAAAATTGCAAGCCTTCTTCATTAGGCTCTTCTTCATCTCCATTTGGAAAAATACGCGTCCACGCAATAGATGTCCGAAAACAATTTAGACCCAATTCGGCAAATAAAGCAACATCTTCTTTGTAACGATGATAAAAGTCTATTGCTTCATGATTCGGATAATTCTCTCCCGCAATGACACCATCCGTAATACGTCGTTCAACACCATTACTTCCCGCCGTCATCACATCGGCTACCGAAGGTCCTTTTCCACCAGCATTCCATCCTCCTTCAAGTTGATGAGCAGCAACAGCCCCTCCCAGAGGAAATCTTTACGTAAAGCCATATTTTCTCCCTTGTATTTTTTAGAATTATTAAATTTTTGTTTCTTAACAAGACAAGCTCAAGATATACTTGAGCTCATCTCTTTTTTACCTTAAAAACTATTCTGCAGCATGAAGTTCTGATTCTGTTTCAGCTTCTTCTTTAAGTAAGACATTATCGTAAGCACGGGCAAATGGCCAATAAAGGACAACTGTCATTGCAAGCATAATAATTTGCCATACCATACCTTGCCATCCACCGACAAGTAAACCAGATAAGATAGCAGGTGTTGTCCAAGGAATTACTGCCCCATTAAACGGAGGAATAATACCAAGATAGATAACTAGATATGTCAAGATACCTGAAATCAAAGGTGCCAAGATAAATGGAATACCTAGGATTGGGTTCAAAACGATCGGAAGACCAAATAACACAGGCTCATTAATGTTAAAGACCGCAGGTCCAATTTCCATCTTACCAAGTGTCTTACCTTGAACAGATTTTGCACCAATAAGTAAGAATACAACAAGACCAATGGTCAACCCAGAACCAGTAACTGTCAAGTATTGGTCCATGAATGATTGAGTAACGATATGCGCACCATGAGCGAGATCAAGATGACCCGCTTTATTAAGTGCAGCGTTATCAGCAGCATTTGCTTGAAGCAATGGGCCCATGATACCACCGATGATTGTAGCACCATGCACACCGAACCACCAGATAAATACTGGCATAAAAGCAATAACAAACACTCCGACAGGACCGTCAGTTACGTGTTGCAATGGTGTTTGAATCCATTTATAAACCAATTCGACAAAAGTTGTATTAAAGCCAATTGTTGTGATACCATGAACGACACCGGCCAAAGTAATAATTGCTCCCGCAGGAACAAGGGCTGTAAATGATGCCGCAACGTTTGCTGGTACTTGCTCTGGCATCTTGATTGTGATGTTACGACGCATAAATCCTGTGTAAATCCAACCTACTAAAAGCCCTACGATGATTGAAAGAACCATCCCTTTACCACCAAGCCAGGCACGGTCAATAACACCTCCGACTTGATAAGCAGTTGAAGTTTTTGTTGGGTCAGTAACACTTGTTACTTGATGGACAGTATCTGGTTGAAGCAAGATGTGAACAATCACACCAGTCAAACCAGCAGGCACACCTTCATATCCTGCATCGCGTACCCAAGCATAGGCAATCCCAAATACGGCAAGTAACGCCATAATACCGAATGAAGCATTATTAATTTGTAAGAATAGGGGCCAAGCTTGATTTTGTTCATGAAATCTTGACCTGCTTGGAATGGTAATTGTCCAAGAATCAAGAATACCGAACCAATGATGATAAATGGAATTGGATAAATCATACCATTTTTGATTGCTGTAACAGCACGTGTATTCAAAAATTTCATCATTGGAGGCATGATTTTTGTTTGAATAAAATTGTTCATATTAGAACAGTCTCCTTTACTTTTAAATGGTCTATAAATCTTGTCCAGCAAACAATATTTATATTCCACTCATATTTTTCACATCTTCATTGTATTATTAAAACGCTTTCTTATCAAGTGTTTCCCATTAAATTCAAAGCGTTTTCATCAATTAGGTTTCGTACCAAACTTGAATTATCTTGTACCAAAAAATGTCATCTTAAACTATTCTTAAACTCGCCTTCTTAGAACTTTGTGTTATTTTTGTCATCTATTTTTAATGTTATTTTGTTTTATGATTCTAAGTTTTTGGAACAGATATTTTTACTAAAATCCTCGTTTCATTCAATTTTTCTACAAATTATTGCTAGCTTATTAGCCAAAATGAAAAAGCCATGCTTGGCTTTTACTCGGATAATTCATATACCAAATCAGTAAGTCTTTCAGCAAGATATACCGTTGGGAGCTGACTTGTCAAATCATAATGTGTATTAATTCTACGCTCAGTGACACGATAATTAAGCACAAAATCACTCAGCTCGGCAATAGTTGAACTTAGTTTTGGCGTAATGCACGAGATATAGACATCTTTATTTGGTCGTAAACTGTTTAATACCTCAATAACCTCATTAGTTTCTCCTGAAATAGATAATGCAATCACTAATGTATTTGTCGTGTTACGAAGTTTTGAAGTGATAGGATAAGTCACATCACTAAATGAAAAAGTATTAATTCCAACTCCTGCGAGTCTTCTGGCTGCATAGTCACAAATCAGACCACTGGAGCCTACTCCTGTAAATATAATATTATCGCTCTCTATGATTCGATGTGCTAATTCACCCAAACGTTGCTCGAAGTTTTCTGGAAAAATATCTAAAGAAAATTGTGTTGAGGCACTAGGTTCTACTTCTTCAAGCTGTTTTTTCTTAGTCACATACTCTTTAAATTCAGTATAAGAATTATAACCCATCTTATGTACTAACCGCATAACACTAGAAGTTCCAGCATGAGCTTCCGATGCAACGTCTCGAACGTGCAAGTATGGAATTTTATCAACATTATCACGTAGGTAACTATAAATTATACGCTCGGTGTAGGTTAGTTTTTGAAAATCAACATTCCCAAAAAAACTCATATTTTCCTCCTTTTATGATTTGAATAAAATTTACTATAAATTATTTAAAAACAAGATAAAAATTTTTTCACACTAACAATTTATCTCATCTCGAAAACTATAATTAATGATATATTAATCATTTAACGTTAGCTCCTTCACCTTATGAGTATGAGCGAGTCCTTTCTTAGATTATTGCTCCAGCAGATTGCGATTGCGACTCATATATCGAACAAATTCGCCTTGCTGCTTTAACAACTAGGTACTTTATCATGGGCAGCGAGATAGATTGAATGGATACTGGCGTATGAATAGTTGTGATATAATATCCTTTTGGATTTTAAGTAGAGCTAGTATAAAAAAGCTGCGTTAGACGCAACTTTTAAGAATTATTTATTTTCCAAGGCTTGGATGCGTTTTTCTTGGTTAACCACTTCAACCGCAAGGTCTTTAAAAGTAATCGCATTCATCAAATGGTCCTGAGCATGAACCATATAAAGATTCCAACCAATTTTTTCCCCTTGAGCTAAACGTGTCAAAAGGTCTGTCTGGACATCATGAGCTTCGCGAAGTTGTTCTCCTGCATCGTTCAATGAATTTTCAGCTGCTTCAAAATCACCATCTTTAGCTTGTTGAATCGCTTGAAAAGCCAACCCTTTGGCATTACCACCACTCATGATAATTCCCATTACTACTCCCATGTATTCATCACTGGTTGGATTTTCGTATTTATCACTCATAATTTCTCCTTTAAAATGTGAGAGCGCTTATTTTGAAATTATAAAATCTCAACTTGACTCCTATTCTTATACTTTCGTTATTTAAGATATCATGTTTAGAATTCAGACACTAATATTTTGGTATTAGGTTCTCCACAACTTCAGACGCTCAAAACTTTATTATTTGCTACATTTTAGTCAATCCATTACAGAATATCTGCAATAAATCGCTCATTTTTGATTGTATATCACTTGGATTTTTTGTTTCAAAAGTCAAAACAAATTACAAAACCCAAGATATAGCAAAGGAGCTTAACGCTCCTCACTTTTAACTGTTAAATTGAATCCTATTTCATAATTGCTTCTGCTGCTGCAAGAACCTTATCTCCACGCATCATACCGTAGTCTTGCATTTTGATAACGTCCATAGGAACACCTGCAGCTTCTGCTTTTTTGGCAACTTCACCCTTCATGAATGCAACTTGTGGTCCTAACAACAATACATCTGGTTTTGGCGAACCTGTTCCAGCGAGCATATTATCAATATCTGCAGTTGATTTAGCGAAAATTTCGTAATCTTTTCCTCCCTCTGCTGCTGCTTTTTGCATTTTAGAAACCAACAATGAAGTAGACATACCAGCGGCACATGCGAGTGCGATAACTTTTTCTGCCATAATTATTTCTCCTTTTCTTAACGTTTCATATTAACGTTTCCATGAAATTATTATAACGTTTTCATTTTAGAAATGCAAGCGTTACCTAATTGATTAAACTAGGAATTCAACCAATAAAAAAACAAAATATGATCCTTCAGAATTCTTATTCTTTTAAGCTTTTTCACATTTTTGCAAAAAAAATTCCTGCATAAAGCAGAAATTTTCTTAAAATATGTTTCTAATTTTGAAACAGAATTTTACTGCTACAATTCAAATACTTATTTGTCTTTATTAACAAGATAGTCAATTGATTTATGAGCAAGAATCTCTAATATCGCTAATACAGGAAGTTGAGTCGTTAGATTACCCAGAGGATATTGTTTCGACCATTCATTAATCAAATGGTATGAAAGTTGATGGTCTGCTAATTTAGCGACCGTACAATCTTCATGATTTGTGATTGAAATAATTTTTGCTCCGCTCGCTTTAAATTCGAGTTCTTTGTTAACTACTTGCTCTGTTTCACCAGATACGGACAAAATAACCGCTACAATATTTCCAATCCCTTTTACTTGAATCGCTTGAAATGGGTCTGTTATCACAAAGCTCCTAAGTCCTGTATTAACAAAATATTTTGTTGCATAATCGCTCAAAGATCCTGACGTGCCTAATCCTAAAAATACAGTATAGTCCGCTTCTGAAATCATTTGTGCGGCTTTGTTTAATCGAGATTGGTAAGCATCTGTATTCATTCTCCTGAGAAACATATTGAACTCAAGCATATTATCGTAATGCTGTTCCTCTGGTGTTTTCTCACGCGTCTGATTTTTTAGATAAAATTTTAAATCTGCCCAACCTTCAAAGCCAAGCTTAGTACAAAGACGAACAATTGTCGAAGTTGAAACATGAACATGATTTGCTAAATCTCGAATAGTCATCTGCTGTACTTGTTCAGGTGATTTAATAATAAAATCAAATACAAGCGTTTCGAGATCGTTTAATTTACTTATTTGTTCAGGCTGAAACATATTTTTCCTCTCGTGTAGAATATATGAAATTAAATAATACTTATTAAGTAAGTTAGCTCATGTTAATGACCAAAAATCAAAGCTCGACCTAGTCCTAACGTTTCATGAAAATAAGCACTTAAAATCTCCAACTTATTTTTTAATGTCGTCTTTGCGGCAAATCCTGAAACATGAATCAAATGTTGTTTTTCAGCTAAAACTAAACTTCGTTCTAAATGAAAATCGCTGGTCACTAAGATAACTTTACCTTTAAAATAATGACTTGAATAGCGTAAATTTTCGTAGGTATTACGTGCTTTTGGCTCTTTTATGATTCTGTCAGCACTGACAGAATTATCTTCCAAATACTTTGCCATACCAGCAGACTCATTGACATTTTCACTTGAAGCTTTATAACCTGTAACAATGATTTTAGCTTCCGGATTAAGTTTTGCTAGCTTTATCCCTGCATCTAATCGATCTCTAGTCATCTGAGCTGGTTTAGAATGTTGTAAGTCGTTTCCATCAATTTTGCTTCCTAAGATTAGAATGGTCTGATATCCTGTCAGCACTGACGGACGAGTATTGATTTTTGTCAGCACTAATCCGAAACAAACCACTGCATAGATAATCCCTAAACTAATGACAACAACTAAAATTTTTAATATTTTTTTCATCATAAATTAAAGTGATTACTTTATTGATAATAGCTCTTTCTCCCTCTACCAATGTTAGAGTACAACCTCTAGGTATGACGACCAAGCAATAAAGCACAAAAGCCTAAGGCAGTAGAATGCCATTTTGCCTTATCGCTTTGCATCTACCGTTGCAAGCTCTGCTTGTATATGAATGAGAACGTTCGTAGAACGACGTGCAAAGCACGTCGCGAGTTGCGACTTCGGACTAGGCACTTCTCTCGTGCCATAGCTAGAATCGACAGTGCAGTAAAGCGGAGATAGTGCTGCTAATTCCTCCATTTGATGGGTTAAAAACTTTGTTTACGACCTTCACGTTGTTTACGTGCATTTTTATTACGTTCTGCACGACGTTTTTTCTTATTTTCTTCTTCGATTTGCCATTTGATAGCTCTTTTGTAGCCAGGCTTAACTTTCTTTTTACCTTTGGCTAATGCACCTCTGGTAGCCAACGAGATTTCGTCCCGTTTTTTCTCACGCTTTTCACGGCGGTCACGGTCATAACTGTCAACAATCTCACCGTTTTTTACGGCTTTAGGTTGGAAAGTGACACCCATTTTTTCTATTTCACGAATCGCTGAATCATCGGATGGACTGTATAGAGTAATCGCTGTTCCTGTCAGTCCATTACGTCCTGAACGTCCAACACGGTGCACGAAGAAAGTAAGATCTTTTGGAATCTCATCATTGATGATATGACTGACTCCTTCGATATCAATACCACGCGCTGCAATATCCGTTGCAACAACATATTGATAATCAAGATTTTTGATACTATTCATGATACGTTTGCGTTCCCGTGGAGGAATATCACCATGAATTTTTGCCACTTTAAGTCCATTGCTCACTAGGAAATGATGAATATCATCAACCCGACCTTTCGTATTGGCAAAAATCATTGCCATATAAGGATTAATCGCTTGGGAAATTTGTAACAAAAGTTGATTATGAGAGGCTCCTTTTGTTGAAATAAGCCAGTTCTCAATAGTATCTGAAATCACTGTTTTATTTGCAATCGTTTGCATCACTGGATTATGCAAATATTTTTTAAGAAAAGGTTGTAATTTTTGAGGAATTGTTGCTGAGAAAACTAGCATTTGAACCTTCTTGCCAAAGGCTGATGCAATATTATCAACATCTGATAAAAAGCCCATATCAAGCGTCATATCTGCTTCGTCCACGACAAAAGTATTTGCTGTATAGACAATCAAAGCTCCAGACTTGATAAGGTCATGAATTCGTCCAGGTGTACCAATAACAATATGTGGCTGACCATTTTCTAATTTCTTGATTTGTCTAGCTTTGTCTGTCCCGCCCACGAAGTTTGATACTCGAATTGATGGATTGATTTTTACAAATTCTTGAGCTGCTTTATAAATTTGAGTTGCAAGTTCTCTTGATGGTGCTGTAATGACTGCCTGAACTTCGTTTAATGTCACGTCTAAATTTTGAAAAATTGGAAGCAAGAAAGTATGCGTTTTTCCTGAACCTGTCTTTGATTCACCTACAAGGTCACGTCCAGAAAGCACAATCGGAATTAATTTTTCCTGTACTTCTGTCGGTTTTTGAAAATTAATGCTTTCCAATGTTTGATTGATTTCTTTTTTAAAATTAAAGTCTGTAAAATTCATTTTTTTCTTTCATTCATCGGCTTTATGCCTTATTTTATCCATGGAAGGGACTTCAACCTATTATAACAGAAAATAAACTTTTAAGATACTTGTTTTTATTGTTGCAATGTCTGCATTTTTCGGAGTTGTTCCAGATAACTTGCCTTTAGATTTTCGGGAAATTCGATGACTAGATGTTGACCATAAGAACAGAGATAGTGCGTCATGTAATCAAGTTCCTCCACATTGTATCCACCCGTGAGATAGCTAATCCCCTCTCTTTCTTCCAAAAACATATTAGGATAATGATGCTTTAAGAATAACTCTCGGCCAAACTCTGTCAAGCGACACCGAAAAGGGATGTTGTGATAGTTGTTTTCATATTTCTCTTGAAAATCTTTCAACTCTGCAAGTGAGTAAGTCTGAAAACCCTCAGCCCACTCACAATCTGCCATATCATCACAACGATAAGTCCCCCATTTCCCTTGATTCATCTCATAGGCGCTACAAAACCAAATCCCATCCCGATAAAATAGTTCATAAATTTGCAGGTCAACAATTTCTCTTCCGTGCTGGTGATAAATCATGTGGAGCACTTTTTCTTCCAAAATAGCCCGCAAAATCAGCGATAGATAGGCTGGATGTTTGACTGGAGCTACACCATAATAATGAACAACTCCAAGCAATCGTTCAAGATTTTCTTGTTGGCTCTTCGGTAAAGTCGCCAAAAGTTTTTGCCTGATATGAGGATAAGACCTTTCAAAAGGTGTACTGGACAGGAGTTTCAAGGCATTAAGTGCAAAAAAGATTGCCTCTACCTCTTCATCGCTAAAATAGACAGGTATCCATAATTTTTGATTAAGCAGACGATAACCACCATAACGTCCACTCTCAGTGTAAAGCGGTAATCCAATGCGCTCTAACTCCTCTACATCTCTGAGCGCCGTGCGCTTGGAAATATGAAATTCATTCATTAAATCTTTGAGCTGAAAGCTGTGTTTATTGCTCAAAAAAATAAGTTCTTGGTTAAGACGTTCTGCTTTTTTCATACAAAATGTGAGTTCGACTGTTTTGAAGTTATGAAAAACCCAAGTTTCAGTTATCATTCGACTAATCGCTTTAGCAATGAAGTAAGAATGGACAACAGAGGATCTTTTTCATGACTTCAAGGGGAACAAACGAAGCTCCCTTCAAAATTTTCTCTTTCATTTTATTAGTGCCTTATTTTGGCACCTTTAAGAGTTATACTTATTTTATCACAAGAAAAGAGGATTTTTTAGATGAAAACTTTATTGATTAATGCCCATCCTGATTTTGAAAATCACAGTCATTTTTCAAACCAGCTTCAAGACTTATTTGAAAAGAAATTTTTCGAAAACTTTTCTGAGCAAGATTTGACCGTTCTCAATCTTTACGAAACTGATATTCCTCGTATTGAAGAAGGAAATCTCCTAACTCTTTGGAACAAACAAGCAACAAAAGAGCCACTCACTGAGCAAGAAATAGCGCTTGCTAAACAGTCAGAAACTCTGCTCACACAACTCAAAGCACACCATCGCTTGGTGCTAGTTTCTCCTTTGCATAATTTCAATGTGACTTCACGCATGAAAAACTATATTGACAATCTCATGATTGCACGCGAAACCTTTCGTTATCTGGATACGCCACTCTCAAATGGCAAAGTTTCGGTTGGTCTAATGACTAACGACTACCGCGCTCTACTTCTTTTTGCTAGTGGTTCCATCTATACCAACAACGACTTTTATCGACATCTTGACTTTGCACCGCAGTACCTCAAAACGATTTTTTCTGAGATAATGGGTTATAACTCTTTTGATATCGTTCGTGCAGAGGGTACTGCTTTTCTGTCAGCACAGGAGATTTTAGAGCGGGCTAGTTATGATTTGGACGTTACATTTAAGCGTCTCTATGATAAATGATTATTGACAAAACAAAAAATACTGACAGAAATTCTGTCAGTATTTTTTATCTTTATTTAGCTGCTGCATAAAGTTCATTCACTTTATCCCAATTGATAAGGTTGAAGAATGCTTCAATGTAGTCAGGACGAACATTGTGATATTTGAGATAGTATGCATGTTCCCAAACATCAAGACCCAAAATTGGTTTCGCACCTTCTGAAATTGGATTATCTTGATTTGCAGTTGATGTAATCGCAAGTTCACCGTCTTTAACAACAAGCCATGCCCAACCAGAACCGAAACGGCCAGTTGCAGCTGCCTTAAATTGAAGTTTGAACTCTTCAAATGAACCAAATTTTGCTGTAATCGCATCACCGATTTCTGCTGTTGCAACACCACCACCATTTGGTGAGAGCCATTCCCAGAACATTGAGTGATTCAAGTGACCACCACCATTGTTACGAACAGCAGTACGAATGTCTTCAGGAATCGTGTCTAAGTTTGTAAGCAATTCTTCGAGCGTTTTGTCATCAAGTTCATTATGCTTTTCAATCGCTGCATTAAGATTATTCACATAAGTTTGATGGTGTTTTCCATGATGGAGACGCATTGTTTCTTCGTCAAAGAAAGGTTCAAGCGCATTGTGTGCGTATGGAAGTTCAGGTAATGTAAATGCCATGGTCATTCTCCTTTAAAATATGGGGAACTGTTCACTCTATTGTGAATCTCAGCTCTTCATTTTATTTTAATTCTATTCACATTATAGTTGATTTCGCTTCCATTTCCAAATAATTTGCTTATTTTCGTTGTTGAATGAAATTCAATGTGTTCGTTGAGTATAGTAACTCTACTGTTTGAAGCTCTGTCAGTGATTTCGAACCTGTCAGCACACAAAACTTTTCCAAATCTTGCTTCCAATTTTTCAACATCTGTTCCACAGCTTCAGAACCTGATTCCATCAGTACTGACAGGATGAAACCGGCTGAACTTGTCATTTTTGCGCCCAAAATCAAGCTTTTCAGAATATCTTGCGCACAGGAAATTCCTCCTGTCGCAATCAATGGTTTTTTATTGTCAGCAAATTTTGCCTCAAACAAGCTTTCCACTGTTGATAGGCCAAATTCATCAATGTTAAATCCATTTTTTCCGCGCCTGCGTTCAATCCAAGCAAAATTTGTCCCGCCATTACCACCAACATTAATTGCTGAAATAGCTGTTTCAGAAAGTTGTCTAAATGTTTTCTGAGAAATACCAAAACCAACTTCTTTTACAACAACAGGAACTTCTAATCTTGTAGCAACCTCATTAATATTTTCTAACCAATAGAAACTTCGATCTCCTTCATCCATTGGTAGTTCTTGCGCTGTATTCACATGAATTTCTAATGCATCAGCCGAAATCATATCAACCGCTCGTTTAGCATTTTCCAGTGAATGTCCCGCACCAAGATTAGCAAATAAAAAACCATTTGGATTAATTTCACGAACTTTTTTGAATCCGCTGGCAAGCTCTGGAAATTTTAGTGCGATAGACTGAGAGCCAACCGCCATTGCAAGATTTTGGTTTTTAGCCACTTGCGCAAACTGTTGATTAATCTTATTCGTTCGCTCAGTACCACCTGTCACAGCTTCAATATAAAACGGAAAATCAAATCTTACACCAAAAAGTTCTGTCGTCAAGTCAATATCATCTATTGCAAGTTCTGGAAGTGTATTGGGAATCAGGCGCAGATCAGAAAAAGCCAGACCAGAAGTCTGATTCCTTCCCTCCCTCCAATATTTAATAGCCAATGAAAGATGTTCATCTTTGCGATGTTGGTGAATGTCTTTTTCGTTTTTCATTATTTATTTCTCATTGAAATCTTTGATTCTATCAATTCAATTTCATAATTCTTTAATCGTTCGCGCAGTTTATCAATGTTTTCATCACTTTTTGCAAAGATAATAATATTCTCACCGAATCCTGCTCCTGAAATCTTACCAGCTAGTTCAGGGTGGCTATTTACCAAGTTTAAACCTACTGACAATTTATAAGTCATATAGCCATCTGGAATATTTTTTAATAAAAGCAACTGATTTTCTAGTAATTTTTCTTTAAATAACTCAAAATCGTTGATATCAATTGCTGTGGCAATCTCAATAACTAATTCATCCGATGCTACAAAAAAATCTTCTGACAGTTCAATTTTTAGCTTTTCACTCGTTTTAGCTGATTTTCCCGTTTGGAGAACATAAGTTTTCCACGGAATTTCTACAGGAATAATTCGATGATGATTTTGATAAAAAACACTCCCACCATACATAATTGCTGCAATATCCCCCATTGAACCACTACCTTGAACCTCAAAGTGCGTGGCTGCTGCGATTTCAAAACGTTCCTCCAGAGCAAGCTCTAAACCAAAATATTCGTTTACTGCATTGACCATACCGCAAACAACGGACGCGCTTGAACCGTAGCCTTTTTTTTGCTCCCCAAAACCCATTTCACTTTGTATTTCCACACAAATTTCTTCTGTCAGTGCTGACAGATTTCTTATTTGCGCTGACAACGTTTTTAAAAGAGCTGTCAGTGCAAAATTCCATGCATTTTCTTTGTCAAAGCTTATATGAGAGAGCGTAAATTCAAAATCATGAAGGTTGACATTAGTGTGCAAACGCGATTTTCCTTCACTTTTGGAAATCCTCACAGCAAAATCTGTTTCGATTGTTGTGACAAGCGCAAGTCCGTTAGGACGTGTCACAGCATATTCTCCCGCAAAGAACAGCTTACCTGGTACCCTTACCGTAACAGATTTATTAGAGATATTCATAGCCGCCTCCAGCGTGAGCCACATCAAAAGTCATTTCTGGAAATTCAGCACGAAATCGGGTTAAGAGTTTCTGCTCAGTTGCTCTATCTGTTATAATTTTTACATTTGGTCCTGCATCAATAGTGACAAATGCGAGCAAGCCGCTATTGTAACAGTAATTAGTAAAATCAATAATTCGTCTTGTTTGATTGGTAAAATAATCAAATGGTATTTGACATAAGCGATTTTGTTCATGCATCCCTAACGCATTGTCTTGGGCGATTAGACCAATTTTTTCAATATCCTTTTGACTAATTGCTGATTTCATCTCTTCAAGTTGAAGCGCTGATTTTTTTACCCATGAGTTGTAAGTAGGAGCTGTTTGAGCAAGTTGCATTCCTTTTGTTGAAGACATTTTCTTCTGATTAGCCGAAATCTCAGCAACAATCATAGATAAACCGATATCTTGATTGTAGAAAGACTCAGCATAGGACGACACATCATCCCAGCCTTTATTCCACACTGCGAAGTTTCCAAAAATAGAACGTGAAGCTGACCCAGACCCTCGTCTAGCAATTCTGGACATCTCTTGTTTGTTTTTTTCCAGCTCCAAAATTTCGAACATCGCTGCGGTCAAGGCAGCAAAACTTGAAGCACTTGAAGCCAAACCTGCAGCAGTTGGTACATGATTTTTAGAAATCACTGAAATTTTTGGAAAATCATCGTATTGAGTGCGCATCATATCCAAAAACTTACTGATACGAGTACTGTCAGCACTGACAGAATTTAAAATCAAGCTGTCAGTAGCTTTATCCGTGAACTCCACTGAAGTCGTTGTATAAAAAGAATCTAACGTCATTGACAAAGAACTCGTTGTTGGAAGATTGAGGTCAATATTTGACTTTCCCCAATATTTAATTAGCGCAATATTCGTATGCGCTCTAGCAGTGACAATATTTTTCATGAAACTATTATATCAAGATGTGAGGCTGATTGTCCAGAACTCATGAAAATTAGGAAAAGACGGAGATGAGCTTTGCTCATTGGAGACTTTTGTCTATTTTCCTGAGTTCTAAGCAGACGAACTCAATTACAAGATGTGAGCAACACCGTCAAGAAGTGTAGAAAAATATGGTTCTACTCAAAGAACAGATTCCATTTTATCTTTTCTCATAACTACTTGTATTTCGAACTCAGTTATAGCAAGATGTGAGTACGATTAGCAAGAAATGATGAAAAATAGAAAAGCTCGGAGAGAAACGAAGTTTCTTGGAAATATTTATCTTTTTTCAGACATTAAACTCAGTTTTTACACAACCACATTATAAAAAAGTTAATGATAGCATTAGCCTTTTAAAACTGGTCAAAATGACTGATTTTTGCTTCTGGATATTTTATTTTTAATTCTGATTCGAGCTGGTTATTATACTTGTTCAAAACAATCTCTGTTCCACTTCCCTCTTTATTTTGTAAAGCAATATTTAAACGAACTAAATTCACAAATTCAGCTTGTAGATAAATCTTTTGTGCTTGGTCAAAATAATCCGTTGCCATTTTTGACGAACCAAAATCGTGTCCTTGAACAACTCCACCAGCCACCTCTGTTAAAAAATATTGTTTCATTTTAATCTCCTTTTCAAAATACAAGAAACTTTCTTTCTGCAGCAGAACAAAAGCAATGTCTCTATTTTTCTCCGTCATGTTTAATGATTCAGAAGCTATACTTGCGAAAAACCAAAATAGTGAGTATACTGCCTCACCTTAAAATCCAAGAGCATTTTATACCACAGATATCCATAAACTAGATGCTTAGTTGACAACTAGCAAATTCGTTAAAGTACACTGAATCATCTATAAATGATGCTTATCCTACCAACTAAAAATAGAAAATTTCGGGTTATTTACTTTTCACCAAATTATTAGTGAATGCGTTTTCCAATTTATTATAACAAAAATGTAATAAGTTTTGTCAATTTGAAAAATAACTCTTTTAAAACCTAAAAATGCTCTGATAACCAGAGCATCACTTATCTTAGGACTTTATAATCAAGACTCATAGCACCTGAATCAAAAGTTTTCTGTGATATTAATTTGAGTTTTGTAGGGTGAACTCCTTTTTCAAACAGTCTCAAACCATCGCCTACTAGGACGGGAGAAACTGTAATTTTATACTCGTCAATCAAATCATGTGCCATCAAAAAATGAGCTAAGCGCGGACTCCCTAAAATCAGCAAGTCACCACCTGATGTTGATTTGAGTTTTTGAATCTCCTCGACAATATTTTCTTTCACTAAGCGTGTATTATTCCATTTTACTTCATCCAAAGTAGTTGAAAAGACAATTTTCTCCACTTGTTCAATCCATTTTGCATGATTGCGCTCATACGACGAAGCATCAGGATTTTCCGGAACGGTTGGCCAATAACTATACATCATTTCGTAGGTACGCCGTCCCCAAACCACGGTGTCCACTGTACTCAGAATATTTCTAGCCTCATTTTCCAAGTCAGCATCGTAAGATATAAAGCCAATATCCATCGCGCCCTTGGGGCCTTCAACAAATCCGTCCAATGACGAGTGTAAAAACAAAACAAGTTTACGCATTACTTTCTCCTTTGTAAATACATCTGCTTTTCTTCTTAGCTCTCCAGTATCGCAAGAAATGTACTAGGACATTTCAAAAGCTAAACAGCATCAGTTCTGTAATTATACATTATTCATACTATTTTTTAGCTAAATCTGCTTACTGAACGACAGCTTTGAAACAGATGATTCACTGATACAATGATGTCTTAGAATGAAAAAGCATTGCTGTCAAGCAATGTTTTTTACTTATTGAACCAAGCTTTTCCCAAAATATTCCAATTCTTATACTACTCATCTTTGAGTTGTTTATAAAAAATTTAAAACAAACTACTTTACAGGCAACATTAAGTATAAGTTCTGAATTGTTAAACACTTGGCTAAAAAGAGTAAATCCATGTGTTTTTTGCACCACTTTTCAACAAACGTTGGCTGATCCGAATCGCATCTTTTTCATTTTCAGCTAGGGCAACCATCACACCACCCAGCCCTGAACCTGTAAGCTTTGCTCCGAGCGCTCCATTTTTCAGCGCCACATCAACCAAAGTTTCCAATCTTGGATGAGAAACACCGAGACTAGATAGGACGGAGTGTGCTTTATTCATGACCTGTCCGAGTTCTGATAATTTATTTGTCATGAGGAAACTTTTTGAAGCTTTCGCCAAGTCACCAAGTTGGTCAATATAAGCTTGTGTCACTTGCTTTTCTTCTACTAGTTTTTCTCTAACAATATTTATCGCTTGGCTTGTGAATCCATGAACTCCTGTATCTCCGATGACGATAAAACCGTGGAGATTTAGCTCAAACGGTTCAATAGCTTCATCTTTGATGAACCAAAGTGGATGTTCAGAGTTGACTGTTGCCACATCAATTCCAGAAGATTTACCATGAGTAATATTTTCTGAAAAATTGGCATAAAAGATTAAATCTTTTTCTAAAAGTTCAGTATCGAAGAAATCATAGATTGCTCTTGTAATCGCTGTCGCAAGTGATGCTGACGCACCAAGTCCACGACCTAGAGGAATATTTGAGTCAATTTCTAAAGAAAATGGCATGCTTGAAGAATGAAATTTAGCAAGCAAACGCATAATCAATTGACGAATTCCTTCAAACTCATCACCCATCAAGTCTAATCTTCTACGAAATTCATTATTTTCAATGTATTGTCCAAATTTTGAAGCGGTAATTGTCACTGTTGTCTTTAAGATTGTGACAGGAAGCGCAATCGCTGGCTGTCCATAGACAACAGAGTGCTCGCCAATCAAAATTAATTTGGAATGAGCAATTCCTATGCCCATTTTATTAATTGTCATTTTGCCTCCGACACTCTGCTTACGCAAAGCTTTATTCACCGATTAAATACTTCGCCTTGTAGCATAGCTCATCACATTTAACCTGTTAGATACGAAAACGTACTTGACAATTTTATAAAATTTCTTCACGAAAATCAAGCTTTTACCATGAAATTCGTCAATGACAAATTTCTGTCAGTACTGACAAAATAAAGTATAATAAAATTATGGAAAATAAATTAGAAGAATTACGTCTTGCACTTGAAAAAATGGAAATCGTTACCATCCGTTCAGCTATTGATAAAACAGGGTTAAATCGAAAAGAAATTATTAACTTTGTCTGCGCTGACAAACATTTACGTATTTTTGATGATGAGAAAAATCAATGGATAAATGAGAATGTAGATGGTCATTGTTAATACTGCTTGATTTCTAAAAGTTTTAGTAATCATCCTACTTAGAAGGGTACAAATTCGGTACTTTAGTGCCTTGCAACTTGATTCGCTATGGTGCTTGGTGAAATGGTAATCCAACAAAGTTATCAAGACAAAATGATAAGAAGAAAAGACAGTACCACTAGATCCGTTTACATAGATTTAAAGGTAAACTAGCATAAAATAAATATTCCAAAACAAAAAATTACTGACAAAAAACTGTCAGTAATTTTCAACTTATTGAAATTGGTCAGCAGCTGGGATGTGGCTGTCATGGAAATATTTTTCTGACAGTTTTTTCAGCGTGCCATTTTCGTAAAGCTTTTTAAGTTCTGTGTTTAAAGCTTTTTGAAGTTTAGTTTGACTGTTGTCAAGCACAAAATAATCATATGTTTTAAATTCTGGTTGTTTGTCCAAGTCGGTTGGAATAGTATCCACCAAACCTGTTATGGCGTGTTCTTTTACCAAATTTTCAGCAGCAGATTTTGAAGCAAATAAGAAATCAATCTGACCAGATGCAATTGCTGACAGCCGATCTGTCAGTGGACGCTGACTATACTTAACATTGATTTTTTTGTCAGGATGATTCTTATTCCACGTTTCAAACATATCTCCATAGTTTGTCCCTGTCGGAATCTCTGTTGTTTTGCCCGCAAGTTGTGAAATTTTTGTGATATTTTCTTTTGATGTTGAGAAAATCGCATCAATCCCTTGACGAACTGGATAACTAAATAAATATTTTTCTTCACGCGCTTTTGTTTTACCAAAATTATTTGCAGCAATCTGTGCACGACCACCATCCAAAGCTGCTAAAATGGCACTATCATCGTAAACCTTGAATTTGAATTGATAATCTTTCAAATCTTTGTCTGCTTGCTTCAAAATGTCGTATTCAAAGCCCGTCATTTTCCCACTGCTTGTTGTATACTCATACGGATTTGAGTCTCCTGAAGTCGCCACAGTTATCGTTGTTACCTTATCTTTAGCTGCGCCTGAACTCTTTTGAGATGAGCAAGCCACGAGCAGAGAGATAGAAGCAAGCCCAAGTGTTGCAACAGCTATAAATTTTATTTTTTTCATCCATTTCTCCTTCAACATTTGAGTCAAAGTATTGTCAGTGACTCAAGTTATAATCATCAAAAACTGTCAGCACTGACAGAAAAATTTGAGCGATTATATTACATCTTACTGTTCACTCACAAACGTAAGCTAATATAAACACTATCTTAACACAAACTAAAAAAAGCCGCCATAAAAAAATACTATGGCGGTTTCTATTTTTATAAATCATGAAATTGAGCATACAGCTCCTGACGATTCAAGCCACGCTCTTTAGCAACCTGTTTAATTGCAACATTAGTCTTCAAACCTTCTGCAATCAGTGTACTGACAGCTTCTAAAGCAGTCAATTCAAGTTCGTCAGTACTGACAGCATTTTCATCAGCACCCGATACAATAATCAAACATTCCCCTTTTATCGGTTGGTCTGTCAGCGATGACAAAACTTCAGAAATCGTCCCCCGCCGATATTCTTCATATATTTTTGTCAATTCTCGCACTAAAACAACGTGCCGATTTCCGTAACTTTCCTTCATATTTTCCAAAGTATCCGCCACACGAAAAGGACTCTCATAAAAAATTTGAGTTTCAGGATAGTATAGCTTACTCTCAAAAAACTGCCGTTGTTCCCCTTTTTTTCGTGGTAAAAAGCCATAAAAAATATGTGGTTGTGGTACCAATCCAGACGCTATCAAAGCCGTAATCCCAGCAGAAGCACCGGGCAGGGCCACCACATCAATCTCAGCCGCAATCGCAGCCTTGACCAAATCATGACCAGGGTCTGAAATTGAAGGCATTCCTGCGTCAGACACCTGTGCAATCGATTTTCCAGAATGCAAAAATTCAAGCAGCTTAGGAATCTTCTCGTGTGAATTATGTTCATGAAACGACTCTTGTGGCACTTTGATTTCAAAATGATTGAGCAAACGGAGCGTATTTCTCGTATCTTCCGAGCAGATTAAATCTACAGTTTTTAACGTTTCCAACGAACGTAATGTCATGTCCTGCATATTTCCAATCGGAGTAGGGACTAGATAGAGCTTTCCTGCTACTTTTTCACCTTTAAATGAACGCTGAATATTAAATTTTTCCATTATCGATATAGCAACTCCAAGCAGTCTAAGCAAGACTCGCCCTCAGCCAAGCGCTCTGCATAATGCAAGTGACAGACGTGAAAACCTTCGTTAAAAATCTGAATCAAATTTGGATTGGGCTGGTCTTTCGTCTGACTCTTTTTGACTTCTTTCTTTTCAAATTCTGCCAAACGTTCACGTAATTTCTCAAGCTCCATGCGTAAAGTTGCATTCTCTGTCATTGATGCATCTAATACCTGACGAATATTAGACACTTGTGCCAACGTCGCATTTAACGTATTTTCCAATTCACCCAATTGTTCAAAAATTTCGTATTTTTCAGCCACGATTCACCTCAATTTCCGCAAGATCAAATTCCTTGCTATACTCTTCAAATCTGATTTTCACACGATTTTTTAAGATATTAAGTCCAACTACCTTCCCATGACCTTCTTCAGTAGCAACGGCCTCACCAAAATCAGGGAAAAACTTCTGTGCTTCCTGATAAAACTTATCCTCGTAGGTTAAACAGCACATCAAACGACCACAAAGTCCATTCAACTTACTTTGTTTCAAAGATAAATTTTGATTTTTCGCCATTTTAATGGACACATTGGGAAACTCATACATAAAATTAGCGCAACACAGAGGGCGCCCACAAGGACCAATGCCTCCCAAAAGTTGAGCCGCATCTCTCGTTCCAATCTGACGCAACTCAATTCGTGTCTTAAAAGTCGTTGCTAATTCCTTCAGCAAAACACGAAAATCAACACGATTTTCCGCAGTAAACGAAATGAACAACTGAGTTTTATCAAAGTTATAAGCAACATTAATCACTTTCATGTCCAAATCTTGTGCTTTAACCAGTTCCCGAACTTTTATCTTAGCTTCTAAAGACTGCACTTCAAGTGATTTTATCTCTTTCCTATCCTCTGTTGAAACTTCTTTTAACACATCGAAACAAGCTTCTACATTCGCATCAATTCTTCGGATAATTTTACCATAAAATAATCCTTTATCTGATTGCATTATAACCCCCATTTGAGCTACAAGCTCAAGGGCTGATTCTGCAAAAGCGTTTGCTTCACCATGTTCAAATTTCACTTCATAAATCATTTAATCCTCCGATGCTTTGTGCCACCATTATACTAAGATGTGAGCATGATTGGTAAGCAATGATAAAGTTTATCTTTTTTCACTCATTTCTAATCATGTGAACTCAGTTATATCAAGATGCAAGACTGCTTAGAACTCAATTACAAGCTATGAGTCTCACCATCAAGAAGCATAAAGAAATATTCTACTCAAAGAGTAGCTTACACTTTACTTTCTCTAATGCTCTAGAATCTTGCCCTTTAACTATCAAGTTGTATCATAGCTGCTGGTGCTGTGAACTTAATTATCATAAACATCAATTACCACGAAAGCAAGACACGACTCAAATCGTACGTTACTTCTCCACATTCTTACTGCTTTAAACGTTTTCAAAAGATGCGAACTCATTTTTTCTTGAGCCAACAGCTGTAAAAGTAAATCAAATGCCTGATCTTGCTTCTCTTTATCATCAAAAGTATCTGTCAGCTCTGACAAATATAAAAAAGTCTCATCAGTTGATGTTTTTAACAATTTTACAAATTGCTGCAATTTCTTCAGTCCCTCGATAAACCAGCTTTGTTGCGAAATGCTAAGGGCAGTCTCTAATGAATCAGAAGTTTCCGCAAGAAGCTCCGCTTGGGTTCGTAAAATTCCTTCTTTTTCCAAAAGTTCCTGTAAATACAAGGTATTTTTGGGAAATGTAATCACTTGTGTCCTAGATTTTATCGTTTGCAATATCATATTTTCATTATTTGTTAACAAAAATACAACGACATCACTCTCAGGCTCCTCGATAGATTTTAATAAAGCATTCGCTGCATTCGGATGCATTTTTTCTGCATCACGAATCAAAACAACCTGCCTTGTTCCTTCATAACCAGCTTCTGAAAAAACTTGCGTTAACTCCCGAATCTGTGCTGTTTTTATCGTTTGTCCTTCTGGCACAATGAGATGTAAATCCGCAAATTCCTGCTTAACAACAAGTCTACAAGGACGGCACCGCCCACAAGGAATTCCATCTGTCAAATTTTCACAAAATATCGCTTGACTTAACCAAATTGCCATTTCAAAAGAACCAAAACTACCTGAAAACAAGTAGGCATGACTCAATTTTTTCTGCCGCAATATCGTAGAAAATTGACCAAAAAGTTGGGGTTGTATTTCAGCTATCTCCATTAAAACCTCTCTCACTACCACTCTTCTCATCAGTGAATATCAAAAATGCTCACTGACAATACTTTTATCTGCCGATTTAACGCTTTCTATCCAGTCGTGTTAAACTAACAACTTTCTGTCAGTATTTTTCAGGATTGGTCAGCTCAAACCTGAAATAATTTGAGCTGCTTAACTATAGCTAATCCGCCGTAAAAGCCAACAACAGATTGACAAACCTTATAGCGTACAACTAGTACCACACACCTACGCTAAATTGCAGTTACCACTAGTCACCTCGCTTTATCGCTTCAGCGAGTTGCGACTTCAACTAGACACTTTACACTTTTGTGTCATAGCGAAAATTGACAGCGCAGTGAAGCGGAGATAGAGCGAGCCATTTCGTCTTGTTGCTTCAGCAACTTAGAACGAGTGGACGCTTGGCGTATGGACACCTGTGGTATAAAGTTCTATCGAATTTTAACAAAACAGCTCAAAATTTGCTATTAAATCTTTCTTTTATTGCCATTAATGCATCAACAGTCACTTTTTCAAGGGACTGACTTGCATCAATCTTCACAAAGCGTTCAGGCTCTTTTGCTACAATCTCAAGATAGCCCTGGCGAACTTTACGATGCATTTCTGCACGCTCAAGATCCAATCGGTTAACTTCTTCTGAACGATTTTTCATAATACGCGCAAGAGCAATATCTGTATCAATATCAAAATATAGTGTTAAATCAGGCTTCAAGCCATCTGTCGCAAATTCATTCAGCCAATGAACCACCTCAACACCTAAATCACGTCCATAGCCTTGGTAAGCTACTGATGAATCAATAAATCGGTCAACAATAACCAATTTACCCTCTCGCAAAGCAGGCAACATTTTTTCCTGCATATGCAAACGGCGTGCAGCCGCAAATAACATTAGTTCTGTTTTAGAGTCAATCTCTCTATTTTCAGGGCTCAGGATGATTTGGCGAATCTCCTCAGCAATCCGAACACCACCAGGTTCGCGTGTGGCAACAACTTCTTGATTCATTTTCTCTAATTCAGGCAAGATATTTTTTAAAACACTTGTTTTACCAGCGCCATCTGGACCCTCAAGGGTGATTAAAATTCCATTCATAGGCTTTATTATACCAAAAATCGAATATTTTATCCGCTTTTTTTTGAACGAAAAGCATCACTTTTTGCGTAATTTTACTAAAAATTGTATAATATATCTGAAACAGCTTTCTTTATTTGTCAATACAAATAAATGCAAGAAATATTCACTAATAAAAAATAACCTCTCTGAAAGGGCAACTATGAAAAAAATCCTTGTTGTTGACGATGAAAAACCAATCTCTGACATCGTAAAATTTAATCTAACTAAAGAAGGCTTTGAAGTCTTTACAGCTTTCGATGGTGAAGCAGCGCTTGAAGCTTTCAAAGAATTTCAACCTGACCTCATCTTACTTGACCTTATGTTGCCAAAAATTGATGGTCTTGATGTTGCTCGTGAAATTCGCAAAACTTCTGACACACCAATTATCATGGTTTCAGCAAAAGATAGCGAATTTGACAAAGTCATTGGTCTTGAACTCGGTGCAGATGATTACGTTACAAAACCATTTTCAAATCGTGAACTTTTAGCTCGTATTAAAGCAAACTTACGTCGTGTCAATGCTAGCCCTGCTGAGTCAAATGATAACGTCAAAAAAGAATTGACAATCGGAAACCTCCGTATCAACCCAACTCACTATGCTGCATACAAAAACGATAAACAACTTGACCTTACTCATCGCGAATTTGAGCTACTTTACTACCTTGCGCAACATCTTGGTGAAGTTATTACTCGTGAAAGCCTCCTCGAAACCGTTTGGGGTTATGACTACTTTGGTGATGTTCGTACTGTTGACGTTACCGTTCGTCGCTTACGCGAAAAAGTTGAAGACACACCAAGTCGCCCACAATACGTTTCAACACGTCGTGGTGTCGGCTATTACATGAGCAACCCACATGATTAAATTTTTTCACTCAATCATCTTTAAAGGAGTAGCTATTCATCTACTTCTTTTTGTCATTCTTTTTGTGAGTCAACCTGAGTATAATATTGCTCATTTTGGTTCTTTTTTTGGCTACTATCTTTTTTCTTTACTTTTCGTATTATTTTTTGTCATTCAACAACATCAAGCACTCCAAAATGTCTCTAAGCAAATGGATGACATCAAAAATGGAAACTTATCAAAGAATAATCCTCCAAAAGGAAACAGTGAATTTACTGAACTTTATAACAAGATTCAAAGTCTTGATGAAAATATTGCTCGAACTCAGAACAATTTAGAAAATCAAAGAAATCAACTCGATAGTATTTTGGCATATATGATTGATGGCGTTATTGCTACTGATCGACGTGGAAATATCATCATGTGTAATAAGTCCGCTCTAAATTATCTTAATACAACCGAACCTGAGTTGATGCAAAAAAATATTGTTGACATTCTTGACATCGCCAATCAATATAGTTTTTATGATTTGCTAGAAAAAGAGCCTGAAATCACAATCGAAACTCGTATTTCAAGTAATGAATTTATTGCTTTGCGCATCAAATTTGCTCTTTTCCGTCGTGAATCTGGTTTTATTTCTGGTATTATCGCCGTTTTACATGATATGACTGAACAAGATAAAGCTGAGCGTGAACGGCGTTTATTCGTTTCAAATGTTTCGCATGAACTTAGAACTCCACTTACCTCAGTCAAAGCATACCTTGAGGCTCTTGAAGATGGGGCGATTGACGATAAAGAAATCGCAACCTCATTTATCAATGTTTCATTAAGCGAAACTGACCGAATGATTCGTATGATTTCTGACCTTCTGACGCTCTCAAGAATGGACCAAGATAAGATTATACTAAACAAAGAGATGATTAACCTCGTTGCTTTCTTGAATTTTCAGATTAACCGCCTTGATAAAATTTTGGAAACCGACCCAAACGACTTTTTTACAGCAGATTTTACCATTATACGCAACTTCCCAGATAATCCTGTTTGGGTTGAGATTGATACTGATAAGATTGCACAAGTCATTGATAACATTGTCAACAATGCTTTCAAATACTCTCCAAATGGAGGAAAAATTACAATTTCAGTAGAAACGCGTGAAAAAGATGTTTTAATTTCAATTTCTGACCAAGGAATGGGGATTCCAAAATCCGCGCTTCCTAAAATTTTTGACCGTTTTTACCGAGTAGATAATGAATCAAGAAACTCCAAGGTTGGAGGTACTGGTCTTGGACTCTCCATCGTTCATGACATAGTAAAAATGCACGGTGGGACAATTTTTGCAACTTCTCCAGGCAGTGGACAAGGAACAACTTTTAGTTTCACGCTTCCTTATTTACCAGAAAATAATGATGTTGCCTCCGATGATTGGGATGAATTTAGCGAAGAATGAAGCCAAGATTTATTCAATATGAATTTTAATTCATCACTGAATTTAAGGTACAAGCTCACATCTTTGACATGAAGTCACCTTGTCCCAGCTAATCCACTAACACCCTAGGACAGTCAGGCGAAATTTGGAGCTTAGTGTGCTAAGCTTTGATAAAATAAAAAAATCCCATGCATTGCTTGGGATTTTCTGCTACAATAGTGTTTATGATTGAACAAAATGGATTTAAATACTCAATCTTGGCTTCTGGCTCAACAGGAAATTCTTTTTACCTTGAAACTCCTAAAAAGAAACTTCTCGTTGATGCCGGACTTTCAGGAAAAAAAATAGAAAGTTTACTCGCAGAAATTGACCGTGATATCCACGATATAGATGCACTTTTGATTACTCATGAGCATAGCGACCATATTAAAGGAATTGGTGTTTTAGCTAGAAAATATGGAATTGATCTTTATGCCAATACGCTCACTTGGTCTGAGCTAGACGAAAAAAATGCATTAGGAAAGATTCCTTCTGAACAAAAACATATTTTTGAAATGGGAAAAACAATGACTTTTGGAGATTTAGATGTTGAATCTTTTGGAGTAAGTCACGATGCCATTTCGCCACAGTTTTACCGTTTCATGAAAGACAATAAAAGCTTCGTCATGCTAACTGATACAGGATATGTTTCTGATAGAATGCGTGGAACTATTGAAAACGCAGATGGTTATTTAATGGAATCCAACCACGACATAGAGATCCTCCGTATGGGTGGGTATCCTTGGAAAACAAAGCAGCGTATTTTAAGCGACCAAGGTCATCTGTCTAATGAAGATGGTGCAGAAGCTGCGTTTAACATACTTGGTAACAAAACAAAACGTATCTTTCTTGGGCATCTAAGTCTTCATAATAACATCAAAGAACTTGCTCATCTCACAATGGATGGATATCTCCAACAACATGATGTTGATACTAAGCGTGAAGTTAATATTATTGATACAAGTCACGAACACGCAAGTAAATTATTCGATATTTGAACTTATCTTATAATAATATATAAAAAAAATGCTCGGTTTGCCAGCGAGCATTTTTTTAGTTTTGGATTAGTATAAAAGATATTTTTTAGGAGTATACCCAATTGTAACAGCATCTCCTTAAATGAAACTCAATAAAGAATATTTTTTAATTTTATTTTTTTAGGTTGTTAATATGTGTTGATAATAATAAAAGTCTCCTGAATGTTCAAGAGACTTTTAGTTTAATCTTCTACTTTTATAATGAGTTTTTACATCATGCCACCCATCATTGAAGGGTCCATTGGTGGAACTGGAGTTGCTGGTTCTGGTTGATTTGCAACGACTGCTTCTGTTGTCAAAATCAATCCAGCCACTGAAGCTGCATTTTGAAGAGCAGAACGTGTGACTTTCGCTGGATCCACGATTCCTGTTTCAATCATGTTCACATATTCGCCTGTAGAAGCGTTGAATCCTGTTCCCGCTGACGTTGACCGAAGTTTGTCAATAACAACAGAACCTTCAAAGCCAGCATTGGCAGCGATTTGACGTACCGGTTCTTCAAGAGCGCGACGTACAATATTAATTCCTGTTTGCACATCACCTTCATATTCTAAAGCATCCAGAGCGGCAATTGAGTTAACAAAAGCAGTTCCTCCACCTGAAACAATACCTTCTTCCACAGCTGCGCGTGTGGCATTAAGAGCATCTTCAATGAGCAATTTCATCGCTTTAAGCTCTGTTTCTGTGGCAGCACCAACTTTAATAACGGCTACACCGCCAGCAAGTTTCGCAAGGCGTTCTTGAAGTTTTTCACGGTCAAAATCTGATGTTGTTTTTTCAATTTGTGCTTTGATTATCGCAACACGATTTGCGATAGCATCTGGCATTCCAGCACCTTCAACAATTGTGGTATGTTCTTTATCAACTGTTGCTTTTGCAGCCTGACCAAGTGCATCAAGTGTTGCATCTTTCAAATCAAGACCAAGTTCTTCAGTAATCACTGTTCCACCCGTCAAAATTGCCAAATCTTCAAGTTGAGCTTTTCTGCGATCACCAAATCCTGGTGCCTTAACTGCAACAACATTAAATACACCCTTGATTTTATTGAGCACAAGTGTTGGAAGTGCTTCACCATCCACATCATCAGCAACAATAAGCAATGGACGATTTGTTTTCAAAATTTGCTCAAGTAGAGGTAAAATTTCTTGGATATTTGAGATTTTCTTATCAGTGATAAGAATATAAGGATTATCCAATTCAGCGACCATTTTTTCAGTATTGGAAACCATATATTGGCTGAGATAACCTCTGTCAAACTGCATTCCTTCAACAACATCAAGTTCAGTTTGCATTCCTTTTGACTCTTCAATGGTGATAACACCGTCGGCTCCCACACGTTCCATTGCATCAGAAATATACTCACCAACTTTTTCACTTCTTGATGAAACTGTTGCAACTTGCGCAATAGCTGATTTATCATGAACAGGGATTGCCATGTCTTTAATTGCTGCAATAGCTGCTTCTGTTGCCACTTCGATACCACGACGAATTCCAACTGGATTAGCACCAGCAGTCACGTTCTTTAGTCCTTCACGGACAATAGCTTGAGTGAGTACTGTTGCAGTAGTTGTTCCGTCACCTGCAACATCATTTGTTTTTGAAGCTACTTCACTCACAAGCTTTGCTCCCATATTTTCGAAATGGTCTTCAAGCTCAATTTCTTTGGCAATTGTTACCCCATCGTTAGTAATCAATGGTGAACCGTATGATTTTTCAAGAACAACATTACGTCCTTTAGGTCCCAATGTTGTTTTTACAGTATCTGCTAGAATATCAATTCCTCGCATCATTGCAGTACGAGCATCACTTGAAAATTTAATTTCTTTTGACATTTTTTCATCTCCTTTAAGATTTAAGATGTGAAGATTGTTTGTTCTAAAATCACGAAAATTATTTGTTAGCTACTCTGGATTTAAAGCTAAAATTTGCAAGCATATAAAACAAAAAAAGTTAAACTACTGTATTTTCGTTTAGTACAAACTTCTCAACTTATTATTTAATCAGTTTTATGTTAATCAAGAATGGCAAGTAAGTCGCTTTCGTGGGCGATAAGATAGTTTTCTCCATCCACTTTAATTTGACTTCCAGCAAATTTTTCAAAAACAACTGTGTCTCCTACTTTTACTGTCGGTGCAACGAGCGTGCCGTGGTTTGTCGTTTTTCCAGGTCCTACGGCAATAACTTCAGCAATTTGCGGCTTTTCCTGAGCTGCAGCTGCAAGTACAATACCACCAATTGATTTTTCTTCCTCTTCTTTCACACGTAACACTACGCGGTCAAATAAAGGTTTTAACATGAGAATACCTCCGTAAGTTAATTTTTCTATTTTTGTTAGCACTCTAAGATAAAGAGTGCTA
The DNA here is from genome assembly GCF_003627095.1 of Lactococcus allomyrinae. Classification (NCBI taxonomy): domain Bacteria; kingdom Bacillati; phylum Bacillota; class Bacilli; order Lactobacillales; family Streptococcaceae; genus Lactococcus; species Lactococcus allomyrinae. Next base: position 2,614,219 of record NZ_CP032627.1, on the reverse strand, counting down.
ACTCTGATTATTATTTTATCTCAAAGGTCAGTTTTAGTCAAGAAAAAACTTCTTTCTATTGTGTATCAATGTGACACTACTAAATTGATTATTAGATTGATTAACTGTAATTGCTGTATCTCTTTATCAATTGATGGAGTGATGGAGCAACGCCAATTTATTTAGGATTATAGATATAAACCTGTTTCAATATAATTTCTTATCCATCTGATGTATTAGAAAGGTAATTCTTCAGCTTCGAGTAATATTTCTTCCGTCTTTGCTGCGTTTTCTCTTAAAGCAATCGTTGCTCTACTTTCAAGTAGGTCGTAATTCATTCCCAAAATTTCAGTGACATAGTGTTTCTGATTGGACTTATCTGTATAGTTTCGAGTTCTTATTTCTCCTTCTACGGAGATAAGTGTTCCTTTTTTGGAGTAGGAAGAGAGTGTTTCTGCTAATTTTCCCCAGAATACTACTGAGATAAAATCTGCTTCTCGTTCACCATTTTCATTTTTAAAACGGCGATTGACTGCCAATGTGATACGAGTGTAGGATTTGTCATTTGACGTTTTCGATAGTTCGGCTGAGCTAGTGAGTCTGCCGATAAGCATTGTTTTATTCATTAAAAAAATTCCTCCTGTTTACTTATACGTAAACAAAAGGAATTTGTCACATTTTTTATGCTTTCCACATCGTTTTAGAATCAAATTTTTCTCCCGCTGATAATGCTTGGGAAAGCTCGATGATTCCTCTGACTTGTGGAGCATTCGGAAGTTCTAACTCACGCGCTGAGCAAAGCATTCCAAAAGATAAAACTCCTCGTAATGCACCTGGAAAAATAAGCGCACCATTTGGCATCATTGCTCCTGGTAAAGCGGCTACTGTTTTTAAGCCAACTATTGCATTTGGTGCTCCACAGACAATTTGAACAGGTTCTTTAAAACCAACATTGACTTTACAAACATGAAGATGGTCAGAGTCAGGATGTTCTTCCATTTCAACAATTTCAGCCACAACAAATTTTGGTTGCGCATCGTAGACAAGTACTTCATCAAAGCCTGATTTTCTAAATTCTTTATTAAGAATTTCAACATCATCAGATGACAAGAAAAGTTGTCCATTGTGTTCAAGCTCTGTCAGTGCTGACAGAATTGATTTTGCTTCAAAAATGTTCCATGCAACGGTTGCTCCTGTTTCTTCAACAAAAACGCGAGCAATTTTTCCTTTGCGTTCGAAATTGACTTTTTTTCCTTCATCATTTGCTACGATGAGCATCAAAACATCACCTACATGTGTATTGTAAGTTGCAATCATTTTATTATTTTCCTCTTTAGTTTTTGTCAGTATGCTGACAGCTTTGACATTGTATCAGAAACACTGTCAGTGCACTGACAGTGTTTTTTATTTAGCTGTTGCCAAAAATGTATTAACTTCTTCTTTTGTTTTACGAAGTTTATTGACCAAACGTGCTGTTTCTTTGCCATCTTCAATAACAACAAAACTTGGAATTCCCATAATCCCCCATTCGACTGCTACATCCATGTATTCATCTCGATCCACTTCAATAAATTCAAACTCTGAGTTTTCAGCCTCAATTTCTGGCATTTTAGGCTTGATAAAGTTACAATCGCCACACCAACCAGCTGTAAAAAAGAAGACGTGTTTTCCAGGTGCTTTGACAAGTTCTGCCAAATTTTCAATATTTTTAGGGATAATCATATTTTTTTCCTCCAATATTTATCAAAAACAAACTTATATCAGTTTAATTTTTGTATTTTTCTCACTTGATATTTCTAAGGTTTCTGCATTAATTTCAAAAGAAATAGCTTTGTTGCCATTCACAACGCCTCCTTTGAAATATGCCCCGTGGTCTGGGTCCTCAAAAATCCATACAACATCAATTTTCTCATCAGAAAAATGCTGTCGTGCTGTATCAGTCAGTTCACGAAGTAGATTTTCTTCCATAGATTTATAACCATGATAGACCACATGAGCGGTTGCTGCTCCCGCAACAATACCTAAACCAAACTTCAATATTTTTTTCATAGTGAAATTTTACCATAAATCCTGCTATAATTATAGTGTAAATCCTCAAAATCGTACTGACAAAAGTCTGTCAGTAAATTTTGACATAATAATGGTGTGCTGTGAGTTAGCAGTTAAACAAACGCCTCACACCTTGTCTAATACTATTTTAATTTCTAAAAGTTTCTTTTAGAAATTAAAGTTTACGAATGAGCAAAAAATTGCTTTTTCCAATCGTCACAAGATACACACTTTGTGCACCATTCTATGAATGGTCTACGCTATCCGTTTGCTTAGCAAGCAAAACTAAAAGCAGTATATCTGCAGTTCAACTACTAAATCTGCTAACACAGCTTCAGAGATGAACTAGTATAAAGGAGAAAAAATGGAACTTTTCGACAAAATCAAAACACTCACTGAGCTTCAAGCAACCTCTGGATTTGAAGCACCTGTACGTGAATACCTCAAACAACGTATGATTGAACTTGGCTACACTCCTGAATTTGATGGACTTGGTGGTATTTTTGTTACCAAAGAAAGCAAAAAAGAAAATGCACCGCGCATCATGGTAGCTGCACATATGGATGAAGTAGGATTCATGGTATCTGAAATCAAGTCTGACGGAACTTTACGTGTTGTTTCACTTGGTGGATGGAACCCTCTTGTCGTTTCGGCACAACGCTTTACCCTCTTCACACGTCAAGGCAAAAAAATCCCTGTTGTGACCGGTGGCTTACCTCCACATCTTCTTCGTGGAACAGGTGCAACTCCTAGTATCCCAGCCATTTCAGATATCATTTTTGATGCTGGTTTTGATAATGCCACTGAACTTGCTGAATATGGCGTTGCTCAAGGCGACATCATCATTCCAGAAACAGAAACAATCCTGAGCGCAAATGGTAAAAATGTCATCTCTAAAGCTTGGGATAATCGTTATGGCTGCTTGATGATTCTTGAATTACTCGAATTTTTGGAAAATAAAGAACTTCCGATTACACTGATTATTGGGGCAAATGTCCAAGAAGAAGTTGGACTACGTGGTGCAAAAGTAGCAACAACAAAGTTTAATCCTGACTTATTCTTTGCTGTAGATTGCTCACCAGCAGGTGATACTTTTGGGGATAGCAATGGGCGCCTTGGTCTTGGTACAACGCTACGCTTCTTTGACCCAGGTCATATCATGCTTCCCGGCATGAAAAATTTCCTGCTTGATACTGCTGAAGATGCAAATATCAAGACACAAGTTTACATCGCCAAAGGCGGAACTGATGCTGGCGCTGCTCACCTAGCAAACGCTGGTGTTCCTTCAACGACAATCGGTGTTGTTGCTCGCTATATTCACAGTCACCAAACGATTTTCAGCCTTGATGACTTCAATCAGGCCCAAAACTTTTTGCGTGCTATCATAAAATCTCTTGATGCTGAGAAAGTTGCTCAAGTCAAAAATTACTAATACTGCTTAACTTTCAAACGTACCGCCCAAAAGTTAAAGTTTGTGCTTGACGCATTTTGTCAAAGTTACGGATAAGAAAAGCCTTGATTTTCCCAAACGTCGCAAGGCAGTATATACGCAGTTCATCTAATAAATTTCTAGGAGAAACTAAAGATGAGCTAGTATAATTTGCTATTGGTAAACGTTTAGCTTGTTGAGGACAGAGAAAATTTCAAAATTTAAACTCGGAGATACTATTGTTAGATAAATCCCTTCCTTTTTTCGACTTTATTATGAAAAGACCAGTAGGCTCACCAATCCCTGATTATCCACTTTTGAATGGTTTTCATGTTGTTAATTTTCAGCCTGGAGATGAGCTAGATTGGGCAAAAATTGAAACAGCAGTTGGCGAATTTACTGACGAAGATTTGGCACTTAAATATTTTACTGATAAGTTTTTGTCAGTGCTGACAGAAACAGAAAAACGTACTATTTTCCTTGAAAATTCAGACAGACAAAAAGTAGCAACCGCAACTGCTTGGTGGGACTTTAAGGATAATACTAAAGTTCCAAAGCTCCACTGGGTCGCTGTTTTGCCAGAATTTCAAGGCTTGGGACTCAGTAAAAGTTTACTGACCATTATTACAAAGAGAATGGTTGAGCTCGACAAAGATCAAGACTTTTACCTCCACACTCAGACTTGGAGTTCACGTGCTGTCAAAGTCTATGAAAAATTTGGCTACTACATTACTGACGAAAAAAATATTGCCTCTTGTAAAAATGAACACTATCTTGATGCTTTGTCAGTGCTAACAAAACTTTCAAAATAATAAAAACTTCGAAGAATATTACCTTCTTCGAAGTTTTTTCAATTTATTTTTTCTGTCAGTATGCTGACAAAAATCTTTTAACTTATCAGCGTTCAATTATTTGCCTTTTTTGAAGAAGAGGAAGGTGTTGTTGAGCTTTTGGTGATTTCAGACTTGTAGTTTGGCAAGATTTTACTCCATGCATCAGCTACATCTGAGCTTGATCCACCAATTGCAAAGTTATACTGAGTGACTGGTGCTCCAGCTTTTGTTGCCCAGAAACTAGTTGTAGTCGCACCACTTATGCTAACTCCATTCAAAGCTCCTCCTGAGATTTTTCCTGCTTTTTCTCCTGTGGACACAAGAACTTTTGATTTTGTGACATTTGGATCTTTATTAGGATCTGGGAATTTTTTACCTGGTCCAAAGATTGTTGGGTCAGCTGCGTTAATCGCATTAACCAGATTGGCCATATAAGTTCCATTTTTGGAGTAAGGTGTGAGCGAGCCCATTGGAGAATTATTGTCATGTCCAATCCAACTTCCCAGTGTTACAGTAGGAGTTGAGAGCATCAACCAACCATCTGTATAATCGTCTGTTGTCCCAGTTTTACCTGTCCATTGCACATTTTGTGCCAAACTTGGATTAATTTGTGACAACACTCCATAAAAAGTTGACGTTTTTTGAGATGTGATGACATTATTCAGCAGATACTCCATAATCGTTGATGTTGCTTCAGAATAAACTTGTGTTGGTTTATTTTGGTGTTGATAGATAACCTTGCCTGTATCATCTTTAATGCTTTGAACAACATAATAAGGCTCATACACACCACCATTTGCCAAAGTTTGATAACCATTGGTATGCTGAACTACTGTAGGGTCAACACCTCCGCCCAATGGTAATGATTCTACTGAGTAATCTTTAATATCATAACCCATTTTGCTCATATAAGGTTCTGAAGATCTTCCAGATTTCAAAATATCTTGGTAAGTCCAGTAAGCCGGAATATTCCATGATACATCTAAAGCTTCACCCAATGGCATCATTGTGTTGGAACCCTTTTCTCCAACGTGCATGATATCCTGACCTGAAGAATATTTTGCAGGATAGTTTGATAGCATTGTGGCAGACCCCATCAAGCCCATATCAATTGCAGGACCATACGCTAATACTGGCTTAATAGAGGAACCTGGCGAACGTTGAGTGTCAAACGCATGGTTATTCTGATTTTGAGCATAGTTCAAGCCGCCAACAAAACCAATTACGGCTCCTGTAGAATTGTCCATCAAGACATTCCCTGTTTGAACTTCACCAGTCCCATCTTGGAGCTCTCCCCCATGCTGTGCAACAGCAGTTTGCATAGCGCTATAAATCGTTTGATTAATGGTCGTAGTTACTTCATAGCCATCATTTTGGAGAGCCTGTTCAGCTAAATCGCGATAGTGCTGCTTTGTGCTGTCATTTCCAAGCTCAGTAGCCGAGACCTTATCACGCTGCACAAGATAGTCATAAATATGATTTACCGCTTCAGTGTAAGCGACATTATAGAGATAGCCATGCTCTTGTGATTGAGCAGCAGCAGGTTGCAAAAACTCCTTTGAAATATCATAAACTTTGTACTTATCGTAGTCAGCTTTAGTAATATAGCCACCACGATACATATTAAACAAGACATCTTTCTGCCTAGACAACCCGTAACTCAGCATTTCTTTTGATTTCAAAGAACCGTCTGCGTTATACGGAGAATAAACGATTGGACTTTGAGGCAATCCTGCAATAAAAGCAGCTTCTGGAACGGATAAGTCTTTTGCTGATTTACCAAAAATCCCCAATGCAGCTTCTTGAACCCCTGCAATATTTTGTCCCTTATTATTTCTACCAAAAGGCGAAACGTTCAGGTAATCTGTTAAGATTTGATCTTTAGTCAAATAATTATTCAATGCACGGGCATAAACAATTTCACTCGCTTTCCGTTGAAAAGTGACACTATCTCCCAATATCTGTTGTTTGATGAGCTGCTGAGTCAACGTTGACCCGCCAGAACTCGTACCACCACCAACAGAACCAAGTATTCCACGAACAACAGCCTTTGGAACAACACCATCATTTGTTTTGAACGTATCGTCTTCCGTAGAAATCAGTGCATTCTTGACATTATTTGAGATTGCATCTCCAGCCACAGTCACTCGTACAAGGTCACTTGAAATATCAGAGATCGGCTGACCATTTGAGTAATTAATGACTGAAACACCATGAATATCATTGATTTTAGCCAACATCTCAGACTTAGCGGGAACTTTTGTTGTCTCAACAAGACGTGCAAAATAGCCTATTCCAGCTGCAGTACCAAATACTCCTAACATGACAAAAATGATACCAAAAATGACACTTACTCCACGAACAACACTAAAAGTTGTTGACCAAGCTGTTTTACTATCACCAGTATCATCCGATTTTGCTTGTTTCTTTGTGATCTTAGCTGAATTCGCCTTTTTCTGACGCCTTCTAGCCTCCATTTTATCTTGAAGTCGATTCTCTATTTCTTCTTTAGAATCAATCGGGTCTTTTTTCATGCCCCTATTATACCAAATTTACTCTAAATTTTCGCACGTTTCGGAAATTTTTTTGGTATAATTGAATTCGTACGATTAAAAATGAGCGAAAAAAGATAAATTCCATAATTTTTGCTATGCAAATAGCCTTGACATTTCCTATTTTTCATCATTTCTTGCCAATCATATTCACATCTCGGTATAACTGAGCTCGCAACACCAGAATCTTGAGAAAAAACAAAATGGAAGCCGTTCTACGAGTAGAGCCACATTTTTTTATTTCTTTACGCTTCTTGACAGTGTTGCTCCCATCTTAAACGAAAGGATTTAACAAATGAACATTTTTGACGAACTTAAAGCACGTGGTTTGATTTTCCAAACAACTGACGAAGAGCTGCTCCGTAAGGCGCTCACGGAGGGAATGGTTTCTTATTATGTCGGTTATGACCCTACTGCAGATTCTCTTCATTTAGGAAATCTTGTTCTAATTTTGACAATGCGTCGTTTGCAACTCGCTGGGCATAAACCCTATGCACTTGTTGGTGGGGCAACTGGGCTCATCGGAGACCCTTCTTTTAAAGATGATGAACGTTCTCTTCAAACTAAAGAAACTGTCACAGAATGGTCTGGTAAAATACGAAGTCAACTTGAACGGTTTCTTGATTTTGAAAATGGCGAAAATAAAGCCGAGATGACCAACAACTATAATTGGTTTGAAAACTTAACTTTCATTGATTTTTTGCGTGATGTTGGTAAATATTTCACCGTAAATTATATGATTAGCAAAGAATCTGTTAAAAAACGGATGGAGACGGGTATTTCTTACACCGAGTTTGCTTATCAAATCATGCAAGGTTATGACTTTTACGAACTGAATCAACTTCATAATGTCACGTTACAACTTGGAGGTTCTGACCAATGGGGAAATATGACCGCTGGAACAGAATTGCTGCGTCGGAAAGCTGACAAACAAGGACACGTGATCACCATTCCCCTTATCACTGATAGTACCGGTAAAAAATTTGGTAAATCTGAAGGAAATGCAATTTGGCTTGACGCTGAAAAAACTTCACCTTATGAAATGTACCAATTTTGGCTCAATGTTGATGATGCTGATGCAATCAAAATGCTCAAAATTTTTACTTTTTTGACACTAGGTGAAATCGAAGAAATCCGTATCAAATTTGAAGCTGCACCTCATGAACGTTTGGCTCAAAAAACTTTAGCAAAAGAAGTGGTGACATTAGTTCACGGTACAGAAGCTTATGAACACGCTGTCGAAATTACGCAAGTTCTTTTTGGTGGAGGAGATTTGAAAGCCTTAGAAGCCAAAGATATTTTGGCTGGTTTGAAAGCTGTTCCCCACTATACTGTCAGTGCTGACCAAGATTTGTCATTAGTTGAACTACTGATTTCTGCTGGTATTGAAAGCTCTAAACGTCAAGCTAGAGAAGATATTACAAACGGTGCGATTTACATCAATGGTGAGCGCCTGACAGACCTAACTTATACTCTGTCAGCTGCTGACAAAATTGACGGACAGGTCACTGTGATTCGTCGCGGTAAAAAGAAAAATTTTGTACTCACTTATTGATTAAAATCATTTTTTCACAATAGACTTGATACTGTGAAAACTTCTGGAAAAATTAAAAAAGAGCTTCATGGCTCTTTTTTCTTATGCATTATTCCTAATAAAAATTTAAGACATTGTATTTTTTTTGTTAAAGCTTTATGTTATAATGTTATCATTGAACAGTTTTAGGTGATAAAAATGATAGATAAAGATATTGAAGAAAAATTAAAAACTCTTCGTGAATTGTATTTAGATAAACGCTCTGAAAATGATGATGAAAGTACACCAGAACTTGATGCTTTCACATCGCTTACAACTGAAGAAAAAGAGAACAAACTTCTTTCTCATATTGATATGATTTCTAAAAAATTAATTCATTTGGATGAGAAACTTGGTCAACTGCGTTCCAAAAATGCTTCAAAAACAGAAATTTCTGAGCTTAAATACTACATTGATGTCGTCAAAAATAAAAAATCAATTCTTGAGCAAAAATTAGACTATATCCAAAGCGGTGAATTTGATGCTGCTCGTAAAGATAAGATTAAACGTCAATTAACTGAGCTTGAGCTCAAACGCTGCAAAGCTTTGTTAACAAAAAAAGATTACTCAAAAATTGAAGAAAAAATTGCCGCGAAAAAAGAACAAATTAAAAAACGTCCGAAATAAGCGATTTGGTTCTAAGAAATTCGCTCTTTTGGTGTTAATTTAACTTATAATTTTTGAAATAACTACTGACAGATTTCTGTCAGTGATTCATGATGTTATTTGGGCTGTAAAATATCGCATTATCCTACTAATACTGTTTAATTTCTAAATATTCCATTTAGAAATTAAAGTTTACGTCCCACGCAAACCACTTCTTGCGCTAGCGCAAGGCAGTATATTTGCAGTTCACCTACCAAATCTGCTACGAAGATTTAGGGGTGAACTAGTATAAACAATTCTTAACTTTATAAAAAGAAAGGAATCTATGCTCCATACCATTTTTTATGTCATCGTGTTCCTTCTGACGCTCGTCCTATCAAATGTCCTTAACAAAGTTTTCCCAAAACTTGCCCTCCCACTCATTCAAGTGGTTTTTGGACTAATTTTGGGTTTTTTTGGCGCTGATGAAATTCTACACGTTGCTCCAGAATTTTTCCTTGGCTTTATTATTGCGCCATTACTCTTTCGTGAGAGCGAGGAAGCAGATGTCAAACATATTTTAAAACACAGTAAAGTCATTCTTGTTCTTATTTTTCCCTTAGTTTTTATTACTGCGCTTGGACTTGGCTTCATTTCTCATTGGATTTATGCTGGAATTCCACTTGCTGCCTGTTTTGCTCTTGGCGCCAGCCTTGCACCAACAGACGCTGTCGCCGTTGGTGCTTTATCTAAGAACTTTAGTTTCCCTAAACGTGTCATGAGCATCTTAAAGGGGGAGGGCCTACTCAATGATGCTTCTGGAATCATTGCCTTTCAAATCGCTATGGTTGCTTTGGTCACGGGGTATTTCTCTCTACCAGATGCTACGATGAAGCTTGTCTTTTCTGCCATTGGAGGGAGTGCTATCGGTTTTGTTCTCATCTATCTGAAGAACCTTATTCTACGACTTCTAGAAGATGTTGATGCCAGAGATGTTCCAGGTTACCTCTTACTCGAATTAGCCATTCCACTCTCCGCTTTTTTGATTGCCGAGGAGCTTCATGTTTCTGGTATCATCGCAGCTGTTGTAGCAGGGGTAATGTCAGCAAATGGACTTAAACGAACGACACTTTTCGATGCTCAAGTCGCAAAATTAAAAAGTACCATTTGGGACACACTCACTTTTATTTTAAATTCCATTGTCTTCTTCTTCCTCGGAATTGAATTGTACCAGCTCGTTGTTCCTTTACTGATGAGTCCTGTGTACTCATCAGCCTATTTATTATTGCTTGCTGTTGTCCTAACCATTGGACTATTTGCTCTGCGTTTTGCTATTATTGCGCTATACTATTGGATCCAATCTATCCGTAGAAGACAAACTTTTATCGCTTACTGGAATGATATTTTATTACTTACTTTTGCTGGTTCAAAAGGTACTGTAAGTATTGCCACAATTCTCCTTATTCCTCGTAATGTCATTGACTCACAACCCGTTCTTGTCTTTTTAGCCGCGGCGGTGACAGGACTTAGCTTTTTAGTTGGAATGTTTATTTTGCCTTTCTTTGCGATAAAAAAAGTCGTGAAAGTCAACAATATTTCTAAAATTTCGATTCTCACCGACGTTGTTGAAGAATTAGCCAAAGATAGTAAAAAAGCAAAAAATCCTCAAGGTTATCGTATTGCTATAGATGCTTATCAAGAGCGTATCCAACAGTTGATTATTGAACAAGAATCAACTGACTTAGCCATTGATTATAATGATTTGCAGCTTTTGATTATTCGTCTTGAATCAGAAGGACTTGAAGTCGCACTTCGTGAGAATAAAATTTCAATGTATACCTACCGAACTTATCAACGGTACATTCACTCTTTAGAGTCTTCTGTTGCTCACTCTCTCGTTTCCAGCATTCAATTTATTTACGTTGTCATTGTACGTGGTTTTCATCTTCTTTTATCTAAACTCCTACATATTGATTTTGGTTTCAAAAAAACAAAAGATGCAATCGAAACGACTCGTACTCAAATCACAGAGCTTTATTTCAGTAATACGGAACTTATCTTGCAAGCCTTAGATAATTTACAAGGTGTATTTGATGACCAGCTTCTTCATTTTCTTCAAGCAGAACGGCTTAGAACCGCCGAAATTGTTGCAACTGGTGGACATATCTCACGACTTGTGAATAAAGCTCAACCGACCAATTTAACAGAAATGATGCGCGCCTACTATCTTGAGCGTAAAGTAATCTTTGAATATGAGAGTTCAGGTCAACTCACAGCTCGTGAAGCCAAAGATATGCGTCTTAACGTTAATGTGCTTGAAGATTACACACTAGCAAGCAACCAGCGCAGTTTACTTTTTGACTTTTTAGAACGGCGTAAAAAATAAAAATATCTGTCAGCATACTGACAGATATTTTTTATCAAAGTAGCACTATCCTCGCTTACAGCTACGCTATCCATCAACCACAGTTATCCATTCGCTCTAAGTTGCTAAATGTTCGTTGCTGTGCCACGCGCTTCGCACACCGTTCTACGAACCGGTTTACGCAATTTCGTTGATTCTGCTATCCGTTTCTTAACTTCTAAAGCAGCAAGAGCAAAAGTCAGAACGACAACCCTTGAATTTAGTTTTGACTTCATTTTTAGAGTCATTGACATATAGTAAACTAAGTCATCAGAACAAATTAATACTGTTTAACTTTCAAACGTAATTACTGTTTCTAATTGGACATTACCACGAATTGCTCTTGAAATCATACAACTCGTTTCAGCACGTTCTGCAAGTTTACGTGCCTTCGTTTCATCTGCTTCTGAGGTCAACTTTAGAAAAACATGATGAATGATTTTTTCATAAGTAAAAACACCGTTTGTAACATCAACCACACCTGTTGAGTCCACTTTGAGATTGATTAGCCCAATCTCATTTCTCTCAAGCATAGCAGCTAAAGTAATGGTGTAACAAGTGCTGGCAGCTCCCAGTAACATCTCGTCCGGATTCGTTCCCTCACCTGGCCCCTCCATCAAGCTCGGTACAGATATTTTTTCTTTAAGCACACCCGTTTGCAAATGACCGACAGCATTGCGGCCGCCTGCCCAATCAATCTCTGAATTAAAAATATGTTTTGCCATAAAAAAAACCTTTCTCATTAAAATTTACAAATAATGACAGCTATCAATTTACCAATGACAGTTGATAACACTGGTCTATCAGCAAGGCTGCTTCTCTAAAAAACCACCATTTTCTTCAAGCAGCCTCAAATAAAAAGCCTGTCAGCATACTGACAGACTTCTTCCGATTAGAAACTTGTAGCTTCTGCTTCAACTTTTTCGATAAATGCAGCAAGAAGTGTTTCTGCTTGATCTGGAGCATAAGCATGACCTTCAATAGCGATTTGCTTGAAATCAGCACCCATGAAACCAAAAACTGATGACATATAGAAAGTTGCAGGATCTTTTCCTTCATAAAAACCACCATTGGCTTGAAGTTGAAGGACTTTTTTACCACCCAAAAGTCCAACAGGGCCTTCAGCAGTATATTTAAACGTTTTACCAGCAACATTCAAAGTATCAATCCAAGCTTTCAATTCAGCTGGAATCATCAAATTATACATTGGGTTAGCAATGACAACCTTGTCAGCTGTTACAAATTGTTCAGTATATGAGCTGTAAGCATTAAGAAGCGCTTGTTGTTCAGCAGTCGCTTTTTCACCTGCATACATTCCACCAACAAGTTCAGCATCAAGCGCTGGAATATTTTCTTTATAAACATCAAGCACTTCGATTTCATCAGTTGGGTGAGCAGTTTTGTAAGCTTCAACAAAAGCATCAAGTCCTTTAAGTGACATTGAAAACTCAGCAGTAAGTGGGTGACCTTTAACAACGAGAAGTTTAGACATTTTTCTATTTCCTTTAAATAATTTTATTTGTGAGTACGAAAAATATTATATCAAACTTTTTTCATATCTTTTAAAAATTAGTACGTGAAAATTTACACATGTAAACTTGTTTACAGAAAAAAATTCACTGACAGAAATCCTGCCAGTAACTTTTATGATTAAATTTCTGAAAAGTTAGCAATTTTTCCCTCAGAAATCTCCGTAATTGTATCCGCAAGCTTTCTCAGTTCATACTCATTGTGTGAAGCTAATAAAATGGTCTTACCCTGTTTTTTCAAACGCTCAACCAATTGAATAAATGCTGCAACAGATTCTTTATCCAATCCATTAGTGGGCTCATCCAAAACAAGTAATTCCTGATTTTCCATCACCGCTTGAATAATTCCAATTTTTTGGCGAGTTCCCAGTGATAAAGCGCTCACTTTTTTATTTACATACTGTTCAATATCAAATACTCTCAATAATTCTAAGATAAGATTTTCATCATATTTTGAGTGTAAAGAAGCCAAATATTTTAAGTTTTCCATCACGGTTTGATTACCAATAAATCCAGGAGTTTCTAAAATCAAACCAATATCTACAGGCAATGCCGAATTAAATACAACAGGCTGTTGGTTAATCTTAACCATCCCCTCATCCAGCTTTATAAATCCACAAATTGCTCGAAATAACATCGTCTTTCCTGATGCATTTGCTCCGACAAAGCCATGTATTTTTCCAGCTTCAAGAGACAAACTAACTTGACTCAACACCTCTTTATTTTTTATTGTCTTTGTCACATTTTTAATTTCAATATACATACTATGCTCCTAATAAATCTCTCGCCTCAGATAAATCAAATGATTGATAAATCCTAAAGCAACAAATAATATTCCCAAAAAACATATTTCTTTACGCTCTGGAAAAGTAAAACCACTATAAACAATCAAAATAATAAGGGCAACCACATTTCCTAAACTCCAAGAGTCAAAAAGAGAAAACAAAGCAACAATTGATAATAAAACCCCCATTACCAGGCCCGCCTGCCCTATTCCACTTCCAAAACTTCCCCGATAACCCAAGAACCACATCAAAATCACATTTAAAGCCATATAACTAAAAATATAAGTCAAAGAAAACACAACAAAATAACCATAGCGATAACGACTCTTATGCTGCCGAATGATCTCAAAAATTCGTATATCTGTCAAATAATTCTTAAAATGTTCAATCGGAAGCAAAATTCCGATGGAGTAGAAAATAATCGGCATACTGCTCAAAAGAACCTTCTCTATAGAGAAACCTTGCCTCTCTTTATAAAATTCCCAAGGCATCAGCACGTATCCCTTATCTCCAAAATAGTATAAAAATAAAAAGAAAATCAAGATCAATAAATACAGTATTCTATAAACATTTTGTATTTGAATTCCCTGTTTAAAATAGTGCCACTCCTTTCTCATTGACGTTCCCCTAGACTCTCCCTGCGTCGCAAGAGCTCATAACTTCCAGCATTCAAGCATAAAATCAAACCAACGAAAGTCATCAACTTAATAACTAACGGAAAATCATAGGATTTATTTTGGGAGAAGAACATAAAAATGACCTGATTCGTAAATTGACTCTTAAATACTGAAATACTGATAAACATCGCAAGCAAAAATCCAGATATAAAATATGTTTGTCGGAAAATTTGACTAAAAAAATAATAAATCATACCAACCAAACCTAACATCATAAAATATTCCAGTCCAATAATGAAAAGTTCATAAAACCAATCTAAAAAATGGGGGAGAATCTAATCAGAACGATAATAGCTACAGGAAGGACAGTTACAGCCAAAATCATTATCATTGATAATAATATAAGAAGCAAATCTACTTTAAATTTCTGTTCAGTTGTAAAGCGAATCTGCTCAAATATACTTCTCTGTTTTAATAAACCAGAAATAACAATCAAAAAAATAGGTAAATACCAAGCCGAAAACCTTAAAGGCTGAGTAAAATCAAAATACCAAGTTCCTCCTGCTGATATGCCAGAATATCCAAAAAAATAAAGGGCGTAGGCTAAATTAATGACAACCAAAAGCAAAGCAACAATTTTTACCAAGAAAGAAAGCCGCTGAAAATTCCGTCTTACCTCAAGCAAAATCATCATTTCTTTCCTTTCTTGTGATTAAAACCACACTGCCTATAGCCAAAATAAAATAAGCGACCGTAAGGTAAAGATCAACGTTTGGAAAACCAGAACTAACAGGAAAATCAAGAAAAACAATATGTCCCATTTCTGGAAAACCAATAGCAGAAACAAGCAAAAACCAAATCAAGCTGAATACAAAAGGCAAAAGAAGTTCAATATACTTAATTTTTGTATAAAAAGAAATAACCGTCGACACAACCGCCACTAACCCTCCAAAAATGAAAAGTAAACCTAAAAGTATCAAAATTAAAGCAATCTGACTATGTTCATACAAAGAATAACCCCAAAAGTTTGATTCAAAAATTGAAAAATTTGAATTTCCTGAAATAAAATCAAACCGTGACAAGACAACAAAAGCAACAGGAACACTTCCCAAAATAGGTATGACTGCTGCTATACCACCTAATATGAAGCTACTTAAACTTATTGTTTTTATAATTTCGCGCCGTGAAAGACGAGCTTGCAGAGAAATAATACGTCCTGAATGAAATTCCCCACTATAGATTGTTCCACCTAACAAAGCACTTAATATAGGCAAAACCAATAAATAAGCTACTCCAGCCAAACTATATTTATCCATCAAAACAACATAATGCAAAAAATTATTACTTTTTACCAAATGCCAATTATTCGTTGTTTTTTGTTCAAGAATAACCAAACCAATACTCACACCAACAATCACTACTAATTTCCAACTCAATAAGTTCTTTTTCAATTGAGAACGGAATAATAATTGATTCATAATATTTTTGCTTTCTAAAACCATGAATGAGGTGAAAGAGTCCCATCATTTCTACATGAAACTCTTAAACCATGAAATATCTATAACATTTATCATTTTAAACAGAATCTGGACTCCAAACCCCATGTGCCTCAATTGTCACGACATTAAGATAATCTGACTCTACAGCCATCCGAACATTTACCTGACCGTAATTTTCATAAGCATAATTGATAACATACTTAGATTGACCCGCTTTAAGATTGACTTTTGGAGAATTAACACTCGTACCATCATAGAGTTGCATATAAGCATTAATTCCACCTTTGCCTATAGTATTTAATTTAATATATCCTGAAGAAGTATCTGTTTTTTGATAAGCATTAGTATAGTGATTCGCCTGAAGTAGAGGTAGTGTCCCACCCCAAGCCCTATCCGTATGATTGTTTGCAAATACTGGTGTTACTCCAGCAAGAAGTACACCTCCAACTACAAAACAAGCAATTGTTTTTTTCATAATTTCTCTCCAACATTTTATTTTAGTAAACGTTTACAAAATAATTATAACCCTATAGATTACCCTAGTCAATATAAGAAAATACGGAAAATTCGTATTTTTAAAATAAAAATTCAACTAAATCATCA
This sequence comes from Lactococcus allomyrinae, assembly GCF_003627095.1. Taxonomy (NCBI): domain Bacteria; kingdom Bacillati; phylum Bacillota; class Bacilli; order Lactobacillales; family Streptococcaceae; genus Lactococcus; species Lactococcus allomyrinae. The sequence goes on along the minus strand of NZ_CP032627.1, from coordinate 2,597,782 downwards.
CCTAACAATGAAAGAATGGATAAAAGTCCAAAAAGTTTTATGACATCAATATGAAGTAATTTTATGAGCTTAGTTAATGTTTCAAAATTTGGTTCTGTTCGTCCCTTCTCCCAATCACAAACCGTTGATTTAGTAAAAAATAGCTTATCTGCAAGCTTTGATTGGCTCCAACCGCTAGCTTTTCGATACTCTTTTATAACTTTTCCTAAAACAATACTTTCTATGATTGGTTCTATCTTATCGAATTCATTCTCCATACTCACTCCCTTTGACAAAATTTTTACGCTATCAGTATATCATTTTTTTAAATATTTACCTAATTCTTCCTAGCATTCATCTACACTCAAAAATTATTAATATGAAATTTAATCATAAAAAACTAATAATATAAAAAACGGCCAAATTGACCGTTATCAAACCTTTTTCTTTCTTCCCATCAATCTGAAAAGACCCAAGAACCAAGTAATTAACACCAAAAACGCTGAGAAATAAAAGGCAACATGAAATCCGTGTAAGAAAATATCTGGCTTGTCAGCAAGATAAGTGGTCACTTTATAGCCTAATTGACTTGACATAGCAGTAAATAAAATCAGAGTTGCAAGTGAGGTACCCAGTACAAAAGCCACATTTCGTGCGAGTGAATTAACTGAACCTGCAATACCAAGATATTTTCGCTCAACCGTACTCATGATGAGTGCATTATTCGGACTTTGGAAAATTCCCATTGACATTCCCTGAACAAATAAAATCATAATAACCAACCACGGCGCAGAATGTGGATTAATCATCAGATAACCCACCTGTGATAAGACAATCCCAGAAATCCCAACAAAAGTAACAATTTCCTTATCCATCTTGTCCGCCACCGAACCCGCAATCGGACTAAAAATCAGCATCGCAACAGGATAGGCCATCATAATCAACCCCGCAATACCGGGCCCATAAGCGCGATAATCTTGAAGATAAAATGGCAAAAGAATACTTGAAAACATCCCGACAGTGAAGTTTAAAAGCGCCATAATAATACTTAATGAAAACAGTTTTGACTTAAAAATCCCAAGATCAAGCAAAGGTTTTTCAACTCTTTTTTCTGTCATGATGAAACTAACAAAAAGTACAATTCCAAGTATCACAGCAATAATAATAATAGGATTAGTCCAGCCCAAAGTCTGCCCGAAGTTCAGCGCCAAGAAAAGCAAAACAATCACTGCAGTCATCTGTGTTCCACCTGCCACATCAACATCTGACCATTTTCCATGCGATTTTTCCGTTGGCAAAGCCCGACTCCCAAAAATCCAAGCAACAATCCCAATCGGCACATTTATCCAAAAAATATAATTCCAACTTGCGACTTGAAGAATCAAACCTCCAAGCGCAGGCCCTGCAATCGATCCGACCGATACAAACATTGCCGAGATAGATAGCGCCCTTGCTCGACTTTCAGCAGGAAAAATTTCAGAAATAATCCCAAACCCAGTGGCCATAAACATTGCGCCACCAATAGCCTGAATCACACGCGCAAGAAGTAAGAAACCAAGGCCCCAACCAAAATTCAGTCCCGCTAAAAATGAACCAATAATAAAAATTCCCCAACCAATCCGAGCAACTCTCGATTTTCCAATCAAATCACCCAGTCGTCCAAAAATAAGCACAACTGCGGAGATAACAATAAGATAAATTGTTACCACCCAAGTAATCTGTGAAGTAGAAACATGAAGTTCACGCGACATCGTTGGCAAAGCAATATTCACAATTGACCCATCCAAGGTTGACATAAATGTAAAAACTCCCAGTGCAATTAAAGCTTTTATTCTGTCTGACATTTAAAAAATCCCTTCTTTCAAGATATAAATCCTCTCATACGCTATTATGCCCATAAACAAAAAAATGATAGCTAGAAACCAAAATTAGAGGTAATCTAGCCATTACTTTTATTTATCTATTTTTTGTTTTACAACCACTATTTTAATGCATCGCTCCAAAAGCAGTCACTTATCAGACTAACTATGAAATGAAATATTTTAAAATTAGTCTAGTATCATATAAGGATAAATTTATTTTTATTTCTTAATTATTTCATTTTAATTAATACCGTTAGTAATTATAGTCTTGTTTTAACACTTTGTCAAGCTTAGGCTATGATTCATAGTTTGTTTGTATATGTAAAAACCCTGCTATCCGCAGGATTATTTGAATTAAAGCAAGTCAGCAAACTCTTCAACAGACTCTTCCTGATTCCAGTTTTCACCAGTAATGGTCGTAAGCATAATACCAGCCACCGCTCGCTCAACCATTCCCTCAACATCCAAGCGTGCTTCATATTGAAGGCAATTTTCAAGTTTAGGATTTGTCTTAGGGCTTGGTGGTGCAAAAACAGTACAACAATCTTCAAAAGGTAAGATTGAAAGATTGAAAGTATCAATCTTCTCAGCAATATCAATTATCTCAATCTTATCCATCGTAACAACAGGGCGGATGACTGGCGTAGTAGTCACTTCATTGATGACTGACATTGAACCAAGTGTTTGACTTGCCACCTGCCCCAAAGATTCTCCATTGATAATCACTTTTCCTCCGCGCTCTTCACGGATACAATCAACCACACGCATCATAAAACGTCTTGTTAGTGTCATCAAATAAGCCTGTGGAGCCTTACTTTTAATTTCTTCTTGAATCTCCGTAAATGGTACTTCAATAAATGTAATTGAACCACCAAAAACAGTCAATTTCGCAGCTAAATCCTTCGCTTTCTTAAGCGCACCAGGCGAGGTATAAGGAGGTGATGCAAAATGAACCGCCTCAATTTCAACACCACGTTTGAGTGCTAAATATCCTGCAACAGGTGAGTCAATTCCACCAGAAAGCATAAGATGACCACGTCCAGCCGTCCCAACAGGCATCCCACCCGCACCTTTAAGCGTTTCATAGCTAAGATAAGCTGCATCTTGCCTAATTTCTACACGTAATGTAATATCAGGCCTTTTCATTTGTACCGCTGCATATTCAAAATGATCAAAGACAACATCACCCAAAGTCAAATTAAGTTCCGTTGAATCTAACTCAAAACCATGGTCTGCACGTTTTGCTGCGATTTTGAAAGTAAGACCCTTCTGATAAATTTCGCCAAACAATCCGACCACAGCTTCTTTCAAAGCTGGAACTGATTTTTCTACCTTGATTGATGGTGAAAAATTTTGGATACCGAATACTTTTGTTAAGCGGCGAGAAACTTCTTCATAATCTGCCCCATTCAACTCAATATGCGCTCTATCGCGTACCGCCGTAATTTTAAGCGATTCAATATCAGATAAAACTTCTCGAATGTTCTTTGCCAAACGATTGATAAAAAATCCTCGATTTTTCCCCTTCGTTGAAAGTTCACCATAGCGAACCATAATTTCGTCGTAAACTACCATATTTCCTATTTCTTTCAGATTTTTTCTGCGAATTCAATTATATCGAGATGTGAGCATGATTACCAAAAAATGATGAAAAATAGGAAATTTCAAGGTTCTTTGCGTAGCAAAGGTTCTGGAATTTCTCTTTTTTACTCATTTATAATCATGCGAACTCAATTATACCAAAAAATAATAAAACTATGTTCTATCTATCGAAAATTCAAAGTATATTTTCTAACTTTTGTTTTTTCAATCTTCTTTTGATTTCATTCCTAGTTTTCTAATACGCTCGGTTAATTTTTTTATAGAAGGTTGGTGCTCATCAAGATAAGTCACACCATAAAATACCCGCTTATATTTCTCTCCTAGTCTTACAAAGGGAATTTCATTATCAATAAAGCGTTTTGATATGATTGAAGCACCAAGTCCAGCATTCAGATGGTTAACAATCAACTCGTTACTGTTCATTGTAACGATGTTTTTCGGAATACTCTCACACTCTTTCAAAAATTGTTCTGTATAATGGTTGACCCCAGAACCTTTTTCACGAATAAAAAATAAATCCGATTCAAGATTCCCTGCAAGTACCAACTCGTCATCATAAATAGGAAAAGTGTTAGTCCGCGCTCCCATCAAAGGTTTTTCAATAATTCCCAAATGCAACTCATGATTAGAAACTAAATCAAAAACTTTATCTGAATTAAAAGTTGAAATTTCCATCTCTAAATGATTAATCTCTGGCATAAATTCTTGAAAAATTTGAGGCATTACACTGCCAGCCACACTATGAGATACTGCAACTTTAAATGACTGTCGTTTAGAAGTGTTCTGCTGGAGCTCCCGCTCTATTTTTGACCATTGCTCCAGTAAATCTACAACCCTGCTGTAGAGCTGGTTTGCCGCTTCGCTTGGGATAACTTCATGATTTTTTCCTCTGAAGAAAAGGGAAGTACCTAGTTCTTCTTCTAGTTTTTTGATTCGCACCGTAACCGTTGGCTGCGAGAAATAGAGCTGTTGTGCTGCACGAGTGAAGCTTTTAGTCTCATACACTGCAACAAAAGTTTTAAATAATGAAAACATCTTTAATTACCTTTTTTAATCAATATGATTATTATAATTTATTTTACAAATAAACTCAAGCGCGCTATAATCACTCTATGAATAATTTTATAAAGAAATCTTTTCACATAGAAAGATTGGGAACTCCTACCGCAAAATCTCCTGTCCAAACTCTAAAAAGAAATATTTGGCCTGGATTAATCATTTGTGCCATTATTGGTCTTGCTTGTATGATTGAAGGTGTCTATTTTCCAGCCCTCAGTGCAAATTTATTGGCAATTTTATTGGGATTCGCTGCTCGCAATCTTTTATCTATTCCAGAAACTCTCGAACCAGGAATTGGTGTAGCTGCAAAGCGTTTACTGCGTTGGGGAGTTGCACTTTTAGGACTTCAAGTTTCTTTGTCAACAGTACTTGGGCTAGGGTGGGGAGTCATTATAACAGATATCTGCGCCGTATCCATTACTTTTGTTGCGACTTTCTTCCTCGGACGTTTGTTAGGTATTGATGAGGATTTAGTTACACTCATTGCCTCTGGATTTTCAATTTGTGGCGCTGCTGCTGTTGCTGGAATCCAAGGTACTGTCAAGGCAACCGAAGAAAAAGTGGCTGCTGCCGTCGCATTGGTCGTTCTGTTTGGAACAATTATGATTGGTGTTGGTCCTCTTATTTATCATTTGCTTGGTATGAGTTTAGGAAATGGTGCCACTCTTATCGGAGGTTCAACTCATGAAGTCGCTCAGGCTGCTGCTGCCGCTGGAATTGCTGGTGGTGGTGCATTATTAACTACTGCAATCTTAGTCAAACTCTTTAGAGTCGCCTTACTTGCTCCAGTTGTTTTTTTACTCGGAATTTTCCGTCGTAAAGAAGTTGAGATTATTGATAAACATGAACTCTATCAAGAGGGCACAAAAGTTAAACGTCCTGCCCTTTTACCTTTGTTTGTTGTTGGATTTATTATCCTGATGTTTATTGCAACACTCAATGTCATTCCAAAACCTATTGCTGCAAATATCAAGTTGCTCCAACAATTTTTTCTTACTACTGCAATGTTTGCACTAGGTCTTGGGGTTCATATCAAATCTCTACGAAAACTTGGCTTTAAACCGCTACTTCTTGGTTTATTCAGTACCATTATCATTATTTTAGTGGTGTTGGTTTGTATTTCTTTGGGACTTGGGGCGCGGATTTAATAATTAAAAAATCAGTCATTAAAATTTGACTGGTTTTTCATTATTTGCTTTCAAACAGCTTCATTTCTATCAATTTTTGGCTGTAAAATCGGTAAAAATGTGATAAAATAGAGAGAATAAAATTTACAAGGAGCTATATTTTGGCTGAAATTGAAGAACTTAATGACCAAATGAAAGTCCGTCGCGAAAAAATGGAAAATCTGCGCGAAGCAGGAATTGACCCATTTGGACATAAATTTACACGTACACATAACTCTGCTGAACTCCACGCAGCATATGATGACAAAACCAAAGAAGAGCTTCATGAGTTTGAACTTCAAGGAGTCGTTGCTGGTCGTTTGATGACAAAACGTGGAAAAGGGAAAGTTGGTTTTGCCCATCTCCAAGACCGTGAAGGCCAGATTCAACTCTATGTCCGCAAAGATGAAGTCGGCGATGAAAACTACGAAATCTTTAAAAAAGCGGATCTCGGGGATTTTCTTGGTGTTGAGGGCGAAATCATGAAGACTGATATGGGCGAACTTTCGATTAAAGCAAAAAAGGTTACTTTCCTTTCTAAAGCCCTTCGCCCACTTCCAGAAAAATTTCATGGTTTGACCGATACTGAAACACGCTATCGCAAACGTTATTTAGACTTGATTTCAAATCGTGAAAGTTTTGAACGCTTCTTGACCCGTTCAAAAATCATTAGCGAAATTCGTCGTTACATGGATGGTCGTGGTTATCTTGAAGTAGAAACTCCCGTTTTGCACAATGAAGCTGGTGGTGCTGCTGCGAAACCATTTTACACCCACCATAATGCTTTGGACTTTGATATGGCGCTGCGTATTGCCTTGGAACTTTACCTAAAACGTCTGATTGTCGGTGGCATGGAAAAAGTCTATGAAATTGGGCGAGTTTTCCGCAATGAAGGAATGGACCAAACACATAATCCTGAGTTTACCATGCTTGAGAGTTATGAGGCTTATGCCGATTTTAATGATATCATGGATTTAACAGAAGGCATTTTCCAACACGTTGCTAAAACGATTGTCGGCAAAGAAGTCATCGAGTACAATGGCAAAGAAATCAATGTCGGCGGCAAATATCGTCGTGTCCACATGGTCGATGCCATCAAAGAATCTACAGGCGTGGACTTCTGGCAAGAAATGACTTTTGATGAAGCGGTCAAATTGGCGGAGCAACACGATATTCATGTCGAAAAACATTTCACAATTGGGCATATCATTAATGAATTTTTCGAGAAATATATTGAAGAAACATTAATTCAGCCGACTTTCGTTTTTGGTCATCCAAAAGAAATCTCGCCGCTTGCCAAGATGAACAAAGAAGATCCACGTTTCACTGATCGTTTTGAGTTTTTCATTGATGGACATGAATTTGCCAATGCTTTTAGCGAGTTAAATGATCCGATTGACCAGCTTGAACGCTTTGAGGCTCAAGCTCGTGATAAAGAATTGGGTGATGACGAAGCAACAGGCATTGACTATGATTATGTTGAAGCTCTTGAGCATGGTATGCCACCGACAGGCGGACTCGGTATCGGGATTGACCGTTTGGTCATGCTTTTCACAGGTACAACTTCAATCCGTGACGTTTTACTCTTCCCAACAATGAAATAATAAAAAATACTCTCGTCAGGACTGATGAGAGTATTTTTTAGTTTAACCAAGCAAGTGACTGCTAAAACTCCTCCATCTTTTAGGCGGAAACTCTAGCAGATTATTCTACTAATATTAGTAGGGAAGAAAAAATTCCCTACTAATGAAGTAATCTCTTCAATTTTGTAAAATACCACTGACAAAGTCATTCTCAAAAACTATCAGTACTGACAAGAATTATTTTTGTGGTTTGTCAGTAAGAAAAAAAGATTCTGTCAGCACTGACAGAACCCTTATACTGTTAAATTATTCTGATTTACCAGAATTATGAGGGGTGCGAACACCACGGAATCCTTGAATACGTTTGATGTCTCCTGTAAATTCCATACACCCCAAATAAGTTCCATCAATATCACGAATCGCATAATAATTAATATAGCAAGTATGTTCTCCCATTGGGAACCATTGTTCATAGTGGTCAGCTGAACCATCATGGAAACTTTCCAAAATTTTCTTGACCGTTGGACGAATGCGTTCTGGTTTTTCTGGATGCAGTTCAAGTAAATTTTTACCTAACTGTTCAACAAAACGTTGGTGCATCCGTTTTTCTCCGTCAGTAAAGTAAACAAATTCATCATTGGCATCAATAAGGTCAATTTCAAATGGAATAGTGTTTAATACTTGGCGCAATAAGTGTAAATTCATCTTACCTGTGGGGAAATTCACGAAACCATCCTCAAAAAAAGTTTTGGCATCTTCTTCTATCAAATTACGTTCTTTCATTTCTTATCTCTCCGTTTTAAACATAAGCATATCTATTTCTAGGTAAGGAGCATTATCCAGATGCTTCTCATACTCCTAGATTACAGTTTTGTTCATCTTTTCTTTATATTTTTATTCAAATTCAAAGCTCGAATCAGCAATATAGACTTGACTTTGAGGTATTCCGACTACCTTTATCTTTTTGTCTCGGCTAATAAAGATTGCTCCATAGACATCTGGATGATTCTCTAGCCAATTCTCAATCGGTTGATTTGCGAAAAACAGTCTTGTCGTCTCAATCTCACCATCAATTGAGCGTTTTGATAAAACTGTAACACTTGCAATCTGATTATTGTGTGGATAGCCCGTTTCAGGGTCAATAATATGATGGTAGGATTTTCCATCTACTTCCATATGTCGCTCTGCGATACCAGAAGTCACAACTGAACTCTCCCTTGTTAATATTTGAGCGATAGAAATACCATTATTATTGAGTGGATTGCGAATTCCAACGCGCCACTTTCTATTTTTTTGATGAGGAGCTTCTCCCATCAAAATTAGATTCCCACCGAGATTAATCATTCCAGAAGAAATCCCATGCGCTCGCCATAAGTCTTGAACTCGGTCAGCGATATATCCTTTTGCAATACCTCCCAAATCAATTTCCATCCCTTTTTTGGGAAGAAAAATAGAAAATTCTTCATCATTAAGAATAATCTCATCGGGGCTGATTAATTTAAGATATTCATCAATCTCTGATTGCTGAGGGAGTCTAGCATCCGAAAATCCAATATGCCATAATTTAACTAAAGGACCAATTGCTGCATTGAAACCAAAATGCTCTTGACTTTTTCCCACTGCAATTTTTGTCAACTGATACACTGGATCCGAAACTTGCACAGCGCTAATACCCGCTGCATCATTGACCATCATCAGTTCTGATTGTTCACGGTTAACTGTAAAAATATCCTCATAATATTTGATGAGACGAAAGCCATCATCCAACAACTGTTCATCAGTTGTTCCATAGATTGTTAAATCAATGACTGTCCCTAATGCCCTATATCGCTTTGATATTTTCTTTGTTGCAATCTTGTCTAATTTTTCCATTAGTGTTCTGATGCACCTGTTGAAGTATCAGGCTGTCCTTTAGCATCTGCAACTTTACCATGAGTTGATTTAGATGCCGAAGTTGCTCCATCTTCTTTAGCTCCCGAATGAAGTCCAATTTCTTCAATCCACCAACCATCACCCTCTTCGAGAATTTGTGCATAGACTGATTTTACCGCTTCATCAGGTTCCTCATATTCTGAAGCCCCCGTATCAGCATCTGAAATCACTGGGAATCCAAGATTAGTATCTTCAATCCACCAACCCTCTCCTTCTTCAAGGAGTGGTACTTTTTCTTCTTGATTTTTACTAGATGATGCTCCTGTACGGTCCGTTGCTAATGCTCGCATTGGTTTCAAGGTCTTTGTATAAGTCACAAAGTTTAAAAAGCAATGCTCCAACCAACCAATTGTTCGTTCATCTACTAACTCATCACGACTATTGAAAGACTCTGCTGCGCGCCCTAATAAAAACTGATTTGATGGTAAAACAAAAGCATCAAGACCTGGTGAACTAAGAATTTGGCGCAAATTTTCTTGCGCAAAGACAGTTCCCATATTCCCCAATGACACACCAACAATCATGACAGGTGTATTCGTCAAGGGATGAAGTGAACCCCATGAAAGCCATTCAATCAGCGATTTTAATCCTGCAGTGATAGAGTGGTCATACTCAGGTGTTGAAAAAATCACACCATCAGCTTCCTCGATTGCTCTTGCAATTTCTAGAACTTTGGTGGGGATTTCTTCGATGTCCTCACAAAAAAGTGGTACATCTGTAATCTCAACAACTTCAATTTGTGCTTGGTTGTTGAAGTGTTTTTTCATATACCAAAGTAACTTTCGATTGTACGAAAAGCTAGCATTGGTGCCGACAATGGCGATATATTTCATCCCATTTCCTCTTTCGCTTTGTAAATACATTGTAATTGTATTCCTTTTCACTAACTTTGTCAAGAAGATATTCAACATTATGTTGTTTTGTCAAATGATTTGTTTCTAGCAGATTTTAAAAGTATTTTAATGTTTACATTATGTATTTTTAGCTCTACATTTATTAGGTTCAATACCGATTTTTTCTTATTTTATCTGTAACATAACTCAGTTGTTATTTTACAAAAACATTTCATAATAAAAACTCCCACATTTATTGTGCGAGTTTCTTTTTCTTATTGTCTGGAAGGTTTAAAGCTTCGTTCATTAATAAAATACCTATAAGTAAGCCAAATAAAGTGCTGATATAATATCCTGGAAGTAAGAGCTTTCCCATCATATTTAAAGAATTTCCTACATTTGTAGCGTCTAAATGTAAAACTTGACTATACGTAAATACACTAACCACTGTAAAAGATATGCCAACGAAAATATTATAAATTCTATTTTTTCCACGCATGATGTAATAAAAGATGAACAAGAGGACTAAAATCAAATACATGACCCAATTTTTCTTTACAAATTCAAATCCAAAATGTGCTTGAAAGCGATAAGTTTCCACACTTATTAGCTTCATGTAAGGTAATAAATAACTTAAAATATATAATACGACTAAGCTTTTAAAAAAGTATTTTTTCATTTTTCCTATCACTATGCTAGCTACTTTAAGAACTGACAAGATTTTAAAGCGGCTATTGCGCTCTGGACTTTAACTACAATGTCAATTTTTCTCATTTTACAGCATATTAAACAATTTTTAAATATACTGATTCATGTCTATCTAGACATCGAATTAGTATAAAAGCAGCTTCTACGCAGACAAACCAATTTATACTAATTACGTATTTTCTGCTGCAAGTTCATCCAGTACAATCTTTGATTCTTTTTCATGTTGTTCGTTTTCTGCTGGTTTCAGATTGAAGAAAGCTCCAACAACAATGATAATCAAAACAATAACTCCTGCTGTAAACACAAGGTCTGGAAGCATTCGTGCCCATAACAATCCTGAAACAAGTGGGCTATGGTAAAAACTTGTTAAGCGAGCGTGCCAATAACCGTGTTCAACTGCATCTGTCAACTGCATATATCCTACTGGAAGTAGAGTAATCACTAGCATCCCAAGAAGTCCCATATTTGTCAACCAAGCGGACCAGACCACCATTTTTTCTCGTTTTGGTGTCCAATATTCTTTCTTAGATACTGAACGCATTGTATAAAGTAGGATTGCAATGGAGAACATTCCGTAAACCCCAGCCATTGAGCCATGAGCATGAGCTGATGTCCATGTTGTTCCATGTTCAAAATAACTAATTGCTGGCAAGTTAATCAAGAACCCAAGCGCACCAGCACCGAAAGCATTCCACAATCCTGTGGCTGCAAGGAAAATGAATGTTCCTTTATAAGGGAACTCTACCCCTGAATCTTTGTAAACCTTATAGTGCGTATAAGCTTCCCAAACCAAGAGACAGAGTGGGACAACTTCGAGGGCGGAAAATGAAGAGCCGAGCGCCAGCCAGATGGAGTTATCGCCCATCCAGTAGTAATGGTGCCCAATCCCAACAACACCAGAGCCGAGGAGCAAAATCATTTGGAAATAGAGCGCACGAATCGTAGATTTGATGGTCGTCAAACGCATATCAACCATGAGCCAACCAATGAGGAGGACGGCGAAGACTTCAAAGACACCCTCAACCCAGAGATGGACAATCCACCAGCGCCAGTAGTCGGCGAAAGTAACGTGTGAGTCGGGCATGATGAAGAGCGATGCCACGTAGAATGATGGAATAGCAAGCGCACCGACAAAAAGCATGGTGGCTAAGTGCTTTCTATCAAAAAGATAACTCGTTTTTGCTTTTTTACGAATGGCGGGGACAAATCCACGACCAAGGATGACGGCCCAGAGTACCATTCCGATGATGAAGAGGACTTGCCAGAATTTACCTAGTTCGATATATTTCCAGCCATATTGTCCGAAGAGCCACCAAACTTTGCCCATCCAGCCCATTGTCCCTGCCCATTCGCCAAGCATTGAACCTGCGACGACAATAATTAATGCCCAAAATAATAAGTCAACGAGCAATCCTTGACGTTTAGGTTCACGTCCAAGGACACGAGGAACAACGTAAATTCCTGTGGCTAGCCAAGAGGTGGCTACCCAGAAAATAACGAGTTGCAAATGCCATGTCAAATCAATTGGAAATGGGAAGATATTTTGGATGTTCCAACCAAAGAAAGAATTTTCGGCGTAGAAGTGACTCATTAATTCTCCAAGCATGATTTGAACAAGGAAAAGGAGAACGACAATCACAAGGTATTTGGCAACTTTACGTTGTGAACTTGTGATTGCTTTATCTGCATCAATGATGGGCAAATCTCCCTCAGCATAACGGTCTGCCATCTCGAGATTGTAGCGACGTTCGTACCAGATGATGATACCAAGACCCGCGACAAGGATGGCTACCGAAATCGCTGACCAAGTGATTGCCGTCATCGAAACATTATTCCCTGCTTCAAGGTCATATGGGAAATTATTGGTATAGGTTGAGCCTCCTTCGGGTCGCTCGGTTGAAGATAACCATGCACCCCAGAAGAAGAAATCAGCGAGGTAATCCACTTGATTTCCTTTGGCTTGATAAGCCCCTGTATTATGTGCTTTAATCAAGTTTTCTGGCAAGCCTGCTTCTGAAGGATTGTTGATAAACATTTTGTGATAATATTGTTCTTCATATTTGAAACCTGCAGCTTGTGCATCGGTCAAGACCAATTGGTGAGTTTTGGTATTGTAACGATTTTTCTTGATTTCTTTGACTACTTGACCTTTGATGCCTTCTTGCTGAATATCAGAAAGGTCTGACCAGTTCTTATTGAACAACTTTTGGGCTTTATATTTATACATTCCTTGAATGTAAATATGTAACGCTTCTGAGCTGTAGTCAGGGCCAAGATAAGCGCCATCTCCAAGATATGAACCATAGTCACCAAGCCCATAGCGCTCATAAGTCGCTTGCCCTGAGATAAGTTGCGTTTTGGTTGCTAAAGTTTTGCCCTGCTCGTTTACAATTTGAGAAGGACGGGGTGCTTCATTTTTGAAAATTGAAAGACCACCAGCAATGAGGATTGAGAATGTTATCACCAATGTGATAAACAGCACATTTCTCAAACGCGCGTAGGGGTTCTTTTGCATTTGTTTACTCCTTTAAAATATGAGCCCGACTGTTCTGAAGTCATGAAAAATATGGAAAATGTGGTTGCCTTTTGCTCTTGCTGCTTTAGCAGCTAAGCAAACGGACAGCGTAGTGGCGAAGCCACGAAGATCTGCTCGAAGAACCGGTTCCATTTTACAATTTTTCACTATCTTCAAGGAGGACGAACTCAGTTACAAGATGTGAGGGGTGCTAGATTTGAAATAATGAAAAATAGGAAAATACGCGTTCTTCGCTTGTGCAGGTTGTTGATTTTATCTTTTTTCACTTTTTTCTAGCCTTTCGAACTCAGTTGGTTGGTTAAGATATGAGCCTGACTCCAAGGATGGTGAACTCAGTTGGTTAAAACGTACGGTTTTCTTTTATGAGTTTAAACGACCCAAACTTGATGATTATACTAGTTTATCTCTCAATCTACGTTACAAATTTAGTAGTTAAACTACAGATATACTGCCTTGTGGCTGCACAACAGACAATTTGCGTAAACGCAAACTTTAATTTCTAAAAGTTCCTTTTAAAAATTAACCAGTATTAGATTTTAAACTAATGACAGACCCGATTTATTGATAAATAATTTTTATGAAAACTTGTCAGTATGCTGACAGAAAATTTTTTAGCTCAGTTTTGATAGAAATTCAAGAATTATTGATAATTTCTAATTCCGTTATTCACTCATGCGTGTCTTGTATCGTTCCTATCCTTTAAAGTTAGGGTGCATCTTTATCGATTTTTACAACAAATCAATCATAGGATAAATATTAAACTTACAGAAATTCCGCTAACCACGGTGGATAGTCGGTTTTTAATTTTATTCTCACTTTGTTTTCCTTTCTATCTTTTTGCAAACGATCTGTGTCTGATTGTGTAGATTGCCAAAAGCAAAATAACAGCCACACTGAGCAAAATTTCCAACCAATTGGGCTGCAATAAATAATGATGCGTCAGCGTTTCTGTTAGTGCTGACAGAAGTTGTGTCAGAAAGAAATTTGCGGAAATAACTCGAATGATACCTGTCATTTGAGAAAATGGAATCATCATTCCTGATAGAAAGAAGCTGACAAACATAATGGGTAGTCCCAGACTACTCGCGATGGCAGGATTTTTAACTCCAAAACCAATAATAATAGAAATGAGGAAAAATGGAATGGCATAAAGGTATAATTTCACGTAATAAAGGAGCACTACACCAAATCTAGGAAGCTGATAATGATAGACAACCACTGCAATCGCAAGAATAACAAGGCTTGATAGAAAAACAATAAGGACAAAACCTAAAATTTGGGCAAGAAGATAGACATATTTATTGGCGCCGCGCCTCTCCAACATCGAATAATATTGGTCAGCGTTATATTTAGAAATCTCTATCGAAAGACTTGCAATACTCGCCGACAACACGGCATACATCATGATAATGCCTAAATTTTCTTGTAGATAACTCGGATTATTTTTTGCAAAAATGACCGAAAATGCAATCATCAGAAAGATTGGAAAACCAAAAACGAAAAAGAGTTGTATCGGAACTCGGAAGCGTAGTTTGAGTTCTATCATAAGATATTTTGAAAAATTATTCATTTTATATTAATTATTAATTTCTGTCAGTGTACTGACAGCTTTCCAGTGGTTAATTTTTAGACACTAATAAACTGACAGAAATTTTAACATTTTCTATCAGTAAAAAAATTGATACAAATCAATGTTTTTTCAATAATAATGTTCTGTCCCATCTCACTAAACGCCTAAAACTGCAAAGCAAAGATTGACGAATCTAGTGCTATCTTTAACTTTACACTACTGTCAAAGTTTCAACTGGAGCTATTGAAGCTGGTATCAAAACATAGTTAAATAAGTCGTCGCACATTTAGTCTGAAATGATTTCGCCAAGGTTTCTTACAAAATCACGTTCATATCTTGTGATTTCCTCATATCTCGTCTCCAAGATATCTGGCATTTTGTCCTTTAAAATCTTATAAGTCCAAGTTTTTTCATCAATCAACTCCTCTGTCAGACCAATTTGTAAACGGTCAAATTGCACCAAAGAAAAGTTAGTCTGAACCAGTTCATCACGTGTAAAGTCCTGTGTAATTCGCCCATTAGCAACAACAACAAAACGATTACACAGACGTAAAGCTTCTTCAATATAGTGAGTGACAAGAAAAAGTGTCGCCTGACTTTCTTCAAAAACTTCTGACAAAAAACTCAATAGTTCATCTCTGGAATTGTAATCTAGCCCCGTTGTAATTTCATCAAGAAAGAAATATTCAGGATTATTTTGTATCGCCGAAATCAAAAACAACTTCTGCTTTTCACCACCAGAAAGTTTAGAAAATCGCTTATCCAAAGCTTTTGTTAAATCAAAATGTTCAGCAAGTCCTAATCCCTTTTCAAAATTCTCTGGACTTTGCGCCAAAACGTATAGTGCTTCTTTAATCTTTAACTCACTCGGCAAATTCTCATGCTGCATGATATAACAGCGATTTTGATTATTAATCTCAAAATCTTCGTCCTCAATTTTTCCTGCTGTGGGTACTAAAGTTTTGTTGATTAAGTTTAAAAGTGTTGTTTTTCCAGAACCATTTTGCCCTAAAATCGCGATACGTTCACCTTTATTGACCTGCAAATTGATAGATTGTAACACTTCCTTATCACCAAACTTAATGGCTAAATTCGTAATTTTCATTTTTTTCTCCAAAATAGAATTTATCATTTTTCATCAGTAAAAAAATTGATACAAATCAAGTTTTGTTGATTATAGATAAACCATTTTACGCATTTTGATGTGCAAAACACACCAGAACACGCTATGGTGCGCCAATCTACGTTCGTGTTCGTTCTCATCAAACTCGTTTGCTTAGACTACCTTAATTGCAGAACAACTACTAAATTAAGACAAACAAAAATGCATCCGAAGATGCATTTATTTCATCAGCGAAGCAAGCCTGTTCGTAAGCTCGTCACACCATTTTCCAAATAAGCTTTCAAGCAAGCCAGAACAAAAGTCCAACCTCCTTTTCCACCCATTAGATTATTTATAATTTCCTCATATTCATAAGTACGAACTTCAGCAAGGACTGGATCTGTCAGCAACCGTTCATACTCTTGGAAACCAACTTCCTTCACCTCAACAATCGTTTTCTCATCAACCTGCGTGAAACTCATCGTAACTGCTCGTTCATCAGAAATCGGTCCCCAAGTCAATAAAATTCGACGATTTTCTCGAATATCCATGATTTGAATCGGTACATTAGCTTCAAATTCCTCATAGCTCAGTATTATTGTTTTTCCTTTTTCCCAACGTTCCGAACTATTTGAAAACCAAAAATTCCCTATCTTTTCAGGATTGACAAAAGCATCAAAAATCTCCGAAGCGGGAGCCGAAATTTCCATCCGTGTATTTATTTCAATCATTTTTTTCCTTTTTCACAAAATAATTTACTGACAGTTTTCTGTCAGCACTGAAAATTTACTGACAACTTTGTCAGCAAGTAAAAAGAGCTTTCGTTTTTTATTTTATCATACATTATTATTTTTCTCGGCTCAAATCTACTTCTTCAAGCGGAATAATTTTTGTATTATATTTCCATTTATATCCAAAATATAAAATAAGAAAGATTGGAATAGCAGCGTACAATGCAAGCCCTTCCCCCAATGACTACTAAAAAGCATAGAAGGATCCAAATTAATCGCAATAGCTGCAGTCATCAAAAGCGCAACCATTGGTCCAAAAGGAAACCATTTTGCTGTATAAGGAAGGTCTTTCAAATCTTTTCCTTGTGCAACATAGGCACGACGAAATCGAATGTGACTGACAGAAATTCCAAGCCAAGCCAGAAAACCTGTCAGTGATGACAAATCTACCAAAAATAGATAAATTTGAGTTCCAAAAATTCCTGTTAAAAATGTGATAAAACAAATGACTGCTGTCGCAAGTAAAGCGTAAAATGGAATACCATTTTTAGCAGTACGTCCAAAAAATTTTGGTGCCCCATTCTCTTGACCTAGTGAATAAAGGATGCGCGTAGAAGCATACATCACAGAGTTTGCGGAAGAAATAACCGAAGTTAAAATCACAGCATTCATCACAGAAGCTGCAAGTGCGAAACCAATGTTTTTAAAGACAATAGTAAATGGACTCATTACTGCCGTTGAGTTTGGATTGAGCAGTCGCGGATCTTTAAAATTAATAATCGCCGCAATAACAATGATTGAAAAAATATAAAAAAGTAAAATCCGCCAGAAAATTGAATTCATCGCTTTCGGAATAGATTGTCCAGGATTTTCTGACTCTCCCGCAGTTACACCAAGTAGCTCTGTTCCCTGAAAAGAAAAACCTGCAATCAGCAATACCCCAACAAATCCAGACACACCACCAACAAATCCATGATTGCCCGCAGTCAAATTAGCTGCCACATCAACATTACCTTGTCCTAAAACACCTACAATCGTTAAAATACCTATAATAAGAAATAGAACAATAGTGATTACCTTTATCGTTGAAAGCCAATATTCCGTTTCACCAAAAGCTCCCACTGCAAGAACATTAATCACAAAAATCAAGATTGTTGCAATTCCAGAAAAAATCCATGAAGGAATATGAGGAAACCAAAATTGAGTAATCAATCCAGCCGTTGTCAAATCAACAGCGATTGTAATTGCACCATTAATCCAATAATTCCACCCCAGAGCAAAACCAAACGCTGGATCAACATATCTCCCCCATAGTCAGAAAATGAACCTGATGTTGGAAGATAAGTCGCCATCTCACCCAATGAAGTCATCACAAAATAAACCATAATCCCGATAAAAACATAAGCAAGTACTGAACCCCACGGTCCGGCTTGACTAATCGTCGCTCCAGAAGTCAAAAACAAACCTGTACCAATCGTGCCACCCAGAGCAATCATTGTAATATGGCGCTGTTTAAGGTTGCGCTTCACCTGATTTTGCTTCTCCAAAATATTTTCCTACATATTAATTTTTCTATCACCAACCATTAAATTTCGTTAGTATGACTTATATATTCTATCACTTTTATGACTTTTGGTCTCAAATCAACCGTTTTATGACAATCTCACTTTAAAACCCCAGAAGATTTCATAATACCGCAGTTGTCACTTTATTCTCAGTGCAACACTAAGATTCTGAGTCAAAGTCATCATCCCCATATCACGAAAATCAAACCATAACATCATTTTTTTGTTTACAACAAATCATCTATAAAGGTATTTCTTCAACTTCTCCAAAAATTCTAGCGCCTCGCTTATCAATTATAGCAGTAATCCACTTACCCGAAGGCTGCCTTAAACCTAACTCAACGAAGTTCCCAAACTTTTTATACTCCACCATTGCCACAGCCATTGTTCCTGAACCACAAGCTGTTTCACAAAACAGAGTATTGATTTTTTTAACCCAAACCACAGGATATATCTCATCATCTTCTACAAAAATAACCCCTAAGCAATCTTCTACAGTTTCCTTATACTTATCAATAAATTTCATCGCCATGTGTTTTGGATTTTGAGGATATCCTATCGAAACAAGATGAGTAATCCCTTCTAACTTCACCTCATACAGGTCATCAGTCAGTTTTTTCACACTCCTTTCAATCGAGTCAATCAATGGAATTTCTGACCAAGCTTGTCCTTTCTCCATTCCTACATTGACCTTTCGCTTTCCCTCACAAACTTCCAAAGCAAGCACTCCATCTGCACCTCCTAGATAATAAAATGCTGCGCAGCGACTTGCGTTACCACAAAACTCACCTCCCGCCATTGAAAGCTTGGGAGGTTGACGAGCCGTTATAAATCCAACTTGTTCTACATTTGGATGTTGGCTCATAATCACTCTATTAATTTCTTGACGTTCTTTTTCGGAAAAGTCATTCCCCTCAACAAGAGCGGTATCATTTCCTGAAGGACGATAAATGTGATAATTATAGTTCATCGTATAACTCCTTATGACGAGTAGCGCTGTTAACTGACCAATCCTATTTTATCAATCACTTACTATCAACTTTGCTCAATCAACTGCTTATAAATAATTGCAACACGCTTCAAAGATTCTAGTGAAACATATTCGTCTGCTTGGTGTGAGGTGTCTGGGCCTGCACCATAAATGATACGTGTTGTGGTCCGCGGAAGAAAACTTGCCTCCGTCATACCATCATCACCCTCAAAATTTCTATCAAATATTCTATCTATCTCCCTCTCTGAAATTTTATTTTCAAAAGGTTCAATATCATTTAAAATTGTAAGTTTTATCGGCTGTTCATTTGATAATCTTTTTATCTCCTCTCTTACTTTTTGATGTTCATTTGGATTCGTTCTAAAGTCTGCAACTATCCAACATTTTTCAGCAGTAGAATTAACCGAATCTCCACCTGAAATCTGCCCAACATTCATACTAGTAAATGGTATTGAAAAATTATGATTGGGTTGACTTTTACGGAGTTCTGCGCTAAAGTTACGAAGCTCATTTATAAAATCTGTCGCTCTGAAAATAGCATTTTTATCATCAGTAGCAACCGAACTATGGACCCTTACTCCTGAAAAATCAACTCTAAACTCAAACAGTCCTTTCCCTGTATTTAACACGCGCTCATCTGTTGGCTCACAAATAATTACGGTTTCTGGAAATTCTTCTTCCGCAATTAAATCACGAATCCCCGCAAATCCAATTTCTTCATCATAGGTAAAATAAAATGTTACTGCTTTTTCCGTTTGGCTTGCAACAAATAACATTGCCGCAATCCCACTTTTCATATCACAAACTCCCAAACCATAAAGCTTATCTCCCTTTTGGACAAGTTCCCACGGATTAGTCGTCCATTTTTCACTTGCTGGCACCGTATCTGTATGACCTAAAAATCCAATTTTACTTTTACCACGTTCTGCCACAAGACAGGCGCCGACATTCTTGAATCTAAAATGATAATCAGTTAGAAAAACTCGAATAAAGTCGAACATCTTTTCTTTTTCTGAATCATTAACTGTATTAAAAGATACCAGTTTTCCCAAAATTTCTTCTATTTTCATGATTAGCACTTCTTCCTCAAAGCAAGTGCGTGCTATTATCCTTAGCGGGATAAAGCAGCATTAGGCTTCGAATTTCGTCCGATTAAATTTATTTTGAACTTGGATAAACATCCTTACCAAACCATTTTTCTGATATTTTTTGAAACTCTCCTGTTTTGTGTAAACTAGCAATTCCTTGATTAATCTTGGAAATAAGTTCTTTATCTGATTTTCTAGCGCCAACTGCTGTTGGAGCTCCAGCAAAACCAGCGCTAAAAACATTATAGTTATCTGTTTGTTTAGCTTGTTTGAGGTAATAGTTTGCATAAATACCATCAACAAGCAAAGCATTAATTCGACCATTTTGTAAATCAAGAAATCCCTGATCAAAGTTACTATATTGCGAAATTGTATTTCCAGAAACGCTATTCTTTAAAACTTTTGGTTCACTTTCAAATTCTTGATATTGCGACGAACCAGATTGCACACCTACTGTTTTTCCTTTCATGTCCTTTGCAGATGTAATACCACTTGATTTTTTAGTAACAAGCACATCTCCACCCTCCATATAGACATTAGAGAAAAGTACAAGCTTTTTGCGCTCTGGTGTGACTGAGTAACCGTTCCAGATTAGATCAATATTACCATTTTTTAGTTCTTGTTCTTTCATTGACCAGTTGATGGGCTGCCATTTCACCTTTATACCATACTTTTTAAAAACTGCATTCGCAAGGTCAATGTCAAATCCTTTATAAGTTCCATCTTTATCTTTAAATCCCATCGGAACAAAAGTATTATCGAAACCAATTGTGATTGACTTGGTTTTCTCCGCTGTCGCCCAAGTGTTAGAACTTTTTGCCTTTGCTTGAGAACAAGCCGAAAGTGTAACAACAGCCAAAACTGCGATAACTGTAACAAGTAATGTTTGTAATTTTTTCATATTTTTTCCTTTTCTTTAAGATGTGAGGAGCACTCGTCCAAAAGCGTAGCAAGTTGCTACTCGCCTTAGCACTTTAGCACCCATAGCGAGAGTAGACAGCGTAGTCCTAAAAGGATGGGGATAGAAAATTAATTAGACGGTTCGTGCGAAAGCACAGTTCTCCAATTTATCTAATCGCCTAGCTTTTAACACTCCGAACACAATTAGTGATCAATATTCAATTTCTTGGATTGACTTTAAGAATTTTATCTGCGATTTTTTCCGCAAACTCTGCATCATGTGTTACGACAATTTGCGTCACACCTGCCTGCTTGTTTGTCAAAATCAAATCGGCAACTTGATTGCGCAATTCTGAATCTAAAGCACTTGTTGGCTCATCATAACCTATAATCTTAGGATTAATCATCATCGCTCTAGCAAGTGCAACACGTTGTTTTTGCCCACCAGATAAAGCATAAGGATAAGTTTTTTCGAAACCTTCCAAATCCAAATTTTTTAGCAAAAATTTCGCTTTCTGTGTTGCTTCTTTTTTAGATTGATTTTGTGTATAAATGGGACTTAGGATAAGATTATCTAAGACCGTTTTGTGTGGAAAGAGTTGAAAGTCTTGAAATACGAAGCCTAGTAAATTTTTATCAAAATATTCTTGATGAAGTGTGACTTCATCATCGTTAAAGCTTATGGTTCCACTATCAATTTTTTCGAGACCAGCGAGCATTCTCAATAACGTTGTTTTACCTCCGCCAGATGGTCCCAAAATCACAAGTGTTTCATTGTCATTAATCGTCAGATTAAAATTTTCAAAAATCTTCTTTTCGCCAAATTTTTTTGTTAAATTTTTAATTTCTAGCATGATTTCTCCTGTAAAGATGTGAGTACGATTATTTATAAATACTAAATCTTTTTTCTGTTATTTTAGCAATGATTGTAAGGATTCCATTGAAAGCAAGATAGAAAAGCCCTGCAATGTAAATCGGTACGAGAGTAATATCTCTGTTCATTGCTGTTTGAGCCGCTAAAGTCACATCCATAATCCCTACGACGTATACAAGAGAACTATCTTTTACAAGGTTAATTACCTCATTCATTACACTAGGGAGAACGATTTTGACTACTTGGGGAAGAATAATCAACCGTGTTGTTTGCCATTTACTGAGTTTTAATACTTTAGCTGCTTCGTATTGTCCCTCTGGAATAGCTCCAATGCCACCGCGGAAGATTTCAGCGAAATAAGCCGCATAATTTAATACAAAAGCAATCAAAACTGATAGCAGACGATTGGTAATCGTTATTCCAATCAAGGGTAATCCAAAATAGACTGTGATAATTTGTAAAAGTAAGGGAGTACCACGCATCACCCAGATGTAAAAATTTAAGATCCATTTTACGATAGGAACACGAAGAAGATAAGCAAAAATGATCCCTAGCGGAATAGAAATAATCAATGTAATCACAAAAACTTGAAGTGTGATAATAAATCCCTGAGCAAGTTGGGGAAGAATCCCAATAATATAAGACATTTTGTTTCCTTTCTCGACTGAAAATAAAGAATTTTCAGACTTATCTTTCTAAAGAAATAACCTTTGCTTTTACGACTATTTTAAGCATTAAGCCAAAAATATCTTTCACAAAGGTGAGTACGAGCAAATAAAAAGACCGATTGTCTTTAACAACCGGTCTCTTGAGAATCACCGGCATAGATACTTGAGCGTACTCAAAAGTTGTATCTATACCTTTGTATGATACAACCTCTACCTATGCACATGATGATGACGTGAAGTAAAGTTTTTCATTTGTGATTCTCCTTTCGATGTTTTTTTATTATTCTATACCTTTTCTTTTGAAATTGCAAGAGATAACTTGATAAAAATTTATAATTACTTATTTTTATGATAAAATACTCATATGAATAAGAAAAAAACTTCTATTATTTTTGGACTGCTTGGCATTATTTTAGTAGCAGCCATCGCATTTTTGATTTACTCTGCAAATAGAAAACCTGCTGATTCTTCAAAAAATACTTCTCAAACAACGCAATCGACTGCTAAAGCTGCTGATTATCCAACAGATTATACTTTGCATCCCGCAGTTAAGAATTCTACAAAGGCACTTAACGACCTAGCATTGCCTCAACTTTCAACGGCTGTAGCAAGTGATGAGGCTGAGGTGCAGATTCAAACAACTGCTGGAAATATTAACATTAAACTCTTTCCTAAGATTGCTCCTAATGCAGTTCAAAACTTCCTTGTCCTCGCCAAACATAACTATTACAAGAACAATGAGTTTTTCCGTGTGATTAAGGATTTCATGATTCAAACAGGTGATCCCTCTAATCAAGGAACGGGTAGTGCTTCGATTTTTGGTGGGAAACCTTTTGATACTGAGATTTCAAATCAGCTTTATAACATTCGTGGTGCGTTAGCTCTTGCTAATACTGGACAACCAACTTCTAGTAGCTCACAATTTTTCATTGTCCAAAATTCACAAGACATGACAAGTCAAATTCAAGATAAGAGTAAATATCCACAAAAAATTATTGATGCTTACAAAAAAGGGGGATATCCTAGTCTTGATGGTAGTTATACTGTCTTTGGACAAGTCATCTCAGGAATGGATGTTGTGGACAAGATTGCTTCAGCCGAGGTTCAAGCTAACTCAACAAGCGGTGAACAATCATCACCTGTTCATCCTGAAAAAATTACTGGTGTAAAAATCATCAAAGATTGGAAATTCTAATTCATATAGAAAGTAAAAATTACTGACAAGCTTGTCAGTAATTTTTTGTTTTTATAAAATTCTGTCAGTTTAATGCGACCAAAGTGAGCATTATCAGTAGATAAGAGAACGCTCAGCTTTGATGAGTGTTCTGTCAGTATACTGACAGGATTTATGTCAGTAATCTTTTCATATCTTCTGGCATATCAAGTTCGATATGCACCATTTCGTCAGTAAAAGGATGTAAAAACTGTAAATGATGACAATGAAGTGCTTGACGCTCAAGCAAATCATGGTTGCCCCCATACAAATCATCACCAATAAGTGGATAACCCAGATGAGAAAAATGAACGCGAATCTGATGGGTACGACCTGTGTGCAACGTAATGTCTAATAAAGCTAAATTATTTTTTCTGTCAGCACTGATAAAACTTGTCAGCGCTGTTTTTGCCTTTTCATCCCTCCTCACTTGACGCTTAATGATAGAATCATCACATCGACCAATAGGTAAGTCAATCTCACCAGAATCGGGAAGTCCCTCGCTATTTACAAGAGCAAAATATCTTTTTTCTAGAGTGTCACGAAACTTATGTTGTACCATCAGTGCATGAGCATAGCGATGTTTGGCAAAAAACATAATTCCACTCGTATCACGGTCAAGACGTGTAATAATATGAACTGTCTGATTCGCATAATTTTGTCTGGAAATATATCCTTTGACAGCATTTGACATCGCACCTGTAGGATGCAAAGAACCTGTAATTGAAGGTTTACCTGCTGGTTTTTCAACAACTAAATAGTGTTCATCTTCAAATAAAATATTTAGTGGAATATCATCAGGCACTAAAAATTCATTGTCTGGTTCATTGGGTGTTGTAATAGTCACAACATCTCCAAGATGCAGTTTATGAATCGCATTTTGCTCCTCACCATTGACCGTAATCAACCCGCCATCAAACTTTATCTTTGCCAGCAGTCTCTTTGAAACGCCATGTCGCCCAAGCATTGATTTGACCATGCTTCCCTCAATATCATTCGTGAAGGCGAATTGCATTATTCAACCTCCCCGATGAAAGATTTACTCACTCGCTCCCAAAATGGAGTATGTGCACAGTTTGCAAAAGATATTGTCGTGCCATCCAAACTATATTCAATTGATTCAATATTTTTATATTCAAAGGTCAACTGGTCAAAGGTTAAACTATAATCATCTTCTGGTGCAGGGCACACCCTTATCGTATCTTTTTCAGCGACAATCATAGGAGAACCCAGAGTGCGGTAAACAACATTGTTCAAACTTGCAATTTCAGCAATCTGCATCGCTTTTACTCTTGGATGCATGACCGCACCACCGATTGATTTATTATAAGCCGTTGACCCTGTTGGTGTCGCGATGGATAGACCATCCCCACGAAAACGCTCAAATAAATAATCCGAGATTCGTACATCTACTACCATGGTCTTACTTGCTCTGCGGATCGTTGATTCGTTAAGTACATGACGGACAATTTTATAACCATCTGTAAAATTCACCTGAACTTTAATTAGAGGATAGCGAATCGCCTTTGCTGGATTTTCTCCGTACAATGCTTCAACCACTTCAAATAACTCTTCGTCTGTAAAATCAGTATAAAAACCCAAATGCCCTGTATGCACTCCCAAAAAACGTACTTTATCTAATTGATATTCATACATATGCATCGCGCGTAATAAAGTACCATCACCACCTACAGAGATTACAATCTCAGGATTAATATCATCAAAAATAAAGTGCTCGGCTTTTAAAATCTTGCTCAATTTATCCATCGTCTTTTTCGATTTTGCGCTTGAATTTCCGATGAGCCAGATTTTTTTACCAAAGTTCATTATCTTCTCCGTTTTCTTTCTTAAAGTCTTGTTTTTGTTGCGGACGGTCAAAGAGTAGCTGTGCTTCCTGAATATCCTCTCGAATCTCGCCCATTTCCGCATCAAGTTGAGCAGCTTCTCTCGCAGCATTTGTCAAACGTGCTTTAACATCATCAGGAATTAAACCACCATACTTGTAATTCAGCGAATGTTCAATTGTTGCCCAAAAATTCATCGCTAAAGTTCTAATCTGAATTTCCGCATTCACAATCTGAAATCCTTCGATCGTATCAATCGGATACTCAATGATGACATGATAAGAGCGATAACCTGAAGCTTTTTGGTGATTAATATAATCCCTTTCTTCAACAATTTTGAAATCTTTACGTTTACGCAAAAGTTCAAGCACATCCCAAACATCATCAACAAACTGCACCATAACCCTGATACCAGCAATATCCTCCATCTCAGATAAAGTATCTCTAGTATAACCACGCATTTTTGCTTTATTGATGATTGATTCACGTCTTTTGACGCGTCCTGTAACGAATTCAATAGGTGAATATAGACCTTTTTTCAAATATTGCTTACGCACTCCACGTAACTTGATTTTCAATTCTCCGACCGTTTGGATATACGGGTCGAGAAACTCTTCCCAATTAAACATAATTTTATAATGCAAGAATAATATTTCCATGTATCGCTCTACATCAATATACGAAAAACAAATAACAGCCAACACTATTTTTTATACTAGTTCATCTCTAAAAATCCCTAAGAATTCATGGTAATTTTCTTGCGTTTTCCTTTCTTATTTTGTTTATTCTGTACTTTATCGCGAGATGAAACTTCGTGATTTTATTTCATTTTTTCCGTCTTTAATTACATCTAATATTTTAACATAACTTATCTTGTTTCTCATCAGTTGTTGTTACTTTATCATATATTTATCTTTATTTATACTAGTCCGCCTCTAAATCTGCTAACGCAGATACACTTAATAGCAAGCGAATAGATACCTGTGGTGTGAATCGAATGGCGCACGAAGTGCGTGTCTTGCGATGATTGGTAAATACATTTTTTGAACTCTGAATTTTTTAGGTGTTTTTACTCAACTTTACTTCTATCTTAGGTTTTGCTATACTTTTAGTTAATATCTATTTTTAACATATCTGAAAGGAAAGCTGTTTTTACTATAATTGTTTCTCAGTAAACAGCTTTATTAATTAATTTAAAATGAGTACGAACTTGGAGATTGAGTATAAATCGCTGCTCTCTTTAGCAGAATATGACCAGTTAAAGAAGCTATTTACACATATTACCCCTGTTAGGCAGACGAACCATTATTTGGATTCTAAAGATTTTAAACTACGTAAAAAAAAGCTTGCTTTACGTATTCGGACTTTTGATAAATCCGCTGAAATGACATTGAAGGTGCCACAAGAAGTTGGAAATATCGAGTATAATATTGCTCTTACTCTTGAAGAAGCACAACAATTATTAGGTGAGCGAAATATCATTTGTGGGGATACCGACCTTAGTGAAATTTGTGAATTGCTTACCGCGCGCGATATTAATCTAGAAGAAATCACACTGATTGGTAGTCTGACGACGATTCGCTATGAGCAGCAACTTCCCATTGGACTTGCTGCGTTAGATAAGAATGACTATCTCGGACACACCGATTACGAATTAGAGCTTGAAGTAGAAGATAATACACAAGGAAAGAAAGACTTCTTTGACTTTCTTGAAAAAAATCGTGTTGAGTATCGTTTTTCAAAATCAAAAGTCGTTCGTTTTTTAGATTGTTTGCGTCATTTGCGTAAGTAGTTTTGCATAAAATTACTGACAGCTATTTTATCACTATTTTTGCAGAAAAATCAGCTATAAGTAAATTAAACAAGTCTGTCAGTATACTGATAAGTCTTTTATTCACTGATTCAAGGATTCGCTTAAATCTAATGTGACACAAAAAGACTGCCTAATTAGGCAGTTTTTTCAATTTGATAGAGATAATCTTGTAAGGCAAGATGAGAGCATTTTTCCATGTGTAAACATTCTTTGTCAGTAATGACAAGACTAGAGGGTGAAGCATGAAAATCATTTTCCCTGAAATCTTTTAAGTCTAATGACAAATGCCTTTTTGCAAATTGTCGATATTCCATAAAATCTGACGTCGATATGTTTAGTTTTTTTAAAATCTTTTGACGTATTTGGTCAGTATACTCCAATACCGTTATTTCAGACAAACAGTCTTGAAGGAGCAACAAAAACAGTCGCCCTTGTTTCCGTCCATAAAGTGTGACAGTAAGATAATCTAATGAGATTTTTTGTAAACGGTCGTGGCAGGCATTAAGCGATGCAACATTTTTAGGTAAATCTTCTACATCACGCAATTCTTTTGCAGCAGGCAGGGTCACAATGGGATGTAAGTGCCAATCGTTTTGGTCGAATCGCTCCAGATGGTCTAAAATAGGAGTGAAATAATAATGAATCTCCAACATAATTTTTTCCTTAGTTATCTAATACTATTTAAGTTTTTTAAATAAGAACTACTTCGCTGTGTCACTTTCTTGATTTTACTTGTCACTCATTCATCACGCAAAATCAGCACTAAAAGTAATCTTTTAAAGCATACAATCTCTATTACTGATGGATTGTCATCAGAGATATAAAAACAATAAGACTAATATACACGATAAAAACAATGACAAACCATACTGTCAATGTTATATCATTCAGAGCTTGCATCTCGTGTTGATTATTCTGTAATCTATACTAACCAACCTACTTGACTAATCTTAACAAAAAAATGTCCTACACTCAAATGATATACAAATGAACGTATTTTATAGATATAATTTTCTTGCTTCATTTTTTACATTATAAATACTAATCATAGTCTAGATTTTTTACTACTCAATCATGCCTCAAGTTCTTTTTTCACTTCTTGATTTGTCAGTAAAAATGCCTCAGAAAAGTTTTTATTCATCTCTTTAAGATGTCCTACACGAACTTTTTTTACAAACTTCAATTCTTCTAATTTTGGGAGGAGTTCAGAAAGTTGTGCTTCATCAACATAAAGCAAACTGTAATGTGCCTTTTGACTTGTATAAGCTACATCGCCAAATCTTGCTAACTGGCGAGTTCCCTTATAAGAATTACAATAAACATATATCGCTATTCGTCCTGGCACTTCTAATGGGCGAATTTCTTTTTTGTCAAACTGTTCCATGATGTCGTCCACGGTGTCCGCCTCCTTTCAATGGTAAATTTTCATCAACAATAATTTTTTCAGAAATACTACTTGTAATTTTTTTTGTCAGTACTGACAGAATGGTCTGGATATCATTTTCAGCCAAACGCAATGCATAAACCTTATCATCAACATTAACCTCTTTTTGCAGAGCTTTTAATTCTGGACGAAAAGTGATGAAATCTGCGTTCTCATTTAATAGTGCAATTTTTTCTTGGAGTTTTTCGTCATCCAAAAAATCCACTTTAGCTTGTCTATACGCCCTAACTTCGGGAAATTTAGCAAACTCTACAAGTAATTTGTCAATTAAGTCATCTATCTCTAGTAAATTTTCATCAATGATTAGCATGATTCTATTATATCAAGATGTGAGGCTTATTGTCCAGAATTCATGAAAATTAGGAAAAGACGGAGATGGGCTTTGCTCATTGGAGACTTTTGTCTATTTTCCTGAGTTCTAAGCAGACGAACTCAATTACAAGATGTGAGCAACACCGTCAAGAAGTGTAGAGAAATGCCAGTTGGCTCTTTGGGCTTTAGCACATAAGCCAATGGACAGTGTAATGTCGAAAGCACGGAGATAGAATAATGTGGTTCTGCTCGTAGAACAGGCCCCATTTTGTCTTTTCTCCTAGTTTCTGGTGTCGCGAACCCAGTTATATCAAGATGTAAAGTTAACTGTTCAGGATTCAATTATAACAAGATCTAAGCGCAATTACAATGAAAGTAGCCCTCACAATGCCTGTCAATCCCGAACGTTTTCTGTCAGTACTGACAGAAACTTTTTTTGGCACTTGAACTTATATTACAGAGTATGTTATACTATTTTTTATATTAATTAATAATTGTCAGAAAATTAAGAAAGAAAGTCAAAATTTTATGGAACAGACTACAGAAGGAAATCGTGGACTGCAGAATCGTCACATTCAACTTATCGCTATCGCTGGAACAATAGGTACAGGACTATTTTTAGGTGCTGGAAAAACAATTCGCATGACTGGACCTAGTATTATCTTCGCTTATATCATCATTGGTATTGCAATGTTCTTTTTCTTGCGAACCATCGGTGAAATGCTCTATCAGGATCCTAGCCAGCACTCATTTCTAAATTTCGTTACCAAATATGCTGGAACTCGGATTGGTTATTTTACTCAATGGTCTTATTGGCTTGTTCTTGTGTTTGTTTGTATTTCAGAGCTTACAGCAATTGGAACTTACGTTCAATTTTGGCTACCACAAATTCCTTTATGGTTGATTGAAGTCGTCATGTTAGCCCTACTTTTTAGTCTTAATACACTCAATGCTAGATTTTTTGGTGAAACAGAATTTTGGTTTGCTATCATTAAAGTTGCAGCCATTTTAGGGATGATTGTTACCGCAATTATATTAATGATTAGCCAATTTAGCTATACAACAACGATTCATCATGCTACCATACATGGCACAGTATCATTTGCCAATATTTTAAATGGTTTCCAACTTTTCCCACGCGGCGTTTGGAATTTTATCGGTGCTTTACAAATGGTAATGTTCGCTTTTACCTCAATGGAATTTATTGGGATGACTGCCGCTGAAACAGTCAATCCTAGAAAAACATTACCACGCGCCATTAACCAAATCCCAATCCGTATCCTTATTTTCTATGTTGGCGCTTTACTTGCAATTATGGCAATTTTTGACTGGAATAATGTCCCAGCAGATAAATCTCCGTTTGTTATGGTTTTCCAACTTATCGGTATAAAGTGGGCAGCTGCATTGGTTAATTTTGTTGTCCTTACTTCCGCAGGATCAGCTCTAAACAGCTCTCTTTTCTCCGCAACAAGAAATATGTATGCTCTTGCTAAGCAACACGACAGAGGTGGTTTAACTGCCTTTACAAAGCTTTCAAGACATGGTATTCCGCTTAACGCTCTCTATTTAGCAGGTGCATTGGCTCTTTTTGCTCCAATCTTAACACTGATCCCTCAGATAAAAAATGCTTTTGATTTCGCAGCTTCATGCACAACAAATTTATTTCTTATCGTTTATTTCATCACTGTCTTTAGTTTTTGGAAATATAGAAAATCATCTGATTTCGACCCAAATGGTTTTCTTACTCCAAAAGCAAAGATAACTGTTCCTTTAGTCGTTCTAGTTTTTGCTATTGTCTTTATTTCACTCTTTTTCAATTCAGAAACACTCTATCCAGCGATTGGTGCTGTGGTCTGGACAGTTCTCTTTGGATTATTTTCTTACTTTAAAAAAATAAATCCTGAAAATCTTTCATAAAAGGACTATAATAAATACATTATGAAAATAAATGAAAATACGGAAACACAAACACCAAACCGAGGACTCCAAAATCGACATATCCAATTAATAGCGATTGCTGGAACAATCGGTACAGGTCTATTTTTAGGTGCTGGAAAATCTATCAGCTTGACTGGACCTTCAATTATCTTTGTTTACCTTATCATTGGTGCATTAATGTTTGTACTTTTACGTGCAATTGGAGAAATGCTTTATCAAGACCCCAGTCAACACTCATTTTTGAACTTTGTTTCTCGATACCTGGGAGGAAAGCCTGGTTATTTCATCCAGTGGTCTTACTGGCTTGTCGTCATTTTCATGGCTATGGCAGAACTAACAGCGATTGGAACTTATATCAACTTCTGGTTGCCTCAGTTTCCCATTTGGTTGAGTGAAGTTTTCGTTTTGGCTCTGTTAACTGCACTCAATACACTTAATTCTAAGTTTTTTGGGGAAACAGAGTTCTGGTTTGGGATGATTAAGATTGTAGCAATTATTGGTTTAATTTTGACCGCTATTATTTTGATTTTTAGTCATTATCATACAGGTTCAAATACGGTTAGTTTAACAAATATTACCCACAATTTTCATCTCTTCCCCAATGGAATTTCCAAATTTTTTGAAAGTTTCCAAATGGTAATGTTTGCCTTTGTAGCTATGGAATTCATCGGAATGACTGCCGCTGAAACTGCCAATCCCAAACCAACACTCAAAAAAGCAATTAACCAGATTCCACTGCGCATTATTTTATTTTACGTCGGTGCCTTACTTGCAATCATGAGTATTTATCGTTGGCAAGATATTCCTGCTGATAAGTCACCATTTGTTATGATTTTCGAGCTTATTGGGATTAAATGGGCAGCTGCTCTAATTAATTTCGTTGTCCTAACTTCAGCGGCTTCTGCTTTAAACTCTGCTTTATTTTCAACAACTCGTAATCTTTACTCACTCTCAACAATCAATGGTGATAAAATCTTAAAACCATTTACAAAATTCTCAAAATCTGGAATTCCTATAAATGCACTATTTTTCACATCATTACTCATCTTTTTAACTCCTTTCATTTCAATGATTCCTGCCGTTTCTAATGGTTTTGTGTTCATCACAAGCGTTGCGACTAATCTTTTTTTGGTCGTCTATCTTATGACTTTAGTGGCTTATCTCAAATTTAGGAAATCTCCTGATTTTGATCCTAAAGGATTTATACTTCCAGGGGCAAAAGTCCTAGTTCCTATTGCAATACTTGGTTTTGGACTCATCTTTATCTCTCTTTTCTTCTTTAAGGAGACACTTGTTCCAGCAATTGGTTCAGTCATTTGGATTGTTGTTTTTGGACTTATCACTACATTTAGAAAAGCAAAAACAGTTGGATAACCAACTGTTTTTTGTTTGTTGTTTTGATTAATCTTCAAGCTCAAGTTCGATTTCTTCTGGTTCTTGAATTTCTTCTTTTTTAGCTTTTGTTGTCTTTTTTGCTTTGGCTGCTGCTTCATCCACTATAGTTTCTGCAGTCTCTCCGAGAAGTCCATGCGCAACGCGAATTTTGTGGTCAATCTCATCAAAGACTTCCTGATGTTCTTTGAGATATCCCTTAGCTTTTTCAGCTCCTTGACCGATTTTTTCATCATTATAGGCGAACCATGCTCCCGATTTTTTGATGATTCCTTCATCTACTGCAATAGTCAGCAACTCCCCTGTCTTTGAAATTCCTTCACCAAACATAATGTCGACAAGTGCCGTTTTAAATGGTGGAGCAACTTTATTTTTGACAACTTTAATCTTTGTGATTTTACCAAGCGCCGTTTTGTTATCTCCCGTTCCTTCCTCAATTTTTGTCGAGCCACGAACGTCAAGACGAACTGATGCATAGAACTTGAGCGCGCGTCCACCAGGCGTTGTCTCAGGTGAACCAAACATCACACCTACTTTTTCACGCAATTGGTTGATAAAAATTGCCGTTGTTTTTGTTTTGTTGATGTGTCCTGCAAGTTTACGCATCGCTTGAGACATCATACGAGCTTGTAAACCAACTGAACTATCACCAATTTCTCCATCAATTTCAGCTTTGGGAACGAGTGCTGCAACTGAGTCGATAACAACAAGATCAACTGCTCCTGATGTAATCAGTTTTTCAGCAATTTGAAGACCTTGTTCACCAAAGTCTGGTTGTGAGAGCAAGAGTTCATCAATATTAACTCCAAGTGCTTTTGCATATTCTGGATCAAGTGCATTTTCTGCATCGATATAGGCCGCAATACCGCCCTCTTTTTGAACAGCTGCAACAGCATGGAGCGCGACGGTCGTTTTACCAGATGATTCTGGACCATAGATTTCGATGATACGTCCTTTAGGATATCCACCAGCACCAAGTGCAATGTCAAGTGCAAGTGAACCTGAGCTTACGACTGATACTTTTTGATTAGCTGCTTCTCCGAGACGCATGAGTGAGCCTTTCCCAAAATCTTTCTCAATCAATGCAAGTGCATCAGCTAATGCTTTATCTCGCTCTGCTCCGTATTTCTTGGTAATATCATCAAAATTTGTTTTTTTCTTTGTTGCCAAAATTTATCTCCATCTCTTCTTTTTTGTTCAACTTGTGAAGTCAGTTCTACTTTTTTAAACAGCCTTTTAGTCAGCAGGTGTCGTTAAGCAGTCATACTTCTTAATTAGTGCGACCCTGCTCCAAAGTTTCACTTCGTCTGTGGATCGCCTAGTTGTTACACTGGGGGCTTTATAGCTTATGTTCAAGGACAACACAAGGTTCACTTTTTTATCGCAAATCTCTATGTGGTACATCAACAAAATATGAAACAACTTACCGTCTAATTATAGCATTTTTCACGATTTTTTATAAGTCCCTAGCGCTATTATTTTATACGTTTTTTATTGAACTTTGTCACTTATTCTTTTAATTTTTAATCAAAATATTTTATGTTTTTTATAAGTATACTGACAGAATACCGTCAGTGCTTATTGTTTTTGACAAGTTGGGCAAAAGTGTGTCCCACGACCTCCTACCTTGATTTTCTCAATCGGTGTACCGCAGCGTACACAAGGTTCACCTGTCTTACCATAGACTTTCAACTCTTCTTGCATTGTCCCCGATTTACCTAGTGCGTTAGCATAAGTTCGAACTGTTGAGCCGCCAAGTGCCACTGCCTGTCCCAAAAGCTCAATGATTTCATCGTGTAGGAGGTGGATTTGCGTTTTTGTCAGCACTTTCGCTATTGTTTCTGGGTGAATCTTTGCCCGCCACAAGACTTCATCTACATAGATATTGCCAAGTCCCGCTACAAGTGTCTGTTCTAAGAGATAGGGCTTTATTTTCTTTGTCGAATGTTGCAGTTTTTTTAAGAAAATGGATTCGTCAAAAGCTTCATAAGTTGGCTCTGGCCCTATTTTTTTACTGACAAAATAACCCGAAAGTTTGTCAGCGCTTATCAGCTCCCATGTCCCGAATTTTCTTACATCAGCATAAATTAATTGGCTATCAGTAAATTTTACGGCAATATGGTCATGCTTTTCAATCGGTTCTTCAAGTCCAATCAATCGATATTTTCCTTCCATTCGTAAATGTGAAATTAATCGAAATTCATCGTCAAACTCAAAGATTAAATATTTCCCTCTTCTCGTAACTCCCGTAATCACATGATGGGTTAATTTAGTTTTTAAATCATCAAAACCTGTCAAAATCATGCGTGGATAGTTTGATTCTACTGACTGAATTTTTTTACCCACTACGATACGCTCCAAGCCTTGACGGACATTTTCAACTTCTGGTAATTCTGGCATAATTCAATTTTTCCTGACGAGCAGGACTCCCTTCTCCATTGATATTCTAGTACAATATTCACATTTTAAATTTCTGTAACTCTTTCAATTCGTCGCAATTGTAAATACTAACTTTCAACCTAAAGGTCAGCACTGACAGAAATCAAAATTACTGACAGAATATCTGTCAGTAATCATTTTAACATTTATATCACGAATTAACCGCATCCCTTGTTCTTAGCTACTTGCCAGAGTCTCCATAATTTGACAAAACACGTGCTGAGGGATCTTTCACTTCCTCACCTACCCATTTTGAATTTGGCATCCAGAAGTCAACAATCCAACCATCGTATCCAGGATAAAATTCTTCAAAAATATCACGATAAAGTAGTGATTCTTTAGTAAAAGGTGTGTGCGAAGGGTACTTTTCTTTAGCCGCAGCTAATTCTTCATCAGTGTATTTATTTTCTGCAAATTCTTTCAAATAATCAACCATTGAATGACCAACGGCATCTGAAAAAGCAGCTTTTTCGCGGAATAAAATCTCATCTGGCAAAAGCTCTGTCCCCTCAAAAGCATGGCGCAGCAAATATTTCCCTTTACCATAGGTGTTGAGTTTACGTTGTGGATTAATAGACATCACATAGTTTGCAAAATCCAAATCTGCAAACGGTACACGCGCTTCAAGTGAATGTGCCGCCAAACAACGGTCAGCACGCAAAACATCATACATATAAAGCTCGTGAACTCTTTTAGATGCTTCATTTTGAAATTCGTTCGCATTTGGTGCAAAGTCTGTATATTTATAGCCAAACATTTCATCTGAAACTTCGCCAGTCATCAGCACTTTCAAATCTGTATTCTCACGGATGTATTTACAAATCAAATACATCCCAATGGAAGCACGAATCGTTGTAATATCCCATGTTTCCAAGTGCCAAATGACATCACGAAGTGCACCAAGTACATCATCTTTTGTCATTAAAACTTCTGTGTGGTCTGTCCTCAAGAAATCAGCCACCTCACGCGCATATTTCAAATCAATAGGGTCAGTTTCCATCCCGATTGCAAAAGTTTTAATCGGCTGCTCCAATTCCCTAGCGGCAATCGCACAAACCAAGGATGAATCAAGACCACCAGACAATAAATATCCCATCGGTGCATCAGCGTGTAGCCGTTTTTTTACTGCACGTTCTAATTTTCTACGAATATGCCCTGAAATCTCTGCAAGAGGTTCTTCTACCATCTGTTTCACTGCTGAAATATCATGATACACATAAAACTCATCATTTGCATAATAATATCCTGGCGGAAATGGTGAAACCTCACGGCAAGATTTTACAAGCGCTTTAGCCTCTGAGGCAAAACAAATCTTTCCTGTTTCTTTGGCATAGCCGTAAAACATTGGGCGAATCCCAAACGGATCACGTGCCGCAAAAGTTTCACCCGTATTTTCATCAACTAACACAAAGGCAAATTCTGCATCTAACATTTTCACCATGTTTTCAATCCCTTGTGTTTCAAACAATGGAATCAACACTTCACAGTCTGAATTTCCAGCAAACTCATAACCTTGAGTTTCTAAAAACTTTCGTAAAATAATAAAGTTATAAATTTCACCATTACACATCAATCGCTTGCCGTTCAAGCCAAATGGTTGCCTACCACATACCGACAAATCCATAATCGACAGACGATGAAAACCAAAATCATTTCCCAGTGTATCACGGACGTGCTGTTGATCATCTGGCCCACGATGCTCTATCAATTGCAAATTTGCTTTAAACTCCGCTATCGCCAAATCAGATGTTCCCATAAATAAAAATCCGCACATAATTTCCCCCAATAATCATAATTTTCAATATTATATCACAATTATCAGAAAAATTCATAAAAAATGTAAAACTGACTATTAAATCAATATCCGTCAGCACTGAAAAAACTGTCAGTACACTGACAGCCTTGATTTACCACTTTTTCGTTTTCACATATAGTCGTCTTTGTTATAGCCAAAGTCAGCCAAATCCATCTTACGATCACGCCAGTCGTTTTTGATTTTGACCCAAGTTTCGAGATAAACCTTGTCGCCAAGCATAATCTCAATATCACGTCGTGCCATTTTACCGATTTTGCGGATCATATCGCCACCTTTGCCAAGAATAATCCCTTTTTGAGACTTGCGCTCCACAATAATTGTTGCCATGATATGGATTTTTCCAGTATCAATGTCACGCGTCATCTGATCTGTAGTCACAGCAATACTATGTGGCACTTCCTCACGCGTCAAAAGCAAGATTTTCTCACGAATCATCTCACTGACCAAAAAACGCTCTGGATGGTCAGTAATTTGGTCTTCTGGGAAGTATTGTGGTCCTTCTTCCAATTTTTCTGTAAGTGTTGACAAAAGTCGGTCAGTGTTATTACCCATTTTCGCGGAAATGGGCACAACTTCTGCAAATTCCATTTGTGACGTATAATCGCTGACAATCTCAAAAAGTCGATCAGGATGCACTTTATCAATCTTATTAACGACCAAAACGACTGGAACTTCTGCTTTTTTCAGACGTTCAATAATCATGTTTTCCCCAGTAGATCTTGGTTCATCGGCGGCTACCATAAATAAAACCACATCGCATTCACGCAAAGTAGAATAAGCAGACTGCACCATAAAATCGCCTAGTGCATTATGCGGTTTATGAATTCCTGGCGTATCAATAAAAATGATTTGTTCATTTTCTGTCGTATAAATCCCTTGGATTTTATTTCTCGTTGTCTGTGGTTTATCTGACATGATGGCAATTTTCTGCCCCATCACGTGATTCATAAATGTAGATTTCCCCACATTTGGACGACCTAAAATCGCCACAAAACCTGATTTAAATTTGTTATTTGTCATAGCGCTATTATACAAGAAGTGGACGTTACCGTCAAGAAGCGTCCTCAAAATATCATCATATGCTTCTATCAGCAGTAGTCAGAGCTTAAAAAATCTGTCAGTATACTGACAGATTTATTCTTGAATTTATTTATCGCCACGACTGCGCATCACGAAGCCAGCTGCCTTTTCAGTGCCCGTTGTCCGCTTACGAGGTGTTTTTTCGCCTTGTTTGCGGTCATCAAAGCGACGGTCATCGCGTTTTCCTCGGTAACCACCGCGATTTTCATCACGATCACGACTCCAGCGTTTACGATCACCACCACGTTCACCATCGCGATTTCCGCCACGGTAGCCACCTCGGTTACCTTCACGATCACCATTTCCTCTACCCTTATAACGGCCGCCACCTTTGCCTTTTTTCTTAAAGCCTTGACCTTCACCGTTAAATGGTAATGGACGTTCAGCCGTAATTTTCACTTCTTCTTGATTATCTGGGTCTTTCACTCGACCTTGAAGTAGCAAGGATACCAATTCTTTAGCATCAAATTGTTCCAACAACTTCTCTGCTTGCTTGTCAAATTTTCGAAGAGCAGTTTTTGCAGATTCATCTGTCAAATCACGCAAAACATCATCCATTGCAACAGCCAACGAAGCACGGTAAGCTTCCTCTTTTGTTGGTGGTTTCAAGCCTTTCATTTCTTTGTTGGTCAACTTTTCAATGGCACGTAGGTAACCCATTTCGTTATAAGACACAAAAGTTACTGAACGACCAGATTTACCAGCACGACCAGTACGACCAATCCGGTGAACGTAGCTTTCTTGGTCCTGAGTAATATCATAGTTGTAAACGTGCGTCACACCTGAAATATCAAGTCCACGTGCCGCCACGTCTGTTGCTACCAAAACGTCAATGTGTCCTGCTTTAAAATCACGTAAAACAGCAAGACGTTTATTCTGATCCAAATCACCATGAATACCCTCAGCACGATAGCCACGCAGTTTAAGTCCACGAATCAACTCATCTACACGACGTTTTGTCCGTCCAAAAACAATCGCAAGTTCAGGACGTTCCACATCTAACAAGCGTGTCAAAATATCAAATTTTTCAAATTCTTTTGTTTTGATAAAATATTGATCAATACGGTCAGCTGTCATTTCCTTCGCTGCAATTTTGATATGCTCAGGATTTTTCATGAATTTCACACCGATTTTCTTGATATCCGCGGGCATCGTTGCTGAGAAAAGCAAGGTTTGACGATCAGCTGGCGTATTTGACAAGATAAATTCAATATCTTCCAAAAATCCCATATTCAACATTTCGTCCGCTTCGTCCAAAACCAAAGTGCTGATGTGGTCAATTTTCAAAGCTTTACGTTTAATTAAATCCACCAAACGTCCAGGTGTTCCAACTACGATATGCGCACCAGACTTGAGTGCTTTGATTTGTTTTTCAATACTTGAACCACCAAAAACAGTACGAACTTTAAGTCCTTTTGATT
The DNA here is from genome assembly GCF_003627095.1 of Lactococcus allomyrinae. Lineage (NCBI taxonomy): Bacteria > Bacillati > Bacillota > Bacilli > Lactobacillales > Streptococcaceae > Lactococcus > Lactococcus allomyrinae. The sequence goes on along the minus strand of NZ_CP032627.1, from coordinate 2,558,321 downwards.
TCCCGAAGCGGAAAAGTTCTTCCTGACCTTGCACAGCAAGTTCGCGCGTAGGAGCAATAACAAGTGCTTGAACAGCTGGGTTCTCAGGATTGATTTTTTCAATCGTTGGCAGACCAAAAGCCGCTGTTTTTCCTGTCCCTGTTTGAGCTTGACCAATCACATCACGACCCGCAAGTGTGAGCTGAATCGTTTGCTCTTGGATTGGAGTTGGCTGTTCATAGCCTATTTCTGTAAGTGTATTTACGATACCTTCTGACAGGCCGAGTTCACTAAATTTCAAATTTTCACCTATATTTCTAAATTTTGTCTTCCGACAATTCTTCTATTACAGCATCCGAAATGCTTGATACAGGCGAAATTTGTGTGACCCGCCTGACGTAACTTATCTATTATAGCATACTTTTTCATCTGAAAATGCTTACGGTATTTATTTTTTTGAAATTTTTTTCACTAATCACTTTCTGTCAGCACTGACAGAAAAAATGGTATACAAAAAATTCCTGTCAGTACTGACAAGAATTTTTTTAACTCAGTAAACACACATTTTTAGTCTAATTCCCTTATTGATAAAACTGTCACTTCAAAACTCAAACTGAAAACTGTTCCATCAACTCAACATCAGGGTACTTATCCTTGAACCAACGCATTGCAAATTCATTCTCAAACAAGAAAAGTGGATGACCAAAGCGGTCACGTGCCAAAATGTTGCGTGAACTAGACATTTTTTCATCTAAATCTTCCTCTTTAATCCAGCGCACTGTCTTAGCACCCATTGGTGTCATCACCGTTTCAGCATTATATTCACGTTCCATTCGGTCTTTAAATACTTCAAACTGCAATTGTCCGACAGCTCCCAGCATGATATCACCAGTCGTAAAGCTTCTGTAAAGCTGGATGGCACCCTCTTGCACAAGTTGCTCAATCCCCTTTTGAAACGACTTCTGCTTCATCACATTTTTAGCCTGAACACGCATGAAAAGTTCTGGAGTAAACGTTGGCAAAGGCTCAAAAGCCTTTTTCAACTTACCTGTTGTCAATGTATCGCCAACCTGATAAGTTCCTGTATCATAAACCCCAATAATATCACCAGCCACCGCATTTTCAACATTTTCACGAGTCTCTGCCATGAACTGTGTGACATTAGATAGCTTCACCTTTTTTCCCGTCCGAACTAAGTTCACATCCATTCCACGTTCAAATTCACCTGACACAATCCGTACAAAAGCAATACGGTCACGATGTCGTGGATCCATATTTGCCTGAATTTTGAAAATGAATCCAGAAAAATCAGGATTTAAAGGCTCAATTTCTTCATCATCTACTGTTTTATGTGAGTGTGGCTCAGGGGCATATTCCAAGAAAGTTTCCAAGAAAGTCTGCACACCAAAACTTGTTAACGCCGAACCAAAAAACACAGGAGTCAACTGTCCAGCAATAACTTTCTCTGCCTCAAATTGATTTCCAGCATCTAAAAGTAGCTCAGCATCTTCCAAAGCCTGAGTAAAAAATGGATTCTTCGTCAACGGATGGCTACTAGGTACTTCCCCATTAGCATCAAATTCGACAAAGCGCTCACCATCGTCAGGTTGATAAACTTCAACCCGACCATGCGTAAAATCATACAACCCTTGGAAATTTTTCCCCATTCCAATCGGCCAATTCATTGGCACAGAAGCAATCCCAAGAATTTCCTCCAACTCAGAAAGTAAATCCAACGGCTCACGACCATCTCGGTCAAGCTTATTAATAAAAGTAAAAACAGGAATACCACGACGTTTCACAACTTGGAAAAGCTTTTTAGTTTGTGCCTCAATCCCTTTTGCACTATCAATGACCATCACAGCAGCATCCACTGCCATCAGAGTTCGATAAGTATCTTCTGAAAAGTCCTCATGCCCCGGAGTATCCAAAATATTAACTCTTTTACCCGCATAATCAAACTGCATGACAGATGAAGTAACCGAAATTCCCCGCTCTTTCTCAATATCCATCCAGTCAGACTTAGCAAAATTACCAGTCTTACGCGCCTTAACAGTTCCCGCTTCACGAATGGCACCACCAAACTTCAACAATTGCTCAGTAATCGTTGTTTTACCAGCATCCGGGTGACTAATAATCGCAAAGGTGCGCCGTTTTTTTATTTCTTCTGCTACATTCATTTTAAATCATCTAAACTTTCTCTTGTATTTATTTTCATAGAATCTTTATTATTCTCTACATCGGAATACTCCCTCAGATAGTTTTATATTAAATGATAATCATTTTTATCTATTCTTATATACATTTAATCACACTCAAATTTCACAACGCAAAATCAGTACCTCAATACATATTCTGCTAACACTCTCCTTATGATTCACCATCTCCATGCTATCTCACTCTATCCTTTTTAATTATTTCAATTCCCACTTCAGCACGAACAGAAGATAAAATAAGTAAGCGCAAAATCCTGACAAATTTTAAAATGAAACAAGCATAATAACTAAAAACATTTAATTGATTAAAAAATTCTGTCCCGTCAATTATATCAAAATTCCAGCTAATTTTATAGCATATTTTTGCTTAAATTTATTACCACAAAAAATGAGCCTGTCAGCTACGACAGACTCGGAAAACTTAAATAGCCGATTTTAGGGTGCAGCTTGGACACCATATCTATCTATAAACCCCCACTCCCAGAGGTTTAGTTTATCTTTTAGTAAATACTAAAGAGATAAATTAAATAGCTTATTAAATAAGGTTATTCTTATACTCAGCAGCCTCAGCTTCTGTAGAAAAGACGAAATGCCCCGGCTCAATCTCACGCATTTCACGCTCTTGACCATCTAGCTCAGTAGTAGGGTCATAGACAATCGGTGTCCGGCCACGTTCAGAAATTGGATCTGGTGCAGGAATAGAACTCAACAAACTCTTCGTATAAGGATGGATAGGGTGATTATAGACCTGATCAGAAGTCCCAATTTCCAAAATTTTACCCCAATGCATAACACCAATACGGTCAGAAATGTATTTTACCATCGACAAATCATGAGCGATGAAAAGATAAGTCAAGTTTTCTTTCGCTTGAATGTCTTTCATCAAGTTGACAACTTGTGCTTGAATAGACACGTCAAGGGCAGAAATAGGTTCATCCGCAACAATAAACTTAGGTTTTACGGCCAAAGCACGCGCAATCCCAATCCGTTGACGTTGTCCACCAGAAAACTCATGTGGATAACGCGTCAAATGGTCTCGATTCAAACCAACCAGTTTCAATAGTTCTTCAACTTGTCTTGTACGGTCTGCTTCATCTTTAGCCAAACCATTCACATCAATTCCTTCAGCAACAACATCTTTAATCCGCAAACGACCATTTAAGGAAGCTTGTGGGTCTTGGAAAATCATTTGTGCTTGCGAACGAAAATCTCTAAGCTCTTGTCCTTTAAGGTTTCGGACATCTGTTCCGTTGAAAAGAATATCTCCACCAGTAATATCTTTATCATAAAGTTTTAAGATTGCTCGACCAATCGTCGTTTTACCCGAACCAGATTCGCCAACAAGACCAAATGTTTCTCCTTCATAGATATGGAACGAAACATCATTTATCGCTTTATTTGCGTTACGTTTTCCTTTGTTAAAAGTCAAGTCAAGATTCTTGAGCTCAACCAATACTTTTTTATCTTCAGCCATTATTCCGCACCTCCTGAAATCTTAGCCCAGCGCGCCCAACGCGCTTTAATATTATCAGAAGGGTCAACCTTTGGTGCTCGTTCATCAAGCAACCATGTTTTCGCAAAATGCGTAGGGGATACTTCAAAAAATGGAGGTTCTTCTTCAAAATCAATATCAAGAGCATATTTATTCCGCGCTGCAAAAGCATCCCCTTTCGGAGGATTGAGCAGGTCAGGAGGTGTCCCTGGAATAGAAACCAAACGGTCAACATCTGTTTCTACTGTAGGCATAGAGTCCAATAATCCCCATGTATAAGGATGTTGCGGATTGTAGAAGATTTCCTCAACCGTCCCATATTCTACAATTTCCCCTGCATACATTACCGCAACTTTGTGTGCAAATCCAGCTACAACTCCAAGGTCATGAGTGATGAACACAATAGATGATTTAATACGTGCTTGCAATTCAGCCATCATATGCATGATTTGTGCTTGAATTGTCACATCAAGTGCTGTAGTAGGCTCATCTGCAATCAAAATTTCTGGATCCGCTGCAAGTGCAATTGCGATAACCGCACGTTGACGCATCCCACCTGACCATTGGTGTGGATAATCATTAATATGTTCTTCTGCTTTAGGAATACCAACTTGCTTCATCAGTTCCAACGCACGTGCTAAAGCATCTTTTTTGCTCATTCCTTTATTGTGCTTCAACAAAGGTTCAGCGATTTGTTTCCCAATTTTCATTGTTGGGTCAAGAGAAGTCATGGGGTCTTGGAAAATCATTGATATTTCATTTCCACGAAGCGCTTGCCATTCTTTCTCTGTATTTTTAAGAAGGTCTTTACCTTTGTAAAGTAATTGTCCTTCAGGGATTTCAGCATTTGGTGCATTCAAACCCATCAAGGTTTTAGTCGTTACAGATTTCCCAGAACCCGATTCACCAACGATAGCCAAGGTTTGACCTTTTTCTAAACTAAAAGATACATCACGAATAGCCTTAACTTGTCCAGCATATGTTTTAAAGTTTACATGTAAATTTTTTACTTCTAAGATTGTTTCTTCAGACATTTCTCATTCTCCTTTCATTATTAATCCGCAGATTTAGGGTCAAACGCATCACGAAGCCCATAACCAAAGAGGAAGAATGAGAGTGACAAAAGACAGAGGACAACAGCTGGCACAGCAAGTTGGAATGGATAAAATTGCAAACTTGAAATACCGTCAGAAATTAATGAACCAAGCGAAGATGTCGGCGGTTTAACTCCAAGGTTGATCGCAGATAACGTAGCTTCAGCGAAGATAACCGATGGAATATCAAACATGATTTGAACGATGACAACGCCAAGCATATTAGGAAGTAAGTGACGCACCATGATTCGGAAGGTAGACTCTCCCAAAGTACGAGCAGCAAGAACAAATTCCCGCTCTTTCCAACTCAAAGTCAAGTTACGTACCTGTCTAGCAATCCCTGTCCAAATAAACATACCAATCGCCAAGATAATTGAAGTAACCCCTTGACCAAAAAGCATCCCCAACATTGTTACGATAACTAGATAAGGAATAGATGAAATGATTTCGATAATCCGCTGCATCACATTATCGACTCTACCACCGACCCAGCCTGAAATCAAACCATAGGTAATACCAATGAAGATATCAAAGAGAATCGCTGCAAAAGCAATCAAAAGTGAGATACGCAAACCAACAACCGTACGTTTTGCCAACGACCGTCCAAGATTATCTGTCCCCAAAATAAACGAAGTACCTTTTGGAACATTTTGGTCTTTATAAACATTAGAAGCTTCTGAGTTACCTGGTGGGGTAAACCTACCATCAAATCCAGGAATTCCAAGATTACCAATTTTAGGAGGCAAATTCTTATAAACTTGTACTTTATTAGGGTTAAAATTATTCGCTGCTTTTTGAGGAACAAGTACAGTTGAAACCAGTGCAAAGAGCAAGGTAAAGACAACGACGACCATCGCAACAACTGCAATTTTATTTTTCTTAAATCGACGCCAAGCATCTTGCCAGAAAGTCAGAGCAGGTTTTGAGATAAGTTCCATATCGTGAGAACCTTTGGTTCCCACAAGGGTAAATTTATTATTAACATTTTCCATTTTTCTACTCTCCTTTCTAGTCCAATCTTACACGTGGGTCAACAAATGCTGTGATAATATCCGTCACAAGAATCATAACCATCAGCATCGCTGCATAAACGATTGTCGTCCCCATAATAACTGGGAAGTCTTTAGATGGGATAGATTGAACAAATTGTTGACCAATACCAGGAATACTGAAGATTGTTTCGATAAGAACCGAACCGGTCAAAAGAGCAGCTGTCATTGGACCAATCAAGGTAAGCATTGGAATAAGAGAGTTTCGAAGTGCATGTTTCCAAAGTACCTCACTACTTGATAAACCTTTAGCTCTAGCTAAGAGAATATAGTCAGAACTTAAAGACTCTATCATTTCAGAACGCACAAATGCTGTCACTTGTGCCATAGAAGCTAGAGAGAGGGCGATTGCAGGCATGACAGATGTTGAAGCTCCGAAACCATCCCAACCTGTAACTGGCAAGACATTTAATGTATAACCAAAAAGCAAGAGTAATAAAGTACCAACAACAAATGAAGGAACTGAGAAAGCAAATGTTGAGATGACTGACAAAAGTCCATCAACCCAAGTATTGCGATAACGGGCAGATAATACACCAAATAGGACACCGAAGACAATGGCAATAATCATCGCTTCAACACCAAGCTGGGCAGAAACTGGCAAACGTTGCGCAATCATCATGCTAACAGGTTGGTTCATGTAAGTAAAAGATGTACCAAAGTTACCTGTAAAAGCATGACCCAGATAAATCAAATACTGTTGCCAAAGTGGTTTGTCAAGTCCATAAGTAATCATCAACGCATGAACTTGGTCTGGTGATAATTTGGGATTATTGAATGGTGTCCCTGGCATAACTTGCATTAAGAAGAAAGTTGCTGTGACAACCAAGAAAAGAGTGAGCACCATCAAAAGGACGCGCTTCAAAATATATTTAACTAGCATAATTTAAGTTTTCCTATAATAACACGAAAAAGTAGGTGCTACGAAGAGCCCTGCTTTTTCATTAAATAAAATTTATTTATCAATTATTTAACGTAAGTCCCTTTAAGGTTGTAATTCAAACCTGTACCGTGGAAGTTAAATCCTTTAAGGTTAGGGTTACGAAGTGATGGTGTAGTACGGAAATATACTGGGTTGATACTTGATTGTTCAAAGAGTGCTTGTTCAGCATCTTTGTAATCAGCATTACGTGCTGCATCATCCATTACATCTGGGAGTGTAGATGCTTTATTGAAGGCTGCTTCATATGCTGGGTTATTAACCTTACCGTCATTTTGTCCTGAATTTTGTGTAAAGAGATTCAAGAATGTAGATGGTTCCGCATAGTCACCACCCCAAAGTGTCATTACCATGTCAAAGTTTTGAGTTTGTGAATCTTTCAAACGTTGTTGGAATGGTACGATTTTTTCAGTGATTGTCAAACCTGGAAGGGCTTTAGCAAGAGAAGTTTGAAGATAGTCTGCTGTTGCTTTTGCTACTGGTTTATCTGCATCAGTTGTATAAGTAAGATTTACAGATTTAGCACCAATTTCTTTCAAACCTTTTTGCCACAATTCTTTTGCTTTTGATACATCGTAAGTATAAGGTTGAGCTGCATATTTAGAGAAATCTTCTCCTGTTTGAGTTGTAGCCATACCTGCTGGCACTAAGCCTGTCGCTGGTGCTGAACCTGGGTAAAACTGTTTAACAAGTTCATTACGATTAGTAGCAAGATTGATTGCTTCACGAATATTCACATTTTGCAATGCTTTAGCAGCAGTAGGATTTGATGTTCCCTTACCAGATTGGTTGTACTCAATATATGCTGTTGTAGCTTCTTTCAAAGGTACATAATCTTTACCACCATTAAAGCCTTTGTTAGCACTATAAAGTTCAGGTGATGCGATTGGTGCTTCATCAAGTTTACCTTGTTTGTAAAGTTGTACTGCTGTATTAGGATTCTTCACAACTTGAAAATCAATTTCACTAGATTTTACATTTTTCTTATCGTAGTAATTTGGATTTTTAACGAGTGAGAAGTTAGCATTTGTTCCTGTCCAACCCGCATTTTTCTTGAAGACAAATGGACCTGAGTAAACCATCTTATCAGAAGTTGTACCATATTGTTTGCCATATTTTTCTACTGCAGCTTTTTGTACTGGAGCATAAACAGGGGCTGCAAGCAAGAATTTAAAGTAAGGAACTGGTTGTGTCAATGTAACTGTCAACTCTGTATCCGAATTCGCTACTACACCGAGCTGATTCAGGTCTTTAATCTTACCTGAGTTAATTTCAGAAGCATTTTTAATGTGGCCTGCGTCTGAATAAAGGTAAGCGTATTGTGAACCTGTCGCAGGATTAACTGCACGTTGCCAAGAGTAAACAAAATCTTTTGCTGTTAAAGGTGTGCCATCAGACCATTTAAGTCCATCATGTAAAGTGATGGTGTAAACTTTACCATCATCAGAAACTTTAATGTCTTTTGCAAGAGCATTTTCAGCAACGCCTTCGTTATTTACTCGAGTCAGACCTTCTTGCGTATTACCGATGATTTCTCCAGAATAAGTATCTGTTGCCAAAGCAGAATCAAGCGTAGTAATATCTGTCGTCAACTCAAGTTGTGGATTTTTTGAAGTTGAAGATGAAGACGAACTTCCACCACAAGCTGCAAGAAGTGCAGCTGAACCAAGCGCAACTGTACCTAGAGTAACTTTTTTCCAAGTTTTCATGTGATTTCCCTCTTTCATAAATATTCTCTGATTTGCAATGTTTATTATTGTCAGAAAATTTATTATATTGGTATTATACTTAATTCAATCTGAAATGTAAAGTATAATGGATAACCATTTCTAAAAAAGCGGGAATTTTTATATTTTTGCCGAACGTTTTTTCTACAAAATTTTTCTTATCACTTTTGACACTTTGAGATGCTTCAATAATTTTTATAAAAAATATCTCCGAAGAGATATTTTTTTATTTGATATACACACCTTTAAGGTCGTAGTTGAGCCCTGTAGAATTAAATTGTAATCCTTTCATTGCTGTATTACGAAGCGCTGGAGTTGTACGGAAGTAGATTGGATTGATACTTGATTCATCATAAAGTGCTTTTTCTGCTGCTTTATAGTCTGCATTCCGTGCATCATCATTTGTTACATCTGGAAGAGTTGATGCTTTATCCCATGCTGCTTGATAAGTTGGATTGACAAATCCACCGTCATTGTATCCTGAGCCTTTGATAAAGAGTGACAAGAATGTAGATGGCTCTGCGTAATCACCACCCCAAAGTGAGTTGACCATGTCAAATTGGTGATTTTGTGAGTCTTTCAAACGTTGTTGGAATGGTACAATCTTTTCAGTGATTGTCAAACCTGGAAGATTTTTAGCCAATGATGTTTGGAGGAAGTCTGCTTGTTGTTTTGCTGTTGGAGAATCAGCATCTGTTTCGTATGAAAGGTTAACAGATGTTGCTCCGATTTCCTTCAATCCTTTTTCCCAAAGTGTTTTTGCTTTTGCAGGATCATAAGTATAAGGTTGAGCTGCGTATTCCGCAAAGTCTGTACCATCTGAAGTCTTAGCCATGCCTGCTGGTGTCAATCCTGTTGCTACTGTTGAACCTGCGGTAGTTTGAGCTACGATAGTCGCACGGTCTGTTGCCAGATTCAATGCTTCACGAATATTTTTATTTTGAAGAGCCTTGGCTGCAGTAGGGTTTGATGTTCCTTTTCCTGTTTGATTATATTCGATATAGTCTGTCGTTGCTTCTTTAAGTTTTACAAGTTTCGTGTTTTTCGTGTAACCTTTATTTGCATTGTAAAGGTCTGGAGTTCCTAGACCAACTTGGTCAAGTTTCCCTTGTTTATAGAGTTGTACAGCTGTATTTGGATTTTTAACGACTTGATAATCAACTTCGTCAGATTTCACATTTTTCTTATCCCAGTAATTAGGATTTTTAACTAGCTTAAATGAACCATTGGTTCCTGTCCATCCTTTTCCTTTGAAAACAAATGGCCCTGAATAAAGTGTTTTAGCTGATGAAGTTCCATAGTCTTTGCCATACTTTTCAACAAACTTTTGATTTAAAGGATAGTAAACAGATTGAGAAAGCAAGAAGTCAAAATATGGTGTTGGTGTCGTCAAAGTGACGGTAAACTCTGTATCTGAAACTTGCTTAATTCCAAGAGTACTTGGGTCGGCTTTACTTGCCATAATTTCAGATGCGCCTTTAATATTAGCCATGAGATAAGCATATTGTGAACCAGTCTTAGGATTTACTGCTCGTTGCCAAGCGTAGACGAAGTCTTTTGCTGTAAGCGAATCTCCATTTGACCATTTCAATCCATCTCTCAATTTAATCGTATAAGTCAAACCATCTGACGAAGCTTCTACACTTTTAGCCAACGCTGGAACTGCTTTGCCTTCAGCGTTAACACGTGTTGCGCCTTCTTCAGTGTTACCGATGAAAATATTTGAATATGTATCCGTCGCCATTGACGAGTCAAGTGTTGAGATATCTGTCGGGATGGCAAGTTGTGGTGCTCGACTTGATTTTGAAGCTGAACCTGAGCCTGAGCCACAAGCAGCAAGTAATGCTGCAGAGCCAAGTGCTACTGTACCTAAAGTAACTTTTTTCCAAGTTTTCATGTGATTTCCCTCTTTTGCATTTATTTTTGAATTTTCTAGTTTAATTACAATTATCTGAAAATTCGATATGCTTTATTTTATCAGGTTCGTTTAAGCTTGTCAAGAGAAATGATAGATTTTTCTGAATATTTTTTGTTTTATTTTGTAAAACATATTTTTCATAAAATTAAAACTCCTTTTTGTGGGATTCTTCTATATTCAATGATTTTATGAAAAAATAGCTCAATTGAGCTATTTTTTATTATTTCAAATATGCTGTTTTTAAATCATAGGCAAGCCCTGTTGAATGGAATTCTAAGCCTTTGATATTTGGATTCATAAGAGCTGGATTAGCTTGGAAATCTACAGGATTGATGTATGATCCTTGATAAAGCGCTATTTCTGCTGCTTTGTAATGTTCATCTACTTTTGTGGGATTTAATACATCTGGTGTCGTTGTTGCTTCGGTAAATGCTTTATCGTATGCTTTACTTGAGAATTTACCATCGTTATAGGCTTGTCCTGTGGTAAAGAGTTGGAGGAATGTAGAAGGCTCCGCATAATCTCCTCCCCAACCTGAAAGAATCATGTCAAATGTACCATTTTGTGCATCTTTTAAGCGTTGTTGGAATGGTACAAGTTTCAGATTAATGGTTAGTCCTGGAAGTGCTTTTTCATAGGAAGTTTGGAGATAGTTTGCTGTGGCGGCAGATGGTGCGAGGTCACCTGCTGCTTCAAAACTCAGCGTGACTTTTGTGAGTCCCGTTTCTTTTAGTCCCTTTTCCCATAAGGTCTTAGCTTTTGCAGCGTCATAGGTATAATCTTGTTTGGCATACGTTGCAAAATCTTCTCCTGATGCTGTTTTACTCATGCCAACTGGAGTAAAGCTTGTTGCTGGTGTTGAGTCTGGTAATGCTGTTTGAACAACTTCTTTACGGTTTGTCGCAAGATTGAGTGCTTCACGAATATCTTGATTGGCTAATGCTTTTTGAGCATCTGTACTTGAAGCATTTTTTCCTGATTGGTTATACTCGATATAATCTGTTCTGGCTTGTTTAAATACTGTAAAACCTTTGACGTTTTTGTTTGCATTAATCAGGTCTGTTGTTGGGAGCAAAGTGAAGTCAAGTTTCTTTTGCTTGTAGAGTTGCGCGCCAGTATTGGCATTGCTAATGACTTGGAAATCTATCTCGTCAGATTTCACAGCTGATTTGTCATAATAGTTTGGATTTTTATAGATAGAGAATTTTTTATTTGTCCCTGTCCAACCATTTTTTGAGGTAAACATGAATGGTCCGTCATAAACCATCTTCGCGGATGTCGTCCCGAATTGTTTACCGTATTTTTCGACAACTTTTTGGTCAAGGGGATAATAAACGGGTTCTGAAAGGAGGAATTTGAAATAAGGGGTTGGTTGTGCTAAAGTAACGGTAAATTGAGTATCACTATCTACTTTAATGCCCAATGTATTTACTGCAGCTTTGCTTGCCATTATATCATTGGCACCTTTTACTGCACCCATGAGGTAGGCGTACTCTGAGCCTGTTTTTGGGTCTACGGCACGTTGCCACGCATAGACAAAATCTTTGGCTGTGAGTTTATCTCCGTTTGACCATTTCAAGCCATCTCTTAAAGTAATCGTGTAGGTCAAACCGTCTTTTGAAACATCAATTGATTTTGCTAAGGCTAGCGCAGCATCACCCTTACTATTTACACGAGTTGCTCCTTCTTCAACATTTCCTGCAACATCGTAAGAGTACTGGTCAGTGAGCAAAGTAGTGTCCAAAGAAGCGACATCTGTCGGGATAGAAAATTGGATATTTTTTTGAGCACTGCTACTATTTCCACAAGCGGCAAGAACGCCAACTGATGCTAACGAAAGGACGGACAAGCCGATGAGCTTACTTTTTTTCATTTGTTTTCTCCTTAAGAGATGAGTTAGAGGTCAAACTGTTTGGAAATTGCTGTAAATCCAAGTTGCTAAGGCAGAGTGAGCAAACTCATTTCTTTAATAATGACATTCAACGAACGTTCTGATTTTTCTGAACATTCAATGTATTGATATTATACTTAACTGATTTTTAAATGTCAAGAATTAGTTAAATTTTCTGATAATTTAGTTTTAAAATAAAAACACTGAATATCAGTGTTTTATTTTTTATTTGTCAGAGCTTCAACAACTGTCGCTAATCTCATGCCATTGGAACCTTTAAAAAGTATCTGGTCTTGAGGAGTCAAGCTGGCTGACAGGGATTCTGTCAGTGCTGACAGGTCTGTAAAGTGACTGACAGGCTTGTCTGTTGTAGCTTTTGCTAGATTCTCCATCAATGGTCCGTAAAGATAGACTTTATCAATTGTCGTAAAATCTAGAGTTTTCAAAATATCTGCGTGAAGCTGTGCTGCCGTCTCTCCAAGCTCTAGCATATCCGCAAGTACTACGATTTTTCTCCCATTCTCATTTTTGGGGATGGCTTGGAAAGTTTCTAAAATCAGCTTCATCGCTGTAGGGTTTGCGTTGTAAACGTCACTTAAAATATCGGCTCCGTTCGCAGCTTTTTTCCACTCTGTGCGATTACGGGTAAGTTCAACTTTTCCTAGTGCTTCTTTGATTTGCTTTTCGGACAAGCCGTAATGACGTCCAACATATGCTGCCAACATCGCATTTGTGGCATTATATTTTCCAGGAACTGGGATTGTGATGGTTTCATCAAGAAAGTTAGTGTTAAAGCTCAGATACTCCTTGTGTTCTACAAGTTTTGTGATAAAAATATCTTCATTTGGTCCAAACCGTGTTATTTTTTGATTTTCAGGAATGTAGGTATTGATAATCGGGTCGGCAGGTGCAATGAGTTCCCCATGAAGACCCGCGGTAATCCCCATTTTTCCTTTAGCGATTGCCTCTCTGGAACCCATAAACTCCAAATGAGCTTCGCCAATCAGTGTAATCAGTGCAAGCTCTGGTTGGGCAAGTTTTGAGAGAAAATCAATATCTCCTGGGTGATCCATGCCCATTTCAAGAACAAGCTTTTCTGTCCGCTCAGGCATATGCAAAATCGTGTAAGGAAGGCCAATTTCATTATTATGGTTTCCTTGTGTTTTGTAAGTTATGTATTTTTCCGATAAGACAGCGGCAATCATATCTTTGGTTGTTGTCTTACCATTACTTCCTGTCACTGCAATAACAGGCACTTTTGTTTTTTTGAGATAGTACTGGGCTAAGGTTTGAAAGGCGACAAGATTGTCTTCTACAAGAAAATGTGGTTGATTGATTTCTTTTTCGGAAAACGTAATAATAGCCCCATTTTCAAAGGCTGTATCAATGAACTCGTGTCCATCTCTAGCTCCTTTGAGTGGAAGAAAAATATCACCTGACTTAATCAGACGGCTGTCAAATTCAATGTTACGGATTTCTGTGTCTGTCAGTTCTGACAGATTATTTTTTGCACGGACTACTGTTGCGATTTCTTGGATTGTGAGTTTCATAGTAGTTTCATTATAGCATTTTTACTGACAAAAAAGCCGGCAATAGTTGCTCATTTCAATGAGAGATTGGTCAGGACTTAAGACTAAAATTTGTAAATCGTGCTTCTAAATAATCTTGAAGTAACTCAAAACTCTCTTTGTCATTGTAGGTTTTTTGGTTGTCAAGCTCATCTTGATTAAAAGACATTTTTATGACAACTGGTGAATTCAAATTATTTTTTCGATAGTCTTTAGGGGAAATATCATAACACTTAGAGAATGCATTATTCAACGTCCTAATATCAGAAAAACCGCAGATATAGGAAATCGTGAGCAAGTTTTCATTTGTCGAGGCGAGAAGGGTGCGTGCTTTTTCACAACGTAAGTTATCCAAGTACTCTTTAAAAGTAATGCCAAAATTATTTTTAAAAAAGTGACTAAAGTAAGTCCGAGAAAATCCTTCACGTGTAGCTAAATCATCCAGAGAAATCTTGCTGGTGTAGTGTTCATGGATGTACGAAGAAATCCGTTGGATACGCTCTTGTAAGTCCATTAATTTATTTTGTTGAGCCGCACTCAAAATGTCATAATTGCAGATTTCCATCAGCCCATCCAGAACCAACGAGGTATAACCATGCACGCGCAGCGGAGAATGTGTCCCTTCTTCAAAATAGCTCAAAGCTGCTTGAAGAATAAAATAAAGGACTTCAGGATTATTCTCCAAGTCAAAAGGTTGGCTCTCAAAGTTGGTCCGATCCAACTGTGGAAAAACAATCTCAAGAATCGTTGTACTAAACTGCACGACCAAGACTTTCATGGCTTGCTCTGAGATGAACTCATGAATCTGGCAACTATTAAAAATAATACCTTGCCCTGCTTGGATGGTAAATTCTTGTTCTTGAGTTCTAATTTTTCCTTTTCCTTCAAGAACAAATGATACTTCCATATCAAAGTGCAAATGGGGTTTACGATAAGCAATATCCACTAACAAAAAATTCAGATTGTTTATCTTTGAATGATAAATATTCTCCAATTCACTTTGCACGCTTTAAATCCTCTATTCAATTAATTGATGAAGGAGTTCTGTCAAGAACTCCTTCACTAGTGTACACTAGTGCGATTTTCGTGAATTTTTTAATAAAAAAAAGTCTGTCAGGATACTGACAGACTTCTCAGCTATGCTGATAAGTCCTCTATTCGCTGATTCAATGCTCACGATAATCGCATTGAACTGACAGACTTCTCAGCTATGCTGATAAGTCCTCTATTCGCTGATTCAATGCTCACGATAATCGCATTGAACTGACAGACTTCTCAGCTATGCTGATAAGTCCTCCATTCGCTGATTCAATGCTCATGGTAATCGCATTGAACTGATAGACTTTTTATGATAGATTTTTAATTCTTACAAAAGGTGTTTTTCTCGAATTTCAAAGGCAGATTTTGCCAAATCAACCAATTTTTCAATCAAAGCTGAATAGCTCAAACCCATATTTTCCCAGAGTAGTGGATACATTGACCATTGCGTAAACCCTGGAATAGCGTTAATTTCGTTGAGATACAATCTTCCATCTGTTGTTACAAAAAAATCACAACGTGATAAGCCCGCGCCATTGACCGCTTTATACGCTTTAATTGCATAAGTTTGAATTTGTTCAGCAAGCTTTGGCGCAATGTGCGCTGGAATATCCATCTGAATTTTATTATCAATATATTTAGAATTATAGTCATAAAATGCGACATCTTTCACGACTTCACCTGGCAGTGTCGCTGAAATTTCGCCACCATTGCCAAGGACAGCACACTCAATTTCGCGAGCATCCACACCTTGTTCAATGACAACGCGATTATCATATTTATAAGCTTCTGTCAGCGCACGTGCTAGTTCTGTTAAATCTTCAACTTTACTGATTCCGACACTTGAGCCCATATTTGCTGGTTTTACAAAGACTGGAAATTGAAGCTTTTCGACAACTTCTTCAGCAATCTCAGCTTGATTTTCATCTGCAAATGCAGCGACATAAGGAACTTGAGGAACTCCGACAGATTCAAAGACGTGTTTTGCCAATAATTTATCCATTGTACTACTTGCTGACAAAATATTTGGTCCAACATAAGCTAATTTTAAAATCTCTAAAAAGCCCTGAATAGAGCCATCTTCTCCCATTGGTCCATGTAGCACAGGAAAAACGACAGCATCTGTTTCATAAATCGCTGACGGCGCAATCTTGTCATTCCACACAACACTGTCATTGGTCATCAATTTTTCGTCAGTAGCAGGTAGCGTTATGAATTCTTGCGTTTTGATGAAATCACCAGACTTTGTGATGAAGTATGTTTTGACATTAAAACGGTCATAATTTACCGCACGCATCACGCTTTCAGCCGACAAAACAGAAACCTCACGCTCTGCACTTCGACCACCATAAAGTAAAATTAAAGTTTCTTTTGACATCATCTCTCTTAACTCCTGTAATCATTTCTGTCAGTATACTGACAAACACATCTTTCGCTATTATGGCTTATGTGTCCAACCTCGCTTGACCTCTGGGCAACTAGAATGGCACCCCTTAACTTTCGTCTAATTGTCTATTATTCTGCCAAGCTGACAAAAAATGGCTAGCGATAAAAATTCATTGTCCTTGTTTATTTTATCACTGACCGTCTGTTTTTTCAGCAATAAAATGTGTATTTTATTTAAAAATCAGATTTCCATACGATTTTCGACAGCTTTGGAAAGCGTTACCTCATCGGCATACTCAATATCAGAGCCAACTGCTAAGCCACGCGCCAACCGTGTCACTTTTATCCCTGCTGGCTTAATCATTCTCGCTAAATACATGGCTGTTGCCTCACCATCAGAGGTTGCATTTGTCGCAATAATAACTTCTGAAACACTACTATCCATCAATCTTATAATGAGCGACTTTACATTAATCTCATCAGGACTAATTCCATTCATTGGCGAAATCGTCCCATGCAACACGTGGTATAGACCACGATATTCTCTAATTTTTTCCATTGCTAGTACATCTTTAGACTCTTCTACTACTAAGATAGTAGATTTATCACGAGTAGTGTCCGTACAAATCCCACAAGGGTCAGTTTCAGTCAAATTGCCACAAATTGAGCAAAAACGTAAATCACGCTTTGCAGATAGTAGATTTTTAGCAAATTCATTGACATCTTGGTCATCCATGCCAATGGTATGAAAAGCCAACCTTGTCGCCGTTTTCTGCCCAATTCCGGGTAATTTAGAAAACGACTCAATCAGCTTTGCTATAGGTTCTGGATAGTACATTTCCCCTCAATTCTTTATTTCATTTTCAACTCTCATCATTTTACTATATTTCCCCAAAAATGAAAAGAATACCAAAGGCATTTCTTCAAAAAAAAAAGAATAAATTTGACTTTATTCTTTTTGATATGCTGCATTAGAATAGTAAAGATTTGTGATTTGAGTGACAATATTTTGGTTCGCCTTTGTTCCATTACTTGCATTATTTTCTGTGTTATTTGGGATAACAACACCAATCGCAATCTGTGGGTCATCTGTAGGGGCGAAAGCTACCGCATTATTTGCAGTCAGATTTGTCCATGTTCCATTTGGAAGTTGGAATGACGTTTCTGACGTCCCTGTCTTAGCTGAGATAGAAACATTTGCCTGACTCATACCTGTACCTGTAGTCAAGCCTGGTGCACCATGAACAACCTCGTACATTCCTTGGTGCAAAACGTCCATATTATCTGGTGTAACATTCACTTTATCCATAATTTTAGGTGTAATATTTTTTACTAAGCCCCCTAAGCCACCACTAGTATCGCCTTCATAAACACCTTGAACAAGATGAGGAGCAAGACGCGTCCCATTATTTCCTAGGGTTGCTGCATAAACGGCGAGTTGTAGTGGAGTATAGTTGTCATACTGACCGAATGCTTCCATCAAAAGATTTGAACCTGTTGCTTCTGTTGAGTCTGAGGCAGGAATGTATCCCTGTGATTCTCCCGGAATATCAAGCCCTGTTGAGGTTCCCAAGCCGTAAGAAGCATAGGCTTTACGTAACTCATTATAAACTTTCACACGATCAGTATCATCCAGAGTTTGACCAGATTTGACATAAGGATCACCAAGCATTTTCATTGCAAGCTGAACCATATAAGTATTTGATGAATATTGCAATGCTTGCACAGCAGTGAGTGCCATTGGACTTTCAGTTCCGTTGCTTCCCCACCAGTCAAGAATAGGAGACGAACCTTGGAATTGAATAGCTTGTGCTGTTTGAGTCGCATTGCCCGAAATTACACCTGCGTTCCATGCCGCCGTCAATGTCCCCATCTTCACGACAGACCCTGGGGTAAAGACAGATTGGAAAGTTCCAAGTGTGTTCTCTGTAATCTTACCTGTACTTGGATCTCTTTGATAACCTGACAAGGCAAGCACTGCACCAGTTTTAACATTTAATACTACGGCGTAGGCTCCCTTATTGTACTCACCAAAACCTTGTTGTATCAATTGGTCAAGTTGGGTTTTGACGATATTGTTTACTTTGTTTTGGAAATCCAAATTAATCGTCAATTTCAAATCATCGCCACGTTTTCCTTGCTGAACTGTCTTTGTTCCTGACACATTACCATTTTTATCAATTTCGACTTTACTGATATTATGTGTCCCTTGCAAATCACTTTCATAAGCTTTTTCTAGAAAAGCGACACCCACTCGGTCATTTCGTTGATAACCCTTTTTCAAATATTTATCAAGGTCATCCGCTGGAATACCTTGTTTTTCACTAGTTACACCACCCATTAGAGGAGTGAGCGCATTTTGAGCATAAGTGCGTGTCCAGGAAGTTCCGATGCTAATCCCTGGTAAACTACTTTCGTGTTCGGCAATATTGGCTTGTTGCTCTGGGGTAATATCTCCTGCAGCAATCATTGTCGTATTAAAAGTCGTTGTACCATTCATCTCTTTGAATAATTTCGCTGCAAAAGTTTGTTGTGGGGTGAAATTAATATCACTATCTTTAACTTTGGTCAACTCAACATCGTAGATTTCCGCTCCAGATAAGTCATTCCCTTGCTTATCAGTTTTTTCTTTCTCAGTCAAGCTATTTGCGATTTTATCAAGATTTTTTGTATCTGCAAGAAAATAGTCTTTTTTATCACGAGTAGTCAGATTTCCTGCATCAATGGTACTTGGAAGAATCGTTGCCAAACGGTCAGCAACTTGTCGCATCTCCTCAGCCGTCGTATTTTGTCCACGAGTGAATTCGACAGCTTGAACAGGAGTAGTTGTCGCTAATGGTTTGCCCGTCGCATCATAAATATTTCCGCGCGGTGCCCCCTCAATAATCTGAACATTCGACCCCGAATTAACAATCTTATCCGCATAAAAATGTGAATTTAACACTTGCATATTAAAAAGTTTTGCAATCAAAATCATGAAAAGAATAAAAATCACAAAAAATAAAATATTCACCCGAGCAGGAATTGATTTTGCTGGATGTTTCATCGTTTTCTTTTCTTTATTTACACTTTCAGTCTTGTCGTTTTTTCTTCTATTCGTTGGCATTTGCACTCCGATACATTTGATGTGTTCCCAATCTCTACTTTCTTATCAGGTTTTTGCACCTTTTTGCGCAGAATAGTTCAAGTAAGAGCAAGGTAAGCTTTGGAACAACTCTATCACTTATCAATTTTTTTGAAATTATACTTACATATTTTACCACATTTATAAAAACTTTTCCTTACAATTTTTGACGATAGATAATCCATTGAAAAAAGTAATGATAAATCAGCACTGTGGTCATTTTATCATAAAAATCTCTTACCAAATACCACTGATATAATCCTAGTTTATACAAGTCTATCGTTTTTTTCAATTAAAATGCAAAGTCAATTGTCTGATTCAAACAACAAAAAAAGCTGTCAGTATACTGACAGCTTTTTCAGCTCTGCTGACAAAGCTTTTATCCACAGATTCAATGCTCACGTTAATTGCATTAAACTGACAGACTTTTGAGCTATGCTGATAGTTATCGATCACGTTGAACTGACAACTCCTTTTGACAGGCTTTATCCAAACGGTTAAGCTTGTTTTGGTGCCAAATAGTATTCAGATGTAACATTCAAATTATCATCAAATTCGAAAACAAGTGGTGGGAAGTTAGGGATTTCAACATCCATGATTTCATCATCTGAAAGTTTTTTGATTTGTTTAACGAGTGCACGGATTGAGTTACCATGCGCACCAACAAAGACATTTTTGCCTTCTTTCAAAGCTGGAGCGATTTGGTCTTCCCAGAATGGAAGGGCACGTTCCAAAGTAACTTTGAGGTTTTCAGCATCAGGAATCAATGAATCTTCAAGACCAGCATAACGACGGTCTCCGTGAGCTGTATATTTATCATCATGATCCATTGCTGGTGGCAAAACATCATATGAACGACGCCAGATGTGAACTTGTTCATCACCATGTTTTGCAGCAGCGTCAGCTTTGTTCAAACCTGTCAAACCACCGTAGTGACGTTCGTTCAAGCGCCATGATTTAACAACTGGTACCCAAAGTTGATCAGAATATTCAAGTGCAAGGTTAGTTGTTTTGATAGCACGTTTCAATACTGAAGTGTAAGCAATATCAAACTCGATACCTGCTTCTTTAATCAATTTACCTGCATCAATTGCTTGTTGTGTTCCGTTTTCAGAAAGGTCAACGTCAGCCCACCCTGTAAAAAGGTTAGCAAGATTCCATTCAGATTCACCATGACGTGCAAATACTAATTTTGGCATGATTTTTCTCCATTTATTTTATTTGAGTTTAAGCGAGTTTTTGTTCGCTTATTTACAAAGATAATTTTACTACAAATTCTGCTTTTTTTCTAGCCCTGATTTTCTGTAAGCCCTTTTATTTACTGACAAAACTGTTAGCTAGTCTAAAAGTCTTTTCTTAATTTAAGATTTTTTAGAAATACTCATGAAGTTCTATTGGTAAATCATCTGGGTCATAAAAAAAGAGCATTTTTTTGTCTGTAATATCATCTTGACGGATTTCCTCCACTTTGCCCCTTTACTTATCAAATAATTTCTATCTTCTTCAATATTTGTTGTTTTAATGGCTAGGTGGCGATAACCCGTTGCTTCTGGGTAAGTTAAGCGTTTAGGAGCATCAGATTTGATAAATAATTCAATTTCCGTTTCTTCATTCATCTTTAAATCAAGCTTGATATCTCCTTTTTCTGGACGATGATTTTCTCGAATGATTGAAAATCCTAAAATATCAACATAGAACTGACGAGATTTTTTATAATCTGCGGCAATGATAGCGATGTGATGAATTTTATTGAAAGCTGGTTGGTACATCTTGCGGCTCATCTTCTTCGTTCTCTTATTCTAAAATTTGAACTTCTTCACCCATACTTTTTAAAGTTTGGACATGGCCTTCACCCCATGAGCAAAGAATATCTAATAAACCATTTAAAGTTTCACCATAAGGGCTTAGAGAATATTCAACCTTCGGCGGAACTTGATGATAAACCTTACGAACGATAATATTATCAATTTCTAATTCTCTTAATTGCTGGGTCAGCATTTTTTGACTGATTCCTGGAATTTGACGTCTCAATTCTCCTGGACGACTTGGATTGTGCCTTAAATTACACAAAATAATTGGTTTCCATTTTCCGCCAATAACATCCATTGTCGCTTCGACACCAATATTATAAATTTTTTTCAAAATTAATTTCCTTTCTAATCCCTTATTTTATCCAATTATTACTTTTTAGTATGTATGACACAAAAAAGTAGGTACTGTTCAATAGGTTTTATTTATTATATACTAATTTTCTGCCAAAATAAAATATATGAGGAGCAAAAAATGAAACTTAATAATCAGATTGAAATTCCAGAACTTGGTTTGGGAGTTTTTCAAATTCCAAATGAAGAAACTGCTGATGTTGTAAAAAATGCAATTATCAATGGATACCGTTTAATTGATACAGCCAAAATTTATGAAAATGAAGAAGGCACTGGCCAAGGAATCAAAGAAGGTTTGGCTATGACAGGACTTTCTCGTGACGATCTTTTCATCACTTCAAAACTTTGGGGAGATGATCATTCTTATGCAGAAACAATTCAAAACTTTGAAGAAAGTTTGAAAAAATTAGATTTAGATTATCTTGATTTATATCTTATCCACTGGCCCGGCACACATTATGCTTACAAAGAAGCTTGGAAAGCAATGGAAGATTTATATAAAGCAGGCAAAATAAAAGCGATTGGCGTCAGTAATTTCCAAAAGTCTCATTTAGAAGAACTTCTTAGCTATGCTGAAATCACCCCTGTTTTAAATCAAATTGAACTCCATCCAAAATTATCACAAGAAGAACTTCGTAATTTCTTGGAACTTCATGATATCAAGGTTCAAGCTTGGTCACCTTTGATGCAAGGTCAATTATTAGACAATGAAGTGCTCAAAAAAATTGCTGATAAACACGGAAAATCTGTAGCTCAAATCATTCTTCGTTGGGATATTCAGCAAAATATTTTAGTAAATGTAAAATCTATTAAAAGTGAACGAATGATAGCTAATCGTCAAATTTTTGATTTTTCACTTGACCCTGAAGATATGAAAGCTATCAACTCACTCAACGAAGAACTTCGTGTCGGTCCAGATCCAGAACATTTTAATTTTTAAGAAAGAAGTATAATGAAAAAAATATCCCCCAGTCTCACTCTTCTAGCTTTAGCAATCAATGCTTTTGCTATTGGTTCAACCGAATTCATTAGCGTTGGATTAATGCCAATGATTGTCAACACCTTTAATATTAGTTTATCTCAAGCTGGTTTAACGGTTTCTCTCTATGCTTTAGGGGTAACGGTTGGTGCTCCCTTATTAACCATTCTTACAGGAACTTGGAATCGAAAAACTTTGATGGTTTCGATTATGGGTCTCTTCATTCTTGGTAATTTACTGTCAGCTTTCGCTCCAACTTTCCTTTTACTTTTAGTAGGACGGGTTCTTGCCTCACTTGCTCATGGTATTTTCATGTCAATTTCCACAGTCATTGCTGCTGATGTTGTCCGACCTGAAAAAAGGGCCTCAGCGATCGCTCTCATGTTCACAGGACTGACCGTTGCTACGGTCATTGGTGTTCCTTTAGGGACTTTCATTGGTCAGCACTCTAACTGGCATATGTCATTTATTTTCATTGTTGTTATTGGCTTAATTGGACTGATTGCTACTAGTATCCTTGTTCCAAAAGGGCTTCCAATCCCCGGAAAAATTAATTTAAGTGGGCTTGCTAGAATTTTTACTAATAAATCAATTTTGATGTCTCTCTTTATTACCGCTTTTGGTTATGGAGGAACTTTCGCGGCTTATACTTATCTTACGCCAATCCTTGAAGGAACTTTTAGATTTTCAGCAAGTACAGTCGTTATTATTCTGGTTGCTTATGGTGTGATGGTTGCCATTGGTAATTCACTAGGTGGACATCTAGCAAATAAAAATATCCTACCTGCCCTTCAAAAAATGTTTGCGGCTTTAGCATTGAGTTTACTTTTTCTTTTTATCAGTGCAAGTTTAGCTTCGCAACCTTTGGGATTAATTGCAACTTTACTTTTGGGCTTGTTTGCCTTTATGAATGTCCCTGGTCTACAACTATATGTTGTTCAACTAGCAGAGAAATTTACGCCAAAAGATATTACTTTAGTTTCAGCTTTTAACATTGCAGCTTTCAATGTCGGAATCACTTTAGGTTCATTTGTTGGAGGACAAATTTCTAAGGGCTCAAGTGTTGTCTTTACTCCACTTGGAGGAATCATTATCATGCTCCTTGCAATGTTTCTCATTCGTTTGGCTCAAAAAGCCCAAGCAAGTAAATTATAATAAGTTATAAAAATACTCTCTGATAATTATTCAGAGAGTATTTATTTTAGCTATTGTTTAAAATTCATAGTTTTCAAAGTAAACCTCAAGGCTACGTTTATAAGAAGTCGCTGCATTTGATAATAAATGTCCACGATGCTTGACCAAAATCAAACTATTTCCATTGTCTCCCTCCATAGGGACAACTGTTACATTATGGACGCTCTCTTTATCAATAAAACCAAGACCTGTTGCGTAGGCATCTGTCCGTTCTAAAATTCCATTTAAACTTGCACGGTCAGTGACGTTATAGATAAATGTATTCTCAAAAGTTTCAACTAAATCTTCTGAATAATAGAGAAATTGTTCATTTTCCTGAGTGAATCGTACTCTATCTAGTGGTTTTAAGTCATTTGCATTAATGGATGTTCGCCCCGCCAAAGGATGCCCCTTGCGAATATAAATATGTGTTTGAGATAAGAAAATTTCCTCGTACTCCAACTCTAATTTGTCCAACATCCGAACAATTCCTGAGCGATTGTGCTTGTTGAGATACACTACACCCAGCTCGCTGTGTCCTTGGGCGACTTCCTGCAAAATATTGTAAGTCGTGGATTCAAACACACGAAAGTTTTTGATTTCAGGATTTTTCTTTGCAAAATCCACTGCCACTGGTGCCAGAAAATCATAGTGCTGACTTGCCACAGAAAAAATCTTATCTGACTCTTTCGGCTTGGAATATTTTGACTCAAATGATTCAAAATTGCGCAAAACCGTCTGCGCTTGTTCGTAAAAGCGCTCACCCTCAATGGTCAGCGTCGCACCTGTATTTGTCCGGTCAAAAATCTGGAAGCCCAGTTCTTGCTCCAAATCCTTGACGGCAATTGACATTGACGGTTGGCTTACAAAAAGTTGTTCCGAAGCCTCTCGAAAAGTTCCAGTATTGGCGATAGCCACCACATATCTAAGTTGTTTAATGTTCATCTTAATAAGTCCTATAAATAATTATTACATATAAAAAAGCGTATAAAATGATTATACACTTTTCCAAACTTATTTTGTAGCCTTGATGATAGCATCCGTATAAAGTGGAAGCTCTTTTTTAGTCGCTGTTGGACCAGCAAAGAAATAAACTTTGTTATAATCCATTGTCACAACGTGACCTTCTTTAACCGCTTTAAGATTTTTCCAACTTGGATTATTTTCCAATGCTGTAAATTGTGCTTTATCTACCGCTGCGAAATCAACAAAGATATAATCTGCATCAAAGTCCTTCAAGCTTTCTGCATTGACCTCAGCATAGCCTATTCCCTTTGAAAGTTCTGCCATTTTGGCTGACTGCTTAAATCCTAAACCTGTCGTCAAGGTTTGCCCTCCACGTGCAAAGTTATCACCAAAAGCATAGATTTTATCCCCTTGAAGTTCAAGAAGGGAAATAGTATTTTTAGATGGCGTAACGCCTGCTTTTTCCAATTTTGATTTCTGTATATCCGCTGCTTTTTTGAAATTTTTGAGGAAAGTTTTTTCTTCATCTTTGCGGTTGAGCAATTTAGCAAAATAGTCCAAAGACTCATTCATACTTGAAAGTTTTTGATAATTCACAAGCACAGTGGGTGCAATCTTTTGATAATCCGCAACTTGGTCTTTATCCACAGTGATGATAAGGTCTGGTTTTTGCTCAATCAATTTTTCAAGATTGAACTTTGGAGCACCTAAATCAACCATATTTTTCTTTTGATTCTTTGTCAAATATGGATTTGGAAAAGCCCAAGAGTCTGTACCTACAACATTCCCTCCAAGAGATGCAACTTCATCTGGGTAATTTTGAACAGCAACACGTTTCGGATTTGCTGGGACTTTAATATCACCATTTAAGGCATGAAAAGTAACTGTCTTATCAGCCGATTTTGAGTTTTTAGCTGATGAATTGGTTGAGCAAGCAGCCAAAGTAAGCAAGGCTCCTGCAGCGACTATCGTTGTGAGTAATTTCTTCAAAATTACCTCCTAAATATAAGATGTGAGGGGTGCTCGCCCTGAAATTATGAAAATTAGAAAATTTCAGGTTTGTGCGGAAACACAGTTCTGGCATTTATCTATTTTCACTAATTTTAAGCGCACCGAACTCAGTTATAAGATATAAGTCCGACTGCTCTGAAAGGTTGAAAAATAGGAAAGCTAGAGGTTCTGTCGAAGACAGGTTCACAGCTTTATCTTTTTTCATACCTTTCAGGGAGGACGAACTCAGTTATTTTTTATAAGAAATTTGCGTTTACAAATTAATTTCTTAAACTTTTTGGATGAGATAAATATAGTAAGGCGCTCCGATGAAGGCAACAACGAAGCCCAAAGGAAGACTTGATGGCGCAATTACAAGTTGCGAAATAATATCAGCAAATACTAAGATAATCATTCCACTTAGAGCCGTTGCAGCAAGCCTGCGACGTGATTTGAAACCAACGATTTCACGTGCAATATGTGGTGCAATTAGACCAACAAATGCAAGTCCACCGACAAGTAAGACACCCACAGCAGCAAATAAAAGCGCAATAAAATAAAGTTGTGTCTTCGTCTTTTGAATATCTATTCCCAAAGTTGTCGCCATTTCTTCGCCAAGCGATATAATTTCGAGTTTATTCATTGAAAAAGGTAAAAAAACAAGTGCAATGACCAGTAAAACTAGACAAACTAAGAGATAGCTCGTATCTGTTTGCCAGACATCACCTGATAACCAGACCGCAACTTTTTGGAAATCAAAACTATTAACAGATAATTGCGCAAGCGTAATCATTGCTTGAAAAAATGCTGTAATCGCAATCCCTGTCAATAGTACACGAACCGAACTTACATTTTTCTTGAGTGCAAAAAAGTAAATTAGACCAAACGCAATGATTGCGCCCAACAATGCAAAAATAGGATAAGAAAAATTCCAAAAACCCGTGAGATTAAAATGGTCTGCAACGAGTAAAAATGCGACGCTACCCGCACTTGCACCTGATGTAATCCCTATCGTTCCACTGTCTGCAAGTGGATTTTCAGCAACAGTTTGGATAATAAATCCAGCGATTGAGAGTGCCATTCCTGCAGCTAAAACGATAATCAGGCGTGGCAGACGAAAATTGGGAATCAAAATCGAGAGCATTTGCATATTCGTGGAAAACTGTGTCAGGTCAACGATTGCAATGATAAAAAGGATTGAAAATAAAAGAATAAATTTCTTTTTCATTTTGCCTCCTTTGCGATAATCCAGAGGAAAAATGGTGCACCAAGCAACATCGTCAAGCTTCCCGCAGGAAATTCATAGGGCTTGAACAAATTTCTTGCTGCAAGGTCAGCTAAAACTAATAATATCATTCCTGTCAGCACTGACAGAATCACATTTTGCCAAAAATTCGTTCGTGCAAAAGGTTTGACAATATGCGGTGCAATCAATCCAACGAAGCTAATCACACCTACTGATGCAATCGTAGCACCAGCTGCTAGAGCAACCAAAATCATAATTGCAAAGCGGACTTGATTGACCGATACGCCCAAAGAGGTCGCCATCTCGTCTCCAAAAGAGAGGAGCTTGATCCGATTTGAAAAAAGAAAAAGAACAATAAGAAAAATACAACTGACAACTGTCATCAAAATCACTTTCGTGTCAGTAATGCCAGAAAAAGAACCTACAATCCATAAAAAATAGGCTTGCGTATTATGGCTTGCGAAGGTCATTGAACTTGCCAAACTCGTCGCAAATAATCCAACTGATGTCCCAACTAAAACGACTTTTAAAGGCTGAAAATGAGTTCTCGCTGTCAGCAGCATGACAACTGACAAAGCAAGAAAAGCACCAACAGATGAAATAATAACTGAAATCCCATCATTCGTTGACAATCCGAAGGTCAACAATAGCGACAAGGCAAAACTTGCACCTCCTGAAATCCCTAGGGTTGACATTTCAGCAAGCGGGTTTCGTGTCATGATTTGGACTAGAAAACCACTCGTGGAGAGTAGAAATCCGACGAGATAGAGGCTCAAAAGTCTTGGCAGACGGAGCTGTAAGACAATTTTATTTTGTAACACCGCTGACAAAGGATAATTTTTTGCACCTAACATTAGATAAAGTACAGATAAGATAAGCAAGAAAAAAACAAGGGTAAAAAAAAGCATTGCAAAGCGTCTCCTAGGCATTTTTCACCCCTGTAATCATCAAACTTTTAGTAAATGTATCACACCCTAATGTCACATCCAGACCAAAACAATCTTTAAGCGAACTTTCTGTGAAAAGTTCTTCAACAGACCCCTCGGCAACGACTTTTCCTTCTTTAACAAGCACTAGATTATCAGCAAAACGTGCGGCATGGTTCAAGTCATGAATCACATAGACCACCGTTTTTTTTCGCTTTGTCGCAAATTCTTTGAGCAAACGCAAAATATCAAGTTGATGAACCAAATCAAGATAAGTTGTTGGTTCATCGAGCAAAATAATTTCACTGTCTTGCACCAAAATCATCGTAATAAATACCCGCTGACGTTGCCCTCCTGATAGGCTTGACACCTTACTATTACGCATTTCCCATACATTTGTTTCTCGCATAATTTGCTCAACAAAAGCTTCATCATCTTTTGATAAGTGCTGTTGCATCAGTCTTTGATGGGGAAATCGTCCCAAACTGACCAGCTCATAAACGGTAATATCTGCTGGCGCCATTGCTGACTGAGGTAAAAGTGATAAAATTCGCGCAATTTCAAGATTTGTCAGTGCTGACAGAGGTCTGTCATTAAAAATAACTTCTCCGTCAGACTTAATTAAACGTCCTAAAGCTTTTAAAAGTGTTGATTTTCCAGAACCATTGATTCCGATAATCGCCGTTGTTTTCCCCTTTTCAATCGACAACGTGATGTTTTTCAACACCTGCTCTTTTCCATAGCACACATTGATATTTTTCGCACCAAAATACATCGTTTTCTTTCCTTTTTACTATAGCTGGTTTGTAATTGAAAAGCTCATCAACCGTTGTTCCCAACGTATCGGCAAGCTTAAAAGCCAGCATTAACTCAGGATCGTATTTATCATTCTCAATCGCATTAATCGTCTGACGCGAGACGTGTGCAATATGCGCAATATCTTCTTGTGAAAGATGGTGCAAACGACGTAATTCACGTATTTTATTTTCCATTACTATTTCCTTTCAAAATAAGATGTGAGGAGCGCTCGTCCTGAAATTATGAAAATTAGAAAATTTCAGGTTCGTGCGAAAGCACGGTTCTGGAAGTTGTCTATTTTCACTAATTTCAAGCGCTCCGAACTCAATTGTAAGAGGTAAGGAGTACTCGTCCAAAAGCACAGTGACTTAGGAAAATGTGGTTCTGTACGAAACACAAGCTCCATTTTATCTAATCGCCTAGCTTTTAGCGCCCCAAACTCAATTTAAGATGTGAGGAAGGTTTGCTCAGAAACTGTGAAAAATAGGGAAATTTTTGGTTCTGCGCCAGCGTAGGTTCAAAATTTCATCTTTTTCACAAGTTTCTAGCCTTCCGAACTCGGTTGATTAAGATGTGAGAGTCACTCGATCTAATTACAGCCAACACATGAAGTCACGGCTTCATTTCAAACTTCTTTATTTTTTGCAAATGATTTGTTTGTCAAAAGTATTTTACAAGTCTATTATGCCATAAAACTTGTTCGTTTACAAGATTTCTGTAAAAATCTTTATCCAAATTTACTGACAAACTAGTAAAAAACACTGACAGAAAATTGTCAGTGAAATGGATTAAAAAATCGACCTTGATTAACAAAAAATAGTGCAATAACAGTTATAACGCACAAAATTGCCAAGGCAATGACCGAAAAATCTTGTCCCCTCAACTTCTGATAAGTGTACCACGTTCTTTTTTTCTTCTTCCCAAAACGCCGCAACTCCATCGCAGTAGAAATCGTATCAATCTGCTCCAAACTCGAAAAAATTAGAGGCAAAAGAAGTTGGACATTAAGTTTGATTTTCCCAAAAAAGTTCCCTTTTTTCGATAATTCCATCCCGCGCGCCTCCTGAGCATTGCGAATCGTGATGAATTTTTCCTGCATATCAGGAATATAACGAAGCGCAAGCGACACCGAGTAAGACGAACGATAGGGAAGACCAATTTTATTCAAACTACTCGCAAATTGGCTAGGATTAGTCGTCAAAAGGAACAAAAGTGCCAGCGGAATCGTACAAAAATATTTCAACACTAGATTGAACAAATAAAATAATTCCTCCGCAGAAAACGGTCCAAAAATCATTGTCTGTGACCCATACAAACGTGCGCCATAGTTTGGATCAAAAATAAAAACAAAAATGATATTAAGCACAGCAAATAAAGCCGCAAACTGCGCCACCCGTTTCACTGAAGCAAATGGAATTTTCGAAAAACGAAAAAGTAAAGTTGAAAAAATAGCGACAAAAGCCAAATATCTCGTGTCATAAGTCACCATGCAACTTATAGATACGAGAATGAAAAAGAGCAGCTTACTCGTTGCATTAAGCCTGTAGACAAAGCCATCGCCTGCCGTAAAGCCAAGAATTTTAAGTTGATTATTCATGATAAGATATAAACCCAACTATTAAGAAGTGATGAAAATTGTCAATGGTTCTTTTACTACTTCTAGCTTCTCACAACTGTTGAGTGCAGAACACCAAAGTCAAATTAAAGTCAGAACATAGCACCAATTCATTGCTGATTTTTACTACATCAGATTATCCTTAGTAAAATGTACCTAGCTGATAGGATAAGTATTACCAGTTATCGTTTCGACTAGCAGTCCTTTCCCGCGTAGCGAGAGCCGTCTCGCCTTACACCTTTATAGGATGAAGCAGCAACGGATAGTAATTCCTTTGGAGCGAATGGACACCCGCGGTATAGACAATCGAACTATATTTTCACTGACTTCAAAGTGGGCAAACTCAGTTCCCTTCTATAATTTTAAACCTCTTTGTCAGCACTGACAGTTTTTTGTCTACTTATGAAAGCCTCGGTCAGCGCTACTGGGTCAAGTTCCACTCTGTCAGCAAGCTCATAAAGGCTCGTCTGTGTCAGATTTCCAAGCGAAAGCAATTCTTCTGATGCCAAAACCTCAGAAGGTGCTCGGTCAGCCACGATTTTTCCATCAGCAAATACCAGTGTTCTGTCAGTATATTCAGTGATAAGATACATATCATGCGTAATCATAATCATCGTCAAATTTAATCGCTGATTAAGCTCCTCAAGAAACTCCATAATCTCCCGATATGAACGTAAATCCTGCGCTGCCGTTGGCTCATCAAGCAATAAAATCTCTGGCTCAAGCACCAAAATACTTGCAATCGTCACTCGCTTTTTCTGCCCATAAGAAAGGGAACTAATCGGCCAATTCCTAAACGGAAACAAACCACAAACTTTCAAGATTTTTTCCACTCTATCAGTAATGACAGCCTCATCAACCTGACGTAAACGCAAACCAAAAGCAACCTCATCCACCACAATGTTTTGAGAAATCATCAGATTCGGATTCTGCATAATATAGCCAATCCGCCCAGCACGCTCAGCAATCGTGTCAGTACTGACAGACTTTCCACGATAAAAAACCTCACCAGAAGAACGCACAAATTGGCACAGGCTATTTGCAAATGTTGACTTTCCAACCCCATTTTTCCCAACAATCGAAATACGCTCTCCCTCGAAAACATCAAGGTTTATCCCACGCAAAACCTCATGCTCATCAAACGCAACAGACAAATCACGCACTGACAGGATTTTGTCAGTACTGACAAGTTTGTCAACACGCTTATTTTCACTGACAAAAGTTGTCAGAGCCTCTTTTGAAGGCTCCTTATCAAGATTTTCTAGCTTTGAAAAATCAGGAAGTAGTGATGAGACATGAGCAGACTTTAGAGCTGTTAGATAAAGCGGTTCACGCAAACCGTTTTTCTCAAAAACTGCCGTTCGCAACAGTTCATCTGGACGCCCAACTGCCACAATCTCACCATCATTTACCACAACCACCTTATCAATTCCTAGCGGCAACACTTCGTCAATCCGATGTTCAATCACGATTGTTGTCACCTGATTTTCCTCATGTATCCGTCTAATCAATGACATCGTATCCCGACAGGCTTGTGGGTCAAGGTTTGCAAGTGGCTCATCAAACAGCAAAATCGGTGATTCATCCACCAACACACCCGCAAGTGTTACTCGCTGTTTTTGACCACCCGATAAATCTTGCGGATGCTTCGTCAAAAGTGTTGACAATTCTGTCACCTCTGACCAATGCTCCACCGTCTCACGCATGACTGATAATTCACATTCATCATTTTCAAGCGCAAAAGCCACATCTTCAGCCACTGTCAATCCAATAAATTGACCATCCGTATCCTGCAAAATCGTTGAGACCTGACTAGATAACTCTGCAATAGATGCACCAAAAGGCAAGCCAGAAATAGCCAGCTCGCCTGTCGAAGTTCCTTTATAAAGATGAGGCAAAATTCCATTCAAACACTGCCCAATCGTTGATTTTCCAGAGCCAGAAGGCCCCACAATCAGCACCTTTTCACCAGGAAAAATCTCCAAATTAATATTTTTCAATGTTGGATTTTTTTGCAAATCATACTTAAATGTAAAATTCTTAAAAGAAATTAATGGTTTCATATTCTTCTTTTTATAACTAATAATTATTTCAATACGCTATGATTCATTCATCGCCATATCTACAACAAACACTATAAAAAAACAAAATCAAGCAGCAAAAATTTGCTGCTCCTTATTTTATCACAATTCGTTTATTCCTTGTCAAGCGACCCTGACTTCGTGCGCGTCGCAGCATAAAGCTTCAAAAGCAAAGTCCCTGCAACAGCAACCGTCACAGCATTTGCAAGACCAGCCACAACACCTTGTGTAAAGACCTTGTTCGCAGGCTCATTATAAACCAAAATATCACCAATCGGTGCAATCACGCCCCATACCACAACATTTGTCAGCAACTGCACAAGGTTAAAACGAACAATTTCCTTACCACCAAAAATCCCTTGTACCAATTGGTCACGTTTCACCGCAAAAGCAAAGAACAAACCTGACAAACCTGAGCCCAAGACCCAAGTCCACCAAGGAGAACCATACAAAAATGAATCTTTAAGCGCGTGTCCAATGAATCCAATCAAAAATCCAGCTAAAGGTCCAAACAAAGCAGAGAACAAAGCCAAAACCGCATATTGCAACTGAATACTCGTATTTGGTACAGGCGTAGGAATATTAATCAACCAACCAATAATAACAAAGAGGGCTGCACCAATACCAGTCGCCACAACAATTTTTACAGAATTATTTTTCATTTTACTACCCTTTTCTATCTTTCATCAAAGTAAGTTTAATCACACAAATAAAAGCCACCTCTCCTATGAAATCTTTCTAGCGGTGTGAAGCCTTCTTCGCCAAAAAATCACCAATCAGCTGCACCAATAACACAAAAATCAAAATCAAAATCGTTGCAAACCAAGTCACATCATTCGCAAAACGATTATAACCATAAGAAATTGCCGTATTACCCAGCCCACCAGCACCAATCGCACCAGCCATTGCAGTAAGACCAATTAAAGAAATCAGAGTAACAGTCGAAACCCGAATCAATCCAGATAACTCCTCACGCAGATAAACTGTAAAAACAATATCAAGAAAATCTGCACCAACCGTCTGTGCCGCCTCGACTTTACCTCTATCAACGGACTCCAAAGAAGCCTGCACCTGCCGTGCATAAAAAGGGGCAACACCAAGCGCCAAAGGAACCAAAGCCGCAGTCATACCGATTTGCGTTCCCACTAGAATTTTTGTAAAAGGAGCGATTGCGGCAAGTAAGATGATAAAAGGAAAAGCTCGACCAATTGACACAACCTTATCCAAAATCCAGAAAAGAGGACGATTCGGTGTAATCCCATCTTCTGCCGTCACAACAACCCCAATCCCAAAAATCAAACCAAGCAAACCACCAATAATTGCCGAAATAAAAGTCATATACAAAGTCTGAACAATTGATGTCCACCACCCAGTCTCTCCAGTCCATCCAAGGTAAACCACATTAGGAAAGGTGTGTGCAAACCATTCTGCCATTATTTTCCTCCTTCATTTGAAGCACTTAATACTTCGAACTCAATACTTGTTCCAGCCAAATATTTCTTAACCTTCTCACGTTCCTCATCAGCCCCTTTTAGCGTGATGATTAATGAACCAAGTGAACTTCCTTGAAGTAACTCAACATTACCATAGAAAATGCTTGTCGTCACATCAAAATTCTTATTAATCAAAGAAATAATTGGTTCTTCCACCGTTCCAGAACCAAAGTCCAAATGAATTAATTCTTCATCAGCAGAAATATTTTGCAAAATATCCGTCTTAGAAAGTCCGGCGATAAAGCGATTAACCGAACTTGTCGTTTCAATAAACTGCTTTGTTAGCGTCTGTTGTGGCTTCGCAAAAATATCAATCAAACTATTTTGCTCGATAATATCACCATTTTGCATGACAGCCACCTTATTTGCAATCTCCTTGACCACCGCCATCTCATGCGTAATCAATACAATAGTTAAACCGAGCCTGTCATGCAAATCTTTCAACAAATCCAAAATTTGATTCGTTGTTTTAGGGTCAAGTGCTGAAGTCCCCTCATCAGAAATCAAGATTTCTGGGTCATTCGCAAGCGCACGCGCAATCGCGACCCGTTGTTTTTGTCCGCCCGAAAGCTGCGCAGGATATTTATCAGAAAGCTCCGCCAAATCAACCAATTCAAGCAGATGATTAACCTTATCTGCTTTTTCATTTTTTGTCAAATAACGCTTCTTCCCTTTTTCATCTGTAATCTGCGTATGTTGTAGAGCAAAAGAAACATTTGCAAATACGGTCTTTTCAGAGAGAAGATTAAAATGCTGAAAAATCATTCCGACTTTTTGACGAAACTCACGTAATTTCAACCCAGTAAATTTTACTGGGTTTTCACTATCAAAAATCACCTCACCATTAACGACAATCTGCCCTGCTGTAGGTTTTTGCAACAAATTAATCGTACGGACAAGCGTTGATTTTCCCGCACCAGAATAGCCAATCACACCATAGATATCACCTTTTTCAATATGCAAATTTGCCTCATTTACCGCCGTAATCAAGCGCCCTTTTTGATGAAATTGCACAGAAACATTATTTAACTCAATAATCGCTGTCATAATTAAAATATAAGTTTGACCTATTGTTACCCTGACTTCAAATCAGTAGTCAAACTTAGTCCTTCCATTTTTTTATCAAAGCAAGTACGTGCTAACCCCTCTTTTCACCTCTTAGACGGAGGACAAAACAGTACTAAGCTTTGATTTTCGTCCGACTAAATTCAGCGCGCTGAATAAGCCTTGACTTCATTCCCTGCCAAATGACCGACAAAACTGTCAGATGAGTGCGACCAGTCTAAGCGCCCCCAATCAGCAGACTGAAATCATCCTTCATCCACCATCTGACAGTTTATTTATCCGTCAATCCAAGCCATCCTGTTCATCGCATTGAATTGACAAAGAACTTCTGCTTTTCAAAGCAAGAATCCTCTTTTTACAATTTTAAATTCCAAGCTGGTAGCTCGCCACCATCTGGATATTGTGTCTTAATTGCTTTCTTTGTTTCCTCTGAAGCATAGGCTTTCGCAACTTCTTTGTAAACTTTATTGTTCTTCTCTTTTTTTGTCGTAGCAATAAAGTTGATATATTGCGCAGAAGTTTTGTCCAAAGGTTCCATGTAGATAGACTCACTCTTTGGCAGACTTGCCGCAGTCGCATAGTTATAGTTTACCACAGAAATCGTAACTGAGCTAAGTGCACGTGGTGTTTGACTCGCATCTACTTCTTTG
The DNA here is from genome assembly GCF_003627095.1 of Lactococcus allomyrinae. Lineage (NCBI taxonomy): Bacteria > Bacillati > Bacillota > Bacilli > Lactobacillales > Streptococcaceae > Lactococcus > Lactococcus allomyrinae. Next base: position 2,522,755 of record NZ_CP032627.1, on the reverse strand, counting down.
ATTTGCAGATTTTTCGGATTACTTGTAATATCAGGCAAGCCCACAAGCTTCGTTGCATCAGTCGTATTCAACTTTATCAACCCAGCACTTTGTAAGACAAAGAGCGCACGACTTTCATTCGCCGCATCATTTGGAATCGCAACAGAATCTCTATCTTTCACATCTGAAATATCTTTAATTTTTTGAGAATAGATATGCATTGGAGTGATATAAGTATTTCCAACAGAAACAATATCAGTATGATGCGCCTTATTCCAGTTATCTACATAGTTATAAGACTGAAAAGCATTTACATCAATATCTCCCGAAAGCAAAGCTTCATTAGGTTGATTATAATCCGTAAAATACACAAACTTCAAGTTCAGATTATACTTATCTTTCGCTGTTTTAGCAACAGACTTCCAGACCGCTTGGTCTTGCTTATCTCCACTCATGATACCGACTTTGACCGTTTTAGTACCATTTTTACTTGCATTCGCCGTATTAGACTTATGACTTAAACCAATAAACGCAGCAACAGCGATTATCACAACAACGACAACAGCAATAATAATATTTCTATTTCTTGGATTCATCATTTACTCCCTAACTTTAAACTACCTTCTCCCTAAATACGCAACTCTTGCGCAAGTAGGCACCTCCGTATTTCTATTTCAACTTCAAGCCCCAAGCAGGAATTGTGCTCTTGTCTGGATAAGCTTTTTCAATAGCTTTCTTCGTTGCAGGAGATTCATAAGCTTTCACAACATCTTTATAAAGCGTGTTATTTTTATCTTTCTTGTTTGCAACAATAATATTAATCCATTGTTGACTATCTTTATTAACTGGCTCAGTATAGATCGCATCAGACTGTTTAAGACCAGCAGTTACCGCATAGTTATTATTAATCACAGCAGCATCTACAGAGTCCAAAGCACGAGCAGTTTGTGACGCATCAAGTTCTTTAACCACCAACTTCTTAGGATTTGATGTGATGTCTTTTACTGTAGCCAGAGAAGTTCCTGAAACGTCAAGCTTGATAAGCCCTGCAGACTTCAAAACATAAAGGGCACGACTTTCATTTGAAGCATCATTTGGTACTGCAATCGTTCCACCCTCTTTAATATCACTAAGATTTTTAAGCGTCTTAGAATACACACCAATCGGAGAAATCACTGTATCCCCAATCGCAACTAAAGTTCCATTATTCGCTTTATTCCAATCATTAAGAAAAGCATAGTGTTGGAAAGCATTCAAATCAATATCGCCATTTTTTAGCGCTGTATTTGGCTGTGTATAGTCCGTAAAGTGTGTAAATTTTAGTGTAATACCATATTTGTCTTTTGCTGTCTTAGAAACAGCCTTCCAGATTGAGTCATCTTGCTTTGTTCCCGTCATAATCCCAATATTTACAGTTTTATTCGCTGTTTTAGAAGCACCAGCTTTGTGATTCAAGCCGAAAAAGGCGGCTATTGCGATGATGACTACGACAACAACCGCAATCAAAATATTTCTGTTTCTTGGATTCATTATCAAATCTCCTATAATTTCTATCTATTTCAAACAAATTCTTATAATCAAAAAATAGCCCATTTCACAAAAGAAACGAGCTAAATCGTGGTACCATTCTTAATTCAAGCCTACTGATACCCTCACACTCAAACCGAGCCAAAGCTATCAAAAGCAACTTTCAAGTCCAATAACGAGAACCACACCGTTGTTAGCTCGAAAACTCACTAACACACGCTCATCAAGCCATTTTCACCACTTCCGCTACGCTTGTTCTCACCACCACAAGCTCTCTGTGCTAACTTTCATAGTTACTTACTCGACCGCTTTTTGCTATCCGAATTTGTCTATGAAATCATTCTAACAAACATTTGTCCATTCTGAACTTATCATTTTTTTATGTTGACTTAAAAATATTTTATGCAAGCCAAAAATCCCTCTCTATCCTTTCTTATTTTTTAACCAAATTAGAATTTTATTAGAAAATTTCAAATCACTTGATATATATATATATATATATATAATGGAATTAAGGCCTAAAAAATAAAAAAACAGGAGAATAATTCATGAATGAAAATAAAAATTACAAAAGAAATTCATTAAAAATTTTGACAATCGCAATGACGATGCTCATGGGCGGACAACCCGCACTTGCTGCTTACCGCTCCTATCGGCGCAAAGATGAGGAAGATGCCATTCATTTCCTGCAAAGCCTCGCCGAAGATGAGGCAGGTATGAACTCGTTTGCACATGAGATTTTGGAGGATATTGAGCTTTTTGATACAAACTTTGGTGTCTCTCTAGGGATTGATGGACCTTTTCAGCTGGGCACGGAAGACCTCGCACCACCTACACTTACTGGCGGACGCTGGCTCGTTTTGCTCAATCCTGACTTTGATCCAGAGGAAGATGAAAACGAAACTAATCTCAGGTTGATTTGGGCTTATGCCGCACGGGACGAGGAAAGTCAGAAGTTTCTCCTTTTGTCGCCAAGCTGGGAAGCCCCAGAAACACCACGGCAATTTGAAGAACTTTTTCAGATGGCAAACCCTGACTGGGATAGAGACGTACACGGCTGGAATCCAGTATTTGACGAGGACAACCCCACAGCAGGATTAGCAAATCCTCAGACGATTTATACTACAGTATCAAATGTGTCGTGGTCACCGCCTGTTTGGAATACTGTTTGGGATATTGAGCAATCTGATGACATTGACCTTGACAATCTCGGACTTGACGGTACGACGACAGATCCTGGCTATTTTGATGAGGAAGAAGATAGGAACTATGAAAATTCAAATGACGCTTGGAAGATGGTTTGGGATGCAAAGGCTTTGAGCCAAAACGGCAATTTCCGCGAGCTACTCGTTCATTTGTTTGGGACAATCGCTGCCGAAGCTAACTTGGACGTAACCTCCGGAGATAGAGAAGAAGCACTAAACAGTTGGGCTACAGACCCAAATAATGAACAAGCTATTGTTGACTTCGTGCTTTCTCACTTTATTATTAATGCAGAAATTGACGATGAAACTGGAGAGTCAAGACCTGTTATGAGAAGTATTCCTGCTACAGTAGAAGATAAAATCACCCACTATGTCGCAAATGAGCGATCCGATGATGGTACTCGTCAGCGACTTACTGTTGAAGAATTTAATGCTCTAAGTCCTACTGAACAATCTAATTTTACAGCGATGACACAAGTTCCCGTTATCATTTATTATGATGTCAATGACTCGCCTTTCGATGATGAGGGCATTTTTTCTCCAGAGGGCGAGCCTATAGATGGTGTTCCTAATAACTGGGATCCTGAAAATTGGCCAGGAGCGACTTGGTCTTTCCATCAGATTTATGATGAAGATGGAGCACCTACTTTACTAGGAGAACATCCGCTTTATCACACTGAGCAGAGATTAAACATTACCTTTAAAAATAATCCTGAAGCACGCAACGGCGCACTAACCCAAAGTCAAATTGATAACCTTGATGAACGGTTAGACTATATGGATGCCTATGAGGGCTTTCGTTTTGGAAACAAGGAGCGTATTGGTAATATTGATCGAGGAGATGTCTCTGTACATAGTTTTCGCACATCAGGTAGTTTAGAAAATCTACATAATACTGAGTATCAAGAAGAACACAACGCACTCTATGCACCATCACGCTCAACTTTATTGGAGGCAATTGAAAAAGCACATGGTGCGGATGTTGCTAATATCTTCGGAGATAATGCACGCCGTTACTACGCTCACTTAAGAAGTCCTGGGTATAGCCTAGGTCCAAGTCTTGATATTATGGGGGATTTGGAATGGTAGGAGAACGAGTAACCAATGTCGATGAAGCACACTACACGCGTTATATCAAGATGATGATTGACCCAGCAGCGATTAATGTTGACGAAGTGGGCAATGTTACAATAACTTATCTGACGAAAGCCGATGTAGGAGAGTTGTCCGATGAAGATATAGCAAACGGCTACTTCCTTGATGTGGATGGAAACCTGTGGTATACGATGGCAGACGGTGAGGAAATACAAGTCCCACGTCAAGTGCCCTTACAGTTAACAACAAGCCAAATTATAGGTGCTTATATTGCTGAACATGGAGGTGAACTCGGAGATGATGAAGTTGAAGCTCTGAGGGAGGAATTGCTTAGGCTTGCTACCGAAACTAATGGTTCTTCTTATTTACCCAATTTTAGATTTGGAGAGGCATCAATCGAATTTTTGAAATCTCAAGATATTCATTTTACCCCGCTTTGGGAGAAAATTATTTTGGGAGAAGGTGAGACCACTGGACTTGATACAGCTGGGATATACTTGAACGAGAAAACCGAGCGTAAGGTAAGTGGACCATATGGTCGAGGAATGTTTGGTTCGATGAGTGGGACATCAACTAATATAGCTGAGGGTCTGATTGGTCTTGGAGCATGGATTGCTACAGGTCAAGGTTCATCGGGTGCATGGCGTTTTGTAGATAAAAATGTTGATTATGAGGACCTTGTTGCGGTAACCTGGGATAGTTTGAGCAATCAAACAGCCACTTGGGGAGGAACAGGCACATACAATATGGAAGATAGACTTAATAAACTGGAAGCTAATGATACTTTAACTATCGCTTTACCTCGTACAAACTATAATAGCGGATTTGCAAGTAATAATCCTGCGAATGATTTTTATATTCCTTACGTCGGGGGAACAATTTGTTATTCCTGACTATTCGTAGAAATACTCCCGAAAATCGTACAGCAATGGTTAATGCAGGTTTATTAAACCGTAATTATCATAATACTTCTACTCATCAGCAACAAGATTTCATCTGGCAAAAATATACGGTTAGTGTCACTCAACAGGAAGAAGATTTGTTTACATTCGTGTCTTACTCTACAGCTGTTCTAGATGAGTGGGTTTATGATATTAGCTTTGCCACCATGACATTCATGGAAGGTGCAACTTTTGGCGAGGAAGGCGACTTTGAGTTGTTAGAGCAAGAGCCACCTCCGCCAGAGGAAGACAATGGCAACGGCGATAATGGAAATGGAACCCCACCAAATGGCGATAATGGGCAAAACAATAATGGCGACACTCCACCGAACAGAGATAATGAACAAAATGGTAGTGGAAAAGACAATGAAAATGAAAACATCAATGATGGTGCTGAAGACAATAACGATAGTAGTGCTAATGGTGGTAACGATACTAACGTCAATGATCTTATCACAGGCGCCGAAAATGTTGACCTCCCTCAGACAGGGACTGCTACCTCTGCTTTAGGTCTAGCAGGTCTTGCCACTCTAGGAATTGCTGCTACCACATTAGTAGGTAAAAAGCGAAATAAAGATAGAAAGAATACGAAAAAATAGCTTGTATGATTGTAAAAACGAAGTTTATAAGCTTCGTTTTCTTTTACTTTTAATCCCCCTAAAATGACTTTCTACCAAAATTATGCTAAACTTAAAGCTGTAAAATATTTTTGCACAATGGGTCTCGTAACAGCGAGTGAGAAATACCATCTGACCTGATCTGGATAATGCCAGCGTAGGAATGTGTTATAAGGCAAATAATGCCACCTCTCAAAACCCTCCTTTTGTGCTTATCAAAAAGGAGATTTTTTATGTCTAATTCTAAATTCAACATCCGTTTGTTGACTGAGATAGCCTTCATGGCTGCGCTCGCTTTCATCATCAGCCTTATTCCTAATACTGTCTATGGCTGGATTATTATTGAACTAGCCTGTATTCCAATCTTGCTACTAAGTTTACGTCGTGGATTTGTTGCAGGAGTTATTGGCGGGCTCATTTGGGGAATCCTTGCAATTATCACTGGGCACGCTTATATCCTCACACTCAGCCAAGCCTCTCTAGAATATATCTTAGCGCCACTCTCTCTGGGTCTTGCTGGTCTTTTCCGCCAAAAGACGCTCCAGCTCAAATTTTCCCCTGTTCTATTAGGGATTTTCATAGCTGTTCTTGTTAAATACTTCTTCCACTTTATTGCAGGTATCATCTTTTGGAGTCAGTACGCATGGAAAGGGTGGGGAGCCGTGGCCTACTCACTCGCCGTAAACGGCATTAGCGGAATCCTTACTGCCATAGCAGCAATGGTTATCCTCTCCATTTTCATCAAAAAATTCCCTCAGATATTTGTTCCCAAAACAAACTAATTTTCACCAAAACTAAGTTAAACTGTAGCTCATTTATTCTAAAGCAAAAACAGCTTTTACATACATACCATATAAAGGACTTGAAGTTTTATCTCCAAGTCCTTATAATGAAATCATGGCTAAAAAGCAAAAATTAAAGAAAACACTTGTTGAGCAAATTCTTGACAAAGCAAAGATAAAGCATATCGGTCTTGCTATCAACGCACTTGAAAGCGACACACTCCCTGACAACATCACGCGTAGCGACATCTATAAAACCCTTGCCCTCATCGGAGATAGGACAGGTCCAATCATCGGTATCCTTCCTTTGACCGAACACCTCTCAGAGAAAAAGCTCGCAAAAGTCAGTGGCAACAAAAAAGTCACTATGATTCCACAAAAAGAGCTGCAAAAAACAACAGGCTATATCCACGGTGCAAATAACCCTATCGGAATCTGGCAAAACAAGAAATTTCCGATTTTTATAGACACAATCGCCCAAGATAAAGACTTTATCATCTGTTCGGCAGGTGAACTTGGACGTAGTATTCAGATTGAACCAAAAACTTTAGCAAATTTTGTTCATGCTCAATTTGCTGAAATACGCGAAATTTAACCAATACTAAAAAATCAAAGCTTGCAAAAGTTTTGATTTTTTAGTATATTTTATTTTATCTATAAAACAACTATCTATCTTCTACTTTTACACAAAATTTAATGCTTAAAAGGATTTTATATGCAAAATACAAAGCTTTATTCACTCACATTGATTGCAATAGGTGCCGCAATCATTGCAGTGCTTTCACCATTAGCTATTCCAATAGGAATCGTCCCTATCACTTTACAAACACTTGCCGTAGGTCTTGTCGCGACCGTTCTCAAAGCTCGTGAAACTTTTTTTGCTATTTTAATTTATTTAATTCTTGGTTTTATTGGTATTCCTGTATTCACAGGAGGAACTTCTGGTATTGCCGTTCTTTTTGGAGCAACAGGTGGTTTTCTCGTTGCCTTTTTGTTTATAGGTACTTTGATTTCTTGGGCACTCCACAAAATAGAGTACCGACTATTCCCAGCACTCACAGTTAATATTATTGGTCATATCCTCATGCTCCTTGTAGGCACACTATGGATTAAATTATTTATGAACATTGAATTTGCAAATGCATTGCGAGCAGGTTTTACCCCATTTTTAGTCGTGGAGATTATTAAAGCAGTGCTTGTTACCATTTTTGGCTTGGCAGTTATCCGCGCACTTTCTCCTGTAAATAAATACTTTACAAACTAGCTCAAAACCGCTACAATTAACCTATGTTTACTAAAGTCCTTATCGCGCTTTATCCTTTAATTGTATTCATAGCGCTCGTGTTTATTTTCAAGTTTTTCAAATTACGTCATATTACCAATCGCAAACTCAAAATTCCAGATATCTTTACGATTTTTCTGATTTTAGGTATGCAGATTTTCTCAAAAAATGCGACAAGTATCAGCGTTCTTCCTTACTATCTGCTTATCATCTCAGGATTAGCACTTGTTTTGCTCTTACTTGATTTATTCTATTATAAGCACTTTAGTTATCGCCGCTTCTTAAAGCTTTGGTGGCGTATAACATTTTTCATTACTTTTATCATCTACATCGGTGTTGTTGTGATGGTCTTTGTCCATTAAAATAAATAGAAAAAACCAGCTGATACGCTGGATTTTTTTTATTTATTTCCTAGTTCTTTCAAAAGAACACCAAATTCTTCTTCGGACAAAGTAATTCCTTTGCCCATCTTCTCATGGTCAGGTGACCAAGTGCGAATATCATATTTTGGTTCTGCATCATTCCAAGAGACACGATTAAGCTCTTTGCGCCAACCTTTTGCATTTTCAGACAACACAATCAGCTCTTCAACAATCTCAAACTTCAATTTATCTGCCATTTATCTTTCCTCCTCTTATTTATACGAAAAATCTGGAAAATAGTCACGCTTCGACAAGTTTAATATCAACACCGACAGAAGTCAGTTTTTCAATAATATGGTCATAACCTCTCAAAATAAACTCAATATTTGAGATTTCTGTCTTTCCATTTGCAATAATCCCAGCAAGAACTAGAGCCGCACCAGCCCGAAGGTCTGTTGCTTTAACGCAACTCCCTACCAAGCTACTAGGAGATTCATAGATAATTCTGTCATCTAATATTGAAATGTTAGCTCCCATACGAGCAAGTTCTGGAACATGGTTAATCCGCTTTTCATAAATGGTATCCATAATCCAGCCACGTCCCTCTGCTTTAAGCAAAAGTGGGGTAATAGGTTGTTGCAAATCTGTCGCAAAACCTGGATAAGGAACAGTTTTAATATTAACTGCTTTAAGGTTTTCAGATTTATGAACCTCAATGCTATCCTCACGAATTGTCATATGAACACCCATTTCCTCAAGTTTCGCAATGAAAGATTCTAAGTGTTCATAAATTACGTTTTCAACGATAACACCATCCCCCATTGCCGCTGCAAGCGCCAAGTAAGTTCCAGCTTCAATACGGTCAGGGATTACTGTATGACGAGCTCCATGCATTTCTCCTGTACCGGTGATACGGATAACATCCGTTCCTGCACCTCGAACTTTTGCTCCCATATTATTGAGTAAGGTAGCCACATCAATAATCTCTGGTTCACGAGCAGCATTTTCGATAATTGTTATTCCTTCTGCTCTGCTTGCGGCAAGCATTGTATTTATCGTTGCTCCAACAGATATCATATCCATATAGATGGTCGTACCATGCAGATGATTCGACTTTTGCTCTAAGTGCATCGCATCTTCAAGATATGAAAATTCAGCGCCTAATGCTTCAAAAGCTTTAATATGCAGGTCAATCGGGCGTGGGCCTAGATCACACCCTCCAGGAAGTCCAACTGTCGCTTTACCAAAACGTCCCAACAACGCACCATTAAAGTAATAAGATGCACGCAATGAATTTATCTTACCATAAGGTAGCGGGCGTGAAACAACAGAACGTGTATCAATTACAAGTTTTCCTTCTGGTAAATTACGCTCTATTTTTGCACCCATAATTTCCATAATCTCAACTAGACTAGTAACATCAGAAATATCTGGTACTCCCTCAAGAGTAACAATATCATTCGCCAAGATTGTTGCTGGAATCAATGCAACCACTGAATTTTTAGCTCCAGAAATTGAAATTTTTCCAGAAATACGCTTTCCACCATTGATGACTATTTTTTTCATTTTTATTAAAAATCACTTTTCATTTATTCATGTTTGATTATTCAGTTCTTACTCAATCAAAACACCGCTCTCTATTTTATCATTTTCTGCAAATTTTTCATAGACTTGTTTATACAAAAAAACTTCACCTAAATTTAGGTAGAAGTTTTATTTATATTGACTTAGTTTTATTCAAACACAAACTGAAAGTAGTACATTATATCCGCATAACCACGGTATATCATCAAGGTTCTTTGCTTACTGCATTTTGACACTATTCATCATTATCTAAAGACATTTTATTTTTGATAACTCGTTGAAAACTCGCCCATTTTTCGCCCACTAAATCCACAAAATTTGACAAACTTTCCGAATGTGTTATAATGACTAAATGGATTGTGCATAACGCACAAATACCCAGATTGCTCGAACAATCTGGGTATTTTTTTCACTCTTAATATTATAACACATAGCTCAGTGATTTCATTGAGCTATTTTAATACTTAAGTTTTTGACCTGGATATATAGTATAAGCTGAACCAGCTATCCCATTCTTTGCTGCTAAAGTTTGCCAATTGGTACCAAGTTTTGAACCAATTCCACTAAGGCTATCACCAGAAACCACAGTATAAATCCTTGATGATTGTACAGAAGCTGCCCCATTAATAATTCCCTGAACAACGTTGTAATAGTTCCCAAGCAAATGTTGCCGATTCGCACCATTTCCATATCTACCTGCTTTAGTTTCATTAGCAAGTATATTATGTGATTGTGTAGCTGTTATGTCTTTTGATCGTTCATTCACTATAGCCATAACACCAGTATAATATGCTCCTAATAATTTTTGACGTTCTGCACCATTACCAGTTTTTCCAGCTTGTGTGTCACCTGCCATTTGTTCAAGGTTTTTCCCAGAAGTAGTATATTTAGGTGGTTGTGGAGTTGGTGCTTTAGGTGGTGCAACATTATTATTAGTGTTTCCAGCAATTTTATCCCATGCACCACGCTCAAGATAAAACAGTGATTTATCCAAAGGTGTTGAGCTAAATTGCCAACCAGTGAGAGTTTTCCATGCACCAGTAGAATAAGGAAATGCTATTGGTGACCACCCTACATCAGACATTGTTGGGTAGCCAGCAAACCACAAAGCTGCTTCATTTGATAAATATTGCGCTGTTTGAGCAACACCATCAGAACCTGTATAAATTCCAGCTTGAGAGCCTGTAAGTGCTTTTACTTTATCAATAAAGGATTTAGCCCAATTTCCATTACCCCATGCAGCGTTTTCTCCTGATTCCCAATCAAGCCAAAGAATAGGTTTATTTGTTTCATTTAGATAACCTTTAATATTGTTTACAAAATGTGTAGCTTCTGCACTTGCGTCACCACCACTAGCATAATGATAGATTCCCCAAGGCTTATTCTGTTTGATTGCTTGTTGAGCTACAAAATCACAATTTGGGTTCACATAGTTAGTTCCTTGAGTGGCTTTGATAATAATGCCATCTTCTCCATTTGAGCCTAAAGCATAGTTCCCTTGCCAAGATGATACATCAGTAATTTTTAATGTCATAGGTTTTTCTCCTCTTTATTAGAGTATTTTAGCGCACTAATTCCTGTGATAGCTCCTAAAAATACTGTCACAGCATTTAATGTAATTACTGCTAATTCTGTACCATTCCAACCATAAGCTTTACCAAGCACACCAACTAAGACACTTAGCGCTGGTAAAACTGTCAGTACAATCCATTTGATAATGTCGTAAGTTTTATTGTTCATTCTTTTTCTCCGTTTCTTTTGATAAAATTCCTAGTTTTTCAGCTTTATTTACAACTTCTTGTGGAAGTAATGATTTAGCTCCTCTATCTAAAATGTCTATAACTTCTGGATTAGTTAATTTGAGATAACCTTTGATTGATACAAATTCTTGAATCAAAAGTACAATAGTAAAAAGAAGCATACCCCAATGACTAACTGTCATATCTTGGGGTGTAAATGTTGAAACATAGTAGTCTAATGTTCTAATCATAAATTCCATGATGGCAGGAAAGAAAGCTAAAAATAGCTTAATCAAAAATCCTTGTGCCATCTTATTACTAGTAATCACTTTATATTTAGCTCTCATGCCAAGAGATACAAAATAATCTGTCGTTACTGCTAGAATCAAGATAACGGTCATACTTAAACCTGTGATTTCATTTATGATGTTCACGTGTTTCCTCTCATTTCATGGGTGGTAGTTGTTGCCAATTTCCATTTTTTCTAATTCTGTTGTGACCAGCATTAGTGTTCATTATTGTAGAACTGTTTTCTTTTGATTTATCAATCCATACACCAGAGTGCCTAATGTGGATAAATCCATTATTAAGATTCAAGCTTTTCCAAGCAGCAGTTTTTCTAATTGACATAGGTATATACGTTGGTGGATTTGGATTTGTAATCTTACCGCCTACATATAAATCACTGTCTGCTGCTTCTCCATTTGGATAATGAATATGAATATGAAGCTCCATAATTTCAGAGCTTGTACTAGGTGCAAGTGTTACTGTTTCCGAATGTGGTGAAAGATTGACATTCAAATTATCACCTGTTCCACCACTCCATGAAGCAACTTGATTTCCGTTAATATAAAATGTATATTGAACTTGTAAGCCTGCTACAAAATAATCTGTACGGACTGAATGAGTAACACCACCATTCATTGTTAATGTTGCACTAATTGAGCCATCAGCATTTTGAACTTCATTTGATATTGTATAATCAATGTCATACATACGAATAGAAGCCCAATAGCCATCAGGATTATTAGAGCCATATTGTGCGTATATCGTCCACTTATTCAATGCTATTTGATAAAGAGAGCCACCCCAACCTGTAGCAGTATCACTTGGTAATTTCCATGTTTTAGCACGTGAATAGTTACCAGCCCAAGGCGCAATTTTATTACCGAAATTATTAGTAATACTGTCTGATAATTGTAGTTTTAAATTAGCCATAAATAACCTATTTTCTAATTAATGCCTGCCGTAATATCATTTTCAGTTGAACCTTTATTTGTACGAATAAATGAATTACCATCTTGAGTTCCACCAAAGAGATTAATATTACCATAAGCAATATGTTTTCCTGCTGGGAATGTTCCATCTGGATTCATAGCTCCACCATCAATTAAATTATTGATGATATTATCAAGAATATCAATTTTTTCCTTCATTTGAATCAAAATATTATTATAGGATTTATTCATACAACATAATTTAGCCCAAGCTTCCTCAAGCTCAACTGGTAAATCACATGGTGCTGTCCCACCAATAATCACAGCTTCTTGACAAACAAGTTGTTCATTTACATCATTCAGTTCTTCGACGTCCGCCAAGTCAAGCGGCGTACAGTTACATGGATCTGTTGTTGCCATTTTTTAATCTTCCTTTCTGTAATTCCTGATATAAGTACCACCACAGGCATTTGCTACAATATAAAAATCATTTTCAATTTGTATGACCGTTCCTGTTGGAAGTTGTTCAACTCTCATTTTTTTAATTGCTTCAATTTTTGTTTGTATCATGTGGTTTCAACTCCTCAAGTGTCAAATTATAGAGTAATTCTGCTTTATCTTGCATAATTGGTTGTTGAGAACTCCAAGCAGCAATTCCCAATGCGTGACCAATTTCATGAGCAATTACAACTTCTAACCTCACCCCAAGTTTTATTGCTGTATTTTCCCAAACAGAAACTATTTTTCCATTTTGAAGCCCTAAAACTCTACGCCTATTCTTGGTATTTTTTAGCTGTACCATAATACCTGAAGTATCATAACCTTGTTTCTCCCAAAAATCACGTGCCTTGCGCTCTTCAATCCTCATTTAATAACTCCACAATTTCAGCATTTTTCTTACGAGAAAGTGATTTCACATCAAGCCCTTTTTTGTCAGCTTCTACCAGTAATTCTTTTTTACTCATACTTGAATAATTCAGAGGGCTATCTTCTATTTTTTCAACTTTAGTTTTCAAATATTCAAGGATTGAACGCCCATCATGATTTGTATAAAATTGAGCATAAATAACAACTTCCATCTCGTTTTCATCAAATCCTACACGAGCATTTGTGTCAACTACAACAACTGAACGTTTAGACTTAATTGTTTGAAGCTTTTTACCTGAAAAAGTCAAGATTTCTTTGTAATTATTCATAATTATTGCCTTTCTACTCGAATATCTGTAATCAAATGATGTAGATAATCGTATTTATATGATTTTGCAAGATAATAGGTATCTCCCTCAACAGCTACAATATTTTGATGGTGCATAATATCAATACAAATTTGATTCCTTATATTCTTAGCTTGGTAGCTTGAAAGTAAGTAACGTAGTATATACATTTCAAGTGTTGCTTTATTTTCGAAATCAAACTCACCAATAGAATAAGAAAACTCATCATTGATTCCTAAATTATTGATAATATTGACTTGCCCCTGTGTTTTAATAAAATTCTTTTTGCTAAACACAAGGTATTTTGAAAGAATTTGACTAGCTCCGTCAGCATCAGGAGAACCATTTTCACCCATAATATAATCGAAAACTGCTTGATAATCTGCCGAACTCATCACACTTTGATAAGTTTTCAGTTTAGAAATTGAATCAATATTTTTTATTCTCAATGTCAAATAGTAAGCTAAATCAAGTTGAGGGTTAAAGTCAGTTTCAACATCAAATTCATCAGAAGCAACCACAATATCAGCGCTCATTAAATTTTGGTCATCAAATTTAATAACCTTAGCTACAGGATAATAAGCACTATTTGTTGTTTTAGCATGAATATCTAAAACTGTTTCATATAAGATTACACCGTCCATATCATTTTCAATTTGCTCAATAATATCACTCGCTTTTGTTGTTTCAACGGTTGTAATTTGTGCGCTACTTACATTTGAAAAAGTAACCTCGGTATAACCATTGATTTGTTTCAGAACATTCTCAAGTGTCCATGTGCCAGCAGGCAAACTAATAGTATCAGCCCATTTAGAGATAAAATCTATTGCTGCAATACTAGTTGTATTATCTGAAAGTTTATAATCTGTAATAAAATATAACCTATCATCAACTGTAAGATACCGATATTCTGGAAAAACTCTCTGAATTTCTAAATCAATTGTTGTTGAGAATCCATCTTTGCTAAAAGATAAACTTTTACAAGATGTTTGGTCAAATGCTTCAAGAATTTGGTCATGATCACGTCGATTAGAAAAGTACATCAGACATACCTCACTTCTCTACAAATTATCCCAATATTGATGTCTTGAGTTGACATATCCAATTTTTCATTATCATTACCAGCACTATTTTTATAAGCATACCTCTCAAGTTCAAAAGTAATTCCCTTAGTAAATTGGTATCTGACACGATTTTTTGAACCAATATTTGGAGTGTGTGTTTTGCGATTAAGTAGGTCACAAGCTATGAAGTTCTGATTACTTTTATCGTCTTTGAAAATGAAAGGCTGTTGATATTTCAGCTCAGTATCAATCACAGTTGGTACCGTGCTATCACAAGATTTGTAAAATGACTTTACTGAACTTGTACCAAGAATTGTTAAGGATTTATCTTTTACAACTCGTTTATAGCCATCTTTGGTTATAAAATTCACTCTTGCAGCAAAACCATTTGGTAATCCTCGCTGAATCATTCCATCAATTTGATACGTTGCTGGGAAATGATACTCACCATCACATTCACAATCAGAGAGAGATAGCCTTGAGCCATAAGGTCTACATTTTGTATCTAACCAGGCAATTTGAGCTTCATTCTGATACCTCACGCCATTTGGTATTAAAATCTCAATTTCCACAAATTCATCATCTCGCATTGAGGAACTTGAAATGCTTTGAACTTCAAATGGCGCATACCAGAGTGTAGTTGTATCAGAAATTGGGTCAGTATCAAAATCATCAGGAATGCCATCTTTTTGATCGTATTGAGCCAAATCATATTCACCTTGGTCATAAATACCTTGATACTTTTCAAACAGTTCATCAATGGATTTATCTATTGGTTGCTCTACTTCTGTAAAGAATAATACACCAAGACTGTCTGAACTTCTAAACGAATCAGAGAACTCTGTGAAAATTTGTTCTGTACAATCGCCAAAATATCGGTTAAATGTATCTTTACTTTGAATTTCAAGAAATCGGTTAAGCATATCACGGACACGTTTTTGGATAATCATCAGATTGATATTTTTTACAGCATTTTGGCTTTTATTTTTTCCAAATTCCCAATCCTCATCATTATTAGTAATTCCATAAAGTTTCTCAGCAAGTATTTTATAATTTACTCGGTATGTATAGGTTAAAATTCGGTCATTTTCGCTAAAAAATCTTGTATCACTATATTTATTTTGAGTGCTATCAATACTACTATTTCTAGCCAATCGACTTTCTACACTAGCAAATTCCAAAACTTGATATTTAGGGTCATGTGGATTAGTTTCATTAAATTTGCTACTGACTTTAAATTTTGTATTATCATGTATGAATTGATTAAACTTATAAGCAAAAGTAGCTAACATAGCATTTTTATTTGGATAGCCAATCCATTTATTCTTGATGATACCTTTTTTATGATTGCTATAATCAAATGGTTGGGGGCTAAGCCCCTTACCATCTTTCACAAACAACATATCATTTTCAAGATAAGAAAAGCCTGAATATTGGTAGTCCTCTACTGACGCTAAATTTTCACGTTGTGTCAAGTTTGACATCTCTATCTCCTCTTTTCTTTAATCTTTTGAAGTCTTGTTGTTTCATCAACCGTTGCTTTAGCTATGGTTTTACCGTCAAGCTCAACAATGATAATACGTTCTCTTTCATCTTGTGGAGCATTAGAATTATCATTTGTATTTACTGTATCAAAATGAGGCGAGCTAACATTTTGAGAGCCAAAGTTAAATGTATCAGGTGTTTGGAATTCTCCATATCCTGCATAAGCAAGTTGACCACCGCCACCTCTAGGATAATCTTGAAAATCTCCACCAACTGTAAATTCTAATTTCCCAATATTTTTTACAAAATCTGTTGCTTTATTAACAGCTTTTGAAATACCATTGATTGTATCTGTAATTCCACCAATGATATTACTAATGACATCAGCAGCCCCTTGCACAATACTTGTTACTGTATCCATTACTTTTTGAACTACTCCACTCAGAGCATTCCAAGTAGTGTCCCATGCGTTTTTTATAGTGTCTAATACAGTTTGAATAACATCTTTTACCGCATTAATTGCAGTATCAATTACGTTCTTTATCGAATCCCAAATCGGACCAATAAAAGCTGAAATAGCTGACCAAATTGTATTCCAAATTCCTTGAATGACTGCCAAAACTGGTGAAATAACGTTCATTACTGCATTGATAGCAGTTGATACAACACTTTGAATTGTCGCCCAAATTGGAGCAAGAAACGCTGAAATAGCTGACCAAATTGTATTCCAAATTGCACTAATTGTTGTGAGAACAGTATTGATAACATTCATTACTGCATTGATTGCCACGGAAACCGCATTAGTGATTGCTGTCCATGTTGCAGAAAGAAATGTGGAAATTGCCGTCCATACAGTGTTCCATGTTGCTGAAATCACAGAAAGTATGGTTGTTATAATATTACTTATAAATGTAATAGCTATTGATATAGCTTGCATAAGTAAACGCCAAACCATCTGACCAACTGCCAAGATGAAATTAAATACCGCTACAATCAGGTTACCAATTGCTTGAAACAATGGAACAAAAGTACCACTTAACCATGCAATAACTGGACTAATTGCAGCCATAATCCCATTCCAAACTGTTGCAGCCACAGATAATACAGTATTCCAAACAGTCGACCAGATAGAACTAATCGTATTGATAACAGTTGAAATAATATTACCAATGAAATTGACTGCGGTTGAAATAGCATTAGTGATTGCACTCCAAATCGTTTGAGCGACATTCACAAGTGTATTCCAACCACTTTGTATTTCTTGCCAAGCAGATTGTAAGGCTGGTATAGCTGTTCCAGTAAACCAAGATACAACTGACTGAATAGCAGTTTGAATAGCTTTCCAAACAGTAGCTACAATTTGCCGTCCTGTTTTAGTTTGAGTAAAGAACCACACTAAAGCAGCTACCACAGCAGCAATTGCTGCAATAATCCAAGTTATTGGAGAGGTGAGTACAGCAATCGCAGCACTAAGAGCGCCAGTAGCTGCTGCTGCCACTGCTTCGCCTGTTGCAAATCCATAAACAGCAAGAGCTGCTGTTTTCAAACCACCTGCCATTTTAACAGCCACACCAGAAATACCATCAGTAATTTTTATTCCTTTGAGTGCTACAGAAGCCAGTTTGCTTTCTTTAGCCATAATTTGCAAGCCATATCCTGCCGCTTGACTTCCTTTTGCTATTCCAACTAGAGCTTGTCCTACATTGGCTGCTGCTTTCAAGCCTTTTATCGCAGTTCCTACACCTTTTGTTGTTGCAGAAAAAACTTTAAATATACCACTAGCTACTTGAATTCCCTTAGAAGCTGCTGCTATACCAATAATTCCTGTAGCAATTCCTTGCATAGTAGAGGGTGGAATGCTTGAAATTTTATCTGCAAGGTTTCCAATTGCTGTTGCTACTCCATCAATACCAGTTTTTCCATCTGAAAATGGTTTAAGCATTGCTAAAATAGCATTGCCAAAACCTTTTCCGATATGACCCGCTGCTTGTATTACTTTTTCAATAGAACTTGCTATAGCGTCAATATCTTTTGTAGATAAGTCTGGAATTTTTATATTTTGAAGACTATCAGCTAAATCAGAAAATACTTTAATCCCAATTTGACTAACAGAATTGAATAATGGAGTGAGTGCATTTGTTGCAGTTTCTTTCAAACCATCAAGAGCTTGAGAAGCTGATTTATACTGCGTGGCATTCTCCATCAAAGCCTTATTAGTTCCAGCAAGAGCCAAAGCTTTTTGAAATTCCTCTTTGGTAACTTTTACAGAACCACTTTCAAAATCTGACCATTTGGCATTAGTACCTTTTATAGCATTCAGTTGTTTTTCAATTTGTGCAGTGTTACCATTAAGTGCTGTACTTACTTGCCTAAAGTCAATTCTGTTAAGTGTAGTATTAAATCCATTGTAAAGGTCAATCAAGTTACCTAGAGCTTGTTTCGGATCATTAGCACTTGAAGCAATAGCACCAAAACCATGAACAACGTCCATAGCTGCACCACTTGATAAGTGAGCGCCCTGAACCATTGCAGAGAAAGCATTTGATATATCTAATGAACTATAAACAGTATCTTGGGCAAATTTCTGAATACTTGATTTAGCGGCATCAATCTCACTTTGCGGCCACCCTATCCCTTTCATATTAGAGTTGAAGTTATTCCAAGCTGCTGTGCTTGTATCAAGCTCTCCAATAAGACCCCTCAACCCACTTTGAACCATTGAGATACCAGAAGCAACAACTGAACCAATAAATGCTCCACCAAATGCAGCCTTTAAGCCACTACTTGCGCTTTTTCCTTGATTTTCAAGACCTGTCATATCTTTTTGTGCTTTTAATAAATCTTTGTCATTCACATCAATATTGAGCTGTAGTGTTCCACTTAAAGCCATAATTTACCCCTTTCTAGCTATATTTTGACACGATTGATAATGTCATTAACAATTTTTCCAGAACGTAAACCTAGCATTTCTCGCCCAGATTGATGACGTGTTCCGATTTCTTGGAAAGTTGCATGATTTGCAGAATTTGAAACAGTATAATGCTTTCCACCACCTGATAATTTCCACTTCGACTTTAGCTCACCATGTGGTCCGCCTGGTCGCGTTGCTTCTGTCGATACTGGCGATAATCTAACTGCTGTATCAACCTGTTTTTTTACAGATTGACCAATTTGATTAAGTAATAACTTCTCTGCTTCTTGACCAACTTGCGAAAAACTTAATGGCATTACACATCACCTACCTCAATAAAACGGGCGCTAAACCAATGCCGCCGTCTTTTATCTTCATAACTTGTGAAATTTGAAGTCCTTATTTTCCAACGTTTACTATTCCATTCAACAATATGATTAAGTGGAAAAGACTCTCTACTCCTTACAGATATGATTTGTTTTGAATTCACTACACCTTTTTCAGATTGGTTTGTATCTTCTCCTCGATAAACACGGACATCAAGATTTTCAATGTTGAATGATTCTCCAAGTTTAAAATTACCTGTTTTTTCATCATAAACTGATGATTTATAAAATTTTAGTGTTTCTCGATAAAGCATGGCATCCCCCTTTTATACCTGAATAAAACAACTCAAACATCTTTACTACAAATCAACGTAAAGTTATAATAAATTGCTACTTGGTCGCCAGCTGTTAAATTAAAGCCAATAGTATTGACACGTAAGCCATTTCCATCAAAATAAAGTTCCAAATCGTTATATTCTCCATTATGCAAGGCATAAAAGAACTGATGAAATTCTGAAATATTCAAAGGATAAATGCCTGGAATATCTCCATTTGTTGGGTTAAGATTAATAATTATATTTTCAGGTAATGTATCATTAAAAATTTCTGCATACCCTCTCAAACTTAAAATTTGATTGTTACTATCTAAAGTTGTAAGAGTATAAGAAGTATCGTAAAAATTACTTTGTCCGTCTTCTTGATAATGAATAGTTCCACCAATAGATGATGAAATACCTTCATTAATATCATTTAAATAAATTGAAATATTGGCATAAAGACCATCAGCTCTAATTACACTATTAATATAATCTACTGAATAGTTATCAAGTTTTTGAGGTAACGCTTTAGAAGAAAGCACTAACAAATCTAGTTCATCATAAAACAATGTCAAAAAATTACTAATGTCAATAGTATATAAATTAGGTGAAAATTTTACATTTAATGCCCCAGCTGGATTAGTAGCAGAATAAAAAGTAATTTTTACATCTTCTAAAGAATGCATGATTCCTTTTTCATCACTGTAATTCAAAACCTGATTATGCATACCTCCACTACCATCAACGGTAAATTCAAGTTTTGATTGTGAGTTTTGATGAATTTTATCTTGTGTCAATAAATTCCCTAGTTTATTATTGATATTTGCAACAAATGCACCCTCTATTGTTGTTTCATCAGGATTTTCTCCAAAGTTTAACCGATTAGCTTTGCTTTCTACAATGTCACGGTGGCGCTCTGCTGTGATTTCATTATCTGGTTGGATTGGGCTAGTTGTTCCATAAGTTCCATCAAGTAGCTCATTATCTTGTCTGATTGTCATATCTATAGTATCCTCTCAAAAAAATTAAATAAATTTGATTCTTATATCTCCGTAAGTAAATTGTGAAGCAGTTGCTGGATAGTTTGTACTTGCATAGAACGAAAAAGGTATAGTGATTACTCCGCTAGATATTGAAAAAACTCCTGTTCTAGCCTTATAATGTGCAAACGAACCAAAATAAATTGTTCCGCCTGAATCACAATTGGCAACAAATGTTCCGCGGTCAGTTGCTAGAGAATATCCCTCGGGAATTGTAATATTTAAAACAAAATGTGATTCATTTCCAAGAGCTGAAGAATTAAGAGTAAGTTTAAAATCGTGGATAAAAATTTCTCCAGAAATTATTTGAGTATCTGATTTTATTTTTAACTCTGCCTTGATTGAACCTGTTGCTATAACTACACCTGAATCATTGGGGATTATGACTACACCAGTAGCAATAATGCTTTTTTCTCCATCAAGTTGGAGAGTAACATCACCGTCTTCACTAGGTCTAATAGTATTTACAGATTTAACAACAGTATTATCCAAAATATCCAAGCGTTGGTCTTGCGTATCATCAATATTTTCTTGATTTTGCTGATAATCTGTAAATGTTTGATTAGTGACATAGTTGTTTTCAATATTAGTAACTTGTCCATCTAATCCATCAAGTCGGTTATTAATTTCAACATCAGAAGCTTCTAAACTATCCAAACGTTGGTCTTGCTCATCTTGATGTTGATTATTTGCTAAAATCAAAGTTCCCTCTGGCGTTGTTTCATCAGGATTTTGAATTGAATAGCGACTTACCTTTGAATCAATGATGTCACGGTGGCGTTCAGATGTAATAGTGTTTTTAGGTATGATTGGATTAGTCGTTCCGTAAGTTCCATCTAGCAACTGATTATCTGTTCTAACTGCCATAACTCATTTCCTTTCTAAAAATGGACTAAGGCTCAAAGCCCTAGCCCATTTATATTTTTTTAGTTGTACGTTGAATGATTGTACGTTGTTTTGTTATATACCCCCTTATTCACCAGGGGTGGTTGAGGGTGTGTCATAATGAACATTTTGACTTTCGTTTTCACTTGGAACAAATTCATCAGCATTCACATCACGTACTGTATTATCAGGAATATCAGTTGGTGTGTAAGCTTTGAGTGAAGCGTTAGGATAAAATGTTGCTGATTCTTCTTGAATATCAATAGGTTCAATCCAAGATTTATCAGGTCTATTATCACAAGTCAAAGTCCATTGTGAAGTCATGCTAGAATCACCAGCATTATTTGAGTGATCCATTTTATGAATACGTCCAACATAATAAGTATCACGAATCCAACCAGTAGGAACAACCTTCCCCTCAACATCTTTGATTGTTACACCATCTGCTGCAACATCTGAAAAGACTTCCCAAATTTCAACATACTCATCATTATTGAGAGCGTCCTCTAGGATTGCTTCTGCTTCTACAGAAAGAGCTTCAACATTAGTGAAATCAACGGAGAAACTATCATCTCCATTACGAACAGTTACATTTTTTGAACCACCAGCACCACGACTTGCGATTGTGTCCGTTCCATATTCTGCTGAGTAACTAAAATCAGTTACTCCACCAAATTTGTATGCTGGAATTTCTGCACGTAAACGATATGGACGAACATAAAAGAGTGATTTACTTGGACTAAGAGCAGTTTCATTGTAGTCTGTTGTTTTAGTAGCCATTTTTACTTTCCTTTCTCACATATATTTTGCATTATCATAGCGCCCAACATCATATTTATTAATCATCTGGGGTTTCACTGGGAATGACAATATTAGAGAATGCTGATTGATTATTGAGCGCTTCCCACTCATAACCAGCAAACGAAGTAATACGGAAAGCAGTTTTATTACGTTGATAAAGTGAAAGTTGTTGGGCTGCCGCTCCATTCAACTGTGCATTTTCCAATGTTGCGTGTTGAGAAACCATAATCTCTACATTTGGATTAAGAACCATAGAAGCTTGATTACGGTCATAAATAAGATATGGTGGTACTTTTGTAGGCACTGGAATACCTGACAATTGCAGCTGTTCTGTTAAATCATGGTAGTATTTCACAGTCACACCACCAAGGAGCGTACTCAACATTGTATAGTAACTTGGATTAGCACTTTGAAGACTTGCGAGAATTTGCGGAATTGCCATTTCATTTTCAACCACTACAACTGCTTTACCTTTAATTGCAAGGAGCTGTTCAATAAATTGTTCAGCAGTAAATGCAGTATTAGTAGTAATATTGTCTTGAATTGTTTTAGGAGCTGTTGTTACTCCCTGAATTTCTGTGAAATCAATCTTATTCTTTCCAAATAGGAACATATCATCAATTGATTGGACTACTCCACGCCGCAAACGTTCAGCATTTGATTGAACAAGTGCTGGCATAGCAAGTGAAGTTTCATAATTGATAACATCAATATCACCAATTTTATTGATGAGAAGTAATCCTTTTTTAGCAGGTGTAGCATTCACTGGATAAAGACCATCATGAGGTACACCAAGAGCGCCACGGCGATTTCCCATTTCAAGACGAGAAACCGTTTGACCTGAAATTTTGTTAGTCAATGCAAATTTAGAGCCATCCTGTGAACCAATAATAGAATCATTCATCTCTTGGTCTTGCAAAGTCGTATAGAAATAATCAGGGCGGTTTGGATCTTGCATAATATCAACGATTGCAGATGTTTCAGCACCCACTGTTTCAGTAAATGGTGCGGTAGTCTGTGGAGTAATAAATTGTCCTGGATAAGCCATTTGTTTATCTTCCTTTTCTTATATTTATATTTTTCTCCAACGAAAAACGGGCGCAAAACCACAATCTCGTTGAAAAGATTATTGATTTCACGCCCGCTTTTTATTCAGTTATAGGAGATAACTGCCCGAAAAGTATTCGTTTCATTTACTATTTTATCGGACTTAGCCTTTTCCGTCCAGCAAAATTTATTTTTTACGAATTTTTTGTAAAAACGTTGCTTTTTTAAATTCACGCTCCGCACGTTCAGCTTCTTTTTTGATTTTATCTCCAATTTCCATATCAGTTTGTTCATACTGATTATGAAAATCAGCAGTTTGTTTTAACGTACCTTGGTTTTTCCCTGTCAACTTTGACAAAATCTCAAATTTACTGAATAAACCTGTTTTATTTTTCCCTTTTTTCTTTTTGTCAATGATTGCTTGGATTGTAGCTCTATCAATTATTTCATCATACTTTTCAGCATATTTAAACGATAAATGTACGCTCAAACGTTCTACAAATTCTTTGTCAGCTTGTGATATTTGCTCAAAGGAATATCCAGTCATAAGGTGTAACCACTCAATTATTTCATGATTTTCTGTATAAACTGTGTCAATTAAGCCCATTGGAGAGATAGCGTTTACTATTGCAATGCAATAGGCGCTGTATTCATCTCTGATTGTGAAACTGACTTTTTTGATTTTTTTGGAAGCTCGTTATACACTTTTTGAACAATTTGGCTTAAAGTTTCCTCATCATCAATAGAATCTAAATAATCATCAATTTCATCTTGAGCAACTTCATTTTGCATAGAAAACAGCAAATATGAGAGCAAAGTTAAAATGACCTCTGTGCTTGCTTCTGGTTGAGCAATCACTGTGATAAATTGATTAACCGTACCAGCACCTGAACCAGCAAAGTGTTTTATTTCTTGGCCATCTTCACTAATTAAAGTCATTGTTGATAATTTATCCAACTTTTTATTCATTCGGACACCAGATTTGAAAATAACAGGCTTTTTGCCTAAAACTAATTGAAATGACATATTTTAATTCTCCTTATTTTTTAAAGTTAATAACAGCGTGTAAATCTCCGCTTTCATCATGAACAACTCGAAAGCTCAAGTCATGCGCGAATCCTTGTAAATCAGAATAGCCATTGTAAACAGCTCTATCAATGATAGAAATATTATTGATTAAATCGCCTTGTTTTTCTGGATTTTCAAAGATATGTAATGTTAGTGTACTATCAATATCATCAGCATTAAAAGTAAATCGTCTTGACTGAACTTTGCGTCCTTGCTGACCAATATCATAATATGACCAAGCGCCAGGGCTGTCATGATGTTCAGGAGCAAAAGCAAGAGGATACTTTATTTTTCCATTATTATCAGTAAGACCATTTACAGCACGAGTGACAAGATTGATTAGACGTTGAGCAGTTTGATTTCCGTCAATATATTCTGTCATCTTCCACCTCTCAAATTAGCATGGTTTTCTGACCAAACCCATGTTGCACCGTTGTAAAATAGCGGTGTAGAAGTATGTCCCTCATTCCATACTGTGTTTTCACGTTGAGAAAGTACAGTAACTGACCAACCATCACCAGCACTTACAATTACACTCTCCAAATCATCTTCAAATTGATTGAGATATTTAGTATCCCAAGTGACTGTTTCGCCGTCCTGCTCCCGAGAGGTCAAGCCCTCTTCTGAAATACGATTAAATCTATAAATTGTGTACTCTTTAATTACTCTACGAGCTACTGCAAGAAATGAATTTTCATCAACTTCTCGCCCTCTAATTCTCCCAGAAATCCAATCACTAGTAATATTATAGGCTTCATGCAACAAATCATCTTTATCTTTTGATACACCTGTTAAGGCACAAAGTGATTTTTTTAGTGTGTCATAAGAAATTTCTTTGATTTCGTTAATATTTGGTGTTGTCATAGTTTATACCCAAGGTACTTTCTTAGCATATTCTTGATTACTAGATGTGGTTTGATTTCCATTACCAGCTTTTGAAGCGATACCTGCACCAGCTTTTGACTGTTTAGAAGCAATAGCTTTTTCAAGATCATCATTGTACTTTTTAGCCATATTATCAATATTTTTAAAAATATCATCAATTTCAAGACTAGTATTAACAAAAAGATTTTCGTCAAGAGGTAATCCAGTTTCAGCAATCTTAGCTTTAATTTGCAAACGTTGATTATTTTCTATAAGCTCTGCAATTCGTGCAGCACTTGCTTCTTGAGCTTCTTTCTGTTGCTGTGCAGCTAATTCTTCTGCTGTCATATTTTGAGCTTCAAGCCCTTTGATACGCTTCTGAGCTTCCTCAAATTTACTTGTCAAATTCGCTGTAGCCGTTTGAATTCCCTTTGAAATAAGTTTATCAAGCTCTGCCTGTGTCAAAGTCATTGCACCAGGTGCTTGTGCAGATTCTTGCTGTTGTTGAGTTTGTTCAGTTTGTTGTCCTTGTTGAATTGTAGTAGTCTGCTCTTGTTGTGCTGTTGAAGTAACCTGATCTGTTAAAGCTGTTTGGTTCTGTGTACTCATAGTTTAATTCTCCTTTGATTAAAGTTTTTTGATGTGATTTGGGTGGTAAAGCATACTTGAATTTATACTTGTTTTCAACACTTTTTCCTATGTATTCTTTTGTTGGATAACGAGATGTGCCAGCTTTTCTATATATGTCAGCAGTTTTTGGTATCGTACCATCATCTAACATCATATTATTTTCCCACTTCTGGTCAGAATAAGTGTAAGGTCTTGGCTCAAGTGTGCATAAACAATTAGGGTGTACTGGAGTAATTTCCCAAAATTGCTCTCTTGTCATTACTATCCCCTGATGAGCTTTGCAATCTTCATCTGCCGCTGCTCTTGCTGCGTAGATTCCTTTTTCTCCTGGTTCAAACCTGTCAGCGGTTTGTCTATACATCAAATCAAATCTGTTAAATCTATTTGCTGCATTGACTGCTTGCTTAATTGCTTTTTGAGCTAAAGCAACATCTCTATCTGACATAAAATCATTGATTTTGATATTACCAATTTTTTCAGCATAGAGTTTTTTATAATAATCATAATCTGGAATAATTGATGGTTTTCGATTTGAAGCATATAACCTAGCTTTATAATCAAAATAACTAGACAAAGCTTGGTTATAATCAACTATTTTTCCATTCTCAATTCCGTCAAATTCCCAATCAAGATATTTTTTAGATTCTTTTGCTGAATTAAGTAATATTTCATCAATCGTTTTTGCAAATTTATCAGGTGGTTTCCCAGTAATAACATTGATAAAACTCTCTGACAGGTTATATCTCAATAAGTCATATTCAGCAAGCAATCGAAGTTGACCTTTTAAAGCTGTATCAACTTCAAGACCTCTCTTTATTAATTCTTTTTGAAGTTCAGCAACTTTTTTATGCAAATTTTCTTGAACAATATTTTTATTATTTACAATCGCTATCATAACAGCAATAAATGCTACTTGTTGATTATTCTTATTTTCTTGAATAATACTTTGAGCTTCTTTGATTAAATCAGCTCTATTTTCAGGAGTAATTACATAACCTAGAGTATTTTCAATAAAATCAATGATTTCATCAAGATTATTAGTTGCCATTGATTACACCTCTTAAAGCTCCAGCCATACCAAGTTCATCACGTTGAGTTAAAAGCACACGGTCTAGCTCCGCTTGTTTCTCTTTTTTAGAATATCCAGTCATAATCAAATCTGTCATCATCTCTTGAGAAATATTGGTTACACCATTTAACTCTTTGATAATGCCATAGATTGGAACTTGTGAGCGAATTTCAAAACCAATATCTGACAATCCTGTTATTGTCGTATAACTTTCTTTTAGTTGTTTACTGTACTCTGTAGCACGATTCAACATCTCCTGTGTCCTGATAACTACAGTATCAAGTGCTTGATTTCCTGCTAAATCTTCACTCCTGACAATCCCAAGCATTCTGTAAATATTTGATTTGATTTCTTCCAAAAATTGCATAGTAGCATTGACATCAATATTTGGTTGAACATAACTTAATTCAGGACTTGTTGGATAATTCCCCTCTGCTTGGCGGTTCATTTCATACGCTACAACATGAACGTTATCATAGAATTGTCTAAGCTCTGATTCTGTTTGTTTTTTAGTTGCATTCATTCCACGAATTAAATTTCTAATTTGCAGAATTGCATTTTGGTAGCGATTGATAGAACCGTCTGCTTGTTCTAAGTTTAAATCATATCGTAAGATTGAGCTATAAGCGTCAGCCCATATCGGCTCAAAGTTATTTGTATAAATAACGTGCAAGCGTTCAAACGTTGGAAACTCCTCAAGACCAACATCAGCAGCAGTCAAATCCTCTAAAAGTTTATTATCCTTATCAACTCCAAAAGTTCCATCAGATGTGACAATAACATTTACACAGTCATCAAAGTGTTCAGCTATTTTAAGACCTACTAAACTATAATATTCAACCTCATCAAGTGGATTGAAAAATGGAAAAGCATTTTTTAGAAGTCGCAAACTTGGATTTCCAGCAGTTCCCTCATCAGATACAACACAAAAGCCATAAGTAAGTGCTTGTTTTAATGATTCTTGTATTTGATTATCATAATTGCTTGTAATCAATGCTGAGAATCTGTCAATTGCTTCTTTTTCAAAAGCATAATGAAGTTGTGTAGAAAAAATATGGTCGAGTTCTGGAAAAGTAAATCCACGCTCTCTATAATCAATATTTTCATTTTCATCATACTTGATACTTTGTTTAAAAATAACTTGCCTTTTTAAACCATAAACGATTGATTGACCAGGCTTATTTACTCTGTCTTTGGTTGCATTATTTTGATTTGAATACCAAGCACCAGCTTGAAATGTTGTATTTCCCATATCAAGCATTCCACCACCAACAGCAGCACCAGTATCATTGATGATAGGGGCGTCACCACCTTGCCCTGATATAATTTCATCTCCAATCATAAAAGTTTCCTTTCTTTAGCGTCAAGAAACAGTCCTTGGAATATAGCTGTTGCACATTCCAAGGTAGCTAAACCAAGCTCAGAAGCTGCTCCCTCAAAATTTGTTCCGTCATCATTCCAACCAGCTATTGAATAAGGGTACTCTTTTTCTGGGTGATAAATAATATGTATTTCTTTAATCACTATTTTTCCCTTTCTTCAAAATATCCTTAACTACTTGATACACAGAAACAATGATAATTGCACCTAATGCAATAACAATTACAATTGCCAAAGCAATGAGTGCATTTATAAAAAAAGTCATCATAATTTCAATTTAACCTTTCCACACTTTTTACAGGTATAGTGAGTATATCCTGATCTATCATCTAATCTGTTAAATAAATCATCATAGACATAATCATGGAAACAAAATACCTCTCTCCAAAAATTTTTACTTTTAATCCACATACTACACGCTACCAATCCTTTCATGCCCAATCACAGCATAACGCATAGCGTCTAGTAAATGATCTGGTGTCTTATTTTGAGTTGTAATATTTCCATCTTTGTCATACAAATAATTATTTAATTCTGCAATCAAATCACGACTATTTCTCAAAACATTGAGATTTTTACCCTGCACGATTTGAACACCATCAACCACACGTCCTTTTGCTACTGCCTTTTTCATGGGTTGCATATCAAAACCAGCATTCATGAGAAAGTCAACAGCATGAGGAGCATTCAAATCACAGAAAATATTTATGTTTCTTGGTAAATACTGAGCCAATAGATTGAGTGTTAATTTATTACTGTAAGCAATTTGCTCAACAAAGATATTATCCCCAGAAAAAGAAACTTTGACCGCTGCTGTTGGGTCGCCACTTCCTTGTGAATTTCCCCAGTCAATAGCAAATACAAATGGTAAGGCTTGAGGGATTCTATCAACCTCTTGCCATTTATAAATCAATCCCTCTGAATAGACCCACTCTCCGAGCGCTTCACGTCTATAGCGTGGATAATCAATATCTTTTAACCTCAGAAAATGTTCTCTATCCTTTTGAGATAAGAATTTATTATCAAAAATGGTAAAGCTATAAATGCTTGCTTTATAAACATTCCTGTCAATAAAATAATCTTTAACCCAGTTTGCACTCCCTGCTGGGTTGGTTGTGATAAGTGTTTGATTGATAACTTTATACTCACCAGTACCTGAGAAGCTGCCTGTGATAGTTTCATAGGCTTCTTTTGAGATAGATGTTATTTCATCAAACCAAATCATATGAAGCCCACCTGTTGCAAAGTCAATCCCTTTAACTTTTTCTGGATCATCTGTACCACGGAAAACAATCATCTGTCCTGTTGGCTTATATTCAATTTCAAGTGGACTTTTACGAATGATAAACTTTGACAAAAGCCCCATTTGTTTGATAATACGTGTCAGAGTTGCATAAGTTGTATCTTTGTTCTGGTCTTTGTCTGCACGAATAACAACACAATTAACATTTTTATTTTCAATAATCGTTGTGATTATTTTCTGACCAACAATGATTGATTTACCTGAACGACGTGAACCACTTGCAAATATTGTGTCATTATCATCTAGCATGAGTGCCTGGTGTTTTTCACTTGCAAATTTAAGTCTAATCTCCACTTTCTTTTATCCCATCAAAGATGATTCTGACAGTATTGTCAGAATCTGTCACTACACTTGGATAGCGTTTCAAAAGCTCTGTAGCCGCTCTAATTCTTGTTGATTCATCAGGAGTTTTATCAATAGAAACAACTCTACCTGTCTTTTGAGCCATCATAACAACAGTTTCCGTGGTTTCTCCGCGCATAACAGAGCTAAGATAGTCCATAATCTCATCAGCTGTAGCTATGGACTTCTTCTCTGATTTGTTATTAAGGGTTTGAAGATACTTTTGCACCTCAACATTGCTCAACAATCTTTGGGCTGCTGATTCAGCAGAATGCCCCCTTGCTTTATAACCAGCGTCAATGTAAGACTGTGTAGCATTGCCTGTTTCACGGTATCGTTGTGCAAAATTTTTATGTTGCTGACGTAAGCCCAATATTATCACCTTTCCTTTCTTTAAATTTTATCGGGAAACCTTTTACCCGTCCAGCTCAATCAATTCCTAAGAGTTGGTAAACAATACTTTTTATCAAATTATGTGGCATTGCTGATTTTTCATTGTAATTATGAATCTTTTCAAAACGCTTTTTAGAATCATATATTGGTTTAGGACGTAACACTAAAGGAATACTTGCCCTAATTTTTGTTGGTTTTGTCAAAAAATCTGGATCATAAGCCAAATAATAAGTCATTGCGTCATAAAAATATGGAAGTTCTAATAACTCACTTGAATTTTGATAAAACTTTTTGAAACAAATTGACTGTGCAGGATTTTCGATAGCAAAGGGTACACCAAAATATCTAATAATCGTTTCAGTATTCATGTGTAATCTTTCATGACCATCTCTAATTTTCTTGATGTTCTCAAAATATAAGCCCTTATCTCTCTTCAAATTTCTAATATTTGTAGAGGTTGACGACTTCCAATCTTCAAAATCTGTGATTGGTGTTCCATCTTCGTAATAATATAAGTTTCCAGTATTTCCAGAATTGAAAGTACCTCTTGTTGCTACAGAGAACGTTTCACAAGGTGGATTAGCAAATATTAAATCTGGTTGAGGTAGATTTTTGACAGTAGCAAAGAAACTTGTCAAGTCTGACAAGTCGCAATTGATAACCGTTTCTTTTTCTTGAAGTCCAAACGAATAAACTTCAAAGCGATTATCATTTTCAAAAGTGTGGTATACCGATTGAACACCATCATCAAATAGAGCATAGATTATTATTTTTTTATCCTCGATAATCTCACCCCCTATTTATCATTCCAAGGTCCATCCATTGGTATATAAAAATCCGTTTTTACTGGTTCTTTAGCTTCAAATCGTTCAATCTCACGATTTTCAACTGCATGAACTGATGTTATTCCCTCTTGACGCCAATTTCTCAAAATCCCTTTGACATAATTGAAAGTACGCTTGTTATTCAAACTTGCTTCTCTTAATGCGAGTTTTATAATTTCAAAATCATATTTATCTTCAAATAGCATTGCTTGAAGTTCTTCAATTTGCATTGGTGAAATCGTTCCGAATTCTGCTTCAAAAAAACTGACAAGTTTTTTTATTTTATTATTTTTATTATTATCACTATTACTAAATATCTCTTCTCTACTTTTCTTTTCTTTACTCTTCTCTGTATAGGTGGAAGTGTCTTTGGAAGTAGTATTGGAAGCTTCATTGAAAGAGGTATTGGAAGTAGTATTGGAAGTGTCTTCGGAAATTACATTAGAAGTTTCATTTCCGCTTGTTTGCTCTAAAGCATTGCTATCACTAGTTATTTCATTGGAAGTTTCAATTTTTTCATCATATTTTTGATTTTTTTCACTAGAAAATTCATTAGAAGCTTCATATACAGCAACACCATTCAAACCATTAGTATTACTACTCATTTCATTGGAAGTATTAAACACATTTTCTAACAATGGGCTATGTTTAGGAATAATTGAATATCTTGGTGCTGTGATATTTCGCTTACCTTTCTCATACTCAATTAATCCTTTACTTTCTAAAGATTGCCGTGTATTTTGGAGCGTCCGAAGATTCGTTATCCCTGTAATGGCTAACAATGACGAATTGGGTATAGATAACCAGTTCACGCGCCCCTGTGCATTCCAGATTTGCATTAAAGCAAACCAGAAACTGCGCTCATTCGCTGTCATAGGGTTAAATCTTGCCCAATTATCAAAAGCGTTAAACAGCTTAAGAAAATTCATGTTTGCTCCTTTCTAATCACATATTTTCATAAATACAAGCCAATGAGTTTTTGCCCTTTTATTTCCAAAAAGTGGTGAATATGGAATTAATTTAACTATTTCACTAAGCTTTATTTGCTCTTCATTCCATTTAAAAATTAATGTTCCGTTAGGCTTTAATACTCTAAATGCTTCATCAAATCCCTTAGAAATATCATCTTTCCAAGTTTTTTGATTAAGCTTCCCATATTTTTTGGCCAACCAACTTTTTTCACCAGCTCTCAATAAGTGTGGTGGATCAAATACAACAAGATGATAACTTTCATCTTCAAATGGTAATTCTCTGAAATCTGCAACAATATCAGGATTAACATTTATAATATGGCCAGTAGGAAGCTTTTCAAAATGCTTGCGTTTATCTATAAAATCAACGTGTGGATTCTCTTTATCAAACCAAAACATTCGAGAACCACACGCCATATCTAATATTTTAGTCATCATGCTAAAATAACTACTTCTTGCTTAACGTCTGCAAGCTCCCATTCAAAATACTCTTTGATACTTTGAATAGCTTTAAGCTGCCAACTGTTATCATCAGTATCAAATAACGCTCCTTGCGCTCCCTCACGCATTCTGAATACAAATAATCTTTCAGGTTGCTCAACATCTTGGAACGTGCTAAATGGGGTCAGAGAAACAGGATTAGGAACTTTAACGGCTGCCACACTCGCAACTCCTTGTTTAATTGTCACTCTTTGAGAAATACCATCATCAGATGTGTTTTGAACTGCTTCATCTTTAATGTTCCCCACAACTTGTAGTAAAATATCACGATCTTCATTTTGTTTGAATTTTGATTGAAGTTCAATATTTAATTGTTCTGCAGATAAAAAGCGTTTAAAATTTTGATCTGGAACAATAGCTTGAGCATAAATTAATTGGTCGCGTGTATTATCATCTTGTAGTGTACTTTTCAAGACCACTTCACGCTCATTTTTAATTTGTAGATAAAGTTTATCTGCTTTATAATCTAATGCTTTAATATAAGCCACAATACTTGAAAGGGTATTTGTTGTAAAAGAGCTTGTTTCTCTACGACGAATTTCGTTTGCTTCTCCACTTGCTGAATCTACTTCAAATAGACGTCCTCTTTTTTCAACAAATCTTTTTTCTGGTTGGATTGCTATTTCTTGAATATGTTGTATTGCTTCTTTTGTCAGTGTCATAATATTTTACCTATGCTTTCTTTGATTGTTGTAAGTCAATGACCGTTGGTTTTGCTTGCTCGTCAGAAAGTTTTTCACCAATATCTGACATTAATTCCCCTGTTTCCATATCAATATAAGTTTGACCTGGAACACCAGATTGAAGCTCATTAGCTTCAAGTTCTCCATCATTATTACGTCCAGTTAGTACCACTGTAGCAACTCCCTTAGTTGGTGCAAGCCCTACCTTAACCTGACTGCCAAGCGTAATCATACTGCGTGTTTCATCTGGAATAAAATCAATAGTGATTGTCATTTTTCGTTTAAGTTTTGGCTCTGTGTTTAAATCTTGAATATTTTCAAGAATTTTTTTGACATTCATGTCAAATAGCTCTTGTACTCCGCCTTGTGCTAATTTATCAAGGTTTAAGTTAATCTTGTTTTTCATTTTCTCCAATCTCCTTAGTTGCGTTTGTTTTAACTAAATTTATAAAAATATTGTATGAATGAACTAATTTATTAAATTCTTTTCCCATATCATCAAAAGATTTAACCAGAGCGTCATTATTATCTAATGCTCGTTGAGCTTGAATTTTCCATTTTCTCGCATGATAAGCTTCATAACCAGAAAATATCCAAAAAATTAAAGCTGAAATCCAAAATACTGTTTGCATGATTTATTTCTCCATTTCTTCAATCAATGCGTCCTTATATCCATTAGCAAGACCAGAAGCATAAGCGTTTTTTACAACATCTACAAATTCCCTTTCAGTTTCATCATCCCTAACATAAACAGCAACTCTTTTAACCAATTCTTTCATGTTATTCTCCAAATAGGCTATATTGCATAACTCTCACAGTATCCCCATATCTATTTTTTACTTTTATCGGCTCTTTAATAAATGTGTAGCCCTCACGTTCAAGTTCTACAATTCTTGCAGACAACTCAAATGCACCAACTTCATTTGCCGCTTGTAGACGTGTAATTGAACCTTTCTCTTTAATAAACTGTAAAATTCTGTCAGATTGACTGATTTTACCCATCATCAATACCTCATTTCTAATCCAGATCATTGAATATTTCAGCCGCTGTATCATAATCACAGTCGTATTTTTTCATGATTCTATGGATTATATAGTCATAGTAAACCATGTAAAACTCCCCTTAAAATGGTAAGTCGCTATCTGCTATTTCCGTTGGAGAACTACCATAATATCCTATATTATCTGACGTATCTGGTAACGCTCCACCACCTGGCGTCCACATTCCAGTAGAAGATGTTTCTTGCTGTTCTGGTGTTTTAGGTTGATAAACTGTGTCAATAACTGGATATTGAATACTATAATTTGTGTACTCTCCCTTGACTTCTTTTTTCACCGTTCCAGATACAGTTACAGTCATACCCTCATGTACAAATGGCGGTAAAAATGTACTCACATACTCCTCAAAAGGGCTTGCCTTGAAACTTTGGGCTTGCCATTCTTTCCCTTGCGTAGTTGTTCCTGTTTTATAGCCTTTTCCCCAACAACAAATGTATGTGTGATAATCATTCCACCACCTCGACCAAATCCACGCCTAGGACTTTGCCTGCGAGGGCTTCCTGAATAATGTTATAAAGAGCCTCCTCTGGCTCACTAAGTCCATCGCATTCTCTATTCATATCTCGTAATAGCGCTTTTAATTCTGTCAGTGCCTTTTTCGCTGTGTTAAGCTGTTCCTTGACTTCTTTAAGCTCACGCAATGCTGCTAATTTTTCTGAATTTTCACGTTGAAATTCGATTGCGGTTACCAGTTGCATTTTTTCAGCTCTGATTTTTGAAATTTCTTCATCGCTGTAAACGGATAGATAGTCTTTCAAGTTGTCAGTGCTTTCTGAAAGCTCATAAAAATTGGCTTTAATTAAAGGGATAACAGGAAGTTCATTATCTTTACATAATTGAACAAAGATTCCTGACAAGATTGCTAAATGGTCAAGAATATCTCCACCATTGCCATGATAATCAAAGGCACCTGCCTCATTTTGAGTAATTTCCATTTTTACTTTATTTTCTGTTTCAGTCATTTACCCACCTCATTTAATGTTGCTTTTAAAGCGTAGATTAGAGTTTCTTTGATTTCATTTACACTGACTGTCTCTCCAACAACATCAACAGCCACAAAAATCTCTTGCCCTTCCTACGTCTCTTACCATTGTTTGTTGCTTCCACTAGAAGTTTTGTCATTCTCCGTCCTCTCCAATTATTATATTGCAGTCAAATACGTCAAGACTGCATTTTTCAGCAGCTTGGAAACAAGCGGATGTCAAAGTTTCTATATCTGAATCTGTTAATTTAGCCAGTATTCTCTTAAGTTCACTTTCGCTTGAGTAAGTGCTTGAACTCAAATTATTTGCAAGTATTTCATACTTTTTCATTCTCCGTCCTCGCTTTCATACTCAGCCAAAATATAAGCTGTTCCGCCCGATTGAACATTCCAATCAGAACTACTAGCAATTTGAAAGTGGGTTTTGACTATTTTGTGCGTCTCGGCAAATTTGGTAAGTTTTTCATCTGCTCCTGCATAATCATTTAACATATTACCTTGTTCATCAAGCCAAGTTCCATCATCAAAGATTTTATATTTAATCATTTATCCCTCACTTTCCACAGGAACAAGCTCAATTTTATAAATCGTTGCTATAAACCCTTCTTTTTCAAAGTTTCTTTTGTATTTTTCCGCTTTAGAAAGAGTTCCGCAGACACATGGCGGTCCAAATATAGTACCTTCGCTATTCTCTACCTTCACGTAATATCTCATTATTCAACCTCAACATATTCATTCTTATGTCCGCAAATCGAACAAAAGTTAGATTCAACGCCCTCATAGCCACAAATAGGACATGGACTGACTAGAGCTTTAGGTTCTTCGACGGTGTAGCCTAAAACATAAGCCAAACAGAATTCGTTTTCGTTTTCGTTCTCGCCAAGCCAATCTTCCATTTGTTCTGGTACATGCTTTTTATTCCATACCGAATCAGAACGTCGCCATACTCGGCTCATTGCATCATAGACACCCTCATCTTCTACATTCGCTTTGTGATATTCAATCCAATCCGCCGCGAACTGCGGAACTATTGGCAGAGCTTGCTGTTTGAATTGAGATCTGAGAACTTCGATTTCTTTCAACATTTTCAATCGGTCATCAATCAGTTGCTCATTTTTATCAAGCAATTCTTGATACACTTCTTCATGCGCCAAAGCAATAGCTTTCAGCTCGTCATTTTGCTCTTTTAAAGCCTGTGCGTATTCTCGCCATTGACGGTGATTTTTATATAATGCTTGATTTGCATTATTCGCAATTGTCACCGGCTCTGTTGCCGGCGCGTAAATTTCTTCAAACGCATTAGTCATTTTTTATTACCTCAACATTTTCTAAATCTTGTAATCGTTTTTCTAAGTCAGCAAGTGGATTTTGCCAAGATAAAGGATAATCAGATTCCTTATACTCAAATCTAACTGTGAAACTAGCCATTTTTAGAGCTTCTTTTTCAGCATAATCATCAGCTCTTTGATTAATTTCACGAATTTTATCAGCATTGATTACTTCACCATTTTCTTTTGCTTCTGTAATTTCAGCTTCTACCATAGCCTGACGCTCTAATTCTTTTTGACGAGCTAGAATTTCTTGACGTTCACGCTCTTGTCGTTCTGCTTCTGCTTTAGCAATAGCTTCACGTCTTGCTTGCTCTTCTTGTTGCTGTTTATCTCTGGCAATAGCAGTTGGAATATCAAGGCATTCTTTATAAATGGCTGCAACTTGTGGACTGATTGCTTGAGCAACCAATAAATCTGACTTAATCTTTGCAACTTTTACATCTAGTTCTTCTGCAATTTTCTTTTCCGTTAGACTTACATTTTCATAACGCGGATCATCAAGAACATAAAAGTCTATAAAATCATCAATATCATCTGTGATTCTTAATTTTATAGCTTCAAAAACCCAATTTTCACGTTCGTGTTTCCAAGTTAAATCATAATCTTCAACTTTTTCTTTAAGTAAATTTTGAGTTTCATCAAGAACTTTCACAACTTCCTTGACCTTTGTATCAAATTCACCGATAACTTTATCACGTACTGTTTTAGCTTGTGTTTTGAATTCCTTTAAGGTTTTATTGATTTCTGCACGATCGGATTTAGCCTTTTTCTTATCGTCCTCATTCTCCAAAATGAGAGTTTCAAACGCTTGCTTTTTATCTTTGGCAGTTTGCAACATCTTAGCTTGTTCAGGGAAATTGATTGTTTCCAAAAAATTAGGCATTTTTAGCTTCCCCCTGTTGTTCTTGTGATTGTTGAATATGTTGATTGAAAAGTTCATCTTTCTTAGCCTTGTAATCTTCAATGAGATTTTGCTTCTCATTATCAGGCAAAGTATGATTCCAAAACATATCTAATTCTTGAATTGTGCTAATTTCTGAAATTTCTCTAGCATAATCACGAGGAGGAGTAACATCTTTCAATGGCTCATCTTTTTCATGTTCCTTATACTCATTAGCAGTGGTTTCATTGTAGGCTTGAATAAGTTGAGTAGGTGCATTTGTCGAATTGACATAGAGCTTTGCAGCACGGTTGATAACTGTCCGCTTTGCCATTTCCCCGCCAAATTTACTTTGAACAGAATTTGGTTCATTTGTTTTATAGAAATTTTTTGTACCACGAGTAATGACATTATGACCTGCTTCTTTTGCTTTTTTTACTTCTTCCGGAGTATTTAGCCAGACTGTTTGACCATAATTCTGTGATTGACTCCAAGATTTATGAATTTCTTCAATATCCATGTTAGTAATTTCAAAGCCGCCATCTGATTTTTCGATAACTGCAAATGCTCCTGCAAGCTCTTGTGATTTATGTTGAGGTAGCCACTCTTTAATAGTCTGTGACATTGTTGTTGGGTCAAAGCCAAAAGTAGGTACATTGTCCTCATAATACTCAAAAGCTTTTACTCGCTTCACTTCTGGTAAACGTTCTAGCATGGTTACAGTTCCAAAATAAGAGCGTTGAAGTTGTACCTCATCACCATAAGCAATAAAATAGGCTTGTTTTTTGCCTGCGTCCAGTCCTTGAATCAGCATATTATTTACTGCATTGATGATACTGTTGTAAGTTTTGATATTGGTCATAGCCTTATCAACCATGCTTACACCATTTTTATCAACTACTTTTGATAATTCATATAATGCTGATTTTTGAGCATTGTCAGGGTCAAACCCTACAGGGTATTTGATACCTGCACGGTTGAGAGCCATGAGGTTTTTAGCTGAATCTTTTGCTACCTGTGTTTGAAGCACAGTAAGATTTTGATTTTCGTTCATGTTTTTGTTATCTCCTATTTGTGATATAATAAGAGTAGAATCCTGTCGAAAAATTCTACTCGCTCACTCTACAAAGTGAGTTTTTTTGTTTTTCCACCCTGGTAATCTTGTCCATGTTTCAGCCCAATGTGCTGTAATCTCAGCTTGTGTTTGAGCTTCTACATAGTTGTTAACCATTGCCATAAGTGCATTAGCATTACTTTCAGCAATTTCTTTTGCAAGGATTGCTTCTTTTTTTGCTGTTGCTTCATCAAGAAAATTACGTGCTAAATTCTCATAATCATCAAGTTTCATTTGCTCACGCCAAGAAAGACGCCTACCAAATATTTTGTCAATTAATTTCATCAGTTCCTTTCTAATAGTCAACCCAGAAGATGTTTTTTTCTGCTTCCGCACTACGCCATGCATTATATATTTCTCTGTTGATATAAACTTCACGATTATTGACTTTTGCGTATCCATTTTTAAACTCAGAATCGCCAGCAGTCATTTTTTTGATTCTTGATTGATAAGTAGATTCACCAAGACCAAATTCATTTTTAAACTCTGCTTTTCTGAGCCAATTCCCATCAGCTAGATTCAGAGCCATAATCAACTCCTTTCTAAAATAATGAGCTTGTCTGTTGCTACTGCAATAGCAACAGTTTTACTGTTCACTTTAAGATTCAGGATTTCCCCTGTTTCTTTCTCAATAAATTTGTACATTGACGTGATTTTCCTTTCTGTTGTTGATATAATTGAGCTATCCTAAATGAAAGGAGTAGCCAGATATGGATAATAAAATTGCTGATCATAAAGAGGTAGAAATCATGATCAAATCATTGAAATTTACTAAGCAATTCTTAAAAGAAAATGGAATTAAAGAGCATTCTGAACAAGGTCAATTAATGATCAAATTCAGAGATGAACTCATTAAATCAGTAATTCTTTAACAATTTTTCACCTGCTTCAATACGTTCATCTTGACTTGCGTTTGTTTCTCCACGCATAATTGAAGTAAGTTCCTGAGCTTTATCATGAGTGGATTCAAGAAGCTTCCTCTGATTAGCGATATACCTATCTAACTCAATCCCTGATAATACTCTGCTCTGTTGGACATGGTATTCAAGTGCTTTAGCTACGCTTTGTACGTCTAGCTTCACAGTGACTTCTTTTTCCTGTATATTACTTGCGATAATGTGCAGGTCTTTTTGTATCTCTGTCAGTACCTCAATCAGAGATTTTTGAAAATCAAATTCCTGTTCTTCCATATAGATTTCCTTTCTAAGAAACTTTACGTTGCGAAATATCAACTTTTTGAGCAAAAAAATATGAGATTTCAAAAAGTTTAGTTTCATCAAGACCTGTTGCATTAGAAATCTTAGCAATAATTTCACCATTTAGCTTTGATGGACGTTGGCGTAAACGGTACAAAGTATAATCTTCCATGTCTGCTTTTTCTGCTATAGCAGTGAATGTCATTCCTGTACTTTTCAGTAACTTATCAAGTGGCTTATATGTTTTTGCCAATTCTTTATATCTCCTTTCTGACTTGATAAAATTATTATATCACACAAGTTGCGAAATATCAACAAATAAAGTTACGAAATATCAACTTTTTTTGTTGATATTTTTCAACTTTATTTATATAATAGAGTTATGGATAAAATAACATTTGCTGAAAGGCTAAAAGAAGCTCGAAAAAATGCAAAGCTAACTCAGCAAGGGTTAGCTGATATTATTGGAAGAACAAAGTCAGCTGTATCTCGTTGGGAAAGTGGGGAAAATACCCCACAATTATTTGATTTAGTGAAAATTGAAAGTGCTCTTGGAGTTCCAGGACAAGTTCTAATGTACGGTACAGAAGTAATAGAACCGAATATTCTTTCAAAAATAACCTCTACATCATCTAAATTAGAAAGTCAACGTCAAAAGAAAGTTCTAAACTTTGCGACTGACCAACTAGAACAACAGAAAATTGAAGAAAATAATTATAATTCTGATAACATTATAGCCTTACAAGAAGTCCAAGAGGAAATTGAATACTATTCAGGTACTGCTAGAGGACTGTTCTCAGCTGGTAGTGGAGAGTGGCAAGATGATGACGCAGATATTGAAGTTACAATTCCAATGAGTGAAATTCCTGAAGATTTTGACGAGTTGGGAACAGTTATAGGTGATTCTATGCGACCTAAGCTACAAAATGGAGATATTCTTTTCATTAAAATGACACATCAAATTGAGATTGGAGAAATCGGAGTTTTTCGCACCAGTCGTGGTAACTTCGTAAAAAAATTAAGAGAGGGTTATCTTGAAAGTTTAAATCCTGATTATGATGATATTTGTTTTGACGAAGATGAAGAGTGTGAAGCTCTTGGCGTTGTTGTTGATTACTATAGAAAATAAGTTTAGAGGTTAATATGATTATTCCTGACAAAGATTTTGTAAAAAACTTTATATCTGACTATACCGTTAATGGTTACTTAAAATTTAATAATAGCACAGGAGAACTACTTGTAAAAAAAGGGATATTGCATAGATGGCGTCAAATTAATATCAATCAGTTTGAAGAATATGAAATAATCCATAAATATGATAATCAGCATAAAGTAAATACTCCTGGTGCTGTTTTAGGTGGAGTGATCGCTGGTGGTATAGGTGGAGCAATGCTAGGACAAAAAACAGTCACATATCTCAACAAGTTGATTGTTAGGGTTTATTTCAAAGGTGAACAGCCCTTTGATTTCAAAATTATCACATCAAAAACAAAAATTTATTCACTCACTATAACCAAGGCATGAAAGAGCTTGAACAAATTTCTAAATTCTTTGCTATAGCAAGCAGAGATTTGAAGAAAAATTAAAATTGCTAAGGGGAATTTTTTATGAAAAAATTATCAATAATTGGAATGCTTACTCTTATTTTAGTGGCTTTAACTTTTTCTTTTCAAGCAAGTGCAGCTACTAAGAAAAATTTAACCTTAGATCTACCTACTTCTGTTTATGCTAATAATAAAAGAGTAGCAACAATACATGGAAAAACTAAGCCAAATGCAAAAGTGAAGATTGGAACATTTGGAAAATCTGTAAAAGCAAATAAAAAAGGGGAATTTACTCTAAAATATAAAATTAGCAAGAAGAAAGCAGAAAAAGTTATTAAGATAACCTCAAAAATTGGTAAAAATAAAGTTTCGAAAAAGGTCACTATAAAGAAAAAATCTAGTAATAAGCCTAAAGCTTCAACTACTTCTGAAAAAGATTGGGATAATGCAGGGCAGATAAACTTGTCAATATGTTGAATAATACATTTAAAACTACCTCTGGTTTAGAACAATGCGTTGCAGTAAAATTTGGAGCAGACCTCATAGAAGTTCACGTACCACAGGAAGTTAAATATTATGATGAAAAGGAACTACAGATGGTAGCTGATAGTATGTTAGTTGTATTCAAAAAAAACTATAATACTATCTTATTGAGCAATACCTATGACGATAATGTCACAATGCCATCACTTTGGATAAAGTCAGAAGACGGAACAACTCTTGCTACTTATTCCGTATGGAGTGATAGCATGAAATTAAAATAAGAATAAAAAAAACCGCTCACTTCTTGCAGGAAGCCAACGGTAAACATTAAACTCAAAAATCACACGTCAATGCCAATTAGAGAGTGCTTTTAATGTACTCTCATTTTAACAAAATCGAGAGGAAAAATCAAAATGTGGATTGAACAAAAATCAACAATTGACAAGAAAAATAAGGATAAAATCATTATTAAATACTTATTTCGTGAAAAATTTGTTGACAACTTAACCGAAAAAGAGCGGACAGTATCCATCACGTTTGATAAAAATACTAGAGAAACTAGGACAAAAGCCCAAAAAATATTACTTTCCAAAATTTCAAAACTTCAGCAAGATGATACTAGAGCTTTAACCCCAATCACTTTTGGTGAATTAGTCACAGAGTGGCTAGATTTTTATAATAAACAAGTCAGAAGTTCAACAGCATATACCGTTAAAGGAAACGTGAAACTTATCCTTGAGATGGTAGATAAAGATACTGTTGCTACTAAAATTACTACTCAATTTTTGCGTAAAAAGTTTGAGAAAGTCATGCTAGGTGATCGCGATATTTCTATAAACTATGCACGCTCAATAAGAACACGTTTGAAATCAATTTTTGAATATGGTATTGATCACCATTATTTAAAAGAAAATCCTATTGACAGGCTGAAAATGCCAAAGAAGAAAAAAGAAATACAAGCAATTACTGAATTTTTCCTTGAAGAGAATGAGTTATCTGATTTAATGGAATACCTAGAGAACCATAATCAACGCTATTTTTTATTTTGTCAATGGTTATATCTTAATGGTTTACGTTTTGGAGAGGGGGCTGCTATGCTGAAATCAGATGTTATTATTAATGATGACAGAAGTTATTGCAAAGTCACAGGCACACTTGATTATGCTGGAAAGAAAAAAGAAACTCAAGCTAAAAGCAATCAAACAAAAACAGCGGCTGGCATGCGTGAAGTTGAGTTAAATTCACAAGCTATTAAAGTATTTCAAGAAGCTTGTAAACTATCCCCAAATTCTAATTTCATTTTTACAACCTCTAATAATACACCTTTTGATATTGCTGCGTTAAATACATATTTTAGAACTCATAAGGAAAGAATGGGAATAGATAAAAATAAGCGTATTTCTACTCATATTTTCCGCCATACGCACGTTTCTAAGCTTGCTGAGTTAGATATACCTCTACATATTATTCAGCGTCGTGTAGGGCATTCTAGCGAATCCGTGACACGTGAGATTTATCTTCATGTTACTGCAAAAGCAAAAGATAAAACAAGAAAACTGCTAGAATTGCTCTAGCAGTTTTTATAATTCGCCCACTTTCCGCCCACTGAGCGATATTTATAATCAAATAAATACTAACGAGCATTGATATTATTGGACTTTTTCATTTTTTATTCAAACACAAACTGATTATGATAAAGTTCAGCGTAGAAGCCACCTTGTGCCACGAGTTCGTGGTGGCTACCTTCTTCGATGACTTGACCATCTTTAAGGACAACGATTTTATCTGCGTTGAGGATTGTTTTCAAACGGTGGGCAATAACAAATGAGGTCCGTCCTGCAATCGCAGCTTCCATTGCCCATTGAATTTGTTGTTCTGTGACGGTATCAACGTTTGATGTTGCTTCGTCAAGAATGAGTAATTCTGGGTTTGTCAATATCGTCCGTGCGATAGAGATTTGTTGTTTTTGTCCAACAGAGAAGACTGACTCATCGTCGTTCACGTGTGTTTCATATTTGTCAGGTAAGCTTTCAATGAATTCATGAATGTGTGTTGTTTTTGCAACCGTCTCGATTTCTTCTTGCGTTGCGTTAGGCTTACCAAACTTGATGTTATCTGCAATCGTACCATCAAAGAGGACAGACTCTTGCAAGACAATACCGACTTTACTCCGTAAGCTGTCAAGGTCGAATTCACGGATATCTGTACCATCAAACTTGATAGAACCACCATTAACATCATAGAAACGATTCATCAAGTTCATAACTGTTGTCTTACCTGAACCGGTAGGACCAACAAGTGCAACCATTTGACCTTTTTTCACGTCAATGTTTACATTTTTCAGGATTGGTTTTCCTGGAAGATATTCAAAATCAAGTTTTTCGATTTGAACGCCTTCTTTAATGTTTTCAAACTTAACACCATTTTCTGGGCGAACTTCCTCTGGTTCATCAAACATGACATTCAGACGAGTTGCACCTGTAATGGCAAGTT
Source organism: Lactococcus allomyrinae (assembly GCF_003627095.1). Lineage (NCBI taxonomy): Bacteria > Bacillati > Bacillota > Bacilli > Lactobacillales > Streptococcaceae > Lactococcus > Lactococcus allomyrinae. The sequence goes on along the minus strand of NZ_CP032627.1, from coordinate 2,478,225 downwards.
GAAGTTGTCCAAAGTTTGATGAAATCTGCATGATCGGATTGTAGTAAGTTTGCACATATTGAACAAAGGCAACCATCAAACCAAGACCTGTGGCGATAGTCATGCTATTGTCGTTGAGGACATAAGCTGTACCTCCAAAGATGACAATTGCGATACTCAAAAGTTGGAAACCATTCATCAATGGGAAAATCATACCAGACCAAGCTTGGGCAGCAAAGGTACGTTTCTTAACATTTTCATTGTGTTCCAAGAAACCATTGATTGAGTCTTCTTGCAAGCCTTCAACGATAATTTCTTTTTGACCTGAAATCTTTTCGTCCATATAGGCATTAAGTTGTGAAACTTCTTCTTGTTGTTTGTCTGTTGCTTTTTTCGATTGACGAATAATGATAATAGCAGACAAAATAGCTACTGGAGATGCCGCAACAGTCAGCCAAGCAAAAGTTATATTTTTGTTGAAAATTTGGAGAATAACTCCGATGAATACTGCTGCATTACTTACAACAGAAACAAGCGCTTGATTAAGTGTATTTTGGATATTATCTAAATCAGATGTGAAACGTGCGAGGATATCACCATCTTGATGACGGTCAAAATATGAAATCGTCAAGCGTTCAAGTTTACCAAACAGCCCTTTACGCATACGATTTGTTGAATGAGCAACGATACGGCTAAAGAGCAGAGTGTAAATCAACATTGATACACCTGTTGCGATATAAACCGCAAGCAATTGCCACATCCCTTTCATGAAGGTCGTTGTGCTTGCTGCGTGTGAATGTGCTACAGAAATCAGCTGGCTCAGTGAGGTACCACTTGATTTCAGATTATCTGCAATCGCTGCTGGAACATTGCTGGTTGTCAGTTGGTTCCAATGAGATGGCATACTTGCCATTTGTTGCAAGCTATCAATCGTTGTACCACTAGGTAGGTGTGAAGTGACAGCTGCTGGAACATTTGCAGAAGTTAAACTGTGCCAATCCACCGCCTGACCTGTTGCAGCTGAGAGTTGTTGTGCAATTTGTTGGAGTGAGTCCTGAGCTTGAGTGGAGTAAGCTGCGATTTTCTTCAATCCTTCAATCGCATCTCCTGCGTGTTGATGTGTAAAGAAATCTGTAACATATTTTGTCAAGTTTGTGATTGCATCACCTAAAAGAGAGGGTGCAACAACTTGAAGCCAAGTTGCTAAAATGATAAAAATCATAATAACAAAGAATTGAAGTTTATATTTTTTGAGGTAAAGGTAGAAAAAGCGAATGGCACGAGTGGTGTCAGACATTTTCTTTGTTGTCTTGGTGTTTTCCATGTCTTAGTCCTCCTGTGCTTTCTGTGTTTCATAGATTTCTTGATAAATAGCATTGTTTGCTACTAACTCATGGTGAGTTCCCTGACCGACCAATTTTCCTTGGTCAAGAACGAGGATATTATCCGCATGGACAACTGAAGAAATCTTTTGGGCAATGATAATCGTTGTGGTATCTTGTAGTTCATTATTCAGCGCTTCTTGGACGAGCTTTTCTGATTTGGCATCAAGCGCAGAAGTTGAATCGTCCAAAATCAAGACATTCGGGTTTTTAACAACACCACGTGTGATAGACATCCGTTGTTTTTGTCCACCTGAGAAGTTATTCCCGCGTTCTTCAACGATAGATTCATACTGCCCATCTTTGGTTTCGATGAATTCTGCAGCTTGAGCGATGCGGGCTGCACGAGTCATTTCTTCATGAGTTGCATCGGCTTTACCTTGCTTGATATTACCTGCAATCGTTCCTGAGAAGAGAATAGCTTTTTGCAAAACAATAGAGATATTTCTTTTCAATGTACCACGACTGACTGTTTTAAGATCTTTACCACCAACAGAAACAGTCCCCTCTGTTGGGTCAAAAAGTCGAGGGATAAGTTGAGCAAGTGTTGATTTACCTGCACCTGTTGCACCGACAATCCCAACCATTTGACCTGATTTGACTTCAAAGCTAATATCTTTGAGTGTTGGTTCTTTATCATTAGGATAGCTAAATGAAACATGCTCAAACTTAACAGAACCTGTGAGTTCTTCATCTTTTGCATTTTCATCAAATTTCATCGCTGGCTCTGTATTCAGCACTTCATTGATACGACCAATAGAAACCATACCACGTGAGGCAAACATTGAAATCATACCACCCATGATAATCGCGAACATAATCATTCCCATGTAAGTCATGAAAGTAGCAATACCACCGATACTATTTTGAGCAACTTTTGTTGAGTCTGTAACAAATGTAGATACTACGTAAATGGCAAGCCAAATCGCACCTTGTGCAATGATAGTGAAAAGTGGAATCATTGCTGAAAAAAGTTTACCAACAGCCCAGTTATGATCGTAAAGTTCATCAGATGTTTTATCAAATTCTTCAATTTGATTTTGTTCTTGGACAAATGATTTCACAACACGTGAACCACGTAAATTTTGTTTAGCGATAGCATTGATACGGTCCATTAATTTTTGGAAAGCCATGAAGTGAGGACCCATGCGTCCCATCAAAACAGCAGTAACCAAAACAATAAGAACAATTAAAAGGACGGTAATCCACCAAAGTCTTGGAAGTGTTGTGATTGAAAGAATGACTGCACCGATTAAAAGCACAGGAATACGCATCAAAATCTGGAAAACCATCATCATCAAGTTTTGAACTTGTGTGACGTCATTTGTCATACGGACAACGAGATTTCCTGCGTTAAAATTTTCAACGTTTTCATAAGAGAAAGTATTGATTTTTTTGTACGTTGCTTCACGAACATCTGCACCAATTTCTTGGGCAATACGTGCAGCACTAAGGGTACTGGCAATCGCTCCTATAATCCCAATCCCTGCAACTACAAGAAGTTCAATCCCATAACCTGAGATTTTGTCAGCCATTTGATGACGAGTATAAGTCGTAGACGACATTACTGTCATGATGTGTTTCATGATTTGGGGTTGATAAAGCTGAACTCCTGCATAAACAAAGGTTGATAGGATAGAAAAAATTGCAACCCATTTATGTTTCATGATAGATTTGAATATCATAAAATTCCTTTCTAGAGGTAAAAATGTAAAAGTACATTCACTTAGTTTAAATTTTAATTTCATTTTAAAATCAAAATGATGTCAACGAAATTTTTTAAGCAAATTATTATAACATTATTTTTTTTAGTAAACAAGCAATAATTGCTAATACCATTAAACATTATTGTTAGTTTTTAATTTCAAAAACTAACAAACTTATTTTAGCTCATTTTGACTTTTATGTCAACGATTTATTACTTCCTAATTGAAAATACTGTTTCCTTTTAAAGTGCCTTAACGGTAGCATTTCCCGAATTTGTTTCAATATAAAGTAAGCGTTCTGATTCCGAATTGCTATACCCTGCTTTATGAGATTGAGTTTTGACTGTATAGTTGATATTAGGAAGATTGAGTCTTGTATTGCCATGTCCTGAGCGGAGATCAAAATTAAATATGGCTTCATCACTTACAACAACTTTAGCATTTCCACTAGCTGCGGCTACTTTAAGATGGGCAAAAAGTTCACTTTCAACTGTTACATTACCACTTTTAGCTGCAAGCTCTGCGGTATTGGTTTGCAAAGATTGAACTTTTAAATTTCCACTTTTTACATTGGCTCTAAGTGTGTAGATGTCGGCAATATTTAGACGCATATTTCCGCTTATCGCCATAACGTCAGCTTGGTAAGCGTCAATTTTATTCAGATTCAGATTACCACTTTTTGCTTCAATCATTATTTTTTCGCTTTCAATTTGCTCAAAGTTACCATTTCCACTATTAAGTATTGTTTTTAAAGTTCGTACTTTGAGATTTTCTGCTTTGAAATTTCCTGAACGACAATCAATGTTTAATATTTCAAGTTTGACTTGATTAATCATTAAATTGCCTGAAGCAAGTTGAAGATTGAGATTTTTTTGATAATCTGTTGGTATAAGAAAAACGATTTTTGAACGAAAAGGAAGAAGTTTCCCAAAAAGTTTTGGACGTTTTCCATATTGGATATGAAGCTGATCTTTTGTACTTTGGATTTGTGAGAAATAATCGCTTTTCCATGTATTCATAAACTCCAATAAATGCAGCTGACCATCTTCCGAAGGTAAAATATCAACATTATCTTGCTGATAAATCAGCGAAATCTGATCAAAATCTGCTGGTGAAAACACTTGTTCATTCACTAACGGCAGACTTGAGTAGCTGTCAGTATTGTAATTACTGACAGAATCTCGTGACAAATCTGTCAGTGAATGTTCTTCGCTGACAGCAATCTCATCGAGGACTTCTGTCAGGTCGCCCAGTTCTGTCAGTGCTTTTTCTATTGCTTCATCTTCTGTCAGCCCATCAGTGATATAGTCTGCAACATGGTCCGTAAGATTAGCAAGTACCTCATCGTAAAGGTCTTCTGTTTCAGGTATTCGTGGATAGTTAGCAAAAATCATATTTAAGCGAGTTTTCAATGCTTCACTCATTTTAATCCTCCTTATGATGTGGAAGTGTTTGTTTAGAGCAGACAATATCTACATAATCGGTATTTTATGTTTCTGCCTAGTTTTTTAACACTCCAGACTTAATTATTTTTAGCTTTGATATTCTCAATAATTTGGTCAACTTTCGCCCAAGATTCAAAGGCAAGTCGCATATTTTCACGCCCTATGTTAGTCAAACGATAGTATTTTCTACGTCCCCCTTGAGTTTCATCTCCCCAGTAGGATGTAATTATTCCATCTTTTTCAAGCCGTCTGAAAATTGTATAGAGGGTGGCTTCATTCAATTCAAACTCTCCATTTGATGCTTCTCTGACTTGCTTGATAATGCCGTAAACATAGTTGTCTCCTTGTTCGAGAACATTCAACAATATCACATTTGCTTGCGCACGTAACATTTCTCTTGGTATTTCAGCCATCTTTTTTCCTTTCTATATAAGGGTAAGTCATACTACTTAAAGTCATATGACGAGTTTGGAAATAAAATCTTGTTTTATACTCTGACTAGCTCTCGCGAAATATAAGAATAAATTAATCCATGCTACTAGCTAGACCATTATCATTTTGTCTTATGGTTTTGTCAATTTGCAACATTTTTGCTGTAAGAAATTGATAACAGAGCAAGGCAAAAATAGAAAGTATAGCCGTTTGTATCGTTTCTTTTTAGATTTTAAATCGAGACGAGTATAATTTCATTTAAAAATTTAGTTATTTTTAATTTCAACATAGTACATTTTACTTCATATTACTGTGTAAGTCAAGGTACTTTATTAAAAAAAGTATTTTTTGTTAATTTTACTGTAAACTTAACTATTTATTTAGCTGAGATAGCCGAGTTTTAAAACACGTCTTATCTAAAAATGTTATAATTGAGAGATAAAAAAATCATATTTTTGAGTGTTGTTTTTTATTGAATCATTCCATTCAAATATATCAGGAGAAATTAAATGTCAACTTCAAGCACACAAAATTTAAAATTGGCTGAGAAAGGAGTTTGGGTTTCAATATTCGCTTATATTATCTTGTCTATTGGACAGATTGCATTTGCGACAATTGTTCATTCCAGTGCTCTTCAAGCCAATGGTTTCAATAACTTGACCGACATCTTGGGAAACATTGCCATTCTCATTGGTCTCAGAATTGCTCGTATTCCTGCTGATAATGACCATGTCTATGGTCACTGGAAAGTTGAATCTATTGCTAGTCTAATCTCTAGTTTCATCATGTTTTTTGTTGGTTTTGAAGTCTTGCGTGATACAGTGATGACGATTATCTCTGGGAAAAGTCATGCTATTGACCCTTTAGGTGCAGTGATTGGTCTGATTTCCGCAGCCATTATGATTGGGGTTTTCTTTTATACTCGTGATTTGGCAAAAAAGACAAATTCTCAAGCACTTATGGCTGCAAGTAAGGATAATTTGTCAGATGCTGTAACTTCCGTAGGAACAGCGATTGCGATTGTAGCTGCTTCTATCGGTTGGGAGTGGCTTGATACCCTCATGGCAGTCATCATTTGTGGATTTATTTTAAAAACAGCTTATGATATTTTCCATGACTCTGTCTTTAGTCTTTCTGATGGATTTGACGAAAACTTAGTTGAAGAATACAAAGAAGCAATCAGCCTTGTTCCAAAAGTAAAAAGGGTAAAAATGGTGCGTGGACGAACTTATGGTAGTAATGTCTTTCTTGATGTTGTCGTTGAGATGTCTCGTGATTTGAGTGTATTTGAAAGCCACGAAGCCACCGAATTTATTGAAGCAATGCTTATTGATAGCTTTGGTGTTTATGATGTTGATGTCCATGTAGAACCAGCTGAACTACCAGAAGAAGAGCATTTTGCCAGCCGCTCTCTTGAACTTTTAGAGAAAGAAGAGCAAGTTTTAAACTTGGAAAATTTGGAACAACTTTTAGACAAAAATTTTAAAGAAATTGCTTCCGATGGAGCAACTGTAAGTGCTATTGACAAAAAAAATTTACTGACAGAATTGTCAGCACCACAACATTTTGCTATAAAACACTATAAGACCTCTCAAGTCAGTAAAAAAACTTTTATCCTGACCTATGATTATTGGGATAATAATAATGACTTTATCATCACAAGCATTTGGCGCCGTAATGATTACTGGTACTGCATTTATCGTCAAATCACACAAAAAACAAAGAATTAAATCTCAGCGTGAAAACAAAAAAGGATTCGACAAAATTAGAGTCAAATTCTTTTTCTTTATTTATGTGATTAAACGCCTTGAGATTGCATGGCAGCAATAACTCGTTCAAAACCGGCGATATTCGCACCTACGACATAATTTCCTGCAAAACCAAAACGTTTTGCCGCTTCGTCAGACTTTGCAAAAATGTCCTCCATAATTGTTTTCAACTTATCATCTACTTTATCAAACGTCCAAACTTGGCGTTCAGAGTTTTGAGACATTTCTAGAGCAGAAACGGCTACTCCTCCTGCGTTCGCTGCTTTTCCGGGCGCAAATAAAACTTTTTGTTCTTGTAAATATTCTGTCGCTTCACGACTTGTTGGCATATTTGCCCCTTCGGCTACTGCTTTACAGCCGTTGGCAACAAGTTTTTTAGCATCTTCTAAGTTTAATTCATTTTGTGTTGCACAAGGAAGTGCCACATCACAAGGTACACTCCATATCCCATCATCAGCACTATATTGTGCCTGAGGATGAATGTCTAGATATTCCACAATTCGTCCATAGCGTTTTTCTTTAATTTCTTTGACTGCTGCAAGATCAATCCCTGCTTCATCATAAATATAACCTGAAGAATCCGACAAAGCTACAACTGTCGCACCAAGTTGTCCTGCCTTTTCAGCAGCATAAATCGCCACATTCCCAGAACCAGAGATAACGACACGTTGATTTTTAAAGCTCAGTCCATTGGCTCTCAACATAGCGTCAGCAAAGTAAAGTAGACCATAACCTGTTGCTTCTGTCCTAGCTAACGATCCACCAAAGCTCAAGCTCTTTCCTGTCAATACCCCTTCATGTCTATGTGTGAGACGTTTATATTGACCATAAAGATAACCAATCTCACGCCCTCCAACACCAATATCACCTGCCGGAACATCAATATCAGGACCGATATACTTGTAAAGTTCACTCATAAATGCTTTACAAAATGCCATGATTTCACGATCAGATTTACCCTTTGGGTCAAAATCTGAACCGCCTTTTGCTCCACCAATAGGCAACCCAGTTAATGCATTTTTAAATATCTGCTCAAAACCAAGAAATTTAACAATACCACTATAAACGTTTTCTCTCAGTCGCAAGCCTCCTTTGTAGGGACCGATTGCATTGTTAAACTGCACTCGATATCCTGTATTGACTTGTACTTGACCAGCGTCATCCACCCAAGCAACACGAAATTGAATCAATCGGTCAGGTTCTACTAATCGCTCTAAAATAGCATCACGTCGATAGTGTGCTTCATTTTCTTCAATTACAGGTCGTAGGGTATCCAAAACTTCATGTACCGCCTGATGAAATTCGGGTTCAGAAGGATTTTTCTGAACAACAAGATTTTTTATTTCGTCAATATATGTCATAGTACTGTATTTCCTTTCTGCATTTTATTATTATAGCACAAAATATTCAGAATATACAGACTTTGTTGTGTAAAAAATGATTAATTTCGTCAATCTTTGTATATCATTTATTGTGCAGTCTTGCGCCTTTGTAAATAAGTACATTTTGGGAGACGTCGCTTGTTTTATAAAAAATAAAAATTCTGTTTGAGATAGCTACAAAGCTACGATATAGAATACTACGTATTGCTTTTGATTTAAAAATATATTTTCTCCATCTTAGTGAATAAAAAAACTTACTGATTAAAAATAATCAGTAAGTTTTTCATATTTGGATTAGATTTTTTCAGCACAATCTACAATCGCTGACTCTACTGATGATTTTTGATGTTCAATCAAAGCAACACGTGCTTCGATTTGTTTGATTGCCATTTCGATTGAGCGTTTCAATGCTGGATTTTCAAGTTTTGGTTCAAAGAATGCTTTGTATTCTGCCAGTTTTGCTGGTGTTTTGAAAACATTTCCTGGATAAATAACGAACTTGTCAAAACTCATATCACCGCCAAGTTTTGCTGTGATAAATTCCCAATTTTCTTTTGCCCATTTCCAAGCTGCATCTTGCGCAAAATCTTTATTTAAGAGATAGAGCCAAGAAAAAGCAATATCTTGTGGTTTCACAATTTCTGCATCTTTAAAGTTTTCAAGTAATTCAGCTACTGCAGCTTCATCTTTAATGTTTGAGACAGCATTTGCAAGTTCTCTTTTAAGCTCTTGAAGTGGTGTTTTTACGTAAAAATCCATAAATTCATGAACTCGAGTTGGTGCGTTTGAAGTTTTGATTTCATTGTTCAAAACAATTGGACGAACATCCGCTGGGATTGTTGCTAAATTATTTTCATGCTGCTTAAAGATTTCACTTGCTTTTGCAACAGCTTCTTTATTTTCAGCAAACAATGTCTTAGCGAGTACAATTCCACGGAGAGTTTCATCTCCCGCTGATTCGCCATCTACTTTTGTCCAACCAAGTCGTGCATAATTTTTTGCAAAAAGTTTGCCAACCAATGTTTTAAAAGATTTTTCTGTATCAGTTTCTTCATCAACAAAGAGCTCAAGTTCGCTAATCAATTGTGAAAGTCCAGTATTTACGATGTAGCTTTCTTCATTAACAAAAGCTGGAAGAATATTTACTACATCTGCGTATGAAATCACACCTGCTTTAGCTAAAAGTTTACGATCTTGGATAATTTGGAATTTTGTTACATTTTCAAGAGTTGAAAGTTCTGCAAGGAGTTCTTCCAAAAGCTCACCTTTGTAATCAATGATGTAGTGTGCCATATTTGCATCGTTAAGCACCAGAGCTTTACCTGAGTTTTTGGCTTTCAGAGCTGCAAATCCTGCGATTTCAACTTTTTCAGTTGAAAGCAAATCAGGAAGTCCTGTCCAGTTTGTGTTCAAAGGAACATTCCACAAACGTCCTTCATCTACTCCATCACCAACAAAGAATTGTTTTTGAGTTAAAACGAGCGTGTCATCAACTACTTCAGCTGTGACTACTGGATAGCCTGGTTGATTAATCCAGCTGTGCATGAATCCTGCAACGTCTTTACCTGATGTTTCAGATAAGGCATTCCACAGGTCATCTCCAACTGTATTCCCATATTTATGAGATTCAAAGTAAAGATGAAGTCCAGCAGCAAAGTCTTCGTCTCCAAGCCACTTACGGAGCATAACCATCAATCTTGAGCCTTTGGCATAAACAATCGCTGGGTCAAATAGGGTTCCGATTTCATCTGGGTGGTTGACATCAACGTGCACAGACTGAACACCATCTGTCGCATCACGGTTCAATGCCATGCTTGCTTCAGAAATTGAGAATGATTCCCAAACGTTCCATTCTGGTTGAAGTGCATCGATTGCAACGTATTCCATATTGTTAGCAAAAGACTCATTGAGCCAGAGGTCATCCCACCATTGCATTGTAACGAGGTCACCAAACCATTGGTGAGCTAATTCGTGAGCAATAACTGTGGCCACGTACTGTTTACTTTGAACTGTGGCATTTTCTGGGTCGACTAGCATACAAACTTCACGATAAGTGATACATCCCCAGTTCTCCATCGCACCTGCTGAGAAGTCAGGGAGAGCAATGTGCCAACTATGTGGCAATGGATATGGTGTTTTGTAGTAATCTTCGTAAAACTCAATTGAGCGAATCGCAATATCGAGTGGGAAATCCAGTGCTGCCGCGCTGTGTGCTTTAGTTGAAAATGCCCCAACTTCAACACCAGATTTTGTCTTACCTTTTTTGTATTGCATATCTCCAAAGACAAAGGCAAGTAGATAAGAGCTCATGCGTACTGTACGTTCAAAAACGTGAATCCCTTCAATATTAAGCAATTCTGGCATATTTGATACGATGATATCGCCTGGTTCTTCGTCAAATTTGACAGAAAGGTCAAACGTAGCTTTTGCTTCTGGCTCATCAATAGATGGAAAAGCTTGACGGGCAAAATGGCTTTCAAACTGTGTACCAATAAGCATTTTCTTTTCGCCATTTACTTCATAATATGAAGGATAAATCCCCATCATATTGTCTGTTAATTTTGCTTCATATTCAAATGATACTGTAACAGGTCCTTTTGCTCCAACAGGTACAACGATTTCTTCATTGTCATAATCATTGATAAAGTTTGTTTCTACGCTAAAAGCTTTGACAGATTTGATATTTAAATCTTTTGCATGGAAATAAATTACATCACTTAGCGCTTCACCTTTGATGGCAACTTGCCCTTTGAATGTTTTTGATATACGGTCAATGTCCAAGAAGATTTTATAATTTTCTGGGATAAATGTTTCAATTAAACGTTTTACTGCCATATTTTTTGTTTATAAATTCTGTCAGTATACTGACGGAATTTACTGCCCTCCTTTGAAAAAACAATTTTCTTTATTATAACAAAATTGTTTGAAAATTTCTAATACTGCTTGATTTTTAAAGGTTTGGTTAAACATCAGAGTTTGCATTAGATTAAACATTCATTTGCTACGAAATGTTCTTTTAATTACGGATTATATCTGTTACAAGCTTTATAAAGTTGTGGAAAGTTGCTGTTTTTTTACGGAACTTTTCTTTATTTCAAAACTTCAAAATTATGATTGGCTGTCGCCTCAACAACTGGGTGTGCTTTGAGATAATCAGCAATCAGCTCTGTCATATCTACTGTGATTTCACTGATAATCTTGTCAGCGGAAAACATCTCATAATTTCCCCCGCCCACTGCGCGATACTGATTGACGACAATCTCTAAAAGTTCGTCAGCACTGACAGATTTTCCATCAATTTCAAGTCGTGTAATTCTTGAACCAACAGGCTTTTTCAGGTCAATCGTGTAATCAATTCCTTCATACATATCATAATTATAATACTGGGGTTTAGGCTCAATAAAACGTGGGCTGAAAATAATATCTCCCGAAGCATCAAGCTCAAGGTGTTCTGCCGTATGTTCAAGTGCCGCCTTCAAATCCTGACCCGTCACGCGCAAGACAGCAAGTGTATTGGGATAAATGTAATTGGTCAAAATATCCCGCATCGTCACGATTTGACCGAAACCTTTCGCTTCATTATTGAAAAGCGAAGTCCCAGAAATCTTGCAACCTGTCGCTTCCATCTGTACTTTATTGACAAATTCGATGTAGGGATGCTCATGAATTCGCGCTTCTGATGGCTGGCTAATCGTCATATTTCCCGAAATTTTTCCCATTGGAGTGTCGAGCCAATCTTCTGCTGCTTCATGAGTTTCTGAAATTAATTTTTGGATTTTAGAGCTAATTTTTGAAGTTCCTGTTTCGTGCAACTGCGCTGTTGAAGTCGTCACTTTTCTTGTTTTTTCGTCAAATTCTAATGTGATTTCACCTACAGTTTCTCCACGATAGCCCGGCTGAACAACAGGTATGCCAAGCACGTTTTGAGCAATTTTTCGATGCTGATGGCCACTGACAAGTGCATCAATCCACTGACCACATTCTGTCAGTAACTGATAGCCTTCATTTTCTCCTGTCAGCGCCTCTGATGGCAAGCCTGTCTCTAAGTCACGCTCAAAACCGCCATGATAAGCAACGACCGTGATGTCAGCAAGTTCGCGGAGTTTAGGAAGTAACGTTTTTGCCACTTCAACAACCGATTTAAAAGTCAATCCTTTAATAATCTCAGGTTGTTCCCAATGCGGAATAAACTGCGTCAAAAGTCCTAACACAGCAATTTTTATACCATTTTTCTCAATAATTTTATAAGCAGGACCAAATGCTAAATTTCCAAATTCATCAAATACATTTGCGGTCAGAATAGGATAATCTGCTCGGTCAATGTAACTTTTCAAATAATCAATGCCATAGTTAAACTCATGATTACCCAATAAACCAACATCATATCCAAAAGAATTCGTCACGGCAGTCAACTCAGAAATCCCATTTTTACACTGTTTAGCGAGATAATAAGCTAAAGCAGAACCCTGCAAAATATCACCGTTCTCAATCTTAATCACAGGACCATCTGCTCCTTTTGAAAGTTCTTCCATCTTTGTTTGAGCTTTAGCCATCGAAAAAGGTAAATCCATATCACGCGCTGTATAATTTGTCGGCAAGATATAGCCGTGCATATCGCTTGTTTCTAAAATCGTAATTTTCATCATTTTATCTTTTCTTTCTCAAAAATTGTACTGACAGAACTCTGTCAGTATGCTGACAAAATAAAATAGCAGCAAATCGGCCGCTATTTTATCAAAGCAAGTGCGTGCTATCTTCGTCCTATCGGACTACGTTGTCGATGCTCGCTACGTCGCTAAAGCGTCTAGTCGCGATCGCAATCCACCTTTTAGGTCGGAGTAAAGCAGCACTATCTTCGCTTCGCTACGCTGTCCATCCTCGCTACGGTGCTAAAGCACCTAGTCGGAATGGCAAGCCTTGAATTTCGCCCGACTGCCCTAGGGCGTTAGTGCTTTAGCACTTAGGCTTCTGGGACAGGGTGACCTCATATCGAAGATGTGAGGTTGTACCCTAAATTCATTGGGAGTCAAAACTCCCAATGAATAAGTCTTGACTTCATCAAACTGAGATTAAAATTATTGATTCCAAGCATTTTTGAGTTGGGCTGCCCCTTGTTTAATCAAGTCATTTTCATTGCCTTTAGGATTAGACAAGATGGCTTGCATGGTTGCTGTCAATTGCGTGTAAGCAGCATCAGAGTTTGGTTCTAATGGTGTTGTGAAAAGATTCTTTGTAGCATCCGCGATAACTGCAGGCACTTTAGAATCCTTGTTATCTACATAAGCAGCATCTTTCATACCAGCTTCAGTTACAGGAATATAGCCTGTTTGATTGGCAAAATAAACTGTTGAGCTTGTCTTAGCCAAGAATTTTTCATAAAGATAAGCTGCTGTACGTTGGTCTTGACTTGCTTGGCTAAACATATAGATGTCTGTCCCTTGTGAAATCGCATATTTGCTAGGACGTGCGGCGACACCATAGTTAAATTTTGCATCTTGTGCGACAAAACTTTCACCAGCAGATGAGCCAATATAGAACGCTACTTTTTGATTGTCAAAAGGTCCATCCATGTATTGATCAGACCCAGCAATACGGAAATAGCCTGATTTTACACCTTGGAAATAATAATCAATCGCATCTTTAGAAGTTTGACCTGTAAAATCTGTTTTCGATGTAAAGTCTTCACCAGCATCTTTAAGCGCTGTTGAGTAGTAGTTATTCAAAGCGTCAAATCCTGCCCCTACAACTTCGTGATTTGATTTTTCATAGATTGTTTTAGACTCATCTTTGAGTTCTGTCATTGTTGTTGGAACTTTGAGGTCATATTTTTTGAGCAAATCAGCATTATAAAATAATACTTCTGTTGACTTGTTGAATGGAATGCCATATTGCACACCGCTAAATTGTGCACCCTTCAAAAGTTCTGGTTTAATCGCTTCGTTACCAGAAATTCCAATCTTGCTATTTGAAAGATAAGGTTTCAAATCAACAAGCATGTTATTTTTAGAAGCATCCAAGAGCCAGCCTGGATAAGCTTGCGTGATGGTAGGCAAATTCTTTGGTGATTGCATCGTTGAAGTCAATTTTGCTTGCAAATCTGGATAAGAAGATTGACTTTGTAATTTGACTGTGATTTTTGGGTTTGCTTTTTCAAAATCAGTAGTCAATTTTTGGAGTGCCTTTTCTTGTGCTCCAGTCATAGCGTGCCAGAAAGTAATGGTTGTCTTTTTGTCAACCGAAGTTTCAATTTTTTTTGAAGCATCTTTTGATGCAGAAGCACTATTTCCGCAAGCAGCAAGTGTCGTAACAGCAGCAAGTGTAAGGACACCAAGTCCAATGGTTTTGAGTTTCATCGAGTCTCCTAACTCCAATAAAAATATTTTTGTCATCAACTATAAAGAGCTGATAACACAACAAAATGAGTCATGTTTTAAAGCTGATATTTGAACAGACCTGCAAAATCAAATAAACTTTAAAACATCTTTACTAATACTGTTTAACACCTAACTTTTTACAATTTAGAGATAAACAAATACAACAAGTGAGCAAAGCTCACAAAGCGACAGTTTGCCCGCGAGTAGGCAAGATTCTTCGACCATAGGGATTTTCCAATTTTTCTGGATGATAACTATGGATTGGAAGCAAAAGTTGAGGCTCTATCATGCTGATGATTTTATCCAAATCATCTGGTATTGCATGACCAGAGCAAGCCAAGCGGACAAAAGTAACGTCCAACTCAGCAAGTAGCGCAAGGAATTTGGCATAAGCGGGGTCAAAATCTCCAAGTGGTGTTGCATCCGAATGGATATATAATCCGCCTTTTTGTAACTGCTCAAAATGAGCGGTGACTTGCCAAAAATAATGTTCATCATCATCAAGAAGCTCCTGATAAGGTACTTCAAGTTGAGGGTCAAGTTTGTCAGTACTGACCGTATTTTCGTCAGTATAATAATGTACTTTTTGCCCAAAAACCTCGAACAAAAGTGTTGCCATTTCGCTATTTAGCACCACTTCTCGTGGTGATTGTTTCACAATTTGGCTAAAACGTTTCAGATTAGCTGGATAACCATTAAAAGTCAATTGACGCTTTGGATTTTCATTGATTAATTTTACCATTTGCGTCATCAAATCTTGTTCAGATTGAATTTCTATTGCTTCATCATCATGTTCTCGCTCAGGAAAGCTGATGGATACTCCCTCCATAATCAATGCATCCGCACGAAAAGCGCGTTTACAAAATTCCACAGTATCTTGCGGGTCGTAGCCATGAAGTCTTAAATCTCCTGTATAGGCAATTTTTTTCCCAGCTACGCGAATAATCAAGCCTGCTGCACCGTAAGCATCATGGTCTACTGGGGCAATCTCAACTTCTATCTCACCAAGTTGAATCTTACTATAAGGTTTTAAACCAGTCATCTCTCTCGTAAAGTTTTGAGCTTCAAAAGGTGATGGAATTAAGAAATCACCGTTTTTATTAAGTGCTGGAACAACTGATGCCGTAGCTTCCAGAGCATACATTGGGATAGAGGGGTCAAGATAATTAATCATGCGCGTATGATCCAAATGCGCATGTGAGATAAAAACTGCCGTATGTTTAAACTGACGAACGCTTTCTCCTTGATAAACGTGATTCAAGCGTTCATCATAAAGTCCCTCCAAATCAGGAATCAACTGATGCAAAAGAAGTGTCTCTAACTTATCGTCAGGCAAATCCAGCTCTGGCCGAAACTCCGTTCCAAAGTCAAAAAAGAGATGCGCATCCTTGTAAGCCACTTCAACAACTGTCCCGCCAATGGTCAAAACTCCTGCATGAAAAGTAATTTCAACTTTATCCTTTTGTTCCATTATTTGACACTCCTTTAATAATTTCTTTTCGGAAAACAAAATAAATAATCAACACTGGCACGACAGTCATCGTTGCTGCCGCCATTTGTAACTGCGTTTGCGCTCCCGATTCTGTTTCAAAAGCAGCCAATCCATTATTCAAGAGCCGCATATTATCGTTGTTCGTGACAAGCAGAGGCCAGAGGAATGAATTCCAACTCATGATAAAAGTCAGAATACCCACAGTAACTAAAGCTGGTCGTACCATTGGCACCAACACTCGCCAAATATACTCCATATCACTTGCACCATCGACTTTTGCTGCCTTATAAATGCTATCAGGCATCGCTTTCATATAGTTATTGAGGAAGTAAATATAGAAAATACTCGTCAAAAACGGCACAATCAATGCTGCATAAGTATTAAGTAGTCCAAGATTGGCAATCGTATTATAATTCGTAAAAATAATAGACTCATAAGGAACCATCAAAAGTCCAACCATGATGGTAAAAATCAGTTTTTTGAACCTAAACTGTAAACTCGTCAGAGCAAAAGCAGCTAAAGTACAAGTAATCAACGTTGCAATCGTCGTTATGACTGACACAAAGAGTGTATTGACGAAATAACGTAAAAATGGAATTTCTTTGAAAACTTCTACATAGTTTGAGAACTGTAAATGATGTGGAATCAATGTAGGTGGCATTTGCACCGTTTCTTGATGTGTCATCAAGCCTGTCAAAATCATATAAACAAAGGGAAATAACGTGATGAGCGACATGACCAATAAGAAAGCGTAAGCAAGTCCTGTAGTTATTTTTCTCATATGTCTTTTCTCCTTGTCAACATTCTCTGAACAATCGTAATTACAATAATAATCAAGAAAAGTACAACTGATGCTGCCATAGCCACTCCTGGTCGCCCCATCAAATAGAATTTATTGTAGATATAGAAGACTGCTGTTACTGCCGAATTTGCAATCCCTGCTTGCCCACCAAATAGTGCGAAGACTTCGGTATAGACTTTGAAAGCACCGATAAAGTTCACTGTTAAAAGAAAACTAATCGTAGGCAAAAGTTGCGGAAACGTGATACGGCTGAATTTTTCCCAGCCTGTTGCCCCATACATTTCTGCAATGGTGTAATACTCAGGATTAATATTACGAAAGCCTGATAAAAGAATAATAATATTAAAAGCAAGTCCATTCCAAATCCCAAAGATGATAAGTGTGGGAATGCTCATATGAATATTATCTAGCCAGTTGACCGATGGAATGCCGACAAGACCGAGTAAAAAGTTGACCATCCCATAATCTTTATTGAAGAAATATTGAAAAATAATCCCAACAGCAATCATTGATGTGACATAAGGCATAAAGAAAATCGTTTCAAAAATAGCTTTATGTTTAACTTTTTCAAAGATAATCCATGCAATTAAAAGTGAAATAGCGAGTGCCAATGGGACAACCACTATCCCAAAAATTGCTGTATTTTCAAGTGCCTGAATAAAAACAGGGTCATGGAAAATCTGAATATAATTACTAAAACCAGCAAATTGTTGATTCAGCAAAAATCCAGACTGAAAGCTCATATAAAATGACCGAAATAACGGATAGATGCTGAACACTGCAATCACGAGCAAAGAAGGAAGTAAAAACCACCATGCTTTTTTCTGATTTTCAGGCCGATATTTTTTCTTTGCCATCAATAAACACGCGCCCCACTTTCATCAAAAATAAAAGCTTTATTAAAATTAAAATGGAGCATTTTTTCTTCA
This sequence comes from Lactococcus allomyrinae, assembly GCF_003627095.1. Lineage (NCBI taxonomy): Bacteria > Bacillati > Bacillota > Bacilli > Lactobacillales > Streptococcaceae > Lactococcus > Lactococcus allomyrinae. The sequence continues at coordinate 2,460,533 of NZ_CP032627.1, read as the reverse complement.
TCACGAACTGTATTTTCAAGATTAACGATAGATTTGATGGTCGTTCCGTTTTTTTCAAAGCGAATGATTGAGTCGCGCCCAATCACCTCATTTTCAGCAGCGTGCATACTGACAAGACCGTGTTCTGCAACAGGTTGGACATCCTCGGGTCTGATTGCAAAAGTATAAACGCCATCAATCAGCTTTTTCTTCTGACGACTTTCTGTCAGTACTGACAGAGGGGCTGTAAATGCTCCAAAATCAATTTGATCATTGGAAATTTTAATTTCTAAAGTATTGATAATCGGTGAGCCGATAAATTTTGCAACAAACAAATTAGCTGGTTCAAGATAGAGATTTTGTGGGTCATCATACTGTTGAACAACACCTTCGTTCATGATGATAATCTTGTCAGAGATAGAAAGGGCTTCTTCTTGATCATGGGTAACAAAAATTGCTGTAATCCCAACTTCTTTAACGAGTTTGCGGATTTCTTCACGGATTCTTAGACGTAACCTAGCATCTAGGTTGGAGAGCGGTTCATCAAGTAAGAGCACTTCTGGTTTTTGAACCAGAGCGCGCGTGATGGCTACCCGCTGCTGTTGACCACCAGAAAGTGTTCCTGGTTTTTTGGCACTTAAATCTTCAATATTTGTCAGTGCCATATATTCTTCAGCAATTTTTTTTGCTTCATCTTTTTTGATTTTATTTTTACCAACAGTCAATGGAAACATGATATTTTCAAGGACAGTCATGTGCGGATAAAGCGCATAGTTTTGAAAGACGAAACCAATATTTCTGTCTTTGGGTGCAGTATGAACCACGGACTTTCCACTAAATTGAATATCGCCTGCTGATGGGGTCAAAAGACCAGCTACAAGATTCAATATCGTTGATTTACCACAACCTGACGGGCCTAGGAGACAAACCAAATCTCCCTTTTCAATGGAAAAACTGACTGATTCCAGTGCAGTGAAACCATTGTCAAATTGCTTTTTCAAATCGATTACGTCAATCATATTTTCTCCTAAATTGATTCTTAATTCACTATTCCCATTCTACTACTTTTTTCGCAGAATGCGTGTAAATATTTTGTAATTTTGATATGAGATTTTTCTAATTGTTCGGTTTACTTGCATATAAAAAACAGGCAAATTGCCTGTCTGATTTTCTACTTTTGTCAGTACTGACAGAACGCACTATCACACTGATTTGGTTTAATTCTTAACACAAATTCTTGTCAGCCTACGCAATAAGGCATTGCACATTTTGAAAGAATACCTGCTTTGGTAAAAATGAATTATTTTGTTGCTGCAAGAGCTGCTGCGTAGTTAGGTTCTTCGCTCAATTCTTCTAAGATTTCACTATAGATGACTTCTCCATCTTTTACGACAAAAACCGAACGAGCAAGTCGTCCTTCGAGCGGCCCACCATCAAGAATCAGTCCGTAAGCACGCCCAAATTCTCCATTGTCCGCCAAAATTGTCATATCTACGCCCTCTGCGGCACACCAATTTCTTTGTTCTTGCGCTGTGTTGTTAGAAATACTTAAAAAATCTATCTCTGTGTGTTTTGCCGCTTCAACGTTAAAATGTTTCGTCTGCAATGAACAAATTCTTGTATTAATATCAGGAAAAACACTGATTAATACAGGTTTTGTAAGTAGCGACAGCGTTATATCATTTCCATTCAAGTCTGTCAGCGTAAAATCAGGAGCTTTTCCTGTGGTTACAGGATTAATTTTTGCAACTTTTTCTCCATGAAGTGTGATTTCTTGTACCATTTTGTGTTTCCTCGCTTTCTCAACATTATTTTAGCATAAAAACACTTTTTCTCATTCTGGATTGATTAGCTTTTTACCAAAGTAAGTGTGTGCTTTAGCTCCACTGTCCACTCTCGCTACGATGCTAAAGCACCTAGTCGGAATGACAAACTTTGAATTTCGTCCGACTGCCCTAGACTTTGCGACTCGACTTGTGGCTTTAGCCACTTTAGCGAGAGTGGACAGCGAAGCAGAGATAGCCACTTAGGCTTCTGGGACAAGACCATTTCGCCTTGCGACTTTTAGTCGATTGCGATTTGAACTTCCGACTTTAGTCGGTTAGTGAAATCGACAACGTAGCAAAGCGGAGATAGAGCGAATGGATAACGTAGCGAAGCGGAGGTGTGACCTCATATCGAAAAAGTGAGGTTGTACCTTAAATTCATTGGCGAGTTGCCCTTTTATCAGTCGCGTAAGCAGACTAGAGAAAATGGACAAATATTTTACGAAACTCCCACTGAATAAATCTTGACTTCATAGTGATTATTTGATTCTTGAAATGGGTGAAGCATTGATTCTTCGGATTTCACAAATTCATAGCTAATATTTTTAATCATAATTGTTTTTTTCATAAGACTGTCCTGCTTTCTTTTCGTTTGAAGAAATTATATCAAGATAATCTTTACGAAAACTTAGCTCATACTCAAGGTAACCTTAAATTTCTCAGCCGTTGCTCCAAAACACTTCGCAGCTCCTCTGGAATACGTTCAAACTGAACGCCCTTTCCTAGAAATAAGAGCCAGTCTGCATAGTATTCAACAAGAGCTTTATCCTCAACATCAAGTTGTATATTAAAACTTCCGCTTGATTGGAACATTCCTGTAAAAGATAGGATGATTCCTGGTGGATGCATTCTTTTAAAACGCTGTATCGCCATTCCATCAAGTTTTACAGCTAAATTTGCTACTCTTGCTTCTTCTAATTTTCGCTCTAAAATTTCTTGCTCAGATAGCAAAAGTTCTTCATCAGAAATCGCCGAATGTCGCAACTTATCTACAGGCAAATACATAAAATGCTCACTTCCAAAATCGAACAATTCAACTAACCATTGTCCATTCGTATTAAAAATGTGCAAAAGCCAAATATCCATCAATTGTGGCCAACCAAAGTTTTCTTCATAAGTCACGCGCAAATGACGGTCACGTACCGCAAGGTTAATGAGTTGATTGAGCTCAAAAGGTGCATAGTCATCTAATTCAAAAATATAAGGATTGGCTGGATTAGTATTTTCAAACAATAAAATATCGCCCAGCATTAGCAGATCATCCTGCTGGGTAAGATTCGCAATCCCAATCAATTTCTCGGTAATTGAACGTCGATTTTGCAAATAAGGAAGTTGTGAATTTTTAGAAGCAAGAAAACTAATAAATATCGCTTTCAGCTCTTCAGGATTAAATCTTATAGCTGGCAAATACTGATTTTGCAGTACATAGTAGCCACCACCACGTCCTAACTCTGTTGTCAAAGGAAAACCCATTTCTTGAATTTCATTAATATCGCGGATAGCAGTTGCCCTTGAAACTTTAAATTCACGCTGAATTTCTGCAATCGTAAAATGCGCGCGGTTATTGATATAGCGCATGATAAGGTTAATTCGTTCTGTTTTTTTCATAAATTTCACCTTTTTAGTTCTGTCAGTATACCGACAAGATTTTGGGTACTGTCAGTGAATCATTCACTTAAAAGTATCTTTTTTTGATACATTTAATGATTATACTTATTTTATCAAAAAAAGAAAAGAGCACAATTATGACTTACACGATTAAACACATTGACAACGACTACAAAATGACTGCCTTTGGCGTAACTTTTGATGACTTTAACGATTGGACAGGAAATGCTGCAAAAACTGCCGAAAAGAAAGCAGAGATTACTGAAAATGGAAAACTTGCTGAATTACTTCAAGCCTCTGATGGTCAAGAATATCAAATCAATTATGTCATAGATGGTAAGGCATGGCGCGGTTTCGGTGTAATGGGGGACTTTGATATTGAAAGCTCAGAAGTGCTGGACTTTCTCGCGGGTGATTATATCGTTGTTTCAGGAGAGAATGAAACTGCTGATACACTGACAGGAAAAGTATTTGGCGGACTTTTGCAAGAGATTACAGATTACAAATATGTAGGTCCGGGAAACTATGCTTTTGTCAGTGCTGACGGGCACGGCGAACTCTGGTTGCGCGCTGAAAAAATCAGTAAATAAGCGGCTGACAACTCTGTCAGTACACTGACGGACTCAAAAGTTACTGACAGAAAATTTGTCAGTAACTTTTTGGCTCATCCGTGGTAAAATATGACTATGAAAAAAATAACATTCACCGTAACGCTGGACGGGCAGAAAATCAGGATTGACCTGCCTTCTGGCGGACATTTACGATTGTTTGATGGCAATCATGCTCGGTTCAAATTAGACAAAAATGAGATTTTCTTTTTGCTGAAAAAACGGCAAATCAAGCTGATTGCAAGCGACAAAGCGCTGATTCCAAAGCTAGAGTTTGACCAGATTGTGATTTTGAATCCTGCTGGTTACGACTTGGAAACGGCGCAGCTGACCCAATATCTCGTGGAAACCGCAGAAGAAAGCGGTCTGACATTAGTCGCAAAACCTGAAGCCCTCAAATTGCCCAAAAACATCTACAACGCCTGTGCCAAAGCGGCTGATGAATTTCTGTCAGCACTTTCAGCTTTTGACATCAAACTTGAAAAGAAGAAATTTGTCTCGCCAAAAGCACAGCACCGCTGGAAAAAAGCCATTGCGGACATTGTCTTTCATGTGGATTATCAAGGCGCAAAGGCTGATATTATCTGGGAAAAATCCACTGAAATGCGGATTAAAAAAGGTGCAAAAATGTTACCAGACAGTGAATGTCCAAAGCGCGCTGATGGTTCTCTTGGCCTAGCGTGGACTTTTACAAAAACATTGCGCGATGAGCATAAAACACGATTTGATAACAAAAACTGGGTAACGACTGAAGATATTATCCTGCGCTCAGTCAATGAAGTGAGCTATTTTCTCTACTTCGCTGGAACAAACAGTTGGCTGCTCTTTATTGACGACAAGGGTCGGTCTATTCACGAACTAACTGTTGTCAGCCCCAAATGATTGATGAGCAAAAATCTATCAGTCAATCCAAAATATAGAAAGCGTAAAAATGTCAGAATATACTTTAGAACACAAAACTGCCTTTAGTTTAGTCGGTTATGGCTTTACTATCCAAGCAGATTTTCAAGATCCTCAAGCGCTCATTGCTGAAAAGAATGAATTTTGGCAATCTCTCAAGTCCGATGGACGCTTTGAAAAACTTAAAAATGTAGCTAAAAATGAACTTGAATGGTCAGTCAATGAAGTTTATCAAGGCAAGCCCTGGAATTACTTTGCGGTCGAGACAAGCAAAACACTCGCTGATGCAACTCGGATTATTGAATTTCCAGAAAGCGAATATATCGTCGTTTCAGGCAATGGGGTGCCTGAAAGTTTATTTGACGAGCTGACCTATCGCGCATTTGGTGAAGTTCTCAGCCAGATTACTGACTATGCCTACATCGGTGGCCCCAATGCAACTTACCGTAAACTTAACGAAGACGGTACTGCCTATGGTGAATTCTGGGTACCTGTCGTAAAAAAATAAACAAAACATCATTGATAGCTGTTCTTGGTTTAGCCATTATTCAGTATTTCCTCAAATATAAAACGAATAAAAAATGCACCGATAGAAGCTTCTATCAGTGCATTTTTTATTGTTTACTCAGCTCATAATATAATTCGCCTGCGTTACCCATAAAATGATAAATTTCTTCATCAATCTCAACATTTAGAATCTCAACACTATCATCCATTGCTGGAAAATCCTCCAATTGAAGCTGAATAAACTCGGCAACACTTTCAAACTCATCGTCAAATATAAATCCTGACAACGTTTTTCCTTTAATTTTTAGCATTAACTTTCCTTTCAAAAAATGAAGAGATGTTTCCACTTTAAAATCCGACAGGAACTTCGTTCGTTCCCTCTTATCTTCGCTTCACTATGCTGCTGAAATCATAGTTCAAGCCACAAGGTAAAAAAGGTTAGCAGCAGATATCTAGCTCTCATTTCATGCTGTAATTAGCTATGATATCAAGCTAAATCTTCAAATACAAGACTTGGTTTAGCATTCAGCGCAAGACTACCACGACTTCCCTTTTCCCACTCAACATATGCTGCCGCTGCTATCATTCCAGCGTTGTCCCCACAAAGTCTAAGAGGAGGAACAATCAGCTTTTGCTCAATAATTTCATCATTCAATCTATCACGCAGACCCTGATTTGCTGAAACACCGCCACCAATAATCAAAGTTTTCACTGGATATTTCTCAATAGCCAGTTTAGTTTTTGCGACCAAAACGTCAATTACCGCCGCCTGAAATGATGCTGCGAGATTTTCTAAATCATCTTTTACCACATCATTTCCCTTTTGATTTTCACTATGCACGAGATTGATAAATGCTGATTTCAGACCAGAAAAGCTAAATTCAACTTCATTTGTCGTCATCATTGCACGTGGAAAATGGTAAGTATCTTGTCCTTTATGCGCAAGTTCATCAATCACTTTCCCACTTGGATAAGTCAACCCCATGACACGTCCTACTTTATCATAAGCTTCGCCAGCCGCATCATCACGTGTTTCTCCAACTTTCTTGTAATTTCCCTCACGCTCAACATAAACCAATTCACTGTGTCCGCCCGAAACCAAGAGCGCCATCGCTGGATATTCAATCTCATCAACCAAGCGCGCAGCCATCAAGTGACCTGCCATATGGTTCACAGGAATCAACGGCAAATGATTTGCCCAGGCAAAAGTCTTAGCAGCCATTATACCTACAAGCAATGCACCATTCAGCCCTGGTCCTTGTGTCACTGCAACAGCAGTCAGCTCAGAAGCGCTTATTTTTGCTTCTTCAAGTGCCGCTTCAATACAAACTGTAATCTGTTCCACATGATGCCGACTGGCAATTTCAGGCACAACACCGCCAAAACGTTTGTGACTGTTGATTTGACTTGCAATGATATTAGACAATAATTCTGTGCCATTTTTTAAAATAGCCACAGAAGTTTCATCACAAGATGTTTCAAAAGCTAATATGTAGTTATCTTTCATCAATCTTTTCTTCTTAATCTTTGTACTATAGCTAAACCATTGCAAAAAACACAATGGTTTATGGTGCTTCGCACCTGTTCTGGCACAAAAAGTGCACCAGAAGTCGCCAATGCAGAACGACTGCCAAGGCTGTCATCAAAACTGTTCTTTTCTCATAAGCAACGCATTTTCGCGCGGGTTGTCATAATAATTTTTTCTGATATGGTAAGTTTTGAATTCAAATTTCTCATATAACTTTTGTGCTACAAGATTTGACTCGCGAACTTCCAGAAATATCGTTCCCGTAAATACTGACAATTCTGTCAGTAACTGACTCGCCACGCCATGTCCTTGAAACTCAGGTAAAACAGCAATATTTGTAATTTCAATCTCATCCATAAACGAAGAAATTGCTAAAAAGCCAATCACTCTTTCGTTTAGTTCTGCCAAAAAATAATGTGAATGAACATTAGCCAAATCTGTTGCAATGTAATGAGCTGACCACGGTGTCTCGTCATAATTTTCCAACAAAATCCCTAAAATTATTTCTGTCAGTACTGACAGACTCTTGTCAGCACAACGTTCTTCGTGTGTCAATCTTCTAATTTTCATGTCTTAGCTTTTTGACCATCCAAATGGCATCGCCACCATCCTCGTAATACTGTGGAAGAATTTTAGTCGTTTCAAAACCTTGCCTTCGATAAAGCCCTTGAGCCTTGGTATTATCACGTCTTACCTCAAGTGTCATCTCACTTTTTCCAAGCAAACTCATCAGCTGAACTAATTGACCAATCAGCGTTGAAGCAATTTGTCGTCCTTGAAATGCCTTAAAAACTGCCAAATTTGTAATATGAGCATCAGCACCATGATGATTAATGCGTGTGCCAACAAACCCCACCACACTTCCAGATAGTTCAGCAACCACAAAAAAAGCATCATTATTTTTCACAATTTCATGCTCAAAGTGTGAAAATGTCCATGGAATATCACCATTATAAACATCACGCTCAATCGCAAGCAACGCTACAATATCCGAACGCTCAGCCAAACGATAATGCACCCCATCCTTGTCATGTTCCAATTCGACATCCACCATTTCAAGATAACGTCGTGGATTAAAACTTTTGCTCTTAAACCCTTTGAACGTAGTTGTCAGCAGCGTTTTCAGCTTCTTCATGAGTTTCCAACCATTTCTCTTCAGCTTCTACTTTTTTTAGGTAGTTTGGCACAAAACTGTGCACATTTTCAGGAGTGAGATGCTCCGCAACCTTCGCAATTTCATATGCTGACGGCAATTTTTGTAAGCTGTCAGTAACCACTTGACCTCTGTCAAAACCAGCTCGCTCAATATCTTCAAGGAACTGCTCTGTCTCACCCGTAAAAACAACTCTGTCAGCACTGACAGAACAATCAGATGATAATTGACTTAGAAATTCACTAAAAACACAATGTTGGTCAGCAATGACAGATTCCCCATCCTGATAAACCGCTGCATAAGCATTGCCACGTCTTGCATCCATTACAGGAACAACCAAATATTCTGCTTCTTTGACCCTACGGGCTATTGACAACAAACTTGACACACCAACAATTTCTTTATTCAGTGAATAAGCCAAAGTTTTCCCAACAGTTGCAGCTAAACGCAGTCCCGTATACGAACCTGGTCCATTTGCCACAGCGATTCTGTCAATATCCTTTGCCTCAAGATTCGCTTGTTCCATCAAAAAATCAATCGTCGTCATAAGTGTTGTACTATGATTCTTTTTTAAATTTAAATTAACTTCCCCAAGCAACTTTCCGGCTTCAACGAGAGCTACGGACAATGCAATTGAAGAACTATCTAATGCTAATATTTTCATTTTTATTATCAATCTAGTTTTAATATGCTTACCTACACTTGAATTAGCTAAAAAACGTTCCGTTTTTTATTTAATTACGCTTGCAGACTAACTAATAAAATGTACCATTTTAAAGTTAATCTAGTATACAATATAAAACCACATCCCTTACTTTTATATAATTCCAAGATGTACTTCTCTACATTTTACCACGCTTCACTCACAAGTTCCACCCCTATAAAATATGACAACGCTTTATAATACAAAATCAAGGATGGATGAGTATCAACTTTCCATTTTTACGCATTTATGCTAAAATAATAGTAATTGCAAAGAACAGCAAACACGAACCACCATGAAAGGAACGAGCCCCTGCTCGTAATATAGAATGATTTTTAAAGTTTTCTACCAAAAAGATAAAAGCCGCTCACCACGACGCGAAACAACCGAAACATTGTACCTTGATATTGATGTCAATAACATCCCTGATGGTATTATCATTGCCCGCGAACTCCTCGCCAAAAACACTGAATACCATATTGAATTCATTGATGGACTCACAGACGAAGCTGTAGAATATGAAAAAGAAACTGGCGTTTTTGAAATCACAAGCTTCTAATTTTCAATTAATCGAAAAACCAAACCACTTTAGATTATTGTCAAAAATGATAGTAGTTTAAAGTGATTTTGTCGTACAAAAAATAATATAAATAAATTTAATAGCTTACGGTACAAAATAATTCATTCAATTGATACAAAAAGTCGTTAGCATCATCAACTCAGTTTGAAGAAAAGATAGAGTTCTCACAAACTAAATCAACCAAATACAAATATGCAAGAATATATTTAATACTGTTTAATTTCTAAAGTTAATTTCTCATTTTCACAGTGTCATAATGTAAAACAACTACTATAGCTAAGACTCTATAAAAATCAACAAATGTTCATCATGAGCTTTGCTCATTTATATCTAATAGACCACATATCAAACAGGCAAAACTGATAAAAAGCGTGCTGAGTGTAGTCATAAATCGCACTGGTATAAATAGATAGCTAACATAATACAAACTTTAACTTTTAACCCTTAAACAGTCTTAGAACAGGAGAAATATGCCAAAACAATTAAAAATAAAATCTGATGAAGTTGCAGTCTACGCTATCGGTGGACTCGGCGAAATCGGTAAAAACACTTACGGTGTCGAATACAAAGACGAGATTGTCATCATTGATGCCGGTATCAAGTTCCCAGAAGATGAACTTCTTGGAGTTGACTACGTCATTCCCGATTATACCTATATCGTGGAAAACATTGACCGTATTAAAGGTCTCTTTATCACGCATGGACATGAGGACCATATCGGTGGGATTCCATTCCTTCTCAAACAAGCAAACATCCCCATCTACGCAGGACCGCTATCTCTTGCCTTGATTCGTGGAAAACTTGAAGAACATGGACTTTTACGCGATGCTAAACTCTATGAAATCCACCCTGATAGTGAAATAAAATTTAACCATTTAAGCTTGAGCTTCTTTAGTACTACTCACTCTATTCCAGAACCTATCGCTGTTGTTGTGGATACGCCTCAAGGAAAAATCGTTGCCACTGGTGACTTCAAATTTGACTTTACACCTGTTGGCGTTCCAGCTGACCTTCACCGTATGGCAGCACTTGGTACAGAAGGTGTCTTACTGTTGCTTTCGGACTCAACAAATGCTGAAATCCCTACTTTTTCTCACTCTGAGAAAGTGGTTGGTGCCAGCATCATGAAAATTTTTGAACGTATTGAGGGTCGTATCATCTTTGCTTCATTCGCATCAAATATTTTCCGTCTACAACAAGCTGTTGACGGCGCAGTAAAAACTGGTCGTAAGATTGTCGTTTTTGGGCGTTCAATGGAAAAAGCCATTGTCAATGGGCTAGAGCTTGGCTATATTAAGGCACCAAAAGGGACCTTTATTGAGCCAAATGAGGTCAATCAATATCCCTCACATGAACTCGTTATCATGTGTACTGGTTCACAAGGTGAACCGATGGCAGCGCTTAGCCGTATTGCAAACGGAATGCACCGCCACATCACTCTACAAATGGGTGACACAGTAGTTTTCTCATCTAATGCAATCCCTGGTAACACCCACGGAGTTAACCAACTCATTAACAAAATCGCTGAAGCTGGTGTAGAAGTGATTTACGGCAAAATGAATAATATTCACACCTCAGGTCATGGTGGGCAACAAGAGCAAAAACTTATGCTTCGCTTGATTAAACCAAAATACTTCATGCCTGTTCATGGTGAATACCGTATGCTCAAAATTCATGCAGGTCTTGCTCAAGACACTGGTGTTCCAAAAGAAAATTGCTTTATTTTTGAAAACGGAGATGTGTTAGCTCTGACTTCAGATAGTGCGCGCTATGCTGACCATTTCCCAGCTAGTGACACTTATGTTGATGGCTCTGGTATTGGTGATGTCGGAAATGCTGTACTTCACGATCGGCATGAGCTTTCAGAAGACGGAATTGTTCTTGCAGTTGCAACCGTTGACTTCGAAAATAAAACTGTCCTTGCTGGGCCAGATATGCTTTCACGTGGTTTCATCTATATGCGCGAGTCTGGTGACTTGATTCGTAGTGGTCAACGTGTTTTATTCAACGCCATTCGAGAAGCAATGAACGAAGAAAATGCAAATGAAGCTTCTGTTGCCAGAGCAATGCGTGAAGCACTTAGCCCCTTTCTTTACAAACAAACAGAACGTGAACCATTGGTTGTACCAATGATTATGACACCTGATGAAAAATGAAATCAAGACTTATTCAGTGGGAGTTTCGATCCACCATTGAACTTAGTCGGACGAAATTCAAGGCTTGCCATTCCGACTAGGCACTTTAGCACCGTGGCGAGCATCGACAGTGTATCCCAAAGGATGGAGATAGCACGCACTTGCTTTGATAAAAGTTCATACCTAATGAAGTCCTCGAATAAGAGGACTTTTTTGATGAAGTTGTTTATTTCGCGAGACATTTTCCCTCTTTTAGCCGCCATCTTCGCCATGCTTTACTTTAGTGCGTTACAACCAAGGGTCATACTAACAGGTTAAACCTGCAATAGCAGTAGACAACAGCATTACTGAATTAAATTTCTACTCATCCTCATCTACCCCATAGGGTGGGGACATATTTACTTTAAATAAATCACTTGACTTAAACAAGGTTTAAGGTGCTATACTTATCTCTGAAGAGCAAAAGGAGAACAAATGCCCACTATTCAAGAAGTTTCGAAACAGTTTAATGTCCCTGCTTCAAGCATCCGTTTTTATGAACGAAAAGGATTTCTTAAAGTTCCCCGAGACAATAATGGAAATCGAGTTTTTGATGAAGAAAGTCTAACAAGGCTTGAACTTGTTTTACATTATCGTACCGCTGGTGTATCTTTACAAGATATTCATAAAATCTTTGACAACTATGAGAACCATCAACTTTCTGTCAAATTACTATATAAAACAGCATTGGAATTAGACAGAAAATTTTTTGAACTCCAGAAAACACGGGAATTTTTGGCCAACAAAATAACTCTCCATGAAAAATTAGCTCAACAAGAAAGTGAGAAATTCAAAAATGAACAACAAAGAACAAATTCAACAACTGATTAATGACTATGCAACCTTTGCAGATTCTAGGAAAACTCAGGCACAATTTGAACTTTTTGACACAAACGGAGGAATGAGTGTTTACTACCCTTGGAATAATGGAGCTCCTGAGGAAATAACAACTTCTGAACAACTTCTTGATGCTTTTTCAACACTCAAACAGTATGAAACAACCTTTCACTTCATTGGTCAGGTATCAATTGACTTGGAAGATGAACAAGCAACAACGGCAAATGCCTATGTTTATACCATTGCACATCACGTTACCATCACCGAAGATGGTTCAAAATCGTTAATGATTGCTTACCTCCGATACAAAGATACCTTGATTAAAACTGCTAATACTTGGAAATTCAAACACCGTGCTCTCTATGCAGATGTCATTGAAAACCGAGTATTAAAATAACAAGATATCACAAAAAATCCCTGATTTAATCAGAGATTTTTTTATATTCATCAGTAAATTTAAAATGTAATGCTTCTTTCTCCACTATATCAATAAAAGCACCGTCAATAGCGTAATGATTAATCTGCTCAAAGTCCTCTATCCCAAAATCAGGATACCAAGTTGAAATTTTTTCATATTCTTTTTGCAGCGTGGTATTACTCACTGTTCGATTATCAGTATTTAGAGTGACGTGTACGCCCATATCATAGAGCTGTTTGAAAGGATAGTCCTCAATGCGTGTGACCGATTTTGTCTGAAAGTTGCTACTTGGTGCCATCTCTAACACAATCTTTTCGGAAATCAATGTTTCTTGATATTCGGGTAGATTTTTACTCATGATTCCATGGCCGATACGCGTTGCTCCCATATTGACAGAATCGACAATATTTTGTTCACAATGTGGGCATTCACCAGCGTGGAGTGTGATATGAACATTTCTAGCATTCACTTGAGCTAATAAACCAGAAAATTTCTGCTGTGGATAATTTAACTCATCACCTGCTAAATCAAAACCAACAAGGTGAGAGTCATTGATATGATCAAAAATAGGAGGCAATTTTTCTAATTTCTCCAATGTACTCTGACGAAGGCCACAAACGAGTGCGTTAGCAATAATATCAAAATTTTCTTCTGCACGTGACAAACCTGCAACCACAGCTTCCACCGCTTCTTCAAGGGTTAGATTTTGCAGAAGATGCTGCTCAGGGGCGAATCGAATTTCAATATATCGTATATTATCCAAAGCTGCTTGGCGCGCCACATCATAAGCTGCTAACTCAAGGTTGGTGTAGCTTTGCAAAAGTGGGAGAACAAAATCAAAACGTGCAAGATATTCCAGTAAATTACGTGTATTTTCTGGTGCTTGTGCCTTTTCCAAAATTTCTTCGTCTGTTAGATTTAGATTAATTTTTGCATTTTTTGCAAGTGTTTTGATGCAAGAAAGGCTGAGCGAGCCATCAAGATGACAATGAAGTTCAACTTTGGGCATTTGAGCGATGGTTTCTGGTCTGAGCACGATTTTCTCCTTTTTTGTATCAAGATAGCAAATATATTTTTACTATTTTACGACTTTTTGGACTAAAAAGCAAAAAATGAACCATATTGCTTTGCATTTGCTATAGAACCTGTCGCTTAGTGAATGAACAGTATAGTGATTCTTAGATGAAAGCTCTGAAAATCAAATGAGATTAAAGTGATTACTTCATTGGTGGGGGAATTAGCACGCACTTGCTAAGTTAAAAAATCAATCATAGTTATTCTTGTGGATAAATGAAAGTTTGCATTTACATCCTTTTGGGGTCAATTTATACACATTTTTTATCAAGTTATTAACAGATTGAGGACAAATTCAGGATAAATTGTGAATAAGTTATCCATTCATCTAATAAAAAATATCCTTAAGGGATATTTTTTATGATTTTTAGTTTTCCGTAACAATTTCCACAACGGTATTTTTGCACATTAATTTTTCGCTGTCTTATGTATGTTTGACCACACTTAGAGCAAGTGTACTGATACTTATATTTTTTATGTTCCACAGTTGGAGCGTATCTTAAACCGTTAACTTCAGCAAGCAGTCGCTTAAAATCTGTATCTTTGTGCTTATAACCTCGTTTCGCACGATAGAGATGATAATGTGTTAGTTCGTGTAGAATGATGCGCTCAAACTCGGGATGTTCAGCCATCTTAGGGTTAAAATCCAAATGCAAATCTTTTGGGAAAAATCTTCCCCCAGTTGTACGTAGTCTATTATTCCAATAAGCTTGATGCTCAAAAGAAAGGGAGAATTTTGAGAGAGAAATTTTGCAGATTTTATCTGTCAATTCTTGGTTAGTTAACATTTTCTCTCCTCTCATTTTGTCAGTATGCTGACAGAAGTTCTAGGACCACTGTCAGCAATGAGCAGACTTCTATAACGCTACAAGCTATCCTGCGGGGTACTTACTTACGACTTCAACTCCGTACTTGCTGCCCCGAAGAAATTGCTTAGTTGTAACTCCTAGAGGTTGCACACTGACAGAATTCTGTCAGTGATTGATACTTCTGTCAGAGCTATCTGTTGCTTTCATATAAGTAAATGACAAGATACATTTACTTATCTTTTTCTCGCGGATTAACAAGTGTCAGATTGATTTTTCCACGTTGTAAATCAATTGATTTGACCCAGACTGTAACGATTTGTCCAACTGCTACAACATCACTTGGATTTTTTACAAAATTTTTGCTGAGGTCTGACACGTGTGCCAATCCATCATTTTTGATTCCGATATCAATAAAAGCACCGAAATCCACAACGTTACGTACTACGCCCTCAAGTTGCTGTCCTACCTGTAAGTCACTGGCGGAAAGGACATCCTGACGAAGTATTGGAGCATCGAAGGTCTCTCGCAAATCACGACCTGGCTTTTGTAAATCTGCGATGATGTCTATTAAAGTTTCACGACCAATACCAAATTTCTCTGACAGCTCAATAATTTTTACTGACGAAATTTCTGTCAGTACTGACGGATTCTTGTCAGCGCTTGTTTCACGTAATATTTGCTCAGCAACAGAATAAGACTCTGGATGAACACCCGTATTATCCAGTAAATTCTTTCCTTCAGGAATTCGCAAAAATCCTGCGGCTTGTTCAAAGGCTTTTGCCCCCAATCGTGGCACTTTTTTTAGCTCAGAACGTGTACCCAGTGCGCCATTTTCTTCTCGGTAAGCTACGATATTTTGTGCAAGTGTTTTATTAAGACCCGCAACGTGTGACAAAAGTGCTGGACTGGCCGTATTCACATTTACACCAACTTGGTTGACCACTGTTTCAACCACAAAATCTAAGTTTTCCGTGAGTTTTTTCTCAGAAACATCGTGCTGATATTGTCCCACACCAATGGCTTTTGGTTCAATCTTGACCAGCTCAGCAAGAGGGTCTTGAAGACGTCTAGCAATAGAAATCGCAGAGCGCTTTTCGACAGTCAATTCTGGGAATTCTTCTCTTGCAAGTTCACTTGCAGAATAGACTGATGCGCCTGATTCACTAACAATCACATAGTAAACATTAGAAAATTCATTTTCTTTTAATACTTCAGCGACAAAAGATTCTGATTCCCGGCTTGCTGTACCATTTCCAATCGCAATCATGTCTACGCCAAATTCACGAATCAACTGTGCCAAATCCTTCTTCGCTTGTGCAATTTGACTAGCTGATGCTGGCTTAACTGGATAAATCACTGTTGTCATGAGCAACTTACCCGTAGCATCAACAATTGCAAGCTTTGCCCCAGTCCGATAAGCAGGGTCAAAGCCCATGACTACACGTCCCTTAAGAGGCGCAACAAGTAACAAATTTTTCAGATTTTCGCCAAATACTTCAATCGCAGCAATTTCTGCCTTTTCTGTTAGTTCAGTTCTAACACTACGTTCCATCGCTGGAATCAACTTTTTCTTGACCGCCTCTTTAATCGCAACTAGCATATATTTATTGCTCTGAGCAGTAAAACGAGCAGCGAAATAACGCAAAATCTTATCTTCATTATTATCAAACTTGACCGATAAAATCCCCAATTTTTCTCCCCGATTAAGCGCTAATACACGATAATTGGGTAAATCAGAAACTTTTTCTGAGAAATCATAATACATCTGGAAAACTTGTTTGTCATCGCTACTATCATTTTTAAGACTACTTGTCAGTAAGCTATTGGACTTAATTTCTCGAAGCAACCAGCTACGCAAAGTTGCGTCCTCAGAAATCGCTTCTGACAGAATATCAATTGCCCCTTGCAAAGTCTTGTCAGCGCTGACAAAAAGTTCATTGACAAAGTTTTTCGCTTGTTCCTCCACATCAGCCGCATTTCTGACAATCAATTGCGCTAATGGAAAAAGACCATTTTCTTTAGCAATCGTTGCCTTTGTTCGACGTTTTTCTTTATAAGGAAGATACAAATCCTCAACCTCTGACAACTTTTCAGCAGTTTCAATTTGCTGTTTCAACTTATCCGTCAGTTTGCCCTGCTCCTCAATCTTTGTCAGCACTGACAACTTACGCTCTGTCAGTTTTGTCAGCAGGTCATTTTCATCAATAATTCGCTTAATTTCAACCTCATCAAGTGAACCTGTCGCTTCTTTACGATAACGTGCAATGAAAGGAACTGTATTCCCCTCAGCAGTCAGCTCCAACACTTTTTCAACTTGAGAAACTTTAATATTAAGCTGTTCAGCGATTTTTTTACTATTTTCCATTTGAACCATTTCTAATTACTCTTAAACTTCAAAAATATAGACTTGGACATTGTCATTTTACATAGGACTTCAACTCTCTCAAACTCTTTTCTGTCCAAGCACAAGATAATAATTACAAATTCAGAGATAAACTTTACTACAAAATTGGTGGATGTATGAACATTATTAAAAAAAGAAGCCTCGAAGGGCTTCTCCATTTTCGAGTGATACTCGATTACATCATTTTGTTGTAGAATTCGACGATAAGTGCTTCGTTGATTTCTGGGTTGATTTCGTCGCGTTCTGGAAGACGAATAAGTGTTCCTTCAAGCTTATCAGCATCAAATGATACGAAGTTAGCGCGACCTTTGGTTGCTTCAACAGCTTCAAGGATTGCAGGAACTTTCATAGATTTTTCACGAACTGAAATCACTTGACCAGGTTGTACGCGATATGAAGGAATATCTACACGTTTTCCGTCAACAAGGATATGCCCGTGGTTAACGAATTGACGTGCTTGACGGCGAGTAGTAGCCAAACCAAGACGATAAACAACGTTATCAAGGCGTTGTTCAAGCAAAGTCATAAAGTTGAAACCAACAGTTCCTTCTTTGATTTTAGTTGCTGCAACGTACAAATTACGGAATTGACGTTCAGAAACTCCATAAGAGAAACGAAGTTTTTGTTTTTCAGCCAATTGAAGACCGTATTCAGAAAGTTTTGAACGATTGTTTGGACCGTGTTGCCCAGGTACATAGTTACGACGTGCAAGTTCTTTACCAGAACCTGTAAGTGAGATACCGTAACGGCGTGATTGTTTCCATGATGGACCAGTGTAACGTGACATTTTATAATGTCCTCCTCTATTTTTCTGAGGAATACAGAGATAATCAGCCTCGAATTCGTGCATTTCGACTTCGCCTGATAGCTTCGGTTACTTACTTGGAACCGCCGAAATGTTGACGACTTTCTAGCTGACTGCTATATTCAACCTTTTCATTATACCAAAATTTGAAAGATTGTCAAGAAACTTTAGTGTAGTGGTGTGTTAAATTAACCTTATAAACCCTTTTTCTAATTAACTATATTTGATTATAATCACTTGTTGTAAAATCATTAGCGATTCACTAGAAACCATTATGATATTACAATACTCATCTTATTAATAATCTATCCCCACATATATTCTAACAATGATTTAGTATTTTCTATATTTTTTTGAAATCCAAAACTTATTGAAGACTAAAAATTTGTCCCACCTACTTCGTCCAATATTATCTTTGATTTTATCAGCTGATTTCCCTAACGCTCTAGAGATAAATTTACTACTCATCATCTGCATCTGTGGATTTTGAGAGTTCTTTTTGAGCTTCTAATTTTTGTAATCTTTCAGTTAAACCGTTATGTATCTTTGTGTAAGCATCGCTCCCTAATGCAATACGTAGTGGACTTTTCACTTGATCAACACTATCAATAATTTGTAGTGACATTTTATCAGGGTCACCGATAATCATTTTTTTTAGTTGCTCATTAGTTAAACCAGGATTTTTCATAAAATTGGTGACATTTCTTGCTGGAGTATCCTTGTAGTCGTCTATTTCTTTTCCAAAAACAGCTTTATCTCCAGCAAATTCAGTACGAATCCCACCAGGTTCAATTATTGTAGTTCTAATACCAAATGGAGCTATTTCCTGTGATAATGCTTCAAAAACAGCTTCAACAGCCCATTTTGAAGCGCTGTATAGACCCATAGCTGGTGAAGAGTAATGACCAGCCATACTTGATATTTGAACAATTTGTCCCTGATTTTGTTTGCGTAGAAATGGTAGTGCCGCTCTAGCAACTCTTATTGAGCCAAACAGATTTGTTTGAAATAGTCGCTCCGTCTGTTCATCGTTAATTTCTTCTACAGCACCATAAAGTCCATAGGCTGCATTATTAACTATGATATCTATTGTACCTAATTCGTCAAATGCTTTTGTTACTATATCTTCTATTTGTTGGGGATTTGTTAAATCTAAATGATACTCCCATAATTGAGAATCATATTGTTTTTTTAATTTATCAAGATTCCCTTGTTTACGGGTTGTGGCAACGACACGATCCCCTCTTTCTAAAAGATGTTTAGTAAGTTGACTAGCTAATCCACCGGTTGCACCAGTAATAAACCATGTTTTCATTTTATTTTCTCCTTTGGATATCTACATCATTAGAAGTTACATTTGCAACTCCTAACAAATTATAGTATTATGAAATGATTATTACAAGTGATTTTTCACTAGGTGTTACAAATAAGGAGAAATTGCCTCATGACTAATAAATATAATCAAGAACAAAACCAATTAGTAAAAGAGTGTCTATTTGAAGCTTTAATTCAAATAATGAAAAGAAAAAATTTCTATTCAATATCAATAACAGAACTTACACAAAAGGCAGGTGTATCGCGAATGGCTTTCTATCGGAATTATTCAATTATTGAGGATATTCTTATAGAAAGTATTGATAACATATACAATGATTACGGTAATCTTTTAAGGCATAATAGTATTGAGATAAATAAAATGATGCAATTATATTTCCAACATTTTAGAAAACATCAGACTTTAATCAATACACTATTAAGTGCAAATTTAGGACATCTATTTTTTAGTCAGTTGATAAAATTTATGGAAATATTTAGTACAGAGATAATGTGTTCAATTGAATGTTCAGCAGAATATAAACTATACAGTTCTGAGTTTTTAGCAGGTGGTATTTATCAAGTTTTGATGACTTGGTGCAAAAACGGTATGATTGAAAATGACGAAGAGATGGCAATATTAATCTCCAACTCTATTTCTTTACACATACAGACTTTAAAGGATTTGAGAATGTGAAAAATGAGTACAAAGGGGTATCTTTTGCATAAAAACACCAGTTTTTTAATAATTCTTCGGTCAATCTGTGAAATACTGTTCTCATAAATTTTCGTTACCTTAGTCGTAACAGTTTATATTTTTTTATCAGTAGTTTTTGATTCTAAGTCTTCCTTCTGATAAACTCATGATGATGATGATTTGCACATTTATCTCATGTCATATAAGGTTGCTTAGGACAGCTTTGCGAGCTTTCATATTCGATGTTCATTATT
This sequence comes from Lactococcus allomyrinae, assembly GCF_003627095.1. Lineage (NCBI taxonomy): Bacteria > Bacillati > Bacillota > Bacilli > Lactobacillales > Streptococcaceae > Lactococcus > Lactococcus allomyrinae. Next base: position 2,440,355 of record NZ_CP032627.1, on the reverse strand, counting down.
TTTAAAGTTGACTGGTTTATATAGTTTTTGATATCAAAAAAACTCATCCACGAAAGATGAGTTAGGGTTAGTCGGTAATCGGGAAGACAGGATTCGAACCTGCGACACCTTGGTCCCAAACCAAGTACTCTACCAAGCTGAGCTACTTCCCGTAGCAAATATTGAATTAGCTATTTCAACAAAAAAGTGACTTTCGTCACATCTTGTTTATGCAAGCGGTAGGATTCGAACCTACAACCGCCTGATTCGTAGTCAGGTACTCTATCCAGTTGAGCCACGCCTGCGTTTCTCTCAAACGACTATATCAGTATATCAATTTTACTCTTGACTGTCAAGAATAAACTCATTTATCCGAAAAAATTTTAGATAATATTCTTTAGCTCTCCAGTAAGTGACTAGCCAGTTCAGCTATATTCTACACTCTAAACTGGCTTACACTTCTATATTTTCTATTTTTTACGTTTAGCTTTATTTTGATTTTCCTTCACAAATTCTGTCACTTGCTCTGACTTCTTCACAAGAACAAGATTTGCAATTTCTTCATTTGCCTCAAACAGTTCTTGAAAGAGTCTTGCTGAATTATTCTCATCACCATCAAAGTTAGCAAAATCAATAATAACATTGGGTGATTTTACTATCTCCTTGCTTAATATAGTTTCTTCTTCTCCATCTGTAAAGTTGAAAATCGCCCAACGTAATCGATTCATTGTAATATCTGGAAAGTCCTCACCTTGTCGTTGCAAAAAGGTGACCTCTTTGCCAAAATGGCGAAAAATACGATTTGCTGTACGAATATCATCTTGCGTTGGTACTGCATCAGGTTGTAAATATATTCTTGAATTCATTGTTCTTCTATCTAAAATAAGTATTTAACGTTTTGTTTTCATTTTCAAAAACTTTGCGATATTTTCCACTGCAAAATCAAGCACCGCCTCATTTGGTGTCATCTTGTTTGAATGAAGAGGTGCAGGACTATCAACACCAAGCCAAAACATCACACCAGGGATTTTTGAGAGGAGGTATCCAAAATCCTCGCCTGTCATGGCAGGTTCAATGTCAATCAAATTGACCGCTGCTTCATCTTCAAAGAAAGTCATGAGCTCTGAAGCAAGTTTGGGATTATTTTCGACAGGAAGATAGCCGCCTTGTTTGAGTTTAAGGTCAAGTTCCATATCAAACGATTGCGCAACACCTTGTGCAATTTTAGTCAAACGTTTTTGTGTCAGCGTATTCATTTCTTGAGTCAATGTTCTGATTGTTCCGTGGAGAAATGCTGTTTCTGCGATGATATTATTTGTTGTTCCTGCTTCCATTTTTCCAAAAGTAACAACAGCTGAGCCAAGTGGGTCAACGTTACGACTGACAATGGTCTGCACTTGTGTGACAAAATAACTGGCAGCAACAAGCGCATCATTGGCTTCATGAGGAAAAGCGGCGTGTCCGCCTTTACCTTTAAAGGTCAGCTCAACCTCGCAAGTACCTGCAAAGAGCGTATGCGTATTTGTCGCAATGTCTCCAACCGCAAGCTCTGGACGAACATGAAGCCCATAAAATTCATCAGGTTTCCAATCACCAAAAGCATTTTCGTCATACATGAGTTTACCACCTGCTTCATTTTCCTCAGCAGGTTGAAAGAGAAAGAGCAGATTTTCGTGTGGTTGTGTTTCAGAAAGTTGTTCAAGCAAACCTAGCGCTGTCGTCATGTGAATATCGTGTCCGCAAGCGTGCATCCTACCATTTTTGCTGGCGAAAGGCAAACCTGTCTGCTCTTCGACTGGCAAGCCATCAATATCCGTCCGCCAACCAATCGTTTTCGTAGCATGGCTACCATGAAGCATGACTAAAATCCCTGTTTGCCAAGTTTTTAATTCGGCAAACGGTTTATTTTCTATGATTTTGTAGATAACTTCTAAAAGGTATTTTTGTGTTCCGTGTTCTTGTAAGCCGATTTCTGGGATACTGTGGAGATGTCGGCGGATTTTTATGAGGTTTAGCATATTATTTTTACCTTTTTTAAAATTTATGAGAGTAATAATCTAGAATCGGAACGCCTTTAGCAACAAGATAATTCCCAATTCCACATTCAATATCTCCACGCTTTAATTCACTTGGAATATTTTTTAGTGGAAATATCAATACAAATGAATCATCCCATTTTTTATTCAATTTACTGATAATAATTCCTGAGGTAGTGCCTAAATTAAAATTTATATCGTCACTTACAGCAATAACTCCTAGAAAACCACCTTTAGTGAACTTCATCCAAACAATATCTTTTTTATTTTTTAAGTTATAATCTATTTTAATTTTTCATAGTCGATTGGAATTTTAAATTTGGGGTTCTTAATCAAATTTATTCCAGTAAGTTTCAAAAATTCATTTGTATAATCAATTATTCTTTTAAGTGGCACTTTTTCAAGTGTCGCCTGTTCCTTTGCGCGGTCGAGCCGAAAAGTATTTTTACCGCGTACAGAACTTTTTGAACCTATCAAATTTTGATTGTATATGTATGGATAAGCTTGTTCATTCATTTTTATATTTTACAAGTTTCTCAGCACATCTTCAAGCGCTGTTTTTTGTTGTGTTTTTTCATCAATCTGCTTGATGATACGAGCTGGAACTCCTGCTACAACAACATTTTCTGGGACATCTTGAGTGACAATAGCACCTGCTGCAACTACTGAGCCTGCGCCTACTTGCACGCCCTCGATGACGACCGCGTTGGCACCGACAAGGACATTATCGCCAATCCGAACGGGCTCAGCGCTTGCTGGCTCAATCACACCAGCAAGTACCGCACCTGCGCCAATATGAGCGTGTTTGCCGACTGTCGCGCGACCACCGAGTACCGCACCCATGTCAATCATCGTCCCATCACCGATTTCGGCACCGATGTTAATAATGGCTCCCATCATAACCACCGCACCATCTCCGATGGTCACTTGGTCACGAATAATGGCACCTGGCTCAATCCGTGCATTGAGATAGCGTGTGTCAAGCATTGGTACAGCAGAGTTTCTACCATCAAATTCGACAATGTAATCTTTATTTTCCGTCAGCGCTGACAAGAGTGGTTCAACGTCTTTCCAGTCACCAAACAGATGATTGCCAATATGAAGAACATTTTCTGGCAAAGCTCCTGTAAGCATCCCCTCAAACGTTACTTTGACATTCGTTTTCTTTTCGGCATTGCCAATAAATTGGATGATTTCTTGAGCTGATAATTTTTGTGCTTGCATTTGTAATTTTCCCCTTTTTTCTGATAATTCGTTTTAAAATTTTACTGACAGCCTTTCTGTCAGTAAAAAATCTTATTTTATGAAGTCTGTAAGTGATATTTTTGTGCTGTCAAATTTAACAAATGTTCCATCAGCATTTATCTTGATAAAGGTTGGTACTGTTGGCGCTTCGTAAGTTTGACGAACTTTTTGTAAGTCTGGGTTTATGTCTGTATTTTCTGTATCAATATAATAAATCTTCGTGTCAGAAAAGTCTGGAAGCTGTTTGACAAATCTGCGTGTCCAGGGACAAGTTACGCGCCCAAAGAGTACAAATGCAGGTTCTGTCAATGCTGACAGCTTTTCAATTGGTAAAATTTCAACATTTTCCATATTGTTAAAAAATTCTGTGCGTAATTCGCTTGTATAAGGGGCTTCAACCCATTCACCAATCAGGATAAATGTATTCCCTTCTGGCGCTACAAAACTGAACATATGCTTACCATTGATGCTTTCTGTAATTGGACTTACCTGCAATCCAAGCGCTACAACTTTATCATGAATTTCATCAATATACTCAACCGAAATCGCTAGTGTTTGAGGGACACAGTTAAAGTCCTCATTCAGTGCAATTTCATCTTCTAAGCCGAGTTCTTTCCAAAAAATTTCTGCATTTTCAAGACTATTTACATTTAGGGTAATCATTTTTTCTCCTATTAAGATATGAATTCATTTCATTCATTATGAAAAACAACAATATATTGACGTTGTGATATAAAATCTTATTGGTTTTAACGATGAGCTAGCATCATTTTACGAAAATTTAGACCATAAAATCAGAAGTGCCGCCATGATAATAATGCTTATGACAAGGGTGTTATCACGCATCGACCATTTGAGCTGGCGGTATTTCGTTCTCCCATCGCCTCCCTGATAGCCACGGCTTTCCATTGCAATCGCCAAGTCGTCAGCACGACGAAAACTGCTGACAAAAAGTGGAATTAGGATTGGAATGACGGATTTAATCTTTTGAAGCAAATTCCCTTCACCAAAATCCATTCCACGTGCCTTTTGAGCGTTCATAATCATCGTTGTATCATCCATCAAAGTTGGGATAAAGCGAAGTGAAATAGATAACATCAAGCCTAATTCATGTACTGGGACTTTGATTTTTTTCAACGGAGCAAGCCCTTTTTCTATCCCATCTGCTAAGGTCAATGGAGGTGTTGTCAAAGTTAAAATAGTTGACATGAAAATAATTAAAACAAATCTAAAAAAGATATATACTGCATTAATCAATGATTCCGTTGATATTTTGATAAACCAAAGATGGAAAAGAACCGTCTCTCCAGGAGTAAAGAGCATCTGGAAAATCACTGTAAATAGAATTAAGCCAAGCATCGGCCGCAAGCCTTTTAGAAAATAACTTACAGAAATCTTTGACAAGCTAACTCCTACAAAAGTATAAATCAAAAGGAGAAGATAGCCCAGCCAGTCATGTGCAAGGAAAATGACAACCACGAAAGCAATCATTACCAACAGTTTTGAGCGAGGATCCATTTTATGAATAATAGAGTTCCCTGGGATATAGCGTCCCATAAGCATATTATTAATGATGTTCACCTCCTTTTTTATCTGTCAGTCCTGACAAATTTCTGTCAGCACCAAATTTTGCTTCTGTCAGCATACTGACAAGATTATCACGTGTAATGGGAAACTTCTCAAAACTAACAGCTCCAGTTTTCTGCAACTGACTCGCAAATTCTGTTGCCTTGGGTACACCCAGCTCATGTGACTTCAAAAAATCAACTTCTTGAAAAACATCTTCTGGCGTTCCGCAACTAATAATACGTCCCTTCTCAAGAAGATAGACATAATCCGCATAATTTGCGACATCGTCCATCAAATGTGTCACTAAAACGACCGTTTGACCTGATTCATGAATGCTCTCAAAAAGTTCCATCATCTCAATACGGGCTTTAGGATCAAGTCCAGCCGTTGGTTCATCAAGCACCAATACCTCTGGCTCCATAGCGAGAATACCCGCTATCGCAACGCGACGCATTTGTCCCCCAGAAAGTTCAAAGGGTGATTTCTCCCAAAAATTTTCAGCAAGTCCTACAAGTTGAAGTTTATCAGCCGCGATTTTTTCGGCTGCTTCTTTTGATACACCAAAGTTTTGAGGACCAAAAGCTACATCTTTTAGCACTGTTTCCTCAAAAAGCTGCGCTTCTGGAAATTGGAAAACAACCCCTACTTTTTTGCGGACAGGTTTGATTTCTTTTTGCTTGCTCGTTGATTTAACGACAATATCTCCGACAGTAACAGTCCCTTCTGTCGGCTGCAAAAGTCCATTCAAATGCTGCAAAAGTGTGGATTTACCAGAACCTGTGTGCCCAATAATTGCTGTGTAACTTCCCTTTTGAACCTCCAAGTCAATATCGAAAAGCGCTCGACTTGCAAAAGGGGTATTAGGTTGGTAAGTGTAATTTACTTTTTCAAATTTAATACTCATATTTCATCTCAAAATTCTTTGTGGAAATTATTGCTAGTTCAGTGTTTATCAACTCTATAATGTAAAATCAGCACAGAGCTCACTAATCTCCTGTGCTGATGCTCGTTTGTCTAATATTTTTCTAAAAAGAATTATTAGATAAACTACAGCCTTGCGAAGATTAAGTTTTCCCATTTAACAGACTTAAAAAGGAGCTCAAGAATAAAACATAAACTTTAATATTTAAGTAGAAAGTGAAGATAAAGCCATAGGATAGTACAAAAGTCGAATTCATTTAAAACTGCCTAATCTTCTTCAACAGCTTCACGAATTATCATTTTTGAATATCCTTAGCTAAAAATTCAACCAACTCATCTTCTGATAAGTACTTCTCTGGTAACTCAAAACCCTTCGTACGCAAATCCTTCATCAAGTTTGATGAAAATGGAACATCGAGACCTATCTCCACCATATCCTCACTTGTCGCAAAAAGCTCCGATGGTGCCGCTTCCTTGATAATTTCGCCCGCTCTCATCACTAAAATCCGATCAGAACTTGCTGCTTCATCAAGGTCATGCGTGATAGACAAAACTGTCAAGTGATATTTATCTTTGATTTCACGAATCACACGCATAATCTCTGCCCGTCCTGTTGGGTCAAGCATTGAGGTACTCTCATCAAGAATGATAATCTCTGGACGTAAGGCAATAATTCCAGCTACAGCCACGCGCTGCTTTTGACCTCCAGAAAGGCGTGCAGGCTCGCGCGTTTTGAAGTCTAACATATTAACCGCAGCCAAAGCCTCATCTACACGACGCAACATCTCACTACGGATAATCCCTTGATTTTCCATACCAAAAGCCACATCGTCCTCAACGGTTGCTCCTACAAATTGGTTATCTGGATTTTGGAAAACCATCCCAATTTTTCTGCGCAGAGACCAGACATTTTCCTTCGTCAAAAGCTCGCCATCAATCTTAACTGTTCCTTCAAACTCTTCAAAAAGGCCATCAATTAAGCGTGCAGTTGTCGATTTACCAGAGCCATTTTGTCCAATAATGGACAACCATTCTCCTCGCTCCACTGAAAATGATACACCATTAAGCTGATTCACATCGCTTTCTTTTTCATATTTAAAAACTAAATTTTCTACTTCGAGAATTTTATTCATAGCCCCTATTATATCAAATTTTGCTTTCTTTGCGTGACTTACTTTTATATTTCGTACTATTTTTTGTCAAAAAGTTCACTGACAAACCGTTGTAAGCACTGACAAATTTCTGTCAGCGCTTTTCATTGACAACTTTTCACGTAAATTTGGTATAATAGAAAGGTCGCGGAGAGATGTCCGAGTGGTCGAAGGAGCACGCCTGGAAAGTGTGTAAACGTCAAAAGCGTTTCGGGGGTTCGAATCCCCTTCTCTCCTTATCCGTACGAACCTATTTGGGTTCGTTTTTTGTTAGAAATGAGTGTTAATGAAAACATTATTAGTCATTGAGGAGGCAAAATACTGGGGAGATTTACAGATGCTTCTTTCAAAAGTAGGTGTTACTTTTTTAGGCTTTGACAAAAAAACACCAAACCGCTCGGAAATCAATCAACTTGTTGCAAAGGCTGACTTTGTCATCATGCGCAATCGCAACGTTGCACATCATTCTATCCGATTTGCCAAAGAGGCTTGCAAAATGACTGGTACACCTTTTTGGATTGGCAGTAACTTTGGCATTGAAACCATCATCAATAAACTCAACGAAACATTTCCATCAGAAAATTTTGTGTTACCAAAATCCCCAAATAAGTCACTTAAAAAAAATCCAAAAACTCAGAATGAACCTCAAAAAGTTCTTCAAGAAACTGTTAAACGTCAGGAACTACACCCCTATCTAAAAACAAAAAAGAAAAACTTACCGCTAAAAAAAGTATTAGCACAAGTCAAAATTGATGATGATGACATTGATTTTGGTAAATTATTCAAATAAAATTTCTGTCAGTCTGCTGACAGTTCATTCGAACAAAATAAGCATAAAATCAACGACTAAAAACTCTGTCAGCGCACTGACAGAGTTTATTTTTTCTATTTGTACTAGCTAACCTAGCTACACTGTCTTGCACCAATTGGAAAAAACAATGCTTTTCTCATTTCACAGCTTTGAAAGGTTACACGTGGGATCAGATCTCGTACAATAGCGACTTTAGCATCACTTCGCCTTATCGCGATATAAAGCGAATAAACGCTTAGTGTGTCGACAACGTAGTGCAATGGGAGGACTTCTAAAAGTATTTTAGAAATTAAACAGTACTAGATTAATTTTTCTTTGTGTATTTGTTCAAATGACTGATTACCATCGTTGAGTTTATCCCAAATCACGACTTTGTCAGCACTGACGGATCTTTTCACATCAATAATTCGTTGATTAGATGACCCTCGAAATTGTAACATCAAGTTTTTCTTTGACAACTCAAAACGCCCATCAACTAAAATATCTAACAACTCTAGCATTTCAAGTTTATCTTGGGTTTCCACCATCAGTTCTTCCCAAGTATATCCTGTCCAAGACCAAATATCTTTTTCAGGTAACTCCTGCCGAATTCGCCTAAGTAAAGGAATCAAAAAAGTAGTATTGAGAAATGGCTCACCACCAAGCAAGGTCAATCCTTGCACATAAGGTTGCGCCAAGTCTGCCATGATACGTTCTTCAAGTGCTTTTGTATAAGGCGTCCCGTAACGAAACGCCCAAGTCGCTTGATTATAACAGCCTTCACAGTGAAACATACAACCACTCACATAAAGCGAGCAACGTACACCCTCTCCGTCCACAAAATTGAACGGTTTATAGTCAGCAACATAATTTTGAGATAAATCTGCTGCCGTCCACTCCTTTGGTTTAGGATTATTCATGAGATGTTCTCTCCATTTTATTCTATACAAAAGGCAGATTTCATCTGCCAATTCATTTTATTTTTTCTTATATCCTGTCTGCATATCAACCAGATTGCGCAGCGGTTTACCCTCTATATAATTCTGCAAATTCGTCCGCAAAATCTCAATAAAACGATGTCTGCTCTCAGGAATGGTGTAGCCGCCAGATGCGTGTGGCGTAATCAGCAGATTTGGCGTATGCCAAGCGCGATGACCCTTTGGCAATGGCTCTGGGTCAGTCACATCAAGACCTGCAGCGCCTAATTTCCCATTGTCCAACGCATCACAAAGCGCCTCCAAATCCACATTTGTCCCACGCCCGACATTGAGGAAAATTGCGTTCGGCTTCATCAGAGCAAATTTCGCCGCGTCAAACAGCTTGTAAGTTTCTTTTGTTCCAGGGACGCTCGTCGCAATCAAATCTACCTTGGGCAAGATTTTGTCCAGCTCACTTTCTGGATAGACTTCGTCGGCAAATTGGTCATCGCCATAAACTGTGCGTTTGACCGCAATCACGTGCGCACCGAGCGCTTGCACTTTCTGTGCAAAATGCCCACCAATATCGCCCAAACCATGCACCAAAATCGTTGAACCATAAATTGACTGCAAATCGCCAGCATTTTGCCAGATCTCTTGCTCCTGCTGGCTCGCATAAACATTGAACCGCCGCATCAAAACGAGCGCCATCGTCAATAAATGCTCCGAAATCGTCACGCCATAAGTACCAGAAGCATTGGTCAACGCCACACCCGCAGGAAAAGCCGCCCCCTCAGTATAGCCATTAGTGCCTGCTGAGAAAAGCTGAAGCCATTTTAATTTCTTGAACTTCGGCAAAAGCTGTGGCGACGGGATCGCAATCAAAACTTCTGTTTCTGCAAAATCATCCGCCGTCAGGTCTGCCTCAGATTTGAATTGAACTTCATAATCTGTCTGATGAGCAAACAGATTTTCAAGCTTTGCTTTGAATGACTGCGTCAACCATGTGTTCGTTAGGATTAGAGTTTTTATGGGCATATTGGTAATCTCCCTTCTTTGTTTGTAAAATCATCTCGTCATAAAGTAATTGGTCAATCACTAAATCTACTTTGAAAATTTAGCCTAATCTATTTAGATTCCTATTTGCCTTTTTTCGCCTTATCCCACTCAATTTTAAGATAAATACTAATATATCCCATAAGTTCATCAAGTTCTACATAATATTGACTAAAATTCCCTGTTGCTGCTAAAATATCTTTCTCGTTTAGTTTACTTTTCACTTCCTGTAATTTATCAATCACATGAATGAGATATTTATTTTTCCCTTTGTTATCTTTACTATTTTTTAAAATTATTGCCGTATCCGATTCGCCAGGAAAGTTGTCGTCATTATCTGCAAAATATAATTTCAACAGTCTTAAATCAGTTTGATATTTTGTATAAGCAATCGCTCTCCCCTCTTTTTGTAAATATGCAGAACGTAACTCCCTATATGATTTATAAACTGTTGCAGTCTGCCTCCTAACTTCTTGAATCCACTCAATTCTGGCCTTAGCTCTAAGATTTGCATCTATATTCCGCTTGATTCCCCAGACACTCAGACAAGCAGAGAGCAAACTGATTATTGCTGCGATACTCCCCCATTGAAAATTTCCATTGTTATCCCAAAATATGTTTACTGCATGTAAATAGATCATTGCTATTTCTCCACAAAATACTTACTCTTTGCTTCATCAACCGCTTCAGAATCAATCAGGTTTCCATCATTCAACACCCCAACAGAACCGTTCATATGCTTCACGCGCGCAGAGATTTCCTTGTGGCGGCCATGTACCATTGGGCGTGCTTGGGGATTGCCGAGATAGCCACAAGTCCGCTTGACAACGTCACAGGTTTTGGGATCGTCATTGCCGCATTGTGGACATTTGAACCCACGTTCAGTTGGCGCAAAGTCGCCTTCAAAGCCGCAGGCGTAGCAGTGGTCGATAGGCGCATTGGTACCCAGATAGCCGATACGGTCGTAGGCGAAGTCCCAGACGGCTTCAAGCGCTTTTGGATTTTGTTGAATCATCGGATATTCGCAATAGTGGATAAAACCACCATTGGCATAGACGGGATAGTCTTTTTCAAATTCTAATTTTTCAAATGGGGTCGGATTTTTTCGGATGTCGTAGTGGAAAGAGTTGGTATAGTAGTCTTTGTCCGTGATGTCAGGAACACTGCCAAATTTTTCCTTGTCCATACGGCAAAAACGGTCGGTCAGGCTTTCTGACGGTGTGCTATAAACTGAGTAATGGTAACCAGATGCCTTAGACCAAGCTTCGCAGTCTTCATGCATTCGTTTGACAATCTCAATCGTGAAGGCTTTCGCTTCTGGATTAGACTCCCAGGTCGATCCGTAAAAAGTGGTCGCCACTTCATAAAGTCCAATATAGCCAAGGCTGACGGTGGCACGTTCATTTTTGTAGAGTTCATCTACCGCGCCTTCCGCATCAAGTCTGCCCAGCGCACCGTTCATGAAGAGGATTGGTGCATTTTTGGGCTGAGCTTCTTTGGCACGTTCCACACGAAAAGCAAGGGCATCATGCGCGATTTCGATGCGTTCGTTGAAGATTTCCCAGAATTTTGCTTGATCACCTGCAGCTTCAAGTGCAATACGAGGTAGATTGACAGTAACCACACCGAGATTATTACGTCCTGCCGTGACATCATTACCTTCGGCATCTTTCCAACCTTGAAGAAATGAACGGCAACCCATGCTGGCTTTGAATGAGCCTGTCAACTCAACAATCTTGTCATAACTCAAAATATCTGGATACATCCGCTTGGTTGAGCATTCGAGGGCGAGCTGTTTGATATCATAATTGGGTGTACCAACTTCCAGATTTAGCCCACGTTTGAGTGTAAAAATCAGCTTAGGGAAAATTGCCGTGCGGTGTTCTGAGCCAAGACCGCCAATTCGGACTTTGAGAATGGCTTTTTGGATTTCGCGCGCGTACCAATCCGTACCAAGTCCAAAACCAACTGTGACAAATGGCGTTTGACCGTTGCTGGTAAAGAGCGTGTTAATTTCATATTCTAAAGATTGCATGGCATCATAGATGTCTTTTGCCGTTTTTTCTTTGGCATAGGCTTCTCGTTTTTCAGGATTTTCAATCCATTTTTCAGCATCTTTCAGGTGTTTTTCGTAATTTAATTTGGCATAAGGTGCAAGGACTTCATCTGCACGGTCAAAGGAGCAACCACCGTACTGGGAGCTTGCGACATTGGCAATGATTTGACTGGCCTGAGCTGTTGCCGTTTGGATTGATTTTGGTGAATCAACTTGAGCATTACCAAGCTTAAAGCCATTTTCAAACATATTTTTGAAGTCAATTAAGCAGCAATTTGACATGGTAGTAAAAGGTGAATAATCAAGGTCATGATAGTGAATATCGCCTTTTTGATGCGCATTGGCGACGTGTGGTGGCAATAATTTCAGACCAATCGCTTTTGAAACGGCACCTGCGGTCAAGTCACGTTGTGTGTTAAAAACGTTGCTGTCTTTATTGGCATTTTCATTGACAACCGTCTGGTCGCGATTAATGAGTTTTTCGATAGTGAAGTTGATGTCAGTTGCTTTGGTCCGTGCCAAATCACGATTAGCACGATAACTAATGTATTCTTCAGCAAGCTCGGTATTACCTGATTCAATTAATTCTTGCTCAACAATGCTTTGAATCTCATAAATTTTTACATCTTCATGAAAACGACTAAAAATCTCACTGACCACTCTGTCAGTGATTGCTGTCAGTTCTGCGATTTGACTTGACGCTTCAGCGTCATAGCGAAAATCGACAGCGTGGGTGCTGCCGCCAAAGTTGGCAGTACTGCGAGATGACAGGTCAATCGTTCCAACCTTTTCAGCTGCTTTTGTTAGCGCATCAAAAATCTTTTGGCTGTCAAATTTGACAGAACGTCCGTCACGTTTAACAACATTGATTACATTAATTTCGGCATTAGGGCTTACTACTCCAACTTTCATCTACCTATCCTCTTCAAATCTAATTTTCTTTACTCCTTATTCTATCAAATTATCTCACGCGACACAATATCTAGTAGTATATTATGTAAAGCTATACTATATCTTGTGTCATCGTGTTTTTAGGCAATTATTAAAATTTTCTGTGTAAATGTATCTGTTTTGTTCAAAAAATGTTATATTTTAAATTCAAAAAATCTTGTCAGTTCAATGCTTCATTTAGGCGCATTGAACTGACAAGATTTTATTTTTTCATCACTGATTAATACTGGTATTTACGCTTTTTTCATCATTAATCTTTGAACAAATTTGACAATTTCAACAATGATAATGACAGCAAAACTCATGCCAAGTACCATTCCCCATTGGTATAAATCCAAGTGACTGACATGGAAAATGCCATTTAGCCCTGGAATAAGAATAACACAAGCAAGCAGAGCAAAGCTGACAAGGATCGACCAGTTAAAGGTTTTCGACTTGAATGCGCCGACTTTGAAAATCGACTGATGAATGGATTTGACATTAAACGCATGGAAAAGTTGAATCAAGCCAAGTGTCGCAAAGGCCATCGTCAATGCGTCTTGGTGCATCATGGTATGATTGCCTGCGTGTTCGGGAAATGCAAGCGCAAGCCCATAAACTCCGAGTGTCAATGCCGCTTGCAGAAGCCCTTGATAAATTGTGGCAGATAGCACACCACCACTGAAGAATGACGCTTTTTTACCACGTGGTTTTTGCTGCATACTTCCTGGTTCATTTGGCTCGACACCGAGCGCAATCGCCGGGAATGTGTCTGTTACAAGATTTATCCAGAGCAAATGAACAGGAAGCAGCACGTCCCAACCAAACATCGTTGCAAGGAAAATCGTCAGCACTTCCGCTGTGTTGGCAGAAAGCAGATATTGAATCGTCTTTTGGATATTGGCGAAAACTTTTCGTCCTTCTTCGACGGCAACGATAATCGTGGCAAAATTATCATCGGCAAGTACCATGTCTGACGCGCCCTTACTGACTTCTGTCCCCGTGATGCCCATGCCAATGCCGATGTCCGCCGTTTTGAGCGCTGGCGCATCATTGACACCATCGCCCGTCATCGCGACGACTTTACCTTCATTTTGCCAAGCCTTGACGATGCGGACTTTGTGCTCTGGACTGACGCGCGCGTAAACGCTGTACTGGCTGACAGACTTTTGGAAAGTCTTATCGTCCATGTCATTCAGCTCTGCGCCTGTCAGCACATGATCTTCATTGTCATTTTCACTGATGATACCGAGGCGCTTCGCAATGGCTTCGGCGGTGTCCTGATGGTCTCCTGTAATCATGATGGGGCGGATGCCCGCAGCCTTTGCCACACGGACAGCCTCTGCGGCTTCGGCGCGCTCTGGGTCAATCATCCCGACCAGACCAGCGAAAATCAAATCATTTTCCAAGTCCTCGCTTGTCAGCGTTTCTGGCACTTTGTCAATGTATTTAAAGGCCATCATCAGCACGCGCAAGGCTTCATGCGCCATTTCATGATTGACCGTCAATATTTCTTTTCTGTCAGTTGCTGACAAAGAACTGACTTCATCTCTGACCAGTTTTTTATTTGCACGTTTGAGGAGTTGGTCAGGAGCGCCTTTGACAGCAACGAGATATTTTCCGTCATCAAGCTGATGAATCGTGGACATCAACTTTCTGTCACTATCAAAAGGCAATTCTGCCACGCGCGGCGTTTCTGTCAGTTCTGAGCGAATATCAAAATCTTTCGTCCGCCCAAACTTGACTAATGCCGTTTCCGTAGGGTCACCAATCAAACTTCCATCAGCCGAAATCTTCGTGTCATTGGCAAAATTCATCACGCGCAAAGTCATATCATCTACTGACAGCTTTTCGTCAGCGCTGACCAGCTTTCCGTCAGTAAAAATTTTCTCCACGGTCATCTGATTCATCGTCAGCGTCCCCGTCTTATCCGAGGCAATGATTTCCGTTGACCCCAGCGTTTCCACAGCAGGCAACTTTCTGACAATTGCATTTTTCTTTGCCAGCACTTGCGTGCCGAGCGCCAAAACAATCGTAACAATCGCAGGCAAACCCTCTGGAATCGCAGCCACAGCAAGCGCCACTGAGGTCATCAAGCCTTGCACAATTTCGCCACCACGCAGCAAATGAACTGCAAAAGTCACTGCTGCAATTGCTAAAATTGCCCATGTCAGCACTTTTGAAAGCTTGTTTAAGTTGCGCTTCAATGGTGTTTCAGTTTCATCAGCAGATTCAATCATACTTGCGATTTTACCAACCTCAGTAAACATCGCTGTATTAGTCACAAGTCCGCTCCCTCGACCATAAGTCACATTGGCATTTTGATAAGCCATATTCAGCCGGTCACCAATACCACTGTCAGCGCTGACAGAATGTCTGGCATCTTTCTCAACAGGAACAGACTCCCCTGTCAGTGCCGCTTCTTCAATTTTCAGACTTGCTGACTCCAAAAGCCGCATATCCGCGGGCACAACATCGCCAGCTTCGAGCAGCACAATGTCCCCCGGCACGAGTTCCTTGCTGTCAACCTCGACAATATGTCCGTCTCGCTTAACCCTTGCCATGGGCGAACTCATGTCCTTGAGCGCCTCAATCGCGGCCTCAGCTTTGCCCTCCTGATAAACGCCGAAAATCGCATTGATAATGACGACAGCCATAATGATAATCGCATCAGACAGGTCATGCCCACCACTCGTGATGACCGACAAAATCGCCGCAATAATCAAGATGATAATCATCAAATCCTTAAACTGTTCAGCAAATTTAACCAGTAAAGATTTCTTTTTACTCGCATTTAACTCATTTTCACCATATTGGTTGAGACGTTTTTTCGCCTCTTGTTCTGTGAGGCCTTTGTCAGTTGCTGACAGTTCATTAAAGACCTCTGTCAGTGGCAAATGATGAAAAGCTGCTTGTGATTGTACTTTTTTCTCTTGAATTTCAGCCAAGATTCTTCCTCCAAAAAATTAATAAACAGGTGCAAGATAACAAAATAGACCTGTAGCAATCTGCCACAAGTCTTGCAAATTTACCCAGTCAGAATCAAAAAGCAATATAAGCATTTTTGATGACAAGACATGAGCGATTGATAAGACCGGAAATTTCTTTCGGTTCTGTCGATCTTACCAGAGCGTTGAATATAAATACTTGCTCCTGCTACTCCCTTGAGTTCCTCTTAATTATAACAAGATGTTAGCACGATTTGCAAGAAATGATGAAAAATAGGAAAACTCGGAGAGAAACGAAGTTTCTTGGAAAGATTTATCTTTTTTCACTCATTTCTAATCGTACGAACTCAATTATAACAAGATGTGAGCAATACTGTCAAGAAGCGTGGAGAATATAGAAAATAGGGTTCTGCTCACAGAGCAGGTTCCTTTTTGTCTTTTCTCATAGCTCCTGATATTGCGCACTCGATTATAACAAACTCTTAGATAAAATCAAATGATACTTTCAGAAAAAAGCTTTCATAAAAGGCCACACAAATGACATATTTTATTCTAATGTTTTTATAATATTGTTATTGTTTTACACCTTAATCATGTTAGAATAGTATCAGAAATGCTTTCGCATAAAATTCATTAAAATAAAAAATACTTGCATGGGTTGGATACTATCAACTCATGACTTGACTATGTAAAATCAACTCTTAATTGAAAGGACTCATCTATGCCTGCTTCACGTATAAAAGTTAAAAATCCTCATCTTAAAAAGAAACCCAAAAAACCAATTATTCTCTATAAACCTGCTTCAAAAATAGCAGGAGCTGTAATTATCGCTGGTACTTTGACGACGACTCAGGACATCTTAATCCAACATTCTGAGTCTATCGTCCAAGCCGCAACAACTTCAAAAGAAGCGTTCATTGAAAACATAGCAGCATCCGCTAAACCAATTGCAGATGCAAACGGACTTTATCCCTCTGTCATGATTGCTCAAGCCATCTTAGAGAGTAACTGGGGAACAAGTCAACTCGCCAATGCCCCTTATTACAATCTCTTTGGTATCCAAGGAAGTTATCAAGGCAAAAGTGTTGTCTTTAAAACACAAGAATATCTTAATGGAAAATGGGTAACCAAAGATATGCCTTTCCGAGTTTACCCTTCATTCAACGAAAGTTTCCAAGATAATGCCTATGTGCTAAAAACAACAAACTTTGGTAACGGTCCTTATTACATCAAGGCATGGAGAGCTAATGCTTCAACTTACCAACAAGCCACTGCTGCTTTAACAGGAAAATATGCCACTGACCCTAGCTATGGTGCTTCCCTAAATAACATCATCACTCAATATAACCTCACTCGCTTTGATGGTGGAGGAACTTCTAATGGTTCTAACACTACTGGAAATACCACTACACCTACCACAAATACACCAACACAAACCTACACCGTAAAAGCTGGAGATACACTTTGGGGAATTTCACAAAGATATGGCATCAGTGTCACACAAATCCAAAGTCTAAACAAGCTAAAGAGTGATGTTATCTACATTGGACAAAAACTTGTCCTAAGTAGCACCAGTCCAAATAATAACACTAGCTCAAAACCAAGTACCACTACACCCACAACACCAGTAACTCCAGCTAAACCAAGCGGCACGAACACAACAATCAAAGTTAAATCTGGAGATACGCTTTGGGCATTGGCAAATCGCTACAAAACAAGTGTAGCGCAACTTAAAACTTGGAATCGTCTGTCATCTGACACCATCTATATTGGTCAAAACTTAATTGTTGGTAGCAGCTCTACAAGCGCAACGCCTGTCAACAATAAACCTGCGCAAAATACTCCCACAAATCAATCTTCTATTCACAAAGTAGTTAAAGGAGATACACTTTGGGGACTATCTCAAAAATCAGGAAGTCCAATCGCTTCAATCAAGGCTTGGAATCATTTATCTTCTGACACTATACTGATTGGTCAATATTTACGAATCAAATAAAACTGCGATATATCGCAGTTTTTTTCGTCAGTATACTGACAGATTTTCTATCAGTAATTAATCACCTCAATCTGGCAGGACTGCATCGTTTTCAATGCTGCCAAATGACTTTCTCTTGACACTCCTGCACAGCAATCTGCATCCACAATAAGCTTAGTTTCTGGTGCATAAGCCTTAATCAAAAGCGCGTTAGACACCACACAAATATCTGTGCAAACTCCGATTAATTCAACCTCAGTAAAATTTCTATCTCGCACATATTCCGCAAGTGAGGTTGACCCAAAAGTTGATTTCTCAAAAATTTCTTCAAATCCTATTTGTGCTTCTCTGCGAATTTGCCAGCCTTCTGTTTCTTTTAGACAATGAATCACTGGCAGATTTTTTCCTTCTTGTGTCGTTAAATAATCTTCAAAGTGTGTATCCATCGTTGCCACACGGGCTTCTTTTGGATATTGTTTTATCTTATTAATTACTGCTGGCACAATATTCTGCGCCTCTGGTGTCCCCAAACTTCCGTCAATAAAATCATTTTGAAAATCAACAACAACAAGTAATTTCTTCATAACTTACTCCTTTATTCGTATTTATACAATAAACTTGTTACCACCACCCGTTCAGCTTTTTCATCCGTCCTTGCGATAAGCATCTAATACTATTTCACTTCTACAAATTCTTTTTAGAAACAAAAGTTTGCGCAAGCGCAAGGCAGTATATTTGCAGTTCAACTACTAAATGTTAGGTGAACTAGTATAAGCAAAAAAATGAGCTTCAGAACAGATTCAATATTTAACAAAAATCTGTCAGTAAAATTTTACTGACAGATTTTCAATAGATGACCAACACTTTTGTCAGCATACTGACAGACTTTTCTCCGTCAATTTCACACGCGTTGTACTATTTTATACCATATTTCCTTGCGACGATTGGAAAAGCATTACTTTTCTTATCCGTCCCCTTAACGCATTGCGTGAAACGCAAAAGTTGCGATTGCGACTAAGTGCTCTTGCTGCTTTACCAGCTAAGCAAACGGACAGCGGAGCAACGAAGTTGCATAGACCGTTCGTTCGTAGAACGGCGTGCGAAGCACGTAGCACTATAGTGAGCAACGACAGCGTAGTAACTTCTATATTTTTTAGAAGTTAAACAGCATTAGAAATGAAATAGTCTTAAAAGTCAACTTCGTCAGGGCTCTTAGCAAGTCCTGCTTTACCATGAAGTCCATCAATAAAGGCAATATCTTCGATGCTCAAATGGAAATCAAATAGGTCAGCATTTTCGCGAATTCTTGATTCTGTCACTGATTTTGGCAATGGCAAATATCCTTTATGAAGTGACCAACGAAGTACAATTTGAGCAACTGTTTTACCATATTTTGTTGCTAAACTATTTAACTCAGCAACTTCAAAAATCTTCCCTGTTCCCAATGGGCTGTAAGCTTCAGTCAAGATATTATGATCCACATTGAAATTGACAATTTCTTCTTGTTGGTCACTTGGATTAACCATGATTTGGTTAACCGCTGGTTTAATTTCAGCGACTTTAAGCAATGGTTTCAAATGACGAGGGTGGAAGTTTGAAACACCGATAGCACGCGCTTTTCCAGCTTTCACTCCTGCCTCCATTGCCTTCCAAACATTAGCGTTGCGTGTCTCAAAATCTGGACGAAACGCTTTTGGATTTGGCCAATGGATAAGATACAAGTCCACATAATCCAAACCTAATTTTTTCAATGATTCATCTAACGCAGCTGCTGCATCAGCAGTTGTACCAACTCCCCAAAGTTTAGTTGTAATAAACAATTCTTCTCGTGGAATCTCTGAATCAGCAATTGCTTTACCAACAGATTCTTCATTTCCATAAACAGCTGCGGTATCAATATGGCGGTAACCTGCATCGAGTGCAATTTTCACCGCATTATAAGCTTCTTCACCATCTTTTGATTGCCATGTTCCAAAGCCAACCACAGGAATTTTAACACCGTTATTCAGTGTATAAGTGTCTGTTAAAGTCATAGTATTCTCCTTGATTAAATGTGAGGAAAATGTTTTAGATTACAAAAAATAGAATAATCTTTAGTTTCTAAACTAAATACAGCTTCTAAATTTTATCTTTTTCGTAATCCTCTCATCTTCCGAACCCAGTTTTGAGATGCGAGCTTAACCCTTCTAAAATGAGAGATAATTTACCATCTTCACTCATTTTTAGGAAAGCAAACTCAGTTACATTAAGAGATGAGTTAATCAATTTATACTAGTTTACCTCTAAAACTACATTGCAGATTTAGTAGTTGAACTGCATGTATACTGCCCTTTGCTCTTGCAAGTTTTACTTGTTAAGCAAACGAACAGCGTAACAAGTGCAACGAGCGGAGACCGTTCGCAGAACGGCACACGAAGTGCGTATCTTGCGATGATTGGGAAAAAACATTGTCTCAAGCGCAAGAGATGGTCTACATAAATGCAAACTTTAATTTCCAAAAAAACTTTTAGAAATTGAAGTAATGACTTCATTGATGGGAGATTCTTTCTCCCCCACCAATGTTAGTAGAACAAAAGCAGAGCTTAGTGTCGCTTATCCCCCAACCTTATAGAGGTGGAGGAGTGAGCACGCACTTGCTAAGTTAAACAGTATTAAAGCAGCCAAATCAGAGATGTCAACTTTGAAAAGTTCTCTGATTTTCTTTGTATAAAAAGATGAACTCAGTGAAGTGAAAACGTTCTACTGTTATTTTAGCACTTTTTAATTAGAATAAAAAAAGATTTCGACCAAAAAATGTTAAAATAATATAAAACATATAAAAATTGGGTTCGCCCTCCTTGAAATTAAAATAACCAGAGCGAACTCATATCACACATTAAAGGAGGATGATACTGAATTCCGAGACAGGGCCTTTTTGTTTTTAGACTCAAAATCTTCAATCGACCTCAGTATCTAAAATATTATGGCTGAAGTAGAATCTTAATGACTTCAAAGCCTAGATATTACTGCTTCTAAATTTGCAGTTAATAAAAGCACAACAAAAAGCACAACTCAAGAGCGAAATAGGTAAAAAAATCAGTCCAAACTACAGATGGACTGATTTTCTGGACTTAATGACAAATAATTAGACACAAAAATAGAACTTTATTTTTAAAATATTCTAATTCTTTTTGATTAGGGGCTAGATGAGGGTTATAGTTATTATAACATTGTTCGATATACTCAAAACAAGATAATCTTACTTCTTAAATGAATTGAAAAGTTTTCCTGTTGATTTCGCGTTGTTTTAGATAATAGTATAGTTCCAGTAGGACGATATGCTATTTATTATACAACAAGGTTAAAATTATGATACAATTCTATTTATGAAGAATTTTTATTTATAAATAGAGAAAGAGGTAGTTATGTCTATTTGTTATGATAAGCTTTGGAAGTTGGCAATTGATAAGAATTTAAACAAAACCCAACTCAGAGATTGTGCAGGAATAACCTCAGCTACTTTAGCAAGACTTAGCAAGAATCAGGGCGTTTCTCTAGAAGCACTTGAAAGAATTTGTATTGCCCTTGAGTGCAATATTGGAGAAATAATTGAATTTAAAAAAAGAGGTGAAATAAATGAAAAATAAATATACAGCGATTGATTTATTTTCTGGTGCTGGTGGATTAAGTCAAGGATTTGTGCAAGCAGGTTTTAAGTTATTGGCGGGAATCGACTTTGATGACTCCGCTTTGAAAACCTACGCTCATAATATCCAAGGAGCCAAGGCTCTAAAAGAAGATTTATTTGATGAAGAAAGAGCAATTGCAGATATAGAAAAAGAAATAAATAATCAAAACCTAGATGTAATTATTGCAGGCCCCCCTGTCAAGGATTTAGTTTAACAGGATCAAGAGATATAAATGATTCTAGAAACAAACTTTACGTAGCAGTGGTGCATGCTGTAAAACACTTTAAGCCTAAAGCTTTTCTGATAGAAAACGTCCCTGGCATGGCAACTTTATACAATGGAAAGGTAAAGGAGCAGATTATAAATACTTTTGAAGATTTGGGATATTCTGTTAGTGTCACGGACAAGCCACTACTTGCTGCAGATTATGGTGTTCCTCAATTCAGAAAGCGTATGTTTTTTGTTGGTTTTAGAAAAGACTTAGGGCTTGAAAAGTTTAAATTTCCTAATCCAAAGCTTGATTCAGAACATTATATTGGTACAGCTGCTGCAATCTCTGATCTCCCTTCGTTAGAAGGAGATGAACTTGGGGAAAATATAGCAAAGTATACATCTGAGCCTCTAAGTGATTATCAAAAACTAATGAGAACAAAATCTAATATACTTTATAATCATGTCGGAACGAAGCACACTGATGAAGTCAAGTGGGTTATCAGTCAAGTCCCAGAAGGAGGTAACCATAAAGATTTGCCACCAGGAGTTGGAGAATCAAGAAAATTTAATGAAGCATGGACTCGTTATCACAGTCAAAAGCCATCTAAAACTATAGATACTGGCCATAGGAATCATTTTCACTATAAATGGAATCGTGTACCTACTGTTCGAGAAAATGCACGTCTTCAATCTTTTCCTGATCATTTTGAATTTTTAGGAACAAAAACTCAACAAAACAAACAAGTAGGTAACGCAGTTCCTCCTTTACTAGCTCAAGCTATAGGGGAGCAAATGAAATATTATTTAGATAATTATAAAAAAAATCCCTCTAAGGAGATAAAATGAACAAATTAAATAATATTGAACTTTTTGCAGGAGCAGGTGGTTTATTAGATGGTTTTGAACAAACTGGGAAATACAATTTATTAGGTGCAGTTGAGTGGTTAAAACCTCAAGTCAGAACTCTTGTTAATAGGTTGGAGACAAAATATAATTTTTCTAATGCGGATGATAGAGTTTTAAACTTTGATATCCAGAGGACTTCTGAGTTAATAAATGGTTGGAGTGAAGATGTTGAATTTGGAACTTCCAAGGGATTAGACAATTTAGTAAAGGATCAGGAAGTTCATGTAATTTCTGGTGGTCCTCCTTGTCAAGCGTATTCACTTGCAGGAAGGATACGGGATAATAATGGTATGAAAGATGATTATCGTAATTTTTTATTTGAAGCTTATATCCGAATAGTAAAACATTATCGTCCCAAAGTTGTTGTATTTGAGAATGTTGAAGGTATATTGTCTGCAATACCAACCGGAGAAAAAATAACTGATTTGATACGAAAAGCTTTCGATGAAGTGGGTTATGAAATAGTTGATGATTTACGTAAATATGCTCTTATTGATTTATCTGAATTTGGTGTACCTCAAAAAAGAAAACGTGTCATTATTATCGGAATAAGAAGAGACATAACAAGTATCGACTATCAACATATACTACATAATTTTTATATCGATATTCTTGGTAAAGAAAAAGTAAAAACTAAGAAAACAGTACGAGATGCAATTTCTAGTCTACCGCCTATTTATCCATTAGTTAAGCAAGACAAACGGAATGCATATACAAACGATAATAAAATTAATGGTCATGTTGCAAGATACCATAACTTACGTGATCAAGAAATTTTTCATATACTAGCAAAAGATATTGAAGATGGCACCAATATGTATAGTTCTACAAACTCGCTGATTGATTTGTACTATCAAAAAACTGGAAAACGAACAAATATTCATAAGTATCATGTATTAAAATGGGATGAACCAAGTAATACCATACCTGCTCATTTAAAAAAAGATGGTTTAAGGCATATTCATCCTGATCCTAAACAGAGAAGA
Source organism: Lactococcus allomyrinae (assembly GCF_003627095.1). NCBI lineage: Bacteria > Bacillati > Bacillota > Bacilli > Lactobacillales > Streptococcaceae > Lactococcus > Lactococcus allomyrinae. Next base: position 2,417,009 of record NZ_CP032627.1, on the reverse strand, counting down.
TCTATCACAGTGAGAGAAGCAGCAAAGTTACAAACTTTTGATGATGATTTTGAATTTACTGAATCACAATTATCAAACTTTGAAATGATTGGTAACGCTGTCCCACCTCTATTTGGGAAAAAATTAGGATCGGCAGTTAATATTTTATTCAATAATTTATCTGACTTAGAAAAATAGATGTGATTTCACATCTATTTTTATTACTTATACAGAAAAATCAGCGTAATAGACACCTTCTTCAATTAAAGAAAGAGTGATGGTATCTCTACCATAAAGTTCAAGGGTTTTCATGGTGATTTCATCATCTATATTTACCCCTAATCTCTTACGAATATATCGTCCTAAAATACTTTTTTTAGATATTGGTTTACCATTTTGAAATGGTCGTTTACTCGTATATGAAGCGAGTTGCTTAGGATAGGTCCTACCATTAAACTTCTGAACACCTTCTAATGAAGCTTCCATAGTTGTACCGTCATCCCAAATAAGTTCAATTGGATCTGAATTTCGTTTTCTTTCTCCTTCTGGAGTAGTAAAACCTGAATCAAATGGTTTTATTAATTGTTGTTCTTGCTTTAGTATGCTTTTAGGAAGACGAATATATGCATCCCCCTTAGCAACATGTGCGTTACTTGTTAAACGTGCTCTTCCCCAATTTAGTCCACTAGCTAGAGGAACAAACTTTCCTTTTTCTTTAGTAGATGAATACAGGGGGATCTCAAAACTAAATTTTTTGTTTAACATTGTCGCTGCCACATCTGTAACTTTATGGTTATCTTGAGTAAACTCAATTATTTCCTGTTTTTTATTTATAATAGGTTCTTCTTCAGAATGTTCGTTTATAAAATTAAAATAAATATTTAGTGGATTGAACGTATCTCTCGTTGCATCTGCTAGTGATTCACGATAATCTGTACGAAGTCCCTTTGAAGAAAAATTAGCTGAACCGATTAATGCAGAAAGAATTTTACCATTTTTTTTCCAAATATAAATTTTGGAATGAATTTCTTGTCGTGCATACTTAATAGTTAAGCTTGAATTATTATTTTTACTATTATTCAACGAGTTTAATAGTCTTGCGTCTATCCCTGAAGAGTACATTCCACCTATAACTGTAATTTTTATATTTGGTAACTCAGATAATCGCTCAACTGGAGCGGGCCCTAAATATCCACTTATAATTATGAGTTCATCAGGGGGGGCAGATAACAGTTCATGTTTAGAGAATATAATATCCTCTAGTCCTGTGTAATAAAGCATAAAATCTCCTAGAAAAAAATCCTTACAGCTATCCTGTTCTTGATTAGCTTTTTAGTATAAAATAGTAATTTATAATGATAATTCTAGCATGGCTTATACATGCTAGTCAATATATGTATAAATCAATATTTTTTAATTAGTATTTATTTATAAATAATTCCCTAGTCTAAGGATAACATCATTTTTCAGATTTACTTACAATTGTAACTTCATTTGCTTTCAACCAAATAATCTTAAAAATATATTTCATCCTTTTTTTATAAAACAATCAGAGACAATATTATTTTTTCGATTCATTATGATTATTGAATTGCTCCACGATAGAGATGAGTTGAAAAAACAACTGCATTTGTTCATCTGTCAATCCCCCCATCTCTAATGGCATCTTATCAGATATCCCTAAAAGATAATCTGCAGATATATTCAGTGTATCACATAACTTTCCAAAGATTTCTAGAGATGGATAGGCACTCCCCTGTTCATATGATGCAACTGTTCTTGTCTTCACTCCCACCCTTTCGGCAAGACTCTTTTGAGTTAAATTTTTGCTTTTCCTAGCTGCTTTTAACTTATCACCTAAATACTCAATATTCATTTTTTTCATCCTTTTTTAAAGAATAACAAACAAAGGTATTTTTAAAATGTCTCAAAAAACATTTTTAATGTCATTTTTTGTGTTTTATGGTATAATAAATGTCATAACAATCATTTTTAATGTTATTTTAGGAGGAAAATTTGAAAAAACTAAGTCTTGCTCTAACCCTTGGTATGAGTTTAATATTGCTAATTGGATGTACTTCCGAAAAAAACTCCACTTCTAAGAATCATGAAGCCATACAAACGTCTTCTTCCATCCCATCAAGTCCAACTTTTGATGAGTTAGAAGAGGGGAAAGAAAACAGCTATGATTTTGTGGACTTTTGGGATATTGACTACAAAGCACCTCAGAATATAAATGATATCGTTGGATATTACGAGTTACCTGGGTCTCCTGACACTCCCATCAAGATATATGCTGATGGCCGGTATACTCGTATTTTACGTGCATCTCAAGCACCGATGGAGGAAGCCGCTCATTCCTCAAAAATAGAATTTTATTTTGATGAAAATAATGAGGTGCAAACAAACCCCTTCTATGCTAATTATGGAGAATATAACACACTTTCTCAAGGCCGAGTTGTGGAAAAAAACGGAATCTATTTTCTAGTTCCATTATCATACTCAAGTGATTTATACCTTGATGATAAAGCTGAAGCAACTTATGTCTTTAGTGATACACTACAAGATAAAGATGAAATAAGTAGCCTTCTGAAAGATACCTCTAAACTTAATGAATACAGCTTCATTAAAAATGGATCATTCTTCAATTCTGTCAATGAAGAAACAGATGAAGCTGGTATAAAAAAATCAGGTAATTCTGATTTAGAAAATCTTCTTGACAGCAAACCTTTATTACTTCATGACAAGCCATTTCCTATAACGACTATAAACCAACTTTATTCAAGAAGGAATAACATCAATGTGAGTAAACTAGTTGCTCTAACACCAATAGAACTTGACTCTATAGACTTTGATAAGATATCTAGAGATTCAAAAGAAAAATTAAAATTCGGATTTAAATACTCTACTTCTGTTATTGATAAAATTTTTGCAACAGATGGCGATTATATTTATGATGTTTCAGAAGACCAGCTCGGAATGCATGCAGAACGTCAATCTGTTATTCCAAAATAAATATTACTTAAAGAAAAAAACAGATATAATTTACAATCTATCTGTTTTTTTTACTATTTTTATCACCCTTAGAGATGACTTTTACTCAACAATATAACGATTGCTAATACAGATATCTTTTGAGAGAAATTTACATATTTCTCCTCATTATATCTTATAAGCTCTTTAAAACATTCTGTAAGTATGGAAGTCGGAAAATTTCATTAACCTAACTCTTTGAAACTCCTTTTACCGACTTTGCAAATTTACTATTAAATTGCGAACTCGTTTTATATTGTTAACTCTCCAAATGCAATTTATGTTTTATCATTAATAATTTGCAAGTTTTTTTATTCATTGTTAGCGATATGACGAACTTCATCTAAACTATATCAAATAAAAATTTATCACTATCTGATCAAGAATTATAGATTTTTTATATTATATCTTGATGCGATACTAGATACCTTATCAGGGCTTCTCTAATTTATCAAAACATTCTATATTTCCGAAAAAGAAAAATAGCATAAAATCCTACTTTTTACCAAATATTTTTTGCACTACTGACGGCACTGTTAAATCTTCAAAGAAAACTAATAAATCGTAATAGGGCAACTCAGTGTCACTTCTAAGCTTTTTAATCGCATACCTTTTTACCTTTTCTTTTAACTCTTGGTTATTATTCAGAAGAGCCAAATTGGCAAAGCCCATAACCTCACTTTGCTCTTTATCTGATAAATTTTCAAAAGAATAGTCTGAATGAAACCACTTGAATATACTTGGAATTGTTAAAAATAACGCCAACCCTTGTGTTATTTCTTCAACATCATCTACACTATGATTATCTGGGAAATACAAGAATCTAAATTTGAAATAAGGAAAATTTACGCCTTTCCTATTTTCAAGAAGAGAAACAAGCTCATCTAGCTGTTCTTTCTGCTCTTCAACGAAGCATCTATTTTCACTTACTTCTTTTAGTAAGTTCACATGCTCTTTCTTAAAGACTTGTCTTAACAATGATTCATCTTTTCTAAGTATGTAATCAACCTGTTGATCACTCATATCAAAATAAGAAGCTAAATTTGGCAAATTTTTATAAGTCTCCTCATTTGGAATAATTTCACGTACTACTTTCAGATTATGGAATTCTCTAAAAAATTCAGTTACTACATTTTCCTGCACTTCCTCGGTCAAGCTATTTTCCATATCATCTTTTAATTGCTTGATAAGCAAAGTCTCACCACAGTAGAAAAACAGAACCTGAATAAAAAATTCTAGAGTTTCGTAATAGAGAAAATCTTCATCTTTTTTTCTTAATTTTTCATCTATGTCTGGTAAAAACATACTTTCAAGTTGCCATTTTGGAAATTCATAGCCTAAAAACGCCATCTTACCATTCAAATGTAATAGCTTCTTCAATTTAGATAGGTTTTCTTCTGTTGGAAAGTCTTTTCCAATTTTCCAGTTTCTAATTTGAGTTTTGCTTACTTTTAATTTCTGTGCAAGCCAAAATTCCGCAATAGATGGGATGAAAGAAACATTCTCAAGCTCTTCATAGTCTTCTTCATGCGGAAGATTATTATAAAATTGCTCAGCTCGTTCTCTCGTCCAGTTTTTACAAAGTAAAGCTTTAACATCTTTATCTGAGTTATTATCAATAAAATCAATCAATAAATTAAAGTTTAAAATAAACATGGATTGATACTGTTTTTCAATTTTCCGCTCAATCTGTCCTTTATGCTCAAGATTAAAGCCACTCCTGCTATTAAAGTTTATGTATGAATCAAACAGTCCAAAATCCAATGCTGGTTTTAAAAATTGCAGTGCTTCTTGATTATCTACATGGTCTGACAGAATAGTTGCTTCCTTATGGTTCTTTTTTGGCATTTCTTGTAAAACTTCTTCCGCATATCTATAAAATTTTTCAAGTGGTTCCCTATATTCCTTTTTTAGGGGAAAATTAAATCCATTTTCGGTGAGGAGTTCCAAAGCAAAATCCCGTAATTTTAACAAGTTGTCTTGATTGGGCTTACTCTCTCCATTTCTCCACTTTGACAGATTAAGTTTTGCTATTCCTGTTCTTTCATGAATCTTATTGTAGGTAAATCCCATTTTACTCAAGTTATTCAAAAGTTCATTTATAAAATTCCCCATCTACTTTTTGCTCCTTTTTTCACAAAGATATTGTTTCTTGCATTTTGCCTTTTTGTTGATTTTATATTTTGAGATGATAAGTATATCAAGAAATAGTAAGTCTTGATAAATTCTAAAAGTCCAAAAATGGTGGCGCCATCAAAACGGACGGATTGAAACACAGAAGAAGTGAATAAATATTTGCCAATTCTGATTTTCTCCAAAGTTTTGACACCTTTTATCAAAATTAGAGATTGTTTCTTTCCTTCCTTTTGGCGGGAAGAAGCCCAATGACTAAAATTGAAGAACGTCATGATAAAGAACTCATCGAAGCGATCAATCGCGGAAATTTGAAAGCTTTAGAAAATAAATATCATGATTTATTAAAAAACGCAACTCTTGGATGCTAAAGCTTTAGAGAAGCTTTACAAAGAAATTGTTGAAACCGCACAAAATGTTAATACAAAAGCTTCTGAAGCATTAGCTAAAAAAATTGAAGCAAATCATCAGCGTAAGCTTCGCTATCATCATGTACATAGTACAAACTACAAAGTCGGAATAACCAAATCGAACGAGCTAGAAGATTTTCTAACCAGTAGCGACTTAAATCCAGAGGAGGCTTTGATGGCTAAGGAAAAGCAGAATGAGCATAAGGATAGGTTAGAAGCAGCTTTAGAGACTCTGAAACCTATTGATTTCATTATCTTTACAACGTATCAAGAATCTGGATTTTATCCCAATCATCAAAATTGGAAAGAATTATCCGAGACTCTCCTTACCAAAGGGATTCAAATGAGTGATAAAACAGTTAAGAAACACTTTGTGAAGATATTTACACATCTTCAATCACTTGTAAAATAAAACTAAAGCCAATTAGGACTCACCTCTTAATTGGCTTTTTTACGTATGGAGCGTTTCTGCCTTTTATTTGATCATTTTAACATAAAATAGTTTAGAAAAATATGTCAAAGGAAGTTCTTTTATAAAAATCTCCGAAATTTCGATTTATTTCTCCTGATAGATAAGAAAGTAAAATAAATCCAGCTCAGGATATAAATCGAGCAGTCACACACTACTATTTAGATTCTAGAAAGGAATCCTACACATGAAATTTAATACACGTCGTCAAGATGGTTACTCATCATCACTCGCTCATTCCATCTTAGATAAGAGCAAGCCTGTTCATTCTATTTCTGATTCACTTACTCCCCAACAAAAATTTGAGGATAAGAAGCCAACAGGGGAAATTATCGCTTATAAAGCGTGGTTTACACAGGTTGGTTTGCCTCCTTTTGAAGTCAAATTTTCTAATGAAGTTCAACTTCCACCCTATTTGTCAGTGGTGGAGTTTATTAACCTTCAAGCTGTGGAAGTATCTTATAATGTCTATTTCAAGGCAGATGGAATAAAAGAGTTCAAATAATGACAGACTCACAACTCAATCTCTACATTCTCCAAAGTTTAAACATGGCGCTCGGATCACAAATGCAAGGAGAAACAAGCTATACGAATTCTTTCGATGTTAAGATAAAGACAGAGGGATTTTATTTTATCCCTCGCTTGCCAGCAGGCTACGTCATTGATGACGAATTGTATCAGAAGATTTTCCTAATCGCCAGTGCATCTCTTTATCCACGCTACACTTTGTTAAAGCAAACCTCCGCTTATTTTGTCCCACTTAATACCGATGATATTCACGTTCAACGTGCCTTGTTCTTTCCGTGGAAAATAGGAATTTCAAAACGGCTCATTATTTCAAATTTAGAACAATTCGCCTCTTCACAAAGTGGAACAAGAATCCCCCTCATGGAAAATCTCTCCATTGATTACGATAAGGTAACTAGCATTGCAATTGCGGGGAATTCTGGAAGTGGAAAATCTTATGCTTTGACGTACTTTCTAACAGTGCTCAAACCCATCTCAGATTTGATTGTAATTGACCCAAAGTTTGACACTCCCTCGCGTTGGGCAAAAGTCAATGATGTGAAAGTAATACACCCAGAAATGAATCGCAGTAAATCCGACTTTGTTTCTGAACTCAATGAAGCACTTTCCAAAAGTTTGAATCTCATCAATCAACGCCAAGCGATTCTATACGAGAATCCTGAACATCATTTCACTCATTTAACAATAGTTATTGATGAAGTTCTCTCTATTTCTGAGGGTGTGAATAAAGCAATTAAAGAGTCCTTCTTCTCACTTCTTTCTCAAATTGCCCTTCTAGGTAGAGCTACAAAAGTTCATATGTTACTTGTCAGCCAACGATTTGATTATCACTCAATACCTGTCAGTGTACGTGAGCAGTTAAACGTACTTATGCAAATCGGAAACATCAATAGTAAGACCGTTCAATTCTTATTTCCTGATTTAAATACCGAAGGTATCGTTATCCCCAATGGCAAAGGTACAGGCCTCATTCAAATCATTGATAATGAGCATCCCTACCAGGTGTTACCTCTTTTGATTCCCACCTATTATACTAGAAAAGGTATCTTATGAAAAAAACGTACTTCATCAAAACATTCAATTTTAACTTAAATCTGTTTATGTGCTCAATTTTGGGTTTATTCCTTGTTTTATTATCTGGAGTATTCGCTTCAAAAATGGGAACTTTAAGAAATTTTTCTCCATTGAGCAAGATTCCTGATTATTTTGAAAAACTTCATGATTCAATTGTCATGGCAACCGTTCCCTTGATTCTTTTACTTATGTTTTCCATAGTATTTGAAATCATCTCACGTTTAAAAAAAGATGCATTATCAAATTATTTTAAATCTATCATCGAAACTTTCAGCTTAAGACGATTTGCCTCACAAAGTGAACGCATTGATAAAACATTTCGTGAACCACAGTCAAAAATAACTGTCAATCCAATTTATCATGATTTTAACCGAGCAGTAAAAAAATCAGTGGTAGATATTACAGAAGATCGAGTACTTGTGTTTTTCAAAATTCCACACTCGCAGCAAGCTCAAAAAATCCTAAAAGAAATGGAAGAATTACTGAGAGAAGAAATTTCAAGTCGTAATCCTGATTACATCTTCTCAACCCCTGAACGTGCTAAAAATCAGCTTTGGTTTACTGGTACTAAAAGATAATATAAAAGTGGTGCTCGCCTTGCAACGCAAGAGGCGAAGCACCACTTTTATATTATTTTACATTATTGAACTAATGGGGTGACTACGACCCCCATTAGTTCAATAATCAATAATCACATCAATGAAATAAAAACTCCGAAAATCTCAATAAATCCTCCTGATAGATAGAAAGGTAATAAAATATGACAAAAAAAATCAAAAAAGAACAGCGTACTAATAAATGGGCGTTTCTCATCTACCAAGAATCTGCGCCTAAAGATTATCTTGATATACTTGAAGAATTACATGTTCCTTTTGTCCTCAGCCCATGGCATGACAAAGACGTGAATCGCTCCACTGGCGAGTTCAAAAAGTCTCATAAGCACGGGGCACTATTCTTTGAAACTTTGAAAAGTTATAGTCAAGTCTCGGAACTTTTACAAGATAAATTAAATAGCCCATCACACATCGAGGTGGTCATGAGCCCAAAAGGCATGTTTGATTACTTCACACATGCAGAGAACCCAGATAAAACACCCTATAACATTGAAGACATGGAATCTGGAGCAGGATTTGAATTAGATAAATTTCTTTGCGAGCAAGCTTCAGATGAATTTCTGAACGAAGTCATTGATCTTATTGAAAAGAATGACATTACAGAATTTGAAGAGTTGATTTATTTTGCAAGAGCAAACAACTACTTGCTACTAAACTTGGTAATAGATAAAACCTATTTTTTTGCAAAATTTCTTGACTCCCGCCGTTATAATCCAAGACGAAAAGCTTCAAAAAATATCACAGATAAATAGGGGATAATAATTGATAAAAAAATTTATGACTAAAGATGAGATTTCTGAGTACTTTTCCGTAAATAAAGGAACACTTGGAAATGATTTAACAGCTATGCGACGTTTGTCCAAGTTTTCTAACTATATTATCAACCCAACGGTAAAACGTGTTCTGATTGACCCGATAGGTTATGAGAAATATCTTCGTTGGAAACAAGAACAACGTTAAAAGCAGCTAAGGCGGAATATGGTATAATAAAACTACCTGTTTTGCCTTTTACTATATGAAGGATTAAACAAAATGTATAATAAAAAATTACCAAATGGAAAGGTTAAATTTTTCGATACTTATAAAACTTTAAGTGGAAAACGCAAGCAAGTAACTGTAACATTAGAAACTGCTAGCGCACAAAGTCAAAGACAAGCTAAAAATTTAATCACTCAGAGGATTGAGAAAAAACTTGCTGCTGAACGTGAAGCACTTGACATTTTTCACAATGCAACTGTATCTCAAGTTTTTGAAATTTATTGGAATACAAGAAAGCAAGAAATTGCTGATAGCTATGCTTTACGTGAAAAACAAAAGTTTGACACATTTTTAAATGATTTTGATTTTGGAGGAAAAAGAATAAAATCAGTGACTAGCATTGAACTTCAAAAGTTTGTGAATTTCTTTGATAAGCCACATACTCGAAGAGAGTTCAAACGTCACTTGATACAATTCTTTGACTTTGCTTTTGCTATGCGATATATTGATGTAAATGAAGCGCAACGTATTAGAATACCAAAAATTAAACAAACTATTGAACAGAAAGAAAAACATGATTTAAAATTCTTTACAGTTGATGAATTTAATGAATTTGTAGATTCAGCAAAATGTTATATACAGAATTTACGTTCTTCTTATCATCGGGAAATGGGACTCAGACGTTTACTCTTATTACAATTTATCTTTTTGACTGGTTGTAGATATGGAGAAGCGGCAGCACTTGAATGGAAAAACGTAGACATTCTAATGCGTGACGTTTATATTCGTCAAAGTTGGCAAATAAATCTTGGAAAAGTCGGTCCAACCAAAAATATTCAATCTGTTCGTCATATTGCAATAGATGAACGTACTGCAGAAATTTTGGAAGAGATGAAAACCAAATCAGATTGTAATTTCGTATTTCCAACTATCCATAAGCAACCTTTTCCAAATAGTGCACTAAATAAGTTCATGAAAAAAGTTGGAGATTATGGTGGAATGGCAAAGAATCCAAAATACTTCTCAACCCATATGTTGCGACATTCTCACATCACACTTCTTGTTCTTGCAGGTGTTCCCCAAAAAGTAATCATGGATAGAGTTGGACATTCTAGTCCACGAACTACAAGTGAGATTTATACCCACTTAATTTCATCTCAAAAACAACAAGCTGTAAAGGTTTTAAATAATTTACCCCGAATTGCTTAAAAGTATATTCTAGGCACAATAAAAAGCACAATTTTTCAGTTAAAAATGATGATTTTTGATGAAATATAAAACTAACAAAAACACTTATAAAGCTTGATATTATAAGCTTTATGAAGTATAATGTAAAATAAAGAAATGGAGAATTTTAAATGGCAGAAGTAGAATCTTTTCAACTCGACCACACAAAAGTACTCGCACCTTATGTGCGCCTCATCGGCAGCGAGACAGGACCTAAGGGTGATATCATTACTAACTTTGACGTCCGTTTCGTTCAACCCAATGCCAACGTCATTGGTATGGCAGCTCTGCATACAATCGAACACAGCATGGCAAGTTTAATTCGCGACCGCATTGATGGTATGATTGACTTTTCACCTTTTGGTTGTCAAACTGGTTTTCACATGATTATGTGGGGAGAACATTCAACAGAAGAAATCGCTGTTGTCATCAAGTCCTCTCTTGAAGAACTTGCAAGTCCTGAATTTGGTTGGGATAATGTCCCAGGCGTAGCTGAGAAAGAATGTGGAAATTACAAAAATCATTCACTTTTCGGTGCACAAGAATGGGCAAAAAAAATACTCGCTGAAGGAATTTCAACAAATCCATTTGAGCGTAAAGTGATCTAACCACTCAAGAAGTATATGAACAGTTTAAGACTACGCTCCACAGTTAAAATAGTCGGTACATTGACCGCACAGCTTTACTGAGCATAAGCTGAGGATGTCTACATTAGTCTGAGCCCTTCCGAAATTGATTTTTTAACTGAAAATCCATAGTCACAGTTTGGAAAAATTCAATTTTGAGAAACAGTTTCAAAGTCGCCACTCCAACGTTTTCATTTTGTAGGGAAAAAACTTGCAGGCACGCAATCAATGGGAAACCTTCCGCAAGTTTTGATGTGGCATACGACTCTAAACGTCCAATTTATAATGAAAATTATTCAGCAAAATTGGTCACAAAATTATTCATTAAGTTTTTGGAAGTGAGAGGACTTTTATTAAATGGGAAAATATCAACTTGACTATAAAGGTCAAAAAGCTGTCGGAAAGTTTCATGAAAAATACTCGACAGAGGGTGGAAAAGGGATTAATACTCAAAACGCCACTCAAGCAAAAATCGAAGCATTACGTAAAAAAATAGAGTCCAAGAAAGAAAGGAATTGAGTTTGAGGGTTAGAAATCATAAAAATAGATAAAATGGAATCTGAGTTCTGCTCAGAACTACATTTTCCTAATTTTAATGACTTCTAATACTGTTAAAGTTTGCGTAAGACGCAAACCATCTCTTGCGCTTACCATTTCGCCTTGACAGCTCTGCTGGTTTGGAGCGAATGGATAACGGAAGATGAGGCATTGCATCAAGGCTGCGAATAAGAAAGGCTACGCTTTTCTCTTTCGTCGCAAGGCAGTATTGCACTTCACCTTCATTCTACTAAGTAGAATGAAGGTGAACTCGTATGGGCACCCACATCTCACATCTTATTATGAAAAAAAGCTTAATATTGCCTATGTCGGCTTTGGAAAGTCAACAAATCGCTATCATATCCCTTATGTAAAAACGCGTGATAACATGACTATCGCTCGTGTCGTCAATCGAACACTCGGAAAACGTCCTGAACAAGCTGAACTAGAAGCCACAGGAACTATCTTTAGCACAGATATCAATGATATTATCAATGATGAGTCTATTGACCTCGCTGTTGTTGTAACGCCTGCTTTTGCACATTATGACACAGCAAAACAACTTTTGCTTGGTGGAAAAAATGTATTGTGTGATAAACCTTTGGTGGAAACAGTTGAAGAAGCTAAGGAACTGATTAATATTGCTAATGAGAAAAATCTTTTCTTCATGCCTTTTCAAAACCGTCGTTTCGATAGTGATTTTTTGACAGTTAAAAAAGTGATTGAAACAGGTTACTTAGGTGATTTAGTAGATATCACGGTCAATATGGACCATTACCGCCCTAATGATTTTAGTGAAGGTGAAAATTTTGATGGTGCTTGGTATGGTCATGGCGTTCATATGGTTGACCAAATGATTTCACTTTTTGGCACTCCTGAATCTGTGCAATACGACATTAGAGCAACCAGAGATTATGACAGTGTAGATGACTATTTTTCTGTCAATCTTATGTATCCTAAACTTCGTGCAACCGTTGCTGCAACTGAAGTTGCAGCTCTCTCACATCCAAAATGGATTGTTTACGGCACACGCGGAACTTTTGTTAAAAATGATGTTGACCAACAAGAAAATGACCTTAAGGTTGGTATAATGCCAGGAGTTGACGGTTTTGGTTGTGATACTCCAGCTGATTTTGGATTACTGACTTATTATAATACTAATGGTGACCGTATCGTAAAACATATTCCAACTGTTACTGGTGATTATGGACGTGTTTACGACACTGCTTATGAGAGCATTATCAATGGTGCTGACAAATTAGTCAGCGATGAACAAATCTTGTCAGTTATCGCCACGCTGGAAAATGGGTTTAAAAAATAAATAAAAATATTAATACAAAAAGAAGGGATTTCAAGTTAATCGCTTCTTTTTATATGTGCTATTAAAGAAAGTATGATAAAATCGTATATATAAACTTAATCAAAACTTAATAGAGAGGAATTTCAATGAGTCAAAGAAAAATATTTTTATTTTTTATGTTAATAGTGCTTTTAATAATTCCATTCCAAACGTTTGCAGGCACTATAACAACAGATTCTATATCAAACAATAGTGCGGATACAGTTACTTCAGTAACAAACATAGGTACAAACGCCACTCCTGACTCAACAAACCATTCTAGTAGTCTAGCATCCACACAAAACGCTCCAACCGAAGAAAGTTCAAGTGCTACAGATAGTGGAGCTACAACACCTTCATTAGCTGGTAGTTCATCATCGGATGAAAGTACAACGACTCCTCAATCACAAGACGAAACAAGCCTAGTAGTCCAAGACGTTAGCTGCAATGCAGGAAGTTCTTTTTTACCTGAGCAAGTATTCGTATCAGCTACAGATGCTTCAGGAAATACTCTTTCAGCTGATCAAGTACAGTATTCAGAAAACGTTGATACTTCTAATCCAGGAACTTATACTTTAACAGTAACCAATGGTAATCTAAGCAAAACAGCTACAATTACAGTGACTGCTCTAGCTCCAAATATCAATTATCAAGCTCAAATACAAAGTATCGGCTGGCAATCTCCCGTATCAAATGGCACTCTTGCCGGAACTACTGGTCGCTCCCTTCGTGCCGAAGCTTTGAAAGCTACACTGAGTACAACTAATACAGGACTTCAAGGAGGAATCTCATACAACGTCTATGTCCAAAACTCCGGTTGGCAAAATGAAGTAAGTAACGGACAGCAATCTGGAACTACTGGGAAAAGTCTACGAATGGAAGCGATAAAAATGCATCTGACTGGACCTATCGCTGAGCAGTATGATGTCTACTATCGTGTTCATGTTCAAAACATTGGCTGGATGGCATGGGCTAAAAACGGTGCCGTCTCTGGTAGTACTGGTATGTCTTTAAGAATTGAGGCTATTGAGATAGTACTTGTGAAAAATACTGCTCCTGCACCTTCCAACTTAAAGGCAGTTAATTTTCCTTATTTATACCAACCTTCGGTAAACTATCAAGCACATATACAGAATATTGGTTGGCAAAATTCTGTAACTAATGGAACTATCTCTGGAACTGTGGGAAAAGCGTTGCGTATGGAAGGAATTAGGGTTTCTCTTTCTAACGTTCCTCAAGGATTATCTGGAAGCATTCAATATAAAGCACACGTACAAAGGATCGGTTGGCAAAGCATGGTTTCAAACGGTGCTACTGCTGGAACAACTGGGAAAGCGTTACGGATTGAGGCTATTTCCATTTCTTTAACTGGGGATATATCCAAATATTTTGATGTTTATTATCAAACACAAGTTCAATCTTTTGGTTGGCTGGACTGGACGCATAATGGTGAAAATGCTGGAACTTCAGCAATTTCTGCACGTATGGAATCTATTAAGATTCAACTCGTTCGAAAAGGAAGCACTGCTCCTGGAAAAACCACAAAAGCATACCTTACCAATGCTGATGCTTCAACTGCCTATTTTGATTATATGAATAATTATTCTCCAAAATTAAAAGGAACAAATCGAATCATTGAATCTACAATTTCACATGGAATTTCTTTGATAGGAAAAAGCTCTTATTGCTGGGGTGGCGGAAGAACCGCATCCTCTATTGCTGGAAATCATTTTGACTGCTCTAGTTTTACTTCCTGGATGTATCATCTTGGAGGAAAAACAATTGATAATCAAGCCTGGACAAACACTTGGTCTCTTGCTACTAAAGGATACTCAAGTACTTGGGCAAAAATCAAACGTGGCGATTTAATTATTCTTTTCCGCCCAGATGATAGTCATGTCGTGATTTATTTAGGTGATGGATTCTTTCTGCATGATTCTCCCTCATCTCCCACTGGTGGGGTTGGTATTAATCGCTTAAGTGATTACCATCCCAGTTTCAAAATGACTTGGAAACAAGTATTTAATTATCCTGGTACCGTAATTCGTACCGTTTCATAAATGAAAAATTATTAACCTTTGTCAGCAAATAAAAACTCTGTCAGTATACTGACAGAGTTTTTATGACATTTTTTAAGCTACAAATAGTACAACTTGTAGTGCTGCGGCTAAAGCATAGAAACCATAGGTAAAGAGTAATACTCGACTGTGCTTCATCATTGCTCTACGACTCAAAAGTAACATTCCATAAACGGTTAAGGCAACGATGAGTCCAGTGGCATGAACGACCGCCGTAGGAAGGGCTTCAATTGCAAAATATTCTGCGAGCGAGACAAGTGCAGCGACAGGTAAAAGACTGGCTAACGTCCAATGATAAGCTACACCATAACTATAGCTCGTTTTATTATGAGTTGAGCGCCATTTTGCAATCACAAAGTAAATACCTGACAAAAGCAATGGAACCAACACTGGCGCCGTCCAGAGCATAAATTGGCTAAAAGCTGAAAATTGACTTTCTGCCTGTAGTAAAGGCCATTGAATCATCAAGCTCAACATCATGAAACTAACGATTGAACCAAAAATACCAAGTCTTGTCAGCTGAGTTTTTCCGTCAATAATTTTGTAAGAACCTGCAAACATTCGTTTCTCCTTTCATTCAAGAGTTGAACTCATATAATGATGAGTCCTTAATTTTATTTTAATATAAATCTCATAATTATATTATACTATGTTTCACTTTTGGAAAGAAATCATATGAAAAAAAGTCTGTCAGTATACTGACAGACTTTTCAGCTACGCTGACAAGTCTTTCGTTCGCCGATTCAATGCTTCGCTTAGGTGCATTGAGTTGACAGGCTTTCATTTTTCATTATTGAGCAAATTGTGAGTTATATAAGTCAGCATACATGCCTCCGCGGTTAAGAAGTTGCTCGTGATTGCCCTTTTCTACGATATTTCCATGATTCATGACTAAGATCTGGTCGCTATCTCGAATGGTCGATAAACGGTGAGCAACAACAAAGCTTGTACGCCCTTTGAGCAGGCGATTCATGGCGTTTTGAATCAAACGTTCTGTCCGCGTATCAACTGAACTCGTCGCCTCATCAAGAATCAATATTTCAGGATTAGCCAGAAATGCACGTGCAATCGTCAAGAGCTGCCGTTGACCTTGCGAAATATTTGTCGCTTCTTCGTTTAAAACGGTCTGATAACCTTGAGGAAGAGTAGTAATAAATTCATCTGCATAAGCCATCTTGGAAGCAGCAATCACTTCTTTATCAGTCGCATCAAGCCTACCATAACGCAGATTATCCATGATTGTCCCATTGAATAACCAAGTTTCCTGAAGTACCATTGCCATTCGATTTCTTAGATTTTCTCGCTTCATCTCACGGATATTTCTGCCTTCAAGTAAAATTTCTCCAGATGTCGTATCGTAAAAACGCTCAAGTAAATTAATCATTGTGGTTTTACCCGCACCCGTAGGTCCAACGATAGCCACCATTTCACCATTTTTTACTTCAATATTGACATTAGTCATCAAAGGTTGATTTTCATTATAAGAAAATGCTACTTTGTCAAAACTGATAAAACTGTCAGCATTTTTTGACTCTGTCAGCGTACTGCGACTACGACTTATCGATTCAGCGGTATAGCGAGTATCGACATTCGAAGCGTCAGTGGAGATGACAAGAGAATCTACGTTTTCTGTCAGTTCTTCTTCGTCCAAGACTTCAAAAATACGCTCGGCAGAAGCTACTGTTGCCTGAATTGTATTAAGCATATTTGAAATATTTGTGATAGGTTGTGAAAATTGATTGGTATATTGAAGCATGGCTTGGACATCTCCCAAATTTACCGTACCTGAAACCACCTTAACCCCACCAATGACAGCCATCGCCAAATAATCCAAGTTATTAATAAACCTCATCGTTGGATAAATCAAAGTCGAAACAAATTGTGCGCGCCAAGCCGTTTGATAAAAATCATCATTTTGTTTAGCAAAACGCGCCAAAGTTTCTTCTTCATGATTAAAAGTTTTGACGACGGTATGTCCAGCATAATTTTCTTCGATTTGGTCATTCAAAAGTCCAAGATTTTTTTGTTGTTCAGCAAAATATTTTTGTGACATTGGAGCGACGATTCTTACAGTAATCATTGCCAGTGGAACCGTGATGAAAGCAACCAAAGCCAACTGCCAAGAAATGGTCAACATAAAATAAATCGTTCCGACAAATTGTAAAACTGAAGTCACAAGCTGAATCAGTGTCTGATTTAAAGTTCCTGAGATATTGTCCATATCATTAATCATCCGACTCATGATATCACCATTATTATGCGTATCATAATAACTCACTGGCAATTTTCTCATTTTTTCCTTAAACTCACGTCTGAGCGCATAAACCGTCCGTTGAGAAATCCTTGTCATAATGCTCTGTTGCAAAACACCCGAAATAAAACTAATCACATAAATCACAGCAACATAAAGCAAGATAGACTCAACCTTTGCCATATCAATATGGATAGATTGATCGAGCTTTAAACTCGTTGTCACTCCGTTAAAGATGACGGTTGTCGCATTCCCAAGAATTTTTGGCGCCTGAACAGACAAAATCACCGAGACGGCAGCAATCACCATAGAGAAAATCACGCCCCACATATCACGACGCATATATTTGAATAAACGAACGATTGTCGGCCAGAAATTTTCAGCTCGTCTTACTTTTTTGAACCGCTCTGCTCCACCTCCACCACGATTCATATAATTTCCACGCATCATAGGCTATCCCCTCCTTTCGCTGATTCAATAGACATCTCTTGTTGCCCCCAGCCTTGCAATTGGATACCCATTTTTTCGAGGTCTTGGTCAGATAATTGGGAACGCATAATTTCCTGATATTGTGAACAACTTTTTGACAAACTTTCATGTGTACCCAATCCTACAGCACGCCCGTTTTCCAAAACTAAAATTTGCTCTGCATTCATTACCGTCGCAATCCGCTGTGCAACGATGATTTTAATTTTATTTTTATGTCGTTCCGATTGATTAATGGCTTGTCGTAACTTGCTATCCGTCGCAAAATCCAGCGCTGAAAAAGAATCATCAAATAGATAAACTTCTGCATTTTTGATTAAACTTCTAGCGATAGACAAGCGTTGACGCTGACCTCCACTAAAGTTTGCACCATTTTGCTCAACGGTCATATCAAGACCGCCTTGTTCGCGCACAAAATCAGCAGCCTGTGCAATTTCAAGTGCTTGCCACATTTCTGACTCTGTTGCATCTGACTTTCCAAAATACAGGTTTGAACGCACAGTTCCTGAAAATAGCACTGCTTTTTGTTGTGTCATTGCGACTTTGCTATGAAGTTCGTGTTGAGGCATTTCTCGAATATCAATGTCATCAAGGCGAATCGCTCCTTTCGTCACATCAATCAATCTTGCAATCAAATTTAACAAGGTTGATTTACCAGACCCGTACCACCAATGATTGCAAGCGTCTGACCTTCTGTCACATTTACAGATAGGTCTGTCAATGCATTTCGTTCTGCCTCATCAAATTTAAAACTTACTTTTTCCAGTTTTAGACTTCTATCAGTACTGCTAACATTTTTGTCAGTACTGACAGGGTCATTAATACGATCAAAAAGTTCCAAAACTTCCCGAACACGCGTAGCAGAAACCTGAGCACGCGGTACCATGACAGCTACCGCTGAGAGTTGCATAAAGCTCATCAAAATTTGGGTGGCATAGGTCAAAAATGCAACTAAGGACCCCATCTCCATCCTATTTTGGCCAAGCAATTGTGCGCCAAACCAGACAATCCCAATGTTTGTGAAACTCAGAATGACCGTCATAATGGGTGATAACATCGCAATCGTCGTCAAAACAACACGACTGGTATGTGTCAAATCACGATTGGCAGTATCAAATTTTTCAACTTCATAATCATCTCGATTAAAAGCACGAATAACACGTACCCCAGTCAGTCCTTGTTGGAAAATTAAATTGATTTTATCAATTTTCTTTTGCATTGTCCTGAAACGTGGCACAGCAATTGCCATATTTACTACCACGGCTAAAGTCAAGATTGGCAATGAAATCAAGAAAACAAGCATCAAATCATGTGATAATTTCCAAGCCATAAAAATAGAGCCAATCAGCATCATAGGTGCCATCAACATCATACGCAGCATGGTCTGAAAGACATTTTGTAGCTGAGTGACGTCATTTGTTGTTCGCGTAATCAATGTGGCATCACCCAATTCTTGAAAATTTCGCTCATCCATAAAGAGAACTTTTTTAAACAAATCTTGACGTAATTTTTTACCTGCGCCTTGCGATTCCTTTGAAGCAAAATAAACATTGCCCACCGCAGTTACCCAGCTCAAGAGCGCGACCACAAGCATCACGCCTCCCATTGACCAAATATAGTGCATATCTGATTTTGCAATACCCAAATTAATGATATCCGCCGTAATTGTTGGCAGCCAAAGGTTAGTTACCACTTGAATAACCAACAAAAAAAGCGCCAAAAATACCGGCCAAAAATTTAAATACCGTCGTCCAATATTAAGCATAATTAAGATGTGAGTTCGTCCAAGTATTTTTATTCCCCATACAACAGTCCTACCCTATCATTGTAGAAAGTTATCAACTAATTCGGAAAAACAGCGCCAAAACACGTATTTCATGCGCCATTTTGAAAACTTTCTCCATTCATTCCACTCGCTATGTTATCCATCATTACCAAATGGTAAAATCATAAAAGATAAAGTCATATTAGTTCACCTCTAAATCTGCGTTAACAGATGCAGTAATTGAACCGCAGGTAATACTGCCTTTTGCTCTTACCATTTCGTCTTGCCAGCTTTGCTGGCTTGCGATTTGAACTTCCGACTTTAGTCGGTTAGTGAAATCGACAGCGGAGCGAAGCGAAGATGCAAGCTCGCTTACTAAACAAGCGCACAGTGTTAGTGAATGAAACGAATGTAAACCATTCGCAGAACAGCGCACAAAGTGCGTGCCTTGCAACGGGAAAAAATGAAGCCTTTTCTTATCCACAGCCTTGATGCAATGTATCAAGCCCTTACGCAAAACTTGCGACTGGCCCAGAGTCTTTTTAGACCTCATATCTCGAAATATATGATGAAATGTTATAAATAGGCTGCAAACACTACTAATGATCGCAGAACGAACTCGATTCTCCTTCCAAAACTACGTTCAGTAGTATTTTTTCTAGTATTATTAGTTCATAAAAAATATTATAGCATTTTTCGAGCAAAATAGTGCTAAAAAAGTTGCTGACAAAACTCCATCAACAACTTTTTTGTGTTATTCAATGTTTACTTCTGGATAAGCTTCAGTATAGCTCTCACCAAAAGCACCGTGGTAGGTTACTGTACGTTGTGTAAAATCAACAACGTAATAAGTCACTCCTGCTTCCCATGCTGCTCGCAAAAATTCCCCAAGCGTTGTCTCCCCTGCTTGGTCAATTCTCAAAGCTTTAATCAATGCCGTTTCATCAAAAGGAGGAACTTCGTAAGCCCCTGTAATCAAAGGCACATCTGTTACCGCAATCGCACCCTTTACTGTCCAAAAACTACTCTGCGCGCAAGGCAAAGTCCAAACATTTTTTAGTACACCTGCTTGCCTCAAACACTCCGCTAAATAGGGAAAACCACCTACTTTAGGACGAATCGCTTCTGCTTTCTGCATCGCTTGTTGTACCAATTCTACTGCATTCATATTTTTCTCCTTTGATATGTGAAGTTTGTCGCTCATATACTGTTAAATTTTTACAGTCACTCAGCACTCAAAACGTTTCATCATTTTAGGCAATTGCTCAATAATTTGACTTGGTAGTACGACATATTGTGAAGCCGCTAAGTCCTGGGCAATGAAGCTGTGCAAATAAGTTGCTGCTGCTACAGTTTCACGGACTTCTCCATGAAATTGCGCCAAAAAACCACTAATCATTCCCGCTAAAGTATCGCCCATTCCTCCTGTCGCTTGAGCTGGCGTTCCAATGGTCAGAAAATATATTTCTTGACTTGGCGAGAAAATTTTTGTTTCTGATGATTTTGCGACCACCGTTGCCCCGAGCTGATTAACAAACTTTTGCACTCTGTCAGCATACTGACAGCCAATTTTTAGTCCTGATAGCCGTTGTAACTCCATCTCATGCGGTGTAAAAATTGTATTCTGGGGAAATCTAAGTTTTAGATTATTTTCAGAAAAAAGTGTGATTGCTGACCCGTCAATGACTAGCTTTTGAGTGCCTGTCAGTGCTGACAAAACTTCTGTCAGTAAATCCAGACGTTCCAAGCCCAATCCACAGCCAATGACAACCACATCAGCAGTACTCAGAGCCTCTGTCAGCGTTGGTAAATCATCAAAATCAACGACCATCGCCTCCGGAAGTCGTGCGTGCAACGCCGTATGATTGGACAAGTGGCAAGCTACTGTAACCAAACCGCTACCTGCATAGACAGCTGCTGTCGTTGCTAATATCGCAGCACCACCATACTCAGCATTTCCACCGACAATCACCACGCGCCCAAAACTACCTTTATGCGAATTTCGTGGTCTTTTGACAATCACATTTCTCAAGCTTTTTTCTGTCAGTTCAATCATATCTTCATTATATCATGAAATCCAAACAAAAGTTTGACATCACTGACAAAAAATATTTTCAACAAAAACTATAGCTTGTTCGTTATAAAAACCACCACCAGATTGACATTACAGTCTAACTTCGTAATGCAAAGTAGCACCTAATACACTATCAAACTGGAGATAGAGCAAGCCATTTCTCCCTGTTGCTTTAGCAACTTAGAACAAATGGGCACCTGACGTATGAAATCTTACTGGATTTTAAAATGGAATTAATATATTATAAAAACTTATATCGTTAATCTCTAAGCAAATTTATCAGTTTTCATGATATAATTTTAACATGAAAAAATTTGATGTAATCGTTGTTGGCGCTGGCCCATCAGGTATGATGGCAGCAATCTCTGCAGCACAAAAAGGTTGTAAAGTTGCGCTCATTGACAAAAATAAAAAAGTCGGAAAAAAACTGCTGATGACGGGCGGTGGACGTTGTAATGTCACTAACTCACGCTCAGTTGAAGAAATTTTGTCCAATGTTCCAGGGAACGGGCGTTTTCTCTATTCCGCCTTTTCTCAATTTTCTAATCAAAACATCATTGAATTCTTCGAAAATACTGGCGTAAAATTAAAAGAAGAAGACCATGGGCGAATGTTCCCTACAACCGACAAATCAAAAACCATTGTAGATGCCCTGTTTAACAAAATTCTTAGTTTGCATATCAGTTATTTCCCCAACCAAACGGTGACCCAGCTTTTGCTCGACAATGCTGCTGTTACTGGTGTTTCTACTATCTCTGATGATTTTTTTGCACCAAATATTATCTTATCAACAGGTGGGCGGGCTTATCCTTCCACGGGTTCAACTGGAGATGGCTATCGTTTAGCCAAATCTGCTAGACATAGCATTTCTCATCTTTATGCCACAGAATCTGCATTAATTTCTAATGAAACATTTATTTTAGATAAGGCACTTCAAGGGATTTCTTTACGAGAAGTTTCACTTTCAGTCCTCAACGCCAAAGGAAAGACTGTTGTAAGCCATCAACATGACTTGCTTTTCACTCATTTTGGTTTAAGTGGTCCCGCAGCTTTACGTTGTTCAAGCTTTATTAATCAACTTTTAGCTAAAGAGGAGCCTTTTGTTACTGTAAAATTGGATCAATTTCCAAATAAAAGTACCAGCCAGCTAAAGCACGAGCTATCGCTACTTACAACATCTGATAAATCTATAAAAAATGCGTTATCAGCATTGACACAAGAACGTATGCTAATTTTCATTCTCCAAAAAGCCGAAATATCCTCCGAACTACCTGTCAGAATACTGACAGAAAAGCAAATCGAAAAACTTGTTGACCTTTTCAAAAATTTATCGA
Organism: Lactococcus allomyrinae; assembly: GCF_003627095.1. Taxonomy (NCBI): domain Bacteria; kingdom Bacillati; phylum Bacillota; class Bacilli; order Lactobacillales; family Streptococcaceae; genus Lactococcus; species Lactococcus allomyrinae. The sequence continues at coordinate 2,394,074 of NZ_CP032627.1, read as the reverse complement.
TTAAGATTGCTCAAACTTTTCCCATCGAAAAATCCTTTGTCACTGGTGGTGGTGTTCGTCTTAAAGAAATCAATCCGAAAACGATGGAAAGTAAACTCACAGCAGGCTTATTCCTAACAGGAGAACTCCTTGATATCAATGGTTATACTGGTGGCTATAACATCACCTGCGCCTTCGTCACTGGCTGGGTTGCGGGCTTTCATAGTGCAGAAAATATAGATTAGCGAAAATTGCATTCGTGCAAACTCTTTTGTGAACGAGGTATACTTTTATAAAATGTATGAATCCCACATACAGCTGGCACTTGCACAATATGCGAGGAAATGGTACTATATTAAGGTACTGTTTTGCGGTGGTGGCGGAATTGGCAGACGCGCAGGATTAAGGATCCTGTCGAGAAAATTCTTGGTGCGGGTTCAAGTCCCGCCCACCGCACTAAGATAAAAAAGCACTTGGAATTATCCAAGTGCTTTTTAGTAGCTAATCACCTGTCCAATATGTTGTCCCTTTAAGATTTTTCTCATTTTTTAATGAAATTGCTACTATATTGTTTATTAAATCCTTCTAATACATTTGTTGCTTCTTTGATTGCACTATTCTCATCATTCTTATTGTTATTTCATTCATCATTGAACACTTTACGCTCATTTTATTTTCTAATTTTTTGATAATAACTTTTACATAAAAGTTATCTATAAGTGATAAAAGAACTAAACTTTTTTATTCTGTCTTTTTCTTTTTTATATACTCTCTGAAACGCTCTTTAATCGTCTGCATTTGTGAGTTATCCTCACTTTGAAACTCTCCTCCCACTTTAGCGATTTGTGCTTTATAATCGTAAAATTTTTCAAACTTATCATAGACAGCTTTAGTTTTATATTTGCCAACTTGACGCTCAGCTTTTACGACAAATCCAAGATAAGCCTCACGATGTGCTGCAAATTCTTCATCAATTTGTCTAAGTTTTAGCGCCTCTGTCATGATTCGATATTGCTTTAATGTCAAACGATTGATCTGTGACCAATCCGTCATCCCAAAAAATCGAAAGCAGTTTTTCGCGACTGCTTCGTAAAAATCTTCTAGTTTGTCGATTTGTTTTGAGCCTTGGCTACCACTTGCTGTACTTGATTCATTACCTTCTTGGTAGCATTCGCTGTCCCTAAACCCCCTAATACCTGTTCAAAAAGTTGCTCTGTATCTGCTTCATTATCAATAAATTTGTCTAAATCCTTTACTGATAATCTTGGACTACAAGCACGATTGGCAACCTCTAAGACATCTACTAATGCTGTCAAGTCACCATCAAGGAGTAAGCTAAGATAATATTTCAGACCGATTTGCTGCTTGATAGCAGAACCTGCTTCAATTGGTGCTTCGATTTTTTTGTTGATATCACGTAAAAATGCCATACCAAAATTAAATTCATACATTTTATTATTGATTTCGAGTTCCATTTTTTTCTCCTTTGTGAGTGATAAAAAATAATTCTTCCTCTGTATTTTCCTGTTCTAGATACAGAGGAAGTTTTTATATTAAGCTGGATTTGTTACTGTGGTATCTTGGAAGATATAGTCTACAATAGCTTGGTTTTCAGCTGATAGGGTTGCCTCCCCTGATTTTCCAGCACCATTGACTGCAAATTTTGTATCAACTTCAGCAATATCTTCAGCATTTGTCTTGAGCGTGAATTCTGTCATGATTGCTTGGAAATACTCTGCTTCATATTTTTCACCGTCTGCTGTTGGTTCATCAAGATTAATCTCCCAAATTTCAACAGTTTCTCCTGAACGGACAGCATCTTTAAATTTTTGAATCAAGGGACTGTGAGTCGCAAGAAGAGAAGTGGCTGTAATTTCTTCTGAAACTGGTTTTGTTTTAACAAGATTTCCATCTTTCGTAGCAGTAATGTCACTATCGGCTGAGATAGTGTGTTCATTTTCTGTTTGAAAAGCTAATGCAGAAGCGCCTACTGTCAACCGATCTGAATAAAGACGATAAAGATAAACGACGCGCTTTCCCTCAATTTGTACCGGTGTTGTTGTATCTGCCATGTGTTATTTCTCCTATTTGTATTTTTTATAGTATTCATCGTCTGAGTCGTGCGCACTGTCACTCTGACTATTTAATAAGTTAAAATTATTCTTTTGCAACGTTTTTTATTAATAAATTATTCTAATTAGTAGATAGCAGGTAGACTTCACCCTTGATTTGTTAAATATCGTTGTTTTCTAAATTATTTTAACTTATGAATTCATATTACTCTTTTTAATAGTTATTGTCAAGAGAAAAATACTCTTTTTGATAAAAATAATTATATTTTTTATCTTAAATCATAGAAAAAACGCTGTAATATCGAAGTATCAGCGTTATTTTTATTAATTAGAATAATTTAGGAGTTGTCGAAAAACTGAGTCTGCCATATCATAAAGGCTTGGTTTGATATGAAAAAGAGTGAGAAAACCATGAATGTCAACATAATCAGGTTTGTCGTCAAAACTTTCAAGATATTGCTCTGCTCTAGATTTTACCATATATCGGTCAGCCTGATTTTCTTCTCCGACATGAATCATGTCAGGCTGGCAGTCATAACGGTAATGCCCGCTTATCAAGTGTCCCAACTCATGTAAAATAATATTTTCACGTTCAATTTCCGCTAACATTCCATTGACAAAAATAATCTTATCATCTGGAAAATATATCCCATCGGTTTGGCTTTCGGGGTTGGTTGGATAAAAGAGGATGACTTCTACGCCTAACTCTTTAATAAGTGCGTTATACTCCATCGCGTTCCCCACTTATTTCTGAGGTTTATTATTAAGATAGGTGTGTAAAAGTTCTTTAAACATCTTTCTGTCACTATCATCAAGGGGCTTGCCACCAAACATAACTGCATGATCAATTTTTGTTTCTAAATCCTCATCAGTGACTGACTCTCTTCCTAAAAGATAATCTGTCGTTGTATTAAAGTAATCTGCAATCTTTTCAAGATTATCTGCATTTGGCTTTTTGTTTTTTAATGAATAGAGATAGTTTTCTCCTAAACCAAGCTCAATCGCAACTGTACGTAAACTGATTCTTTTTTGCTCTGCTAGGAGTTTTATTCTTTCAAATAGGGTCATGATTTCTCCTTATCATCTTTTTATCTAATCCTATCACAAAGAATAACATTAGTCAATATTCTTAGTTGTTTGCTTTTTATTTAATATTTTTCATAGTGTTCAAATAGATATTCTAAATCTTCAATATTTTTCAAGAGCTGTTGACCGATATTGGTGTCTTTTACTCTTTTTCGTTTGGCAACTTGTTCAACTAATCGCTTTACGCTCATGATGTCACTCCCTTGCTCTACAGCGGCCTTTATTGTTGAAAAGGGTTGATGGGCGACAAGCTGGATACCATAACTGTTATAAAGCAAAGTGTAGCCAGCAATTCCTGTTTCTTTTTGATAGGGTTTTGAAAATCCACCATCAATGACAATTAGTTTTCCTCCTGCTTTAATCGGATTCTCACCATTTTTTTCTTTAATCGGAGTATGCCCATTGATAAGGTGTCCTTCTTGATGGAGGTCAAAATTTTCTAAGATTCTTGAGATAATCTCTGGATTTTCACGAAGTTGATAATAGGGATTTTTCTTCTCAATGTGTGTTGTTTTATCTGCGATATAATAGCGTTCAAAGGTTGTCATTGCTACTTTTCCAAAAAGAGATGAGCATTCTCCTATCCATAAATACCACATCAAGTCTGTGGATAAGTCTTCTGATTCTTCTGGGTGGGCAAGACAATTTCTTACGTGTTTATCAAAGAAATCCAACAAAGATTGTCCTGAGTAGGATTGTTGTTCAACTCGAAAAGATTTAAAATCCCCATTTTCATGGAGAGGCAAACAGCCATGAATGAGTAAGTTGCCATTATAACGTAGGTACATTGAACCTTTTTCTTGAAGAAAATCAACATGACGTTTGAGCTTGTCTGAGGATTGAAAATTTTTCAACAAGTGATTTAAAATTGATTTTTCTTCTTCTGTCAGTACTGACGGATTTTCTAGGTTGATTGTCGGGGCTTGAAAATCTATCAAATTGTATTTTTTACCATTTATTTGAATACTTTTTTGTTCAAAATTGATGAAATGAAGCACATTACGATGGTCAAGATTGAAGTCAGGTCTGCGGGCAATCAGTTGACTTTCGAGTTTGAACTGTAAGATTGCTGTGGCTTGTTGTAGTTTATTAAGTAAATCATTTTCTTCATGAGAGAGTCGCACACCGTCTGTGAGTCGTGGATGGAAGGCCTCACTTGGTTGGTAATAATAATCAGCATACTCTAGCAAACTTCTCAAACTTATGCCATAGCGCTCTTCAAGAATGTCCAGATTGCCATAGCGCGCGCAAATCCGAATCACATTCATCATCGCAAGAGGAGAGCCTGCAAAAGCTGCCATCCAGACAATATCATGATTTCCCCATTGAACATCTACTGATGGCATTTTCATCAGTCTGTCAATGATTTTATCAGGGTAAGGGCCTCTGTCATAAATATCTCCTACGACGTGAAGATGGTCAACTGTTAATCTGCGAATTGTATCTGCTAAAGCAACAATCAAGTTTGGCAACTCACCTAAATCCTGTAGCTTTTGAACAATAGAATCAAAATATTCTTGTTTATCTGTCGTTGAGTCGACTTCGCTCACAAGTTCTTCTAAAATATACCGAAATTTTTCTGGTAATGCTTTACGAACTTTAGAACGCGTATATTTCCTTCCTACAAATTTTGCTGTTTTTAGTAAGTAGAGAAGATTTTGCTGACAATATTCTGCAAAGGATGCCTTTGAATGCTTTGCTTGTTCACAGTCAAGTTTTTCTTGTGGATAATAAATCAGGGTTGCAAGTTCAGAGATTTGTTTGGAAGTGAATGTTGGGAAACTTTCTCTTAATTTTTCCTTGATACTTCCTGAACCATTACGCAAAACATGATTAAATGCATCGTATTCGCCATGTAAATCACTAACAAAATGCTCTGTTGCTTTTGGTAATTCGCAAATTGCATTCAAATTAATGATTTCTGTCAGCACCGCTTCTTTTGAGGAAAATTGTTGTTTCAATAGTTTATAATATTTTTCATCCATAACAAAGCAAGATATTGCTCATTTCTCCTATTCTTATACTTGTTTATCTTTAATTTTATAGAAAAATTAGAGATAGACTATTTCAGACTCATTTTTAAGACTATCTTTGCATTTTATCACATCTAAAACATATAGTAAAGCGGTTACAATGTTGATTTTACAATAAAAATTGGTACATACAATATTTATTTGTGGACAAATTTTTTAAAGATTAAGCTCAATTCCTGTCAAAATGAGTTTTCTACTCATTTTTTGGGAGAAATTAAAATAGATATCCTCTAAATTCAAGAGAAACTATTCTATCAGTAAATAAAAACCTGTCAGTATGCTGACAAGTTTTCTTTATCGTGATATAAATCGTAAAAGATTATTTTTTTATATTAATAAACAGAACTTTCAAATAATTTCCCTCTGGAAACTCCTTTGCAACATGGAAATCAGAAGGAAGTTTTTCTTCCTGAAAAATCGTGAAACTCACGCCCTTATTTTTTAGCGCCTGCTCTACCATTTGACGAAATTTCTTGTCTGTTACATTAGCAGCGTTGGTTGAGGCAATGAGTAGCCCATTTGTCGCCAAAATCTCCACAGATGATGCCACCAATTCGCCATAGTTTTTGGCAACCGAAAAAGTTTTCTTCCCATTCCTTGCAAAGCTAGGTGGGTCGAGGACGATAACATCATAAGAAAGCTGTTTTTTCTTCGCGTAGTTGAAATAGCCAAACACGTCCATCACATAGATTTTCTGCGTTTCCGGCTCAATTCCATTGACTAAAAATTGCTCACGGGTCTTTTCAAGCGAACGCTTCGCCAAATCCACAGAAGTCGTCTGGGCACTCCCTCCAAAAGCCGCCGCTACGGAAAACGCACCAGTATAACTAAACATATTGAGTAGAGTTTTACCTGCGGCCAAACCATTTACAAGTTCGGCCCGAACATTTTTCTGGTCAAGGAAAATCCCTGTCATCAGCCCTTCATTGAGATAAGTCGCATACATTACCCCATTTTCTTTGACAAGCAGAGGCTCTGACGCTTCTTTCCCACTAACAAAGCTACTTTCTTTACTGACAGAATTTTTGTCAGTACTGACAAATCTTATTTTTTCATAAATTCCTATTATCTCAGGGAAAACAACTTTAAAAGCAGATAAAATTGCTTTTTTTTGGGCAAAAATGAAGGCATTGTACCAAGAAAAAACAGCGTAACCCGCATAAAAATCAACAGTCACACCACCAATGCCATCTCCCTCACCATTGAACAAACGAAAAGCAGTCGTCAACTCGTCTTGAAAAAATGTTGCTCTTAAACTACGTGCTGCTACAAATTTTTCTACATAGAAATGATGATCAATCTTGATATTATCGGCGGTTAAAAGCCACCCTACACCCTTATTTTGCTTTGATAAATATCCTGTTCCAAGAAAATGTTGTTGCCCATCAAAAAATTGCACAAAACGATCTTCTTCTATATCAAGCGTCAAATCCTCTTTTACAAGCAATGGATAACCCGCTCGTAACTTCTTTACCGCTTGCTTTGTTACTGTAATTTTTTCCATGATTTCATTATATCAAGATATGAGCAACACCGTCAAGAAGCGGAGAGAAATAGAAAAATGTGGTTCTGCTCGTAGAGCAGGTTCCATTTTATCTTTTCTCAGAGTTTCTGGTGTTGCGAACTCAATTATATCAAGATATGAGTACGATTAGCACGAAATGATAAAAAATGACTTGACTCTTTGCACTAAAAACATAAGCCAACAGACAGCGGAGCACCATAGGCATGGAAAAAGAAAAATAAATACACTTTTCCCACGTTCTAAGCAAGCAGGCTCAACTACAAAATGTGCCTTCCACTCAAAAACAGGTTCTAACCTATATGCAACAAGGATAACCAAACAAAAAAACTCTGTCAGTACTGACAGAGTCTCAAATCTTATTTATCAGTCAATGCTGCAAGCCCTGGGAGTGTTTTACCTTCAAGAAGCTCCATTGAAGCACCGCCGCCTGTTGAAATCCATGAGAATTTATCTGCACGACCGAGGTTGATAGCGGCTGCTGCTGAGTCACCACCACCAATGATTGATTTTACACCTGGTTGAGCAATGATAGCATCCATTACGCCGATTGTACCTGCTTGGAAGTCAGGATTTTCAAAGACACCCATAGGACCATTCCAAACGACTGTTTTAGCACCTTCAAGTTCTTTAGCAAATTTTGCTACTGATTTAGGTCCAGCGTCAAGTCCAAGGAAACCTGCATCAACAGCTTCACCCTCTGTATCTTTAACAACTGTGTAACCTGCAAATGCATCAGCTTCTTTTGAGTCAACTGGCAAAATCAATTTACCTTGCGCTTTTTCAAGCAATTCTTTTGCAAGATCAAGCTTGTCTTCTTCAACAAGTGAATTACCGATTTCGATACCTTGTGCTTTGAAGAATGTGTAAGCCATACCACCACCAATGATGACTTTGTCAGCTTTACCAAGCAAGTTTTCAATAACACCAATCTTATCAGAAACTTTTGAACCACCAAGGATGGCTACGAATGGACGAACTGGATTTTCAACTGCTTCTTGGATATAAGCAATTTCGTTTTCAAGAAGGAATCCTGCAACAGCTTTTTCGACATTTGCTGAGATACCAACGTTTGAAGCGTGCGCACGGTGAGCTGTACCAAATGCGTCATTGACGAAGATACCATCACCGAGTGAAGCCCAGTATTTACCAAGTTCAGGATCATTTTTAGATTCTTTTTTACCGTCAACATCTTCAAAACGAGTGTTTTCAACGAGCAGGATTTCACCGTCTTTAAGTTCAGCGATTGCTGCTTCAAGTTCGGCGCCACGTGTTACACCTGGGAATACAACTTCTTGTCCCAATTTTTCAGAAAGAGCTTTTGCTACTGGAGCAAGTGATTTACCAGCTTTATCAGCTTCTTCTTTTACACGTCCGAGGTGAGAGAAGAGGATTGCACGTCCACCTGCCTCAAGGATATACTTGATTGTTGGAAGGGCAGCTGTAATACGGTTATCATTAGTAATTACGCCATCTTTAAGTGGAACATTGAAGTCCACACGTACAAGAACTTTTTTACCTTTAAGTTCAACGTCTTTAACAGTCAATTTTGCCATTTTGGAAAACTCTCCTTCAAGATGTGAGTCCAACCGCCCAGAAGTCATAAAAACACCATTAGGCTTACAACTTCAGCGAATGTCGAACTCGATTCTTTTGATTATTTTTAATAAGCTAATTATATCACAAAATTTTTGATTTTGTTTTTGAAAATTTTATGGTAACGTTTTAATTTTATTTTTGTCAGTATACTGACAGAATGGTCAATCTGACCATTCTTTTATCCACCGATTTGTCACTCATTATTCAATCGTGACAAACTGACAGAATGGTCAATCTGACCATTCTTTTATCCGCTGATTTGTCAGAGAATATAACGCTCAATACCAACTGCAACTCCATCTTCCTCATTGCTTTTTGTAATAAATTTGCCAACTTTCTTAATTTCCTCTGATGCATTTCCCATGACAATAGGCATACCCACCTCTTTTAGCATTGCTAAGTCATTATAATTATCACCAAAGGCTGCTAATTCATGATTTCTCAAGTGTTCATCATCTGCAATTTTCTTGATGGCGAAAGATTTTTGAGCAAAAATTGAGGTAATCTCAAGATAAGATTCCCATGTTTTTTGGACAATAACATCCTGTTTTTCTAAATACTTCATACTTTTTTGAATCTCCATCAAACGTTGAGTGTCAGGAATAATCAGAAGAATTTTAAAAATTTTAAGAGGTTCTACTAGTAATACCTCAAAATCTATCAATACTGGTTTTTGAGGTGTATACTGCATTTCCTGCTCAATATCTTTATCGCGGCGCTCAATATACCAGTTCTCCAAAGTGTAAATGCTAAGATTGATTTCAGGATATTGTATTTTGAGCTTTTGAATCAACTGTTTAGCGGTGGAAAATTCTAATGGATATTGCGCCAAAATCTGCTCACGATTAAAAATCAAACCGCCATTAAAAGCAATTTGTGGTGTATATAAGCTCAACTCTTCAATCATAGCCGCCATCGCTTGTGGCGTACGCGCAGAAACTAATGTAAACGGAATACCACAACTTTTCACAACGGCTTGAGTCCGCACAGAAATTTTCCCACTATCATCCAGCAATGTACCATCTAAATCAGAAAATATATGTTTAATCTTAGACATAGCCTCTTCCATTCTATAGCCCTATTATAGCAAGATACTGGTAAAATATACTGACAGAAACAAAAAGTTACTGACAGACATTGTCAGTAACTTTTATTTACCAAAATTAGTATTTTTTACGTTTACGAGCTGCTTCTGATTTGCGTTTGCGTTTTACAGAAGGTTTTTCGTAGTGTTCACGTTTGCGGAGTTCTTGAAGAGTTCCAGCTTTTGTTACAGAACGTTTGAAACGACGGAGTGCATCGTCAAGCGATTCGTTTTTACGTACAACAGTTTTTGACATTTAATTTCACCCCATTTCTAAGCAGAAGATTTCGTGGTCTTTCACACGACACTTCCATTCTATCAAAAAGAGGGAGAGTTTGTCAAATACTTTAAGGTTCATAATTTAAACTGAGTTTAGAATGCTTGAAATCAGTGAAAATAGAGAAATTCCAGAACCATGCTGTTGCGCGAAACTGCAATTTCCTAATTTTCATGATTTCAAATCGAGCTCTTCTCACATCTTAGCTAATCTGCGGTGATGATGCTTATTTTTAAAATATTCCATCTAAAAATCCAACCAGTAGATGTCGTGTTTGATCATAGCCTAAGTCATAATGTAGACAATGGTAGCCCCCTGCTACCTCATGATACTTCATATTCTTATCTGCACGTTCTGCAAATGTCCGAATCGCTCTGATGCTAACAATTTTATCCTGCTCTGCTCCTAAGAGCAAGGTCGGAATTTTTATTTTATTCGCATTCTCTAAAGCATACTCACCATGCTCACGAACTTCACTAAAAAGTCTCATGGAGATTGTATCGTGATAAATGCCATCCGTCAAAATTTCACTCAAACGAGCTTTATCTCTCATAATCGCCTGAACATTTAAACCTGATTTGATACGCAAGTTTTTATTTAAATTTCCTAAGAATTTTGCTAAAGCAATCGTAGCTTTTTTTGGATTTTTATCAAGACTGAGCCAAGGGCTCTCTAAAACTAATGCTTGGTAGGACTTGCTTCCACGTTTTAAAATATAATTGCTTGAGATATTTCCACCCATTGAAAAACCAAAGAGCACGACAGGAACTTGCGGAAATTTCTGACCAATCCACTCGCGCACAATTTCAATATCATTCAAAAAATTTTCATAGGAACCATGAACTCCTCTGCGGTGGGCTTCTTTCCCAAAACCGCGTTGGTCATGCACCACAAATGCATAGCCTTTTGCAATTAGAAATCCTGCTAAATCAGCAAAGTGTTCTAAGCCTTCCCCAAAACCATGCACAAACTGAATCACTCCTTTTGGTTTTGTATCTGGCGCAAAGCAAGTCATTCTAATCTTATGTCTATCCGCAGTATCGAGGTACAAAATTTCCATATTCTATCACCAATTCCTTGTAAAAAATAACAACACAAGTGCCATCGCCGCGCAACTTCATGGCACTGAAACAACACCATAATATGTATTCAAACGATTATCACTCACTGTGCATCCGTTTTATCTAGCTAGACAATTGCGCAACCTATCAGATTTTGAAGTGAATCTAGTATAACTTGCCAATGCTTCAAAAACTTGCTTTACGTTCTTTTATAAGTTCTATTTGCTCCAGTCAATAGGCACCTGACCTGTTTGTATCAAAAATTCATTAGCTTTACTAAACGGTTTTGAACCGAAAAAGCCACGACTAGCTGACAAAGGAGAGGGATGCGGTGCCTCTAAAATCAAATGTTTATCCGCATCAATCAATTGTGCTTTTTTACGCGCAAAGCCACCCCAAAGAATAAATACTTTTGGTCTGTCATCATCTGATGCAATTTTTATCAGCTCATCAGTCAATGGTTCCCAGATTTTTCCTGCATGAGCATTAGAAGAAAACGCTGGTACTGTTAACACTGCATTTAACAAAAGCACCCCTTGCTCTGCCCAAGCAGTCAAGTCGCTGTCAGTTTTGGCAAAACCTTCGTCAGCAAGTTCTTTCTGAATATTAACAATGGAATCTGGACGGTTCACCTTAAAAGTTGCAGGATAGGAAAAAGCAAGTCCTTGTGCTTTGCCAGGCTGCGGATAAGGATCTTGCCCAACGATAATCACTTTTGTATCACGCAACTCTGTCAACTCAATCGCTCTAAAAATCTGAGACTCTTCCGGATAAATCTTACCATTTGAGTAAACTTCGTTAATGAAATGAATCATATTAGGGAAATATTCTTGCGGCAGTCTGCTGCGTAGGGGTTGTGACCAGTCTGTTTTCTTCATACAAAATATGAGCTTCACACAAGTTTTAATGCTTGCAAATTATGGCTCAAGTCCTTTCTATACATAACACTTCTGTGTAAATTGTCTTATCTTTAAAGTTTGCGCAAGCGCAAGGTACGCACTTCGTACATCGTTCTGTGAGTACTCTACGTTCGTTTCACACCACAACAGCAAGGCGAAATGGTTCACTACACTAACAAGAGCAACAGGCAGTATATCTACGATTCAACTACTAAATCCGCTAGCCTAGATTCAGAGGTGAGCTAGTGTAAGTTATTAACTTAGTCTGTTTTTTCCAAATATAAGCGTAATACCGTTTTTAATTTTTCAGCTGCTGTTTTTCGAAAATCACTGAGGTAGATTTCGCGATGATGAAAATTTTTATGAACAGGTCGATATCCTGCATGAGCAGCGAAGTTTACCATTTCTTCAAAAGTTTCTGTTTCAGTGTCAAATGATCCAATATGTATCGCCTGAACACACTTTCCATCAGTTATTTCTTCAAATCTGACTTCCGAAAAGTTCATTTTCTTTTTGTCAGTACTGACAGACTTCGCCCATTCAACTGTATCTCTTGTAACAAAATCGGGCATTCGAAGCATGATTTTCCAAATAAAATTTGATTTATCAAGCACACCATTTTCTGGTGCTTCTTTACTTGTCCACAATCCTTCAAGAGGAGGAACCACAAAAGGCTGAAAGTCAGCAATTTCCACATCTTGCCGCTTATAACTCATCGAAATCGCATAAGCCACAGGATAAAGCTTCTGAATTGCTTCCTGAAATTCCACATCTGCTGGTGCTCCTGCACCCGAAATCGTAATGAAGCTCATCTGTGGAACATCAATGATTTCAATATGTTTAGGGTAATAATATTTTTATCCAATTTTTTAAAATCAATTTTCGAAAGTGTTCTCATACTTTTCATTATAACATAGATTTTCTTTCAAAATTTTGATGACAGCGCTTCGTCAGTTTCATTTGCTTACAAATCACTTTGTCAGTAATAAAAAAACTGTCAGTATACTGACAGCAAGAATAATTTTTTAATCCATATTAGCAACATTATGATAGACGCGTTGAACATCATCATCATCTTCAAGGGCATCAATAAGACCCGCAAAAATTTCAAGGTCCGCTGGTGAAAGTTCAACTTCTGACTGAGCAATCAATTCAAGTTCAGTTGTTGAAAATTCAGTGATACCAGCTTCTTTTAAGGCTTCAATCCCTTTGTGAAGGTCCGTTGGTTCAGTATAAACCACGATTGTTCCTTCTTCTTCAGTCACATCGCGCACATCCACCTCAGCATCAAGCAAGATTTCAAAGATGCTGTCTGCATCATTTCCAGCGAATACGATAACCCCCGTGTTATCAAACATATAGCTAACAGAACCTGCAGCACCAATGTTCCCACCATTTTTATGGAAAGTGGTACGAACATTAGCAATCGTACGATTGACATTTGAAGTTAGCGTTTCAGCGATAACCATTGAGCCGTTTGGTCCAAATCCTTCATAACGTCCTTGAACGAAAGTTTCATCGCCCCCACCTTTTGCTTTATCAATCGCTTTATCAATGACGTGTTTTGGAACTTGCGCCTGTTTTGCCCGTTCAATAACGAATTTTAATGATGAATTTGATTCTGGATCTGGTTCACCTTGTTTTGCAGCGGCATAGATTTCAACACCGAATTTTGCATATACTTTAGAAGTTGCACCGTCTTTAGCGGTTTTTTTAGCAACAATATTTGCCCATTTACGTCCCATTGGAAATTTCTCCTTAGAATTTTTTATAATTAATGGCAAGCCATACTTGCTTGTCTTGATTTTTTCTCTAATATTATATCATAAAAGCAATATTATTGTATAGCTCTCCAGCACCTCCCACTTAATAGAATCTCACTAATTAAGGTGCAGGATTAGCTTTAGGAATAATCTTTATCTCCAAAGCCTCCATCCGAAGTCCTTTTCCTACTGTTCCAGCGGTTGCCCCATTAGATACCCACGCTTGCCAACCGATACTTTGAACATGAGCACGGTAATAAACATTGAAATAGTTTGAGAGTCCACCTGTAAGTTTTATCTCTATGGCTTCATCTCTCAGTCCCTGTCCTGTCGTTCCAGAAATACTATTGTCAGATACCCATGCTTGCCAACCAATTTTTTGAGATTGACTCCGATAGGTTATTCCACCTGTTACTCCTGAAGCAATATTTTGAAGTTCTACCTTCAAGGCTTCCATCCTAAGTGACTTCCCTGTTGTTCCTGATAAAGCACCATTCACAACGGGGGCTTGCCAGCCGATATTTTGAACATGAGTACTATAACTTACTGTTGGAAGAGTCAAATAAGGGAAAGTGACAGAACCGTTAGACGGTGCGGCGCTTCCTTTGGCAACGAGTTGGACTTGCACCGCTTCTATGCGGTAAGCCATTCCAGAAGTCCCTGCAGTCTGCCAATTCTTGGTCCAACCGAGCCAGCCGATATTTTGGACGTAGGCGCGGTAATAAACGTCGTATTGACTAGCGATAGATCCAGTGAGCTGCATTCTAAATGCTTCCATGCGCTTGGCTTGTCCTACTGTTCCAGCGATTGCTCCATCTGTGGCGGTCGTGCTTTGCCAGCCTATTCCTTGAACATAGGCTTGATATTGAATATTACCTGAGAGGTTGGAGGGAAGATTAAGAAGAGAGGCTTTAAGCGCTTCAACCCTAAGCGCAAGACCAGTTGTTCCATTGGTTTGACCATTGTAAGTGGGAGAGACCCAGCCATAATTTTGCACTTGAGTTTGATATGAGATGCTTGGGGATTGTAATGGCATCACCTCCGTATTCGCTCCCAAATACAAATTCGCACTCTCTGTGCTACTCAAGTTCGTCCAACTTCCGCTATATTTAGACCACGAATTTCCTGTTGTCATGACAGGATATATCCCCGTTGAACCATCGCTTTTACGCTGTACTGGCACATTAAGCGCTTTACAAGCTGAAGGTAAACTAAGAATCTGGATAGCAACTGTATAGGAGCTGTTGCTTGGGAGTACGATGGCATTGCTTAATGGAATCGTCTGATAGCCTGCATCTGTAAAGGTATAAGTTCCTAATTGTGTATAAGTACCAGAATTAGCCGTGCCTGTTTTGTAGAGTAGTTCAACACTCACACCAGCTTGATCTATATAAGCTGAGATAGAATTCAGTTGTTCTACTTGATTGGTACTAACAGTTTGACTCGTATAAGTGTTTGCAAAAATAGTGTTAACAATATTTGAACTTCCTGAGAGTGGATAATAATAACCCGATGCTTCGGGCGAAATATTGGTTGCACTGTATGTTTTTTCTCCAGATTGCGTTGTCACAACTTCGTCCGCATAGATTTCAGAACCTGCAACATAGACATCGGCATAAGACAGATAAAAATATCCTCCAATCCCAAAACTAGTTCCCCATGTGTTTTTCACTACAAAAGCACCATTCATTCCTGGATTTTGAGTAAAATTGTTAGCAGAATAATTGTCATCATAACCAACAATCTGTAGTTCATGGTCTTGATTGAGGTATTCTTGATTATCATAAGTTGTGACCAATGCACCTCCTGCTGTAGCCGCTGAATAAGGGACATAAGAAGCATTCGTCTGTGAATTGTAATAAGGAGCAACAAGTGAAATGCCTGCTTCAAGACCAAACTGTACTGCGCCATATTGATAAACCAGTTGTTTGATTTGATTGACGCGATTCATTATTGCACTCGAACTTGCCGGCAATTGATTTGGCGCAAAGCCTGTCAGTTTGTAGCTATCACTGACATGGACGTTTGCTTTGGTTAGGTTGTTAAAAGCCGTTTGATTCATTGGTGTGTCAAGTGCAGTGGTTACAGGCTGAGGTTGAGGCAAACTTGTAGCAGTTACTGGGTCGTAGCCTTGTACGCTCATCACTGGAACATAGTCTAAGGTATTTCCATCCGTTGAAAGCTGCCGTGGCACAAGCTGACCTGTTGTATTGTAGAGCATGATGGATAAAGGATTTATCGTATTATTCGTAAAAGCATTATAAGCAGATAAATAATCATAATAAACAGGAGATAAGCTAGGTGCTGTTCCCAGTTGTGAAAGACTGCTTGTGGCAATGGTGTCTGTTCCTGTGAAGCTCCAGCAGATATTCTGGATTCCTTGATTCAAAACAGGAGTTACTTTTTGATAATTTGTGGATGATGGATTCAGAGGATTCCACAGTGCTGGCAAAGCGCCACTACTCACAATGGGGCTTGAGCTGGATGTTGTTGTTTCTGGAAGATTATCTGTCGTTCCAGAAGACCCTAAAGAATCTTGAGTTGCCGTGGATTGCAGTTGATTGGAAGGAAGCGCGTGGGGCAGCAAGGTTTGAAGCAAACCTCCTGTTTGACCGTCTTTTCCAACTTTTCGTATGGATGGTTTGATTTGTGCAGCTTTTTGGGGTGCTCCGTTCATCTGCGACAATACAGGTTCGGAGTAAACAAGAGAACCCAACAAGCAACAAATGATTAATGAAATAATCCACTTTTTATTTTTCATCACTCTCCCTTAGCTTTATTATTGATTTTTTGTTACTTCCAAAATATACTATTTTTGATAAAATAGCAATTGTTATGCAAACGTTTGCGCCATTTATAATAAAAACTTCAAAGCGTTTGCTCTGAAGTTTTCAGGGAAGGATTATCGGTTTACGTCCATAATTTTGCTCTTGAAGTTCTGAATTTCCTAAGCGGTAAATTTCATCCGACTTTTGTGTAACGGTGTCCCACGGTTGCTGACCAATCTTTGTCAGCACTCTATCTTTTGCTTGCGCCAATATTTTCTGACCTTGCTTTGTAAATCCTAAGACATGGATTCGTTCAGGTCCAGCAAAATCTCTTGGAATATCCAGTAAAATATAAGTGAATAAACGCCTAATTCTAGCTTTTGTATAACGTTTTGTAGAGGTAAGTTCGACTAATTCCTCAAAGCTTTGAGCTTGTTTTGCAGCTAACTTGATTCGGATTTCTAACTCCTGATTCATCTGATGAATATCTGTCAGTACTGACGAAATAATTTTGTATTTCAAAAGCGGAAAGTAAACTGACCAACTTGTTTTAGGGTGCTCATACAAGCCGGTCAGTACTGATGGAAATCCGTTGTCTACTGACAGACCTGTCAGCAAGCCCTTTCTGATGGCTGTCGCACTTACAAAAGATGCTGAAAGTGACAACGAATGAAATTCTCCTAAACGACGAACTGGCTGAAGTACAATCTGACACCTAGCACAAGCTTTAGCATAAGCAAGCGCTAAAACATGATTAGGTGTATTGCCATCAAACTTTACATTAGAAAATTTTTCCCACATCATCTGCGTTTTTTCTGGATAAGAGAGGTGCTGGGGTAAATTTTCCAAAAATTTTTGCATTTCTACTGATTTTTCAGCATAAATTTTGGAAATTAGGTTATAATCCGTATCTGATTCGCTACCAAATAAAAGTGTGTCAATTCCTAAATTTGCCAAAATTTTGACACTCCCTGCAGCAAAAAAATCAGCTGCTTGAACAGATACCGTTGTCGGCAACTCCACTACCAAATCTGCACCGCAGCGCAGCGCCATTTCTGCACGTGTCCATTTATCAAAAATCGCAGGCTCTCCACGCTGAACCCAATTTCCAGACATAGCAACGATTTTTATTCCGGAAGCTTGTTCTAGTAGATATTGATGTCCATTATGAAAAGGATTAAACTCTGCAATGATACCTGTTATTTTAGTCATTTTTTACACACAAAAAACCAGCGTCTACTATCCTCTACTGGTGCCTTATCTTCAAAATCTGCACAAACCATTACTTCAGAAAATCCAGCTGTAGCAAGACGTGATAGATAATCTTCTATGGGATATGTTCGTTCTTCATGCACCTCATCACGCCTGATAAACTTCCCAGCTTTATCCTGAATGAAAAAACTAAGTTCATGCACAATTGAATGTGGCACCTCTCCTTCAAAAGAGTCCCAAAGAAATGCAAAGTCTTCTGCATTTTCATGATAAGAATAACCTGGAAAAACTTCATCAACTTGATAAGTTGAATGCACATCAAAGATGAATGTCCCACCGTCACAAAGAAGGTCATAAACACCGTCAAAAGTCTGTTGTATCTCATCTAAATCCACCAAATAACAGAGCGAATCTGAATAACATGTCACCGCATCAAATTTTGCTGAACTTGAAAGTTTTCGCATATCTCCCGCCGTAAAACTAATTTTTACACCCGCATCATGTGCCTTATTACTCGCAAGAGTCAGCATTTCCTTTGAAATGTCAAGGCCCGTAACAGCATAGCCTTGCTTTGCCAAACGGACGGACAAAGCTCCTGAACCGCAGGCTAATTCAAAAATGGACTGTGTTTGTTTCGGAAGATGGCGCAATGTAAAAGCCAACCATTGGTCGTACAACTCTTGGTCCATCACTTGGTCGTAGACTTTAGAAAAATCTTCATAAAAACTCATTTTTATCTCACCATTCCTTCTGTCAGTACTGACAAATACAAAAAATATTACTGACAAAGCGGTCAGTAAGACTTTTTCACAGATTGAATCTATTCTATCGCTAACCCATTGTAAAAAGATACAATGATTTACGGTGCTTCGCACCATAACCCACCAATTTCAGAATGACTAATAAAATGAGCAAGCTGATTTTAAGCTCATTCTAATATTAAATCCAGCTTTTTTTGCCTAGTCCTACCGAATTTGTGAATGCAAGGCTGTCTCGGAACACGTCTATTCTGAAATATAAGCAGATACATCTACTAATGGTGCATCAGACCAGAGTTTTTCAAGATTAAAATGACTACGTTCATCATGTCCAAAAACGCTAACAACAATATCTCCAAGGTCAATCAATACCCAACCTGTGCGTGCATCGCCTTCGATATGCCCTGCTGCTTGTACGCCAGCAAGTTCTGCTTGGTCTGCGATATTATCAGCAATTGCATCTAATTGACGGGCATTCATCGCTTCCATAATCACAAAATAATCAGCAATCCCCGACACTTCTGCAACATCCAATGCAATAATATCCAATGCCTTTTTGTCATCGGCAGCTTTCACTACAACTTCAAGTAATTTTTTTGAATCCAAATTTAATTTCTCTCTCATTTTCTATTTCTAATATTATTTTACTTAAAAAAATAAATTATAAAACAATATAACCACAACTCCCCCTCATTATCAATAATTTGGGACGAACTCGTATAGGCTTTGAAAAGCGGAGCTCATCTCTACTTTTCAAAACCTAGACCACTTATTTTAACATAAAACTTGCTAGATAAACAAACCCGTTCATCTACACAATAAATATCTACTGACAGCTCGTAAGTTTCACTCTGTCAGTATACTGACGGACTTCTCAGCTAAGCTGATAAGTCCCTCCATTCGCTGATTCAATGCTCACGGTAATCGCATTGAACTGACAGAATTACAAAAACTTCAAAAAGCGCTTTTGCGAATGATTTGAGTGATAACCTTGTTTCTCATAAAAACGGTGTGCTTCATAACGTTGCTCGCCAGAATTTAAGCGAATGACAGAAATTCCACGCGCCTTCGCACGTCGCTCTAACTCTGTCAGCAATTGACCACCGATAGATTTTCCTTGACAAGCGGTATCCACAACCAGCCCCAAAACATTTAACATAATATCCGCAGAGTAAACCGCCTCATAAGTTTCCGCCTCAATGAAACCGATAACAGTGTCATCCAGCTCATAAACCCAAAATTCGTGCCTTTCATCCAGCAAGAGCCGTGAAAGATTTTGCTTAATCACTGATTGACTGACAGGATAACCAAGGACTGCTGACAACCGTGTAATATCCACTACATCCTTCATTTCAGCTTTCCGAATCATTTTATGACCTCCAAATTTTTCGTCAGCATACTGACAGACTCATTTTTCATCTTAAATAACTAATAAAAGCATTGTAAGCCTCAAAAGTCTCAGGATAAATCGTCAATCTCCGCTCTGCCAGATAGCTAACGAGTCGCATCGTTTCAAAGGCTACCGCCTTGTTCAGATCATCCCAAGCCACACACCTGGCCTCGACCACACCTGGAAAATCACGTCCCTCTTCAATATAATCCGCCACATAAAGCACTTTGGCAAGCTCAGACATCTCTTGACTCCCCACCGTGTGAATCTCAATCGCCCGCAAAATTTCATCATCCTGCAAGCCAAAGTCTTCACGCATTTTCCAAATACCGACTTTGCCGTGCCAGATATTATTGTCCCAGTTTTTGAGTTCTTCATCAAGATGATATTTGTCAATCAAAGCAAGAAAAGTTGCGTCATATTCTTCTTTACAATAATCATGCAAAAGAGCTGCTAAACTTGCTTTATGAGGATTTACACCATATTTCTCTGCCAATTTTATTGCTGCTTTCTCCACACCTAAAATATGCTTAAAACGCGATGCTTTCACATTTTCAGAAATCCGTTCCAAGAGCGCAGACCTTGAAAGCCCTACTTCCTCATAAAAATCAAACATACAAGCCTTCTTTCAAAATATAATTCAACACTTTTGGTGCCAACAAAAAATGAGGAATAATCCCACGGTGAAGTTGCTCACGAATCAAATTTCCAGAAACATCCATCGCAGGCACATCCACCCACAAAATCGGATAGGAAGTTCCCGCTCGGTATCTCGGACGTCTAACCCCAACAAATTGCACCATGTCAATCAATTCATCAATGTGCGGCCAAGCAGAAAGTCCAGAAATCATATCACCGCCAACAATGAAGTAGAAATCACATTCAGGATTTTCTTCACGCAAATCGAGTACCGTACGGTAAATATCGTCTCCATTTTTAGCACGCAAACGGCAAGCATCTACCTCAAGTCCCTCTCTTCCATCAATCGCAGCAGTGAGCATACTAGCAACGTGACCGTCAGTATTATGCTCAGGCAAGAAAACGACTTTTTCCAGATGAAGTTGCTGACGCACCTGATCAGCAATTACCATATGCGCAATATGCACAGGATTAAAATTACCCCAAAAAAGCCCGATTGCTCGCCGTTTCTCACCTTCTTCAGTTTTTAATTTTACCTTTGTGAAAGGTGTTAGGAGTTCTATTGCCATTTTGTTTCCTTATTACGTTGCTCATGTCGTGCTGACAGGCTGCCAAATGGACAGCATAGCGAAGCGCAGTAGGCTTCTCGTAAGTGAGCGTTGCTAGCTTGCTGACTTACAGCGAACTTAGTTGTCCCATGTCAGTACACTTTTTGCGTGTCATTTCACAATATTTTTTACATCTGTTGAAATTTTGCGGTTTTCTTTACGATCTGAGACCTTGAAAACGACAATGTTTCGCCCAATAATCTGCACAACATCAAGTCCCATGTCTTCAATACTGCTTGCCACATCTGCTGCCACTTCATCCGAGTTCTGCAAAATATTGACCTTAATCAACTCACGCGCGTCGCAAGCGTTGCGAATGCTGGTCAAAATCTCATTGGTCAGCCCAGCTTTGCCGATTTGTACAATCGGGCGAATATTGACCGCAAGACTGCGGAGATAGCGTTTCTGTTTTCCGTTTAATTCCATTTTTTTCTTTCTTTTCTAACTTAATTAATACTGCTCTAATTTCCAAAGCAAGTTGGGTGAAATCAATCCTTTGACAAGGTAACCTGTCTCTCCTTCTTCAAGTTCTTGCACCAGCGCAACCTTGCGCAGTTCGGGGAGTTGATAGGCTTTTTCATAAGGTAAATTTAACTCAAAATGATGGAAAAGCTCGTGCAATTTTTCTAAAATCGCCGTTTTCAGCCATTGGCTGCCGTCTAGAGACTTGATGGAGAGCTGAATTGCGGGACTCAGTGTTGGCAGAAAATCGCTCGGTGCAATATCCATTTTGTTATAAACATTAAGTACGGGAATCCCCATCAGTTTCAATTCTTTCATGATTTTCAAGACCGTCTGCTCATGAATTTCATGGTGAGGATTACTCGCATCAATCACATGAATGAGCAAATCAACGTTGGCGCTCTCCTCCAGTGTTGATTTGAACGCTTTAATCAGCTCTGTCGGTAAATTTTGAATAAATCCAACAGTATCAGTCAAGCTGACAGTAAAATCTTCGTGAAGCTTGACCATTTTCGTTGTAGCATCAAGCGTAGCAAAGAGTTCATCTTGCTCATATTGAGTTTTTTGCGCTCCGACTAGGGCATTCATGATACTTGATTTTCCTGCATTGGTGTAGCCAATCAAGCCAATCCTGAAAATTCCGCTCTGATTGCGTTTTTTACGAATATTTTCTCGCGTTTGTTCGACTTTTTTAAGTTGTTTGTCAATGTCCTCAATCCGCGTGCGAATGTGCCTGCGATCCATCTCCAGCTTAGATTCACCTGGTCCTTTTGAGCCAATTCCGCCGCCTTGACGCGACAGCATAATCCCTTGCCCCACAAGTCTTGGGAGCAAATAACTCAACTGCGCCTGCTCAACTTGCAGCATCCCCTCATGACTGCGCGCGCGCATGGCAAAAATGTCCAAAATCAGCTGCATTCGGTCAATCACCTTGACACCAAGCGCAGCCTCCAGATTGACATTTTGTCGTGGTGTCAGTCGCTCATTGAAAATTACCGTGTCAATCGCGCCAACCTCAATCGCCCAGCGCATCTGCTCCAGCTTGCCAGAGCCAATCATCGTGCGCCCGTCAGGCTTCTCACGTTTCTGCGTAAATTGGTCAATCACCAAACCGCCTGCAGTTTTTGTCAAATCTGACAGCTCTGCCATCGAGCTTTCAAAACTGTCCGTGTTGCTTTGCAGCTCAACTCCTGCCAGTAAGATGCGTTCTTGTTTTTCTTCGTTTTCTATCAAATTCTAAGTTGTTCTTTCATTATTTATATCTGTTCAAATACATCGTGATAAATTTGGACACTTTTACTCGTGAGTCACAATTCTTTTCACTTCTGTCAGCACTGACAGCTTCGCACTTTTTCCGCTCGCTTGTCCACTCTCGCTAAGCGACTGAAGTCGCAAGTCGAGTCGCAGCTTTGGTAATTCATCAGCGAAAAATAAAGGATAGGCCTTGTGCCCTCTATAAGTGCTGATAGAAATCCATGTGAGGTGTTCCGGAAATCCATCATTTGTTATATCGGGTTTAAAATCACCATGCTCTTGTGGTTTCATCAGAAAATAAAAAGCCAATTCGTGCGCATTTTTCTCCGTTCGTTGTTCAGTCTCAGAAAATGTAACGAAATTTTCATGAATGAACATCAATCTGTCAATCTCAAAATACACACCCGTTTCCTCGAAAACTTCTCTGACACAAGCCTCTTCAGCAGTTTCACCAATTTTCACCGCACCACCGATACTGTAAAAGTAATCATCGCGATCATTGCTTACCATCAGCACCGTGTCATTTTCAATAATAATGCCACAAGCACGATAGCGAAAATATTCGTTTCCACTTGTCAGCGCAATATCTTTGCCCATTTTATCTCTTTCTATCCTGGCAAAACTTCCGTCAGCGTACTGACAGCCTGTCAGCGCACGATTGATGTGAAAAACTGTCCCGCCCATTCTTTCAGCTTGACTTTTGTGACAATCCCTTCCTTGACAAATGGGTCTCTGGCGACAAACTCTTCAGCCAGCTCCATGTTGGGAAATAGTCCCATAGCGCCATCTTTAAGCGGATCAGCAAAAGTGCCGATGCCCATAATTTTTTGCTCATCGACGAACTGATCTACCCAAGCCTTGTGGCGCGGAAACACGGACATAATTTGCTCACGTGTTACATTTTCGCCGATTGTGTAAAGTAAAATTGTAATCATTGTTTTCCTTTCAAAAATACTGTCAGGCGCTGACAGCCCTGACCAGTCCTGTTCAAAGCAAAAGCGCAGCATGGACAATCAGCCAGAGTGCATAAGTCAACATCATCAGTCGGTTGGCAGGTCCAACTTTAGCTTTTGGACCAAAAGTTTTTGTTTTTGACAGATAGAAAATCACACTGCCAATAAAATACAGAAAGCCCAACCAAACCAGCATAGTCAGTGGTAAAACATTACCTTTGACAAAGCAAATCGTGAGCGGAAAGCCTACAATGACAATTCCACCACAGAAATCGTGAATTTTTCCTGTAAGCGTTTTATCATCATCAGCCACGGTTATAGGATTTGACACAAAATATCCTGCTGCAATCAGCACAAGCCCAATAACACTAAGCGCGATAAGGCTAAACTGTCCACCGCCAGATTCCACTCTCGCCATAACAAAGCTGAGCACACCCAATGCCAAGCCCCAAAAAGCAAGCCGCATGAGTAAGCCGTATCTACCAATCGCGTACTCGCTAATCAAGCGCCACCACGGAGAAATCTCAGGCTTCAAGAAATGCAGAAGCGTCAACAAAATCAGAAAAGCACTGCTGCCAAAAATGGATAAAAGTGCAAACATCGCCATCATCGTTTTCCTTTCAAAAATGCTGTCAGCTCACTATCTACCCCATTTTCTAAGATAAAGTCTACCAACTCTCGTTTCCTGAAAATCGAACTGACAAACGTCTCTGACAAGCCTGTCAAAACAGAAACCATATCAGTCTGTGCCAATTTTTTAATTGCCTTAAACTGCACAGCATCCCGTTTTTTCCGTTCAGCAGATGCTACGGGGTAGCCCGTATCCATGGGTGTTTCAAACAATTTTTCAAGTGTAAATCGTAAGTTTACCTCACCACTCCAGCCAAAATTCAGGCCTAATGGCAACGAAGCACAATTTCCTTGATTAATCCGTCCAAACAAAAACGCGTCAGACGGTGTCGGCAAATAACCGCAAATCACGTTTGGCAAAGCATTTGCTGCAATCTCTACGAATGAGAAAAGCTCCGCTTTTCCTATCCGCAACCTTTAACAGTCCACTGGACTGTTAAAGCCATTGCCACTTGGGCAGCCCGTCACAACAAAATCCACACTCCCAGAATTCAACAAAAGTCCAACACAAAGCGAAATCTGGAGATAAGAAAAATTTTCTTCATTTTCAACTGCACCAAAGTTGAACACCTCAGCGCCCAAATGCTCTGTCGCTCGCTTCGTTTCTTCAAAAAGCAAGTGATTGCGCGCGATTTGCGTGCTGGCTTGAATGACCGCAATTTTCATCTGCACCTCCACCATTTCTGTCAGCTCTGACAGCCTAAATCAGCGCTTTACGCATCACAATATCCACACCCTCAGGCACCCAAGCTGCGACCACTGCACGCTCAGGCACGCGCACCCAGCCTAAGCCGTTAAAGACAATATCAGATTTCTCCTTGACTGAAAATTCTTTGCGCACCAATTTTGCATTGACGAGCGCAGGAGCAAGCAGCTCCCCCTTGTGCTTCTCATAAAATTCCGTCGCACCCTCAAGCTTCGTCCGATGAATATTCAGCTCATTGTCAAAATAAGCCGTCATCCCCTGCCGTTCACCAGAAATAAAGTCAAAGCGTCCCAAACCACCGAAAAATAAGGTCTGCTCTGGATTGAGCTGATACGTTTTTGGCTTGATTTCCTTTCTTGGCGACACATATTTCAAATCCTCAGGCGCTAAATAATGCGCCATTTGCCCACGATGAATAATCCCCGGCGTGTCAATCAAAGCCGTATCTCTATCCAGCGGAATCTCAATCTTATCCAAAGTCGTCCCAGGAAAACGACTCGTCGTAATGACCTCATCATCAGCGCCTGAAGCATTCTTGATAATCGCATTAATCAGCGTTGATTTACCGACATTCGTCACACCGACCACATAGACATCGCGCCCACGACGGTAATGCTCAATCGCCTCCATCAGCTGCTCTACATCGTCCTGATTTTTAGCAGAAGTCACCAAAATATCCTTCGGTTTCAAGCCATAATTTGCTGCCTGCTCTCTTAGCCAAGCCGTCAACTTACCAACTTTCAAAGATTTTGGCAACACATCACGCTTATTTGCTACCATCAACACATCATTATTCCCCGTCAAACGGTGCAACGATGAAATCAGCGAACCATTAAAATCAAAAATATCCACCACATTGACAATCAATGCATCATGCTGCCCAATCTCACGCAAAAGTGCCAAAAAGTCCTCATCAGTCAAGCTTGTTGGAGCAATTTCATTGTAATGACGCAAGCGGAAACAACGCTGACAATACAATTCATCCCCATTTTCCAGCTTTTTCTTCAACGCACCCGCAGGCAAATAGCCCAGTCCATCTTTATCTTCAGTTTGAATCACAGCTCCGCAACCAATACAGTGCAGTTCTTCCATCATATTTTCATTTTCAATCATAAGCCTAATTATACCACAATTTGCAGGCATTTCTAGACAATTTTTTGCCAAAAACTACTGATAACTTTCTGTCAGTAAACAAAAAAACCTGTCAGTACTGACAGGCATTTTCATTATTATTGAACAGAGTAATTTGGTGCTTCTTTCGTAATCTGCACATCATGCGGATGAGATTCCTTCAAGCCTGCACCTGACATTTCGATAAATTGAGCTGACTCGTGCAAAGCAATAATATCAGCTGCTCCAGTATATCCCATACCAGCTTTCAAACCACCAAGCATTTGGAAAACAATATCCGTCGCAGTTCCCTTATAAGCTACACGTCCCTCAATTCCTTCTGGGACAAGTTTATTCGCTTCATTAACAGCACCTTGGAAATAACGGTCTTTCGATCCTTGCTTCATCGCGGCAAGAGAACCCATCCCACGGTAAGTCTTAAATTTACGTCCTTGGAAAATCTCGAACTCACCAGGAGATTCATCCGTACCAGCAAGCATTGAGCCAAGCATGACAGCATCTCCTCCAGCAGCCAAAGCTTTCACAATGTCACCTGAATATTTAATTCCACCATCAGCGATTATCGTCTTACCAAACTCACGCGCGACATTCGCTGCATCATAGATTGCTGTAATCTGAGGCACACCCACACCAGCAACCACACGTGTCGTACAGATAGAGCCAGGACCAATCCCAACTTTCACGACATCCACACCAGCTTCAAACAAAGCTCGTGCGCCTTCGCCCGTTGCGATATTTCCAGCAATCAATGTCCGATCAGGAAAATGGTCACGAATCTCGCGAATCTTGCGCAAAACACCAGCTGAGTGCCCGTGTGCTGTATCAATAACAATTGCATCCGCACCAGCAGCAAACAAAGCTTCCGCACGTTCAAAAGTATCTGATGACACTCCTACAGCACCAGCAACCAACAAACGTCCTTGCTCATCTTTTGCCGCATTAGGAAACTCAATCACACGCTCAATATCTTTGATTGTAATCAAACCAGCCAATTTACCATCTTCATCAACCAAAGGTAATTTTTCAATTTTGTTTTCTTGTAAAATACGTGAAGCATCATCCAAAGTTGTTCCAACAGGTGCTGTAACCAAGTTTTCAGAGGTCATCATATTTTTAATCTGTTGATTATAATCCGTAATGAAACGCAAATCACGATTGGTAATAATCCCCACCAATTTCCGATTTTCAAGCGTATCCACAATCGGTACACCAGAAATACGATAAGTCGCCATCAAATTTTCAGCTTCTTCAATTTTATGATTAGGAGTTAAGAAAAATGGATCAGTAATAACGCCAGATTCAGAACGTTTCACTTTGTGGATTTCCTCAGCTTGTTGTTCAATTGACATATTTTTATGAACAACGCCCAAACCACCTTGACGCGCCATCGCAATCGCCATTTTACTATCTGTCACAGTATCCATTGCAGCAGAGATAATCGGAATATTCAACGTCAAATTCTTCGCTAATTTCGTTTTCATACTCACCTCATTAGGCAAGACGTGAGATTCCGCCGGAATCAGCAACACATCATCAAAAGTAAATCCTTTTTTCAAAAACTTAGTTTCCCAGTTTGACATCGAAAATATTCCTCCAATATTATTTCTATGGCAGTCGCCAATTTTTTATTTTTACCATTCTACCACGATTTCATAAGCTTTTCAACCTATTAAATATGTGTAAGCACTGACAAAACAACATTTCTTAAGAAATATAAAAACTACAATGATAGCCCATTAATTAAAGACATTCCAATCAGCTTTTATCTAATTTTTGTCTCTTATTATTTTGTGTTACAATATAACCATGAAATGCAGAATAAAAATTAAAACCTTCGTCACAGCTCTTTTGCTCCTCGGAATAATTAATATAGTCTCATATGCAAAAGCGGATACTGCAATGGGAACCTATGCAGCAGGCGGGACTGAACCTACCTCCTCAGTCACTTCCACATCAGAATCCCCTTTGCTCCGTTCCTTCGCTGCAGCTACTCCAGCCATGGCACAAACGACTGTTAACCTTACACCCTCAACCACTGGAATACCTGCGCCTGATGTTGTAGATATTTCAAGTTATCAAAGTTGGCTAACCCAAGCAGATTTTAATAGTCTCAAATCCTCAGGAGTGAAAACTGTAGTGATTAAGTTGACCGAAGGGACAACTTACACCAATCCTTACGCAAAATCTCATATACAAATGGCAAAAGCTGCTGGTCTAAATATTGCTGTCTATCACTATGCAACCTTGACTGGTGCAAATTCTCAAAGTGCAGGAAATAGCCAAGCTATAAAAGAAGCTCAATATTTTGCAACCACTGCCAAAAATCTTGGACTTCCTGCCAACACAGTAATGGTTATGGATTGTGAACAACCCTATAAAAACAGTAGCGGGACAATCATCGGTCCCAACCCAAACAATATGGACTGGGCCACGGCCGCAGCTCAATTCGCAAATGAACTAAAATCATTAGGCTATGCCAATACCAAATTTTATTCCTCACTATCTTGGGTAGGCACAAATACCGCAACCGTCCAAATGAACTACAACACACTAGGCGGTGCGAAAAACATGTGGATAGCCCAATACCTTTATGACACCCCTGCAAACAACTCCGGCTGGGCAACCGCCCAAACCAACAACTCCAAATTCGGCGCTTGGCAATACACCAGCCAAATGCGCTTTCAAGGTACAACCAATCTAAAAAATAATAGCCTTGATACTTCTATTGATTACAGTAATACTTTTACGCCAAGTTCTCCGACTCCTAGCGTTTCCCCAAGTATTTCTTATCAAACTCAAGTGCAAAATTATGGCTGGGTCTCTCCCACTTACAATGGTCAAACCAATGGAACAACTGGTCTTGCGCTTAGGGTTGAAGCGCTTAAAGCCTCTCTTCTTAATCTTCCCTCCAACCTCTCAGGTAATATTCAATATCAAGCCTATGTTCAAGGAATAGGCTGGCAAAGCACGACCGCCACAGATGGAGCAATCGCTGGAACAGTAGGACAAGCCAAGCGCATGGAAGCATTTAGAATGCAGCTCACTGGATCTATCGCTAGTCAATACGACGTTTATTACCGCGCCTACGTCCAAAATATCGGCTGGCTCGGTTGGACCAAGAATTGGCAGACTGCAGGGACTTCTGGAATGGCTTACCGCATAGAAGCGGTGCAAGTCCAACTCGTTGCCAAAGGAAGCGCCGCACCGTCTAACGGTTCTGTCACTTTCCCTTATTTGACTCTTCCAACAGTAAGTTATAGTACTCATGTTCAAAATATCGGCTGGCAAGCCCCCGTTGTGAATGGTGCTTTATCAGGAACAACAGGGAAGTCACTTAGGATGGAAGCCTTGAAGGTAGAACTTCAAAATATTGCTTCAGGAGTAACAGGTGGAATAACCTATCGGAGTCAATCTCAAAAAATTGGTTGGCAAGCATGGGTATCTGACAATAGTATTTCTGGAACGACAGGACAGGGACTGAGAGATGAAGCCATAGAGATAAAACTTACAGGTGGACTCTCAAACTATTTCAATGTTTATTACCGTGCTCATGTTCAAAGTATCGGTTGGCAAGCGTGGGTATCTAATGGGGCAACCGCTGGAACAGTAGGAAAAGGACTTCGGATGGAGGCTTTGGAGATAAAGATTATTCCTAAAGCTAATCCTGCACCTTAATTATAAGAATAAACCATTATAAGCAAAAAATAGTAACCACCCATAATTATGGGTGGTTTGTTCTTAACACTATAAAATTATTGCCGCAATGATACCAATGACAACAATCAACAAGGTCAATAATACTATCGGTAAGATGATTTTTATCTGAGCATTAAACTCGTTAGACTTTTTTTGCCCTATTGATAAGACGTTATACTCATTAACCCCACTTTGAAAATCTGGAATGCTCGTGTTAAAAGAAAAGTTCTGGTTTCTTGCTTCTCCAATTGAATTTTTAGTAATTAATACACCATCTCTAGTGATGCTAAATCTGGCAAAGACAGAGAAATTAATCGGTTTTAGTAATAATTCTTTATCTGTTGAATTTTCCACAGGATACATGAAATAGTTACTTCCTTCAGCAAGTCCTATAATCTGAATTAACGACTGGTTAATCTTACCGTTTTCTTTAGCATTAAAGTTAAATCGACTTGTAGCTTTAGGAATTGGAAGGATTTCCGAATTACCAATCATATATTGTAATCCACCTCTCAAAACCGTCACTTTTTCCAAATTGACTTCTTTCAAACTTTCCTCTTTGACCCAACCTTGAGTCGCAGAATATATCTCATACCCATTTTTCACATATCTCCCCAAAAGATATTGCCTGTTCGTTACTAATTTATTTCCTTGCTCATTTGCCATTGCAAAATTAATGCCAGTAAGGACAACGGCTGGAGATTTTGCACTTGCTGCCAAAGCATTATCATCTGTTCCCGAAATAGAAATAGTTGATCCACCTGGCGAAATGCTTCCAACAGGAGTCGAAATAACATGCGCTTTCACCGTAAGCACCAAATTATTGGACAAAGCTGGAACAATGAGTTGTTGGCTCAAACTTTCTGATGGGTTTGTTCCTGATCCTGTAATAGCCGAAACATCAAAACCTTCAATATTAGAATCTGGAGTTACAGAGTCAATAACCAAATTAGGAGAGGGTGTCAAAACAAACGCACCTCCTAATCGATTGAAATTTTTAGAAATAATAACTTTGAAACTCAAAAAATTTCTCTGTCCCGACTCTACTACATATCTTCCAAAATCCGTTAAACTGTCACCTTTACTAGCCTCAAAAGAAATCTTTAACCGATTATCCAAATTAGCAATATCTAAATCTATCTTCTGTTTTTCCTTTGATATTGTAACTAATTTTTGAAAAG
This sequence comes from Lactococcus allomyrinae, assembly GCF_003627095.1. Classification (NCBI taxonomy): domain Bacteria; kingdom Bacillati; phylum Bacillota; class Bacilli; order Lactobacillales; family Streptococcaceae; genus Lactococcus; species Lactococcus allomyrinae. The sequence continues at coordinate 2,363,311 of NZ_CP032627.1, read as the reverse complement.
TTCCACTTCTTGTTGTTATTGCTACTGGTCCTAATGGTAGTTCAGCAATAGCCTCCCCTGAGAAATTGGTAAAAGTAAGAGCAGCTCTCCCTCTATCAGGTTGGTGGAATACAATACTTTCCGTCTCCTTCCCATTAAGATCTGTTAATAATGGAAGACCCTTCATCTGAAGCATATAACCCATTATAGAAAATGCTTCTTCTGCACTATGCCTAATTCCAGGACCTATAGAAAAACCATTAGAAAACTCAATTATATCTGGATTGACCTTTGTAGGATCCACTTGGACTTCAGACTGCAAAGTCTTCCAATTTGAACTTTGAGTAATCTTACTTGTTATATCTCCCGAAATAATTTTTTGATAAGCATTGTCTAAATTATAAGCGGTATATGCCCCCCCACAATTGGTACTCCATTATTAGTAACGTGTAAATCAACTGCTACTTTTTCTGCTATCGTAGAGGCACTAATTATCCTAAAATTGACAATTGTCACAAGCAAGCCACAAAGAAGAGCAACTTTTTTTAACAAATCTATTTTTTTCATTCTACTTAATTACCACTCTCACTCTCAGTTTCAACAAGATTTATTTGTCAAACTCTTTATCTACTGCTTTTAAAGCAGCACCAAAAACCTGATCCATATCGTAGTATTGATAGTTTCCCAGACGTCCCCAAATAATACTTTATCTATTTTTTCAGCTTCCTTTTTATACCTACGAAATAGAGAAGAATTTTTTTCATCATTCACGGGATAATAAGCTTCTTTAGTTCGCTCCCAATCCTGCGGATATTCTTTTGTTAAAATGGACTTCCCGTCACTGGCTTTTTTATCAAAATGTCTCCATTCCATCACGCGTGTGAAAGGCGTTTCTGCATCAGTATAGTTAATCACCGCATTCCCCTGCACATTATTTGAATCAAAAGTTTCAGATTCAAAACGAACAGAACGATATTCTAATTCACCAAATTGATAATCAAAAAACTGATCAATCATACCAGTGTAAATAATCCGTGGAAACTCTTCAAGATAAGCTTCCTTATCACTAAAGAAATTCGTATTTACCTTGACGTCTATCAATTCAGAATCAAGCATTTTTTCAAAGATAATCGTATAACCATCGACAGGTACCCCTTGATAACGATGATTGAAGTAATTGTTATCAAAAGTATAACGTACAGGTAGACGACGAATGATAAATGCAGGAAGATCTGTAGCCTTCCGTCCCCATTGTTTTTCGGTATAACCTTTAATTAACTTAGCATAAATATCTGTTCCAATCAAGCTAATAGCCTGTTCTTCAAGATTTCTAGGTGGAGACATGATGCCAGCACTTTTCTTTTGTTCAGCAATCTTAGCTGCTGCTGCTTCAGGTGTTTTTACTCCCCATATCTGGTAAAAAGTATTCATGTTAAAAGGGAGATTATACAACTCACCTTTGTAGTTAGCAATAACCTGATTAATATAACCATTGAATTCTGTAAATTGATTGATATAATCCCAAACCTTCTTATTATCCGTATGAAAAATATGTGCCCCATAGTCATGAATATTAATTCCTTCTTCTTTATGTGTATACATATTACCACCGACATGCTCTCGCCTCTCAATGACTAAGACGCGTTTGCCTCGTTTGGCGGCCTCATAAGCAAAAACTGCTCCATAAGGTCCCGAACCAACTATCAAGTAATCATAATTTTTCGTGTTATACTTCATTTTTTCTCCCTGCTACTAGTAATGCACATTATACATCATTCCAAACAATGTTCCAAAAAGCAGAAGTGCATTTGAAATTACAATAATCACTACCGAAAAAATCCATATAGAGTTTTCCGAAGCAATTTTAGTTTTAAATCTTGTATTTCCCCCAAATAATGGAAGAAGCAATAATGTTGGGGTAAAATAACGTCCCTGAAGTCCTCCAATTCTCCCCAAGGAATCCAAAGATGACAAAGATGATGGAATATAGTATGGCATATAAGAATAATATACCCCCGCCACACCAATAAAGAAGAGGATTAAACTTCCCCAACTAAAAAGACGAGAATCTGTTATTTTTTCCTCCGAGAGTATTACCAGAACCAGTAAAATATACCAAATACCTGAAATCCAAAGCGGCATATTATTATAACGACCATTTGGGACAACAAGTAACCCTGTAAAAATTTGCTGTGTATTTGGTAGTGGATTCATATTTATAGAAAAATTAAGAACAAACCGATAAAGTGAAAATAGCTGATTGGGATACTTAATATAAACTAAAAAAATCATTCCTGTAACCACTAATAATGTTAAAAAAATGGAAATTACTAGCACCCATTTTCTTTTAAAAAGATCATGACACCAAACAGTTACTTTTTCTATTTGTTTATTAAAAAAAACGACAAAGAGAACCATAGGGAATAATACAATCAATAATTTAACATTGGTTTTTGCTCCAAAGTATAGAAATACCGAACCAATCAACATCTGAATAACTGTATTGATTCTTATTTTATTCGATATCAGCGTGTTAACAACTATCAAAAATGTGGCAGCCGCAAGAACATAAGTTAGCGCATCATAGGATAGACTAGCTATACTATTAGTAATAACAGGGGATAAAGATAAAATTAAAAGAAATAACTTTCCCCGTTTTATAAAACGAATAATAAAGAACAAGGATAAACTAAAAACAAAGGTGGACAATAATCTCGCAGTTACAATCATTACACCAATAGAGGGATAAATATGATATCCTATCCATACACCAAGCGCAGGAACAATATGACCCCAAAAATTATAGCTTTCTTTAGATGGCAGCTGTTGAACTTGAGTTCGAGGTAAATTTTTCATTGGCATTTTAACTATTTTATTTTTAAAATATTTTTCAAAATAATTTCCAGATTGATACTCAATGATCTGAGGTGTCATCCCAGTACTTATTGATTCTTCACCATAAGCAGATATGTCATTGGACAAACCAACCATATTTGTAGCAACTGTATAATGATATTGACCATCTGGTTCATTAAAAAGGGGCATAAAAATAGAAAGAGATACCCCTATTAAAATAGCTAAAACTAAATAAATTTTATGGATTTTTCTGTCAATTTTATTGAAAAATGATGCTTTTTGCATCGTTCTACTAAACGTCATGCTTTTCCTCATACTGCAAGTAGTATGGTCATATGATACCTTATATTACTACATTTGCGATAAATTCACTTACTATTATTACTTATTTAAATTTAAGCTACCTAGTTCCTCTTTTATTTTAGAAGATGATGTCTTTCCGCGAGGAAAATACATAATTTTTAGCTCTGGAAATTGGTCTTTGAGAAAATCAAATTTTCCTTTCCAATCATCTCCCATGGCGAAAATATCAACATCGAACATATCAACATATAAAGCTTTATCATCCCACGATTGTTCTGGAATGACTAAATCAACATATCTTACCGCTTCCAATACATATTTTCGTGTATCATAATCCTGGTAAGACTTTTTCCCTTTTTCTGCATTGAATTCATCTGTTGAAAGCATTACAATTAGTCTTTCCCCAAGATTCCGCGCATTTCGAAGCATATTTATGTGACTTTCGTGTAAAATATCAAATGTTCCTGCCACAAGAACCACTTTTTCTGAACTAGACATACCTACTCACTTTCTCTTAAAAATATTTTTAAAAACAGGTTGCACAACACTGAGTACTGGAGCATTTGTAAAAAAAATAGTAACTCCATAAATCATACAGGCAACAATCACCTGAAGTACGTAACTAATTATTGAAGGAGAATTATAAAAATTTATGATATACAAAACTATAAATACTCCGCCGCCACCAAGTAGATACTTCCAGAATCCCCTTAATATCTGAGACAATGGAAAGACTCCTCGAACAACATAAATACGATAGAAAGCCACCGTAAATTCTGATAACAATGTTGCAATTACAGCTCCCATAACTCCCAATAATGGAATCAATGCTAAATTAGCTATTATATTCACAACCAAGGCAGCTATTGAAGATATCGTAAAATCCTTGTTCCTTTTTGCTGCTAATAAATATTGTGACCCAAAAACTGTAGCCCAAGAGAAAAAAATAATTACCAAGGCTTCAACTAATATTAAGTTCCCAACTTTATAAAAATTTTTACCGAAAAAGAAAACTGCAAAAGTCTGAGAGGTTCCCATTAAGCCAGCAATAGCAAAAATTGATATTGCATTCATTAAATCAACCGACTTTAAGGTTAAATTTTTTACTTCATCCTCTCTATTCTCAGAAAATAAATTCGAAAGCCTAGGAAGAAAAGCAGCTCCAAAACTAGAGACCGCTGTAAAGGCTACACGAACAATTGAATCCGCTTGACTGAAATAGCCTGAGCTTTCATAACCATCTAAAAATCCAAGCATACTTTTATTAAGCGACAAATAAATACTTACAGAAACTTGTGGTATAAATAATACCAATGTTGGTTTCAAATGATGGATTACATTTAAATCCTTTAATGGTATTTTCAAAATTTCGTGACGTAAAAAGGGCCAAACGGTTATATTTGCAAGAACAGGTGCTGCAGAGGTTAATAAAATATAAATCCACAAATCTTCTTTATGTTGGACTAATAGAAACGTAAGCACCACCACTACGATATTAATAATAGAGTTTCTTACAACAATAATTCTAAAATTTTCTATTCCCATGAAAAACCAAGAAATATTAAATAATGTTGAAAATAGAACAACTCCTTGAAGGAGAAGATAAAACTGCACTTGAGGATTATGATAAAAAGATACAAAAAGTAAAAATGAGCCTATTGTAACAAAAACAGCTGTGAACTGCAAAATAATTAATTCAAAAAAAACTTTACTACGTTGATATAAATCTTTCTGATAATATGCTATTTCTCGATTTCCATATGTCTGTATTCCTAATGCTCCTATTAAAGTAAAATAGCTCACTAAAGAAAGTGTAAATGAATTAATACCTATTCCCGATGTTCCTAACACTCGCGAAATATACGGCATTGTTATAAGTGGAATAGCCACAGCAATCATCTGATAAGCTGTGCTATAGAACATATTTTTTATTATTTTCATTTATTATTCCTGAATCTAATACTCGTAGACTTGCGAGACTCGTATTTGAATTTATTTTTTAAAAGCAAAAATAACATCTCGAAGTTTACTTTTTATTCCTGAGTACATTCTACCTTCCTGCAATATTTGCAGAAATACTGGAAAAACTTTATTCTCCCTAGCTAACTCATATCTCTTTTTACAAAATTTTAATTTTTTCTGAACTTCAACTGAATAACGATTTTCATCTTTGCTTAAAATCTGATTAAGCAGTTCATAAAACTGAACTTCTTTCAATAAATGTCTAACGTGCTGTGCTTTATTACTGGATATTGTGATTGATGGCTTTACACTAGCATTCTCTCCATGTACAACATGGTAACCCACGCTCCGATTAAGATTATAACCTACGCCAAGCAAACTTGACAGACAAGAAAAAATGACATCATGAGCTATAAAATAATCTGCCTTCCAAAATTCAATAGTTTTTTCTGCCAGTTGACGTTTTATGGCAAAGGTCCACCCCAGTCTATAGGTAAAATATTCAATACTGGCTGGGAATTTTGAGGCAATCTTATTACCGTCCACAAATTGGAAAGGGAGCTTATGGTAATCTCCTTCTCCGATATTTTTAATTTCAATGTCTCCAGATAATAGTTGACATTTACTATGATTTTCCATAAAGTCTAGCTGATTTTTAATTTTATCTAAAGCCCACTCATCATCCTGATCTGAGAAAAAAATGTAGTCAGCTTCTAATGATAAAGCATCTATCAAAAGTTGTCTAAAATTTTTCTGCCAGCCAATATTGGCTTCATTTTGAGCTATCGTCCAATTCAATAACTGATATTTCTCAATATAATTTTTTATCAGTTCAACTGTTAGATCAGTCGAACCATCATCTCTCAACAAAACATAATCAGGTTGAATTTCTTGCTGACGAATTGAATCAAGTTGATTCGTCAAATATTTCTGACCATTATATGTCGCTATAAGCACTATTGTTTTTTTCATTTTTATTTCTGTCAGTTTTCTCCTAAAATTTTTCCATCTTTAATATATACTTTCCCATCTATTTCTAAGCTAATAAATCCATGATGTTGATTCGCCATAATGTCTTCTGGCGGAGTCATATAGTCTGAACCATACTGGATCACCAACGCTTTGTCAAATTCAGAAAAAATCGGGAACTTACTTTTTTCAAAGTTCTGGTCAACTAGGTTCTTAGCAAATTCCACGGGATATGTTTCTCGCACGAGACCGTAACGTGAAACATAATTTCCTACTTTTTCTGTAGCAACCTTTGGAACAGCATTGTAAACTCCGTTTATTACTTTTTTTCTTCCGAGAGTTTTTTGGACCAAATATATAGCAAATTTCTCTATCAAAAGTATTCCATTTTTTACTTTTGAGGTTCCTTTAGGATTTTTTACGTTAGCAAATTTAGAATGCCACTGCAACACATTCCAAAATCTTATCTTTTGAAGTCTTTTCTTTCTATCCTTCTCGTTATCATCAACAAAATCAAAAGGAAAAATATCTACATATATCCCTAAATGGTACTTATCAGACTTATCTGTTATCCATTCTTCAATCCTTGAATTCCTATCCGATACTTTCGCCAGAGGATATGGATAATCATTATGGTCATTTGCTACTAAAAGATCGAATTTCTCATTTTTATTATTCCAAAGCTCTATAAACTTTAAATAATCTTTTCGTAACATTCCTACGTCTATGTCATCATCCCATGGTATGAAGCCTTTGTGTCTAACAGCTCCAAGTAAGCTTCCTCCGATTAGGAAATACCTGATATCGTTATTTTTACAAAAAGCATCTATCGCTATTAAAATTTCCAAACTTCTCTTTTGAAGTAACCTTTGGTACTCCAACTGTTGATAAACCATTAGCCTCTTTCTCGCTTAAACTATACGTTTAAATTTTACACTTCAAATTCTGACTTTTGAGGAAATTTATTTCCCAGTGCCGTCTGAATTTTCACTGTCATTTCATTGAGTTCATCATCATCAAGCGCTTCATTGTCATTTAAGCAAACAAGTTTCAATTTTGAATTTACAATTTTATTGATATTTGACTGCTTGTTCAACTTAAAAAAGCGTCCAAATCTGTACATATTCTTAGGAACAAAGTTTCCACTACACAATGAATACAATCTAATAAACCAATCATCTATGCCATTTATATTTCTAAATTTAAAAGCAGAAGCTTTATCAAACTCTCCATGATACTCATTCCATAATTTTTCATAAATTGATTTATTTAAAGGAGTAGCTAAATGAAAATGCATAATATATGAAATATTAGGATATGGGAGCTGCAATAACGTTGTCCCTAAATATGGTATACTTGTTCTTAAATTAATCATCTTCCGCAAATTCTTTTTTACTATATCTCGCTTCGAAAATTTTTGATGGATAAGATTCATGTTATTAATGTGCAGATGATCCAGTTCCTCATATGTCGCACATGGTATTAAAGTCAACATATCACAAGGTATACCATTTTTAAAGAAATCCGTTTGTTTTGTTGGATTAATTAAGAACATATCATCATTGAAATATACAAAATTTTCACTCAAATCTTTGATACGGTGAAGATTCATTGCAATAGTCACTGAGGAAAAAGTAGGCAAATATTTATGAGGAATAAAATCCTCATGCTTTACTATCACTAGCTTGGGATGGTTCAAATTTAGCCATTTAGGATAATGACCATAGGTAACTAAGAAAATTTTACGAACCCAAAATGCATTTTTTTCTATTGCCCTAAACCAATAGCGAAAGGTGTCATAATCTCTAAACCTTGATGCATTGTTAGCTGAAGTCTTCTTCATAGAAAGGTGTTCTTTTTCTTTATAAACTTCAAACTCATTTCTCCATTTTGGATCTCCATCGTCTAACCATGAAACTACAATATCAATTTTTCCCATTTTCTCTACCTGTACAGTATATTTTTGATAACAAAGGCATCAGATTTAGTTTATAAATAACTAAAAAAAGAAATACGACTACTCTTAATTCAAGCTCGTCTCCCCGTCCTCCACTTATAACACTCAATTTCAAAGAATTAGGAACAGCCTCTTTTAATAGGCGAATACCTTTTCCATAATGTTTCATAAATTTTTGAGATGTTTGATTTCTGCCTTGCTTAAACTGATGGATTAAGGCTTTAAGCATAAAATATGAAAATTCTGGAGTTCTTTTCAAACTCTCCCCCATTTTAATGTAAAGAGCTAGCTGCTCAAGAGCCAGTTTTTGATTATCCTTATCTTGTAGACGCATCTTTGTACCCGAAAATGAGTCATTGTGCGCCACCCAGTAATATCCTGAATAATTTATAAATGCAAATTTTGCTCCTTGAGCTATTTCTAACACAGAAAACGGCGCATCTTCCACATAAGTATCCAAAAAGAATTTAATTTTTTTTTCTGTTAGAAATGACACTCGGTGAATTCTATTGCAAGAGGATAAGGTTATATATTTAGTATAATCAGTAATTTTTTCAGGTATAAACTGACGTAATATTTGTCCTTCTGGAGTAATCCTCGTATAACCACTACTTACAATATCAGCTCCTGTTTCTTCAGCTTTAGTGACGTGTTTTTTTAAAAAATCAATATCATAATAGTCATCTGAATCAATAAAGGCAATATATTTTGAAGTTGTCCGTTCTATCCCTAAATTTCTAGTCGGACCAATTCCCTCATTGGATTTGCTGATTACTTCCATATTGTCAGGGAATTTTTGCAAGTACTTCCTAAGTATACTCAGACTATTATCAATACTTCCATCATCAATAGCAATTAATTTAAACATGTCCACTCCAATGGATTGATTAAAAATACTCTCTAATGTTCTTGGGAGATACCTTGCAGTATTGTACACAGGCATGATCACGGTTATTATTGGTTCTACCACTATTTTTTCATCCTCTTTACTACATTCAATACTTGACGTTCAACATTACGCCAAGTATTATTGTTTTGAACAAGACTACGAAACTTTACTGCTGGAAATATAATTTTTCCACTCGTTTTTACAAGAATCTTACTTATCATCAACATATTAACATTTTTATCAATTCTTTCAGCTTTCAAAAAATCGGTAAATTCTTTTATTTCTCTCTCACGTTGTTTTTTATTTGGTATAGACAAATCGATTACATATTGAGCTAAAACAAGTTCTGAAAAACGTTGATACAAGACTTTTTTGACTGAAAACGCGGTAGTAGAAGGTAAGATTTTTATAAACTCCAACTCATGTTTCAGCATAGCCAAATGCATCGCCCGATTTTTTACCATATTTCCTATGGTCATACTTTGAGTGCCAGAATTCACTCGATAAACATAGACTGGAAAATCGAGATATACTTGAGTTTTTACAAAAGGAAGTGGAAAAGTGATATATTCCACATCCACATAAAACATTTTTTCGTCAATTCTAATATTATTATCCTTTAGAATCTTCGTTCTATATGTCACTGTATGCATTGGAGGGATTTTTATATTTTCAATTATACTTCCGTAATCATTGATAAAATTGCTTTTTATATTCAGTTTCATCATCAAAGTTTCTTCATTTGTCACTTCATCGTGTTCAAAATATGGATTATTGATAAGATCTACATCATTATTTTTTAAAAAATCAACAAGTTTAACTAGATTATCCGTCTTGACCCAGTCGTCACCATCAATAACTTTAAAATATTTTCCAGTAGCTTCAAGGATTCCACGATTAATGGTTGAACCATGGCCTCCATTTTCCTTTTCAATTACTCGGATACTTTGTGGATATCTTGTTTGCCACTTATTTGCCAATTCAACTGTTCTGTCTCTTGAGCCATCACTTACGATAATAATCTCAATATCCTCAACAATTCGATTATCTATCAAGAAGGGCATACATTCATCAATATATTTTTCTGTGTTGTAACTTGGCACTGTAATTGTTAATACTTTACTCATTGTCATTTTTTCTTTTCCTCTTTGTCATTTACTTTTTTTTTCAACAATGAGACTTCTTGAATCAAGTTCTTGATTTGTTTTTCTGCTGCGATTAATGACATTTGATATTTTAGAGAGATAATTAATAAAAGAGTAACTAATATAAATAAAGCTAAAGAGGTTAGAGTAGCAATACCTAAAACATGGGCAACTCTACTGCCCAAATCTGGAAATATTGAACCGACTAAAATAACCAATGCTAAAACTATCCATTTTAACATATGTCGAATTTCTGCTCTGTCTTTTCTGACTAACCGCGTAATATAGAGAAAGAACAATACGGCAAACAAAATAGCCAAAATGCGAAGTTGTATTGGCATTATTTGTCCCTCCTTCCAAACAGTGAACTTGCTAGGATTGATAGAGAAACACTAATCATATAGTTTATCCCTTTTACCATATTTATACTTGAAGCTCCTGTTGTACGTTCAAACATTCGAACGCCTACCTCTTTTACTCTAATATCGCCTGCAAATAAATGCATATAACTCTCTGGTTCTGGATATTGTCTGGGATAACGATTGACAAATTGATTAACCACTTTTTTATTACCTGCTCGATATCCGCTTGTTACATCTTTAATTCTAATTTTTGAAGACATATAAATTAGCGAAGAAAGAAATTTTATACCAAATTGTCTTGATTTTGAAGATTTGAACTCGGAATTACTTTCATCCAGAAATCTAGAACCTACCGTAAAGTCCGCTTCATCATTTATCACAGGCTCTAAGAGATGTGGAAGTGATTCAATATCGTGTTGCCCATCTCCATCAAATTGAACAGCAATATCATAACCGCTTTCTTTGGCATATAGATAGCCCGTTTGAACGGCTCCACCTATGCCTAAATTATTAATTAGTTCCACATGATTGATGTTATGCTCTTTCAGCACTTCCTCTTCGTTATCTGTCGAACCATCATTAATTACCACATAATCAATAGAGTACTTTGAATTTTTACAATATTGTTCTACTTTTTGAACGACTTGTATGATTCCCTCAGATTCATTATAAGCTGGTATAATTAATAATATTTTTGGATTTATCATTTTATTTCTTCCCCAGTAATATTTTAAGGAATGTTTTCGCAAGGAAAATATTCCCTTTCAACCAACCTTTAACCATCATTTTACCATATTTTTTTCTGATTGAGTAGAGTTGATCTGGCTGATAGTGCTGATAATAGTGATATTCTGCTGTGAAAATCTTGACAAAGCGTTCTTTTGATAACTCTGTCAAATGCTGGACCGAAAGCTGATGTTGAATTGTTTCGTCAACAACTTTTATCATTTTATTTCGATGTCTTAGTTGCCAGAAAATCCAGTGATCTAAATAGTCAAGAGGAAATTCTTTTGTAAATCCATCAATTTCTGTCATAAACTTTTTGGACAACACAAATCCACTTGATATTCCTGTGATATTTTCTGTGTAAATTCCTGGCTTCTTTGGGAAATACAGGTTTTCGATCGTTTCACTGTCTGTTGGAGAAATTTGTATTTTTTCATCAAAAATTTGTGGACAAAACGCATCAACAACAGCCGTTGACAACTCTGCCAGTAAATTTTTAACATAATTTTCTGTCAGCAAAGTGTCATCGTCAAGCAGCATGAGCCATGAGTCTTGCATATTTGTTAATGCATACTGATAGGCAATCCTTGTACCACGCTCATTTTTATCAGTGTTAAATTGATAACTTACTGACGCAAAATCATTGGGTAATTTTTCATCAGTAAAATTTTCAATGCCGTTGTCAAAAATAATGAGATTCAGCTGTTTTTTGACAGAACTATCAAAATTTTTAAGCTGGTTAAAACTGGTAGTATCTGTAAATTTTTTGCTGTAAGCAACTAGACATATTGTCAAATTCATCGTAAAATCCTCGTTTTGATGAGTATGGTTTTGATAATGCGTTTGATTCTAGCTGTCAGTTTATCTGGATTGTGATCATTAAGCATCAGTAATTTTGATAAATGCCTGATAGAGTTTGATTTTTTGTCAAAATCTCTTTCGATAAAATCCATGATTTCTTGATAAGCTTTTCCCACAGAATAAGCTTTGCGAAGTTCTGTCAGTACTGACAGACTCTCTTTTTTCTGTGTATCGAAATTTTTAAGACTGTCGGCAAGTAAATTTACCAACTGATCAGTATTTCCTATTTCATAAAATTTTCCAAAATCAAAAATATCGTTTGCTGACAGATGTCCTGGATTATTTGACACAATACTCGGCACACCATGCAATAATGCCTCAACATAGACCAAACCAAAAGTTTCCATTTTTGAAGAACTGACAAAAATATCTTTGTCAGTAATTAATGACCACGGATTATCTTGTGGACCAACCAAAGTCACGTTTTTAAAGGCTTTTTCATCAATGAATTTTACAACTTTTTGCTTGTATTCCTTATCAAAGTTTCCAATTAAAATCAACTCAATTTCGGGGCGGTTTAATTTGCTATAAGCCTCAAGCAATTCCAATTGATTTTTTCTTTCTGTGAGTCGACCAACAGACACTATGCGCGTTTTCTCACCAACTGATAAAGGAGTATCAGAAATTTTTGTAAACGGGTAAAAACTGTGAATTTTGCGATTATGAATAATTTCTTGTAACTTTTCTTGTAAGCGACCCTGCACTGCAAAAATTTCTGTCGAAAATTCATTTACGAAATCTAGCTTGTCCACATAGTATGAAAACTCGTCCTCAGGAAATTCATGGATAAGCCAAAAATGGGGAATGCCTTCTATCGCAGCAACCACTGCTCCTTGAAACATATTCACAGAATTAGTGATAATTAAATCAATTTTCTCATCTTCTACTATATGTTGAATACTTGCAATATGTTCACGATAATAATGATAGAGTTCACGCTGAGTTCCTTGAACAGGACCTGGTGCATCTTCCCACCACCATTTGACTGCATCTAACATAAAGTTTTTGATACCTGCGGACTCAAACGCTGTTATATATGGTATATCTCCAGAAGCTTGCGTTACATTTATCACATGATAGCCTTGTTTTACCAGTACCTTTTGAAGATTAAAAATTGAAATTTCGGCTCCATTATCAAGCGTTCCAGTTGGGGAAATAAATAATATATTTTTCATCATAAATACCCAAACAATCCAATACAAGTATTAACAAATGTCATCACTAAAACGGCACTAACAACAAATTTTTGAATGTTAAAGTCGTTTGTTCTTTCAGAACCCACCATTTTTCGATCAAAAATTTTTTTGACTGGTTTTTCTAAAAATATTGGCAAGAACGCCAAGATGTAAAAATGATAACGGCCTTGTACTCCTGCCACTGTTAAATCTCCAATATGAAAAACACGTGAATCTCCCGAAATCGCATAAATAATCCCTGCTGTAATGGCACCAAACAGAACAATAGTCACAATTTTGATGCGTTTAGAAACTTGAAAGTCCAGCTGTAAGCTCACCAAAACGAAAAGTAATGCCACTAGCAAAATATTAAATAATTCGACTGCACCTGACGAGTAGATTTTATTTAAAAAGGGCTGTGGGCTTGCAATAGAATCTTTTATAGTGGACGGAATATCGAAAACTGTTCGTAACCCTGTTGTTACCGTATATAACGGATGTGTTAGAAAATAATCTACTCTTCCAACATTTCCACCTGCACCCCCAGCAGTATCTGGTAGAGTTCTCCCAAAGATAAGGCGTAATTTCTCAAGGATCATCCCCTGTTTAACCCACGCAAATATCAAAGCTGAAGAAAAAGCGAGCATTCCTAGTGCTTGTAGTCTCACCTTATTTGAAGCAAAAACCTTTTTAGGCAAGAAAAATGGGAGGATTATCAGAAGCGCCATTGGAGCTTTACAAAAAACAAGTAACAATCCAGTCAATGATATTCGCACCATTTGTTTTAAACTAATACCTTTTTCCTCTGTAAAAAGATTGGTCAGCTGAGATAGAAAAAGCAAGATTACACCATAGTAAAGCGCATCATAATTATAGCCTGCCGTAATCCACAAGGTATATGGTAAAAATGCGACAACAAAAAGAGGAAGTTGGTATCTTTTGCTTTTTTTGACTGCAAAAAATGCCAACAATGCATACATCAACAAGTTAAATACTCGGCCCAAATAGTAACTTACAAAAAGATATGGACTAATAAAACGTCCTAATGCAATTCCTAAAGCCGAAGGATAATAAACTGGATTAGCAATTCCTGTAATTGGCCCTGCATGTGAATAGTCATTTTTCTGGTTCTTAAGACGCAAAAATTCTCGAGAATAAAGATTCGTATTGGTCTTACTTCCATATTCTGGTTTACTAGGAAGCTGTGTTATTTCCAAAAAATTGGGGGACATTTGAAGAAACTTCATTTGGTTAAAATCTCTTTTAAAAAACTGTCCATCAGCGATTTGTACAGCGTAGAAAAAGTGAGTATTTTCGTCCAATTCTTGTCGCACTGGTAATACCAAAGTATTTACAGTGCCCAAAATCATAATTATTAGAAACGTATTAAGAGGTAATTTTTTAATCTCTCGAAGTCTCGTCAAAGAAAAGAGCAGTAGCATAGCTACAATCACAATGAATAAATACTTCTTTGGGATAATCAAAGGACGATACTGTATAGCAAATTGTGATAGTATTAAAATCAAAAAGAAAGCTAACATCCACCAGCGATTCTTTAATAATTCTTTTCCTGTGTTTTTAAGAAAATTCATTAAGTTTCTCCGTTAATTCATCATGGTGTCCTTTAACTCGAAAATCAGTTCGCACCTTTCGATAAGTTGATTCGGCAATTGTTTGGCGTAAGTCTTTTTGGATAATGAGTTGTCTTAACTTTTCTTGCCACTCAATGTCCTCAGCAAGAATACCTGTTTTCCCATTGTCTATACTTTCAGTAAAAGCACCAATATTACTTGCTATTGTCGGTACTCCTACTAATGCTGCTTCCATCCATTTAATTTCAGATTTAGCTCGATTAAAAATCGTGTCAACAAGTGGTGCTATATTAACATCCACCTCTGCTACTAATGCTGGCAATTCTAACCAATCTACATAGTTATGTATAACCAATTGCTTTTTATAATCCTGCAATTCATTAGGAATTAATAAATGTCCTACAAGATGCAACTCTACCTGTGGAAAATCTTTCAAAATTCTTACAATCACAGGCATGACTAACTTGAAATTTTCATTGTGCGTGATAGAACCAGAAAAATATCCAATTTTTACTTTTGCAGTGTCTTTCTGAACCTCTGCACGTGCTCTTTCACTTATAGAAATCAATTCCTCACTCGCAAGATTTCGATTGAGATACACTGGTTTTCCTAATTTTAATAGCTCTTTTTTCAAATCTGTTGTTGAAGTGATGAACGCATCACATAATTTCATCAGTTTACCATAGTTTTTTACGCCTAAATCATATTTTCTCTTCTCGTCTACACTCAAGGTACGTATATAATCTAACTGATTTGTATAAAGAGTATCATAGACGAGATCATCAATATCATAAAAAACAGGCTTATGATACTTATGAGCCAAGTCAATTAACTTTTTGAATCGTTCACTATATGGAGCACGATAAATAATAATTTGACTAGCATATTCCGCATACCCCATTTGAAATTCACTAGCATTCACTGTCCAAACAGTATAACCTAGGCTCCGAAGCTGTTCAGCCTTATTTGTCACTCTATATCTTGTGCACTGTGGTATCTGATTCTCAACTCCGTCAATTATGAGTATATGCTCAGAGTGAGGAGTATGTCTAATCGTTTCCAAAACCTCGGAAAGTATCTCATTCGGAAAATTAGTTTCTGTTTTAATATAATCAATCAATTCAGGTACTTCTGTCCGTCTCTCTAAGCCTTGCCATGCAAACTTATCATCAGTATCATTGACAAATGCTGTATATTTTACCAAAGGGACATCAAAATCTTTCAACATCGTCAATGGATGAATATACATTGCAGAATCTGCATTATTACCAGAAACTGCACCGTGTAAAAACCCTAAATCTGAGAAATACTTTGTAAAAACTGTTTCATGTCTTCCAATCGCTTTATTTCTTGAATCAGTATCAGAAAGCTCCTGCCAATATTGAATAAATTCGGGAGATTGAAACATATTCTTTTCAATCACAAGAAAATATGACTGTAGATGCTCAGGAATTGTGCCATAAGGATTAAATCCTGTAAAATCTACTTGCTTTTCTCCATATGAAATCCCCCAAAAATCTAATCGTTTTGCTGACATTTTTTGAAAAACTAATGATAAATCGGTCATTGGTCCCACATTTGTATCGTTAACTAAAAGTAACTCATCAAAACTTGTTAATTCAGATACAAGTTGCAAAATTCCATATCTAAAAGCAGCTGTATCGTAACCCGAATTTTCACGCTTCTCAACATCTCCATATTTAGACAGCTTTTCTATATCTTCATCAGGTAAATCACCGTTCACAATAATTAGAGTCTTGTCAGACAAATCTGATAATGCAGATAGAAATGTTAATTTATATGTTTGTAAATTTGACTGATTTTCATATATTACGTAAACGAGAGCACGTTTTGGGTTTTTATAATTATTCATTTCACGCGTTTTTGCGCGCTTATTTCTATTAATTTTCAACTGGAGGTCAGCGAAAGGATGAAAATATTGACGAACTCTCTGCAAGAATTTTTGGGGAATTTTTGCAAGTAATTTTGGATTTTGAGTTAAAATATATTTTGCACGCTCAAAATTTGTTGGCATTATCTTCTCCTTTCTTTTATCATATTTTTTAAAGTGTTTTGAGCAGGCTTGCAGCTTCCTTGTCTTCTGGATTACGATAAATAAAGCGAACATCATCTCCTGGCTGTGTCACTGTAACAACTTCTGTTTGTGATAGAGGATTATCATTTTCCCAATCTGATGGGTCTTTACGAAGTGTTGCACCAAGCTGAAATTCTGTATTATGGAAATTTGTCATCGGAATTTCTGCTCTCAAACTCTCTCCGATATTGACTTCCTGTGCTGGCGATTCATAAGCCGCTCCTCCTCGAGTAGCATCATAGAGAAAATAAGACAAATACAGTTTTTTTTCAGCCTTTGTTTCAGCAGTATTAGCTTCAAAGTGGATAGTAAAAGAAAGTTTATCCGTTTCCTTTGTCAGTATTTTGTTAGAATCTGTTGTCAGCCAAACACGGTCTGCTGAGGCATCTTGTTCAAGATGTTGCGTAACTTTCAGATTATCAGCTGAATAAAGATTAGTTACATGTTGGACGTCAGTATCTTCAGCAGCGTAGCCTTCTGAAATATATACTGCTTTATTACAATAACGCTGAACGGCGCTCATGTCATGTGTTACGAGAATAACAGTTTTTGATTTATCTTTCTTGGTATCAACAAAGAATTCATTACACTTACGCTGGAAAGCCTCATCCCCAACAGCTAAAACTTCATCAAGAACAAGAATATCTCCTTTTGCCTTTATAGCGACAGAAAATGCCAAACGAACTTGCATTCCGCTGGAATAATTTTTTAATTTCTGATTCATAAACTCGCTAAGCTCTGCAAATTCGACAATTTCGTCATATATAGCATCAATCTCTTCTGTAGCAAATCCAAGCATAGCACCGTTGAGATAAACATTCTCGCGCCCTGTAAGTTCTGGATTAAAGCCAACGCCTAACTCAATAAAACTAACTAATTTTCCATTAACTGTAACTTCCCCTTTTTCAGGAGTATAAATTTGAGAAATAATTTTTAGAAGTGTTGATTTACCAGAACCATTTCGTCCAACAATTCCAAAAAAATCTCCTTTTTCTACTTCAAAGTTGATATCTTTCAAAACGTGTTGTTCACGATACCCCTTGATGCCTCTAAGTCTATTAATCAATGTTGTGCGAAGACTTGCTGAACTTTCGGTTGGGAGACGAAAAGATTTACTGACATGATCAATTTTTACTGCAATTTCAGACATTTTTCAGCTCCTTTTAGATAATTTCTGCAAATTTATGTGCATGATTTGTGAACACCCAATATCCCAAAATAAAAATAAGAATTGGTAATAGATATGGAATAATAATCACCCATGGATTATCCCAAAGTTGCCAAAGAGTAGGATTGGTATTATTACTAAAAGTCAAAATATAGCGCAAATCTTGTATGATTTGTGCCATTGGATTGAGCATGAGAAGCTTTGCAATAAAAAGATGATTAGTAGAAATCTGTGTAATCGGATAAATAATCGGTGTACCGTAAAATCCTGCTTGCATTACCACTTCCCAGATTGGGCCGAGGTCACGGAAATAAACAAACAGAGTTGATAGTATAAAAGTCAGACCTGTTGTAAAAAGTATCAATTCAATGAGGAGAGGAATAACAAAAATGATATTCCAACTGAATGGAACACCGTTGATAATTGCAAACCCAAAGACAACAACAAGTGAAATAACAAGATTAATCAGAGCATTTAGAATGACGGAAAATATCACAACAGGTTTTGAGAAATTTACTTTACGTAATAAATCTACTCTACTAACAATGGATAACATTCCCACTCCTGTCGCTTCACCAAAGAAATTCCAAATTGTAATCCCTAAAAGTAACGCAACAGCAAAATGAGGTACGCTTGCACCAAATCGCATAAATCTTACAAAGACAAGATACATGATGACAAAGAGTAAAATCGGTTTCAGAACTGACCAAAGATATCCAATAACGGAACCTTGATATCTAAGCTTAAAATCTGTTTTGACGAGTTCTTTGAGCAGAATTTGATTTCTGCGACTGAAGAAATTCATTTATTTTTTCCTTTGTATGCAAATTTTGTGATGAGAAGCGCACGGAAAATGTATGTATGATACTTTTTATTCTTCCGTAAGTTGTATTGGTTTAAAATATGTCTGCGCTCTTTTCGTGGGTAATCTAATACTTTAACAAAAGCTTCAATAAGTTGTTTATTTTGCTCTGTCAGCAGTGATATATTTTCCGTCAGTATTTTTTTTGCTTGTTTTTGGCTAGCATTAATCAACCACCAATATTTTTCAAACCATGATTTTGGATGAACCCATTTCTTCATCCGTTTGGTTAACGTCCTAGCGCCTAAAACATTAGAATCATGCTGACGATAAAGATGCGTCGGAATATCAATAAAGACCAACTGGCCTACCGCTGTTGCTAAAAGCGCCAAGTACCAATCATGCATGATGATATCATTCGTTGTAAGCCAATGCTCAGCTAGTGCATGGTTAATCATACTAGCCCGCCCGTTACTGTATTTTCTGTCAGTTCTTGAACAAGTTGAGTATTCGGATGACTGGATTGAGTTTTAATCATAGATTCTCTTGTTACTGACAGATTTCTGTCAGTAACCTTTAAATCAGTATAATACATAACAGGTTTGCTGTTATCATGTTTTTGTGTTTCGTTTAGCATGATTTCCAGTTTTTCTGGAAGCCAGTAATCATCTTGGTCTGCAAAGAAATAAAAATCTACAGTTTCTACTTTTACTAATTCATAAAATGATTGGATAACTCCAACATTCTCTGCTCTTATTAAACGAATACGCTTATCGCCAGTGATAAAAGTTTCCACAATTTTACAGGTTGTATCTTTAGAGCCATCATCACGAATGATGAGCTGCCAATCTTTAAAGGTCTGTTTTTGTATACTTTCAATTTGTTCAGCGATGTACTTTTCGCCATTGTAGGTTGACATTAGTATATTAACTTTCAACAAAAAGTTCCTCGTATTGGGTGCAGATATGTTCCCAAGTATATTTTTCTTCAATAATTTTGTGGGCCTTCTCATGAAGAAGCTTTCTAGTTTCATCAGTCATATTTTCAATTTCTGTCAGTACTGACAGAAGATTTTTTTTGTCAAAATATATGACAGATTCGCCAGCAGTTGTCTGATTGAAATTAACACCCAACACCACATTGACAGGTGTTGACCACATCGCTTCCAGCAGACCTGGATTGGTTCCTCCGACTTCATGACCATGCAAATAAGCAAACGCGTGTTCACGAATGAATCGCAGCTCATTTTGATTATAAACGGTACCAACAAATTTGATGCGTGAATCTTTATCAAATCCTGTCTTCTCTCGAAGTTCTTCGTAATAACTATTCCCCGCGTAATTCGTGATAATGACTAAATCCCGCGTTATCTTACTTGCCATAAATGTACGAATCAATAATTCATAATTATTTTCTGGTACAAAACGCCCTACAATCAAATAGTAATCTCTAACCTTATATTTTACCAAAGTTTTTGATTCTGTCAAATTTGAACTAAATTTTTCAGTGCCATAAGCGATAATTTCGGTATCAATTTTGCCATATTCTGAGGTTAAGTATTCTTTAATCCCAGCATTATCTGAGATGATAAGATTTGCATTTTTCACCATCTTTTTCTCGGCAATTTTAAGATACTTACGCACAGAGGGCGCCCATTTCGTCCGTTTCCATTCAAGACCATCTGGATTGACAAATAGTCTACCGCCGATCCTATGGATTTTTCTTGAATAGTGCCCAATAACGCCACCAATCGTATTACCTAAAATATAAAAAATAGGTCGCTCTATATTTTCAACCTTACACTGTCTAAGTCCAGCGTTAATAGCTAAAATATCATATGCAATGACACGCGCCGGACCAATTTTGGGAACTTTGACCACAAAACAATCTGCTCCAAGATAGTCAAAATGCTCCCCGCAGCAGCTCTATCTGAATTCTCGCTTTGACAAGCTACATGATATTGAATATTTTTATTATGTTGATGCTTGACAAGTTCTTCAACAAATGTCTCAAAACCGCCATATTTCGCTGGCAGACCACGACTGCCAATGATAAAAATGTGTTTTTTCATGTTCTTCCTTTGGCTACTTTAAGCGCTATTTGTCTTTTGACTCTAGCGATTTTTTCTAGCTTCTCAAAACGAGAATTCTGTCAGCACCGTAACTCTTATACTAGTTCATCTACTTTGCAACAATTGGGAAAAGCAATACTTTTCTCATCCGTAGCCTTGAAAAGTAGCATCAAGCGCAAGAGAGTTTTTCGTGAAACGCAAAGGTTGCGACTGCGACTAGCATAGCGAGATCGACAACGGAGCGAAGTAACCTCTAAAAGCGTCTTTTAAAAGTTAAACAGTATTAGAAGTTGCACCATGACAGAATTCTTTACTTCTATTATCTTACTGACAGAATTTCTGTTAGTAAAACAATAAGTATTTCACTGACAGAAATTCTGTCAGTAAATTTTCATTATTTTTTGCTGATTTCGCCTTTAAGCCCATCTTTATTTTCTCGCAAATCGCCTTTTTCAAGCATTGACCAAAGTGCATCTTGCCAAGTAGGGATAACAAAGCCCGTTGCCTTCGCTTTCTCAAGACTCATTGTCGAATTAAACGGACGTTTTGCTTTTGCTGGAAATTGGCTTGAATCAACAGGCAAAACTTTTGTATCTGTCTTTTTCAAGATTTCCGTTGCAAAGTCAAACCAAGTCACATCTTCACCAGACTTCGCATCATTCGTCAAATGATAAAATCCTGTCGCTTCGTCATTATCCACCAGATAAACCATAAATTCAGCGAGTGTCCGCGTCCATGTTGGACGTCCATGCTGGTCATTGACTACTGTGAGTGCGTCGTGCGTTTTTGCCAAATTTTGCATCGTAAAGACAAAGTTTGGACCGAAAGAGCCGAAAACCCAAGCCGTACGAATGATATAATGCTTCACACCACTTGCAACAACCGCTTCTTCACCCAAATGTTTCGTCCGTCCATATTCTGATTCAGGAGCTTTTGGTGCATCAACTGGCCATTCTTGACCAACAGGCAAAGTACCGCCAAATACATAATCTGTCGAGATATAGACTAACGTTGCACCTACGCGAGCTGCTGCTTCAGCAACATTTTTCGTACCATCAACATTGATTTTTTCATCAAGCGCCTTTCCCTCATCCTCGGCTTTATCAACCGCTGTATAAGCCGCGCAATGATAAACTAACTCAGGTTTATTTTCATCAAAAAAGCTATCCACTGCGGCCTTGTCAGTAATATCAAGTTCTTTTGCATCCGTTGCCGTATAAACTACACCACGCTCATCAAGCAAATGGCGCAATTCTGTACCGAGTTGTCCATTTCCACCTGTGATTAAAATCATATTTTCTCTACTTTCAGATTCATTAATTTACTGACAGATGTAGAAACCCATTTATCAGTATATAATTACTGACAGAGTCACTTTTAACTCTGTCAGTAAATTTTTTATAGCACTTTTTGAGTTTCAGCGTATTTCGCTTCAACAGCCGCTTTTTCAGCCTTCCACCAGTCCTCATTTTCCCGATACCAGTTGATTGTTGCTTTCAAACCAGATTCAAAATCAGTGTGCTTTGGTTCCCAGCCTAATTCATTACGAAGTTTGCTATTGTCAATTGCATAGCGCAAATCATGACCCGCACGGTCAGTCACACGCTCATAAGCATCCGCTGGTTGGCCCATCTCAGTCAAAATTTGCTCCAAAACTTCTTTGTTGTTCTTTTCTCCATCAGCACCAATCAAGTAAGTTTCGCCAATCCGACCTTTTGCTAAAATAGTCCAAACTCCTGACGAATGGTCTTCCGTATGAATCCAGTCTCGTACATTTTTACCATCACCATAAAGTTTTGGTTTAATTCCTGATAAAATATTTGTAATCTGACGAGGAATAAATTTTTCGATGTGTTGGTAAGGACCATAGTTGTTTGAACAATTTGAAATCGTTGCTTTTAAGCCAAAAGAGCGTACCCACGCACGTACAATCAAGTCAGACGCAGCCTTAGTCGAGCTATAAGGAGAGCTAGGATTATAAGGCGTATGGTCAGTAAATTTTTCACCAGGTCCTTCACCATGCCCAGGTAGATCTTCACGATAAGGTAAATCTCCATAAACCTCATCCGTTGATACATGGTGGAAACGCAAATTATACTTGCGTGCTGCCTGAATCAATGTGTAAGTTCCGATAAAGTTGGTTTGAATAAACTCATCTTGAGATTTCAAACTATTATCATTATGACTTTCTGCTGCATAATGCACAATTGCATCAGCTTTACTTGCCACCTCATCAACAATGGCAGGGTCAGCGATGTCGCCAACAACAAGCTCTACACGTTCGCCCAATATTTCTTCAATATTCGCGCGATTTCCTGCATAAGTCAATTTGTCCAAAACAGTAATATGTACTTCTGGATGATTGTTATAAACATAGTGCACAAAGTTCGAGCCAATAAAGCCTGCACCACCTGTGACAACGATATTTCTATATTCAGTCATGTTTTTCTCCGAAATTTTTATGTTCATCTTGATAAAGATAGTTTGTACTATAGAGCTCCACTATTGATTAATTTAATACACGATAATCCGTCTGGAATTTTTGGGCAGTTACAATTTTCATGTATTTTCCATTAAAAACAAGAAAATCTCCGGCATTCGCATTAATTTTAATTAGTCCACCAGTATTAACAATCCTTAGGCTAGAAGGGCTTACCCACTGAAAACCTTTCGCTGTGAACGCATCTTGCACCCAAACAGGAGCATCTTCATTTCCGTTCTTTATCAACCAAAATTCTAATTTTTTCTTACTACATAGATGTATTGCCTTCATTACACTACAACAAATCCTCTGTCAAAGGTTTTACATCTTTTAGCATAGGATGCTTCTTATCCGCCTCAGAAACCTCAACCTCATCCAAATTTTCCCAAGAAATCCCCAAAGCTGGGTCAGCATAGTTAACAAAAGCATATTTTGGTTTCAAATCCAACGCCCAATAATCATTAACCAGATAAGAGTAAGAAACGGTATCAGATAGAACTTGAAACCCATTTGCCACACCACGTGGCACAAAAATCCCTTTGCTAGCATCAATCACAGTCTGATAAACTTGACCAAAACTCGCACCTTCGCGCAAATCTACCCAAGAGCCTAGCACACGACCGCTATCCGCCACCGAAATATATTTATCCCAAGGTTCAGCATGCAAGCCTCTTAAAACATTCTTACGAGAAAAGCTCACATTATTTTGCAATTTTCCCTCAGTAAAAAAACTTTCTGGAAACCCTAAAGGTAGCATTTTTTCCTTTTGAAAATTTTCTTTAAACCAGCCCCGATTATCTCCGTGAACTGGAATATCAAACTCTAACATCCCCGGAATTGCTTCAATTTCCCGAGAAGCTAACGTTTTTCCGAAAAATTCTTCAGTCATACTAATCCTTCCCAATCAAACGCAATAAATATTGTCCGTACTCATTTTTCTTCAGCGGTTGCGCCAATTCATAAACGTCATCTGCGCTGATATATCCCATTCTCCAAGCAATTTCTTCCAAATTTGCCACTTGAACATTTTGCATACGTTGTACTGTTTCAATATATTGAGCTGCTTCCAAAAGTGACTCATGCGTTCCTGTATCAAGCCACGCAAAGCCACGTCCCATCAGTTCAACAGACAAGTCACCACGTTCAAGATAGACCTTGTTGACATCGGTAATTTCCAGCTCCCCACGAGGAGAAGGTTTTATACTTTTAGCAATTTCCACTACATCATTATCATAGAAGTAAAGACCTGTTACAGCATAATTTGATTTTGGTTGTTCTGGTTTTTCTTCAATAGAAACAGCATTCATCTTGTCATCAAATTCCACAACGCCAAAGCGCTCTGGGTCAGAAACATGATAACCAAAGACGGTTGCCCCTTTTTCTTTAGCAGCTGCATTTTGAAGCATTTTGGACATACCTGGTCCGTGATAAATATTATCGCCCAAAATCAGCGCAACTGAGTCATCACCTATGAATTCCTCTCCAATGATAAAAGCTTGCGCCAATCCATCCGGAGAAGGTTGCACTGCATATTCCAGATTAATACCAAATTCTGAGCCATCTTGCAACAACTCTTTAAAACGTGGTGTATCTGTAGGAGTTGAGATAATCAAAATATCTTTAATCCCTGCTAACATCAATGTTGACAGTGGATAGTAAATCATTGGTTTATCATAAATAGGCATCAATTGCTTACTTGCAGCACGAGTTAAAGGGTAAAGACGAGTTCCAGACCCTCCGGCCAAAATAATCCCTTTCATGAAAGGACCTCCATAACATAATTAATCGTAGTAATTATATCATAAATCCTTTTTCATTTCACAAGCCTCTTTATCAGTTGAATGACTTTTAATACCGAAACATCAAAAAAGAGACTAAAAAGTCTCTTGATTTCATTAATAATTCACATAATTCATCACACCATTTGCATCCATCTGATAAACGTAACTTACGTTACCACAAAAGAAGTCCGCTGCAGTGCTAACAAAATTTTTATCCGGATCATAAATCACACTCACTGAAAATTTCGTTGCTTTGTGAGTCGGAACTTGATTGGCAATTTCAGCATAATGTGAAACGACACCACCACCACTACTCGTTTCAAACCCTGTACCATTCATCCCTTTTTCGCTATAGGTCACACCATTCACTGTTACTTGTGCGCCTCCATTTACGATTTGCTCTGGTGTATATCCCGCAGCTATCAAGTCATAATAACCCGTCTTCTCTGCATAATAACCGTTAAAAAGTTTCTGTGCAAGTGCCTTTGCTCCTGCATCTGTCAAGTCAGCGTCGTAGTGGCCTCCTGCAATATTTTGACCGCCAGGGGCTGGGATATAATTATGAACAACTTGTTCTTGACTGTTATTCCATTCACATTCTATTTTTGCCAATGTGACATCTTTTGAGTCAGTACTAATAGAGAAATTAGCTGTCCCATTATTCGCAATCGCATTTTCATTCAAAATAAGTTGTGCCAGATAATTTGACG
This sequence comes from Lactococcus allomyrinae, assembly GCF_003627095.1. Taxonomy (NCBI): domain Bacteria; kingdom Bacillati; phylum Bacillota; class Bacilli; order Lactobacillales; family Streptococcaceae; genus Lactococcus; species Lactococcus allomyrinae. The sequence continues at coordinate 2,337,426 of NZ_CP032627.1, read as the reverse complement.
CTTGAGTGTTGAACCAGTCCAATGTCGTTTCTTGATTTCCAGTAGATTCTTGGAATTTTTGAGTTGATTCTTGCGTACTCTGTGTTGAGCCAGATAAATTACCCTGAGTTACTTGTGTCGTTGGAGGAATGGATTTCCGAGTGGAGACCGAGCTTTTATCGAAAGGTTTTTCCATATCTTTTGACGATAGGGAAGTCGTTTGTGTACTCAAACTTTGCTTACTTGTTATCTTTGTAGTAGAAGCAAGATTTGACTTTTGAGAATCCAAAATCTGCATTTTATCTCTAGCTATAACTACTCCAAACACAGCAACTATGGCTATCAGACCAGTTAGTACTATTTTTTGAGCAAGTTTCAATGCTTCACTCTCCTATCTTCACTTAAAATTCAGTTTGTTCGTACTTTTAGTATACCGTTCTTCTCCATTTTTTCCCAAAGATACGCAAATCTGTAAAACAAAAAACCTCAGTCGAGGTTTTTGTCATTTTCTAGGTTGTGAAACAAGTGCAGATTGAATGTTGAGTTGACGTTTAAGTAACCACCGTACACCAAACGCAACGATACCAATAATAATCAAAGCAATTGCTGGAAGTTGGATGTTAACAGAAGTTGGGAGCAATCCTGAGAATACCGTAACCGCAATCCACAATAAGACTGAAACTGTGGTTGCCGCAAAGCCTTTCCAGTTCCACTTTTGACGTGTTCCATCAGCTTTAGGACGATAGAAGAAGCGATACATCATATACATCACAAGACCTGCAATAACAGATGATAAAACAACAGTGACAAATCCATATACTGGTGAAGTCGAGCTAACAAATGCCATGATACCATTTAAAACAGAGATAAACCCTAAGAAAAGTAATGTGCTATCCAACCACATCAAACCAGGATTTTCATTCTTTTCTGTGACAGGCTTGTCAGCAACTTTTGGTTGGTACTTTTGAGCAAACTCTGTCGGTGCTCCCAGAAGCTTCCTAGCAATTGTACCATTTTTTTGAGCCTCAATAATTTGTGGGAGAATATCATTTAAAATTGTCTTAATTTCTTCATCAGACTTGCCAAGTAGCATGAGCTGCTTGGTCACTGAATGGATATATTCTTTGTTCTTTGCAGTGAGTTCTTCTATTAAATTTTCCATAGCTTCATTTTAGCAGAATCTCTAAAAAAAATCATTAAAAAATAGTGTAAAAGCTTGATTTTTTATTTAAGAAAATGTTATACTTAACAGGTATGTTATTTTATAGAACATAAAAATCTAATGGGAGGTATGCACCATGTCTAAAGAATGTTATTTCACTGGTCGTAAGACTGTGACATCTAATAACCGCTCACACGCAATGAACCAAACTAAACGTGTAGTTAAACCTAATCTTCAAAAAGTGACTATCCTTGAAAACGGTGAACTTAAAACTGTTTGGGCTTCAGCTAAAGCTTTGAAAAAATTGCCAGCAGGCGTAGAACGCGTGTAATTTTTTTGTTTTTTGCAAAACACAAAAATATCCTGTCAGATTGATAGGGTTTTTTTCTTTTTTATTTTTGAACATATCATCATTTTTATCAACTATTAGGGGATGGTTTTGATGAGATAGCGATTCCATCAGTCAATACAACTGTTTTATTTTGCAAAAATATGATAGAATAAGTAATGATATTTAAATAATATGGAGGAAAGTGCCGTTTGTCAGAAAAATTTTTTCTGAACCCGAGAAATCGTGTCATTGATGACGGTACAGGTATAAAAATGAGTGTTACTATTAACAACCAACATGGTAACGTTGACATTGCTACCGAAGTCATTGCGACTGTTGTAGGTGCCTCTACAACTGAGATTTTCGGTGTGGTTGGTATGACAAGTAAGTCAGCTGTTAAAGACAATGTCCGCAATATCTTACGCCAAGAAAACTACTCAAAAGGCGTTGTTGTCACAACTAGTGATAACGAAATTTCCATTGATGTTTATGTTGTAATCAGTTATGGTGTAAAAATCAGCGAAGTCGCTAAAAATATCCAAGAACGTGTGCGTTTCAATCTCGAAAATCAACTCGGCATTACTGCTGCCCGTGTGAACGTGTACGTACAAAATGTGAAGGTGGTTGAGGACTAGTGTCAAATATCAATTCAAGTAAATTTCAAGAAATGATTCAAGCTGCGGCAAGCCGTTTGAATGAACAAGCTGAATATGTCAACTCGCTCAATGTATTTCCTGTACCAGATGGTGACACAGGAACCAACATGGGAATGACCATTACTAATGGTGCAAAAGAAGTGGCTGAAAAATCAGCGAATACAGTTGGTGAAGTTGCTCAAATTCTCTCAAAAGGGTTACTTATGGGAGCCCGTGGAAACTCTGGTGTTATTTTAAGCCAACTTTTCCGTGGTTTTGGACAATATGCAAAAGATTATGAAGAACTTGATGGGATTCATCTCGCTGCTGCACTCCAAAATGGTGTAGAAGTGGCCTACAAAGCCGTAATGAAACCTGTTGAGGGAACAATTCTTACTGTTTCCCGTGGTGCTGCTGAAATGGCAAAACATAAGACTGACGAAACTGATGATGCTACACAGGTCATGACAGCTGCTCTTGAAGGTGCAAAACGTGCGCTTGCCAAGACGCCTGATTTGTTGCCTGTCCTTAAAGAAGTCGGTGTAGTTGACTCTGGTGGACAAGGTTTGGTTTACATTTACGAAGGCTTTTTGATGGCGCTCAATGGTGAATTTGTTCCTGAAACACCTACTGCTGAACTTGGGGCAATGGATCGTATGGTTAATATTGAACATGAGAGTGTCGCAAATGCTTCAACTTCGGATATTAAATATGGTTATTGCACAGAAATTATGGTCGAACTCGGTCAAGGTCCAACTGCTCGTGAAGGTTATAATCACGATAATTTCCAAGCTTATCTAGCAGGTATCGGAAATTCTCTTCTTGTTGTTGATGATGATGAAATTGTAAAAGTCCATGTCCATACAGAAGACCCTGGGCTTGTGATGCAGGAAGGTTTAAAATACGGGCGTCTAGTAAAAGTCAAAGTCGATAATATGCGTCTTCAAAATGAAGGAGTGGCTGAAAAAGAAGCTAAATCTTCAAAGGTATTCACTTCTACTTCTAAGAAGGATTGGGGACTTATCGCCATCGCAGCTGGTGAAGGTTTAGCTGATATTTTCCGCGAAATGGGAGTTAACCATGTTGTTTCAGGCGGACAAACAATGAACCCTTCAACTGAAGATATCCTAAACGCTGTTGAAGTGGTCAACGCAGAAAAGGTCATTATTTTACCAAACAATAAAAATATTTTTATGGCTGCAAAATCGGCCGCTGAAGTTGCCGAAATTCCCGTGGAAGTCATCGAAACAGCCACAGTTCCACAAGGATTCACTGCATTATTGAGTTTTGACCCAACACGCACGATAGAAGAAAATAAAGATGCAATGACAAATGCTTTAGCTGATGTTCAATCTGGTTCTGTGACAACTGCAATCCGAGATACAAATGTTGACGGTATTGAAATTCATAAAAAAGATACTCTTGGTATGTTGAATAACAAAATCGTCGCTTCAACGAAGAAAATGAACGATGCTATCTTCTCCGTATTTGACAAAATGATTGATGAAGACAGTGAAATTGCCGCGATTTATGTAGGTAGTGAAGGTAAAAAGTCCAACGCTGACCGTATTGCTAAGGAACTTGAAAAGAAACATCCAAATCTTGAAGTTGAGATTCATGATGGTAAACAACCTGTTTACCCGTATATCTTCTCTGTTGAATAAGCTTAAAATATATTGTTTCAACTACTTATCAATATTGTAATTGTAATTAAAAGCTGTCAGCACGCTGACAGCTTTTTTCTTTATCTTCGAACCATTCTATTTGATAAGCTCTTGCTCGATTACTTGCAAGACACCAGATTCATCATTCGTTGGTGCGATAAAGCTAGCTTGAGCCTGTACTTCTGGAAAAGCATTGGCCATCGCATAACTAAATTTAGCTTGAGCCAGCAGTTCAAAATCATTATAGCCATCTCCAAAAGCCATTGTCTCACTGACAGAAACACAAAGCAATTCCTGCAATTTTTGTACGGTTGTACCTTTGTGGATCCCTTTTGATGTGATATCAATCCAAGCTGCTTCACTTGCCACAATGTAAAATTGCTCTTGTTCAGCCTTTAGCCGCTCAAAGCTTTCGTAGCAACGCTTTTGCCTATCAAATACTGTCACTTTGACAAAATCCTCGGTGATTTCGCTGAAATCTTTGACCACCTTCATCACTGCATAAGACCCTCTAACCACCTCTCCATCAAGCTCTGCCTGACTTTCTTTGATAATCGCTGCGCTTTCTGTGCAGGCAATGATGGTCTGGTCAGCATGAATTTCTTCTAATTTTTGAATCAACTGCTTGCCTTGAGCATTTGGAATGAGTTGCTGAAATTCAAATTTTCCATTGAATTTTATCCGACTCGCAGAATCTCCCAAAATCCATATTTTCTTGGACAAGTCACCAAAAAGTTCTTCTACACGCTCTGTCTGCTTTCCTGTCACTACTCCAAAGGAAATTCCTTTTTCTGTCAGTGCTGACAGAATTTTTTGGAACCTGTCAGCATCAAACCCCCCGCTGGAATTGAGAAATGTACCGTCTAAATCTGTTAAAATTAGTTTAATCATCATTCTTCTTTCTGAATTGAGTTCTATTTGTATCTGCTTACAGTTTATCATAAAAAATCAGTACTTAAGTTCTATTTTTAAGGAACATTTACCAAAATTAAAATCCTAAAATAAAACCTTTGAATGTTAACATCCAAAGGTTTTATTTTAGGGATTAATTATTTAACAGTTGCACTCTTGATTTTCTTTTAACTTATGAGCGAAAGAAACTTTCAAAGAAGTTGACTACACTTTAATTTCTTGGATTTTTGACAATTGTGTCACCACCTCGGAAGAATACAGCCCAGAGAACGATGGCACAAATTATTGTGAATCCTGTCAGCACAAGAAAACTAATATGAAGATTTCCGATACCCGCAACGACAAATGGATAAACGAATCCACCTAAACCACCGATTGCGCCAACAAATCCTGTGACCGCTCCTGTATTCTTCTTTGAAACATAAGGCACCATCTTGAATACAACACCATTACCAATACCTGCAAAAACAGCAAGTAGGAAAACTCCTGTCATGAGAATGGCAAAATTTTTCGTTCCCTCAGCAAGAACTAAAGTTGATATAAATACACCTGCAAATACAAACATCAACATTTTTTTAGGCAAAATCTTATCAGCAATGGCACCACCGAGCGGACGCATAATCGTTGCAACAGCAGAGAAACCAGCTGCCCAAAAACCTGCAATGACAAGAACTCGTGCAGGATTGTCAGCAATGACGAAACCGTTGACATTTCCTTTACCGATCAAAGTTGGAATTAGATTACCGAAAGCCATGAAAGAACCAAAGGTCAACATATAAAAGAGCGACAGATACCAAGTGTCCTTTTCCTTAGCCACTGACAGCGCACTACTCAAAGTTTTGTTTTTGTCAGTAGGCATTTCTTTTGTTGTCAGCGCAAAGATAACAGTAAAGACAGCAATAAGTACAATAAGGAAATTATAAGCATGGTCAATATGCTTTGCAGGACCGATAATAGATGGCAGAATCAATGCAGAGACTGCGTTACCAATATTTCCCATCCCAGCGATTCCAAGTGCAAGTCCTTGTTTTTCAGCAGGGAACCAAACGCTGACATAACTAATTGCCACAGCAAATGACGTTCCAGCCATTCCCAAAAGCAATAAAACCCAGAGCATCGCAGTATAACTCGTGATATGCGGAATGATAACCAGCGGAATTAATGTGAAAATCATTAATGCAATAAAAACTTTTTTACCGCCTAAACGGTCAGATAAAATCCCCATCGGGATACGCATAATTGAGCCGAGCAATACTGGTACTGCAACAAGTACCTTTTGTGCTCCTGTGCCTGCTACAAATCCGAGCTTCGGTGCAAATGCAGTTGCTAATGGTGCAACAGAAGACCATGCCATAAATGAAACTAACATCGCCAAAGTTCCCATGACAAGCGCCATTGTAGCAGCTTTTTTATCGTTGGAAATATTTTCCATGATAATAAATCTCCTTAGTTATTTTATACTAGTCTCATTTTTAATAAAAGACCGTGATTAGCATATTTTGACGCTATTCTCACATCATTTTGATATGAAGCGACATATTACGTTGTATTTATTTAACAATGTAACAGCTATTAACAAGCTATATTCTATTACAATTTGTATGAAAAAGCTACACTGAGTTGTGTAAAATACACTTGACATCGTTTTCTTTTAAATACGCTCTGAACGACAAAAAAGCTGTCAATGACAGCTTTATAAGCATACTGACAGAATTTTTATTGCTCTGTCAGCCCCCTATTTGACTCATATGTCGCCAAGTTGGTTTTTGAAATTGACTTTTTTCATTTTCCGCAAGTGCCATTTCATGATTTTCTGGTTTCATATCAAGTGAATGCAAAATTTTTGCTTTAAAAGCCTCAAAGTCATTGAGATAAGGACGAATGCTTTCTTCGTCATCCCAATAAAGACAAGACTTGATATAACCATCTGCCGTCACCCGTAAACGATTACAACTCTCACAAAAGCGGCAGGATACTGGATGAATCAATCCAAATGATCCTTTTGCTCCAGAAATTTGATAATTTTCTGACGGTCCATTCCCAGCAAAATCAATCGGTTTATAGTCCCAACCATTTGTCTCACAAATATCAAAAACTGTTTCAACGCCCTTATATTTGTGTTTCCACATCTCATTATCTCGCTCGATATTGGTATGACCAATCGGCATAAACTCAATGAAACGAACATTTACTGGATGTTCAATCGAATATTTCAAAAAATCAATAATTTCATTGTCATTTTGACCCCCAATAACGACGACGTTCATCTTTATTTTGAAAGGAAATTGACTGGCCTTTTCCAAACCTTTTAAAACCTGCTTAATATTTCCACCACGTGTGATTTCACGATACTTATCTGCTTCAAAAGTATCCAAACTGATGTTTATCCGCTTTAAACCTGCATTCCACAATTTTTCAGATAAACGTGCTAATGCCAAACCATTCGTTGTAAGAGCAATGTCTTCAATCCCTGAAATACTTGCAATTCCTTCAACCAGTTCAAGAATATCATGACGCATCAACGGTTCTCCACCAGTCAAACGAACTTTTTTGATTCCAAGTGCTGCAAAATTTTTCACCAGTTGTATAATCTCATCTTTCGAAAGCACTTTATCATCCGGAAAAAACTCTAATCCTTCTTCTGGCATACAGTAAACGCAGCGTAAACTACATTTATCTGTAATACTGATACGAATATAATCATGAACTCGGCCAAAACGGTCTGTCAGTACAAATGGTTCTGTCATTTTTGTTGTCATTATTTCTCCTTTTGATGAGACAATCTTGCATTTCAGCACAAGATTACGGTAAATCTACCGCACTCACAATTACTCAGAGTTTTTCATATTTAAGTTATGAGGCCCTCAATTCAGTGTCTTATTTTACAAATAGTAGGCTGCTCGCTTTATGAAAAATTACGATGTTCTATATTTTCATTTCTGTCAGCATACTGACAGCTTTCATCCACCACTGACAGGTGGAATAATTGCAATTTCTTCAATATTTCTACTGTCAACTTCTTCGTCAAAGATGTAAACTTGGTTTACAGCGACATTACACTGCAAAAACTCTGTTCGATGCATCGGATATTGCTCTGTCAGTACTGACAGAATGATATTTTTATTAATTTTATCTGGTAAATCAAGTTTAATCTCTGGTGCGATAAATGCGCCAAGAAAGCCAAATAGTTTTACCTTTTTCACTTTCATTTACCCCACCTCTCCGTATCACCATCAACTTCTTTTTTCCAAATTGGCACGGTTTTCTTGAGTTGGTCAATGATCTGATGACAACCCTCAAGTGCTTGTTTACGATGCACACTTGCAACGCCAATAAAAACTGCTTCATCCTCAACTTCTAGATGTCCGATACGGTGCACAATAATCACACGATTACCCATCATCTCGATTGGCGCAGCCAACTTTTTCAACTCTTTTATCGCCATCGCCTCATAAGCTGTATACTCAATGAAATCCGTATACTCCGTGCGAGCCCCCCCTTTGCTTTCCTCATCAAAATCCGTCAGATTGCGAATCGTCCCAACAAAAACTCCAATACCACCATACTCTGGCGATTTGAGTTGTGCATACAGCCCCGCAACATCAATTGGCTCATTTTGTAATTTGATATATGCCATGTTTTTTCCTTATTTTAAGAATTTTCGATACTGACAGATATTTAACTTCACTGTCAAATTTTTGACGAGGAAATAAAAAATTTTATCTGTACTGAAATTTTTACTTCTCACTGTCTATATCATTTCCATAATTTAAAAAGCAAAAAATAAATCATAAGTTCAGAGTAATCAACTTGGCGCATCCAAATGTCCAAGCACCAGAGAAATAATGCACCGATAATAATCACCCTTACGATAACTTTTGCTGATTTACCTCTTTCTCTCTGTCAATACTGACAAGTTTTTGACAGCCGTATAATCACTCACCATAGACAAAATGCCCTGATTTTCCACCCATTTTCTCAACCAAATGACATTCCGTAATCCGCATTCCTCTGTCCATCGCTTTACACATATCATAAACGGTAAGTGCTGCAATTTGTACCGCTGTCAACGCCTCCATCTCAACACCTGTTTGATTAACTGTTTTTACAGTTGCAGTAAGTGTCAACCTGTCAACTTCATTGTCAACGAAACTTATATCTACACCTGAAAGTGGAAGAAGGTGACACATTGGAATCAACTCTGATGTACGTTTCGCTGCCATGATACCAGCAGTTTGAGCCACAGCAAGCACATCTCCTTTTTTCACTTTTCCTTCTTTAATTCTCTTAAGTGTTTCTGCTTGCATGATAATGGTTGTCGTGGCTAGCGCCACACGTTTACTGACAGCTTTCTCAGTTACATCCACCATCTTAGCTCGTCCCTGTCCGTTAAAATGGGTTAATTCGTCAGCCATGACTTTAACCATTCCTTTCGTTTCTCTTCCGTCGTCAAATCAATCATATTTTCTGTCAGTACCAACGGAAAAATCGTTCCAACAAATTCAATATTATCAAATTCTGCAAAGTCTGTAACTCGGTCATTTTCTCGCAAGAGCAATAATTTCGGAAATTTTTCCTTCTTAAATCCTTCAATTAGAAGCAAATCTGTTTCTGGTCGAACAAAATCAGCAATTTCTTCTTCTAATGCTTTTGCTGGACGTGTTTCATGCCAAAAAAATCCCTTGTCATTTTGCATTCCAACTTGCTGCGCTCCCGCTTGAGCAAATCGTGCTGTATCCGTTCCTTCCATATCCATTGAAACCGTATGATGAGTATGTTTAAAGCTTGCAACAACAAGATTCAGTTCACGAGCCGACTTAATAAAATCAATTGTTGTCGTTGTCTTTCCAGACTTTTTTTTACCGATTATTTGTAAGGCAGTAACCATACTTCAACCTCCTCACCTTTGTGAATACTACTGTCATGCGGAACTTTAAAGAATGCTGTTGTACTATGTAAATTTCCAAGTGCTGATGATTTATCAGAACCAATTTGACTAACGGTAAGTCTAGAGTCATGGTCAAAATTGACCGTTGCCCGTAGATATTTATCGAAATTATTTGGTTTATCGTAATCATGAACCAAAGGTAACTTCACTTGTTTTAAGCGACTTTTCCCTCCAACAAACCGTTGCAACGTAGGCTCAACAAAAAGATAAAATCCTGTGAAACAAGCCCCTGGATTTCCTGAAAGCGCAATAACAGGTGTCCCTTTATGAACAAAAGCAGTCGTTGGACTCCCTGGTCGCATACTCAATTTATTAAATAAAAATTGGTCTGCTGCTTTAGCTGCCTCAGCCATAAAATCAAAATCTCCGACAGACACCCCACCAGTCGTTAATACAAGATCACACTGCGAAGTTAGGTCATTTAAAATCGCCAATGTATCCTGAAGTTCATCTTTGACATTATCCAAAGTGACAACAAGACCGCCATTTTCTCGGACTAAAGCTTCAAGAAGTGGGCCATTAGAATTATATATTTTCCCTTCAACATAAGGCTCACCAGCTTTTAGAAGCTCTGAGCCTGTCGCTAAAATCCCAACTTTCGGCTTTTGATAGACCAATATCTCAGCAATACCAAAAGCATTAAGCAAACTGATTGCACCAGCATTTAGGCGTGTTCCTGAACTTAACAGCAAATCGCCTTTAAGAAATTCCTCACCGATAGAAGAAATATTACTGTTCTTCATACTTTCCTTGATTAATACTTTATCATCTGATAACTTTTCTGTAACTTCGAGCATGATGACTTTACCAACTTCATCTGGAACTTTGGCTCCCGTCATAATCCTTACTGCTTGACCAGAAGACATCTTTTTCTCCAAAACTGAACCTGCACCAATGTTATCTATAATTTCAAATTCACGTGGAAAACTATGATCATCTTCATTTAAAATCCCATAACCATCATATCCACTCCTTCTGAAAGCCGGAATCGGAAAAGTAGCGTAAACATCCTCTGCAAGCACATAAAAAAGTGCTTCAGCAGTAGAAATTTTCTTTGTTTTAGTTTGTAAATTTACACCTTGAAGTAATCCTTGAGCTTCTTCAAGCGTGATAATATCACGATTTAGATACATGACAATCTCTCAATTCTATTTTTACTTATTTATATATTTTCTAAAACTATAGAATCCCACTTTTTTAGAGAAAAAGTTACACCCTTAGTATATCAAAAATTTAGATGCTTGTGTCAACGAAAAGCAACGCAATGTAGTTTATTTTTCTTTTGTAAAAGTCCAAAGTTAAGAGCTATTCTCAAGGAAATCTGACTCTAGCCCCGACTTCATACTAGTTATCTTTCAAGCTCAAACAAACTTTTATAGCACAGTCCTTATGGCACACAAATAAATTCGTAAACCAAAATCATTTATCGTGCTTTTTATCAACTTCTTCAGCAACAATGATAGCAGCATTTTTGACATCATGCAGTTACGAAACACCTCAATTCATTATTCCTATTCATAACGAATTAACCACAGAATAACATCTATATTCTTCTTCTCAAAAGCAAAACAAGTCAAGCTCACAAGCTTTATGATAGAATAAAGCTATGACTATCGGAATCATTCTAGCGGGTGGAAAGTCCAGTCGCTTTAAAAATGGGGATAAAGCTCTATTTTTAGATAAAAACTCCAATCAAACTTGGACAGAAATCGCTTATATGAAACTGTCAGCACTGACAGAAAAAACTTATATCGTTGCAAGCCATTCTAATCTTCCTCAAATCAAAAAACAACTTCCGTCAGCACACATTATTACTGACCATCCACTTTTCACAGGAGAAGGACCTCTGGCAGGCTTATACACCGTTTCATCAATAGTTACAGACACACATGATTATTTAATTTTAGCCGTAGATTATCCAGAGATTTCGGTACAATCACTGACAGAACTTCTGTCAGTAAAAAATACTTATATCAAAAATAATTTCACCATTGCTCACCTTACTTTCAGCCACACCCAAATACAAGATTTTCTGGAAAATAAAAACCGTCGAATGCAAGATTTTTTAACCTCTATCCAAGCAACCTCAATAACCCTACCTGAGATTGAGCTTACCAACCACAACTATCAGTAAAAATTACCCAAGTCTTTTTCAAAAACATGAACTAATCTATGATAAATCAGACTCATCAGTACTGACAGAAAGCTGTTAGTGACTAAAAAAACCCAGCTTAGCTGGATTTTTTCTTTTAACGACGTGAATACCGACGATAAACCACGAAACGACGGAAAATATAATGCAAAGGAACATAAAGTGCATGAACTAACCGCGTATAAGGGAAAAATCCAAACATAGCCAAGCCACAAATAATGTGCAACTTATAAAACAATGGAATATTATTCATCAGATGCCAAGCTGGACTGAAAGCAAATAAACCACGTCCCCAAACCCCAATTGTTGTACGATAATCAAAACCAGGTGTCATAGGACCTGCCCAAAATGAACTCATCATCCCAAGTACAATAGTTACCAACAGTGCCACAATCACAACATTATCATTTAGCGTAGAAGTTGCAGCAACACGCTTACTCGTAAAACGACGATAAGTCAGTACAATAATTCCCGCAAGAGTCATTGCACCAAACACACCACCAATTCCCATCGCAAGCACCTTATGATAGAACTCATTAGTAATCCCGATTGAATCCGTAAACGTTTCTGGAATAAAAATACCAATCACGTGTCCACCAAATACCCCAAGAATCCCAATGTGGAAAAGAATTGACCCCCAAATCAAACGCTTCTTCTCCATGAGTTCACTTGATTTCGCAGTAACAGAGCCAGGTTTTCTCATTCGAACAATCGTTCCGATGAAAAACGAACCAAGCATCAAATATGGGTAAACCACCCAAAGCATAAAGTTCCAAAACTGAGTCATCTAAGCTTTTTCTCCTTTCCTCATCTCTGCGTTATCTCCTCCAGCAGTAACGCAATACCGTAAGCTACTTCGAATTAAGCGAACCAGGTCTAAATATGGCTCATCTACAAGCTCTTTTGCCTGCTTTAGAATCTCATAAGTTCCATCTTCTAACACAGAAAATAACAAATTCAAATCTTCAATTCGAGTATCTTCTACGGGTCCATCTGTCCACACACCAAGTCCCAAAAATTCCAACATCGTAGGCAAATAGTCTGTCATTTCAGCCATATCAAGCTCTACACCAAACATTTCATAGAGCATTTTCAATTTCGCCAAAATTCCCCCACGTTCACGTGAATCCTCAAAACGATAATAGGTACAGTACATTGTAATTCGCTTGTTTAGTTCAAATAGTCCTGTATAATTTTCTTGTAGTTCTTGTAAAGACTTCGCTTGAAACCCCTTCAAAACACTTAAAAATTGATTTCTTTCGGGAATCTGAGGAAAATTTCTTTCAACTTCTATTACAAAATCCTGACTTCTTACTTCATCATCTGGAAAATCAATTGCTTGAGAAAGAAGCAAAAAACTCTTTCTCAAACGCTCTAGTTCTTGAACATTAATCACGCCAAATTCCTCCATAGAAGCTTTCAGCGTAAATATCTGAACCAGATTTTCCATTTTGTGCTTTTTGGATCATTGACGAATGCAAATCAGCCAATGAACAACCATTACATTCATCGTAGCCTAAAGCACCTTGCGCTTTATTGACATCTTCAAATTGTTCTTCCCTATGCGCCTTAGGGATAACAAATCGGTCTTCATATTTAGCAATCGCAAGTAAACGATAGAGTGAAGTAGCTGATTCCTTCGTCAAACCAACCATTTTCAACTTTGCTTCGTCAAAGTCTTTCCCTGAAGTTGCCGCACGCATATACAAACGAATCATCGCCAACTTGTAAAGTGCAGCCTTAACTGGTTCTACATTGCCAGCTGTCAAGATTGATGCCAAATAGTCCACAGGAATACGCATCTCATCAATACCTGGGAAAATCATCTCAGGATTTTTCAGCGAATTTTTCCCCTCAAAATAACTCATGATTGGACTAAGTGGTGGGCAATACCAAACCATTGGCATGGTACGATATTCAGGATGCAGAGGGAAAGCAATTTTTTCCTCCATTACCATCCGATAGACAGGAGAATTTTGCGCCCCCTCAATCATTTCCTCAGAAATTCCCTCAGCACGCGCTGCTTCAATCACTGCTGGGTCATACGGATCAAGGAAAACTTCCAGCTGACGTTGATAGAGTAATTTTTCATCTGGCTCACTAGCTGCTTCAGCCACACGGTCAGCATCATAAAGCATCACACCAATATAACGAATCCGACCCACACAAGTTTCAGAGCATACCGTTGGTAAACCTTCTTCAATCCGTGGATAACAGAAAGTACATTTTTCAGCTTTGTGTGTTGACCAGTTAAAGTAAACTTTTTTGTAAGGACAAGAACTTACACAGAAACGCCAACCTTTACAATGATCTTGATTAACCAAAACAATCCCATCTTCATCACGTTTATACATAGCTCCTGATGGGCAAGAACTCACACAGGCAGGATTTAAACAATGTTCACAAAGACGTGGCAAATACATCATGAATGTTGTCTCAAAGTTAGCCTTAATATCTGATTCAATTTTAGCAATATTAGGGTCATTAGCGATAGAATGTTCCCCTCCTGCCAGATCATCATCCCAGTTTGGACCCCATTTAAGATCAATATTTTCACCCGTAATTTGTGATTTTGCCCGCGCTACAGGTTGATGTTTTTGAGCTTTTCCAAAAAGATTTCGATAGTCGTAAGTCCAAGGCTCGTAATAATCATCAAGCTCTGGCATATCAGCATTGTAAAAAATACTAAAGGTTGCTACTTTTTCAGCTTTCCCCCCAGCTTTTAAAGTTAGTTTACCATTCTTATTAACTTTCCAACCACCAGCATATTTTTCTTGATCTTCCCAACGCTTTGGATAACCCACCCCAGGCTTTGTTTCGACATTGTTAAACCACATATATTCAGTTCCTGGACGATTAGTCCAAGTATTTTTACAAGTCACAGAGCAAGTATGACAACCGATACATTTATCAAGGTTGAGCACCATGCCGATTTGTGCTTTTACTTTCATGAGTTGCCTCCTTCTGTATTAGACCAATCTACCTTGTCCAATTTTCTAACATTGACATATAAATCACGCTGATTTCCGATTGGGCCATAATAGTTCCATCCATAAGAAAGTTGCGCATATCCACCAACCATTTGTGTTGGCTTGATATGGATTTGTGTAGGAGCATTATGCGAGCCACCACGATTTCCAGTAATATTTGAAAGTGGCACTTGGACAGTAGCATCCTGAGCATGATACATATACATTGTTCCTTCTGGCATCCGATGTGAAACAACTGCTCTTGCTGTTACCACACCATTTCGGTTATAAAGCTCTAGCCAATCATTATCTTTAATTTCCAATTTCTTCGCATCCTCAATCGAAAGCCAAACATTTGGCCCTCCGCGGAAAAGAGTCAGCATATGGATATTATCTTGATACATGGTGTGTATGTTCCATTTACCATGTGGTGTCATATAGCGCAAAGTAATTTCTTTACCCTCTGCCGCTTTGATGTCTGCATCTTTTGGTCCCATCACTTGTGGAGGTAAGGTTGGTTTATATGTTGAGAGATTTTCTCCATATTCTTGGAAAATTTCATGGTCAATATAGAATTGTTGACGTCCTGTCAATGTACGGAAAGGCACCAAACGTTCGATATGTAGAGAGAATGCCGAATAGCGTTCACCATCTTTTTTAGCAGAAGTACCGATTGGTGTTGGATAAGATTCACGAGGTTGAGCTGTGATATCTTTGAAGGTCATCTTTTGTTGCTCATAGCCTCCACCAATATCAAGTAAATCTACCCCGTGTTCTTCTTCCGCAGCTTTCCAGGCTTCCATATTAACTTTACCGTTTGAAGTAGATGAAAGTGTCAAGATTGCATCGGCGACTTGTTTCGCTTCATAAATTTTAGGAAGTCCAGCATTACTTCCTGTCTTATAGGTTTGAAGGGTATGTTTCAGTTCCTCATACTGCGTTGCTACTGGATAAGATAAACCAATCGCTCCAACTTTTCCTTTAGCAAGGTTAGGGCCAAGTGCAATATATTGGTCATACAGCTTCGTATAATCACGTTTTATAAGCTTAATGTTCGGCATTGTTTGACCAGGAATAGCCTCAATCTCACCTTTTTTCCAATCTTTAACTTGACCAAATGGTTGAGAAATTTCAGCTTTTGAATCATGTGCCAACGGACTAGTATGAACATCATAGACTGGTCCGTCAAATTCTTTTTTCGCCATTTCTTGGAAAGTTTTAGCAAGTTCACGGAAAATATTCCAGTCTGTTTTCGACTCCCAAAGTGGACTTACCGCAGCATTAAACGGATGTATAAATGGATGCATATCTGTTGAAGATAAATCTTCTTTTTCATACCATGTTGCTGCTGGCAAAACAATATCAGAGTACATTGGTGTTGTTACCATCCGAAAATCAAGTGTTGTTACAAGATCAAGTTTACCTGTGACCTCTTCTTCATTCCATTCCATTTCTTCAGGTTTGAAGTTGTCGTTCGTCTTTGCGAGCAAGCCATTTTCAGCGCCGAGCAGGTGTTTCATGAAATATTCTGCGCCTTTGCCTGATGAGGCAAAAAGATTTGAACGCCAGATGAACATCCCTTTAGGCTGATTTTCTTTACGGTCTGGTGCTTCTACAGCAAATTGTAAGCTGCCTGATTTGAGTTCCTCAACAATACGTGGTTTGATTTCTTCAATATCGGTCGTACCATACTGCTTCACAAAATCAAGTGAATTACGGTTAAATTGTGGATAACTTGGTAACCAACCTAATCGAACTGCCATTTGGTTATAGTCTGCTGGATGTTTATAGCTATTGGACGTTTTATTTGCTAATGGAGATTTAAGTGCTTCATTATCCATCTCATCGTACTTCCATTGGTCTGAAGCAAAGTAGAAGAAAGAAGTTCCGTTTTGTTGACGTGCAGCACCTGGATTCCAATCGTTAGCAAATGTAACCGCTGCCCAACCCTCTGCTGGACGGAGTTTTTCTTGACCAACATAGTGAGCCCAGCCACCACCAGAAACACCAATACAACCTGTCAAAGCCAGCATATTGATAACACCACGATAAATCATATCAGAGTTGAACCAGTGATTGACACCCGCACCAATAATGACCATTGTTTTACCTTTGGTATCTTCGGCATTTTGTGCAAATTCTTGACCGATTTGAATCGCAAGTGAGGCTTTGACCCCTGTGATTTTTTCTTGCCAAGCAGGTGTGTATGGTGAGTTTAGGTCATCATATCCCTTAGCAGCAAGGTCATCAGTGGCTACGCGTTTTACACCATACTGTGACATTTGTAAATCAAACACAGTAGTGACAAGATGTTCCGTGCCATCCTCAAAAATCACAGTTTTCACAGGAACATTCCGAGTCAAAATACTTGAGCCTGCTTCATCAAAATAAGGAAAATCAATTTTAACATGTGCTGTATTTTCTTCTAAAATTGATAATTTAGGATTAATGCCACCAAGTTTTAGATTCCATTTTTCTGAATGGTCCCAACGTTGACCGATTGTTCCATTTGGAACTTTAATTTGTTGGTCATTCTCATCAATTAAAACAGGCTTCCATTCTGAATTTTCTTCCGAGCCTTTACCACGGAGATCAGAAATACGAAGAAAACGCCCTGATTTATAATTTCCATTATCATCTTTATCTAAAAGAATCAAGAATGGAAGGTCAGTGTATTGCTTTGTATACTCAATGAAATAAGGAACCTGACGATCAACATAATATTCTTTTAAGATAACATATGTCATCGCTTGAGCTAAGGCTGCATCTGTTCCTGGGTGTGGTGCCAGCCAGTTATCTGCGAACTTAACATTTTCGGCATAGTCTGGGCTTACTGCAACCACTTTAGTCCCTTTATAACGTGCTTCTGTCATAAAGTGAGCATCGGGTGTCCGAGTTAATGGGACATTTGAACCCCACATCATAATATATTGAGAGTTATACCAATCCGCTGATTCTGGAACGTCAGTTTGTTCTCCCCAAATTTGCGGAGAAGCGGGTGGCAAATCAGCATACCAGTCATAAAATGACAACATTTCACCACCCACAAGTGATAAGAAACGTGCGCCTGAGGCAAAAGAAATCATTGACATCGCTGGAATAGGTGAGAAACCGACAAGACGGTCTGGACCGTATGTTTTGATCGTATAAGTCAGCATCGCTGAGATAAGCTCAAGTGCATCAGTCCATTTAACTCGTACAAGTCCACCATGTCCACGCGCTGCTTTATATTCGCGTGATTTTTCTGGATTCTCTACGATAGATTTCCATGCTGCAACTGGATCCCCTGCAAATAGATTTTTAGCTTCGAGCCACATTGTCCAAAGTACACCACGAATATAAGGATATTTAATGCGTAATGGGCTGTATTCATACCAGCTAAAGCTTGCACCACGAGGACAACCACGTGGTTCGTACTCAGGCATATCTGGACCACACGAAGGGTAGTCTGTTGCTTGATGTTCCCAAGTAATGATGCCCTGCTTGACAAAGACATTCCAAGAGCATGAGCCAGTACAGTTGACACCGTGAGTCGTACGAACTACTTTATCATGCGCCCAGCGTCTGCGATATATATCTTCCCAGCGACGATTATTTTCTTCAAGCTGAGTGAACGACCCATTGAATTTCTCAACGACGTTGAAAAAACGTGGTTTTCTCATAATTCCGGTCCCTTTCATAATGGATAAATTATTTTCTAGAGTTTTATACCTCTCAAGTATAGTACAAAGTCCCGCCAATCCGCAATATATATGAGTGTAAAGGGTTTTTGACATTTTGTTGCAAAGCCTTTCACATCAACGTTTAACGACAGCGTGTTGTTTTCTTCGATAAATCTTTGTATTCTTTTTCACACTTTGCTATAATAGGTAATGTAAAAACTGTTTTACATTTTTGTCACGATTGACAGAATTGGAGGAACTATGAAGACACTTGATACCACCCACGTGGGACAAATTTACTATATAGATAAAATATTTGGTGCTAATCAGTCGAAACTGCGCGAAATGGGATTTATTACCGACAAAAAGATAACACTCGTTTCGAGTGATGGAGAGAACGCTATTGTCAAAATAGATCATTCGCGTATTGCACTAAGTGCTCAATTTTTGAAACAGATTTTTGTTAAAAATGAGCGCTCTGCTGAACAGGTCGTTGGCTTATCTACTTTACAAGTTGGTCAAACTGGAATTGTTCGTTTGGTAGATGCTGCGGGCGAAATTAAACGGCGATTAATGGATATGGGAATTACGCGCGGAACGAGTATTTATGTTCAAAAGCTTGCACCACTCGGCGACCCAATTGAGCTTCATCTCCGCGGATATGCCCTTTCACTTCGAAAAATGGATGCTGAAAAAATTAAAGTCGTTCTAGAAAAACCTTACTGATTGGTTAACTCATTCTACTTTTATCTAAGTCCCTTTCTTCAAAAGGTGATTCTGCTAAAAGGTAAAATTGACTTCACAGGACGATTGTCAAAAATGAAAAATTAGATGAATATGAAAATAATTGCATTGCTTGGTAATCCCAATAGCGGAAAAACGAGTATCTTTAATATATTGACTGGCTCAAATCAACAAGTTGGGAACTGGCCTGGTGTTACTGTTGAACGCAAATCTGGTTTTTATAAAAAAGATAAATCAATTTGTATCCAAGATTTACCAGGTCTATACTCGCTCTCTCCTTACTCACCAGATGAGCAAGTCGCACGTGACTTTCTATCTAAAACCCCTCCTGATGTGCTGATTAATATTGTGGATTCAACAAATCTTGAGCGCTCACTATATCTCACTCTACAACTCATGGAATTTGGTATTCCAATGGTTCTTGCTTTGAATATGAGTGACTTGGTTGAATCTCTTGGCAAAAAGATTGACACAGAAAAATTATCTTACAGTTTGGGGCTTCCTGTTGTTACTACTTCTGCCATCAAAAACAAAGGTTTAGATGAAGCCGTCAATCTTGCGCTAAAGACCCACGAGATTAAGCCATTAGATTATGATCACAGGCTTGAAGGGGCTTTATCTGAAATCGCTAAGGTGACTGGCTTTACAAGCCGTTTTGACCAAATCAAAGCTTTTGAAGCTGACAAAATTGCACTGTCAGTACTGACAGAAAACCAAAAGTCCGAGCTTGAAGAAATTGTCAATATCACCGAAAAAATTATGGCTGATGACCGTGAATCTATTATTGTCAACGAGCGCTATGACCTTATCGGTCATATTGTCAATCTTTGTGTAAGTGATACATCAACCGGAAAAGCAAACATGACTGATAAAATTGACCGTATCATCACTCATAAGTGGTTAGGATTGCCAATTTTTGTCTTTATCATGTGGTTGGTTTATTTCCTTTCTATCCAAACCGTTGGTACTGCTGCAACGGACTGGGTCAATGATGTTTTCTTTGGTCAGCTCATACCTAGCTGGATTTCTACTGGAATGCATAGTCTTGCGATTGTTCCTTGGCTTCAAGACTTGGTCTTAAATGGTGTCGTAGCTGGTATTGGTGCAATTTTAGGTTTTGTACCACAGATTTTTGTACTTTTTCTATTACTTGGAATTCTTGAAGATTCTGGATATATGGCTCGGGTTGCCTTTGTCATGGATCGTATCTTCCGTCGTTTTGGTTTATCTGGTAAATCATTTATTCCAATGCTTATCGCTTCTGGTTGCGGTGTTCCTGGGATTATGGCAACACGTACAATCGAACAAGAACGTGACCGAAAAATTACAATTATGGTCACAACTTTTATGCCTTGTTCGGCTAAGTTGCCAATTATTGCACTTGTTTCTGGTGCTTTCTTTAGACACGCGAGCTGGGTGGCACCTAGTGCTTATTTCTTAGGAATGGGAATGATTATTTTATCTGGAATCATTCTTAAGAAAACACGAATGTTTTCTGGTGATACCTCCGCTTTCATCATGGAATTACCGATGTATCATCTCCCACACGCTCTCACTGTCTTCAAGTACGCTTTTGACCGTGCATTTAGCTTTATCAAGCGTGCAGGAACAATTATTTTTGCGATGAATGTTCTAATTTGGTTTACTTCAAACTACGCTTGGGATTTCCAACAAGTTGATTCTAGTCATTCTATTTTAGCAGACTTCGGTAAAGTCGTTGCCATCTTCTTTGCTCCACTTGGTTTTGGTGAATGGCGCGCTACTGTGGCTACGCTTACCGGTTTGATTGCAAAAGAAACAATCGTCGGAACGATGGGTGTCCTCTATGCACACAACTCAAGCTCAACGCATGTCTTATGGGAAAACGTCCGTCAAGCCTACACCCCACTTTCTGCTTATTCTCTCCTTGTCTTCAATTTGCTTTGCGCCCCTTGCGTAGCTGCCATTTCTACGATTTATAAGGAAATGGGAGAGTTAAAATGGACGATTCGTGCAGTAGGATTTCAAACTTTGGTCGCTTACAGTATGAGTTTCATCATTTATCAGTTGGGACGAGCAATTAGCGGATATGGTATTCAAACCATGACAATATTAGCAATTATTGTATTGCTGATTGGGCTATATTTCATTTTCAGGAAAAGTTCTCAACCAGCGCTCAATGAACTTTAGGAGGTAGCAATATTTATGAACTTAGCAAGTTTTATTATCTTAGCGATTATTCTCATCATCACAGCTTTTGCGATTTTCAAGACAATCCGAAGCAAAGGGGCTTGTGAAGATTGTAATGTTAACAGTTGCCCTGTGAAAGGCGTGTCCGTACTCCCTACTGATTTGCATGAAGCAAAAGAGCACACGCATGACTGCTGCAAATAAAAAAAATCACTGACAAAAAACTGTCAGTGATTTTTTTATTGCACTTTAATTAGGCACATATCTCTTCATTCTCTGTTCCTGCGTTTATCAAGATAATTTTTATCAAAAAACATTGTAAAAACATTAAAACCAATCATGACTACTCCAATTAGATATGAGTTTTTTGAAATAACATTATTAAACATAAGGTATCCTGCTAAACCGAGAAACAAAGCTCGCCCTGCAACATCAATAATAATTAGTGTTTTTTTCATTATTGCCACCCTGTTTAACTTTTATTATGGAAGTTTATAGGAAACCAAATTAGACTAAAAATGAATAATCCAATAATATAACCAAATATTTTATATTATGGAAAAGCAGTAGATATTATAAAAATTAGCAAAACAAATAAAGTTAATAAAATTTTTTTAATCATTTTCACCTCATTCCGTTTTCCATTGTGTTGCTCCCGTTGAAGGATTACTTCTGTATATGACCTAACTTAATGACATTGCCAATTAAGGGGTTTTGTTTTTCATCTTGTTATTAGTTGTTTATTTAAAAAGAATGTTTTTATCTCTTTCGTTCAATTTGCCATAATATTCCAACAATAATCATAGTTCCTGCTAATATTCCTTTAATGAGTAGAAATTTATGTATTGAGGTTAAAAATACTAATAAAGCAAAAACAAGTGATACCGCCATAGAAATATTTCTAATTATTTTTTGTTTTTGTATCATTGCCATTCTAACCCCCAAACACCGTTAGCAGGTGCTCCAGCAGTGAAATTAAAAACAAATCCTCCAGGAACTTTTGTCAAACCCACTCCAAAGAACCACGTTACGCCACCTATTTCTCCCAAAATAGCTGCAACATCTGGTCGACTTTTTCCTAAAGCACTAGCAAGCGCTCCAATTGCAGCACTAGAATTAATTCCATCTTGTCCAATCGTGTGTATCATAGTTTTAGAAATTCCAATTCTCATTCCCCACCAATAATAATGCACGTAGGTTGAGCCTTCATGATAAGTTGAAGTCATCACAATTTGAGAATCTTGAGCAATTTCTTGTGACGTTTGAGGATTATCACTGATTACAACAGAATTATCACTTTGAACCATATCGACTTTAGGAACAATTTTAATTGCTTGTGCTAGTGCAACATTACTTGCGTCAACCATTTTATTTAACGCTGCAAGCTCTTCATCAGACGCATTATCGGGCAAAGCTGTCTTGTCAATTTCAAATTGTCCTGTTGTAGAATTTAAACTTACTGCATTATCAAAGCGGTCAACAAAATCAGTATTAACTTGACCATTTTCAATTGGCTCAGTGGGTTGACTGGTATCTACATCACTATCTGTAAAAGTAAAATCTGCTTTAGCTAATTTAATAGTATTACTTTTTACTTCTGTTTTAGCTTCTGAAATATTCTTATGGATGGACTGATTCAATCCAAATGTTCCACCTGCGACAAGTAACACTGTTGCACTAGAAAGTGCGAGGGTTGTTTTCCAATTTTTCATAACCAATTCTCCGAAATTTCTAGTTAGCTCAGCTAACGAAGATCTAATGAATTTCAGAGTTAAGAATTCATTAGACTTTGCAAACGTGCAACATCATCATTACTGTTTGCTCCTCCTTATTTTTAATTTTTCTATGTTTTTATTTTAGCACATAATTTTGACAAAAATTAAACCGTTGCAGAAATGCAACGATTTTTAAAATGCTATGATAACCATGCGGTTTATTGGACTTCTTTTTTAAAACGCTCAAAACGCTTTTGGTAATAAAGTTCCAAATCTTGATGGTCCATTTCTGCAAAAAGTTGAATAGCACCTTGAATTTGGGCTTGACCTTGCTCGCGATTCTCAAAACAGTAATCATAAAATCCTAAAGCCATCTTGCGCACGTTTTGAATATATAAGTCATACACTTGGTCTCTCGGATGACTTTTTTGCAATATTTTAAATGCCGATTGTTTATACCCTTTAGCCGACAACAAAGTGGCAGCTCGATAAGCAGATTGCAAAATTCTTCTTCGATATTTAAAAATATTATACAGCGCTCGATTCTTTGTCCAGAACCCTTGCATTAAGTGCATGATTTCCCGCTCGCTCAAATTATCTAAGGCAAAATAAAATATCGACAATTCAAAATAGCCCCATTGCTCAACACCATAAAGAAAATCGGTCACTTTTTCTGCTTCCTCGATTGTCAAACTCATATAGCGACTTTTAGCCGCATAAGCAAGATATATATACCCTGCCGAAAAAGCTTCCTCGTAAATTTTGGACAAAGTGTGACTATCGCTGGCAATATCCGCATTGGTAATTTCAAGTAGAATTTCTTCCTGGTAGTCTAAAGCATAATCATTAATGAAATATTCGTATTCTCCAAGAGACACATTCATCTCTTGAAGTGCTGCATCCACTCGCTCAAAACTCATCATGGTTCGTCCAAGCTCAAATCTATCTAATGCTGCTTTTGAAATTCCTAAATCTGTAAAATAGGATAAAGAAAGATGTTTTTGAGTTCTGATTTTCTTAAATGTTTTTCCGTATCTTCCGTAAGGCATGATTCAATCCTCTTCATTTACTCTATTAGACTCAGAAACAATAACAAAACTTGAAAAAGTTGAAAAACCATCAATATCTTAACAGAACAAATAAAGGTTTCTCGTTTGACTTGTTTTTTTAGATAAGGTCGTGCAAATTTTATCATTAGTGGAATAATAATGATAATGGCTAAACTGACTGGAGAAAGCAACCCTAAAATTACTGCCAAAACCACCGATAAAAAGGCGATGACAAGAGCTGCTTTCCACCATAGCAACGCCCCTTGACGTCCAATATAATGCACAATTGTAAAACGATGGTTCGCCTCATCTTCTTCTAAATCACAAGTATTATTTGCCAACATCAGATTAGCAATTAACAAAGTATTTGGAAGAGAAATTAGAAAGGTGCTTCCAATCGTTGCCCATGACCATACAAACATACCATGTGCATTGATATAAACACAAATAAGGAAAATAATATATCCCATCGTTATCCCTGAGAGAAACTCTCCTACAGGTAAAGATGACAAAGGTTTAGGGCCTCCTGCATAAAAAATTCCAACCGCATAACAGATTAAGCCGAGGAAAAAGACTGCCCAACCTGTCATACTCGCTACAATTAATCCTAAAACTAAGGAAACAATGAAGAAAAAGGCAAGCAGTCCTTTAATCAATTTCATTGGAATTTCTTCTCGACCAATAATATTAGTGTTTTTTTGATAATCAGCGGTATCTACCGCATTATGATAATCATTGTAATTGTCCCAAATGTCAACAAAACAATTAAACAAAAACATCGCAATGAAGTAAATAACAAGTGGTAGAACATTTGCGGTCTTGTAATGATAGAGCGAATAGCCAAGCCCCAATAAAAAGGGGAAAACCGAAGCTGTCTTGGCTTTGAGTTCAATGAGTTCAGCGAAAATTTTAAAATTCATTTTTTATTCTATTAATCTGATTTACCTTTTTTGAGCAAAAGTAGCAAAGTTATGACATCAATTTCATTTTGATGGTTCAGCTAGAGAAATTTTTTATAAGCTCTTTTGCAATGAATACAAGGCTTCAGACCATTTTATTTATCCTTTATTTTATTTAATATTTATTTTCTTTGTGAAAATTTGTATAAAGTGTGTTACAATATCTCTGAAACAACATCGCGTTGTTTATTTAGATTACTTAATCTTATTTTAGCATATTTGCGGTGAGTTCGCTTTGCTTGAATTTGGTAAAGCTTTCTGTTCTTTGAAATGAGTAAAAAGCGATGCTTTTCTCATACAACAGACTTAATACTGTTTAATTTCTAAAAGTTCCTTTTAGAAATTAAAGTTTGCGTAAACGTAAGGCAGTATATTTGCAGTTTAACTACTAAATCCGCTAACTCAGATTTAGAGATAAGCTAGTATAAAAAGCAGCATCAAGTATAAAATGTCAAATAGTATTACAATGAATGTGCTCTATGAAAGTTTTTAGAATGAAAACAGATAAAAACCGCTACGACAGACAAATTCGAGTACCACAAATCGGACTTGCTGGTCAAGAAAAACTAACAAATTCTCGTGTACTCATCGTGGGTTGCGGTGCGCTTGGCACTTATGCCGCCGAACAACTGACTCGCGCTGGAGTTGGACATCTTTTTTTGATTGACCCAGATATTGTTGAGAAATCAAATCTTCAACGACAGGCACTTTTTACAACGGCCGATGTTAAATTTTCTCATTTCAAAGTTTTTGCAGCACGAGAGGCACTACTTGCAATTAATCCCGAAGTCACAATCACGGCTCGTAATGAATCTTTTGAACACACGCTTTTTGATGATTTTGGAAAGCTTGATTTGGTACTTGATTGTACCGACAACTTTTTAGCACGAGAGTTGATTAACGAGTTTTGCTTACATCATGATTTACCTTTCGTATTTGCCTCTGCCGCAGGAACCAGCGGACAAGTAATGGCGCTCAAACCTAGATTTGGACCTTGTCTATCTTGTATCTTTCCTGATTTAATTGAACTTGAGCGAAATTGTGAAACAATCGGTGTAGTGACTTCTTTGATTCCTTTAATTTCAGGAATAGAAGTGAGCCTTGCCTTACAAATTTTAGTGGCTCCTTCTGCAGTTGATTGGGAAACCATGCATATTGTTGAAAATTGGCCTTTAAATTTTGCTCAATTTACAATCAAAAAGCAAAAATCTTGCCCTTGTTGCAGTCATGATTTTTCTGTCAGTACTGACAGAAATCTGCGGGTAGAACGGAGCTGTGGCGGAGTTTATCAGTCTACACTTACTCATTTTAACCTTGAGAAATTCGAACAATTTTGTCAAATGAAACAATGGGACTTAAAATCAAATTCACTTGTTCTTTTAGTCAAATTTGAACATTATGAAATTACAATTTTTAGAAAGGGACGCATTTTGTTCTATCATTTTGAAGAAGAAAAGGTCGCTCAAAAGATTTTCGAGCAGATTATAAATTTATGAAAGAAGAATTAACTTTATCTATCGGAATTTTAACAATTAGTGACACAAGAAATTTACTGACAGATTTATCAGGACAAACCATTGAGCAGATTATTACTGACCATCAGTTAACTGTTACTGACAGAATTGTTGTCAGTGACGATGTAGAGGCAATCCATAGTGGATTTGAACAACTTTGGGGTGCAGACGTTCTAATTACAAGTGGTGGCACTGGGCTTGCAAAGCGCGATGTTACTTTTGAAGCGGTGCAGCCCCTCATTGCTCAAGAGATTCCTGGGTTTGGCGAATTTTTTCGTTTGCTTAGTTTTAAGGAAATTGGAACGCACGCAATGGCTTCACGTTCTCTTGCTTTTTTTACGGAGGATGACAAGTTAGTCTTTGTCCTGCCTGGCTCAACTCATGCGGTCACTTTGGCAATGAAGCAACTGATTTTGCCAGAAATTTATCATTTGATTAAAGAAAGACGAAAATAGAAAGGAACTGAGTTCATTTTTTCAGATCAGACTTTGCATTATTGTAGTCACGATGTAGATGAACTCACATTTTAAACATGAAAACAGAAATTACAGAAACAGATTTTCAAAAATTGCTCCAAATTGCACTGCAAAGCTTAACGATTCAACGGACTTTACTTGAAAATGAAGCTGCTGAATTAAATAATGAATTGCGTACCCTAGAGCGAGATGACGATTTGGAAAAACTTGACCGCGCATTGATTGCTTTAAATCGAGATTATGAACACTATCTCGCAATGGTTGATAATAAGCACCCTTTCAAGTTGGATGCTTATTACGAGTAAATCGCTTTTCGCCTTTGCTCTGAAAATTCCTGACCCCTTGCACAGAAACTTTCAGAGCAAAAGCGCTCAATAAAAATAAACTTAATGAGTGTTTGCTCATTATTTGGAGGAACTATGTCTAAAAAATTACTTCTTGCAGGTGTTGTTGCACTTTCTGCCGGTCTTATCCTGACAGGCTGTACTTCACAAAGCTCTGCAAAAAAAACGACTACTGACAAACCTGTAAGCATCAATTATTCTGCTGCTGCAAGTTTACAAGGTGCACTGACAGAAATTGATAAAACTTATGAAAAATCTCATCAAAATGTTAAAATCAATTTTGATTTTGCAGGTTCTGGCGCTATTCGCGAAAAAGTAGTCGCTGGTGCTCCAATTGATGGTGTCTTTCTTGCCAGCAAGTCTGATGCTGACAAATTGACTCAGGCAGGAAAAGGCGCAGATGCTAAAGCGGTTTTAGGAAATACTCTCGTACTTGTTGCAAATAAAAATACTTCTGTCAACTCAAGTAAAAATCTTACAGACACATTAAACGCTGCTAAGAAAATTGCTATTGGTGAACCAAGCACAGTACCTGCTGGAATGTATGCTGAACAAACTCTGGCAAAACTTGGTTTAGCAACATCTCTCAAACCTAAACTCGTCATGGGTTCAGATGTCACTCAAGTGCTTTCTTACGCTGCTGCTGGAAATGTTGACCTCGGTTTTGTTTATAAAACAGATGCCATGTCTAACAAAAATGTAAAAGTCGTGGATAATATTCCAGATAATTTGCACGATGCAATTACTTATTACACAGAAACAGTGAAAGATACTAAACACAGTAAAGAAGTTAAAGCTTTCAACAAATATCTTGATTCTTCCGCTGCTCAAAAAGTTTTTGCAAAATACGGTTTCAAATCCGCTAAGTAATGCAACTTATCACTCCCACTACTCTAATTGTACTTGACCGCTCGTTTCATAGCTTTAGCATGATTACAGTATCAACAGTGTATTTCAAATAGTCGTTTTGATAAAACAACTCATTCATCATTTTATAAGGAAATTCTTATGCTTACTCCCATTATTCACTCTATTATCGTGAGTATTTTGGCGACAATTATCGCCTTTTTAGTCATGCTCCCTTTGAGTTATATGGGAGTTTTTAAATCTTATCGTGGAAAATGGTTGATTGAGAGCCTGCTTCTCATGCCTCTGGTTTTACCTCCCACTGTTGTTGGTTTATATCTCCTTATGGCATTTGGACGCTATGGATGGCTTGGTAAATTCTTAGCTTTATTTAATTTTTCTATCATTTTCAATCTTAGTGGTGCTGTTATTGCAAGTGTTGTTGTTATTTTACCCATCATTTATCAAGGACTTAAAGGTGCACTTGCCTCTGTTCCTAAATCCATTATTGAAGTTGCTGCGACATTGTCTGCCAATCCGCGTGAGATTTTATTTCGCGTGATTTTGCCGAATTGCTGGCCGTCACTTATCGCTACATTGCTACTTGCATTTTGTCGAGCTTTGGGCGAATTTGGCGCCAGCCTCATGGTCGCAGGCTACATCCAAGGCAAGACCGATACTATTGCCAATTCTATTTATTTCGCCGTGCAACAAGGAGACACCCATCGGGCTTTAATGTTGAGTTTGATTAATGTCGCATTTGGCTTCATTATCTTAGCAATC
The DNA here is from genome assembly GCF_003627095.1 of Lactococcus allomyrinae. Taxonomy (NCBI): domain Bacteria; kingdom Bacillati; phylum Bacillota; class Bacilli; order Lactobacillales; family Streptococcaceae; genus Lactococcus; species Lactococcus allomyrinae. The sequence goes on along the minus strand of NZ_CP032627.1, from coordinate 2,308,413 downwards.
ATCTATCTCCTCACACGTGGTCGAATAGAAATGGACAATCATTACTAATACTGTTTCTTGTGTTTGACGCTACTTTTCAAGGCTTTAGATAATTTCTCAATTATTTCAAGATACTATATATGCAGTTCAACTACTAAATATACTCATGCCGCTTTAGAGGCGAGCTAGTATAATTCTATCGTAAAAATACATCTGGACCTCACCTTTCTCTCTATCGTATTGGAGTTTGACATGACCCTTTCCGTAAAAATCCATCAACAACTTTTCTTGCAAAGACTCGATTTTGAAGCAGAATTTACCTCACTCATCACTGGTCTTTCTGGGCCTTCTGGCATTGGAAAATCAACTATCTTAAAAAATATCGCTGGTTTATCTCTCAGTAGTCAAGCAGAGATTACTTTTGATAATGAAGTTTGGGCATCAAGCTCAAAGCATATTTTTCAGCCAACTTACAAAAGAAATCTTGCTTTCGTAATGCAAGAAGTTTCTCTTTTTCCACACCTTGATGTCGAAAAAAACATCAGATTTCCACTGACAACTCATCAAAAACGCTCTGTCAGCAAAGCAGAAGATCTGTCAGTACTGACAGAAAAGTTAGGGATAGAAAAACTAATCCATCAGCCCACACACAAACTCTCTGGTGGACAAAAGCAACGTGTCGCACTTGCTAGGGCACTATACAGTCAGCCTCGTTTGCTCCTTCTTGATGAACCTTTTAATGGACTTGATGAGGAGAATGCAATGCTTGCCAGTCAACTCTTAAAATCAATCATTGAAGAAAAACAAATTCCAACCATCATTGTTTCTCATCGAAAAAATGAACTTGATGCACTGACAAATCATATCATTAAAATAAAATAGTCTGTCAGTACTGACAGGCTATTTTGGGAGGTTACAGTGCTACCGCAAAGGAGCTAAACCTGTGAAAGTGAAACAGTGTAAAAACTCTGAAGCAAGCACTTCAGAGTTTTAATATCATCAAATTAACAAGATTTCTAGTCCAGTGAATGACTACTCAATAATTTCTTTGTAATAGAATCTGAGTTGCTTCTTCTAAAATCTCACGATTACGTGATTGTGGAAGTTTACGAATCTCTGCAAGTGCGAGTTCAGTCAATGTTGCAGCAATCATCAAACTTCCTGTAATTCCGCCCAAATCTGTAACCAATGCCGCAAACTGCAAACATTCATCGCGTGAAAGCTGTTCAGGTGCTTCTAGATAAGGCATAATCGCCGCTTCATCTGCTTCCTTAGCCAAAAGTAATGGTAAAGTATAAATCCCTTGACGAAAATCTGTTAGGATAGGTTTATCGGCTTCATCAAGTCCAACCGTAAAGTTTAAAATATCATCATAAACTTGAAAGGCAAGGCCAATACTTCTTCCAATCTTACGAGCAGAGTGTTGTAAATGTCTATCTCCACCTGCAAAATAAGCACCTTCTAAGCAACTTAAACTCAACAACTCTGCGGTTTTTCCACTGATTGCTTTCATATAGCGTCGTGCTGTATTTTCCTTGTTGAATGCTGATTGCATTTGAGTCAGCTCACCTTGTAAGATTTTTTTCATTGATTTTGCATTTCTTGAAAGAAACTTAGTACCATTCATCGTTTCAATCAACAACTCAAAATAAATAGTATAAACAAAATCTCCTGTATAAACCGCGACATCTTTTCCAAACTGTGATTCAATTGATGGGAGACCACGTCTCAGTGGCGAATCATCAATAATATCATCATGAATCAATGTTGCAGAATGCAACATCTCCAGAGAAGCTGCAATCTTTGTCAGTTTTTCCTCGTCAACTTCTTCATTTTCCACAAGACCAGCAAATAGGAAAAAGAGCGCTGGGCGAACCATTTTCCCACCGCGTGATGTGAATCTCTGAAGTGCATTTTGAATGTCTTCATTGTTTATTTTTAAGCGTGCAGCCATCAAAGCCTGCACCTTTTCTAATTTTTCTTGAATTTCGGGGTAATCCTGCCAAAAAGTGAGCAATGTTTCTTTATTTCCTCTCGGTATGTGATACGCGCTTACCTTATATTTTAACAAAAACAACAGAATGTTGCAGGTTTAAAACTTGCTTTAAAATGATGACTCTTTCAATCTGTATTTTTGTCAAATCTCATTTTTATAAAAAGCTATAGAACTACTATTCTACAGCTTTTTACTGACTTTATCTAATCTCCATGATTCTATCTTGTGGCAAGCGATAACTTGGTTTTCCTTTTGTATCAGAGTTGCCGAGTGGAACAATCAGCTCTGGACGATAGCGACGTTCTACTTCAAGAATATCATTAATCTTCTCTGTCCGCTCAAATCCAAGAATCAAATTGCTTTCATAGCCATAATTCTTTATCGCAAGTACCAAATTCATCGCAATAAGTCCGATATTAATGGACAGATAGTTACTTTCATAAAGTTCTTCAAAATTCTCAAACATTTGTGGATAACGACTGTTGAAATTCAGTAATTGCTCATCTGTAAGTTCATTCCCACCAAGACGTGCGATTTCACGCGAACGTTCCGCCAAATCTGTATCACTAAACAAGACAATAACTGCACCAGCTTGTTCAACTTGTTCACGATTTTTAGGTCTAACTTCTTCAAGAAGTTTTGCACGTTTTTCTGCAGACTCCACAATCACAAAATGCCAACTTTGAATATTGTGTGCCGATGGTGCAAGACTAGCTGCTGAAATGATTTGTTTCACATCAACGGTTGGAATTTTTTTACCGTCAAAAAACTTGACTGCATGACGAGATTTATTAAGCTTTACATAGTCCATGATTTCCCTCTTCTCATATACTAAATCCAACAGGATTTTATGCCACAAGTGTCCATTCGTTCTACCTCCGCTTCGCTACACTATTGATTTCACTAACCGACTGAGTGGAATAACTAGCATATCCGTAAAACAGCTATCCTATCGGAAGTTCAAATCGCAATCTGCAAAAGCAACAAGATAAAATGGCTAATGGCAACTGTAATTGGCGTGTCATGGCAATATTTTTGCGCCATGAAGTTGTGGAGCAGCATCAATCCGTTATTGATTTTTACGACGGATTAGCTATAGTATTTAGTATTCTGCCTTTATTTTAGCAAATTTTTCTTATTTTTGCATGGGAAACCCCATTTATCAAGAAAAGGCTTTCTTTTGATTACCATTTTGAGATAATAGTTTATCTAATTTCTAAAATATCCTGTTGGGGTAAACGATAACTTGCTTGCCCTTTCTCATCAGATGAGCCAAGTGTAATCAGAAGTTCAGGAATATAACGCGGATTAATATCCAAAATTTCATTGATTTTCTTTGAGCGATTAAAACCAAGTAAAATATTTCCTTCATAGCCTATATCTTTTATTGCATACATCAGATTCATTGTAACCAAGCCAGAATTAATCGCCATATATTCAAGCATATATTCTTTGCTAAATGTTGAGACATAAGCTGGATAGCGCTCTAAAAGACGCTCACGCTCAATATCAGAAGCTTCATCTCCCATCCGTTCTGCAATCAAATGCAATCTGGATGACCAGTTCGTATCTGCAAATAACATAACGACAGCGCCAGCTGTTTCTACTTGTTCTCGATTGCTTGGATTGACTTCCAAAAGAAGCTTTCTTCTAGCTTCGTCACTTTCAACAATTACAAAATGCCAACTTTGAATATTGATACCACTTGGGGCTAGTGCTGCAGTATCAATGATTTGACGTACATCTACTGTCGGAACTTTTTTACCATCAAATTTTTTTACAGCATGGCGACTCTTGGTTAATTTTTGAAATTCCATAAGATTGGCTTCTCCTATTTCTACACTGAACTTATAAATATTATTAAAACTCACATATTTCAGATTATTTTTAATAGTTATATTCTATCAAAAGTAGTTTATTTTGTCATAGCTGTGAATTACAAGAGTTTCACTTTCAAATAAGATTGTGAAGTCAAACTCGTTCTGCTTTTGACTGCGAACCTAAATTAAATTCGTCGTAAACGCCAAATGCTTGACAGGGATTGCGTATGAAGCAAACGAAGCTTGTATCAAGACGTAGGGCAGAGCTGACTTCACGCGTCTAATATAAAATAATCTCCACCCACCGTTTTATCAATAACAAAAAATTCTGTCAGCATACTGACAGAATTTCATTGGCTTTACGCAAGTTTCACTTTATCTTTTTTAATTTGTTTTGAACGCAATTGACCACAAGCAGCATCAATATCTGTTCCATGTTCTTGACGAACAACACAATTGATTCCATTTTTCTTTAAAACGTCGTAAAATTTCGTCGTATCATCTTTGGTGGAGCGCTCATACTTGATATGTTCAGCAACAGGATTATATGGAATCAGATTGACATAGGAAAGTTTATTTCTTGGTTTAATCAAGTCTGCAAGTTCCTGAGCAATCTCTGGGCTATCGTTTTCCCCAGAAAGCATAATATACTCATAAGTCACACGACGATTTGTCGTTTCTGTATAATAATCAATCGCATCAAATAATTTTTCCAGTGGTGCGTTACGAGTCACACGCATCAACGATGTCCGTAACTCATTATTTGGCGCATGAAGTGAGATTGCTAAATTAATTTGCAAATTTTCATGAGCAAACTCACGGATTTTTGCTGGCATAAAGCCACAAGTTGATACGGTAATGTGCCTTGCACCAATCGCCAGACCATTGTCATCATTGATAACACGCAAAAAGTTCATCAAATGCTCATAATTATCAAAAGGTTCACCAATCCCCATGACAACCACGTGTGACACTCGTTCATCTAGTCCGCGCTCATCAAAATATTTTTGCACCAGCATGATTTGACTCACGATTTCTCCTGCTGTCACATCGCGCTCTTTTTTCAGAATCCCTGAAGCACAAAACGTGCAACCCATGTTGCACCCCACTTGTGTAGTCACGCAAACAGACAGACCATAAGATTGACGCATCAATACTGTTTCAATCATCATACGATCAGGTAGCATGAAGAGATATTTAACTGTTCCATCGGCAGATTCTTGTACGACAACCTGCTCCAGTGGGTTCAGGATAAAATTCTCATTGAGTTTCTCAATAAATCCTGCGGACAGATTTGTCATTTCTTCAAAAGTTTGAACACGTTTACGGTAAAGCCAGTCCCAAACTTGTGTCGCACGAAACTTCTTCTCACCATGCTCAATTGCCCATGCAATCAATTGTTCACGCGTTAAGCCATAGATTGAAGGGCGCGTTTCTTTTTGGATATTTTCAGTCATTTTATCTTTCTTTTATCACAGCCAATTTATCTCATTCTACTTTTCATTTGGCAATGACTCATTCATTTTTATCAAAAATTTTTTCTATCAGTATACTGACAGATGCTAATAAATACACTGACAGAAATCTGTCAGCACACAAGACTCTATTTTAATCTAAAAATTTGAATTTGACAAGAGCAATTCATTCCGTCAGTAAAATTTTTGAGTGCAATCACTTTCTATAGTTAATCCATTGTAAAAATCGGCAACGGATTGACGTTGCGGTCTAACTTCCTAGCGCCTAGCGCAGAAACATTTCCATGACACGCTACTTGTGGTGACCCCTTTAAACTTCAACGGGATTTTAACGTGGAACAAAACTACTCTTTTTTCCCACGTGTACGAATGACAAAACCTTGTCCTACTTGCTCTTTACTCTTCACTTCAGATTTAACTTTTGGCTTTGTACGATGATTCACTGTAAATTTACTATCAGTATGTGATTTTCCTGATGTTTGCTGACGAACAGTTCTGTCAGTAGATTTTGTCGCTCTGTCAGTAGATTTTTCACGCATTTTAAAACCTTTTCTGCGTTCTTCAGGCTTTTCAATACGATTTTCCATTGTGTTGATTTTTTCCGAAATTTGTCCATCACGTGCTCGATTTTTATTACGATTGCGTCTGCGACGTGGTTTATCAAGTTTTTGTTTAATCTCTTTTTCAGTAAAAATCTTTTCAGACGTAAAAGCCTCTGTCCGTTTTGCATCACGCGTACGAATACGGCGCAGAACAAAATAAGCACAACCATAATTACAATACTCGTTGATATAATCTTCAAGATGGTCAATTTTGTTATCGGCTTCCATTTTTTTCCGACTGGCAGAGAAAAAACCTTTTAACCTTAATTGCTCAAAGCCCCAATCTCCCACAATATAATCATACTTATCTAAAACATCAGAAAACCGTTGTTCCAATTTTTCCGTATCAAAAGCTTCACGATAATTCCGTACGACATGAAAGGTCTTGTCTCCGACCAACACCACATCACCACTAGCGATTACGTGCTCGCCAGGATACTTATTATAGTTTAATTTACTTTCGTCTATTTCTTTAGGCATCTACTTTTTCTCTTCTTTTTTTAAATGTTCAGCTACAATTTCTCGCAAAAAATATGGGAATAAAATTTCTGATTGACCTAATTTTTTAAGTAAAGGGAAATACCAAGCAAACAAATACTGGTCTGGCATGGCGACTTGATAAATTTTGTCACGCTCTAATCTCGCACCCTGTATAAAAAATTCACCATTTTTAAAATCAATTCCCTCAAAAATCAACTGTCCGAAAATTTTCCCACGGAAGCCCATACCTTGTATTCTTTGAGTCACGAGAAAAGCTGAAACATCAACCATCTCAGTTAACACTAGCTCAAGCTCCGCTCCAGTAAAACTAAAACGGACTAAACGAATAGAGTGAGGCAAAAATTCATGCAAATTATCTAAAGTTAAGCGTGCAGGCAATAAATCAGTAACAAGCAAACCCGAATTCATCACACAAATCCCAGTTTGGGCATAATCAGAAAAAATCTTCGCAAAGTACCTACTCCCTGCAAAATCAGGAGATTGGTTCGTTAATGGAGACTCTAACTCCACTACCTGCGTTCCTTGCAAAAGCTTATGACCGCGTAATTCCCAGCCATATATCTCCACAGCATCCGACTTACGACTAGGTAAGGTATTCGTTGCAATTGTTTCAATCTGCGCATCCACAAGGCGATTTTGCTCATCAAAAGCCAAGTCAATTTGTCCAATATGTTCCCCATATTTCCCTGCTGCAGCAAGTAATGTTTTATTAACCTGTGCGCCATGTTCAAACAAATGATGCGTATGACTGCCAATAATCAGATCAATATCATAGCACTCCGCAATTTTTTCGTCAAAATTCTTCCCTAAATGTGACAACAAAATTGTAAAATCACAATCCACAGGTAAAATCTTATCTAAAACATCAAAAGGATTAGACAATTTCCACCCAGCAGAAGGATAAGCTCGCTCATAAGGTGCCGTCATTCCAATCAAACCAATGCGCAACCCAAATGAAGTCGTCACGATCAATGGCTTAGAAATTGCAAAATCCGTCTCCAAATTTGCCAATAACACAGGAAAATTTGCCTCATCATATAAATGCGACAACATCTCATGCGTCAATCCCAAACCTTCATTATTCCCCACTGTTGCTGCCGTCAAATCCAAACGATTCATCAACTCAACATTAATATGTCCCGCCGTTGCTTCAGTAAGTGGATGCACACGGTCAACATTATCCCCCAAATCAAAACGTAAAGTTTCTACATTTTCTTTAGATTTTTCGGCAAAAAAACGCTCAATTACTGGAAATTTTTCCAAGTGAGAATGTAAATCATTCAAATGGAGAAGACGCAGATTATTCATAGGTCTATTATAGCACATTTCACCGACCACTCATCCCCCATTTCCCAAAAAATTACTGACAAAAAAGCTGTCAGCATACTGACAGCACTCATTCTTTGATTATGACTCATTTTTCACAAGTAATTTAACCAAATTATACACCGGTAGAACCAAATCCACCTGAACGGATACCTTTTTCAACATCATCATCGCCATCGGCGACTAAGAATGGCATAAATACTCCTTGCACGATGCGCTCCCCTTTTTCAACAACGACTTCATGCTCCGTAATATTACGCATTTGCATGAACATATGCCCTTCATTCTCAGGATTATTATAGTAATCTTTGTCAATAACACCAACAGAATTAATCAAGATCAAGCCCTTTTTTCGAGGATTACTTGATCGGCTATACATATAAAGTACTTCACCAGTTTGCATATAGGTCTTTAGTCCCGTTGGAATCAATTTGATTTCACCAGCTGCTAGAGAAACTGTTTCTGCCGCCTCAATATCATAACCTGCCGAATGTTCAGTCGAACGCTTAGGAAGGTTAATTCCTTTATTTTCATAACTGCTGACAATCTCAAAACCACGTGTTTTCATTCTAAACCTCTCAAAATCTTTTTATCTATTATAACATAAATCAAAAAAGCACCCCTAGGTGCTTCATTCTTCTTAAATCTCATCTCCATTAGTTTTAATCACGTGTTGATACCAATAATAAGAATCTTTCGGAATGCGTTTTAAGCTTCCTTGCATCGTCTCATCTTGGTCAACATAGACAAAGCCATAACGTTTTTGATAACCATTAAGCCAAGAAAGAAGGTCTGTATAAGACCAAGTATGATACCCAATCACAGTTGCACCATCTGTAATTGCTTCTTTGATTGCTTTCACATGGCTTTCAAGATATTTGATTCGATAATCATCATGGATTTTTCCATCTTCAAGTTTGTCATACTCCCCTAAACCATTCTCAGTAATCATGACTGGAATACGATAGCGAGAAGTAATCCGGCGAAGCGCAATTCGTAGACCTTCAGGGTCAATTTCCCAATCCCAGTTTGTACGTTCGACAAAAGGATTTTGCACTTTTTTATGCAACCCTGGAACACCTGATTCTTGGGTTGTTCCTTTTTTACCTGTCGTATTAAATTTCGCAGCACCAACACCACCGTCTATTGGATTCCATGCATTAGTTGCTGTTTGATAGTAATTAATACCGAGGAAATCTGGTTTTGCTGATTTTAAAAGTTCAGCATCCCCTTCTTCAAATTCAGGAGCCAATCCTTTTTCACGCAAATAAGCCATTGCAGCAAGTGGGTATTCTCCATAAAGATAGACATCCATCCAAAAGTGACTATAAAGTTCTTCGGCATTTTCAGCTGCAAGAACATTCAATGGATCAGAATCTTTAGGATATTGTGGTGTATATGCAAAAGATGGTCCAATTTGTCCTGGAATCTCCAGTTCATGAAATTTATTAATGACTGCTGCGTTGACCAGATTTGCAATATGATTGACTTGATAAAATAACTTAAGGTCTGTTTTCCCTGGTGGGTGTGTCGCAATCGCCCATCCTTGATTCGTAAAAATATTTTGTTCATTTAGAGAAACCCAATATTTGACTTTACCCTTAAAGGCTTTAAACAAAACTTCAGCATAGTTTACAAAATCACCGATGATTTCGCGAGATTCCCAGCCTCCATACAAATCCTGCAAGGCTTGCGGCAAGTCCCAATGATAAAGAGTAACAACAGGCTCAATGTCATTTGCAATCAACTCATCAATTAAATTTTCATAAAAAGCAAGACCTGCAGCATTCACTGCTCCGCGTCCATCAGGAATAATCCGTGTCCAAGCAATTGAGAAACGGTAAGATTTTAATCCCATTTCTTTCATCAAGGCAACATCTTCTTTGTAGCGGTGATAATGGTCAACTGCTACATCACCATTGGTTCCCTTGAAAGTTTTACCTGGAATACGTACAAAGTTATCCCAAACACTTGCTTTTTTTCCATCCTCAAAGGGTGCTCCCTCAACTTGGTAGGCAGCAGATGCCGAACCCCAAAGAAAATCTTTAGGAAAAGCATTCAATTTTTCATGTTCCATCTTCTACTCCTTTTTTATATTAGTCGTGTAAAGTCAATTTTGCTAAGAGTAGCTCAAGCAAAAGTAAAATATATGGCTTCACAAGCTTAGCATTTCTTTTATTATAACACGTTGGAAACGTTTTCTAGTGTTACATATTGCGGAACTTGTTTTTAATTTATCTATACAACGTTCGGAAGAATTTGAGGTAGGGGATTTCATATATTATTGCAACATCCACTAAAAAAAGCGACTCTTTTGAAAGTCACTTTTTATAAATTATTTTCTTGATTTTATTTTTGTTTCTTTATGCTCTTGTAGCTTCTCTTGTTCCAACTTCGCTGCTTTCTTTTTATTATTACGCGCTACAATCATCATCACAGCGCCTAATATAATAACCACCAAGCCGAACCAATTTCGATAAGCTGTGAGCAAAAGCCCTAAGCTAATAAAAGCAACTCCCCATGTACTCATGCGACTACCACGTTGAAATAGAGCACTGGCCCCCACTCTGTTCCCTTGATAAGTGCTTTCACCTCAACTGCCGCAGCATTCAGGTCTTCTGTTCCTTCTGGAACTTCAAAAGAAAGCTTAATGCCCTGTTTTTTTACAAAATGGTATCCTTTGGATTCCAAAAGTGCGATAATTTCTTCTTGTCTTTGAGCGAGATTTACAATAATCATAATAATTTCCTTTCTGCGGAGTTTTTTACCGCTAACTAATAAATTGATTTAGTTTTTATTAAATATGATAAGGTTTTATCAAAATCTTATCATATTTAATAAAAAATGTATAGAGCAAGGAGATTCCTTGCTCTATAACAGAGTTCAAATTAGTCAAGTTCTGCTTCTTCCATCTTGTTAGCAGCAATAACAAATGGTGCCCAGATGAAGAAAGTAATTGCCAAGTTGATGACAGCAATGATAATCGCACGCCAGTCAAAACCTGTCGCCATGAAGGCATTCATGATTGGTGGTGTTACCCATGGTACTGCAAGTACGACAGGGTTAACCAGTTGAAGCGCTGTTGCAACATATGCAACGACAACAGCTACAAGTGGAGCCACAACGAATGGAATAGCAAAGATTGCATTCAATACAACTGGTAAACCAAAGAGAACTGGTTCATTGATATTGAAGAGACCTGGTGCAAGTCCTAGACGACCAACGATTTGGTAATCTTTACGTTTAGAGAAGATAAGGATAGCAAGAACAAGGGTAATTGTACCACCTGAACCACCAAACCATGCGAAGGCATCCCATGAACCACGGACCCAGATGTTCACATATTCACCATTGATAGCGTGCGCACGTGAAGTTGCTCCATTAGCAACCAAATGTTGGATACCTGATGTATGAATCTTGTTCCACAAGTTCATGTTGTCAAGTCCAAGAGGTCCCCAGATACCATCAAGTGCTGGTGACAATACATTTGGACCATGAATTCCGAAGAACCAGAAGATTGATACAAAAATCGTGACAATCAGCACGGAAATAATGTTTTGTGACAAGATTTGGAATGGTTGAGCGATATATTTTTGAATTAGGAAGACGAGTGATTCGCCTGAAAGTGTATTTACAATGTAGTAGATAATACCTGCAATATAAAGTGCTGCGATTGTAGGAATGATAGCCAAGAAAGCTTTTGCTACTGCAGGTGGTACTGATTCTGGCATTTTGATTGTGATGTCGGCAAGCATTAATTTTGCATAGATGATGACTGCGATTGCACCCATAATCATAACAGTGAAATATGCTCCAGCATCAAGTTGCCCAGCCGCAAAACCAGGTTTCCATGTAGCGATAAATTGGTTTGACAATACAGTGTTGACAGCATCATTAGCTTTTGAAGCACCTGTTGCTTTATCCATTCCACCAATATTAGCAAGTGCTGTAGTGAAACGACCAAATTGGTTTGGTAAGCCCATCATCAATGTTGCTGTTGATACAATACCACCAGCCAAGTCATTGACTCCATAAGCACGCGCCAAGTTGTAACCCAAGAAAAGGCAAAGATAAGACCGATAACTGTTAGGGTACCTTGGTTAACAAGTCCTGAGATGTTGTTTAACTCTTTGAAAACAGGTGTATTTGCCAAAGTCCACCCTGTACCAGCTGCTGCTGAAGCCGCTGCCTTAGTTGGTCCTTGAATCATCTGTTGAAGAGCTGATGGGAATGTTGTAACGATAGCTGAGATTAACGCAGCCATTGCACCAGCAAGTGTTGCTGGCAACATTCCAATGAATGAGTCACGCAGCGCAACCAAGTGTTTTTGAGACCCGATTTTTGCCGCAATTGGGACGAGATATTTCTCCATCCACGCAGTAATTCCGTTCATGGAATTTCCTCCTTTGAAATTAATAATAAATTACTCAAAAAATATTTTTGAACGAGGTTAAGTTTCTGTCAGTACTGACAGAAAGAGATAAGGGACTGTAAGTATTTCTCTTTTGCTTTGCAAAAGAGAAAGGGTACCCTTTCAAGTTTTATAAGAGCCGTCAATACTGACAGCCAACTTTGAAGATGGTTCACAACTTATTTTGAAATTCAAAACAGATTTAGTTGGTGAAACACTTTATTTTCTAATTACTTTCGATAAATTTGAAAGAACTCCACGGTTTCAAGAAATCAAGTAAAAAGAGCTCATCATCAGAAATACGTCCCACAACATTCACACGTCCATCATTTTCCATTTCACGTAGAGCAATTTGGGTTTCACCTTTATATTGCCCATAACCATTGTTGTCAACAATAACATCGCCTCGTTGAATGGTGTAATTATCATGTGGTGGAAAATCAAGGTCTTTATAAATAACACGTGTCATGGTGGAGCGAAGCATATAGGCTGATTTATCACCACGGTAGCTGTGAGTCGCTTCGTAAAGACATTTACGTTCTGCTTCAGTAATCGTTTCACGTGGAACAACTTTAAGTTCTGGCATGGCAGCATTAAATGCTTCGCTCATTGCTCTCAGTTCTTCTTCACTTGCATAAGCATTAGCGATAGTGACGTCATTAATCCCTCCGAGAAGTTTGTAATGCTTCACTTGTGTTGCAATGTCAAGGTCGCGGTGATCTTCAAGGGTACATAGTCCATCTTGAGTTGGCCACGGTCCAAATGTTGCTGCGTGAGAATTAACAAATGCCATTGTATTGAGATTGTAGCCATTAAACTTCTCTGTACATTTCACATAGTGATTAAACTCAAGTCCTGTGTAACGATGTGGGTAGAAGTTGTGACTGCCAAGAAGTTTTTCTGTATCAGGAGAATAATCCATAATACTATCAACATAAGTTGTTCCTTGACTCATATTGATTTCAATCTTGATGCCATAAGGATTACGTGTCATGCGCGCTTCCTCAGCTCCTGTAAATCCGATGTCAAGACGAACACCGTCTGCCCCCATCTCATGGAAAAAGCTCAGGTCATCATAGCTGATATCAAGCTGTTTAAATAGACTCGGATTGATGTCAACCATCACTTCCATATCAAGTCCATTCGCGTAATCTACAACTTTTTTAAAACTTGCAAGGACAGTATCTTTATCACCATCAATCTCAAGTAATGAAGTAAAAACACGCTTGAAGCCATATTTATGAGCAAGATCAAGATAGGCTTTATCTGCTTCAAAGGTTGAACGTTCTGGATAAACGGAAACTCCTAATTTTCCCATTTTTTCTCCTTTTCTTTAAGCTGTAAAGAGCGTTTGCCCTAACGTCATGAAAAATAGAAAACCGTAAACTCATACTTCCAACAAAAGTCTAAAATTTATCTTTTTTTCGACCTCAAACACCCTGAAATCAATTATAAAATCTAATGTATTTTTTATTTCATTTTTAACCTGAAATAAATCTTAATTCTATGATAAGGTTTTCAAAGCAAAATTGCAAGCGTTATCCATGCCAAAAAAACATGTTTCTCAAATTGAAACAATACAGCAAAAATCTTATTTTTATATAGGTTTAGCGCTTTCTTCTTGAGCTTCCTAATCTTCAACGAAAATCTGACTATACCAATATCGTTTGGTAATATACTTGTAATAATGTAAAATTAGACACTTTTCAATAAAATCAGTTTCTTATTTTTCTCGCTCGCCAATTAAAAAAATTCTTCGCTCAAACAGCAAAGAATTTTTCAATTTTCGAAATTAATTAAAATCCTGAATTTGTCAATAAAAAAGTTGATAGTTGCTAATTAAAAATATTCACGAAGAATGGCATGATTTTCGCGTAATACTTTTGCTGTAAATTCACCTATTGTCATTTTCTCTGGGTGTCCTGTTCCTACAACTTGATTATTTTCTGGGATAAGTTCATCTACGATTTCTGCGGCAAAATTTGGCTGACCATTTATCTTCAAAAATTCATGCAAATTTACGATACGCGCCTGCATATAAGGAATAAGCTGGATTGTTGCACGCGCTGGCTCTGGCATATCGTACTCAAGTTGAGTATCGCTGGTAGCAACCCACGACACCTTATCAAAACTTCCTGCATGACTATAAACAAAATGGTATAAGCCTTGCTTTGCGGATTCTGTCAAAAAAATCAATTCACGAATAACAAAAGTCATTTCTGAAAACTCATAAATAAGGTAGCCCATAGCCTTCCCCTCTTCACGATAGATTGCAAAATACGGCTGAGACTTGTGGTTGAAATAATAATCCCATAAATGCGGTGGACGAATGAGTGAGCCTTGATTGTAAGCTTGCTGATGAATTTCTGTCAGTACTGACAAAAGCGAATCAGCAGAATCATCACTAATAGCAGACTCTGTCAGCATTTCTCTCTTCATTTCACCTTTTGTTTTTTGACCTTTAGGAAAATCTACTGCTTTCATCATATAAGATTTTTGGTCAAAAGCATATGAATAACCGAATTTACCATAAAATTGATAAGAAAATGGTGCAAGATAAGAAAGAGCCGTGCCAGCTTCATAATTTTCCTGCAAAAGTTGGGTCATTAACTGACGAATAGCCCCATTCCCCTAGCTTCTGGATAACTTGCGACATAACCAACTCCTGACATTTTGAGTTGTTGCTTTTTCCAAAAAACTTCAAAGTGCGTGTCAATGACCATTGAGGTCAGTCGTTCACTTTCACGGTGCTGATAAGCTTTTGAAAATTCTAGGAGTTTGTAGAATGCTGCCTCACGTGCTGCTGTCAAAGGCTTATGGAAAGCATAAATCGTCAAATCTAACAGTTCTTTTTTTTCTTTTGTATTCGTATTCATAAATTCATTTTAACACAATATTTTGCCGATTAAAACTCTTCCTCGGTATAGCTAAAAAATAATAACCAGTTCCAAAAATAATCTTTGGACTGGTCATTTCTATACAGGTATAATTTTAAATTGTAATTTCGATTTCATTTTTTTCTGGATCAAGCACTACCGCTTCATAATAACCATCACCTGTTGTTCTCGGACCTGATTTTATCGTAAAACCATCTGTTTGAAACTGCTGGGCAAGTTGATTGACACGATCTTTTGACCCCACAGAAATAGCCAAATGTGCATAACCCGTGCTGACAACATTTCTGTCAGTACTGACAGAATTCTCTTTTGTACCAATTTCCAATCTTGCTCCATCAGCAAAACTCAAAAAGTAAGATTGAAAAGTAGTTTTAGGATTATGATATTTTTCGCCTGCGCTCGCCTCAAAATAATGCTCATAAAACTGACGCATCTTTTCCAAATCCTGAACCATTAATCCAATATGTTCTATTTTCATTGATTCAAAACCCCTTTACCGTGTTGTTCCTCCATTGTAAGCCCGATTGATATTATCCAAAACCGCCAACATTTGACGCTTTTTCAATCGTCCAAGAATTAGTCCAACAAATTTATCATTTATCATCTGTATTGTACCGTTTGAGCTTTGAGTTTCCTCAATGATAATATCTGTGCTACGGTCATCAATCTTGTGCAGTTCCCAACGTGTTTTAAAAGTATTACGATTCGTTTTTGTCGTAAATTCATAGATACTTGGGTCAGTTAATTCATTGATTTTAATCGTTCCCTTTTGATTTTTTCCGAAGGTTTTCGTATATTCATAACCACTTAGGCTGCGAACTTTTGGACGTTTCCCCGTATTTTTTTCAATATCATAAAGACAAGAATCAATGATTTTTTCAAAAATAAATTCTCGTGGTGCATCTACTGTTTTATTAATTTTCATAACTTTCTCCATACTTTTAAGCAACAATGAAATTGCTGTCATGATGCAAAGCTAACGTCACAATATGTTAGTTAGCACTCATTATACTTACTGCGTTTTATAGAATAATTTTAGCAAGATTAGAATCGCATTGCAAGCACTTTCATGTTTTCCTCATCGAAATAAGTTTTTTATAACTAATCCCTTGTAAAAATCAACAATGGATTGACGTCGCTTCGCAAACTTCACAGTGCAGAAACAGCACCATGATGAACAATTTCTACGCTTTACACTCGCTACACTATCCGTTTACTGCAGCTCCTCCAAGAGTAAAAGTCATACTTATTAAAATCGCCACTAACAAAATCCTAACGGATGTTAAAGCAGAACTCATATATCATTCAGCCTCAGTAATATCCCCTTATCTTACAAAAGGAAGACCAACAAAGGCAATAAGCAAGAAAGCAAAGGCAATCACCGAAAACCAGCGATAATGCTCTGGAATTGAAGGTCTGAATGCTTTTGGAGGAAATATAGCAGAAAGAAGAGCCCCACCCAGCGCTCCGCCAATATGCCCCCAGATATTGATAGTGCTCAAATCAAAAGTATTAAAAAGTAAATTTGCCACAATCAACACAGCGAAAGTTTTCCCGATTTGTCTAAGAAAAGGATGCCCTGTAAAAAAGCCTAACCCTGCCACAGCAGCGAACAAGCCAAAAAGAGAGGTTGATGCACCTGCTGATAAAGTATTTGGTGTGAGTAAAAAAGTCATCGCATTTCCGAACACACCTGCCAAAATGTAAATCGCAGTAAATCGTAAAGAGCCAAAAATTGTCTCAATCTGCCGACCAATAAAGATAAGTGTCAACATATTCATCAGAAAATGCATCCAACCAATATGAACAAAAATTGGTGTCACTAGTCGCCACAATTGAGTCGGGTCTTGCACAATTGCAGGTCCAAATAAAGCGCCAGCATTAAATAAATTAATCCCAGAAGTTGCCGCTGAGTCAAAGCTTATAAATTGCCAAAGCCAAACAATTGTCGTAAATAAAGCGAGAATATAGGTCGCTTTATAGCGAGTTACATCGCGTTTAAAGTCATTTAAATTCATTATTTTTGTATTCTAATCCTTTCTTGCAGCGGTAAAAACTTCATGAACTGCAATATCATGCACTTCTGGTGTAAAATCTACTTTTTGAAAATCATAAATCACAGACACTGTTGAGCCCTCAAATCTTGACAAATAACGGTCATAGTAACCTCCACCAAATCCAATACGATACCCCTGCTCGTTCCATGCCAAACCAGGAACAACAATCAGGTCTGGAATAACTTCGTCCATTGAATCTGGCTCCATTAGTCCAAAATTTGAGTGAACCAAATGTTCCGTGTCATACTTTGCAAAAATCATCTGGCGTTTAGGCAAACATTTAGGAATCAAAATTTCCTTGTCAGTTACCTCAAACAGTCTTGACAAATCAAATTCCATCGATGTTGCCATGTAAAGTGCGATTTTATCAGCATTTTGCCATGTTTTTGAAGCCATCAATACTGATAAAATCTCATCAGTTTGCCGCTTTTTTTCGTCAATAGAAAAATTATTTAGTAAATTTATCATTTTTTTGCGAATTAACACTTTATTTTCCATACTAACTATGGTATCATAAAGCTGTAAGTTTTTGTTTTAGAATCATGATTGTAACATTTGTTCCATTCTTTTCCCAAAATAAGATTTATAATTTACAGAAAGGATGTAACAAAATGGCACAAGGAACTGTAAAATGGTTTAACGCAACTAAAGGTTTCGGATTCATCACTGCTGAAGACGGAAAAGACGTATTTGCACACTTCTCAGCTATCCAAGGCGACGGATTCAAAACCCTCGACGAAGGTCAAAAAGTAACTTTTGATATCGAAGACGGCCCTCGCGGACCTCAAGCTGTAAATATCGAAAAATAATTCTGATATAAGTAAAAGCTCAGACTTCAAATAATGAAGTCTGGCTTTTTTTGTTGTAATATTTATGACTAAACCCTAATTTCTCAGCTTTTATCAAGATAAGCCCTTGTAAAAGCAAACAAAATGGTCTAAAATAAAGAAATCATATTTAAACGCTTTCTCGGTGGATACGAGAAATTAGTAATTAGGGAAAAATGAAAGATTTAACAAAAGGAAATATCCTCAAAGGGCTCATTGCCTTTACCTTGCCACTACTTTTAGGAAACTTCTTCCAGGTCCTCTATAATACCGCTGATACGTTGATTGTTGGGCAAACACTCGGAAAAGATGCCTTAGCTTCCGTCGGAGCAACTGGCTCAATCAATTTCCTCATTGTCGGCTTTGCTCAAGGCATGACTGCCGGACTAACAATTCTGACCGCTCAGCGCTTCGGGGCTAAGGATAAAAACTCAGTCAAAAAATCATATATTACAGGGCTTTATTTTACAATTGCGATTTCTATTTTATTGAGTATCGTCTCTGTTATTTTTGTCGGCTCTCTTCTTGAGTTGATGCAAACTCCTAGTGAAATTTTTGCTGGTGCAAAGACATTTTTAACCATCATGCTTGGTGGTATGATTGCAACCAATCTCTATGCCTACCTCTCCAATGCCTTACGCGCACTTGGAGATTCCAAAACACCATTGTATGCTCTTGTTGTCGCTAGTATTTTAAATATTGGTTTGGAGTATTTTGCTATTCTTGTCCTCCATCTTGGGCTACTCGGTTCAAGTGCCGCAACCATTCTGGCGCAAGCCATCTCAGTTATCTATCTTTTTTGGCATATCAAAAAGAAAGTGCCAGATTTTCATCTTACTAAGGATTTATTGGGCTATGACCCAAAAGAGGTTCTACATCATGCAAGACTCGCTGTACCAATGGGTTTTCAATCCAGCATTATTGCCATTGGCTCAATCACTTTACAAATCGCACTTAATAAGATGGGAACAAATGCCGTCGCTACCCAAGCCATCGTGTCCAAAATAGACCAGCTCGCTATGCTTCCGATGATGTCTATTGGACTCGCGATGGCAACTTTTGGCGCTCAGAACTATGGCGCCAAACAATACAAACGGATTAATCAAGGACTTTCGCGCTCAATTGCTATCGCAGTGGGTTGGTCTATTGGCTTTGCCCTTCTTCTTAATCTCGCTCACTTTTACTTCACCACAGCATTCATTTCTGCAAGTCAGACTGCTGTCATCAAGATGGCTAGCCATTATTATCTTGTGAATGGTAGCTTCTATTGGCTACTTGCGATTCTCTTTGTGACCCGCTCGACGATTCAAGGTTTAGGAAATGCTAAAATCCCGACACTCTGCGGTTTTGCTGAGTTATTCATGCGTGCTGGAGTTGCAATTGTCGGCGTTCTCTTGCTGAATTACACCGTCATTATCTCAAGTAATCCAGCGGCTTGGATTGGTTCAACCTCTATTTTAATTCCCACCACCATTCAGATGGTTAAACGCTTCAGAAACAACCAAGATTTGTATGAAAAAGCGAAGCTCATACCAAAACGTAAAACCTTGCGTAACGTCTTTCATCATTAAAAAACTCTGAAAATTTTCAGAGTTTTTTATATTTTATAAGCTTCTGGAAGTATGAATTGTCCATGTTTTTCAAATTCCAACGCTAATTGTAAAAGTAAAAGCTCTGAATTTTTAGGCCCCCAAAGTTGCACTCCCTGTGGTAAATTCGTGGTTTCTTCTACATAGACAGGCAGAGAAAGTGCGGGTTGACCTGTCAGATTACTGATAAAATTGTAAGGTGTAAAGGTCAGTGACCTCTCAAATGCTTCTTCAATGATTTTTATCTGTTGTTCAAAATCATATTGCGCAATGTGTGTCATTTTTTCTAAGATTTCTGTCGACATCAACGCTTCACCAATTTTGGGAGCTGTTTTGGCTGTTGTCGGTGTAATAAAAAGGTCAAATTGATTAAAAATCTTTTCTTCAAAAGTTGCTGCCGCCAAATCCCATTCGTCCAAAGCATTGATATAACTGGATACAGGTGCTTTTCGACCAGCTTCTAAAAGTGCATAGGTAAGCAATTCAACATCATTTTTTGTGATTTTTCGTCCAGATGCTTTTTCCCATGGTTCAAGCATAGCAATCGTTTCAGCTGCATTCATGCGATAATACGACTGTATCAAGCCGCGCGCATCAAGCGGAAAATTAATTTCTGTCACTTCATGCCCTTGCTTTTCTAAAAAATTAATTGATTTTTTTAAGGCATTCTTTGAAGTTTCTGAGATTTTTATCCCCTTAATAGGGCTACCAAAGGAAATAGCAATTTTTAATCTTCTTGGTGGTACTGATAATTCTGTCAGTACCTTTTCATCAAGTAATTGTGCTGGATAAGGCTGCGCTTCTTGTAAAGTTTGCATTTCTGCAACAAAATTTGCCACATCACGCACAGAAACTGCCAGACTACCCGAAATAGAAGCTCCTTGCCAACCACGATAGCCCGATGGGCCTTGTGGCATACGTCCTCGTGTCATTTTCAGTCCAATCAAACCAGAAAAAGAAGCTGGAATTCTAATTGAACCACCACCATCAGAAGCTCCAGCCATCGGGAACATTCCAGAAGCTACTGCGGATGCTGCACCACCAGATGAGCCTCCCGAATAATAAGCTGGATTCCATACATTACGCGTATCACCATAAAGCCTAGAGTCCGAAATGTTTTTAAAGCCAAACTCTGGTGAATTTGTCTGACCAAAAGGTGTTAGTCCTGCTTTCATCAGAGCTTCCACATAGTTATCATCGCTACTAGCTACTGAATCTACAAATAGACAAGAACTTGCTGTAGACGGCAGCCCAGCATGATTTTGTCCAAGCATTTTAAGTGCGAATGGTACACCCGCAAAGAAACCCGATTGAGTGACTGACAAGTCTGACTTTGCTAAATCAATATTGTCAGCAACCACGGCATTATAAAGTGGATTGAGTTGTTCAATTTTATCTTTAGTCTTAGAGAGTAAATCTGCTGCTGAGATTTCTCCTATGCGAATCCGCTCCGCCCAATAAGTTGCGTCTTTAATCATAAGATATGAGCCCGACTGTTCTGAAGAGATGAAAAATGCCATTTGACTCTTTACGTATTAGCGTATAAATAAGCCAATAAATAATCGACACAGATTCTGAGCATAGCTCAGGCTCCATTTTATCTTTCTTCACTCCCTTCAAGGGGGACGAACTCAATTCCTTTCTATCTCCTTTGAGAAAAAAGCAGGCATCAGCCCACTTTTATTTTTTGTCAAAAATTATCTAACTCTTCGTAAAGTAATTTTTGTGCCACACTTGGATTAGCTTGGCCTTTTGTTGCTTTCATGAGCTGTCCGACAAGTGCTTTAGCAGCATTTTGTTTTCCAGCTCTATAATCACCAACAGATTTTTCATTATTTGCAAAAACTTCTTGGATAATTGGAATCAAAATAGCTGGATCAGAAATCTGCACAAGTCCCGCTTTTTTAACAAATTCTTCCGCTGAACCACCATTTTTCGCCAATTCAATAAAGACTTTTTTGGCAATTTTTGATGAAATTGTCCCGTCAGCTATCAACCGAATCATTTCAGTAAGATTTTCTGGAGTCAAAGCAATCTCATGCAATTCTTTTTTCTCACTATTAAGATATTGCGCTACTTCACCCTGAAGCCAGTTGGATACTAATTTAGCATCGGTGTCAAATTTTACGGCTTCATCAAAGAAGTCAGAGACTTCTTTGGTCGCAGTTAACTGGCGCGCATCATAATCTGACAAGCCCAAATCATTGATATAATGGGTACGACGTGCCTTTGCGGTCAAAGGCAGTTCAGCCTTCATAGCAGCAATCCACTCGTCAGAAATCTCAAAATGTGGTACATCAGGCTCTGGGAAATAGCGATAATCAGAGGCTCCTTCTTTAACTCGCATAAGGATAGTTTCACCCGTCTTGTCGTTAAAACGACGCGTTTCTTGGCGAATTTCACCACCGGTGCGCAAGATTTTTTCTTGTCTCGCCACTTCAAAATCCAATGCTTTTTTTACATTAGAAAATGAGTTCATATTTTTGACCTCAGTCTTGACACCAAAAGCTTCTTGACCGTAAGGACGTAAGCTGACATTGGCATCACAGCGCATAGAGCCTTCCTCCATCTTGACATCGGAAATACCAGTGTAAAGGATAGCTTCTTTAAGTGCCGTTAGATACGCATAAGCTTCTTCAGGTGTGCGCATATCCGCCTCAGAAACGATCTCAATCAAAGGCACACCCTGACGATTGAGGTCAACGTAAGAATAGCCGTCCGTGCCGTGCGTGTTTTTACCTGCATCTTCTTCGAGGTGAGCGCGTTCAATACGGATAGTTGCCTTATGTCCGTCTTCTAGCTCAATCTCAATCGAGCCATTATAGCCAATCGGCTCGTCAAACTGAGAAATTTGGTAAGCTTTTGGGTTATCTGGATAAAAGTAGTTCTTACGGTCAAAATGCATGGACTTATGAATATCCATGTTTAAAGCGAGTGCCGCCTTAATCCCAGCCTCAATCACACCTTTATTCATGACAGGCAATACCCCCGGTAATGACCAATCAATCACATTTGTATTGGTATTAGGGTCGCCACCGAATTTTGTGGAAGCTGGACTAAAGATTTTTGAGTTTGTATTCAATTCAACGTGGACTTCAAGTCCGATTACTATTTCAAAGTTCATATTATTTCGTGCCTCCAAAAATCACAGGCAGATGTTTGTGAAAGTCTGTCGTGGCTTCAAATGCGCTAGCGACTTGATAAATCGTTTCTTCGTCGTAACGTTTACCAATCAACTGCATACCGACAGGTAAACCGTCCACAAATCCAGCAGGAATCGAAATCCCAGGTAAACCAGCTAAATTAACTGGAATAGTCAATAAATCTGCTAGATACATAGCAATAGGGTCGTCGATGCGCGCCCCCAAATCCCAAGCAGGTGTTGGCGCAGTAGGACCTAAAATCAAATCATAATTCTCAAAAACCTTAGCAAAATCATTGATGATCAGCGTACGAACCTGTCCTGCCTTCTTGAAATGCTTATCATAAGAACCCGCAGAAAGACTAAACGTCCCCAGCATAATCCGACGTTGAACCTCCGGACCAAAACCTTCAGAGCGAGACTTGACATAAAGTTCCTCAAGATTATTAATATCTTGCGCACGATAGCCATAGCGAATCCCGTCAAAGCGTTGCAAGTTTGAGCTGGCTTCAGATGAAGCGATGATGTAATATACAGCGACTCCATATTTACTGTGTGGCAGACTGACTTCTTCAACAATAGCGCCCAATTTTTCCAAATGTTTAGCTGCTGCCAAAATTTGTTCCTTGACTTTTTCATCAATGCCTTCACCAAAATATTCTCTTGGCAAAGCAATCTTCATGCCTTTTATGTCTTGACCAATCTTGCTTGTAAAGTCAGGTACTGCAATGTTTGATGAGGTACCATCATTTTTATCAAAACCAGAGATAACATTTAGCAACTGAGCATTTTCTTCGACTGTTGGCGTAAGAGGTCCGATTTGGTCTAAAGATGAAGCAAAAGCAATGAGTCCAAAACGGCTGACCCGACCGTAGGTAGGTTTCAAGCCAACAATTCCGTTGAAAGCGGCTGGCTGACGAATTGAGCCACCTGTGTCTGAACCAAGCGATAAGCGAACCTCTCCAGATGCTACTGACGCAGCTGAACCTGATGAAGAACCACCTGGTACTTTTGTTTGATTCCAAGCATTTTTTGTTGGTTTTACCGATGAATTTTCACCTGAGCCACCCATGGCAAATTCGTCCATGTTAAGCTTACCAATAGTGATTAAACCATTTTCAGCTAATTTATCAGCCACTGTTGCATTATACGGAGGAATCCAACCACCAAGAATTTTTGATGCAGCCGTTGTCTCAAGTCCTTCTGTTACGATATTATCTTTGACACCGATAGAAATACCGTCTGTCAGTACTTCTGGATTTACTCCACGTGCATCAATCGCCGCAGCTTGTGACAAGGCTGCATCGATATTTACTGACAGAAATGCGTCAATGACAGGCTCACGTTTTTCGATGTCTGTCAGTACGGATTGTGTCAGCTCAACGACTGACAATTCCTTATTGAGCAAAAGTTGGTGTAATTCTTTGATTGTTTTGTTGTTGTATGACATTTTATGCATCACCTCCGTCAGAAAGCATGGCAGGGACTTTGATAAATCCGTCTTGTTTTTCAGGCACAGCAGCCATTAATTTGTCCCGATCAACACCTTCCTCTGCCACATCTTCACGCATAAAGTTCAGATTATCTGCCACATTCATAGTAAAAGAAATACCCGCAGTATCTACTTCATCCAGCATTTCAACCATGTCAATGATTTTTCCAAAAGTTGCCGTGAAATCTGACACTTCTTCTTCCGAGAACTCAAGCTTTGACAAAAGCGCCACGTGCTTGACTTGCTCCTCTGTAATTTGACTCATCTTTTAATCTCCATTTTCAAAGAGTATATTCTTGTTAATTATACCAAAAAATCCACAGTTTGACAGGTTTGTCAGTATGCTGACAAAGTAAAATTTTCTGTCAGCACTGACAGAGATATTCTTCTTAATCAAATAACAAAAAACTCTGACCATTTCAAGGCAGAGTTTTCAGATTTAAGCTTTAAGTTAGAAGTTACGTCCAGCAAGTTTATCAAATAAACCTGTGTTGAGAACTTTAAGGTAAGTTCCTTTCATACCTAGCGAACGAGATTCAATAACACCTGCAGATTCAAGCTTACGCAAAGCGTTGACAATGACAGAACGTGTAATTCCAATTTTGTCAGCAATGACAGAAGCAATAACGTGGCCTTCTTCACCGTCAAGCTCTTCAATAATCGCTTTAACAGCTTTCATCTCTGAATAAGAAAGCGTATTGACTGCCATTGTAGCCATTGTATCCTTACGGATATTTTCTTCCATTTGTTCAAGTTTGAGATTTGAAAGTTGAACACCAATAACTGTTGTTGCCAACTCAACCAAAATAAGGTCATCATCCGTAAACTCACCATCTTCACGCCACATGATAAACGTACCTAAACGCATACCAGAACCATAGATTGGTGCCAAAGTTGTCACTCCATCAGGGAAATTACTGAGCACTTCTTCTGGGAAAATCGCTAAAGGCTTGTCAACTGGAACATTTGCCATTGTATCATAAATACGAACCGCAGCCCGAACATATTCATCAGGTAACTTACGGTCATAGAAAAATTGGTCAACACGTTCGTTATTAGTATTGTAAGGTAGTGAGTAACCAAGTAACTCGCCCTTCGTATTAATCACACAGGCATTACAGTCAATGACATTTGCTAAACGTTCAGTCATGCTATTGTATGGAAGTTCCTGCTGCAAATCAGTCACTCCATCTTGCAAAATCGCAGTGATTTTACGTGTTTTTTCAAGTAATGTAGCCACTTTGTTCTCCTAGTTTTTTTAGATTCTTGTCTTTATACAAAATTTTTCATAATCAGTATAACATAAAACATAGATAAAAACAATAAAAATTTGTCAGAAAATTATCATCAATAAAAAAGACGTATGAATCTTTCATACATCTCATAATCGGCTTTCATCTTCTATATTGGTGCAAAAAACGTTCCATTTTTTCTTGAATTTCTGCCAGTTCATCAACTCTAGGCAAATAAACAATCCGGAAATGGTCTGGTTGATTCCAGTTGAAGCCTCGCCCGTGTACTAACAAAATTTTCTCTTGTTTCAAAAAATCTAGTACAAACTGTTCGTCATTGTCAATTCGGTACATTTCACGGTCAATCTTTGGGAAGATATAGAATGCAGCTTGTGGCTTGACTGCCGATAGTCCAGGAATAGCATTGATAGCGTTATAAATAAATTCACGCTGTTCATAAATACGTCCACCAGGTAAAAGTAACTTATCAACAGACTGAGTGCCTCCGAGTGAAGTCTGAACAACAGACTGTGCCAAAACATTTGAACAAAGTCGCATTGAAGCAAGCATATTCAGCCCTTCAATATAACCCTTAACATGAGATTTATCACCTGATAAAACCATCCAGCCCACACGGAAACCTGCAATTCGATGGGATTTTGAAAGACCATTCATTGTGACCACGAAAACATCTGGAGCAAGACTTGCAATCGGCACATGAGTAGCACCATCCATCACTAATCGGTCGTAGATTTCATCAGAAAAGATAATCAAATCATGTTCACGAGCAATCTGCACAATTTCTAGTAATAATTCTTTAGAATAAAGCGCGCCTGTCGGATTATTGGGATTGATTAGGACAATCGCTTTTGTATTGTTTGTGATTTTTGATTTAATATCATCAATATCTGGGAACCAGCCTGCCTGCTCATCACATACATAATGCACAGCTTTACCACCAGCTAAGCTAACCGATGCTGTCCAAAGTGGATAATCAGGCATAGGAATAAGCACTTCATCACCTGTGTCAAGCAAACCTTGCATACTCATTACAATGAGTTCAGAAACACCATTTCCCGTATAAATATCATCAACATCAACATTTGGAAAGCCTTTAATCTGACAATACTGCATAATAGCTTTACGCGCAGAAAAAATTCCTTTTGAGTCAGAGTAACCCTCACTCTCCACTGCGTTTTGAATTAAATCACGAATCACCTCATCAGGTGCCAAAAAACCAAATTCTGCGGGATTTCCCGTATTTAGACGCAAGATTTTTTCACCATTGGCTCGCATTCTCTGTGCCTCATCAAGTACTGGGCCACGAATATCGTAGCTAACATTATCTAACTTATGTGATTTTTCGAACTCTTTCATGGTTAACCTCGATTCCAGATACTATAGCTAATTCGTTGTAAAAAGCAACAACAAATTAATGTTGCTATGCAAACTTTATGACGCTGTTTCTGACAAATTTTTCTGTCATTTTCGCACCTTTGGTGCTCGAATGTACGCTCTCGCTAAACGACTAAAGTCGCAAGTTGATTCGTAGTACTGACAAGTTCTTATTTCTTCTGATAAATAAGGAAATGCTTTCCTGCATAAGGTGCTATTTTGTAATTTGATGACAGTAATTGAGACAAATTTTTAGGTACAGCTCGCCCAGCTTCAATGATGATGTACTTATCTTTAAGACTTGCAACCTTTAAGTCATAGTTCTGAGTAAATTTTATTGGATAATCTGCTGGGACATTATCTAGTGTGGCAACCTTTCTTGTCAAATTATTGATGTTTTTGTCAGCACCAAGTACATAGACTCTGTCTGTTGATTGACCGTTTTCTTGAATAAATTGAGCAATAGCTTTTTCTTCTGTAAAAATTGCGTTATTCAAATGGTGATAGGCAAATGGTGCAGAGATGATAAATAGTATCCCTAAAATTGGTGCAAACAACCGATTTTGTAGATACTTAAGAAAAACTTGTTCTGCATCCTTAACACCGAGTCCAGAGAAGACAACCGTAAAAGGCAACACCGCAAGAAGATTAGAGCTATCAAAAGTCTGAGCAAAGATAATCATCGTTGTCACAATGACTGTACCGACCAACAATGTGGCATACCAAATTGTTGCACGCCCTGCATTTTTTATTTGGATGACCCCTTGGACAAAACCTGTTACAATTCCAAAAATCAGAGTTAATACAAGTGCCTTAGCAATCGTAAGTAGAAGACTATCCGTTGGACCAAAATGAGTCAAAGGAATCAAAACAGATTGCTCAATCGAAGTATAGAGCGTTTGTTGATTAAGTGCATAATAAGCTACCGAATAGCCTATAATTGAAATCCCTAAAACAACTGCTAACATCTGATAGAAACCGTGCCAAAAGCGTCGATGAGAAACATTATAAATCAACAACGCAATTGCTGAAAAGACGAAGAACATTGTCATAATCGGTGAAATAACTAAGGTTACTGCACCAGCCATTCCAAAACGGATAAATCCTCTATCTGTTGAATCTTCTCGGAAATAATCATTCAAGAATTTAACTGCCCAAAGAGCAAAAGGAAGCGCAAATAATGTCGGAGCATCTCCACCTCTCGCCAAGCCAGCAACAATAATCAATGTGAAGTTTGAGATAATTGTAGCTGCATTTTGACTTTTAGTTTGATTAAACACGAGTTGGAAAGTTATAATGCCACTAATAAACAGGGCGACAACTTCTAATATCCATAAAATAAGGGTGCTTCCTGCAAAATTTCCAAGCCAGTTCAGAACATAAAATAACGTTCCACCCGTACCATAAAAATCATTAAAAGGAACCAATCCATGTTGCATGGCTAAACCGGAATAAAGATTTTGTGATTGAAGCGGTGTCGCAAGCTGATTCCAAAGCGGAAAAGCATAAAAGCTCAGCCCGAGAAGCAAGGATACCACAGCTTGAATAGCTATAGCTGTCACTGATAAGCCCGAACTTTCACGACTTACAGTGGTATGTCTAGAAATTCTCTCACGGCTTTGACCTTCTAGCTCGCCTAAATTTTCAGTTACTTTATCTGCCGTAGCTTCTACAATATCAAAATCTTTCCTCGCTCGGCGCGATAATCTACGCTCATGACGAGACGAGCGTGCTCTATATTCGTTTGACATGATGTCCTCCACTGCTTTTTTCAACTTTTTATAAATCGTTGAAAGAGGCAGCCCTAACTATTGTACTCATTTAATTCTAAAGATTATAAAATATTTATCAAGTTTCATGAGACTGCTTTAATATCAAAGGTGGTGGGAAACACCACTGTAAATGCTGAACTTTTATAACATTCACACAGTATTAGTAAATGAATTATATCAAATTTTTTGATAACACTCAATAAACTTGGAAAATTATAAACATAAAATACATAAAAAATCACTGGCAAAAGACTGTCAGTGATTAATTTTTCTCTATATTTTATCTGATTGTAACTTTATCAAAACAAGTGCGTGCTGACCTCCTCACCCAGACAGTGAAGGAGAAGCAACTCTACATTTCGAATTTCGTCCGACTAAATTTATTGGGAATTTCAACTCTCAATAAATAAGTCTTAATTTCATTTTTTAAATTTACCAACTAAATAGATGACAAGTGCAACTATCGCAATAAATATCCAAAAATGTGGATTAAAAAGAAGCATAATCCCAGCAAAAATGATTCGAATGACAAGTAAAACAAGTAGGATTGGCAAAATATATCTAAAGAAAATCTGTGTGGCAATGACGCCAAATACAACAAGCAGTATAGAAACAACCGCTACAAGAACAATCAATCCTGATAAAAAGCCTAAAAACATTATTCTTCCTCCCAACGCATACGCGCTCTATTTCTAATAGTAACGTCGTCCACCGCGACTAGCTTTAACTAACCAGATGATGAACGCCAATATAAGCACTGTCCCAATAAAATGTGGACTAAACAATAACATTAATCCGCCCAGAAACACGCGCAAAACCAATAAAATCAACAAGGCTGGCAATACAAAATGAAACAAACCTCTCACAAAAAGTAAGGCTGCCAAAAAGATAATCAGTACAAAAAACATTTATTTTCTCCTTTAGAGTATGTCGTGAGAAAGTTTAATTCTATATACTGCTCACAGTATCAGTCTTATCTTTCTATCACTCAATAGTTATTCTTTTATCAAATTTCTAATGTAATTTTTGTTATTTAAGATGATTCATTACCTAACTATTCTTACTATATTTTTATTATAACAGTAAAAAAGACCGATTTACTCGGTCTTTTGACTGATTTTTTATTACGGCAATTCTGTCAGCATACTGACAGGATTTTTATCCACTGATGAAACTGACAAATTTCTGTCAGTATCTATTTAGGAC
Source organism: Lactococcus allomyrinae (assembly GCF_003627095.1). Classification (NCBI taxonomy): domain Bacteria; kingdom Bacillati; phylum Bacillota; class Bacilli; order Lactobacillales; family Streptococcaceae; genus Lactococcus; species Lactococcus allomyrinae. Next base: position 2,278,694 of record NZ_CP032627.1, on the reverse strand, counting down.
TGACTGTATTTACTGCTGTTCCATCAGCATAGTTAATTTTAGCGTTTGGTGCGTAATTATCAAGAACGACTACCGTTGCGCCACCATTACCTGTTTTTTCACGTCCTCCGCCCAACTTAATCGTTAAAGGCTGACCGTTTTTATCGATACCTACATAAGCCAAACGAATTTGTCTCGGCAAAAGTTCATTGCCTTTGTAAAGAGGAGTGACTTGATAATCAAGGTAATAATTAGGATGATTTGCAAGCCAGCTATCTAAGCGATTTTCGTAATATAACATACTAGCTGTATTACTATCATTCATCCCAGTATAGTTTCCACCATTAAACCAAGCTGTTTCAGGTACTAAATTCCGTGGTTCATCATTTAATCCTGAAAATTGATAACCCACGAGATGACCTCTTGCCATCAACCACATTTTACCGATTGAACCATCAGATTTTTTATAATAAAAGTCATAATTATGCCAACCAACAGGATTATAATTTAACGGCTCACGTGTCACATGAGGTTCTTGTGAATTTTTAAGTTGTATATGCGAATCCACCGCTCGACCAAGCGCATCGGTATTAGCCATTACCATCTGTCTTTTATTTTTAAAATCTAAAGGCTGCTGCTTAACACTCGTCGAAAGCACCTCGCTTGACGATGCTGCGGTGCTTGTTTGAGTAGGTGCTTGACCAATATTCAAATGTCCAGAGCCAAAATACCCTACTGCCAAAGCAATAATAATAACAACTAGACTAGTAAGAGCTTTTATTTGTTTCTTTTTCATAGCTTAATTATAGCATAGTGTTATAATAGAAATAGAAAAAATAACAAAGCTTTGATTAGCTGATTATGATTTGCACTATAAATTATTGGAGGAATCATCATGTACGAATTTGAAAATCCTAGTCAGGAACAACTTTTTGACTATCTCAAAAAAGCAAAAACAATCGCAGTTGTCGGTATTTCAAACAAAACTGACCGTTCTTCTTATCTTATCGCACAAGGACTGCAAAAAAATGGTTACAAAATCATTCCTGTTAACCCACTTCTTGAAGGACAAGAGTTACTCGGCGAAAAAGTTTATGCCTCTATCAAGGATGTTCCTATTCATATTGACATTGTTGATGTTTTCCGTCGAAGCGAATTTTTAGCAGATGTTGCACGTGACTTTGTAGATACGAATGCCGATGTTTTTTGGGCACAGCTTGGTCTTCAATCAAAAGAAGCTGAACAAATTCTGCGTGCCGCAGGGAAAAATGACATTGTTATGAACCGCTGCATCAAGATTGAGTATGCCTATTCTGGACTAGGAAAAAAGTAATGGTAAATTAGCTTAAAATCAATATCATGACACTCTAGTCAACACTCATAATACCCTATAAACTTTAACGTGGAAGCCAATACACAAATAGCTCAAAGTAGTCTATACAACATATTTACTCAGATTTTTGATAAAATAAAAAAGTCGAATTACACAAAACTCTCGTCCACGTACGAGAGTTTTGTCTGTTTTCATACAAAATGATTGCGCATTCACATTAAAATAACCCCGTGTTTCTAACTTGTAAAAGCATCTTATGAGCAGATTAATGAGGGATAGCGCCGTTTTGTGTTGTGAGCTTGTGCAGCAACGTTGATACGTTGCCTTTTTTCACAACAAAAAACCATGGTATAAAAAATTTATTATTTGAAAGGACTCTCTTCACTTGAAAGAAAAATTATGGACAATGACCTTTGTCATTAATATGCTACTAAACTTTATCTTTTATCTCGTCTTCTACTTACCCACCGTTGTCATCGGTTCGATGGCAATGACTGAATATCATGCCTCAGCCAGTATTGCCGGTATCTTATCTGGTATTTTTATTGTCGGTGGTTTCATTGCCAGACTCTGGACAGGGAACAATATGAAACGTTTTGGAGCAAAAAAACTTCTTTATATTGGTACAATTATTTATTTTATTCTTACTTTTGGTTATTTTGCTGTTCACAGCGTTGGTCTGCTCTTACTTCTTCGATTAATTCATGGTGTCGGATTTGGTATCGCCGCAACTGCCTCAGGAACACTTGCTGGAGCCATCGTCCCTGCTTCACGTCGCGGTGAAGGGATTGGATATTATGCTCTTTCTGTAACATTGTCTTCTGCCGTTGGACCATTTCTATCTATGTTTCTTTATGCAAGTTCTGGTTTTAACATCCTCATTATTCTGTCTGCTATTTTACTTTTTGTTGCTCTTATCGGGATTTTTCTCCTACATATCCCTAAAACAACAACTAACACTTCTGTCAGTACTGACAAAAAGAAAAAATTTGCTTGGTCAAATTATTTTGAGAAGAAGGCTCTGCCTATTTCACTCATCGCCTTTCTGATAGGTATTGCATATTCGAGTATTTTATCATTCATGGATGCCTATGCTTCATCTATTCATCTTGCACAAGCCGCTTCCTTCTTCTTTCTTGTCTATGCTGTCACCGTCCTTATTTCTCGTCCATTGACTGGTCGAATTTTTGACACTCACGGAGATAACTTTGTCATGTATCCGACCTACTTATTCTTCGCGATCGGGTTGTTCTTGATTGGCCTAGCACATTCTGGTTGGATGCTCTTAGTTGCCGCCATTTTTATCGGTTTAGGCTATGGCTCATTCTCTCCTTTTGGTCAGGCTATCGCGATTCGTACTTCTGGGTTTGAACGTTTAGGTGTCGCAACTTCAACTTTCTTTGGTTTAATGGATATGGGTGTCGGATTTGGTCCATTTATCCTTGGGCTAATCATGCCTTTACTTGGCTATCGCAATCTTTATTTTGCTTCTGCAATTTTCTCAATTATTATTGCATTTATTTATTACTTACTGCATGGACGACACGTCAAAAAGAATAGATAATTTTTCATCAGTACTTTTAAATTGAAGTCATTACAAAAAAGTTCTGTCAGTATACTGACAGAACTTTTTATAAGCGACCAATATTTTCATAATAAGCAACACGAGCCATATTAATATAAGGCATTGTCCAAAATCCCGCGAGTCCGCCAGAAATTCCGTACAGCACGTACCACCAGAAGAAGCTGAAACTAAACACAAAGTAATCGCCGCGCAGCCCTTTCATCATCGTCGCTGAATCTCGCAGAACATCCATCACTCCTGTATATTTGTCATGTTCCAACTGGTCAAACAAAATATATGTTGATTGCGACCAGCCCAGAGAAAGATAAATCCCAATCGCCCAACCAATTATTGGAATGAAAGCAAGTAAAATTAAAATCAGTCCTTTCACAACATTCAACAAAATAATCTTGCCGGCAGAACCATCATGAAAAGGTACAAAAACATTGTTAAACTGTGGATTAGCACGTTCTCCACGGAAAATCTTAATATAATTAAAAATCGCTCCAGTCGTTACTACTGTCACAAACAGAGTGATTGCAATCCCAATAATCACACCCAAAAGCCCAAAGAATGTTATCGCCACCCAAGCGGCATTAGAAAGTGTATCTCCATGCATATTTCCATGCTCTAAAGACGTACGAATTCCATTTCCACCACCTAAAATCCCCAAAACAATCGGGATGATAAATAGCAACATCTTCGCCATAAAGTTATCTCTTAGTGCTTCTTTAGCTTGCTCCTTTAATACTCTTCTTGGCATAAAATTTTCCTCCTCATCTTCTTATCCTGTTCTTATCTTAATATTATTATACCAGTAAAACTGTAAAATTTACTAAGACTTTCGCCTGATTTTTATTAAAGTTCCCCTATTAAAACATGGTATTTTTTGTTATACTTATAAGTGCTGATTTTTAGCTTAGCAAGTATCTGCTAAGCTTCTCACCAATGAAATGCCATCATTTCAACACTGCTTAATCTTTAAATCTCTCTTCCAAAGATTAAAGATTACAGATAGGAAAGCCAGCGCTTTTCTTAACCCTATGCAGCGATATTTTATATTAAAGAAAAGGAAGACAAGCTCATCTCATAAGAGATGACTTGCATAACATTATGGTAGAACACGCAATAAAATACAGATTAGTAAAAAAAGAAAAACATACGGGTGCAAGACTTGGTGAGATTATTACGCCACACGGGACTTTCCCAACACCAATGTTTATGCCCGTAGGAACTCAAGCGACAGTCAAAACAATGAGTCCTGAAGAGCTCAAACAACTTGGCTCAGGTATTATCCTCTCGAACACTTACCATCTTTGGCTCCGTCCAGGTGATGAGCTTGTTGCCAAAGCAGGTGGACTTCATAAGTTTATGAATTGGGATCAGCCTATTCTCACAGATAGCGGTGGTTTTCAAGTTTACAGCCTTGTTCAAAATAAAAAAAACATCACAGAAGAGGGTGTGAAATTCAAAAGCCACTTGGACGGACGTGAACTTTTTCTCAATCCAGAAAAGGCAATTGGAATCCAAAACAACCTTGGCTCTGATATCATGATGTCCTTTGATGAATGTCCGCCGTTCTATCAACCCTATGATTATGTTAAAGCTTCTGTTGAACGTACATCACGTTGGGCAGAGCGTGGTCTGAATGCACACCGTAGAGCGCATGATCAAGGCCTGTTTGGTATCGTGCAAGGTGCTGGTTTTGAAGACCTTCGTCGACAATCGGCGAATGATTTAACTTCAATGGATTTTGCAGGGTATTCTATTGGCGGTCTTGCTGTTGGCGAGTCCCATAAAGAAATGAACGCTGTTTTGGACTTTACTACACCAATGTTGCCTGAAAATAAACCACGTTATCTTATGGGAGTTGGAGCGCCTGATAGCTTGATTGATGGTGTCATTCGTGGAGTGGATATGTTTGATTGTGTCTTACCCACTCGTATTGCACGCAATGGAACACTGATGACTCATTTTGGTCGTGTCAATATAAGAAATGCAAAATATGAGCATGATTTCACACCGCTTGATCCGATGTGCAATTGCTATACTTGCACGAACTACACACGCGCTTATCTGCGACATTTAATCAAAGCGGATGAAACATTCGGTCTAAGACTGTGCTCATACCATAATCTTCATTTCCTCGTTAATCTCATGAAAGATGTCCGTCAAGCCATCATTGACGACAATCTTCTTGAATTCCGCGAAGATTTTTGTGAACGTTATGGTTATAACAAGCCTGATGCTAAAGACTTCTAGTTCTTGAAATTTAATATAAAAAGTTGTATCATAATGGAAGTGGATTTTTTCACTTTCACTATAATGCCGACTTAGCTCAGTCGGTAGAGCACTTCACTCGTAACGAAGGGGTCGTAGGTTCGATTCCTATAGTCGGCATTAAAATAAACCACTTTTATCTCTTGATAGAAGTGGTTTTCTTCTTGCCTAGTTTCGATATTTCTATAAAGTTTACGTTATAATAAGTTTATGATAGTCACATCTATAATCCCACGGGATTATATACCAAAACTATATTTTGTTCCATCAAAAATAGTCTAGTAGTATCAATTTGTTGTTGCTTTTTACAGTGGATGGATTGGTAAAGGTTATATACTATTTAAAATGTGAGGATACCAAATGAACTATAATGATTTTATGAAGAGTAAACACATTGCTGAGCGTTGGGGTGAAGCTCAAGGTACTTTTGAAAGTATTGATAATACGAGTGAGATGATTTATTATCATGAACTTCTGACAGAGTTTTATGATTATATTCAATATTTGGAGGGTCATTTTTTCGCTGATGGTTCAAGTGCACTGACAAATCTCTCAAAAAATACTGACAAAAATCCGTCAGTACTCACTGACACTTCTAATCACTTTAGTGAGATTTCAAGTACAGATAATAATGTTAAAACTGAATACTTTGCAACCAGTAATCTTCCTGAACAACTTTTTACTGCTGTTTCACCTATTATTGAAGCTCCTGATACTTCTCCTTTTGCTGCTAATCAAGAGATGCTCGCTGACGAAGAAGACCCTTGGTTCGGTTTTAGTCAATAAAGGCTCAGATATACGCTGACAAGATTCTTAAAAAATCTGTCAGTGCTGACAGAACGTTTCCCTTTCATTATTTATCCACAGAGTTTCAACCTTGGCTACTGCATCAAGTGATTAGCACTCTTATATCAATACACACTGATCGTGTTAGTGAGACTTGATTGGATTAATTAATCAGAACTTACAAATTTCGATAGTATAAAAATTTTACGCATAATTTTGACAAAATATAGTTTATTTCATTTTTATCATATTTTTGTTATGAAAACCTTTACAAAAATGATAAAATAGGTCTAGGATAATTGGACAAATTTGAGTGCGACATTTAATAAATGTATGAAGTCAACTTTACTTTTCTCAAGCATGGTCTGTTGCTTAACTCCAATAACGCAAAAATGTACCATACTGTTTAATTTCTAAAAGGAACTTTTAGAAATTAAAGTTTTCGTAAATGTAAACCATCTCTTGCGCTTGATGCAACGTGTCAAATATTGTGGATAAGAAAAGCAACGCTTTTCTCAATACAATATAAGCGCAGTTAAACTGCCAAATCTGCTAACGCAGATTTGATTTAGAGATGGACTAGTATGAAATTGACTTTAAATAATTATTAATTTCAACTCTATCTTAAAAAAGGAGGACATTATGCCTTTAAGTATTTTAGACTATGACCCTTACCTCGAACCCTTCAAAGAGGATTTATCTTTAAGGCTTTTTGAGTATGCACGTACAAAAAAGCGTTTATTGGGTACTGACGGTACTCTCTCTGACTTTGCAAACGGATATAAATATTTCGGATTCCAACAGGAAAAAAATCATTGGACTTTTCGTGAATGGGCACCTGCTGCTACTAAAGCTTGGCTAGTTGGAGATTTTAATAACTGGGAAAATAATTTTGAACTCAGGTCTGCCTATGGTGGCACTTGGGAAATTTCTACTCCTGGTATGCTCCCTATCGGTTCAAAAGTTAAAGTAAAATTACTCTTGAAAGATGGTCAAACTGTTTATCGTGTTCCGAGCTATATTATGTATGCTGTGCAAAATGAGCGTTATGAGATGGATGGTGTGATTACACACCCACAGTATGAATGGAAACACAAAGCACCAAGCCTCACAGAAGCACCTTTAATTTATGAAGCACACATTGGTATCTCCACAGAAGACTATCGGATTAATAGCTACAAAGAATTTACACGCGATGTCTTACCTCGCATCAAAAAAGATGGTTACAATACAATTCAATTAATGGCAATTATGGAGCATCCACTTTATGCTAGCTTTGGCTATCAAGTATCCAATTTCTTTGCAATATCAAGTCGCTTTGGTAAACCTGAGGATTTGATGGAACTGATTGATACAGCGCATGGTATGGGCTTACGAGTATTACTTGATGTTGTTCATTCACACGCTGTGAAAAATGTTGGAGACGGACTAAATCTCTTTGACGGCACAACTTCACAGTATTTCCATGAAGGTAATCGTGGCGAACATTCTGCTTGGAACACGAAATTATTTAATTATGGCAAAGATGAAGTCTTGCATTTCTTGCTTTCAAATCTGAAATTCTGGATAGATGTTTATAAATTTGATGGTTTCCGCTTTGATGGTGTGACTTCTATGCTTTATCACGACCACGGTCTGGGCACTGCATTCACTGATTATAGTAAATATTTTTCACTTAATACTGATGTTGAGGCAGTCACTTATTTGATGTTAGCAAACGAACTCATCCGTCAAGTTAATCCTGATGCTACGACGATTGCTGAAGATATGTCAGCGATGCCAGGTATGGCACTTCCTATCTCATCTGGTGGCATCGGCTTTGACTACCGACTCTCAATGGGTATTCCTGATTTTTGGATTAAACAACTTAAAGAAAAATCTGACGATGACCTTGACTTGATGGCACTCTGGTGGGAATTAACAACAAGACGACCTGGAGAGAAAAACATTGGCTATGCAGAAAGTCATGATCAGGCGCTTGTTGGCGACAAGACCATCATGATGTGGCTCGCGGATAGTGAGATTTACTGGAAAATGGATACAGGTAGTGAATCGCTGATTATTGACCGTGCAATTGCGTTGCACAAGCTGATTCGCCTCGTAACTTTCAGCCTTGCTGGAGAGGGTTATCTGAACTTCATGGGCAACGAATTTGGGCATCCAGAATGGCTGGATTTTCCTCGTGAGGGCAATGGAGATAGCTACCAGCACGCCAGAAGACAATGGTCTTTGGCAGATAATCAAGATTTACGTTTCAAATATCTCTTAGCATTTGATAACGATATGATTAACTTAGAACACCGCTTCAAGTTTATGGAAAACAGTGCAAGCTTGAAGCAACAATGGGTGCAAAATTCTGATAAACTATTAGCTTATCAAAAAGGGGATTTACTTTTTGCATTTAATTTTCATCCAAGTTATGAGCAACAGCTCCACCTTAACTTTGCAGAAAAACCCGAATTAATCTTTGACACTGATGATAGAAAATACGGTGGTTTTGGACCAAGAAGTAGCTTCGGTTGGTCAAAAGGAAAACTCAATATCATTCTTGAGCCTAGATGTGCAATGGTATTCAGAATCAAATGAAAATAGTACAATTAGCACATAAAATAAACCTGTCAGCATACTGACAGGTTTTTGTTATTGATATTTTTATTACTATGGCGCATTTATCATAAAAAGTCAACATGAGTGAGTTATAAAGTGGGTATAGCCGACTTACTCAAAACTCTTTTTGATAAGTGACCAAACATTTTCAAATTGTTCTTGAAAAAAGTTATCCCACTGTGGGGATATTTTCGGATGATGAAAATAAGCAAATGCTTGAATCAAAGCTCCTGCTTGCTCTGGTGTTGAAAGAGCGGCTGCACGCTGTAAGCTCTGAACCATTTCTAAAATGTGTTCCTGACTAAGCGTTTGATTTTCACTAACATAAGTAGTGTAAAGTGCAAACATCTCAGGTGTTTCCTGATGCGCATAAAATTTGGCACTTGCGACAGCCCAAAGCCAATCGTGGATAATATCGGCTCTTTGCGTATAGTTCGTCGTATCAAAAGGAAAAATCGCAGATAATGTCTGTTCGTTGAGAAATCGAAGAGCGAGGACGGTCAGCAACTCTTCCTTATTTTTAAAATGCTTGTAAATTGCGGGTTGACTGATATTCAACTTTTTAGCAATTTTTGATATTGTAAGTTTCTCTATCCCATTTTTTAGGATAAAATTTTCAGTTTCTTGGAGAATTTTTTCTCGTGTTGTCATATTAAATGTGAGGACGACTACTTGAAATACTATGTCAAAGCTACCAAAGAGATTTTGTTTCGCAAAATTTCACTTGTAAGAGCGTAGAAAATTAGAAAAATGAGGCTTCCATTTACTCTTACTATTCCAGCTAACTGCTTTGACTTTTCTATTTTAGCAAATGGACAGTAGAGCCATCTATTTTCCTAACTTTTAAGAGTCCGAACTCAATTTCCTTTCTAATATTGTTTAACTTCCAAAATACTTTTAGAATAGTATAAAAACATTCTAACATAAGTTATAATTCTTGACAAATATAACTTCTGATAGTATAATCTTTTCATGAGTTATAAAAACAAAAAATTATAACCAAATAATTATTAAGTTCATTAGATTGTTCAGAAGCTCGTATTACTTCTGAACAACCTTATTTTAAAAACCAAATGAACTAATTTCTTGGAGGATAACAATGACTTTTACAGAACATACGATTTTGATTACTGGTGGCACATCTGGGATTGGACTGGGCTTTGCCAAACGATTTGCGGAGTTGGGCAATAAGGTAATCATTACCGCGCGAAATCAAGTGCGCCTAGATACAGTGTTGGCTGAAAATCCTGATTTTGCAGGTTTTACGAGTGATATTGATGACAAAAATTCTGTGCTAGAACTGGTCAATTTTATCAAAACGAATTTTCCAGAACTTGATGTTGTCATGAACTCAGCAGGGATCATGCGCGCGCTCAATTTGTTTGAGCATTCTGACGGTAATTTGTCAGCGCTGACAGAAGAAATTCATACCAATTTACTTGGTACAATCGCTGTAACTCAGGCATTCTTACCTCTTTTGGCTGATAATCACGGCACTGTCATCAACGTTTCATCTGGTTTATCCAACCTTGCAGATGGTGCACATCCGATTTATAACCTGACAAAAGCTGGCGTTCACTTTTACAGTGATGCACTACGTGAACAAGCAAAATATTTTGGTAAAAACTTGCGCGTTGTCGAACTTGTACCACCTCTTGTCGCAGAGACCAATCTTGAAGAACACGCTTCAACCGACAACCCAACCAACATGAAACTGAGCGATTTGATTAACGAAGCTTTAGTCGGTCTCGAAAACGATGCAGAGCGCATTGATGCTGGATTTGCGAAGATTTTACATCAAATGGGCAAATCTAACAGTGAAGAAAACACGAGTAAACTCTCTGCACAAATGCTAGGAAATTATTTTCCAAAAGAAAAAGGAGAAAGATAGAAATGAAAGCACTGATTACTGGCGCAAACAAAGGCATTGGTTTTGCGATTGCACAAAATCTTGGCAAGCGTGGCTACGACATCTTGCTCGGCGCGCGCGACGAAGCTCGCGGACAAGAAGCCGTCGCAAAATTACAAGCTGACGGGCTGTCAGCAACTTTTGTCAAAGTTGATTTGAACGACTTAGAGGGATTAGCAAGTCTGTCAGATTTGTCAGACATTGATATTCTTGTCAACAACGCAGGGATTGCGGGTAACATCGCGACAGAAAAAGGCGCGCTCGACATGAGCAAATCGCCCTTTGACTACACGACTGCCGATCTGCAAGAAACGCTCAACACCAACTTTCTCGGCACGCACGCGGTCATCACGAACCTCCTTGACAGCCTGTCAGCCGACGCAAAAATCCTCAACGTGACCATCCCCGTCTCGCAAAAATACTGGATGCCGCTCGCTTATGTGACCAGCAAAGCCGCGCAAAATGCCATGACTTTCGCGTTCGGTCATCAATTTGAAAAGGACAAATCCAAGCGCCAAATCTTCGGCATCATGCCGGGCGCGATTGCCACTGACCTTAATGGAGCAACAGCTGGCGAAGGCGGCATGGTCAGAACCCCTTACGAAGCCGCAGAGAACATCACAAGCTTTCTCTTTGATGGAAAAAATCATAATGCCGAACTTATCAATTTTGACGGTACTGTCATTGACAACTATGAACCTGGGCTGATGGGAAAAAATCTCAAAGACATCGCAAAAAATGGTTTAAAACGTAAGTTTGGTAAAAAATAAATAAATAAAAAATCGGATTTTTCCGATTTTTTATTTATCGAAGTAAATGCGTACGCTCTCCACCTTGCGTGCTTGCAGTCGCAACACCTCTACCTCATAGGTAGGGGATGAAACACATCGAATTTCGTCCGATTACCCTAGAGTCTTGGCATTTTAACGCTTAGACTTCAGAAACAGGGTAACCTCATACCTTTGATGTGAGGTTGTACCCTAAAATTCAGCGATGAGTTGACTCCCCCACTGAATAAGTCTTGACTTCATTATAGCAAAAACTCCATCTCTCGCCTCTGTGTCTTGAAACCATGATGTTCATAAAATTCCTTTGCGGAATCTGGCATTTCCCATACATTCAGCTCAACTCTAGAACAATGCTTCTCGCGTGCAAAATCAATCAAAACATCCATCAACCGACCACCTACACCCAATTTGCGTGCATTCTCATCCACACATAAATCATCTAAATATAGAACTTTATATGGAGCAAGCACAGTATGCTCTGTATTTTCTTTGACTTGACACATCGCATATCCCAAAACCTCATCACAATCAGAAACAGCTACAAAGATTGGTTTTGTTGCATCTGTCAGCATTTCCGACAAATCCGTCAGCGAATATTTCCCAGCATCAGCCCGAAAAACATCTGGTCTCCGCTCATAATGAAACCGACCAATCTCCGTCAGTAACACCAATAATTTAGGACAATCTTTAATCTCTGCTTTTCTTATTTTCATTCACTCACCTCACAAAATATTATACAATTTTAAGCTCAAAAAAGCTGTCAGTATGCTGACAGCTTTTATTTATTCATTCAAGAATGATATTATGACCACATCATAAAAGCAACAACGGATTAACGTTACATTCTAGTACCATCTGACAACCACCCAAAGCTTTGTCCAATCGTTGCAAGTCCGCTTATTTGCAGTCAGCCATTAATCTTCCTGTTCGTCCATGAAACTATTGAAAACTTCTTCAATCATATCCCACTCATCCTCAGCATCTTCTGGGATTGGTTGCAAATCACCTTCTGTCCCATCTTCATTTTCAGTGAAAGAGTAAGCTAGTACATCAATCAAGCCATCTTCATCTTCTTCAAACTCTGTGGGTTGAAGAACAACATAATTTTTACCAAATTCCTCTTGCCCATCAATGGTAATCAAAATTTGAAAAAGACTTTCATTTCCATTCTCATCAACTAATGTAATGTAATCAGCCTCATGATTATGTTCATGTTCGTGGTCATGTGTATGAGTCATTTTATTTCCCTTTTTCTTTGACATTTTAACTGACAAAACCCTATCAGCTCACTATGAACTAACAAATTTCTGTCAGCAAATCTTTTCCCGATAAAATACAGCACAAATGTACTGACAGAAATCTGTCAGCAAAATCTACACTCACCAGTGTAAAACTTACATTTTCAAAGCGTGTGCATCAAGATAATTCTGCAAAATCAGTACCGCTGCTAACTTATCAATTGATTTTTTACGGTCTTTGCGTCGCACCCCGCCATCAATCAACACCTTTTCAGCTTGAACAGTTGTTAGTCGTTCATCTTGATAATCAACTTCAATCCCAAATTCTTCAGTGATTTTAGTTCCATAATCTCGTGAAGCTTCCGCTCGAATTCCTTCATCACCATTCATATGCTTAGGAAGCCCTAACACAATCTTATTCGGCTTGTACTCATTAATCAATGCTTCAAGACGCACAAAACCAAGATTGCCAGCTTCACTGTCAATTTTAATCGTTTCTACAGGTTGCGCAGTCATACCAAGCAAATCACTCACTGACACTCCAACCGTTTTTGTACCAACATCAAGTCCTAAAATTCGTGCAAACATTATAAATTCACACCATGTGCTTTAAGATAATCCTTAATCAACTCTTCAACAATATCATCACGATCAAAACGACGAATTTTGTTTCTAGCATCATCATGACGAGGGATGTAAGCAGGGTCTCCTGACAAAACATAACCCACGATTTGATTGATTGGATTGTAACCCTTTGCTTCAAGCACGTTATATACATTGACAAGTGTTTCGCCAATTTCTTTCTTGTCCGAATCGCCAAATTCAAAACGGACTGTTTCATCTGTAAAGCCCATAAGACACCTCCTTTTAAATCATCTGGCAAAGCCAAATGCAACTATAAGCCCATTACAACGAATTAATTCATAACGCAGCCCACACCAATAAAACCATTCTACAGCTTTATGGTAAAACTTATATATCCAGCTTCTAAAAATCTAAGAATATCCACTTTCACAAGCCAGTATGAAAATTTTTAAAATGTTTAGGTGCAACAATCAGACGATCTATGCAAACCAAAAACCATCATTAAAAATTTCTTAGATATACGTTAATTATACGTTATTTTTTAAGCAAATTCAATTATTTCCACTGTAGCTAATTTACCCTACAAAAGATGCCACAGCACGCACTTCGTGCGCCGTTCTACGAACGGTCTACATTTATTACACCCACTAGTTGCCCGCTTTCTCTAGTCGGTATCCCCACTAAAATTCTCTTTTAAGGCAAAATATTTCCAGCAGCCATATACAAATCGTACCATTCTTCTCGACTCAGCACTACTTCCGAAGCCGCAGCTACTTCCTCAATACGACTCAAGGTCATTGTACCAATAATCGTTTGAATATTTGCTGGATGACGATTAATCCACGCAATAGCAATGCCAGTCGGTGTTACACCATATTTTTCAGCATAAAATTCCAGCTTTTTATTTAATTCTGGGAATTTTTCATTGCCAACGAACACACCTTCAAAGAATCCATATTGGAAAGGTGACCAAGCCTGAATTGTCATATTATTAATACGGGAATACTCCAACACACCATTATCATGAACAAAGCTACCCTCATCTGACATATTCACATGAATCCCAGCGTCAATCATCCCTGTATGTTTAAGTCCAAATTGTAGTTGATTAAACAACAAAGGTTGTTTCACAGCCGTCTTCAAAAGTTCTACCTGTCCTGGATTTTGGTTTGATACCCCAAAATAACGCACTTTGCCTGCCTTTTCAAGTTCATAAAAAGCCTCAGCTACTTCCTCTGGCTCAACTAGTGTATCTGGACGATGCAAAAGCAAAGCATCCAAATAATCTATATCAAGACGCTTCAAGCTTCCCTCAACAGAGTCAATGATATGTTCTTTTGAAAAATCAAACATTTTTCCAGGAACAATACCACATTTACTTTGAACGATGATATCCTCACGTTTTACCGACGACTTAGCAAGCGCACCTGCGAAGATAGACTCACACTCTCCACCACCATAGATATCTGCATGGTCAAAAAAGTTAATCCCATTTTCTACCGCTGTCTCAATTACAGCTACAGGATTTTTACCTTCTTCATTAATGCGCATACAACCCAAAATAATTTGAGAAGCCTCTAAATCACCAATTTTGAACTTTTTCATGAGAAAATACTCCTTTAAATATGAGTTTCTACCTCTTTAAAATCATGAATTTGTTATTCTGGCATAGCAGTTTATTTACCGCTAAACCTATCTCTGACTTCAAAAAGACGAGCTCAATTAAATTTTTAATGATAAACTCATTATATCATAATTTTTGAAATCGCTTAACTTAAACCTATGATATTTGAAAAACAAAAAAGCCAGCAAACGCTGGCTTTAATTTCATTTACAAATAATAACGGATATTTTGTTAAACAAAGCTCAATCCGTAACTTTAATCTCAGAATTCTTTTGATTAAACTGTAAGTGAAGCACGTCCTTTACGACGACGAGCTGCGAGGACACGACGTCCGTTTTTAGTTGCCATACGGCTACGGAATCCGTGAGTAGTCTTACGAGATTTTTTGTGTGGTTGGTAAGTACGTTTCATTATATAAGTCCCTGGGCTACTTCACTTATTAGGCGCAGCTCAACGATTTTTATTGTTTTTCCAAGAAAGTTTTATAAACACTCTTTTTATTTAAACAAAATTTCAAACCGCTCGCTTTTGCACCACTTATTTTGTAGAAAGTAGCTCCACCTTTTCGGTGTTCCTTTCATCTTAGTTTATCGCTTCAAAAAGCATACCTTACAATTCTACACTATGAGAGATTTTTTGTCAAGGCTAAATCTCTTTAGCGACAACAATATAACGATTATATTCTTGCCCTTCAGAGTGGCTTGAAACTCCATTCTCCTGTGCAATGATTGTATGAATAATTTTACGCTCATTAGATTGTAAGTCATTGATATAAACTGTTTCCCCACCACGAGCGCGTTCCGCTGCACGATGAGCCAAGCTGACGATATAAGCTTTACGCTTCTCATGATAATCCCCAACATTAACAGCAATATTCATCCGAGTATTGAGAATGCTGTTAGCATAAGCTTTCGCAAGAATTTGCAAACTTTGCAAAATTTTACCATGCTTACCGATTAGTAAAGCATCATGATCTGAAGTCAGGTTGAATACAGTAAGACTACCATCTCGTGAGACTGAAACACGCGTTGCAATTCCCATTTCTTGAGTAATCGTTGTTAAATAACTTGAGATTTTAGAAGCAACTTTTTCTTCTTCTCCTGAAATCTCTTTTTTAGATTTAACCTCATCTTTAACCGCCTCTACAACATCTGATAAGTTCGCTGTCGATTGACGATTTTGTACTACTGTTTTCTTGGCTGCTGCAATGATTGCATCACGCTCTTCTTCAGTGATTTCACCTTCTTGTTCTTTTTCAGCTGCACGTACAGCCTTTACAACTTGGCTGAGTTCAAGAGTTGCCTCCATTGCAGATTTTGCTTTAGGCACTCCAAGATTAATACTCTCATCGACTCCACGCTGAGCCAAATGATCCGCCTTACGAACAGTTTCTTCTTGGATTGCCTCAATATTAACGCGAGCACGTTTTTTTCCAAAACCTAAGAAACCTTTTTTTTCTTTTTGTTCAATATGAATATGAACATTTTCACGTTTGACACCTAATCGATTTAAACCACGCTCGATTGCGTCCTCAACCGTTTCACCAGTAAAAATAGCCATACTAAAACTACTCCTGTAATATGATAATTCCCGCTTGACAATTTTTATACTCGTTCAACTGATTATTTTATACAATAAAATAATTAGTCGAACTGCTTCTATACTACCGTGTTTCAAAATGAGAAAAACAAAATTTTCTTTGTTCACAGAATCATGCTAATCATTAAGCACAAGCTCTGTTCTCAGATGATTTCCCAAAAGTTAAGCAGTACCAGATAAAATTCCAATTAAAATAAAAATTGCCACAGGTCTTTTTATTTTTTTCTTGCCTTTTTCATTGCTTTTTCACGAGCTCTTACTTTATCTTTTTCGGCTTTTACCTTTGCCTCACGAGCCGCGATAATTTTATACGGATTAGCAAGCAACATTGTTTGGAATACTTGGAAAGCATTTGAAATTACCCAGTAAAGTGCAATACCTGCCGCAAAATTAACACCCATAATCAAGATAAAGATTGGCATAATATAAGTCATTGATGTTGTCATTGCATTTTTTTCTGGTGCAGATTTCATCATCAAATAAGAACTTAAGAAAGTAAAAATTGCCGCTAATATAGGTAAGATAAATGTTGGATCCTTTGCACCAATATCAAACCAAAGAAAAGTACCGTGTTTTAAGAAATCCACACGAGATAATGCTTGATAAAGTGCCCACAACACTGGCATTTGAACCAAAAGGGGCAAACATCCCATATAAGGATTAACTTTATTTTCTGCATAAAGTTTTTGAATTTCTTCGTTCATCAAACGACGAGATTCCACATCTTTGCTTGGATATTTAGCCTGAATTTTTTTAATTTCAGGCTGAATTTCTTGCATACGCTGGCTAGATTTGATTTGGACATTCATCAATGGGAGCAAGGCCGCTCGAATGATAATTGTGAATAGAATAATGCCGATACCGGTCAATCCGCCAAAAGACAAGAAACGAATGACTTGTGCAAAGCCATATACAACTTGGTCCCATAATCCGCTTGAGCTACTTGTTACCGCTTGTGTCCCACAGGCTGTGAGTAACAAAAGAGCAGCTCCCGTTATTCCGACCAAAGTAAGTTTCTTTTTCAATCGTTTTCTCCATCTACATAGATTTTTGATAACTTCAGGACGTGTTTTAGATTCTTCTTTACCTCATCAAAGCTAAGATTTTCAACACCACTTCTTGCAATGACTACAAAATCTTCATCTGTTAGAAAAGGTGCAAATTCAGCAATAGCATGACGTAGCAGACGTTTAACACGATTACGCTGAACGGCATGCCCTAATTTTTTACTTACTGAAAACCCCACACGAAAGTGAGGTTGACTAGCATCTAGTTTGTAAATAACGAATCTTTTATTGGCAAAGCTATGTTTCGCTGAAAAAATCTGGTCAAAATCTTTTGAGCGTTTCACGCGATATGTTTTTTTAATAGCCAAGCCACCCTCTCCCATCTTAGAAATTACCGTTTTAATTTTATCATAAAGTTGATGAAAAGTCACTTTCTGGTATGAAAACGCTATAATTTCATTAACTATTTTAATCTTTATGAAATAAAAATCTGTCAATAATGACAGGAGTTTTTGAATCTTATCAATTTATGGCTTACGTAAAGCTAAAGGCGCCAACAACTGGTTTACCATATAATCAAATGATTCCTCTTTTGAGATTGAACCAGAGTTTCGAAAATAACCAAGCTGAGTCAATGTAATAAAACCGTGCAAAGTAGATCTGAACATCCGACTGATATGAAAATTTTCATCCTCTGTTAAATTAAAATTATCAAGGCTACGTCGAACAAGACGAATATTTTCTTTCGCCAGAAACTCCAGCTCAGCATTGTTAGTCTGGTGAATGACATTAACTAACTCATAAACGGATTCATATTGCTCTGCAAATTTTTTATAACTTTCTGCATAAGCACGCAGAGCATCCAAGGGATTTAGTCCAACCATCGCATGAGTCAATTCATAGTTTAAAGCTCTTTGCAAATATACTGCTGTCGCAACACGTACTTCCTCCATATTCTTGAAATGATTATAAAGTGAAGGAGCTTTAATTCCAAAATATTCTGCTAGACGTGGGAAACTTACATTTCCTAAGCCAATCGTTCCAGCTAATTCAATCGTTGCTTGAACAATTTTTTCTCGTGTTAGTGCTATTCTCGCCATGATTCGTCCTTCCAAGATATTTTCATCTGATAATCATGAAAATTCAATGTCTTTAATCGTTTTTTTTAGTTTATTTGCAGTATACAAACGTTTAACGCCTGAAACATTAAACAATATTAGTATAAAACTATTTCAATTATTTTTCAAGCAACTATCTATCATTGACAAACTACGAATAATAGTTTTATAATAATATTAGATATTCTCAAGAAGGAAGTATATATTAAAAATGAAAGAAGCATGGAAAAAAAATCTAATTGTTTTGTGGTTCGGGACTTTTATGACCGGCATTGGCTCAAGTCTCATCTCACCATTTATCTCACTCTATATTGGGACTTTAGGAAACTATTCAAAAACTGAGTTAAACATTTGGTCAGGACTCATCTTTTCGTCGACTTTTGTCGTTTTAGCGATTGTTTCACCTTTATGGGGAAGATTAGCCGACCAGAAGGGAAGAAAGCTCATGCTGTTGCGTGCTTCTCTAGGCATGGCGATCTCCATTTCACTGATGGCTTTTGTCACCGCTGCTTGGCAACTGCTTGTTTTACGGATGCTACTGGGCGCTTTCTCTGGTTTCATTTCCAACTCAATGGCATTGATGGCAAGTTCAACTCCAAAGGAAAAATCTGGTTCAGTTTTGTCTTTGTTGACTACAGGCTCTGTAGCAGGAACCTTAATCGGTCCAATTTTCGGCGGAATTTTAGTTGGCTTTACTGGCTATCGCCATGTATTTACTGTAACTGGAGTTATCTATTTTCTTGTCTTTATCATGACTATTTTCTTCGTCCAAGAAACTTTCAAACCTGTCGAAAAGAAAAATATGTTAACTTCAAAACAAGTTTGGAAAGTCATTAGTCACCCTGCTGTTATTTGGGGGATGTTCTTGACTACCCTCATTACCAACATGACGAATCAGTCCATCAATCCTGTATTATCACTTTATGTTCAAGAGTTAATGCATGGACATGGAAACATCACACTTATGGCAGGTATTGTCGCTGCTGCTCCAGGTATCGTAACATTAGTTATTGCACCGTTTTTGGGAAGGCTTGGGGACCAAATTGGTCAAAAAAGAATCCTTGGGTTTGGGTTGGTCTTTTCTATGGTTGTTTTCTTGGCGACCGCTACAACTACAAATGTTTGGTTCCTGATAGGAATGCGCTTGTTAGTCGGTATTTCCGATGCAGCTATCTTGCCTTCTGTACAAGCTATCTTAGCAAAAGAATCCCCCAAGAGGTCACTGGTCGAATCTTTTCTTACAATCAATCTGCTCAATCAATTGGTGCGTTTGCTGGTCCACTCTTAGGCTCCGCGATTGCTGGATTTATTGACTACCGCTACGTATTCATTGGCTCTGCAATTCTTGTCATCTTCAATCTACTTAACTACTTCACACATACTAAAGAATTGCCAATAAAAAAAGAACTCCATGCTTAACCACAGCATATAACACAACGGAGTTGGCAAGTTTGTCAATCTGAATTGTAAAAGAACTTCAAATTTGAAGTTCTTTTTTTGCTTGTTCAATTTGTGATTTTACTGAATCAAAAGCTGTTCCACCAAGTGATGTTCTTCTGGCAACAGCTGTTCTTGATTTCAGAACTTCATAAACATCTTGTTCTATCAACATTGACAATTTCTGATAATCTTGTAAACTGACACCTTGAAGATAGATTCCTTTTTTAGTGCAATCTAATACCAACTTACCAACAATTTCATGCGCTTCTCGAAATGGAATTCCCTTTGTAGCTAAATAGTCTGCAAGTTCTGTTGCATTTGAAAAATCTTTCTGTGTTGCACTTTCCATGTTTACATCATTGACAGTCATTGTTGACAGCATTCCTGTCATTACCGACAGA
This sequence comes from Lactococcus allomyrinae, assembly GCF_003627095.1. Classification (NCBI taxonomy): domain Bacteria; kingdom Bacillati; phylum Bacillota; class Bacilli; order Lactobacillales; family Streptococcaceae; genus Lactococcus; species Lactococcus allomyrinae. The sequence continues at coordinate 2,258,436 of NZ_CP032627.1, read as the reverse complement.
GCTGTCAAGATAGTATCTGAGCTGTCAAACATCCCCTCTTTGTCTTCTTGTAAATCTTTGTTATAAGCAAGAGGTAAGCCTTTCATGACAGTCAATAATCCCATCAGATTTCCATAAACACGTCCTGTTTTTCCACGTATAAGCTCAGCCATGTCAGGATTTTTCTTTTGCGGCATAATCGAAGACCCTGTTGAATAGGCATCTGATAAAGTAACAAATTGAAACTCAAAACTACACCAAAGTAAAATTTCTTCACAAAGCCGTGATAAGTGCATCATCAGTAAACTCGAATTTGACAGAAATTCTAAAATAAAATCACGGTCGCTGACAGCATCCATTGAATTAGTGTAAACTTTGTCAAAACCGAGCAACTGAGTTGTCAGTGCTCTATCAATTGGAAAAGTTGTTCCAGCAAGAGCTGCAGCTCCTAAAGGATTCATATCCGTGTGTTTTATGTTGAACTCAAAGCGTTCAAAATCACGTGTAAACATCTGATAATAAGCCATCAAATGCTGCCCAAAAGAAATAGGTTGTGCGTGCTGTAAATGGGTATAACCTGGCATGATAGTGTCAACATGGTTTACAGCTAAATTGACAATGGTTTGACGAAGTTCTGTCAGCACTGACAAAACTTCTGTCAGCACACTTTTCAGATACAAATGCATATCTGTTGCCACTTGGTCATTTCTGGAACGAGCGGTATGAAGTTTTCCTGCTATGGTGCCTATCTCATCATGAAGATAAGATTCCATGTTCATATGGATATCTTCGTTTTCAATTTTGAATTCGATTTGACCACTCATAAGCTTTTGCTCAACTTCTGTCAGTCCATCTGCAATCTTTCCAGCTTCATCAGCAGAGATAATACCCATTTCCCCCAACATTTTCACATGAGCGAGTGAACCTTGTAAATCAAAAGGGGCAAGCCTTTGTTCAAATTTAATTGATGCTCCAAATTCTTCAGTTTGTTTATTTAAAGACGCTTCAAAACGTCCTCCCCAAAGTTTTTCTACCATTTTTCCACTTTCCAAAAGCTGTCAGTATGCTGACAGAATCATTTTGTATTGACTTGAGCGTTAACTTGAGTTGGCAGCCCCCAAAGTTTGATGAAACCAACTGCAGCAGCTTGGTCAAATTCATCAGCAGCAGTGTAAGTCGCCAATTTTTCATCATAAAGCGAGTTAGAGGACTTACGACCAATAGGTGTTGCAGAGCCTTTATATAATTTAACTTTTACCACGCCGTTAACTACCTTCTGAGTTTCATCAAGATAAGCAATCAAAGCTTTTGTCGCTGGGTTAAACCATAAACCATTATAAATCAAGTTAGATAACTCGTTTTCAATAACTGATTTAAAATGTGATAATTCACGAACAAATGTCAAATCTTCTAAATCTTTATGCGCTTTTAATAGTGTAATTGCACCTGGACACTCATAAAATTCACGTGATTTAATCCCAACCAACCGGTTTTCAATATGATCAATCCGTCCAATCCCATGTTTTCCTGCAATAATATTCACTTCTTTTATAATTTCATGCAATGGCATATTTTTGTCATTGAGCGCAATGGGAAGTCCTTCTTTAAATTCAATCTCGATGAATTCTGCTTCATTTGGTGCATCTTCAATAGAATTCGTCATGAAAAAGGCATCTTCTGGACAGGTATTCCAAGGATTTTCAAGCACACCTGCCTCAATTGCACGGCCCCATAAATTCATATCAATAGAATAAGGATTATCCAAATCAGCTGGAATAGGTACACCGTTTTGGTTCGCATATTCTATTTCTTCTTCACGCGCCCAGTGCCATTCACGGACAGGTGCAATCACCTCAAGCTCGGGCGCTAATGAATGAATAGCCACTTCAAAACGAACTTGGTCATTCCCCTTACCCGTACAACCGTGTGCAATCGCTGTTGCCCCCATTCCCTTTGCAACTTCAACCAATTTTTCAGCAATCAGAGGACGACTCAAGGCAGAAACCAATGGATATTTATTTTCATACATTAAATTTCCTTTAAGCGCTGCACCAACAAAAATTTCAGCAAATTCTGACTTACAATCTATAACCACAGATTCCACAGCCCCAACTTGGAGTGCTTTATCGTGGATAAAATTCAAATCTTTTCCCTCACCAACGTCCATACAAGCTGCAATAACATCAAATCCTTTGTCACTCAGCCATTTTACCGCAACACTTGTATCCAAACCACCTGAGTAGGCTAATACAACTTTTTTATTCCCCATCTTCTCATCTTCTTTCAAAATTAATATAAATACGATTATATGGCATATTTATTCATTTGTCAAGATTTTTGTATAAATATACGCTTTTATTTTTAGCAAAACAAGTGCATGCTAATCCTCCGACCTTTTAGGTCGGAGATACAGCAGCACTAAGCCTTGAATTTAGTCTTGACTTCATATTTTCTTATCTCGTATTACTTTAAGAAGCGAATTAACTATGGTATAATATAATTAAATAAAGGAGTGGAGCCATGGCAGAGTGGTAATGCACTGGACTCGAAATCCAGCGAACCGTGTAAAGCGGCGCAGGGGTTCAAATCCCTTGACTCCTTCTATATCACGGAATTATGAGATTTATATTTAATTAAAAACTCTTAATTTATTTCTATGAGTTACCAAAAGTTACCAGTTTTCTAAACTATACTAAACTTTGGGTTAACCATACTTACTCCTTTTCCTCCTGTTGTTTACCCTCAACAGGAGGTTTTTTTGTTTAAAATTAACCAATCTCGATTATTTTATTCACCCAATTCATCACCTCAATGCCCACTTGTCATCTTGATTCCCAAAATACCTATGATAAGCAATCCAACAAAAACCCATGTAAGTGCCGGTATTTCATCTTTAAATAATAAAACCCCAACTATAATTGTCCCTACTGCACCAATCCCTGTCCACAGAGGGTAAGCTAATCCTAAAGGGAGTTTCTTTAACGCAAGGGCTAGAAAAATAAAACTCGCAAACATTCCTAGTACAGTCATAACAGAAAACTTTATATTAGAAAAACCTTCACTTAATTTCATTGTGGTTGCCCACACTACTTCAAAAATACCTGCTAATAGTAAGTATAACCATGTCATTTTTTCTTCCTCCATATAAGAAAAAACGACTATTTGCATTTCTTCCAAGACCTACTGAAATGCAAATAATCGCTTTTACGATTTACTCCCGGTGGAGTTATTATTTATTTTCTATTATTCTAACACATTTTATCTAAAATATCTAATCACTATTTATTCAGCTGATTTGTAAAATAAAAATTAGACAAATATAGTATTTATGTCCAATTTCGTGTATAATAAGTTTCATGAAAAAATTGACAAAAAAACGGATATGGCAATGGTTAATCGGGATTTTCGCTCTACTTATCATCGCTGACATCGGAGCAACCTTATATTTCTACCGAGTAGCTTGTGTAAGAAACGACAGTCCTATCAGTCAGGTCAAAACGACAAGTCCCAACTATGCTCTAGTTAAAAACTTTAATATGTTACCCAAAACAACTGTGACGATTGAGAATGATAAACTAAAACTTGATGCTTGGTATGTACCTGCTAATAAAGCCACTGATAAAACAGTCATCGTCGTTCATGGATTTCGACAAGATAAGACAGCAATGCGTCAGTATGGTGAACTTTTCCATCAGTTAGGTTATAATGTCTTAATGCCTGATAATCGAGGAGCTGGACAATCTCAGGGAAACTTTATCAGCTTTGGATTTCACGATAAATATGATGTTATTGCATGGGCAAACTATCTGACAAATAAAAATCCTCAAAGCGATATAACCCTCTACGGTCTATCAATGGGCGCTTCTACTGTTATGATGGCCTCTGGTGAAAAAACACTACCTAAAACAGTCAAAAGTATCATTGAAGACTGTGGTTATGACAATGCTTGGGACGAGATTACTTATCAAGGAAAAGTTGGATACAATGTTCCAGCATTTCCACTTGTTTATAGTGTTTCACTCGAAAGTAAGATACGTCAAGGTTGGTTCTTCCAAGAGGCAAGCGCTACAAAATCTCTAGCTAAAGACAAACTTCCTATCTTATTTATTCATGGAAGTAAAGACACCTATGTTCCTACTCGCATGGTTTATGATAATTATAAAGCAGTCAAAAGTAATGTTCCTAAAAAATTACTTATTGTAAAAGGAGCAGCTCACGCAAAATCTTTTGAAACAAATCCAACTTTATATCGCTCTACTATCTCTAAATTTATGAATGAATACAATCCTATCAGTACTGGCCAATAAGACAATATAATCGCCAGTAACTTTCCACTTTATTCTTGACAGCTTATATCAAAAATGGTACTATATTAAGGTACTGTTTTGCGGTGGTGGCGGAATTGGCAGACGCGCAGGATTAAGGATCCTGTGACCGCTTTAGGTCGTGAGGGTTCAAGTCCCTCCCACCGCACTCGGATAACTCAGCTAAGGCTGAGTTTTTTTATTCTCTTTTTTATGATAAAATAGGAGGGTGTTGAAAACTTTTATTTTAACAAAAATTCCAAATGAGGTAAGATTCCCATGATGAATATGCAATCCATGATGAAGCAAGCTCAAAAGTTACAAAAACAAATGCAAGCTTCTCAAGAAGAAATCACAAATACTACCTTCGTTGGTAAATCAGCTCAAGAACTTGTTGTTGCTGAATTCTCCGGCGATAAAGTACTGAAGACGCTCAATATTAAAGCAGATGTGATTGACCCTGAGGATCCTGAAACTTTGCAAGATATGGTAACTGACGCAGTCAATGATGCGCTCTCACAAATCGAAAAAGTAACTGAACAAAAACTCGGAAAATTTACTAAAGGATTGCCTTTTTAATCTTATAAATTTTAATAAAAAGCTACCCGTTCTCAATGGGTAGTTTTCTTAGTGACCACCCAAAGCATGATGAAAGCTGTCAGTATACTGACAGCTTTCTGTTTGGATAAAAAAATATTATTTTGTATATTCTTCGACAAGAGTGACAACTTCTTCCAAAGTTGCACATTCTGTCAAAGCTTTATTAGACAACTCTTCCATTTTCTTAGAGTCCAAACGTTTCATCAATGAACGTGTTTGAAGCACAGAAGTTGCTGACATTGAAAATTCATCAAGTCCCATACCCATAAGAAGCGGTACCGCTGTTTGGTCACCTGCCATCTCACCACACATACCAGCCCATTTGCCTTCAGCGTGGGCCGCTTTGATAACATTGTTAATCAAACGAAGGATAGATGGATTATAAGGTTGGTAAAGATATGACACTTGTTCATTCATACGGTCTGCAGCCATTGTGTATTGGATGAGGTCGTTTGTACCAATCGAGAAGAAATCAACTTCTTTTGCAAATTGATCTGCAAGCATTGCTGCTGCTGGAATTTCGATCATAATTCCTACTTCAATGCCGTCCGCAACTGGAACACCTTCAGCAATCAACTTAGCTTTTTCTTCATCATAAATTTTCTTAGCTGCACGGAATTCAGTCACAAGTGCAACCATTGGGAACATAATACGAAGTTTTCCATGAACAGAAGCACGAAGCAAAGCACGAAGTTGAGTACGGAACATCCCGTCACCAGCTGTTGAAAGACTAATACGAAGTGCACGCCATCCAAGGAATGGGTTCATTTCTTTAGGAAGATCGAAGTAAGGCAAAGTTTTATCTCCACCGATGTCCATTGTACGGACAACGACTGGTTTACCATTCATGCCTTCAAGCACGGCCTTATATGCTTTATATTGGTCTTCTTCTGTTGGGAAATCTTGTGCATCCATATACAAGAATTCTGTACGATAAAGTCCAATTGCTTCTGCACCATTATCATTAACACCTTCAACGTCTTTTGGAGTACCAATATTTGCAGCAAGTTCAAAATGACGTCCATCTGCTGTTATAGTTTCGGCATCTTTAAGTGCTGCCCATTCAGCTTTTTGAGCCGCATAAGCTTCACCAGCTTTGTGGAATTCACCTTGTTGTTCAGGAGTTGGATCAAGAATAACCTCACCAGTCAAGCCTGAAACAGCCAATAACTGACCTTCAGATACAAGTTCAGTAATATTATTTGTACCAAGAACAGCTGGAATTTCAAGTGTACGCGCCATGATGGCTGAGTGAGAAGTACGTCCACCAATGTTTGTAACAAAAGCTTTAACGAATCTCTTATCAAGTTGAGCTGTGTCTGATGGCGTCAAGTCTTCAGCAACGATAATAACTTCTTCATTAATCAAAGCTGGATTAGGCAGATTTACTCCTAAAAGATGGGCTAAAACGCGTTTCGTCACATCCTTGATATCGGCTGCACGTTCTTGCATATAAGCATTGTCTTCCATGCCTTCAAAGATTGCGATAAACATATCTGTCACTTCTTTGAGGGCAGCTTCAGCATTTACAGATTTAGAATTAATTGTCGCTTTGATTTGGGCAGTCATATCTGGGTCTGAAAGAACCATCATATGTGCATCAAATACGGCTGCGGCTTCTTCTCCAAGGCTTTCTACTGCTTTGTCCTTAATGAGTTGAAGCTCGCTTTGCGACGTAGCAAGTGCTGCATCAAGGCGAGCTTCTTCATTAGCTGTATCAGTGATTGTCTTTGTTTCAAAAGACAAATCTGGTTGGACAAGCAAGTATGCCTTAGCTACTGCTACACCTGATGATGCAGCGATACCTTTAAGCATAGTTGTCATGATTATTCAGCAAGTCCTTCTTTAGTCATTGTTTCAGTGATTGTTGCGATAGCATCGTCAGCGTCTGCACCTTCAGCTGAGATAGTAACGTCAGCACCTTGACCAACACCGAGTGACATAACACCCATGATTGATTTAAGGTTTACTGATTTACCTTTGTATTCCAAAGTGATTTCTGAAGTGAATTTTGAAGCTGTTTGCACGAGCAATGTAGCTGGGCGTGCGTGGATACCAGTTTCTGCAACGATGTGGAATTCTTTAGATGCCATTTTTATGGTTCTCCTTAGGTTGTTTTTCGTTTTTACTGATAATATCTGAGGATATTTATCACTTTAAAAATTGTACCATAAAACGAAAGGGTTTGCAATAACTGCTTATGGTTTTCAAAGATTTTTTCATAAATTACTCTGTCTTTCCCCTCAACATCAGCATTCATCATGTGTTAAATTTAACAAACTTTATTTACAAAAAAATAATTCTATCAGTACTGACAGAATTATTTTTTAAATCATTTAGTAGTTATTCGATTCTGCATTATAAATTTCTTTAACCAAGTCTTCTGTTTTTTCCCAACCAAGACATGGATCTGTAATGGACTTTCCAAAAACATCCGGACGATCTTGACGTCCATCTTCAAGATAAGACTCAATCATAAAACCACGAACATATTTGTGAATTTTTTCATCCCAATCGCGATTGACCAAAGTTTGACGCACAATACGAATCTGTTCCATATATTTTTTCCCTGAGTTGTCATGGTTTGTATCAATCACAACAAATGGATTTTTTAGTCCCATCTTTTCGTATAAGTCTATCGTTTCCAAGAGATTATCTGTGTAGTAATTTGGATGATATTTTCCATTCTCATCTTGTCCACCCGAAGAATGATATGAGCTAATGGATTACCTGGAGTTTGTACTTCTGCAAGTCCAAAAAGAAAATCTTGTGGTTGTTGTGCAGCATAAACACCATTAAACATCACTTTTAAATTACCAGAAGTCGGATTTTTCATCCCCGTTGGCGCATCAATACCACTGGCGACAAATCGGTGCTGTTGATTTTCCACCGAACGTGCTCCTACCGCATGGTAGCTCACCAAATCATCTACCATTCTCAGATTTTCGGGATAAAGCATCTCATCTGCAGTCGTCAAACCTGTTTCTGTAATGACTTTATAGTGCAAATCACGCACCATCTTAATTCCATTGATAAGGTCAGTATGCCCATCTGCATCAGGTTCGTGAATCAACCCTTTATAACCATCACCATTTGTCCGAGGTTTTGCCGTATAGACACGCATCACCATAAAGATTTTATCTTTTACTTCTTCTTGCAGCTTTGCAAGGCGACGTGCATATTCAAGAACAGCTTCTTCATTATCTGAAGAACAAGGGCCAATAATTAAGAGAAGGCGCTCATCATCTCCTTTGATGATAGCTTCCAACTCCTTATCCCGTTTAATTTTTTTTGCCTGTTGTTCACTATTCAGATGACCCAACATTTTAATGGCATCAATATTTATTTTGGGACTTATCTCTTTAAAAGTCATAATTTTCTAAATCCTCTTTATTCAAATCAAGCGCCCCTAAGGGCGCTTCTTATTATTGTATCAAAATTTTTGAAAATACCTGCAAAACTAATATCGTCAGTACTGACAAAAAATCTGTCAATAACCTTTAAGCAATATGTGCACGTCCATGACAATTTTTAAATTTCTTACCAGAACCGCAAGGGCAAAGGTCATTACGCCCCACATTTGCAAATGGGTTTTCACCATTGTCAGTGCTGACAGAAGTAATATTTCCTTGTGATGCTGTTGTCATTGCACGAGGTGCCTCTTGACGTATTGCCGTTTGTGGTTGAATTTGAGCTTTCATCATCAAACGAGTAATCTCAAACTCAATCGCACCAATCATATCGTTGAACATCTTATAAGATTCTTCTTGATATTCAACAATCGGATTATTTTGAGCATAGCCACGCAAACCAACAGATTGACGCATTTGGTCAAGTTGGTCAATATGTTCCGACCAATTGTTATCAACAACACGTAAGATAACTGCACGTTGAAACTCTAGTTGACGATCAGCATCCGATAATTTCTCCATTTGTGAGGCATAACGAACTTTGACTTTCTCAAAAATCAAATCTTTCATAGCTTGCGCTGACAAACCTGTCAGTTCTGACAACTCAATTGCATCCTCTGGCAACATGGTATTTTGTACGGTTTGGAGAAGATTCATCAAGGTTTCTTCGTCTTTTAGGTTACCGGCAATCGCATGACCATCTACTTGTCGCTCAATTGCACGTTTAAACATACCCATCAATTCCGATGACATATCTTCTTTCGCCATGATAACGCTGTACCGTTGCGCATAAATCACTTCACGTTGCTCACGAATCACATCATCATATTGCAAAACTTGCTTACGACTGTCATAGTTATTTCCTTCGACACGTTTTTGCGAACTCTCGATTTGACGAGTAATCAAGCCGGACTTAATCACAGCATCTTCACCAGAAATTCTCATGCGGTCAAGGAAGGCCGAAACACGCTCAGAACCAAAACGTTTCATCAAATCATCTTCAAGAGAAAGATAAAACTGAGAAACACCAGGGTCTCCTTGACGACCAGAACGTCCACGCAACTGATTATCAATACGGCGACTTTCATGACGCTCCGTACCAATAACTGCAAGACCTTGAAATTCAGGGTCTGCATGGTCTATTACACCAGGACCAAGCTTAATATCAGTTCCCCGACCAGCCATATTAGTTGCAATGGTTACAGCCCCTTGTTGCCCAGCGTTCATGATAATTTGTGCTTCACGGAAATGGTTTTTTGCATTCAACACTTCATGCGGAATTTTTGCCTCAACCAATTTCTTAGAAATTAATTCAGAAGTTTCAACCGCAACTGTACCAATCAAAATAGGCTGACCTTCGGCATGACGACGTTTAATATCATCTACAACAGCTTTAAATTTAGACTCTAAAGTTGGATAAAGTAAGTCTGGGTGGTCCATACGCTTGACCGGTCGGTTCGTTGGAATTGGCGTAATTTGAATGTTATAAATTTCACGGAATTCTTCTTCTTCCGTTTTTGCTGTCCCTGTCATACCAGACAACTTCTTATACATACGGAAGTAGTTCTGAATCGTGATTGATGCCATCGTCTTAGACTCATCCTGAATAGGAACAGCCTCTTTTGCTTCGATTGCTTGATGAAGCCCATCAGAATAGCGACGTCCCGGCATAGTCCGTCCTGTAAATTGATCAATAATCAAGACTTCTTGATTTTCATCCACCATATAATCAATATCATGAAGCATGATATAGTTTGCACGAAGCGCATTATCCACAAAGTGAGTAAGTGCAACATTTTCCATATCATAAAGATTATCAATCACAAAGAATTTCTCGGCTTTATCAATCCCTTCTTCAGTCAAAGAAATTGTTTTAGATTGTAAGTCAATCTTGTAATCATCTCCTTCTTCGTAGTCAGAAGTAGCGATATTCAAGTTTTGACCTTTGAGTTGTTTTGCAAATTGGTCTGCACGATAATAAAGGGCAGATGAAGATTCCGCTTGACCTGAAATAATCAAAGGCGTCCTTGCTTCATCGACCAAAATAGAGTCAACTTCATCGACAAGGGCGTAGTTAAGCGGTTTTTGAACCATGTCTTCCGCACGTGTTACCATATTGTCACGCAAGTAATCAAAACCAAGTTCAGCAGAAGTTGAGTAAGTGATGTCACAATTATATGCTTCACGCTTTTCTTCTGGAGATTTTGAATTTAAGTTCAATCCTACAGTAAGCCCAAGCCAACTATAAAGCTCTCCCATCTCAGTCATGTCACGTGTTGCTAAGTATTCATTGACTGTAACAACGTGAACTCCCTTGCCAGACAAAGCGTTGAGATAAACTGGCATAGTAGCCGTCAAAGTTTTACCTTCACCTGTACGCATTTCAGGAACGTCACCATTGTGAAGGACAATCCCACCCATGATTTGCACATGGAATGGATAAAGACCGAGAACACGCCGTGCCGCTTCACGACAAACAGCAAATGATTCATAAAGTAAATCGTCCAGCTCCTCACCTTTTTCGACACGTTCTTTAAATTCTTGAGTTTTAGCTTTTAATTGCTCATCAGTCAAATGCTCCATTTCATCAGCAAATGATTCAACCTTGAGCGCCATTTTATTAAGTTTTTTTAGCTCTTTTTTGTCATTTTCGACAAATTTTCGAATGATATTTGGCATATTTTCTCTTTCAGTAATAAGTAGATACTTCCTTTAATTTTAACATTTTTCTCAAATTTTTACAAATTGAAATCTTTTATTATGGGTACTTAAACACAATTAATAATCAAAAATCGAATTTCTGAAAAAATTCGATTTTATTATTTATTTTTCTCATAAAAAAGTAATGCACAAGTGAATGATATAACATCAATCGCTTATTTCACTTCATAGTGGAAATTTGGATTAAGTTCTTTATCAAGAGCAGCAAACGCTTCTTCCATACGACGATTGACTTCTTCAATTCCTTCTGCATTTGCTTTTTTTATATCAGAAATATCAATTGGCTCTCCGAAGTTAATCGCAACTTTCTGACGCTTGAAAACACCTTTCATTGTGAGAGGTCCTTGGTAGACAGCAGGTACAATACGAACATTTGCCATCTTAGCAATGAGCGCCACTCCACCTTTCATTTCTGAACTATGCCGACTTCCCGAAGGAAACATAATCATAGATTTATTTGATTCTTTAAGCATTTTCACAGCGTGTTTAATCGGTTTTGTCCCTGGATTATTGCGGTCAACAGGGAATGCGCCACACATTTTAATCCACCAACCACCAAATTTATGTTCAAATAGTTCTTTCTTTGCCATAAAGATGAACTGTTTTGGTCGTGTCGCAAAAGCAAACCATACAGGTTCCCACGCCATGCGATGAGGAGCAACCAAAATATAGTTCTCGTTCTTTGGAATTCTGTCAACGTTGTAATATTTACTACGACCATTAAGTATAAATAGCAAGAACGCAACTAGATTGCGCAAAAAAACGTAAAAGCCGTGGTGCTGTTTTTCATACTCTTTCATAAAGTTTATATTTCCATTTCTTTAAAGATAAGACTTGCCTATTTTAACTCATTTTGGCGATTTTGGCAATAAATAATCCCTCAACTAGTGAGTTGAGAGACTATTTTAAAAGAGGGACTTAATTTAATGTTCCTACGCCTTCAATATTTTCTTTACTTTTTTCAGTTTCCAAATTCTTACTATTTCTTCGACCGTAAAAGAAGTAGATTACAAGACCGACTAAGAACCACAAACCAGCATAAATTTTTGCATTAGCATCTAAATCCCAAAAGATAAAGGCTGAACCAATGAAACCAAGAGCTGGAAGAACTGGATAAAGTGGCATTTTGTATGCTGCTTTAGGCAAATCTTTGCCCTCGCGACGGCGTAATGAATAAATACCAAGCGACACAAACATAAATGCGATAAGCGTCCCCGCTGAAATCAATTGAGCCAGAAAGGCAAAGGGGAAAAATGCACCAATGATAATCGCAACAATTGACAACGCCCAAACTCCATTTGCTGGAAGATGTTTTTTGTTCATTTTGCCCAGTCCTTTAGGTAAAAGACCATCACGTCCAAAAGCATAAATTAAACGTGAACCTGCAAGAACCATACCAAGCAATGCAACAAACATCCCTGCAAGAGCAATAATTGTCACAATTTCTGAAAGGACTGAATATCCTGACTGTTGAAGCGCCCAACCAACTGGTGCAGCATTGCCTTCATAGGCTGAATAACGGTGCATTCCAACAAGAACTAGGGTAACAGCAGCAAAAAGAGCAACCGCGATAAGGAGAGAACCAAGAATTCCACGTGGCATCGTCTTTTTCGGATTTTTCGCCTCAGCCGAATTCGCCGCAATAGAGTCAAAACCAATGTAAGCAAGAAAAATCATTGAAACCCCTGACCAAATACCTGAGAAACCACCAAAACCTGTTTTCGGATTATGAGGGGGAATAAATGGATGATAATTTGATGGGTGAATTGCTGTAATACCAACAATAATAAAAGCAATAACAGCCGCAACTTTAAGCACAACAAGAACTTGACTGACTTTCCCCGCATCGGAAGCCCCTCTAAAAACAATCAGAGCTGAAATCAAAATAACAAGAAAAGAAATGATATCAACAACTCCACCGTTTGTCCCAAAAGGATTTGCTAGAACCGCTGGCAAATGAAAGCCTAGCGGTGCAAGCAACTGTTGGAAATTTGCAGAGAATCCTGCACCAACAAAAGCAACGGCGATAAAGTATTCGGCGAGTAATGCCCAACCTGCTATCCAACCAAAGCCCTCTCCAAACAACACTGAAATCCATGAATATGCTGAACCTGCAAGTGGCATTACTGTTGACATTTCAGCGTAAGCAAAAGCCACAAATCCTGCCACTACTGCTGCGATCAAATATGAGAAAACAACACCAGGCCCAGCGAATTGCGCCGCGACTTGTCCTGGTAAAGTAAAAATTGAAGTTGAAATAATCGTCCCAACACCTAGCGCAAGAAAATCGCGTGTACCGAGAACCTGTTCATAATGTTTATCTGCATCTTGGTAAAGCTGGAAATCAGCTTTTTTCATAAAACCCATGATAACTCCCTTTTGTCTGAATTTTTAATAAAATAATTTCAATAGATTATATTTTATCGAATTGTCAGACAATTGTCAAGAATTAAATGTATGCAAAAAAGGTGTAGCTAATGCCGTAAGATATTTTACTTTTTATCAATTATCGTATTTAGATAGAAGTTCTGTAAAATCAATATCTGTGAGCTGTTCTGGTGTTTGTAAATGATAAGTTTTCAAGCCAGTTTTTTGAGCACCTTTGATATTTTCTTCATTATCATCAATGAAAAGTGTTTCATGAGCAGCAAGATTTGCATGATGAAGCACTTTTTTAAAACTTTCTACCGTTGGTTTTCTGAGGTGCAACTCATGAGAATAATAAAGCGTTGTGAAATAGTGCTCTAAATGATGACCTGTTTGTTCTAAACATCTTTTCTCAAAACATTTCGCATGAATCGCATTGGTATTTGAAAAAAGATAGAGTGAATAATTTGCTGACAGCTCTGTCAGTAAAGCCATGCGCTGTTTATCAAAGTCTTTAAGAATAAGATTCCATGTTTCTTCAATGACAGCATCTGTTAGCTCACTGTCAGTATGCTGACGAAACTTATCATAGAATTCCTCAGGTTCAATCAAGCCAAGCTCTAAATCTTCAAAGAAATCAACTTGACTTTTAGGAGTAAAATATTGACCAAAGTCTTCAATACCCAGCTCTTCAAAGCGCTTAGTCATTCGTTCAAATCCCAAGTCAATAATTACACCACCAAGATCAAATATAATTGCTTTTATCATTTTATTCAATACCTCTCAATCCACCGTTAGGTTGAAGTTGTTGACCTTTATCTCCCCACATTCTGAAGAAAAAGTTAAAGATTGGGACAACAATAAATAGCCAATGCCCATAATCTGGAAAAGCAACCGCAATGATTGTAATTACAACATTAACAAGTAAAGTAAAAATCAACCGACTTGCCCAAATCTTCTGCCAAAAATGAAATGTCTTCGGCATATGATGAAAATGCTCACGCATGATTGAGCGACTCAAAAGTTCTTGTTGAACAAGAATAAACAACACAATCATCCCATAATTAATTGCCGAAAAACTTGTAGGCTGTACCATAATCCACTTTGTCAGCAGCGGAATAAGACTAAGCAAGCCCATAAAAATAAAATCTTGAACAATCACCCCTTCAGTAATCTGCTCAGTAATCGCAAAAGTTTTGTGATGATTGAACCAAAAATTTGCAATCACAATAAAACTGACCAAGAAAATACCAACTGCTGACAGAAAGTTCCAATATCCACCGTCAGTAGTAGGCATCGGAATTTCTAGTAGCATAATCGTGATGATAACCGCAATCACTCCGTCTGAAAAAGTTTCAATATGATTACGGAGTTTCTGCTTACGAATCTTGTCTTCCTCAATGCTATGCTTTTGCATCTCCTTGCCAAGTTCATCCTCAGACATTGAGGCGTAACGCGGATGAGAATCCAAAAACTCATCTTTCAGTTCTTGCCTCGCAATACGAAGTTCTTCATTATTGGATAGCTTCTTGAAAGCTTCCGCTTGGCGTTTATTGTCAAATTCTGCTTTTTTATTTACTGACAACTTTCTGTCAGTAACTTGTTGCACATCTGTCAGTAAATGTTGGGCATTTTCAGCTTCATCAAACGATTTGTCAGCATTTTTCTCATGTTGAGCAGATGCTGACAGCTTTTCATCAGTAATCTTTTGTTCATCAGCCATGACGCGCCTCTTTCGTATCTAAAATAATCGTGACAGGTCCATCATTAATCAACTCAACTTGCATATCTGCTCCAAAAACCCCTGCCTGCGTGGGGACAATTTGGGTTAACTTTTTATCAAATTTTTCGTACATCTGTTGAGCAAAATCTGGCTGCCCTGCAGCGCTAAAACTCGGGCGATTTCCCTTTTTTGTTTCAGCATACAAGGTGAATTGAGAGATAGACAAAATCTCTCCTTTAATATCCTGTACTGACAAATTCATCTTGTCATTACTATCAGAAAAAATCCTCATCTGTGTGATTTTGCGCACCGCATAATCTAAATCAAACTCGGTATCGGCATCTTCCACGCCAACCAAAAGTAACAACCCTTGAGAAATTTTACTGACAACATCTCTGTCAATACTGACAGAAGCTGATTTTACACGTTGAATTACAATTTTCATATTTTCATTTTACCATAGTGCAAAGAATTCTTGACAGACGGACTGTCTTTAGGTAATATCGTATTAATAAGAGTACGTCATTTTATATCAAAATTCTATAACTTTTTTATATTGATATGTAGTAGATTTAACTTCTAAAGGAGAAGCTCATGGAAGAACTAGCAATTATTGTCCCAGTATACAATGAAGAAGAAACCATTGAACTTTTCATCAAAGCAGTCAATAAAAAAACGGCTTCCCTTCAGCTCAAGAAAACTTTTTACTTCGTAAATGATGGTTCTAAAGACAATACCCTTTCTATTATTAAGAAATTAGCGCTTCAAGAAAAAAATATCAACTATATCAGTTTTTCCAGAAACTTTGGGAAAGAAGCCGCTCTACTAGCAGGCTTGCAAGCTACACACGAATCTTTTGTTACTATCATGGATGTTGACCTTCAGGATCCCCCTGAACTCCTGACTCAAATGTATGATAAAATCCTTGAAGGATACGATGTTGTAGGCACACGCAGAATTTCTCGTCAAGGTGAACCCTTTATTATCTCATCTTTATCTCGCTTGTTTTATAAAACATTCAACAAAATTTCAAGTACACCCATTGTTGATGGTGTTCGTGACTTCCGCTTAATGACACGTCAGGTTGTAAACAGTATTTTAACATTGGAAGAAAATAATCGGTTTTCCAAGGGTCTTTTTGCTTGGGTAGGCTACAATGTGGCCTATCTTGAATATCCCAATCATGAAAGAAGTGCCGGCAAAACCTCTTGGACTTTTCGAGAATTACTCAGTTATTCCATCGATGGTTTAATGAATTTTTCAGAAGCTCCTTTAAATATTGCCACATTTGTAGGAGTCCTTAGTTTCTTCATCTCCCTTGTTTTAGGTATTTTTTACATTATAAAAACTTTAATTTTCGGCGACCCTGTGCAAGGATTTCCCACCTTAATCGTACTCATCCTGCTTTTAGGTGGATTACAACTTCTTTCTTTGGGAATCATAGGAAAATATATTGCTAAAATTTTTCTCGAAACTAAAAAACGTCCCAACTATATCATTAAAGAAACAAATTTATACTAATTTACGAATGTACTACTTTTAAGATAAGCAAAATAAAAGAGTTTAGGAAGTCCTAAACTCTTTTATTTATGCGTTTGTACGTTTAACAGAATAAACATCTGGTGTCATCTTAATCTTATCTACAACTGTTGTAAGCTCAGATAAATTTTTGATACCCAAAGCAATATGGATATTTGCCATTTTTTTATCTTTGGTTGGTTGGGCATTGATTGAAATTAGATTTTTTGTTGAATTGGACAACACTTGCATCACATCATTCAAAAGACCTGGACGGTTAAAACCATAAACATCAATATTTGCAACATATTCTTTCGTAAGATTTTCGGATTCATCCCACTCAACTTCAACAAGACGTTGCTCAAAATCTTCCATGTTCCGCACATTTTGACAATCCGCTCGATGGACTGAAACACCTCGTCCTTTCGTGATATAACCAACAATATCATCGCCTGGAACAGGATTACAACATTTGGCAATGCGTACAAGCAAGCTATCAATACCAGAAACACTCACACCCCCATCATGACGGACTTTCATGACATTTTTATTTGTTTCGCGCTTGACTTCGCCTTTCATCAACTCTTCAGCTTCTGCTTTTTGCTTCGCTCGTTCAGCTTGCCGCCGTTCTGACTCAGTCAAACGATTGGCAACCGTAATTGGTGAAAGTTCCCCAAAACCAATTGCTGCATAGAGTGCATCTGCGTTACGATAACTCATCTTGTTGAATAATTCATCAAAGTGTTTCTTATCTAGGTACTGATTAGGAACAAAACCACTCTCTAATAGTGCATCTTGTAACATCTCACGCCCCTTATTGACGGAAAGTTCCTTATCTTGATTTTTGAAAAATTGTTTGATTTTATTTCGCGCTTTATTTGTTTTGACAAGATTAATCCAGTCACGACTTGGACCAAAAGAGCTTGAACTCGTGATAATCTCAACTCGGTCACCCGTTTTCAACTGCACGGATAAAGGCTTCATTCGACCATTCACTTTTGCACCAGTGGCATGATCGCCAACTTTTGTATGGATAGCATAGGCAAAGTCAATCGGACCAGAACCACGAGGAAGCTCTTGAACTTCACCATTTGGCGTGAAAACATAAATTTTATCAGATAAAATATCTTCCTGCACTGCTTTTACAAAATCTTCAGCAGAATCGCCTGCTTCTTCACGAAGCTCAACGAGTTCATGAATCCAATTTAAAGTTTCAGAAATTTCATGGACATCAACTTTTGCTTTACGCCCCTGTTTGTAAGCCCAGTGAGCTGCAACCCCAAATTCTGCGATTTGGTGCATTTCGCGTGTTCTAATTTGAAATTCCATTGGACCTTTTGGTCCGTAAACCGTTGTATGGACAGACTGATAACCATTTGCTTTAGGGTTAGCAATGTAGTCTTTAAAACGTCCTGGCATAGGTTTCCAGAGGTCATGGATATAGCCTAGAGTCGTGTAAACATCACTTGTCGTTTCAGTAATACAACGGATTGCAATCAAATCATAAATTTCATCAAAACGTTTTTTCTTATCGTGCATTTTACGATAAATGCTATAAATATGTTTTGGACGACCATAAATCTCAGCATCAACGCCTGCTTTTTCGACACGTTCATGGAGCTTTCTGATTACTTCTGATACCAATTCTTCACGCGCTGCACGTTTTTCATTCATTAGACCACGGATACGATAAAATTCCGCTTCTTCCAGATAACGAAAAGCTAAATCTTCTAATTCCCATTTGATACTGGCAATCCCTAAACGATGAGCCAGCGGAGCATAAATTTCCATCGTTTCACGAGAAATGCGCTTTTGTTTATCTGGACGTAAATGTTTAAGCGTTCGCATATTATGCAGACGGTCAGCAAGCTTGACAAGAATAACACGAATATCTTTGCTCATCGCCATCAACATCTTACGATGGTTCTCTGCTAATTGTTCTTCGTGTGATTTATACTCTACTTTACCAAGTTTTGTAACACCATCTACAATTTCTGCAATTTCGTCGCCAAAAAGTTCCTGCAAGTCAGCTTGAGTAAAATTAGTATCTTCCACAACGTCATGTAAAAAACCACAAGATACCGTTACTGCATCAAGTTTTAATTTCGCTAAAATACCTGCAACTTGTGTAGGGTGGACAAAATAAGCCTCACCAGAAGCACGATATTGGTCTGCGTGAGCAATAGATGCGCACTGTAATGCCTTCTGCACCAGCAAAAGGTCTTTTTCATTCATATATTCAGCACAGATATTAACAACTTCTGCACCGGTCAAGACTGGTTCTGAAGGCATAATTTTAAATACTAGTTATTTTTCACTTAGATTTCTTATTTTTCATCGTGATTCGGGATGACTAGCTTTCCTCCTTGATTTTTGTTTAAACCATTTTATCATATTTGAAGCTTAATCTAAAGATTTACAAGTCTTGTGCAAGAAAAAGTCTAAATTTCTCAACTTTTAAAACTAAAAATTATACTATTTCAACTATACTGCCTTGTGCTAGCGCAAAAAGTAGTTTGCGTTTACGCAAATTTTAGCTTCTAAAAGAAACTTATAAAAACCAAGCGACATCAGAATCCACGCTTATTTTAATATAAGAAATAGCACACACTTATGTTGATAAATCTTGTTCGGGTAGGATTTATCGTCAGAACGAGTATGGGATAGAGACTTTTTATAATGCCTCAACTATACAATACACATGGCACTATTCTGGCCTCTTGAAGTTAGACCGCAACAGCAATCCATTGTTAGTTTTTACAACGGATTACCTATAGTAATTCAAAATAAGCAGAAATTACTGACAGCGCATAAAGCGGTGCTGTCTCGGCTCGCATGATACGCGGGCCTAGACCGATTTTGCGAGCGCCAAGCTGCTCAAACTTTTCGATCTCTTCTGGGGCAATACCACCTTCTGGTCCAAAAATAATGAGCAATTTTTGACCTTTGGGTAACTCTGTTAGCGCCTGATGAAAGGCTGCTTTTTCGCCAGCTTTAGCGGATTCTTCGTAAGCAATCAGCACGCTGTCAAATTCAGAAAACTTTTCTGTCAGTACTGACAGCTGATCAAAAAGTTTGATTTCTGGCAAGATTTGTCGCCTTGATTGTTCCGCCGCTCCGAGTGTTATTTTTTCTAGCTTGTCTTGCTTTTTCGTCAATTTTTTGTGGTCATATTTGACAACCGACCATTTGAAAGGTGCCGCCCATATCGCTGCTGCACCGAGCTCTGTCGCTTTTTCTGTAATAAAATCTAACTTATCCGCTTTTGGAAAACCAACTGCAACAGTGACTTCTATTGGCAACTCCGTCAGTGCTGACAGGATTTCTGTTAGTTTGACCGAACGCTCTTCAGGACTAATAACCTCCGCTAAAGCAACTTTTCCACCGTCAAAGACCAGCTGCAACTTTTCTCCTGCCTGTGCGCGCATGACAGTAAAAATATGATGCACTACTGCTTCATTTTCAATCGTGAATGTCGTGTTGAGTTCAGGCAGTTCACGAAATACAAAGTATTGATTTGCCATTATTCCGCCTCTTTTGGATTCCGAGCAAACCGCTGATATTGTCCCCGCAGCTTACCCCCTTCTTTCTCAACCTGAGCATCAAGCGAAGTTCTCATCTTCTGAATCAATCGCATCAGTTCCACCTTTTCATCATCATCTAATCCCTCAAGCAAAATAGGACTAACATCAACAAACTCATCAAACTGGTCAATTTCCTTCTCACCCGCAGGAGTCAACGACACAATATAAACTCGCTTATCTTCTGGAGACTGCCATCGGCTAATCAGTCCTTTTTTCTCAAGTTTTCTGATAATCTCACTTGCTGACTGAGGTTTCATATCAAGTCTAGCAACAAGGTCTCTTTGAGAAATCGGTGACTCCTCCTCTAAAATTCCCAAAATCTGCCCTTGACCGACCATTCGGTTAAGACGCGTACCGACCTGCTTACGGAAACTCATTTTTTTACGGGCAACCCAGTACATAAGCTGGGTATATTCCATAAAATTTTTTGTTAAATTTCTTTCTTCTATTTTATTCATAACTTTATTTTACCATATTTTTTTAAAATATTATCAGGGTACCGAACTTTTTTCTTGACAACTTAATCAGGATACCTTATAATATTTTTTGTAAGGTATCCTTACTAACTTAAGAAAGGAATTGAGTTCGCTCTTCTCTACTTGATATTTCCTAAATTTTATCAGTCGGACAAACGAACTCCTATTTTGAACAATGACTATAGCAATTCAAACTCAAAACATCCGCAAAGACTTTAAAGGCAAGACAGCTGTGAAAGGAATCTCCCTCACAGTCAATGAAGGCGAAATATTCGCCATTCTCGGTCCCAATGGTGCAGGAAAATCAACTCTCCTGCGGATGCTTTCCACACTGACCTCTATTTCTAGCGGTTCTGCACATATTTTCGGACATAATGTTGCAACAAATAGTGCGTCTGTCCGTCAAATTATAGGTTTGACAGGGCAAGATGCCACAGTTGATGAAAATTTAACTGCCTTTGAAAATCTAACGATTTTCGGTCGGCTCAACGGTTTAAATAAAAGGACCGCTAAGGCTCGTGGTATAGAGCTTCTTGAGCAATTTTCTCTGAGCTCTGCCGCTCACAAACAACTCAAAACATTCTCTGGTGGCATGAAACGACGACTTGACCTTGCCGTCAGTTTGATTGCACGCCCAAAACTTGTCTTTCTTGATGAACCAACCACAGGACTTGACCCTCGCACCCGTGGTGAAATGTGGACGACGATTCGTGAACTTGTTGCAAATGGTTCTACTCTGCTGTTAACGACTCAATATTTGGAGGAAGCGGACCAACTCGCTGACAAGATTGCTATCATTGACCGTGGTAAACTCATTGCTGAGGGTACACCAAATGAACTCAAAGAAACACTCGCTCCAACACTCTTTGAGCTGTCTTTAGAAGATAGCAAAGATATTCCTGATGCACAAAGTCTAATCACCAGTAAGTTTGGCCTTGAAGCAAATATGCTCCCCGAACAAAACACGCTCTCACTCCCAATGAAAAATACATCAGCTATGACGGACTTGCTCACATCATTTGATGAAGCACACATACGCTTAGCATCCTTCTCTGTAAGAAAGCCAACGCTTGATGAGGTATTTTTAGAAGTAACAGGAAACTAAGATAGGATAGAGAAACTCGTTTAAAATTAACGACAAAGATTAATACAAATAGAAAGAAGAATTAAAATGCAAGTAACCACAAAACTCATACCAGCTACTCAAAAACGCAAAAGTTATATCTCGTCTATTATTCATGACAGTTGGATTATGGCAGGACGTGCTTTTGCTAAGACTCGACACAATCCCGAACAACTCTTTGATGTTGTCGGTATGCCGATTTTCTTTATGGTACTTTTTACTTATATTTTCGGTGGCGCTATTGCAGGTAACTTCAAAACTTACCTTGTCACGATTGTCCCTGGAATTCTTATCCAAACTCTTATTAACGCTTCATCTGGTACTGGGGTACAACTTCGTGAGGACATGGAAACAGGTGTATTCGACCGCTTTCGGTCACTACCAATTGCTAGAATTTCTCCATTTGCAGGACTTTTAATAGCTGACATACTGCGATATGCCATTGCTGCAGTTGTATCGGTAATAACTGGACTTGCACTCGGTTGGCGCCCCACAGCTGGATATAGTTGGCTATTTGCTGGCATCCTCCTTGTAATCTTTGCAACTTGGGCACTTAGCTGGATTTTTGCTATGGTTGGACTTTTGATTAAATCTGCAGCGACAATCTCAGGGATTTCCATGCCACTGACAATGGGGTTAACTTTCTTGTCTTCTGCTTTTGTACCAATTAGTAGTTTACCCAAATGGTTGCAACACTTTGCCAATGCTAATCCAATTACATTTTTAATCAATGCTTTTAAAGAAATGGTCAATCACGGAACCTTTGGTCATGATGCTTTTATGGTAATTCTCATCAGCCTAGCTATCGTTGTTGTCATGGCTCCCCTTACAATTCTTGTCTACAATAAAAAAGCCTAAGTTTAGGCTTTTTTATCCCCCAATTACACCTTCACGGTTTTCCGTTTTCTTGAAAATCACGCAATTCCACTCTCCCTGTGTCATACGTGTTTCAAGGAAAAATCCAGCATTTTCAGCACTTGCAATGACCATGTCCGCTTTTTCAGCGATAATGCCGCTCATAATCAAATAACCCTCAGGTTTGACCAGTCGGTAAGCATCCTCAGTCATCAGCACGAGAATGTCCGCTAGAATATTTGCCACGATGACATCGGCTTCTTGCGTGACATTTTCCAGCAAATTATTCGCCGAAACATAGATTTTCTCATAGTCGGCATTGAGCTGGATATTCTCCAACGCCACGCGCACCGCGACTTCGTCAATATCGTAAGCATGAACCTCGGCAGCGCCCAGCAGCACACTCGCCACGGACAGCACGCCTGAGCCCGTCCCGACATCAAGCACCATCTCGCCGCCACGCAAAACCTGCTCCAGCGCATACAGGCTCATCTTCGTCGTCGGGTGTGTCCCCGTGCCAAACGCCATGCCAGGATCCAGCCTGATGAGTTTTTCGCCATCAGTCGCATGATAATCCTCCGTCCAGCTCGGCACAATCGTCAAATCATGCGTCACGCGTGCTGGCTCAAAATATTTCTTCCAGGCATCCGCCCAGTTGGTCTCTGACAGGTTATTTGTCAGTACTGACAGGTCTGTCAAATCGAAAAATTCGCTCAAACCGCTGATTTTATGCTCAATATCCGCTTTCAGCTCGACAATCGGCAGATTTTCAGGATAATAAGCCGTTACCTCCACCAAATCTGACTGTTCCACGTACGGCAACACTTCGCCAAATTGGTCCTCATGCATCAAATAATCCGCGCTATCGTTGATTTCCACGCCCGCTGCGCCCACCTCAATCAGAATAGCAGAAATCGTCTCCTCAGCCGCTCGTGTGATTTTTACCGTAATACTGTTCCAGTTGTTCATTTCTTACTTCTCCATCCTTATCAGCCTTGACCACTCTTATTTTCCATTTTTTCAAGCAATTTCACAATTCGCTTCGTAAACCTCTTTGCTTGCGCAAAGTCCTCATCGTCAAAATCACCAGCAGAGCCATCTTCCATCTGCTCAATCCATGTGAGAATTTCCACATTGTATTCATCAATGCCAAGCAGCTTGAGCCGCGTCAAACTCACACGCAAGGTCTTTGCCAGTTGCAGCACCCGATAACGCCGCTCGCTTCGACGTTTCATCAAGGTTCGTTTATAGTCTTGATTGGGATTTTCCCAAGGTAAATGGTGTTCTGTCATTTTATTCGCTTTCCAACACTTCATCAAGTGTCTTTCTCAGCGTTTCAACCATTTCTGCTAATTTTTCATTTGTTGGACGTGCTGCTTCGCCTTCCATGACTTCTAAAGGCACCCACCAGACGGGACCTTTAGAAGCATAAGGCTGTAAATCTCCTTGTTGACGAGGAAAAAGATGCCAATGGACATGACTATCGGCATTTCCAAGCATTTCAATATTCATTTTCTCAGCTTTAAATGCCTTGGCAACTGCTTCTTGAACTAGCGCCATCTCTTCAAGATGTTTTTGCTTGAATGTAGACTCCAGATAATGCAACTCCGTCACGTGTTCTTTGCAGAGAAAAATCGTTCTACCATAGAAATACTGGAAATCGCCGATAACGACATAACCTGTTTCAAGTTCCTTTACAAAATACAGATTCGTTTCGTTTTTAATCATTTCGATACGCTCGCAAATAAAACAGCTCATTTTATTAAGCTCCTCCTCACAAAATCCTCGTCGTCCATTCCTCACAATTGACCACATCAGAGACAACTCCTTCATAAAACTCAGGTTCGTGGCTGACCATCAAAATCGTGCCAGGATAGTCGATCAGCGCACGTTTTAACTCCTCTTTCGCATCAACATCGAGGTGATTGGTCGGTTCGTCCAAAATCAAGATGTTTGACTCTGTGTTCATCAGCTTGGCAAAGCGCAACTTGGCTTGCTCACCGCCTGACAGCACATAGACGCGCGTTTCGATTTGTTTCGTTGTGAGTCCCACGCGCGCCAGCGCACCGCGCAATTCGGCCTGATTCCAGCTTGGATATTCGTCCCAGAGGTCGTCTAGCACTGTTTTTTGCGACGGCTCCTTGATTTCCTGCTCGTAGTAGGCGATGTCTTGGAAATTTCCTTTTTCAATGTCGCCAGAAAGTGCAGGAATTAAGCCCATGAGACTCTTGAGCAGCGTGGATTTCCCAATCCCATTTGAGCCGACAAAGGCAATCTTTTGCCCGCTTTCGACTTTGAGATTAATCGGTGCAGACAGTGGATTTTCAGCAGCATAACCGATGACCAAATCAGTCGCCTCAAAGACCAAACGGCTCGGTTTACGGCTAAATTTGAAATCAAAATGCGGTTTTGGTTTCTCGTGAATGGTATCGACAATTTCCATTTTCGCCAGCATTTTTTCACGCGCTTTCGCCTGTCCAGAGGTCGCAACATTGGCTTTTTTACGGGCAATGAAATCTTTTAATTTCGCTGCTTCCGCCACTTGCGCATCATGCAGATTTTCAAGCTGCTTTTTCTTTTCCTCAAAAACCCGCTCAAACTCGTGATAGCTCATTGAATAGCGCGTAATGCCCTGCCCATGCACATGGTAAATGACGTTGACGACCTCATCCATGAAGGACACATCGTGCGAAATCAAGATAAAGGCATTTTCATAGTTTTTCAGATAATTTTTTAGCCAAAAAATATGCTCCTCATCCAGATAATTCGTCGGTTCGTCCAAGAGCAAAATATCTGGCTTTTCAAGCAGGAGCTTACCGAGCAGGATTTTCGTCCGTTGCCCTCCTGACAAATCTGCGACATCCTTATCTAGCAAATTCGTCAGACCCAGTCCACGCGCGGTTTCTTCGACTTTTGAGTCAATCAGATAAAAATCGCCTGTGTCCAGTTCTTCTTGCAGCTCGCCGACATTTTCGAGGGCAGCATTCATCTCGTCTTCTGACATTTCCGCCATTTTCATATAAGTGTCATTGATTTCCGCTTCGACATCAAAAAGATACTGAAAAGCCTCAGAGAGTGCTTCTCGAGTGGTTTTGCCTTTGCCAAGCGCTGCGTGCTGGTCCATGTAGCCAACGCGGTGCTTTTTTGACCAAGTTACCTTACCCTCATCAGGGGTCAGCGTGCCTGTGATAATGCTCATGAAAGTTGATTTACCCTCGCCGTTTGCTCCGACAAAGCCAATATGCTCGCCTTTGAGCAACCGAAAGCTCACATCTTCAAAAATCGCACGGTCACCAAAGCCGTGACTCAGGTTTTTAACATCTAAAATACTCATTTTATTTCTCTTCTATTTTTTAATATTTTTCCCATAAGCAAACAAGGATTTGCCTGTCCCCAAAGCTCTGGTAAATCTAGCCATTCATCAAACTTTTGAGCTTTATAAAACTGGCGTGTCTTATGATAATATTCATTTTTACGTTGACTACTTAACGTTTTAACTACAACTCTCTCACAATTTTGCGATAAAAGTTTTTGCTCAAAATTATGATAAAGTGCCATACCAATCCCTTTAGAATGAAATTCTGGTAACACTCCGCAAACAAAGCTTTCACCCGTCCGTCCATAATGAATTTCACCTGCAAGAAAGCCTAGATAGTGCTCTCCGTCAAAAGCTACGTAGAAAATCTTATCTGACACTCCCTTGACATATTCTGTCAGTGCTGACGGAATCCCAAACCACTCTGGAAGTTGTCGTAAAATCTTGTCAGTAATGACAGATTTTTCGTCAGCATCTGTTAGCTCATAAATCTCCAACATTCAGTCCTCATAACCCACTAACCAACACAAGCCAAATTGGTCAACGACTTGTCCGTCTGTGGCACTCCAAGCACGGTGTTGCAATGGTTCAATAATTGTGCCAGAAACCGAGAGTTGATTAAACCACTGATGTAATGTCATTGGCTCTGCTACTCCAAGCAAGGTCAGCATCATTCCTTCCATTTTTACAGAAGCTTGCCCTACGGCTGTATCTGCTCCGTATAATTTGACAGGACCATCAACCAAGCCTCCGTGAGCAATGGCATTTGCTGGTCCATCTGTACGTTCAAATTCAGAAAATGTGTGTAAAAAAAGCTGACAGCCAAAAATTTCACTATAAAAAGTTAATGCTTCGCGCGCATTGCCTGGGAAAAGAACATAAGGTGATGGTGCGATATTTTGATTTTTACTGACCATTTTCAATACCTCGGATATTTGAAAAATTCAGTTTCTGTCAGTGCTGACAAACCTACTTGAAAGCTATCAACATCCCATTTTACAGCAAATTCTTCTGCTTCATCATCTGCCAAAAAATCCATCAAATCATCCAATCCAACATCTGCCGTTTCTTGCAAAAATTTGGCAAAATAAGCCAAAAACTCTACTGACAGACCTTTGTCAGTGTAGGGAATCGTTGTCAGATAGTCTACTGAATCAACCTGTGACTTGACTGGATTGTAAAAAACAATTGCATCTTCATACATAATATTTTCTTCAGATTCGATACCATCGGCATCTGTTACAGCAACCCCTGCACCATTTTCAGCTTCTAATAAAAAGCTGACCTCAACTGCAAAGTTTCTCTTGTCCCAATTTATCTCAAAATCGTAATTAAAATTCTTTTCAAGTTCTTCCTGTAAAATATCTAAAAAGCCAAATTTAGCCATGTTTTTACCTCCAAAGGTCAGAGTGAATGTTTTATTTGTCTGAATGAAACTTCGTTCATAAACGATATAACTCCACCCTCTAACTCTCATCTCTTATTTTATGTTAAAATAATTATAACAAAAAACTGGCGTGAAAAGCGTGTCTAGTTCCAATACACTTATATTTACAACAGTTCCACTAGTTAATCTCTCAACGGCTTTAGTCAATCAGTAGATTAACTGTAAATAAACTGTTTGAGTGTCGGGCGCAAAGGTTGCGACTGGTCACTTCTAATGATTTTTAAAAGTAAGCGCGTATTAGACAGTGCATTTTGAATCAAGAAATCTGGAGATTAATGATGAAAATTAGGAAAATTGAACCTCGCGACTTTGCAATTGTTGCACAACTCGAAAATGAGAATTGGCCTCTCACCTCAACTCCGCACGTCATGAATTCCTCAGCTGAAAAGATTATTGAAAAAATCACAAAAGGAATGGGTTATTTCATCGCAGAGGAAGATGGTGAGATCCTAGGTGTTCTTGATTATGGTCCTAGACACAAATCTGAGTTTGGACGACATATCATCACTTTTGGGATAATGACTGTCGAAAAAGCGCGTGGCAAAGGCGTCGCTACATCTCTTATCACTTTTTTTATTGATTATGCACGTCAAGAAGGATATAAAAAAATTACGATACAAGTCATGAGCTCGAACCCTACTGCTCTGAAACTTTACGAAAAACTTGGTTTTGTTTGTGAAGGCTGTTTACGCAAAGAGTTCTTTATTGACGAAACTTACATTGATGATTGTTTTCTAGCTTATTATCTTGACAAAACTTTACTGTAAACATCATTTACAGCTTTGTAAACCTAGGTAAATTAGCCTTTATAGTTAATTCATTGTAAAAACCAACAACGGCTTAACTTCATGACACGCTAGTTACAACTATCACTAATAAAACCCTGTCGGATTTTAAAGTAGAACTAGTATATTGAGTATTTATTTTTATGATTGGAGAAGTTATGGTTCAAAATCTCGCACGGCGTATGAGACCACGAAATATTGATGAAATTATCGGTCAAAGCCACCTTGTAGGACAAGGAAAAATTTTACGTCGAATGGTCGAAACTGGTCTCCTTTCTAGCATGATCCTCTACGGTCCACCAGGTATTGGAAAAACCTCCATTGCTTCTGCTATCGCTGGAACAATGGAGGCTAGCTTTAGAACGTTTAATGCAACAACTGATACTAAAAAACGTTTACAAGAAATTGCTGCTGAAGCCGAGTTCTCTGGGCAACTTGTTTTGTTACTTGATGAAATCCATCGACTTGACAAGCCAAAGCAAGACTTTTTATTACCTCTTTTAGAAAATGGCCAGATTATCTTGATCGGTGCAACAACTGAAAACCCTTATTTTTCAGTCGTACCTGCCATTCGTTCTCGTGTTCAAATTTTTGAATTAAAACCCTTAGAGCCTGAGGATTTACAGCAAGCTGTCAACCTGAGTTTACAAGACAAAACGAGAGCTTTTGACTTTGATGTCAGCCTTGATGATGATGCATTGTATTTTTTAATTCACTCAACAAACGGCGATTTACGTAGTACATTTAATGCGCTGGAACTTGCTGTACTCTCTTCCAAAAATCATCATGTTACGCTTGATG
The DNA here is from genome assembly GCF_003627095.1 of Lactococcus allomyrinae. NCBI lineage: Bacteria > Bacillati > Bacillota > Bacilli > Lactobacillales > Streptococcaceae > Lactococcus > Lactococcus allomyrinae. The sequence goes on along the minus strand of NZ_CP032627.1, from coordinate 2,229,427 downwards.
ACATGGAAAATTCTTTACAGAAAAAAGCTGCAACTTTTGACAAAGATGGTGATGCTCATTATGATTTGCTCTCTGCCCTGCAAAAGTCCATTCGAGGTTCTGATGTCAACGCAAGTTTACACTATGCTGCAAGGTTAATTGAAGGAGGGGATTTACCTTCTCTTGCCAGAAGATTGACTGTCATGGCTTACGAAGATATTGGTCTCGCCAATCCTGATGCTGCTGTTCACACCGTACTAGCTTTGCAAGCGGCTGAAAAGCTCGGTTTTCCTGAAGCAAGAATTCCTCTTGCAAATATTGTGATTGACCTAGCACTATCTCCAAAATCAAACGCTGCCTATCTGGCGATGGATGAGGCAATTTCTGACCTCGGAAAATATGGAAATCTTCCCATTCCAGCTCATTTGCAAGATGGGCATTATGCAGGCGCCAAAGAGTTGGGACGCTCCGTGGAGTATCAGTATGCACACAATTTTCCTAACCATTGGGTCAACCAGCAGTATCTTCCTGATAAGCTGATAAAAGCTGACTATTTCCAACCAGATGATATGGGAAAATATGAAAAAGCGCTAAACTTACGTAAACAATGGATTAATGAACAAAAAGGAGGGGGCGACAAATCTTCTCAAAAGCGATAAACTTTTGGGTAAGGAAAGCTTGTCAGTCAAACGAACAGTGGACTGATGATGATGTCAAAAAATAAATGACTGAGCAAATCGAACAAATTAAACTCTCTGAAATTATCAAAAATCCATACCAACCCAGATTGGTATTTGACACAGACAAACTTGAAGAACTAGCACGTTCTATCAAAGAAAACGGTGTATTGCAACCTATCATCGTTCGTAAATCAGGGCTCATTGGTTATGAGCTATTGGCTGGTGAACGGCGCTTTCAAGCTTCTAAATTAGCAGGAATGGTAACGATTCCTGCCATTATTCGCACGTATTCAGATAAGGAAATGATGACCTTATCTATCCTAGAAAATTTGCAACGTGAAAATCTAAATCCTGTTGAAGAAGCACGCTCACTTGCTCAACTTGCTGACAAGTTAAAGATGACTCATGAACAAATTGCTCAAGCTTTAGGAAAATCACGTTCTTACGTTTCTAATCTCATTCGCTTACTTGGACTTCCTGAAGTTATTTTACGTCGGGTGGAATCTGGTGAGATTTCGTTGGCACATGGAAGAACACTCCTTGCTGAAAAAGATGCCAATAGACAATTGCAACTCGCTGACAAAGTAGTGAGTAGCCATCTCAATGTCCGAGCATTGGAAGAATTAATTTATGGTACTGACAAAATTTATGTTGGCACTGACAGAAAAAATATTTTTACAGAAGCACTTGAAAAAGAACTCATGCAAGCACTTGGTAATAAGGTCAAAATCAAGAGTAACAAAAGTCATCAGGGAACGCTCTCTCTTGATTTTGACAGCTTAGATGAATTGGAACACTTGGTTCATCTGCTCAAAAAACAAGACTGACGAAACAAAAAATGCACTGACAGGATTCTGTCAGCGCATTTTATTTTGAATATTAGCTTTTATTAAAACTTGAATGTATTCCATTCACTCAAAATTAACCTCTCAATGCCCGAAGTGCGTATAGAATTGATACAACATCAATTACCTCTTGGAATACTGCACCAATAATCGCAGGAATTACACCTGTCGCCGCAATAAACATTAAGACAATACAAATCACAATTCCTATCATTACCGCTTGTCTAGCAATTTTCATCGTATCACGACTGATTTCGATAGATTTCGTGACGTTACTCAAGTCATTTTGTAGGAGGACAATATCTGCCGCTTCGCTCGCTACAGTGCCAGAGCCCACACCGATAGAGATTCCGATATCTGCTGTTGCAAGAGCTGGAGCATCATTTACACCGTCTCCCACCATAATGACTGGTTTATCAGGTGAATGTTTGATGAACTGTAACTTTTCATCTGGCATCAGACTGGCATGAATGTCGTCAATACCAACTTCATCTGCGATTTTGCTCGCTACACGAATGTTATCTCCAGTCAGCATCGTAATCTTAGAAAGACCGATTTCTTTCAGCCTAGCAATTGTCGTTTTGGCTTCTGGCCGCAAACTATCTGTAAATGTCACGGCACCAATATATTGATTGTTTTTTGCAACATAAAATGCTGTTTCAAAATCATTTTCCGGTGCACCCACAAAGCTCGCACGTCCGATTTTAAAAGTGTCACCATTGATTTCACCAATTACACCGAGTCCCGCAACTTCAGTCAAATTTGACAATTGTAAAGGAACAACATGACGTTCTTCAGCGTAGCTGCTGACCGCTTTAGCAAGAATATGATTACTGGATTGTTCCAATGTATAAACAATTTGAAGTAGTTCAGATGCTGTAAACTGCTCTTGAGTTTTGTTTTTATCCTCAATCTCACATAGAATTTCTGATACAGGAACAACTTTTTCGACTTGGATTTTTCCTTCGGTGATTGTTCCCGTTTTATCAAGAAAAATTCCACGAGCTTTAGCAAGTTTTTCAATCACTGTCCCATTTTTAATCAATGCACCATTTTGGCTAGAACGACTCATTCCCGAAACAAAAGCAATCGGCGCTGCCAAAATCAATGGACAAGGACTCGCCACGACCAAAACTTCTGCAATTCTTACGGGATTGCCCGATATAGCATAAGCGATACCAGCAATAATATAGGCAATAATCGTGAAAGGAACAGCATATCTATCTGCCAATCGAACAAAATTCGCCGGTGTAGCTTCTGCTTCTTTAACCAATTGCACAATTTTTTGAAATTGAGAATCACTCGCCACGACAGTAGTCTGAATCTCAATACTTGAATTGCCATTAATCGCGCCAGATAGCACTTCATCCCCAGCCAAAAGCTCATTTGGCTTAGTTTCACCAGTAACCGAAGCTTCGTTAAGCTGGGCTGCTTCAGAGAGCAGGTGGCCATCAATTGGAATGACTTCCATAGGTTTAATGAGCAAAGTACTCCCAATCTCCACTTCATCAAGTGCGAAATCCTTAACCTCATCATTGATTTTCACGTGAGCAACATCTGGTGATTTCTCAAGTAACGAAGCAAGAGCTCGGTGAGCACGTCCTGCCGCATAATCTTCCAGACTCTCTCCACCAACCAACATCAAAATGATAATAAGCGAAGCCCAGTATTCTCCTACCAGAAGTGTAGCAATAATTGCTGTGATTGCAAGTAAATCCACACCATAAGAGCCACTTCGCAAAGTTTTTATCATTTCAATGAACATTGAGAGCGCCAAAATGCCACCCACAATCGTGACGATCATCTGTGCAACAAGAGGCTGGTTAAAACCAAAATAGGCCACCAGTGCAGCAAGTGCGATGACAAACACGAGAATGAGTTTTTTAAGATTTGTCATTCATTATCTCCTTAAAAATTTATTTGTCCTGAGACTTTGCTCTGCCTTGCTAAAAGCTTATGTGACCTGATTGTCAACTTTTAACGCCGCTTTGATTCAATCGAACTGAGCTAAATTTTTAAGTTATTTATTAGACTTGTGAAGTCAACTTTATTTTTTTGTTGAACTACGCTATGATGCAAGCTTGACAGTGTCCACCTCACGTTTGTTTACTCCACTTTGTCACAGCAACTAAAAACGCAAAGATAGGTTCATCATCAAAAATAAAACGAGTTGACTCCTCAACTTTATTGATATTTTCTATTATTTTATCAGAAATAATATCATTCTCTTAGTAATTTGACTGTCAAAGATATTTGTCAATCGAGTATTATTCGTCTATAAACTGTCAGTATGCTGACAAAAAATCATCATGAATTTTGTCAAGTATTTTTACTTTACAATGCTTGCATTTCTAGAAATTTATGCTATACTAATAAAGTATGTTTTTGCAAGATGTTACTTTATTAAGTGCATTGATGCAAAAGCGATAAAATCTACGGAGGACTTAAAACAATGGCAGTACCTGCACGTCACACTTCATCAGCAAAGAAAAACCGTCGTCGTACACACTACAAATTGACAGCTCCAACTGTTACTTTTGACGAAACTACTGGTGACTACCGTCACTCACACCGCGTTTCACTTAAAGGCTACTACAAAGGCCGCAAAGTACGCGAAACTAAGTAATCTACTCAAAAGAAAGGAAGTAAACAACTATGGCAGCTGGTGTACGCACACATGTTATTCTTGAACACAAAGAATCTGGTGAACGTCTGTACCTTACTCAAAAGAATAAACGTAACACTCCAGACAAATTGGAACTTAAAAAATATTCTCCAAAATTACGTAAACACGTTGTTTTTAAAGAAGTTAAATAATCTTTTTAAGTAAAAATATAAAAAATACACTGACAAAATTTGTCAGTGTATTTTTTTATTCTGTCAGCATACTGACAGGGTTATTCTGGACGTTTTATTGTGAAAGTTTCTCCTAGCACTGCGTAATCATTCCCTGCTAAACGCGCGATTGGTGCTAGTTTATCTGTGTTGATATGAAAATTTTGTTCATCAAGAATTTCATCATCGAAAGCAAAATGAATCACTTCAAGAAGAACAAGATGTCCCTCATCTCCTAGAGGAATATGCTGGTAGAGCTTCGTTTCAAAGCGGACACTACTATTTTTTATGGTTGGAACCTTGACCATTTGCGAGGGAGTAAGCTCTATTAAAAATCTCTCTGCTTCACTTATATGAGCAGGTACACGACTAGCAGTCAGATTCATTAGTTCAACGTTATCACTGTTAACAAGATGGACAACCGCTTCTTGAGTTGAAAGTAGATTATTCAGACTATCTTTGTTGCCAGTAAAAGCAATTGACAAAAGCGGAGGATGACTTGAAGCAACATTAAAAAAACTGAACGGAGCAACATTGACCAGTCCATCACGATTTTGTGTTGTTAACCACGCAATGGGACGAGGAACAACACTTCCTGATAAAAGTTTATAGACGAGCTGTTGATTCAGCTCGTCTGCTTTATAAGATTTCATTGATTAGATTTTTCTTTTTAGATTTTTTTATTAATATTCTTTCATGTCAAAAGCATTTTAAAGTGGTGCTGGTGTATTTTCGTGTACTAAAACTAAAAATTGTGATTATTCGTATTTCTTAGTTTTATTTTGTAGCTTCAAGAGGAACACCTGCCTTGCGTTCAACGACTTTTTCAATCGTCCAAAGCTCATCTTCACGACGGTCTCGATGTGTATCTGATGTATCAAGAGGACGTAAACTTGCAGCAGTACGTGCTTTTGTCGCTTCATCCCCTGGGAAAAGATGTGGTGGCAAGCTTAATCCAAGACCTGATTGTTCCTTACTCTCATCAATCCAGAAACCTGAAGTAATCAAAGCTTCTTCATAACTGTCAACAACTCCAAGGCCTGATTTTGCCATCTCTAAAGCTCCAATACCCGGTGTATAAGTCGCAATTTCAAAAAGAACACCTGGAGCAACACGAACATACTCACTTGAGAAATAAAAACGATCCACCAGACCAGAATTTGGCAGTTGGAAAGCATTAATCCGAGCAATCCAATATTTCAAAGTTTCAGGGTCTGTCGTTCCAAGTGCAAGATGATGAATTGTGCCATAACCTTGATAAGCGTAGCGATCACCTTCATGCGCTTCTTGAATAATTAACGCAGCCCCATTGCCACCCTCAGCAACTTCAAAAAGATGTAAATCTCCTTCCTGACCTGCATAACGAAAACCAAAGACTGTTTCTAAAATTAAGCGAAGGTTATCTGTATTTTCTACCTTGACAAACACTGGACCAAGTCCCGTAATCCCATGCTCTGCAGCTACATTAGAAAGTTGCCATGAGTGTCCTTGTGAAACTGCTCCTGTATTGGCTTGGTCAGAAATCAATTGATATTGTTGTCCGTCAAAATCTTCAAACTCTAAGGTTTTTTGACCAAATTTTGTTGTAATTTCACCATGTTTGACATGAGCTTTATCAAAACGTGTTGTCCAATAGTCCAGTGAAGCATCTGTTGGTACACGAAATGATGCACGTTCGATATTGTTTGCGCCGTGCATTCCTTTCGGAATATCTTTGAAATCAAAGAAAGTCATATCTGCGCCTTTACCGTCTTCTTCTGTAAAATAAAGATGATATGTTTCATAGTCGTCTTGATTGACTGTCAATTTTGCAAGACGTAGTCCCATGATATTTGTGAAAAAATCATAGATTTTTTGAGCGCTAGATGTTATGGCTGTGACATGATGAACACCGCCAAGGACATGATTATTTTCGATTTGTGATTGAATCGCTTGAGTCATAATATTTCTCCTGTTTTATTTAATATGAATAAAAATTTGCATTAATATGCTTATTCGTTTCATTCTAAAAATTATTTGTTCTATCTGCAATGCATCGTTGAGATAGTAGCTAATGATGATTACAATTGACATATTGTAGCGCTAACTTTGTGTCATAAAAATTATGCATCAGCGTACTGACAGAAATTCTGTCAGTACATTTCTAGCCACTTCTTGGCTGCAACAAGTTCGTCTTCGGTCAGTTGATGACCGTAAGTACACTTAAAAATCTCATTCTGACAACTTGCTGTTTCCAAATCTTGTATCAATGCATTAAAATTGCGCTCCGATACAATTGGGTCATTAGGTGCATAAGTTAGAAATACACGCTTGTTGTCAGTGCTGACAGGATGATTAATTTCTGTCAGTTGCATTCCGTGGAGTGCAATGACTTTATCAAAATTAAAAATACCTTTAAGTGTCATATAAAGTGCAATATTCGCACCATTTGAATACCCAATCGCAATAAATTTTGCTGCATCAAGATTGTATTTCTCAGCTAACGCAAAGATTTCATCTGCCAACCATTGACTCTCAAGCGCCAATGAATCAAGGTCAAAATTATCCTGCGTAAACCCACCCACGCTGCGGAGCTTAAAATATCGATTTACCCCTGATTGTTGACTCGGCCGCGAATAGAGAGCACGGGATGTCCTGGTGCAACCCTCTCAGCAATAGGTAATAATTGATGTTCATCTCCTCCTGTACTATGTAGAAGCAGAATGGGAGCTAGCAACGGATTACCAGCCTTAAAAATATAATCTGTCACGTTATGTCTCCTTTCAAAATAAGATGTGAGGAAGGCTTGCTCAGAAACTGTGAAAAATAGGGAAATTTTTGGTTCTGCTTAAGCAGTAGATTCAAAATTTCATCTTTTTTCGCAAGTTTCTAGCCTTCCAAACTCAGTTGATTAAGATGTGAGGTGCGCTCATCCTAAAATTATGAAAATTAGAAAATTTCAGGTTCGTGCGAGAGCACGATTCTGGAATTTATCTATTTTCACTAATTTCAAGCGCACCGAACTCAGTTGATTTACGTTCAACCTAAGCTTTTAGCGCATAGCCTTCTGGAATATTAGATTTTTCTGTTTCTACCTCATTCAATAACGAGTTCCTGATGTGTCGTTGCGAGGACGAATTTGATTAATTTTTACTGTGACATCCTCGTCAAACTTAGCAGGTTTTATTTTATCGAAATGTTCCCCTTGTTTTCCAAAATAACGGAGTAACTCTCTACGACGAGCTTCATAGCGTGGTGGCAAAGCAAAAGTTGTACCCAACTCACGCACTGACTCATCAAGTGTAAAGCCAGGTCGCAAGGTCGCAAACTCAATACGATTACCTGATGGTGTCAGCAAATACACCGAGCTAAAATATCCGCGATCCACATAGGCTTCTCGCGTATAGTCAAGTCGCTCTGCTTTTTGCCAAATGGCATCCAGTTCTGCTGTAGATTCAACTGCAAAGGCGATACGGTCTACCGAACCACGTCCCCACTTAGAAACCGGCAAATTATTCTCTGTTTTTTCCAAAGTTATTGCTGAAAAATCTCCTACCATATCTTTGAGAAATTGAGTGGTAGCTTCGATATGGTCAGTCAACAACGTTGTACCAAGAACTCCTGTGATTTGAAATTCTGCCGGAATATCTGTCAACGTATTAACATTCCAGTTGGTTAAAATATCATCTGTTTCGATAAATTCTAGAGGAATTTGGTCAAAATCCCGTACTGACAAACTTTTAGATGTACTTACAGAGCTGTCAGTAATAAATTTTGCTAATCGCTTCGTCCAAAACTGTCGTGAACCGCGTGGAATGCTAAACTTGATTCCTGTCAGTGCTGACTTCCCATCGATACGTTCATGATTAAAACGATGGTCAGGAAAAAAAGTCACTACAGTTCCGACACTTCCCAAAAAATCACCATAATAGACATGTCGCATATAAATATTGCCTTGATTAATTGAATTTTTGACCAAACGTAATCCTAAAATATCCACATAAAAATGAAAATTTTGCTCGAAATCACCTGTCAATAATGAAATATGGTGTACTTTCATATAAGATGTGAGCTCGACTGCCGTAAAACGAAAATATTTAGAAAAATGAAATTCTTCACGAAGTGAACGTTCCATTTTGCCTAATGACACAGCTTCAAGGAAGACGAACTCAATTCCTTTCTTACTTACTCAGTTCAAAGTATAAATCAGCAATATTTCCTTTAAACTCACGCACTTTGCCGTCAACTATTAATTCGACAACATGTGCTGAATCATCAATTGCAGGAATTTCTCGATTTTGCAATGTTACAAACTCATCAACAGTCTCAAACTCTTTTATTCCTGTACGTCCATCAAGCGTTTTAAAAGTAACTTTCATTGTCATATCCAGCTTTCTTATTCTTTATGTTTACAATTGTAAACGAAAAAGTTTTTTCTGTCAAGAAATTAGTTTTATCACTTGACCTTGACCTAATCCAAATAAGCAATATCTTAGGAGAATATAAAGAAACCAACCTCACTTTTAGTGCCTTTTTACATCATATAGCTCATTTACAACAACTTACATTTACTTGAATACGTAAGTAAAAACGTAGGTAAAAATTGCACCGCCGTACGTAAAATTGAGAACCATAAAAAGCACTTAGTAAGTGCTTTTTTATATATTATATTTTTCCTCATAATTTAGTACATGTAATTATGTTCAGAATATTCTTCCCAACGTTTCCTATTAATTATCGCCTCTTCAGAGTAACTTTTATACCAAATATCACCCGACAATTCATAACCTAAAGACTTTAATAAAGTTGTTGCTATTTCTTCATCAATAGCTAGACATTTTTTTAAGTCCTCAGTCAGCCACTCCCCTTTAATATCTATAAAAGCTCTAATCTGTTTTGCTCCTCTTACACCTCTATTTTCCACCCAATACTTTGCCCGCTTTTTCATCTTTTTCATAAAAATAATTTTTTTTATTTTTTTTGCAAAAAATCCACCAACAACAGGGAGGACCACTTTAGAAAAAGTAGATAATAGAATTTTTACGTAATCTAATTCTGGACCGCTTCCCAATCCATTTGGAACATATACATAGATAATATCAGAAGTGCCATTCAGGTAACCTTTAGAAATAAGATTTTCTATTTCAAAAATAGTAGTATCTCTTTCAAGAAATTCATAGAGTGTCATAAACATAACTTCTTCTTCATCATTAAAATAAAAAAATGTACCGTTATATGGGGATTCTTTTTCTACCGTTATTCCGAGTGGGTTGGTGGAACTTAGAATTCTTTGATAGCCTTCTCTTTCTTCTTCCGGTATATTACTTACATATTCATTATTAAGCTTAATCGCAACGCTTCGTAACGAATCTTTTTCATCCACTAATTCTTCTTTTTCAAAGCTACCCTTAGGACTATTTGCAAAAAGAACTATAACAATTTTTACTTTTTTCATACTCATACTCATTAATCTTTTACCTATTTAATTATTATCATACCAAAAACTGAAATTGTATTAATATTATAAATATATGCTACTGATAATATACAAATGTTGTATATTGTTCATACCCTAAGTGATGTCGGTATAGCATTCTGTCACAAGTAGCAAAACAGAAATTTTCGTTTTTGCATTCATAGAATTTGCGAATACAAGTCCTAAAATTCAGTAATACAAAAGCACTCCTAGCAACAAAGAGATGCTTTCTTTTGCCGCATTCTTCACATTAATTTTTTTCTGAACTGAAAAACTTTATTAATAGTAAAAATATTAGTGAATTTTTATCATTCTATCAAAATATAGCTAATACCTTCTATATTTGTGATTTTCCAACTACCATTTAATTTAAGTCGATTATTTACTTCTCCGTTAACTTCATACATTACTCTAAAATCCACATTTTTTTCTTTTAACAGTCCGTTATATTCATAAGCTATTTTCATCGTTATCATAGTGACTGCTGCTGAACTATCATTAATTTTAGATATTTCATAATTAGTAATTGTTATATCTTTAAAATTTTCTCTAAGTATTCTAGCTTTTGATTTTCTTGAGGAATTCCCTAGAATAAAAGTTGGATACATAGAAGTAGGTGTGCCATAATTTTTATTTTTTATACATTCTAAGAACTCAAAGACCTTTTCTTCTGGAGAATTACTTTCATAAGTAGATGGAATTACTTCAAAAAATCTCGGTTTCCATTCCTTTAGCAACTTTTCATTTTCTTTTTGTTCCCTAGTTGTATTGGCTATACTTTTAAATAATTCTCCCCACGTTTTTGTTTCCTTCTCTTCTTTTTTTCTCATCCTATCAGCTTCACTAGATCTCTCTCTTATCCAATCTGCTAAATATATTAATAATGCAAAAGATTTAATGGCAACAAATTTGTTATAGTAATTTATATCTCTTCCATGTAAAATACCATTTCTATATGGAAGAGATATAGAATCCGTACTAGTTTTTTTTCGATTTTTACTTAACAGTGAAACCAAAGACTTTAAGCCGCTCCCATGGCCAGAGATACTGTCCCAAACTTCCAAGTCGGTTTCTTTCGCAAATAATCCCGTTGGTTCAACATCATTTATTATTCCGTCAGCACTTAATAAAGCTATCGGTATAGAAGCATGGTACCGTCCAGAAAAATAATCTTCTATCGCAAGGTTTAATAGCTCATGTCTATCATAAAAATGCTTTCTATAAGAATATTTCTCAAAATTTTTTAATTCACCTTCGTAATACTCCATCAGAGCTTCTTCGCCACGATCAATATTCCCATCTTTTGCGATACTAACACAGAATTTCAAAACATCTATGTTAAGTGATTCATGAGCAATCCACCCCCTATCATGATAGTACATATTAAAGTCATCATTTAATGTCAATAAATCAGCATATTCTTTTGTTATCTTATTGATGTCTATTCCAGAATCTATATTTAATAACTTTAAAATAGGATTCAAAACCTTCGTTGTTTTAATAATTTTTCCTAACTCATTTATAGAATCATTATCTTGAATTTTATTTCCCATACTATTTCCTCTTTTACTTGTGATTATTATCATTATATCACTAGAATATAAACAAAAAAAGCGCACTGCAATGCGCTTTAAAAACTGAATTCTTAACTACTATTATATCCAAATGCCCTTGTATGGGGATTTTACTTTATATTTTTTATATCGTGCTACGACTTGATTTGTAGCACTATTTTTTACGTAAATCTCGCATATAATTTTTCATATAATCAGGGTTCTTTTCTTCCCAATTTTTACGAACTTTCTTGCGAGCTTCTTTTCTACATTCTTCGCTACAATACCGCTCTTGTTTGGCAGTTTGGAACATTTTTTTACAGATTTTACATCGGATGGTACTCATTTTTTAAACCTCTTTTCCTCCTGTTAAACACACGCACGAGAAAAAATGTACAGTGACGGCGTGAAAGACGGCGCGACCGAGGGGGAGGGGGCTATGCCCCATACTTTCTTTAAAAATTATTTTCAAATTAGAAAAATAAAATTAAAAAAATAATAAATTAATATAAATATTTTTTTATTATTTATTTAAACTACTATGTTAATAAATAATAATTAACATAGTTTCATCTGGTTATCTTTTAAAGCTAAGAGCAGGCACTGCACACTCATCTCTCTTGCTATATCATTGTCCAGTTAGATCATGTACAAGTTCTTGTAGTGATTGTGTCAATGGGTCTTTCATGATTGGTTCTGTGCTTTTCAACGGAGCTGTTGGTACTGTCTTTTTAACATACTGGCTAAGATACTCCGCATCCTGAATGAGCGATTGCTCATCCTCTCCTCGTAATCTCTCAGCCATCTCTGCTGGCAAGTTATGCTTTACTGCAATAGCTTCACGTAACTCTGGTGTTGCTGGTAAAGATTGTTTACCTTGGTTTTTTAGTTCATTCTGCTTAGAGATGTTAGCCATCAAATTTTCGTATTCACTCACTATTTCCCTCCCCCCAATGCTCTATTTAATAAATTTTTTGTATCAAGATAACCCACCCGAACTTGTGGCAAGCTCGTAATTGTTTTCCCACCATCAGCCGTGTGAGTTACTCTTGAGTTTGTTCCCTCCAAAATTTCTAGCTTTTTAAAGTCACGCTGCAAAGTAGATAACAGACTATTAGATTTATTGATCATTGCATTTCGTTCTGCAGACAACTCACTCAATTGTTCGGCAAGTTTTTTCGCTTGCTCCATTTGTTTATCATTAAAGGCATCTGCAGCACGAATAATCTCTTGAGTAAGTGTTTTATATTCCTCCTCTGAAACTAGAGGATTCTTCACTTTTTTATTCTTGATATTCTGATACATCTCAACGCTTTGTTTTGTTGTCCAAATTTTATCTTTAGCAATCTTGTAAGCTTCAAGGTTAGCGGTAGCTTCCGCATTTGAAAGCTCCTTATTGGCTTCCTCAAGCTCTCTCTGTGCTTCAAAAACTTTATCATCATAATCTTTAAATTCTTGTTCGTTTGCTTTTTTTATATTGATGAATTGTGTTTCAATTTCTTCAAGTGTTCTCATGTTCATTTCTCCATTTTCTATTGGTAAATATATATTATAATCGGAACTACAAATAAATCTTGTAACTCCTTGCATTTATTGACTTAACAGCCATTTTTATTATTTAGTTAAAACAACTATTTTTGTTGGGTGTCTTACTCTCATTATTTCTCCTATTCTTCTAATTCAAAGCCGATGAGTTCAGCGATATTATCTAAAGCATTCATGTTCATATCTGCTAAGTCAGACGGTTTAATAATTGTTCCGTCTGTATATCTTGGTATATGGTTAGGGTCTGCAGTAATCATTGAATTGTTGAGTGAGTATAGTTCTTGTATCTGTGCTTTGATGTTGTCCTCATCATCTTTATCAAACACATCAGGGAACTCTACAAGCTCACGGAATCCCAAAAGCTCTGCTAAAAGGTCAACCTCCGCACTTGTTGCGCTTGCTGCATCATCATCAATCCATTCCTCAAGAAACTTTTTGATGTTCTTTAATCGAATACTTGCGGGTGTCTTCGGTTGGTATTCAGCTTGTTCTTCCCCACTTTGAGCCAGTGCGTTATCTAACACTGATAAAGCCCCTTTGACCTCAAATGCAATCTCTGTGCCTTGTGCTTCATTCGCAAAGCTATTCATAAAAGTTTTCAAGAGATTAAGGTTTGCTTGTGCTATTTGTTTTGTAATTTTCATTTGATTTTCTCCATTTTTCTAATATATAGTTTCTGTCAGTAAAATTTATAACAGGTTTTAACAAGTCGGACAACGTGCTTTTTTCATCTTTTCTCCTATTTTAGGGGTGCGTTTGGTTTCAGTGGTGCATTTAGTAACACACCCCTCACAAACCCTGTCATATCAAAGCTTAACACTGTTTTGAAAGCGTTGTTTTCATGGGGTGCATTTAATTCGTCAAACTTTTACTAGGTGTACATGAGAGACACACCCTTTTAATTAATACTAAATATTATTTTTATTAAATATAAATGCACCTTTATACCCTATTGTCCATAACCCTTTATATAATATAGGTTTTTTAAGGGTGCATTTGTAGGGTGCATTTAATTATTTGGTGCATTTACAAATGCACCTTATTTTCTTTTATACCCTCTTTTACCCATTCGAGTTGTTTTTTCTCCTTTTTTAAATATACCAATTTATGTTTTGTATTTGATTCTATCTATTTCTCCAACATAACCCCCAAATTTTGCGGGTTATAACCCGTTTTACAACCCACCTCAAGCCCAACGCTACCAACGCTTAACCCGCAAAAACCTCTAACCCGTATTTCCCCTTAAAAGAGTATAAAATAAAATTTATTTCTTATTAAAAATTGGTATAGTATTAAAACCTAGATAATTATTTTTATATGAAATAACCCTTATAAGAGAAATGTGGGTTATACGGGTTATTGGGGGTCAATCCCTTTATTAGTGCGGTTATTCGCTTCCTAAAATATGGGTTATTTCTGGGTTAGGTTGTGGGTTTTGTATAAATTTCGCATTTTCCATCACTTGTTCCATGTAAGCAGTACTTGCTTTTTGAAATCTTTTAGGATTGGTTTTTCTGATGTGCCTAATACTTTTTCGTTCGAGATTATTGGGGTGTATGACCTGGCTTTTACGTTCTGCCATCCCGATTTCATCAAGTGCATTTTTTCGGTCTAATTTCTTGGTTGCCCCCGTGTAAGTTTCTTTGAGTAATTGTTTAATCTCATCATTATTAGTAATCAAGACCACCTCATCGCCTGCGATCATTTTATCCATAATATAAACCTGAACATCGTCAAACTGGGCATCATCTCCCGTAAAGTTATTCATTTCTACTTGCTTAAAGTCAAAACAAAACGTCGTAGATTTCCAAAAGAGAAAAGAATGAAGCAAAGCAGCCAAACCTCCTGCTACCTTGTCAGTAGTCAAAGGAATCGCATAGGGATCAAACCAATCTTTACGCTCGGAGTCTGTCTCTTCTTTGGGGCGGTCTTTAAAAGCGATGTTTACCGCCCTACTCTTCATTCCCGAAGAAAAGAAGACTTTTTCATTCGTATCAATTGACAATATACCGCTTAAATTAACCTCAGAATAATCTTTTCCTTGTCGTCGTCCTTGGGCTATGGTTTCAGTTGCAATGATTTTTAGCATGATTTCGAGCTGACGGTCAAGGCCTGCGCTTTCGGTCGCCAGGTACATCTCTTTACTATCAAGATTCGCCCATGCCATCGCTCCCGTGGCTTTGTTGGCCAACTCATTGAGGTTTACGGTTTTTGTATCAAAGAGGGAGGAAACAATGCCATTTCTCAACCCTTTTCCCGTCCGCTCTCTTGATTTTGACACAAAAAATTTGTCTTTTTTCTGCAAGCCACAAGCTACTAACATTTGATAAATAGGTTGCAAACTCGCATTGTGCAAACTGTCGGAGTCGTCAGTAACCTCTGAAAGAAATTCCGCGTATTTCACAGTTAGCTCACTGACAGCTTGGTAATATTGGCCCTCAAAGTATTTGAAATAACACTCCGTGGCTTGAGGAGGGCGGTCTTGGAAGATTATTTTTTTCTCCAAATCTAGCTGAAAGTCCGCCCCTGCGATAGTCGATGTTTTTATCGTCTTTACGGGTTCGAGTTCCAATTTTGAGTGAATGAATTTTAAAATATTCATCACATCATCCGCTTGGAAAAGACTTTTTTGACTGGTTCGGTACCGTTTCGCAAGTGCAGTTTCTGAAAGATAAGCTAGTTGGTAGGCGTTGGTTGCAAAGAGTTGTCCCTCTTTAAAGGCAATAGTTCCATGCAAATAATCGAGGATGGCACTGACAAAACGGGGGCGTTCTCCTCACTGATTGTTACTTCTTTTTGTTCCTCAGACGTCCCTTTGATTTTTTTTGAACCAAGAACCCCATATCCAATTCCTAGGGCAATCAATCCATTATTCAGGTAAAGGCTCGGTCGTTTCATTCGCGCGTTTTCGATTTCTATATTTTTACTTGCAAGGATGGGGTACTCATAAACATCATGGTGCAAGACATGAACTTTATCTAGCTCTTTGGGAATTTTTCCACTGTCGGGACTGTCAAACTCTTCCCAAGGTAGAGATAAAGCTCGTTTAAGATTTTTTTCCAATCGTTCCCAAGCATTGCGTTGTTGCTCTAAATATTGATAGTCCATGGTAACTTCCGTCACGTTCTCCTCCTAATCCATCATCTTGTCCAGCCAATCAAGAGGAGCGGTACGAACACCACTAATTGCACGTAAAGCGCTATATGCGGATTTCTCTTTCTTCGTAATTCCCGCCGTCCGCTCTTCCTCACTTTGTGGTACAAAATAGCCATCATCAGTTGAGCCAATGGCACAGTAATGCTCTTGTAAGTAGGCAATACGAGCTTGTATCGTGCGCCTATCGCTATTCGTCAAGTCCACCAGTACATCAAGCTTAATCACTTTATCAAGTCCTATGTGTGCTTTCATAATAGTGATAATATTCTGGTCTAGTGGTTGTAAGTTTTTAAATTTCATTTTTTAGCTCCTTTATTTCTGATACTTCTAATCGTAAGCTGTCTCGCTTTTGGGTAACCTCTCCTAAAGCGGCTTTGAGTTTCCCCATGACTGCGCTGTCTGTGTCTGCTACAAAGTAGCTAACTTTGATGTCAGTCATTTCCTAGCCCTCCCATTGGGTCTGTGGCTCTGATGAGGCTTGTTGCTTATATTTAACAACAAAACTCTCACAGGCGGACAAAAGGAGCCGGAAGTAGCAATCTTCTTGTAGTAAATCGAAAACTCTCGATACTCCTTTTTCACTGCACCAAACTTTTTGAGCTTTCTACGTTCAAGCTCATTTACTTTTGCGGTCATAGACCATTGTTTGTTCATGTTCATTTCCTTATGTCCTTTAGTTTTATCATACTGCCAGCAATCTCCCTCGCTAGTTTTTTTTACTCTGCTAGAGAGTCCATTAATTCCGCAAGTTGTTGCTTGGAATACCAAACGGTGCGATCGCCATCTTCCAAGATGACCTGTTTTAAGCCGTGTAATTTTAGCTTAGAAAAATAAGTTGTAGACACACCTAACTCTTTCATCAGTTCGGACTGTTGCACATAAGGAAATGGTTTGTTTAGTTGCTCACGCTGCTCTATAAGCTTATCCAAGCGTTGCAACACACCTTGAGCAAGTTCTTGCTCTGTTCGCTCTGATAATATTTGGCTCATGATTTCTCCTTTTGAACTTCTTTTTTCATGATTAATCTAGCGATTCCATTAATATCTTGTACTCGTTCATCCATCATATAAAGCGAAGTAAATAGAGTACTTTTAAGTCTAACTAACTCATGGTGCCAATTTTCTTCTTCAAGATTATATATTCCTTGAATTTCATCTAAAACCATTGTTAGGATTGCTGAAACTTCAGCGTTTTTTAAATTAATATCTTCAATCATATCCATCAACCTTTCGTCATGTATCTAACATAAGAAGTTACGCTTCTAAACGTTCGTTCTAAGCCTTGTTTTGTCCAAACTGTCCAAATGTGTGTGCTTGGGTCAAACTGAACTTGTGCGCCTGATTGCGTGCCGTGAGTTGGGTATAATACTTCGATTGTATGGTTCATTTGTGTTTCTCCTCAAATATGTTATAATTTGAGTAAAGCAAAACTCGTAAAGAGCTTGCCTTACTATTGTTTTAAGCTGTTTCTGTGGTGGTTTCAGCTTTTTTTGTTGTCATTGTGGATTTGATTGCTGCTTTGATAGGGTCATAGTCAGAGCCAGCTTCAATCATGGATATCACAATATTTTCGAGCATTTTATAACGTTCCATTTCCTCCGAATCTAAGAGGTCTAGGAGCGTTTTTTCTTTTCTCCAGTCAGTATCTCTAGCTTGAATTTGCTTCTTGGTCAGTCCTGTTACTGTTGTAGCAAGCAAACTTCTAATAATCGTATGCCATATCTTACCATGCCGTGGGTAATGATTCCACTCAGAAATAGCTTGATGAAGAGTAATTCCTTTCGGCTTTTCAACTGCTCTTGCAATCTTGCGGGCTTGTAGTTCGTTTCTCAGTGCTACAAATGCAGCAGCTAAATCAAACTTGAATTGTACAACTGCAGGAGTATTTCCCAACAATGGAATAAAGAATAAAGTTTGTTGTTCGTTAAGATGATAAACTTTTCTTGAACGCCCTACATCATTTGCATTTAGCTTTTTCAAAAAGCTATTTAGAGGTGCAATTTTTTCAAGTTCAGAACGATATTTACGAACTAAATCAGATACAACTTTATAAGAATTATCTGATCGTTCAGCAATAATCTCGGTAGTCGTATAAAAATTTTCATTGCTTGCTTTTGACAAGTCTAGGCTGTCAAATAATACTAATGGGGTCATTTATCCTCATTTCTACATAGTTTCATGACATTGCAGTCTTTCTTGCTTTCAATTTTGCGTACTGGGCGGTGCGCTTTTTTAATAGTCTTTTACTAGCCACTGAGTTACTTTTATGTAAACTGTATCTCTTACATGATAACCGCCTACCTTCAGACGTGAATATGTCTTTGGAGTTATACCAATTTCTTTGCACACTTCCTTCTGAGAAAGCTGCAAATCAGCCGCTTTTCGCCGGATTGCTTTTGCAATTTCACTTGTTATCTCTTTCAAGATCGCTCCTTCCTAGTTTAATTACGTTTAATTTTAAACGATAAAATCATTTTAGTTTAATTTCGTGCAAAAGTCAACAAAAAAGTTATACAAAATTAAATTAAGTATGATATAATGCTTTCAAGAGGTGCTAATATGACAAATAAAATCAAAGAGTTAAGAATAAATGCAGGACTTACGTTACAACAATTAAGTGATAAGACAAATATTGGAAAATCGACACTTGCAAGTTATGAATCACGAGGTGTAGAGCCAAGGGTTGATAAGGCTAAAATATTAGCAGATTATTTTGGAGTTTCGATTGCTTATTTGTCGGGTATTGAAAAGAGTGATGATAAAGAGATCCAGCGTGTTCTTGATTTAGAAAGTAAAGGAGATCACTTTGGGTTATATAAATATATTTCATATCTTGAGGATATGAATAAAAAATTAAATGATTTAGAAACACTTGTGGAAACAGATAGTGACAAAGAAAAATTCAATAATACAAAAATGGAAATAGCAGCTAGTCTGGAACAAGCTACTTCAGCTTTAAAGTATGTAAAAAGTGGAATAGCTAGTTCCAATATTCATTTCATGGAACAAGAAAAAGAAAAGATTGAAAAAAAGTTAACAGACAATGAAAGACGACTCAATCATTCAGAAAAGGAAGTAGATGACTGGATTCTCAATGCATTCCACTCTCTAACTATAGACAAACAACAAGAATTAATAAGTTACATTGGTTATCTTATGAAAGGTCAACAAGAACAATCAATTATGGATTATCTAGAGGATGCTAAAAATTTATCTCGTGATGATGAATAAAATATAATTTTAAAGTAACTATAAACTTTATATAAAAGGTTTTATGGGCTACCATATTCATGTTTTGACTTTTGCGTACTGGGCGGTGCTAGAAAGACAAACCAACATGAACAAACTAAATATCAAAGAATACAAAACTAAAGGCGGAGAGATACGTTACATCCTCCGTGGTGCTTATATTGGCATTGACAAGCTCACAGGTAAGCAAGTACGTACTGATGTGCGTGGGAACACAAAAAAAGCCGTTAAGACTAAACTCTCACGGCTTCAAAATGATTTTATTAAAAATGGATGTGTCAAAAAGGAAAAGCAGCTCAAGACTTTTAAAGACCTTGCTGAACTCTGGTTTGATTTCTATAAAAAAGATAAAAAGCCGCGTAGTTTAGGGAACATACACAGCTATCTCACTTACTATATATTACCATCTTTTGGAGAATATAGGTTAGACAAAATCACTCCACATATCATTCAAAAGCAAGTCAATCAATGGGCTGAAACTGCTAGTTTACCAATTGGTAATAAATCTAGAAGAGCAAAAGGAAAAGGCCGTGATTATCGGCTCTATTTCAGCATTACAAACCGTATTTTTAAGTACGGCCTGTCTTTAGGTATCGTCAGTTCTAACCCTTGTCAAAACATTCTTATCCCCAAAGTTAAAGTACAATCAACTGCAAGGCAACAAAAACATTTAACCAAGGATGAACTCAACCAATTTTTTAAACATCTAGAAGGACTTCCTAAAGGGTTATGGACAAATGAATTCATGACTGCTTTATGCCGTCTCCTTGTCGCTTCTGGTTTGCGTATTGGTGAAGCTTTCGCCTTAAACTGGGAAGACTTAGACTTTAATAATGGTACGATTACTGTAAATAAGAATGTCACTCTTAAACAGCAGATACAAGACTCTCCAAAAACAAGTAAAAGCGTGAGAGTTGTACATATTGACCCTCACGCTCAAAAGATACTTAAATCTTGGTGGCTTTTTCAACAAAAATATTTTATGGCATTAGGTCTACCCAATCAAAAACTTATCTTTCCAAAAAAGACCGGGGGAGTTGCTGACTATAATAGTTTTAAAAGGACACTGAAAACTATTTTTAAGGGTGCAAATGTTCCAGATATTGGTTTTCACGGTTTTCGACACTCACACGCTTCACTTTGCCTCAATGCTGGTATGTCTTACAAAGTCATTCAAGAGAGACTAGGACACGCAACATTAAAAATGACAATGGACACATATAGTCACTTAGAACCAACCAAGGCAGAAAATGAAATGAAACTTTTCTCCGATTTCGCTAATTTTTGAGTAGAGCGTAGGTAAAAACGTAGGCGAGTCACGAGAGATTGTTCGCGGCACTTGGTATATAAGCCTTTCTAGCTTATCACTTGACCTTGACCTAAGGTAAAGTTGTAAAATAGACTTATCAGCTGATGATTTGGAGAAATTTAATCTTTAAACTTCTCACTTTATAACGAAAGGAAAATACAGTTGACACGCTTGTGACACCTGTCTTCAAGTCTTATATGAACATCAAACAAGTTACTAAACTCACAGGGCTAACCTCAAAAACTTTGCGACATTGGGAGTCCGTAGGCTTACTCTCACCCAGTCGCGCTGACAATGACTATCGAAACTATACTGACAATGACCTCAATCAAATTTTCTACATCTTGAGTCTCCGTCAGCTCAATGTACCATTAGAGAAAATTAAAGAAATTCTGTCAGCACAAATTGATGAAAAAACAGCGCTGACCACACATCTGTCAGTACTGACAGAACGCCAAAATACCTTATCAGCACTGATTAAACACCTATCATCAAAACTAGAAAAAGGAGATTATCAAATGTCAAAAAAAGATTTTGAACTTTTCAAACAGCAACAACTAGAAGAAAATGAAAAAAATTATGGCATCGAAATCCGCCAAAAATACGGTCAGCAAACTATCAAAAAAGCAAACCAAAAATTTCTAAACCAAAGTGAAACAGATTTTGGTTGGACAAAGGAAACTCATGAAAAAATTATTAATATATTAGAAAAAGCTTATGCTGACAACGATGAGCAGCTCGCTTTTGAAGCTGTTAAACTTCACAAAAGATGGCTCGAATTTTACTGGGAAGACCACAGCGTCACACCCGAGGCACACATCGGCTTGACCCATATGTATTGTGATGATGAACGATTTCGGAAAAATTACACTCAAAAATACGATGGCCTTCCCGAATTTTTCCTTAATACGACAATTAATTTTTATAATAAATAAAAAAGAAAAGGTTTTCCTTTTCATTTAAGTTTCATTTCAGCTTTGTGACATATAATGTTTTCATACTCCTAAATAAACTTTTTCATAAATTACTCCTAAAACTCCCGTCTACTCCTCGGGAGTTTTTTTGTTTCTACTTATCAGAGCTAATGAAGTCAAAAATGATTTAGAAATAAACAGTTTGCACCTACCATTTGAAGTGGTATAATTATCTTAAAAATCGGAGAAAATAGATGGTAAAAACGCTAGTAGAAAAACTCAATCTCAACAAATTCAACAATAAATTGGTACTCAATCTTCCCGATAGCAGCTATTTATCAGACTTAACAAACTGTCAGGATGCTGACGAAAAAAACAGTTACGACCTCATCGTTACTTTCGTCACAAATCCCCAAGAATTTACAAAGTCTTTTGCTAAATATCGTGATAAAGTATCCCCTGACGGCCTTTATGTTGTCGCCTATCCGAAAGTTGGAAACAAAAAGTTTAGCACCTCCATTCATCGTGATGAACTTTTTGACTTATTAAAGATTAATCCTGATAGTAAACTCGTTACCGATAGTACACTCAAATTCAATCGTATGGTTGCACTTGACGAGATTTACACCGTCATTGCTATCAAAAATATAGCCAGTCAAAAAACAAGAAAAACTCCTGTAGCTAGTCAACGCGTTACTGACTATACAAACAAGCTCCCAGAGCTTCGTCAATTACTGACCGAACTGACAGCGCTTGACTACTTTGATAACCTCACGTCAGGTTATCAGCGCGACTGGGCGCGCTACATCTACTCTGCCAAGCAGTCCGCTACTCAAGAAAAACGTAAAGACGAATTTTCGTCAGCAATGACCGCCCAAATCAAAACTTCAGACCTCTACAAAAAGTCTTTAAAAAAATGAAAGTGTTTTAGCATTCATGCTGCTTTTAAATACCATAGAAAACAACGACTGGGACACAATCATTACAAGCGCAAAAGCAAAATTATGAACCACATCAAAAATAAGAAAGTGTGATATTATGACCGATCAAAAAACAGTAGCAATCACAGGAGCATCAAACGGCATGGGCTATGAAGCGACAAAACTGTTCGCCAAAAAAGGTTGGAAAGTTTACGCAGGTGCACGTCGTGTCGAAAAAATTCCCCAAGATGGTGAAAATATTGTTGCCATCAAACTTGATGTGACTGACTCCACTTCAAACCATGCTTTCATTGAACAGATTTTTAATGATGCAGGACACATTGACGTCCTCATCAACAACGCTGGCTATGGTGAATATGGGCCAGCAGAAGAAATTCCAATGGACAAGATAAGAAAACAATTTGAAACTAACTTTTTCGGTGCAGTTGAACTCACTCAACTTGTCCTACCAATTATGCGCGCTCAAAATTATGGTCGTATCGTTAATATCTCAAGTATTGGCGGTGATGTCTATATGCCGCTTGGTGCCTATTACCACGCGACAAAAGCAGCTATTCAACAATGGTCCGATGTTCTTGATCTTGAAGTCGCTCCTTTCGGTATTCGTTCCATCTGTATCCAGCCTGGAGGTACACAGTCTAGTTGGGGTTCTATCGCTCTTGATAATTCTAAGGCGAACATGAGTGAGAACTCTGCCTATCAACCCCTTGTAAGTTCAGTTGCTATGGGTCTAGAACGATTTATGAAAAATAGCGCAAAAACTACCGATTTAGCGGAACTTTTCTATAAAGCAGCAACAGATATCAAGCCTAGTCTACGCTATTTGCACTCTTTTAGTGATAAATTTATGGTGTATGTTGCAAGAAACCATCCCAAAGTTTTCCGCAAAGCTCTTCTCCTTGCTATGCGTTACTTTGAAAAAAAGTAAAGAGGTAGAATGTATAATAAAGCAGAAAATCTTGATGGGCTCATTGCACAAAGCTTTGATTCCGAGCTCATGCGACAAGTAGTGAAACTCGTTGTCAAGCAGTTCCCAAACCATCCTCCACGACTTTTTGATAATGGAAAAACCTTCTGTGCTCTTGCTTTAGGAAAAAATCCACGGCCATCACCAGATTATGAAGATGCGGGCTATATCAATATCGCTCCTCAAAAAAATTATATTGCTCTCTATATCTACGATACGACATCCACATTTGAGCAATACACAAAAAACTTCCCAAAATCTTCAACTGGAAAAGGCTGTCTACGTATTAAAAATCAGACCTTTCTAGACAAATACAAAGAAAACATCTCAAATCTTCTTAGACAATATGAATTATAAAAAGAACAGCATGACAGAGATCACGCTGTTCTTTTTTACATCCCCCTTGACAAATGAATATTCATTTACTTAAAATAAAACTATGAGAAAAATTGATGAAAATAAAAAAGAAGCCATTTCCCAAGCCGTTTTTCAACTGACCAAAGAAGTTGGACTTGTCGGACTTTCTATTGCAAAAGTAGCCAAAATTGCTGGCGTTAGTCCCGCGACGATTTATATTTATTATAAGGATAAGACAGATATGCTAGGTAGCATTTTGATTGAAGTCAAAGATTTACTTGATGATGGTGATACAGAAGCAATCTCACAAGCTGGTGAAAATCCCCTTGCTCAACTTAAAAACTACCTTCGCTTTATGATTACTTCTTGGAGTAATAATCCTAGAGAGACGCTTTTTATGCGAGAAGCACTTGAAAATCCAAGCGAAATTTCAACAGAAGGGCTTGCCTATTCAATGAAGCGCGCAGAGATTATAGTAGCGCTTTATAATAGGCTTTTAGAAGCAAAAATAATCAAAGATTATCCAGTTGATTTGCTTTTAACTTGGTCTGCTTCTGCAATCAGTCTAGTTCTAACATCACATGCTCGTAGTGGAACAGGTCCATCCGAAAAAGAAATTGATCAAATGATTGAACTCTCAGTAGATGCCCTAATTTTGCATTAAATGACACTTCACTTGACAAGTGAATGATTATTCATTTATAATGTTTAAGTGAATGAACAATCATTTATTTAAAAAGGAAGAGACATTTATCATGAAAACAGTCATCATTACAGGCGCATCAAACGGCATGGGCTACGAAGCCGCAAAACTCTTTGCCAATAAAGGTTGGCAGGTCTTTGCGGGCGCTCGCCGTGTCAAAAAAATCCCAACAGACAAAAATATCACTGCACTCAAACTTGACGTAACAGACTCCAAAAGTAACCAAGCATTTGTCACCGAAATCCTGAACCAAGCAGACCGCATCGACGTCCTCATCAACAACGCCGGCTATGGTGAATATGGTCCAGCAGAAGAAATCTCAATGGAAAATGTCCGTAAACAGTTTGAAACTAACTTCTTTGGTGCAGTAGAGCTTTCTCAACTTGTTCTACCTACAATGCGCACACAAAAATCTGGACGAATTATCAATATTTCAAGCATTGGTGGCGATCTTTATATGCCATTAGGGAGCTTTTACCATGCGACAAAGGCTGCAATGCAACAATGGTCTGATACACTTGATACTGAAGTCAAAGCTTTTGGTATACGTTCAATCGTTATTCAACCTGGTGGCACAGCTTCAAGTTGGGGTGCGATTGCTATGGAAAATGCAGAAAAAAATCTAAAGCAAAATAGTCCTTATCAACCTCTCGTAGTTAGTATTCGTGGTGCTTTATCTGGCGAAAGTCTGGGTGCTGGCGCAACTTCTCTACAACTTGCCGAACTCTTTTATAAAGCAGCGACAGATGAAAAGCCCAAACGTCGATATTTCCATTCTATGGGTGACCGTGCCATTGTTCATATTGCACGCGCTCATCCCAAACTCTTTATCAGAGTGCTTACATTAATATTGAATCGAACGGGAAAACAAAAATAAAGTTAAGACTTATTCAGTGGGATTTTCGTAAAACATTTGTCCATTTTCTCTAGTCGCTAAAGCGACTGATAAAAGGGCAATTCCTCACCGAATTTAGTTAGACGAAATTCAAAGTTTTGGCACGTACTTACTTCTATAAATATCTCAATCACTCATATTTGTGCTGGTATATTTTCTTATCAAAATGTTATAATAATCATAAAGAAAACGCTTTTCTTCAGGAGTGATTATGACTGCAAAACAATTCAAAACCGAAATCACACAAGAATTAGGAGACACTATCCGAGAAGCCAGAAAGGCAAAAGGACTTAGCCAAAAAGCGCTCGCTGAATCATTACATTTTAGTAAGCAGACTATTTGTGGCTGGGAGAAAGGACGTGCGCAACCAGACTTTGATACGCTCAAACATCTTGTATCTCTTCTTGATATTGACATTGGCAAGCTTTTTACATTAATTCTCGTTTTCTTTTTTTCTAATCTTGATTTTTTTACTTAAAAGTACGTAAATTTCATACTTATATCTCTTCATTCTCCTAGATCGCCTGCCTAGGAGATTTTTTCATAAAAAATATTAGAATCTCATACTTTTTTAACGTTGACAACGCTTACTTCTCTATATATAATAGGCTTGTGATTAAAGAGTGCGCACTCGCAATCAGATTTATACTTTACATATGGAGGTCTATCATGACTAACTTTAAAATCTTTGCAGTAAGTACTGCATTAGTTACTGCAACTCTTGGAAGCTTTGCGCTTAGTCCTACAAATGTTCAGGCCGATGATATTCAAAACACCGCAACTGAACTCGTTAAGGAACAGATTTCCGAACAATTCAGCAATTTCGACCAAAATGAAAAAGTAGTTGCTCTGCCATTGGGAGGTTATGTGCAAGGTGAAGCAAAAATAGGAGATTTGGTCAATGGAAAAATTGATGAGTCTTCTTGGGTCACTATAGATAGTACCACTAGTCTTAACGCAATAACTGTAACTCAAGCTGAAAAAGTAGCTTTTGATAAATATGAAACTGCTCTTGCAGCACAAAATAACCCATTTCAAGTTTTTGGTGCGACTCCACCTGCTTCTTCTAAAGTATTAAATGTGGCAGGGACATCTTATACTTCCGACTATTTTTCAGATGCTGGTACTAACACTTGGAGATATGGAGGATACTGGATTGGAGATGATGAAAATGGCACATTATGCGCTTTAGATTGGTTAACATATAATGGACCTGGTCGCATTGGAACTTTAACTCAAGTGAGTAATATGACTTCTGGGATATTGGATGGTACAAAAATTACATCATCAAGTACTTATTACAGGTCCCATACAGGTCAACCGATGCTATACTTCACCAATGTAACGAATGCTTTTTATTATGTGAAAGGAACAGGTAAGCTTTGAAAAAAGTTCTAAGTGGTTTTGCTTTTATCTTGATAGGAGTAGGGATTGGGATAGGAATTTACTCCTATATCAATAAACCCATCACTAGTTTTTCCGTTTATACTCCCGAACAAAAACAGAAAAATAATCGAACCATCGAGTACTGTGTCAAACGTTTTCCAACTATAGCCTCTTTTCGAGAAATCTATAATTTGAAGGATTATCCTGACCGTTCCAGACATCTCTTGGTACTCCCTCATGGTGGAATACTTGCCTCTCTTTCAAGTAAAAGCGACTTGGTAGAACTCCAAGAAGGTAATAAGGTAACCTATTATCACACACAAACTGACCCCAACTCTGCCAGTATGACTCAAATTGAAAAAGCGATAGAGGCGAATAACAAGAAGAATAAGAATTAAGTTTAGCAGTCCCCTACCTAGATAATTTCCACAAACCACCTGAGTCATACTGATAGTACAAGAAGAATAGGAGTAGATAATGGCAGATAAATTAGTACTTCAAACGCAACAATGGTTAAATCTAACCTACGGAAATATTGCAGGTTTTGATAAAGTTCCAGAAAATGGACAAACTGGGTGGGCAACAATTTATGGGTTGATTGAGGCTCTACAACATGAGTTAAATATTACAGATTTGATACCTAATTTTGGCGACACAACCCTGCAACGCTTTGATGAAAATATAACACCACACCTCATTAACGGATTGACAGGCAATATCGTTTATCTTATTCAGGGAGCATTTTGGTGTAAAGGAATCAGCCCTGGCGGATTTGATGGTAAATATTCTGCCAACATTACCAATGCAATAAACGAACTGCAGGCTGATGCTGGATATGCTCCAAATGGTAAATTATCTGGAATGTGGGCTAGAGCCTTATTTGACATGAGTGCTTTTGTCTTAGTTCCAGGAGGAGATGCCAAAATTCGAGAAATACAGCAATGGTTAAATGCTAATTATTCTGATTACTTCGGAATAATACCTTGTGATGGGATTTATCAGCGTGATACCAATACTGCGCTAATTTATGCCTTGCAAGCTGAATTAAATTATTCTCCTGATGAAGCAACTGGTTCTTATGGAAACGGTACAACGAGTCGGACTTATCCTATTTCTGAAGGAGACAGCGGAAATTACGTAAGAATCGTACAATTCGGATTATATGTAAATGATTTTTATTCCGATGGGGTATTTGATGGTTATTTCTCTGATAGTATGGGTGATGCTGTTCTTTCTTTTCGTAAATTTATGATTCTCCCTGAGTATACTAGGATAGCAGATAGAATGGTTATTAAAGGATTATTATCTAGTGCTGGAGATACAGACAGAAACGCAGATGGAGTTGATACATCTACTCAGCTCACACTGGCACAAATCCAAACCCTTGTTGATATGGACGTAAAAATTATTGGACGTTATCTTACTGGAAGTGTGGGAGTTGGTTCAGATAAACATGATAAATTTCTATCCATTGAAGAATTATCAGCTATTTTTTCTCGTGGACTTTCTGTCTTTCCCATTTATCAAGATGGAGGTTGGGATATTGATTATTTCAATGCACCCCAAGGAAATATCGATGGATTCACGGCTGGAGATGCTGCAGCTAATTTAGAAATTCCTGTTGGAACGGTCATTTATTTTGCAGTAGATGTAGATATCCAAGATGGCAACATAGCAGGAACGATTCTGCCTTATTTTGAATCAATCTATAACGCTCTACTTCCAACAGGATATCGAGTAGGAATATATGGAACTCGAAACATTTGCAACCGTGTAATCTCTGCTGGCTTTGCTGCATACGCCTTTGTATCAGATATGTCAACAGGATACAGCGGAAATTTAGGTTTTCCTATGCCAAATCTATGGGCTTTTGACCAGTTTATAGAATTTTCAACAGGTTTGGATAGTGGAGTACTTGCTATTGACCAAGTTGCTGTATCTGGTCGTGATTTAGGGTTCAATCACTTCGAGGATGTGGGAATAAGACCGACTCGTCAAAAACTTATTCAACTTGGTGAAATTCTCCCTATTTTAGCCCCACCTGCTCTTGGAACAATTGAGTTTGATAGTGAACTACTGATTCCATCTGGTCCGTATAACGTCTATGTTAAGCTTATCCAAAGTCTTGATACTGATGTTTCAAATAATCCTTTGGATTTAAAAATAAGTAACGGAAAAATCACGAACGATTTAATTGAACAATTAACCAAGTATTATGGGAAAATTGTTCTCCCTATTGAGGAACAGAAGTTTACCATTTATAACGAAATAGCTTCTAACATCAAAGAAGGTTCATTTACGATATCTCCTGCAAATCGACCAGAAGAACCCAATCGAGGAATCGAGGTAAAATTTAATTATAGCTATAATGATGGGAGCGGTAGAGCGGTAACATGGAGAGTACAGATTTATCTGAGACGAGACACCGTACAAGCTGTGCAACCTGAAGATATCGGGAATTATGATACTTTGCTAAAAGTATCTAGCTACCTATCAGAAGCGACTCCAACGATGAATTTCATTCGTCTTTTGGAAACTTTCTCTAGTATGACAGCTCAACCGATTCTTCCTGTAGCTCAAACGATTCAAGCTGATGGGCTAATATCGGTGTTTGGAATCATCATGCTCTCTCTTTTAGTGCTTGCTTAATGAAAAAGTATTTTAGATTAATTTTTCTCTTTTTACTTCTTCTCTTTCTTACGAGTTGTTCAAACAAGCACGATTCTCATAAAAATATAGGACCGTACGACCAGTTTAATTTGACAAGTAATGTTGCTAGAGATCAAACAGAGAAATTAAAGAAAGTATTTGGAGAAAATACGACTTGGGAATTTGAAGGTGCGCCTTTTGGAGCCTCCGTTACCAATCAATATGAATATAGTTTGAAATTAGATGAAAATACTCCAGTCAGTCAAGAGAATTTTGATAACATAAAAACCAAATTTGAACCTTTCGCTGAACAGCTTTTAGATAAAATGAAAAAAGTTGGAGTAGAAAATCCTAAAATATCTTTTTATATTTGGAGTGTAAAGGGAGGCCCTTTTCAAGGTAGTGAAAATCTTCAATTTCACTGGATTTTAGAACGATAAATGGACAAAAAGACACGGTAACCAGCCGTGTCTTTTAAATTAGGAGTAAACTTTATGAAAAATTTTAATTGGAATAAATATATTATAATAGCATCCACTTAATTCTCACTAAACTCACACTAAACT
The DNA here is from genome assembly GCF_003627095.1 of Lactococcus allomyrinae. Taxonomy (NCBI): domain Bacteria; kingdom Bacillati; phylum Bacillota; class Bacilli; order Lactobacillales; family Streptococcaceae; genus Lactococcus; species Lactococcus allomyrinae. Next base: position 2,199,444 of record NZ_CP032627.1, on the reverse strand, counting down.
GAAACTAAAAATTCAAAAATCAATCTGTCAGTACTGACAGAAAAAATTATTTGCTGACAGCATATTTCTCATTACTGACAAAGAAAAATAAGCTTTATAAAGTCTAGTATTTATGATAGAATAAGAGTAGAATGCTCTTTGTGATACTGGTTCAGCTACTAAATATTCCGTTTAAAAGCTAAACAGTATAAGTAAAAATGAGCTTATATTAAGGTTGTTTGGAAACTCGTTTTGCTTTTTAAAGCGAACCTAACTTTGTGTTCATTTACTCGGCGTAAGCGCCGAGCACCAAAGCGTAGTTCGCTGAAAAAGCAGAGTTTCTAAACACGACTATTTAAACAAAAGGAAAACTAATGCTTACAGTATCTGATATCTCTCTACAATTTTCTGACCGTAAACTCTTTGATGAAGTCAATATCAAGTTTACATCTGGCAACTGCTATGGTTTGATTGGTGCAAATGGTGCAGGAAAATCAACATTTTTGAAAATCTTAGATGGTGAAATCCAACCGACAACAGGTCATATCTCAATGGGACCAAATGAACGGATGTCCGTACTACGACAAAACCATTACGACTATGAAGACCAAACACCACTTGATGTTGTAATGATGGGAAATGAAAAACTTTTTGCCATCAATCAAGAAAAAAATGCCATCTACATGAATCCTGATGCAACGGATGATGATTTCATGCGCGCAGCTGAACTCGAGGCAGAGTTTGGCGAAATGGGTGGCTACGAAGCAGAGTCTGAAGCTGCAAAACTGCTACAAAACTTGGGTATTAAGACTGAGCAACACATGGACAGTATGGCAAACTTAACTTCTGGCGAACACGTCAAAGTCTTGCTGGCTAAAGCTTTATTTGGTAAACCAGACGTTTTACTTTTGGACGAACCAACTAATGGACTTGATATTCAAGCCATCGCTTGGTTAGAAGAATTTTTGATTAACTTTGAAAATACCGTTATCGTTGTTTCTCATGACCGCCACTTTTTAAATAATGTTTGTACTTATATGGCTGACCTTGACTATGGTAAAATCAAACTTTACCCAGGAAACTATGATTTTTGGAAAGAGTCATCTGAGTTAGCTTTGCGCTTGCAAGGTGATGCCAACCGCAAAGCAGAGGAAAAAATCGCTGAACTTAAAGAATTTATCGCGCGATTCTCTGCCAATGCTTCCAAATCTAAACAGGCAACTTCACGTAAGAAAATGCTGGATAAAATCGAAGTTGAAGAATTTGTCCCCTCTTCACGTAAATACCCATTTGTCGGTTTTGAACAAGAACGTGAAATCGGAAATGACCTTTTACGTGTAGATAACCTTTCAGTTGCTATTGATGGTGAAATCATTTTGGAAAATATTTCATTTATCTTGGCGCCTGGTGATAAGACAGTCTTTATCGGACAAAATGATATTCAACAAACGACATTGATTCGTGCTTTGATGGGCGACATTGAGGATAACTGGACGGTTGACGGTGAGATTAAATGGGGCGTAACGACTTCTCGCTCATATTTGCCAAAAGATAATACGAAAGACTTTGCTTCTACTGACAGTATCTTGGATTGGCTCCGTCAGTTCGTTTTGACTAAGGAAGAAGACGACAATACTTATCTGCGCGGTTTCCTTGGACGGATGCTTTTCAAAGGTGAGGAATCTTTGAAATCGGTCAATGTCCTCTCAGGTGGAGAAAAAGTCCGTGTCATGCTTTCAAAAATGATGCTTCAACGTGCTAATGTGCTGGTACTTGATGACCCAACTAATCACTTGGATTTGGAGTCTATCTCTGCACTCAATGATGGTCTGAAGGCTTTCAAAGGCAGTATTCTTTTTGCCTCACATGACCATGAGTTTATCAATACGATTGCAAATCATATCGTTGTCCTCAGCAAATCTGGTGTTATTGACCGCATTGGTGAAACTTATGATGATTATCTTTCTAATGATGAAGTGCAAGCAAAAGTTAAAGCACTTTGGGCTGATTAATTTGATTTGATAACTCTGTCAGTAATAAAAATTGCTGACAGAGTTTGTTTTACTGACAAAAAGGTTACTGACAGACTTACCAGCTTTGCTGACAAGTTTTTTAGCCACCGATTCAATGTTTACTGAACTGACAGAACTGTGTCAGTTCAACGCGATTATCATGAGCCGTTGAATCGGCGGATATAGGAACTGTCAGTAATCACTTCCTTACCGAAAGTGTGATTATTACGGAAAACTTTGATATTTATAATGCCCAAAAACTAAAGACAGGAAAAATCGGAACACGCGGAATCCCTCTAGGAGATGGTCAATTTCGCTTTGTTGTTCGTGTTATTATTTTTAGTCAAACTGGTGATAAAGTGCTTATTCAACAACGCCAGGTGACAAAGTCAAGTTTTCCTCACTTCTGGGACTTTACGGCTAGCGGTGGAGTACAGGCTGGGGAGCTTTTCCATGAAGCTGCTACTCGAGAACTTCTAGAAGAAACAGGAATTTTCCATGACTTTTCAAATGTACCAAGTCGTCTAACAATCCAGTTCTATGAAGGTTGGAGTGAAATTTTTATCATTCAAAAAAATATACCGCTCAAAGATTTAAAACTTCAAAAATCAGAAGTTTCTGCGATGCAGTGGGTATCCGAAGACGAATTAAATGCATTGATTGATGAGGGGAAATTTATTCCTTTTCACTATGCAAAACACATTTTTGATTATATTAGATTTAATGGTGAAACTTCATTTGTAGAAAATTAAATTGATGATTTCATAGCTGAATAAATTTTATCTTGAATTAAAGTGATTACTTCATTGGTGGGGATTCTTTTCCCCACCAATGTTAGTAGAACGAAAGCAGAGCTTAGTGCTGCTAAGTTAAAATTATAATAATAACTCGTAATGAATTTAAAGGACTAACAGAAACAAATGACGAAAGAATTAAAGCTGTTTGCAACAGATATGGATGGAACTTTTTTGCGTTCTGATCGCGCATATAATCGTGATAAACTAGCAACTGTACTTGAACAATTTGACCAATTAGGTTGGATTTTCTGCGCTTCTTCGGGACGACAACTTTTAGCTTTAGAAGAACTCTTTGACGGTTTTACAGATAAAATGGCATTTGTTGCTGAAAATGGTGGCGTGGTTAGCTATAAAAATCAAATGATTTCCGCACAAACATTTTCTACCTCACAAATTGATTCAATCATTGATTTGCTACGCAGAATGCCCTTATCACCTGATGGTGACTTTCTGATTTCTGGACTTAAAGGTGCCTATTCTATCAAAGGTGTATCTGACTGGTTCTTTGATAAGGCTCAACTTTATTATGCTAATTGCCAGATTGTGAATTCCCTTGATGAGATTGACGACACCCTTCTCAAAGTCACCACGAATTTTCCTGAGGATAAGACACGTGAATGTGAAAGTTTTATCACTGAAGAGCTTCCTTACGTCCGTGCAACAACAACAGGTTTTACGAGTATTGATATTATCCCAGATGGAATCAGCAAAGCTTCTGGGCTCAATGCTTTAGTCAAACATTTTGGATGGACAGCAGATAATCTCGCTGCTTTTGGCGACCAAATGAATGACTACGAAATGCTAGAATATGCTGGAACTTCATACGCTGTAAGCAATGCAACTAAGGAAATACTCACTCTTGCTGACAACATCATTGGAAGCAATGATGAAGATGCTGTTTTTACTGAGATTGAGCGTATTATTTCTGGAAAGTAAAACTAAAGTGGTCATTAAACCACTTTTTTTGCTATAATTTTAATAATAGATGTGTGAAGTCAACTCTGCCTTTTTGTCAAACTGCGCTTGCTTCATTCTCAACTTTGACAGTGCCCTCGCTTAGAGCGAAGGAATAAGAGTTATGACCTCATATTGAAGATGTTAAGCAGACTATTGCGTATAGGTCGCTTAGTTGTTACACCTTGGGGGGCATACCTTATGTTCGCCATCAAGAGTAAGACGAGTTTCTACACAACCTTAATTAATAAATTTGGAGAAGAATATGAAAATTGCAATCGATGCGATGGGAGGAGATTTCGCTCCTGAAAATATCGTAAAAGGTGTTAATCTTGCTAAAAAAGAATTTTCCGACGTAACTTTTCAGCTTTATGGTAACGGAGAAAAAATTCGTCAATTTTTAGATGATGAAACAAATATAGAAATCATAGAAACTACTGAAGTCATTGATTTTCACGATGATCCAGTAACCGCAATTAAATCTAAAAAAGATAGTTCCCTCGTTCGAGCAGTGACAGCTGTTAAAAAAGGAGAGGCTGATGCTGTTTTATCTGCTGGATCGACCGGCGCACTTTTGACTGCAGGTCTGCTTTTGGTCAAGAGAATCAAGCAAGTTTCACGTCCTGCGCTCATGTCTACTTTACCAACAAGCGACGGGCGTGGCTTTGAGATGCTTGACCTCGGTGCCAATACTGAAAACACGGCGCAGCATTTAGTTGATTTCGCAATTTTAGGTTCTTACTACGCTGAAAATGTCCGAGGAATAACAAAACCAAAAGTAGCCTTACTTTCTAACGGTACAGAGGAGTCAAAGGGTTCACCAAGCGTCAAAGAAGCACATGAGCTCTTATCTAATATGTCTGAAATCAACTTTATCGGAAATATTGAATCACGTGATATTCTCACTGGAGGTGCTGATGTCGTTGTAGCTGATGGTTTCACGGGAAACGCTGTACTTAAAGCAATTGAAGGTACAGCAAGCGTTCTTATGAAACAGATTAAAGCAGCAATTATGGAAGGAAGTTTCACGACAAAAATCGGTGGTGCTTTAATCAAAAAACCTCTCTCTGGACTCAAAGACATGATGAGCACAGATGCTGCTGGAGGTGCAGCTTTTGTCGGCTTAAAAGCACCTGTTATCAAAGCACATGGCAACTCAAGCGAAATCGCTATATTATCTGCGCTGAGACAAATTCACAAAATGTTAGAAACAGATGTGACTGGCAAGCTCGTTGAACATTTCGAAAATATGGAAAATTAAAAAGCCAACATTGGCTTTTTAACTTTTTCTTCTCCAGTCATACTTAGTTTGGAAATAGCCCATAATTGGATATTCAAGACAGAGAATAATTAGAAAATAAGGAGGATTACTAACCTTTCCCCAACAAAATATTCCCACTAACAAAATAAGAGGAATAAATATACACGCCCAAAACCATCGCTTTTGCCAAAATCTATTTGGCAAGGGCTTAATTGGTGCTGACTTATCTTTGATAAAAAACATCAAAATTCCACCAATCATAAAAAATAAAAATGCCCATCCTTGAAATCTGTAAGGGAACAAGAAAAAAGGTATTGCAAGAAACATTGCAATGCTACTTAATAGCCAAAAAGTGTACTCTTTTTTTGTCATCATATCACAAACTCCTTATAATTCTGAAAAAATATACTGACAGGAAGTACATTTTCGTCAGCACGCTGACAAGGGGTTTCATTTTTCAAATCGTGAGCTGTAAGCTAGACCGATCGCAATAAGCGCATAAAATAAAGGTTGAAACCAGCGATACCAGTCAAAATGAATGAAATAACTTACCGCTGAAATCAAGAAAGTTACCCCCAAAACTGTCAAAAACCAAGTGAGAAAATAGTGACGCCATTTCGTTTTCTTCCTTAGTGTCTGCTCGTCAGTAAATTTACGCTCAAAAATAATCATTGCCACAACAAGTAAAGCTACTCCTATCAGCGACAACCACCAAAATGATTTTAAGTTAACATTGATGAACATCATTGGAATATATAAAATGCAAATCACAATATAAAAATTTCTGCGCATTTCTCCTCACTATTCTGTCAGTATACTGACAGACTTATCAGCTTCGTTGATAAGTCTTTTATCCGCAGATTCAATGCTTACTTTGGGCGCATTGAACTGGCAGCTTTTTAACGCTGCTGATACTTGTCATTCAGGAAAATACCAGCAGGCAAAATCAGCGTCAGTACAATCGCGAGCGCGAGCAGATAATCCGTCACATACAACGCAACGAGAACCGAAACGACCGTCGCTGGCCAGATTAGGACATTTATTTTTTGAACTTTCTTAGTCGGTGTCAGTTTTTTACGCTCCGAAAATTTATAATCAGACATCATAAAAATGACCGCACAAACAAATGCTCCTGCTACAAATGGAATAAAACCAAAATTCAAAATCACACACACCCAAATAATAATCAGCAAAATAATACTCAAAATAAATCTAAAAATTCCACGTTTACTCATTTTTTTCTCCTTTTAAACTTTGTCAGTATGCTGACAGACTTATCAGCAGCTGACAACTCTTCTATATCAACACTTTCATTGGGCGCATTGAACTGACAGACTATCTTTGCTCATTTTTTGAATGTAGCATTGACCAAATCATCTCTCCTGCCGTGTAAATAAGAACAAAAGGAGGATAAAAATACGTTACCACCATCGCTAAAAAAATAACTAAAATCCAGATTGGATGATTGAGTACGTGCAAAACTTCCATTGCTTTGATTTTTTCTGCAACATGAGCTGGATTGTCCAAAATATAAGCTTTGCTCATCTGTACATAAGCTAGCCCCCACAGTCCAATCATTGCCATAAACAATAAAGCAGGCGTTTTGGGAGCTGTACTTCCAAGACGGTCAAATAGGTCAATCGTACGACCTGTCCAAGCTGCAAGCACAGGCAACAACGATAACGACAAAATCCATAACATCGTAGAAATATAAATCTTTCGTGTCACACGTTCAGCATTCGTTAACATATACTGCTGATTAAACCACGAAGTCGTTACATAGATAAAACTCAAAATATAGGCAATCATATAAACAAGATTATTGCGCAAAAAATCCATGAGCAAACCACTTTCTGGAATCCGAAATTCCAACAACATGATTGTCATGACAACTGCGACAATCCCATCCACAAAACCTCCTAGACGTGATTTACTAACCATGATTTTTCCCTCTTTCCTGCAACCATTTTTCCCTTTCCTCATCGTCCAATTTAACAATGAAATAAATCACAACAAGTAATAGGAGAATGCTCACACCAAATAAAAGCACATTAAGCGTGAAACTTGTCAACAGAACCAATGAAAAAATCACTGTACCAACACCTATCCAAACAAATTTTTTCTTAATATTTGCAAGACCAGTTGATAAATATTGAACAAAACTCATAAAAACAGTCAATCCACTAAGAAAGACATAATTTCCACTGAGAAAAAGCCCCATTGCACCCAATGTAGTTAAGAAAATTGCCCAAGTCGCTGTTCCAAAATGATTCGTTTTAGCCACAATCATCGGCACATCTTCATGCGACTCAGCTAAACTGGCAAGAATTGTTGGAGTATTAAACGTTGTTGCCACAATTACCCCAAAGATAGAAACACATATTGCAATAACAAACAAAGGAATTCCAATACCACCAACCACTTTACTAAAAGCTGTTGCAGCTGGCACAATCGTTGCAGGAAGATTCGCTCCAAGACTACCAATTGTTATCGTCTGAATCACCAGATACACTGTAATACACGTCAGCATCACAATAGCCATCATTTTAGGCAAATTCTTAGCCGGATTTTTCATCTTCTCAGCATTGACTGGTAAAAACGAAAAACCGGTGAAAAAGAAGAAAATTGTCCCATAAGCTGATAAAAAACCACTGACAGCATGATGACCTGCTGACGAACTTTCTGTCAGTACTGACAGCGTAGTAAAATTCTCACCACGCACCAACCAAACACAAGTCCCAACAAAAACCACAACAATCAAAAGTTTGACAAAAGAGGTAATATTGTCCAAACCCGCAATAATTGATGTTCCAAAATACGAAATAACCCCTAACAATAAAATAACCAAAAGTCCTATGGGCCGTGTTGCAAGATTTGGAAAAATCATCTTTAATGCCGTAAGTAAAGCTGACACTTCAGTTGCCAATGTGACCACACCCAAAAGCCAAGTAATACTCCCTATCACGAAACCTGGAAAACGTCCAAAAGTTTCCTTCGCATAGACAAAAGCACCACCATTTTCAGGATAAATTTTACTCATGTTTGCATAAGAAAAGGCAATCACAAAGATAGATAAACCAGCAAATAATATCGCAAGTAAACTAAGTGTCCCAGCATCTTGATAAATCTTCCCAGCAAGCAAGAAAATACCCGAACCAATAATAGAATTAATTCCGAGTAAAAAAATGGCAGTAGGTGAAAGTAGTTTAGTTTCTTTCATACATCCCTCCAAGAGACAAATCCAACTGTAATGATATAATATCTCCACTAAAGAGGTTGGATTCCATTTTTATCAAACCAAGTACTGCTATCCCACTATCCCATGTGCTTAAAATCCAAGCTTTCACTTCTCTTATATTGGGAGTTAAGCAAAACGCAGTTATCATACGAACCAGTAGCTTCAACAAATTGATTGCTCAACCTTTCAAAGAATGATTTGATAATCAAATTATACCAAGATGAGAGGACGATTTGCAAGAAATGATGAAAAATAGAAAATCTCGGAGAGAAACGAAGTTTCTTGGAGAGATTTATCTTTTGTCACCCATTTCTAATCATGCGAACTCAGTTATAGCAAAAACTAAGTGCCTTCACCTCATTCTTATGACTCATCATTATAATTAAAATCGCAAAAAATAGCATGGCATTTTTCTCCATACTACTTTTTATTACTTTAATCAGGAATAATTCGCGTTCCTGCACCGCTTTTAACAAAGTTTGTTACATTATCAAGTGAAGTAATCGTAGCAACTTTTCCCGTATTCTCCACAAAAGAAACTGCTGCCGCAACTTTGGGTTTCATCGAACCCGCTGCAAATTGATTCTCAGCCAAATACTTCTTCATCTCGCTCACCGAGACAGTTCCCAAAGTCTGCTGGTTGGGTTTACCATAATTTAGAAAAACATCGCCAACAGAAGTAAAAATCACAAGTTCATCTGCATCCACAAGTTCAGCAAGCTTGGCTGCAGAAAAATCTTTGTCAATGACCGCTTCAACCCCTTTAAAACCATTATCCTCCTCAACAACTGGAATACCTCCGCCGCCAGATACCGTCACTAACACAGCTGCATCTAATAAAGGCTTGATTGCTTCCGCTTCCACAATACGTAAAGGTAATGGTGAAGGTACAACACGACGATAGCCGCGACCCGCGTCCTCAATTATTTTCCAATCAGGATATTGTATTTGAATCTCTTTAGCCTCTTGTTCTGTATAAAAAGGCCCAATTGGTTTCGTTGGATTTTCAAAAGCAGAGTCATTAGCATCAACAACTGTTCTAGTCACCACAGACACAAAGGGAACTTCTGACATCTTATTATCAATCAAAGCTTTAGTAAATGCTTGACCCATCCAAAATCCAATTTGTCCTTGAGTCATAGCAACCGCAGTATCAAGAGGCATTGCAGGATTTTTAGGAGAATCACTCTCCAATTGTTGCAACAACAGATTTCCAACTTGAGGACCATTACCATGTGTGATGACCATCTCAACATCATTCCCTTTAATTAACGGAATTAACTGTTCAGCAGTTCTTTGAAGAGCCTCCGCCTGTGCCTGAGCTGTTGGATTGTCTGTCAAAATCGCATTTCCCCCAAGAGCAACGACAATACGCTTTCCCATTTTATTCTAGTCTCCTTTTACGCCTTAGGTTGTTGTTGCGTAATACAGTGAATATTTCCCCCACCATATACAACTTCTACAGTATTAACCCCGACAATTTCACGTTCTGGGAACATCTCCTGAACCTGTTGCAAAGCTAATGCATCATTTTCATCCCCATATTGCGGAACAATAACTCCGTTATTTGTAATCAAGAAATTCATATAAGAAGCAATACAGATATCGCCATCTTCACGAGGAAGTGTTCCTTCAACCGTATCAATCTTGAAATCCCCCTTAATCGTAACGTTATTGACTGGACAAGTCAGCTTATGCACTTTCAGTTGACGACCTTTGGCATCTGTCATTTCACTCAAACGTTTGTAGGCATCCTGTGCTGCTTCATAAAAAGGTGAATGAACATCCTCTGTATAAATACAAGCCACCTCACCTGGAGCAACAAAACACGCAACATCATCCACATGACCATTTGTTTCTTCAGGGTCAATTCCATCACCAAGCCAGAGGACTTTTTCCGCATTCAAATGCTCTTTAAGCATATTTTCAATTTCTACTTTAGTCATATGGGGATTACGTCCCTCAGACAAAAGACACATTTCTGTCGTTAAAACCGTCCCCTCTCCATCAACATGGAAAGAGCCACCTTCTAGTACAAAATCATTTGTTCGATAAGAATCAACAGCTTCCAGCTCACAAACCTTTTGTGCCACTAAATCATCTTGATCCCAAGGGAAGTATAAACCATCAACTAATCCTCCCCATGCATTAAAAGTCCAGTCATTTGCACGAAGTTCACCCTTATCATTAATCACGAATGTCGGACCACAATCTCGCACCCAAGAATCATTATTTGAGACCTCAATCACTCTGATCTCATCCGCCAGTTGATAACGTGCATTTTGATATTGTGCTTTAGAAACCAACATTGTGACAGGCGTAAATTGACTGATTGCTTTAGCCACATTAGCAAATGCAATCTGTACTGGTTTTGCACCATCACGCCAGTTATCTGGACGTTCTGGCCAAATCATAAACACTTGTTTTTGTGCTTCAAATTCAGCAGGCATCCGAAATCCATCTTGTTTTGGTGTGGTACCAATAATACGTTTTGACATTTTTATTTCTCCTTTATTTTTTTATCTTTTTTGTCCAAATAATTAATTCACCAATAATGATAAAGATAATTGCTCCAATCGTAATCGGAAGCTGTTCTTTTAGCGAGGCCTTATCAAATTGCAGTGGAATAGCAGTAAAAATGAGTGAAATAATGATAATAATCATTGGTAAAGCTGTGTATAACTTCAATACTCCTATCCCACCACTTACCCGAAAAGGGCGAGGAGTATCAGGATCAATTTTACGCAACTTAAAGAATGCAGGAAATACTGGAACATAACTCAATAAGAACAAAACGAGATTTAAAGAGAAGAATGACCAGAACAAGTCCTGATTAGGTAAGATTGGAGCAATAACAACAATTATCGTTGCCACAATCCCATTCATCAATGCAGCGCCCCAAGATATTCCATTAGACGAACGTCGTTTTGAGAAGAATTTAGGCATATCACCATTATCAGCAGCATAACTTGCAATATTATTTACCCCTTGTGACCAGGAAACCATATTACCAAACAAGGTCAGCATGAACAGAAAGGCAATCAAGCTGATAAACCAACCCGTTGGTGTACCTAACATCACCTGAAAACTATCCACTAAGCCTGAACTCGTCGAAAGTTTATCCGTCGGAATCGCAACACCAATCCCAAAAGCTGAAAACATATAGATTGCTGCAATAACCACCCCACCAATAATGATTGATTGAGGAATTTGTTTTTTAGGATTTTCCATACTATCAGCAAAAGTACATATTACCTCAAAACCTAGCAGATTAAAGATAATCACTGAGATAAAAGATAAACTATGCAAATCAAAGCTTGGTAAAAGTGAAGCTAAGGTATAATGGTTCGCTACACCATGTGTGATTGCAGAATAAACTCCAAAGCCACCCAAAGCCAAAGCTAAGAACACTTTTATGACTGCACCACCATTCAGAATCCAAACACTATCACTTACAGGATATAGACTGATTAAGACAATCACCCAAATAAAGACAAGTTCAATAACCAATGCAATAGGTGTATTGAGTTGAAAACCAAATATTTTTTGTAGTAAGTCTGGGCAAAGTACAGCAAGCGAAGCCATCCAAAGTGGGAAATTAATCCAATAAAACCAAGAAACACGCGCTCCCCAACGATGGCCGAAAGCCTTTGTTACCCAATCATAAAGTCCTCCTTCACCTGTATAAGTTGTTCCAAGCTCAGAAGTAATCAGACCATAAGGCAACAGAAAAGCAATAATCAAAACAATCCACCAAAAGAACTGAGAGTTACCAATGGCAGCAACAGGTGCTGCTGCCTCGGCAACAAAAACAACACAAATGACAGAAAGAATTGCACTCGCTAAGCTAAATTTTTTCTTTCCATTTTCCATAGAAGACACACTTTCTTATTTCGCTAAGTAAGCTTCTAAATCAGCTTGTGCCTCAGCTTGTGCTTTTAAATCATAAGGATTTTTTTCTTGATAATCACGTAGGAGATAGACAAGCAAAGCACGAATTGAAGTCAAACGATTCTCTGCTTCATCAAAACAGATTGAATTTTCACCATCAATCACAGCATCAACGACTTCTTCACCGCGCGAAGCTGGTAAACAGTGCATAAATTTAGTATTGATGCCTGCTTTATTCATCATCTCAGGTGTCACTTGATATTTAGGGAAGAAAATCGCTAAACGTTCTTCTTCTGAAAGTTCTGCATCATATAAGCCGTACCAAACATCTGTGTAAAGAAAATCTGCACCTACGATAGAAGCTTCATCATCTGTCACTTCAAAAGTTCCTCCTGAAACTTCACAGTTTGCTGCCAACTTGGCTTGGTGTTCTGCATTAAGTTGATAACCTTTAGGACCAAAGTGAACGAAGTGCATTCCCATTTTTGTCGCAATAAGTCCCAATGAGAAACAAACTTGCGTTGCATCTCCGACAAAAACAACTTTACAATCTTCAAGCTTCTTACCTGCTGGTAAGTGTTCAATAATGGTGGTTAAATCTCCGATTTCTTGTGTAGGATGATTATAGTCTGACATTCCATTAAGGACTGGAATTGTTGTGTGCTTTGCCAGATTATTCACGGATTCATGACGATCAACACGTGCCATAATCACATCCAGCAAACGGGAAAGAACTGTACTTGTATCTTCTATTGTTTCGTGTCCGCCGAGTTGAATCTGACCCGGAGCCAAATACTCCGCGTGTCCTCCAAGTTGCGTCATCGCAGTTTCGAAAGAAACACGTGTCCGCGTAGATGTTTGTTGAAAAATCATACCAAGTGATTTATTCTTCAACAGTGGTGGATAGTAGCCATTTTTAATCGCCGCTTTAATCTTCAATCCAAGATTCACAATGTCAAGAATTTCTTCTTTGCTGTAATCTTCTGTTGTGATAAAATCACGTTTTTTCGATGCTGTCATTTTTTTATTCCTCCTGAATAAAATAGTAAATTAAATTTTCGCTCTCCCTTTCGGGAACGTTTTCAGTATATCAGGAGCATATTTTTAAAACAATCAACCTAAAGATATAATCTTTGAAAATTCATGAAAGCCCTTTTATATCAATGGATTAAATTAAAAAGTTTAGTAAGGTTTAGAGCATTTACTTAATAATTTATGAAGCTTTCATCTTTGCAAAAAGAAAATATCTGCTCATTTAGAACAGATATTTTTATCATTATTTATTTTTTCCGTTTTTTTTGAATTCTTCCCACACCTCACAAACATCTGAGCGTCGCTCAATTTGAAGCTTGATAAAAATATTGTGAGTATGTGTTTTTACTGTTCCAAGAGAGAGGTAGAGTTGATTTGCAATCTCCTGATTGTGCTTGCGTTTTATGAGTAAGTCAAGGATTTCCGCTTCTCTTTGAGTGATACCATAAGTAGCTACAAATTTATCAAAGTAAAATGATTCCTCATATGTACGCGCAGCATTTTCTTCATCAACATCAATATTTACTATATCTAGTGAAGGAGGAATTATTTGATTTACAGAATTTGTTTCATAATTAAACAAAAAATACTTAATCGCTACCATACAAAGTGAGATGTGAAAAATATCCTCAGATACATTGCGATTATGAATTTTTAACATATTAGCGTGATAGATATCTCTAAAGAAAATAACAAAAGTATCTTCTGAAACAATAGCTATTCCAAAAATCAAAGCCAATAGACCGAGCCATTTCGCATAATTTCGCCATACAATTGACTGCTCTATCTTATGGTAGTGCTTGAGCAAGTAAATTCCCATATAAATTGTGACAGCCTGACTTGGAAAATAGTAGAGCCATACTTTCAATGCAGAATTACTAAAAAAAGGAACCACAATGAGCCATAAAGCAAATACGATATAAATTCCGTATTGGTGATATTTTATCTTTTCTTCAAGTAATTCATTGATTAGCTTTAAAGCAATTGCAAAAATCGCTAAATAATAAAGCGTTTCAATGATTGGATTTACCATGAATTGTCGGTTATAATCGCTGGCAAATGTTTTAAATGTTTCCGACATGGTTACAAGTAAGCCATTCAAGATAAGAAGAAGAAAATAAAGTGTTATTAACAAGTAGTTCTTCTTATGCTCTTTTAAATAGCTCCCCAAAGCAAATGACATCACAAGTGTATAGAGGATTGTTAGGAAAGTAGTATAAATATAATTAAAAATCATTAGGGTTAAACCTACTTACATTATTATCTAATCATATCATATCATAAAAATGAGCAATTAAAACCCCTTTCTCTGCATGATAAAACTATTTTATCTTATACTAACCTCAAAATTATATACACTTTTCATTCTGACACTGTGTTGAATATTTATTAATCTTTCATGAAGTATTTAAGTTATCGTTAAACAAAAAAAGCGCTAACTAGCACTTTTAATTTTTCATATTTAGGCTTCCATGAAGGCAAAATAAGAACCATTTGGACTTTGAAAGTTGAATGTGTGTTTACCACCCATATCTTGTAAATCGCTGATAAAACCTCCTTGAGTCTTTACATTATCATACCATTTTGAAATATCTGATACTGTAAATAAAATAGATGGCTTATTATCAGCTACTTCTGGACTCATCAACTTGATGAATTCAATATCAAAAATCTGCAAACGGGCGTTTCCTTCTGCTTGCGGAGCAAAGGTTACTGTTTCAGATTCCGCAATTGTTTCACGAGAAATTTCTGAAAATCCGATGGATTGAAAAAAGTGAGCTTCTGCTTTTACATCTTGAACGTAAAGCATAGTGCACATATTAAAAATCATAGTCATACTCCTTTAAGATATGAGGGGCGCTCGTCCTGAAATTAGGAAAATTAGAAAACTACAGGTTCGTCCAAAAACAAGGTTCTGGAAGTTGCCATTTCGCCTTACAATTTTAATTGATTACGATTTCGACTAGGCACTTTAGTGCTTTTGCAAGAATCGACAGAGTAACGAAGTGGAGGTAGAGTGAATGGACAGCAGAGCATCTATTTTCAATGATTTCAAATTTATCTAATCGCCTAGCTTTTAGAATCCCGAACTCAATTAATTAGCTTAATAAATTCATTGTACCAAAAAAAACGAGCAAAAATGCTCGTTTTATCCAATTTTTATCCTAAAGTTGCTTCTAAGGTAATATCAACTCCTGCCAAAGCCTTTGAAACTGGACAATTTTCCTTTACTTCTTGAGCAATTTCTTGAAAATCTTTTTCTGACAGCCCTGGAATGACAGAATGATTGGTTAATTTGATTCCTGTAATAGCTGGTCCGTCTGATGTAACATCAAAAGTAACATCAGCAGTAGTATCTACGCTCGTTGGAACAAGTCCTTTTGTTCCTAAAACAAGTGAGAATGCCATGCTAAAACAGGCGGCATGAGCTGCACCAAGTAATTCTTCTGGTGTTGTAATATGTGCTTGACTATCAAGACGTGCTTTAAAATTGTAAGGAACTTCTGTAAAAAGTTGTGAACTTTCTGCTGAAATTGTACCAAAACCATTTTCAAGTGAATCTTCCCAGTGTGCAGATGCTGTGGATACGTTTGCCATAATTTTCTCCTTTTGGGTAGAGTTCGACTACCCAAAGACGAAAGATTGGGCATACAAACTCATTATTGTAATCTTTTAAATGTAAAACATTTTTTACATTTTGAGTATAGCGCTTTATCCTGAGAAATTCAAGAAATTGCTACCAGATTGAAGCAATTGACAGTTTCTTACAAAAAGTGTAAAATTTAAACCATCAAGAAAGTAGCTTTGATGCTAGATGTGCTCAAAATGAATTGCATTTTTGAACCATCTGAATGAAATCTCTAGAAAGTCGGCGGCGGTGTAAGTCGATGTTTTCAACGAAGTGAATGGGCTTGATTTGCAATTACAAAAAACAAAAATGATTTTTTACAATAGATGTGCTCGGAAACGCTACTTTTTTGTCGAGTTACGCTTTGACACTCCGCTTAAAGCGGATGGATAACGTGACCTCGTAGCAAAGATGTTAAACAGACTGCTCATATAGATCACTTAGTTGTTACAAGGTTGCGTCTTAGGTTCGCATCAAAAGCAACCTGAGTAGACGTCACAACTTTAATAAAGTATTCATCTCTTGAAAAAATTACGGTAGCTTCCGTTATAAAGCGACTTGTCTTTGGCAAGTTTTGAGGAAATCTTATGATTTCAAATCACGGTGGCACCGCGCAGATAGCGCCCGTAGAGCATTATTTTTTATGATGTTCTACGGGCTTTTTTGCTCCAAATTTAAACTGAAGAAAGGAATTGAGCTTACTCCTTGACAAGCTCATCTTAAATTATGACTAAACCAACTATATTAACAGGCGATCGCCCTACTGGAAAACTTCACATCGGACATTACGTTGGCTCGCTCCAAAATCGTGTGAAAATGCAAAATGAAGGTAAATATAATATGTTTATCTTTCTTGCCGACCAGCAAGCGTTGACCGACCATGCTAAAGAACCTGAAAAAATTATTCAATCTGTGGGTGATGTTGCACTAGACTATCTAGCAGCTGGACTTGACCCTGAAAAATCAACGATTTTTATTCAAAGTCAGATTCCAGAGCTTGCTGAATTATCCATGTATTACATGAATCTTGTTTCTTTGGCACGTTTGGAGCGTAATCCAACGGTTAAGACAGAGATTGCTCAAAAAGGTTTTGGCGAATCTATCCCTGCAGGATTTTTAGTCTATCCTGTGTCACAAGCGGCTGATATCACAGCTTTTAAGGCAACTCATGTGCCTGTTGGCAATGACCAAAAACCGATGATTGAGCAAACACGTGAGATTGTGCGTTCATTCAACAATGCTTACCATGCTGATGTTTTAGTTGAACCAGAAGGTATTTATCCTGAAAACGAAGCAGCTGGACGTTTACCAGGGCTAGATGGTAATGCAAAAATGTCTAAATCACTCAATAATGGAATTTTCCTTGCGGACGATGCGGATACTTTGAAGAAAAAAGTGATGAGTATGTATACTGATCCTGACCATATCAAAGTTGAAGACCCTGGTAAAATCGAAGGAAATATGGTTTTCCATTATCTTGATGTTTTTGGTAATGCAGATGATGCGGCAACTATTGCTGAGATGAAGGCACAATATCAGGCAGGTGGACTTGGTGACGTGAAAACAAAACGCTATCTGCTCGAAGTGCTTGACCGAGAATTGTCGCCAATACGTGCGCGCCGAATTGAGTTTGCCAAAAATATGGACTATGTCTATGATATGCTCAAGCAAGGTTCTTTGAAAGCGGAAGCTGTCGCTAGTCAAACGCTTGATGAAGTTAAGTCTGCTATGGGAATTAATTATTTTAAATAATATATGGATTATTCACTTGTTTTAAAATTTGACGATGCGTTCAATGAAGTTATTCAAAGCGTTTGGAACATTTTTGAAAAGGCTCACTTATCAACTTATCATCTGGCTTTGATGTTGAAATTGCACTTATAGAACTTAGTGATAAAAATTCAGATATTAAAATAATTAAAACAGTAAGTCTAAATTGGGAGAACTTTTATGGACAAAAATGACATCAAAGAACGGTTTGAACAAACAACTGGAAAAGCAGCACCGCTTGAAACGAATACAGTTATTGTGGACAAAGAAACTGGGATTGAGTATCTTTTTCATGCTGCTGGTTATGCGGGCGGATTGACTGTACTAATGGACAAAGAAGGAAAACCTCGGATTAATAAGGATTACCAATGATTGATTTAGAAAAAATTGCAGAATTTGCTAAAAAAGTTCATATAGAAAACAATGATGGTCATGGTTTTGACCATATTGAACGCGTGGTAGCTTTGGCAAATAAAATTTTACTGACAGAGCCGTCAGCAAATCGTGAGATTGTGCTGGCTGCTTGTTACTTGCATGATACCTATGACGAAAAATTGACAGACCATGTAGAGCAGCAGAAAATTTTTGTCAGTGAATTTTTAAATACTGTCAGTACTGACAGTATTGTCAACAAGCAGATTTTCATTATCATTGACAATATGAGCTTTTCGTCAAATATCGAAAGTCGGAAATCCTTAGACATCAATGGACAGATTGTGCAGGATGCTGACAGGCTTGATGCTATGGGCGCTTGGGGCATTGCTCGTACGCTAGAGTATGGATGGGCACATGGCCGCGTACTTTATGACCCTGCTGACAAACCTGTCAACGTACTGACAAAGGCTGATTATCATCAAAAAAAGAGAACCACGCTTAATCATTTTTATGAAAAACTTTTTTTGCTTGAAGATTTACTCAATACCGATGAGGCAAAAAATATAGGCAAAAAACGAAATCAAATCATGCATGATTTTGTCAAAGCAATAGAGCAGGAATATGACGAAAGTCACTGACCAATTTCTGTCAGTAAGAATCATCTTGCGAAATCTTATGTCACTGAATTCAGGATGTTTACCAAGAGCAAGAGGCAAGGGGATGTTCACATCTTAAATCGGACTCAAAAAATTAATAAATGTAAAACTTAAAACTTGCACAAGCATAAATCTGGATTTTCCTATTTTTCACAGTTTCAGGGCAAGACTTCCTCATATCTTAAACGAAAGGAGAATACACATGGTTATCGGTTTATCCAACCTTATCAATAAAACATTACGTACGCTTGACAAGCGAAAATTCGGTAAATCAGAAAAATGGCTGAGTCGGAATCAACAGATGAATCATGAAGTTCAAACTTTTGTCTTTGCTCATCGTGGTTCCAAATGCAATCGTCCCGAAAATACGCTTGCTTCATTTCGTGAAGCAGTCCGTGTTCATTCTGATGGGATTGAACTTGATGTGCATCTTTCTATTGATGGTGAACTTATTGTCATTCATGATGAAAAAATTGACCGAACAACCACAGGTAAAGGACTTGTACGCAAGATGACTGTTGCCGAGCTCAAAAGGTTCGACGCAGGCTCTTGGTTCAAAGAAGATTTTCGTGGAGAAAAAATACCAATCCTTTCGGAAGTCCTGTCATTACTGACAGATTTACACTTCACAGGAAGCTTGAATATCGAAATCAAGACTGACAAATATCACTATCCAGGTATTGAAAAAAAGCTGTCAGTACTGATGAAAAGCCAGCAGTGGCCTTTTACCCATTTGTATAGCTCTTTTAATATTGACTCTCTAAAAATTCTCAGCGAAATTGAACCCGATGTCGAATTAAGTTATCTCACTAATAATCGACTTAAAAAGATTGAAAATGGGTTACTGACAGATTTTATTACCAGTATTCACCCTCGTAAATCCTACGCATTCAAGCATCCTGTCCTTACAGCATTGTCCAATAAACCTGTCAGACTTTGGACAGTAAATAGCGAATCTGAAATGCGACAAGCTTTTCATGAAAACGTCGCTGGCATCATCACAGACTATCCTGAACAAGCAATTCGTATCCGTAATCAAATTCAAAAACAGCCAAATGATACTAACTAGTCTACTGCCTTGCAATGATTAGGAAAATAGTATCAGGCTGTTTTTTATTAAATAGTAAAATGATAAGTCTTTCACAAAATTCACAGAAACAAAGTGAATATTAACACTAATTGTAAGCGCAATCCATTTTTCTTTACATTTCCTTTCACAAGGGGTATAATTAAGCTGTATGTGTAAATTTGTCAAATAACTTTGACAAAGGCAACACAATGATTTGGGAAGGATGCATAAACATGCAATTTATCAACTATCTAGGTCAAGACGCTTACACCAACATCGCTATGGACAGCTGGCTACTCTACAATTTAAAACCAACTGAGCCTGTTTTTTCATTATGGCAAAACAAACGTGCAGTTATTGTAGGTCGCAACCAGAATACTTTTGCCGAGGTCAATCAAGACTATATCGACAATCACGATGTCCAAGTCGTTCGTCGTGTATCCGGAGGTGGTGCAGTATATCACGATGAGGGAAATATCTGCTTCACATTTTTTGTCCCCGTTGAAAGTTCGGCATCTGTCAACTTTAAACAATTTGTCCAGCCCATGTATGATGCACTTCATGCTGTTGGCATTAATGCTCAAATCACAGGTCGTAACGATCTTGAAGTCGAAGGTAAGAAAATATCAGGTAATGCTCAGCGCTACGCTGGTGGCTACCTCATGCATCACGGAACACTTCTCTGGGATACCGATGTTGAAGCCATGATTCGCTCGCTCAATGTCAGCGATGAGAAATTCGTCAGCAAAGCAGCAAAATCTGTCCGCGCTCGCGTTGGTAACATCAAAGATTATGCTCCTGAGGACTTGACATTAGATAGTTTCATCGAAGCATTAAAATACTATCTCACTGATGAAGGAAAAGACAATGAACTTATCTTGAGTGACAATCAACTCGCAGGTATCAAAGATTGGCGTGATAGCCAATTCTCCACTTGGGATTGGAATTATGGTGAGTCACCAAAATTCGCATTTAGCAATCATGCTAAATTTACAGGTGGTAGCATCGACGTCCAAGTCAATGTAGAACACGGAAAAATCACAGAAATCAATTTTCTCGGTGATTTCCTCGGTGTTCGTGACTGGCGTGATATTAAAGAGCAGTTTATCGGCATCGAATTCACTCCTGAAGCCGTCCATAAAGTTCTCACTTCCAACAAAGAAGGACAATATTTCGGAACAATTGAAAACGATGAACTCGCTCAAATGTTCAAAGCCGATGACTTAGTTGAATAATGCTTAATTCACAAGCTTTATTCAAGAAAAACTACTAGAAAAATGCTAAATTTCTAAATAGGAAATAGAAAGGAAATCTATAATGTCAAACAGTAAACAAATCTTAGATTTCAAAACGCAACTCGAATTGCAAGATACTGCATTCCCAATGTTGCAAATCCTCAACGAAGAAGGAAAAATCGTTGATGAAGATGGACTTAAACGTGCAGAACTATCTGATGAAAAACTTGTCGAACTCTTCAAGAGTATGCTTTTTGCGCGTCAAGTAGACATTCGTTCAATGAAACTCGCAAAACAAGGACGTATGGGGTTCTTTGGTCCCCATGCAGGTCAAGAAGCTTCTCAAATGGCCTCAGCCTTTGCATTTACAGATGAAGACTGGCTTTTCCCAGGCTATCGCGACCTTCCACAGATTTATTCAAAAGGTTGGCCAATCTGGAAAGGGCTTCTTTGGTCTCGTGGACACCAGCTTGGTAATGAATACACTACTGATGATGGAAAACCAGTCAATTCATGGTTCCCACAAATCATCATCGGCGCTCAATACGTTCAAGCTGCCGGTGTTGCTCTTGGACTCAAAAAACGTAAAAAAGATGCCGTAGCTTTTGTTTATACAGGTGATGGTGGTTCTTCACAAGGCGATACTTATGAAGGAATCAACTTTGCCGGAGCTTACAAAGCCCCACTTGTTGCCTTCATTCAAAATAACGGTTTTGCGATTTCAACTCCTCGAAGTCTTCAAACTGCTGCACCACATTTAGCTGCAAAAGGATGGGCTGCTGGTGCGCCATCTATTGTTGTTGATGGTATGGATGCTATCGCAATGTACCTCGCTTCAAAAGAAGCACGCGCTTGGGCCGTCGCTGGTAATGGTCCCGTAGTTATTGAAACAATCACAAATCGTCTTGAACCACACTCAACAGCTGGTGATGATCCGCTTCGCTATCGTACAAAAGAAGATATTGATGCTTGGTGGAAGAAAGAACCTCTTGTTCGTATGCGTAAATTCTTGACAGACAAAGGACTTTGGGATACTGCAAAAGAAGAAGCTTATATTGCTGAACTTGATGCTCGCATTGATGCTGACATCAAAAAAGCAAATAATGTTGAAAAACAAAAAATCTCTAGCTTCATCAAAAACACACTTGAAGTACCTAGCCAAGCAATGCTTGAGCAAATTGAAAAATTTGAAAGCGAGGGCAAATAAGAATGGCAGTGAAAACTTATATTGCAGCAATTACAGAAGCGCTTGACCTTGCGCTTGAAAAAGACAAAGACACTCTAGTTTTTGGTGAAGATGTCGGAGAAAATGGTGGGGTATTCCGTGCAACAGATGGACTCCAAAAGAAATATGGTGAAGACCGTGTCTTCAATACTCCGCTTGCTGAATCAGGAATTGGTGGTATGGCGATTGGTCTTGCAACTCAAGGTTTCCATCCCATCATGGAAATTCAATTCGGAACATTTATCTTTGAAGTATTTGACTCTATCGCAGGTCAAATGAGTCGTACACGTTATCGTTTCAACAACACACGTTCAAACAATATCGTTGTTCGTACGCCCTATGGTATCGGAACTAAGACACCTGAGATGCACGCTGATTCAATCGAAGGTTTGTTCTCGCAAATTCCTGGACTTCGTGTTGTAATGCCATCAAATCCGGCTGATGCTAAAGGTTTACTTTTAGCTTCCATCGAAAACAATGACCCTGTCATTTTCCTTGAAAATCTCCACCTCTATCGCTCACTCAAAGGTGAAGTGCCAGAGGGCTATTATACAACACCACTTGACCAAGCTGCTGTAGCTAAAGAAGGTTCTGATGTTTCTATCATCGCCTATGGTGGTACAGTACCGCTTGCACTCAAAGCTGCTGAACAACTTGAAAAAGAAGGAATCAAGGCAGAAGTCCTTGACCTGCGCACTGTTGCTCCTCTCGACATCGCTTCTATCGGTAAAACTGTTGAAAAGACTGGTCGTGTCGTAGTCGTTCAGGAAGCCCAACGTACTGCTGGTATTGCGGCAAATGTTATGGCTGAAATTTCAGAACGTTTTGTTTTGAGCCTCAAAGCGCCTATTGGTCGTGTCACTGGTCCAGACTCAATCTTCCCATTTGCTCAAGCTGAAAATGATTGGGCGGTTAAAGCAGAAGATATCGTGAATAAAGTTAAAGAGGTGGTTGATTATGACTGAGATTTTTAAAATGCCTGATATTGGTGAAGGAATGCACGAAGGCGACATCGCTAACTGGCTGGTTAAAGTCGGAGATGTGGTCAAAGAAGATGATCCAATCGCTGAAGTACAAAACGACAAACTCATGCAAGAAATCTTGTCGCCTTACTCTGGCACTGTCACTAAACTTTTTGTTGAAGCAGGGACAACCGTTGAAGTTGATGCCCCTTTAGTTGAATTTGACGGTGATGGAACTGGTGGAGCAACAGAAACTACTCCTGCGCCAGCTGTAGTAGCTGAAGCTCCTACTGGTGATGTTCAAATCTTCACTATGCCTGACATTGGTGAAGGAATGCACGAAGGTGACATCGCTAACTGGCTGGTTAAAGTTGGAGATGTAATCAAAGAAGATGACCCAGTTGCTGAAGTACAAAATGATAAACTCATGCAAGAAATTTTGTCACCTTACTCTGGTACTGTCACTAAACTTTTTGTTGAGGCAGGGACGACTGTTGAAGTTGGTGCTCCTTTAATCGAATACAACGGAAATGGCTCTTCTGCCGCTCCAGCGACAGCAACCCCTGCTCCTGTTGCTGTTGAAGTTACTCCTGCAGTTGCTGCGCCCGCTGGCAATGCACCTTTAACTAAAACAACTTCTGCTGGTCGTGTCCTCGCTATGCCATCTGTACGTCATTATGCGCGTAAAGCTGGTATTGATTTAACACTTGTACCCGCTACTGGTCGTCACGGTCATACAACACTTGCTGATGTCAAAGCTTTTGAATCTGGTAAAGTTGCTCCTCTTGTAGCGCCTAGCACTCCAGAAGCACCTGCTGCGCCTAGCGCACCTAAAGCAGCAGACGCACCTAAAGCGCCTAGCGTCAAAGCGGGTGCAACAGACGAACGTGTAGCGATGAACCCAACACGTAAAGTTGTCTCTAAAGTCATGACTGCACAACACACTCATATTCCACCTGTTACAAACTTTGACCAAGTTGAAGTTTCAAAACTAGTGAAACATCGTGCTGGCTTCAAAGATATTGCGGCTAAACAAGACATCAAGTTGACGTATCTTGCTTATGTGGCTAAAGCTTTGGCTACAACAGCTCATAAATTCCCAGACATCAATGCTTCTGTGGACTACGAAAAACAAGAAATTGTTTACCATGAGCACGTCAATGTCGGTATTGCAGTCAATGCACCTACTGGTTTATACGTACCAGTCATCCATGAAGCTGAAAATAAATCAATCCTTGAAATCGCCAAAGAAATTGCAGAATTGGCAACAGCAACTCGTGATGGTTCATTGAAACCTGCACAAATGCAAGGCTCTACGATTACGATTTCTAACATCGGTTCTGCGCGTGGAAGTTGGTTCACACCAATTATCAACGGTTCTGACGTTGTGATTTTGGGACTTGGCTCTATTGTCAAAGAACCTATCGTAAACGGCGAAGGTGAAATCGTTGTCGGTCAAAACATGAAGCTGTCAATGACCTATGACCACCGTTTGATTGACGGTATGTTGGGTCAAACTTCATTGAACTACTTGAAATCACTTTTGGCTGATCCTGAGTTCATGTTGATGGAAATTTGATTTTCGTTTGCAACTTTTGCTCAGTATTCACACTACTGGAAAAGTTGCGTAAATGTGCCGCTCTGCGGAAAATCATAGGCGACATTTGGCGTTGCATACGTGTCTGAATTATAGGAGCGTAGCTCCCTCTGGAAAATTAAATAGTGACGAGAATATAGCCGATTTATCGGCATATATTCCGCACAGGCGAATTCCTTGATTTACCGTGGCGTTCAGCCGTGACGGCTCCGTAGGAGACTAAACGGATGTTAGCCCCTTTTGAGATCGTTCGCCGAGGATTCGTTACCATTTGATTTTTCAATTTAAAAGTAATGAAAGAGGAATAAAAAATGGTTGTTGGTGCACAAGCAACAGAAGTTGATTTGGTTGTTATTGGTTCAGGCCCTGGCGGTTATGTTGCTGCCATTCGTGCTGCTGAATTAGGCAAAAAAGTTACAGTTATTGAGAAAGATAATGTTGGTGGGGTTTGTTTGAATATTGGATGTATCCCATCAAAAGCCTTGATTAACGTGGGTCACCACTATCAAGAATCTTTGGAAGAACAAAAAGGTGAAAATCCTTTTGGACTTTCAGTTAAAAATGTTGAACTTGACTGGTCTGCTGCGCAAAAATGGAAAGACGAAAAAGTTGTTAATCAATTAACTGGTGGCGTTAAAATGTTGTTGAAAAAACACAAAATTGACGTTATCAAAGGAACTGCCGAATTTGTAGACAATAATACAATTAATGTTGAACAAGAAGATGGTTTCCAACTCTTACAGTTTAACGATGTGATTATCGCTACAGGTTCACGTCCTATTGAAATTCCTCCTTTCCCATTTGGTGGTCGTATTATTGACTCTACTGGTGCGCTCTCACTTCCTGAAGTGCCTAAACACCTGATTATTGTTGGTGGTGGTGTTATTGGCTCTGAGCTTGGCGGTGCTTACCGTATGCTCGGCTCTAAAATCACGATTGTTGAAGGACTTGACCATATCTTAAATGGTTTTGATAAAGAGATGTCTGATATCATCGCAAATCGCGTGAAGTCTGCTGGTTCTGAAATCTTTACCTCTGCAATGGCAAAATCCGCTGTCCAAACAGACAAAGATGTGACTTTGACTTTTGAAGTGGATGGTAAAGAACAAACAGTGACTGGCGACTACTTGTTGGTTTCTGTTGGTCGTCGTCCAAACACAGACTTGATTGGCTTGAATAATACTGATGTTAAATTGACTGACCGCGGTTTAATTGAAGTTGACGACTCTTACGCTACAAACGTTCCTCATATCTATGCTATTGGTGATGTAGTTCCTGGACCTATGCTTGCACATAAAGCTTCATTCCAAGCTAAAGTTGCTGCTGCTGCAATCGCAGGAGCCGAAGATGATGTGGATTTGCACGTCGCTTTGCCAGCCGTAGCTTATACTACAACTGAGCTTGCTACAGTTGGTGAAACACCTGATTCTGTTAAAGAGCGTAAAGATGTCAAGATTTCAAAATTCCCATTTGCCGCAAATGGTCGTGCGATTTCTATGAATGACACCACAGGTTTCTTACGTTTGATTACTGAAACTAAAGAAGGAGCCATTATTGGTGCTCAAATTGTTGGTCCTGGTGCTTCTGACTTGATTTCTGGTCTTTCTCTCGCTATTGAGAATGGATTGACTTCTAAAGACATCTCACTCACTATCCAACCTCACCCAACGCTTGGTGAAGCGATTATGGATACTGCTGAATTGGCTGATGGATTGCCTATTCACGTTTAATCAAACAAAGAACCTCTTCAAAACTACTGGAGAGGTTCTTTGTTTGGCTTGATAAAGATAGGATAAAGGATAGTGATTAAACATGACAATGCAATAAGAGAAAAGGTGAAATTGACACCAATGATATTTGCTAACGCAACATACACTAGTACACCTAAAGAGCTTGCTGTTGCAAAAAATGTTGAAATTCCTCCTCTAACAGTCGCTAAATCTTCTTTTGGAATCATTTGAATAATGATACTTGTCAATTTAGGATTTACCTTTGCAAAAGCATATCCTATGATAAAGAGAACGGCAACTGCAGCTAATCCGAAAGGAATAATAAGCAAGGAGAACAAAATGAGCAAAACCAAAATTGTCCTTAATATCGCTGTCAAACTTCCTTTATGAAACAAGTCATTCATAAAAATTGAGGAGATAAAAATTCCTAAAGAGAATGTAATACTAAACACCGTGACAGCGAATCCAAAACTGCTGTCAAACGGATTGTGATGAACCATAGCGAGGTCAATGAGTGGTAAAATACCATTAATCGAAAAATTGATAATAAGTACCATAATGATAAGATTCGTTGCCGATGCTGCCTGATCCCTTTTGAATACTTCTCCGATTTGTGATAAAGTCGTTTTGATTGAGAAATGAAATTTTTCTTGGTCTAAGTTTACAGTGACATCTAGGGAGTTTCGGCTTCCTAGTAATACAAAACCTGATATCAGGTATAAGCCTGCATTGACTAAGGCAAGAATGGAAAACGAGTGACCTAATAATGCTAAGAGCATGAGTCCAACAGGCTTACCCACAATTCCAATTAAGGAGCTTATCCCTTGCATCAAGCCATAAGCGGATTGTATATCGTTTGATGATACACGCTCCTGCATGATTGGTAGCTCTAAACCGTCTTTATACATTGCAAAGAGCTCATCTACTAAATTCATTAAAATACAAAATAGAAAAATAATAAGGGTGCGCTGCGCAATCACAAGTGCTACAGTTATAAATAAGCCTGATTGAATCCACGAGGTTATAAATAGGGCTCGTTTCTTGTTTATGGTGTGATCCGCCAGATAGCCCATATAAGCATTTAAAAATGTCGGAAAAACCATGAGTAGTGCTGCTAGAGAGATATACATCTTACTATTGGGATAAGTCGAAGCATAGATAATAAAGGCTAATGAGAAGAGATTGCTTCCCATCGTGTTAAAGACATTACAAAGAAAAAGAGACCGAAAAGTGGAGTTTCTTTTGATAAGGTTCATTCAATTCGCTCCAATTTCATACGTAATCAGATTTTGCTTGTCCAATACTAGTATCATTTCTTCGATTTGCCCTTTTGTGGGAAGACAATAGTGAGTTTGCTTGGAAGTCATTCTATTCAGAGGACATCTATTGTTCAGGCAACTTGGTAAGAGTGTACAGGAATAACATTCTTCATCTAGCTCTACTTCTGTCCACATTTTTTCTTTTTTTCTGTCTATTAGCAAATTTCCTTGTTTGTCCAATCTCCCCAAAATATTTCTTTGATCATAAAGAGCGACTGTGCACTTATACACCAAACCCATGGATCCTATGACATAGTGATTTTCTTTTGCTGCATAACATATATTATCTGGTCCCATCGTCCAAATAAACGGTACAACATGACCGCCACGTTCAATAACCCGTTTTGTTAATTCAAGACGGATGTCTTTTTTTACGACTTCTATCTCCTTTTCTCCCCAGTTACCAATATTGTGGAAAAAAAGTAAAATATTTTCTGTATCTCCAAATAGGGAAATGAGATTTGATATATTTTCATCCATCGTTTCATAATTCTCTTTTCCTACGTTTGTCCTAAGGATAATAACCGTATCATCAGTTATATTTTTCTTGATGCTCAACAAATTTTGGATGATTCTAGCATATGTTCCATGTCCATTTTTTAAAAGTCGTTGTTTGTCGTGATAGACTTGCGTCCCGTCAATCGTGATCTGAAAATTATTCACTTTTAAATTCAAAAGTTTTTGAAAAATTCTTGGACTGAGCAAGTAACCATTTGTAGTAATATCTGAATAATATTCCAAGTCATTTTGTCTTGCTAGTTTCAAAACTTCATCACTTAAAAACTCAATGATTTTTAGATTTAGCAATGGTTCTCCACCAAACCATGAAAGTTGTATCTTATCGTATTTTTCCCTATTTTCCGTTATTTCTTTTTTTATAAACCTTAGGACACTCTCTGCAATTTCTTTACTCATCGCACCTTTTTCAAATTTCTCGTAGCAATAGGTGCACCGAAAATTACAATCTTCGTGAATAAGAAGAATGAGTTGGAGTGTCCTATCGATGATTTTAAAGTGAAAATTATTTGACAAAAATTGCTCAGAATTTAAAAGATCATAAATATCACTATTACTGGAAAATTCTTCTATATTTTTAAATAATATGTGAGGATATTTTATGGAGATACCGTTATAAAAATTGTACAAAATCGTGCTGTCTGAGCTTTCTACTTGTTCTACATAATTAGTAAATAATGCCATAGGAGATTCCTTTCCCAAATAAAAAAGAAGAAGCTGCTCATTATGGCAGCTTCAAAGTCTCTCAACTGCAAACATTGATCACATGTTGGCGAGTTTCTTGTGCCTTTTTATTCTTTTTGATTGTGACTTTCATCTTGGTCACCTCCTAATTTTTTTATGATTTGTGACAAGTTGCTTCGTTCTTCGCCACAAGCACAGTGTATCATATAAAAATTAACATTAAAAAATCATTACTTATTTGTAACGATTTTTCTGATCATTTCTGCTGTTTCTGGATAGTCCAGCAATTCATACATTTGCGCTAAAAATTCAAAAATTTGCTGTGCTTCTTGTTTTTTTCCTACCATAAGCAGATATTTTCCTTCTACAAACTTGTACTCCTTTCGATTGTAAACATCTACAATAGGACTCGCAATCAGATTTTTGTAGTCTTTCAGCAACTCATTCGCTTCTTCTTTCATTGTCTTATCAATAAAATAGAGCGCACAATCCCTTATCATTAGTACAACTTGCTGCTTGTGTTGAGGAAACTGGCGGTAAAATTCTGTGCGATTGACTACTTCTTTAGCATAATCAAACACCTGTTTTTCTGACAAGAATGGGATGAATTCTCCAAAAAGAAAAATCTCACTCTCTCCCCACTCCAATACCGAAAACAAATAGTCGCTGACTGCGTTGATTTCTTCAGCTTTGATTTCATAATCTTTGAAATTTTTCAATGCCAGATAGGCCTTAAACTCCAAAGCAAGCCAGTAAAACTTTCTTTGTTTCGTTTTTTGATAATCATTTGCCAAAATCAAATGCTGTTCTTCAATCTTATCCAACTGATTTAGCTCTTGGAATCGTCCAAGATGCTCGACAAGCGAAATTTCTCTAGGCTGTTCGTAACTCCTGATGTGATAGAGATACTCCTCAAAAGAGACCCCTATATTTTCGAGTAATCCAGAAATTTTTGTCAATGTAATATCGGAAATCCCACGCTCAAACCTTGAAACTTGTACTTTTGAAGTGATGTAATTTGTTGACCCTTGATAATCCCCTGCTGCTTTTGACAATGAAAAATTTTTCGCTTCTCTTAATTCTCGGAAAACGTAGCCCCAGTTTGATTGATTCATTTTTTCACTCATTTCATAATATCCGCCCAATTTCCCATACCATCTAAAAATTTCTTTGCTTTGAGGTGAATGCCAACATACTCATCATAAAGTCCGTCAATGAACTGACGGATTTTTTGTTTCATTTCTGGTTTGACAGAAATCTTTTTGAGCTCATCAAGAGAAATTTCCTGAAAAAGATTGCAGAGATAGATAACATTTGGGTCAAGATGACTCCGTCTCAAGTCTTCATCAAAATGTTTCGGACACAAGCAACCACTAAATTTATAGGAAAAATCAAAAGGTCCAGTTGTCGTGTGACAAAAAGCACACTCCGCAAAATTGAGCGAAACACCAAAACGATTAAGCACTTGAAGCTCAAAAATATTGGTAATAATTTCCATATCAAAACCTTCATCAAGCAATTCCAAAGCACGAATCAAAAAAGAAAACAAAGCCGGATCATAGTGGTTGTCAGCAATCGCACTATCTGCAAGACTAATGATATAAGAAGCATGAGCATTGACAAAAATGTCTTCAATGATATGTTTGTAAGTCACCGTTTCGCTGACGTCATCAATAAAACTAAAACCTTCATCATTGATTGTCGCTGTCAGTACTGATGAAGTAAAGTTTTGCAATCCACTAGCATATTTTGATTTACCAAAGTTTTTTACAAAAAACATTCGCTTACCAAACGATTCAGTAAAAATTTTTACAAGCTTATCTTTTTCTTTGTAATTTTGACTATAAAGAATCAAACCACGTGTTTCAACATCCCGCATCATCTCTCCTTTCACCTACTTTTTATTTAATTATAGCAAGATGTGGGCAACACCGTCAAGAAGTGTAGAGAAATGCCAGTTGGCTCTTTGTAGCTAATGGACAGCGTAGTGCCAGGAAGCACGGAGATAGAAAAATGTGGTTCTGCCCGTAGAGCAGGTTCCATTTTGTCTTTTCTCATAGCTTCTGGTGTTGCGAATTCAGTTATACCAAGACGTGAGTACGATTGGCAAGAAATAATGAAAAATAAGTTGGTGCTTCCCTATTCTTTTATATTGAACAAAAATCAAAAAATACTGACAGAATTCTGTCAGTATTTATTTTTCTGTCATTAGTTTTACTAACTCTTCTTTTATACGATTACGAAGCTCATCATGAATCTCTGGCCGATAAGCTATATCTTCACTATACCAATTTGCTTCATCGTAGAGCCACACTGGTTTTACTCGACGACTCGACTCTTCCCAGTCATAGCGCGGAAAAATATGCGCATGAAGAAATTGGTCAGCATTTCCCAAAACATCGTAATTCACGCGCAACGGCTCACAAGCTGCAATAATTGCATCGCCAAGCAAAGCCATATCCGAGAGAAACTGTGTGCGCTCAGCCAAAGGAAGTTCATTCAGTTGAAAAATCTCATGTTTGGGCAACAATACACAATAACCTGGCAAAAATTGTACATCGCCAAACACAGCAAATCCTGCTTTCATTTCTACCATCACCATTGGATTTGTACCATTTTTCGCAGATAAAATCCGATTTTCATACCATTCCATTTTTTACCATCCTGTCAGTATGCTGACCAAGTGTCTAAGTCCTGACGAATTGCTGTAAATATAATCGTCCAACGCCAGACTTCCAGAACACTGTGCCTCATATTTTTAATACTGTTTAATTTCTAAAAAGTCCTTTTAGAAATTACTCCACTACGTTGCTAATGCACCACGGGTCTAATTTGCTGAAGCAACGAGGCAAATGGTTCGCTCGACTATGTGCTTCCCACGCCGTTCTACGAACGGTCTACGCAACTTCCCGCTATCCTCCTTTTGCTTAGGCTAAAGCAACAAGAGTAAACGTAAACCATCTCGCGCGCTTGATGCAATGTATCAAGATTGCGGATAAGGAAAGCACCACTTTTGTCAATCGTCTCAAGGCAGTTGAACTAGTATAATGTGAAAGCGTGTAGTGACAGCCTTTATCCACGTTTATCAGCGACATACTCTGCCAAACGTGTCATCGCAAGTTCAATCACATCCATTGATGCCGCATAAGAAAGTCTGACAAAGCCTTCCCCATATTGACCAAAACTGATTCCAGGGATAATCGCAACAGATTTATTTTGCGCAAAATCCACACAAAATTCAAATGAATTTTGATTCAAATCGTCAGGAATTTTGGCGAAAATGTAGAAAGCGCCATCAGGTTTGATGATTTTAAAATCAAGCTTACTCATCTGCTCAATGATAAAGTCACGCCGTTTCAAATATTCTTTTTTCATCGGCTCTGCATCATTTGCCCCATTTTTCAGCGCCTCAATCGCCGCAAACTGCGACTGCGTGCTTGCTGACGTGACCAAATACTGATGCGTCTTAATGATTTGCGCTGTCAGCACTGACGGAGCAAAAATCAGCCCAATCCGCCAGCCCGTCATTGCATGAGATTTTGACAAACCATTCAGCACAATCGTTTGCTCTGGCGCATATTGCGCGATTGAAACATGAGGCTCACCCGTGTAATTTAGCTCGCTGTAAACCTCGTCAGCAATGACGAAAACTTCATGCCGTTTGACGACCTCAGCGAGTGATTTGATTTGCTCCTGCGTGTAAGTTACCCCTGTCGGATTTGCAGGATAATTCAAAATTACTGCTTTTACCTTTCCAACATGTTCTACAAGCGCAGATTCAAGCATCTCAGGCGTCAAAACAAAATCATTTGCCGTAGTGTCAATCTCAACCAAAGTACCACCAGAAAGCGTAATTAAAGGCTCATAACCAGGATAAGCTGGCGCAGGTATCAACACCTCATCACCAGCCACTAAAATTGAAAGTAAAGTTGCAGAAATTGCTTCTGTAACCCCAACTGTAACCAAAATTTCATTGTCTGGACTAAAAGTCAAACCATACTTTTGAGCCATAAAATCACTCGCAGCCTGTCTTAAATCAGGCAAACCAGCCATCCCAGTATAATGGCTCTGATTCGCCGTAATCGCCTCAATACCAACCTGCTTCACGTGTTCAGGCGTATAAAAATCAGGCTCACCCAAAGTTAATTTGACAATTCCTGAAATACTAGAAACTTGTTGATCAAACTGACGAATCATCGAAACTGCAATTTTATCCAAATTAGGGTTAAATCTATTTGTTAAATCCATAGCGCTTCCTTCACTCTTTTCTGTCAGCACGCTGACAGAAGTCTTTTTCAGTATTATACACTTTTTTCAGACAATTTTCATTTGGAAAGAAAGCTGTTAGTACGCTGACAGCGCTTTAACCAGTCCTATGATACGCAGAATAACTATGCATTACTCTGGTTTCTTACTAAACCAAAGATACGTTCCGTAGATACAATTTAAGAGCATCGTAATCTGTAAAACGAACATTCCTAAAGCAGAGCTACCACCATGTATTCCAGAATTCCAATTATTAAACCAAATGATAACATTGATAGAATCAATCAAAATCCATCCCAACCATTGTGAACGATAGCCATAAGTCATTAATACCATAGACAATATTCCTAGAGGCAAAAGCGTTGCATCTAGGAATATTTGCTGACCATGAAGTCCATGAGAAGTGGCTAAAACAATTCCATAAATTACTACAAAAGCCAAAATAGCAAGACTTGCAATCTTAGCTGTTATCTTCCGAGGAGCTACTTCACCAGAGCCTCCCTCAAAATCATCCAAATTTTTCTGCCAAAAGTAGATCCCTACAAATTGCATGACCAAATAAAAAGTCTGACTAAAAATATCACCAATCAAATGGCTCTGTAATGCTATAACCCACCAAAAAATCGTTCCGATTGTCCCCCAAAGATAGTTAGTCAATCGCCCTCTATTCATCAAAATGAGGTTCAAAATTGTAAATACCCCAACGACCAATGACAGATTGCTAATCAAATCAAATGCATCAGTTGCAATATAGGCTACCACTTGCGCAACAAGCATCACTAAAAGCATTATATAGTCAAAGAAACGTAAGGTGATAAGTTCACGAATCACATTTTTAGGTGAAAAAGTTTGTGATAATCCCCTAGTAAAAACGTTCATATTCTCTCCATATTCTCATTAAAAGAACTCTTAATTAAAATTTATTAAACTTTTGGAAAAATTATATCACAGAAAATTTATAAGTGCAATATTCAAAAGAATACTTACAAACACAAAAATAAGCGCCTTAACAACGCTTATTTTTTATTTTTTTATGCCCCCTGTAGGACTCGAACCTACGACCCATAGATTAAGAGTCTACTGCTCTACCAACTGAGCTAAGGAGGCTATTTCTTAATACGCAAGCTCAAAACTTACTTTACCATTGTACGCCTTTTCACCAGAAAATGCAAGAATTTTTATACAAAACCAATGACTTTCGTTTTTACTTATCAACGTTAACAAAAGTTATTACTAATTGTTATAATCCCTTTTTGGATAAATATGGTAAGATAATCTTGTCCATAATTTCGCTATCATACGAATGAGATAGCCAAATAAAAACAGCTTTTTATAAATTAAAGTATGTTTTTACAATGGTATAATAACCTGAGCATACCCACCAATTTTATTGAGTGGGTTGTTTTTTTATCAAATCCATACCACACTCCTCCAGTTACCTCTTATACAAGTGAAGTACATAACTAAATATACAAAAAAACACTGATTGAATGCCGTATGCTCTTCCGTGTATTGAACCCGCTAAAACGCCAGGTGGGTGTTCTCGCTTCAAGTCAGCTTCCCCTACTTTCGTTCGAGGTATTACGCTACCGAATGTCTCATGAACCCCTATGCAATACAAATATAGTCGGTCAAAAAAATGAAAGAGCTCGCACATTCCAGTGCTTTTCTATGTTTCTATATTATCATTTTCACCTAAATTTTTCAAGTGGAAACGGTTAACTTCTATAGCTTACAAAAACAAAAATCCCTCAATCAACATGAGGGAAAATTTGAGTAATTTTATGATTTAGCGTATTTTTTAACTACTGTTTCAATCTCAGCAATAAGCTTTTCATCCGTCAAATCCGTTACTTTTTTTATAACTTCTTCTAAATCAGAAACTTTAAGCATAGATTGCAACTCTACTGCTTGACTATCACCATCATCAGTATAAGCAAAGATTTTACCTACAACATCTAAATGGGCAGCATAACTGAGTCCTCGATTTTTGAGTTCGCGGATTGGACGAATGAAGCGTTCATCATAACCCAACTTACGAATCGGTGTCCGTCCAACACGAGTTACTTCGTCAATAATTTGTGTATTTCCAAAACGAGAAATAATCGTTTCATGATATTTCACAAGGTCTTCTTCTTTAAAATCCCATTTGGCAAGGAGAAGTGCGCGAGTTTCCGCTTGAACAGCTTTCAAAGCATTCAGCACTTCTTCATGCTGTAAAGCCTCAAGAATCGTTTTATAGCCATAATAAGCTCCGTTATAAGCAACCGTCGCATGCCCTGAGTTTACAGAGAAAAGTTTACGTTCAATGAAAGGTTCGAGAGCATTGGCATAATGCACCCCTTCGAGTTTAAAGCTTGTATTTTTCAACTGACTTTCATCAATGACCCACTCATGGAATGGCTCAACCACAACATAAAGTGCATCATCGTGTTTTTGATTGGGGACAATACGGTCAACCGCAGCATTAGGAAATCCAATAAACTCATCCATATATGCTTTATCTTCATCAGTCAAAAACGGTGTCACTTTTTCAAGTAAAAACTCTGATCCACCAATCATATTTTCACAGGCAATAAAATCAAGTGATTTTTTAACTCCATTGATACGCCGTGTTTGAATTCCCTTTGCACAAAGTTCAGCAATAAAGGGCAAAATATTTGGACCGATTGCTGTTGTCACAACATCAGCTTCTGCAATTGCAGCAATAACTGCCTCAGGGTTTTGTCCATTATTAATCCCACTCACACCAGAAATTTCAATGGTTGTATGCGCTTCGTTGGCCAACTCAATCGTGTATTCATGACGAGCGTTCAATTCATCAATAATTGTTGCATTCACGTCGACAAAGGCAATTTCAAAACCATTTTGACTAAGAATTTCTCCGATAAATCCACGACCAATATTTCCTGCACCAAAATGTACTGCTTTTTTCATGTTCTCTTATTCTCCTTAAAGTATGAAACTAAATATATCCAAAGCCGTAATGTATTAAACCGCAAAGATAAACTACAGCTGATTCGATTACTAGATAAGGTTTCAATAAATTTATAGATACTCTATATTTCCAATTGTAAGCTTTTACATTTTCAGTGTAAATAAAAAATATGGCACAGTTCAATGTGTCATATTTTTAAATTTATTCTTATATTTGCTGGACTATAGCCATCTTTCCTTGTGGATTTAGCCATTTGCATTGTGACTTAATACTATAGTTGTGAAAATAGAGCAAGTGGGATTAGTATGTGTTAATCAGCGAAATAACTGACAACTTCCTCAACTGTTTGTGCATCTGCTAGCTTTACAACATTATCAACATCCGCACAAAAAATTGAAATTTTTTGAATTAAATCGAGATGCTCATTGCCTACACCAGCAATTCCAAAAAGCACTGTAGCTACTTTTGGTTCTTCTTCTGTACCAAAGTTTACACCACGTGGAACTTGAACAATTGAAATCCCTGTTTTAAGCACTTCTTTTTTAGCTTCATCTGTACCATGAGGGATTGCAATAAAGTTTCCCATGTAAACAGATAACTCTTCATTTCTTTTGAGCATTGCGGGAATATAGTCAGGTGTGACATGACCTCCTGCTACAAGTAAATCACCACAAAATTCTATGGCTTCTTCTTTCGTTGCAAAATTTTGATTAAGTTTAATCAGATTTTTTTGAATTTCCATTTTTTTTAGTGTGTAAATCTTCTTCTTAGCTATGAAAGAAGCTAAGGAAAGAATTTATCTTCCTTTCTTCATTTATAAAGTTTACTAAAAGTTTACACTAGTGTAAACCTATTCTCCATATTTTCTTATTGATTCTGTGATAATCTGTCTTAAAAGCTCACTAACAATAGCATAATTTCCTGAGTCATAGATTGTTGTGTAAAGTTTATTTTCAATGATTGAACTTGAAATCTTTCCCAAAAGATAGGCAACATAATCTGGCACTTCTGGTGGAGCAAGTAGAAGTAATATACGCTTAACCTTGAGTGGTTGTCGATTCATTGCAATGACTTCAACTTCTTGACTCAAGTCAAAAATTCTAAATAAAGGAGCAGCGACTGATGGGTGAACACCGTGAAGTAACGCCATTTTTGTATCTGGAATTGCCAAATGTGTTTCTTCAAATCTTTTTTCTAGTAACTTTGCAAGTTCTTTATGATTATCTTCGTTTACAGTGCTGACAACTTTATTGACAACATCTGTCAGTACTGACAGATTTGTGATATGAGTCACTTTGAAATCTGTCAGTATAGCTTGCCCTGTACTAAACATTTGGTTGAGATTGATAAAGTTCTTTTGACTTTCGTCAGTACTGACAGCTCTTGTACTTTGCTGAATTGTGCGCAATTGATGTCGGATATCATCTAAATTTTTTTGTTCTAAAGTTCGACTGACATAAATATAATCGAGCTCTTTTTCCGTTGTGAAAATGACATCATACAGATTTTTATCAAACTTTGTTGAACTTTGAATCAAGTCAATTTTCTTTAAAAATGGAAAGTTTTTTCTCAAACTACTCATTAGAAATTCACAAGAAATACGCCCTCGACTACTTACAAGTGCAGCTCTAAGTGGTAAAACAAGGTCACTTCGCTCCAAAGTCGCAACAAAATGTAGGGTCACAAACGCAAATTCCATTTCAGAGAAACGTTTGGCAAAAACTTGTGTTAGTGCCGTTTGCACCACTTGAAAAATTTTCTCATTATCAGATCCAATCTTTTTAACGAAATCATTTTGTTTTTCTGAGAAAAGCGTAGGCAATACATCAGATTCTTTCAAATGTGCATATAGCAGGCCATATAATCGATCATCCTTGCTAAACTCGATTTCAAGCTGCTGTGAAACTTGCTCGATAAGCTGCCTGATTTTATAAGAAAAATCAGTATCAAACTTCTCCATGAAGAGAATTTCACGTCCAAAACCAAAATAGAGTACATCATAGACCGCTGCCAAATAAATAATTTCAGCAATTGTAAAGTTGTTTACAGATAGTTTAGTCAATAATTGGTTTACAAAGTTAAGAGAACGTTTACTTGGGCGTCTAATGCTAGAAGTATCAACAAATCGTTGCTTATCCAGTCTTAACAATACTGCTGTCAAAAAAAATTGCATCAGTACACGAACTTTATCTGTCATTGACTCTTGTAAATCCATTGCTTCAAAAGCCGTCTGTGCTTGACTAAATTTTTCTAAATCCAAGAAAGCTAAAACCTTATTCTCAGCAAAATTGCCAGAAATTGCATCATGAATTGAACATGAGTTGTAGATACTTGCAACTAGTACCGACCGAATATTTTCCTCACGTCCTTTAATTCTCAGACCTTGCTCACGTTCTAGTACCAGCTCATTTTCAAGCAAAGTTTGCTCAATCTGACGTAAATCACTTGTTGCCGTTGGCTGACTTACACCAAAACTCTCCGTTATGGAGGCGATTGAGGCCCTATCCTCAATCAGTAACATCAACTCACCATGAAGACGCTCTACTGACGAATATTCGACTAATTCACGCGCCTCTGTCAGTAACTTCAAATTTCCTGTCAGTAAATACCCATCATCAGAAGTCCGTAAATTGACCCCTTGAGGTAAGGATTGCTGCAGCTTATCTAAATCACGATAAAGTGTTCTTCGACTTGTTCCCGTTAGCTCTAGCATCTCGGAAATCGTGAGTGTTCCACTTTTTAAAAATTCATGAATTAATTTTTGCTCACGACTTGTAATAAGCATGACAGCGCTCCTTCCCCATTATATTTATTCTATTTTATCATTTCCAAGAGCGATTTCTCCTAATAAAAACCTGTCAGTACTGACGACACTTTTTAATGATTCATTTATTCATTCGTTTAACCATGTTCAAATATTCAGGTGTTGTAATCAGACTTTCTACTGAAAGATGTTGCGCATTTGGTGCTTTTGATTTTGCTGTGTCTGTAAATTCTTGAGTCGTTACAATCATGATATTTGAAGCATTAAAAGCTCCAAGACCAATAAACTCAACATCTGACACTGGAATTTTTACACCATGATTACGGAAAATCGCTTGAATTGTTTCTTTACCCATAGTACTAGATCCTGTATGCACACTATCATGAGCAAAAACCACTTCATCAATTTGATTTAGATCAATTTCATCAGCATTCGAAGTTTCAACACTAACAGGAGTCACAACAATTTCGTCAGCACCTGTTAATGTATTGATAATTTCATCATACTTAGGTGAATTTAAGAAATTAGCAACAGAATAACGAATCGCTTCTGGAGCCATTGTAGCAGCCCGGGGAGCCAACTCTTCCTGAGTAACAACAATCGTGTCAGAGCCAGCTTTAAGGTTTGCAATAGCAACGTTCGTCACATCTTGAGTCAATCCTGCTTTTTTAGCTTTATTACGCAAGATAGAAGCCCCCATCGCAGATGAGCCCATCCCAGCATCACAAGCAAAAATAATATGTTTTACAGCAGAGAAGTCACTTGTTGTAGCAGAATTAGATTGACCTTTAGAAACGGCTTTATCAGCAGCTACACCAGCCTGAGCTTCAGCAAATGCTGTATCATCAACCATAGACTTGTCACGTCTTAAAATTATAGCAGCTACAATGAAAGATACCGCAGCAGCTACAAGAACAGCAATCAAAATTTTGACAAAGTTCATGATACCACCTGCAGCAGGAGAGGAACCTTGTGCAAAAATAGCAATAATCGAACCAGGCGCAGCTGGAGCCACAAGACCCGTGTTCAAAATATTGTTCA
Organism: Lactococcus allomyrinae; assembly: GCF_003627095.1. Classification (NCBI taxonomy): domain Bacteria; kingdom Bacillati; phylum Bacillota; class Bacilli; order Lactobacillales; family Streptococcaceae; genus Lactococcus; species Lactococcus allomyrinae. The sequence continues at coordinate 2,159,504 of NZ_CP032627.1, read as the reverse complement.
TAAATGTACCAGATACACCACCAGCCATAACAGCAAGGAACAGTGCAGGTTTCATCATAACATATGGGAAATAAATTTCATGGATACCACCAATAAATTGAATAATGATAGCACCAGGAGCTGTCGCCTTCGCAGTACCTTTACCGAATAACCAGAAAGCAATCAAAATACCAAGCCCAGGACCAGGATTAGCTTCCAAAAGGAAAAGAATTGATTTACCTGCAGTCTTTGCTTGATCAAGACCAAGCGGTGTTAAAATACCATGATTAATAGCATTATTAAGGAATAAGATTTTAGCTGGCTCAATAAATAAATTAGCCAATGGAATCAAGTGGGCATTAATCAATGCTTGCACACCATCATGAGCAATATTTGTAAAGAAATCAACGAATGGTTCAACTACTTTATAAGAAATAATTGCAAGAAATAATCCCATAAAACCAGCAGAAAAGTTATTAACTAACATTTCCAAACCTGTTTTAATATGAGGTTGTACCCAATTGTCAAATTTCTTTTGTAACCATCCACCAAGAGGCCCTACAACCATAGCTCCTAAAATCATAGGAATTCCAGGTCCAACTTCTGCTGCAACAAAACATCCCATTGCACCAATAGCACCTACAACACCTCCGCGTTCACTACCGTAAACATTTTTACCACCAGTATAAGCGATAAGTAGAGGAATCATATAACCCAACATTGGGCCAATAACATTTGAAATTTCTTTCGTAAATCCTACAGAATGTGGCCAAATCGCAACAATCCATCCACCAGGTGTCAAAAACAATGAGGTAATAAATCCCCAAGCAATTAATGCTGGGATATTAGGCATAACCATCATTGATAAGAAAGTACCAAAACGTTGGACTTTTACTTTCAAACTAACTTTTTCAGTCATGTTTATCTCCTTTGTATATTTCGTACAACAACAATTGTACACGTTTACATTTTTTCTGTAAATAAAAATCTTGACACGTTTTTATGTGCCAAGATTTTTTGTTAATCTTTTAACTAACAAAAAAAATCGCCCTCAAGCGATTTACATACTGCGGATGTCAGACTCGAACTGACGACATCATGATTAACAGTCATGCGCTACTACCAACTGAGCTAATCCGCAATACAACTTGGCATCGTCTATATCTCCCAGGAGGCAACCTCCAAGTACTTCCAGCGCAATAGGACTTGACTTCTGTGTTCGACATGGGAACAGGTATATCTCCTATGCAATAGATACCAAATATGGGAATTCCAGGATTCGAACCTGGGACCCCTGCGTTATCAACACAGTGCTCTAACCAACTGAGCTAAACTCCCAAAATATTTATTTAAGCGGATGACGAGAATCGAACTCGCGTAGCCAGCTTGGAAGGCTGGGGTTCTACCATTAAACTACATCCGCTAATTAAAGAAATGGCGCGAGACGGAATCGAACCGCCGACACATGGAGCTTCAATCCATTGCTCTACCAACTGAGCTACCGAGCCCTAATAAATTGCGGGAATAGGATTTGAACCTATGACCTTCGGGTTATGAGCCCGACGAGCTACCTAGCTGCTCCATCCCGCGATAATATAAAAAGGAGGATGTGGGATTCGAACCCACGCACGCTTTTACACGCCTGACGGTTTTCAAGACCGTTCCCTTCAGCCGGACTTGGGTAATCCTCCAAATATAGTCCGTACGGGATTCGAACCCGTGTTACCGCCGTGAAAAGGCGGTGTCTTAACCCCTTGACCAACGGACCATACGTTGTTGTCCTGCCTCAAACAGTACTTTTCCATTATACACTATTTATATTTTTTGTCAAGAATAAACTATGTTATTCTTTTGAAAATACTATGAATAGTGCCTTTTAGAAAGCTATCGCTTCAAACGACAACTATTTAATTATATCAGATTTATATTTTTTGTCAAGAATAAACTCAAGCAGAAAAAAACAGCCTTATTCGGCTGTTTCATTCTCTGATTTTTTATTTTCTGGTTCAGAACTTGAGGTTTCATCACCACTATAAATATTAATATTTGAGAAATCATTTTTTGCTGATAAAATTTCATCAAATGATTTTGGCTCAATACTACTTTCTTCGACTCCTTCACCTTCAGGCATTTTACCTGTGTTGAAAAGTGAAAGAATTTGCTTAGCATTAAGTGTTTCATATTTAAGCAATGCCATCGCAATTGCTTTATGTTGTTCACGATGTGCTTGAATGACTTCAACTGCTTTATCATAAGCTTCTTTCGTAATTGCACGAATTTCTTCATCAATAGCAATTGCTGTTGCTTCGGAGTAAGTTTTTGTTTGACCATAGTCACGTCCAATGAACACTGCATGGTCACCTTCATAACTAACTGTACCAAGTCTTTCAGACATTCCATACTGAGTAACCATTCCACGAGCAATACGTGTAGCTTGTTCAAAGTCATTAGAAGCTCCGGTAGTAATTTGGTTATAGATAATTTGCTCAGCTGCGCGACCACCCATAAGTCCTGCAAGATTTTCTTTCATATCTTCCTTAGACAAGAGGAACTGGTCTTCTTTTGGAAGAGCAATCATATATCCACCAGCACGACCACGTGGAACAATTGTAACTTTATGGACTGTATTAGCATTTGAAAGAACAAGTCCAACAATGGTATGACCTGCTTCATGGTAAGCCACTGTTTCACGTTCATGCTCTGAAATCTTCTTGTCTTTCTTCGCTGGACCTGCAATAACTCGGTCTTGAGCTTCATCAATGTCAGATGCATCAATAACTCTCTTATTACGGCGAGCAGCGACAAGAGCTGCTTCATTTAGGACATTTTCAAGGTCAGCACCAACGAAACCTGGAGTTTGTTGAGCAATAACTTTGAGGTCAACACTTGAATCAAGTGGTTTATTTTTAGCATGGACACGAAGTACAGCTTCACGGCCCTTAACATCTGGAGCACCAACAAGAACCTTACGGTCAAAACGTCCTGGACGCAACAATGCTGGGTCAAGTACATCAGAACGGTTAGTAGCTGCGATAACGATAACAGAGTTGGCATTATCTTGGAAACCATCCATCTCTACAAGGAGTTGATTCAAAGTTTGCTCACGCTCATCGTTACCACCACCAAGACCTGCGCCACGTTGACGTCCAACAGCATCAATTTCATCAATGAAGATAATTGATGGAGAGGTTTTCTTAGCGTTTTCGAAAAGATCACGTACACGTGAGGCACCAACACCGACAAACATTTCTACGAAATCAGAACCCGAGATACTGTAAAAAGGAACTCCTGCTTCACCGGCAACTGCCTTAGCAAGCAAAGTTTTACCTGTACCTGGAGGACCTTCAAGAAGTACACCAGCAGGAATACGAGCGCCTAAATCATGATATTTCTTAGGATTTTTGAGGAAGTCTACGACTTCAACAAGCTCTTGTTTTTCTTCTTCTGAACCTGCAACGTCAGCAAAACGAACTTTTGATGTCTTACCATCTTGCTGTTTGGCACGAGATTTCCCAAATGACATCGGATTGCCTGCGCCACCGCCACCACGGGAACCCATTCCACCCATCATCAACCAGAAAACACCCACGAAAAGGAGCATAGGGATAATGTATGAAAGGATTTGAATCCACATACCACTTGATGAAGCTTGGATAACACTGATTTTTACATCATTATCTGATGCAACGTTTTGCATATCTTTAACTATACTATCTGTTGGGATAATATATGCTTGAAATTCCTTAACTTCAGTTGTTGAATTTCCTAAAAGTGGGAAGCTCCCCGCATTGTCAACTTTTACTGGCTCTTTATATTCCCCTGTAACAGTTATCAAACTATCAGATGGCTGCATTGTGATTGTCTTAATCTTGCCATCATCGAGCTTAGTCATTAATTGTGAATAGCTGATTTTATCTACGTTTGAATGGTTATTACTGAAAAAGAAATTGAACCCGACAACAACGATAATAGCTAACATGACCCACATGAAGATATTTTTTACAAAATTTCCTTGTTTTGGTTGCTTGTTGTTATTCATTTTTTCCTTGTCTTTTTAATTTATTTATTACTGACAAAAAATCTATCAGTAACAGTTAGATTATCTAGTTATAGCATAATTTTAGAGGGATTGCTAATAGTAAGTATTGGTCAAACAATTTTTCATACTTTAGTCTTAGTATGAATAAAATTATTTTGTGTAAACCTCTGGTTTCAAGACACCAACATAGGGAAGGTTGCGATAATTTTCATTATAATCTAATCCAAATCCGACAACAAATTCATTTGGAATAGTGAAACCAGAATAATCTGGAGTAATCTCAACAACACGTCCTTCAGGCTTATCAAGTAAAGTAACGATTTTTACACGAGCACCACGATGCTCCAAAAGCTCTTTCAGATACTTCAGAGTACGTCCCGTATCAATAATATCCTCAACAATAAGAATATCGCGGTCTTTAACAGCTGTATCAACATCTAAAATCAGCTTGACTTCACCTGATGATTTTGTACCACCGTGATAACTTGAAACAGTCATAAAATCTGTTTCAAGATGGGCATCAATGTGTTTAATCAACTCAGCCAAAAATGGAACAGAACCTCTTAAAATTCCTAGAACTAACGGATTTTTATCAGCATATTCTTTAGTCAAAACTGCGCCAAGCTCTTTAGATTTTTCGACGATTTCATCCTCTGAAACAAGCACTTTTTCAATGTCTCTATCAAGCATTTTATCAAGCATGTTGCTTTTCCTCTCTTACACTGGGTTTAACCCATAATGTCCTTCCCATTTTATCATTTTTAGCCCTTTTACTCAAATCAGAGCATATAACATCAACTACTGCATAGAGTTCATTTTCTACAAAAATAAGTAAATTATCACGCTTTTCAAGTGGAACTTTTTGATCAATAAAATATTTTCTTAGTTTTTTATGATGACCATTAATCAGAATCACATCACCTGGCGCTCTTTTTCTAATTACAATCTTTCCCGTTGCTGGTAAATTCACTTGCATAAAGCTGTCATCATTAGGATTTTCTGTCAGCACTGACAGATTTTTGTCAGTATTCTGTTCTAATTCTGGATAATATTTTTCAATATAAAATTCATCTTTTGTCTTAACAAAAAGTACCGTTTTATTCAATTTCTCACGATATTGTTGAGGTCGATTGATAATATGAATCAACTCTTCAAATTTAGATTTATTCATACTCATCTCTGGAAATTGAGCAAAATATTCTTGTAAGATAAAGTGCTGCAAGGCTTTACTCTGCTGACAAAAGTCTGTCAGTGATATTTTTTTACTGACAATATCTAGCTCTGAAATTCTGTCGGTAATAATCGACATTGCCATACTAATTTCAGATGTCAATGATAATATTGCTTCTGTAAACTGGGGATTTTCTTTTTTTAAATTTGGGATGAGTTGATTTCGAATTCTATTTCTCAGCTGATTTGTCCCATGATTAGTCCAATCTTCAAAAAAAACTGGTGCATCAAGTTCTGTCTTTTCAAACTCTAACAATGGTCGAATGAGTTCACCTGTTGCAAATGGTTGACAATCTGATATCCCCTGTAAACTTCTAAGAGGTCTTCCAGTAATTTCACGCATCAGTACTGTCTCTACTACATCTCCTTTATGATGAGCTGTAACCACTGCTGTATAAGCATTTTCATACATTATTTTATCAAAGAATTTATAGCGAAATTCTCGTGCATCCCGCTCTGTAAACTCCCCTATAAACCTATCAACATAAATAGGAACTGCTAACTTGTTACTCATCTCTCGAATAGCCTGCTCTTCATGCTCAGACTCTACTCTCATACCATGATTAATATGGGCAATACCAAGCTTAATATCAAGTTTTTCTTGTAAATCATAAAGCCAATTAAAAAGCGTCATAGAATCTTGACCACCAGATAAAGCAACTAAAACTTTATCATGTCGATCAAAATAGTGCTTATCTTTAACTATTTTTAAAAATTTTAATTGATTGGGAGTCATTTCATCACCTCATAAATCTCGTGTGAAATTTGTTGAATTTGCTGATTAGTTGCGCCATCTGTTTCAATCACAAGCAGATATGGAGTAGAAGTAAAGATAATTGCTGCATCATGATTATCATTGTCAGCATCTCCAATTTTATGAGCAACTGGGATATTTTTAGGCACACCAGCCTCAATTTTTATATTGTCAAATGATGTATCAAACAAAGCATTAAAAGCAGCTCCACCTTCATTGTATAGAGCTTCTAACATACGTCCTACCATCTGTGCAGAAGCTTCTCGTGTTTCAGGATTCCATGGACTTCCCGCAATTTGATTAATTTCTTTTTGATAATTTGGACTAAACTCTTTTGTTTCATAATAAGCAAGCATATTACTTCCAACATTATCAGAAAGTTTTGCTGTACGGTTAATAATATCTTGTAAAGTGTAAACTTTGTTGTCAGCAGTTTTAGGAAGATTTCCTGTTCCTGCTGGTTTATAACTTCCATAAAATGTATTGACTGATGTAGTATATAAAAGCTTATCGTTCAGTGATGCATAACCATCATTAATCTGCTTTTGTGTCCAATATAGAATTGGAATTTTTGATAAACTTGCAGAATACATTTTTTCATTTTGGTTTACACCAACTGTAAAATCATCATTTAATTGTTTAACATAAATCGAATATTTTTTATTATTATATTTTTGGTCAAGTAGTTTTTGAACTTGTAGAAGTTTTGGATTTTCTAAAGAGACGTCTTTTGAAGAAACCCAACCTTTTCTACCATCAGCTAGAGAAATTTCATAATAAGTTCCCCAGTAAGTTTGAGCAATTTTGTCAGCTACAAATTTATGACTTCCTGTCAGTACTGACAAAATTTGTTTATCATAAGTTGTCACTGGGCTGTAAAATACATTGACAGTTTTTGTTGTATAGATTATCTTAGATTCATCTTTTCTAGAAAGTGTAATATCCGAAATAACTAATTTTTTGTCAGCAGAAATATATTTTCCATCATTAAGTTTAAATGCTTTTCCAACCACTTCTGTAATTTTCAATTGAGTTTGAGCAAGAATTTTTCCATTAGGTTGACTCAATTTATCATCGTTGTAAACCACTAAGTCATGGTAGGCAACTGGACGTTGCGGGATTCCTTCCCAAGTTTCACTTATTATTTTTTTGTCAGCTATCACGTGATTCTTAGGTTTGGCATACTTACTATCAATATTGTTTTTGAACTTGGAGAAAGCAAAAAAGCCTGGGATGAGCATTAAAATCATCACCAGGACTATACCAATATTGAGTTTATTTCTCAATTCTTGCATTTTCTAAAACCTTATCCAACATCTGATTGGCAGCTTCTAAATCCTCTGTCAACCAATGCATATTTTTAATCCACATTGGATTTCCACCATGTAAAAATTCATAAGTACGTTGGCGTTGTCCAAATGACTCACCTGTAACATCCCACGCTAAATTTAACAACAATGAGCGTTCTTCTGCGCTCAATAAAGCGCTAGTCATACTTGTTTTCAGAATTTCTGAAATATCTGTATTTTCAAACTCACGAAAGTCAGGTACACCAACAATTGAACCACTTGCAAATTCTGCAATTACCCTTAGAGCCTCATCATAATAATTTGTCAAACTTGCACGGACAGCAAGAAGAACTTGCATATTTGGAGTCAATACTCCATTTTCCATATGAGCAGTTATTTCACTAGCAATAATGCTTGATTTAATCATTTCTAAATTTACAGTAAGTGAACCAAGCATTTCTTGCACACGAAGAAAACCTGTTAAACCAAGTTTTTCTGCTAAACGAACAGCAAGTCCAGTCACAAACTCTAGCTTAACAAAACCACGAACTTCATCTTGATGAGCTGTATGAACAAAGAATCCAGATGCTGGAAAAAATGCATTTGATTTTTCAACTGAGCCACATACAAACAGATTTTCGTTAGGTACAAAGACATCATCCAGTATAATGAAAGCATCCATTTCATCAAAACTTCCAGATAGAGGGTAATCTTTAAGTGAGAATCCTTCCTTCATTGTTGGTTTACGACATACCATTTTCACGCCTTTAGTTGCAAGAGGTAGTGAAAATGCCAAAGCAAATTTGCTGTCAACTTTGTGTAAACCAGGTAAATTAAATACTAATAGTTCGTCAGCTAAAGGGGCCAGAGTATTAACTTGTTTAGCTCCTCGAACAATCACACCATCTGGGCGTTCTTCTTTGATCCATACTGCAGCAAATTCTTGACCCTCATTGAGTAATTCTGTCAACCCTTTTTGACGGTCAACCTGCGGATTTTGAATAGCGTGTGAAATAAATAAGTCATGTTTTTTAACACGAGCAGCCCAATCACGCGCATTTTTCGCATAGTCGCATCGACTATCTTTTCCTAGAACATCTGCATAATAATCTAAAATAGCAATTCCTGTATCAATAAAATCAGGTGTACGTCCCAAAAAACCATAAGATTCACGAGCAATTTGCTCATATATTCTGCGTTTATGAGCTAAATCTTCCACAGTCATCGTGGGCATAAATAGAATTGACTTTTTTTCACCCTTTTCATCCGTGTAAAGATAAGTTTCTGGGTCTTCTTCTTGAAGTTCATAATAGCGCTGAACAAATTTTAACGTTCTTGCAAATACTGGCTCATTAGCCATGTCTTCAACAAGTTTTCCTGCATAGTAAACATTACGTCCATCATTGAGATTTCCGTCTTTCGTACTCATAATTACCCCAAATTTTTCTTAAATTTTTAAAGAGACAAGTCTGATTTATTCATAATCTTTAACTCTTCTATTTTTCTAGCACTTACTTCTAAAAAAGTGCCATAGGTGCTTTTAAAATCTTTTTCAACATAAGACAAGTCAACTTTTTCATCTTCATAACGTTTAAGAATACTCACTCCTATTAGATCTCCAACCTCTAGTTTAGGAACTCTTTTCGGAAGCTCCGACCATCGTAGTAAACCTACTCCTTTAGGAATAAAACTTTCGTCTGTTTCTTTGCCCGTTATGAAAAAACTCACAAAAAGACCAAATTTTGTGATGTTTTTAATCTGACCAATCATGGCGTCACTCCACTTGCACCAATTAAAGGATTTTGTGTTTCAAAAATTTTTTCGTCACTTTGTGAATAGCCTTGACTACGTGCAAATTTTTGCAAAAAGTTAGGATTTTGCAATTTTTTTATTTCTTCACTTTTAGACGCAACTTCTTTGGTCAATGCTTCATGTTGTTTTATAGCTTTTTGCTCTAACCCTACCTGTGTCTGCAAATTTTGATAAGAGCGAATCAAACTCATGCTAGCAAGGCTAAAAAGCAAAATTGCAATCACTAAAATAAAGCCCAAATGCTTGCGTTTTGGCACTGGTGCAAACTTTTCTTTATTTTTACCCTTGGTAAATTCATTATTTAACTGAATTACTTGTTTGGACATAGAAGACCTCCAGTTTAATCTTATTCACTCTCATCTACTTTAACACGAGTTTCACTTATCAATTCATACATTTTTTCAGCATCTTCTTTACGTGTGAATTCTTTTGTTTCAAGAACTCGTACCTCAACAATTTTATTACCAAAACGAATCTCAATCATATCATTAAATTTGACATCACTAGATGATTTGGCAAGTTTTCCGTTAATTTTGATTCGACCTTTATCAGCTACTTCTTTAGCAACTGGGCGACGTTTTATTAAACGTGAAACTTTCAAAAACTTATCTAATCTCATGTGATTGATTATAACATATTTCATTTTGTTTGAAAAATGCTTAAAGCTTAAATTTTCTAAGAAATCATTACTTTTGATGACTTTTTCGATAATTTTCTACTCACCACACTGATTTTATACGATGAAGTTACATAATTTTACGCAACAAATAGCTGTGCTATTAAAGCCAGTTTACTTTTCTTCATGACTCTCTCTGATATTAGATAGAGCTTCTACAAAGTTCATAATCTCGCTCAACAAAACAACTACATTTCTATTTTCAATTTTGAAACGGAAAGTCATTTTCCCATATTTTTCTCCAACAGATGCTTTCATCTTCGTTGCTGCTAATGCTTTAAAGTACTCTTGAGGATCGTACATCGTATTGGCAGTTTTATCCATTGTAACTACCGCTTCAAAATTTGTCTTCTCAATTTTTTCAATTAAAGCATTTTCTGCAAAATATTTTAGAAGTCCAATTTCCAGCAAGTAAGCAACTTCATCAGGATATTCACCAAAGCGGTCAATCATCTCATCTTGTAGTTCTTCATAAACTTTTCGCCCATCAATTTGCCGAATTCGCTTGTAAATCTCTATTTTTTGTCGTTCATCTGAAATATAATAACCTGGAATAAAAGCATCTAATGCTAGGGAAAGTTCCACATTTGTTTTGCGTCGTTGTTTTTTCGCTCCCAACTTAGAGTGAACAGCTTCTTCTAATAACTGCGAGTACAAGTCAAATCCGACAGAGTCAATAAACCCTGACTGTTCTGCTCCTAAAAGATTTCCTGCACCACGAATAGATAAGTCACGCATAGCAATTTTAAAGCCTGAACCTAGCTCTGTAAATCCTTTAATTGCCTCCAAACGTTTTTCAGATACCTCTGACAAAATCTTTTCAGGTCGATACATGAAATAAGCGTAAGCAACACGATTTGACCGTCCCACGCGCCCTCGAAGTTGATAAAGTTGCGAAAGTCCCATCATGTCTGCATTTTCGATGAACAGCGTATTCGCATTCGGGATGTCAACACCAGTCTCAATAATCGTTGTTGCTACTAAAACATCATAATCTCCTGCAATATAAGCAAGGAGCGTATTTTCAAGCTGCACCTCTCCCATTTGACCGTGAATATAGGCAATTCGTGCTTCAGGTATCATTTCCTCAAGTTGTGAAACTTTTTGTTCGATTGTGTCAACCCGATTGTAAACATAGTAAACCTGTCCACCGCGTGAAATTTCTCGTAAAATAGCATCTCGCACCACACCATAGTTCGTTTCCATCACGTAAGTCTGCACAGGATAACGGTTTGTAGGTGGTGTTTCAATAACAGATAAATCACGAATACCAAGCATTGACATATGCAATGTCCTCGGAATTGGTGTTGCCGTTAATGTTAAAACGTCAACTTGAGTCTTCAGTGCTTTCAATCTTTCTTTATGTTTAACACCAAACCGCTGTTCTTCATCTATAATCATCAGACCTAGGTCAAAGAAAACGATATCTTGTGAAAGAAGACGGTGTGTACCTATAATCAAATCAACACGACCTTTTTTTAATTTTGCTAGAATCTCCGCCTGCTGATTTTTTGTTTGAAAACGGCTCAATACTTCAACATTTACCCCAAAGTTAATGAAACGCTCACTAAAGGTATTAAAATGTTGCTCTGCAAGAACTGTTGTAGGAACAAGAATAGCAACTTGTTTACCATCATTGATTGCCTTGAAGGCAGCTCGCATTGCAACTTCTGTTTTTCCAAATCCAACATCCCCAACTAATAAACGATCCATTGGCCTTTCAAGTTCCATATCTTTTTTGATTTCATTAATGGAGCGAAGTTGGTCATCTGTTTCTATATAAGCAAAACCATTATCAAATTCTTCTTGATTAGCATCGTCAATGCTGAACGCATAACCTTTTTGAGCTTGTCTGGTTGCATAAAGTTTGATGAGGTCTTCTGAAATGTCCTCCACTTGTTTAGTGACTGAAGACATTGTTTTTTTCCAACGACCATCATTTAATTTATTGATTTTTGGTGTTTTTCCTTCACCGGCAGTATATTTGCTTAGAAGTTCTAAATGGTCAACAGGGACTGAGATAGTATCACCATTTTGATATTGGATTGTAAGATAATCTCGGTGCATTCCTCCGACTTCAATCGTTTGTAAACCTAGATATTTTCCTATCCCATGATTTTTATGAACAACAAAATCACCGACTTCAAGCTCATTATAATCTTTTAAACGTTCTGCATTAGTAATATTGAGTCGACGTGCTTTTTTCTTGCGAATCTTTCCAAAAATTTCTGCTTCTGTAATGACAACTAATTTTTCATCAAGAAAATTAAAACCATTGGAAAGTTGTAAATCAATAAGATTAATTTTACCAACCTGTATTTCTTCACTGTCAACTTCATGTAAATCAAGGTCCAATTCACTAAGAGATTGACGTAATTTTTCTGATGAAACTGCAAGAATTACTGTAAAACCTTGCTTTATAAACCTGTCAACTTCTGTGTAAAACAATTCTAATTGACCAAAAAATTGTTGCATTGTATGTTGTTTAAAGTTGTAAAGACTGTCAAAGCGCAAATTTCCGAGACCTTTTTGGAAATTTGAGAAAAAAGTTGATGGCTTATAATTACGAACTTTCGCCATGATATCAAGAAGATAATTTTGTCCGTCAAAACCTCTTCCCATTGATTTTTCTGATAAGATAAAATCTGCTACCTCTAGCTCAACTTTATTATTGGCTTCATTTAATTTCTGAAAATCATCAATGAAAATTTGCACATTTTTAGGAAAATAATTGAGCAGGGAAGCAGGTTTTTCATAAAAATATTCAGCAAATTTGCGTAAATCTTTATGGTAATAGTGATTTGATGCTGCTGCAATAATTTCTTCCATATAAGATTTTGCTTGATTGTCTGTTAGAGTTTCTGTCAGTGCTGACAATTTTTCAACACCTTTGTCAAACTCGAAATCACTCAAAATAAAATCACTTGCTGGATAGATTTCGATTTGTTCAAGTGTTGCTAATGACCTTTGACTATCTACATCAAACGAGCGAATTGTGTCAACTTCATCACCAAAAAATTCTAAACGTACAGGATTTTCTGCATCCAATGGATAAATATCAAAAATGTCACCTCGACGTGAAAATTCACCTGGTGTCATCACACGTTGAGTTTGCTCATATCCAGCATTTGTCAGTAACGTTGTCAATGCTGACAATTCATACTCATCACCATTTGTCAGTAAAAGATAGTTTTCAAGAAAGCTGTCACTACTAGGAAGTAAGCTGCGCATTGACATAAACGGAACGACTAAAAAACCTGTCTGTGATTCATCCAGCAGGAAATTCAACGCTTCTAGTCTATAAGCAATACGGTCTTTTGATGCCAAGGCGAACTCAGCATAAACATTATCATCACTGAAAAACTGGAAAACATGACGCTCGTCAACCAAGGTTGACAATTCATCATAAAGTTCGTTAGCATGAAATTGACTGTCAGTAATGACAATATATTTGTCAGGGACATTTACAAAAGCATTTGCCATGACAAGTGCCTTTGCAGTTCCCGAAAGACCTGTCAGTAAAGTGCGTTCTCGTTTTGAAAAACTTCGTTGCCAACTTTGAAGTTGATAATTTTGGTCAAAAAATTCAATGATGTTCATTTATTCTCTCTTCGTGTAAACTTACTGTAAATATTCACTGACAACTTTCTGTCAGTTAAATTTGTTCATCGTTTTTTGAAAATCACCATTTTCAAGGTAGAAATTCACTGCATCAACCGCTCTAAAAATGCCATCTTGTGCTGCTCCAGCGTCTTCTTCATCAAACTTGGATAAAACATGATTGACAACAGTCATACCATTTTTGGGACGCCCAATTCCTATTTTTACACGGTTAAACTCCTGAGTTCCTACGTGTGTCAGTATAGACTTAATTCCATTTTGCCCACCAGATGATCCTTTCTGACGCAAACGCACTCGTCCTACAGGTGAGTCCATATCATCATGCATAATGACCAACTCATCTGAATCAAGATTATAATATTTTAAAAGTGGTGCAACAGCACGTCCAGATTCATTCATAAAAGTCAATGGTTTCACGAGAAACACTTTCTCACCGTTGACAAAAGTTGAGCCAACCAAAGACATAAAAGGTTTTTCCTCACTAAATGTCACCCCTAGCTCTTTTGCCAACAAATCCAGTGCCATAAACCCCATATTATGCTTAGTTTTTTCATATTTACTCCCTGGATTTCCAAGCCCTACAACCATTTTTGTCATTTTTTATCATCTCGCTTTCTTAAAACAATTTCCCAAAATGTTTTTTCATTTTCATAGCGTATTTTCGTTTGTTCGCTTACAAAAACTTTTTCCCAGTTTTCTGTCAAGAAAAAATGTTGAATCATCTCTTCATCAAAAAAACGCTTAGTATTTCCGTTTTTAGAATAAAAATTTTGTTCAATTTCCTCACCTTGCCCTGCACCAAAATGAACATCTTTCGTCGAATTCACGCGAACAAACAACAGTCCCTCATCATCCAAAATCCGCCAAATCTCTCGTAAAATTTGTTCTGTCAGTGCTGACGAAAAATAATGCAGAGAAAGCTCCGCAATGACACTACTGAAAGACTTGTCAGTAAAAGATAGACCCTCCCGTAAGTCAACTTTCTGCGTTTTGATTTTTGGGTTAAGGAGTGTGCAATTCTTTAAAGCCTCTTCTGAAAAATCACAAGCTAAAACATCAACACTCTGTCGCATTAAAAAATTTGACACAGCACCATTTCCACAACCCAAATCAAGCACTTTCCCCTTAGATAAATCTGGTAAAAATGAATCTAACCAGCCATCATATTCAGCATTTTTTTCATGATTATAGATATTTTCCCAAAAATTTTTCATTTTCTACCTCTTGTATAAAACATCGGATTTCTTTACTATTTTTTAACACCAAGACATTTGACAGTCCTTCAACTTTTCCACGTGGTGAGTCTCTCAGCCAAATCAACATTTGGCGCAAAAACTGTAAACTTGGCTTATAAGAACTTTTCTCAATTCCTAGTTTTTGTTTCACAAACCTTTTCAATACTCTGTATTTCAGCACATTTAAAGGTAAATCAAGAAATACAACCTTGTCAACTTGGTGTAAAGCATCCGTAAATCTAATACGCAAAGTATCTTCAATGATAAAATTTTCCTGACTCAAAATATCCTTAAAAATACGGTCAATATCTCTGTCAGTACGTTTTGTATTTCCTAGAGTTGATTTTTCATTTTTCACATGAACTATATCATCGAGATGATAAACAGGAATTTCAAGTAATTCAGAAAGACGATTAGATAGTGTTGACTTTCCTGAACCAACAGTTCCAACAATATAAATTTTCATCATTACCTCTACTGACAGATTTGTCAGTAACTATTTTGGACAAAAATACCAAAAGGCTGATTCTTACAAATCAGCACTTTGTCAATATTCACTTTTACATCACATCAAGCATCATACATTGAAGCGGAATTCCATGATATCTCCATCTTGCCCAACATAATCTTTACCCTCTTCGCGCAGTCGTCCTGCCTCACGCACAGCCTTTTCAGAACCATATTTAATTAAATCATCATACGACATCGTCACCGCGCGGATAAACCCTTTTTCAAAATCAGAGTGAATGATACCAGCCATTTGTGGTGCTTTCATTCCACGTTTAAAAGTCCAAGCCCGTACTTCTTTTTCACCAGCTGTGAAATACGTCGCAAGACCAAGTAAGTGATAAGCCGCACGAGTCAACAGGTCAACTCCTGACTCAGAAAGTCCAATAGCTTCTAAAAATTCTGCTTTTTCCTCTTCTTCAAGTTCAGAAATTTCTTCTTCAACACGAGCAGAAATTACCGCAACTTCAGCATTTTCAGTCGCCGCAAACTCGCGGATTTGTTTGACATACTCAATATTATCAGGCATTCCTACTTCATCTTCAGACACATTTGCCACATAAAGTACAGGCTTTGTTGTCAATAAAAATAAACCTTTGACTACTTTTAACTCATCATCATCAAATGTAATCGTACGAGCAGACTTACCATCTTCAAGGACAGGTTTAATCTTTTTAAGTACATTAAATTCAGCAACAGCATCCTTATCTTTAGCAGTACGAGCTACTTTTTCAACTCTCGTATAGCGTTTATTGACTGATTCTAAGTCCGCTAATATTAACTCCAAATTGATAGTCTCGATGTCAGCCATAGGGTCAATAAACGCTCCCTCACGATTATTTTCACGCATCACATTTTCATCATCAAAAGCACGAACCACATGGACAATCGAATCAACTTCACGGATGTTAGCAAGAAACTTATTTCCCAGACCTTCACCACGTGAGGCACCCTTGACAATCCCAGCAATATCGGTAAATTCAAAAGTTGTAGGTACTGTCTTTTTAGGTTTGATTAACTCTGTCAACTTATTCAGACGTTCATCTGGCACCTCAACCATCCCGACATTAGGGTCAATTGTTGCGAAAGGATAATTTGCTGCTTCCGCTCCAGCTTTTGTGATTGCATTAAAAAGGGTTGATTTACCAACATTGGGCAAACCAACAATACCTGCTGTTAAAGCCATATTTATATTTTCTCCGTCAAATTTATATTCCTATAAATTATATCGTAAATCAGAGAAAAAGACAAAATTCACTTTAAATTAAATCCATTTTTACAATTTATTTTTTTTATCATAAAATCTCGCAATACCACCCGCTATTGGAACAAATAAAAACCAAATCCACGGAATTGAAAATTTTGGAAAAAGAGCTAAAGTGAGAAAGAAAAATATCGTCGCAAATGGTCCTGCAATCATATAAACCAAACTCGTAATTTTCTTCTTTTTCACTTCTTGTGGTAAATCTGGCACAATTTTATCGACGGTATTGCCAACCAATTCATCTACACTTACATTATAAATCTTTGCTAGAGCAATCAAATTTTCAGTTGTTGGAAAACTCTCACCATTTTCCCATTTTGAGAGTGCTTGTCGGCTAATTCCCAACTGGTCAGCAATTTCTTCCTGACTTTTACCACTCTTCTTTCTAAGACAATATAAACGCTCAAATTCTGTATTTTTCATCGCTTCTACCTCCATAGGTATTATCTCAAAACTTATGATTGCCTACAAGAAACCCTCAGTAGAATCTGTGCAACTCTTGGTTGCATTTCTATTTTTCTAATACTTTTTGCAATTTTCTATTGAAATCAAATCTTCCCATCATCACTTCATGTCCACAATTTGTGCATCGAATTTTGATATCAGCACCAAGACGAGTAATTTCCCAACGGTTAGCTTTCTTTCCTGTTGCTTTTATTGTACAAGCATGAGGTTTTTTCATCTCAACGATCGAACCTAATTCATAATCTAACATTCCACATTCCTTTCATTACTTTTAATCCAATTGTTCAACGTAAACTTTATCAGGACCACCAAGAAGAATTAAATACTTGTCAATCTGATTGACACCATAGGCCTTTGTCAATGCTTCTGTATATAACTCCATTTGTTCAATATAACGATTTTTTATTTTAGAAATTTCTGTCAACTGTGTAAAGTAATCTGTCTTATAATCAAATAGTATTACTTTATTTTCCAATTTTATAAAACCATCACAAATTCCTCGAACAATATATTGTTCTTTTGCAAATTCATCTGTTCTTAGCATTGAAAATGGAGCTTCTTTTACAGTACTGTCAACGTGTTTAATTAAAAGTTGACCAAGCTCTGTATCAAAAAGCGTTAAAATTTTCGAAATATCCACCTTATCTTTAATTGATTCGTCAAATCCCATTTCATCTAAAGTTGCCTGCAAACTAAACAAATCTGGATGAGCAAAGTCAATATATTGCATGAAACTATGAATAGCCGAACCAATTTGAGCAGCTGTAATTTTCTTTTGACCAAAATCGGAAAAATCAAGTATTTTTGCTCGCACAAATTCACTAACAGGTTTCACAGTTCCTACTTCAAGTTGTTTTTCATAACTTCTTTTTTTCACTTGACTTGGCGTTTGAATACTTGCAAGTTGAGTTGCTGCTATGTTTGGATACTCATAGTTCATAATCTTCTGAGCAACTGCCAACTCTTCTGAGTAAGTCATAATGTCATCAAATTTCAGTGATTCTTCTACTAATTTTTTGAAATTAGGCTGACTCGCAAATTTAGTTTTTTGTTCTTGAAAATCTTCTTTTGTATAAATATTCATTTTCATTGGAAGATTTACTGCTGCTTGTAATCCTAAAATCCAATGTTGAAAACCTCTGTTAGACTTTCTATACTTATCAGAAAGTACACTATGTTCTAGTACAGCCGCTTCATAATCATCAAATGTTGTCTTTTTATCCGTTTCTTTAATTTTCCCTACCATATAAAGTTTCTTTTTAGCACGTGTAAATGCAACATAAAGAACACGCATCTCTTCTGAGAGCATTGTCTTTTGCTTTAATTCTTTATTGACACGATAAGGTAGTGTTTCCATTTTAACAAGAGCATAAGGGAATTCTGTAATGACTTCAGGTTCTTTTTTGAGGTCTGCAACATACTTCATTCCAAGCCCGTTTTCTCGTGTTAAGATGATATTTTCTCTTAAATCTCTATCATTAAATCTGGACTGCAAATTCATCAAGAAAACATAATCAAATTCCAAACCTTTTGATTTATGAAAAGTCATCACCCGAACCGCATTTTGCGGAAGTTTGATGTTTACAGAAGCCAAATCATTATTTTGCTCCATAAATTTATTAATCATTTGGATAAATTTAAACAGGCCTTTATATCCAGAGGATTCATAAGATTCTGCACGAATAGCTAGAGCTTGTAAATTAGCCTGACGCATTTCACCATTCTTTAGTGCACCAACATAATCAAAATAATAGGTTTCTGTGTAAATTTTCCAAAGTAATTCATGAATAGAAATTTGATTGACAAGTTTACGCCATTCTGTAAACTTTTTCGTAAAATCTAATAACTTTTTAGCTAATACCAACGAAATTAAATCAGGTTTAGGGCCTATTTTATCAAGACATATTTTAATTTTCTCCCAAAATCTAACTTCTTTTCCACCTTGTAAACTGATTCGAGTTAATTCATCCTCATTAAAGCTGAATAATGGAGAGCGCAGAAGGGCAACGAGAGAAATATCATAAAGTGGATTGTCAATTGCCCTCAAAACATCAAGCATAACAAGCACTTCCATTGATTTCAAAAAATCAACACGTCCTTCATCCAAAACAACTGGAATATCATAACTGCTCAGAATATCTTCTATTTTATTATTATTCGATTTTGAGCGTACTAAAATTGCAATGTCTTTTGGCTCTATTCCAGATGAAATTAATTTTTGAATCTGTTTTGCAGCACTCTGAATCTCACCATCTGAAATCGTAATATCCGTATCTCCAGATTCTAGATTTGTTTCTAATGAACTTTCTTTATAAAGCAGTAATTCTGGATAAAAAGCCTCTTCCATTTTCTCAGGATAATCACTGATATTTCCTTGAACGAGCTGTTCTTCTAACCCGTAAGTCATCTCACCTAAAGTTTCATCCATCAAATGTTTAAAAATTTGGTTTGTGAAATTTAGGACCTCTCCTCTAGAACGAAAATTTTCTTTTAAACGAATCAATTGATTTGAATTTTCTGATTGACCATAGGACTTATATTTTTCAAGAAAAAGTCCAGGATCTGCTAAACGAAATCCGTAAATTGATTGTTTAATATCACCAACCATAAACAAATTATGTCCATTTGAAAGCAATTCCAACATTCTTTCTTGCG
Organism: Lactococcus allomyrinae; assembly: GCF_003627095.1. NCBI lineage: Bacteria > Bacillati > Bacillota > Bacilli > Lactobacillales > Streptococcaceae > Lactococcus > Lactococcus allomyrinae. The sequence goes on along the minus strand of NZ_CP032627.1, from coordinate 2,139,978 downwards.
TATGACTTGTGTCTTGATACTCATCAATCATGATTTCATCATAATATTTTCTTAGGTTCTCACGAATATCCGGATTTTCTTCTAAAATTTCTATTGCAAAATGAGCAATATCAGAATACTCAAAAGCATTTTCTTGACGTTTTCTCGTCAAATAATGTTGATAAAAATTAATCACAAATTTTTGTAAATTCTTTGCTACTTCAAAGGCTTCACTCTGATATTTTTCAATTAACTGACTATGCTTTGTCTGATTCACAAAATCCCGCGCAATTCCTGGCTTGCTATTAGAGCCAATAAGCTCTTGTTTGAGTGCAGAAAAATTTTTCTTTAGTTCAGAAATCACTTCATCTTTTGATGAACCCACTCGAATATCAGTATCCAATGATAAAAATAACTCTGAAAAATGTTGGTAGTCTTTCTTACCAAGCAAGTTGACAAGTTCTTCTTTATTATCCAAAATAATCATTGCTTTATCCCGACCAACACCCTTTTTAGCAATGACTCCATTTTCTAAGGAAGTTTCTAATAACTCAAAAAATGACTGTAAACTTTTATTGATATCATCTGTAAAATCTTCTGATAAATCTGTTAATGATTGATAACACTCAAAACCCTTTAAAAACTGATTTTCTAACCACTTTATTGGATGTTCTGTAGCAGATGCAAATCTGTAAACATTGTAAACTACTTCTTGAAAACCGCTAATATTTCTATCTTTTGAAAAATTCTTTACCATTTTCTCAAAATCTTCTTTTGAGATGATAGCAGAAACTTCCTGTTCATTTGCTGGTGTAAGATAATACTCAACTAATTCTTCAAATACATCCTGTTTAAGCAGGTCACTTTCTGTTTGATCTGCTAAAATTCGAAAATGAGGGTCTACATCAATTCGATTAAAGTAATTTTTAACCAATTTTTGTGTAAAGCTGTCCATTGTTCCAATATCAGCAGTTGACAAATTCTGTAAAGCAAGTGTCAACTTCCTTCTTTCATCATTCTTATCTGTATTTTGTCTTGCTTTTTTGATATCTTTTTCTAATCTTGTTTTTAGTTCTGCAGCAGCTTTTTTTGTAAATGTAGAAATAAATAATCGATTAATTTCTATACCTTGTTTAATTTTCTCAACAATTCGCTGTGCCATAACAAAGGTTTTCCCTGATCCTGCACTTGCAGAAACAAGGATATTTTTCCCTGAACTAAAAATTGCTTCCTTTTGTTCTGGTGTTAACTTAATTTCAGTCATTTTCTCCTCCTTTCATTTCTGCTAAAATATCTGCTGCGGATTTTTGTCCAATTTCTCGAGCATCTTTCATATGAATATTTGCTTCAAATCTACAAATTGATTTTAGAGGGCAATATCTACAACCTCGCACACTTCCGCTCTTATCAATTCCTTCTGAACGTTTCATAATTGGATTGATTACAATTTGTCCTTGCCTTAACCTATTGCCAGCTTCTCGATAATGTTGCTCATTTAAGCTTAGAAGTTGCTCAAAAACTTCTTCTGTATAAACATTATTTTTCTTAATATTAATACTATCAATTTGTTTAATATCATCAATTGCATCTTCTAAAAGCAGTCCTTCATAACGCATAGATTGATTCAAAAGTTGAGCAATTTCATTCAGAGAATTAATTTCTGACAAGTTAATTGGTTGATTTTTAAATTGCAGATAAAGTGCTCCCCAAGCTTGTTGTTCTGGAAAAGCTTTCTTCAAAACATCAAGATAGGTCAAAAATTGTAAACTTAATCCATCGTAAACCTCTTGTAAACTGAATTGATGGGCACTAGACTTATAGTCAATTGCACCAATTTTAGTAGCTAATTCATCAATTCGGTCAATTCGACCACGAAGAGAAATTTCATCAACATCAAAGTATCCTAACTCACTTTTTGGTAAACCAAAACTACTTTCTGTCAGTAAAGTTTTTATTCTGTCAGTACTGATAGAATTTTTCAAGACAACAGCTGTTTGACGAACAATTTCTTCTAGATTACTCCAGGTAAATCGTGCTGTTGCACCTTGTGTAAAATATCGTGAATAATCTTTGTCAACTTCATGTAAAACATCTGTCAACCTCTCATCAAAATTATCTTTTGATAAATCTGGTAAATTCATTAGTTTCTCAAATACTTCATGAAAAAAATTACCTACAATTTTTGAATTAATATCTACACTTTCAAAAGTTTCCAAGCTAAGTGTATTTTCTAAAAAATATTGATATTCACAGTTATAAAACCGTTCAAAACTACTGACAGAGGCATATATTTTGTCAGAATAAATTTGTTCCACTGTATCAGTTTCAAGATTTACACTATCAATATCTTTATCTAAATTTAAAAGTAATTTTTTGAAGTTAGGATTAGACTTAACTAATATCCTAAAAAGACTTGACCAAAAAGTTTTCTTGTCACTACTTACAGCATCTGCTTCTAATAATTCTCGCTCAATTTTGCCCATCATCGCAATCACAGCACGATTATTTCCAATATGCTCTATCGTTTCCTCCAGATTTACAGTTCTAATTTGATGCACAATTGCTTTATCTGAATGTTGAATAAATAGTTGAAAAATAGATGAAAGTTCCCCTTGCTCATTGGATATAATTTGTGGCATTGACAGCACTAAATGTTCTTTTGCTGAATTAATTAATGATAATACTGTAAACATATTTTTATGATAGTTTACAACATTAAGCTGCTCAATAAATTGATTTTCTGCAGTTGTACTGTTAATCTCTGCCCTTTCCTCATCTGATAGAAGCGTTGAATTTTGCTTAACTCGTGGAAAGTTCATTTGACTTAAACCAATAGCATAAATATACTTATTCGTTTGCGGTTCAACAAGTTCATAATCTTTCACATTGACTACATCAACGTTTGCGGGGATTTGACGGTATTTTGCTGCTTTCAATCCAGCTAATAGAATATCTAAAAAATCTAAAACTTTCATTTTTTGTTCAGAGAACACTGATGAAAACTCTGTCAGTACTGACAGAAGTGATTTCCAAACCTGCTCATGCTTATCAGCAACTTCATGAGCATTTTCATATTCTGATTCATTGTAGAGTTCATTTATCCGATGAATCACATTTCCTTTTTCCAAAAAAATCTGTAAATCTGAAACCCATTTTTTCCCTGTTTTTGCTGAGTTACTCGTTAAAAATTCTTGTAAAGGTGACGATTGCCCTAGCAATTTTTCGCGTAATTTTTCAACTGAAGTTAAGTGAGTAAATTCTTTTTCATCAAAAATTGTAGAATATCTTTTACGACCTGAAATTTTAAATTTCTGTACGTAATATTCAAACTGATCAACACAATCTTGTGTAAAGTTCAGACAAGTGTAAACTTTACTTTTTAAAAGATTTACAACATCATCTGTACGATAATTATTTTTCTTGATTGCATATAAACTTTCAAAAAATACAATAAGAGGATGCTGGCTCATGGCTTCCTCCTGAGCATAGAAAAAAGGAATATCATAAAGCTCAAATGTCTCTTTTATTGCAATTTCATAGGCTGCTAAATCCCCAACTAACACTGTAAATTCTTTGAAAAATGCACCATTGGTGATTTTCTTGCGTATTTCTTTTGCAACACGCTCAATTTCAACATTTTGATTTTCAGCTTCCCAAATAGCAAACGAATGAGCATCATTTTCAGACAACTGAATCGTCTGATCAGTAATAACAAAACGTTCTTCTTGCTCAACTAGCTTTGTCAACTTACTGTAAACTTTATTTACATTATTTTTCTTTAGTATCTGTATATCAGCCGAAAATTTTTCTCTAAAACGTTCAATCATCTGCACAGCATTGACATAGATAGTTTCTGAAAAATCGAGAGCTTCCCTTTGTTCTGCATAAGTTCCTATAATGAAATTTGCAACTCGTTGCTCTACTGACTCAATAAACAACTCTTCTTCTGCGGAAAATCGAGTATAACCATCAACAATAATTACACTGTTTCGTAATTGACTATCAAATTCTCCATTGTTTACAAGTTCTGTAAACTCTCCAAACTCTGAATAATTAGCATAATTTTTCGATAATTCCTCTTCAAATCTTGATAATATTTTTTTTAATTCTTGATTTTTAGAATTATCTGGCAAATCGTCAGCTGCCAGATTAGCTGTCAGTAATTCTGAGCGTAAATTAGTTAACATTTCCAAAAATCCAGTCGAATTTTGCTGTGAAAAATAAAGTGGCAATTCTTCTTTAGAAAAACTTCTCATAACACGTCGAAAAAGCATTGATAGTCCAGCTTGACTCAATTCCACCTTATCTAATCCATGTTCTTTTTTATCAAAATAATAAGGAAGTTGCTTAAAACGAGTAACAAGCAAATCAAATACAGCAGCATCCTCACCTTCAGATAATCGCTCTAATATTTCTTTTTCTTTTTCAAATGACATTGACGAAGGTACAATGTAATAGATTTTACGACCAGTTTCTAATTCCTTGACTGCTCGCTTTAAAAGCCCCGCTGTCAAATCTTGTGTAATCTCAGTATATAAAATTTCCATAAAAATAGACCCAACTTTCGTTAAGTCTATTATATCAAAAAGCAAAAATTCAGCGTATCATAGCTCTTATTTCTAAAAAACAATAATATCTCAGTTTTATAACATCTTTTATGCTCTAACATTTTGTCATTACTGATAAAAAAATGTCAGTAAACAAACTTACTGACATTTTTTTAATTCGTACGAACAGGTGTAATGAGCTGAACAAATCCACTTTCATCATTTTTAGGTTGCAAAGTAAATGGTCGAACATTTGAAATGAAGCGTACACGTACTTCAGGAACTTTAACTACTTTCAAAGCATCAATCAAATATTCGGGATTAAAACTGATTGCAATATCTGCACCCTCTTTTGATAAAGCCGTTAATTCTTCATGAACCGAACCAACTTCTGGAGAATTTGCAGTTGTCACAACACTGTCACCAGTAACTGTAAGTTTAACTGTACCATTAGTTGTCATAACAGTCAAAAGTCGCGCCCGATCCATCGTATGGCGAAGTTCTGCTACATCAAATACCAAATCTAAAGTATAATCTGACTCTTTCGGTATCAAACGATTAGTATCAGGGTAAGAACCCTCAATCAAACGGCTGTAATAGCTAATTGTTTCATTTTGAAATAACATTTGGCTACCACTAATAAAGATTTCAATTTCTTCTTCATCATTAGTAAAAACATTTTTAAAACTATTGATTGACTTACTTGGTAAAATAACATCAAATTTTAAATCTGTTTGTTCTAAAGGTAATAGACGTTGACTCATCCTATGAGAGTCTGTAGCAACTGCTTTCAATTCTCCCGTAGGTAAAATTTCTAAATGAACACCTGTAAAAATTGGACGATTTTCTTGTGTACTAACAGCAAATACTGTTTCACTAAAAATTTCTTTTAAAGCTTTAACTTTTATTTTTAATGATTCACCTTGTGAAATTTCTTGTAAATGAGGATAAATTTCAGCATCCAAACCTTTTAAAGTAATCTCAGATTTACCAGAAGTTAAAACAACTTGTTTTTGCTCCTTTTCAGTAAATTCTAAAGTTACCTCAGGTAACTGACTAACTACGTTTTCAAAGAAGGCAGCCTCTAACAAGACAGAACCTGTGTTAGAAATAAACATATTAGCATCTTTATTGTCAGCTGGCAAAAAATTTTTTATAGAAATTTGCCCATTTGAACCAATAAGCGTTATCCCTTTATCTTCAACTTCAATTTTCAACTTTGTTAAAGCAGGAATTGTAACTTTTGAACCAATGGCTTGTTTTGTAATCCTTAGTGCATTTTGAAAAGCATTTTTATTAATTGAAAATTTAATCATGGCACTCCTTTATTATTATTTTTATAAATTTATTAGTAATAGTAGTAGGTCTTGTGGATAATCTGCATAACAGAAATAATCAAGAGTCTGAAAGCTTTTTGCTTGTGTATAACAAGGGAATAAAGTTTTTATAAGTCTCGAAGTTTTCCACAAGCTTAAAATTTACGTTTTATACTATCAATATCTTTTTGAACCTCTATATCTGTTTTCATTTTATCAGAAATCTGCCTATAAGCATACATTACTGTCGTGTGATCACGCCCTCCAAAGGCAGTACCAATTGCCGGAAGACTTGTACCTAAAAGTTCACGAACAAGATACATTGCAATCTGTCGGGGAAAAGCGATTTCTTTAGGACGCTTAGGTCCTACTAAATCAGAAAAAGAAATATGATAGTAATTAGCTACTTCATCTTGAATCTTTTTAATTGTAAGATTGGATAAAGACTGTTGCGTTGCATTTTTTAGAGAACGTAGAGCCTGACTAGCTGTTTCAATGTCTACCACCGTAATGCCATTAGCTTTAGCGACAAACTCAACTCGATTTAAGGCGCCTTCAAGTTCACGAACATTAGAGTCAATTTGTCCAGCAATATAACTCAGAGTTTCACTAGGAAATTCTAAACGACTAGATTCAGACTTAATGAGAAGAATAGCCATCCGAGTTTCATAATCTGGAGCAGTAATATCTGTCGTTAAGCCCCAAGAGAAACGACTCACCAGACGTTCTTCCAAATTATTTAATTCCTGAGGAATTCGGTCAGAAGTTAAAACGATTTGAGCACCTTTATCATACAAAGCATTGAAAGTGTTGAAAAACTCTGTCTTGGTACCTTCTTTATCACTAAAAAATTGCACATCATCAAGTAGAAGTAAATCAAGATTACGATATGTATTTTCGAAATTTTCCATTTGATTTTTACGAGTAGCATTAACATAGTCATTAACAAAGTTCTCAGAAGAAACATATTTGACTTTAGCTGTCGGATTGTCTTTTAAGATTTCATTACCAATGGCGTGCATCAAATGAGTCTTACCAAGTCCAGCTCCACCATAAATAAAAAGGGGATTATAAGTGTCACCAGGTTTATCTGCAACAGCGACAGCTGCGGCAAGTGTCCAACGGTTACCAGGTCCTTGAACAAAATTTTCAAATATATATTTTTCATTTAATCCATTAGCAATAGGTACTGTAGTAATGGTTTCAGAAGATGTTGCTTCCGCAACATTATCTTTAGATGTCAATTTATTCAACTCATTACTTGAGAGCTCATCTTTAGCATAGAGAGAATAAGTAAGTGGGCGTCCAAAAATTTCGAATCCAGCAGTAGTGATTAAATCACTCTGTTTCCTCCAATAATCTTTTTTCATCCCACTATCTAATAAAATGTTAACGACATCTTTTTCAATACTTAATAATTGCGCAGGTTCAATAAAAAATTCAAAAGCTTGTTGTCCAATATTTTGATGTGCTAACTCAGTGACTCTGTCCCAAAATTTTTGATTCTCAGTTAGGAGAGACATAATACTCCTTTACATAGTTTGTTGATAACTTATTATATCATTTCGAAATCTATTTTTCCACAGTCTGTTTAAATAAAAAAAATAAAGTTTTCCACTGTTAAAATAAGTTATTCACAAATTTGTGGAAAGTGTGGAAAATAGGGGTTTCTTTTTTATTTAAAGCAAGAATTTATAAGGTTTTTTAGAGTTTTCCACAAGTGATAAAAAGAAATAAAATGTGTATCAATCTTGTGGAAAAGAAAAAGTCGATAAAAATAATCCACCGAATATTTAAAAATTAAAAACAATAATGGGGATATTTTATAAAATGGAAAACATCAAATCTCAAATTTATATTTATCATAGTTTCTACTTATAATAATAGATAACAAAAAAGCATCGCCAACGGTTGATAGATGAAATCCGTCATAGTCAAGCGAAAAAACGAGGCTTTGACCAATTAGGAGCGGTAGATATCTATGAGTATTCGGATGTCATTTCGTCACACGGAGAGACCCCGGAAAGTGCACTTGTATTTAATCACCTTCTAGCAGAGGTGTATGAGTGCCTTCGTCCTCATTACCAAGAACTTCTCGTTCGCCAAATGCGAGGCGAAGAACTGACACGTATGGAGCGCTATCGGCTCAAAGAAAAAATTAAATCTATTCTTTTTGATTTAGATGACTCGGAAGAATAAAAAGGAAGTTCCCTGCTAGCTACAGGGGCTTCTTTTTTGGGTACATTTCATTCAGAAAGCGATAGAGATTATAATGAAGCGGATACAAGGGGAGTAGAAAACGAACAAAGGTAAAAAAAGGTCTGGAAGTCGTGATAAAATTCTTGACAAAGGAAGTGGTGTTTGATAGAATATAATAGTTGTCGCGAGAGAGGGAAGCCGCTCAAGCGAATAGACCCTTGAAAACTGAATAAAGAAGAATGACTCATGTGATGTAGTAAGATACATCAAAAAATCTGTCAATCAATAATGAAAGACAAGCCAGTCACTACGGTGACTTAAATACTTTATTTGAGAGTTTGATCCTGGCTCAGGACGAACGCTGGCGGCGTGCCTAATACATGCAAGTTGAGCGCTGAAGGAAGGTACTTGTACCGACTGGAAGAGCAGCGAACGGGTGAGTAACGCGTGGGGAATCTGCCTTTGAGCGGGGGACAACATTTGGAAACGAATGCTAATACCGCATAACAACTTTAAACACAAGTTAAAAGTTTGAAAGATGCAAAAGCATCACTCAGAGATGATCCCGCGTTGTATTAGCTAGTTGGTGAGGTAAAGGCTCACCAAGGCGATGATACATAGCCGACCTGAGAGGGTGATCGGCCACATTGGGACTGAGACACGGCCCAAACTCCTACGGGAGGCAGCAGTAGGGAATCTTCGGCAATGGACGAAAGTCTGACCGAGCAACGCCGCGTGAGTGAAGAAGGTTTTCGGATCGTAAAACTCTGTTGTTAGAGAAGAACGTGTGTGGGAGTGGAAAATCCATGCAGTGACGGTATCTAACCAGAAAGGGACGGCTAACTACGTGCCAGCAGCCGCGGTAATACGTAGGTCCCGAGCGTTGTCCGGATTTATTGGGCGTAAAGCGAGCGCAGGTGGTTTATTAAGTCTGGTGTAAAAGGCAGTGGCTCAACCATTGTATGCATTGGAAACTGGTAGACTTGAGTGCAGGAGAGGAGAGTGGAATTCCATGTGTAGCGGTGAAATGCGTAGATATATGGAGGAACACCGGTGGCGAAAGCGGCTCTCTGGCCTGTAACTGACACTGAGGCTCGAAAGCGTGGGGAGCAAACAGGATTAGATACCCTGGTAGTCCACGCCGTAAACGATGAGTGCTAGATGTAGGAAGCTATAAGTTTTCTGTATCGCAGCTAACGCAATAAGCACTCCGCCTGGGGAGTACGACCGCAAGGTTGAAACTCAAAGGAATTGACGGGGGCCCGCACAAGCGGTGGAGCATGTGGTTTAATTCGAAGCAACGCGAAGAACCTTACCAGGTCTTGACATCCCGATGCTATCCTTAGAGATAAGGAGTTACTTCGGTACATCGGTGACAGGTGGTGCATGGTTGTCGTCAGCTCGTGTCGTGAGATGTTGGGTTAAGTCCCGCAACGAGCGCAACCCCTATTACTAGTTGCCATCATTAAGTTGGGCACTCTAGTGAGACTGCCGGTGATAAACCGGAGGAAGGTGGGGATGACGTCAAATCATCATGCCCCTTATGACCTGGGCTACACACGTGCTACAATGGATGGTACAACGAGTCGCGAGACAGTGATGTTTAGCTAATCTCTTAAAACCATTCTCAGTTCGGATTGTAGGCTGCAACTCGCCTACATGAAGTCGGAATCGCTAGTAATCGCGGATCAGCACGCCGCGGTGAATACGTTCCCGGGCCTTGTACACACCGCCCGTCACACCACGGGAGTTGGGAGTACCCGAAGTAGGTTGCCTAACCGCAAGGAGGGCGCTTCCTAAGGTAAGACCGATGACTGGGGTGAAGTCGTAACAAGGTAGCCGTATCGGAAGGTGCGGCTGGATCACCTCCTTTCTAAGGAATAGTTACAAAGACGTGAGCATTCAACTTTATTCAGTTTTGAGGGTTTAGTTAATAAACCTAAGCAAGAATCAAATTCTTGATTGTGGGGCCTTAGCTCAGCTGGGAGAGCGCCTGCTTTGCACGCAGGAGGTCAGCGGTTCGATCCCGCTAGGCTCCATTAAGATAGGAAGGGCGGTCCGCTTGCGGAAAGTTCAGTTATCTTATTGTCAACGAAGACATAAAAATAGAATTGAACATTGAAAACTAAATAACAATATCTAATAACGATAAATAAACCGAAAAGCTGTGAATTTTAAAGAATTTACAAACTTATACTTGAAAAACGATGATTTTAAATCATCATGGCAAAGTTAATAAGGGCGCACGGTGGATGCCTTGGCACTAAGAGCCGAAGAAGGACGTGACTAACGACGATATGCGACGGGGAGCTGTAAGTACGCTTTGATCCGTTGATTTCCGAATGGGGAAACCCAGCTGCTACTAGCAGTTATTCATGAGTGAATACATAGCTCATGTAAAGGTAACGCAGAGAACTGAAACATCTAAGTACCTGCAGGAAGAGAAAGTAAAAACGATTTCGTAAGTAGCGGCGAGCGAACGCGAAGAAGGGCAAACCAAGAAGCTTGCTTCTTGGGGTTGTAGGACTGCAACGTGGACTTAAGCATTATAGTCGAATAACCTGGGAAGGTTAATCAAAGAGGGTAATAATCCCGTAGACGAAATAGCGCTTATACCTAGCAGTATCCTGAGTAGGGCTGGACACGCGAAATCCAGTTTGAATCCGGGAGGACCATCTCCCAACCCTAAATACTCCTTAGTGACCGATAGTGAACCAGTACCGTGAGGGAAAGGTGAAAAGAACCCCGAGAGGGGAGTGAAATAGCACCTGAAACCGTGTGCCTACAAGAAGTTCGAGCCCGTTAATGGGTGAGAGCGTGCCTTTTGTAGAATGAACCGGCGAGTTACGTTATGATGCGAGGTTAAGTTGAAGAGACGGAGCCGCAGCGAAAGCGAGTCTGAATAGGGCGTTTTAGTATCATGATGTAGACCCGAAACCTAGTGACCTATCCATGAGCAGGGTGAAGGTGTGGTAAGACGCACTGGAGGCCCGAACCAGGACACGTTGAAAAGTGTTTGGATGACTTGTGGATAGCGGAGAAATTCCAAACGAACTGGGAGATAGCTGGTTCTCTCCGAAATAGCTTTAGGGCTAGCGTCGAAATGTAAGTGTATTGGAGGTAGAGCACTGTTTGGGTGAGGGGTCCATCTCGGATTACCAATCTCAGATAAACTCCGAATGCTAATACACATGTTCGGCAGTCAGACTGCGAGTGCTAAGATCCGTAGTCGAAAGGGAAACAGCCCAGACCAACAGCTAAGGTCCCAAAATATATGTTAAGTGGAAAAGGATGTGGGGTTGCACAGACAACTAGGATGTTAGCTCAGAAGCAGCTATCATTCAAAGAGTGCGTAATAGCTCACTAGTCGAGTGACCCTGCGCCGAAAATGTACCGGGGCTAAACATATTACCGAAGCTTTGGATTGATATTTTATCAATGGTAGGAGAGCGTTCTTAACCGCGAAGAAGGTATACCGTGAGGAGTGCTGGAGCGTTAAGAAGTGAGAATGCCGGTATGAGTAGCGCAAGATAAGTGAGAATCTTATCCACCGTAAGACTAAGGTTTCCAGGGGAAGGCTCGTCCGCCCTGGGTTAGTCGGGACCTAAGGCGAGGCCGAAAGGCGTAGTCGATGGACAATAGGTTGATATTCCTATACTAGATATAATAGTGATGGAGGGACGCAGTAGGCTAAAGGATGCCAGTTAATGGATTCTGGTCTAAGCAGTGAGGTGTGAGATGTGTCAAATGCATTTCTCTTTAACATTGAGCTGTGATGGGGAAGTTTCTACGGAAACGAACTCCTTGATGTCACACTGCCAAGAAAATCTTCTAGCGTTAAATTATATCTACCCGTACCGCAAACCGACACAGGTAGTCGAGGCGAGTAGCCTCAGGTGATCGAGAGAACTCTCGTTAAGGAACTCGGCAAAATAGCCCCGTAACTTCGGGAGAAGGGGTGCTGGTGTAAAAGCCAGCCGCAGTGAATAGGCCCAAGCAACTGTTTATCAAAAACACAGCTCTCTGCTAAACCGCAAGGTGATGTATAGGGGGTGACGCCTGCCCGGTGCTGGAAGGTTAAGAGGAGGAGTTAGCGTAAGCGAAGCCCTGAATTGAAGCCCCAGTAAACGGCGGCCGTAACTATAACGGTCCTAAGGTAGCGAAATTCCTTGTCGGGTAAGTTCCGACCCGCACGAAAGGCGTAATGATTTGGGCACTGTCTCAACGAGAGACTCGGTGAAATTTTAGTACCTGTGAAGATGCAGGTTACCCGCGACAGGACGGAAAGACCCCATGGAGCTTTACTGTAGTTTGATATTGAGTACCTGTAAGTCATGTACAGGATAGGTAGGAGCCATTGAAATAGGGACGCTAGTTTCTATTGAGGCGTTGTTGGGATACTACCCTTGACTTATGGTTACTCTAACCCGCTGGCAATATCGGCCAGGGAGACAGTGTCTGACGGACAGTTTGACTGGGGCGGTCGCCTCCTAAAGAGTAACGGAGGCGCCCAAAGGTTCCCTCAGATTGGTTGGAAATCAATCGTAGAGTGTAAAGGTATAAGGGAGCTTGACTGCGAGAGCTACAACTCGAGCAGGTAGGAAACTAGGGCTTAGTGATCCGGTGGTACCGCATGGAAGGGCCATCGCTCAACGGATAAAAGCTACCCTGGGGATAACAGGCTTATCTCCCCCAAGAGTTCACATCGACGGGGAGGTTTGGCACCTCGATGTCGGCTCGTCGCATCCTGGGGCTGTAGTCGGTCCCAAGGGTTGGGCTGTTCGCCCATTAAAGCGGCACGCGAGCTGGGTTCAGAACGTCGTGAGACAGTTCGGTCCCTATCCGTCGCGGGCGTAGGAAATTTGAGAGGATCTGTCCTTAGTACGAGAGGACCGGGATGGACCTACCGCTGGTGTACCAGTTGTTCCGCCAGGAGCACGGTTGGATAGCTATGTAGGGAAGGGATAAGCGCTGAAAGCATCTAAGTGCGAAGCCCACCTCAAGATGAGATTTCCCATTCGTAAGAATTAAGAGCCCAGAGAGATGATCTGGTTGATAGGCTGGAAGTGGAAGCCCTGTGAGGGGTGGAGCGGACCAGTACTAATCGCTCGAGGACTTTACCAAGAGAGTCAAATATAAAATGCTTATGGTTTAGGAGTTAGAAGAATTGTTATTTAGTTTTGAATGTTCAAAGTAACATTTAATGATTTGGTCATCATTGCGATGGAGATACACCTGTTCCCATGCCGAACACAGCAGTTAAGTCCATCTACGGCGGAAGTACTTGGGGTTGCCCTCTGGGAGATAAGCTAATGGCCAAGTTAATATATATGGTCCGTTGGTCAAGGGTTAAGACACCGCCTTTTCACGGCGGTAACACGGGTTCGAATCCCGTACGGACTATATTTTCAAGACTCGGTTTTACCGAGTTTTGTGTTATTGCGGATTAGCTCAGTTGGTAGTAGCGCATGACTGTTAATCATGATGTCGTCAGTTCGAGTCTGACATCCGCAGCTTTGTAGGGACCTTTGTGGTCTCTTTTTTGTGTTATAATTGTTGCTATGTGGCGAGGTTAGTAATGGAAAAACGATATACAACATGGAATGAGTATTTAAGATTAAATTTTGGTGAAAAAATATTTAAAGTCCCTATTGATGCTGGATTTGATTGCCCTAATAGGGATGGAACTGTCGCTCATGGTGGCTGTACTTTTTGCACGGTTTCGGGCTCTGGAGATATGATTTTGGAGCCGGAGGCACCGATTGCGCAGCAGTTTGAGGCGGAAGTGGTTCAATTTCATAAGAAATGGCCTGGGGTTAAGAAATATATTGTATATTTTCAAAATTTTACAAATACACACGCACCTGTTGAGATTTTGCGTGAGCGTTTTGAAGTGGCAGTATGTCAACCTGATGTGGTGGGGATTTCGATTGGAACACGTCCAGATTGTTTGCCTGAGGAAGTGGTAGATTATTTGGCGGAATTAAATGAGCGAATGGAGGTTTGGATTGATCTCGGCTTACAGACGACATATGAGGAAACATCAGATTTAATCAATCGTGCTCATGATTATGTAACTTATGTTGATGCTGTGAAACGTTTGAGGGTTCACGGGATTAATGTTTGTACACATTTGATTAATGGTTTGCCGGGTGAAACTTCTGAAATGATGGTTGAAAATGTGAGACGTATGGTATTGGATTCAGATATTCAAGGGGTAAAATTACATTTACTGCATTTAATGAAGAATACACGTTTGCAACGAGATTATCATGCCGGAAAATTACAACTCATGTCTCGAGAGGAATATGTGAAAGTGATTTGTGACCAGCTAGAAATGATTCCTAAGGAAATTGTTATTCATCGTTTGACTGGAGACGCACCACGTGATTTGATTATTGGTCCGATGTGGTCTTTGAAAAAGTGGGAAGTTTTGAATAGTATTGATGCTGAAATGGAACGACGAGGCTCAGTACAAGGCTGTCGTGATATTCGGGTGTCAAATGATGTGACTTTTTAGAAAATTTTCTAAACTAGTGTTATGTTATATTGTTTGGAGGAAAGATTTTTTTGAAATATGGTTTGTAGCCTAAATATCAGGCACTTTTCTATGTGATAAATCGTATAATGAATCCAAGTGATGAGGTGGTTTTAATGACTGAAACGGATTGGCGTGAGCAGTTAATCTTTGAATTAACTGAAGAATGCTCAAAAATTAATGGGATTTTAGGAATGTTTCTAGGTGGTTCATTAGCAAGTGGTGGTGCGGATGAATTTTCGGATGTGGATTTACGATTACTGATAGAGCATGGTGTAAGTAAGTCTGAATTTTTGTCAGTGCTGACAAAAAGAGAGGATTTGCTGTTTATCGAAACTCTGACGGAACATTATGCCGTTTTACATTTTGAGCATTTTGTTAAAATTGATGTGTTTGTTTATTTTCTTGAAGAGTTGTCACCGTCAGTCTGGTTAAGGAAAATCAAAATTTTGATGGATACGAATGATTTTTTATCAGTACTGACAAGGCGGTCAATGAGTGAAAAATTTCAACTTACTCAAGAAGAATTTGATTTTTATCTAGGAAAATTTTACGCTTATGTTCATGAAATTTTCAGGAGGAGTCAACGTGAAGAATGGAACTATGCGCAGGAGTGCGGTATTTATCTAAAAAATATCCTCTGTACTTTTTGGTATATAGCGTTGGGGGAACAGCCTAATAGTCTAGGAAATTGGTCAAAGTACGAGGGGAAGCGGTCAAAATTGTCGTTAGAGCAGCAGAACTGGCTAGTTAAATATACTTCGGTAAGCAATGTTCAAAACTTTTTGACGGAAGTTACTGAGCGGGCTTTTTCAGTGCTGACAGAAATTGGTGAGCGATGGAAAGTGGATTTTGATGATGAAAAATTTAGAAAAGTGGTAGAGAAAGTAGATGTTAAAAGCTTTAGCAATGGCACATAGCTGCTTGGAAGAGATTATAAAACCTAACGATATTGTGGTGGATGCAACAATGGGAAATGGCTATGATACGCTGTTTCTGTCAAATTTGACGGATAATATTTTTGCTTTTGATGTGCAAAATGAAGCAATTGAAGCGACTGAAAAAAGATTATCTTTTGCCGGAAAAAATGTTATCAAAATTTCGGATTTCGAAAATGAAAAGTTACTGACAGAAAACCCGTCAGTAAAATTAATTTTAGATGGACATGAAAACGTTCGTAAGTATGTCAAAAAGCCGATTAAGGCTGCAATTTTTAATTTGGGTTATTTACCAAAAGCAGACAAAACAGTCATTACAAAGCCTGATACAACACTGACAGCTTTGTCATCACTAACAGAACTGTTGGTTACTGGTGGTAGAATCGCTCTTATGATTTATTATGGTCATGAGGGTGGAGAGAAGGAAAAAAATGCGGTTATTCATTGGGTTTCTACCCTTAATCAAAAGACTTGGGACGTTTTTACCTATGGTCCGCTCAACCAAGTTCATACTCCACCGATTTTAGTGATTTTGGAAAAGAAATAGTTTAATTTTCCATTTATAAATAGAAAAAAATTTCCGTGAGATTAACTAAATTCTGAATATTTATACGTTCTAGAATGCTTGATTTTTCCAAAAAATAGTGTAAAATGAAAAAATGCTGTTTTAAACTATATCGCAAAAAAATTGAAATAAAAAGTTGCATTTTATAGATTGTGAAACATTAAATAGAGTAAAGCAGATATAAAAATAATATAAGAAAGCTTGATTTATAGGGCTTTTCTCTTAGAAAAGGTGAAATTATGCAAGGAGTTCTGCTTGCGCTTGTTCCAATGGTCGCATGGGGTTCAATTGGTTTTGTCGCAAACAAATTTGGTGGCAATGCCAAACAGCAAACGCTTGGGATGACGCTTGGCGCATTTGTTTTTGCACTTATTGTTTTCTTGTTCCGCCAGCCACATTTAACATGGCCAATCTTCTTGATTGGATTTATCGGAGGATTGATTTGGTCAATCGGCCAGTTTGGTCAGTTTAACTCGATGAAATATATGGGAGTATCTGTGGCCAGCCCACTTTCTTCGGGTACGCAGCTTGTACTTGGCGGTTTGATTGGTGTTTTCGCTTTTCATGAATGGACAAAACAAATTCAATTTATTCTTGGATTCATTGCCATGATTGTTTTGGTAATTGGTTTTTATTTCTCGGCGAAAAGGGACCCTGAAAATACTGTAATTCATGAACATCATAATTATGGTAAAGGCTTGATGTGGTTGACTTATTCTACTTTGGGTTATGTGGCTTATGTTATTTTGTTTAATAATCTGTCAGCACTTTGGTTCAACATACATTTCGATACATTGACCATCATTTTGCCAATGTCATTGGGAATGATTGTTGGCGCTATTGCTATGGGTGGTGGTAAAATCAAACTTGAAAAGTATGTTTTTCAAAATATGATTGTTGGTATTATGTGGGGCATCGGAAATATCTTTATGTTGATGGCAGCTAGAGAAGCAGGAAATGCAATTGCTTTTTCATTTTCGCAACTTGGGATTATCATTTCGACAATTGGAGGAATTCTTTTCCTAGGAGAAAAGAAAACCAAAAAGGAGTTGGGTTATGTGGCGATAGGTATGATTCTTTTCGTCGTTGGTGCTCTATTGCTTGCTGTTGTTAAGTCAAAAGGTTAAAAATACTATAAGAAAACTCTGTCAGTATGCTGACAGAGTTTTTAGTTACTGACAATATTTCTGTCAGTAAAATTATAATTTCTCATTCACAAAAATGACGAAATGATTCCAGAAAACCTTGAGTGGATTGCTCTTTTCTACATCATTTTTAGCAATGAGTGAAAATTGAGCTGTCGAACTTCCTGGAAGGTAGCCAAGCTTATCCTTGAGTGAAGCAGACACTGTAACAATCTTTTGTCCCTTTGTAACGGGTGCTTCGATTGTTTTAGTTTTTTTCTGACTGTATTTGATAGATAAAGATTTTAAATCAGCGCTTCCATCAGTAGCAAAGGGAACTACAGGATTGATTGTTTCTCCTGCGACAAGGTTAACAGATTTCTGTTTTCCGTCAGTCAAAGAAATTTTGTCGAAATCTTTTATCGCTTTCCCCTTTTGAGTAAGACTAGCTGTGCACCAATGTCCATAGACGTAATTCATTAATTGATTAGTAAGAGTAAAAGGAGTTGAATTATCAACAGCGGGATTATCTGCATCTAAGATAACTGTAATGATGCGAAAACCATTTTGGGTTGTTGTACCAGCAAAACAGTCAATTTGAAAGCTAGTTGACCCTGTCTTCAGACCATCAACCCCTGCGCGTGAGTTTGTAAACCCTTTAAGCATCTGATTAGTATTAGTAAGGGTGGTTTGTGTTTTCCCACCAGCATCAAAGGGAAGCTGCACTTGTTTGGTAATATCTAAAACTTGAGGATAATCTTTGATGAGATGATAAGAAAGCACAGCTACAGCTTTAGCGCTCATTGTGTTCGTGGCTGTGTTACTTGAATCAGGATAAATATGTCCATTCAAATCATCATTTGGAAGTCCTGAAGCATTGACTAGATGTGTGTCGTTAATGCCCCAAGCTTTCATTTGAGCGGTCATCATATCTACAAACTTTGGTTCAGAACCAGCAACTTTTTCAGCAAGTGCCACAGCAGCAGAGTTCGCTGAGGGGATTAAAAGAGCGTTCATGAGGTCTTTGACGGTATAGGTTTCGTCTTTAGCAAGTGGAATATTGCTTGCATTACTATTTTGCGTTAAATCATAGGCATATTGAGAAATTGGCACTTTAGTTGTCCAACTGAGTTTCCCTTCAGCAATATCTTTATAAACGAGATAAGCAGTTAAAAGCTTAGTTACTGAGGCAATTGCTGTGCTTGAATCATCTGCATTTTGGGCATATAAAATCTTTCCACTAGAAGCGTCAACCGCAATTGCAGATTTTGCAGCTACGGAAAAATTATTACTAGAAGGAGTAGCGGCGCTGACAGAAATACCTGTTAGCACTGACAATGCTGTCAGTAAGGTACAAAGAAGAATTGCAATTTTTTTCATGCCTTGATTATACCAAAAAAAGCAAGAAAGCCCAAGATAATCACAATAAATATATTTTGTCAGCCTATTAACATTAAAAAATTGATTGACAATTTCAAAAAAGAATGATATTATATTAAGCGGTACTTTTTACTTTGGACTCTCAGGAGAACTTGTTAAAGTTGCTAAACTTCTTGTCAGAACTTGGCTTAAGCGACCATATACTGACGCAAAAATTGCTCGAAAGAGCAGCCAATAAAAAGAAAGGAATGCTTTTGTATTTCTCATCGCTTCGCAACTATGTGGAAAAATACAAAAAGCAGACAGTAAAATGCCTACAATTAATCAATTAGTACGCAAACCTCGTCAAGCTCAAGTGACTAAATCTAAATCACCAGCTATGAACGTTGGCTACAATAGCCGTAAAAAAGTACAAACTAAACTTGCCAGCCCACAAAAACGTGGTGTTGCAACTCGTGTTGGTACAATGACACCTAAGAAACCTAACTCAGCGCTCCGTAAGTTCGCTCGTGTACGTCTTTCAAACCTTATGGAAGTTACAGCATACATCCCAGGTATTGGACATAACCTCCAAGAACACAGCGTTGTGCTTCTTCGTGGTGGACGTGTGAAAGACCTTCCAGGGGTACGTTACCATATTGTTCGTGGTGCGCTTGATACTGCTGGTGTGTCTGACCGTAAACAAAGCCGTTCTAAATACGGTGCTAAAAAACCAAAAGCTTAAGAAGGGAGATAAGTAAGAATGCGTAAAAATCGTGCCCCAAAACGTGAAGTTTTGGCAGACCCAATGTATAATTCAGTCGTAGTAACTCGTCTTATCAACCGCGTTATGCTTGATGGTAAACGTGGTGTTGCGGCTCAAATCGTTTACGGAGCTTTCAAACAAATTGAAGAAGCTACTGGAAACAATCCACTTGAAGTTTTTGAAACTGCTATGGAAAATATCATGCCAGTTCTTGAAGTTCGCGCGCGTCGTGTTGGTGGCTCTAACTATCAAGTTCCAGTTGAAGTTCGTCCAGAACGTCGTACAACACTTGGACTTCGTTGGTTGGTAACAATTGCTCGTAACCGTGGTGAACACACTATGCAAGATCGTCTTGCAAAAGAAATCTTGGATGCAGCTAACAACACAGGTGCAGCAGTTAAGAAACGTGAAGATACTCACAAAATGGCTGAAGCTAACCGTGCGTTCGCTCACTTCCGTTGGTAATTTTAATTTGGATGTCGGAAATTCTTGTTCTCTCCTCACTTACGTACCTCAGTACGCTTCGTTTGGTCAAACGCTACGAATTTCTCTAGCCAAATCAAAATAGCAGCCTGTCACAAAAGACTAAAGAACTCCGGGCTGGGCTCCTGCCCGCTCGGGTTTATTTTATCTTTTAATGAAAAATTTGTTAAAATGGTAGTTGAGGAAACTCATCACCTCTCAATGCTAAATAAAAATATAGGAGAAAAAAATGGCTCGCGAATTTTCACTTGCTAATACACGTAATATCGGTATCATGGCCCACGTCGATGCTGGTAAAACAACAACAACTGAACGTGTTCTTTACTACACTGGGAAAATCCACAAAATCGGTGAAACTCACGAAGGTGCATCACAAATGGACTGGATGGAGCAAGAACAAGAACGTGGTATCACCATCACATCTGCTGCAACCACTGCTCAATGGAAAGGTAACCGTGTCAACATCATTGACACTCCAGGTCACGTTGACTTCACTATTGAAGTACAACGCTCACTTCGTGTCCTTGACGGTGCTGTGACTGTTCTTGATGCTCAATCAGGTGTAGAACCACAAACTGAAACAGTTTGGCGTCAAGCGACTGAATATGGAGTTCCACGTATCGTTTTTGCTAACAAAATGGATAAAATCGGTGCTGATTTCTACTACTCGCTTTCTACTTTGGGCGATCGTTTGGGTGCTAATGCACACCCAATCCAAATTCCAATTGGTGCAGAAGATGATTTCATCGGTATTATTGACTTAGTAACTATGAAGTCTGAAATCTATACTAATGACCTTGGGACAGATATCAAAGAAACAGTTGTTGGTTCAGATGAATTTAACGCTGAATTGGCATCTTTGAACTTCAACGCTGAAGAGTACACAGAACTTGCAAACGAGTGGCGTGAAAAACTTATCGAAGCGATTGCTGACTTTGATGAAGTAATTATGGAAAAATACTTCTCAGGTGAAGAAATTACGGAAGCAGAACTTAAATCAGCTATCCGTAAAGCAACAATCAATGTTGATTTCTACCCAATGCTTGCAGGTTCTGCCTTCAAGAATAAAGGTGTTCAAATGATGCTTGATGCAGTTATTGACTACCTTCCAAGTCCACTTGATATTCCTGCAATTAAAGGTGTGAACCCAGATACAGATGCAGAAGATGAACGCCCAGCATCAGATGAAGCTCCATTTGCTGCACTTGCATTCAAGATTATGACTGACCCATTCGTTGGACGTCTTTCATTCTTCCGTGTTTACTCAGGTACACTTGATGCTGGTTCATACGTTATGAATACTTCAAAAGGTAAACGTGAACGTATCGGACGTATCCTTCAAATGCACGCTAACACACGTAAAGAAATTCAAACTGTTTATGCTGGCGATATTGCCGCTGCTGTTGGATTGAAAAATACAACAACTGGTGACTCATTGACAGATGAAAAAGCACCAATCATTCTTGAATCAATAGAAGTTCCAGAACCAGTTATCCAATTGATGGTAGAGCCTAAAACTAAGGCTGACCAAGATAAGATGGGTGTTGCCCTTCAAAAATTGGCTGAAGAAGATCCAACTTTCCGCGTTGAAACAAACCCTGAAACTGGTGAAACAGTTATCTCTGGTATGGGGGAACTTCACTTGGACGTTCTTGTTGACCGTATGAAACGTGAATTCAAAGTTGAAGCAAACGTTGGTGCGCCTCAAGTTGCTTATCGTGAAACATTCCGCGCTGGAACTTCAGCACGTGGATTCTTCAAACGTCAATCAGGTGGTAAAGGTCAATACGGTGACGTATGGATTGAATTCGCACCTAATGAAGAAGGTGCTGGATTTGAATTTGAAAACGCAATCGTCGGTGGTGTTGTTCCTCGTGAATTCGTACCAGCCGTTGAAAAAGGTTTGGTAGAAACTATGGCTAATGGTGTCCTTGCTGGATATCCAATGGTTGATATCAAAGCTAAACTTTATGATGGTTCATACCATGATGTCGATTCATCTGAAACGGCCTTCAAAGTTGCGGCTTCACTTGCAATGAAAGAAGCTGCTAAGACTGCACAACCTGCAATCCTTGAACCAATGATGAAAGTTACGATTACTGTTCCTGAAGAAAATCTTGGAGATATTATGGGTCACGTGACTGCTCGTCGTGGTCAAGTTAACTCAATGGAAGCTCACGGTAAATCACAAATCGTTAATGCTTTCATTCCACTTGCTGAAATGTTTGGATATGCGACAACACTTCGCTCATCTACACAAGGTCGCGGTACTTTCATGATGGTATTTGACCACTACTCAGATGTACCAAAATCTATTCAAGAAGAAATCATTGCTAAAAACGGTCGTAACGCTGACTAAGCTTTGAGTTAATAAAAAAGAAAACCTGTCAGTACTGACAGGTTTTTTTGCATAATCATCAGTACTGACAGAAATTTAAGTTTCACATGAAACTTGAATGTTCGGAAATTGCGTGCTATAATGAACATATCAAGCAAGAAAATGGTGAAAATCATGAAAAGAAACGAACGTTTAGTCGATTTTACAAATTTTTTAATTAATCACCCTAATAAAATGCTTAATTTAAACGAATTAAGCAAGCATTATGAAGTTGCAAAGTCGTCTATTTCAGAAGATTTAGTGTTTATTAAACGTGTTTTTGAAAATCAAGGTGTAGGAATTGTGGAAACTTTTCCTGGAAGTTTAGGTGGTGTACGCTTTACTCCATATATATCTGACGAACGTTCACGAGAGATGACAGAAGAAATTGCTGAGCTTTTGCGTGAGGAAAACCGCATTTTACCTGGAGGTTATATCTATCTTTCGGATATTTTAGGTTTACCATCAAATTTACGCAAAATCGGTCAAATTATAGCTCATGAATATCATGATAAGCAGGTTGATGTCATTATGACGATTGCAACAAAAGGAATTCCAATTGCTCAGTCTGTTGCTGAAATCTTAGATGTTCCATTCGTTATTGTTAGGCGAGACCCTAAAGTTACAGAGGGTGCAACGCTAAATGTGAATTATATGTCAGGTTCAAGCTCACGAGTTGAAAACATGACTCTCTCTAAACGTAGTCTTTCTATTGGTCAAAATGTGTTGATTGTTGATGATTTTATGAAAGGTGCAGGAACGATTAATGGAATGAAGAGTTTGGTTCATGAATTTGATTGTTTTCTAGCGGGAATTGCAGTTTTTCTTGAAGGACCATTTAAAGGGAGCGTCTTGTTGATGATTATAAATCTATTCTTAAGGTGGATCGTATTGACATTGCTAACCGTACGATTGATGTAAAATTAGGCAATATTTTTGATGAAAATGAACCAAAATAATCCGCTAAAGAGGAATTAAAAGTACTGACAGAATTCTGTCAGTGGTGATGGGGTGGTTGTGAATATAAAAAATAGCAATCAAAAAAAAGAAGAAAAAATTATTGAGAAAAGTTTTGATATTGTTTTACTGCTAAAGAGTATTTTTGCAATTGTTGAAATTATTGGCGGTATTGCAATGCTCTTTATGACTCCAGAGCGCGTGAACAATGTCGTCCATTGGTTTTCAAAAGGTGAATTACACGAAGTTCCCAACGATTTTTTCATCAATCTCATTGTTAATTTTGGACATCATTTCACAGCAGGAACACAATACCTTGCTGCAGTCTACTTACTGTCGCATGGCTTGATAAAAATAATCGCTTTATTTCTTTTATGGAGAAAAATTTTGTGGTCCTATCCTCTGTCAATAGTAGTCTTTCTTGGTTTTATTATTTATCAGCTCAATGAATTTGCTACTCGCCATTCAATTTTTATGATTTTAGTTTCGATTGTTGACGTGATAATGATTGTGCTTACCGTCCTTGAATATCGCAATTTAAAGCATAAAAAAAAATACTGACAAAATTTTTGTCAGTATTTTTTATCAGTTAATGAGAGAAATTTTATTGAGAGGCCATATTCTAAGTTTTGCCTCACCAATAATTGCAGAGCGTTTAAATGTCCCGACAGCCCGACTATCTTGAGAAACAACCCGATTGTCACCAAGTAAGAAATATTGACCATTAGGTACAGTAACGGTGAAAACAGGATTTCCAGTACTATCCACTGTGAAAGCTTTCGTATTTTGAGCTAAACTAACGAAAAAGTTTCGACTTTGTGAGGTAAGTGCATCAGTCAAAGGATAAGCAGCATATGTTTTTTCTAACTTCCCATCTTTTAGTTGCTGTTGAAAATTTTGGAGATAAGGTTCTTTATAAATTTTATTGTTGATTGTGAGTTGATCATGATCAAATTTTATCACGTCACCTGGCATACCTATCACTCGTTTCACTATATCCTTAGTTTCGCCATTATTCGTTTCTTTTGCAACAACAATATCAAAGCGATTGATCTGAGAAGTTTTGACAATGACCATACGCTCACGGTCAGCAAGTGTCGGATCCATTGAATGTCCGTCAACAACGACTAGAGACCAGACAAAAATACGAGAGAGAACAACTACAATGATAATCGCGAGAAATAATCCCCACTCTTTTAAAAATTTTTTCATGAATTTTATACTTTCTATATTTTAGAGATTTTTAATGCTTTTTTAGTATTAGCAAAATGTAGTTTTGCTAAATCTCGAAGAGAATCAATCCCTTTAGCTTTGATGATTTCAGCAGCAATTTTATCAGAATTTGCTCCTGCACCACTAGGTAATTTGAAACCAGAACTAATAGACAGGGTCCTAAGATTTTCTAAAAAAAGAAAACGAGCAATGATAGAACTCACTGCTACTGCTAGAAATTGATCTTCTGCTTTGGTCAGTAGGGTTACTTTTGTCAGTACCTGATTTTTCTCGCTTTTTACATATTTCTTATAGTTCGCCTCCGTTGTAAAAGCGTCAATAATAATGGCAGCAGGAGATTTTTTTAACTTTTGTTCCAACAAAAAAATGGCTTGATTATGCAAAGCAACTTTAATACTAACAGCATTATAGCCTGATTCAATAACCTCATTATATTTTGAAGGCTCAACAACTAGAGGAATATGTAGGACTTTGTCCATTAAGATAGGAGCAATTTCTATAATTTTTTCATCAGTCAGTTTTTTGGAGTCAGCAACGCCAAGTTTTTTCAAGAATGCAAGATTTTCAGAGTTAACGTAACTTGCAACAACAAACAATCCTCCAAAATAAGAACCGTTTCCTACTTCGTCTGTACCAATAATATTAGTTTGGTTTTCTGGAACTTCTTGCATACTATATCCAAAAACACTAGCCAATTTTTCAGCTTCCGCACCTTGAAAAACAACTTTCCCAGAAGTATAGACCGAGATAGAAGTTTTTTTAACTTTAGCAAAAAAAGTAATATAAGGATTTTTAGATGAAGTTTTATACTGATTAAATTTAATATATAACTGCTCAAGTTCTTTTTTATTTAATTTTAGAACAATGTTCATAAGGATATTCTACCACAAAAAAACGACCAATAAAAACGAAAAAATCTTGACAAAGCAAATAAAAATATGATATGATGATAAACGGTATTGTTTACCCCATTTTTGTGGCCCCGGAAACCCAAAAATACCTAGCAATTAAGGAATGATTGCCCGTAAACAAATTCTAGTAAAAGGAAAATAAGCAAAATGATGAAAACCACTTTCATGGCTAACGCACAAAACGTTGACCGTAAATGGTACGTAGTTGATGCGACAGATGTTCCTCTTGGACGTCTTTCTGCAGTTGTAGCAAGCGTACTTCGCGGTAAAAACAAACCAACTTATACACCTCATGCTGATGCAGGAGACTTTGTAATTGTTATCAATGCTGAAAAAATCAAATTGACTGGTAAAAAAGCAACAGATAAAGTTTACTATTCTCACTCACTTCACCCAGGTGGATTGAAATCAATCACAGCTGGTGAACTTCGTGAAAAGAACGCTGTTAAATTGATTGAAAAATCAGTTAAAGGTATGCTTCCACACAATACACTTGGTCGTGCACAAGGCATGAAACTTAAAGTGTTTGTTGGCGGAGAACACACTCATGCAGCTCAAAAACCTGAAGTTCTTGACATCTCAGGTTTAATCTAATCAGGAAGGAACGAAACAAATGGCACAAGTACAATATGCCGGCACAGGCCGTCGTAAAAATGCAGTAGCACGCGTACGTCTCGTACCTGGTACTGGTAAAATCACTGTAAATAACCGTGATGTTGAACAATATATTCCACATGCTGATATGCGTTTGGTTATCAACCAACCATTTGCAGCCACACAAACAGAAGGTGCTTATGACACACTCGTAAACGTTAATGGTGGCGGTGTATCAGGTCAAGCAGGAGCTATCCGTCATGGTATCGCCCGTGCATTGCTTGAAGTGGACCCTGACTTCCGCGGTTCTTTGAAACGCGCTGGTCTTCTTACACGTGACGCTCGTATGGTTGAACGTAAAAAAGCTGGTCTCAAGAAAGCCCGTAAAGCATCACAATTCTCAAAACGTTAATTTTATTATTAATAGGACAAAAGCTCCAATTATTTTTGGAGCTTTTTTTGTACTAAAAAGTGATAATACAGACCAGCAATAAAAAAAATATAAAAAAACACAACAAATTCTTGACAAAGGAAGTGGTGTTTGATAGAATATAATAGTTGTCGCGAGAGAGGGAAGCCGCTCAAGCGAATAGACCCTTGAAAACTGAATAAAGAAGAATGACTCATGTGATGTAGTAAGATACATCAAAAAATCTGTCAATCAATAATGAAAGACAAGCCAGTCACTACGGTGACTTAAATACTTTATTTGAGAGTTTGATCCTGGCTCAGGACGAACGCTGGCGGCGTGCCTAATACATGCAAGTTGAGCGCTGAAGGAAGGTACTTGTACCGACTGGAAGAGCAGCGAACGGGTGAGTAACGCGTGGGGAATCTGCCTTTGAGCGGGGGACAACATTTGGAAACGAATGCTAATACCGCATAACAACTTTAAACACAAGTTAAAAGTTTGAAAGATGCAAAAGCATCACTCAGAGATGATCCCGCGTTGTATTAGCTAGTTGGTGAGGTAAAGGCTCACCAAGGCGATGATACATAGCCGACCTGAGAGGGTGATCGGCCACATTGGGACTGAGACACGGCCCAAACTCCTACGGGAGGCAGCAGTAGGGAATCTTCGGCAATGGACGAAAGTCTGACCGAGCAACGCCGCGTGAGTGAAGAAGGTTTTCGGATCGTAAAACTCTGTTGTTAGAGAAGAACGTGTGTGGGAGTGGAAAATCCATGCAGTGACGGTATCTAACCAGAAAGGGACGGCTAACTACGTGCCAGCAGCCGCGGTAATACGTAGGTCCCGAGCGTTGTCCGGATTTATTGGGCGTAAAGCGAGCGCAGGTGGTTTATTAAGTCTGGTGTAAAAGGCAGTGGCTCAACCATTGTATGCATTGGAAACTGGTAGACTTGAGTGCAGGAGAGGAGAGTGGAATTCCATGTGTAGCGGTGAAATGCGTAGATATATGGAGGAACACCGGTGGCGAAAGCGGCTCTCTGGCCTGTAACTGACACTGAGGCTCGAAAGCGTGGGGAGCAAACAGGATTAGATACCCTGGTAGTCCACGCCGTAAACGATGAGTGCTAGATGTAGGAAGCTATAAGTTTTCTGTATCGCAGCTAACGCAATAAGCACTCCGCCTGGGGAGTACGACCGCAAGGTTGAAACTCAAAGGAATTGACGGGGGCCCGCACAAGCGGTGGAGCATGTGGTTTAATTCGAAGCAACGCGAAGAACCTTACCAGGTCTTGACATCCCGATGCTATCCTTAGAGATAAGGAGTTACTTCGGTACATCGGTGACAGGTGGTGCATGGTTGTCGTCAGCTCGTGTCGTGAGATGTTGGGTTAAGTCCCGCAACGAGCGCAACCCCTATTACTAGTTGCCATCATTAAGTTGGGCACTCTAGTGAGACTGCCGGTGATAAACCGGAGGAAGGTGGGGATGACGTCAAATCATCATGCCCCTTATGACCTGGGCTACACACGTGCTACAATGGATGGTACAACGAGTCGCGAGACAGTGATGTTTAGCTAATCTCTTAAAACCATTCTCAGTTCGGATTGTAGGCTGCAACTCGCCTACATGAAGTCGGAATCGCTAGTAATCGCGGATCAGCACGCCGCGGTGAATACGTTCCCGGGCCTTGTACACACCGCCCGTCACACCACGGGAGTTGGGAGTACCCGAAGTAGGTTGCCTAACCGCAAGGAGGGCGCTTCCTAAGGTAAGACCGATGACTGGGGTGAAGTCGTAACAAGGTAGCCGTATCGGAAGGTGCGGCTGGATCACCTCCTTTCTAAGGAATAGTTACAAAGACGTGAGCATTCAACTTTATTCAGTTTTGAGGGTTTAGTTAATAAACCTAAGCAAGAATCAAATTCTTGATTGTGGGGCCTTAGCTCAGCTGGGAGAGCGCCTGCTTTGCACGCAGGAGGTCAGCGGTTCGATCCCGCTAGGCTCCATTAAGATAGGAAGGGCGGTCCGCTTGCGGAAAGTTCAGTTATCTTATTGTCAACGAAGACATAAAAATAGAATTGAACATTGAAAACTAAATAACAATATCTAATAACGATAAATAAACCGAAAAGCTGTGAATTTTAAAGAATTTACAAACTTATACTTGAAAAACGATGATTTTAAATCATCATGGCAAAGTTAATAAGGGCGCACGGTGGATGCCTTGGCACTAAGAGCCGAAGAAGGACGTGACTAACGACGATATGCGACGGGGAGCTGTAAGTACGCTTTGATCCGTTGATTTCCGAATGGGGAAACCCAGCTGCTACTAGCAGTTATTCATGAGTGAATACATAGCTCATGTAAAGGTAACGCAGAGAACTGAAACATCTAAGTACCTGCAGGAAGAGAAAGTAAAAACGATTTCGTAAGTAGCGGCGAGCGAACGCGAAGAAGGGCAAACCAAGAAGCTTGCTTCTTGGGTTGTAGGACTGCAACGTGGACTTAAGCATTATAGTCGAATAACCTGGGAAGGTTAATCAAAGAGGGTAATAATCCCGTAGACGAAATAGCGCTTATACCTAGCAGTATCCTGAGTAGGGCTGGACACGCGAAATCCAGTTTGAATCCGGGAGGACCATCTCCCAACCCTAAATACTCCTTAGTGACCGATAGTGAACCAGTACCGTGAGGGAAAGGTGAAAAGAACCCCGAGAGGGGAGTGAAATAGCACCTGAAACCGTGTGCCTACAAGAAGTTCGAGCCCGTTAATGGGTGAGAGCGTGCCTTTTGTAGAATGAACCGGCGAGTTACGTTATGATGCGAGGTTAAGTTGAAGAGACGGAGCCGCAGCGAAAGCGAGTCTGAATAGGGCGTTTTAGTATCATGATGTAGACCCGAAACCTAGTGACCTATCCATGAGCAGGGTGAAGGTGTGGTAAGACGCACTGGAGGCCCGAACCAGGACACGTTGAAAAGTGTTTGGATGACTTGTGGATAGCGGAGAAATTCCAAACGAACTGGGAGATAGCTGGTTCTCTCCGAAATAGCTTTAGGGCTAGCGTCGAAATGTAAGTGTATTGGAGGTAGAGCACTGTTTGGGTGAGGGGTCCATCTCGGATTACCAATCTCAGATAAACTCCGAATGCTAATACACATGTTCGGCAGTCAGACTGCGAGTGCTAAGATCCGTAGTCGAAAGGGAAACAGCCCAGACCAACAGCTAAGGTCCCAAAATATATGTTAAGTGGAAAAGGATGTGGGGTTGCACAGACAACTAGGATGTTAGCTCAGAAGCAGCTATCATTCAAAGAGTGCGTAATAGCTCACTAGTCGAGTGACCCTGCGCCGAAAATGTACCGGGGCTAAACATATTACCGAAGCTTTGGATTGATATTTTATCAATGGTAGGAGAGCGTTCTTAACCGCGAAGAAGGTATACCGTGAGGAGTGCTGGAGCGTTAAGAAGTGAGAATGCCGGTATGAGTAGCGCAAGATAAGTGAGAATCTTATCCACCGTAAGACTAAGGTTTCCAGGGGAAGGCTCGTCCGCCCTGGGTTAGTCGGGACCTAAGGCGAGGCCGAAAGGCGTAGTCGATGGACAATAGGTTGATATTCCTATACTAGATATAATAGTGATGGAGGGACGCAGTAGGCTAAAGGATGCCAGTTAATGGATTCTGGTCTAAGCAGTGAGGTGTGAGATGTGTCAAATGCATTTCTCTTTAACATTGAGCTGTGATGGGGAAGTTTCTACGGAAACGAACTCCTTGATGTCACACTGCCAAGAAAATCTTCTAGCGTTAAATTATATCTACCCGTACCGCAAACCGACACAGGTAGTCGAGGCGAGTAGCCTCAGGTGATCGAGAGAACTCTCGTTAAGGAACTCGGCAAAATAGCCCCGTAACTTCGGGAGAAGGGGTGCTGGTGTAAAAGCCAGCCGCAGTGAATAGGCCCAAGCAACTGTTTATCAAAAACACAGCTCTCTGCTAAACCGCAAGGTGATGTATAGGGGGTGACGCCTGCCCGGTGCTGGAAGGTTAAGAGGAGGAGTTAGCGTAAGCGAAGCCCTGAATTGAAGCCCCAGTAAACGGCGGCCGTAACTATAACGGTCCTAAGGTAGCGAAATTCCTTGTCGGGTAAGTTCCGACCCGCACGAAAGGCGTAATGATTTGGGCACTGTCTCAACGAGAGACTCGGTGAAATTTTAGTACCTGTGAAGATGCAGGTTACCCGCGACAGGACGGAAAGACCCCATGGAGCTTTACTGTAGTTTGATATTGAGTACCTGTAAGTCATGTACAGGATAGGTAGGAGCCATTGAAATAGGGACGCTAGTTTCTATTGAGGCGTTGTTGGGATACTACCCTTGACTTATGGTTACTCTAACCCGCTGGCAATATCGGCCAGGGAGACAGTGTCTGACGGACAGTTTGACTGGGGCGGTCGCCTCCTAAAGAGTAACGGAGGCGCCCAAAGGTTCCCTCAGATTGGTTGGAAATCAATCGTAGAGTGTAAAGGTATAAGGGAGCTTGACTGCGAGAGCTACAACTCGAGCAGGTAGGAAACTAGGGCTTAGTGATCCGGTGGTACCGCATGGAAGGGCCATCGCTCAACGGATAAAAGCTACCCTGGGGATAACAGGCTTATCTCCCCCAAGAGTTCACATCGACGGGGAGGTTTGGCACCTCGATGTCGGCTCGTCGCATCCTGGGGCTGTAGTCGGTCCCAAGGGTTGGGCTGTTCGCCCATTAAAGCGGCACGCGAGCTGGGTTCAGAACGTCGTGAGACAGTTCGGTCCCTATCCGTCGCGGGCGTAGGAAATTTGAGAGGATCTGTCCTTAGTACGAGAGGACCGGGATGGACCTACCGCTGGTGTACCAGTTGTTCCGCCAGGAGCACGGTTGGATAGCTATGTAGGGAAGGGATAAGCGCTGAAAGCATCTAAGTGCGAAGCCCACCTCAAGATGAGATTTCCCATTCGTAAGAATTAAGAGCCCAGAGAGATGATCTGGTTGATAGGCTGGAAGTGGAAGCCCTGTGAGGGGTGGAGCGGACCAGTACTAATCGCTCGAGGACTTTACCAAGAGAGTCAAATATAAAATGCTTATGGTTTAGGAGTTAGAAGAATTGTTATTTAGTTTTGAATGTTCAAAGTAACATTTAATGATTTGGTCATCATTGCGATGGAGATACACCTGTTCCCATGCCGAACACAGCAGTTAAGTCCATCTACGGCGGAAGTACTTGGGGGTTGCCCTCTGGGAGATAAGCTAATGGCCAAGTTTGGGGAGTTTAGCTCAGCTGGGAGAGCATCTGCCTTACAAGCAGAGGGTCAGCGGTTCGATCCCGTTAACTCCCATAGGTTGGTTCAGCCTTTATTTGAATACATAGTTGGAAGGGTAGCGAAGAGGCTAAACGCGGCGGACTGTAAATCCGCTCCTTCGGGTTCGGGGTTCGAATCCCTCCCCTTCCATTTGTTTTATACTTGTACGGGCATAGTATAAAGGTAGTACAAAGGTCTCCAAAACCTTTGGTGTGGGTTCAATTCCTGCTGCCCGTGTTTCATTATGGCGGATGTGGTGAAGTGGTTAACACACCGGCTTGTGGCGCCGGCACTCGCGAGTTCGATCCTCGTCATCCGCCTTTTTAATGGGGTATAGCCAAGCGGTAAGGCAAGGGACTTTGACTCCCTCATGCGTTGGTTCGAATCCAGCTACCCCAGTTGTTATGTTTCGCCGAAGTGGCGGAATAGGCAGACGCGCCAGACTCAAAATCTGGTTCCTTCACGGGAGTGCCGGTTCGACCCCGGCCTTCGGCATAACGTTGACGATAACTCGCCTATGGTTATCGTTTTTTTGTTTGATTTTGAATGAAAATGTTCATTAAGACATGAGTAAAGATTGGTGAAGTGATAACAAAACTCCAGATTTAGTAGTCTGGAGTTTTGTTGTGCTTTTTTTAATTTTTTTTGTGTTTAATTAAACATTTTTAGAGTGCTTATTTTATCCGATAAATTTTTTGTTTTGTTTGTTGAGAACTAATTTTGTAAATTCAATAACGAGTATGCTGACTAGTGATAAGCTAATTGCAATAAGCCAATGAGTTGCTGATAGACTGGTAATCTCTAAAATATTCATTAGGAAGGGAACATGAGTAAAGATTAATGTGATTGTCAGTGAGAGTAGTGTTGTACCAAAAATCATTTTGTTTGCAGTAATACCTGATTTGAAGATAGATTTGTTACTCTTTGCATTATAAACATTAATAGTAGAAGCAAGTGTTAGTATAACAAATGCCATAGTCTGACCAAGTTGATGGCTTGGGGTTTGACCAGCAATCTCAATAAATCTTCCGAGATAGAAACCAATAAGCCCAGTTACAATAAAGCTTGCGGAACAAATCGCTATTCTCCAACTGACTCCACGTGAGAATAAACTTTCTTTTACTCCAATAGGTGGTTGATGCATTAGATGCTCATCAGCTTTTTCCCGTGAAATACCGAAACCTGGTATTCCATCAGCAAGGACATTAATATAAAGAAGTTGCATTCCAGTGAATGGTAATCCCCAACCGACAATTGCACCGATAAGCATAATGAGGATTTCGGCTACATTTGCTGAAAGTAAGTAATAGATTGTCTTTTTGATATTAGCATATACACGGCGCCCTTCTCGGACAGCTCCAACAATGGTGGCGAAGTTATCATCAGCGAGGACGATATCAGATGCAGATTTTGCTACCTCAGTTCCTGCGATTCCCATAGCTGTCCCGACATCAGCGGCTCGTAAACTTGGGGCATCGTTGACGCCATCGCCTGTCATAGCTACGATTTGTCCTTTATCTTGCCAAGCTTTGACGATACGAAGTTTGTCTTCTGGACTGACTCGAGCGTAGACGGAAACTTTTTCGATGTCAGTTTTTAGTTCGTTATCTGTCATTGCTGACAGAGTCAGACCATCTACAACTTTGTCGCCATCACGATAAATATCTAATTCTTTAGCAATTGCCTTGGCTGTTAGTGCGTGGTCACCAGTAATCATAATTGGTTTGATTCCAGCTGTACGTGCTTCTG
This sequence comes from Lactococcus allomyrinae, assembly GCF_003627095.1. Lineage (NCBI taxonomy): Bacteria > Bacillati > Bacillota > Bacilli > Lactobacillales > Streptococcaceae > Lactococcus > Lactococcus allomyrinae. The sequence continues at coordinate 2,106,602 of NZ_CP032627.1, read as the reverse complement.
CTACAGCTGCTTTAGACTCTGGACGAGGAGGGTCAATCATACCTATGATTCCAAGGAAATTGAGGTCTTCTTCAAGTTCTGTCAGTACTGATGGAATTTTATCAATAACTTTGTAAGCAAGAGCAAGGACACGAAGTGCATTGTCAGCAAACTCGTCATGAACTTGTTGTGCTTCAAGAAGAAGCTCTTCTTCTAAATCAGGTTGTAAAGCGGCTGTGCCATCAATATTAAGAATATGATGGTGACGCGTAGTGTGCTGACTTGTTGGTGCAAGTCGGTCAAATGCTCCCTTTGTGAGCACCATATAGCGTCCTACATATTGAGGATGTGGAATGACGACCGTCATTTTTTTTCGTGAGCTATCAAAGGGAAGTTCGGCGATACGTTTTGGTGCTTTTTCAGGATGGTAGAGGTCATGAGCAATCAGAAAACGGATAATCGAAGCTTCTGTTGGATCACCATGAACTTCCCAGCTGCCGTCTTTGAGTTGGGCGGTGGCATCTGATGCATAGGCAAAATTTTGCATGAGTGTCACTTCATGGTCTGAGAGATGTCCACTGGACCAAGTTTCATTGCCTGAGAGCCAAAGCTTTTGGATTGTCATTTGATTTTGAGTTAATGTACCTGTCTTATCAGACGCAATGACAGTTGCATTACCGAGTGTTTCTACTGCGGGAATGTTACGAATAATTGCACGTTTGTGCGCCATGTTTTCTACGCCGTAAATAAGACTGAGGGTAACGATAACAGGAAGTGTTTCGGGTACAGCGGCGACTCCAAGAACAACTGCGGTCATGAGATTATCAACTAGAGGAATGTTGCCATAAAACATATTGATAGCAAAAATTAGGACACCTGCACCAAAAGCAATAATAGCAAGACGTTTTGCGAGTTTATCAATCCGTTTTTGAAGTGGAGTTTTTCCTTTGACTTGTTCGCCAATCAATGTAGCAATTTGTCCCATTTGCGATTGATTTCCCACAGCGACAACGATGCCTTGCGCAGTGCCGTTAAGTACATTTGTCCCAGAAAAAACCATGTTGAGTTGGTCTCCAAGTGGTACTTCGTCTGTAATGATAACATTGGCATCTTTATCAATTGGCTCAGACTCACCTGTCAGCGAAGATTCATCAATCTGAAGCGAGTTGCTACTAAGTAGCCGCACATCAGCGCCCACCTGCATTCCAGCAGAGAGTTGAATTAAGTCTCCACAAACAAGTTCAGAAGATGAAATCGTCTGAATCTTTCCTTCACGTAGAACAGTAGAGGTAGGTGAAGATAGTTTTTTTAGTGCTGATAGAGCATTTTCAGCTCTACTTTCTTGAAAAGTAGAAACTACAACATTGATAATTACAATGAGCAGAACAACGATTGTCTTCGTATAATTACCATTTCCTATGAGAGCCAGATATCCAGCTAAGATCGCGACAGCAATAAGAATGAGATTCATCACTTCAAGAAGATGATGGGCAATTTTTTGAAGTAGATTAGGGCCTTTTTGCTCAGTGAATTCATTACTTCCAAAAGTATTTCGATTTTTGATGACTTGTTGGCTATTTAATCCAGTTTCAGAGTTGATATGATATAATTCTTTGATGCTTTCAATCGGCTCAGTTTTATATTTCATTGATAAATTCCTTTCGATAATTAAAAATGCTATAATCTAATTATAATATTTTTCTCATTTTTATAGAAATAATATACAAATAAATTTTTATAAAAAGGCTGTATAAATAGCCAAAAATATGGTATTATGGATGATATGGAAACTAAAACAGTAAGTGAATTGGCAGAGCTTTTTGGAGTGACACGTCAAGCGATGAATAAACGTGTGAAATCGTTGAATGCTAAATTCGTAGAGAAAAATGAGAAAAATATAACAGTTGTAAATAAAGAAGGCATTCATGAACTTGAGCATTTGTACGGGAAAGTCGTAACTGCTGAGGCTGAAGTGGTAGAAAAAGAATCCATATCAACGGCAGAACTCTCTGTCAAAACGGATGATGCGACATCAGCAGCTTACGAAATGATTAGTGCGTTGATGAAAGATAAAAGTGCTGAAATTGACCGTTTGAATAATCAACTTGAATCGAAAGATAAACAGCTTTCTGTCAAGGATGAACAAATTGCCGAAAAAGATGCGCAAATTAAGAAACAACAAGAACTGATGGAGAAAGCACTTACTGATCAAAAGCAATTTTTCACAGATTTACAGGAAAGCATAAAGAATGTGGAAAATAAAGGATTTTTTGGTCGATTATTTGGAAAAAAGTAATGATATAAAAAATACATCTGGAACACAGTTGTATTTTTTTATATCAATTTATTTTTGTCAGTACTGACAGAAATTTTGAGCAATTTTAGGAAGTCGTCAGTGAATTTAATGTAAACCGCTTTCAGTTGTTATCGCTCTACTGTTGCTTTTATAGCGCGCTTCTAGGGGAGTTTATGTTTGCAAATTTCGAAAAAAGTGTTAAAATAAAAGAGTAAGTTAAATGATTAACTTAGTCACTTTAAAAGGTTCGCCTTTTATAAAATTTAATCCCTATAAGGAGGAAACTACTCATGGTAGTTAAAGTTGGTATTAACGGTTTCGGTCGTATCGGTCGTCTTGCTTTCCGTCGTATTCAAAATGTTGAAGGTGTTGAAGTTGTTGCAATCAACGACCTTACAGATCCAGCAATGCTCGCTCACTTGTTGAAATATGACACAACTCAAGGTCGTTTCAACGGTAAAGTTGAAGTTAAAGATGGTGGATTCGAAGTTAACGGTAAATTCGTTAAAGTAACTGCTGAATCAAATCCTGCTAACATCAACTGGGCTGAAGTTGGTGCAGAAATCGTTCTTGAAGCAACTGGTTTCTTCGCAACTAAAGAAAAAGCTGAACAACATTTGCACGCTAATGGTGCTAAGAAAGTTGTTATCACAGCACCTGGTGGAAGCGACGTTAAAACTATCGTTTTCAACACTAACCACGACGTACTTGATGGTACTGAAACAGTAATCTCAGCTGGTTCATGTACAACTAACTGTCTTGCTCCAATGGCTGATACTTTGAACAAACAATTCGGTATCAAAGTTGGTACAATGACTACAGTTCACGGTTACACTGGTGACCAAATGACTCTTGATGGCCCACACCGTGGTGGAGACTTCCGTCGCGCACGTGCTGCAGCTGAAAACATCGTACCTAACTCAACAGGTGCTGCTAAAGCTATCGGTCTTGTGTTGCCAGAACTTAATGGTAAACTTCAAGGTCACGCACAACGTGTACCAGTTCCAACTGGTTCATTGACAGAACTTGTTACTATCCTTGATAAAGAAGTTACTGTTGAAGAAATCAATGCAGCTATGAAAGCAGCATCTAACGAATCATTCGGTTACAACGAAGACCAAATCGTTTCATCTGATATCGTTGGTATTTCTAACTCTTCACTCTTTGATGCTACTCAAACTGAAGTTACTTCAGCTAACGGCGTTCAACTTGTTAAGACTGTATCATGGTACGATAACGAAATGTCATATACTTCAAACCTTGTTCGTACTCTTGAACACTTCGCTAAAATCGCTAAATAATTTTTCGATTTTAAAGATAAAAAATCAGCTTTGATGCTGGTTTTTTTATTTGAGAGATTAACTATTTCATAGATTTGATCTCTTGATATTGAAGTTGGTGGAGAAAACAGGCAGTTTTATTGGTTTTTATTGTATAATAAAGTTATGAACTTAACAGACTCAATACAATATTTGAAGGGTGTGGGACCTAAAGCAGTAGAAAACTTCCATAAGTTAGGCATCTTTACTGTTCAGGATTTATTGCTCTATTTTCCATTTCGCTACGAGGACTTTGCATCACGCGGCGTTTTTGAGTTGCTTGATGGTGAAAAAGCGACGATTATTGGTACGGTAGTGACACCCGCAAATGTGCAGTATTATGGGTTCAAACGAAATCGACTTTCTTTTAAAATTAAGCAAGGCGAGAGTATTGTGGCAGTTAGTTTTTTCAATCAGCCCTATTTGGCAGATAAAGTTGAAGTGGGTACAGAAATTGCTGTTTATGGGAAATGGGAACTTGCAAAGCAACAACTTTTGGGAATGAAGGTTGTAGGGCAAGTAGACTCGGGGTTTGAGCCTGTTTATCATCTAACAGCAGGTTTGAAGCAAACGCAACTTGTTAAGGCGATTCAACAAGTCTTCAACGACGGGGTTTTAGAGGATTTACAGGAAAATTTGCCTGATTATCTTTTGGAAAAATATCGTTTGATAAATCGGCAAGAAGCGGTGCATGCAATGCATTTTCCAGAAGATATGGAGCAACACAAACAAGCGCTAAGACGTGTAAAATTTGAAGAATTATTTTTCTTTCAGTTGAAACTTCAAGCCCTTAAAAATAAAGAAAAATCTGGACGAGAAGGTCTGTTAATTAAGTTTCAACAAAATGAAATTGATGATAAAATGCGTGAGTTGCCATTTGAGTTGACGAATGCCCAGAAGTCGGCTTTAAATGAAATTTTATCGGATATGAAATCACCTTATCATATGAATCGTTTGTTGCAAGGAGATGTGGGTTCGGGAAAAACCGTGGTAGCGAGTCTTGCGATGTATGCCGCTTGTTTGGCGAATTTTCAAGCAGCTATTATGGTACCTACAGAAATTTTGGCTAGACAGCACTTTGCAAATTTACAACAACTATTTCCTGAATTAAAGATTTCTTTATTAGTTTCTGGATTGAAAGCTGTCGAGCGACGTCAGATTCTGTCAGATTTAGCTTCTGGGCATACGCATATGATTGTGGGAACGCACGCATTGATTCAAGATGGGGTGGATTTTTACAATCTAGGTTTGGTAATTACTGATGAACAGCACCGTTTCGGAGTCAATCAACGTAAAATTCTTAGAGAAAAGGGACAAAATCCTGATGTTTTGATGATGACGGCAACGCCTATTCCGCGGACACTTGCGATTACAGCATTTGGTGATATGGATGTGTCAATTATTGATGAATTGCCAAAAGGACGGCAGCCAATTACAACACGATGGGTTAAGCATGAGCAACTTTCAGAGGTTTTGAAATGGATTCAGACTGAACTTTTACATGATGCACAGGTTTACTTTATTTCCCCTCTTATTGAAGAAAGCGAAGTATTAGATTTGAAAAATGCTGAGGCACTTTATGCTGAATTGAAGGCTTACTTTGGAGCTTTCGCTCATATTGGACTTTTGCATGGTAAGATGAAAAATGAAGAAAAAGAACAAATCATGCAGGAGTTTAAGTCTGCAAAGCTTGATATCTTGGTATCAACGACGGTCATTGAGGTTGGGGTTGATGTACCAAATGCAACAATTATGGTAATTATGGATGCTGACCGCTTTGGATTATCACAACTTCATCAACTTCGAGGACGTGTAGGGCGTGGTGTGAAAAAGTCTTATGCGATTTTAGTGGCAAATCCGAAATCAGACTCAGGTAAACAACGGATGAAAATTATGACTCAGACACAAAATGGTTTTGTCTTAGCTGAGGAAGATTTAAAAATGCGTGGTTCTGGTGAAATATTTGGAGTGCGGCAAAGTGGTATTCCTGAGTTTTTGGTGGCTGATTTAGTTAACGATTACAATATTTTGGAAGTGGCAAGACAAGAAGCTGTTGCAGTATTTAAGACAGCAGACGAACCAGTGCATCGTTGGTTGATTGCTCAAGTTGAAGTGGGCGGTGGATTTGACTAGAGGTTTCTTGTTTGTATGCTAGCTCCACTTTAAAATCTGATAGGAATTTTATTAGTGGTAAGTGAAATTAATGCGTCATGGTGCTGATTTTACGCCATGAGTCAATCCGTTGGCGTTTTTTACAACGGACTAGTTAGAGATTATGTGAGTGTGAAAAATTATGAGGATTGTAAGATGACATCAAAGCAGGAGATTGATGAGATAAAAATCAATGATTTAATCAATGAAATAGGACAAGACTTTGAACGACTAAAAAATTTTCCTGAAATAGCAGAAGTTGTCGTGCCTAATAGTATACCAATCCTTTGGTTTGGAGATTTGGAAGCTTATGAGAAATCTGATTTACGAGTGCTGACGGTAAGTAAGAACCCATCGGATGCAGAATTTGGCGAAAATAAGCGTTTTAAAAATTTATCGGCACTGACAGAAAGGGCAGGTAGCCTGTCAGTAAATATTGAAGTTTATAAAAGTGCGTTAAACCAGTATTTTCAATATAATCCGAGTCGTTGGTTTAATCAGTTAGCGAAGTTTCTACCCATATTTAACGCGAGCTATACGGGTGGAAAAAATGTAGCGATACATGCAGATTTGTTCACACCAATTGCAACGCATCCTGTTTGGCCTGGATTGAGTAAAATGCAGCAAGAGCAATTTGATTCAAAGTTAGCGAAATTAGTTAATGTACTGCAACCAGATGTGTTGATAACTAGTTTGTCAGCAAGTAATCTCAAAATTTTGTTGAAGAGCTTGGGAAAGGAATACACACTCATTTTTGATAAAAATGAACCAGATAAATCTGCAAAATATGTTCGTGCTTACAGAGTTAATCATCATCTAATTGTCATCAATGGACGAAATTTTCAAGGCACTTACTTTGGGGAATGTCAGCAGAATTTGTGAAAAATGCTTTGAGCGAAATCAATAAATTCTGTCAGCACTGATAGAACTAAACATGAGAAAAAAATACTGACAGAAATTTCTGTCAGTATTTTTTATTTACCAAGGAGTTACCGTTAGTTCGTAATGTAATTGTTGCGGTTTTATAGAGTAGAATTATTCTCAAATCTTGATAATAATTTTGTTATAATAAAGAACATGGATATAGAAACTGGACGAATATTTCGAGAATTGAGAAGAGAAAAAGGTATATCATTAGCCGAAGCGAGCAACGGAGTCTTATCAGTTTCCCAGCTTTCGCATTTTGAACGAGGAGAGGGAGATTTAACAATCGAAAAATTTTTTGCTTTGCTTCAAAATATGGATATATCAATAAATGAATTTTCAATGTTCTCGAAAAAGGACTCGTCTTCAGCCCTATTTGAACAAGCTGGAAAGCTAGAGCAGGAGGGTAATATAGATGATTTATTTAAACTATATGAAAATGAGCGAATAATATATAGAAAGACAAAAGAAAAACAAGCACAACTGAATGAAATTGCACTAAAATCAATCTTGATTAACTATGGAAAATTTGAACGATTAACGGTAATTGAGCAGGAAGTTTTAGAAAGTTATTTTTATGAAATCAAAGAATGGAAATTTTCAAATCTAAGATTTTTCGCTTTCACACTTTCGCAAATGGATATTGAATCTATACTTTTTTACTTAGATGATATTCTGGAACAAGATAGATTGAATGATAATGATTTAGTTTTGATGATTTTGAGAAATACAATCTACGTACTGGAGCAAAACAATCAGAAAGAAAAAGCAAAAATTTATATGAATAAATTTAAGTCCTTAATCCCAGAAGTCGGAACGGTAGAAATAGGTATTTCCTATGCAACACAAGAGGCAAACCTGTATGAAATTTCTGGTAATTTTGGTGCAGCGATTAAAATTTTAGAAAAGATAGCTGAAACTTACGAAAATTTCTTTATGCCCAAAAAATCAAAAATTTACAGAGAAGAAATAAAAAAGTTACAACAAAAGTTGTGACTTTTTTATTATATATAGGAATTTTTTAAAAAATTGAATTTATTATAGTAAAATAATTTTATCAAATAAGGAGGTGCTCGACATGAAAGAGCAAGTTATCGAACTTCATCTTCTTCCAAAGGAAGTTGAAAATGAAGAAGAGGTCACTATCACACTTGGCTGTCCAGTTTTCTGAGGCGATTCACGTAAGTACCTAGCTTCTATGCAGTAGTTAGGTACTTTTTATCATTAGGAGAAAGATTATGGAAGAATTTACCTATTTTGCTACAGAGAGATATTTATTACCAAAATATGGCTTTAAAATTCATATTTCTGCAACGTTAGAGAGCTATGAAGAAGTTTTTGATTTGACCAAAAAGTATTTATCAAATAAAGAATTATTTTATAAATACTTATCTAACAGAGAAAACTTTATAAAGAACATCTCAAAAACCGCCTCTCCAGCGGAAAGTGGTAAATTATTTACAATTTATCCTTCAAATATAAAAGAAACCGAAAAAATTTTAAGGAATTTATCCGATACTTTAAAAGAATTAGATGGTATTTATATTTTAAATGATAGAAATTTTCATATGTCGAAAACTGTTTTTTATAGATTCGGATTTTTTCAAGATGTCGATAATCGCAAGATTGAAAATAAAGGGAGCGTTTGGAAAGATTTCCAAAAAACATATTTTGATTTACCACAATCGATAGATGATCCATTTTATCAAAAGCCAGAAATAGTAGAGAAAGAAAGTCGTCCAAACATTTTAGCTTTTGAGGGATTAAATAGTGGGGAATTGCGTAGGAAAGAATTTTTGATAAGTAAATTATTAAATTCAAATCATTTTTTGCGACCTGTTAAAAGTTTTAGATATTGGATTAATAATTATTATGTTTATAAATTTATTAAAGGAAAGACACTTTGTGATTTTCAAAGTAAACTATTTTTATTTGACGATTTAACAGCAGAGAAATTAATGGTTTTAAAAAAGATTGTCTACCAACTCATTTGTATTTTGGAAGAGGCGCATAGGAAAAATATAATATTGGATGATATTCATCCTGATAATTTTTGGGTCAGTGATGACAACGAAATTTTTTTTATTGATTTAGAATTTGCTCATCAATTTGATGAAAAAGGAAAAATTACAGCAAATACCGAAGGTTTTTATTTAGAAGAATGGTCAAATTTAACAGAAATAGAAAAAGATTTACGGAAGTTTGGTGAAGTTATTTTATTTGTCATCGGTCAATTCAATATTTTTGATAAGCAAGAGCGAGGGGTTCAGGATACTGTTCAATTAGTTACCAAAATTCTTGAGCGTTTTGAAATAAACTCAAATATTGCTGAATTATTGAATTATTTATTTAATGGGAATTCTGCTAGAAGAGCTTTAGAAATAGCTAAAAAACTATATTTAAAAAATTTGATTTCTTTTCAATAATATCTAGAGAGTACTTAAAGAATACGGAAGATTCAATGAAAATTATTAATGAAAATAAAGTTGGTAATATCGGACTCAATGGTTTAACGGGTTACTTGTGGAATTTATCATTGATGGGTTATAGTGAAATAATTGATGAAAAGATTGAATATTTGCTGACAAAGTTGAATGGCTCATTTTTACACTTAACTGGTAAAAATTATTCTCCCTATGTATTGAATGGTTCTAGTGGGTTAGCATTGTTTTTAATGAATTATAATTTTAAAAAATATGAAACTCAAATTATAAGTATCTCAAATGGAATGAATGTAAAATTTGCGAAATCAATGGATTTTGAGAAAGGATTGCTAGGAATATCATATTTTTTATTGGAAGTTTATAAAAAGACAGGAGATAAAAAATATTTGAATTGGGTAGATGAGCAACTCCAAACTTGTCAAGTCTTTGTTAAGAACAAAAAATTATACAACTTTTATACTAAAAATTATGAAGAAGATTTCCTGAAAGGATATAAAGGTTATCTATTTGTTAAAGAGATGAGGGAGAGATTATGAAGTCACTAAGAAAAAATAAGACATTCACTTCATTGTTATTCAGTTCGATTTTTTCTATGCTTGGTACAAGCTTGTTTAACATTGTTTTTTTAATTTACGCAAGTGAGTTTCCTAATCCTAAAATAATGATTTCAATAGCAGAAATTTGTGTTCTTATTCCTGTTTTATTTGCGGCTTATACAGGTTTTTTATCGGATAAGACAAAAAGTAAAGCAAATGCTATGATTCGTTCAAGTTGGTGTCAAGGGATTTTGTTTCTTTTTCTGACATTTTTAATAATGGAGAAAAATGTTATAACTTTTATTTCAATTGCTATAGTTAAAATCTTAACCGACTTGATTACTAGCTATAAGTCTGGTTTGCGGGCTCCAATTTTACAAAACAATCTTGCTAAAGAAGAAGTACAACCAGCTTTTGGACAGCTTCAAGGTCTGTCATCGATTGTTGAAATTGTAGGCCAGCCATTAGGAGTGACAATCTTAGCGATTTCACATCAATCATTTATTTTAGTAGTCTTGATAAATGGAATTTTATACTTATTGAGTGGCTTCTTTTTGTTAATTTTTCGTAAAAATCTTACTTCAAGCACCACAAATTTTGACGAAAATCTTAAAATCAATATTAGGGAAAGTTTCTCGCAAATTCGTAAACTTTTCATGATTAATAGTTCATCAAATTTTTTGATTCTGCTCTTTTCTTTAGTTTTTGTTAACTTTATCTTAGCAGGAATAGGCCCTTTATTGAGTTTGAGTATGCTAAAATTTAATCCATTTCCAGTAAGTTATGGAACAGCTGTAATGATTTTCAATGTTGTTTTGATGTCAGGGATGCTCACAGGGTCGCTTATAATGGAGGATAAGTTGAAGAAGCAGCCTCTTTCAAATTTGTTGCTCTTTACCTTTCTTATGGTTGCCATTTTTTCAGGTTTAATTCTCCATTTTGGTTTGTTCGCACTGTTCTTCTTGTTTGTACTAGCTTATATTGCTGCGAAAGTAAATCCCAAGATTAATCAATTGATTTTGGAAAATATCTCTCCCGAAAATTTAGGAAAAATTAGTGGTGGCATAACAACAATCTTCACAATTTCAATACCATTTGGTGGAGTTGTTTTTGTATCTTTAGCGAATCTAATAGGTGTCTCTACCACATTTTATATTATTTCGGGATTAGCGTTTCTTATTTTCTGTATACTGCTCTTTCCAGAAATTTCTAAAAAAGTTAGAAGTTAAATGATTGACGAAATAAAAAATACTGACAGAAATTTCTGTCAGTATTTTTTATTTACCAAGGCAAAATTGCGAGAAAAGTTGCGTGATAAGCTCATCTGGTGCGGCTTCGCCAGTAATTTCGCCGAGAAGTTGCCAGCAGCGCGTGATGTCAACTTGTACTAAATCAACGGGAAGTCCTTGATATAAACTATTATTAGCTTCTGTCAGTGCTGACAGTGCTTTTTCAACGAGTGCAACATGACGCGCATTTGATAGGACATTTCCGTCAGCGGCTTCAATCTCGCCTGCGAAGAAAATACTGTTAATTCTTTGTTCAACGGCATCTAGATTTTCATTTTTTAGGGCAGAAATACGAATGAAGTCTACAGGAAGTTTGTCAATCTCAATTTTTTCAGATAAATCAGTTTTATTAAGCAAAATGATTCGGTTAGTATTTGCTGACAGTTCTAGGAGTTCTTCGTCATTTTTTGTCAATTGCTCTGAAGCATTAAGCACTAGCAAGACAAGGTCAGCCTCGGAGAGTGCTTTTTTTGAGCGTTCAACACCAATCGCTTCAACGACATCATCAGTTTCACGAATTCCCGCAGTGTCAATCAACTCTAAAGGGACGCCGCCAATATTAGCAAATTCAGTAATGCTATCTCTTGTAGTGCCTGCAATATCAGTTACAATCGCTTTTTCTTCACGAAGAAGTTGATTGAGAAGTGAAGATTTTCCAACATTTGGTCGTCCAATGATTGCGGTTTTCAACCCTTCACGGAGGATTTTTCCACGTCTACTTGTTGCGAGTAACCCACGCAAAAGTTGCTCAAAATGAGCAGTTTTTTCCACTAACATTTGTGAAGTCATTGTTTCTACATCATCGTATTCAGGATAATCAATATTGACCTCAACTTGCGCTAAAGCTTCCAAAATTTCTCTGCGAATACTGTTAATCAAATGAGAAAGTGAACCATCTAGTTGTTTGACAGCGATATTTGCTGCCTTATCTGTCTTTGCCCGAATCAAATCCATCACGGACTCAGCTTGTGCCAAATCCATACGCCCATTTAAAAAGGCACGCTTTGTAAATTCACCAGGTTCAGCTAGTCTGGCACCATTGCGCAATAAAACCTGCAAAATTTCTTGTGTCACAGCAATCCCGCCGTGAGTATTAATCTCAACGATATCTTCGCGCGTAAATGTTTTTGGAGCACGCATGACAGACACCATAACTTCGTCAATCAAAGTATCGTTTTCAAAAATATGTCCATAATTTATCGTGTGTGAAGCAACGTTTTTAAGCGTTTTTCCTCGAAAAATTCTGTCAGCAATAATGAGAGCATCTGTTCCCGAAAGTCGAACAATGGAAATCGCTCCCTCACCAAGCGGCGTTGAAATCGCCGCGATTGTATCAAATTCTTGTGTTAAGCTCATAGTTCTATTTTACATTATTTTTAACCATTTGAGGAGGACTTTTACCAAAAAATTTACTGACAGAGTAAAAATGAATCTGTCAGTACACTGACAAAGATTTTCCTGTATAATATTCTTATGAGATTAGACAAATTTTTAGCAGAAGCAGGAATCGGAACACGGAGCAGCGTCAAGATTTTATTAAAAAAAGGTTTAGTGACTGTTGCTGGCCAAGTGCAAAAAGATGGGCGTTTTCAAGTTGATAAAAATTCAGTTGAAGTTTGTTTTGATGGGAAACCGCTCATTTATCAGGAGTTTTATTATTATTTGTTGAATAAACCCCAAGGCGTTGTATCAGCTACGAAAGATAATATTTTTAAAACAGTTGTCCAGCTACTAGATAAAAAAGACTTTCGTGAAGATATCTTTCCTGTTGGACGATTGGATAAAAATACAGAAGGGCTTCTTATCTTAACCAATGATGGTGCGTTAGGTCATGATCTGACTCAGCCCAAAAAGCACGTGGAGAAAGAATACTTCGCGCGAATTGATGGAAAAGTGACAAATGAAATTATTGATAAATTTGCAACAGGCTTGACTCTAAAAAATGGAGAAAAAGTGAAACCAGGCGAGCTTTACTCAGAAAAAGTGTATGAAAGTGACACGCAAAGTGGCTGGATGAGTGAGATTCGCATTGTTATCCACGAAGGGAAATTTCATCAAGTTAAGCGAATGTTTGAAGCCGTAGAAATGTACGTTCTTTACCTTAAACGAATAAGAATGGGCAATCTAAAATTGGATAAAAATCTAAAGCTAGGAGATTACCGTATTTTAACAATAGAAGAAATTGAAAGTTTAAAAAAGTGATATAATAATGAGTGAGCAGTCACTCATTTTTGAGTACAATAAAATCAAGAAAGTGAGAAAAAATGACAGAATCAACAATTACTACACTTTATGAGCAAACTTTAGATAAACTCGAACATCTTACAGAGCGACAAAAGTTAGTTTTACGCGCAGCGTTAAAACTTTTTGCATCGCAGGGTTTTGAAGCGACATCAACTGCTCAAATCGCTGCAGAAGCAGGAGTGGCATCTGGGTCAGTCTATAAACAATTTAAAAATAAACAAGAACTGTTAGTTGCCGTACTTGCTCCCTTGTTTCAGGGAACGTTAGACGCAATGGCAGATGAATTTGCTGATAGTGCGTTTAATATTGAATATGAAACATTAGAAGATTTTATCAACGCTCTGGTAGTGGATCGGATGACCTATATCCACGATAATTTTCAAGAGATAAAGCTGCTTTTCGGACAACTTTTGACAAATTCGATATTTGTGACACAAGTTAAATCGTTTTTTGGAGAGCAACTTCAAAAGTTGGTTATCCCAACAATAAACCGTCTTCAAAAAGAAAACAAGATGGTTAATTTACCTCATGATATTATTTTTGAGATGGCTTTTGGCATAATTGTTGCTTATTTTGGAAAAATACTGATAGGACTTGACTGCAGAACGCTTGAAGAAGAAACAAAGTATGTGAGTCAATTGCTCATTAAAGCATTAAGAGTTTAATTCTTGACAAAAAAGAAAGTGCAGATTATAATAAAAAATAAACAGTGAGTGAGCACTCACTCATTTACTTGGCTTATTTATTTTTTCGATTAAGAAATGAGTGAGAAATAAAAGTGGCAAGCTTATGCATTGATGATATTGATTCTAAAAGTGTAAATCAGTTGCCTTTTTGCTTCTGAGGAGCAAAGTACCAGATAGTAATTTGCATGATTTTATGCAAATATTTCACACCTTGAATGAGTTCGGAGCGCTTAAAGTGTGTGAAAACAGATAGAATTCATCACTTTGGAAGAGCACACGTCACATCTTTTGCAAGGAGAAAGAATATGGAGAATGCAGTTTCTGTAAAAAATCTGACAGTAAAGTTTGATAAAATGCCAGTCTTAAATCAACTTTCGTTGGAGCTTAAAAAGGGAGAGATAGTAGGACTTATTGGTCCTTCAGGCGCTGGGAAATCTACCTTTATCAATGCACTCTTAGGGATGGTAAAGCCAGATATTGGTGAAATAAAAATTTTTGGTAAAGAAATCCCTAATCGGCAGATTATGGCTAAGATTGGTTTTATGGCCCAATCAGATGCTCTTTTCACAGAGCTAACTGGCCGCCAGAATCTTGAGTTTTTCGGAAGTCTTCAAGGAATATCAAAAAAAGACTTGGCTGAAAAGATGATAAAATCGGCGCAAATTGTGAATTTGACAGCAGATTTAGATAAACGAATCAGTGGATATTCTGGAGGGATGAAGCGAAGATTGAGTTTGGCAATTGCTCTTACGGCAGATGCCCCACTGATTTTACTAGATGAACCAACTGTTGGGATTGACCCTGAACTTCGCCGTGATATTTGGGATGAGCTACGTGAGCAAGCTGCAAAAGGGAAAGCAATTTTGGTAACAACTCATGTCATGGATGAAGCTGAAAGGTGTAATCAAGTTTTACTCCTACGTGATGGTAAATTTGTAGCACAAGGGACACCAGTAGAGCTTAAAACTCAATATGATGCAACAAGTATTGAGGAAGTCTTTATAAAAGCGGGGCAAGAACTAGAACGCTCAAAAAATATGGGGGTTGACAAATGAGAATACAAGCAATCATTAAACGAATTCTTCTCCAAAGAAAAGGAGATAAGCGGAGTCTAGCTTTACTTTTTGTTGCTCCACTATTGATTTTGAGCTTGATGTACTTACTTTTGCAAGTTCCCTCAAATGTAAACTATCGCGTAGGTATTGATAATCAAACAACGGAAACAACAAAGCATTTACCAGCGGATGCGCAGCTCGTCACACAACTAAAAAAGAATGATAAACTCACAATTGTAAAAGTTGAAAATAGTAAGCGGCAAACATTAAATGATAAAAATCTGGACGCAGTAATAACCGTTCAAGACCATAAAATAGATGTGACTTATACTAATACCGATACAGGGAAAACTCAGGTTATATCAAGCGTTTTGAACGGGCTTGTCCAATTGACACAGGGAAAGAGGACTCAGGCGCAAATACAAAAAACAGTTGAAAATGCAGTAGAACAGGCTCAAACTGCCACTCAAAAAGCAACACAAGAATTAATTGATGTAGCAGTAAAGGCAGGTGCCAATCCCCAAGTACTGCAAAATACGCTTAAAAAACAGGATTCTAGCGCAGGAAATTCTAGTTTTGAACTACCTAAAGTACAAGCGATGAGTATTGAAAGTCATTACCTTTATGGAACAAGTAAACTCAATCCTTTTGATAATCTTGCTCCGGTTTTAGTTTCTTTCTTTGTATTCTTCTTCGTATTTCTTATTAGTGGTATCAGTCTAGTTAATGAACGAACTTCTGGGACCTTGACTCGGATGCTGGTATCACCTGTCAAACGGAGTGAGATTGTTGCTGGATATACAGTTGCTTATGGTTTTCTTGCTGTTGTTCAGACACTCCTTGTATTAGTATGGGCAAAATATGTTCTCCAAATGAAAGTAGTCGGGCATTTTGGTTGGGTTATTTTGATTAATCTTCTAATTGCGATGATTGCTTTGATGATTGGTTTGCTCTTATCCGCTGTTTCCAAAACAGAATTTCAATTTATTCAATTTGTTCCGATTGCCATCGTTCCTCAGTTTTTGTTTTCGGGAATTATCAATGTTGATACGATGAGTCAACCTTTGCAATGGTTGGCGCATTTGATGCCACTTTACTATGCAGTAGATGCACTTGTGAAAGTAGTTAAGCAAGGAATGGGATTTAGTCAAATTTCTTTCGATTTGGGAATACTTTTTGCCATTGTCTTGCTACTTTATATGCTCAATGTTGTTGCGTTGAAGGCTCTACGAAGAACGTGAGGTCGCTGTTTGCTGAATCTTTTATTTTGAGGTGAAGCACAAAATCTTGTAATAAAAAAGCCGCAATCTGACGTGGCTTTTTTTATTATTAGTAGAATTTATCTTTTATGACTTTACGTAACGTTATCTTATACTAATGCAGATCTAGTAGCTGAACTGCAAATATATTGTTTTGCGATGATTGGGGAAAGCATCGCTTTTCTTATCCGCAACCTTGACACATTGCGCCAAACTAAGGATTAGAATATTTCTGCAGCTTCAAGGATTTTGCGCTCTTTTTGTATGATATTTTCTAATTCGAGTGGAGAAACTCCGTGTTGTGAATTTTCAATGTTCAAGTCCAACATATAGACAGCTTCGTCAAGGAAAGAAG
This sequence comes from Lactococcus allomyrinae, assembly GCF_003627095.1. NCBI lineage: Bacteria > Bacillati > Bacillota > Bacilli > Lactobacillales > Streptococcaceae > Lactococcus > Lactococcus allomyrinae. The sequence goes on along the minus strand of NZ_CP032627.1, from coordinate 2,090,065 downwards.
CACGGTTTGTTTCAAAATAACGGATTAGCATGATAACTCCTTGTGAAGAAAGGTATTTGTCTTCTAAGCGATTTTCAGCTAGGACAGAATTTTTGAAAATATTCGATGACTCCTTATTGAGTTCAAATTCGCAATCTGTTAATTTTATCTTTTTTGCCCAGTATTTTTTGGAAGAGGTCATAAAATATTTGCGCCCTATAGAGGTAAGTATCAGGTCACTTACTAGAAAAATCATAATCGAAATAATGAGGACACCAATCAGTCGAGGGATTGCAAGAGTAATTTCTTGTCCTATAAAGTTAACTGGAATGATACCTAGAGCTGTAAGTGAGGAGAAAGTAACAAGAAAAAGAGGGAGAATCAATGCAATGATGCAGGCATAGAAGCTTTGTGAGTGTAATGCTTTATGTTCAAGTTTTCGTTGCAAATCTCCTCGCTTATGATTTACTTTTTCCAAGTCATTAATCGTTTCTAGAAGTTTATAACAATATTGTAAGTCTCCTTCATACATTTGTGTTCCTTTCGTTAGGTTATATTAGCTCACTTTTAAATTTTTACTGATTTCTAAAGGGAACTTTTATACTAATTCACCTTTAATTTTACGCAGTAAAATTATTAGATGAACTGTAGATATACTGCCTTGCGACGATTGAGAAAAGCAACGCTTTTCTTATCTGTAACCTTGACGCATTGCGTCAAGCGCAAGAGGTGGCTTGCGGTATAGGTTTAAAAGTTAAACAGTATTAGAAGTTCAACTGTGTTTGTGCAAGTGGTATATGAAAACTAATGGGATTGTGTATCTTCTTTTCTAATCAGTTTAACCAATGGACGAATAATTCCTCCGGGATTTTTGTAGCTATGTTTAAAGTAAAAATCGGAAAATTCTAAATCTTCAGCGGTTAAATCATATTGAATAGCTAGAGAAATTAAATCGGAATAGGAAGGAATCTCGGGGGATGTCCCTTCAATTTGTAATCCGAGAATCTGATGAGTTTCTTTTTCATAAACCATATAAGCATTGATATATTTATCACTGTTCAAATAGGTATTTCTATAATTTACGATGCCACATTTATAGCCGTTTTGTTCTGCGCTTGTTTTTGTCATACCGACAGAGCAAATTGATCGTTCATCTAGATTCATATTATAAGTATTTTGCGATGGACGAAGTTTCAAAATAGGTTTTGCAAGGTTGATTGCGGCGATTTCTCCTTGACGTAAAGCTTCTGCAGCATGAGGCAGATAGTGAGTGCCTTTTAGTCGGTAGACGGTTGATGTCGCACAATCTCCTATGGCAAAGACATCGGGACTGCTAGTCTGCATATATTCATCAACTTCAATTGCTCCTCGTTCGCCCAATTCTGCTTGACCTTTGAGTAAGAAAGTATTTGGTTGGAATCCTGTGGAATAAATGATTGCATCAGCTTCAAAGACTTTATCATTGTTTGTAAAAAGGGTGATAGCTGAACCGAGAGTTGGTTGATTTGGTTCGGTGATATTTGTAGGATAAGTGGATAAAGAAAGCTTGACCCCTTCTTTTTCGAGCATACGTTCAATACTTCGGGCGGGCACTTCATCAAGGTATTTATTTAAGATGTAGTGATGGGCTTGGACAAGTGTGACTTCAAGTCCTCGTTTTGCAAGAATTTGTGAAATTTCTACTCCGATGAATCCTGCACCAACGACAATAACTTTTTTTGCTTTTCCAATGAGTTGAGCAATATTTTTGGCATCGGAGATGTTTTTTACGGTGTAAACTTTATCGCGATAACTTCCACTAAAGTTTGGTAATACGGGATAAGAACCGACCGCAAGGACGAGTTTGTCATAGGAAGTGCTGTGAATTTCGTTAGAGTTGTTTTGAGTGAAAAAGATTTGTTTTTTTGCTGTATCAATTTTTCTGATAATCGTTTGGGTTTTTACAATAATTCCTTCATCGTACAAACTTTCAACTGTTGCATATCCACCATTTTTTAGTAAGTCGTCCTTGCCCATCAAGTAGATGGGAATGGATTGGGAAACAAAACTGATTTGTTCTTGTTTTTCGTAAATAATGACTTGTGCATCTGGAAATTCTTCTCGTGTTCGTCTTGCACAGGCGATTCCAGCATGAGAGGCTCCGATAATGATTACTTTCATTTTATAAATTCTCCTTAAGATGAGTGGCGCTATCTTTAAAAATTTCAACTTTCTAAAGGGCGAACTCAATTTGAATTAGTATTAGGCTTGTTATAATCATTATAATATAAATTAATTTAAACAAATAATGAAGTGACAAGAGATTTTATCAGTAAAAAAACTTCTGTCAGTATACTGACAGAAGTTTTGGTTTGATTGATTATGCTGTTAGCTTTCACGATTAATGTTAACGCCCAGCACGGTAAGATGTCCGTTGGAAATGAGCTTGATAATGAGGTGAGCAAAATTTTTGGCACTCATTTGTTTTGAGGAATTGACCCACCAGTCTAAAGTTCCGACTAAGATTGAACTGATATAGGAAATGACAAAGTCGTTAGGAACAATCACATCTCTTTCGCGAACTTCCAATTTTTCGAAAAGTTCGGCATAACGTTCAGATAGGATTTCTAAAAAGCGATCCATCAAGCTTTGTTCGTGCGCTCTATCAGTAATAATCTGCGCAAGTTCGGGATTTTCTCTGACAAATTCATAAAAGCGTGTCAGTACTGTTTCGATTTCTTTGACATGGACATTGCTACCATCAACGAGGTTTTCTTCATCCAAGATTGTCGTGAAGCTCGTCAGAAAATCATCTACTAGGCTATCGTATAAATCTTGCTTGTCAGCATAGTGCGCATAAAAAGTAGCACGATTAATCATCGCAGAGTCCGCAATTTCCTGAATGGAAATTTTTTCAAATTTTTTCTTGCGTAATAGAGCGAAAAAAGCTTGAGTAATCAGCTTTCGGGTTCTTTTTACGCGTAAATCATCGGTTTTAACCATAAAATCATTCTTTCTTATTGTGACAAAACTTATCTTATAAGAAGTGTTGTCTGCTTCACAAAAGGAATTCTACTAGTGATAGAATCTATTGATGGGTTTGTCGGATTTTTCACACAATATCAACTAATACTATTATAGTTTAATTTTTGACTAATGTCATTTAACAATGAAGTAAAATTTTTTTGTCATTTATGTCAAATAGATTTTCCATAATCAACAGCCTGCCTAGGAACGTTGTTTATGTGACAACCACGGGCTTTTTGCTGGTTGCAAAAAGGTTGACAAATGGTAAAATTAAGAACAGATGAGATAATCAACAAGCTGTTTAGATATTATTTCAGAAATAACAAAGAACAAGGTAAACTATAAAAAGTAGCATAACAAAATCTGGTGGCTCAAGAAAAATAAGGATAGAGAATGGAAAATAAGTATAAAGCAGGGATAGATGTAGGTTCTACAACAGTAAAGTTAGTTGTTTTTGATGAGCAGTATCAATTGCTATTTAGCCGTTATGACCGTCATTTTTCGGATGTGAAACAGGCAACAATCAAGGTATTGACCGACTTTAAAGAAGAATATGGAGATTGTACGTTTTCTCTTGCGATTACTGGTTCTGGTGGCATGGGGCTTGCGGAAGTTTTAGATATTCCTTTTATTCAGGAAGTTATTGCAAGTAGTATTACGATTGAAAAATTCATTCCTGAAACAGATGTCATGATTGAGCTGGGCGGTGAAGATGCCAAGATGACTTTTTTTGACAGTGGTACGCAGGAATTACGGATGAATGGGACTTGTGCGGGAGGTACAGGGGCTTTCATTGACCAGATGGCAGCGTTACTCAAAGTTGATGCGAATGGTGTCAATGAATTGGCGAAAGACTATGAAAAGATTTATCCGATTGCCAGCCGTTGTGGTGTGTTTGCAAAAACTGATGTGCAGCCTTTGCTCAATGAAGGTGTGGCGCGCTCGGATATTGCAGCATCAATCTTTCAAGCCGTGGTCAATCAAACCATTGCTGGGCTTGCTTCTGGACGAAAAATCAAAGGCAAAGTTGCCTTTCTTGGCGGTCCGCTTTATTTCATGAGTGAACTGCGTAAACGCTTTATTGAAACGCTGGATTTGTCTGACGAAGACGTGATTTTCCCTGAAAATCCGCAGCTTTTTGTCGCAATGGGTGCGGCATTATCTGACGAAACGGCTGAAAAGTCTGTCAGCCAGCTGACAGAAAGTTTGGAGCAAGATGACTCGGACAACTTGATTCCGCAAGACACGATGGACAAACTTTTTGAGAATCAAGAAGAACTTGATGCTTTTCGTGTCCGTCATGCCAAGGCGCAAGCGAGTTACAAAGCGCTGTCAGCCCATCATGGCGCAGCTTTTCTGGGGATTGACGCAGGTTCGACGACGACAAAGCTTGTTTTGATTGACGGCGACGGCAATATTTTGTACGACTACTATGGCTCAAACAATGGCGAACCGCTGGAGTCTGTCATTGCTGTGATGAAAGACTTGTATAGCAAATTGCCAGCTGATGTGTATATCGCAAAGTCAACGGTAACGGGCTATGGCGAGCACTTAATCAAGGCGGGACTTCATGTTGATATGGGCGAAGTGGAAACGATGGCGCATTACAAGGCGGCGGATTATTTCAATCCTGGCGTGGATTTCATTCTTGATATTGGCGGTCAGGATATGAAAGCCATGCGGATTCGGGACGGTGCGCTGTCAAGTATTCAGCTCAATGAAGCCTGCAGTTCAGGCTGTGGCTCATTTATCGAAACATTTGCAAATTCGCTGAAGCATGATGTGCGTGATTTTGCTGGGAAAGCCTTGCTTGCTGAGCATCCAGTTAATTTGGGTTCACGTTGCACCGTTTTCATGAATTCAAAAGTCAAACAAGTGCAAAAAGAAGGAGCAACGGTCGGCGATATTTCCGCAGGATTGTCCTACTCTGTCATCAAAAATGCGCTTTACAAAGTCATCAAGGTCAAACGCCCCGAAGAACTCGGCAAGAAAATTGTTGTCCAAGGCGGCACTTTCTATAACGAAGCGGTGTTGCGTGCTTTTGAGAAAATTTCTGAACGTGAAGTTGTCCGCCCAAGTATCGCAGGACTGATGGGCGCTTACGGTTGTGCCTTAATATCACTTGATCATGAAATTGTAGGCAAAAAGTCAGAAATTTTGGGGCTGTCAGCACTGACAGATTTTCAAACGCATAAAGAATTTATGACTTGCGGGCTTTGCGAAAATATGTGCAAAATGACGCTCACGGTTTTCAATGACGGCAGCAAATTTGTCACAGGAAATCGCTGTGAACGGGGCGCAGAAAAAGCCACTCAAATCAAAATCGAAAAGAAAGACAAAAAAGTCAATCTGGTTGATTACAAATACAAAAAACTGTTCCGCTACCACAGTCTATCAAAGAAAAAGCAAACCCGTGGCGAAATCGGCATTCCGCGCGTGCTAAATATGTACGAAAATTATCCACTCTGGCACACGATGTTGACGGATTTAGGCTTCCGAGTTGTTCTGTCACCAAAATCAGATAAGGCACTTTTTGAGCAAGGCATTGAAACGATTCCCTCGGATACGGTCTGTTATCCGGCGAAAATGGCACATGGACATATTCAGGCATTGATTCATCAAGGCGTACCAACGATTTTTTATCCTTCTGTTTTATTTGAACAAGAAGAACAAAAAAATGCGCAAAATCATTTCAACTGTCCGATTGTGCAGTCTTATCCAGAAGTCATCAAGAACAATATTGATGAAATTCGTGATGGTGAAGTTGCCTATATTCATCCATTTATCAATCTGGCACAGTTTGATAGTGTTGCTGACAATATTTATAAAGCACTGAGTGCTTCTGGGATTTCTGTCAGTACTGACGAAGTGCGCTCAGCGGTCAAACACGGCTTTGAAGAACTCGAAAATTTCAAAAAAGACATTCGCGACAAAGCCGAAGAGCTGCTCATGCAAATCAATCTGAACAATGAAAAAGCGATTGTGCTGGCGGGTCGTCCTTATCATCTTGACCCAGAAATCAATCATGGCATTGCTGACATCATTACTCAAGAAGGTTTTCATGTGCTGACAGAAGATTCCATCAGCCACCTGACAGAAGTTTCGGGCTTGCGCGTCGTCAATCAGTGGGTTTATCACAGCCGTCTCTACGCTGCGGCGCAAGTCGTCTGCAAAAATAAAAACCTCGAACTCGTCCAACTCAACAGTTTTGGCTGTGGACTTGATGCTGTCACCACTGACCAAGTTGAAGAAATCATGCGTGGGCATAACAAACTGTACACCGTCCTCAAAATTGACGAAGGCTCAAACATGGGCGCGGTTCGTATCCGTCTGCGTTCGCTCAAAGCGGCGGTTTCGGAGCGGAAACGTCATAATGTGGAAGCAACACTTGAAATGACAGAACTCGTACCAGAAACGCCACAATTTACAAAAGAAATGGCGAAGAAACATACGCTTTTATTACCTATGCTGTCACCGATTCACCAAGAAGGTTTGATTGATGCCGCCTTTTCTGCCTCTGGCTACAACGTAGTGTCGTTGCCAGAAACGCAAAATTCGGTCAATAGTGGTCTGAGATTTGTCAATAATGATAGCTGTTATCCAGCCATTATCACGATTGGTCAGCTCATCGAAGCGCTCCAGTCAGGCAAATACGATGTGGACAACACTTCCGTCATGATGACACAGACAGGCGGCGGTTGCCGTGCGACCAACTATATTCCATTGCTCAGAAAAGCACTGATTGATGCAGGATTTCCTCAAGTTCCTGTTGTCAGTTTGTCTATGGGCAATCAAGGAACGGAAAAAGGCTTTAAATTTACCGTGCCACTCTTGACACGATTTATGATAGCCGTGCTTTACGGTGACCTCTTTGAGCGCGTCGTTTATCGCACGCGACCTTACGAAGCAGTCGCAGGTTCAGCCAATGAATTGCACGCCAAATGGCTCGAAAAAGCTCGCCACAATGTCGAGTCTGCCTCTATCTTTGAGTTTAACCGAAATGCCAAACAAATCGTCCGCGAATTTGACGCGATCGAGCTACTCAACGTCCAAAAACCGCGTGTCGGCGTTGTCGGCGAAATCCTTGTCAAATATAGCAAAACGGCAAATAACGACATCGTCAGCATCATCGAAGAAGAAGGCGGCGAAGCAGTCGTCCTTGACTTGATTGGTTTCATGAACTACAGCCTCTACAATCAAATCTGGAAAACCGACGAAATCGGCTTTGCCAAGAAAAATAAACTCATGGCAAAAACCTTCATAGGTATTATCAATATGCTAGAAAAGCCAATGAACAAAGCCCTCAAAAATTCCAATCGCTTTGACGCAATCGAGTCGATTTATGATGTTGCTGCCAATACCGAGGAAATTATTTCCATCGGAAATCACACAGGAGAAGGCTGGTTCCTAACGGGCGAAATGATTGAGCTGCTCCAAAAAGATGTGATGAACATTGTCTGCTTACAACCATTTGGCTGCCTGCCCAACCACATCGTCGGCAAAGGGATGCTCAAAGAACTCCGCCGTCAATATCCAGGGGCAAACCTTGCTCCAATCGACTATGACCCTGGAGTTTCTTCTGTCAATCAGCTGAACCGCATTCGTCTCATGATGGCAACAGCCAAAAAGCATCTGAATCATGAAGAAGAAAAAATAGAAATGGTTCAGATGGGTTCACATGGCTATTGATAGAGCAAAAAAGAACTGATAGAATTTCTGTCAGTTCTTTTTTTGCTGTCAGTGTGCTGACAAAATAAGAAAAGTCTGAAAAATCTGATTATTTGTGTTATACTCAATAAGATTTCAAGAAAAATATCAGGAATAATAAAGAATAATGCAAGAAAATCTATTTAAGGAAATCCAAAGGTTTGCGCTTCCACTGATGACTAACAATTTTCTTCAGCTTATCATCAATCAGCTGATTTTATTTTTGGCGGTCAATCGGTCAATCAAAAATTTGGCAGGAATCACAACGATACAAAGTCTGCTCTATGCATTAGGTGGAATTTTGGGCGTCGTCGCTTTAGCGTTCAACATTGAAGGCGGACAAGCACTTGGGAAGTCAGATGAAAAAGGTTTTCTCCAACTGATTAAGTCTTCGCTTATTGTCAATATGCTCATCGGAATTATTTTTGCTCTCATCACACTTGTGTTCGGGCGTTTATTTTTATCCATAACCTACGCTTTTGATGGAAAAATGCTTGAAACAGCGACAGTATATCTACTCATTCAATCTCCGTATATCTTTTTGACACTGATGATGTTTCTTTCGGCAAATTTGATTAAAATTCAAAATAAAACGAATGATATTCTCGTTATTTCCTTAGTGAGTACAGCATTAGAAATTTTGTTAAATTTAATCCTTGTTCGTATGATAAATATGGGAATTATTGGAGCAAGTATTGCCTCGATTCTTGCTTTACTTGTTATGGTTTTTCTACAATTTTGGGTTGTTCGGCACAAACTGGCACAAGCTTGGGGCGAAAAAGCAATGAAAATAAAACAACTTTTGAGAAAATCAGTGCCACTTGGCGGGCAAGAAATTTTAGAAGGGGTCATTTTTACGATTTTCTTTGAAGCTTTGATTGCGCGACTTGGTGTGACTACATTAGCGATTTATGGGCTTTGCGCTCAAGCACTGAATATCATAAAAATGCCTACTTACATCTACGAGAATGCTGTAACCATCTTTGGGTCTAAAGCATATGGCGAAGCAGATTTTTCAAAGATTTTTCGAACCATCAAGATTGCAATCGTAAGTAGCGCAGGATTTTATTTCATTTTTTCAGGTTTAATTTTGTTGAATGCTAAGCGATTCGCTGCTCTTTTTTCATCAAGTGAGATTGTTGCGCGTTTTCCTATATATCTACTTATCGCTCTTGTTTGTTCGATATTTTTTATTTCTTACGAGATTTTCAAAGGAATTCTTCAAGCGATGAATTTAGAAAAATTTGTTTTGCGAAATTCTTTTGTGATTAATCTCGTGATGTTTTTGACGATGTTAGCTTGCAAGCTTGCAGGAGTAACAAGCTTTATCTTGCTTTTCACACTTTATGGATTTAATCTTCTTGTTTTGAGTCTTATCTTGATAAGAAAATTGATAAAAGAAAAAATCAAATACAAGCTTTTATACTGATAAAAATTACTAACAGTTTTTTCGTCAGTACATTAATGATAAACAAAGGTTCACTGACACACTGTCAGTGATTTTTTGCTGTCAGTGTGCTGACAACACCAAACGTTGTTAACATTTGTGACTTGTAGCAAATGTTAACAACGTTTGGTGTCGTGCTAGGGGAAAACTTTTTCTAAAATAAGTGAGTAAGTTGAATCAAAGTGAATCAACAGAGTACAGAAAGCTAGCATCTGTACCCATATACCAATTATCAAAAGGAGTTTCTACCATGAAATTTGAATTTAAAAGTCTGTCAGTATACGAAGAAGACGTGATGCCTAACTACACTGCTGACGGAAAGTTGAACTATGTTGTCCGCGAGTTTGAAGATATGGCACAAGCCATTAAATACGTCACAGACCATCATGGTTTTATGACGACTGACGACGGCTCACGCGCTTTTGAAGTCCGAAACATCCAACTCGTCAAATAAATAAAAAATGTGCCAGAAGGTGTATTTTTTATGCAATTTTACTGATAGAGCTCTTGTCAGTAATTGAAAACTTCTGTCAGTAAATTTCTTGCACTGACGCAAGAAGCAGTTTGTGCGGAACGCAAACTTTAACAATAAGGTTGTTCAGAAGCTCGTATTGCTCGAAGCTGAACCCAAGGTACAAGCTCACGAGGTCACCTTGTTCCAAGAAGTCTAGCCGCTAAAGCGACTGACCCTATGACAGCTTTACGTTCATTTACTCGGCATAAATGCCGAGTGATTGACTGTCAAAGTTGCGGATGAAGCAAGCTTCGACGAAAAAGCAGAGCTTCTGAACACTTCTAATATCATTACTGACAAATCATATTTATCAAAAACAGAAACGGAAACATCATGAAAAAAGAAAGTATCTTTACCCCTACTTTCGTCATTAACACATTAATCAGCTTTTTATTTTATATTGTCTTTTATGTTTTGACATCATCCATCAGCACTTATGCTCTTCAGCAACTCCATCAATCTACCGTAGTGAGTTTGTCACTATCAAGTGTATTCGTTATTGGAGCATTGATTGGCCGTGTATGGACAGGGATTACTATCACAAAACTCGGAATGAAACGATTGTTATATATTGGAGGTATTCTTTTTCTTGCCCTAATTTTTGGTTATTATCTTACAACTAATATTCCGTTACTCTTTATTATTCGTATCGTTCAGGGAGCAGGTTTTGGTATTGGAGCAACGGCGTCAGGAACCATTGCAGGTCATATCGTTCCTGCATCACGCCGAGGTGAAGGAATTGGCTATTATGCCCTTTCTGTAACACTTGCTGCTGCAGTAGGGCCAGCGCTTTCGATTATGATTTATTCATCGCTCGGCTTCACCTATCTTTTAGGCTTGGCATCAATTTTGTTGGTTCTTACCTTTGTTCTTATTTTCTTTGTTCATGTGAAAGAACTAAGTCCAGAAGAACGTGCTCATGCGCTTGCTCACCAACCACAAGGTGTAGATAAATTTCTTGAAAAATCCGCCCTTCCTATCTCAATCGTTGCATTCCTTGCTGGGTTTATTGATTCTGCAATCTTAACAGGAATGGGATCATTCTCAACTGCACTTCACATCCCACTTGCAGGGTCATTATTCTTTACAATGTATGCCATTCTCATCTTCCTTTCTCGTCCATTGACAGGTCGTATCTTTGATACAAAAGGGGACAATTGGGTCTTCCATCCTACTTTTATCTTCTTTACTGTTGCAATGCTACTTGTAGGGCTTGCAGGTTTCTTTAACCCAACATTAGGCTTCGTCGTGTTGTTGATTGCAGGTGGTGCTTTTGGACTTGGGTACGGTGGTGTAGCACCATTTGGACAAGCAATTGCTATTCGAGACTCTAACAAAGAACGTATTGGAGTTGCCACATCAACGTTCTTTGGTTTTCTTGACCTAGGTGTTGGTGGAGGGCCAATCGTGTTGGGTGCTATCATCCCGCTATTAGGTCAAGGAATGAGTGGATTCCGCAATCTTTATCTTTACAGTGCGCCAGCCGTGATTGCCGTTTGGATTATTTACTACCTTATTCACGGAAAAAAACAAAAAGTAGTAGTATAATAAAAAAGCAACACTAAAACAACTATTGATAAATTGTATCAATAACATTTTTCAAAAAATAATCATAAAAAATGACAAACGAACATATAGACAACCTCATACAACTTTTAGAAGAAAAAAAAGTTCCTGTCGTTACCCGTAAAAAGCATAGCTACGTAATGTACCAAGGAATTGAATCAGAATATATCTACATCTTGAAAGAAGGTGTCGCAAAAATCAGCAATATTCTTCGTGATGGTCGAGAATTTAATATCGCGTATGTCGTAGAACAAGACTTTGTATCACTCCTTGAAGAAGAGCAACAAGAAGGAATCTCAGCAGTTTTTAATGTCCGAGTCGAGTCTGACACAGCGAGTTTTTATCGTGTCTCACGCGCAGACTTTTGGGATTGGGTTCGCAGTGACCTCCGTCTTTTTAGGATTGTAAACGATTTTTATAAACGTCGCCTCTCAATGAACCTTAGTGTCCTACAAAAAATGACAATAAATGGTAAAAAAGGTGCAGTTTGTGCTTGCATCAATAGCCTGATTGAAGACTTTGGTATCATGAAAAAAGAAGGAATCTTAATTGATTTTCCCGTCACTAATGAAGATATTGCAGGATTTTGCGGTATTTCAACAAGAAATAGTGTCAATCGTATCATTCATGACCTAAAAATGGAAAAAGTAATTGATATCATTGATAACAAAATTATGGTTTATAATCCGCAGTATTTAGAGGATTATATCAGCTAATGATAAAAAGACGAGTGCTATCTCGTCTTTTTAGTTAGCTATGGACAGTCGGGCTTACATCTTGGTATAACTGAGTTTGAAAGATTAGAAATGAGTGAAAAAAGATAAGTCTTTCCAAGAAACGTCGTTTATTTCAGAAATTTCCTATTTTTCATCATTTCTTGCAAATCATACTCACATCTTGGTATAATTGAGGACACATAGACAGAAGACAGTTAAGGAATAAAAATGGAAAATCTAAAAAAACAAGTTGGAATAAAAGCCGCAGAGTTTGTCAAAGATGGCATGATTGTGGGATTGGGGACAGGTTCAACGGCAGCATTTTTTGTAGAGGAGTTAGGACGTCGTATTCACGATGAGGGTCTAAACATTATAGGTGTGACAACATCTAGCGTAACAAGTGAGCAAGCCTCAAAGCTGGGTATTCCACTAAAATCTATTGATGAAGTAGATTTTGTTGACTTGACTGTTGATGGGGCTGATGAGATTGATTCAAAACTAAATGGAATTAAAGGTGGCGGTGCAGCATTACTTATGGAAAAAATCGTAGCCACTTACTCACATGACTATATTTGGATTGTTGATGAGTCAAAACTCTCCGAAAACCTAGGGTCATTCAAAGTTCCTGTTGAGGTTATCCCATATGGTGCTGAACAAATATTTCGTAAATTCACAACGGCAGGCTATGCTCCAACATGGAGGGAAGATGACAAAGGAAATAAATTAATTACGGATATGCATCATTATCTCATTGACTTACACATCAGCGAAATTAAACATCCTGAACAACTTGCTCAAGAGTTGGATTTGACAGTGGGGGTCGTAGAACATGGTCTATTTAATAACATGGTTAAAAAAGTTATTGTAGCAGATCATGATGGTGTGAAAATCATTGAAAAATAAATCTGTCAGTACTGACAGAACAGTAAGTTTGTGAGCAGATAAAAACTGTCAATGCCTCATAAATTTGGGGTACTGACAGTTTTTATCATTTTTTCTTTAACCACTCACGGACACCCCATTGATGAGAACCACGTTTAAGTTTAGTGATTGCTATTTCAGGACTAAACCAAAAAATACCATTAAAGTCTTCTAGAGGAGCAGCATCAAAACTGACGGATTTAGTCTCATAAATATAAGCTGGATTATAAAAGTATTTATTACGATGTGAACTATAAAAATATTCGTCCGCTTGTCCTAAGAAAGCACCAATTTTTGCAGAAGCTCCAAGTTCTTCAACGAGTTCTCTTTGCAAAGCTTTCTCATGATTTTCACCCGCTTCAATCTCACCACCAGGAAGGATGAAAGCACCATTAGGCGCTTGAACTAAACAAATTTCTCCAGAATCGCGCGTAACAATTCCATAGACTCCGTACCGATTTTGATAATCTTTTCCATCAATTTTTTCTCCAAAAATAGGAATTTTACTCATCATAAAAACCTCCAAAAAAGCTATATTTTTGCAACCCATTATTCCATGCGTAGTAATTATAATTATAAGTTGATAATAAGACTATTAAAAAGCTTACAATAATCTGTATTACAAGCAAAAAACGCTTACAAAAAATTCTTATCACTATTCTATCAAAAATCTGACAATTTTGATAAAATAAGGTACGAGTAAGGACAACTTACTGAAGGGAATCTAGAACATTGAAAAAATTTAACTTAAGTAAAATGGTTATTATCGCGCTGATTATTATTATCGCAGCGATGTCAGCGATTGTAATTTCAGCAAAAAATTTTAAATCTAATCAAAAACCGTCAGCAATGACACAAACAATAAATGATGGAACAGGGTTTGTTGACCGTGTGCTTGCATCTCCTGTGCATTTTGTCCAAGATAAAGTCAATGAATTTTCAAATCTGATGGATACCTATCAGCAAAATGAAAGCTTAAAAACTCAACTTGCCAAGTCAAAAGATGATGCCAATAAACTAAATGGTCTTGAATCTGAAAATAAAGAGCTTAAAAATGCTCTGAAACTTCAAGAAACACTGACCGACTATCAAACTGTATCAGCCAACGTTATCACCCGTGACCCTACATCATGGAATGATACACTTGTCATTGATAGGGGAGTAAAGATGGTCTTAAAACAGATATGATTGTTATGGCAAACGGTGGGGTTATTGGTCGTGTTATCCAAGTCAATAAAAATACAGCCAAAGTTTCACTTCTAAGTTCTTCAAAAGGAATTGAAAATAAAATTCCAGTGCGGCTAGGAAATGCAGAAGAAACGACTTATGGTTTGTTAACAGGATATGATAGCCAACAAAATGCTTATATCATTACTCAATTAACTACACAAGACAAAATTTCTAAAGGTACACAAGTCTTTACGAGTGGACTCGGAGGTGATAGCCCGCGTGACCTTCTCATTGGGACGGTTTTAGGAGAAAAAGATGACAATCAAGGATTGAATCGTCAAATTTATGTTAAACCAGCGAGCAATCTTTATGATATCCGATTTGTTTTTGTTATTCAACGTATGATTGGGGGAAATTAAGTGAGTCGCTTTACTTTTCAGTTTTTTTCCCCAATCTTACTCTTTTTACTTCTAATATTGGATGGACAAATCACACACGTTTTAACAAGCCTAAGCGGTGGGACTTGGACCCCTGTAAGTCATCTTTTTCTAATTTTTTTGGTTTATAGTGTTACGCAACATCGTTCGAGCTATATTATTATTTTAGCAGCACTTCTAGGAGCGGTATATGATAGCTATTATTTAGGAGTCTATGGTATTGCCACCTTATTATTTCCGCTTATCGCTCTTTTCGTTTATAATATAGAAAGTGTCATCTTTACTAATCGATGGACACGGCTCTTTACTATTATTATCATTGTCACAGCATTTGAAGTATTTAGTGCGGTAATTACAGCGGCTTTTGGTTTATCACAACTTAATTTTCTTAACTTTGTTGTTTATCAATTAGCGCCTACACTTTTGCTCAATATTATTTTAGCGGCGATGCTTCAAGCACCTTTGGAACTCTTTTATAGATTAAGGAAAAGTCATTTTAGATACACAGGGAAATGATTTTGTAATTAAAAAGAAATATTAAGGTGTGATAAGAATAGTATAATATGTTTATTCAACCGAACTTCATAGGGAGGACAAATTAAAAATAACAGTTATGAAAAAAAGGATTATCTCAGCTATTTTATTGTCTACAGTAGTACTTTCTACTGCAGCACCCGTATCAGGTGTTTACGCTGATACTAACTCAGACATTCAAAAACAGGATGCAACAATTGCAAGTGCCCAATCAGCGAAAGCACAAGCACAAGCACAAGTTGATAGTTTGCAAGCTAAAGTTGATAGCATACAACAAAAGCAAAGCAATACACAAAAGCAAATCAATGCAATCAAATCACAAGCAGAATCATTGAACAAGCAGATTGCTACTTTAAGCCAAAATATTGCAGATCGTACAAATACTTTGGAAGCTCAAGCACGTAGTGCACAGGTCAATAATTCGGCGACAAACTATTTAGATGCTATCGTGAACTCAAAATCGTTGACAGATGCTGTTCAAAAAATTACAGCAATGGCTACTGTATCATCTGCTAATAAGCAAATGTTAGAGCAGCAAGTGCAAGATAAAAAGGCTTTGGATGAAAAATCAGAGTCTGTAAAGAAAAATTATAATAAATTTGTTAGTCTTTCACAAGATTTGGATTCTCAAGCTCAAGAGTTGACATCACAACAGGCTGAGCTTAAAGTTGCTACATTAAATTATCAAGCAACAATCGCAACGGCACAAGGTAAGAAGAACTCTTTGTTAGCTGAAAAGGCTGTGGCTGAAAAAGCTGCACAAGAAGCTGCTTCAAAACAAGCAGCATATGAAGCACAACAAAAAGCAAGCCAAGAGGCACAAGCTAAATCAACTCAAGCGGTAGATAATACGGCTTCAGGCAACAGTACAAACACCTCGAATAATGATGGTGGCTCAAAAACACCTACACCAACACCTACACCAACACCTAGTCCAAATCCAGGACCGGGAGGAAATAACACCCCGATTGCTAATCCTTACGCTGGTGGTGGATGTACAGACTACGTGTGGCAATATTTTGCAGCTCAGGGTATCTACATCAGAAATATCAGCCCAGGAAATGGTGGACAATGGGCTACTAACGGTCCCGCTCAAGGAATTCTTCATGTAGTTTCTGCGGCACCTGGTGTAATTGTTTCAGGATATACAACAGCTTTTGTTGGTTATTCTGGTTCACCGTATGGTCACGTAGCCATTGTTACTAAAGTAAACTCTAACGGTACAATTAACGTTATTGAGGGTGGATATGGTAGCGGTTGGTGGGGACATACTCGCGAAAATATCCCAACTGCAGGTCTGACATTCTTGATGCCAAACTAGTCTAATAACCTTAAAGAATAAAAAAATCAGTGATTTGGTGGAGGGAAATTATTTTCCTTCTGTCAAATCATTTTTTATTATTATGGTATAATAAAACAAGAAAAATGATAGGGGATAGATAGAAATGTGTGGAATTGTCGGCTTTGTCGATAACTTGAATCAAGATGATAAAACAAAGACACTAAAAGAAATGATGGATACGATTGTTCACCGCGGACCAAGTAGTTCGGGTGAATTTATTGACGATAGAGCTGCTATCGGTTTTAGACGTTTGAGTATCATCGACCTTGAAGGCGGAGACCAACCCATATACAATGAGGATAAATCAAAGTTAATCACGTTCAATGGAGAGATTTATAACTTTCGTGAGTTAAGAGAAGACTTGATTGCAAAAGGTCATGATTTCACTACTCATGCTGATACAGAGGTCTTGTTGCATGGTTATGAAGAATATGGTGTGGAACTTCTCCAAAAAATTCGAGGAATGTTTGCCTTTGTTATCTGGGATAGAGAAAAACAAGAGTTATTTGGTGCTCGTGACCATTTTGGTATCAAACCACTTTATTACGCTCAAATGAATGGTACATTCATGTATGGTTCAGAGATTAAGAGTTTTTTAAAACACCCAAATTTCAAAAAAGAATTAAACAAAGAAGCGTTGAAACCATATATGACTTTCCAGTATTCGGCACTTGATGAAACATTCTTTAAAGGAGTGTTCCGTATCAAAGAGGGACATTATTTTACTTATAAAGACGGTCAACTTGACATCAAACCTTATTGGGATATGAAAGTGAACGAAAAAAATATGTCGCTGGAAGAGTCTGTTGATTTGATTGATAAGACTGTTTTAGAGTCTGTTGACGCACATAAATTTGCGGATGTTGAAGTCGGAGCTTTCGTTTCATCTGGTGTAGACTCTAGTTATGTGGCATCAACGCTTCGACCAGAACATACTTATTCTATCGGATTTGGTCAAGGGACATTTAATGAATCTAAGCAAGCAAAACAGCTGACAGATATGATTGGCTTAAATAATACTTCGCGGGAAATTCATGGAGATGAAGCTTTTCAATATTTCTCACAAATTCAATATTATTTGGATGAACCAGACTCAAACCCATCTTGCGTGCCTTTATTTTTCCTTGCCGAACTTGCAGCGCGTGATGTGCGCGTGGTCATGAGTGGTGAAGGTGCAGATGAGCTTTTTGCGGGCTATGAATCTTATGGTTTTAGTACAAATTCTCGTGCGGTTCGTGTTGTTGCAGAAGGGCTAAAAAAATTGCCTAAAGGTTTACGCTTTTCAATTGCTCGAGGGATTCAAAACAAGCATTTTAAAGGTCAAAAACATCTTTATGAATCATTAGCCCCAGCTGAAGACTTTTTCATTGGACAAGCTAAAGTTTTTGAAGAAGAAGAGTCCATAACGCTCTTAAAACAAGAATTTCAAACAGCACCAAGTGTGAAAGAAATTGTTGGAAAGACCTATAAGAAAGCTCAAGAAGGTTCAGAATTACGTAAAATGCAATATCTTGATATGCATCAATGGATGCCTGGTGATATCTTACTGAAAGCAGATAAAATGTCAATGGCACATTCTTTGGAGCTTCGAGTGCCACTCTTAGATATTGAGCTTATGCACACCGCAGAGCAAATCCCATCAAAATACTTGCTTAATGAACATAATACAAAATATGCCTTCAGGCAGGCAGCGCGCCGTCATTTGCCAGAAGAATGGTCAAATCGTAAAAAATTAGGTTTCCCAGTACCAATCAAAGATTGGCTGAGAGAAGAGAAATATTATAAGATTGTTCATCATCTCTTTGAGCAGAGCTTTGTTTCAGAGTTCTTTGAACAAGAGAAAATAATAGCAATGCTGGAAGATAACTTTGCAGGAAAAAATGATACCCGTCGTAAGCTTTGGACAATTTATACTTTCTTGACTTGGTATGATGTTTACTTTATTCACAATGGCGAAAAACCAGCTGTTGCCGCTGTTTAGAGGAGTTTTTTGTGTCTCAAAATATTGAATTTCAACCGATTTTATTAGGGTCTGATATTAATGTCTATGGAATGGCGCGTTCGTTTCATGAAGAGTTTGGTATTACTTCGATTGCTCTGAGTGCGTCTCAGTTAGCACCAACAAAATACTCAAAAATTGTGGAAGTACAATGCCATCCTCATTTTGACCAAGAAGAAGTTTTCATTAAAACTTTGAGAGAATTTAAGGAAAATCATGCTAACGATAAGAAGAAGTATCTACTTGTGGCTTGTGGCGATGGTTATGCTTTGATGGCTTCTAAGTATAAGGCGGAGCTTTCAGAGTTTTTTGAAGTGCCTTATATTGATTATTCGCTTTATCAAAAGTTGGAAAATAAGCCAGATTTTTATAATATTTGTGAAGAATACCAGCTTCCTTACCCAAAGACTGTTTTAGTCACTCCAGAAACAGAGATTGACTCTCTTGTAAATGGTTTATCTTTTCCATATCCAATGATTTTGAAACCTGGAAATTCGATTTCTTATTTAGAAGTTCATTTTGAAGGACAAAAGAAAGCTTTTACGATTGCATCTCCTGATGAGATGAAGTTAATGCTCCATCGCTGCTATGAAGCAGGCTATCCAGATGAGATGATTATTCAAGATTTTATCCCAGGGACAGATGAGAATATGCGCGTATTGAATGCTTATGTGGATAAAAATCACAAGGTTCGCATGATGTGTCTGGGGCATCCTCTGCTTGAGGACCCCAGTCCGAAAGCAATCGGGAATTATGTTGCCATATTGCCTGATTATAATGAAAAAGTATACCAGCAAATTCAAGATTTTCTTGAAAAAATTGAATATACTGGCTTTGCGAATTTTGATATGAAATATGATCCTCGTGATGGAGAGTATAAACTATTTGAAATCAATTTGCGTCAAGGACGTAGTTCTTTCTACGTGACTTTGAATGGTTACAACCTGACCCGTTATCTGGTCGCAGATCGAATTTTTAATGAGCCTTTTGCTGAGACAGTTTATGGTAAAGGAACCAAGTTATGGTTAGGTGTTCCTAAGAAAGTATTGTTGACATATGTTAATTCAAGCTTTAAAGCGGAAATTCGCCAGTTTATTAAATCTAAAAACTATGGTACAACTTTATTTTATGCAAAAGATAATTCGCCTAAGCGTTATTTGCTGATGAAATATGCTTTTTATCGTTATACTGGTACGTTTAAGGAATATTTTAATAATCGCTGATAAAATGAAGAGAAAACTACGAATAGTAGGATAAAGACAGGAGGGGATATGGAAAATTTCTTTACAATTTTGGGAGGAATGGGGACACTGGCAACAGAGAGTTTCATTCATACGTTGAATCGTCGGACAGATGCTCATCGAGACCAAGATTTTCTGGATTATATCGTAGTTAATCATGCAACGATTCCCGACCGTACTGCTTATATAAAGGATTCTTCTTTAGAAAATCCAGAAGAAAAACTGATTGAGGATATCAAAATTCAAAGTGTGTTGAATCCGAAGTTTTTTGTTATCCCTTGTAATACTGCTCATTATTATTTTGAGGAGCTACAAAACGCAACACGAATTCCAATCTTGCATATGCCTCGTATAGCAGTGGAACGAATCAGAGAGCAATTTGCTGACAGTAAGCGTATTGCTGTGTTGGCGACTGAGGGAACTATTTTGACGGGTGTTTATCGTGAGGAATTAGAAGCTCAGGGTTATGAGGCTGTCATTCCAGATGAGGAATTACAAGAAAAGGTTAATCGATTGATTTATCAAGAGGTTAAAGAAAATAAAAATTTGAATTTTGAGCTTTACCACGAAATTTTAAGTGATGTGAAGAAAAAAATGAACTGTGAAGTGATGATTTTAGGCTGCACAGAGCTCTCTGTTTTGTACGAAGAATATCAACTTGACTCAGAATTCAATATTATTGATGCACAGGCAGAAACAGTGCGTCGAACTTTGTTGATGATGGAGAAAAAAGACTTAGCAAATGAATAAAAAAAGAAAACGTTTAAAAACAAAGAACACGGTTATTCTGCTTATTCTGAGTCTTATTGTGGTTTTTGTTGGTTTTGGTTTCTTTATGAATCCTCAAAAAGGCGAAGGTGAGGATAAGCAACCCTCATTAGCTTCAAAAACTGTTGCAAAAAAAGACCATTCGGGTAAGTGTAACTATGTGTTAATGGATACAGGAGATGTGAACCAAATAAAAATCGGAGCTTATCAAGGTTGTGAAACAGTTTCTCTCTATAATGCTTTGGTTTACTTAAATAAAACACATGATAAGTCTGTGAAAGAAGTGCTTGATTCATTACCTTTGGTAGGTTGGGATGGTAATCCTAATCTAGGCTATGCTGGAGATCCTTGGACTCCGGATGACGAAATTCCTGATGGAGGTTTTCCAACAATTTGGCCAGATGCATTTATGAAATTTGCTCAAAGTTATGGTGCAAATGTTGTTGATATTTCTGGGAAAAGTATTGATGATATCAAAAATATCGTTTTGAAAAAGCATCTTGTAGAAATGTGGGTAACGATAGACTTTGCTCAACCACAGATTACGTATACAGATTATTTTGGGCATGAGGTTGTGACGAATACTCATGCGGTGATTTTGGATGGGTATGATGCGAAGAAAAAAGAGTTTCATGTCAATGACCCTATCAAAGGAAAATATTGGCTTTCTGAGTCAGCAGTTTCTTCGGTATATATGGGAACGAATCAATTTGCTGTTGAATTTGTGAGTTGAGATGAGGACTTCGTATACGATATAGGAGGGATTTGCTCAATTAAAATTAGCACTCTGGTAAAAAGAGTGCTAATTTTTTTGCCAAAATTTAAAAAACGTGATAAAATAGTGCTATTGAAAAATTGATTTAGTAAAGGAATTAGGGATTAAATAATGAATAACTCTGAATTTTATGAACGCCTGGGGGTAGATAAAAATGCCAGTCAGGATGAAATTAAAAAAGCTTATCGAAAAATGTCGAAAAAGTACCACCCAGATTTGAACAAGGAATCGGGTGCTGAACAAAAATATAAAGAGGTGCAAGAAGCCTACGAAACATTATCGGATGACCAAAAACGGGCAGCCTATGACCAATATGGTGAAGCTGGTGCCAATGGTTTTGGCGCTGGTAGTGGTGGTTTTGGGGGTCAAGGTGGCTTCTCTGGCTTTGGTGGTGCAGGTGGCTTCGGTGGTTTTGAGGATATTTTCTCTAGCTTCTTTGGCGGTGGAGGCGCTCAGGTTAATCCTAATGCACCACGTCAAGGGGATGATTTACAATATCGAATCAATCTGAAGTTTGAAGAAGCTATTTTTGGTGTAGAAAAAGAAGTAAAATATAATCGAGAAGAGCTTTGTCATACCTGCGGTGGTGAAGGTGCAAAACCAGGAACTCATGCGGAAACTTGTCATAAGTGTGGTGGACGCGGTACAATCAATGTGGTTCATGATACACCATTGGGTCGTATGCAAAGTCAACAAACTTGTGATGTTTGTCATGGTACGGGTAAAGAAATCAAGGAACCATGTCCTACCTGTCATGGTACTGGTCATGAAAAAGCTGCACATACTGTTAAGGTAAAAGTCCCTGCTGGAGTTGAGTCAGGTCAACAAATGCGTTTGCAAGGCCAAGGTGATGCTGGTACCAATGGTGGTCCTTATGGTGATTTGTATGTACGTTTCCAAGTTGAAGCATCTGATAAATTTGAGCGTGATGGCTCTGAGATTTACTATAAAATGCCTTTGGAGTTTGTTCAAGCAGCATTGGGTGATGAAGTTGAAGTGCCAACGGTTCATGGTAATGTGAAATTAAAGATTCCTGCTGGTACGCAAACTGGAGCAAACTTCCGATTGAAAGGAAAAGGGGCGCCAAAATTGCGTGGTTCGGGTAATGGAGACCAGTATGTGATTGTTAATATCATAACACCAAAGAATATGAATACTGCTCAAAAAGAAGCTTTACAAACATTTGCTAAGGTTAGCGGTGTTGATATTTCAGGAAATGGTAAAAAAGGTTTCTTTGATAAATTCAAATAAGTTCAAGACTTATTTAGTGGGAGTTACAGCTTCTTATCCACGCTCTATCTCCGTGCGCTCCAATGAAGAATTACAAATGCCGTAGCGAGCATGGACAGCGGAACTAGCACGCACTTGTCTCGATAAAATAATGAGTCGCTTTTGGCGACTTTTTATTATTTTTCTTGGTGTATTTTGGTTGCTTGTAGATGATAAATGTGTAAAACTTGCTAAATTTTTTGGTATAATATCTCTATATGAAAATTGATAATTATAAGCCAGATTTTTTATTGGAAGCAGTGTATCAGTTGGATGCAGAAAGTCTGGGAAAGATTGGTATCACAGCTGTGATGGTGGATTTAGATAATACTTTGATTGCTTGGAATAATCCAGATGGTACACCAGAGTTGCTTTCTTGGCTTGAGGAAATGAGAGAAAACAACATCAAAGTTATTGTTGTGTCAAATAATAAACATGAGCGTGTTGCACGAGCTGTGGAAAAGTTTGGTGTTGATTATATTAGTCGAGCAATGAAGCCTTTTGCTTTGGGGATTAATAAAGCTTTGAAGCGTTTTGATGAAAAGCCATCTGAAGTGGTTATGGTTGGAGACCAATTGATGACGGATATTAGAGCCGCGCATCGTGCTGGTGTACGTAGCATTTTGGTGAAACCATTGGTAGAATCAGATGCTTGGAATACGAAATTTAATCGTTGGAGAGAGCGACGTGTTTGGAAAAAATTGATTGCACGAGATGGTGAGCCAGTGTGGAGAACTAAATTAGAATAAAAAGTACTGACGGAATTCTGTCAGTATTTTTTGATTCATCAGTGTGGAAAAATGAAATACACAAGTGAAAACTTGTTCTTATCAAGAAATCGCGGAAGTTATTCAGAGTTTTCCACATATTTAAAAGGTGTTTCCACAAATATGTGGAAAACTGTGTAAAAATCTGGGGAAAAGTTTATTAAAATAAAAATTCTGTCAGTATACTGACAGTTCGATGCGATTGGAGTGAGCATTGAATCGGCGAATAAAAATTCTGTCAGTATACTGACAGAATTTCCTTACTTCCTTATTTCAATACATTATTACTTTTCGTAGTATCCTCGCTCTTTATACCACAAATCAGGTTGCCATGCCCATTCGTTTCCATCTTTTTTGAGCAAATCAAATGCGGCCTGAGGCCCCATGCTGCGTGCGGTATATGTAGGCATGTCGCTAGTGTCACCATCCCACGCCTCGCGAATAACGTCAATAAGTTCCCAAGCACGTGCAGCTTCTTCCCAATGACTAAAGTTTGTACCGTCACCATTCAACACGTCCAAGAATAGTTTTTCATAAGCTTCAGGAGAATTTCCTAAAAATTCACTATCGTGACGGAAACTGAGGCGAAGTGGTTCAAGATGGAATCCTTGACCTGCAGCTTTACCATTAACAGAAAGTGAGAAGCCTTCAGTAGGCTGGATATAGATGGTTAAAACGTTTTGCACAGGTTGGTCATCACAGTTGTCTGCAAAAAGATTTTCAGCTTCTTTTTTGAAAACGATATTGATGCGGGTTCCTTTTTCAGTCATGCGTTTTCCCGAGCGGACATAAAATGGAACACCAGCCCAACGTTCGTTATCAATGAGAAATTTTCCAGCAGCGAAAGTTTCTGTGCGACTATCAGGTGCGACAGAATCTTCTTCACGATATCCTAGATAATTCTCTCCATCAAATTTTCCGGCGATATATTGTCCACGGATGAAATTTTCTAGCGCTTCTTGTGAAGAATATTGACGCATTGCTTTGAGTGCTTTAACTTTTTCTTTTACAATATGAGCTTCGTCAAATTTTTCGGGTTTTTCCATTGCGATAAGACTGAGGACTTGCAAGACGTGATTTTGAATCATGTCTTTAAGCGCACCAGAAGTTTCGTAATAGCCTCCACGCTCCTCAACACCAATAAATTCAGCAAAAGTAATTTGCACATTGTCGATATGGCGATTATTCCAAAGACTTTCGAAAATTGGGTTAGCAAAACGAACAGCACTCACAGACTGAATCATCTCTTTACCAAGATAATGGTCGATACGGAAGATTTGCTCTTCAGTAAAAACTTTTGACAAACTGTCATTGAGCGTTTTTGCAGTTGCGTAGCTGTTTCCGAAAGGTTTTTCAATGACAATTCGCTCAAAACCTTCACCAGTCAAGATGTTTTCAGATTTAAGATGTTCAGCAATTACACCAAAAAATTGAGGCGCCATCGCAAGAAAGAAAACTTGATTTCCCGCTGTTTTATATTGAGCTTTGAGACGTTCGCCTAAATTTTTCAGATTGACATAATGCTCAGCATCATTGACATCATGACTTTGATAATAAAAATGACTTGCAAAGTTTTCTGCCTCCGTTTTTGAGTGCATCAAATCTTTGATTGAATCTAAAACGACTTCATGATAAAAGCTGTCAGTCCACTGACGGCGCGCCGTTCCAATGACAGCGAAATTGTCAGCGAGTTCGCCTTTCTTAAAAAGACGGAATAAGGAGGGATAGAGCTTACGCTTGGCAAGGTCGCCAGTAGCTCCAAAAATAGTAAAAAGGGCTTGTTTTTGTTCAGTCATAAAATTTCCTTTTATTTAAAAATACAAATGATAATATCTGTCAGTAAATCATTATCAACATTTTCAACCATTTGAATTGTGTTCGTCAACATAATCAGTCGCGTACTGCTCAATGTCGGCTTTGAGTTGTTTTTTCATTTCCTGAAATTCAGCTTCACTGTAGTCACGTTCAGCAACTTTCGCATTGTAAAATGGAATAGAAAGCTCTTTTCTCAGACGCTGCTCGAGTTCTTGTCTGTTCATTTTTCACCCCCAATGAAATCTATAGCTAATTAAAATTATATCATAAAAACAGGCAGTCAAAACTGACAAGAATTCTACTTCTACAAAGTGTGCAAAATGAGCATTGAATCGGCGAATAAAAGTATTGTCAGTACACTGACAACCCCACCAGTCAATCTAAATTGCCTAATTTCTTAAATTTTTGGTAAAATGAAAAGAGAAAGGATCAAATTCGTCAAGATTCAATATCGAATTTGCAGATAGTATGTCTTTATTAGTATTTACCCTATCAATGCTAGTTCTTGGCTTTGTGGCGGGTACAGTAGGTTCCATTTTGGGACTAGGCGGTGGGATTATTATTACGCCAATCATTACAACTTTTTTTGGTGTAGATATTAAATACGCAATTGGAGCAAGCATTGTAGCAGTCATTGCGACAAGCTCTGGTGCAGCGATTTCTTATTTGAAAGATGACATGATTAACATTCGTGCAGCAATGTTTTTGGAAATCTTCACTACGATAGGAGGTCTTGTCGGAGCGATTTTAGCAGGATTTTTTGATGGTACAGTATTAAATGTTTTGTTTGGCTGTTTATTGATTTTTCAAGGCTACAATATGTGGAAAAAGCTTCATAAAGGTGAGGAAATTTTGCAAAATGTAGAGTCTGATAAAATTGCTAAAAAGCTTAAACTTAACTCAAGCTACCATGACAAACAACTGGGGCAAGATATTAGTTATCAAGTAGAAAAAGTACCAGGAGGAGCAGCGATTATGCTTGGTGCGGGTGTAGCTTCAGGACTTTTAGGGATTGGCTCAGGTGCCTTTAAGGTTATGGCAATGGACTCTATGATGAAGATGCCAATAAAAGCCTCTACAGCAACATCAAACCTGATGATTGGAGTGACTGCGGCAGCTTCTGCAACCGTCTATTTTTTCAATGGTTACGTTAATCCAACTCTAGCAGGCCCACTTGCAATTGGTATCGTAGCAGGTGCAGCTCTAGGTTCTAAAATCATGCCAAAATTACCAGCAAAAACAATCAGAATTATTTTCATTCCAGTCATTCTTTTGATGGCAATTCAGATGTTACTTAAAGGAATTGGGGTACATATTGGATGAAAGGTGAAATGACAAAAGAAGAATTGCTCAAAATTGAGCAAAACATTGGGAAAATCTTGCGTGCAGGTGTATTTGTTAGCTCGGTTGTTATTATCATTGGTATTCTGATGTTTGTGATAACGGGACATTCTGGCTACTCTGACGGAATCTGGCCTGATAAGTTTAATGAAATACTGACGGGTTTAGTGCAGTTTAAAGCATTAGCTTGGTTGATGGCAGGATTATTTTTATTAATTCTGACCCCTGTTTTACGTGTGGTAGCATCTATCTTCGCTTTTGCAAAAGAAGGTGATAAACTCTATGTGGCGATTACCTGCCTTGTTTTTATTATTTTGATTATCGCCATGCTCATTGGTCACGGAGGAGCTTGAAACTGAGACAACAAGAGGAACAAAAAATCCTGATGAAAAAATCAGGTGTTTGTTAAGTAAGCCAGTCATAAGTAGCCTCAAACTTGCATTTTCAATATGAAACTGTTATCATAGAAAAGTGCTGGGGAAGTGGTGGAATGGCAGACACGCATGCTTCAGGTGCATGTGCTCGAAAGGGCGTGAGGGTTCAAATCCCTTCTTCCCCATAATAATGTAAAGCTCTATATTTTAGAGATTTATTAAGAGATAATGGACGGTTGGCTGGGTGCTAATCGTTTTTTGTTTTGAAATAAATTAAAAAATGTGTATTCACTAAGAAAAATGGAGGGAACAATGAGATTAACGGAGGAACAGCTTCAAGAAATTATTGATGAAAACCCATTGCGTTCGCTCTCTTCAATTTCAGAAGCGACAGGAAATTCACGTACTGAGATTGAAAAATTATTAAAAACTTACAAATTAGATGAATATCGCAATCGAAAAATTAAACGTCTTCGAGGCGATAAAGCAAGGAAAAGAAGAGACGTTCAATATTAGTGAGTATGTTCAGAAACTCTGTTTTTCACGTAGCCAAGCGCCATAGCCTGCCTACGCTTCAAAAACAGAGTTTCTGAACAAGTTTACTATGTAAAAAGGAGAAAAATATGTCAAAAATTGCATTTATCGGTACAGGCGTTATGGGCGCTGCAATGGCAGGTCATCTCATGGATGCAGGTCATGAACTTATCGTTTATAATCGTACGAAATCAAAAACAGATACTTTGGTTGCGCGTGGTGCAACGTATGTATCAAGTCCACAAGAAGCGGCAAAAAATGCTGAATTTATTATCACGATTGTAGGCTATCCTAAAGATGTGAGAGAAGTATATTTTGGTGAAACAGGTATTTTTCAGAATGATTTAAAAGGGAAAATACTTATTGACATGACAACGACAGAGCCAACACTTGCCAAGGAAATTTATACAAAAGCAAAAAAATCAGGTGCGGATGCACTGGATGCTCCTGTTTCAGGTGGGGACCTTGGAGCAAAGAATGCCACATTGACCATTATGGTTGGTGGAGATGAGTCTGTGTATAATAAAGCTTTACTCCTTTTTGAAAAAATGGGAAAAACAGTTGCTTATCAAGGCGTTGCAGGTAGTGGGCAGCATACAAAAATGGCAAATCAAATCGGTATTGCAGGAACGATGACTGCCATGACAGAGCTTCTTGTGTATGCAGATAAAGCGGGACTTGACCTTGATAAAGTATTGACGACAGTTGGAGGTGGTTCTGCTGCGACATGGTCACTCACTAACTATGCACCACGTATTTTACGTGAAGACTTTACCGCAGGATTTTTTGTAAAACACTTTATCAAAGATCTCGGTATTGCGCTTGACGAATCTGCTAAAATGGGTATTTCTCTTCCAGCTACAGCAGGAGCCAAACAGCTTTATGATATGCTTGCTGAAAAAGGTTTTGAAAATGATGGGACACAGGCGCTTATCAAATTGTGGTGGGAAAATGGAAAAAAACCAGAATGATAACTGAACAAGAATTTTTTGATGATGAGGCTTGGGATGATTGGGACGCAACAGACGAAGAGGTGGAAAATCTATACGAAATTAACCGTGAAGTCGTTTGGCAAGCATTCAACGCGTTATGCGAAGGAAAACTCGCTGGTGTCTCGCAAGCAACGAAGTCTTATCTTTTTGAGGATTTTAAGCGACAGTATTTTGCTAATAAGTTTCGTGATGAACAGAAATAACTTCTGTTAGTGTTGGTAGAACAAAAATACTGATTTGATAGATTTATCAAATCAGTATTTTTGTGTATTTAGTGAATTTATTTTGCTGAACTAGTTAAATCCATCATTCTTTCAGCGTATTCCTCTGTCATCATTTCACCAATCAAGGTCAGAACTATTTACCCCTTGACTCAATAAATAATCTTTCAAGTCCTGATAAAAATCTTCTTCCTTATCAGGTGCGTCTCCATTAACATCATCAAATCTACCAGTTGAGTCTTTCCAAATAATGTAAGTCTCGTAGTTTGTTCCAGTCCATACAACATCTGCTGAAAAATTAATACTTCCTTCAATAGTTTCTGTATATGTGTCGTCTTCGTCGTTACTTGGTACTTCTACACTAAAATCATAGTCTTTTTCAAATGAATAATCTAGGTGTTCCATAATGTCTCCTTATTCTTAATCGTCATCTTCCCCGAAACCATAGAGTTCGTTTCGGCAACCGCAATGAGGACAAAGCACGTAAGCATGAGCGTTGTCGCCATCTTCCCAAGGAGCGAAAAAGTTTCCGCCGTGTAAATCTTGCTGACAGTTGATACATTCGTTCATTTTATTTTCTCCAATCTAAAAATTTTACTTCATCAAATAGAAAAACATTCCAAAAAACCAACGAACAGCTCCTAATAGAAGTTTTGGAATAATTAAAATTGCTTTGAAAACAATTTTCACGGAACTTTACCTCCATTCCTTATTTCATTGCTGTGAATATTAGTTTGGCTGTATCTCCATAGCTTCCTTGAGTTGTAGGGTTAACACCATCAAAACTTGTAGAAATAATTTGTCCCTCTTTGAGACTAACAGCGACATCGGGGCTACTAGGATTATATTGTTGGTCGCTTTCACTTCCTTTCGAATCGTCATAAATAGAGATATCCCAACCTGAGTTACTCAGTGAAGGGTCTAACTGAACATTAGTGCTAAGTTTGTAATTTCCAGCAGGAATATCGCGTCCTACAACATATTCTCCTTGACCAAGTTGTGTTGTTGGAGTAACTTTTTCGGGAACTGCAACAAAATTGACCTTGGCAATATCGCGGAACTCAACAGTATCTCCGTCCATTAAAATAATACGGAAAATTGAGGAGGCGTTATTCTCGTTACCAGGAGCTCCTCCAATCCAGTTTAGGTAAAGACCGTTGACAGATTTTCTCTCACCTTGTATATTGCCATCTCCACCAGTAATGTGTAAATCATAAATTCCTGGTTTAATGGTTCCACTATCACCGACAGTCATTGTTCCCGTTACATAGATTTCACCTGTTGATTTTGAGTTTGCAGCAAGTTCGTTTGTAGCCGTAATAACGGAATTAGTTTTGGGCTTGGCTTTTGAGGAAGATGAAGAAACTTTTATTTCTTTGCTCCCAGAATCCTTTGTGGCAGAGTTAGTTGAACTGCAAGCTGCAAGTAGGGTCAAAGAGAGCAATCCAACCCCCAAAAGTGATAAATTTTTCATGTTTAATTTCTCCTAAAATTAAAGCGTTCATATGCTTTTATTATAGAATAAATTTCGCTAAAGCTCAAATTATACAGAAACTCTTAATTGATTTTTCTTTGTTAGAATTTGAAAGCGAGGTGAATCAAGTGGGAATGGAATATTTTGGGGATAAACTGCACGCGCTGCGAATTGAGAAAAAGTTCACTCAAAATGAGCTTGCGTCAAGGCTTGGCGTGGTTGGTGCGTCTGTTTCCTCGTATGAAAAAAATAAGCAGTATCTGTCAATCGAAATTCTTATCCAACTTTGTCAGATTTTTGATGTTTCGGCTGACTATTTACTGGGCTTGTCTGACGACAAGGAGTTTAATACATCGTCTTTGACGGATGAGCAGCTTCAAATTGTGCTGCGTTTGATTAATGAATTTGAGCAGTTTAATGCTTTGAAAGAAAAATAAGACATTGCAGATTTTTGCAGTGTTTTTTTAGTGCAAGTTTTACATCGTCTATGGTGAAAGGAGAGTTTTATCATGGATACTAAAGATGTTGACTTGAGCGGTCTCACAGAATCTCAAATTCAAATTATTTTAGAGATTATTTCCTTGTTTAAACAGCTAAATCGCTCTGAATAATGTTTTAGACGATTTCATCTTTAACAGCGTTAGAAAACCTGACTGTTCAGGTTTTCTTTTTTAGATGGAATTTGTCTAAAATTCAATGAAAAAAATGTTATAATTATACTATGAAGCAGAGGACTTCGTGAAGCCAGTAAAATAACAAATGTAGAATAGAAAACAAGAAAACTAACCAAAAAACTAACCAAGCAAAGAATAATATGTAAATTTATAAAATAAAAAGGCACTAATCAAAAAAAGAACTAGTGGCTTTTTATTTTGTAAATTTGAAATATTAATTGTAAATAAAATGGGGTAAGCAGTTGCAAATCCCTTCTAAAAACTGTAAAATAAACTTAATTAGAATCACATGAAAATTTAAGGAGAATTTTACATAATGGGAACATCGAAACTAAGTTCTAACTCAATAGTAGCACAAGGAGCTATTTCTGAATTAGTGGGATAGATACTAGTTCACATAAAAATAAGACCATAAGTTTAGGGTCAAGCAATATTGCTAGTATGAAGGCAGGGGAAAGCGTGTCTAATCAAATGCTCAATCTTGTTTCTGATTTCTCCTCGGTTATTCTTAAACAAGCTAAAAAATTTCCTGAACTTGCTCATAAAATTGAGGAACGAGATATTTCAGATGCGCAACAGTTCAAAAAGTAGAGAGTATTTATGGAAGCAAATGAGGAATGGGCAAAAACACTTGCAATATGGGCAGGACTTGACCCTAAAGAACACTTAAAAATATGGCGAGAAAATCAGCTAAAGGAAAATCAGAAACGAGCAGAACGGCAGAAAAATAGTAATCAAGAGAAACAGCCCAATGTTTCAACTTTTCGGAAAAAGCAAACGGTACAATTTGAGGCACTAGACTTTGGCACACGAAAAATTTCAAAAGATAAAAATGAATTAGAACGTCTCGCTTATAATCAAAAAATTATGGCAAAAGAAAATCAAATTGATGATGTCATGCAATTGAAAAATCGCACGGTTGAAAGAAATCATAGATTAGAACAAGAGCGCTATCATCAATTAAGCCAAAATGAAGAATTATCATATCAAACATCAAAATTTAATCCTTCACAAGCTAAAAGAGAAAATGATGAATTGCAAGATGTTTTTTCACAGATTAAAAATATTAGTTTTCGTCAGGAAGAAGCACAGGAACAGTTCACTCAAAAAATGCGTCAAACTTTACAAGATGATATTGATAGATTAGGGGCAGAAAGGAATAAACTAGCATGGGATTGATTTATGATAGTGGTGAATCACACGAGTTGATTGAAGCGCTAAGTTCAAATATAACTATTTCTTACCAAATAACAAATGGAATGAGTAAAGGGAGTACGCATTTAATTTCAACACTAAACCGTGGGGAATTATCAGGAGTGGCTTATCATGCGGGCAAGAATCTTTTTGAAGCAGTGATTCACCCAACAATACTAAAAGTGAAACAGGCGATTGAGGATATAAAATCAGACCTTTCAGCTTATAAGTCGGCAGATAGCAGTATTAGTCACTATGGACATTTAGATATGGAGATTTTGCAACAACAGCATCGATTGATTCAAGAAACAATGCGTACTGTTGAAGAACAAATCCAACTTGACCAAGATTTTTCAGTTCAAATGTCTAATGTTTTGGGAGGGAATGTTCTTGAAAGTGTTCGAGCGTTCAGTGAAGCACAGGCACTACAAGAGCAATTAGAACGGTTAGAGCGCTTGAAACAGGGGTATGAAGAGAAAATGAGCGCATTAGAAAGCTTTTCAAGTATGACTGCTTCTCTTTTTTCAGATAGTCTAGCTGTTTTTCAATCTGCAATGCAGGGGATAAAAATGCTCAATGGAACGACTTTTGATAGTGGAGGCAATCCTAAATATCCAGCAGGTTCTAATTTAAATTGGTTGAGTACAATGAGAAATCAATCTCTTGATAACGGAACGAGTTATACGGATAGTAAAATAAAAAATAAATATAAAAATCGTTCAAGTGAATTAAAAGCAATTGAAAAATTAAGTTTAGAGATGGGAATTTCACTTGAAGAAGCTGAAAAGCTTCATCTCAGTTTCCAAAAATTAGGTAAAAATCAAAAAGAACTTGATAAACTTAAACAAACCTCAGAAGTGGTTAATGCCTATTTTTCAAAAATAAAAGAATATCCTAAAATACATGATAATGATAATATAGAGTTGATTACTGTTAGTTATGGAGAGCCAGATTCAGATAATGTGATTCGTTATGTTGTAAATACGACAACAAACAAATTAGTTTCAATTGAAGCAGGAAGCTCTATGAAAACCCTCCTTGGTTATGTTGGGTCAGCAGATAGATGGACACAGTGGAATTCAGCAATTCCTAAAGTTAAAGACCAAGAAGTTATTCAGAGTACTAATATAGCTAAAATCTTAAAACAATTTGGGGAAATTAATTCAACTTTAAAAACTACAACAATCAAGAAAAAAGGTAAAGAGTATCTTGAAGAATTAACTCGGTTAGAATCTGAAGCGAAAAAGAAACGTGAAATTGAGAATAAACAAAAATCCTCAACAATGGCAGATGATTCAGGGCATGGACCTATATTTGCAGGAACAGGAGCGCAGTAGATAGATAATGAAATTTTTTAAAGATGGAGTTAATGATTTAACGAAAAAACAGACACATTATTATCTCCGGATTTTTACTATGTTGGCAACAGTGTCTAGACCTAAATACTCTGAGAGTTATGAGGAAACACGTATTTTGTTTTTAGCAAGAGATGCGATTAATTCACATAAACATTTTGGTGATACAATGAGAGTTTTGATTTCAAATCTTAAAGAATTGGAACAAGAACAAAAAGGGGATTGACGCCAAAGGTTAAGGAACTTTTTGAAGATTTGAAGAAAGATTATGATTTTTAAAGATGGGGTTAATGATTTAACTAAAAAACAAACACATTACTATGTAAGAATAGATACCATGGTTGTTACAAGGTCTAGGTACTCTAAGAGTTATGAGGAAAAAAGAGCTTTGTTTTTAGCAAGAGATTCGATTAATTCTCACCAACATTTTGGTACAACTATGCGTATTTTGATTGCTAGACTTAGAGAGTTAGAAATGGAACAAAAAGAAGGATTGTCTCCACAGGTTAAAGAGCTTTTTGAAGATTTGAAGAAAGATTATGATTTTTGAATTTTCTTTTATGGTTGGTAGAAATAGGTTACTATGCGAACAGATACACATATTACTATAAGCCTTGAATATGAGGGGCGACAATTAGATTTAGTTATTCCTATTCAAGTAACAGTAAATCGCCTGATAGAATTACTTGATAATATGTTTCGTTCAAATCAAGTTTTTTTACCCCAAAATTGGAAACTTGACGTTAAAGGAAAACATCTTCATTTTGATGGAACGGACTTTTTAGCAGATTATCCTGTTGGGAATGGGGATGTATTTGTTATTGTTTGGGATTGAGATGATAATTAAATTAAGATAAAAACAGAATAATTGAATACCAAAAGTTTTGGTTTTTTAATGTTTGAAAGGAAAAGAAAGTAATGAATAATATTAAGAAAAAAGTTTATCGGAATACACCCGCTTATCAAATGATGGCATGGGGAGCATTTGCATTTTTTGTAGTTTTATTGTTGATTGGCTTATACACATTAAAAGAGCCATTGATGGTTAAGGGGTATTACTTAATGGCTGCGGTTGGTTTGATTTCATCTTCTTTTACTGTGGCTAAAGTGGTAAGAGATAATCAAGAAGATGAAGAAAGATACAATAAGATGTTTCGAGATACGGATGCATCAGCCGATTAAGTATAAAAAGAATTGTTCAAAATTTAAGGAGAATTTATGACAAAAGAGGAGTGGAAACAAGCGTTTCGACAAATGAATGGTAGAGAGCCATCTGTTGAAGAATTTTTGAAGGCTAAAGAAAATGGCGAATTTGAATTTGAAGAAACGCTAGAAGATAAAACTGAAAATATTTCAAAGCTTGATGCTGTGAGCTTGAAACAAAGATTTGGTGGTAAAAATAAACAGTATATTATTTTAGCAGGTAGTATTGTTTTTATAATTGTTTTAATTATTGGCGTGTTTTCTTTTGTTAATAGCCGTCCTAAAAATATCATTACTAATATAGATGTAAAATATTCTGGTTATAATAAATTAGGAATTGCTGTATTATCAGAGAATTATAAAAATGAGATGGAAGCTATTATAGCTAAAAAAGTAGGTTATAGTAGTTCTGATGTGGATGCGGTAAAAAAAGGAAATGATGATGTTTTAACTGCTAATATTACTAAAATGGCTCAGTTAACGAAATATTTAGATGATACAGTAGTCAAATTAAGTAAAGATAATAACTTATCAAATGGCGATAAGATAACATTAAGTGTGACAACTAGCCTTAAAGATAATCCGATTAAATCAGCAAAAAAAGCATTGACAGTTTCAGGGTTAGAAAAATCAACAGTTTATAAGATTTCTGATATTATAAAAAAATATCCCATAAAAGTTATAGGATATAATCATTTTGGCTCACTCACTTACAATGATGAAATTTTTAATTTAAGTCAGACTACTGATTCATATTTAGCTGATGAGGGTGGAAAAAATTTAACAAATGGCGATTCTGTAAAAATGTATCTTTCTAATTCTTATGTGGCGGCATTAGCTAAGAAAGGATTTATTCTTTCAGGTAAAGGAGGTACAACTATTAAAGTTTCAGGACTTTTAGATTCTCCCAAAATTTCAAACTTGAATGATTTACTTAGCCAAATTGATACTGTGGTAAGAAGTGATAAAAAGTCTGATGATTATGATACCTATACTATTACTCGACAAGAAAGTTATTTCATTGGGGAAAATATTCAAGATTCCAATTCAGAGGGTTTTTCTGTGATTTCCATTTATAAAATTATTGATGATTCAAATTTTTTTGGTCAACATACGAAAACAACAAGTTATTATATTTATGGCTATAAAGGACTAGAATTAAATGGCGATAAGATAAATGTTGCATCATTAACGAAAGATGATGTATATGATGAGTATAGTTCTTATGATTCTATTCAGGCAGCTTTAGATAGTTTGAAATCAGATTATCCAAGCTTGGTTAAATTAAACTAAAAAATAAAAGACTTATGAAAATACAAATTTCATGGGTCTTTTTATTTTCTTCAAAAATTGCATTAAATATTGCTTTGTTGTTTCTTTAAATATTCATTCATCACTAATTGCAATAAAGTATAATTTTTATAATGATACGCATAATCTTGTTCAAAGAGTAATTCCTCAATGGATAGTTTTTGTAAAAAAATAATACATTCTTGCTGATTTTCGATCACACCTCGACTTGTTTTGACAGGTAAAAACTTAGTAGTAGGTTTAAAATTCTTTTTGTCAATTAAGCTCTTGATTTGTCTTGCCGATTTATAATTGCCGTTTATAAACTCTGAAACTAAATCTAATGCTTCTTTGTAACTTAGCCCGATGATGTGATAGAAATAATTCAATAACCTATTACGTAGTGCGGTTTTACTTATATTAATTGATATGCAAATGTTGTTAAATGAATAGTTTCGAGTTAAGAACGTTTCTAATTTAAGAGTAGGGCAAAATAAAATTGAAGCGATAATATTGGCTTCATCTTCAAAAGGCATCAATTCGGCAGGATAAACACCTGAAAATTTAGATGCGAATATCTTTTTGTTTGCTTCAATCCCATGAAAGTATAAATGAGAAAGTTCGTGTAGAATGGTAAAAATAATTCGTGATTTTGGTTTGGTTTGATTTATCATAATAACATTTTTACCATTTTGTGGGATAGTAACACCAGACATTTCTCTAACAATATAATCATCAAGGAAAGAAAACTTATAGTTTTTTACAATATCGTTGTATTTTATTGGAGCGTGGGGGTCTGTTTCAAAAAATGTAAAAAGAATATTGTAGTTTGCTTCAAAATAAGCAATGACATCTAAAGGAGCTACTTTTGAAACAGGTTTATTTAGATATTTTGCGATTTCTTCAAGAAGTTCATTAGCTTTGTTAAGACATTGGCTATAAATGGTGGAACTAACAACTCGATATTCAAAATTATTCATAAAAAATTATCATTTTTTCCAGTTAGATTCATCATTTAATAAGTCTTTAGCGACTTTCATCATATTTTTAAGTGCTTTATTAAATTGAATTTGTTCTTCTTTTGTCATATCTTTTCGTTCCATGCGAAAAGCAGCAACGAGGTCGTTTTCTTCTTCGGTTAGTTCTTCATTATTTTTAGATTCTTCACGTCCTAGTAAATAGTCAACAGTTACACCAAAATATTCAGCGAGTTCGCTTAATTTGTCGCCAGTAGGTATGCTTTTTTTGTAATTATACAGTGTATTTTTAGAAAGACCTAAGTCGCTTTCTATTTGATTTAAAGATTTTTTGTTCTTTTTTGCAAGTTCCTGGAGTATTTCATAAAACATTTTGTTTCTCCCAAAAAATATTATTTTTTGTGACTTAATGCTTGACAAGCGTTAATAAATATATTAAAATAATTATATAGTTAATAAATACATTAATTAACTATATAAAAAATAAGCGGAAGCGCGCTTTGGCAGCTCCCACAAAAGTGTTAAATTAATAACCTAGACAATTATTATTTTAACACTTTTAAAGGAGAAAAGTCAATGTATGCAGAAACTAATTTAAAAACTGAAAAACCTGTGGCGAGCCGTCGCCCTAATTAAGCGGTACTGACAATCTTCTAGCATGACCGAGGAAGCCACTCAAAAACCTGGAGAGGGTTGAATTATCAGAAAGCAAATGTAACATGAACCCATTTGTGATAATTCTGAATGAGACAGGACGATTGCCTCTCGAAGTAGAACTGACAGCGTAACATGAAATTCAATCTTGAAAATTCAGAATTTCTGAGCTGTTCCACTAGATAGAGCCAGCAACGCCTTTCATTCATTAACTTTGAAAGGACGTTGGAGAAAGTTGAAGATACTTTCTCATTTGTAAAGTTTTTTGTGTCCAAAATTTAGAGAATTGATAAAGGTCAATTCTTTTTTTAATGTAAAATGAAAATAAATTAAAAACCCATCAAAATCTTGTCTAGGGATAAAGATAACACTCATGAAAAGAGAGATACTTTCTAAAGTGCCTTTATTTTTAGCAAAATGCCGATAGGTTTTTTATGAGAAATTAGTTTAAGAAAAATAGATGATTCATCAGATAGTGGTTCAAATCCGCTATTTCTCTTAATTTTAAGATAATTATGTTGTTACTTTATGTTATAATAAAGTAACAATAGGAGCATTAAAGGAGTAAATTATGAATAAGAAAAGTACAGTTGCACTTGCGACTATTGCATTGCTATCAGTAGGGATGTTATCAGCGTGTGGTGGTTCTAAAGTTGAAAGTAAGAAAGATGAAACATCACAACTAGAGAAAAAGACAAACGATTTGAAAGAAAAAGCTAGAGTAGCGATACAAAAAGCTTATACTTCACGTAAAGATGAAGATATAAAAAGTGCTGAAACAGCGATTAAGAAATTGAGTGCTAAAAATCAAAAAATATATCAACCAGAAGTGGATAAATTGAAAAGTTTGCTCAATCAGTTGAAAGCAACTGATGGCTTAATTGCGATTGCCGAAAAATCTAAAAAAGAGGTTGATGTGACAAAGGCACAAAATGCAATCAATGCAGAAAAAGACAGCTACTTTGAAAAAGATAAAAAGTCACAACAAGCTCGGCTGGATAAAGTCAAACAAGCTGTTTCTACTCAAAAAGCAAAAGTTGAAGCTGAGAAGAAAAAAGCAGAAGCAACAAAAGCAAGTAAAGCTAATCAAACAACAAGTAGCATAACGGCTCAAAATCAATCATCAAATACAAATTCAAATAATAATCAAAGCTCAAATAATGCCAATTCTTCATACAATTCAGGGCAAAGTAATACAGGTGGAGCATCACAAGGTAATTCATCATCAAATGGTAATAACAATGCTGGGGAAACACTCAACAACCGACGACACCAGTAACACCTCCGTCTACTACACCAACACAACCCTCAAAACCAACACCAGTATATAAGTATGTAGGCTGGGTTTCAGTTGATGGAGTGCGTAGATGGTCGCAAACATTTAATACTTTAGGAGAAGCTCAAGCTTATGTAGATGCTACGGTTAATTCTCAAGCTGTTATTGATTTGGGATTTGACCACAGTATTAGATATGGCGTTACACCCGTTCAAGTCAATTAATCACTCAAACAGTCTTTCAAAGGCTGTTTTTTTATTTGGAGATAAACAAATGACGACTATTGCAGAGCGACTTTCAGATTTAAGACATATGAATAATTTAACTCAAAATCAAGTATGTGATGCTTTGGGTTTGACTGAAAGAACATATATCAGATATGAAAAAGGACAGACAAAGCCAGATACAGAATTATTGATTCGTTTTTCTGAGTTTTATAACAAAAACTTATTTTGGATTCTAGGGCTTACTAAGCAAATGGAAATATTCAATTTTGTGATGGACGTTTTGGAGCAAAATGCAAAATATGGCGATTCAAATGGCTTACGTTCAAGAGCTTGCTTAGAATATATGGAACAATGTTTTGCTGTGAGAGGATAAAGAAATGAGACAACTTAATAAAACAGAAGAATTTGAGGAAAATCTTGAAATTTACAGAATGATATGCTCAACTTCTACAAATAAGAAGAAGATAAATTTTCAGAAAAAGCTACTTATGCGGTTATTTACCGACGGCTCTGTCAGCACTGACAAACTTGAGCTTGAAAAAGTCAAGAAACAGCGTGATATTTTAGTAGAAGCACTAAAAATCATCAAGGTTCATCACAGAAATGATTGGTCATTTTTCATTGATAACTACTTAGAAGAAATCGTAGGTATCGAAAGTGAATGATTTAGAAAATGCAACAACGCTTAAAGCATTGCGAGAGCTTGAAGAAGTCAAGAAAGAACGTGATGAATTAATTCATACATTAATTTATATAAGTGCTGCCGCAAACATTAATCAAAATATTGTTGAAGGAAATATTGCCGATAGTAAACTTGCTGAGTTAGCTAAAACTCAAAAAAACGCAGCTGATTATATCGAAAAAGTGACTGGAAGAAATATTGAAGATGTGCTGGCTGAAAATGAAGCACTTGCAGCGATTGAAGAGGGAAAGAAATGACAAAAGCTAAAGACAAAGAGACGACTTTGTATGTCATTAAGAGTACGATAAAGTTTTTAGAGGGATATTATACAGGAGAATCATTTATAGTTCAGGGAAGTAGATATGCGGTCTTTTCTGAAGTTAAAAGTATGGCTAAAGCTTATTCTAGTAGAAAACGTGCTGAAAATGCCTTAGAAAGCGTGTTGAATTGGGCAGAAAATATTTATGGGGAGGGTTTAATTTGTGTTGTTGAATTAAATAACTTGACCTGAATAAGTCATAAAAAGGTTTATTTACTCCTAATGATTGCTTTCTCATGATTGAGAGAGCAATTTTTTATTAGCGGAAAAAGGATTTCTCGGTTGAATAAAGTGAGTTCGATTCTCACGTTCCGCATAAGTGCGTATAAATTTAAGTGAAAGGAAAAAAGAAATGAAATTATCCTCACAATGCTTTCAAGCAGAAAAAGAGTGTAGGGAAATTTACGTCCGTTTTGAAACAAGTCGTTGTTTAGATTGGGATAACTCACAAGCATTACGTGAAGCTTATGATAAGGCTATGTTAAGGCTTAAACATTTAAAAGAGCTTTATCCTAACCTTTATAAGATTTATAAAACATATGAAATAAAAATCACTGGTTCATATAATAACGCAGTGATTTTTTTATGGAATGAAAGGAAAAACAAAAATTATGCCTAAAATCAAAACACAAGTAGAAGCTCTGAATTTAATATTAGATATTTCATGTGGAAAGTCAATTCCTTTACGGGTAGATATTGCGCTTTCAGAAGAAGAACTTGAAAAAAAGATTCCTGACCTTGATGATTTTGAGCGTTCAATTCAAGAAGCTATTAAAAAGCAGTATTTGTTAGAACGACTCGCTAAGGAAAGAGAAGACTGTCACCGATTGGTTGAAGAAGCCTTTGAACGTGGAAAAGAAAAGATTTTAGCGGGTGAGTAACAATGGGTAAAATTGCTAAGGAAGAAAGAGAATATCTAGCTCGTTCTGTGAAAAATTTATCGCAATGTCAGCGTAATTTGGAAGAACTCTAATTAAGAATTCAAGATGATAATGAAATTTCTGAAAGTTTTAAAAATAATGTTTCTACAGGACTTCTAATAGTTCATCTTGTCCAAGTGACTATTCTTGATGAATATGCGGTTGATTTTCCAAAATTATCAGCATTTCTAAAAGATAATATAAAAGACTTATAAATTAAAGAAATTGACCGAAATGTCAATAAACTATAACTCTAAAAAAGAGAGGAAATATGCTAGAAAAAGTGAAAGATATACCACCTAAAATACTGTTAGTTAACGGTAATCAAAAACAATGGCTTCGAAATCATCCTGATTTTGGGGCTTTTTCAGAACAAAAAAATAAAAATTCAATAAGGAGAATTTAAAATGTCTAATTCAATTTCAGATTTTGTTGTAAAAGAGGGCTTCTTTGGCGAAGCGGTCTTGATTGCTGAAGCAACCGCCAATACGCCTGTTCGTGGGGGTGGTCGTGCGGTTAAATATCCATTAATGACAGAAAATGTTGCTTTGGTTGATGTTTTTGTGAGCAATCCTCGTAAGGCTTCGGATGCCAAAGTGATGGATAAAATTATTCTTGGTCGTATCATGGGTGTACCACGGATTCAAGATGTGACAGAAAACGGTCGTGTTACAAATAGCTTTGTTGTAACTACTTTTTATGCAGACAGTGCGGATTCTGCAGGGTTACTTGATTTGAAAAATTTCAAAAAATCAGAAAATCAAATTGCAAAAATAGGTACAGGTAATGGGGATGTTTCCGATATTATGGACTTTGACAAAACATTTGGGGAACTTTTACTTATTAATAGCGTTCCTGAATACTTCCGTAACCCTGTAACTAATCAGTTGACAGATGAAATTACGAACTATGCGGTAACGGTACGCTCCACAAAGAATAATGAAATTTATTCCATTGATGTTCTTAACCTTGATTCAAAAGTAAAGGACTTGCCTCCTTTTACTAAATTGAAATTTGATACGCCTGAAGCTCGTTTGTTCCGAGATAACAGTCAAGCCGAAAATATTCGTGTGTCTATTTCAATGAGCGCCCAAGACTTACTTGAAGTAAAAGAAGCAGTTAAACCTAATACACCACAAACACCACCAGCATCACAAGGACAAGAGCCTAATAAATCAAAAAATAATTAATTCAATTAAAATGCTGAGAAAAAGAAAAGAGGTATAAATGAAACATTGGTTTAATTATCGAGGGTTTCGCATTCGTCTTTTTAAACGCTATTTGTTGAGGAACTGGGGACTAGGTCTTTCAGTTCCTTTTTTAATTGCGTTAGCATATTATCATTTTATCATTACGTACCCATTTTTTAGAAAAATCAACCGTTGGAATGAATGGACGGTTTATCTTCAACCTGTTTTAGTGTCCTTGTTTGTTATGGGGCTTGCAATAGCTTTTTCTTTTTTTGTGATTCGCAGAAGTGAATTAAAAGATGGTTTTTTCATGCGAAGAAAGAAGATGGAAATGTTGGCTCGTTATATGTTTTCAAATAATATAATTGAGCGGAAACAAATTAAGACTGAAAAAGGAACAAGAGAAAAATTATCTTTTCCGAAAGCTTATTATCGTAGTTTTGGAGATAGGGATGTTTTTACCTTTGCGACAGGTAATCAGTTTCATAATCAAGTGATTTCAATAGGGAAAACACTTTCTGAAATGTATCTTGCTGATTTGACAAAAATTAATTGGGAAATGGGATACATTAGTTATGAGTTCTTGATGAATAATCAAGGGAAACGGATTAATTTTGAGCAAGTCAGTGCTGAAAATGGAAAAATAACCTTGATGCAAGGAATTGTTTGGGAATATGACAAGTTACCACATATGTTAATTATGGGTGGAACTGGTGGAGGTAAAACTTTCTTTATTTACGCTTTGCTTTATGCACTGACTAAAGAAGGGAGAGTACATCTAGCAGATCCTAAAAAAGCAGATCTTGCAGAATTTGCTAGTTTTAAAGCGTTTAAAGGTTTAGTCACTCATGAAAAAGCGGATATTATTTCCATGATGGAAGAAGCCGAGCAATTGATGGACAAACGCTTTCTTTATATGAAGCGTCAAAAAAATTATACGA
This sequence comes from Lactococcus allomyrinae, assembly GCF_003627095.1. Taxonomy (NCBI): domain Bacteria; kingdom Bacillati; phylum Bacillota; class Bacilli; order Lactobacillales; family Streptococcaceae; genus Lactococcus; species Lactococcus allomyrinae. The sequence goes on along the minus strand of NZ_CP032627.1, from coordinate 2,047,254 downwards.
TTGGTAAGAATTATCGGTATTATAATATGGCGCCTGAGTTTATTGTAGTTGATGAATTAGCAGCATTTGTATCTACATTAAAAAGCATGGAATATGAGGAATTTTTTAACTATGTTATTTCTTTAGTCTTAAAAGCAAGACAGGCAGGGGTATTTGTAATTTTTGCGACACAACGTCCTGATGTAAATACATTACCAGGGGCGGTAAGAGATAATTTGATGTGTCGTGTAACTGCTGGTCGAGTAAGTCCTACTGGTTATGACATGGCTTTTCCTGATAGTAAGGATAAAGCTTTTGTGAATAAGGATATTGTCGGTCGGGGCTATATTGACATTGGTTCAGGAATACCGATAGAATTTTTCACACCTTTAGTTTCAAAAGATTTTGATTTTGTAGACTATTTCCAAAAATTACCCTCCATGCCATTTACAGATGTTTCAGATATTGAGTTGACCGCTGAAGCCAAACAAGAAGTCAGTGCGTTTTATGATGACATGGAAGATTTTGAAACGGCATTTGTTGAAAATGCGAAAACGGAAATCATTCAAACGGAAGCAAAGAAAAAAGAAGAAAATATTGAGAAGTTGATGGAAAAAGCAAATGTGCCAACTTCTTATCGAGAAAAATTAAATCAAGGAAATTAACAAATAAGAAAGTGAGGTGAGAAATGACTTTTTATACAAAAACAGAAGTCCGTGCTTTGATTCATAAAGATTTGAAAAAAGATACCTTAAATCGTTGGTTAAAAAAGATTGAAGAATGGACACTTTATTCGTTTAATGAGGAGATTCCCACTTCGTCTAATTATTATGTTAACGGTCAACCTGTAAAAAGAAAGGTTTATGATGAAACAGATATAAAGCACTTACAGGAGCTTTATCATTTGCGTGTAGATAAGAGATTACCTTTAGCTTATGCGATTCACAAGGTTTTTTTGACAGTAGAAGATTTTGAAAAATGGAAACAGGGAAAATGGAATAGGGAAATCGAATGGCAAAAGCTGATAGAAAAAGAGCAATGAAAAAGTTTACCCGCTCGCTGTGTAGTCATTACTGGGGCGGTTTTCGTGCCAACGGCGAAAGAAAACCAGCCGGACGTAAGGACGGAAAAGCGAAAGCGGGTTGTGGGGCGTTAGCCCCACAACTTTGCGAATACCCCGTTTTGTAACACGGGGTATAGCTTAACCCGAATACGCAGTTCAGAACCCCTTTCCGCCCTTTGTTTATCTAGGTTTTTAAGATTAAAAATCATGTAACCAAAATGAGCAAAATGTAACCAAAATAGGGGGTGGAGATAATAAAAAGTGGCTAATATTGTAGAAGTAAGCACAATGACCGCTAAAGATTTAAAAAAACTCCGAAAAAATCTAGGTTATACCTTGCGTGATTTTGCTTCAAAAGTAGGAATTGCACATTCAACGATTTCGCAATATGAAAAAGGGAAAAGAAATGTTTCTTTTCAAACCGAAAATCAAATTAAACGTGCCTTAGGTTTAAACCTTGAAAAGAAACATGATTATGAATTGCACATTCATTTGGATTTTCTGCGTTTGACTTTTTTTGATACTTCGCCTGAAACGATTATGAAATATGTGCTAGGAATAGAAAAAGAATATTTTTTCTATGAAGTAAACCAACGACATGGTTTTGATGGGATTTATTCTTGTGGTCGGATTCAACTTTATGTATCAGAAAAATTAGAGCAAGGCTTGATGCTGGAATTAACAGGTCAGGGTTTGCTTGAAATGGAAACCGTTTTGCAAGAAATGGATCGTCAGTTTACCTTGAATGAGTGGTTAGTGATGATTACTGACCCTGATTATTATTTGAAAAATGGCTTGTTTAGTCGCTTTAATTGTTCACGTTTAGATATTGCGATTGATGAAATGTATAAGGAAACTGGGAACTATGATTTACATGATTTAAAACGGCGAAAAGATAATGGGGGCGAAAAGCTCATTGATACTTCTTTGCGCTCTAGTCATGATATTGAGAGTTACTGGCATGATAAACCACTGGGTTTAACTTTATATTTTGGCTCGCCTAATGGGAATTTTCTACTTCGGATGTATGAAAAAGCGAAAGAACGTGCCAAAAAAGAAAATCGAGAATTAGAGGATATTCTTTTTGATTACGGGGTGGTTAATCGTTATGAAATGCAAATTCGAGAGCAGTATGCGGAAGCAGCTTTTAATGAATTGGCAAAAGGAAATTCATTAGACCAGTTCGCGATTAATTTATTACTTTCAAAAATTGCAGTTTATGAAGCAGTAACGACTGATTCAGGAAAAACAGCCTATCAATTTTATCAACCTTTCTATGATGTTTTTGGAGATTATCAAGCGGTAAAAATTAATGGCAAAAAGAATGAAACGGATGCCGAAAAATCTATGAAATGGATTGTTTCACAAGTTTCACGAACTTTAGCCCTTTTACAAGAGGTGTATGGTAAACAATGGCTTTTTGAATGGTTGGAACATTTGATTAGTGAAGTTGAATTTACAGAGAAACAAGAAAAAGTGATTTTGTTTGAGAAAGCAAGAGTGCAAAATCAAGAAAACGGAATGTATCTTTGGTATAAAAAGAAAATGCTAGAGCGAAAATATTCGCCTGAAAATGTTTTTATAAAAAAAGAAAATCCTGATAATAAGCGTTGGGGGTTACGCTTAAAGGATGTTCCTATAAAGTTTTTAATTTATGTGAACAGTGAGGGGAGTTATGTGACAAGTCAACCGAAAGGAATGACTTTAGAGGAAATTAATGATTTAGGGGATAAAAAGGGTATTGATTTTCTCAATAGCCCTTTATTTATTGTCTTTGAGGTAGTGGAATGAAGGATAAAGTAAAAGAGGAGCAAATGCTCCGTGATTTTTTAGATGATGTCATCGTCAGAATAGAAAAAGAGCGCCCAATTACTTTACAAGAGCTTTCATGGCAAGAAGATTTTATCCAGCGCCAATTACAAAGATAGAGGAGAAATAAACAATGTTGTACGAATTTGACAAAATGATGAGTGAGAAGGAGCTTTGTTTAACTCTTCTTGATGAATTGGCGAATTTGCAGAAACGCAATGGGATGGTAGCAAGAATTATTTCAAAGCATCATGTTAAATGTTCAAAAGAGTTTGAGCAAAAATTGCAGCAGCTAGAAACGATTTTTCAAAGGGAAGATGAAGAAGTTGAAGCTCTTATGGATGATTTTTTAAAGCTTGCTTTTAATGCTTTGTGTGTTGAGCGTAATCAAAAATAATTTCATCTACTCTTGCTATTAGCGTTTCAAATTCAAGCTCAACTTTTCTGTAATGATGAGGTTTAATATCATCTTCTAGCTGATTAAAGCTTCTTTGAATAACGTTTTTTATTTTATTGTGCAAAACTTGTTGGTTGTGAGTGAGTTTTTCGTAGTCATTTGGATTCATAGACTTATTATATCAAAATTGGGGTACTCAAAAAATTAATGAAAGAAAAAAGGTAAAAGAATAATGGATAATACTCAACTTAAAAAATTGCTCGTTGAAGCAGGTCAAGAATTGCAACAAATTGCAAAACTAAATTTGGAAACAGGGGCGCTTGCGACTTTGTATAAAGAAACCAAAAAGAGTGAAGAACTCCAACAAGATATTGTCTTGTATAACCACGTTCAAGAAGTGACTAAACGCGGAGGTTTTGCGGCAAAAAATCTTAAAGGTGCATCAACTGCTGCTAAAAATGCGTTGGCATTTGTGGATGAAGCTTTATCAAAATTAAAATAATCGTCCTTAATATTTAATCATTCACAACAGGGAGGGATGAGTACACGGGTTGTGAGGGTTAAATGAGGTTGGAGAATACAAATGAATATGATGTTAAGTAAAGTCAATTTTAAAAGAGTTTATCCTCAATTTATCGCAAAATATCAGGAACGGTTGAGTTACCTTAAAAAAACATCTAGGGAATTACAAAAGACTGCGACTGTTCAACAAAATAGAGAACGTTATCGTTTGCTTTTTGAAGCAACTTTGGATAGAGAGAGTGAACTCAAAATGATTAAACAGGCATTTGAGCGAATGAAAAAATCATTACCTGATGCGTATGAACAAGATGTGGTTTTATTGCGAATGAGCGAAGAATTAGAAGCTTATTTACGTGGAATTAATCAGTTGATAAAAAGCTTACGAAGGGTACGAAGTGCCTTTTATAACGGTCAGAGCTTAACTAGAAAGTAAGTTAAATTTATTTAGGTGGGAGGAAAAATGAAATTTTATCAAAACAACGTTGCAATGAACTTGCTCAAAAAATAGAGCGTGGCGAAGTTCTCACAGATAAGGAGTACCAAGAAGTTTTTATTAGCCTTGATGAACGGCTCGGCTATAATGCGGATGGAACAAGCCGAATTATTGAGGTATTCGTTAATCGGTGGATTGCAGAGATTTTTGGTTATCATTGATTAGTGAGTAGAAATTTTGAATAAAAAGGAATGAAATGACTATATTTGCAGAACGCTTGAAAGAGTTACGTACGGCAAAAAAACTAACTCAAAAAGAGATAGCTGAAAAACTGGGGGTTAAACAAAATTCATATAGTGACTGGGAGAACGGAAAACGTGAACCTAATTTTAAAAGATTAGCGATTCTTGCCACTGAATTTGAAACTAGCATAGATTACCTAATGGGAAGTGCAATTTCAGAAAAGGATAATGAATTCCTCTCTCAAAAAGACATCTTCTTATCTCAACTGGAAGAAATAGAACAAATTTCTAATGAAATCATTCAAAAGCAACAGATTCTAGAAAATAAAATCCAAGCTTTAAAAAAGGAAATCTTATGAAAAAAGAATTAATCAAAGAAGTAAACATGTTTACTACTGTTATCCTTGTTTTATTATTTTTTATGTTTGGATTTGTATTAAAAGGGCGAATTGCTTCTAATAATTTAAAAGTTAAGCATAGGGCGCAAACTGAAAGCTTTGTAGCCAATAGAAAAATTTCTGTTAGTGTTGATTTTGAAGATGCTCAATTTTTTCATGGTATGCCTTTAGAACCTTTAAGAGTTCCAAAAGATAGTGACATTGTTGATTCAGGAGATTATCTTATTACAACGGTTGTGACACTAGAAAATGGTTCAAAAGTATCGGGTTTTTGGATGAAAGAAACTTATGTAAAGGTAGAACAACCAATATATTTTAAAAACATAAATCTGAAAGAAATTAAAAATATTTCATTTTCTAAAAATAAAGGGACGGTATATTCTCCTGAAATATTAGAGATAAGGAAGATAGCGGAATGACGAAAGTTTTAAAAAAGAAATTAGATCCTCAATTTTTTCCTAGTGTTGAAAGCGGAGAAAAGGACTTTGAGGTACGGTTAAATGATTGTGATTATCAAGTTGGGGATATTTTAGAGTTAAAAGCTTTTAAAGAACACCACTATTACTGTCGTGCTACTATCAACAATAAAATTGCATGGGTAACTTGTCATGAAGATTGGGCGGACATCATCAGAGTAAGAGTGGTAAGTGTGTTGAGTGGTGAAGCTTTTAATTATTATGAAGAATATTATGATACGATTGACGGCATTACTACCTCTGCTGTAATGGAAGTTTTACATGACTATTTCCATATAGAATTTTTGCCAAAGAATTATGTTGTGTTAGGCATTAAACTTTTAGAACAGGGAAAGGAGATAAAATGAGTATTGTTTTAGACAATATCTTATCGGATTTAAAAAATGTTTCAATAACAGGAGATTCGGGAAGTGGTAAGACCTTCTTTTTAACGCAACTGGTAAGACAAGCGGTTATCAATGATAAGTTTGATGAAATAGTTATTTTTTCAAGAAAGTATGAAGGTTGGGAAGAATTTATCTCTACATTAACAGGTAATATTTCAATAAAAAAATCATTTTCTAAATTTTTCTTTTTTAGACCAAGCTTTTTGGCTAATAATAATAGGACTTTAGGCAAGAAAAATCAATTAGTGATTATTGATGGCTACGAGGATATAGTAGAAGAAATAAACTATAGTAAAGAGTTTAAGCTGGCTATAAATAACTGTTATTTTATGAAAGAATACGGTTATGTTTGGGCAAACTTTGTTGAAAAAAGTAAACTTACAGCAGAAGAGGTATTTTTGAATAGAATTGATAACTACTTGATGAATATTAACTCAAAGGTCTGTATTTCGAGTTTCAACGAGATAAAATCTTTTGCAATCCCTGTCGGACATAAAGTACGGTTTAGAGATAGGGTTAGAGCAAGGCTTTACCAGACAGGGGAGTTTGAGTATTGCTTTATGTCATGTTTAGATATACAACAAATAGAAAAAGATGAGGACTGGGGGAAGTTTTAAAAATCTGTGAAAAAAATATTTATTATATTAAAATTTATTCAAGAATTGATGAAGTCATTGACTATTCCGATTTTCTTTTACAATTTTTATATTCCAGGATGTATTGTCTTGGAACTCATAGATTGTTCGTACAAAGAAGTCTATAGTTTATTTCCATACTGGGTAATTAGTCTATTTTTATTATTAATAAGGTGGGGTATTTTAAATATAGAAATCATTTGCTATGGTGCGTATCTCATTTACAGATTTTTCTACATTCTCTTTAGAAATATCATATTTTTTTTCTGGTGAAGTTAGCTTAAGGATATCTGATAATAAGAATAATTTATATTCGGGAGCTTGTTGAAGACTTTCGGGGCTGTAAATAAAATTAGCATAACTTGATAGTGATGTTACTCCCGAACCAGATTTATTTTTGATTAGAAGTAATCGGATGCTAATATTATTTTTCTTATCTACTGTGAGAATATAAAAGGGCTTATAAAACAAAGTTGTTTTAGTTGTATGGTAATGAATGTTTTTTAGCACAAAATCAGTTTTATGGTAAATCACATGATCATCAAAAATTTGTTTGAAAGGGATGAAGGCTTGGGCAAAAACAGTTTTTGAAGGACCGATGTTTTTTTTATTTTTTAATTCATGAAAATTGTTAGGAGATAGCTTTGAGTTATCATCATTTTCGTTATAAATAATGTAAACGTCCTTAATTTCTCCAGAATAAAGCCCAAGTTCTCCTGCTATCGAAAAATTATAATTTGTAACAGGATGAGTGGAAATGCCATGATTAACCTCTCCTTCAATTGTTCCCTCTGGAGTAATAATAGTACCAGTAGATTTGAAATGGGATATATTATCATAGGAAATAGGAGAACTTCCACTAGAGTAAATACTGCTCAATTGATAAGTGATTGGTGCAATAAACAAAAGAGTAATTAAGGTGTTGGTAACCCATTTAATAATTTTTCGATTCTGAGTGGGTGGAGTGAGCATTAGGCCTAGTTTTTTTATTTCATAATTATTATTTTGAAGTTGATAATTAATATCAATCCAACTAGGAAGTTTATCATTTTTGTTATTTTTCATGAGTACCTCATTTTTTTATTATTGTATCATAATATTCTAATTTTATTTTTAATGAGGGAGTAAGTGTTTTTTTAATATATGTCCGAAACGACAAAAAACTAGTCGTTTAGCTGTCCAAAAGGGCAGCTTTTTAGATTAAAAAAGGTGGTAAAGTAAGTGAAATTAACAAAAGAACAAACTAATTATTTAACGAAGTGGATTTCTCGTCATGTAGATATTACAGTGAGTGAAGTTCAAACTATAACTCGAACGGTTTCATATCATTACTCAGCTTTTAAGGAAGAACCCGAAGAAGAAGGTTTTGATATATTTGAAGAACAAGCTAGTGTTTCAGAACATGAGGCTAGTTATAGAGGGAAAAAGATTAGTAAAGGTGTTGAACTTTTTCTTGTAGGTTCTGACAATTTATATAATTTGAGTTTAGAAGAAGTTTTTGAGGAATTGGGTTTGAATATTCATGAAATTTTGTCTGAAATGGGGTAAAAATGGAAAATCATTTGACCGAGATGTCAAAAAACTAGTCGCTTAATCTGTCAGTACTGACGGATTTTTTTATTTTGCAAAATTAAAAAATTAAAGGAGATTTACTCATGAGTAAACGGAAAAAATTGTTAAATGCCTTAACTTCTGAAAAGAAAGTTACAAATTGGAAAATGCGCAAGGTCAAAAAGGTGTTTGTGTATGGGGCAACCATGCTTGGAATGGTGGCTGGTGTAGGCGGTTTAGTCTATGTGAGTACAGCACTAGCGGCAAGTTTACCAACGGATACAACAGTACATTGGGATAATGACAAACCGCTCTATTATGAAATAGACCAAAATGGAGTAGAGCATCCCAAACCAATGTTAACAGTTGGGGGAGATGGTGTTACACCTGCGTGGTGTCTTGGGTTGGGGGTACCACTTCCTAATAATACAACACAGGCTCAACTTGATTCCACTAATACTATTTTGAACGCACTAAGTGATGAACAGATAGCAGTGATTAACAATGTTGATTATTTGGCGCAAAAAGATGGTTCACTTTTAGCGTATGCACAAGCTCAACACGCTACTTATTTGTTACTTGATGAAGCAGGGGTTTCAGAAAATCAAACAAAAGACTTGATTGTAAAAGATAATACGCTTTTACATGATGCGGATGCTATCAAAAACGGTGCGAATACTTTAATCAACGAAGCGAAGAAAATGCGTGAATTACCTAGCTTTAATGGTACTACGATTCAATTGATTCAAGGAGTTGAAAAGACGGTTACTGATACTAAAGGAGTGTTGCCTAATTTTCCATATTTAAAAAATAATATGGAGGGATTGACAGAAACAGTATCAGGTAACGATTTAAAATTAAAAGCTGATATTACAAGCAAGCATGGGCTAATTTCAAATGCTTTGCAATTTCAAAATAAGCCCTTATCAACCTTAGACCTTCCTTATTTTGTCTATTCTACGGATGGCGACAGTACAGGTAAACTTAGTCAATCAGTAATTGCAAGCCAAGACCCTTCAAAAGCTAATGCATCTCTTAGCGTGAACATCATCGGACTTGGCGAAACCACCCTGCTTAAACATGATGCAGACACGAACAGCACAGAAACCCAAGGCGAAGCACAATTAGTAGGCTCTGTATGGGGCTTATACAAAGCTGGCACAGACACCCTCGTGAACTACTCGGACGGTCAAGATGGCTATCCTGTGACCGTCACATCAGGCGACAAGACAGACGATAAGACTGTCAAGCTTAAAATGACTGACCTCACAAAAGGGGTAGGGGTAAAAAATCTTGACAATAGCAAAGATTACGAATGGGGCGAATTGGTTGCACCAGAGGGCTATGAACTGTCCACAAAACGTTATCCTGTTTCATTTGATGAAAATGACAAGTTCAATTCAAGCACAAGCAACTACACCGACAATGTAACGGCAACGGACAAAGTGCTTGATTTTAGTTTTGGCTTCATCAAGGCGCAAGATGTGAACGGTTCTTTAACAGGCTTAAATGGACGTACTTTCCGATATACTCCAACGGACGGAACAAAAGGCGACCCGATCGAAGTCACATCAGGGGCAAGTGAAGATTCTAACGGTGTGACTAATAACGGTCAAGTCACTTTCCCTAAAATTACTTTTGGTGATGGTATTTTAGAAGAGTTACCACAAGAGGGGGATAAACTTCAACTCATCAATCCTATTTCGATTATCACAACGACAAACAAGGACAAAGATGATAATATCACAGGTTACACCGTTACATTTACTGATACGGTCACCAAACAAGTGATTACAACGCTTGATGTATCATTGGATAAAGTAACTGATAATTCTACCATGTTTAAGGTCAATCTCGGAACTTTAGTAGATAAACCAGTAACCCCAGTAGTACCAACCATCAAAACAAAAGCGCATACAGCAGATGGCGACCAAACGATTCAAAAAGTAGAAATTTCAAAAGAAACTCCAGTTTATGATAAGGTTATGATGACAAATGCGGAAAAAGGCGACCAAATGGTGGCTTCACTCCACCGTATCGTGACTGACAAAGACGGAAAAGTGACTGAATCTAAGGTTATTCGCACGTTGAATTTTACAATTGATGATGAAACAGTTATCTCACAAGAAAAACAAATTGAGTCAACCATTGATACAACAAAAGATGCAGATGTTCCTGAAGGTTCGACAGTAACGTATGTTTGGACAGAAGAATTGTTTGACAAGGGGACAAATCCTGACACGGAGAAGCCCGAAGCTAAACATGATGACCTCAACGATCAAGACCAAACCTTGACGGTTGAGAAAATCAAGCCATCAACTCCAAAACCAGTTACACCACAACCAACAAAACCAGAGACAAAAGTCGCAAGCGTTCTGCCAACGACAGGAAGTTCCACAGGAGATATGCTTGCTTATGGTGGTATGGTTATTCTTTTGGCAACACTTGGCGGCACGGTTTATTACATGAAAAATAAAAAATCAGCTAAAGAAGAATAGTAAAAAGCAGGTTTAATCGCCTGCTTTTAGTTCTTTTTTTATTAAAAATGAAAGGGATAGTGTGCTATAATTAATTATCAAGCGAAAGAGGAAAAATTGTTTGGAATTTATAGGCGAGCTATTGAAGGCAAATTGGCAAGTGTTACTCGTTGTTTTAATAATGTTACTTGTATGGAATGGCGTGCAATTGGTTAAAAATCAGAAACTGTCCAAAGAAATAAAAGCTTTAAAACAAGAAATTTTGGATAGGCACAAAAATCTAGGAAGTTCTGTCTCAGGAAAATATAAAAATTTAGGTGAACAAATTTCAGATGAGCACAGGTCAATTAAAAAGGATACCGAAAGTGTTCATAACATGATGTTGCTTGAAAAACAAAATCGCGAAAAACTTTATAATAACACAAGCCGTGCTAAAGAGATTTTAGAGACAATAGACGTGATGAAAGAAGTTGTTAATAAGAATGCACAACTGAGTCAGGAAGTCGCAGTTTTGACTTTAAAAAATGAAACATATGCAAAGAATGACTCAAACAGAATGCTCAACGCTTTGAGGCGTTTTGAGGGTATGCTTTCTCAATTTGAAGATTTTAAGGAAACCGAAGGAATCAGAGCCACATTAAAAATAATAGAAAATCAATTATCGAAATATATTGATTGAAAGACGAGTTTTAAAACTTGTCTTTTTTTTATTGAAAAAGCAGGCTTAAACCTGCTTTTTACTGTTGATTAAATTTGAAAGAAGGAATTAAAAATGAAAGTATTGATTGGTTTTACAATATATAACGCACAAGGATCACTTAAAAAAGTTTCAAACCTTATGGTTCAGTTCCCAGAAGAAGCAGAAAGCGAAGTTTTAGATAATTTCGAACATGAGGAGCTGAAAGGTTATTCTGATTCAGAAATTGAATTTGAAATTATTGATGCGGAAGAATGGGAAGCTAAAAATATTGAATATTATAATCAGTCGGAAAATTATTAAACGATATGAAAAATAAATTAAGTAAACTTTTAAAACACCGTCAAATCAAGGACGTTGTTCAAGATAAGCGAACCATCAATGAGTTAAATCAAGCTTTTATCTTGGACTTTACTTCTTCTTTTAAAGAAGAACTCGAAAAGCAAGGACTTACGGATATTGGGGTCAATGATTTGATTCACTCTATAAGGGCATATCGTTTGTCTAATCATTATCAGGGAGTGGGTGGTGTGCATTTCTGGAATTTTGTGGTTGATGTTGTTTTTGTTGATGGTTCATCATTATTGATTGAGAGCTATCAAAATAACTATGTGACTGTTTTAGAATATTTCCCTGAATTTGCAGAAATCAGCGCTCGAATGGAGCGTTAGAAAAGAGGATAAAATGTTTAAAAAGCACAGCGATTGGGTCGTTTATTCTACAACTAAGGATGATTCAGAAATCCAAATCCCAACCCAAACGGTAATGGCAACACAAGACCCTGTTCTTAAAGCTAGGAATGAAAGTAAATGAAAAGTATGAGCATAAGAACAATGAATACTTCACATTGGCGACAACCGATTGTGAGTTCCGACAAAATTGAAGCACTCACTGAAGAAGAATTAAAAAATGGCGTTTTGAGAAACAGTGGTTATAGATTTTATAAAGAGGAAGATTTTGATGTTTTTGTCAAATACTTAATGGAAAACTGGAATTTAGGCTATAAAAAAGCAAAAATATCACACCGACTAGCTGCCGAGATTTATGCACACTTTACCTTATCCGAAAGTCAAATTATGATTGTTGATAAATTCAAAACAAGTGGATTTGCAAGTTATCAATGTGCATTGATAACCGAAGAAAGCGAGTGTCAAGTCTATCATAAAGCACAGTTTGAAAAATTGATTTCTGCATATCCATCAATCAAACCATATTATGAAGCTGAGAGTAAAATTGAAAATTTTCAAAAACAAAAGTCTAATAATTATTTGCAGATTTTGATTGTAGGAAAGAAATATCAGGGGCAAAATATTGGGAAAACTCTGTTTGAATTTATTAGGAATATAGAATATCAACTTTGGTTTAAAAATCAAAACCACGATAAAGCAAACTTGTTACAAGAATTATCTGTTTATACAACAACAGATTGTAATGTTTCATTCTATGAACGGTTAAAAGGGAAGCTTGTGTATGAAGAAAGCTCTATTCCAGACGGAGATATTCCTGCTAAGGCAATGATTTTCCGATTTCCAGTCCTTAATTATTCGTGGGAATAAGCGAGCAGGTTTAATCGCCTGCTTTTATTTTTGATTAGGAGTAGTAGAAATGGTAGAAAAAATGACACTTGGAATAGGAGCGACAAACTGGTTTAGTACAGTTTTTCTAATGTTTATTGCAATAGTTTTGATGTCACGTTTACTAGGTGTTCGTTCTGAAAATCTGGAGAACAGGAAAGAAAGATATATTCTTTTTGTTATCGGCGCTTTGATTTCGATTGTTACCTTGGTGGGCTTCTTTTCTCCAACGACATTGACAAAAAAAGTAACAGTGACTGAAAACAAGTATCAGGTGGTAAACACCGAAGGAAGCTTATTAAGCAATCAGGATTTTAATGTTCTACTAAAAAATACAGATGGAACACTGATTAGAAAATCAGTTAATTTTAGGGCAGTGAAAATAAAAGAAGGGGAAAATTTTAGCTATTTTGAAAAAGTTGAGCAAATCACTTATAAAACTTCCAACATTCTAGGTGCTTTTTTTAAAGAAATTCCAAGAGATGAAAATAAACGAACAGTGAGCTTGACGATACCGCAAGACAGCTTAAAAAAACAGTAAAGGGGCTAAAATGTATGTTGTAAAAATGCGTGGGGGCTATCTTTGCGCTAATAAGGAAGTGACAAGGCGTTTAAGATATGCCACAAAATTTAAGACGGAAGCGGATGCTGAGGAACTCGCTCAAAAATGGCTAAGAAGTGAGGTTAGGTTTGAAGTTGTTCCTCTAGAGCTAGAACGAGAAAGTGAGGAGAGCTTTTATTAATGAAAGAAGAAATAAATAACATTCAAAAGATATTACACCAAAAAACATTTTGGAAAATTCAAGGCTTAAATTTATTTTTGGTGTTGAGAAAAATAGTTTCTTATCTCTTGATTGTTCTCTCTCTTATCTTTGTTGTTTCATTGACCTCACAAGCGTTGGACTTCTCAAATGGTCAAAGAGAGAAGATTTTAAATTTGATACTTCTTTTGGTTACTGTTGTAAATTTTATTAAAGGAGGTAAAAAAGTTTTTCAGAGGCGAGCACCTGATTTGGAAGTAGTTAAAACTTTTCTGAATGTTGGCTTGTGGTGGTTCTTGATTTATCTTGCTTTTTCAATTCAGTTAACTGATTATGAAAGAATAAATGAGCTTTTACAACGCTGGTTCGTGGTAGGCTTTTTGTTTGAAGTGAGCCATTTCTTTATCTTTAGACACTTGGCTCAGGAGATAAAAACAGGAAAGAAATCAGATTGGGTAAGAAGGATTGATGGTCAAAAAAAGAGTAACTATCAAGATGGCTTGTTATTATTTACAGAAGTGTCAGAAACTTATCACTTGAAATATACAAGGGTTTATTTCAAATTCAATTCAAATGAGGGTCATGTTGCAAAAATCAAAAAAGGAATAAAGGGATTGTAAAATGAACAAAAATGAAAAATACCAACCGTTAATTGAACGGACAAAAGAAATTAAAAAACTTGTTGTTGAAATTCAGTCGAAGGAAGTTTTAAAAAGGATTCCATTTGAATTGAGTTTCCCCGAACAAGATTTAAGTGACCTAACCCCTGCCGATAAAGTTGCTGACAGAGTGGCTCGTAGAATTGGAATTTATCTTGATTCACTTGAATGTGATTTAGCCAATTTGAATTTAGAATTAGAACACGCAAACCATCTGGCAGTATTATCAGGAATGGAAAAAAAGGAATAGAGAGGGAGAAATGAAAACAGTAACAGTTGATGAACTGGCAAAAATGTTAAAAACTGAATCAGAATTTTTGCTGATACTCTGTCAGATTAATGACATTGATGCAGGAGAGGGGAGTTCAGAATTAACACTTGCTCAAACAGCGGTTCTAACAAAGGCTTTCAAGGCAGAACAACAAGAAGTTGAATCTGTTGAACTTCCTAAGCCAAAGCAAGGGGTCGCGGTAAAGGAAAGCCAAAAAGAAAAAAGTAAACGAAAATGGGGAAATAAAAAAGCGGTCAATCAAGGTGAGCCATTGAGAGGACAAACTTACCAAAAAAATACCCTTCCAAAAGCCTACAATCAAAAGTTAAGTAATGGCTTATTTGGTGCGGTGTGTATTGGAATAGTCGTACTTTCTTTGGGAAGTGGTCTAAGTTACTTTCAAGCTCAAAATCAAGTGCGTAGTGAAGCACAGAAAATCATTCAATCAGACCAAGCTCAAATTAAAAAAATGGCAGGGGGCAAGGGCAACAAGATTACAGCGCACAAGTTTTTTTAAATGATTTTGTGAAAACTTATTTTAATGTTCCGAGTGATGCTGCAGGACAAGAAAAAAATCAGGTGCTTCTTAGTGCCTTTTACGGTCAAGCTTTGCCTATTGCTGCGCAAGGACAACAAAAAAATACCAGTCAATTAACGGCATCAGAGTTACTTCACTTTACGGATTCATCTGCGACTTATTTGGTTTCTTATACCACGACGACTCAAAAGACGATTCCAGCATCCAAAGGGAAAAAGGCAAGTGTTCAAAAGAGTTCAAATACGACCAATACATTGTTTAAAGTTCCTTATGCAAAGGTAGGAGAGAAATATTATGTTTCTTCATTTCCAACCTTTGAAGATATCACAGCACTCAATGCAGGGAAAGCAGCACCTCTCTTATCGTTGGATGCAATGACAAATCTTTCTAAGTCAAAAGAAAATCAGTTAAATGCTTTTGTTAAGTCCTTGTTAGAAGCAAAGACGAAGAATAAGGAAAGTTTGGACTTGTTGTCTAAAGGGTTAGGGCTTTCAACCTCTGAGGAATTGGCATCTATTGATTATACCAATTATAAATCAGTCGGAAAAGATAAATACAAGGCAGTCATTCAAGCAACATTTAAAAATAGCTTAGGGACACATCCTGAAAATTATGTCTTTACGATTGAAAAAATAAACAATACCTATTTTGCTCGTGATTTTTCAAATGTGATTACGGCAAAAGATATGGAAACAACGAAAGGATAAGGAGATTATGGATTTATTTCAAGCCCTTTGGAAATTAGGGTCAGGTCCATTTTTAGCGTGGATGGGTTTTAAAGTCGTTAAAGAAATGCACAGTCATAAAACAATGGGGGCTATTGCTGTCATTCTTGGTGCTGGTTTAGTCTGGTGGTTTGCCGCAAACCCTGAAAGTTTCATGAATATTGTCGGTGGGGTCGTCGGTAAAATCATTAAATGGGTTGGCAGTAAGTTTAATTTAGGCTCGTAGAAAGGAAACAATGAAAGATAAAAGACTATTTACATTCAAGCGCTCTTTTGAACAGCCAGTTTGGATTCAAAAAATCACAGAGCGCTGGTCGCTGAACAATGCGAAAAAGTTTTCAACCTATGCTTATGCGGTGGGGGTATTCATGGTACTATGGCTATTCCCTTTTCAATTTTTAACCTTGATTCCAATGAATTGGCGCTTGGCTGCAAGTGGTTTCTTGTCTTGGTCTGTGGGTTTAGCTTTTTCTGATTTTCGTCCTGATGGAAAAAGTTTTCCTGTTTTCTTGTGGGATTATGGAAAAACTTATTTTATTTATTTTCGTAAAAAAGGCTACTGGGTCAAAGGGGTGCATCATAGAGAAGGGGAGTAATGTTTAAAAAAAGAAAATATAATAATATCATCAGTTTTCATGATAACTTAATGTTAAAAGAAAATGGGGAAGTTTATGCCCTGTTTGAAGTGCCAGCAATTAATCTTTCAAGAACGGATGAAGAAGCCAAAGAAACCGCAAAAGCAATCCAAAATAATGTGTTTGTTGATTTGATCCCTTATCATAATGGCGAAATTTTAACTTTGCCTATGAACTTAGATGTTTATGCACGTTATCAAGTCTTATCTGATGATTTAGCGGATGATACAAGAGAGTTAGCGGAATATTTGTTTGATGGCACGTTAGATTTATTTGCGGAAGAAATGGGTTCGCCCTATGAATATCGCTATTTCATGGTTATTCCTTTGAAGAATGACCATATTTCAACCAATTTGATTAAGACTTTAAAAACAACGTTTCAATTATTCAAAGAACAAGCCATAGGCGCTTTGAAAGAAAAGAAACTTTTTGAGGGTTGGCATGAGGAGTATGAACTATTGAATGAAACGTTGACCTCAACCCTTTCAAGTTTGGGGGCTAAACCAACCAATCAATCACAAACACTGTTTATTAATCGTTATCAATATTTACGTGGCTTATTTTATCAACGTGAGCATGAGATTCACATGATGGAAAATTCAGTTACCAATCTTGAAGAAGGGAGAAAAAGGTATTTTGAAGATGGCACTAACCGCTTAGGGAATGACTATGGCGAAAGTGTGGTAAAGGCATTACCTATTGCTTATCTGCCTAATAATGTCAGTTATTTTCATTTGGTGGAATACTTACAAACCCTATCTTTTCCAATTGAAATTAATACTAAGTATTATTTCAATAAAAAAAGAGGGTGGAACTCGATTAAGAAAAAGGCTGAACGTGCTTTAGGGCGATTGAAGCAAACCCAAATTGAAGCGTATGAAAAAGATTCTATTCAAAATGATAATATCGGTGCCTCTGTTCAAGTCTTGGGGGATGTGATTCAGAGGGATAATGCCAATGAAACGTTCTTGTCGTATCTGATGACGTTAGTGATTACAGGCGATACAGTTGAAGAAGTGGAGTGGAAACAAGATATTTTGATGGAAAAGATGAAAGCTTTTCAAGTCGAACTTTCTGCGGCAATGGGCGACCAACCTTATTTAATGGATAAAATGACTTATGCCAATGATTTACTTTCAACGGATAAAAACTGGATTCAGCCCATGTCAGTAGAAAGTTTTTGTGAAAATCTCTTTTTTGTGACGGAAAAAGTCGGTTTTGATTATGGCTTTTATGCAGCGAGAGTAGATGGAACCAATACAAATTATGGGGGAGATTTTGAGAAAGCACTTGCGAACTCTAATAATCTTGTCTTTTTCAATCCTTTTGTGGTTAATAAAGAAGTGGAGGGAAAAATCACAGATAACCCTGCGACTGATATTATTGGAGAAACAGGTAAAGGAAAAAGCTTCTTAGCGAAGTTGCTTTTCTTGTTCATGACCTTAATGAAGTCAAGAAATCTCTATATTGACCCAAAAGCAGAAATGCGTGAGCAGTATTTAAAAGTCATGAATGACTATAAAAATGAACCAGTTCCTGATGAAAATGCAAGTGAAAAAGAAAAATGGTCTTACGGATTTAAACAAGCCATTGTGCATTATATCGAAAAAATAGATTTTATAACTTTTGATGCAAAAGTTGAAACGAACCACGGAGTGCTTGACCCTCTTGTATTTTTGAAAGGCGATGAAGTGGTTGACCTTGCGAAAACATTGGTTAAACAAGTGCTTCCTAAAGATTATCGTAATATTGATTTTGACACGGTATTTCCTGATGTGGTAGAGCAGTTTATCAAAAAGCGTGAAAAAGGGGAACAAGTCGGCTTGCTTTCTGTCTTTGATGACTTGTCAAAACATGAAAATGAGGGGATTGCGAAAGTTGCTAAATACTTAATCAGTAACAGCCACCGCTCTATCTTGTCTTTGATTTTTTCACATGGAGAGAATACGGCAATTTCAATGGAGAGCCGAATTACCATCTTAGAAGTTCAAGGACTTTCTTTGCCGACAGAACAAGATTCTCCTGAACAATACACGGATGCTCAAATTAATTCTTTAGCGATTATGTATGCGTTAGGCTATTTTTGTACGTGGTTTGGTCGTCGAGATAAATCTGAAAATACGTCTACCCTTTTTGATGAAGCTTGGTTTTTGGAAACTACACCAGCAGGCGCACATATTTTGAAAGAAAAACGTAGAACAGGGCGGTCATTTAATGACTTTACACTGCAAGTGAGCCAATCTATTCGAGATAAAAGCGAAGCAGGGGAGTGAAAGACAATACAAGTTTTGGACAAACCTTTGCTTTTCTTGAACCTAATGAAGTAGATGAAGTTTTAAATTATTTAGAAATTCCGATTACAGAAGAATCTCGAAGGATGATGAAAACCATGACGAGAGGGCAATGTTTATATAAAGATGCGTTCGGACGAATTTCACGTATCACAGTTGACGGAGTATTTCCAGAGCTTGCCGCATTGTTTAAAACGCAAAAAGGGAGTAATGCATCAGCTAGAAAGGTGGCATAATGAAATTAAAACACGTCATTTTTTTAATGGCGCTTTTCTTTTGTCTTTTTCCAATGGTAAGCGTGAGTGCGGAGGATTCAACTTCCATGCCAGGGATTTCTATTCTAGACCAAGGAACGTTAGATGATTTGAATAACGCTGCGCAGGAGGCACAAGACAGTATAGATAATTTGACAGGGGCAGTTGATGATAAAGTGTCAGCGGCAACAGGCGACTATTCAACAGATTATATTGTTGGAGATGCAGGAACTCCTTTGTATGCTTATACTTCTTATATTGATACAGGCAATCCATTAAAAAGTGGCATTAATACGGCAGCACAAGGGATATTTTATGTTGCCAAACAAGAATATAGTTTTACGAAATGGATTGATGGGCTACTTTCCCAATTAGATGTTGTAAGTACCTATGCTAAAGAAATTTTGGCAACAGGACAAACCCTTTATGATTCATTGTTAAAACCTCAAAATCCAGTCTTTTGGTTGATTGCGCTTGCGGTACTTTATAGCTTGCTCAAAGCTTTTATTAAAGGAACAGTCGCCAAAACGTTAATTGTGATTTTTGGGGTCTTGTTAATGAATAGTGCGTATTTTAATTTGACTGGGAAAGTGATTGATACGGTCAATACTAAAGGAGCAGAATTTAGTACTTCGGTTATTGAGAAAATACAAATTTCTGGTGTATCAAATCAAAGTCCTGATTTATTGCAAACCATGGTTATTACACCTTTTGAACGAATGAACTTTGATAGTGAGGAGCAGTACGGAACAAAAAGCGAAAATGTCAATCAACTCTTAAATACAGAGAACGATTCAGGAAAAGTCTCAGACCTTCAAAAGTCATTAAAGAATGAACACTTGACCTTTAATCAAATTGGCGATAAATTTTCGGTTGCCCTTGGTTCAGTGATTAATAATTTTGTTTTAGCTTGTGGGGTCATTGCTTTTAAATTAGGGGCTGTCATTGCAGGTTTAGCCTTTCTGCTTTTACTTGCGATTGCGCCAGCGATTGTGATTTTTTCTTTTCTTTCTATCTTTTCACAGGCAACGAAAAATCTGTCCATAAAAACGGCATTGACCCTTATTTTATCGGTCGTTTTAAGCTATGGCACTACTATTTTTCTAAGCTTTAACAATTTACTGGATAAGCTTTTAGGGGGAAGTTCCACCAATTACCTTTTTCTTGCCGTTTCTAAAATCGTTATTTACATTGTGCTTTTTAAATATCGGACATTCTTTTTATCTATTTTAGGAAATGCTTCAAGTGCGGTCACAAATAATAAGGTATTTAATGCCATGGATAATGCGTTTTCGAGGGCAAAACAACGCACCCTAAGACCTGTTTTAGCAGGGGCAACGGCTGGAGTAGTGGCAGGAAAAACATTTGCTGGAAAGGTTAATCGGAAAGTAGGAACAGGAGCAGTTCAGCGGATGCGTTCAGGGGAGCGTTTCAGGAAATATGCCAATAGCATGAGAACAATGCTCAATCCTAATGAAACAAAGAAAAAACAAGAACAAGCCGCTAAAAGAAAAGCACGATTTGAACAGCGGTTTGAAAAACAAAGGAAAAAAGCAGAATCATTTAAAAATAAACAGGCTTCTGAAACAAAACAACAACGAGCCAATGACAAAGTAGCGCCTTACAATGATATGAAACAAGAAAATCCTCGAACAGATAAGGGAAAAACGTTAAAAGAGTTAAAACAACAAGCAGATCAAAAAGTTGAGCAAGAGAAGAAAATGGCTCAAATTCGTCCAGCTGCGGAACGTTTTGCTAAAAATACACAAGCTGTGTATGAAAAATCATGTCAATCGTCAGAAACAAAAGAAAATAAATTGGTAAAAAGTGCGAAAATAAAAGGCGAACAGCAACAAGCGGCTTATAAAATGGCACACCGTTTTGAAAATCAACGTCCTCGCTTTCTTTCGACACAACAAGCGCCCAAAAATGATGATATTTTTAGTGAACCTTCGAAGACAAATAATCCCTTTATCGTGCCTAAATAGGAAACTGAGGAAAGATGATGAAGCGAAAATTAAAAAGAAAACTTCTTTTAGTCCTTTTACCCTATCTGGTTCCTGTTTTAGTGATTTTCTTATTTGTCCTCATGTTGTTTGGAGTAGTGATTTCAGATGATTCAAGCTCAAACGTAGCAGCTAATGTGAGTGACCCTCAAACGCAAACGGCTCAAATCATTTGGGATAGGGCATTGAAAGAAGGGGGAACAAAAGAGGGGCAGCGGCACTTTTAGGAAATAATCAAGTGGAAAGTCAGCTTCAGCCCTCTGTTATTCAATCTCATGCAAGCTTTGACGAAACAAAGGCAATGAACTCTAGTATTGGCGGTTATGCTTTTGGTTTGGCTCAGTGGGATAGCGGACGACGAGTAAACTTGCTTAACTATGCTAAAAGTCAAAAAAAAGCGTGGACGGATGCCCAACTGCAAGTTGATTTTATGTTTGAGCATGACGGTTCAGATTCTAAATTGTTGAAACAATTGATTAAGGGTAAAGCAATTAATGATGCGACTGAAAAAATCATGCGGCAATGGGAGCGTGCAGGAGCAACAGAAAGTTTGGCTCAACGACAGGCGGATGCAAAGTATTGGTATGATGCGATGACTTCTGACGGTGGGTCAGGTGTTCTCCCTCGCTTACCTAACGGCTGGAAACTGGATAAACCGATTAATGTTAATAATTATCGTGCGATAAGTTATGAGTATCGTCAATGCACATGGTTTGTTTGGAACAGAGCTAAAGAATTTGGAATTACTTATGATTTAACTATGGGGAACGGTCAAGACTGGCAGAATAAAGCAGGTTATACGGTCACAACGACCCCAACGTTGCATAGTGCGGTCAGTTTTAAGGGCGGACAGAGTGTCGGTGGTGCTTGGGCAGCAGACCCTCAATATGGACACGTGGCTTTTGTGGAAGCTATCCACTCGGACGGTTCAGTCTTGATTTCACAATCAGGAACTGGTTTTAGCACTGTTTATACGTTCCAAGTGTTAACCAAAGCACAAGCTAGTCAATACCATTATGTGATTGGAAAATAAAAATGTTCGGTTTTAGTTTTATTTTCATGTTGAAAATGCGAGATGTTTCAGAGTTAAAAAATGTAGAAGAATATTTTTGAAAAATATTTTAATGGCGGAGAAAGAACAGAAAATGATTATTAGAGACTAGTCATGCGTATGTATATGTGATATAATTAACCTTAGTAGAGTTGATTTTAGGACAAAAACTATTCAGGAGAAGCTATTATGGGATTATCATTAGATGCTTGGAAAGAACTTCCATATAATAAAAAAGTCGAAGTTGTGGAATTTTTGAAGAATAACTGTCGCTTTGATTGTGAAGAACCAGAATCTGGGGAAAATGAGCCCAATGTCTATCCTATCAAAGGTGCTATAACTTCAGGAGGTTATCCTATGAAATATTCTAAGCAGCGCCGAATTAATATTTACAATATTGAAGGTATTCCGAGTTTCCTAAAAGCTGAATTAAAAGAGCCGGGTACTAAAAATAGAATAGGTGGGACGGAAGCAATACAAGCAATTATGGCGTTTGGTGGTTTTGAAATCGGTAGAGAATAGATACTTGAATAAAAGAGAGATGTTAATATCTAAAATGATTTCTAAAGCCAAGAGTTTCCTTGTCGGTTATAGTTGTATGGTGTTTTGTGGTTTAAATTAGGAAAGTAAAAAAGTATACTTGGCGAGGTTGTAAACAACTACCTCGCTTATTATTTGTCTTAAAATAAGAAAAATGGCTACATATCATGAATAATAATCATAAAAGGTAAAATAATACTAAAAAAGGTAAGTTTTAATACTGAATAGAAAGACAACAAATATGGAGCGTAGATTCACTGGAAATTTTAAGTTTTTTAGATATACTATGGTCTACATATAGAGTTGTCCTATTCATAATGTTCTTTTCTAGAGTAAATCATTTCTAAAAAAGATAAAGAGGGATTGAATATGGGTGGTAACTCAATTTTAAATAGAGCTAAGCATTCGGAGAATACTGATGAGTGGTACACAGACTACAAAACTGTAGAAAGCGAAGTTAGCAGGTATAAAGAGCAGTTTGAAGGTAAAACTGTACTCTGTAATTCAGACGATCCTTTTGAATCGTCATTTTCAAAGTATTTTTTAATGAACTTTAATGAATTAAAGTTGAAAAGGTTAATATGTACATCTTATAGCTTTTCAAGAATATATGAAATAATCAATTGTGAAAATAAATTAGGTGTAGAACAAGGATATGGAATGGTAATCGATGAAATTCCAGATAAAATAACAAGAAAAATGGATGATTACTATCTTGCAAATTATATAAAAAAGAGTGCAAAAATATTTAAATTAAAAGGGAATGGAGATTTCAGAAGCAAGGAGTGTATAGATTATCTAAAAGAATCAGATATTGTTGTGACGAACCCACCTTTTTCAAAATTTTCAGAAATGTTTTCATTGCTAATTAAATACAAGAAAAAGTATTTAATTATAGGCAACCAAAATGCATTATTGTACAAAGAAATTTTTCCACATATTAAAAATAATTTAGCTTGGGTTGGCTATCATTTTGGTGAGATGATTTTTAAAGTACCCAGTGATAGTCCGTTTAGGAAAACAAGGTTTTGGGTAGATGAAACTGGTCAAAAGTGGAGAAGTATCGGAAATGCCATGTGGCTCACTAATCTGAGCGTTAATAAAGAAAACACGGAATTAGCATTAAAAAATAGATATAAAGCCACCCAATACCCCAAATATGATAATTTTGAGGCTATTCATGTTTCTAGAGTGTCCAATATTCCACTAGATTATGATGGAATCATGGGTGTTCCATTAACATATATTAAATATCATAATGAAAATGATTTCGAAATAGTTGGGGAAGCAAATCATGGATCAGATAATGAATATGACTTATTCAAGCCTACGGTCAATGGGAAAGCAGTTTATAAGCGTATATTGATTAGAAGGAAATACAAGAGGGAATAGGATGTTTAGAATATTAGATTTATTTTGTGGTGCAGGGGGAATGTCTCATGGAATGCATATGAATCCTAATTTTAAAACAGTAGTCGCGACAGATATTAATGTAAAATTAGCTCAAACTATGAAAAAAAATAATCCGGATGTAAAATTAGTCATAGGAGATATTCAGAAAAAGATTGTAAAAGAAGAAATTATAAATCTATCGAAAAATCGTGAAGTGAACATGATTATTGGTGGTCCACCTTGTCAGGGATTCTCTCTAAAGGGAAAGAATCTTGGATTGGAAGACCCCAGAAATTTTCTTTTCCTAGAATATTTGGATATTGTAAAACAATTAGAGCCAGAAGTATTTGTGATTGAAAATGTAAAAAATTTATTATCAACTTCAAAAGGATGGTTTAAGAATCAAATAATAAGCGCTATTCATGAATTAGGGTATCAAGTATCTTTTGGTATCTTAAAAGCTACGGATTATGGCGTTCCACAAACTAGAGAACGAGCAATTTTTTTATGTTCTAAATACAAGAAAGTTGAATTACCTGCTCCTACTGTAAAAAAGATAGTAACTGTTGAAGAAGCAATCGGAGATCTTGCTTATTTGAACTCGAGTGAAGGAGAGTTTGAACAAGAATATTCGACTAATGCGGAATCAATTTACCAAAAAATGATGAGATACAACAGTTCAAAGCTTTATAATCATAAAGCATCTAATCATAGTAAAGTAGCGATTGAGAAGCTTAAGATGATTCCAGCTGAAAAAGGCAAGGAGTTTTTACCTAAGGAAATGCAAGGTAAGCAAAAATTTAAAACTACTTGGGGAAGATTGGTTTGGAATAAGCCTTCTCCTACAATTGATACTAGATTTGATGCCTCGTCAAATGGAAAAAATAATCATCCATTTTTACATCGTTCTATTACTCCTAGGGAGGCTGCAAGGCTACAATCTTTCGATGATAATTATATTTTTTATGGTAAGAAGGTAGAGATAAGAACTCAGATTGGTAATGCTGTTCCGCCATTAATGGCTAAGGCAATAGCGGATCAGATTTATAGCACATTAAAAATTTAGAAAAAATAATTAAAAGGTCTGATATTTAGTTGGACTTTTTTATTTTGTAGAGAGGTAAGATAAATGCTCTGAAGTGGAACGAATAGAGAGTGGAATAAGTCACACTCGAACGCTTTATTGCTCTGAAAGAAGTACATTTAAAAATCATTTAAAATCAATAATGAAAAAATAGTTGATTAATGTTTGATATTAACCTAGTTTTCACGTTGAAAATTCCAAGATTTTGAAAGTCATTTCCGAACAATAAAAATAAAATAAGAGGAGAGAATATGAAATATTTAATTAAACGAAGCGGTTTTCAAACTTATGACAGGGAAGAAGCAATCAGCGAAGCATCACGAGTTTATTTAGAATATCATGACTTAGACAATCGAAGCAGAGGAAGAATAGAAAATACCTTTCGTGAGATGTTGACAAGAGAGGAGGGAATGGTAAGGGATTGTTATTTTGAGGGCTGGATAGAGTATGGGGCTATTCGAGTTACTATTATTAGACGATAGATTGAAGTCTGATGGAGCAATCAGGCTTTTTTGTTTACAGAAAGTGAGAAAATGATGGTTTATCAAAAGAAAAATTGGTTGAATCTTCGTAGAGATGAAAGAGAAAATATAGGTCGTTCTTTACGAAATAGAGGTTTATTTAGAGGAATGACAGATTTGTTGGAAAAACCAAGAGCAGATGGCACAAAATTAAGTGTTCTGTCTGTTTGGTATATTCATGATACGAATAGTGTTATGGTTACTTATAGATTTAACTGGGGCGGTGAAGAAGAAATCCAAAAGAGAACATATTGTAAAATGTGCTGGGAAATGTTTATTCATGATTCATTTGAAATTCCAGTAGATGATTTTAAACAAATGTTAGTTAAATAAAGGTGTTTTATCATGATTAAAGAAGAACAAATAGTAGATTTAAGACGAGATATTGAAAAAGTACGTAGAGCAAATGACTCTCCCCGCAGTTGGGAAGGTCTAGCAGAGATTGAAAAAACAATAAATTATGTCAATCGAAAATATGGAACATCTTTTAAAGGTTATGACATGGCATTAAGTGAAGCAGAAGCTTACTTATGGAATAAGCATGACAAATTAAAAGGTTATTATTAAGAAATAGAGCAAGAAAAAATCTTGCTCTTTTTTAGTAAATGATGGAGGAAGCGATGCGATTAAGAAAAAAAGAAATAGCTAAAAAAATGGGTTGGTCTATTTCAACGGTTGAAAATCATCTTAGAGCTATGAAGTGTGATGTTAATTTTTCAAAATATATTCATAAATATGGTTATAGAACATTGTTGATAGATTTAGAGGGTTATTTATTGTATATAGATTTTTTGGAAAAAGAAGTAAAAAAAGCAATGTGAGATGTTATAATATAGTTGCATACTTTCTTGCTTGGTTTTGAAAAGTAGGAGAAAGGAATGTTTTTAAAAAAGTTGTCTAATGGAAAATATCGTTATTTTGAAAAGTTTTTTGATGAAAAGCAAAATAAATGGCGTCAAGTAACGATTACAAAAAAATCTAAGAGTAGAGTAACGCAAGGAGAAGCTAAAACTGAGCTATCACTCAAAATTTCAAATATAATGAAATTATATGAGGAAGTAGAGCAAAGTGAGGATTCAAATGAATGTCTATTAACTCAAAAGATTTTTAAAGAGTGGCGAGTGATCAGAAATGTTGAACTAAAAGCTTCGTCTGCGGTTTCGGAGGAAAAGAGTTTTTCAAAGTTTTTAGAACAATTTGGTTCTCGAAAGATTCAAGAAATTAAAAGTCAAGAAATTCAAACGTTTATTTTAGGATTGCACCTTTCTGCTTCTACTAGAGCATTGAGAAAGACATATTATAATTTATTTTTCAGTTATGCAAAAAAAGTGGGCTATATTGCTGATAATCCTATGGAGAGAGTAGTATTACCTAAAGCTAGGACTACTTTTGAGGAGGTTAGAAAAAAGAAAAATAAATTTTTGAATAAGGAAGAAATGAGGAGGATTCTTGATTATTCTTATCAAAATGTATCACAAGTGCGAAAAACGATGGTTTATGAATTTTTGTTTTTAACAGGTTTGAGAATTGGAGAATTACAAGCTTTAAGATGGCAAGATATTGATTTTGAAAAAAGGCAATTATTTGTTAGACATACATTAAATGTTTATGGGTATTCAGAACAAGAGCGACAGCTACTAAGTCCTAAAACATCTCATTCTTATAGGAGTATTTATATAAATACACGATGTATTGAAATAGTAGATTATTTTCGTAAAAATATGAAAGATAGTGATTTTATTTTTGTGACAGAAAAGGGCAGAATGTTTCATAGAGGGAATTTATCCAAATATTTTGGACGTATCTGTCAAATATTAGATAAAGATTCAGATGTTTCTCGAACATATAATTTACATATGCTAAGACATTCTCATATTTCTTTATTGATAGAGCTAGGTGTGCCAATTAAAAGTATAATGGAACGTGTGGGGCATTCTAACGAAAAAATGATATTACAGATTTATAGCCACATGACAATAAAAATGCAGGAAGATTTATCGGATAAATTAGAAAATCTTGATTTATAAACTAACCAAATGCTAACCAAAAATGTTAATGAAATAAAATATAATATGAGGGAATGGTGAATAGATGGTATTGCTAAACGTTGATATTAAAGGGCTTGTAATAGAATGTGGTATAATTAAATACAATGGGAAGGTATAATTATACTATGAAGCGTAACGAACGATTAAATTTAATTAAAGAAATTATTAGTAAAAATCAAGTGGCGACGCAGGAAAATTTGCAAGAGATACTTGAAGCTGAGGGAGTTAGTATTACTCAAGCAACATTGTCACGTGATATTCGAGAGATGAATATTATTAAAAAGCGTAGAGATGGTAAGAGCTTTTATTCATTTCTGGATGGGGAAGATGGGCGAATTCAGTCGGAGTTGCAGCTTTATTTTTCTCGCTTTGTGATCAAGGTAGCATCAAGTAGTGTGATGGTTGTGGTTCATACGCGACTTGGAGAAGCAGATTTGCTTGCGAATGCGTTAGATGCTGAAGAACGTGAGGAGATTTTGGGAACTTTGGCAGGCGCCGATACTTTACTTGTAACTTGTGTATCGGAAGCTGCAGCGCGTGCGCTTGTGGTGGAGATTGAAAATGTATTATGATGAACTTGTTGGGCAACTGCAAGAGAAGATTGAACATCTTGGATATGTAGAAGATTTCAAGAGAGTTGAGCAACGTTTGCAGGAACAAACATCGCTTTTTGAAGCTCAGGAAGAGATGAAGAAACTTCAAAAAGATGCGATGTTATACCGAGAAATTGGGAAAATGCAAGCTTATAAAGAAACGTCACAAGCTGCGCAAAAAATCGAAAAATCACTGAAAATGAGTCCGTTAGTTGAGGAATATTTTATAAAATTGCAAGATGTTAATGACTTGGTGCAATATGTAACGGGCGAAATTGAGCGAAAAGTGAATATTTTGTTAGAAAATGATGAAAAGTAATTTTTGTCATACTAGTTCACTTTTAATTTTACGCAGTAAAATTATTAGATGAACTGCAAAGATACTGCCTTTTGCTCTTGCAAGCTTTGCTTGCTAAGCAAACGAACGTAGACCGTTTATAGAACGGCGCACAAAGTGCGTGACTTGCGACGATTGAGAAAAGTAACGTTTTTCTTATCTGTAATTTTGACGCATTGCGTCAAGCGCAAAAAGCGGTTTGCGTGAAACGCAAACTTTAACAGTATCAGTACTGACAGAATAGCTATAAATTAAGAAATAAGTGAGAAGAGATAAAATATGTCTGAAAAGATTTCACCGGGAATGCAGCAGTACTTGGATATAAAAAAAGATTATCCTGATGCTTTTTTACTGTTTCGAATGGGTGATTTTTACGAGCTTTTTTATGAAGATGCAGTTAATGCAGCACAAATTTTGGAGTTGACATTAACCTCGCGTAATAAAAATTCAGAAAATCCTATTGCAATGGCGGGTGTGCCCCATCATGCAGTCGGCGAATATATCGATAAGTTGATTAATCTGGGTTATAAGGTAGCAGTCGCAGACCAAATGGAAGACCCCAAAAAAGCTGTAGGGATTGTAAAACGGGCCGTGACTCAGGTTATTACACCAGGTACAGCGACAGATGTAGGTTCTAGTGTTGATAATAATTTTTTGGTGGCGATTGATAAGCAAGGGGAGAAAGCAGAAAATCAGTTTGGTCTAGCTTATATGGATTTATCGACGGGTGAATTTAAAGTAACGGAACTGACAGATTTTTCTACTGTTGTGGGTGAGATTGCTTCGCTTAAAGCACGTGAAGTTGTAGTTGGTTTTGAACTGACAGAGCAACAATCAAAAATTTTATCAAAACAGATGAATCTGTTAATTTCTGAACAACAGAATTTTCCTGAACACTTACAGATAAAACTGTCAGCACTGACAGAACTTGAAAATCAAGTATCATCGAAACTTCTTGCTTATGTAAAACGCACACAAATGCGTGATTTGAGTCACTTGCAAGAGGTGGAACATTATGAAATAAAAGATTATTTACAGATGGACTTTGCGACAAAATCTTCTCTTGAGTTGACTGTGAATAAACGCGAGGGTAAGAAACATGGGACTTTATACTGGTTACTTGATGCGACTAAAACAGCGATGGGAACGCGGATGTTGCGCTCTTGGATTGAAAGACCATTAATTTCTGAAAATGCGATTTTTAATCGTATGGAGATTGTGCAGATTTTATTGGATAATTTCTTTGAACGTTCAGATTTGATTGAAGCGTTAAAAGGAGTGTATGACTTAGAACGATTGGCTTCTCGGGTTTCTTTTGGTAAGGCTGTTCCAGTGGACTTTTTGCAATTGGCAAATTCATTGTCAAATGTGCCAGCGATAAGAAATATCTTAGAAAGTCTTAATGATAAAAATCTGTCAGTACTGACAAAAAAATTAGACGATATTCCAGAGTTGTCAGCGCTGATAAATAGCGCCATCAGTGATTCAGCGGCGCGTACAATCACTGAAGGTGGGATTATAAGAACGGGCTATGATGAGCAGCTTGACCGATACAGAGAAGCGCTCCAAAATGGAGCGTCTTGGATTGCAAAATTAGAAGCAGATGAAAAAGCAAGAACAGGTATTTCAACACTAAGAATTGATTATAATCGTAAAGACGGATACTATTTTCATATCACACAAAGCCAGCTTGCAAGTGTCCCCGAACACTTTTACCGGAAAGCAACTTTAAAAAATTCCGAACGTTTTGGTTCTAAGGAACTTGCTGAAATTGAAGAAATCATGCTTGAAGCACGAGAAAAATCAAGCTTATTAGAATATGATTTATTTATGGAAGTTCGAGCAGAAACCGAACAATATATTTCTCGTCTACAGTCGCTTGCTAAGGCAGTTGCCGAGATAGACTGTTTACAAAGTTTGTCAACAGTTGCCGAAAAATATGGTTATATACGTCCGACACTTACTGAAAATTCTAGAGTAGTCAATATAAAAGAGGGGCGTCACGCTGTGGTAGAAGCAGTCATGGGCGCTCAAGAGTATGTCCCAAATGATATTGATTTACCCGAACAAACAAATATTCAATTGATTACTGGTCCAAATATGTCTGGTAAATCAACCTATATGCGGCAGTTTGCTTTGACTGTTATTATGGCACAGATTGGTTCATTCGTTCCAGCCCAACAGGCTGAATTACCAATATTTGATGCGATTTTTACCCGAATTGGTGCCAGCGATAATTTGATTTCTGGGGAATCCACCTTTATGGTTGAAATGTCGGAGGCAAATCGTGCAATTCAGCACGCGACAAAGCGAAGTTTGATTATTTTTGATGAACTTGGACGTGGAACTGCAACTTATGATGGGATGGCACTTGCGCAGGCAATTATTGAATATGTGCATGACAATATCGGTGCTAAAACATTATTTGCAACGCATTATCATGAGTTGACAGACTTGGAAGTAGAGCTTTCTGCTCTTTCTAATGTCCACGTTGCGACTTTAGAAAAAAATGGCGATGTCACATTTTTACATAAGATTACATCGGGACCAGCAGATAAATCTTATGGGATTCACGTTGCAAAAATCGCGGGCCTACCCGACAAATTATTGGAACGTGCAGATTTGATTTTACAAAAGTTAGAAAATAAACCGGTTTTAGCAAAAAAATCAGAAGTACATGAAGAACAACTCAGCTTATTTGATTTCGATGAAAATTTCTCCGAAATTATTGAGCAATTGAAAACAAAAAATGTAGATAATATGACTGCGCGTGAAGCATTAAACTTCTTGTGGGAGCTGAAAGACTTATTATAGTCTGTAGGTGTGGATTTAAAATGATAATTGTTAAAATAACATTAGAGAGAACCAGAAATTCTAGTTTTCGTTAGATAATAAAATGAGAACATGATTAAAACTAATAGGATGTGAGGTAAGATAGCTATGATAGAAGATGAAATGGAAAAAGCTGTCGCAGACAGCGGTGATAATGTACCCGTAACGTCGGAAGTATCAACTGATGAATCGGTTTTGGAAAATGGAGAAACTCCAGTTGAAACAGCGGTTGATCAAGATGACGAGAAAGTCCTTGAGGGAGAAGCGATGGCCAAGCCAGAAGTTGCTCAATCAGAAATTTCTGAACCAGAAATCGCTCAACCAGAGGTTGCAGAACCGTTCATTTCTGAACCAGTTATCGCGGAACAAGTCGTTACTCCACCTCAGGATGAAAGTTATCAAGATATTCCAACGATGACATTAGGACAAGATAAGTCACAAATTAGAACAAAATGGAACTGGGGTGCTTTTTCGCTTACGATGTGGTTTGGAATTGCTCATCGTGCTTATCTAGGCTTGCTGATTTTACTTGGCTTAATTCCTTGGATAGGTCCGATTTTTGCGATTGTGTGGATGATTATCTTTGGGCTCAATGGTGAAAGATGGGCTTTGGAGAATCCAGATAATCATTATCGGGATGAAGAAGAATTTCGAAAAATTATGGACGGTTGGAATAGAGCGGGACTTATTGCTTTCATCATCGGGGCTGTAATGATTGTTCTGGCTATTCTGTTACTTTCACTTCTTATTGCTACTGTTTTTAATAATTTGGATTATTTCCAACAACAATTTAATCAAAACTATCATCATTTCAGTTATTAAGGCTATAAAGTCAATTTTTGATAGGAAAATGGAAAAGCGGGCAACCGCTTTTTGTGTTATAATTAGAATTAATTTTCAGAAAAAAATTGGATGAAGTTGCGAAGTCAATCCGTTTTGTAGTTGCAAAAGGTAGTGTCAAAAGTATAGTTTGCTGAAAAATCAGAGGGGACTTCACACATCCAATGAGAAAGCGGGGGGTATCGTGGGAAAAATTATTGAACTTGATGAAAGTCTCGCCAATCAAATTGCGGCTGGGGAAGTGGTTGAAAGACCAGCAAGTGTTGTGAAGGAACTGGTTGAAAATTCTATTGATGCAGGAAGCGATAAAATTACCATCAAAGTTGAGGAAGCTGGTCTGCGTCTGATTGAAGTCACGGATAATGGCTCTGGGATAGAAAAAGAAGATGTTGCAATGGCACTTAGACGTCATGCTACAAGTAAAATCAAAGAGTCAGGAGACTTGTTTCGGATTCGTACATTAGGATTTCGAGGAGAGGCGATTCCGTCAATTGCATCTGTCAGTGAATTTACGATTGAGACAAGTGTGAATGCTGAAGAATCAGGGACTAAGCTTGTTGCTAGAGGCGGTGAGATTACGACAATTGAACCTTTGGCGAAGCGTTCAGGGACAAAAATCTCAGTTGCCAATCTGTTTTACAATACACCAGCAAGACTCAAATACATCAAATCTTTGCAAGCAGAATTATCACACATTACGGATATTGTTAACCGTTTGAGTTTAGCACACCCAGAAATTTCTTTTACGTTAGTTAATGAAGGACGGGAATTTTTAAGAACGAGTGGTTCGGGTGATTTGCGCCAAGTTATTGCTTCTGTTTATGGGATTACAACAGCTAAAAAGATGAAACTCGTGGAAAAATCAGATTTGGATTTTGAATTAACGGGTTATGTTAGTTTACCTGAGCTTTCTCGTGCTAATCGAAATTATATTACACTCTTAATTAATGGGAGATTTATTAAAAATTTCTTGCTTAATCGTGCAATTTTGGATGGCTATGGTAATCGTTTGATGGTGGGTCGATTTCCGATTGCCGTGTTGTCTATCCATATTGACCCAAAACTTGCGGATGTCAATGTACATCCAACTAAACAAGAAGTGCGTTTGTCAAAAGAGAAAGAATTGATGGCATTGATTTCTAGAGGGATTGAAGAAGCATTTCTTGATGGAGTTCTTATCCCTGATGCTTTGGAGAATTTGCAAAAGCGTCCGATGTCAAAAGTTGAAAATAATGTGCAAACAGAGTTACCCTTGCAGCAATCGCCGTTATATTATGATAAAACCCGACAAGATTTCTATGTCAGTGAAACAAATGTGTTTAACAAAAATGAAAATTTGATAAGAGAAGAATGGGTGGAGCCCCAAACTAGTGCTGGCAGCGCTGATATAGTACCATCATTTGTTGACAAAAATCTGTCAGTGAATAATATTACTGACAGTAGGGATCTGTCAGTGCTGACAGAAACAAAACAGGTTTTTCCTCAACTTGAATACTTAGCTCAACTTCATGCAACTTACCTATTGTGTCAGGCACCAGAAGGCTTATATTTGGTGGACCAACACGCTGCTCAAGAGCGTGTCAAATATGAATATTGGAAAGACAAAATAGGAGAAGTGAGTATGGAACAGCAATTGTTGTTGGCTCCTTATCTCTTTGATTTACCTAAAAATGATGCCTTGATTTTGTCAGAAAAAAAAGATTTACTTCATGAAGCTGGAATTTTCTTAGAAGAATATGGAGAAAATCAATTTATTCTGAGAGAGCATCCCATTTGGTTAAAAGAAAATGAGATTGAAACTTCTGTCAATGAGATGATTGATATTATTCTATCATCTAAGGAATTTTCACTAAAAAAATATCGGCATGAACTAGCGCAAATGGTGGCTTGCAAAAGTTCAATTAAAGCGAATCATCCGCTAGATGCCGAATCAGCAAGAAATCTTCTAAGAGAGTTGGCAACCTGTGAAAATCCTTACAGTTGTGCGCATGGCAGACCGACGATTGTTCATTTTTCTGACGATGACATTCAGAAGATGTTTAGAAGAATCCAAGAAACGCACCGCTCAAAAGCTGCAACATGGAAAGATTTTGATTAGAAAGTTACTGACAGAGTTTCTGTCAGTAACTCAATCAATATTAGAAAAGTAGAAAAATGTTTGAATATCTTAATGGAAAATTAGTTAAAATTTCCCCAACTCATATTGTTGTTGATGTGCAAGGGGTAGGGTATCTGGTCAGCGTTGCAAATCCTTATGCCTGGTCAGCTACAATGAATACTGAAATCAAAGTTTTTGTGCATCAGGTTATTCGAGAGGATGCTCATACTTTGTATGGTTTTATCAACGAATCCGAAAAATCTCTTTTTTTGCGTTTGATTAGTGTTTCTGGGATTGGACCGAAATCAGCACTTGCAATTATTGCGGCAAGTGACAACGAAGGATTGATTAACGCAATTGATAGTAATGACATCAAATATCTGACCAAGTTTCCGGGAGTTGGTAAGAAAACTGCGATGCAGATGGTGCTTGACTTAGCTGGAAAATTTGACCTAACGTCTTCGTCAGCACTTACCATAAATCCTGTCAGCGCTGACAGCAATAATGTGGCATTAGAGGAAGCGATAGAAGCTCTACAAGCACTCGGTTACAGAGCCACTGAGTTGAAAAAAGTCGAAAAAGAATTGGCAAATCAAAAAGGTCTGACAAGCGAAGAATATATAAAGTCCGCTCTAAAATTAATGATGAAATAATTCTGTCAGTACTGACAGAATTTACAATCTGCTGTAATTGAGTTCAGCTGCATAGAACCCAGGAAAATAGACAACAGTCTCTAATGGGCGTTGCTCATCTCCACCTTTTCTAGTTTTCACGAGTTCTGGACAGTCGTGCTCACATCTTTCGTAATTGAGTTCGCACGATTAGAAATGAGTAAAAAAAGACAAATCTCCCTAAGGAACCTCGTTTCTCTCCGATATTTTCTATTTTTCATTATTTCTTGAAAATCGTGCTCATATCTTGTTATAATGAGGACAATATGAACGATATTTTAAACAAAGAATCAATGGATGACGAAGTCCAATTGGAAAAATCCCTCAGACCACAATATTTCAGCCAGTATATTGGTCAGGACAAAGTCAAAAACCAGTTAGAAATATTTATCAAAGCTGCAAAATTACGCGAGGAAGTGCTTGACCACGTCTTGCTTTTTGGCCCTCCAGGACTTGGTAAAACCACAATGGCATTTGTGATTGCCAATGAACTAGGAGTTAACATTAAACAAACTGCAGGACCAGCAATTGAGAAACCAGGTGATTTAGTTGCGATTCTCAACGAGCTTGAGCCAGGTGATGTACTTTTCATTGATGAAATTCATCGAATGCCAATGCAAGTCGAGGAAGTCCTTTACAGTGCGATGGAAGACTTTTATATTGATATTATGCTGGGCTCTGGCGATGGTTCGCGCAGTGTTCATCTAGATTTACCACCATTTACTTTGGTTGGAGCAACAACACGTGCAGGAATGCTGTCAAATCCTTTGCGCGCACGTTTTGGTATCTCGGCACATATGGAATACTATACCGATAAAGACTTGGAAGAAATTGTCAATCGGACGGCTGATATTTTCGAAATAGAAGTCATTGACAATGCGGCCTTGGAAATCGCGCTACGTTCGCGTGGCACGCCACGTATTGCGAATCGTTTACTCAAGCGTGTACGTGATTTTGCTCAGATTATGGGTGATGGTCGAGTGGATAAGTTAATTACAGATAAGGCACTCACAATTCTTGATGTGGACAATGCTGGATTAGATTACATTGACCAGAAAATCTTGAAGACAATGATTGAGATGTATAATGGCGGTCCTGTTGGGCTTGGTACATTAGCAGTTAATATCGCTGAGGATAGAGAAACAGTTGAAGATATGTATGAGCCTTATTTGATTCAAAAAGGATTCCTTATGAGGACGAAGCAAGGGAGAAAGGCAACTAAGCTAGCGTACGAACATCTTGGATATGTCTATAATCATGAGGATTGAAGATGAGAGTGATTAATATCAATGGACCGATAAACTCTGGAAAATCAACAATTTCAAAACTTCTATTAGAAAGATTACCCAATAGTATTTTTATTGAGTGTGATGAGCTGACAACCGATGAAGCTTTTCTATCATTCACTGATAGAATCAGTGCACGACTTCATAAGCTTTACACGCTTCTAGAACAATTGATTACTGAAGCACAATTGGAAACTATCATTTTTGCATATCCAATGTATTTAGAAACTTTTGACAAGATTAGTACAA
This sequence comes from Lactococcus allomyrinae, assembly GCF_003627095.1. NCBI lineage: Bacteria > Bacillati > Bacillota > Bacilli > Lactobacillales > Streptococcaceae > Lactococcus > Lactococcus allomyrinae. Next base: position 2,010,933 of record NZ_CP032627.1, on the reverse strand, counting down.
TTACTGTTGGGCGTGCGGATTTTGTAATAATAACCTTATCCCCAAGTCTAGAAAGTTGTATGACTAACCGAGGGACTCGTGAACTGGATGAGTGGGAACAACATCGTATTCAAGAAATGTATAAGGAAGGTGTTGCTGAATTTGAAAAAACGGACTTATTCATTGATAATACCGAAAAAACATCAGGGCAGACGGTGGAGATAGTCTTAGAGTATTTGAAAAAGAAAAAATAATCTCTTTTTTGTAGATTATTTTTTTGTTGCCAGAAATATCCAAAAAAACCTGTAAAATAAGGTATAATGAGAGTATAGTTTTTATCTATGACGAAGAGAGCATCTAATACTACTTAATGGTTAGATGTTCGTCTAAAAGCTAAAGCTGTATCATGTGTAAATCCCTTTTTTTGATTGATAACTGCACCAAGGCTGTGAATGAGAAAAGTAAATCGTAGTAGTTTCTATTTGTTGGTTGGTAAAATCAACAGCGCAACGAAGTGGAGATAGAGTCAATGAATAGTGGAGCGACCTAAAGTTTTCTTAGAAAAAATCAAAGGTAAACGAGTATAAGCTTCACAGATATAAACCTTTTAAGTAACTTCAGACAAACATTTTGAAAGTATAGGAAGATGGAAAAAATATTATTTGTATGTTTAGGCAATATCTGTCGAAGTCCAATGGCAGAATTTGTAATGAAAGATCTAGTTTTAAAAGCGGGACGTAACGATGAGTTTCATATCGAAAGCCGTGCTACTTCATCTTGGGAACACGGGAACCCTATTCATCCAGGTACGAAAAATATCTTTGTAGAAAAAAATATAAAATTTGATAATCAAAAAGTTAGCCAGCAGATTTCAAAAGCTGATTTTGAGTGCTTTGATTATATTATTGCGATGGATGACTCGAATGTAGATGATTTAAAAAAAGTTGCCCCTGTGAATGCACAAAATAAAATAACAATGTTGTTAGATGATTCTGTACCAGACCCGTGGCATACTGGAAATTTTGAGGAAACGTATAGACTTATCAGCAGAGGTTGCAAACAATTATTATCTTAATTAATATTGTTTAGCTTTTGTAAACTTGCATTGCAATATGAATTTGTTAATGCAAAAAAGTTCGATATTTCCGAACAAATAAAACAGATGTTAGAAAAGCTCACATCAATCCTTGACATTATAAAATTCAAGGTCTATAATAAAAAACATGGAGGCGAGATTTTAGTGAAAGAACGTGAATTAAGACGCTCTATGGCGGTGCTTCCGATTGGAACCGTCATGAAACTCACTGATTTGAGTGCTCGGCAGATTCGTTATTACGAAGAGCAAGAGCTGATTTTTCCAGAGCGGAACGATGGTAATCGTCGAATGTATTCGCTCAATGACATTGATGCACTTTTTGATATTGCTGATTTATTGCATGAGGGAAACAATATTGCAGATATCAAAGCAATCTATGCTAAAAGGAATGCTAAGAAATCCCAGACATTATCAATTAGCGAAGTACACCATGCACTCGAACACGAATTTGCCCAACAAGGACGATTCGGAACTCCCGATCCTACTAATTTCAGTCAACCTCGTATGTAAATTTGGTTTACGCTACTGTCAACCTCCTTTACAACGAAAATGAAAACAGAGTTTCGGTTTTTGATAAATATTTCATAAGACTTAAGCTCAATCTTTTAATTAGGAGCCCAAATCATGGCAATCACAGCAGCAGACATCCGTCGTGATGTCAAAGAGAAGGACATTAAATTTTTACGTTTGATGTTTACTGACATCCTCGGAACACTCAAAAACGTAGAAGTTCCAGCCACAGATGAACAGTTGGATAAATTATTTGAAAACAAAATGATGTTTGATGGTTCATCAATCGAAGGTTTTGTTCGTATTAACGAATCAGATATGTATCTTTACCCAGACCTTGACACTTGGATTGTTTTTCCTTGGGGAGATGAATATGGTAAAGTTGCAGGAGTTATCTGTGATGTTTACACTCCAGAAGGGGAACCGTTTGCAGGAGACCCACGTGGTGTGCTGAAACGTAATCTGAAATCTATGGAAAAGCTTGGATTTAAGAGCTTTAATCTTGGACCAGAACCAGAATTTTTCCTTTTTAAGCTGAATGAAAATGCTGAACCAACACTTGAAGTAAACGATAAAGGTGGCTATTTTGACCTTGCACCAACTGACCTTGCTGGTAATACACGTCGCGAAATTGTCAACGTATTGACAGATCTAGGTTTTGAAGTAGAGGCTTCTCACCACGAAGTTGCGATTGGTCAGCACGAGATTGACTTCAAATATGCAAATGCTTTGAAAGCTTGCGATAATATTCAAATCTTCAAACTCGTTGTTAAAACGATTGCTCGTAAACATGGTTTACACGCAACTTTTATGGCTAAACCTGTCCATGGAATCAATGGCTCTGGTATGCATTGTAATATGTCATTATTTACAGAAGATGGTAAAAATGCTTTTGCAGATCCAGCAGGTGATATGGGACTTTCTGCAACGGCTAACAGTTTTATTGCTGGTCTTTTGAAACACGCATACAACTTTACAGCAATTGCAAATCCAACTGTAAACAGTTATAAACGCCTTGTTCCTGGTTATGAAGCTCCTGTGTATGTTGCTTGGGCTGGTCGTAACCGCTCACCTCTAATTCGTGTTCCTGCATCACGTGGAATGTCAACTCGTGTAGAACTTCGTTCAGTTGACCCATCAGCGAATCCGTATTTAGTTCTCTCTGTTCTTCTTGCTTCAGGACTTGACGGAGTTGAAAACAAAATGGAAGCTCCAGAAGCGATTGAGTCAAATATTTATGTGATGACTGAAGAAGAACGTAAAGCACATGGGATTACTGACTTGCCTTCAACTTTACACAATGCGGTTAAAGCATTGCGTGAAGATGATGTGGTTACAGAAGCATTGGGTGAACACGTATTGGTTAATTTTGTTGAAGCTAAACGTATTGAGTGGGCAAGCTACGCACAATTTGTTTCACAATGGGAAATTGATAATTATTTGGAACTTTATTAAGAAAATAAAAAAAGCGCATCATTTGATGTGCTTTTTGCGTTTAAGGAAGTTCGCAAATTTCAAGAACTCGGAAAGCCGACTTTCCATCTTCTGAAATAATGAAATCTTTGTGGTCAGCAGAGTAGTTAATCGCATCTTGAAGATTCGCAAATTCAAGGATGACTGATTTGTGAACAGCACCAACGTAATTGCTTTCTTCGTGTTCTTCATAAGAACTGATTCCTTTAAATTGGAATTTCATATATTATCCTCTTTCCCATTTTAGACTATTATAGCAAAGAATACATGAAGTACAAAAGAAAAAGTAAGATTGTTTTATCTGAATTTGATTTTGTTTTTTCACAAAATGGAAGCTTATTTTTTGAAAAATTCACAAACTCAGTGTAAACTGGAGGTATGCTAGATTGACTGTAAATTGACTTTTACTGTTGTTTTATCATGAGGTTGAGAAGTTAATAGTATTCGTTGCTGATTTCCGCAATAAATTAGCGATAATATTTCAAGAATTGGGAAAGGAATACAAGCTCTTTAGTTTTAGGATGATGTAGCAATAGGAGATAGTTCACGAAAATTGTGACATTTTGCTAGAAAAACTAAAGGGGTTGTGCACGAAGATAATGGAACTCAATGATTTAAAAGATTCACTCAAGACTTTAAAATATGGTGAAATTGCTGTGGTTGCAATGATTGATCGTGGTGCTTATGCTGAAGCTGAAGATGCGATAGTTGATGATGCGGCGGATGGAGTCACTGGTGGCTCAAAGATGGACACTAGTATTTTTAAAACTTTAGCAGCGGACATCAAAAATGAAGAAGAAGATTTAACGGTTGTACGTCGTTCAGATATTGATATAGCTATGACTCAGGATGACTTTGATTGGTTTATTAATCAGATGAGTGCCAAAAAGCACATCGTCTTTTTGGAATGTTTATATCTTGGAACAACAGAGATTAAAGGCTTTTTGAATAGTTTGAAGTCAAAAAAACTATTGGATAATAGTAAATTGGTTTTACTTGACCTTCCACAACTAGAATATATGATGTTAAAGGACAGCTTGGCTGGTCAATTTAACTTGTAAAAAAAACAGACTGATGATACTCCATCAGTCTGTTTTTTTGTTTTCTTTAAGAAAATTTTGTTGATAGGCACGAGAATTTTTCATAATATCTTGATAGGTATTGATAATTGTGGAGCGATATTCGGGGTTTTGCACTTTTTGTGCAATACGGTCAAGAACAAGCTGTTCACGCGAAAGGTCAACAACTTCAATCTTTTGGATTTTCTTGGTTTTAGCAATATCAAGCACAAGGTTCATGCGCTGTTCAAGAAGTTGAGTAATTTGTTCGTCTATTTGGTCAATTTCACATCTGAGGTCTTCTAAGTTCATGCTCTTTATTATACCAAGATGTGTGTAAGATTTGCAAGAAATGATGAAAATAGAAAATCTCGGAGAGAAATGAAGTTTATTGGAGAGATTTATCTTTTTCACTCATTTCTAATCGTAAGAATCCAGTTATATCAATATGTGAGCAATATCGTCAAGAAGCGTAGAGAAATAGAGAAATGTGGTTCTGATCAAAGAAGTAGACTCCGTTTTGTTTTTTCTCATCGCTTCTGATGTTGCGAACTCAGTTATATCAAGATATAAGGTTGCTTGCTCAGAACTCCTGAAAATTGTCACGTGGCTCTTAATACTTTGCCTTTCTACGTATGACTATTAGCTGTAAGGCACGGAAATATATTCTTAAAGGAGTAGTGGGTATGATTATGTTTGTAGATAATTTGTGGTCAATTCAAGTAAGATTTTCAAATGTGAAGAAGAAAATATAATCTAAAAATTGTTCTTGAAAAATGATATAATTGATTCATATCTTTATGAAGAGGGTTGTCATGAATAAACAAGAAAAAATAGATGGTTATGAAATGCTGAATTTACAGCTAAAAGGACTCTTGAGTGAGCAAAATTATACGATTTCAAATTTAGCAAATGCGAGCAGTTTATTATGGAATTTTTTGCCTGATCAAGTTTATACGGGGTTTTATCTTTATAATGGTGAAAAACTGATTTTGGGACCTTTTCAAGGTTCGGTTTCTTGTGTTGAAATCACAATGGGTAAGGGTGTTTGTGGTGAGTCTGCTGAAAAATGCGAAACAATGATTGTTGATGATGTGAAAAAACATAAAAATTACATTTCTTGTGATGGGCGGGCGAGGTCAGAAATTGTCGTACCACTTGTTAAAAATGGAAAAGTTGTAGGTGTGCTTGATTTAGATAGCTCAGAAGTTGGTTTTTATGATGAGATTGATGAGAAATATTTGGAAGAATTTGCAGACATTTTATGTGAAATGACGGATTTTAAATTTTTCGAAGTTGCTTAATTGAAAGGACGAACGATGAGTGAAATTGTTGATAAATTTATTGCTGACAGATTTGGAGATACTGATAAAACTTCTGGACAATCTGTAAATCCAGGAAATATTGGTGATGCTAGAGAGTTTGCTCGTGAATTGGGATATTTTTTGTATCAGTTGCATAGGCTTCCTGCTAGTGAAGAAAATAATGTTCCGAACTTTGAAAATAATTTTGCTGGTTCTGATTTGTCTTTTTTTGAAGCAGAGTTTTCGATGCTTTTGAAACAATATCAAAAAATTGTGCCTGCTGATTTGCTTCATGAAAAATTTGAACGTGCAGCTAATAAACCTTGGAGTAAAGATTTAGTCTGGGTATTGGGAGATTTTAATCCTCAAAATTTGCGTGTTACCAATGGAAGACTTGCTGATGTTGTCAGTGCTGACAGGGCTGTGATGGGTGACCCAGCTTGTGATGTGGCAGTGGCTTGGGCGATTTTTGATGAAAAAGCGCGTAAAATATTTTTCAGTGCAGCGGAAGCTGATGCTGCAACGATTGAGCGTGCAAGAATTTTTGCACTTCGCTGGGCGTTAAAAAATTATCAGTCAGAAGATATTGATGCGCTTATCCAATCTCGTGATGCAACAACTGAGATACTCAAAGATTTTAATTATAGTGAGCAACAGGATTTATATTAGAAATAAAGGTTAATCATGGCTTATCAAGCTTTATATAGAAAATATCGCTCGCAGCGCTTTGATGGAATGGTTGGGCAAGAAGTGGTAACAACCACATTAAAAAATGCTATTGTCAATCATCAGATTTCTCATGCTTATCTTTTTAGTGGACCGCGCGGAACGGGGAAAACTTCAGCTGCAAAAATATTTGCTAAGGCAATTAACTGCCCCAATCAAGTAGACGGAGAACCTTGTAACCAGTGCTTTATTTGTGAGTCAATCACAAAAGGAACGCTAGAAGATGTCATTGAGCTTGATGCGGCATCAAATAATGGGGTAGATGAAATTCGTGAGATTCGTGACAAATCGACGTATGCTGCCTCTACTGCGACTTACAAAGTTTATATCATTGATGAAGTTCATATGCTCTCAACGGGGGCTTTTAATGCACTTTTGAAGACATTGGAAGAGCCTACGGAAAATGTTGTCTTTATTCTGGCAACAACAGAGTTGCAGAAAATTCCAGCAACGATTATTTCTCGTGTTCAGCGTTTTGCTTTCAAGGCGATTACGACAAGTGATATTAGAACTCATTTAGCTGAAATCTTGTCTGATGAACAAGTTGAGTTTGCTCCTGAAGCATTAGATGTCATTGCCAAATCAGCTGAGGGCGGAATGCGCGATGCACTTTCGTTACTCGACCAAGCTCTGTCATTTTCTGAAGGCACTTTACAAGAGAAAGATGCGCTACTAGTAACAGGTTCTATTGCCAATGAGGCACTTGTCAGCTATATTCAGGCTTTGTCAGTTAATGATGAAAATAAGGCTTTGGAGCAATTGGATTATGTTTTTTCTGAAGGAAAAAATATGTTACGTTTCACCGAGGATTTATTAGCTCATTTTCGAGATATGCTGTTAGACAAGTCTGTCAGTACTGACAGAAATCGAATTTTTGCATGGGTTGATATTGCTATAGAGAGTTTAAAGACGATTAAAGAAACAACTCAGACCAAAATCGCAGCAGATGTGATGACAATGCGTTTGTCAGAAGTTGGGAAAAATCTGTCAGTACTGACAGAATCTCAAGAAATATTTACAGATTCGTCAACTCATCTTGAACAAGAAATTCAAGCGTTAAAATCTGAGCTTGCAGAGTTGAAAAGTCAAATTTCTAATCAAAATAGTACAACACAATCAAGCACACTGACAGAAATCAAAAAAACAGTCAAAAATCCGTCAGTAAATAAAAATCATATTAATAAAGATTTGGTCTATAAAGCGCTATCTGAAGCAACAAATGATGCTAGAAAATCAGTCTTGTCAGCTTGGCCAGAACTTGTTGCAAGCATCGGGAAACCAGCTGAACGCGCGCTACTCAACAACACTGCACCAGTTGCAGCCTCTGAGAATTTTGTAGTTGTTACATTTCCACACAGTAATCTTGCGAAGCGAGTGACAGAAAATGATGATTTACAGCTGACTTGTGGTAATCTATTAAGTTCAATTACGGGTTTCTCGCCAGAAATTATTGCATTAGCGGAAAGTGACTGGCAGGCTATTCGGGCAGAATATGTCGCAAATCTCAAAGCTGAAAAACCTCAAGAAAGCCAGCCAGAAGAGTCAGGACATGAAGATGAAGGTCTTGCAATGGCAAAAGAACTTTTTGGAGAAAAAGTCGTTGAAATTAATGATTAAAATCAATGTAAATAAAAGTAATAAAAGTGCAATATTATATTGCGCTTTTATTTTGGGAATGTTATAATAGTAATAGATGAAAGAAAGCGTTATCGCTTAAATAATATAAAAGTAAAAAAACGGGGTAGTGATGCAGTAAAAAGGAGTCTAAAATGCAAGCGAAACTTGGCGAAGTTACAGTTGAAGCGTGGCGAATTTTCCTTACTAATGTTGAAAAACAGCCCAATTGGGTAAAAAGAGCATTTGAGAAAAGAAAAATATTTTGTAATGACAGTGATAACTTGAATACAGATCTAATGTTAATGTCGGGTTTCAAAAAATTATTGCGCACTTATAAAAATAAAACTCCTCATCTCTATCTTGTTGTACTTGAGATATTTCTAAACCAAAAAAGCTTTTCCGGAGATTATTTCATAAAAAAGGATGAAAGCTATAAGGTCGTAGAATTCAAAAATTTTGAGAAAGAATATAAGATATAGGGAGAGGAAAAGTAATGCAAGCGAAATTAGGGAATACCATCATTGATTTTTGGAAAATCAGTACAGACATACCTCAAGGTGAACAATGGGTCATTGAAGCATTTAAGAGGGAGCAACTTTCGTGGAGTGGTCAACTTGTTATGGATATTGTGGAAAAACGTAAGCTGGAGAAACAAGGAATGATAAAAAATACTCTAACAACGCATACAAGTATTGGCGATGAGTTAGAGAGCTTGGACTGGATTGGGCTTTATATCTCCCCTAATAAGATGAAAAACGCCTATGCTGATGTGATTTACCTTGTTGTAAACCAAGTTCGGATTCCAGCATTTGGTAAGATAGGAGAATACCTTGTAAAAGCGCCAGATGGTGCGCTGGAGGTCTACTCAGAGAGAAAATTCCAACGGGACTTGAAAGTTATAGAAATATAAAAACCGCCAATAAGCGGTTTTTATATTAATCTTTATGGCGACTCAAATCTACATCCTTAAGTGGAATAAGTTTCGTCTTATTTTTAATCTTATATCCGAGATAAAGGGCAATGAAGAGAGGGATTGCGGCATACATAATGACACCCTGTATCCATGATTTTCCAAAAAGTAACATAGGGTCCTGACCTAGGGTTACTAAAATAGTCATAATCAAAGCTAAAATAGGACCGAATGGGAAAAGTTTAGCAAGATAGGGGAGCTTTTTGACCTCTTTACCTTGTGCAACATAAGCACGACGGAAACGGAAATGACTAATGGCAATCCCAATCCAAGCAATAAAACCAGTCAAACCAGAAGCTGATACAAGAAATGTGAAAAAGCTAACACCATAAATTGAAGTCAAGAAAGTTAGAAGTGCGATTGCAGTTGTAGAAAGTAAAGCGATAAAAGGGATACCATTTTTAGACGTTTTTGAGAAGATTTTTGGCGCCCCACCATCTTTAGCAAGAGAGTAGAGCATCCGAGTAGAAGCATACATTCCAGAATTTGCCGCTGAGATGACAGAAGTCAAAACCACAGCGTTCATAACACTAGCAGCGATAGACAATCCTACACGTTGGAAGACAATGGTGAAAGGACTTTGGGCAGCAGAATCACCTCCGACTAAGTGAGGGTCGGTAAATGGAATGATTGCAGCCATCACAAAAATGGATAAAATATAGAAAATAAGGATACGCCAGAAGATAGAATTCATAGCTTTGGGGATAGATTTATCTGGGTTTTCAGTTTCCCCAGCAGTAATACCAAGTAACTCTGTTCCTTGAAATGAGAAACCAGCAACTAAAAGTACACCAAGTATTCCTCCACCAGTAGTGAAACTTCCTAGACCACCCACGAAACCATGATTACCAACGGACAGATTTTTTGCTACATCAATATGCCCGCCCATGATTCCAAAAATAGACAAGAAACCAACAATCAAGAAAATGATGACAACCGTGATTTTAATGGCAGATAACCAATATTCAGTTTCACCAAAGGTTTTAACAGATAATGCATTAATCGAAAAAACAATAACAAGGGCAATTAATGAAAAGACCCAGCTTGGTACATTGGGTAGCCAAAACTTCATGCAAAGTGCAACGGCAGTCAAATCAACGGCAACAGTAATTGCCCAGTTTAACCAGTAGTTCCATCCAAGTGCAAACCCAAATGCAGGGTCAACATAACGTGTTCCGTAATCAGAAAAAGATCCAGAAGTTGGCAAATAAGTTGCCATTTCTCCAAGGGACGTCATGAGAAAATAGACCATCAATCCAATCAGTACATAAGCTGTTAAGGCTCCAAATGGTCCGGCCGTGTGAATAACGTCACCAGAGGTTAAAAACAAACCTGTACCAATAGTTCCCCAAGAGCAATCATTGAGATGTGACGCGATTTTAAACCACGCTTAACTTGGGTTTTAGTGTTTAAAGAATTTTCCAAAACTCTCTCCTAAAAATTTTATTCTATGGTTTAATTAGCAAAGAGATGCTAATTTTCTGCTAATGTCGTAACTAGAATTACCTCAAAAAGTAGATTAATAAACCAATGACAGTCCATGCCAAGCAAATATCAAAGCAGGACTATTATACATCTGAGTTTGCTTGTTTTCAATAGTAACATCGCTTGATAAACCAATGAAAACAAGAAAAAAGCAATCTACAAAAGAGATTGCTAAACGTACGAAAAATTTTTAAAATTTCTTGAACGAATAGCCCCCCACCATGTCTATGTCATGGCGACAGTCTAGTGAGTGTTTCCCACTAGCCCAAGATTTTTGATGAGCGTCAAAAACCTTTCGGCGACTTCTCATTATTTATGCGTCTTAGCTGTGCTCCAGCTCGGCATAAACTCATATCAGTCGCGACCTCTATCGATGTGTTACACAAAATGATAACTTTTTTTTATTGTGATGTCAAGAGCAAAACAAAAAGTGGTAAGGTGAGTTGAGTTTTTAAGTTTATTGGTTTTGATTTTATGATATACTTATGGAATAAAACTCATCTTGTTTTTTACAATGAATGAGTTATAGTAGAACGAAAGTGGAGTGGGGTGTGCTTATCTTGTTGCTTTTATAGAGAGCAGACAATCCTCTGCTAAGTAAAAATGAACAGTAAGTTTGTGAAGCTGAATAAGGATACACGCTGATATCACAGATGTGAGTGTCGTCCTATCCCAAAAGTTTAGATGCTAAAATGGCAACTTTGTGCTTATTTTTGGCATATATGCCAAGATGTAAAGTATAGTTGGGAAAAACAGCTTCGTAGACTATTTTGCTGAAAACTTCTAGGAGAACCAAATATGGACTTTATTCGTGCGATTATTTTAGGGATTATTGAGGGAATTACTGAATGGTTGCCTATTTCATCAACGGGCCATCTGATTATTGCTGAAGAATTTATTCGACTGAATCAATCTGCTGCATTTAAGGAAATGTTTGATGTAGTCATTCAACTTGGGGCGATTTTATCCGTTGTTGTTTTGTACTTTCATAAATTGAATCCTTTCAATAAGTTAAACCCTAAAGATAAGCAAAAAACACCGCGTGAAATACAATTGACCTGGCGTTTATGGTTAAAAGTCTTGATTGCTGCACTGCCTGCTGCAATTATTGGGCTACCTCTTAATAATTGGTTAGATGCACATTTTTATCACTTTGTACCTGTAGCCTTTATGTTAATCATTTATGGGGTTGCTTTCATTGTTATCGAGCGTCAATGGGTACCTAATCATGAATTTAGTGTATTTAATATCGACCGTCTTCCTTATCGGTTTGCCTTGTATATCGGGTTATTTCAAGTTTTATCTCTTTTGCCTGGGACATCGCGGTCAGGAGCTACAATTGTTGGAGCGTTGCTGATTGGAGTAAGTCGTGAAGTGGCTGCTGAGTTCACATTTTTCTTAGGGATTCCAGTTATGTTTGGGGCCAGTCTTGTCAAAATATTCCATTTTTTCAAGAATGGAAATTCATTAACTCTTGAACAATTCAGCGTCTTACTATTAGCTTGTTTAGTTGCATTTGGCGTTTCAATGCTGGCGATTAAATTCTTGATGAACTATGTTAAGAAACATGATTTCACATTTTTTGGGAAATATAGGATTGTACTAGGTGCAGTATTGCTCGTCTATGCTGCTGTTAAGGCGATTGCTGGATAATCTCTCTCTTGGTTAGGGAAATTTTATCTTGTCAAATCAAAAAAAATTTGCTATAATGGCTTTCTGTGGGAAAAATCCACAACTTACGCAGGACTCAACCTGCGTCATTAGTCCAAAAGGAGGAAAAATCAATGACTAAATACGAAATTCTTTACATTATTCGTCCAAACATTGATGAAGAAGCAAAAACTGCCCTCGTTGAACGTTTCGATGCTATCTTAACTGACAACGGTGCTGTGAATCTTGAGTCTAAAGACTGGGAAAAACGCAAACTCGCTTACGAAATCAATGATTTCCGCGAAGGTTTGTACCACATCGCAACTCTTGAAGCTGAAACAACTTCAGAAGCTTTGAGCGAATTTGACCGTCTTGCTAAGATCAATCTTGACATTCTTCGTCACATGATTGTTAAAGTTGAAGCTTAACTAGCTTTATAGGAGAAGGTCATCATGATTAACAATGTTGTATTAGTAGGACGCATTACCCGCGATCCTGAACTTCGTTATACCCCACAAAATCAGGCTGTTGCTACTTTTTCATTGGCGGTTAATCGTCAATTTAAGAATGCTAATGGTGAGCGCGAGGCCGATTTCATCAATTGCGTCATTTGGCGTCAACAAGCTGAAAACTTGGCGAATTGGGCTAAAAAAGGGGCTTTGATCGGTATTACTGGTCGTATCCAAACGCGTAATTATGAAAATCAACAAGGTCAGCGTGTTTACGTGACTGAGGTTGTAGCTGATAATTTCCAGATGTTGGAAAGTCGTTCTGCTCGTGAAGGTATGAGTGGTGGAGCAGCTACTGGTTCATATTCTGCACCGAGTCAGTCTGCAAATAATTCACGTCCTCAAACGAACAATAATGCAACGCCAAATTTTGGTCGTGATGCTGACCCATTTGGTAGCTCACCGATGGAAATTTCGGATGATGATCTTCCATTCTAATATGATGGTTTTGCTCTAGGGCAACCGTCTTGGAACTTTAACAGGACATTTAAAAAATAATATAAGGAGAAATAAAATGGCACAACAACGTCGTGGCGGCTTCAAACGCCGTAAAAAAGTTGACTTCATCGCTGCTAATAAAATTGAAGTCGTTGACTACAAAGATACTGAACTTTTGAAACGTTTTATCTCAGAACGTGGAAAAATCTTGCCACGTCGCGTGACTGGTACATCAGCTAAAAACCAACGTAAAGTGGTTACAGCAATCAAACGCGCGCGCGTAATGGCTTTGCTTCCATTCGTAGCTTCTGACGAAAACTAAAAAATATAAAAGATTGTCTAAGACAATCTTTTTTCTTTACTTATGGATCTGTCTTTAGTTCTTTAGCAAACAGATAGAAGCTGATATCAACTTTCTGGGATATGATAATCTTTGAAATTGTGGAACAGTTTTTTTGTCGGTAAATTTATGATAAAATGGACAAATGGTTGAATTGACGATTGGAGCCTTACTCTTAGTTCTGTTGCTTTACGGAGTTTTTATAGAGCCTCACCTGATGAAAGTGAGACATATAGAACTTGGTCAACAGCAGGGTGTAAAAGTTGCTCATTTTACAGATACACACTTTACTTGGCATACAACGCCTCGACGTTTTAAAAAGTTTGTAAGAAATATGGAAAGCGAAAATCCAGACATAATTATTTTTTCTGGAGATTTATTTGACAAGGTTCTTTGGGCGAAGCATCAGAATTGGGATCAATTAATTCTAATGTTTTCGTCGCTGACGGCGCCATTAGGTAAGTTTGCGGTACTTGGGAATCACGATTTTGATGATGAAAATTCATCGGTTTTTGTTGAAGAAATATTGGAAAAATCAGGTTTTACGATTTTAAAAAATTCGTCAGTACTGACGAAAAATCTGTCAGTGTCTGGTGTTGATGATTGGCGAGAAGGAAAACCAGATTTTGAACTTTTGCCGACGATAGAGGCATTTTCGGTACTTGCGATTCATGAGCCAGATACGGTTTTAGATATGAAGACATTGAATCATTTTGATTTGGTTTTATCTGGGCATAGTCATGGAGGGCAGATTCGTTTGGGAAATTGGCGCTTGCGAAATAAAGGTTCAAGTTGTGCAGATAGTGGGATGTACCAGCTCAATGATAAGACAAAGTTATATGTGAATTGTGGTATCGGTCTGACTTTTTTGCCGATTCGTTTCGGTGTTCCACCAGAAATTGTATATTATGAATTATAAAAATTCTGTCAGTGCGCTGACAGAATTTTTTAATGATAAATAAGGTTGGTCAGTGATTTATTGGCTTACATCTCTCTGGCGGTCATGATGGTTTCGCGTCCCATATTGTCAACAGCGCGATATTCGCGAGGCCAAGCAGCATCAAAAGGGTAATCAAAATCAATGACTACAACAGTCGGGCTGTTGTCTTGAGAAAAGCGAATAGAAAGCAAATTATGAGAATTAACTAAATCAAAGTTAATCACAGGCTCCATGGGAAAAACGCCTTTGAGATGATGGTCAATGATGTACCAAAAAGCATCAATAACTTCTCCGGGAATAGACGCAACGGTATCAAAACTAGCATAGCGACGTCTGGTGTTGGAAAATGCCATAAATTCACATCCTTTCTTTGAAATGTGCACCTCATCAGTAACATTTTTGCCAATTTCTCCATGAGGTGAGGTTTACTATAGCTAAACCATTGTAAAAAGCGTACTAGTATAGGCTGCTAAACAGTCTATACTTGCTTAGCGACAAAAGGAACACTAATTGCAGAACGGCTAATAAAATGAGCAACTCGCTTTAAAATAGTTCTAGTAGAGTTCGGCTTTAAAATTCAACAGGATGTTCTACCATAGTGTATATTTGTTACCTTCATTGTACTGTTCTAACATATTCTTGCGCTAAGAAATTTGCTAAGTAACGTTAATTTGCTGTTGCTTTTTATAACGAATTGGTTTAGTTTCCTTGCTATTATAATGTGTCATTTCACGGTAAACGAGAATCGCGGATAACTTTTCTGATTTCAGATAGAGTGCTCTCGGAAACATCTTTCATTTTCATACCGTACATCATGAAGAGAGCATCAAGTAAGCTAATTTGTGAAACGGTAGAAGCCACGGCTTCTGGACGATAGGAAATTTCTTCTGAAATAGATATAAGAGCAATATCTGCAGCCTTTGCTAAAGGTGAACTAGCAAAAGAGGTGATTGCGATGACGGGAACACCACGACTTTTCAAAATTTCTAAAAGGTGGATTGTATCCTTATTTTTCCCAGTATGTGAGATGACAAAAGCGCAGTCTTTGGAAGTCAATTTAGCGGCTTGCATTTGTTGAAAATGAAAATCTTGATGATAAACGCATTGCAAGGGCATTCGTAAGAACTTATGATAAGCAATCAGAGCAACGGCATTTGAACCACCAAGACCAAAAAAACCACAGGTTTCTGCACGAAGTAGGATATCCATTGTTTGGTTGAGTTTGTGCTCATCTACCAGATTTAAAGTAGAATTCAATGAAGAAATGTTTCCGTTAAAGTTTTTTGTCAGTATTTCCTTATAGCTGTCAGCAGGTGAAAGCTCACTAAAAAATTCGTCAGTACTGACAGAATCTGTAGCGTGAATCGCGAGTTTCAGTTCTTGAAAAGAATTGAAGCCGATTTTTTTAGAAAATCTGGATATTGTGGCAGTAGATACATTAGTGTTTTTGGCAAAATCTTGAATTGAGAGTCTCGCCGCACTGTCAATATTTGCAATCAAA
This sequence comes from Lactococcus allomyrinae, assembly GCF_003627095.1. NCBI lineage: Bacteria > Bacillati > Bacillota > Bacilli > Lactobacillales > Streptococcaceae > Lactococcus > Lactococcus allomyrinae. The sequence goes on along the minus strand of NZ_CP032627.1, from coordinate 1,995,337 downwards.
TAGTCGGAAATTGCTTGGTCTGATTTGCTGAGATTGTCATAATAACTCTTGATGCGGCTAATCAGCGTACGCGCCATGTCAAGCCTCCTATAAGATGAGTTCGATTGATGAACTCAAGTGAATTTGATTACATTATACCACAAAACATCTTTAACTTTTCTTGAAAATTACCAGTAAGATCTAGTCGAGGCTTACAGCAAAAGTATTTATATAAATTAGAAAATTTTTTACAAATATATTGTTGACAAATGAAAATAAATTACGTATAATAATAACAGACATATGAAAACGATAACATCAATGATAAGTTCATGTCGTAATTTTACTAAAACTATGGCTCGTTCGTTGTAAAAAGCAGCAATAAATTAACATTGCTTCGCAAACTTCTTAGCGCAAAAGTGTGCCAGAATAGCACAATAAGTGTAACAAGCGGATAGCCATAGATATGAAATCATTACGGCTTTGTTGGGCTTAAAGATTAGAGGAGGAAAAAATGAAATTTGCAATGATTGGTCTGGGAAAAATGGGCATGAATCTTGTTAAAAACGCAGTAGACCATGATATGGAAGTTGTTGCTTATGACCTAGAACGCTCGGCTGTTGAGGAAATTCAGCAATATTCAAGTAAGGTAAAAGGAGCTTTTGATATAGATGATTTACTGACAAAATTGTCAGTGGAACAGGCTCATTCTCCATCTACTGATTCAGTAGCACCTGTGAGTCGTGATGAACTGACAGTATCTCCTAAAATTATTTGGGTGATGGTCCCAGCTGGACATCCGACAAACTCCACGATTGATGAACTGACAGAAAAGTTGTCAGTAGGAGATATCATCATTGATGGTGGAAATTCCAATTATAAAGATAATCTACTACAAAATAAAATTCTGGCGGAAAAAGGCATTAGATTTTTTGATGCTGGGACATCAGGTGGCATGGAAGGTGCACGACAAGGAGGTAACTTCATGATTGGCGGTGATGACAAAGAGGCGTGGCAGGTAATTGAGCCAATTTTCCAAGCTATTGCTCAAGAAGGCGGTTATCTTTATACAGGTAAACTTGGTAGTGGTCATTATCTGAAAATGATTCATAATGGTATTGAATATGGGATGATGCAAGCCATTGCTGAAGGTTTTGAAATTCTTGAAGCTTCTCCTTTTGACTACGATTATGAAGCTGTTGCTAAATTATGGAATCATGGCTCGGTCATTCGCAGTTGGCTCATGGAACTTGCTGAAGAACAGTTTGCAAAAGACCCAAAACTTGATGAAATTATTGGACGTGTCCAATCTTCGGGTGAAGGGAAATGGACCATCGAAGAAAGTTTAGATTTAAGAGTTCCAGCACCAGTTATTGCTTTATCGCTCATGATGCGTAATCGATCACTGCAAGATGATACAATGACAGGAAAAGTTGTCGCCGCATTGCGTAATGGTTTCGGTGGGCATGATATTGAGAGAAAATAAGCTACTTTTAGCTTATACTAGTTCATCTCTAAAGGAGTAGTTAAACAGTATTAGAAAAAATCTGTCAGTACGCTGACAGAAAAAATTTACTGACAAAACTAAAAATGAACAAAAAAGGAGAAAAAATGCAATATCTGATTGGCGTGGACTTAGGAACCACAGCCACTAAAGCAGTGCTTTTTGAAAAAAGTGGGAAAATTATTGCTAGTAGTAGTCAGGCTTACACGCTCTATCGTGATGCAAGTGGCATGGCAGAGGAAGTTCTAGAAGATATCTTTGAAGCTGTACTGATCACAATTCGTGAAGTATCCATTAATCTTGAGGAAGCAGATGAACTTTTAGCGGTTTCCTTCAGTACCCAAATGCATTCGCTCATTGCATTTGATAAAGATTGGAAACCGCTTAGTCGAGTAATGACTTGGGCAGACACTAGAGCGGTTAAATATACTGAACAGCTCAAAGAATCAGGTAAGGGGTTTGAAATTTATAAACGAACAGGCACTCCCCTTCACCCTATGGCACCTCTGTCAAAATTACTCTGGCTTCGCGCGGAGCGACCAGAGATTTATAAGCAAGCTAGTCACTACCTAGAACTCAAAGGATATATTTTCTACCGATTATTTGGTACCAATAAAATTGATCTTTCAACAGCTTCAGGTACAGGAATATTCAATATTTTTGAACTTAAATGGGATGAAGAAGCACTACAACTGACAGGGGTAAATCAAAATCAACTTCCTCAAGTCGTAGAACCTTATGAGATTGAAGAAAATATGCCTCACGAATTTGCAAAAAAAATGGGAATTCAATCCAACACAAAATTTGTTTGGGGCGCAGCAGATGGTCCTCTGTCAAATCTAGGAGTAAATGCTATTAAACCAGGTGTTGCAGCGATAACCATAGGAACATCTGGAGCTATTCGTGTCGTAACCGACCGACCACGTACAGATGAAAAAGGCCGTACCTTTACTTATGCCTTAGACAAAAATCACTGGGTTGTGGGTGGTCCAGTAAATTCAGGAGGAGATGTTTTTCGTTGGGCGCGTGACCAAATTTTTGATAGCAAACTAAGTTTTGATGAAGTGACAGAACTCGCATCAAAAATCCCTCCTGGTTCCGACGGTCTTCTTTTCCATCCTTATCTAGGGGGAGAGCGAGCACCGCTATGGGATGCAAATGCTAGAGGGTCGTTCTTTGGTTTGAACTATGGTCATAATCGAAGTCATATGGTTCGAAGCGTTCTTGAAGGTGTGATGTTTAATCTTTACATGGTGGCTTTGAGTTTGGTAGAAGTTGTGGGAGATTTAAATATGATTCAAGCAACAGGAGGCTTTACAGCTTCTCCGCTATGGACTCAAATTCTTGCAGATATTTTTGAACAACCTATCAATGTTCCTGAAAGTCGAGAGGCGGGGTGTTTAGCCGCGGTTGTTATGGCAGAAAAGGCACTCGGTTTGATTGATAGTCTAAGTGTTGTTGATAATATGGTAGGGAGCAATCAAACTTATCAACCCAACTCAGAAACTTTTGAGATTTATCGTGAGATTACACCTATCTTTATTCGATTATCTCGTTCTCTTTCATCGGAGTATGAAAATATTTCAAATTTTCAGAGACGGTTTGAAGAAAATAAATAACATTTGTTAATACAAAAATACTCAATACTTTTAATTTAATTGTAAGCGCAAGCATACAATTATACCGTCATTTATTTATTGAAAGGAAAAAATAGATGCTTGATTTACTTGTTCTTTTAGTTGGGGTATTGATTCTTTTATTGATGATTATCAAGTTTAAAATTAATACCTTCGTTTCACTGATTGTCGTTTCCGTCTTAGTTGGTCTTGGATTAGGAATGCCTCTAGGGCAAATCCCTGTGTCAATTCAAAATGGAATAGGCGGCTCGCTCGGAGAATTGGCGATTGTATTTGGATTTGGAGCAATGCTAGGGCGTTTAATCGCCGATGCTGGTGGTGCCTATCGTATTTCAAAAACATTAATTAACAGTTTTGGCAAAAAAAGAATCCAATGGGCAATTATGGTCGCCAGCTTTATCATTGGTATTGCACTCTTCTTTGAAGTTGGTATGGTCCTTCTGATTCCTATCGTATTTGCGGTTGCTTTAGAAGCATCTGTTCCACTGATTTATCTTGGAATTCCAATGGCAGCAGGTCTCTCTGTTACTCATGGATTTTTGCCACCTCACCCAGCACCAATCGCCATTGCAGGTGCGTTAGGTGCCAATCCAGGAACGGTCTTACTTTATGGAATTATTGCCGCTATTCCTACAGTTATTATCGCAGGTCCCGTTTTTACCAATATTGCTCGCAAATGGGTTCCAGAAGCATTTGTAGTAAAAAAGAAACTATCAGCCTTCGGAGAGATAAAAGAATGGAAGTTGGAAGAAACGCCAGGATTTGGAATATCAATCTTAACTGCACTCATGCCAGTTATACTAATGGCAATCAGCACAATCTATTCTATTGTCACTAATCAAGGGAAGCCATTCTCAGCAGTAACCACAAGTGCTCTGAAAGCAGGAAAAGTAGTAACAACAACGACTTATCCGTCTAGTTTCACCGAAAATATCATGATGTTCATCGGTAATCCAGTTTCTGCCATGATTATTTCTCTCCTCTTTGCCATGATTACGATGGGATGGATGCAACATAAGAAAAATTCTGAAATAGCTGTTTCCATTGTTGACTCTGTAAAATCCATCGCAATGCTTTTGCTTGTTATTGGTGGTGGAGCCGCGCTTAAACAAATTCTTATTGATGGTGGTATCTCATCTCAAATTGCCGAAATGTTCAAAGATTCGTCACTTTCTCCGCTTCTTTTAGCATGGATTATCACAGTTATTCTACGTATCGCGCTGGGTTCAGCCACAGTTGCGGCACTAACGGCAGCAGGATTAGTACAACCAATGCTTGCTTCCGCATCGCCAAATATGGCAGCTTTGATGGTGCTTGCCATTGGGGCAGGTTCAATCGCAGCTTCACACGTGAACGATGCAGGATTCTGGATGTTCAAAGAATACTTTGATTTAGATGTAAAACAAACATTAAAAACTTGGACAGTACTGGAAACGATTATCGCAGTAGTAGGTTTAGGAATGGTTATGTTGATGAGTATCTGGGTTCATTAAAAAAATAAGTCAATTTTGACTTGTTTTTTTAATTTCACAAACTTAGTGGTAGCATGAAATGAAGCGGATACAAGGGGAGTAGAAAACGAACAAAGGTAAAAAAAGGTCTGGAAGTCGTGATAAAATTCTTGACAAAGGAAGTGGTGTTTGATAGAATATAATAGTTGTCGCGAGAGAGGGAAGCCGCTCAAGCGAATAGACCCTTGAAAACTGAATAAAGAAGAATGACTCATGTGATGTAGTAAGATACATCAAAAAATCTGTCAATCAATAATGAAAGACAAGCCAGTCACTACGGTGACTTAAATACTTTATTTGAGAGTTTGATCCTGGCTCAGGACGAACGCTGGCGGCGTGCCTAATACATGCAAGTTGAGCGCTGAAGGAAGGTACTTGTACCGACTGGAAGAGCAGCGAACGGGTGAGTAACGCGTGGGGAATCTGCCTTTGAGCGGGGGACAACATTTGGAAACGAATGCTAATACCGCATAACAACTTTAAACACAAGTTAAAAGTTTGAAAGATGCAAAAGCATCACTCAGAGATGATCCCGCGTTGTATTAGCTAGTTGGTGAGGTAAAGGCTCACCAAGGCGATGATACATAGCCGACCTGAGAGGGTGATCGGCCACATTGGGACTGAGACACGGCCCAAACTCCTACGGGAGGCAGCAGTAGGGAATCTTCGGCAATGGACGAAAGTCTGACCGAGCAACGCCGCGTGAGTGAAGAAGGTTTTCGGATCGTAAAACTCTGTTGTTAGAGAAGAACGTGTGTGGGAGTGGAAAATCCATGCAGTGACGGTATCTAACCAGAAAGGGACGGCTAACTACGTGCCAGCAGCCGCGGTAATACGTAGGTCCCGAGCGTTGTCCGGATTTATTGGGCGTAAAGCGAGCGCAGGTGGTTTATTAAGTCTGGTGTAAAAGGCAGTGGCTCAACCATTGTATGCATTGGAAACTGGTAGACTTGAGTGCAGGAGAGGAGAGTGGAATTCCATGTGTAGCGGTGAAATGCGTAGATATATGGAGGAACACCGGTGGCGAAAGCGGCTCTCTGGCCTGTAACTGACACTGAGGCTCGAAAGCGTGGGGAGCAAACAGGATTAGATACCCTGGTAGTCCACGCCGTAAACGATGAGTGCTAGATGTAGGAAGCTATAAGTTTTCTGTATCGCAGCTAACGCAATAAGCACTCCGCCTGGGGAGTACGACCGCAAGGTTGAAACTCAAAGGAATTGACGGGGGCCCGCACAAGCGGTGGAGCATGTGGTTTAATTCGAAGCAACGCGAAGAACCTTACCAGGTCTTGACATCCCGATGCTATCCTTAGAGATAAGGAGTTACTTCGGTACATCGGTGACAGGTGGTGCATGGTTGTCGTCAGCTCGTGTCGTGAGATGTTGGGTTAAGTCCCGCAACGAGCGCAACCCCTATTACTAGTTGCCATCATTAAGTTGGGCACTCTAGTGAGACTGCCGGTGATAAACCGGAGGAAGGTGGGGATGACGTCAAATCATCATGCCCCTTATGACCTGGGCTACACACGTGCTACAATGGATGGTACAACGAGTCGCGAGACAGTGATGTTTAGCTAATCTCTTAAAACCATTCTCAGTTCGGATTGTAGGCTGCAACTCGCCTACATGAAGTCGGAATCGCTAGTAATCGCGGATCAGCACGCCGCGGTGAATACGTTCCCGGGCCTTGTACACACCGCCCGTCACACCACGGGAGTTGGGAGTACCCGAAGTAGGTTGCCTAACCGCAAGGAGGGCGCTTCCTAAGGTAAGACCGATGACTGGGGTGAAGTCGTAACAAGGTAGCCGTATCGGAAGGTGCGGCTGGATCACCTCCTTTCTAAGGAATAGTTACAAAGACGTGAGCATTCAACTTTATTCAGTTTTGAGGGGTTTAGTTAATAAACCTAAGCAAGAATCAAATTCTTGATTGTGGGGCCTTAGCTCAGCTGGGAGAGCGCCTGCTTTGCACGCAGGAGGTCAGCGGTTCGATCCCGCTAGGCTCCATTAAGATAGGAAGGGCGGTCCGCTTGCGGAAAGTTCAGTTATCTTATTGTCAACGAAGACATAAAAATAGAATTGAACATTGAAAACTAAATAACAATATCTAATAACGATAAATAAACCGAAAAGCTGTGAATTTTAAAGAATTTACAAACTTATACTTGAAAAACGATGATTTTAAATCATCATGGCAAAGTTAATAAGGGCGCACGGTGGATGCCTTGGCACTAAGAGCCGAAGAAGGACGTGACTAACGACGATATGCGACGGGGAGCTGTAAGTACGCTTTGATCCGTTGATTTCCGAATGGGGAAACCCAGCTGCTACTAGCAGTTATTCATGAGTGAATACATAGCTCATGTAAAGGTAACGCAGAGAACTGAAACATCTAAGTACCTGCAGGAAGAGAAAGTAAAAACGATTTCGTAAGTAGCGGCGAGCGAACGCGAAGAAGGGCAAACCAAGAAGCTTGCTTCTTGGGGTTGTAGGACTGCAACGTGGACTTAAGCATTATAGTCGAATAACCTGGGAAGGTTAATCAAAGAGGGTAATAATCCCGTAGACGAAATAGCGCTTATACCTAGCAGTATCCTGAGTAGGGCTGGACACGCGAAATCCAGTTTGAATCCGGGAGGACCATCTCCCAACCCTAAATACTCCTTAGTGACCGATAGTGAACCAGTACCGTGAGGGAAAGGTGAAAAGAACCCCGAAAGGGGAGTGAAATAGCACCTGAAACCGTGTGCCTACAAGAAGTTCGAGCCCGTTAATGGGTGAGAGCGTGCCTTTTGTAGAATGAACCGGCGAGTTACGTTATGATGCGAGGTTAAGTTGAAGAGACGGAGCCGCAGCGAAAGCGAGTCTGAATAGGGCGTTTTAGTATCATGATGTAGACCCGAAACCTAGTGACCTATCCATGAGCAGGGTGAAGGTGTGGTAAGACGCACTGGAGGCCCGAACCAGGACACGTTGAAAAGTGTTTGGATGACTTGTGGATAGCGGAGAAATTCCAAACGAACTGGGAGATAGCTGGTTCTCTCCGAAATAGCTTTAGGGCTAGCGTCGAAATGTAAGTGTATTGGAGGTAGAGCACTGTTTGGGTGAGGGGTCCATCTCGGATTACCAATCTCAGATAAACTCCGAATGCTAATACACATGTTCGGCAGTCAGACTGCGAGTGCTAAGATCCGTAGTCGAAAGGGAAACAGCCCAGACCAACAGCTAAGGTCCCAAAATATATGTTAAGTGGAAAAGGATGTGGGGTTGCACAGACAACTAGGATGTTAGCTCAGAAGCAGCTATCATTCAAAGAGTGCGTAATAGCTCACTAGTCGAGTGACCCTGCGCCGAAAATGTACCGGGGCTAAACATATTACCGAAGCTTTGGATTGATATTTTATCAATGGTAGGAGAGCGTTCTTAACCGCGAAGAAGGTATACCGTGAGGAGTGCTGGAGCGTTAAGAAGTGAGAATGCCGGTATGAGTAGCGCAAGATAAGTGAGAATCTTATCCACCGTAAGACTAAGGTTTCCAGGGGAAGGCTCGTCCGCCCTGGGTTAGTCGGGACCTAAGGCGAGGCCGAAAGGCGTAGTCGATGGACAATAGGTTGATATTCCTATACTAGATATAATAGTGATGGAGGGACGCAGTAGGCTAAAGGATGCCAGTTAATGGATTCTGGTCTAAGCAGTGAGGTGTGAGATGTGTCAAATGCATTTCTCTTTAACATTGAGCTGTGATGGGGAAGTTTCTACGGAAACGAACTCCTTGATGTCACACTGCCAAGAAAATCTTCTAGCGTTAAATTATATCTACCCGTACCGCAAACCGACACAGGTAGTCGAGGCGAGTAGCCTCAGGTGATCGAGAGAACTCTCGTTAAGGAACTCGGCAAAATAGCCCCGTAACTTCGGGAGAAGGGGTGCTGGTGTAAAAGCCAGCCGCAGTGAATAGGCCCAAGCAACTGTTTATCAAAAACACAGCTCTCTGCTAAACCGCAAGGTGATGTATAGGGGGTGACGCCTGCCCGGTGCTGGAAGGTTAAGAGGAGGAGTTAGCGTAAGCGAAGCCCTGAATTGAAGCCCCAGTAAACGGCGGCCGTAACTATAACGGTCCTAAGGTAGCGAAATTCCTTGTCGGGTAAGTTCCGACCCGCACGAAAGGCGTAATGATTTGGGCACTGTCTCAACGAGAGACTCGGTGAAATTTTAGTACCTGTGAAGATGCAGGTTACCCGCGACAGGACGGAAAGACCCCATGGAGCTTTACTGTAGTTTGATATTGAGTACCTGTAAGTCATGTACAGGATAGGTAGGAGCCATTGAAATAGGGACGCTAGTTTCTATTGAGGCGTTGTTGGGATACTACCCTTGACTTATGGTTACTCTAACCCGCTGGCAATATCGGCCAGGGAGACAGTGTCTGACGGACAGTTTGACTGGGGCGGTCGCCTCCTAAAGAGTAACGGAGGCGCCCAAAGGTTCCCTCAGATTGGTTGGAAATCAATCGTAGAGTGTAAAGGTATAAGGGAGCTTGACTGCGAGAGCTACAACTCGAGCAGGTAGGAAACTAGGGCTTAGTGATCCGGTGGTACCGCATGGAAGGGCCATCGCTCAACGGATAAAAGCTACCCTGGGGATAACAGGCTTATCTCCCCCAAGAGTTCACATCGACGGGGAGGTTTGGCACCTCGATGTCGGCTCGTCGCATCCTGGGGCTGTAGTCGGTCCCAAGGGTTGGGCTGTTCGCCCATTAAAGCGGCACGCGAGCTGGGTTCAGAACGTCGTGAGACAGTTCGGTCCCTATCCGTCGCGGGCGTAGGAAATTTGAGAGGATCTGTCCTTAGTACGAGAGGACCGGGATGGACCTACCGCTGGTGTACCAGTTGTTCCGCCAGGAGCACGGTTGGATAGCTATGTAGGGAAGGGATAAGCGCTGAAAGCATCTAAGTGCGAAGCCCACCTCAAGATGAGATTTCCCATTCGTAAGAATTAAGAGCCCAGAGAGATGATCTGGTTGATAGGCTGGAAGTGGAAGCCCTGTGAGGGGTGGAGCGGACCAGTACTAATCGCTCGAGGACTTTACCAAGAGAGTCAAATATAAAATGCTTATGGTTTAGGAGTTAGAAGAATTGTTATTTAGTTTTGAATGTTCAAAGTAACATTTAATGATTTGGTCATCATTGCGATGGAGATACACCTGTTCCCATGCCGAACACAGCAGTTAAGTCCATCTACGGCGGAAGTACTTGGGGGTTGCCCCTGGGAGATAAGCTAATGGCCAAGTTAAGTAAGAAGGGGAGCATTGCTCTTCTTTTTTTTATTTTTACGAGGTTGAGGTAAGATAAAAGCCTTCGTTTTAGAAGGCTAGTTTATTCGAGGGGATAATCTTGGAGTGCGGAGCGTATCATCGTGTAAGAAAAGCCTTTACGAACTAAATGCTGGATAATTCTTTGTTCGCGTTCGTGTCCATCGTAATTTCGTGAATAGCGATGATCAGCTTTGGATAATTCGCCTATGAGAAGTGTCATTTCATTGTCTTCATCTGACTCTAATTCTAGACTGTCTAATGCAATTGAACTAACAGAATAAGAGAAACCTTTAGTGGTTAAGGTTTGAATGATTTTTTGTTTAAGTTGGTTCAAAGGGAGCTTATGAGCGGTTGAACGGACTTGTTTTTCTGCAAGTTTGTACGCAACGTCAATCTGTTTTTCTTCAGTGTAAAGTTCTTGGAGCGCTTGCTCTATAATGGATTTATTAATTCCTTTTAGATATAATTTCTGTTTAATCTGATAGGGACCCGCGGTGGACATGGAAATTTTTCCTTGAATAAAATTTTCTGCATAGTTTTTATCATCAATGAGTTTATTTTCTGTCAGTACTGACAGAATCTCGGAGGCTTGTTCCTCCAATATATCATGTTCATAAAGATATTTTCTAACTTCTGCGCAAGTGCGGGGTTTGAAAGAAATGTAGTAGAGGGCAAGTGATTTTCCTCTCGCAAACTGGTCAAAGTTTATGATGCTTATTAATTCTTCGTCAGTGATTGTTTTGCCTGTGATTAGTATGAAATGAACAATGGTGTCATCGCAAACATATATTTTATCTTCGGTACAGTTTTCTAAATCAATTCGATATAGTTTTTTGAGTTTTTTTATTTCAGTAATTTTTCCCATAGTCTTATTATATACGAAAATAACTGACAGATGTTACTGACAGAATTTCTGTCAGTAAATATTTTTGAAGAAATGCAGGAAATACAAGGTTTTTATGGTATAATCAGAGCTATGATAAATTTAAAAATTGGACAAAAAATATCGCTTGAAATTGAGCGAATGGGAATAAATGGTGAGGGAATCGGAGTCATATCAGGACGCTTGGTTTTCGTGCCTTATGCGTTACCAGGTGAAGAAATTGTCGCTGAAATTACTGAAAATGCACGGAATTTTAGCAGAGCAAAATTGGTAGAAATAAAGAAAAAATCACCAAATCGTGTAAAACCAATGGACCGCGCTTATCACGAGATGAGTCAGTCGCATATCATGCATCTCTCCTATCCGATGCAGCTAGAATTTAAACGTGATGTGCTACGTCAGGCTTTGGAAAAATATAAACCAGCGGGCTGGTCATCTTATGACTTGCGTCCAACTTTGGGTATGAAAGATACTTTGCATTATCGTAACAAGTTGCAGTTTCAAGTGAGACGTCTCAATGATGGAACAGTAATTGCAGGACTTTACAAAGAAGGTACCCATCATCTGGTCAATCTGGAAAATTGTTTGGTACAGGATGCAAAAACGCAAGAAATTATTAATCAAATTTGCCGTTTGATTGAAAAATTTGACTTGCCTGTTTATGATGAACGTAAGATTGGTGGAATTCGGACGGTAATGGTGCGTCGTTCGCGAAAAACTGGTGAGGTGCAGATTATTTTTATTAGCTCCACACCGATTATTTTGGATGGACAAGTTTGGCCTGAATTACGTGAAGAACCATCAAAACGTCAGAAAAATAGCTTTGTCAAATTTGATAAAATGCTGTCAGCATTGACAGAACAATTTCAAGAGATTGTAACGGTTGCAGTGAATTTTCATCCGAAAAAAACGAGTGAAATTTATGGTGAACGAACACAAATTTTGTTTAATGAAAAAGAAACCATCACCGAGGGTGTGCTGGACTACGATTTTGAGCTGAGTCCGCGAGCTTTTTATCAGCTGAACTCTGAGCAGGCCAATGTGCTTTATGCTGAGGCTGTGAAAGCGCTCCATCCGAAAAAAGATGACCGTGTGATTGATGCTTATTGTGGTGTGGGTACGATTGGTTTTGCTGTCGCAAAAAAAGTTAAATCTGTTCATGGCATGGATATTACTCCAGAGTCGATTTTTGATGCACGTAATAATGCAAAACGTCTAGGCTTGAAGAACTGTCACTATGAGATTGGTAAGGCAGAGCGGATTATTCCAAATTGGAATAAATCTGGTCATCGTGCAACTGCGATGATTGTTGACCCGCCTCGTACTGGACTTGATGATGCCTTACTTGAGACAATCACGAAATTCCCACCTGAGCGGATTGTATATGTGAGCTGTAATGTTTCAACCCTTGCCAAAGATCTGGTGGTTCTTGCCAATTACTACAAAGTAGAATATATTCAATCTGTTGATATGTTTCCTCATACTGCTCGGACGGAGGCTGTGGTGAAATTGACTAAACGTCCAGAGCCATTAAAAATTGTGAAATTTGAACATAAAGATGAGAATCTAAGTGCTTTCAGAGGGAGAAAAACAGGTCACACTACTCGAAAACAAGGGAATAAGCGTTGAAATTTACTGACAGAATTCAAAAATATTGCTGACAAAACTTCTGTCAGTACTGACGAATGAAAACGAGGGACTGAAAACCTCGTTTTTATGATAAAATAAAGTATATTAACTCCATTTTAAAAATTGAGTAAGGGATATGGACTTTCTCCATTGTGTTGTTTATTTTCAAGAAATGAGATAAAGCGAAAGAAGAAAATATGGCAAAATTTATTGTAACAAAAGAATTCTGGGAACTTTTTCCTGATGCACATTTTGGTATTGTGCTGGCAAAAAATTTTGATAATAGTGGAAAAACACCTGACGAAGTTTTGCAACTGTTAAATAAAGCAAATGAGCAATCTGAAAAATTTACGCAAGAGGATATTTTTAGTGAAAATCCTGCTGTTACTGTGTGGCGTGAGGCTTATAAAAAGTTTAAAACTAAAAAAGGGGCACGCAGTTCAATTGAAAATCTTCTAAAACGCGTAAGCAAAGGAAAAGAAGTAGGAACAATCAATCCTTTGGTGGATTTATATAATAGTATTAGCCTAATGTATGGACTTCCTGCTGGTGGAGAAGATTTGGATACATTTGTTGGAGATATGCGCCTGACTAAAGCACGTGGTGGAGAAGAGTTCATCGGCATTGGTGAAGAAAAGTCTGAGCCTTGTCTTGCAGATGAAGTGGCTTATTTGGATGAAGCAGGCGCAGTTTGTCGGTGTTGGAACTGGCGTGATGGGAAACGTACGATGTTAACAGACGAGACAAGAAATGCTTTTCTGATTGTTGAAAGTTGTGTAGCAGAACAAGAAAGTGCAGTACATGAGGCAACTGAAAAACTGTCAGCGTTGATTAATGAGCATTTTGGACTGAGAACGACAGTTGGGATTGTTGATAAAGCTCATCCAAACCTAGAACTTTAAGAGAAAAATATGATTTATTTAAGAAAAGCGGTACTGACAGACCTACCAAAAATTGTCAGTATACTGACAGAAGCTAAAAGTTTCCTAAAAAAGTCAGGTTCAGATCAATGGCAAGGACAATATCCTGCGTTAGCAGATATTGAAAATGATATGGCAAAAAATCAAGCTTATGTTCTTGTTGTAAATGATAAGATTGTAGCTTATAGTGCTGTAATTACAGGTGAGGAGCCAGCGTATACTGAAATTACGGATGGAAAGTGGTCAAATGATAGTTTAGACTATGTGACGATTCATCGTATTGCTTTTTCAGACCAATATCGTGGACAACAATTAACAAGATTTCTTTTTTCAACGATATTTAGTTTGATGAATTCGCGAGATTATCATGATTTTCGAGTAGATACTCATGAGATGAATCAAGTTATGCAGCATGTTTTTGAGCGAGAAGGTTTTATAAGACGAGGTTTTGTGTTTATTGAAGGCAAGCGTATTGCTTATCAATTAGAATTGGATTAGAAAATGACTAAAGAGGAATTAATCAAGCTTGGCTTGTCTCTAGGCGCAACCTATCTTGACTTCCCATTTAGTCAAAATAGCAGAGCTATTGATTATGCAGTATTGCGTCATTTGAAAAATAAGAAAATTTTTGCAATTATTTATGAACGCAATGAGAATTTGATTGTTGCTCTTAAGCAAAACCCAGAAATTTCCCAAGAGCTCCGAGAATTTTTTGTAGATGTAACTCCTGCCTTTCATATGAATAAAACACATTGGAATGATGTTCGATTGGGTGGAGATGTTCCAGATGATACCATCCAAAAGATGATTGAAAATAGTTATGATTTAATAAAACCTAAGAGAAAGGTAAAATAAAAATGAATTATGAACAGCAATTTCTTAAAGACTTTTCAGAATGGATTGAACAGCAAGTAAAAATTTCAGATTTAGCGATGAAAGCAGCTAAAAAAATCGCCAAAGAAGACCATAAACCAGAAGCGGAAGATGCAGTCATTCGCTATGAAAGTCGTCTGGATGCTTATCGTTTCTTGCAAGGAAAATTTGAAAATTATAAAAATGGCAAAGATTTTCACGATATGCCAGATTTTGAGACAAAGACTTATTAGAAAGAATTAAAAATGAAATTAGAATTTATGGCTGGTAATCAAGTGCGGGTAAGAGCTCTCGCTTAGATTACCGCAAAGTCTTATTTCTTTGCGGATATGAGAAAGGAATAAGAAAAATGTTAAAACCTTATGAATACAATAGAATAAAAGCACTGACTTTTGACTTGGTAAATATTTACCATTCTGTCAACGATAAATCCACTGTCAGTGCGGTTTACGCGCAAGTTGTCAGTGAAATTTTGTTACTGACAGACTTACCAGAAGTTAAAAATTTTCTGTCAGCAATTGATGGTCCGAAACTTTCACGAGACCAAGCTGAAAAATTACTTCTTGACTTGAAATCTTTGGTAGAGCCATTTCCATTGATGACTGAAAATCAAATGAGAAAAACTTTTAAAAAAGTTAAGAAACTTAAAATTCCAGCGACGACACTTTGGGATATGCGCGAGGTCACTTATTTCGCTTGGAATGAGGTGTCAAGCGGCCGCAAGTACATACTGACAGCGGATGGACGCGGTTTTTACGGGACGATGTCAGGAAGCATGAAAAACATTTGTGCCATTTGCAAAAAGACAAGTATAGTAACGCAGTTTCTCGCTGTAACGAAAACGGGATCTGACGGAACTTATACAAAAAATGGGACTTATATTTGTCTGGACTCGGATAAATGCAACCAACAAATCCAGTCTATCCAAGGCTTAAACCAATTTTTAGAAATAATTAGAGAAAAATAATGGATAAAAAAGATTTTGATGAATATTTTACTGACGAAAGTCTGTCAGCCAGTCAGCTAGAAAGATTACAACTGACAAGAAAGTTGGTCAATGACCTCTACCCTGAAGTGCAGGAGCGTGTGGCTTACAATATGCCTGGCTTTTATCCAAAGCTCGCGACGAAGTCAAATCAACAACTTTTCCTCGTTCAAGCGCAGAAAAATTGGCTCGGAATTTATGGTACAGACGGACTAGAGCCAGAAGATTTTACGACATTTATTCGCCAAGGCGTTGAAGTCGGCAAAGGTTCGCTCCGCGTGCCTTATGATTTGAATGAAGAAAAATTCAAATCGCTCCTGCAGTTTGTCATGAAGCACAATTTTATTCGGCACGGCATTGAGCTAATGCATGATAAAGGAAAATTTTCAGGTAATGATAAACCGCAAAAAACCTTGTAAAAGTCAAAAAAATCTGATAAAATGAAAACAACTTGATGAGGAGTAACAAAGCGAGATTTAAAGAGAGATAGTGGATGCTGAAAACTATCAATCAGACTTTGTGAAGGTTGCATCATTTCAGGAAAATCAGCTGTCAGTATGCTGACAGAATAAAATGAGCGTCTGTCAGCATACTGACAGGAATTTAGGTGGTACCGCGCGTGAGCGTCCTATTTTGGGATGTTTGTGCACGGTATTTTTTGCTGGAAAGTGAGTAAAATATGGAAATCTCATTAAGAATAATGACAAAAGAAGATTTGTCAGTTTATTATTCATGGCAACTTGATGAAACTTCTCGATTTCAAGCCGCTTTTATGCCAAAAGAAAAATCAGAAAGTTTTGATGAATTTTCTAAAAATTGGGAAGAACGCCTTGAGAATTCGACGATTAATGCTTACATGATTACATTGGACGAAAAGAGCGTTGGAATGGTTGGGAAATATGAGCAAGATGAGCTTCCAGAAATAACTTATTGGATAGATAGGACATTTGCTGGCCAAGGTATAACGACAGAAGCTGTCAGGCTGCTTATAGAAAGAATAAAAGCACGTCCAATTTTCGCTTCAGTTGCTTTTGACAACATTGCCTCCAAGCGTGTTTTAGAAAAAAATGGATTTGTCAGTACTGACAGCATAGTTAGCTATGCGCCCGTGAGACAAAACGATATTATAGAGTGTATTTATGAATTGGAAAAGTAAAGGAGTGCGCCCGTGAAAATCACAATTTTCGGAGACTCCATCACAAATGGCTACATGGCGGAAAATCCACTGATTTTGAAGGACTTGATTGAAGAAAAAGTGCCACAAATCGAGGTCAAACTCCACGGTATCAACGGCGACGACACCTACGGCGCGCAATACCGCATCAAGTACGTCAAAGCTGAAAACGCTGACCTGAACTTTGTTTTCTTCGGCGCCAATGACGCCTCGCCTTATCATCTCATCCGCCCTGATGAATTTAAGCAAAATCTGACCAAAATCATCAATCAGCTCGGTAGAGAGGAAACCATCCTTATCACGCCGCCCTACTACAATGAGCTAGAGCCCACGCACTACAGTAAACTTTCCGAAGTCAAGCTTTTCAGACAAGCCACCCTCGACCTTGCGCAAGAAAAACAACTTCCCGTGATTGATATTTTTCAGGCGATGGTTGATTTTCCTGAGCCAAATGCTTTGCTAAGACCTGATGGGCTTCATTTTACTGAGGCTGGATATGAGGTTTTGGCGGATAAAATTGTTGAATGTATTGGAGAAAGATAATGGCAAAAGCAAAAATTATAAATTTGCTGCTTGATGATGGAAATCTTGATGGATTGCTTACGATAGAAGATTCTTCTTGGGATGGAGCGATGTTTGTTTCTCCTCGAGAAAGTGTTGAAAAACTGTTTGAACAAGATGAAACAAACTATTGGGGAGTTTACCTGTTAATTTCTGAAACGGAGGTATATATCGGTCAAGCAAGTGATTTACAGCGTAGAATCAAGCAACATGATAAAGGTAAAGATTTTTGGAAAAAAGCAGTTCTGATTACAACAAAAGATGATTCGCTCAATCGTTCAGCGATTGATTACATTGAGCATGAATTGATTGAAAAATCAAGAAAATCGGGTACGCTTCATAGTGAAAATAAACAAGCGGGTAATAAATCGAAAGTCAGCCGTTTTGACAAGGTACGCTATGATAATTTTATTGAAAATGCATTACTTTTGTTGGAGCTGATTGGTGTAAAGGTTTTTATTAAAAATTCCAGAGTTATTCAAGTAGGAGCAAAACAGAAATTTTCACCAAAAGATAATAAAAAGTCAGAGTTGGGAGTAAATGGCTCAGATAAAAATGACTTTTATATTGAGTTGAGTGATGGTTTTAGCTATCATGGAACAAACAACAGAGATTATTTCTTGCGTACGATTGAGCACTTGATAGACGTTAGTCCTGATAAGTTTTACGCACTGAAAGATACCTGGATTTCTAAGAAGGGGAGGGCGTATATTACAGCAAAGCAAGAATATAGCAGTAAATCCAACACGCCTCTCTATTCACAAATCAAAGATGGAAGTTTTGTATACACTAACCAGTCTGCACAATCGTTACATAAAAATCTCAACGGATATTTGAAAAATTTTGACTTAGAAAGAATAAAATAACATGACAACACAACTAACCCCAAAATTCAACCCAAAAGAAGTAGAAGAAGGTCGCTATGAAAAGTGGCTAACACAAGGAGTTTTCAAGCCGTCAAGCGATAAAAAAGCGCACCCTTACAGCATCGTAATTCCGCCACCAAATGTGACGGGCAAGCTCCATCTGGGGCACGCTTGGGATACGACGCTGCAGGACATTATCATTCGCCAGAAACGGATGCAGGGCTTTGACACGCTGTGGCTGCCGGGGATGGATCACGCGGGGATTGCGACGCAGGCGAAAGTGGCGGCGCGTCTGGCTGAACAAGGCATTTTGCCGCAAGACCTCGGGCGCGAGAAATTCCTTGAAAAAGCGTGGGAATGGAAAGATGAGTATGCCGAGACCATTCATCAGCAATGGGCGAAAATGGGCATTTCGGTGGATTATGACCGCGAGCGTTTTACCCTTGATGAAGGGCTGAACAAGGCGGTGCGCAAGGTTTTTGTCGAACTTTACAAAAAAGGCTGGATTTATCAGGGCGAGAAAATCATCAACTGGGATCCGAAAGCCCAGACAGCGCTGTCGGATATTGAGGTCATTCACAAGGATGTGGAGGGCGCGTTTTATCATGTGAATTATAGTTCTAGCGATGGCAGCATTGTGTTGGAGGTTGCAACGACACGGCCTGAGACTTTCTTTGGCGACACAGCGGTGGCGGTCAATCCTGCGGACGAGCGCTATAACAAATACATCGGGAAAACCGTGATTTTGCCGATTATTAATAAAGAAATCCCGATTATTGGCGATGAGCACGCCGATATGGAAAAGGGAACGGGTGTGGTGAAAATCACGCCTGCGCATGATCCGAACGACTTTTTGGTGGGACAACGGCATGATTTGCCACAGGTGAATGTCATGAATGCCGACGGCACGATGAATGAGCTTTGTGGATCTGATTACAACGGGCTTGACCGTTTTGAAGCGCGTAAAAAAGTTGTCGCTGAGTTTGAAAAGCTGGGGATTTTGGTCAAAATCGAGCCCATTCATCACGAAGTGGGGCATTCTGAGCGGACGGGTGTGATTGTGGAGCCGCGCTTGTCGAAGCAGTGGTTTGTGAAGATGGACGGTTTGGCTAAAAATGCAATCGCGCATCAACGTAAAGAAGATGGTACAGATGATGTCGTGACCTTCTATCCACCACGATTTGGCGATGCTTATTTGCAATGGATGGAAAATGTCCATGACTGGGTCATCAGTCGTCAGCTCTGGTGGGGGCATCAGATTCCAGCTTGGTACAAGGACGGTGAGGTCTATGTTGGTGAAGAAGCGCCAGAGGGCGACGGCTGGGTACAGGAAGAAGATGTGTTGGACACTTGGTTTAGCTCAGCTTTGTGGCCTTTTAGCACGATGGGATGGCCTGATGAAAATGCCGAAGATTTCAAGCGTTACTATCCAACCAGTACACTCGTAACAGGCTATGACATCATTCCGTTCTGGGTGTCGCGCATGATTTTCCAAGGGCTTGAGTTTACAGGACAATCACCATTTGAGCGGGCATTGATTCACGGACTGATTCGCGACGAACAAGGGCGCAAGATGTCTAAATCGCTCGGCAACGGGATTGACCCGATGGATGTCATTGAGCAGTACGGCACGGACGCGCTGCGCTGGTTCTTGTCAAATGGCTCTGCACCTGGGCAAGACGTGCGGTTTAGTTATGACAAGATGGATGCTGCGTGGAATTTCATTAACAAGATTTGGAATGTGTCGCGTTATATTTTGATGAATGCTGAGG
Organism: Lactococcus allomyrinae; assembly: GCF_003627095.1. Classification (NCBI taxonomy): domain Bacteria; kingdom Bacillati; phylum Bacillota; class Bacilli; order Lactobacillales; family Streptococcaceae; genus Lactococcus; species Lactococcus allomyrinae. Next base: position 1,975,729 of record NZ_CP032627.1, on the reverse strand, counting down.
CTGTCAGTGCTTCCAAGGTTTCGTCAGTACTGACAGATCTGTCAGCTGGCAAAGTCGGCAATGTCACTGACCGCTGGATTTTGACACGGCTCAATGACACGATTGCGCGCGTGACCGAGCAGATGGACAAGTTCGAGTTTGGTGTCGCTGGGCACATTCTCTACAACTTCATCTGGGACGAGTTCGCCAACTGGTATCTGGAGCTGACCAAGGAAGTCATGTTCGGAGATGACGAGGCGGAAAAAGATGTGACGCGCAGCGTTCTCTTGCACGTTTTGGATAATGTGTTGCGCTTGTTGCACCCCATTATGCCGTTCTTTACAGAAGAGATTTTTGAAAAATTGCCAAATACGACAGGCTCTATCGTGGTGGCGGAATATCCTGTGGTTCATCCAGAATTTGATGATGAAAAGGCTTCTGACGGCGTGCAGCTCTTGATTGAACTGATTACCGCCGTGCGCAATATTCGTGCGGAAGTCAACACGCCATTGTCCAAGAAAGTGCCAATCTTTGTCAAATCTGACAGCGCCGAGTTTTTACAGTCTGTCAGCAGCTACATCACACGCTTTGCCAATCCGTCAGAACTGACGATTTCGTCAGAACTGACAGCGCCAGAACAAGCAATGTCAGCCGTCATTACAGGTTCTGAAATCTTCCTACCGCTTGCGGGTTTGATTAACATTGACGAAGAAATCGCGCGCTTGAGCAAAGAACTTGCTAAGTGGCAAAAAGAGCTTGACCTGGTCAATCGTAAGCTGTCCAACGAAAAGTTTGTGGCGAATGCGAAAGCTGAAGTGGTGCAGAAAGAAAAGGATAAGTTGGCGGATTATCAGGAGAAATTTAATACGGTTGCGAAGCGTATTGAGGAATTGGAAAACTAATAAAAACCTTACTGACAGAAATCCTGTCAGTAAGGTTTATTTTATTTTCTCCGACAATTCCTCCACAAACTCATAAGCTGCGGGGCAGGTCAATGTATTTTTAATCGTCAGGTGATTGATTTGATAGATTTTCTTTCGGTCAGTATGCGGAAACTCACGGCAAGCTTTCGGGCGAACTTCGTAAATGCTGCATAGGTTGTCAGCACCCAAAAAAGGGCAAGGCATGGTCTGGAAAACCTTGTCGCCGTCCTCATCAATGCGCAGATAAGCTGCCTCAAAGTCGGTCAGCTTCATGCGCAAGTGCTTGGCGACGCGCTCAATATCAGCCTCCGTCCAAAGAGGACCGAGCGTCTTACAGCAGTTGGCGCAAAGGGTGCAGTCAATCCGATTGAAAACGTCATCATGCACAACTTGAGCGATACGGTCGAGATTTTTCGGAGGCTTTTTGGCAAGTCCAGCGAGAAATTTCTTGTGGGCTTTTTGCTTTTGCCCAGCAAGGTCGCGGTAATGCGCGATGTCGATTTCTTGGAATTTATATTTCATTGCTCATATTTTAACAAAATTTTCAAGAATTTTCTTGCTTTTGATAAGCTTTGGCGACTTCACACAAATAGCATACAAGCCCTGCCTGTTGGTCTTCCAGCATTTTATGATGAAAATCATCTGACAAGAAAAATGCCGTCTGTTTGACAAAGCTGTCAGCAGTATGAGGCAGCTGATAAGCCTTTTGAAAATCGAGATGTGCGCGCACAATTTCTGTCAGCTCTGACGGATTCCTGTCAGCACGACATGCTGTAATCACTTGTTGTGTAAAACTTTGTGCTTCTTTTGCGAGTCGATTTTGACGGTCGCTATCTGTGACTTTGACCTGCGTCTGATAAGTCTTTTGCAAATAATCATTTTGCGCCTGCAAGGCATGATTCCATTCGCTAACTGTCTTAAAACCTTTGAAAAGTGCGTTTTCTGTCATTTTTTCTCCTTTAGATTCTACGGAAATGGTCTCGTCAAGACTTGCAATTAAAGTTTGTAAGTGTCGAATTTTTTCTGTCAAAAGCTGCCGCTGCTGTGTCAAATTTGACAGGCGCTGATGAGGTGCTGACAGCATTTTCTGAATATCTGTCAGTGAAAAATCCAGCGCTTTGTAAAACAAAATTTCCTGTAAGCGTCTTAAATCTTCCTCACCATAAAGCCGATAACCTGCCTCAGAGCGTGTGGCTGGGACAAGCAAACCAATTTTGTCATAATGGTGTAAAGCCTTGACAGTCGCGCCAGAGAGCGCCGCTACCTGATGAACTGTGTACATGAAATCTCCTTTCCTGATAGAACCATTATAAACCCTCCATCAAGGTCAGAGTCAAGTGCGAAATCATTTCACAGGAAAAGCAAATTTTTTCCCAAAAAACACAGTCAAAGCAGATAAAATAAGTAAGGCAAAAGCAGCCCAACTGATGGACAAAGTGCCAAAGAGCGAGATGAGCAAGCCGCCACTAAAAGCGCCAATAGAGATGGAACCTGAAAATGCGGTGACGACAAGGGCTTGCGCCATATCAGCGTGTTTGCCAGTTGCACGAATCGCTGAGTGGATAAATAGACTGGCGGAGCTCCCGAAAACCAATCCCCAAAGTCCGCTGGCAAGATAAATGACAAAAGGACTCTCTGTGAAAACGGACAACAGCAACATGGCGAATGCCAAGAGAGAAGCTGAAAGCAAGGTCAGACGACGGACGTAGCGATCAATGAGTGAGCCAACTAAAAGCACGCTCAAAATAGAAGCCACCCCAAAAGTAAACAGAATCAAACTTGCTTGATTCTCCAGGTGAATCCGTCCGAGATAGTCTGTGATGTAGGTGTAAACGATATTATGCGCTACCATATAAGTCGAAAGGGCAAAAAGAATAGGCTTAAATCCACGAATAGCAAATGTTTCTCCAAGCTTAGACTGATGTTCAGGTTTGCGCCCTGCAACATCAATCAGAAAATGAAAATTCCATAAAAAATTAAGCAAAACAAGTCCTGCTGCAATCAAAAAGACCAGCTGCCAGTCCAACATCTTGCCCAATGCCGCACCCATTGGAATCCCCAGCGCCAAGCCGACAGGATTTCCAGCCAAAGCGAGCGCGACAGCTTTTCCTTGACTCGCCTCAGGCGAAATACTAGAAGCGTAACCGCCTAGTATTGGCCAAATCATCGCCGTCCCGAGTCCAGCAATGAAGCGAATCAATAGGGTCAAGACAAAAAATGGCGAAAAAGCAGTCAATAAATCAGCGATAAAGACGATAGCGAGTGCCGTTTGCACCACACGTTTGCGGGACCAAGTCGCCGTCAGCCGTGCAAGAGGAATGGCACCCAGAGCAGTCGCCAGCGCATAAATTGTAACGGTCTGTCCTGTCAAAGAAGCAGTAATGTGCAGGCTCCGGCTCATCTCAGGAAGCAGGCCAGCAGGCAGAGCCTCTGTTAATAATGAGACGAAGCCGCTGAAAAATAGAGCGAAAAGTGAGGCTTTGGGCAGTTTTTCGCTTGTTTTTTCGTTTGTTGATAGATTGGTGGGATTCATTTTTTCTCCTTTTTGAGTTGCGTTTTTTATATTTTGCAACTTTATAAAAATGATTATATACTTGTGAGTTTCGTTTGTCAAGTTTTGCAACTTGTGCTATACTGTCGATATGAATACACAAGACAAAATTTTACAAGTTGCAAAGCAATTGGTCGCACAAAAAGGGGCGAAAAGTGTGACAGTGACTGAGGTTGCAGAGCGTATTGGCGTGACACATCAGGCGGCTTACAAGCATTTTAAAAGCAAAAAACAGCTGATGGAGCAGCTGGCTTTGCTTTGGCTGGATGAGATATTGTTGCCCGTGACCTCGTTTGAGGGAAAAAGCGTCCATGATTGGCTCTGGCTACTTGTTTCTTGCAAAAAAAACGCTTATACAGAGGATAGAGAAATGTTTGAGCTTTATACGCACTATATTTCTACAAATATGAAGTTAGAAGACCAGCATAATCAACATTTGGCACAGCTATTATGTGATTTTAGCTCAGAAAGTAAAATGAAAGACTATCAAGCATTGATTCAGGCATTTATGGTTTTTCAACATCCACAGTTTGCGAACCGCTGGGATGAGCATTTTCAGGAAAATTTTGAAGCAGTGTGGGATTTGGTCGCGGATAAATTTGTTTGAAAGTTTAAAAATGAAAGCGCGTACGCTTAAAAATAGCATTTGGCTATGTCTTATCTTGTTAAAAATGGGAAAAAGTGATAAAATTAACTAGAAAATTCGAAGATGAAAAGTAAAAATTTGCGGCTCATCTGATAGATAAATTCTTGCAGTGTGCAAGAGCTTGAAAGGAATCAAAAATGGCTCACATTAAATTTGACTATTCAAAACTCACACCATTTGTAGCTGAAAATGAACTTGACGAAATTCAATGGCAAATTGACGGCGCGGATAAATTGCTCCGCGAAGGAAAAGGTGCTGGTTCAGATTTCATCGGATGGCTTGACCTTCCTGAAGATTACGACAAAGAAGAATTTGCTCGTATCCAAAAAGCAGCTCAAAAAATTCAATCTGACTCAGAAGTTCTCATTGTCATCGGTATCGGTGGCTCATACCTCGGTGCACGTGCGGCGATTGACTTTTTGAATAACAGCTTTGTTAACTTGCAAACTGCCAAAGAACGCAAAGCACCACGTATTCTTTATGCAGGGAATTCTATTTCTTCATCATATTTGGCTGACCTTGTAGATTACGTTGCTGACAAAGACTTCTCTGTAAATGTTATCTCTAAATCAGGTACAACGACTGAACCAGCGATTGCTTTCCGTGTCTTTGAAGAAATGTTGGTTAAAAAATACGGTCGTGAAGAAGCAAACAAACGGATTTACGCAACAACTGACAAAGAAAAAGGTGCTGTAAAAGTTAATGCCGATGCAAACAACTGGGAAACTTTCGTTGTTCCGGATTCAGTTGGTGGCCGCTTCTCAGTATTGACAGCTGTTGGACTTTTGCCAATCGCAGCTTCTGGTGCTGATATCAAAGCTCTCATGGATGGTGCAAATGCTGCGCGTAAAGAATACACTTCTACAAATGTTCGTGAAAATGATGCTTATGCTTATGCTGCGCTTCGTAACATTCTTTACCGTAAAGGTAAATTCTCAGAAATCCTGATTAATTACGAACCATCACTTCAATACTTCTCAGAATGGTGGAAACAATTGGCTGGTGAATCAGAAGGGAAAGACCAAAAAGGAATTTACCCAACTTCAGCTAATTTCTCAACAGACCTTCACTCATTAGGACAATGGATTCAAGAAGGAACACGTACTGTTTTTGAAACTGCTGTTCGTATTGAAAAACCACGTAAAAATATCAACATTCCAGAACTTGATGTAGATTTGGATGGCTTGGGATACTTGCAAGGTAAAGATGTTGACTTCGTTAACAAAAAAGCTGCTGATGGTGTATTGCTTGCTCACACTGATGGTAATGTACCAAACATGATTGTGACATTGCCTGAACAAGATGCTTTCACACTTGGATATGCGATTTACTTCTTTGAGCTTGCAATCGGTATTTCTGGCTACTTGAATGGCATTAATCCATTCAACCAACCAGGGGTTGAAGCCTACAAGAAAAATATGTTTGCACTTCTTGGCAAACCAGGATTTGAAGAACTTGGTAAAGAATTGAACTCACGTCTTTAATTAGAAAATGAGATTAAAACCGTACTGACAACTTTCTGTCAGTACGGTTTTTTTGTGATAATTACTGATATCATTCTGTCAGTACGTTTTTTATTTGACAGGGGGAATATCTGGTCGTATTTCAGTTATCACACCCACATTTGTCGCATAAACCCAGGAGTTCTTATCAAGATTTTCAAAATTTTTAGTCCGTCCTGTGAGGATAACACCTGAAAATTTAGCAGTTTTAAGGGAAGGGTATTTTTGACTTTGTTTTAATACATCTTTTGTTAAATTGAAATTGTTAATGATAAGTTGCTGAGCTTGTGTAATGACTTGAAGATTTTTTATGAAGGAGACATAACTTTTATCATCTAGTTTTCCATTTAGTTGTGGGTTACTGTTTGTTTTTGTAGGACTACTGTTGCTCATTAAACCATACCAATTAGTTTGTTCGGCAACTATGGTAGATTTTGGGTTATTATATCCAATCCAATACCAGTTAATGAGCAGATTTTTAGGAATCATCTCTTGTATATCAAGGTAGCTATATGGTTTGTCAAAGGTTACGGCAACTTCAGCGACATGGTTTGAAAGTTGAGCAATTTTATCTGCATCATGAGTAGGAAGAATCCCTGTGTAATCTTTACTGTGATAGTTAACTTTTGTTGAGAAAAATGTTGCAATTTTTTGGCTAGTATCCTGTGTGTAATAGCTATTTTCACTATTAACAGGAGAGGAAAATGGAATACTTAGATTAGTTGTACCTAATGTGCCAAACCCGAAATCGTAAGAACGCCAAGGAACATGATAACCATCTACATCTTTGTAAGTATCAGAGTGGATATTAGAGCTGAATATACCATAATCATCAATGATTTGATTGTTGGCGATGATGTTTGGTGCAGCAGATGTGAAGTAGGCAAAAGCTTTTTCACTAGTTTTGAAGTAAGCTTTCTCCATATAATGAGAATTGATATTCCAAGTTAAAGCTGTAACTAGTGAGATAATTACTAAAGCAATCCATGCAGTAATTCCCCAGCGTTTCCATTTGGTTTTGTTGGCAAATGAAGTAAAATCTTTTCCCAGATTAGAGACAGGGTGAGACTGAGGAGACTTTTTGTGTCGGATTTTTTTGATTGTATAGAGGATAAAGCGAAACATCCCGAAGGCAAAGGTAATGAGTAGGATGAAGTAAAAGAAAATCATAATTGTACGCATTGATTTGAGTCCTTTTCTTGTTTAGGGTTACAAAGACCACTGGTCGTAACCTTCTTTTTCTAAAATTTTTTTAAGTTTTTTACGTGCGCGATAGAGGTCGATTTTAACTTTACTTAGGCTAATATCAAACATATCTGCAAGTTGTTTTGTAGAATAATTTTTATAATAATAAGCTGTCAGAAGCTGTTTTTGGTAAGGAGGAAGTTGCTCAAGAAATGTGAGGAGAGGACTTGTTTCGAGAAGAAATTCAGAAGTCATAACCTCAGTGCTTAATTGCTGAATGAGCGTTTGATAATGTTTGTTTCGGTTGTAAGTATTGATATATTTGCGGATGGCAACACGGTACATCCAAGCTCGAAGCTTGTCAGGTGGGATAAAAATGTCTAGACTAATCATCTTTACTAGGGTATCTTGGACAGTATCTTGTGCATCTTCATAGTTACTTCCACGTGAGATGAGGTATTTAGTGATTTCTGTTGCATATTGATTGATATCAGTTTCATATTTTTTTAGATTCACTTTTTCCTCCTCTCACTTATATAACAAACGGGATTAAGTTTGGTTACAGTTTATTGTAACAAAAGGAGAGATGAGATTCAGTTTATATTAAGATTTTCTAGTTTTTAAAATTTATTTGTGCTACAATTGTAGATAAATTAAGAAAATTTGATAATTTAAGGGAATTTATGAAAGAATTTTGGAATTTAGATAAAAATCTGCAACTTCGTTTAGGAATTGTATTTTTAGGTGCCTTTTCTTATGGCACGGTTTTTTCGTCAATGACGATTTATTATAATCAACACTTAGGAAGTGCAATTACGGGGATTTTGCTTGCTTTGTCTGCGGTTGCAACTTTTGTTGCTGGAATTTTGGCGGGTTATTTTGCAGACAGAAATGGTAGAAAGCCTGTTATGGTCGTAGGGACAGTGATTCAATTATTGGGAAGTGGCTTGGCAATTTTTTCAAATCTGCCTTCTCATGTCAATGCTTGGACAACTTTTATTGCCTTTTTGATGATTAGTTTTGGTTATAATTTTGTGATAACAGCTGGAAATGCAATGATTATTGATGCGTCAACGGCTGAAAATCGTAAAGTTGTTTTTATGTTGGATTATTGGGCGCAAAATTTGTCAGTTATTCTGGGAGCAGCTCTTGGGGCATGGCTATTCAGACCTGCGTTTGAAGCTCTTTTAGGAATTTTGCTTGTGACAGTGTTGGTTTCGTTTTTCTTGACAACTTTTGTGATGACAGAAACATTCAAGCCTTCTGTCAGTACTGACAAGCCTCGTGAAAATATTTTTCAGGCTTATAAGACCGTCATTCGAGATAAAACTTATATGATTTTTATGGCAGCAAATATGGGGACAACCTTTATCATTATGCAGTTTGATAATTTTTTACCTGTGCATTTATCAAATAGTTTTCAAACGCTGGAAATCTTAGGTTTTGAGATTTATGGACAGAGAATGTTGACGATTTTTTTGATTTTAGCCTGTGTCATGGTGGTTGTTTTAATGACAACAATGAATAAGTTGACAAAGGACTGGTCACATCAAAAAGGCTTCGTATTAGGTAGTCTTTTTATGGCTGCAGGAATGATTTTTGCTTTTATGACAACGACATTTACTCCGATTTTTATTGCTGGGGTGATTTATACTCTTGGTGAAATCGTGTATACACCCAGTGTTCAAACGTTGGGTGCAGATTTGATGAATCCTGAGAAGATAGGCTCTTATAATGGAATTGGTGCAATTCGTACACCAATCGCTTCGATTTTAGCAGCTTTATTAGTATCAATTTCACCAATTATTAAGGCGAGTGGTGTTTCATTGATTTTAGCGTTTGTAGAGCTTTTAGCCATTATTCTTGCTAGTATCGCTGTGTCACGTCATCAAAAAGAAACCCTGTCAGTGTACTGATAGAGCTTGGAGAATAGAATAAGTGAAAGATTTTTTTGAACTTAGTCGTAATATTAAACTTAGGATTATTATGACTTTTATCGGGGTACTGACCTTTTCCACGATTGGTAGCTCGATGACGATTTATTATAATCAGCATATGGGAGCAAGCCTGACAGGGCTTTTACTTATCATCAGCTCAGTTTTGAGTTTTTTGGTTGGGATTTGGTCGGGGCATTTTACAGATATTCACGGTCGGAAACCAACGATGATGATTGGTGCGTTGACTTCAACTTTTGGTGCAGCTTTGGCGACATTTGCTAATTCTCCTGTGCTATTTAATCCTTGGTTGACATTTGTTGGTTTAGTTGCATCAAGTTTTGGTTGGGGATTTTTTAACTCTGGAGCGAGCGCGATGTTAGTTGATATTACAACAACAAAAACTCGGAAAGTCGTGTTTTCCCTTAATTACTGGGTACTCAATATCGGAGTAGCATTGGGTAGTGGCATTTCAGGGTGGCTTTTTCGTGACCATTTATTTATGCTTTTGTCGATTGTGGTTACGGGAGATATCATCAATCTTTTGATTGTCAAATTTTTGATTGTAGAAACTTTTGATCCTGCCCATCACGCAGAACATCAACAGACAAATATTTTTAAAGCTTATTTGCAAGTATCAAAAGACCGCACATTTATGTTGTACTTGCTTGCAACACTTTTTATTACTATGCTTTTCACACAGCCAGATTATTTTCTTCCCGTGCATTTGAGTGGAAATGCTTTTCATACGAGTCATATTTTTGGTGTAGAAATTTATGGACAACGGATGTTGACGATTATGGCAGTAACGAATACAATCTGCGTGGTACTTTTTATGTCTTTTTTCCGCAAACAAACTAATAAATGGTCAAATCGACGGGGTTTTGCGATTGGTGCAATTTTGATGGGGTTGGGTTGGGCGATGGCAGTCTGGTCGAATAATGTGCTCTTTGAATTTCTCGCAGCAGTACTCAATGTCGGTGGGGAATTAATTTTTGTCCCCTTCGAGCAATCTTTGCGTGCAGATATGATGAATCCTGAGCAAATTGGAACTTACACAGGTGCTTTTTCAGCAATTCAGCCAATGGCGCAGGTCATTTGTGGTGCCTTAGTTTCATTTTCACCTCTTTATGGCAGTATGGGGATGGGGATTATCTTATTAGTCGTAACTTCTCTTGGTGTCTTGCCTGGTCTAGTTTCCATCAGACGATATGAGCGAGGTGCACGCTGACAGATTTTCTGTCAGTATACTGACAAAATGATAATGTGAGAATATGAAAGATTTTTTTAAACTGAATCGACAAATCCAACTTCGTATTTTGATGATGTTTGTTGGGGGACTGTGCTTTAGTACAGTAGGTGGTTCAATGACTATTTATTATAATGAACATATGGGAGCAGGTATTACAGGTATTCTGCTCATTCTCTCAAATATCCTGACTTTTGTTGTGGGGCTTTGGGCTGGACATTTATCAGACTTACGTGGGCGTAGACCGCTCATGCTTTTTGCCTGCTTAGTTACGACAGTAGGTGGTTTGATAGCGACTTTTGCAAATTCACCTTGGTATTTTGACCCTTGGTTGACTTACATTGGTTTTTTGGTTCTTTTTTTTGGTTATGGATTTTTCAATACGGCGGCAACTGCGATGATGGTTGACTTGACCAATTCAGATAATCGGCGAATGGTTTATAGTTTACAATACTGGGTAATTAATATGGCAATCTTGATTGGTTCAGCTCTATCAGGTTGGTTTTTCAGAGATTACTTATTTGAACTTTTGCTCGTTATTTCAATAGAAGAATTTTTGAGCTTTCTGGTGATTTATTTCTGGATTGGCGAATCTTTCCACCCTGAATTGGCAAAGAGAAAAGCAGAGAGTAATATTTTTAAAGCATATCAATGGGTAGCAAAAGATACAGCGTTTATGTGGTACTGTTTATCAGCGATTTTTACAGCAATGATTTTTAATCAGTTAGATAATTATTTACCAGTTCATTTATCAGATCACTTTGTGACAACGAGTATTTTTGGCATAGAAATTTACGGACAAAGAATGTTGTCAATATTTTTGATTGTTAACACGCTTTTGATTGTACTATTTATTGGTGGGATTAACCGATGGACTAAAAATTGGCGACGTGAAACAGGAATTTTGGTTGGTCTAGTCTTACAAGGCAGCGGCTTCATCGTAGCATTTTTAGGAACGACTTTATCAGTTGAGCTTATTGCAACAGGTGTTGCAACTTTTGGGGAGATGATTGGTGTTGGCTTTATTCAAGCATACCGCGCGGACCTGATGGAAGGTGATTCAGCGGGGACTTATTCAGGATTTTTCACGATTACACAACCTGTGGCCTCAGTATTATCGGGAATTCTCGTTTCTTTTTCAGCAGTTTATGGCAATGTTGGCATGGCATTTTTTATGGTTCTTATCATTATTTTCGCTGTTCTTCCGGCTATGCGCTCGATTAGGATTAAACAGGCAGTTTGATAAGAAATGAAAACGAGCTGACAGGATTTCTGTCAATATTATTGAAACGATTATGGTTCATTGTAAAAAGCCAACAACGATTGACATTGTTCCATCACTTACGACTTTTTTATAGTCATCTCATCTTGTATATCCGAGCTTCAACATTGACAGCGTAGTGAAGTGAGGATATAAATGGGAAAAAATAGATGTAATTAATGAATAGAGAATCTGTCAGAACGCTGACAGATTTACTTTTTTTCTGTTATAATTGATTCCATGAGAGTTGTTTCAGGAAACTATGGCGGACGTCCGCTAAAAACATTGGCGGGCAAAACAACACGCCCAACCACTGACAAAGTTAAAGGTGCTATTTTTAATATGATTGGCCCATATTTTGACGGTGGACGTGTATTAGATTTATTTGCAGGCTCAGGTTCCTTATCCATTGAAGCGATTTCGCGAGGAATGGATTTCGCAGTGATGGTGGAGAAAGATAGATTAGCACAAGAAGTGATTTTAGATAATATCAAAATGACGAAAGAGTCAGAAAAGTTTCAGCTGTTGAAAATGCCAGCTGACAGAAGCTTGTCAGTGCTGACAGAGCCATTTGATTTGATTTTACTTGATCCACCCTATGCTAAAGAGGAGATTGTCAAAAATTTGGAGTACTTACAAGAACAAAGATTACTGACAGAACATTGTATTGTTGTTTGTGAAACTGACAAAACCGTAGAATTACCTGATAAAATTGCACAATTGGAACTAACGAAGCAAAAAGTTTATGGTATTTCAAAAATATCTATTTACGAGTTTTAATATTGTTTAACTTCTAACTTTACAAAATAGTATACTTGCGGTTGTTACTTGACCTTGCTGCTTTGCGACTTACAGCAGATGAACAACGGAGCCACCTACTAATTTTTAGGAAATTTAGAGATGAGCTATACTAGAATAACTTTAAAATCAGCTTGCTCATTTTATTAGTTGTTCTGCAATTGGCGAGTGCTGGTGCGCTTTTTGCGCCAGAATAGGTGCGAAGCACTGTAAACCATTGTATTTTTTACAACGCTTTAGCTACAATATAAGTTATATCAGCTCACATCTAAATATCTGATGTAGTTACAAGTATATTCCGTCATCTATGTAAAAGCAGAGTTAACCTAGCCGAATATCTAAAGAAGGAAAATCATGACCCAAAAAATCGGACTATTTACAGGTACATTTGACCCTCTGACCAATGGACATTTGGATATCATCAAGCGGGCAAGTAAGCACTTTGATAAACTTTATGTTGGCATTTTCAAAAATGACCAAAAACAACCGCTTTTTTTAACAAATGAACGTGTAAAAATGCTGACAGAAAGCCTGTCAGCACTGATAGAAATAAAAAATGTTGAAGTCATTACTCATGAAAGAGATTTGACAGTCAATATTGCTAAAAATCTTGGTGTAACAGCGCTTGTACGCTCAGTTAGAAATACCCAAGATTTTGAATATGAAAAAAATATGTTTTATTTTAATCATGAAATGACAGGAATAGAAACAATCTTGTTTATGGCGAAACCATCGCTTGAACCATTGAATTCTACCAGAATACGCGAACTTTACAGCTTTGGGCAGGATGTCAGTCAGTGGGTTCCAGAAAATGTCGCGCGTGAATTAAGGAAACGAAATGAAGAAAGCAAATAATAAAAAACAAAACAAAATTATCAAATGGTCGCTTGCTGTTGCAGTAGTTGTAATTGCTGTGATTGCACTCATCTATCCAACGAGCTACTACCTTGAAGTACCTGGTACGACCGAACCTTTAGGTAAAATGGTTCAAGTGGAGGGTAAGAAAGATGAGCATAAAGGAGACTTCTTTTTAACCACAGTTCAGATTGCTCAAGCCAATGTAGCAATGATGATTTATAGCCATTTTAACAGTTTCGCAACAATTTATAGTGAGCAGCAAATGACAGGTGGATTAAATAATGAACAATTTAACCTCGTCAATCAATTCTATATGCAGACCGCACAAAATACCGCGGTTTATCAAGCCTTTAAATTAGCAAACAAACCTTACGAATTAAAATACGATGGTGTTTATGTTTTACAAATTGCTAAAAATTCGACTTTTAAAAATAAACTTCAACTCGCAGACACAATCACCGCAGTAAATGGTCAGCATTTCAAATCAAGCACTGAAATGATTGATTACGTTTCAAAACAAAAAGTAGGTGATTCAGTAACCATAGAGTACACAAGGATTGACGGAAGTAAACACAAATCCACAGGAAAATACATCAAGCTAGAAAATGGCAAAACTGGAATAGGAATAAGTCTGACAGACCATACAGAAGTAGTCACAAATCCAAAAGTCACAATTAATGCGGGCAGAATTGGTGGACCAAGTGCTGGGATGATGTTCACACTCGAAATTTATAGTCAGCTCACAGGGAAAAATCTTCGTCAAGGACAAGAAATTGCAGGTACAGGAACCATTGAGCACGACGGTAGCATCGGTCAAATCGGTGGTGTAGATAAAAAAGTTGCTACAGCGAGTAAAGAAGGAGCGGATCTCTTTATTGTGCCAGATTCAGGCACAAAGAAAAACAGTAGTAATAACTACCTCGCAGCCAAAGCAGCAGCCAAAAAACTCAACACCAAAATGAAAATCATACCAGTGAAAACAATTCATGATGCACTTGCTTATCTAGAAACTGGGAAAATAAATGATTAAAAAATTCAGCTTAGGGGCTGAATTTTTTATTTTTGGATGATGGGAATAACCAATGAGTATTTTGTAATAATTACGTCCATAATGATGAGCACAAAGAAATAAAAAAATCTTTTTTTCATATTAGTAACTCCTTAGAATTAGTATGAAATAATGGTATAATATAAAAAGATAATTTATAGAATTTTTGGAATATTTGATAAAGTGAGTAAAAATGGACGAAAAGAAGGACTTAAAGTTAGGAAAAATCATCTCGATGTTGAGAAGAGCAAAAAATCTAAGACTAAGAGAAGTCACGCAGGGGTACTTTTCAGAGTCGCTACTTGCTAGATTTGAAAAAGGTAAGTCTGATATTACTGTTGAGAAATTTTTTGTTATATTAAAAAATTCAAATATTTATTTGGATGAATTTCAAAGTATTTATAATGACTATAGTATGGATGAGGAGGAGAAGTTTAGGACGGATTTAGCGAATGCCTATTCTAAGCGAGATATAGTCAAAATAAAAGGAATATTAAAGTTTTGGGAAAGCAAAGTTCATGAAAAACCATCTGTCAAATATTTTAAAATAAATGAAACAGTAATTCGGATAATTCTTGCAATGGCTCAGAACTCAGTTGTTCTAAAAAAAGATGTGGACTTTTTGATGAATTATTTAGAACAAGTTACTGAATGGGGACGTTATGAACTATGGATTTTTTCAAATTGCTTAAGATTTTTTGACGATAATTCTCTGAAATATTATGGAAAGTATATTTTAGGAAAAACAAACTTTTATCAATCCATACATCTCAATCAGCAACTGGTTATTAGAACATTTTTAAATATAATTGATACATTTTTACGACGAGGAAATCTGATTTTTGCGCTTAAATATATTAATTATCTTGAATCTATAAATATTCAAATTGATTTCTTTTATGAAAAGATAATTCTTAATTATCATAAAGCTCACTATAGAGTATTGCAAAAACAGAAAAGTGCAATCAACGATATGAAAAAATGTGTTGAAACCTTAGAATATTATGGGTACGGAGAAGAAGCAAAAATACTTTACGAAGAAATCGAAAATTTGTAAGCGCTTTGGTATATATTCCAAAAATTAAATGAACCTGTATTTAAAATGATAAACTATCATTAACAAATACAAAGGAGGTTCATATCATGAACTACTCACAAATTTCAGGAGCAAAAGCTCCAAAATACGCACTTATTGCAGTAGTAGCTCTTGCGGCAGGACTATTCTCTACTACTGCGGAACTCAAAGCAAGTGCAGATACAGTTACAACACCAGTTGCCATCGCACCATTAACACAAGTGATGGACGATGGTGGAGGAACATATGCCTATGTAGGAAATGGATTGTATTATAATACGGTTTCTGGAGGATATTATAAGCTTGTCAACGGACAATTTAAGTTTTATACTGATTATCTTGCCTAGGAAGTGCTGAGAAATGAAAAAACAAATAAATTTTTTATGGCTAGGATTGAGCATTTTACTCTATCTGATAAGTTTTGTTTTACCCTACTATAAACCCTTTAAGATAACCTCTTGGGCGGAGGCGGCGACTCATGGAAATATAGACTTATATAATGCAGCCACTGGTTTTACTAAGGTGGTAGAGCATGCTAAAACGACCATTCTTTTTCTCGTTTTGTTAGTTGCTTACTTTGTCTTACGAAAAAGTTTGAGAAAATTAGCGATTATCTCAGGGACAGTAGCGATTTTGACGATATTCTATCTTGTCTTGGGCTATATTATGATTAGAAATTTCCAAGAAACAGGATTTTGGGGTGGTCTAACTTCTCCTAGTGTTGTACCAATTGTAATGAATTGGGGATTCTATGCTTTTGCACTTGCAAGTGTTATGCTAATCAGTTGGTTGATCAGAGATATGTTTATTAATCACAGTTCTGATAGAGAGGGCAAAAATGTAAAGAGAGTGATTAAACTAAAAGTACAACCTTAACAAATACAAAGGAGGTTCATATCATAAACTACTCACAAATTTCAGGAGCAAAAGCTCCGAAAATGGAAAATACATTTACATATATTACTAGAGCTCATGAGGTTATAAGATGGTAGAAGACAATAGAATCTTAAAACACAAAAGAATTTTTTTGATGGAAAAAATTAGATTGAATAAAGGAGATACTGCATTCCTCTTTTTCGTTTTAATTTATACCATCAGTTCACTATTTCCGTATTTTACAGGTGCAGTGCAAGGAGCGGGAAATTCTAATATCTTTACAATTCTCTTTGTAGGAATTGCCTATTTGAGAAGTCAGATTGCTTTAATTGCGTTCATTGTATTGAGTATCGTTTTTCCATTTATCAAACGAAACAAAATAGTTTCTCGTATAATATCAATTATATTACTCATAGCAGCCCTTGATTTAGCCACGCTGATGATATTGCCAATGTTCCTACATTCCAGCACAGGACTAGAAAATGCAAAAACAATCCTAAAGGTAGTGAGTATAGGCTACTGGATTCCAACAATAGTGAGTATTATAATTTCAGTTTGGGCTATTTTTTTAGCTTTTACTCCCAAAAATAAAAAATATAAAGATATAGTAGATTTGTAGTACACTCTTATATTTACTATATCCAATTAATTTATACAAAATAATAAGAGGATAAATTATAACAGATGGAAAAATAGGATAAGGAAAAATTAATGAAACAAATACAAAAAAATATTTCTTTAGTTACATTGAGTGTATTTTATCTATTCGCACTATTTTTACCATATTTACGTCCCATCCATCCGATAATCGCTGTTAGCGGAAAAATAAAAGATAGCGTTGAAAGACACAATAACACGACAGTATTTAACCATTTGCTTTTTCATGTGGGTGCTTTGAGTATATTTATTGCTCTGTTTATCCTTTATTTCGTTATGAGAAATAGGACGAAAAAGCTATCTTACATCATTGGAGGAGCTTTAGCGCTTAGTGCATTCTATCTCGGTGGTGGATATCTTTTTGAAAACTTATCCCAAGGATTGCTTGGATTTGAGGTGATTAAGCTAATGTTCAGCGATATGCTCTACTGGGGTTACTATGTATTTGCCATTGTTAATCTCCTCTTGATTGCTTGGATTATTCGAGATATTACTCGTAATAGGAGAAACCATGCTTTAAGGTAGTTTCAGTTTCTTTATTCTTGTGCATCTAAAACCCGTCTGTGACTAAACAGACGGGTTTAACATATTATTATCATCCTTCACTAAAGGATTCAAACATCAGAATTGATTCAACAAAAGTTGTTTAAGTTCATCAATTCGAGGTTGACGAGGGTTAGCAGGCGTACATTGGTCATCATAAACCAAGTTTGCGAGTTTGTCGAGTTGACTTTCAAGTTGTTCTTTCTTGACACCATTGCCAGAAAGTGTCACATCAATATCAACTGCATCTGTAAGTTCATGGATTTTAGCAATCAAAGCATCCACCAATTCAGCATCATCTTTACCAGTCAAGCCGATATAACGTGCAATTTCGGCGTAATCTTCCTGAGCACGATAAGTTTCATAGCGTGGGAATGGTGTACGCTTAACGTTACCAGTTACAGCATTAAACTTGATGACGTGTGGCATTGCAATCGCAATCGCAAGACCGTGTGGCAAGTGGAATTCACCACCAGTTTTATGAGCAAGTGAGTGATTGATACCGAGGAAAGCCTGAGCAAAAGCCATACCAGCGATAGTTGCTGCATTGTGCATATTTTCGCGAGCGACTTGACCTTCTTTAGACGGATGACTTGGATCATATTTGTAAGAAGTTTCCAAGTTTTCAAAAATCAATTTAATTGCACGCAATGAATAAGGTTTTGTATAGTCAGAAGACATAACAGAAACATAAGATTCAAGAGCGTGAGAGAGTGCATCAATACCAGACCAAGCTACAGTACGTTTTGGTACAGTCATGACAAACTCAGGGTCAACAATGGCTACTTGAGGTGTCAATTGGTAGTCAGCCAATGGGTATTTTACATGAGTTTCATCGTCAGTGATAACCGCAAATGGAGTCACTTCAGAACCTGTACCAGACGTTGTAGGAATACATACCATCTGAGTTTGACGTTGGTTATAGAATTTTACAACACGTTTACGAATATCCATGAATTTTTGAGCTAATTCTTCAAAGAGATGTTTCAAAGCTTTATCATCAGTCAAATCAACTTCGCCACGGTAGGAATATTCATAAATCAAACGACCAATTTTTGCAGCATCAAGGGCAGAACCACCACCGATTGCGATGACGGTGTCAGGGTGGAACTCATTCATTTGACGAGCAATTGCGATAGCTTCCGATAGAGTTGGGTCAGGTTGAACAGAACCATAGATACTGGTTTGTACTTGAGTTGTACGAACTGCAAGTTGTTCCAAAACCTTATCAACAAAACCAAATTTTACCATACCTGGGTCAGCTACGATAAAGGCTTTATGCACGTGTGGTAAATCTTGCAAGTAAGAAATAGAATTTTTTTCGTAGTAGATTTCTTTTGGCAAACGAACCCATTGTGGGCGATTACGACGTTTTGCCACAGTTTTAATATTCAATAGATCATATGTGCTCAAATTATGTGAGAGCGAATTTTTCCCCCAAGAACCAGTACCAAGTGTCAATGATGGACGCATTGCGTCAGTATAGATATCCCCTACACCACCAATTGAGTCAGGTTGATTGACTAAGATACGAGAAGCTTCGACTTTTTCACCAAATTCTTTAACAAATGGATCGTCCATAGCTCCAATTTGGATAGCGGCATTATGTCCAGCACCTTGATAGTGCAGGAGACTACGAACAATTTCTATTCCTTCTTCACGTGAATTTGATTTATAAATAGAAAGCAATGGGCTTAGTTTTTCAGACGAAAGTGCCTCACCAATGTTTTTCTTGTCAAGTTCAAAGAGTAAAACATCTTTATCAGTAGGGACTTTTACACCAGCTTGTTCAGCAATCCATTGACCTGAACGACCAGCAACAGGTCCAGTTACTCCCCAACCTTCGCCACCACGTTGAACAAAAACAAATGATTCAATAGCTTTGTAATCTTTTTTAGGTACCATATAAGCACCTTGAGTTTGCATTTTAGCAACAAATTCATCATAGATTTCGGCTGCGATAACAGCAGAATTTTCAGTTGCACAAATCATCCCATTATCAAAACGTTTAGACATAAGTAAGTCTTCGACAGCGCGTTCAACATTGGCTGTAGCATCAATATAAACTGCACCATTACCAGCACCAACGCCGAGTGAAGGATTACCAGATTTTAGTGCAGCATTGACCATACCTGGTCCACCAGTAGCAAGGATAGATGCAATACCATGATTTTGAATCAATGCAGTTGTATTGTCAAGACTAGGTTTTTCTACCCATTGGATAAAGTTTTCAGGAGCTCCGGCTGCGACTGCAGCATCGTATACAATCTTAGCAGCATGACTTGAACATCCTTGGGCTTGTGGGTGAAAAGCAAAAACAATAGCGTTACGTGTTTTCGCTGCCAATAATGATTTAAAGATTGCAGTAGAAGTTGGATTAGTAGTCGGAACAATACCTGCCAAGACTCCAAGAGGGCTTGCAATTTCAACGCTACCTGCAACCTTGTTTTCACCAATCACACCGACTGTTTTGTCGTTCTTGATAGAGTGATAAACTGATTCAGAAGCAAAACGATTCTTAGTGTCTTTGTCCTCAACCACACCACGTCCTGTTTCGTTTACGGCTTCATGAGCAAGTGCTAATGAATGTTCGCTTGCAGCTAGTGCCATAGCGGCCACAATTGTGTCAACTTGTTCTTGAGTGTAACCTTCAAATTTTAGTACAGCTTCGTGAGCTTTTTTGACAAGACCGTCAGTATATTTTACGGCTTGAGCCATTTTTTCTTCAGCGGTCAGCTCAGTTTTTTCTTTTGGCATAAGTAAATAGATTCTCCTTTGTGATTTTTTTCACTTACCATTACGTGAATATTTTAACAAACATTTATTTCCATGTCAAGTAATATTGTGATGGTTTTTACAATTTTTATTAAATTAAAAAATCAGATAAATTAGATAGCGCTTACATTGAAATGCGAAAATATTGTCAAATCTATGATTTTATAGATTTGACAATATTTTTTATGTTCAATTATTTTACAAGGGAAGAACACAAGTTGCTTCAGGTGCATAAAAATCTTTTTGCTCTAAAGTCAATTTACCAGTTAATTTATCACGAGAAAATAAAGTTAAATTATCCGAATTTTGGTGAGCAACGATAATAAATTCTTCGGTTTTGTTAAAGTTAAAGTCACGTGGAATATTTCCTTCAGTTGGTACCCACCCTATGATTTCAAGTTTTGTACCAAGAGGGCTAACTTGATAAATCGCTAAAGAATCATTTCCACGATTAGAAACATAAAGGAATTTTCCATCAGAAGAAATACGGATAGCAGCTACGCCATTGAAGCCTTCATGACTTTCAGGGAGAGTAGTGATCGTTTGAACACGAGCAAATCGTCCTTTTTCTTCATTGTAGCTCAAAACCTCAACTGTTGAGTTTAATTCGCCAGCTAAGTAAGCAATTTTTCCATTGGGGTGGAATGTTAAATGACGTGCTCCCATTCCTTTTTCAGCACGATAAATCGTTACAATATTCAGTTTTCCTTCGCCGATTACATCATATACTGTCACTTCATCAGTACCTAAATCACAAGTGACTAACCGACCATCGGGAGTCAAATCAGCATAATGGACATGGGCAGCATTTTGTTCAGGACGAGGTCCAGAACCCTCATGCTTAACAGTATCAGTCAATTTAAGAGAGCCATCAAGTTGAATTTTGTAAACGCGTATTTCACCAAGATGATAATTCGCACCATATACTAGTTGTCTTGCTTCATCAACGGCGACGTAGCAAAGTGGAGCACCTGTACTTGTTACATTATTGATATGTTTGGCTGTTTTTCCATCAAAATTAAATGCAGCAACTCCACCACCATTTCCATCTGCGGCACAGGTATAAAGGTGATTATGCTCGTCAATGGTAATGTAAGTGGGGTTTTGCACAGTAGCCACTTCGTTCAAATCTGATAATTGTGCACTTTTAGTATCCAGTATCACACTGTAAACCCCTTTAGATACACGTTTGGTATAGCCACCCAGAAGAATTTTTTCTTTCATCGTTTCTCCTTATCTCACTTTTAAGTTCATACCATCATTTTATCATAAATAAGCGTTTACAGCGAAATTATTTAATTTTTTTCTTAGAAAAAAATTTAAATATGACCAGAGTCAGGATATAAAAAGTTAGAGAGATAAATCTTGTTGAAATTCGACTTGCAAAATACTCTATAAGAGTGTATAATAAATGAGTTGCGATGCAACCATTTCGCATTTTGATTGGACATTGTCGTAGTGCACATAGTGTAGCGGCACTGGTTGAGGATCAGAAGAGGATAAAACTATTTTAAAAGGAGACAGTAAAATGTCAGTTATTTCAATGAAACAACTTCTTGAAGCTGGTGTGCACTTTGGACACCAAACTCGTCGTTGGAACCCTAAAATGAAACCATACATCTTCACAGAACGTAATGGTATTCATGTTATTGACCTTCAAAAAACTGTAAAACTTGTTGATGATGCTTACAATTATGTAAAAAACGCATCACAAGAAGGTGCAGTAGTTCTTTTTGTTGGTACTAAAAAGCAAGCTGCTGAAGCAGTTAAAGAAGAAGCACTTCGTGCTGGTCAATACTACGTAAACCATCGTTGGTTAGGTGGTATGCTCACTAACTGGAATACTATCCAAACACGTGTGTCACGCCTTAAAGAAATCAACAAAATGGAAGAAGAAGGAACTTTCGAAGTTTTACCTAAGAAAGAAGTAGTTCTTCTTAATAAAGAACGTGAACGTCTTGAAAAATTCATTGGTGGTATCGCTGATATGCCTCGTATTCCAGATGTACTGTATATTGTTGACCCACATGCTGAACAAATCGCAGTTAAAGAAGCTAAAACTTTGGGTATTCCAGTTGTAGCTATGGTTGATACAAATGCTGATCCAGAACCAATTGATGTAGTTATCCCTGCAAATGATGACGCTATCCGTGCGGTTAAATTGATTACAGCTAAAATGGCAGATGCTATTATTGAAGGTCGTCAAGGTGAAGATGCAGCAGAAGAATTTGTAGCAGATGAAGCAGCTTCAGAAGAATCACTTGAAGAGCTTGCTGAAATTGTTGAAGGCAAATAATTCAAAATTTTAAACTTATAAGTTAAGTAATTAATAACAGGCGAGGCCTTACGCCTCGTCTGTTTTTTAAAATAAACATCCTGTCTATAAGGCAGAAAATAAAATATAGGAGATTTACAAAATGGCAGTAACAGCAGCTCAAGTTAAGGAATTGCGTGAAAAAACTGGTGCAGGAATCATGGATGCTAAACGTGCACTTGTAGAAACTGATGGAAACATGGAAGCGGCAGCAGAACTTCTCCGTGAAAAAGGTATCGCTAAAGCGGCTAAAAAAGCTGATCGTGTAGCAGCAGAAGGACTCACTGGGATTGCCGTAGATGGAAATGTTGCAGCTCTTGTTGAGCTTAACTCAGAAACAGACTTTGTTGCTAAAAACGATCAATTTGTTGCTTTAGTTAAAGAAACTGCAGAGCTTATTGCTGCGAATAAACCAGCAAATAATGAAGAAGCACTTGCTATTAAAACAGCTTCAGGTGCGACACTTGAAGAATCTCTTGTTCAAGCAACAGCAACAATTGGAGAAAAAATTACTTTCCGTCGTTTTGTAGTTGTTGAAAAAACAGATGCTCAATTCTTTGGTGCCTACCAACACAACGGTGGAAAAATTGGAGTTATCACAGTTATTGAAGGTGGAGATGCCGCGCTTGCGAAATCAGTATCAATGCATGTTGCAGCAATGAATCCAACCGTTCTTTCATATGAAGAATTAGATGCTCAATTCATTCATGATGAAACAGCTCAACTTATCCATAAAATTGAACAAGATAATGAGAGCCGTGCATTGGTTAATAAACCAGCATTGCCATTCCCTAAATTTGGTTCTAAATTACAAATTACTCCTGAAGCAATTGCAACAGCTGAAGTAGAAATCAAAGAAGAACTTAAAGCCGAAGGTAAACCAGAAAAAATTTGGGATAAAATTCTCCCAGGTAAGATGGCTAAATTCCTTGAAGATAACACTAAAGTTGACCAACAATATACACTTCTTGCTCAACTCTATATCATGGATGACAGTATGACCGTTGAGAAATTCCTTGATTCTAAAGGTGCTAAAGCAATCAGCTTTACACGTTTTGAAGTTGGCGAAGGAATTGAAAAAGCAGAAACAGACTTCGCGGCAGAAGTTGAAGCAGCTAAAGCTGGACTTTAATTTGAAAATGAAAAGTAACTCGATTGGGTTACTTTTTTGTGTACTAATTTTATCAAAGTATTTTTTAACCAAATAGGTCCAAAAAATAGTGTAATTCTTCCTGCAATATGCTATAATTATATTTGAGATTTTCTATCTAATGAAATCTGTAACCTGTAAAGTAATTAAAAATTTTTTGGAGTAAAGCATGTCAAGTACTGTCATTATCCTTATCGTTGTCCTAGTAGTTATCGTCATTGGTTTTTATATTTTCGCAATTTTGATGCGAAAGAAAACAGAAGATCGTATCTTAGCCATGGAAGAAAGAAAAGAAATACTTTTCGATCTTCCAGTTCAAGAAGAAATAGATTCAGTTAAAAAAATGCACCTTGTCGGACAGTCACAAACGATCTTCCGAGAATGGAATCAAAAATGGATTGATTTGTCATCAAATTCTTTTGCTGACCTTGAAAATCACATCTTTGAGGCAGAACAGCTCAATGATTCTTTTCATTTTTTCCGCGCACGTGAATCGGTTGCAGATAGTGAAGCGCAAATTGAACTGATGGAAGAAGAAGTAGAGTCCATTCGTCAAGGTGTGGCACAGTTAACAGAGCAAGAAAAAAGGAATTCTAATAAAATTCAAGAGTCCCTCGATTTGTACGATAGCTTACGAAATGATATTACTGATAATGCAGATTTGTACGGAACGGTTATTCACGAGCTTGAGAAACATTTGACTAATATTGAAGCAGAGTTTTCTCAATTTGTGACTTTGAACTCTACAGGAGATCCTATTGAGGCAGCTGAGGTTCTGGAAACGGCAGAAGAACATACTATTGCATTGAGAGCAATTACTGAGCAGATTCCTGAATTTATCGAAAAAATTGAAAAAGATATTCCTAAACAACTTGCTGATCTCAAGGAAGCGAGCGATAAATTTATAGAAGAAGAGTACATCCTTCCCGAAAGTGTTGATATTGAGGAAAAGATGGCAGATATTCAAGAACATCTTGATGATACACGAAATCTTTTGGAACAATTTGAACTTGATCGTGTAGAAACTGAACTTGTTTCTATTCAAGATAAGATTGAGAGTCTCTATGCTATATTTGATAAAGAATATGGTGCGCGCAGAAATGTTGAAAAGCGTTCAGCTGTGCTCAAAGAATATATTGAACATATTCGTTCAAATAATAAAAATTTACTTCTTGAAATTGACCATATTACACAATCATACATCCTTTCTGGAAATGAAAAAGGTTATGTTCGAGGTTATCAAGAACACTTAGAGACGCTAGAAGTTGATGCTAACGATATATTAAAAGCTATTGAGGAAAAAGCTCATCCTTACTCTGTACTTTCGCGTAGAGTAAATTCCATTGTTAATGCTTTGGAAGAAATGGAAAAGAATCAAATAAAAATCAATAATACTTTAACAGGACTGAAAGATGAAGAAAAGGCTGCACAAGAAATTGCTGAAAGGTTTGATTCGGAACTCAGAACAATAAAACGATATGTTGAGAAAAGAAATCTACCAGGTCTCCCTAAAGACTATTTGGATTTATTCTTTATGACAGGAGACCGTATTCAAAATCTCTTTAAAGAGCTAGGGCGTGTCAGAATTAACATAGATACAATCAATCATCTAGTTGATGTCAGTACAGAAGATATGCATGTTTTGAAAGAAGCAACAAATAATCTTACAGACCATGCGGTTTTGGCAGAACAACTTATTCAATACGCCAATCGTTATAAGGCATCAAACGAACAGGTTGCTTCAGGAATTTCACGAGCTCTCCAATTATTTGAGCGCGACCGAGACTACAATGCTTCATTTGATGAAATATCGAAAACATTAGAGCTTGTGGAACCAGGAGCGGCTTCGAGAATTTCGGGAGTATATTTTAAAGATAAAGCTAAACCAGATTATTTATGATTTTTATAAAGACGAGGATATCCTCGTCTTTTTATTTTATATTTTTTAGACGTAATAATTTGCATATTATTGGAAGTAAAAGAAAAATAGACCTATAATAGAATTAAAATTGAAAGGAGTGATAAAACTATGAAAGGATATCAATATCATGTTCATTTATCATTCTCCTCCGAGCATCTAAAAGATAAAAATACGTTAGTAAAAAAACAAATAGGAGAGAGTGTGTTTGCCACAAAACAATAAAATAAATTTTGATCAAGTCTTTTCAAGACTTAAACCAATTGTCTTAAAAGCGATGAAACAGCTTCGAGTTCGCTCTTGGACATATGACGATTATCTTCAAGAAGGAATGATAGTTCTGTATCAATTACTTGAATCAAGTGTGGGGTTGGAGGGACTGCCAATAAAATTCAAGGTCCAATATCACCAACGGTTGATAGATGAAATCCGTCATAGTCAAGCGAAAAAACGAGGCTTTGACCAATTAGGAGCGGTAGATATCTATGAGTATTCGGATGTCATTTCGTCACACGGAGAGACCCCGGAAAGTGCACTTGTATTTAATCACCTTCTAGCAGAGGTGTATGAGTGCCTTCGTCCTCATTACCAAGAACTTCTCGTTCGCCAAATGCGAGGCGAAGAACTGACACGTATGGAGCGCTATCGGCTCAAAGAAAAAATTAAATCTATTCTTTTTGATTTAGATGACTCGGAAGAATAAAAAGGAAGTTCCCTGCTAGCTACAGGGGCTTCTTTTTTGGGTACATTTCATTCAGAAAGCGATAGAGATTATAATGAAGCGGATACAAGGGGAGTAGAAAACGAACAAAGGTAAAAAAAGGTCTGGAAGTCGTGATAAAATTCTTGACAAAGGAAGTGGTGTTTGATAGAATATAATAGTTGTCGCGAGAGAGGGAAGCCGCTCAAGCGAATAGACCCTTGAAAACTGAATAAAGAAGAATGACTCATGTGATGTAGTAAGATACATCAAAAAATCTGTCAATCAATAATGAAAGACAAGCCAGTCACTACGGTGACTTAAATACTTTATTTGAGAGTTTGATCCTGGCTCAGGACGAACGCTGGCGGCGTGCCTAATACATGCAAGTTGAGCGCTGAAGGAAGGTACTTGTACCGACTGGAAGAGCAGCGAACGGGTGAGTAACGCGTGGGGAATCTGCCTTTGAGCGGGGGACAACATTTGGAAACGAATGCTAATACCGCATAACAACTTTAAACACAAGTTAAAAGTTTGAAAGATGCAAAAGCATCACTCAGAGATGATCCCGCGTTGTATTAGCTAGTTGGTGAGGTAAAGGCTCACCAAGGCGATGATACATAGCCGACCTGAGAGGGTGATCGGCCACATTGGGACTGAGACACGGCCCAAACTCCTACGGGAGGCAGCAGTAGGGAATCTTCGGCAATGGACGAAAGTCTGACCGAGCAACGCCGCGTGAGTGAAGAAGGTTTTCGGATCGTAAAACTCTGTTGTTAGAGAAGAACGTGTGTGGGAGTGGAAAATCCATGCAGTGACGGTATCTAACCAGAAAGGGACGGCTAACTACGTGCCAGCAGCCGCGGTAATACGTAGGTCCCGAGCGTTGTCCGGATTTATTGGGCGTAAAGCGAGCGCAGGTGGTTTATTAAGTCTGGTGTAAAAGGCAGTGGCTCAACCATTGTATGCATTGGAAACTGGTAGACTTGAGTGCAGGAGAGGAGAGTGGAATTCCATGTGTAGCGGTGAAATGCGTAGATATATGGAGGAACACCGGTGGCGAAAGCGGCTCTCTGGCCTGTAACTGACACTGAGGCTCGAAAGCGTGGGGAGCAAACAGGATTAGATACCCTGGTAGTCCACGCCGTAAACGATGAGTGCTAGATGTAGGAAGCTATAAGTTTTCTGTATCGCAGCTAACGCAATAAGCACTCCGCCTGGGGAGTACGACCGCAAGGTTGAAACTCAAAGGAATTGACGGGGCCCGCACAAGCGGTGGAGCATGTGGTTTAATTCGAAGCAACGCGAAGAACCTTACCAGGTCTTGACATCCCGATGCTATCCTTAGAGATAAGGAGTTACTTCGGTACATCGGTGACAGGTGGTGCATGGTTGTCGTCAGCTCGTGTCGTGAGATGTTGGGTTAAGTCCCGCAACGAGCGCAACCCCTATTACTAGTTGCCATCATTAAGTTGGGCACTCTAGTGAGACTGCCGGTGATAAACCGGAGGAAGGTGGGGATGACGTCAAATCATCATGCCCCTTATGACCTGGGCTACACACGTGCTACAATGGATGGTACAACGAGTCGCGAGACAGTGATGTTTAGCTAATCTCTTAAAACCATTCTCAGTTCGGATTGTAGGCTGCAACTCGCCTACATGAAGTCGGAATCGCTAGTAATCGCGGATCAGCACGCCGCGGTGAATACGTTCCCGGGCCTTGTACACACCGCCCGTCACACCACGGGAGTTGGGAGTACCCGAAGTAGGTTGCCTAACCGCAAGGAGGGCGCTTCCTAAGGTAAGACCGATGACTGGGGTGAAGTCGTAACAAGGTAGCCGTATCGGAAGGTGCGGCTGGATCACCTCCTTTCTAAGGAATAGTTACAAAGACGTGAGCATTCAACTTTATTCAGTTTTGAGGGGTTTAGTTAATAAACCTAAGCAAGAATCAAATTCTTGATTGTGGGGCCTTAGCTCAGCTGGGAGAGCGCCTGCTTTGCACGCAGGAGGTCAGCGGTTCGATCCCGCTAGGCTCCATTAAGATAGGAAGGGCGGTCCGCTTGCGGAAAGTTCAGTTATCTTATTGTCAACGAAGACATAAAAATAGAATTGAACATTGAAAACTAAATAACAATATCTAATAACGATAAATAAACCGAAAAGCTGTGAATTTTAAAGAATTTACAAACTTATACTTGAAAAACGATGATTTTAAATCATCATGGCAAAGTTAATAAGGGCGCACGGTGGATGCCTTGGCACTAAGAGCCGAAGAAGGACGTGACTAACGACGATATGCGACGGGGAGCTGTAAGTACGCTTTGATCCGTTGATTTCCGAATGGGGAAACCCAGCTGCTACTAGCAGTTATTCATGAGTGAATACATAGCTCATGTAAAGGTAACGCAGAGAACTGAAACATCTAAGTACCTGCAGGAAGAGAAAGTAAAAACGATTTCGTAAGTAGCGGCGAGCGAACGCGAAGAAGGGCAAACCAAGAAGCTTGCTTCTTGGGGTTGTAGGACTGCAACGTGGACTTAAGCATTATAGTCGAATAACCTGGGAAGGTTAATCAAAGAGGGTAATAATCCCGTAGACGAAATAGCGCTTATACCTAGCAGTATCCTGAGTAGGGCTGGACACGCGAAATCCAGTTTGAATCCGGGAGGACCATCTCCCAACCCTAAATACTCCTTAGTGACCGATAGTGAACCAGTACCGTGAGGGAAAGGTGAAAAGAACCCCGAAAGGGGAGTGAAATAGCACCTGAAACCGTGTGCCTACAAGAAGTTCGAGCCCGTTAATGGGTGAGAGCGTGCCTTTTGTAGAATGAACCGGCGAGTTACGTTATGATGCGAGGTTAAGTTGAAGAGACGGAGCCGCAGCGAAAGCGAGTCTGAATAGGGCGTTTTAGTATCATGATGTAGACCCGAAACCTAGTGACCTATCCATGAGCAGGGTGAAGGTGTGGTAAGACGCACTGGAGGCCCGAACCAGGACACGTTGAAAAGTGTTTGGATGACTTGTGGATAGCGGAGAAATTCCAAACGAACTGGGAGATAGCTGGTTCTCTCCGAAATAGCTTTAGGGCTAGCGTCGAAATGTAAGTGTATTGGAGGTAGAGCACTGTTTGGGTGAGGGGTCCATCTCGGATTACCAATCTCAGATAAACTCCGAATGCTAATACACATGTTCGGCAGTCAGACTGCGAGTGCTAAGATCCGTAGTCGAAAGGGAAACAG
This sequence comes from Lactococcus allomyrinae, assembly GCF_003627095.1. Classification (NCBI taxonomy): domain Bacteria; kingdom Bacillati; phylum Bacillota; class Bacilli; order Lactobacillales; family Streptococcaceae; genus Lactococcus; species Lactococcus allomyrinae. The sequence goes on along the minus strand of NZ_CP032627.1, from coordinate 1,946,540 downwards.
CCCAGACCAACAGCTAAGGTCCCAAAATATATGTTAAGTGGAAAAGGATGTGGGGTTGCACAGACAACTAGGATGTTAGCTCAGAAGCAGCTATCATTCAAAGAGTGCGTAATAGCTCACTAGTCGAGTGACCCTGCGCCGAAAATGTACCGGGGCTAAACATATTACCGAAGCTTTGGATTGATATTTTATCAATGGTAGGAGAGCGTTCTTAACCGCGAAGAAGGTATACCGTGAGGAGTGCTGGAGCGTTAAGAAGTGAGAATGCCGGTATGAGTAGCGCAAGATAAGTGAGAATCTTATCCACCGTAAGACTAAGGTTTCCAGGGGAAGGCTCGTCCGCCCTGGGTTAGTCGGGACCTAAGGCGAGGCCGAAAGGCGTAGTCGATGGACAATAGGTTGATATTCCTATACTAGATATAATAGTGATGGAGGGACGCAGTAGGCTAAAGGATGCCAGTTAATGGATTCTGGTCTAAGCAGTGAGGTGTGAGATGTGTCAAATGCATTTCTCTTTAACATTGAGCTGTGATGGGGAAGTTTCTACGGAAACGAACTCCTTGATGTCACACTGCCAAGAAAATCTTCTAGCGTTAAATTATATCTACCCGTACCGCAAACCGACACAGGTAGTCGAGGCGAGTAGCCTCAGGTGATCGAGAGAACTCTCGTTAAGGAACTCGGCAAAATAGCCCCGTAACTTCGGGAGAAGGGGTGCTGGTGTAAAAGCCAGCCGCAGTGAATAGGCCCAAGCAACTGTTTATCAAAAACACAGCTCTCTGCTAAACCGCAAGGTGATGTATAGGGGGTGACGCCTGCCCGGTGCTGGAAGGTTAAGAGGAGGAGTTAGCGTAAGCGAAGCCCTGAATTGAAGCCCCAGTAAACGGCGGCCGTAACTATAACGGTCCTAAGGTAGCGAAATTCCTTGTCGGGTAAGTTCCGACCCGCACGAAAGGCGTAATGATTTGGGCACTGTCTCAACGAGAGACTCGGTGAAATTTTAGTACCTGTGAAGATGCAGGTTACCCGCGACAGGACGGAAAGACCCCATGGAGCTTTACTGTAGTTTGATATTGAGTACCTGTAAGTCATGTACAGGATAGGTAGGAGCCATTGAAATAGGGACGCTAGTTTCTATTGAGGCGTTGTTGGGATACTACCCTTGACTTATGGTTACTCTAACCCGCTGGCAATATCGGCCAGGGAGACAGTGTCTGACGGACAGTTTGACTGGGGCGGTCGCCTCCTAAAGAGTAACGGAGGCGCCCAAAGGTTCCCTCAGATTGGTTGGAAATCAATCGTAGAGTGTAAAGGTATAAGGGAGCTTGACTGCGAGAGCTACAACTCGAGCAGGTAGGAAACTAGGGCTTAGTGATCCGGTGGTACCGCATGGAAGGGCCATCGCTCAACGGATAAAAGCTACCCTGGGGATAACAGGCTTATCTCCCCCAAGAGTTCACATCGACGGGAGGTTTGGCACCTCGATGTCGGCTCGTCGCATCCTGGGGCTGTAGTCGGTCCCAAGGGTTGGGCTGTTCGCCCATTAAAGCGGCACGCGAGCTGGGTTCAGAACGTCGTGAGACAGTTCGGTCCCTATCCGTCGCGGGCGTAGGAAATTTGAGAGGATCTGTCCTTAGTACGAGAGGACCGGGATGGACCTACCGCTGGTGTACCAGTTGTTCCGCCAGGAGCACGGTTGGATAGCTATGTAGGGAAGGGATAAGCGCTGAAAGCATCTAAGTGCGAAGCCCACCTCAAGATGAGATTTCCCATTCGTAAGAATTAAGAGCCCAGAGAGATGATCTGGTTGATAGGCTGGAAGTGGAAGCCCTGTGAGGGGTGGAGCGGACCAGTACTAATCGCTCGAGGACTTTACCAAGAGAGTCAAATATAAAATGCTTATGGTTTAGGAGTTAGAAGAATTGTTATTTAGTTTTGAATGTTCAAAGTAACATTTAATGATTTGGTCATCATTGCGATGGAGATACACCTGTTCCCATGCCGAACACAGCAGTTAAGTCCATCTACGGCGGAAGTACTTGGGGTTGCCCCCTGGGAGATAAGCTAATGGCCAAGTTAAGTAAGAAGGGGAGCATTGCTCTTCTTTTTTTTATTTTTACGAGGTTGAGGTAAGATAAAAGCCTTCGTTTTAGAAGGCTAGTTTATTCGAGGGGATAATCTTGGAGTGCGGAGCGTATCATCGTGTAAGAAAAGCCTTTACGAACTAAATGTTGGATAATTGTTCTGTATCTTAGATTGCGCAGAGTCGGGAAAATGTGATAATATAGTTTCACGGAATATAAAAAAGAGGTGCTTATAATGGATAGGTCTTTTTCATCTACTGAGTTATATACATGGAATTTTTTAGAAGATAATGAAGACAAGGTGCGGTCAATGACTATTACAAAATTAGCATCTATTTCTCATGTTTCAGCAGCGACAATTGAAAGAACTCTAAAAAAAAGTGGATATGATGGGTATTCTGATTATAAAAGTTCAAAGAAAAATCGGCCACACTATATTTTGGAAGAATCTGGTTTTTCCGCGGTAGCACAAGAATTGATTGAAAAAAATCGTGAAGAAGTCAACCGTACGATTGATTTGCTTGTACCTATTGACGTTGAAAAAATTGTCCATCTAATTCATAAAGCACAAAATATTTATATTATGTCAGCTGGACCTACGAAAAGTGTAGCTAATTATTTTGCAAATAAATTACAATTATCAGGAAAAAGTTGCATTGCATTAGATGATAAAGATTATATGCTCTTTTATGCGAATAAAATGGGAAGAGAAGATCTTTTGCTTATATTATCGTTGTATGGGGAAACGGAGGAAATAATATTAGCTGGTGAGATTGCTAAAAAAAATCATGCAAATATGGTAACTTTAACGAGTGAGGGGGAGAGTACTCTTGCACAACAAGCAGATTATAAAATGATATGCTACAAATCTCATTTAAAAAAATTTGGCATGACAACAGACACAGCGAGTCGTATTTCTCTTGAGATAATCGCTCGTGTTCTATTAGATATGTGGTCTATTTATAAGAATTTAGGAAATATAACAGGAGCTAAATAGTTAGCTCTTTTTTTGAAAAAATTTTCTCAATTTTTATAAAAAAAGAAAAATTTTTTAAAAGAAAGCGAATACAATAGTAAGTAAAGATTTAATAATTTATTAAGGAGAACTTATTATGACAGAACCTAATATCGTCCTTGCACGTGTGGATAATAGACTTGTTCATGGACAGGTTGGAGTGGTTTGGACAGCTCAGTGTGGAACAAATTTATTGCTGGTCGCAAATGATTTTGCAGCTGAAAATGAACTTCAGCAGACATTGATGAGTGCGACAGCAGAAAGCTCAGGAGTTGGGATTCGCTTTTGGACTTTGCAAAAAACGATTGATACAATTCACAAGGCATCACCTCGGCAAAAAATATTTTTAATTATCCAAACACCTGAAGATGCTTTGGTACTGGCGAAAGGTGGAGTGAAATTTGCCAGCCTAAATATCGGAAATATGCATTATTCAGACGGTAAAATTGGTCTTTCAAATAAGGTTTTTGTGGATGAAATAGATAAGCAAGCTTTTAGAGATTTAATTGGTTTAGGCGTTGAAGTTTATCTTCAAGAACTACCAAACGATAAAAAAGTAGCTGTCACAAATGATTTTCTTGAAAAAAATAAATAGGAAGGACATTCTGATAAAATTGGAATGAATGATTTATTATGAACATTACTCTACTTCAAGGAATCTTAGTTTCTATTTTTGCCTTAGTTGCTGGGATAGACTTTTGGCTTGAAGGATTCTACTGGTTTCGCCCAATGATTGTTTCGACTGTTGTTGGATTTTTATTGGGAGATTTGACACTTGGTATTATTGCTGGTGGATTGACCGAACTTACATTTGCGGGTTTGACACCTGTAGGGGGAACACAGCCACCTAATCCCGTACTTGCTGGGATTATGACAGTTGTCATTGCACATACCACAGGACACAATGCTGCTACGGCTATCGGTCTGGCGCTTCCTTTTAGTATTCTTATGCAATATATCATGCTATTCTATTATTCAGCATTTTCAGGTTTTACTAAGAAATTGGATGTCTATGCAGCCAATGCAGATGTCAAAAAATTTGCAAGACTGGTGTTACTTCCTACTGTTATCGTTGGAATCACCTACTTTGTCATTACCTTCTTGGCTGTTTATGGCGCACAAGAGCCGATGAAACAATTTGTCAATTCGTTTCCAGCATGGCTTAATCATGGCTTGAACATTGCAGGTGGAATTCTTCCCGCAGTTGGTTTTGGTTTATTGCTTAAAAATATGTTTAAAGTCAAATATACTGCTTATTTGCTTATAGGTTTTACAGCGGCAGGTTTTATTACTTTTGGTAATTTAATGCCTGTAGCTGTTATTGGTGTAGCACTTGCTCTTATTGAGTTTTACCATGCACGTGAAAAAGATGAAACAGACAAGAAAATGAGAGCAATTGAGGAGCTGGCACTCACTGGAGGAGGTGAAGAAGATGGAATCTAAAGCTGAGACACCAAAGAAAATTTTAACTAAAAAAGATATTACAATGCTCGCGATTCGTTCTTTATATAATCAAGCAGCGTTTAATTATCAACGGATGCAGGCAGATGGTTATACCTTAGCAATCCTGCCCATGCTTAAAAAAGTATATGGTGAAGATAAAGAAGGGTTAGCAAAAGCCATGACTGCCAACTTAGCTTTTATCAATACAAACAATTATGCGGTTCCATTTATTGAGGGCTTGACTGCTTCATTAGAAGAAAGTCATGAAAGCCGTGAGATGATTGATACAATTCGTGTTTCTTTGTTTGGACCTCTTGCAGGCATAGGAGATGCGATTACATGGTTTACGATTTTGCCTATTACAGCCGGTATTACAGCCAGTTTTGCAAAAGAAGGAAGTATTTTAGGTCCGTTAGTATTCTTTCTTGTTTATATCGGAATGTTTCTTATGCGGATTCCTATTGCGCATTTGGGTTATAATGCTGGTACAAAAGCTATCACACAAATCAATGAGAATATGGGACCAATTTCGCATGCTGCTAATGTACTGGGTGTTACTGTAATTGGAGGTTTGATTGCAAGTTATGTGCAAATTACCGTCTTGACAAAAATTCATATTGCATCAGGGCATAACCTCTCTATTCAGACCTCATTCTTTGATCGGATTTTCCCTAATATTTTAGCTTTAAGCTATACTTTCTTTTTGTATTGGCTTTTAAAAAAGAAAAATGTGAGTCCAATTATGGTTATCGTGATTACTTTTGTTCTCGCACTTGTATTATCATGGTTGGGAGTTTTGTAAAATGCGAATTATTATAACAGGTCATGGTCACTATGCGACGGGATTGCAATCTACTGTGGAGCTCTTGGCAGGAACACTTTCAGGTGTCGAATTCATCGATTTTACGGCAGGAATGAGTGAGTCTGATTTGGAACAACAATTTCCAAAGATGGATGATTTAGTGTTTTTCTGTGATTTGGTAGGCGGAACGCCTTATAAGGAAGCTGTCTTGATTGCCTCACAATATAAAAATGTAGCTGTGGTCGCTGGTTGCAATATTGGGGCGCTACTTGAAGTAGCTTTGCAAAATGATATTCCTAACTTTGAGGATGCGCATCAACTTGCACAATTGTTTATAGAATCAAGCCATAGTGCTATTCAAGAATTTACAGCAAAAAAATATGTCGAAATTCCAGAGGATGAGGGAATTTAATGGAATTAAAAAAATTTGATTCACAAGATGAATTAGTTGAACAAATAGTAAAGATTGTTAGTGATATTATTTCAAAGAAACCGGATGCACTACTTTGCTTTGCATGTGGGGAAACGCCCAGACCAGTGATGGATAAACTGGTTGAAGTACGTAGAAATGGAGAAATAGATTTTTCACGGGTACGACTTTTAGGTTTGGACGAATGGATTGGAGTTGGACGCGGAACAGTCGGTTCGTGCTCGCAAATGCTCTATGATGATTTCTTCAGACCGATGAAATTTCGCACTGATCAAATTAATATTTTTGATGGCTTGTCAAAAAATCTGGAGGTGGATATCAAAAACGTTAATCAGATTGTTGAGGAGCTCGGCATTGATTTTGTGTTATTGGGTATCGGAATGAATGGTCATATTGGGCTTAATGAACCAGGATTTAATCCTGATGAAAAGGCACATGTGGTTGAACTCTCTGATATGACAAAAAAAGTTATGCCAAAATATTTTGACCAAAAAATTAATCTACAACAAGGAATTACTTTAGGTTTTTCGCAACTTTTATCTGCTCAAAAAATCATTTTAATGGCAACTGGTGAACGAAAAGCTAAAATTGTCAAAGAGATCGTAAGTTCTGAGCCAAGCAATGGCTTGCCTGCTTCAATGTTCAAACAATCCAAACATGAATCATTTTTCTTCATTGATAAGGCAGCAGGCGCAAGGTTATGAGGGAAGTCTTTGATTGAAAATATAAAAAAGAAAGATATATTTTTGGGGTAATTTACTTGATAGTGCAATAGTCACTTATGATTTGTAATAGCAGTTGTTTGAGTTCTTCAAATGGATCAAGTTTATGGCTAAAATAGACTTCTGTTGGTGCAAATCGAAGAAATCTGCATTTAAAAAAATTTATTTCTGCAAGGTTTTTAGAAAGTAGACAACACTAGGTTTTCAATGAGTGTTATAGAATATAGATTTGAGATAGTTAAAAAACCAGCGTCGTTGTTGGTTTTTTCATTTTCAACTGACTTATTTAGAGCTTTTTTTTTGCAGGAAAATCCAAAGTAAATCAGTATGTTTAAGTGAGAGTGATTTTTTACGGATGAGATTGTGGCGTTTTAGGTTATAATGATACTATGGAAAATAAGAATAGACTTTTGTTGATTGATGGTTCTTCGATTGCTTTTAGGGCTTTCTTTGCATTGTATAATCAGTTGGATCGGTTTGTGGCTCCAAATGGCTTGCATACCAATGCAATTTTTGCTTTTCACACGATGTTGTCATCTTTGATGGAACGTATTCAACCGACACATGTGTTGATTGCTTTTGATGCTGGGAAAACAACTTTTCGGACAGAAATGTTTTCGGAATATAAGGGGGGGCGCTCTAAAACTCCAGATGAATTTCGTGAGCAGTTACCATTTATCAAGGAAATGATTGAGAAATTGGGGATTCGTCATTATGAATTGGTGAATTACGAAGCTGATGATATTATTGGAACTTTGGATAAAATGGCTGAGGCGCCAGATGTGGATTTTGATGTCACCATTGTTACTGGTGATAAGGATATGATTCAGTTGACAGACTGGAATACCCGAGTGGAAATCTCTAAAAAAGGTGTGGCGGAATTTGAAGAATTTACACCTGAGTACTTGAATGAGAAAATGGGACTTACTCCAACGCAATTCATTGACTTAAAGGCATTGATGGGAGATTCGTCAGATAATTATCCTGGAGTGACTAAAGTTGGTGAAAAGACGGCATTGAAGTTGCTGCAAGAGTGGGAGACACTTGATAATTTATATGCAAATATAGACTCGCTCAAGGCGAGCAAGATGAAAGAGAACCTGGTTGCTGACAAGGAAATGGCTTATTTGTCACAGAAGCTTGCCACAATCAATACAAATGCGCCAATAGAAATTGGTTTGGAAGACACTCGAATCCAATCTAAAAATATTTCGGCACTTAGTGTTTTTTATGATGAGATGGGATTTGCTCAATTTAAGAATAAATTATTGTCTGATGGTGGGTTGTCAGAACTGACAGAAACTACTAGAGATGAAATTGATTTTGAGGTAGTTACTGACGGGGATTCTGATTTTTCTGTCAGTAAAGATGATTTCTTTTATTTGGAAACTTTAGGCGAGAATTATCATCGGGAAAAAATTGTTGCATTTGCATGGGGAAATGCTGAGAAAATCTATGTTTCTAAGAATCTGTCAGTGCTGACAGAAATGGAACTGCCTGAAAACACCTATGATTTCAAGAAAAATCGAGTGTTGTTACATCATTTGGGGCGTGAGCTACCGGTTTCTAGATTTGATGCGATGCTTGCGAAATACCTGATTTCGACAACTGAGGATAATAAAATTTCTACCATTGCGCGTCTATTTGATGCTGGGCAAGTTGCTTTAGATGAGGAGATTTTTGGTAAGGGAACGAAACTTGCTGTTCCCGATGATGAAGTGTTGTTTGAACATTTGGCTAGGAAAATCAGAGTATTGGTCAATGCAAAATCAAAAATGTTAGCGGAACTTGAAGAAAATGAACAATTATCATTGCTGACAGAAATGGAATTGCCGTTAGCAGAAGTGCTTGCAAAAATGGAAATTACAGGAATCTCTGTCAGTAATGATACACTTGAGGAAATTGGTAATGAAAATGAGGAAAAGTTGTCATTGCTGACAAAAGAAATTTACGAATTGGCTGGAGAAGAATTTAATATTAATTCGCCGAAACAGCTTGGTGTGATTTTGTTTGAGAAGCTACAATTGCCTGCGGGCAAAAAAACAAAAACAGGCTATTCTACTGCGGTTGATGTTTTAGAAGATTTAGCACCATTGTCGCCTGTTGTGGCAAAGATTCTTGAGTATCGTCAAATTAATAAGGTTCAATCCACTTATGTGAAAGGATTGATTCCTCAGATCGCCGAAGATGGAAAAATCCATACGCGCTATGTGCAAGATTTGACGCAGACTGGACGTCTATCTTCGGTTGACCCTAATTTACAAAATATTCCAGTGCGTCTTGAAGAAGGACGAAAGATTCGTCGGGCATTTGTACCAAGCAAAGGGGCAGTGCTTTTGAGTTCGGATTATTCGCAGATCGAGTTGCGAGTATTGGCACATATTTCTGGTGATGAGCATTTGATTGATGCCTTTAATCATGGTGCTGATATCCATACTTCAACGGCAATGCGGGTCTTTGGGATTGAGCGGGCAGAGGATGTGACACCAAATGACCGTAGAAACGCAAAAGCGGTTAATTTTGGAGTAGTCTATGGAATTTCAGATTTTGGTTTAGCACGAAATCTAGGAATTACTCGAAAATCTGCTAAAAACTACATTGACACTTATTTTGAACGCTATCCAGGAATTAAGAAGTACATGGAAGATATTGTACGTGAAGCACGAGACAAAGGTTTTGTCGAAACAATGAGTCACAGGCGCCGTAAAATTCCAGATATTAATGCGAGAAATTTCAATGTTCGAGGTTTTGCTGAGCGAACTGCAATTAACTCGCCAATTCAAGGTTCGGCTGCGGATATTTTGAAAATTGCGATGATTAATTTGGACAAAGCACTAACAGACTCTCATTCGCAAGCAAAATTACTTCTGCAAGTACACGACGAAATCATCTTAGATGTCCCTCAGGAAGAACTTGACGAAATCAGAAAGTTAGTCAAAAAGACGATGGAGGATGCGATAGAACTTGCAGTCCCACTAAAAGTAGATGAGAACGCTGGCAAAACATGGTATGAAGCTAAGTAAAGTCAAGTCAAGACTTACTCAGGGAGAAAATCATAAAATATTTGTCCATTTTCTTTAGTTGCTAAAGCGACTGATAAAAGGGTAATTCACTCTTGCTTTGATAAAACGCTGTCAGCACACTGACAGAATGTAAAAGTAGTAAGAATATTGATTCTTGCTACTTTTTGTATACTAATTTTTATTAGCACTGACAGAAAATGGCATAAGCTCTGTTCGTCAGAAACTTGAGAATTATTATTTTTTTGCTTCGGAACAAGAGAGCTTATATCTTGTGCTATAATAATAATATGGAAAATGTTGAATTAAAAGAAAATGAACGAATTGATGAGATTGCAAGCAGTGGTGTAAAAATTATCCAAAGCCGAGAGGTTTTTTCTTTTAGTATTGATGCTATTTTGCTCGCACGTTTTCCACGTCTTCCAAGTCGGGGGCAAATTGTTGATATATGTGCGGGGAATGGTGCCGTCGGCCTTTTTGCGAGCAGTAAAACGAAAGCAAATATTATCGAGGTAGAAATACAGGAACGTTTGGCTGACATGGCACAGCGTTCAATTGAACTCAATGATTTGACTTCCAGAATGTCTGTCATTACTGACAACTTAAATAATACGACTAAATATTTGAACACATCAAGTACGGATTTAATTTTTTGTAATCCGCCTTATTTCAAAATAGATTCGGAAGATAGTCACATCAATGAAAGTCATCATTACACATTGGCACGTCACGAGTTAACAACAAATTTAGATGAAATTTTTGATACGGGAAAAAAATTGCTAAAATCCAATGGACATATTGCAATGGTACATCGTCCAGAGCGCTTTCTTGAAATTGTTGATAAAATGCGTGCGAATAATTTACAACCTAAATGGATTCAGTTTGTCTATCCTAAGGCAAACCAGCCAGCAAATATCTTGCTGATTGATGCGATTAAAGACGGAAGGGCAGGTGGAGAAATTTTTCTACCCCCACTCGTTATTCACAATGAAGATGGATCTTATACCAAAGAAATAGATGAAATTTATTACGGTAAGCATTGAAAAATAGTATTGCTAAGTTTATAATAAAATAAAAAAACTCGGATTTTTTCCGAGTTTTTTTATCGAAGCAAGTGCATATTATCTCCACCCTTTTAGGATACACTGTCTATCTCTGACAATGCTAAAGCACTAATCGAATTTGGACATAACGATTATTGAGCAGTGGCAAATTGAGCTTGAAGTTTGTCAATAGCAGCTGCTTGTAATTCTGCCATTGTTTCAGCATCAGAAGTACTGGGTTCTTTTAGAGCTTCCTTGAGTTTATTTCTTTTAGAAGCGAGCGAGAGTTTGAAATCAATGGTAGATTTTTCTTTAGTATCAGAAACCTTACCAGTAAAGCTAGCATCAATAGTATGGGCTTTACCATCAATAACCATTGTCATTGAAAGATTATCGAAATTGACATCTTTACTTTCTTTAAGGATAGAGTCAAGTTGGTCTTTTGGAATAGACGGATTGACTGAAGTAAATCCTTTGATAAGATCTTTAAAATCACCGTTTTTTCCAGAGACCTTCAAAGTAGTCTTATCCCCGTTCTTGGTAAAATCAGAATTCGGTATGTCTTTGAAAGCTTTTTCTAAATCAGATTTTGTGATTGTTTGGGTTTGTTTAAACATATCTTTAAAAGTTGAATCCCATTTTTCACCAGAAGAACTATTTGCAGAGTTTAATGTATCAGCATCAAGGAAAAAGTAAGGTTTTGTTAGGCTATCAACCATTGCTCCGTAAACCATTGTGACCTGTTCGTCAGATTTAGGAATTAAACCTTTATTGTCATTGTAGAGTGTCTTGATATCAGCACTATTGAGATAAAGTCCCTTTTCAGACATCAACATATTTAAGTTATAGGCTTTATTATCAACTTTAATCTTACCCCGAGACTTGCAAGTTGATTATCGCTGTCAAGACCAACGTTAATATCAAAAGTAGCACCATTAAGATATTTATTCATTGAGTCAGCATTGTCACCAGTTGCTTTGAATTTATCAACTTTGACATTTAACTCTTGAGAATTATAAACTTTTGAATTATTCAGTGTTGCTGCATCAGAAATGAAAGCTTTTTTAGCTGCATCAGAATTTTTAGCTGAGCAAGCTGATAAAGTAAGAGCGGCAAGCGCAACAACTCCAACGGTAAACAATTTTTTCTTCTTCATAAATTTCTCCTTCGGAATTATTATACTACAAAATATAAAAATGTCAAAGGTGTCAAAATAAAAACAATAATTACGAAAATGACGAAAAAACAGCTACAAAAAAACTACAGCAAAGCAGTAGTTTTATTATATTTCTTTTTGTCAATACTATGTAAGGGCAGGGAGCAGATACCTTTAAAAGTATTTTAAAGATAAAACAGCACCTAAAAGAAAAATATTAGTAAATCATATCATAGATTTCAATAGCAACAAGGTCAATATCGTCAAACAAAGAAGCATCTTTTTGTTTAGGATAGCGAATAGAGAAAGCCTGTTCTTCAGGATTATAGCTAACGGTTGCCATAACAATGCCTTCACGCTCAAAGTTATAGGTTTCTTTTGGATCTCCGCTTTCAACCAAGCGATTTAAACGATTCATAATTGCTAATAAATGTGATTTCATTTTTAAATATTCCTTTCGACGTTTTGCATGGCAAAACCCTGATTTATATCAAATTCTTTCTTGGGTTGTAGTCCCATTCAATGAACAGTTTTTAAATAGAATGAAAAATTAAACTTTCTCTATGTCTAAGCTGAGCTTAATTCTCTAGAGCGATTTAATCCTGCTCTTTGTCCTTATCTATTTTAACATAACTTTGCAGATTTTTCGCCAATTTGCTGGCTTTTCTAGCAAAATATTTTGCACGAATTTGCTCGCGTTTGATAGAGTGTTTTACGGTTAAAGGCATCTGGCGGATAGTATCTTCTATCTTCATCGGAAGGCGGTCAGATTCAATGCTTTTAAGGGTGTCATACTCAATGATTGTATCTAAGTAAAAGAGATAGACCTGCTTAGCAAAATGTTCAGCAGAGATTTCATATAATTTTTTCTCAAATTTGAACTTATCAATAGGATGTTTGTGAGCGATAGCTTCACAAGTTTGTTCCGTAATATCATTCTCTCCATCAAATAGGCGCCCAAATTCTACATCATTAATCAGACTGTTTAAGTAAGGATTTTCTGCAGCTATTACACGTGTACCTGCAGCTAATGCCTCTAAATAAGTTAGACCCTGAGTTTCAGAAGTTGAGGCAGAAATGAAAAAATCAGCAGCTTTGTAATAGTAAGCTGTTTGTTCATTTTCTACACGTCCAGTAAAAATCACAACATCATCAAGATTTAAATCGGAAACTAAAGCTTTTAATGTATCAGCATAAGGTCCATGCCCTACAATAACAAGTTTCACGGGAAACTCTGTTAAAATATCAGGAAGTGCATGAATGACGGCTTGAATATTTTTTTCTGCTGCAATTCTTGACAAGCTAAGCAGCATTATCTCGTCTTTTTTTATACCTAATTTATCTCGTAATTTTGAAGTGTCCTCAGCTGTGATGTCTTCACGTTTGAAACGTTCGATTTCGATTCCAGTCGGAATTACACGTTTAGGAAGTGTCACCCCATAGCCATTAACTGTTTCCAATACCATCTCACTTGGGCAAATAATTGCTTCTGTTCCACGCAAAAAGTTACGAATAATATATTTTACCATGCTTGGACGAATCAGACGACCTTTAGCAATATAGTAAACATAGTCTTCGTATTTTGTGTGTAGTGTGTGAATAACAGGAATGCGAAGTTGCACGGCAACCATTTTACCTAGAATCCCCATACCAAACTCAGTTTGTGTATGAATGATATCAAGGTCATATTCTTTAGCGATTTGATAGGCTGCGAACACCCCTTTTAATACAATCTTACGTTCTGCCAGGCTGACAAAGGGAATGGATTGTAGACGAATGATATTTTTTTCGTGGTCAACATCTGCATTTGGATCAGTAGTTGTAAAAATAAATACCTCATGTCCCAGTTTTTCAAGCTCTACAGCTAGGGTTTGAATACTTGTAGCTACACCACTAATTTGTGGAAAATAGCTATCTGTAAAAAGTCCAACTCTCATAAATTTTTCTCGTTTTTAATTATATATTAGAACTACTTTAAAATGATTTTACTCATTTTATTAGTCATTCTGCAATTAGTATGCCTTTTTATCAGCCACTTAGGTGGCTGGAGAAAACGGACAGCGTAGTGAATCGCATCGCCTTGCTGCTAAAGCAGCTTAGAGCGAATGGTACTCTTCTTACCTGTGATGTGTAACGAACGGGGACCATCCTAAAATAACGGTGCTCTGGCATTCTTTTTAGAATGGCTCATCTCTGTATGAACTGTAAATGAATAGACTGTTTGTGATGAGAAAGAAATTTTTCTTTTTCTAGACTATAAGTTCAACGTCTGCTGATAGGCAGCCACTAATTGTTTCGCTACTTTTTCAATCGTTCGCTCTTGGGCGATTTTATAACCCGCTTCGGTACGGTTGACTCTACCATCCAATACCTCTTGAAGTTTATCAACAAATCCATTAATATCACTAGCAAGACTTGCAGAGGACTCGTCCAACCAACCTTTATAAACAGGAATATCTCTGACAACGGCTTTTTGATGACTAGCTAAAGCTTCAAGCACAACAATTCCTTCAGTTTCCTCGCGTGAGGGAAAGAAGAAAGCATCGCTTGAAGTCATTGCACCTTCAAATACTTCACCTTTGATATAGCCAGGGAAAAGAACGTTTTTAGGATGATTCTTCTTTACGATGCGACGTACCCAACCTGGAACAGTCCAAAGGTTTTGATAGCCAAACCAGATGAAAGTCACATCAGGCATTTTTTCGGCGACTTTGACAAAATCGTCAATCCCTTTACGTTTAAAATAAAGTGCGGCAGTTACTACAACTTTTTGATCATCGGATAAGTTAAAATGTTCGCGAAAGGCGAGTTCTTTAGCTGGATTACGAGAATATTTTGCCAAATCAATTCCATTGGATATGGGTAAGATGGGACATTTTATTCCGTAGCCACGGATTAAACTCGCGGAATATTCAGTAGGTGTAATGACTAAATCTGCTGCACGGTAGAATTTCATCAGATATAACTTGAAGAATGGTGCGATAAAATTTGAACCAATGAATGAGTTTTGAAAGTCTTCTTTAGTTGAATGACCATGGAAAATAACTTTTTTTCCAGCTTTTTTAGCAGTTTTCAACATTTTCCAGCTCTTAGGACCGTAGGTATTGAGATGTAAAATATCATAATCTTCATCAGAATTTTTAGTCCAGTCCACATTCATTAAGTCTAGTGCACGTTGTTGATGTTTCATTGCGCGGCCAATTCCTGAGCGACTCAGGAATTCTTCAGCCTCTAAGTAAAGTAAAATTTTCATGCTTGTCTTTTATTTTACCATAAATAGTTAAATAAAATCATGAGAATTTTCATTTAGGACATATTTCAGTCTTTAGTCTGAGTGGCATTAGAAATAAAAAAACCTCCAAAATGGAGGTTATATTCTAAGGATTTTGGCTTGATGAGCTTGATTGTTGCAAGTCACTTGTTGATTTATTGAGTTTAACATTAGCTGTGTGAGATTTACCATCACGGTAATAAGTGATAGCGACAGTATCTCCAATATTATATTTATAAAGAGCGCTTTGTAAATCTGTTGAAGAGGTAATTGTTGTATCGCCAATCTTTGTGATAACATCACCAGCTTTTAGACCCGCAGTGCTAGCAGGCATACCTGATTGAACAGTATGGACAACCACACCACCAGTTACACTATCAGGAAGTTTGAGCTGGTTGAGATCGTCAGTTGAAAATTGTGACAAATCAACCATTGTAATACCTAATGCAGGACGAATAACTTTACCGTCTTTTTCAAGTTTAGCAATAATATTAACCACATCATTAGATGGAATGGCAAATCCCATTCCTTCAACGCTTGTTGAGCCATCTTGGGTAGTAGTCAGTTTTGACTGTGTAATACCAATGACTTGCCCTTCAATATTAATTAACGCTCCTCCAGAATTTCCCGGATTGATGGCGGCATCAGTTTGAATTGCATTGACATTGACATTTTGTCCTTCATCATTTTGCATTGAAACTTGACGATTAATGGCTGAAACAATTCCTTCAGTTGCGGTATTAGCAAACTCAGAACCGAGAGGAGAGCCGACTGCAATGGCAGGTTCTCCAATTGTTAAGTTACTAGAATCTGCGAAAGTAGCTACCTCTTTAACGTCATTATCATCAATTTTAAGTACGGCAAGGTCAGTATAAGCATCCGTGCCAACTAGAGTAGCTTTTACTTTCTGACCACCAGCTAACAGAACTTCGAGGCTATTAGCACCTTCTACAACGTGATTGTTAGTAACGATATAAGCTTTACCATCTTCTTTTTTGTAAATGACTCCAGAACCTTCACTTGCTAAACTAGAAGTTGCAGAACTTTGGCTGTTTCCACTATTTTGTCCGAAGATACTGTTGAAAACGTCATCACTAGAACTCTGATTTTGATAGTTAAGGACGGAAACAACCGCATTAGAAACTTTTTTGATTGCAGCAGTTGTGTCTGTATTAACATCAACTTTTACAGTCTTGACTGGAACGGAAGAACCACTAGTACTAGTGGCGTTATTGTTTGTTGTGTTTTGGTAAATTGCACTCCCACCTAGTGCGATGGCCCCACCTACGACACCAGTCAAGAGCATTTTCCCGAAATTACCTTTTGACATAAATTATCCCTTTCGAGTGATATTTTTTCATAATCTTTTTATAGTGTGATTATATCTGTATACACTTAATAATAGCTTAATAGTAGGTAAAATGGAACTAAAATGAATTTTTTCCACATTGTTGTGGAAAATCTTTAAAAATGTGTGAGTAAGTGGATATTTTGGGGCTTTTTTCCACAGAAAAGTGGAAAAAAAGTAAAAAATGTTGATAAATCTTGTTTTCATCTTGTTTTCATCAGGGGAAAAAGTTAAAATTATAAGACAGATTTAAGAAATTATCATTGTTTTTGATTTTTAATATTGAGTTTGGTGATAAATCTGGGGAAAATGTCTTAACATTTTAGAAAAGAAAGTAGAAAATGAAGATAAAATTGATTGTGGTAGGTAAATTAAAAGAAAAATATCTAAAGGAGGGGATCTCTGAATACGTTAAGCGTATGAGCACAATGTTGCCATTAGAAGTCATTGAATTACCAGATGAAAAAATACCAGACCATGCTTCTGAAAAAGAACAAGAGACAGTAAAAAATCGTGAAGGAGAAAAGATTTTATCTCGTTTGCAAGCGGATGATAAATTAGTTGCTTTAGCTATACGTGGTAATTTGATGACTTCAGAAGAACTTGCTGATTTGGTAAAGCAAAATGAGGTTTATGGCACTCGTCATCTGATTTTTGTGATAGGGGGCTCATTAGGTTTATCTGAGGCGGTTTATCAACGTTGTGATGCACAGGTTTCTTTTGGCCGTATGACACTACCTCATCAGTTGATGCGGTTGGTTTTGGTAGAGCAAATTTATCGAGCACAGATGATTAATCGTGGCTCGACTTATCATAAGTGAGAGCTGTATGCTATAATGTGCAAAGGAAAAGAGTTTACTACTTTGTTTTGAAATTTTAGGAGAGTAGAGCTTGTCTCAAAGGAGGAATGGATGAGAATTGATGCAGAACGTATAACTTTTGCTTATGGCGATAGAAGAGTGCTGAGAGATTTATCAGTTACTTTTGAAGCTGGAAAAGTTTATGGGATTGTTGGAAAAAATGGAGCTGGAAAAACAACATTTTTCAAAGTACTGACGAATATTATTACAAATTATCAAGGGACAGTCAAAATTGATGATGTAGATGTTAAAGTTAATCCAGAAGTACTTGCAAAAGTGGGAATTCTATTGGATGATATTGAACTTTATAAATCTTATACTGGATGGTTTAATCTGAGATATTTTGGTGGTTTGCGCGG
The DNA here is from genome assembly GCF_003627095.1 of Lactococcus allomyrinae. NCBI lineage: Bacteria > Bacillati > Bacillota > Bacilli > Lactobacillales > Streptococcaceae > Lactococcus > Lactococcus allomyrinae. The sequence continues at coordinate 1,928,987 of NZ_CP032627.1, read as the reverse complement.
AAATTTTGATGAAGAAAAAGTTCGGCAATTGGCAGCAAAATTGGGTATTGATGATGCTTTGGGCAAAAGAGTGTCAAGCTACTCATTAGGGATGGGGAAAAAGCTGATTTTGCTAATTTCCTTAATGAATGATGCAGAAATTTTGATTTTTGATGAACCTTTTCGTGGCATTGACGCGGCGTCTGTGGCATGGTTTCGTGAAACTTTATTAAACTTGAAAAAAGAAGGGAAACTGATTTTAATTTCTAGTCATGTTCAAGAAGATATTGAGATGCTGTGTGATGTTGTTTATGGGCTTTCAGATGGAAAATTTACTGACAGCTTTGATTTGAATGATAAAAATCAAGTATTGACTTACAGAGTGGTTGTCAGCGATGTGTCGGTACTGACAGAAATTCTGTCAGCGCGTGGTCTGGTCTGTCAGGTAGAGCATCAATTGGTAAGTTTTGATGCAACGGTAGAAAAGTTCCAAGAAATATTTCAAGAGTCAGTTGGTAAAGGATTAATCTTTGATGAGATTAAAAAAGATTCAAAATTTGTTGAATTTGTGAAATGAGGAGTGTGATGACAGTTTCAAATATTTTTAAGATGGAAATGTATCGGAATTTTCGAGACCGAGCGTATCTGATTGTGATTAGTATTTTGACGGTTTCGTTTGCAATTGCTGCTTCTTTGGGGATTGCAATGATATTTCAGGCAAAATCTGGTCACGAAACAGCGCCTCTGATTTTTCTTGAAGGCCCTTTAGTGTTTGCTTTATTTATTGCATTTGCTGCTTTTTCTATTATTTATCCATGGCACTTGATGAGTACGGATTATAATAATAAAGTTTTGAGTTTAGTTGTAGCTAGTGGTGTTAAACGGAGCAGGTATTATTTTGTGAAACTTCTTGCGACAATTGTGACTAATCTTTTGGCGTATTTTGTCATTGGGGTGATTCCAGTTGTTCTCTTGCTTGGTTTTTTCCATCAGGAGTTTATAGATTTCGTACAAACAATGATTCATGGATTTACAGCAAATCAAGGTTGGCTGCTTTTGTTAAATCTGCTTGTGTCAAGTATTGCGACGATGGTTATTTTATATTTCGTTGTTATTTTGACACGTGGGAAGTTCTGGGGAGTGTTCGTTTTTCTTGGAATTCGTCTGGGACTTGGTGTTGTTGTAAGTTCGATTGGTTTGTCTATTGCGAGTGTTTCGGGTTCTTTGACAAGTGGATTACTGGGAAACCATTGGTTGGATTTTGCTGTGTCACTCATTGAAATTATTATTTTTGGCTTTGCTGGACTTTTGATGTTGAAAAAGCAAGATTTATGATATTTTAGTGATTTTAGACTTAATATAGATTGATTTCAGTTTAAGATTCTGGGAGTTTCTATGATACAATGTTCGTCGTTCCAGCTGATAAAAACGGAATATCGTTGTACTGATTTTGAACCTTAATGTTGAAGCTTGCAAAGAATTAACCGCGAGTTCATTTTTGATTTCAGCTATTTATAGATGGAGAGAAGAGGGCTAGTGGTGTTTACTTAAATGTTTGAAGTATTACTTCATTGGTGGGGGATTCTTTCTCCCCCACCAATGTTAGTTGAGCGAAAACAGAGCTTAGTGCTGCTTATCCCGCCACCTTTAAGAGGTGGAGGAATTAGCACGCACTTGCTAAGTTAAAAATTAAAAAGAGTTAGATTGAGAAAGGAAAATAGATGCCCCTGATTAATATTGACCTCTACGATAAATGGACAAAAGAGGAAGCAAAAGTGTTGCTTAATGGGATTCATCGTGCCGTGTTGTCGAGTTTTGGTGTACCTGAGCGTGATCGTTATCAGATTTTGCATTGGCATAAAGAAGATGAGATGATTTTAGAAGATACAGGATTGGGTTTCGAGCGCGACAAAGGGCGTGAAGTGGTGATACAGGTCATTTCGAGAAAACGGACAGAAGATTCTAAGATAGCTTTTTACAAAGCAGTAGCTGCTAATCTAAAGGAGGATTTAGCTTTGAATCCAAAAAATTTACTCATTTCTATCGTAGAAAATGGTGATGCGGATTGGTCATTTGCTGATGGAGAAGCGCAATTTTTGACAGGAAAATTATGATGCAGGAAATCGTTGAAATTTTTAGAGTGCAAGGTAATCAAGAGGTTGCTGAAAAACAGGCTGCATATTTACGCCATCAATTTGAGTTTATAGGTTTAAAAACTCCTGTACGACGCCAATTGCAAAAAGTATTTTTGACAAACCTATGTAAAAATAAAAGGATTGATTGGTCATTTGTTTGGAAAATGTGGCAGTTACCTGAGCGTGAATTTCAATATTTAGCGGCAGATTATTTGATAAAGATGAAAAAGTATCTGACAAATGCTGACTTGTTTGAGATAAAAAAACTCGCTGTTACAAAGTCTTGGTGGGAAACCGTTGATACTTTAGATGAGTTAGTTGGACATCTCTTACTTACTGACAAAAGCCTGTCAGTACTGACAGAAATTGAAAAATGGGCGGTAGATGATAATTTTTGGGTTCGCAGACTTGCGATTGATTGTCAGTTAGGGTTTAAAGAAAAGACGGACACAGTTTTACTAGAAAGTGTGCTGACAAAAAATTTGTCAGGTTCAACTTTTGACCAAGAATTCTTTATTAACAAGGCGATTGGTTGGGCGCTCCGTGACTTTTCAAAAACTGATGCTGATTGGGTACGTGAGTTCATCACAACAAATGGTCATAAAATGAGTAAACTCTCCTACCGTGAAGCGAGTAAATATCTTTAATATTATTTCAACTTTAAAAGTCTCTTTGAGGGTTATATTAAGCTAGATGTGATAAGGAATTGATTTGACAGAGCCTATATACTGTGATAAAATTAGAGCAATGTTCAAAAATAAACTTAATTGACTTGTTACAAAACGTTATTTTGTTATCTGCTTAAAATTTGTAGAGGCAAAATGGATTTTGAAATAACTCTAATGTTCATTGAGTTTGGTGTGTCAAAAGCTATAAAAGCAGGTGATGCTACTTCTGAATAACACATCTTATATCTTACAAAGGAGACAGAAATGTCAGGATTCTCTCTTATTCTCATCGTCATCGTTATGGGTGGGATGATGTTCTTTATGAACCGTAACCAAAAGAAACAACAAGCAAAACGTCAAGAGCAATTGGATGCAATGCAACCAGGTTCAGAAATCGTTACTATCGGTGGCTTACATGGTGTATTATCTAGTGTTGATTCTGCTAAAGGTACCATTGAACTTGATTGTGAAGGCGTTATTTTAACTTTTGACCGCGCAGCTGTGAAAACAGTAAAAAGTGGTGTGACTCCAGCTTCAGCTGCCGTTGAAACTCCAACTGAAGATAAAATCGAAAATCCATTTGAAGAAAAATAGATTTTTAAAACAGCACCATCAATCAGGTAGGTGTTGAAAAAGAAATGTAATTCTGTCAGTATGCTGACAGAATTTTTGCGTTTGTAAAGGAAGATTTTATCTTCTAATTAGTTAATCCGACGCTCAAATGATTCATGATAGCCGTTTACTACATTATTTTATCTGATTGGTGAGTGTGGTATTAAGGTGTAACTAGTATGATTAAAGATAATTTGTATTAAAAAAATGAAGCTTGGGAAGAATGATTTGGAGAGATTTAACAAGAAAATTTGTGATACAAATCTGCTTAGAAATATGGTAAAATAGGAATACTAACTGTGAGGTGCTATGTTTAATAACTTGAAAAATAACTCGCAAGAGGAAATTCCCGTACCACAGCACGTAGGTGTGATTATGGATGGTAATGGGCGTTGGGCGAAAGCTCAAGGAAAACCACGTATTTTTGGCCATAAGGCTGGAATGGATGCATTGAAAAAAGTAGCTGTTCATGGCGCACGTCGAGGCGTTGCGGTGATGACTGTTTACGCGTTTTCAACGGAGAACTGGGCACGTCCAGTAGACGAAGTCAAGTTTATCATGAGTTTGCCTATTGATTTTTATAGTAAATATGTTCCAGTTTTAAAAGAAGAAAATATTCAAATTCGGATGATTGGTGAACGTTCAGGCTTACCTAAAGCTACATTAGAATCAATTGACCGTGCAGCGCGTGAAACAGCGAATAACACAGGAATGATTTTGAATTTTGCGATGAATTATGGTGGACGCCGTGATATTATTTTAGCGATTCAAGATTTGGCAGCTTCAGGTTTTGACTTGTCAGTACTGACAGAAGAAGATTTGGCTGAACACCTGCAAACTGCGATTTTACCAGTAGAATACAGAGAACCTGATTTGATTATTCGCACTTCTGGCGAACAAAGAATGTCTAATTTTTTAACTTGGCAAGCAGCCTATAGTGAACTATATTTCACAGATGTGGCATGGCCAGAGTTTGATGAAGCTGAGCTTGATAAAGCGATAACAGCCTTTCAGCAACGTGACCGCAGATATGGAGGTTTGAAATAATGACGCAGAGAATTATAACAGGAGTAGTAGCTGGAGGGATTTTCTTAGCGCTTCTGGTATTGGGAGGAGTGTATTTCCAGATTTTAGTGGGATTGCTTGTAATTATTGCAATGCATGAACTCTTTAAAATGTATAAGCTCCAACTTCTTTCTTTTGAGGGAATTTTGGCAACTTTGGCTTCTCTATCACTTGCTCTTCCTATTGGTCAGCATTTCCTCGGGCTTAATGTTGATGGTGGAATGATGCTCTTTACACTTTTTTTATTTGCAATGCTTACAGGAATGGTTTTTTCAAATGGGAAGTATTCCTTTGAAGATGTAGCATTTCCATTTTTATCAGCTTTTTATGTAGGGATTGGTTTCCAAAATCTTTTGACGGCGCGTCAAAGTAGTATTTATATTGTATTTTTGGCTCTTTTTATTGTTTGGGCGACGGATATTGGTGCATACGCGATAGGACGAACACTAAAAACACGCTTTCCGCAAAAACTTTTGCCATCAGTTTCACCTAATAAGACAGTCGTTGGCTCTCTTGGGGGAATTGTTTCAGCTGTTGTGGTTGCTCTGATTATGTTTTTCCTTTATAGCAAAGAATTACCTCAAATCGGCTTTATAAAATTGATTTTGTTCACGGTAATTTTTTCTATTGTGGGACAAATTGGAGATTTGGTAGAGTCAAGTATTAAACGACATTTTGGAGTGAAAGATTCTGGGAAACTGTTGCCAGGTCATGGGGGTATTCTTGACAGATTTGACAATCTTATTTTCGTTTTCCCAATCATGCACTTGCTTGGACTTTTTTAATTATGTGTGGTCTTAAAAGCCATTATATTTTTAGAAATTCAGTCCAAGTTGGAATCTCTGAGTTTTTATACTAGGACTAATCCATTGAAAAAATCAACAATGGATTGACATTACTACGCAACTAGTATAATTCACTTTTAAATGTGTTAGCAGTGCTTTTAGATGTTAAAGGGTACTAGAGCTTACCTAATAATTAAATGAAATGGAAAAATTGAGTTTAAAACGGAAAAAGTTTGGCTAAATGAAAAACAAACTTTCCCTACTTCTCAAACAGGAGGATTTTTATTGATTGAGACTTTGATTACCTTCATCATCATTTTTGGAATTATTGTTGCGATTCATGAGTATGGTCATCTTTGGTGGGCAAAACGTGCAGGAATTTTGGTGCGCGAATATGCAATCGGCATGGGACCAAAAATCTTTGCTCATCGCGCTAAAGATGGGACGTTATATACTATTCGTATTTTACCTCTGGGAGGCTATGTCCGTTTGGCCGGATGGGGTGATGACAAGACTGAGATTAAAAAGGGTATGCCAGCATCTCTTGTCATGGGACTGACAGAATCAGAAGTTACTGACAGCGTTTCTGTCAGTGATAAAATTACAAGAATTAATCTGTCAGAGCACGTAGAGCTTGACCACGCTATTCCAATGCTTGTGACCGATTATGATTTTGAAAAAGAGCTATATATTGAAGGTGAGGTTTTCGGCGAAACAAAGCGGTACAGTGTTTACCATGATGCGACAATCATTGAAGAAGATGGGACAGAAGTTCGTATTGCACCGATTGATGTTCAATATCAATCAGTAGGTGTTATTCATAAAATACTGACAAACTTTGGCGGACCGCTGAATAATTTCATTTTAGGAATTATAGCCTTTATCGTCTTAACCTTCATGCAAGGTGGAGTCCCGTCAAATACAAATGTAGTTGGACAAGTTGAACACAGCACACCAGCTTATAGTGCAGGATTGAAAGCTGGCGATAAGATTCAGTCTGTAAACGGAGAAAATACTGACAACTGGTCGGAAGTTGTATCAGCAATTACAGCTTCTGAAGGCAAAAAATTAAACCTTCAAATTAGTAGAGGCGGTGCTGACAAGGAACTGTCAGTAACACCAAAAAAAATTGATGGTGCTTACCGTGTAGGAATCATGCAATCAATTAAAACGGGCTTCTTTGACAAGGTGACAGGCGGTTTTGTTCAAGCAGGACAAGCAGCAACAGCTATCTTTAAAGCACTAGGTAGCTTGATTGCACGACCGAGTCTGGATAAATTAGGAGGACCAGTAGCAATTTACCAGTTGAGTGGTGAAGCTGCCCGTGCTGGATTGACAGCTATTGTTTATCTTCTTGCCATGCTCTCTATTAACCTTGGAATTGTGAACCTTTTCCCAATTCCAGTGCTTGATGGTGGAAAAATTGTACTGAACATCATTGAGGCAATTCGGGGAAAAGCCTTATCACAAGAGAAGGAATCAATCATTACACTTGTCGGAGTTGTTTTTATGGTTGTACTCTTTATTGCCGTTACTTGGAATGACATTCTACGTGCCTTTGTCCACTAATATAAAAATGACTTTTCCACAGTAATGTTGCTGAAGTACGAAGTACCTAGGACAGTCGCAATGGTTCTGCAAATCAAAAGCGTAGTTATCTCTAGAGTTGACTCATATTTTATTTAACTGAGTCCCTGAGTCTGGAACGCTAGAAGTTTGCGAAAAATGATGAAATTTTGAATCTACGCAAGCGTAGAACCAAAAATTCCCCTACTTTTCACAACTTCTGATTGATCACCCCTCACATCTTAAAGGAAATTAATATAATGAAACAATCAAAAATGCTTATCCCAACACTTCGGGAAATGCCATCAGATGCACAAGTTATTAGCCATGCGCTTCTCATGCGTGCTGGTTATGTTCGTCAAGTATCAGCAGGAATTTATGCTTATCTCCCTCTTGCTAATCGTGTACTTGAAAAATTGAAGAATATCATGCGCGAAGAATTCGATGAAATTGGTGCAGTTGAACTTCTCGCTCCAACCTTATTGACTGCAGATTTGTGGCGTGAATCAGGTCGCTACGAGACTTATGGAGCAGACCTTTATAAGTTGAAAAATCGAGATTCCTCTGATTTTATTCTTGGTCCAACTCATGAAGAAACGATGACAGCACTCGTGCGTGACGAAATCACTTCATATAAAAAACTTCCTCTCAATGTTTATCAAATTGCTGCGAAATACCGTGACGAAAAACGTCCGCGCTACGGTCTCTTGCGTGGTCGTGAGTTTATCATGAAAGACGGATATAGCTTCCATGCTGATTATGATTCATTAGACGAAACTTATAATGATTACAAAAAAGCCTATGAAAAAATCTTTGAGCGCGCTGGTCTTAAATTCCGTCCTATTATTGGTGATGGTGGAGCGATGGGCGGTAAAGATAGTCAAGAATTTATGGCGATTACAGATGACCGTACAAATATTGAAAATTGGCTTGTTTTAAGCAAAAATATTAGTTCAATTGAAGAAATTCCAAGCTCAGTGCTTGAGGACATCAAGATGGAGCTTGACAAATGGTTGGTTGCTGGTGAAGATACATTAGTGTATGCAGAAGGTGGCGATTATGCTGCAAATCTAGAAATGGCATCAAGTCAATTTGAACCAACAGCAAGTTATACTGAAGAACTTGAACTTGAAAAAGTAGCAACACCAGATGCTAAAACAATTGAAGAAGTTTCAACTTTCCTTGATATTGAACCACGAGAACTTGTGAAGACCTTGGTCTATAAAGCTGATGAAGAGTTGGTTGTTGTCCTTTTACGTGGTGATGATGAGCTTAATGAAGTTAAATTAGTCAATCATCTAGGGAGTGACTTCCTTGAAGCAGCTGCAGAAGAAGACGTATTTGAACTTCTAGGCGCGCATTTTGGTTCACTTGGACCAGTTGGATTAAAAAATGTAAAGATTATTGCTGACCGTGAAGTTGAAGTTATGAAAAATGTTGTTGTAGGTGCTGACGAAGACGGGTTCCACTACAAGAATGCAAATCTTGGTCGCGATTTTGAAGTCTCAGAATTTACTGACTTACGTACTGTTCGCGAAGGAGAGGTTTCTCCCGATGGACGTGGTACATTGAAATTTGCTCGTGGAATTGAAATTGGGCACATTTTCAAACTTGGCACACGTTATTCAGATGCTATGAATGCCAACGTTTTAGATGCTAATGGTCGTTCGATTCCAATGATTATGGGCTGTTATGGGATTGGTGTGAGCCGACTGCTCTCTGCAATCTTGGAACAATTCGCTCGTATTTATGTCGAAAAAACACCGAAAGAAGAATTCAAATTTAGCTGGTCAATTAATTTCCCTAAAGAATTAGCTCCTTTTGATATTCACCTTGTTCCTGTTAACACTAAAGATGAAGCAGCAATGGCGTTGACTAATGAATTAGAGGAAAAACTTCGTGGTAAAGGTTATCAAGTATTGGTTGATGATCGCAATGAACGTGCGGGTGTTAAATTTGCTGATAGTGACCTGATTGGCTTACCAGTACGTGTTACCATTGGTAAAAAAGCTGCAGAAGGTATTGTCGAAGTTAAAATACGTGCAACAGGTGAAGTTGTTGAAATCAACAAAGATGAACTTGTTAACACGATTGAAATTTTGAGCAATTAAGATTGTTCAGAATTTCTGGACATAACTAATGATAAAAGAATTTGCCATGAAAATAGTAATTGTTGGTAGCTCTCATGCGGGCATTTGTGCAGCGCTGCGAGCGTTAGAAGAGTACCCCGAAGCCGAAATCACGCTTTACGACAAGCGTGACCAGGTTTCTTTTGTTTCTCAAGGAATTATTTCTTACCTTTCTGGTAGAAAGACGACACTTTTTCAATCAAGTTATTCCTCTGTCTATGAATTGGAAAGGGTCGGTCTGGCTATGCAGATGAAAACGGTAGTTGAGGCGATTGATATAAAATCAAAAAAGATAACTTACCGCATATTAGATTCGGATAAACTATTGACAGATACCTATGATAAGTTAATATTTGCAACAGGTTCTTATCCATCAATGCCATCTATTCCTTTTGATAAAGAAAGCAAACTTTACTTTTTAAAGAGTATGGAGGATGCTATCGAAACAGATGAATTTCTTAAAAACTCTAAGTCAGTAGCTGTTATTGGCGGTGGAATGACAGGGGTAGAGTTTGCTCGTATTACTCAAAGTCGAGGGATTCAGACAACAATGATTCATCGAAACAAGTGCTTATTGAATGATTATCTTGATGAACCTGCAAGTCATCTGCTAGAAAAACAACTTAATTCTGAAGGCATCAGAACAATACTGAATACCGATGTAACCTCTATTACAGGGGAGGGCGGAGCAACAATTATTAATATGGAAGCAAGAGAAGCTCTCGCAGTAGATGGCGCGATATTCACGATTGGCTTTCGGCCTAATTCATACTTACTCAGCAATCAAGTTGAACTTGGGGATAATGGCGCAATACTGGTTGATGAATATATGCAGACAAGTCATCAGGATGTCTTTGCAGTTGGAGATGTTTCAACAACTTACGTCAACCTGCTTGATAAAAATCTCTATTTACCCCATGCTTCAGATGCAGTGCGAGATGGAGAAATTGCGGCAATTAATCTAGGTGGCCCTCGTCAAAAAATTAATAGTACACAAGGAACTTATCATGTACCAATGAACGATCTTGTTCTTGCTATGACTGGTATCACCATGAAGCAAGCGGTAGAGTCAGGTTATGATGCAGATGCGGTACATATGCTAAATCAGCATCTAGAGGGGCATTCTCCAAGTAATATTTGGATGATTTATGAACGGAGAACTCATAAGATTCTCGGCTTGCAATGTATAGGAAAAACTAAAGATATGGCAGAATATGTTAATATTGTGTCGCTTGCAATCCAACAAGAATTGACGGTTGAAGATATTGAGTTTACAGATTTTTATTTTGAGCATGGATATAAAGACCCACGGGGTTTTAATCGTATATTAGCGCGCTTAATGCGTGAAAATGAAAAATAAGTTTGTTCAAAATTTCGCACTACTTCCTATTTGAAGTTTACCAGAAAGCGATAAATAAAAGTAAGGCTTTTGAACAAGCAAATGAAAGGACAATTGTGGAAGAAACTGCGAATAAAGATTTAATTTATTGCCAAAAAGTGCTAACGCTGCTTGAACACTTAGAAGATAATAAGCAGAAAAGTGAAACATTCTATGGTCAGTTTGAGAAGCAAATTATTCGTAGAAGACAGTTGAAAATCTTCGTTTTAGGAATTTTACTTCTGGCTGCGATTGTGGTAGGAGGAGAACTTGCTCATCTTCCTCTTGTGTTTTTAGTGTTTCTAATTATCACATTAATGTCGCTTTATATTATTTTGATGGGAATGAGTTTAAGAAAATTTATAAAAAAATCTATTATTGAGCAGGTAGATAAAAAGCAACGAAAGACATTAGAAATTGGAACAAAGAAACTTGAAGATGAGCGTAAAGGATTTAAAAGAGAGTTAGCCTCATTTGACCGTATTCCAACCAAATATCAATCAGCCGCTGCACTTCATCACTTGATTCGGTATTTTGAAAGAGGAGAAGCTCAATCTTTGGAGGAAGCTCTTTATTTTCTTGGAATGGATGAAAAGAATAAAACTTTTATAAATTCTTCTGATATATTTTGAGATTCATGCCAAATCACTGTAAAATACTTGGCTTGTATAGCATAAAGTAAATAACAAAAAACTTGTCCAAATGGGTAAGTTTTTTGTGTTATAATTGATATTAGACTTTTGACAAATTTGTCAAAAACTTCAAGAAAGAGTGATGCGACTTTTCTTAGCAAACGGTTTTGAGTAGTTTTCATAATTTTGATGGGAAAAGTAGCTAACGGAGCGATCTCTGAGAGCATTTTTAAAAGTTAAATCGTAGTAGAAAGAATATAATCATGGAAAATCTTTTTGAGAAATTGATGGAGCAAATAAAACTACCTGATCGTGCACGCCATTCAAGTTATTTCTCTCATGCTGATATTGAGAATGTCGAGGTGCATACAGCAAGTAAATTCTGGCACTTTCAGCTTATTTTTGATGAAATCTTGCCTGTCAGTACTTACAAGATGTTGTCAGAGCTGACAGAGGCAGCCTTTTCCAATATTGCCCAAACAAAAATTTCTGTCAGCACACGTGAGAGTGATTTTGATGAACAAAAGCTCAATGACTATTATCAATACGCATTGACTCTTCCAGAACTTTCTGATTCAGCATTTGCGAGTGTGTTTAAAAAATATCATTTAGAACAACGTGGTGTGCAAATTAACTTGCTTGTTGAAGATAATCCACGGATTGACTGGTTTGTCAAAAAATATTTCCCGGCTTTAGAGCAAAGATTTGCTGATTTTGGTTTTGGTGAATTAAAAATTCGTCCAGTTGTTGATCAGAAACTTACGGAACTGTCAGTAGCTGCTCATGAAGAAAAAGTAGCTGCAAGGTTGGCGGTACAAGCAGCTGAACAAGCTCAAGTCAATGAGATTAAAAAACAGCGAACAGAAGATAGAGAAAATAAAAATACTAGAGAAACTAAGCCAGAATTCGTTGAGACAGCGTTGTCAGATGGCATTGCTTTTGGGCGAAAAATTAGTGGACAAAGCCCAATTACGAGCATGGCTTTTATTGCTGGTGAAGGTTCGGGTGTCATTTTTGAAGGTGTTGTATTTGAAGCGGCTCATCGTGAATTTACAGGTAAAGAGTCAGGAAAAACTAATCATATTTTAGAGCTGAAAATGGCTGACGAAACATCAACCTTTATGATTTCCAAATGGGGGCGTAAAGATGAAGAAATTGCTCAATTTGACCAAATTGTAAGTCAAGTTAAAGCGATGAATGATTCTGTCAGTACTGACGAAAATGAAAACCTTGCTGACAGCTTGAATGGTGCGCTGTGGTTACGTGTTCAAGGAAATATTGAACATGATAAATATAAAGATGACCTTGTGATGACAGCAAATGCTATAATTGAAATTCAGTCTAAACCAACTGTAGATAGAGTAGCCCTCCAAATCAAAGCCGTAAAATCTGATAAAATTCAACTTGGACGTGAAATTAAAAACAATGAGCCAATCACTCCAATGCGCTCTGTCAGTGAATTTTCAACGAACGGACCAGTTATTTTTGAGGGTTACGTCTTTAAAGGAGAACTCCGCGAAATTAAATCTCGCAAAACTGGCAACATCAGCTATCTTCTCGAATTTGAAATGACTGACTATACATCCAGTTTTTATGTCCAACGTTGGGTACGTGGAGATGAAGAAATCAACCTTGCCAAGCAAATCAAAGCAGGACTTTGGTGTCGTGTACGAGGGACAGTACAACGTGATAATTTTAAAAACGATTTAGTGCTTCAGCTATCAGATTTCATTGAAATTCCAACACAAAATGTTCGTGAAGACAAATCTGATGAAAAGCGTGTGGAATTTCATGCACATACCAACATGAGTCAGATGGATGCTATTCCCTCTGCTTCAAGTCTTGTTGCTCAAGCTGCAAGATGGGGCCATAAGGCGATAGCAATTACGGACCATGGTGGTTTACAATCTTTCCCGGAAGCTCATCAAGCGGGGAAGAAAAATGGAGTTAAAATCATTTATGGTGTTGAGGCAAATCTTGTAGAAGATAAGATTCCGATTGTTTATAATGAAGCGGATGTTGATATGTACGATTCAACTTACGTTGTATTTGACGTGGAAACAACAGGACTTTCAGCTGTTCATAATGACTTAATTCAGATTGCGGCAACAAAAATGCATAAAGGAAATCCTATTGATGAATTTGATGAATTTATCAATCCTGGATATCGTCTAAGTGAATTTACCACAGAGTTGACAGGAATTACAGATGACCATCTAAAAAATGCGAAACCACTTTATGATGTGTTAACGAAGTTCCAAAAATTCTGTGAAGGGACAATTTTGGTTGCCCACAATGCCACATTTGACGTCGGTTTTATGAACATGAACTATTCAAGAAATGGTTTGCCAATCATTACAAACCCTGTCGTAGATACCCTAGAGTTTGCTAGAAATTTATATCCTGAAATGAAGCGGTTCGGTTTGGGTCAATTGACTAAAAAGTTCCAAATCGGTCTTGAACATCACCACATGGCAAACTTTGATGCGGAAGCTACAGGGCGCTTGCTTTTTGTCTTCCTAGAAGAACTTCGCACGAGAAATACAGGTTGGATAAGTCTTTTAGAGTTGAATGATAAGCTTGTATCGGAAGATTCTTACAAAAAAGTTCGTCCAAAGCACGTTACGCTTTATGCCAAAACACAAGAAGGATTGAAAAATCTTTTTAAACTGGTCAGTTATGGCAATGTTCGTTATTATGCAGGAGTACCGAGAATCCCACGTAGCGTACTTGAAGCACATCGTACAGGCCTTATCATTGGTTCTAGCTGCGAAGTTGGTGAAGTGTTTGATGCAATTACGAATAAAACTTTTGAAGAAACATTGGAAATTGCAAAATTTTATGACTTTATTGAAATCTTTCCACCAGCGCTCTATAGAGCGTTGGTAGCTGGTGGATCATTTAAGTCTGAAAAAGAACTAGAAAAAACACTCAAAGACCTAATCAAGATTGGTAAGACACTTGGTAAACCAGTACTTGCGACAGGCAATCTTCATTACCTCAACCCCGAAGATGCCATTTATCGTGAAATCATTGTGAGGAGTCTAGGGCTGGGAGCGGAAATTAACTGGACTCAAGGCCATGGTGAGAAAGCTAAACCGTTACCACTTCCCGAAGCTCATTTTCGCACAACGGATGAGATGTTAAAAGATTTTAGTTTTCTTGATGAAAAAACAGCACGTGAGATTGTTATTGAAAACACTCAAAAAATGGCTGATGAATTTGAAACTTTGACTCCTGTGCGTGATGATCTTTATACTCCTAAAATGGTTTTTGAAGGTGGAGAATCTTCTGAAGAACGTATAGTACGTTTGACTTATGAACGAGCACATGAGTGGTATGGAAACCCTTTACCTGATATTGTTGATGCAAGGCTAGAAAAAGAGCTGCGTTCAATTTTGGGGAATGGCTTTTCGGTGGTTTATATTATCTCGCAGGAGTTGGTAAAACGCTCTAATGAACGTGGTTATATCGTTGGTTCCCGTGGTTCTGTCGGCTCTAGTTTGGTTGCAACGATGATTGGTATTACAGAAGTTAATCCGCTTGCGCCTCACTATCGTTGCCCAGAATGTCAATATTTTGAATGTTTTGATGATGGAACATATGGTTCTGGCTATGATATGCCAGACAAGGATTGTCCAAACTGTGGACACAAGCTCATCAAGGACGGACATGACATTCCCTTTGAAACTTTCCTTGGTTTTAAAGGGGATAAGGTTCCTGATATTGACTTGAATTTCTCGGGTGATGACCAACCTTTTGCTCACTTAGATGTGCGTGATATTTTTGGTGAAGATTACGCATTTCGCGCAGGAACCATTGGTACAGTCGCGGAAAAAACAGCTTTTGGATTTGTCAAAGGATATGAGCGCGATTACGATCAGTTTTATGGCAATGCAGAAATTGACCGATTGGCTGCTGGTTCCACAGGTGTCAAACGAACAACAGGTCAGCACCCTGGTGGGATTATCGTTATCCCAAATTATATGGATGTTTACGATTTTAGTCCTGTGCAATATCCAGCTGATGATGTCAACGCTGAATGGCAAACGACTCACTTTGATTTCCACGCAATTCATGACAACATTTTGAAACTCGATATTCTTGGGCATGATGATCCTACGATGATTCGTAAGTTACAAAGTTTATCGGGTATTGTACCAAAAGATATTCCAATGGACGATGAGGGAGTTATGCAGCTTTTTAGTGGTACAGAGTCGTTGGGGGTTACTCCTGAACAACTGGGTGTCAAGCTTGGCACACTTGGTATCCCAGAGATGGGAACTTTTACCTCCATGAACATGATTGCGGAGGCTAAACCAAAAACTTTTGCTGATTTGCTACAAATTTCTGGTCTTTCTCATGGTACAGACGTTTGGGCAGGAAATGCTCAAACCTTGATTCAACAAGGTATTGCGGACTTGTCAAGCGTTATTGGCTGTCGGGATGACATCATGGTTTATTTGATTCATGCAGGATTGGATAACTCGATGGCCTTTAGCATCATGGAGCGCGTGCGTAAAGGAATGTGGAATAAAATGCCTGTTGATGAGCGAGAACGTTATGTCGAAGCGATGCGTGCACACGATGTCCCAGAGTGGTATATTGAGTCGTGCTCTAAGATTAAATATATGTTTCCGAAAGCTCATGCGGCGGCCTATATCATGATGGCACTACGAGTGGCTTATTTTAAAGTTCATCAACCTATTCTTTACTATTGTGCTTGGTTTTCTATTCGGGCGACTGCCTTTGATATTGGAGTCATGGGTGCAGGGCTTGAAGCGGTCAAAGCCAAAATGAAAGAAATTAAGGATAAAGGTTTTGATGCGACAAATGTTGAGACTAACCTCTATACAACGTTAGAACTTTGTAATGAGATGTTGGAACGTGGGTTTACTTTTGGTAAGATCAACCTCTATCGGTCAGAAGCAACGGAATTTGTGATTGATGGTGATACGTTAATCCCACCATTTGTTACGATGGATGGTTTGGGAGAGAACGTTGCAAAACAAATTGTTTCAGCAAGAAAAGATGGTGAATTCTTGAGTAAAATGGAACTCCGCAAGCGTGGTGGAGTTTCTCAAACAATTATTGAAAATATGACAAATATGGGTATTCTAGGAGGAATGCCTGATGATAATCAACTCAGCCTTTTTGAAGACTTCTTTTAAGCGATAAAACTACCAGATATCTGGTAGTTTTATATTCATACTTAGTTTATATGATCATCAGGATTAGGGTTTATTCTAAAGATAAAAAACAAATAAGAGTTTTCTTAGTCGTAAGCTTGTGATATAATAACGGTATGTACTCAAAAGAATACTCACACGCAGCGATTATCGCTCAAAACATCAAGAAATATCTTTCTGAAAATAAAATGCTTCAAAAGGAATTAGCGGAACGTGTTGGAATTGCGCCATCGACAATGACAGACTATTTGAAATTACGTTCAAGACCAAGCCACGGTGTCATTCAAAAAATGGCTGATGTTTTTGGTGTCGCAAAATCTGATATTGATACTACTTATAAGATTGAGGAAACTCAATCTCTAGAAACAATGATTGATAGTGCTTCATTATTTGAAGAGGTTAAGATTGATGAAGAGGATAGAGTGGCAATTAAGGATTTAATTAGAGTTTATTTTTTGAACAAACATCAATAACAACTTAATAGATTTGGCTAGTTCAGTCTGACAAATAAAATACTCCAAGTTTGGAGTTTTTTTGTTACTTTTGACTTTTAAATTCGTATAGTTAGATATGATTCAAGATAAAGCAAGTGAAATTTTAACTGATGCGATGACTAAAGAAAGTCATGATATTTATTTTATTCCTCATCAGGAGGGATACGATGTTTATTTTAGAGAAGGAGATAAGCGGTTATTCTTTGAGCGTTTAGACAAGGAGTTGGGACAGGCGATAATTTCGCATTTTAAATTTCTTGCTGGGATGAATACAGGGGAAAAACGCAGAACTCAGCTAGGGGCTTGTTGGTATTCACTGGATATTGGTGTTAAACGTTTGAGGATGTCTACAGTTGGAGATTTTGAGGGGAGAGAGTCCTTGGTCATTCGTATTTTAAGAGAGGAATCAAGGAAGTTGGAGTTTTGGTTTCGGGATGAGGAGCTATTAGCCAGTTTACATTGTAAGCGAGGGTTATATTTGTTTGCGGGTCCGGTAGGCTCTGGAAAAACATCCTTGATGGTGGAACTTGCAAAGAAGAATTTCATGAATAAACAAGTAATAACGATTGAAGACCCCGTTGAAATTGTAGAATCTAATTTTGTGCAGTTGCAGGTAAATGAAGTCATTGGCAATGGTTATGATGAACTCATTAAATGCTCATTGCGCCATCGTCCTGATTTATTAATTGTTGGAGAGATTCGTGATAAAAAGACAGCACGTGCGGTGCTAAGAGCGAGTTTGACTGGTTATACCGTATTTTCTACGGTTCATGCGCGGTCTATTTCAGGAGTGTGGGATAGACTTTTAGAGCTAGGGCTGAGTGAATGGGAATTAAAAAATAGTTTGCGTAGGGTGATTTATCAGCGTCTTATTGCTGGGAAAGGAGTGGTTGATATTGCAGAAAGTGAATTTGAAAAATGGAATGCTCAAAGGTGGAATGAGAAAATGGCGAGATTATTTGAAGATGGATATCTTACAGCTGTTGAGGTTGAAGCGGAAAAAGTTGAGTTTGGTGAAACAAACGAAATTGATTCAGCTGATGGCAAATCTAACTGCTAATGGTTTTCATTTTGGCGAAATTGTTGAATTTCTTGGATTGTCACATTTAGTTGAGCAAGAATTTACGTTGAAGATGCGTGCAGGTCTTTCGGCTGGTCAATCTCTTTCCGAAATTTTGGAGGCATTGAATTTTTCTAAAAATGTAGTGACCCAGATTGAATTAGTTGAATTTCATGGTCATTTGTCGGAGACTTTGTTATTTATTGAGCAAAATCTACGGCAGCAGCTGACGGTAAAAAAGAAATTAGTTGGATTGTTAACTTATCCAATTATTTTGCTTGTTTTTCTAGTGGGAATCATGTGGGGCTTAAAAAATTATTTACTCCCACAGTTGGATTCTGGGAGAAGCTGGGCAATGATTTTGATTAATCATTTACCAGTACTCTTTGTCAGTACTTTTGTTTTTTTGTCAGTACTGACAGTTTTAGGAGTTTTTATTTTTAAGAAGAAACCAGCAAGTCGAACTTTTATTTTCTTAGCAAGATGCCCATTTCTGTCAGAATTTATCCGTTTATATTTAACGGCTTATTTTGCAAGAGAATGGGGTAATCTTTTAGCTCAAGGTGTGGATTTAAAGAAAATTTTAATCATCATGAGAAGACAAAAAAGTCGAATTTTTTCAGAGGTGGGGAAGTATTAACTGAGAGCTTGGAAGCTGGGCTGAACTTTGATGTTGCGGTGAGCCAATTGGAGTTTTTAGCACCGGAACTTGCGATAATGATTGAATACGGGGCGATGAAAGATAAATTGGGTTTGGAGCTTTTGCTATACTCGGAAGAGTGCTGGGGAATTTTTTTTGCAAAGGTTGAACGTGCGATGCAGTGGATTCAGCCGATTGTTTTTATTTTTGTAGCGCTAATGATTATACTTTTATATGTGGCAATGTTATTACCAATTTATTCAAATATGGGAACAATGATGGGATAAAAAAATGAGAAAAGATATTAAAGCGTTTACTTTGATTGAAATGTTGATTGTGCTGGCAATTATTAGTATTTTAATTTTGTTGTTTGTACCTAATCTATTAAAAGAAAAAGAGCAAGTGCAAAAGACTGGCGAAGCGGCTGTGGTGAAGGTGGTTGAAAGCCAAGCACAATTGTACGAACTGGATCACACAGAAACACCGACTTTGTCAGATTTGGTGGCAGCGGACATGATTACTAAAAAGCAAGTTGAGAGCTATGATGACTATTATGCGCAAAATAAGGGAGAAACACGTGAATTGGCAGATTAGGGCTTTCACACTAGTAGAATGCTTGCTAGTGCTGACTGTCATAAGTTTTTTGACGCTAATATTTTCATCAGTACTGACAAAAACGGTGCATTTGGTCAGAGAAGAATTATTTGTCTTACAATTTGAAAACTTGTATAAGAACACTCAAGAAGATGCAGCATTACTTTCAACAAGAGAAGATTTCGGGGTGAGTCACTCGTTTTTAACTTATGAAAATCATAGACTAAAAATACCTGATGACGTCATAATTTCTGATTTTTCAATTCAGTTTGATGAGCAGGGTGAAAATTCAAGCTTGAAAAAAATTAAAATTTTATTACCTGATGAGCAAAAAATAGTGAGCTATCAGTTGGAGATGGGCAGTGGAAAATTTAAGAAAACGGTCAGTTAAGGCATATTTACTACTTGAGAGTTTGATTACACTTGCTTTATTGTCAGTTTTGGTAAGTGTTGTACTGACAGAAGTTGTAAATGTTCGTCAGCAACTGACAGAAATTAATCAACAGATTGAAGGTTTAAATGTCGCAAAAATGGCAACTGACAGTAGTCTCTCAAAGTTGTCAGTAAATGGTGCAGTGATAAAAATAACGAAAGGTGATAAACGAACGGTGGTTACTAATCATGGGAAGGAATTATTGAGGCTTGAAATTAAAAATTAGAGCGTTTACACTGCTAGAATGTCTAGTCGCTCTTCTTGCAATATCTGGTTCTGTGCTTGTTATTTCTGGACTTACTCAACTCCTTCAGCAACAAATGGCTGAAGAACAGACGAATCAAGAAAAAGATTGGCAAATCTTTTGCGAACAAATGCGCGGAGAGTTAGAAGGGACAAAGCTTGATGATGTTTCTCAAAATTTTTTGTATATTACGAAAAGTAAAGCGTTGAGATATGGTTTAGTAGGCAATGATTTTCGCAAAACAGATGCTCAGGGAAAGGGCTACCAGCCGATGCTTTTTGGGATAAAGTCTTGTCAAATGCTAGATGATATGGGATTGGTAAAAATCACGATAACTTTTGACAATGGGGGGAAGCGGACATTTGTTTACAAATTTGAGGAGTAGTGTCAGAGCTGGAATTTTGCTGTACGCTATGGTTTTAGCTTTGATTTTTAGTTTATTTTTGCAGTTTTATCTACAAGAGCAAGTAGAAACACAGAAACATTTGCTGACAGAAAAAGATAGACTGACAGCAGAGCTGATGGTGTCTTTAGCAAAGCAAGAAAAATTAGGGCAATCAGGAGAAATACAATTTAGCCAAGGGTTTTTGACTTATCAACAACTTATAGGTCCGTCAGTAAGTGCGAATACTGCTGTCAGTACTGACAGTGAGATTCAAGATAGTTTTGAGATTCATTTATCTGATGGGAAAGTTTTTCAAATGAAATAAAGACTTATTTAGTGGGAAGTTTAGCTTACCACTAAATTCAAGGTGCAAGCTCACTTTGACCCGAAAACCTAAATGCTAAAGACTGGATGTATCAGCCTAAGTTACCTGCTGTTGTGTAAAATATACCGTTCGTAGAAGTAGCACAAGACAGACTTTCTCTTGTGTGTCAAGAAAGGATGGGTACATACTTGTTTTAATAAAAAATTAAAAAAATAACGTTAACCAGTTGACATTATTTTTTTATTGCTATATAATTAACCAGTAAACTAATTATGGAAGGATGAAATCAGATGGATTTAGAGCATCAAATTGACCAATTTCTAGGAAAGATCATGCAATATGCGGAAAACAAACATGAGATTTTGTTAGGAGCATGTGAGAGTCATCTAAAATTGACAAGCACTCAGGAGCATATTTTGATGCTTTTATCTAATGAGGTTTCAACAAATGCACGTATTGCTGAACAACTCAAGATTTCACCAGCAGCGGTGACAAAAGCATTGAAAAAATTGCAAGAGCAAGAACTGATTATGTCTAGTAGAGCTTCAAATGACGAACGCGTAGTCCTTTGGAGTCTGACAGAAAAAGCATTGCCTATTGCAAAAGAACATGCCGAACATCATAAAAAGACGCTTGCTACCTACCAAAAGTTAGGGAACAAATTTAACGATGATGAACAGAAAGTCATTACCAAATTTATGAAACTACTTTCAAAAGAATTATCATCAGAAAAAAGTGAAACTAAGTGAGTGATAAGGTTAATCTTTGCCCGCAATACAGAGTTTTTGGTACCAAACGAATAAGTTTTGTGACAAAGCAAGGTTAATTTTACACGAAAATAATATTCACTTTAGATCAAGTTCTTGATTATTATTCAAGAAAAAGAGGCCTTTAGTTTCTTCGTCGTAAAAAATAGGACGAAACAGCATTATATCACAACATTAGGATTTAAAAGTACTATCACAGGAATTGTGGTTTGAAAAAATGTGGAGGATTCGGTGTAAAAATAATAGCGAATTGACATTCTCTACAACTTCATGGTGGAAAACATATCCATGATTTGTCAATCGTGGTTATCACTAACCGTTTTATTTTATAACTCTAGTCACTTTACGAGTTAGATTGTTTTGGGTGACTGGATATCTAGTGGTATTAAGATAAAACGAGTTGTAATACTGTTTGATAGCGCAAGTATGCTGCATCAATTCAACTCTGATTTGGAATAAATATTCCAAACTTGAAAGTTGGCAGTATTAGACATTGAGATTTTCGGTGAAAACATTATATTGAGTAAGCCGGATAAAAAAGAACGATAGAGTTGAAACTCAACTACGAAGTGAAAAAACTTTTAGATAGAGTTGAGTATAACGGAGGAATTTTTAAATGAAGAAAGTATTGTTAGCTCTTGTGATTCCAGCCCTTGTATTTCTTGCGGGTTGTCAAAAAACGGCAAGCAAGCCTGAGGTTGTAACAACATTTGAGCCAATGTATGAATTTACTAAAGCAATTGTCGGTGACAAAATCAATGTTGAAAATATTGTCGCATCTAACCAAGAAATCCATGAATTTGAACCTAGCGCAAAACAAGTGGCAACAATGACAAATGCCAAGGTTATCATTTATAATTCAAATGATCTTGAAAAATGGGTACTACCAATAAAAAATAAAGGGATAAAAGTCGAAGCGAGTGCGACAGTTGATAAAATCAAAGACGATCCGCACACATGGATTAGCCCTAAAGAAGCAATCAAAGAAGTTGATTATATCACTGAACAACTTAGTAAAAAATTCCCAGATGATAAGAAAGCTTTTGAGAAAAATGCTAGTGCATACTTGGTAAAACTGAAAAAGTTAGATGCAGAGTTTGATACATTGAAAGATGCAAAACAAAAGACATTTATCACGCAACATGAAGCTTTTAGTTACTTAGCGCGTGATTATGGTTTACATGAAATTGCCATCGCGGGACTTGACCCAGATGTAGAGCCATCACCAAGTGCACTTGCAAAACTAAAAGTTGAAATGGAAAAAGCTGGACTGAAAAATGTATATTTTGAAAATAATGCGAACAGTAAAATAGCAGAAACCCTGGCTAAATCAGCCGGTGCAAAACTCATTGGTATCAATACTGTTGAGGGGTTATCTGATGCACAGAAAAAAGCTGGCGAAACTTATATTACACTAATGCAAGAAAACCTAACAGCTTTGAAAGAAACGATAAAGTAATTTTAAGGAGAAGTTAAGGGAAGCGCACTACAATAGAGTCCTTCCTAAAAATCTTTTCATAAACTCCTTGAAACTCTCGTTCGTTTTGAACGGGAGTTTCTTTAATTACATCAGGTGATTTTGATAAGCTTAAATACTAAGTTATACTTGTTCTAGAATAGGTATTTAAACGCTACACTTCAAAAATAATACTTTAGTTCATTTTACAAATGTGATGGTTGATGGTTTAGAATAAATAAACAAGGCGAAAAATCCAGTAGCAATAATGGTGCTGTTTCTATGCCATGGAATTTACAAAGTAACGTCAATTTGTTGTTGATTTCTTTAACAAATTGACCATAGAAGAAAATATAAAAATAACTGACAAAAAGTCAGTAAAAAAGAGATAAAATGAGATATATTGATGTTGAAAATCTGACTTTCTACTATGACAGGGAGCCAGTACTTGAGAAAATTAGTTACCATGTTGATTCAGGTGAATTTGTCACTCTAACAGGAGAAAACGGTGCTGCAAAGTCAACTTTGATTAAGACAACATTGGGTATTTTGCATCCGAAACAAGGGCAAGTAACCATTTCTACCAAAAATACTCGTGGAGAAAAATTGCGAATGGCCTATTTGCCTCAACAGGTCGCAAGTTTTAACGCTGGCTTTCCAAGTTCTGTCTATGAATTTGTTATGAGCGGCCGTTATCCAAGACGAGGTTGGTTCAAAAAAATGAACCAGCATGATGTTGAGCATGTGAGAACAGCGCTTGAATCTGTCGGAATGTGGGATTACCGAGATAAACGTATTGGAGAACTCTCTGGGGGACAAAAGCAACGTATTGCTATTGCGAGAATGTTCGCGAGTGACCCAGATTTGTTTATTTTGGATGAACCAACGACGGGAATGGATGATGTGTCCAGTAGTGATTTTTATGAATTAATGCACCATGCAGCTCATAAACATGGAAAAGCAGTATTGATGGTCACTCACGACCCCGAAGAAGTTAAAGCATACGCTGATCGGAATATCCATCTTTACAAAGATAAAAATGGTAAGTTTGCTTGTTTTGATCTACACAGTGAACGAGAAGGTTTGTCTGAGCCAACGGAAAAGGAGCGTCGTGTTCATGCTTGATTTATTAAATTATGATTTTATGCGCAATGCTCTCCTTGCAGCAACAGCGATTTCTGTTTTTTCTCCTTTGCTAGGCGTTTTTCTTGTATTGAGGAGACAGAGCTTGTTATCGGATACTTTATCTCATGTATCTTTAGCAGGCGTTGCTTTTGGTGTCTTATTAAGCTGGAGTCCAACGGTCACAACATTGATTATGGTTGTCATTGCAGCTGTTTTCTTGGAATACCTCAGAACCATTTATCGAAATTATATGGAAATCGCGACAGCTATTCTGATGTCGGCGGGTCTTGCTATTGCACTTTTAATTCTTAATTCTGCAAAAGGGGCAACCAATGTGAGTTTGGAGCAATATTTGTTTGGTTCAATTATCACGATTTCGATGACACAAGTAGTGATGCTCTTTATTTTAGCGGGAATTGTTTTGCTCGGATTTGTTTTCTTTTTGCGTCCGCTTTATGTTATTACTTTTGATGAAGATACTGCTTTTGTTGATGGCTTACCTGTGCGTATGATTTCTATTGCATTTAATGTTGTGACTGGTATTGCAATTGCTTTGATGATTCCAGCAGCAGGGGCACTTCTGGTTTCTGCAATTATGGTATTGCCTGCCTCCATCGGAATGAGGCTTGGAAAATCTTTTAAATCTGTTTTAGGGTTTTCGGTTTTAGTTAGTTTTATCGGCTTGAATGCTGGATTGATTGCCTCTTATTATATGGATGCTCCTGCATCAGCAGCGATTACGTTAATTTTCATTATCCTCTTCCTGCTTACATCTAGCATCAAACGATTGGCTAGGCGCTAGAATTTCTAATTTTTGCTCAGAAAATGGATGTTGTAAGACAATCTGAAGGGCATGAAGCATGAGTCTTGGCTCATGCTCTTTTTTTCCATAAAGTAAGTCGCCCAAAATAGGGTGTTCAATAGCTTGTAAATGCACGCGAATCTGATGAGTGCGCCCAGTGTCGAGGGAAAGAGAAACCAAACTGTGCTGACGAAAATCTGTCAGTACTGACAGATGAGTCACGGCCGCTTTTCCAGTTTTTGACACGATTTGTTTGCGTTTGTCATGACGGTCACGACCAATTGGCTGATTAATTGTCAGCTTTTTTTGTTGAAAATGCCCATGTACTAAGGCGACATATTTGCGGTGAATCTCGTTATTTTCAAACATTCGCCCTAAAATCGGCAGGACGAATTGATTTTTGGCAAATAAAACAGCACCAGAAGTTGCTTCATCAAGACGGTGGACGACATAAACAGGCTGATTGAGACGAGCGGCAACATGATTTTGCAGAGCGAGTTCGTCTTTCGTGTTGCCGTGCGTTTTCATGCCTTCAGGTTTGTTTGCAATGACTAAATGTTCATCTTCGTAGAGAATATCTGCGAGTTTTTCATCACCAAATTTGACAGCTAAAAGAGGAAAATCTTCTTCGTCAAAGATAATTTTGATTCTGTCAGTACTGACAAGTATTTCGTCATCACTGACAGCTTTATCATTGACTAAAAAGTGCTTTTTCATACGTAAAAAATGGCGTTGTTTACGAGGAACAAGCCAAGTTTGCTCTAATAAGTGTGCCACACTTTGAGATTTAAAGTCTTTGGGTAAAACAAAGTTAAATTCCATAAATAATATTCTTCTCCACTATACTCGATCATTTTCTGTTAATAAATCGTATTTTGTATCAAGCGATTTCAGCTCTTTTTGTTTCCTTACGGTAAGCAATATAAGCAAGTAAAAGAAGTGCACTCGAACCTAATAATGTGAAATTACCGAGCCAGTGTCCTACAAAAGAGGAAAGGAAAGCGCCAATGGCGAAAGAAAGTACAAGCTCAAAAAATAAAAATGAGTTTTGCAAGTATTTTTTATCTCGCTCAACTAAATACTCAGCAAAGTTAGTCGCGAGAGATTTTATATTGC
Organism: Lactococcus allomyrinae; assembly: GCF_003627095.1. NCBI lineage: Bacteria > Bacillati > Bacillota > Bacilli > Lactobacillales > Streptococcaceae > Lactococcus > Lactococcus allomyrinae. The sequence continues at coordinate 1,903,408 of NZ_CP032627.1, read as the reverse complement.
CAGTAGACATGATGTTTGCGTAAGGTAGCCCATGAACGCGAGTAAAGAGGTCTCCTTGGATAACCATGAAAAAAGATAAAATACCTACAAAAATAGCTTGGGGCAATTGGAGTACAGTTGCGAAAAATAGCGTAAAAACGGCAATACCTACCATTTGAACAAGAATTAAATCTTGAACTTCATCTCTCCCTTTTCTTTTTTTGTACTTGGTAAATAAAGTTTTAATTATCGCACCAGCAATAAAAAACAATACAGGAATCATAAATTGAAAAGCAGCTTTAAAACGACCTTGAGCAAGATTGAGCCCAGTCTGAATAAGGTTCCCTGTTTGAAGGCTTGCAAATCTTTCACCAAAGTGAAAAAAGGTAAAAGCATCAACGAAACCTGTGTTCATCGCAAGGAACAAAGCTATTTTTAAATTTTCTCTAGGGTTAACTTTAGAATAAACCATAGGTTTTATACTCCTTATACAAGTTTGTATGGTACAGACGGAAAATGATATTACTATAAGTATAGCAGATTTTAGCTGAGTGAGCGGATGAATAAACCTTATTTTGCACTGGCTGAAACCATAAGGAATGGAGAAATATGCAAAACCTTTGATATTAAGCTTTTTCCATATTATAATAGGTCTTAATAAGGTTAGTTTGAAAATAAAATTAAATGATAATCTAATTTGTAACACAAAGCAATTTTTGATAAAATAAGCGGAAGTCATAATTGTCGTAAAGATAGCAATAAATCGATGCTGCTTTGTATATTAGTAAGATCAGAATGTTCTCAACGAGACTTTCTATATTCTTCTTTATACAAATGTTAACATCATTAGATGACAAATCAGCTTAACTTACAAAAATGTAAGTTATAGATAGGTATATTTGTAGTAAAATAGCTTACTGGTAAAAAACTTAGTATGATTAATGGGTCGTAAAACGCGATGACAAGTTAATATTACTTCAAGAAGTTACGACATAAAAATTGACATATCGCTGATTGTAGTTTTATTCAGTAAAATTATTAATTGATTTTTAAGTGACACGAGTATAGTTCACCTATGTTTAAAATAAAAATCTTATTCATCAAGACTTACATCTAAGGGAAAATAAATATGTCTGAAAATCAAAAATTTAGTCGACGAACTAAGAAAGGGGCTGACAAAAAACTTGTCAAGATACCCAACTTACGACTCAAACCTAAAAAGATAGAAGAAGAACCAGAAAAACCAGCAAAAACAAAATTCGCAAAGCTAATGAGACCTGTTAAAAGGTTTTGGAAACGCTATAATCTGACAAAAATTGTGATTATTGTCGTTTTGCTTACTATCGTGGCAACGGGTTCTTATCTCTTTTATTTAGCAAAAACAGCAAATGTGAAAGTTTTGCAAAGCTCAATCGCTGCCCAAACAACGATTTATGACAAAGATAATCAAGTCGCTGGTCAACTTTATGGTCAAAAAGGGACGCCAGTCAAGATTAATCAAATTTCTAAAAATATTACAGAAGCAGTCGTTGCAACTGAAGATAGAACTTTTTATACTAATCATGGCGTTAATTTAAAAAGGTTTACTCTTGCAGTACTAACAGCAGGACGTTTTGGTGGTGGCTCAACAATCACTCAGCAGTTGGCGAAAAATGCTTATTTAACTCAAGAACAGACGATTGACCGCAAAGCACGTGAGTTTTTTCTTGCACTAGAAATTAATAAACATTATAGTAAAGATGAAATTCTTGATATGTACTTGAATAACTCATATTTTGGTAATGGTGTGTGGGGGATTCAAGATGCTGCACTGAAGTATTTCGGAGTTCCTGCGAGTGAAGTAACGGTCGATGAGGCGGCTTCTTTAGCTGGAATGCTTAAAGGTCCAGAAATTTATAACCCGCTTTATGATAAGGGGAAGTATGCAACTGACCGCCGTAACACCGTACTGCAAAATATGGTCAATGCAGGATATCTCAAACAAAATGCTGCAGATAGTCTCATGAAGATTGATCTTCAATCTAAAGTGCAAGATAATTATCATCCAGAAGATAGTCAATACAAATATCCAAGTTATTACAATGCAGTGATTTCTGAGGCAGAAAACAAGTATGGCCTAACTTTACAAGAAATCATGAATAATGGGTATAAGATTTATACTGGCATGGATCAGAATATGCAGTCAGGGCTTCAAAAAACGTATGCTGACCCAAGCTTCTTCCCATCGGCTAATGGTACGACAGCTCAGTCTGCTTCGGTGGCTATTGATCCCAAAACAGGTGCAGTGGAAGCGTTAGTGGGCAATGTTAATACAGCAGACTCTAACAGTTTTACTGACTTTAACTATGCAACAATGTCAAAACGTTCACCAGGTTCAGTCATAAAACCGCTTGTTGTGTATACACCAGCTATTGAGGCAGGGTGGTCTATTGATAAAACAGTAGATGATTCACCTGCCGATTATAATGGTTGGAAACCGACTGATTTTGATAATCAATGGCGCGGAAAAATACCAATGTATAATGCATTGGCAAACTCATATAATATTCCAGCGATTAATACTTATCAAGAAATTGGACCAAAGGTAGGAAATGCCAAAGGGCGTGAGTTTGGTTTGAATCTCACAAGTAAAAATGATGTGTTACCAACTGCACTCGGCGCAGGAGTTCAAACGAACCCTTGGCAGATTGCCCAAGCGTATCAAGCGTTTGCGAATGGAGGGATGATGTATGATGCCCACCTTATTACTAAAATAGAAAATGCAGCAGGGCAGGTTATTAAAACAGCAAAAGTAGGTAAAAAGCAAGTTATTAGCAAAGATACAGCGGACAAAATGACGCAAATGATGTTGGGAACTTATACTAATGGTTCGGCTTGGAATGCTGCTCCCAAAAGCTATACATTAGCAGGTAAAACAGGGACGAATGAGTCGCAAGACCAATGGGTAGTCGGGTATACTCCTGACATTGTCATGGCTCTTTGGGTGGGCTATGCTGATGGAAAAAATGAATTGACAGGATCATCAGAAGGGCAAACATCAGTAATTTTCCGTCAAGAGGCAAGCTATATGTTGCCTTATACAGCAGGGACGGCCTTTGAGGTAAAAAATCCATATCAAGAAGCAGGTGTTGCGGCTTTACAACCTTATTGGACACAACAACGGCAATACCAAGATGATATTGTGACTCAAGAACAAGCCGAAGCTCATACAACAGGAAACACACCGGAGAGCACGGTAGAAAGTTCATCGTCACCATCAAATGATTCAGGTGGTTTTGACCTAGGTAAGACGGCCAAAAATATAGGAGATGGTGCCAAAAAAGCTTGGAAGAAAATTACGGGACTTTTTGGAAATTGAGAACAAAAAATACGATGGAATATGATAAAATAAAAGAAAAAAGAGGCGTATTCAAAACGCTACATCGCCTGATATTACTAGTTTAAAGATGCTTCCAATGTCTTGTGCAAAAGATAGAGAATAGCTTCAAGTTGTAATACAATATTTTCAAACAGGAAATTAAACAATACTAAATATATTTAAAGGGAAGTCGAGTTAAAAGAAAAAAATGAAACGGTATATTACAGGTTTTAATGGTTTACGGACTGTAGGAGTTCTAGCAGTAATCCTTTATCATATCTGGCCAAACACCATTCGTGGTGGGTTTCTTGGTGTCGTTTTATTCTTTGTACTTTCAGGATACTTGGTAACTGACTCGCTTCTACGTGAGTATGATAAAAATCAAAGTATTAACTTTCTGAAATTTTGGGGAAGACGCCTTAAACGATTGTATCCACTATTGATTACGGTTTTTCTTGTCGTAACACCATATATTTTGTTTTTCCAGAGGAATTTATGGCAAGGTTTACGTTCAGAATTTCTCTCAGCAATATTCTCTGTGCAAAACTGGTGGCAGATTTCACAGGGAAGTTCTTATTTTGCGAATATTGCTGGGGCTTCACCTTTTAAGCATATTTATTATCTTGCTATTGAAGGACAATTTTTCCTTGTTTGGCCGTTAGTGCTTTTTATCCTCATTAAGTTTGTTAAAAGCCGTGGGAAAAATTTTATAATTGCAAATATCATCGCTTTTATATCATTGGTTTTGATGATTATCATGTTTAGACCTGGTACTGATCCAACTCGCGTGTACTATGGAACGGATACAAGATTATTCAGTTTAATGATGGGAGCGAGTCTTGCTTTTATATGGCCACTCAATAAGCTTTCGAAAAAAATAAATCAGCGTGGTGTGAAGCTTGGTTTACAGCTCACGATTGGTGTTTCTTTAGTGCTTCTCGTGGCTTATCTCTTTATGCCAGCAGAGAGTGCGGTGACTTACTATGGTGGAATGTGGATCATTAGTTTGCTTTCGGTGTTACTTGTTGCATTAGTTGCTCATCCGGCATTGCCCGCAAATAAGCTGTTTTCTAATCGAGTTTTTGATTATATTGGTTCGCGTTCTTATGGGATTTACTTGTGGCAACTTCCAGTTTTTGTATTGGCAGAGGCTAAATTATTGGAACCAACCGCTTGGTACAATATCATTTGGCAACTTGCCTTGATTCTTGCTTTGGCGGAGCTTTCTTACCGCTTTGTAGAACAACCAGCAGCTAAGTTTGACTATAGTAATATTTTAGAAATTCTTCAAAACTTTGTTAAAGGCAGGGGTTGGAAACAACGTCAGAATATCGTTCCAATGGTATTATCAGGTCTGGTTGTTGTTGTTTTGGGATTTATTTTGTTATCACCTGCATCTCCTCATGACCAAAAGATTATTGCAGAGCGTATTATGGCGCAACAAGAAGCGCTTCAGAAAAAAGAACTTGCTGCGGCGAATGAGAAAGTGTCACTCCCTCTAAAAACAGTAGCTTCAAAATATAAAATTGAACCTGTTGCTGCTGAGAAAGCAAGTAAAATGAATATATTGGCTGTAGGAGATTCTGTAATGGTGGCGGGTTCTATCAATCTACAGGAAGTTTTTCCACGCATGACTATTGACGCTGCTGTAGGACGTCAGGCAGATTCTGCAATTACTGAGTTAAATAAAATGAAGTCAAAAGTTCCTAATCCAGATGCACTGTTGATTGGTTTGGGAACAAACGGAATCATTAAGGCGGCAGATATTGAAGCTGTGATGAAGTTTGCTGGAAATAAACCAGTATATTGGATTAATATCCACGCAGCACGAGTATGGCAAAGTCCTGATAATAAGTTGCTTAATAAAATGGCGAAAAAATACAAAAATCTTAATATTATTGATTGGCACAAAGCTGCAGCAGGAAAAAGTTCTTGGTTTTATAGTGATAATATCCATCCTAAAGGAGATGGCGCAATACAATATGCGGGATTAATTGCGAATGATTTGATAAAAGTGACGAAATAGTTTGCGATTCTATTGAAATTTTGTTAAAATAAGGAATAATATGTTAAAAAAAGCAGGATTAGCGTGCACCATATGTGGTTCACGAAATTACACATTGAATCTTTCGTCAAATGCGAAAGAAAAACGTATCGAAGTAAAAAAGTTTTGTCGCACTTGTGGCAAACATACTTTGCATAAAGAAACAAGATAAGTACTGACAGTGTTTCTGTCAGTGAATTTTAATAAGAAATGGACTTTGTCAGTATTTTCTAAAGGATAGACTTCGGTGATATTTTTAGGATAGAGTGATTTTATATCTAAAGATATAAAATTATTCTCTGACAACGGTGAGGGGAATGTTTAAATTTATTGGTAGTATCATTAAAGAAATGAAATTGACGACTTGGCCAACGGGCAAGCAATCTGTTCGTGATTTTTTCATGGTCATTGAATATACAATTTTCTTCTTGATTTTTATCATGATTTTCGACTGGGTAACACAACATGGGATTACTTTCAGCGTTGAACATTTAGTTCCATTGATTAAATAATCTATATCACTAGAAACAGAGGGTGTCAGCTCTTTGTTGTTTTTACAATAAATTAATTCGTAGAAGTCTGTCAGTATGCTGACAGATTTTTAGTTCTGCTGACAAAGCTTCTATTCGCCGATGCAATGCTCACGCTAAACGCATTGAACTGACAGATTTTTCTTTTTACTATGGGAAAAAAACACTTCCAATTCGTAAGAAATGTGATATAATATTATTATATCAGGAGGGCAGGGCCCTTTTTCTTATACAAAAAATGCTATTTAATGAACATCAAACTAAATCAAAATTAAAAGATAGAGGTATTTAAAAATGGACGAAAACAATCTAACAAGCTTTGACCAAGGCTGGTTTGTTATTCAAACTTACTCAGGATATGAGCGTAAGGTTAAGGAAGATCTCCTTGAACGTGCAGAGCTTTACAATATGTCAGACAAGATTTTACGTGTTGAGATTCCAACAGAAACAATCCGCACAGAAGTAAATGGGAAAATGAAAGATGTTGAAGAAAATCTATTCCCAGGTTATGTTTTGGTCGAGATGAATATGACAGATGAAGCATGGTTTATCGTGCGTAATACACCTAATGTCACAGGTTTCGTCGGTTCTCACGGAAATCGTTCAAAACCAACGCCACTCTTTGAAGAAGAAATCCAAGAAATCTTGGTTGGTATGGGACAAGCTGTACGCGAAGTGAATTTTGAACTTTTTGTAGGAAAACGTGTCCGTATTGTTGATGGAGCATTGGCAGGGTTCGAAGCTCCAATTACTAAGATTAATGGTGATAAGTTGACTTTAACTGTAGATATGTTTGGCAATGAAACGCCAGTTGAGCTTGATATGCATCAGATTGAAGAAATCAAAGAATGACAAAATTTGTTATTCGTTGGTAGGAAGAGACTTAAAGAAAACCGCAGTATTGCGGTTTTTTGCTAATTGACAGAACATTTGATATAATTGTGAAAAATAAGATAGGAGATTTTATGTCAGTTCTTTATCAATCAACGCGTGATAAGTCAAATCAAAAAACAGCTTCGCAAGCTATTTTACAAGGGCTAGCTGCAGACGGAGGACTGTATGTTCCTGTCGAATTTCCAAGTATTGATTTAGACTTTGAGCGTTTGAAAAATAGTTCTTATCAAGAGATAGCTACGCTTATTTTGCACGCTTTTTTTGATGATTTTTCTAGAGAAGAAATCGAAAAAATGGTTGACTTAGCTTACGGTGAAAAGTTCGATACAAAGAAGATAGCGCCAGTGAAACAGGTGGGGAATCATTTTGTTTTAGAGCTGTTTCATGGTGAAACCATTGCTTTCAAAGATATGGCTTTATCAATCCTTCCTCATCTGATGACAGCAAGTGCTGACAAAAATGCTGTCAGTAATGAGATTGTGATTTTGACCGCTACTTCTGGAGATACAGGAAAGGCTGCTATGGCAGGCTTTGCAGACGTCCCTCATACAAAGATTATTGTTTTTTATCCAAAACATGGTGTGAGTGAAATTCAAGAGCGACAAATGCTCACTCAAAAAGGGAAAAATGTTCATGTGGTAGGGATCGAAGGAAACTTTGATCAAGCTCAAACAGCGGTAAAAACGATGTTTAACGATACTGATTTGCATCAAAAAATGCTGACAGCTGGCAAACAATTTTCGTCAGCAAACTCGATGAATATTGGACGACTCATTCCACAGGTCGCTTATTATGTCTATGCTTATGCACAACTTGTCAGTACTGGCAGTATTGTTAGTGGACAAAAGATTAATTTTTCTGTGCCGACAGGAAATTTTGGAAATATTTTAGCGGCTTATTATGCGAAAAAAATTGGCTTACCTATCAACCGATTAATCTGTGCTTCCAATAAAAATAATGTACTCACAGACTTTTTCAAGACAGGACATTATGATAAAAATCGCGAATTTTATGTGACGAGTTCACCATCAATGGATATTCTTGTTTCGTCAAATTTAGAGCGACTCATTTTTGATTTGACTAATAAAAGTGATGAAAAAACCAATCATTTGCTGACAGCTTTGCAAACGGAAGGGCAATATCAAATTACAGAAGAAATGCGAGAAAAACTGTCGGACTTTGTTGCAGATTGGGCATCTGAAGAACAGATTAGTAAGGAAATTCATCAAACGTTTACTGACGAAAACTATGTGCTTGACCCTCATACAGCAGTAGCAAGCCATGTTTATCGTCAGTATACTGATAAAACACCGACGATTGTTGTCAGTACGGCAAGCCCTTATAAATTTCCTAGAGTAGTGGTTGATGCGCTGACAGAAAGCTTGTCAGTAGATGCCAATGACTTTGAGTTGGTCAAAACTTTGGAAAAAATCAGTAGAATCCCGTTACCAAAGGCGGTGAAGGAACTTGAAGCTGCGAAAGGATTGCATAATACTGTTGTTGAAGTAACACAAATGCAAGCTGAAGTTGAGCGTTATCTCAGTTTGAAATGAAAAGTAACAAAGAAATTTTGACCTTTGCCTTCCCTGCAATTATTGAAAACTTTCTGCAAATGCTAGTGGGGATAAGTGACACTATGATTGTTGCTCATCTCAGCCTATCAGCAGTGGCCGCTGTTTCATTGGCAAACAATGTCATCACAATCTATCAAGCGATTTTTATCGCCCTAGGAACAATCGTATCAAGTTTATTTGCTCGCAAACGCTCGGAAAAAGCTGATGTAGAAGTTGGGAAGTTTGTTGATGGAGCAATTAAATTGACGGTCTTTATCAGTTTAATTCTAGGCTTGTTTTCTATTGTTTTTGCTCAGCCGTTGACAACCCTTTTAGGAGCGAGAGGCGATGTCGGACAGCTTTCAAGTCTTTATCTGAGCCTAGTTGGTGGACTGATTGTTATGCTTGGATTAATGACAACATTTGGAAGTTTTATGCGGGCGAGTGGTGATACCAAAACGCCAATGTGGGCAAGCCTTTTAGCAAATATCCTCAACTTGGTTCTTTCTGCACTTTTTATCTTTGTTTTTCATCTAGGTGTTCTTGGGACAGCTTTAGGAGCAATTATTGCAAGAACCATAGGAAGTTTCTATCTTTATATAAAATTAAAAAACAATCGTCCAACAAGACGATTTCTGAAAACGAAAATAGACCGCCAATTGATTAAATTGACGATTCCGGCTACGGGTGAAAGATTATCCATGAGAATTGGAGATTTGCTCATTATGATGATTATCATAAGTTTTGGTAGCAGAGTTTTTGCAGGAAATGCAATCGGTGAGAGTATCACGCAGTTTAATTATATGCCTGTATTTGGGATGAGTACCGTGACTGTTATTTTAGTCGCTCAGGAATTTGCGCAAAAAAATCGTGAAAATATAAAACAATATATAAAGAAAACCTACTGGTTAGCAACGATAATGATGCTTATTGTAGGTCTGCTTATTTTTGTGAGTTCAGCACCTCTGAATTATCTTTTTACAGCAGATAAAGTTGCGGCAAACGCCAGTCATATCGTGATTGTATTCTCACTGTTGGCTACTTTTTTTGTAACAGGAACGACAACTTACACCGCAGCTTTTCAAGGATTGGGAAATGCAAAACTTCCTTTTTATACCACTACGGTAGGAATGTTTGGCATTAGGCTGATATTAGGAGCAATACTGGGAATTGGATTACGACTGGGTCTTGAGGGTGTCTGGTTGGGAGTATTGTTGGATAATCTTTTTCGCTTCATTTTTTTGAAAATAAAATTTGATAAACTCATAAAAACAGTAAATTAAAAGCTGTCAGTTCAATGCGATTAACGTGAGCATTGAATCGGTAGATAAAAGCTTTGTCAGCAGAATTGAAAAAGCTGTCAGTACACTGACAGCTTTTTTTATCTCATTTTTTCAATAAATCACGAATTTCGCGCAAAGTGTCCAATTCTTCATTGATTTTTTCTTCCTCAGTTGTCTCTTTCTTAGGAAATAGACGATTAATTAATTTAATCAAAATAAAAATAACAAAAGCGGTAATTACAAAGTTGATAGCATCATTCAGAAAAGCACCATAAGTAAATTTCGCCTTACCCACCGTAAATTCTAAATGAGCGAGCGCAGTGCTTTGCACAAACAGACCAATCAATGGGTTGATTAAATTATCAACTAGGGATTTTACAAGAGCAGTAAAAGCAGCACCGATGATAACCCCGACAGCTAGGTCCAGCACGTTTCCGCGTAAAATGAAGTTTTTAAATTCCTTTAACATAATTCCTCCGATGACATTTTGATTAAATTATATCAAAAATTTAAATGTTCTCCAACGTATAAGTTTGATAAAATCAATTAAAAAGATTACGAAAATACTTACAGAAGCTTAAAAGATTTTACCAGTAAAAAAGAAAAGTCTGTCAGTACTGACAGACCAATTTTTACTCTTCGCCTGGTAAAGAACGTCGAGTTTGTTCAATGAATTGCTTGTAGAAATCAGTTAAATCATTATTATCACGCAAATCTTCCAAATTTAAGTGAAGGCGATATCGCCAATAGTGATAAGTGTACGCAGGATTGTTAATTCGTTCATCCTCAGGATTTTCTACTCTCAAGTCTAAGGTCATATCAATCCAATCTTGAATAGGTAAAATCGCAAGCATAGCCTCCGTGTTGAGATGGCGTCCAACAATTTCCTGTATAATCTCAGGGCTGGCCTGTTCAGGGGCAACACCAGACCAGTGCATAATCTCATTATAATAACGCTGAGTAAAGTCACGATTTTCCTCCCACCACAAACGTAGAGGAGTTGTATCATGTGAAGAAGTAGTCACGACAGAGAGATATGGAGTATAAACCAAATCACTGATGAAGTAGTCAGTAGCAGGCATCCTCTCTATAATAAGACGAAGAATTTTTAGATTCCACATCACATCAGGTACATTGTCTGGTACCATGCCCAAGTCTTCGCCGCAAGCAAGCATATCTGTAGCATTCTTTATAGCAGGAAGCTTCTTGTAAACTTGTTCTTCCCAAAAAGCATAATTTCTTCCATAGAAATAATCATTATACAGTCTTTCCAAGCTCTTTTTGAACTCTTGCCCAAATTCTCTGAAAGAAGAAGTTTCCATCATCTTAATCCGAGGATGATATAGATTAGGATTTTGGTGGTCTCGTACAAAGCACACATTTTCGTGAAGGGCAAATAATCCCTGAATCTGCCATTCTGGAACATCAGATAGTTCCGTGACCTTGTGTTGCGTATTTACAAACTCCTTTAAACGATAATTTCCATTTCCAATATAGTCTAGAAAATGGAAGATAATCTCATCTCGATTGTCTCGCCCAAAAATTTCATCAATTACCCAATCTTTGATAAAAGGCGCTATAAAACGTTCAATTCCCCAGCTCCTAAAAGGAATGCCATAATTCTCAATTTCCCAGTCGGGTAAGGCTAACGCGGGAGCAAAATGTCCAAGTAAACCGCGGACAGCATCAGTGGGAATTTCCCAAATTCTAAAGAATCCAAGAATGTGATCAAGGCGATAAGCATCGAAATATTCTGCCATATTTTTCATGCGAAGTTTCCACCAAGCATAGTCATCATTAGCCATTTGTTCCCAATTATAAGTTGGAAATTCCCAATTTTGTCCTGTTTTTGAGAAAACATCGGGTGGTGCTCCTGCTTGCATATCAAGATTGAATAAATCTGGATTTGCCCAAGCATCAGCGGATTTACGATCTACCCCCACTGAAATATCACCCTTGACAGCAATACCTAGCTCATGACAATATTCAACAGCTTCTTTCAATTGCAGATGAAGCAAATACTGCACAAATAGGTAGAGGTTAATCTTCTGAGTCAGTTTTGAATCAGAGAGAAGTTCAGCAAAGAGAGAATCAGAAAAAGAATGATACTTTTTTTCCCATTTTGAGCTGTCGGATGAATGAAATACATCGCGCAAAGTGCAAAAAGCAGCATAGGAGTCCAACCAGTCACTGTGTTCTTGATGGAAAGTGATAAAATCCTGATTTGCTAAAGTTTTTATTCCAATCTTTTGGTAGAGTAACTCAGCATACTTCCATTTCAAAGTCAGAGTTTTTTCATAGTCTACTTGATTTAATGCATTCAGCTCTTTTTGCGTTTGCAAATAAAGTTGCCTATCAGCTGGTGTAAATTCCGCTAAAAAAGGTGTCAAATCCAAGTAAATTGGATGCAAAGCAAAGACTGAAACAGCACGATAAGGTGAAGAATCTTTCCAGTTCATAAAAATGGTCGTATCATTAATAGGAAGAAGTTGGATAATATCCATTCCTGAATGTTTCATAAACTCAGCTAGTAGCTTCAAATCTGAGAATTGTCCTACCCCAAAATCTTGATGAGTTCTAAGTGAAAAAATAGGTACAGCTACTCCAGTATGGTAAGGCTTTTTGCCATAAGGTTGAATCACAAAGTTATTTTTCATTAAAGTTCCCCAAACATCTTTAAATTACACTATTAAAACGTTTTCATATTATTGATAAATTTATTATAAAACTTAGAAAAAAATAATGCAAGCGATTGCATGGGGAATAGAAAATAAAATTGATTAAATTCAAAAGTTATTTGAAAAACTCAGAAAAAAAGCAACCTATAATAATTTAAAAAAATAGAAGAAAAAGCCTTGACAGCACCTTATCAATCTGTTAGAATGGATAGGTGCTGTTAAAAAACAGTATGTAGCGATGAAACGAGAGGTTGCGACACACCCGAAGGTATTGCCATACCTGACGTGCCGGTTTTCTCGTGGAGCTAGCCTATTATTAAAATAGACGAAGGAGAAAAAATGGCAACTAAAAAAATCCGTATCCGCTTGAAAGCATACGAACATCGTATCCTTGATGCAGCTGCTGAAAAGATTGTAGAAACTGCTAAACGTACAAACGCAGAAGTAAGTGGTCCAATTCCACTTCCAACTGACCGTAGCGTCTACACTGTTATCCGCGCGACTCACAAATATAAAGATTCACGCGAACAATTCGAAATGCGCACACACAAACGTTTGATTGATATCATCGAACCAACTCAAAAAACAGTTGATTCATTGATGAAACTTGATCTTCCAAGTGGTGTCAACATCGAAATCAAACTCTAATTAAGAAAGGTAATTCTCATGTCAAAAGGAATCTTAGGGAAAAAAGTGGGAATGACTCAAATCTTCACTGAAAACGGCGAATTAATTCCCGTAACAGTGATCGAAGCGACTCCTAACACAGTTCTTCAAGTTAAAACTGTTGAAACAGACGGTTATGAAGCAACTCAAGTTGGTTTCGATACACTTCGTGAAGTTTTGACTAACAAACCTGCCAAAGGTCATGCTGCTAAAGCTAATACGACTCCTAAGCGCTTCGTTCGTGAATTCAAAGGACTCGAAGGCGCTGAAGTAGGAGCAGAAATCACTGTTGATACATTCGCAGCTGGAGATGTCGTTGATGTTACCGGAACTTCTAAAGGTAAAGGTTTCCAAGGCCCAATCAAACGCTGGGGACAATCTCGTGGACCTATGGCTCACGGTTCTCGTTATCACCGTCGTCCAGGTTCAATGGGACCAGTTGCAGCCAACAAAGTTCCTAAAGGTAAACGCCTTGCAGGGCGTATGGGTAATAAACGTGTTACCGTACAAAACCTTGTTGTTGCACAAGTTCTTCCAGAAAAGAACGTTATTCTTATCAAAGGTAACGTCCCTGGAGCTAAGAAATCATTGATCGTTGTTAAATCAGCAATCAAAGCTAAATAAGAAGGAAAGGAGATAGAAATCTATAATGGCAAAAGTATCATTATTTAAACAAGATGGTTCACAAGCTGGTGAAGTTACACTTAACGACGCAGTTTTTGGTATCGAACCAAACGAATCAGTCGTATTCGACGTTGTAATTTCACAACGCGCTAGCCTTCGTCAAGGTACACACGCACATAAAAATCGTTCGCTCGTATCTGGCGGTGGTAAAAAACCATGGCGTCAAAAAGGTACAGGTCGTGCCCGTCAAGGTTCAAACCGCTCTCCACAATGGCGTGGTGGTGGTACTGTCTTCGGTCCAAATCCACGTAGCTACGCATACAAACTTCCACAAAAAGTTCGTCAATTGGCGCTTAAATCAGTTTATTCAGCTAAAGTTGCTGAAAACAAATTAATCGCTCTTGACTCACTTGAATTTGCAGCACCAAAAACTTCAGAATTTGCTAAAGTTCTCTCTGTACTTTCAATTGAACGTAAAGTTCTTGTGGTTCTTCCAAACGAAGGTAACGAATTTGCAGCACTTTCTGCTCGTAACCTCGAAAACGTGAAAGTATCAACTGCTAATACAGCATCTGTACTTGACATCGTTTCAGCTGATAAACTTATCGTCGTTCAATCAGCTCTGTCACAAATTGAGGAGGTTCTTGCATAATGTCACTTTATGATATCATCCGTAAACCTATCATCACTGAAGCTTCTATGCAAGCAATGGATCAAAAGAAATATACTTTCGAAGTTGATTCACGTGCTCATAAATTGCTCATCAAACAAGCTGTTGAAGCTGTCTTTGATGTGAAAGTTGCATCAGTTAACACAATCAGTGTAAAACCTAAAGCTAAACGCGTAGGTAAATACACTGGTAAGAAATCAGGCTACAAAAAAGCTATCGTTACTTTGACTGAAGATTCTAAAGCAATTGAAATCTTTGGCGAAGACGCAGAATAATAAAGGAGGAAAATCGTGGGAATTAAAGTTTACAAACCTACCACAAACGGTCGTCGTAACATGACTGGTAGCGACTTTGCTGAAATCACTACAAGTACTCCTGAAAAGAGCTTGCTTGTAAGCATGAATAAGACCGCTGGTCGTAACAACCTTGGTCGCATTACAGTTCGTCACCATGGTGGTGGTCACAAACGTAAATATCGTTTAATCGACTTCAAACGTAACACTGACAACGTTGTTGCCAAAGTTGCTACAATTGAATACGATCCAAACCGTACAGCAAATATTGCATTGGTTGTTTATGCTAATGGGATTAAATCATACATCTTGGCACCTAAAGGTCTTGAAGTAGGTATGACAGTTGTATCTGGTCCAGATGCTGATATTAAAGTTGGTAACGCATTGCCACTTGCTAACATTCCAGTTGGTACATTGATTCACAACATCGAGTTGAAACCTGGTAAGGGTGGACAATTGGTTCGTTCAGCAGGTGCATCAGCTCAAGTACTTGGTACTGAAGGTAAATATACACTCGTTCGTCTCCAATCAGGCGAAGTTCGTATGATTCTTTCAACTTGCCGCGCTACTGTTGGTGTTGTTGGTAATGAACAACAAAACTTGATTAACCTCGGTAAAGCAGGACGTACACGTCATATGGGGATTCGCCCAACTGTTCGTGGTTCTGTAATGAACCCTAACGATCACCCACATGGTGGTGGTGAAGGTCGTCAACCAGTTGGACGCAAGTCACCAATGACTCCATGGGGCAAACCAGCTCTTGGACTCAAGACTCGCAACAAAAAAGCAAAATCAAACAAACTTATCGTTCGTCGTATCAACGACGGAAAATAATTCGTTTATTTTCACAAGAAGCCTCTCGGCGTCTTGTTAAATTTGATAAGGTTTATCAAATTTAATGAGATGCCGAAAGCGCATCTATAAATCTATCCGCCAACCTGGTCCTAGTAACCAGCGTGGTAACAAAATTTAAAGGAGAAACTCATACAATGGGTCGTAGTCTTAAAAAAGGACCTTTCGTCGATGAGCATTTGATGAAAAAAGTTGAAGCTCAAGTCAACGCCGAAAGAAAATCTGTGATTAAAACTTGGTCACGTCGTTCTACAATCTTTCCTAACTTTGTAGGACTTACTATCGCTGTTTATGATGGTCGCAAACACGTACCGGTTTACGTTCAAGAAGATATGGTTGGACACAAACTTGGTGAATTCGCACCAACTCGTACTTACCGTGGTCACGCTGCTGACGACAAGAAAACACGTCGCTAATAGGAGGAGAAAAAAATGGCAGAAATTACTTCAGCTAAAGCAACTGCAAAAACAGTTCGCGTTTCACCTCGTAAGACTCGTCTTGTTATCGATCTTATCCGCGGGAAACGTGTTGCAGATGCAATTGCAATCTTGAAATTTACACCGACTAAAGCTGCTGTAGAAGTTGAGAAAGTTTTGAACTCAGCTATCGCTAATGCAGAAAACAACTTTGGTCTTGAAAAAGCTAACTTGGTAGTTAGTGAAACTTTTGTTAACGAAGGACCAACAATGAAACGTTTCCGTCCACGTGCGAAAGGTTCAGCTTCACCAATTAACAAACGTACAGCTCACATCACTGTAGTTGTAGCTGAGAAAGAATAAGGAGGTAAAAACGTGGGTCAAAAAGTACATCCAATTGGTATGCGTGTTGGCGTTATTCGCGATTGGGATGCCAAATGGTATGCTGAAAAAGAATATGCGGATTACCTTCACGAAGACTTGGCAATTCGTCAACTTATCCAAACTAAACTTGCAGATGCCTCAGTATCATTGATTGAAACTGAACGTGCAATTAACAAAGTTATCGTAACTTTGCATACTGCTAAACCAGGTATGGTTATTGGTAAATCAGGAAGCAACGTTGATGCACTTCGTGCAGAACTCAATGCTTTGACTGGTAAACAAGTTCACATCAACATTGTTGAAATCAAAAAACCTGATTTGGACGCTCATCTTGTTGGTGAAGGAATTGCTAAACAACTCGAAGCGCGTATCGCTTTCCGTCGTGCTCAAAAACAAGCTATCCAACGTGCAATGCGCGCTGGTGCAAAAGGGATTAAAACTCAAGTTTCTGGTCGTCTAAATGGTGCTGATATCGCACGTAGCGAAGGATATTCAGAAGGTACAGTTCCACTCCACACACTCCGTGCGGATATCGACTACGCTTGGGAAGAAGCAGACACAACTTACGGTAAACTTGGTGTTAAAGTTTGGATTTACCGTGGTGAAGTTCTCCCTACTAAAAAATCTGTGAAAGGAGAAAAATAATCCATGTTAGTACCAAAACGTGTAAAACACCGTCGTGAATTCCGCGGTAAAATGCGTGGTTATGCTAAAGGTGGCGATACTGTATCATTCGGTGAATTTGGTCTTCAAGCGACTACTTCACACTGGATTACAAACCGTCAAATTGAAGCAGCTCGTATTGCTATGACTCGTTACATGAAACGTAACGGTCAAGTTTGGATTAAAATCTTCCCTCACAAATCATATACTGCCAAAGCTATTGGTGTGCGTATGGGTTCAGGGAAAGGTGCTCCTGAAGGTTGGGTTGCTCCAGTTAAACGTGGCGTTGTCATGTTTGAATTGGGCGGTGTAAGTGAAGAAGTCGCTCGTGAAGCGTTACGTCTTGCTTCACATAAACTTCCTGTTAAAACTAAATTTGTGAAACGAGGTGAAGCGTAATGAAATTAAGCGAAACTAAATCACTTCTTAAAGACTTGCGCGCTTTGTCAGTTGAAGAATTGGCTACTCGCGAAGCAGAATTGAAAAAAGAATTGTTTGATCTTCGTTTCCAAGCAGCTGCTGGTCGTCTCGAAAACACAGCGAGACTTGATGAAGTCAAGAAAACAATTGCACGTGTAAAAACTGTGCAAGCTGAATTGAACAAATAATAGGTCAGGAGAAATATAAATGGAACGCAATCAACGTAAAGTTTATCAAGGCCGCGTGGTTTCAGACAAAATGGATAAAACTATCACAGTTGTCGTAGAAACTAAGCGTAACCACCCTGTCTATGGTAAACGTATCAATTACTCTAAAAAATATAAAGCTCACGACGAAAACAACTCTGCAAAGACTGGCGACATCGTTCGTATCATGGAAACTCGTCCTTTGTCTAAAGACAAACATTTCCGTCTTGTAGAAATCGTTGAAGAAGCAGTTATTATCTAAGCAAAACTAGGAGGAATATAGCATGATTCAAACAGAATCTCGTTTGAAAGTTGCAGATAACTCAGGTGCTAAAGAACTTTTGACTATCCGTGTTCTCGGTGGTTCATCACGTAAGTTCGCTGGCATCGGTGATATCATTGTAGCTACAGTTAAATCAGCTGCCCCTGGTGGAGCAGTAAAAAAAGGTGATGTTGTGAAAGCAGTCATCGTTCGTACTAAATCTGGTGCGAAACGTCCTGACGGTTCATACATCAAATTTGATGAAAATGCAGCAGTGCTCATCCGTGACGATAAAACTCCTCGCGGAACACGTATCTTTGGCCCAGTTGCCCGCGAACTCCGCGAAGGTGGCTACATGAAGATCGTTTCACTTGCTCCAGAAGTACTCTAATCAAGCATTATAGAGATATGGTTTTGTTGGAAAAATTTTTTGACAGAATCATATTTTACTGTTATTATTAACAGAATAGTCCCCTGAAAAAGTATTTTCAGGGTGCCCTTTGGGCGTAAGAAAGGAAATAGACATGTTTGTAAAAACTGGTGATACAGTTAAAGTTATCGCAGGTAAAGATCGCGGAACTACTGGTAAAGTCCTCAAAGCTTTGCCAAAATTGAATAAAGTCGTTGTTGAAGGTGTTGCTATCATGAAGAAACACCAAAAACCTAACGCTGTAAATCCTAATGGCGCAATTCTTGAAATTGAAGCACCTATCCACGTTTCTAACGTGCAAGTGCTCGATAAAAATGGTGTTGCTGGTCGTGTAGGTTACAAAGTTGTTGACGATAAAAAAGTTCGTTTCAACAAAAAATCTGGCGAAATTTTAGACTAAGGCGGAAAGGAGAAATAATATGACTAATCGTTTGAAAGAAAAATATACTAACGAAGTAGTACCAGCGTTGACTGAACAATTCAATTACACTTCAATCATGGCTGTACCAAAAGTTGATAAAATCGTTATCAACATGGGTGTTGGAGATGCTGTAAACAACTCTAAAAACCTTGATAAAGCTGTTGCTGAATTGGCTTTGATCTCTGGTCAAAAACCATTGATTACTAAAGCTAAAAAATCAGTTGCTGCTTTCCGTCTTCGTGAAGGTATGCCAATCGGTGCGAAAGTAACTCTTCGTGGCGAACGTATGTTCGAATTCTTGGACAAATTGGTTACTGTTTCACTCCCACGTGTACGTGACTTCCACGGTGTTTCAAACAAAGCGTTTGACGGTCGCGGTAACTACACACTTGGTGTGAAAGAACAATTGATTTTCCCAGAAATCAACTATGATGATGTTGATAAAGTTCGTGGTATGGATATTGTTATCGTAACAACTGCTAACACTGACGAAGAATCACGTGAATTGCTTGCTAAACTCGGCATGCCGTTCGCTAAATAAGATAGGGAGAATACATAAATGGCTAAGAAATCTATGGTTGTTAAAAACCAACGCCCTGCAAAATTCTCAACACAAGCTTATACTCGTTGCGAACGTTGCGGACGTCCACATTCAGTTTACCGCAAATTTAAACTTTGCCGTATCTGTCTTCGCGAATTGGCTTACAAAGGTCAATTGCCAGGCGTTAAAAAAGCATCATGGTAATTTGTTAATTATCGTGTAACGAATAAAAATTACTGACAGAATTTCTGTCAGTAATTTTTTTGTATCATAGAATGCTTATGATAAAGAAAGCGTTTTCTAAGGAGTGAAATAAAAGTAATAATTTGCTATAATAACTGAAGAATAGGAGAAATTTATGGAAAGGAAATTTGTTAAAATCAAAAAGTATGTAACAGTTTCTGTAATTTTTTTAGGAGTTTTAGCGACTTTAACAGCTTGTAGTAGTGGGAGTAAAGAAAGTAAAAAAACTGAGCATACTAGTTCGTCACAAAGTACAAAAAGTAAGGAAAGTCTCCCAAGCAGTAGTTCACAATCTTCAAGTATAAGTACGAGTTCAAGTTCAGACATAAGTTCAAGTTCAACTAGTCAGTATGAGGCTGCTAATAGTTCACAAATTCTTACAGGTAACTATTCTTCTTTAAACGGAACATGGCAAACTACTGACGGAAGTGGTAAAGCTGTTCTGAAAAATGGTACCATCATTTTTAGTTCAGAATATCAAAGAGTTATATCTGGTCCACAATCAAAGAATGGGATTATTATTGCTGATGCTGTGAATCTTGGAAAACACATGGGCTTCATGTTTGCTGCGGCTAACAGCTCGCCAACTTTTGCAAATTCTTCACAAACGGATAAAACAGATAGGACAAAAGATAGATTTGCAATAACTTCAGATGATGAGGGTTTGGAAATATTTGATACTAACCCAATGTCATTTTTTTACAAGATAAGTAATGATACAACAAGTCCGAATTCGTAAGCTATGATGAAAGTTACTGACAGAATTTCTGTCAGTAACTTTTTTTATAGAAAAAACCATGACACACCCGAAAACATTGTAAAGTAACCGTCTAGAGTTTGTAGAAAAATCAAAAATCTAGTAATACCAAGGGTTTGGACAAATATTAAATTTTAGTAACGAAAAAGTTGAGAATAGATGTTAGTCTATTCTCTTTTTTGTTACTAAAATTTAAAGGGGGGTCAGTATGGCATGACTTATGTTGTAAGAATTAATGGTTCTGCTTTTAATAATTCTCGTTCATTTAAAGAATATTATTTTCCAACAAAAAAAGATGCTGAACAATTTAAAATGCCTTATGGGAGCAAAGCAGAACTTTACGAAAAAAATTATAAGAAGTTGGAGAAGAAGAAATAATGACAGATGAAATACAACTTAAACGGCTCAGAAATCGCTTGTTTGATTGATAGAACGACACAGAGAAAGGCTTGAGTATGAATAAAAAGCTGATTGTATTCTCTGGGAAAAAGGAGATGGATATTTAATGGACTTAGAAAAAATAAGTAAAGAGGATATTGAAAAACTTGTTTTGACCAAAGAGCTTTACTCTCAAGAACTTCAACGTTTGAGAGAAAATATGGATAATACTCAAGAAGTTCTTAACGAATATTTTGAGCTTCAATACGACAAAATTCAAGAAGTGTTATTCAAGGGTTTTAAACTTGCACAAAACACTAAGACACTAAAAGTTCCCAATCGTAGTGAACTTGACCAAGAATTAGAAACAACTCCCGAATTCATAGCAGACTTTATCAAAGCACGCCAAAAAGAGAACTGGTGGTTGGGGCAATCTTTATTGACAAAGATTTACCTCAAGAAGTGAGGGACTGGTTGGGCTTCACACCAGCTATTGATATGTACCAAAGAATTGAGCACCAAAACCTCTTTGCTAAAACATGGTGCTATGGAGTTGAGGAAAAATAGGAAGAGGAAAATAAGATGCTCAAATATTATGGAGAATTCAGTTATCAGGGGAAAGATTTTAAGTTTTCTCTTTATGCGGGAAATGCCCGTGAAGCAGATCAACGATTTCTAAAACTTGCATTTTCAGAAGGTTGGAAGTACAGAGGGATTGTATTTTCTTAGGATAAATGCAGAAAAAAAGGTTTGGTAATGATTTTAGATTTTGATGAAATGCCTTATGATGATGAAGTTCATTTAAGTGGTTTAATGGGGTTTTCGCTCTTACTGGTTATGATTATAGTTTTACCCATTTTGGTCCCCTTATGGCTCATTGGTTGGCTTATTGTGGAAACAAAAGTAGCAATACAAATGATGACTCATAGTTACCATTAAAAAATAATTTTTGGCCTTTCTCTGGAGAAGCTCACAGTGGTTGAATGTCTTAACTGAGGTGTGAGTAACGCAGGTTCAACTCCTGCAAGGTTAATTGGGCTGCGTCGTACAATCCCATATTTCTGACATAAAACGACTTCGACGTGTTGGTCTGCCAAACAATACGTCAACCACAGAATGCAGAGCGGCTGTTTTTGGGTTCGATTCCCACATTCTGTATAGCAGACTTATGAGTTTGTGCTGCATTTTTCAATCATCAACTCTGTGAATGGAGGCAGAATGACGAACAAGGTTCGACTCTTTATGATTGAGTTAAATTACTCCTTTGGCAGGGAGCAAAATATAAAATGGAGAAAATATTATGTCAGAAATGGAAGAAGCCGTCCGCATTATTCGGAAAAAACACTATGCACTCGTTGATGAAGATATTCTTGATGATGCTAGATTGGATTGGGAACACATTGGTGTTCTCACACAGATGTTAAGAAGCAACAATAACCCTGAATGGATTTTCTACAAAAGTGAGATTATGAAGCATGGGAAAGCTGGGAAAACCAAATTTAATCGTATTTGGAAAGAATTGCAAGCCTACGGTTATATTACCAAAGAACGAATTCGAGATGAAAAAGGACAATATACCACAGTTAAGGGCGTATCCAAGTCAGGAAAAGAATTTGAATACGGAACTCTTTGGACGCTTCATGAAGAACCCGTCAAAACTATTCCACCAGAATTGGTAACAAATACAGAAGCACCAGAACTTGAAGCAGAACAAGATGAATTAACAAAAGCTTATTCTGAGGCTGCAAAAATGGTGTTTGAAGCAGAATTTAACACGATAGATAGTTTTGAAGTCGTCAATGAGAACGGAAATGATTTGCTTGGAGACGACGATCGTCAAGAAATGAAAGATGAGTTCATCAGGGAATTCAAAGAAGGAGCTGATCCTTACGATGTCAAACTCCGATTTAGTATAGCTTGGGAATTTACACAAGAGCATCTGGTTAATCCTGATTATTTTGTACAGTATCTTGTAAATAATATGAAAAAACAATATGCCAAATACCAATTAGATGCGCAAAAGCGGCAACTACAAAAACTACAAGATACAAAAGAACTACAAAAGATGAAAGAAAAAGGTATTACTATCCCAATGGATGGCCCGTGGAATAACAATTAGACAGCACAAAATATATTATAAGGAGACAACATGACCTACATTTCCGCAATTCCTAACCCCAAATATAAATCAGTTGATGTTAATAAACAATTTCTTACCGCCTTTGCTGCGACAAAGCACGCTACAGTACGTTTGTATAATGGCCATCATGGCATTCTAAAGTCTCATTTCTTTATAGAAGACTTGCTGCTTGATGGCGAAGTCTTTCAGAAAGTGACAGAATTTGAAGAGATTTTTCCCGTCATTAAGACGATAGCAATTAACGGTGTACTTGTTGCAAAGCGTAGAGAAATGGGACAACGTTTGCTGACTACAGGACTTGCTTGGCGAGAATATTATTTCTATCTTCCTGAAAAGTATCGCTGAGTCTTATCAAAAATCATTCATTCACTTGGTTTTGCTGATTTGCAAAATCAATGCTTCTCACAATCAGTAAACTTCGTAACGGCTAGAGTTAAACATCTTAATCATTGTCTAAAACATGAGTTTAAAGCAATTTCAAAAGTGCTCGAAAGGACAAAAAGAATGCCCTCTACCCTACCGTTCATTGAAAACTTAATATCTATTCCCCTGCTAATCAAAGTGACTACGTAACGGGCGGGTACAGCGTCGTATGCGGATCTGAGTGAGACAGAGACCGTGGGAATTAGACCATAGGGCACCGAAAATCGTGTTCTGTTAGGTAGTGTCACACCGATCCGCTAGACGGACAGTTTGAGGTAAGCTAAAAACCTTTTGATTATTTTTTGATGAAAAGTCAGTAAAATCAAGTGAATGAATAAAATAATAGAAAAAAAGATAAATAGAAAAATAAATGAGTAGAAAAGGAGAAATTTGAAAAAAGAAACAAAAGGATGTTTTAGTGGTTGTTTGCTAT
This sequence comes from Lactococcus allomyrinae, assembly GCF_003627095.1. Lineage (NCBI taxonomy): Bacteria > Bacillati > Bacillota > Bacilli > Lactobacillales > Streptococcaceae > Lactococcus > Lactococcus allomyrinae. The sequence continues at coordinate 1,879,867 of NZ_CP032627.1, read as the reverse complement.
GGCTCTTGAAAGTCATCTTATCAATCGGTTTAGCAATTTTCTTTGTATTAACGATTTGGAATTATTGTTATCGTCATGTTACGCCGTTCAGACAGTTTGTGGACAAACAAAATGTTACACAGAAAGTTGATCAAAAAGTACAGAGCATTAAGCTCCCAGGAATAAAATTACCAGGAACAAAGCAAGCTGCAGATCGTTCAGCTGATAAAGATATTCTCCCTTTTGAAAAGAAAAAAGAGCTTGTCTTAGGTAAACTTGATATTTTGGGACGTGCGACTTATGCTCATATCCAACTTAAAAATAGCGATGAACCAACAGAGAAGAGGGAAGCACAGTTGACTTATGATCCATCAGGATGGCATAATTATAAGCTCCCTTACGAAAAGGGAAAATCTGCGTGGGTTATGAACCGTGGACATTTAGTTGGTTATCAATTTTCAGGACTCAATGATGAGCCTAAAAACTTGATAACAGAAACCGCCTGGGTTAATCAAGGAAATTATGATAGTATGAATGATTCAAATGATAAAGCGATGCTCTATTATGAAAACCGTTTAGATCATTGGCTAGCACGGAACCCTAATGAGTATCTTGACTACAAGGTCACACCTATTTATCAGGGAAGTGAGTTGGTGGCTCGTCAAATCAAATTAGATTATGTCGGGCTTGACTCGCAAGGTAAACTGATTCAAATTAAATTGGGAAGTCCATTTGAGAAAACAGTTAACAGTGTGACAGAAGTTGTTCTTGAAAACACAGCTCCTAATTTGCTAATTGATTATCAGACAGGAGAGGTAAAAGCGAAGTGAACAACATTGTTTTCGTACTGTCCGTAGGATTTTGGCTTTTTATAATTTTTACAACCTTTGTTATAAGTACTTCGAATAAGTACAAGGCAAGTTTCACTTGGAAAAATTATTGGAAAGCAAATTTTGAAATAGGAGGTGCAGTTTTTTTAGTTATATTTTGATAAAAATATTAGTCTTTGCCACAATTCATATAATTGGTGGTGGAATAAGTAAATAAAAGCTGAGTTGAAAGCCCAGCCTAGAAATGAAAGTGAGAAAACAAAATGAAAATAGTCAGAGCGTTTAGAGACCCAAAACCAGCAGGAGTTTGGCGAGTGAGTTATAGACCAGGTGAAGGCAACGGGCCAGGATTTGATTTAGATTTAACAGAAGAAGAATTAAAGAGCTTCAACTTTGAGGAAACAATCAAAGATTTTGAACTTAAAAAAGGAATATTTACTCATCAGCCCTCAGAAAAAGTGTAATATTACATTTTTACACCTGAAGTAGAAAAATAAAAGCTGAGTTGAAAACCCAGCCTAGAAATGAAAGTGAGAAAACAAAATGAAAATAGTCAGAGCGTTTAGAGACCCAAAACCAGCAGGAGTTTGGCGAGTGGGTTATAGTCCAGCAGAAGGCGACGGACCAGGATTTGATTTAGATTTAACGGAAGAAGAATTTGAGAGCTTCAACTTTGAGGAAACAATCAAAGATTTTAAAGAATCGAAAGGAATTTTTGAGAACTATGGAAAATAGCTAACTTACTGAAGAGATTTGGTAAGTCTTGGATTGTTAGTTGCATAGTTTTCTCCAAGTTGATTGACTAAATAAAATGGTTTTTCAACAGTTGAAGCCCAATTAGAGAGCCATACCTCTATTTCAGACTGAGGGGCATCTGTCTGGATAATGACAGTCTGTTCCAAGGGAATTCCGAAATCAAAAGGACTGAGCTCAATACGTTGACACTCGAAAGCATGATGTTTAAAAAGTCGTTCCCAATGATTTTCTTCAAAACTAGGAAATTGATGAGACTTTTTAGGTTCACAAGTGATATACAAAATATAATTTTTCATAACCTTATTATACCAAAAGACAGCATAAATAAAGAGGCAGAAAATGACAAAAGTACCTGAAATTTCCGTGAAAATCACGGCTGAAGCACACGAAAAACTGAAAATCTTGAAGCTCGCAACAAATAAAACACAAATTGATTTGTTAAGTCTTGCGATTGAATATTATCTTGATGTGACCGCCCTAGAAAATTATAAAGTTAAAGCAATGGAAGCCTTACTTCATGAAGTGGCAGAAAAAGAGGATGGCCAGATGAGTATTGACGATTTTCTATAAAGGAGCTGAGGATGGCAAAGAATAAAATTGCGGAAATTCTCAAAGAAAAGCAAATGAAAAAATCTGTTTTCGCAGATTTGACAGGTATTGCACGGCAAAATGTGAATTTAATGCTTACGCAGAAACAGGGTTCAATTTCTTATGAGAATATACAAAGCATCTGCGAGGTACTCTCTATCAGTCCTAATGAACTGTTTGAAATAGGAGAGCGGAAGGACTACATGATTGTCAATACAAGCATCGCAAAGACATTATCAGTTAATGACAAATGGACATCGCAATTTAAAACTCTCAATAAATTTTCATTATTGGAAGCACAATCGCTTTGTAAAGTTCTCAATGAGGAACGCAGAACGATAGAATTATTCCCAGTTCCTATTGAACGACTCCCTCAGTTGGTTATCATGGAAAAGCAGATGCATAGACCAAGACCACTTGTAAAAAAATACCTTCCTCCCCTTGTCGGACTTTGGAAGTTTAACAAAGCTGCAGGAAGTAAGGAGACGGTAATTAAAGGCTCAGTACAAGATTTTCAAAGCTGGTTTTTAGAAATAGAACAACAGCCAATGGATAACTCTCGCTTTCGTGGTTATGTGCTAAAGACAGCAATAACTTCTCTTGAAGAAACTTACTCCGTGAAATGTGTATTAGAAACATTAAAATCAGGACGCTCCGCAAAAGGGTATCGTTTGAAAATCAAAGAAATAGATTAAGAGAATGGACTGTGCAAAACAACCTTAAACTATGGTAAAATAGAGGTAACAAAATGGCAAAAAAGATTATTCCGCTTTATCGAAAAACAGCCCCCTTCACGATTACTGGTAAGGGAGTAAAAACGGGAAAAACACAACTACTTGAAACTGAGACAATCTTGGCACAAGCCGTCGGCTACAAAATTAGTGGTAACCGTATTAAGGGACTTCCTGTGAATGCTACCGCTTATTATAAACGAACAGCACCCGATGGAACGCTTGTTTTTACAATCAACCCTGATGAGGCATTTAAAACCGCCAGTATTGAGCAAGCAAAAAGGTTTGCACAGACAAATGGTCTGCAGCTTGCCTGGTTTAAGAAAATAGAAAAATAGACAAATAAAAAAATTGATAAATAGACAGCAGATTAAAGGAGAAATCAGATGAAGATTACGAAAAAGCAGGCCATTGTTGGAGGTGCTGTTGTAGGAGTGCTTATCCTTGGTGGCGTAGGAACAGGATTCTCCATTCATAGCGCTAATGTCCACCATGACAAAGTTGTTGCCCAGCAAAAAGTAGAGACAGCCAAGAAAGCAGAAGCTAAACGTGAAGCAGCCGCTGAAAGTGAAGCGAAAGCAGCGCTCTTGACGGCTGAAAAAGTGGACAGTATTGAAAATGTCTCTGCTGCACAAAGTGCGGTGGCATTGGTTAAAAATACTAAGCTAAACAAAGAAAGGAATGCGGAAATTGCAAGTATCCACGATCGCATTAAGTTGGAAACAGCCGCAAAAGCTGCCGTTACAGCGTTCCAAAAAGATGCGACAAATGCAACAAAAGATAAAGCAGCGCACACGGCAGTCAATAAATTGACCAGTCCATACGATACAGCTCTTAAAACTCAGCTGAACAAAGAAATTGCGGCGAGTGAAGCTCAGGCTAAAGCGGCAGAAGCGAAGGCAAAAGCAGCTGCGGATGCGGCGGCCAAAGCAAAAACTGCAGCAGATGCACAAGCGAAAGCAGCGGCATCAGCGAATACTACGTCAAACTATGCAAGTGGATATGGCACTTCTAGCAACGGTTCAGGAAGTTCAAGCAATACTGGAGGGAATGGTTATACGAACTCTGGTTCAAGCGGTAATGCTTCAAGTGGCGGTTCATCAAGTTCAGGTGGTGGTTCATCTGTGCCATCAACTCCTGGAAGTTCTCCAGCTGATAATTCTCTTAGTGATGCGGCTGCAGATCAGAACAACCAAGAGTCAAGTAAGCCAATAGTCAATCCATTCAAATAAACAAGCAAACGACTTTCAGATTCGGAAGTCGTTTTTTTTGATTCTAAAAAAGGAGAGTGAAATGTATAAAGGAAAACAAAAAATAGTGCTCAAAACGTTGAATGAGCATTTGCTCTATATCGTTATTGGTGGCATTATTGGGCTGCTTATTTTGTTAGGGATTAGTGCTATATTTGCTTTTTTGAGTATAGCGGTCTATGCGGCAAGCGTTGACCATAGGATGTCTATCGTTGATTATCTCTATAATTCTAATTATGATCATACCGTTCTCAAATTTATCCTATTCGTCACAGGAGGACTGGGAATTATTTTATTAGTTGTGACGGTTATTGCTAGTTTTATCTTGCTTCTGAGGAGAAAGCAATGGCTTGGGTTTGCAATTCTAGGAATAATTACTGTTTCTACATTGTTTTTGTTCTTTGTTCCTGTCAGTCAAACTCAAAAAGTTTACTCCGTTAAAGGGACTCTAAAAAATGCCGTATTTATTGATGGGGGAAATGAACTTACTACACCTGGTTACAAAAGCGTGGAACAAGCGAAGCAAAAGTTTTTTGATGAGGTTTGGTTTAGTAGCCCTCAAGACGTTACTTTTAAAACGATTGTCAGTACCAGAAAGGTTTATCAACCTTTAGTCAAGATTGAATTTCCTCAGAAACCAGCCAGTTACGATGCGGATAATGAGTAAATCATCTGATAAAGCCTTTATTTTTGTCAGTTCTGACAAATTTAGAGATGGAGGATACAGTGAACAAAAAAATTAAAAAAGATATCGTAATGTGGGTGGTATTTCTAATAGGTGGAGAGGGTGTTGTTAAAATTGGATGTGCAACAAAAAGAGTAGATTTTTTGTTGATTGGTTTGATTCTTATTATAGGGTCAATCATTTCATTGTATTGTCTTTACTCCCAAAGTGATAAGGAAAACGATAATAATCATGAATAAGTAAAAGACTAAGCGTGGGAAAAGAAACTTTAAGCGTTTAAAATCTTTAGTTTCCCCGAAAGATTCAAACAAAATATCAATAAGATGAGAAGAAATAGTCCATAGAAATATGAGAGATAAGATTGAGAAAATTATAATGAACTCTGGAGAAAAACTGCTAATTATTTCGGTTGTTTGGATAGTAATAGATGTTGTTTGATTTTGTGCAACCAAAGAGGGTGCTGAGATTTCAGGTAAATTTGTAACTTTAACCTCTTTGACTAACGAGATTGTTTTAAAATAGGAAAAAGCAATAATCGCTAGAGCAATATTTCCAGCAATTTTTTGGAGTAGTCCCTTTAAAATAAATTTTCTAATCATTAACGTAATCAAAAGTAACAGAATCAACCACAAAAAATTTGTAATTGTAGGGAAGACCGCTTTATACATGGAGAGTAAAATGAATTTTAGATATTTTACTAAATTATCAATTAAAGCATTAGAAGATGGATATTTAGGAAAAGGAAGTAAATAGTTAATCAGATTCAGTCCATAAATGAAGACGAGCACAATTGGAGATAATTTATTGAATAATTTATTGAGATATTCTAAATTTTCAAGTTTTCTTTTCAAAAGATAATTTTGTTCAGAATAATCGGCTTCCATTTGCATATGATAGTGAATAGAGTTATCAATATCTATATAATTATCTCCTGAATTATTTGATTGAATAATTTTACTAATATTTTCTAATTCAGTTTGTCTTTTTTGCAACCGATATTGCATAATTGTAAGAATAAGAACTAGAATTGGAACGATACTTACCGCGATATAAGTGAGAGTATCCTTAATTGTTGTTGGATTCATAAACTTCCTTTCAAATAGAGGTTAAGTTTATTATAACTTATAAATATTACCTAAACAAATGAGAAAGATAAATATGAAAGAAAAATTAAAACAACTGTTAAATGAACGTGATTTATCCTATTATAGGCTATCAAAATTGACAGGAATTGCCTCTAGCACTTTTGCAGCACTTAATACAGGAAAAATAAACTATTTATCATTTGAAAACATGGTAAGAATAGCTCAAGTGCTTGATGTCAGTCTGGATATCTTCATTCCCGATAAAAAATAGAACTAAGTCAACGAAAGAGCGTTAATTTTTTTGTATGTTTTATACACGTCCGAAACGACGAAAATCTAGTTGCACGCAATCTTAAATAGAGGTTGCTTTTTTGCTAGTTCTGATAAATTTAGATACGGAGATACAGTGAACAGAAAAATAAAAATTATCTTAAAGTGGATTTGGGTCGAGGGAGTCGTCCTACTATGTAGCTTAATCCTTTGGTTTCTGATGCAATTTGTTGGATTTTCGCTTTTGTTTAGGTGCATAGTGGTGGGAGGGTATTTTGTATTTATGAGTTGGTGGCTCTGGTTGTCGATGCGCCAGAATATAAGAAATCAGACATTCAACGAAAGCCAAAATGACTACCATTGTAAAAAGGAGCTAAGTTTGAAAAAACAAATAAGACAAGTCATAAATTTTTTAGGATATTTTATTTTTGTTTGTGGGACAGTATTTTTTTGCATATGGATTATTATTGCAAACAATGTAAATTTAACTTCTGGGGATTATCTTAAATATCTAATAATCTTTTATTTATCACTATTTTTATGGTTCATAGTGCTTATGATTATTTTTGGGAGAAATAATCACTAGCTAGCTTTTTTATATCAGTAATATTTTTTTTGAATTGAACGGGAGATACTGGTGGTTGAATGCCGTGATAAGTAAGTTTATCTTGGGCTTTTAAAAAATCTTCTGTTGTAAAAAATGAAGGAGAAGCGGTTGGGTTAAGCATACCAGAAAGGTTGATGGTAGTAACGATGCTTAAGGGAGAACTACTTTTATTTATTTCGTCATATTGAGCTGGAACTCCTAATAAAGTGATATCTATTTTATTGTTTTCATCAAGAGTTACTAAATATATTGGTTTATCAACGGTTTCTGATTTATCAGAAAAAAATAAAGAAAGTGACCAATCCATTGTTTTTAAAGGATGTTTGTTAGGATTGACAAATGGAAAAATGCGAGCAAAATAACTCCCCCAATTTTCGTTTATCTTCTGTTTAACTAATTTCAAATCTCCATCTGAAAAGTTGGTATCTCCGTTAGCGCTATAGACGATAAGCATTTTAGTTATATTTCCATTAATGATGTTTGTTTCCCCAGAAAGTTTAAAATTATATAGATATTCTTGTTGTTTAGTTTGATTTTTGCTTTCTCTATTCTCAACTATTTGAGTGCTAGGGTTAGAAAAACCACTTTTGGTTGCTATAACATCATAATCAAGTGACATAGAATCAGAATGCATTAAATCTTGGATGTTTTGAGTAATAGGAACTATGATTGTTAGACTGATTATAGTAGAAAAAGTGGAAATGATAAATTTTTGAGTGAGATTCATCTTTTTCCACCATTTTTTTATTTTATTTTGCTTTAATCTTCTATGTCTATCAGAACGTTGAGTATTCATTGTTTCTCCTATTCGCAGTCTATTTTAATTTTATTATACCGCAATTTTTGACCTAACGATGTCATTAAACCCGTTATGTCGCATGCAATCTCAAATAGAGATTGCTTTTTTCTTTGCCTGCAACACGTGAGCAGGTAAAATCACACAAAAAGGAGAAACTTTTCATGGAAAAAGAAAAGCGAATCGGACGTCTAAAAGACGTTCGCAGCCCTCGTTTTCCGAATTGGAAAGCGTTTAAGCACGCCATATTTGCGGCAGGTGCTTTGACCTTTCTTGCTGCAGGCGGACTAGCAGCCTCTAGTGCGCCACCAGTTCAGGCCTTAACCCTGGCTTCCGGCGATAGTCTTGTCGGTAATATCTCATCGGTTTCAGGGAATATTCCTGTCGTGCAAAGCTCTACCAATCAGCTGGGTACACAAGCGATGCAGAATACCTTTGACTCCATCACACGAGATTATACAGGGAATGCCAAGTATATCGTCAATAATCTGAGTTGGGGAAGTAATACCGCTTTGACCAATTCTACTGGTACAGGCTTAGTCCCCTTATCAAGCTATGAAGTGAATGGCCCGAATGGGACTTATAATCTCTTCCTGCTTAATGGACAAGTGGATACGACGAATAACACTTGGGTTGGTTCGCCAGAATCATTAGGCGCAGACGGTCTTAAACCGAATGATTTATCCACGGTATTCACACCGTCGAGTATATCAACAGGAAGTTCAGGGGCAGTTAATTCGGTTAATTTGGGTGGTATTGTCAAAATTTCCAATGTCGGAACGGCTAAAGATGCTTCGGGAAATAGTGTTCCTTTGGATTTGCTCATTCAAGTACAGTCTGTCGGTATTCCAGAAAGTGAAGGATTGAACGCCTCTAATATTTCAGGCGTGCTTTTTTCTGCACACAATGAAGGAGGAACAATCTCTGTTGGTGCCACACCTTTAGTAAATGGCGTTACTTCGTCAGGTGGTTCTAATGAGGGCGGTATTGTCGACGGGAATGGTCAACAAGTCGGACAAGCGCTTGGGTATATCAACTATGTGAGATATACAACAACTTTGATTAACCACAATACAGGCGATGCCCTTCCTGATGATACCTTACTTGCGATGAAGGTTTCAGACATTGATGGTTATCAAGTTGCAAGTACCAGTACGGATAATTGGTTGGGAACGGTTGTTTCAAGTGATACGGCATTAACAATTAACGGAAACGGGTTATCATTAAACTCTGCTCAAACGACGATTGCCGATTCTTCTAAAATTGCACCTAATGCGTATGTAGCAATTAAAACAACATCCACTAATAACATTACATTTGCAGACCAATCAGGCATGGGAGACCCAAATGAAGGTACTCACTTTGACATTGTAGCAGACTTGTTTGGTTCGATGAATGGTACGGTGCTCAACGTGAACAACTACGTTGAAAACACTTTGACAAAGACACAGGCGGCCAATACTTATCCAGCAGGGCTAACACAAGCTGGTGCGGTGTTCAAAATTAAAAACTTGAACACAGGGAACTTTGTCAAAGCCTCAGATGGCAACAGCACTAATCCGATTGCGAAAACGGCTGGAACCCTCTCAACCGCCTCGGATGGTTCGCTCACGTGGACAACGGGGCAGACGGAAAAGTGGGTGCGGCTTATCTTCCTGCTTACGACAGCTCAGGAAAAGTCATTCAATATCAATGGACAGAAGTCAAAGCGCCAAAAGGAGAAGCCATTCAAGCTTCTGGCGACGGTCAAACCTTCAGTTATGATCCGTCTTATGATAAAGACAGCACCAATCAAAATTCCGAAGCACCAGCGACTAAAATATCTGACCAGCCAATGGTTGAAACAGGAATTGCTAAACTTGATGCCGACACGCTAGGCGCAAGCACTAATGGAATTCCTAATCTTTCGGGTGGAGAATTTACGCTTGAAGATTCCAAAGGCAATGTAATCAAACAATCTCAAGGGCTCAACCCTCAAACAGGCGCACAAGCTAATGTCGCACTTTCTTCTGGCGCTCAATATGCTCCAGATGCAAATGGTAACATTGTCCTCGTCACTAATGCACAAGGTTCAGCTGGCTTTGTTTACAATATTGATTTGCCAACCGCAGACGGTTTACAATGGGTGGAAACCAAAGCACCAAACGGTTTTGCCATCAATGACAATCCTGTAACCATCACTTTTGACAGCTCTAATGCCATTGATAACACGACGAATAATGTTGAAGATAACAAAGCCAACAGTTCAACGATTTCTGATCAACCATTACTTGAAGCAACCTTGGATAAAGACTCTACAAATGCAGAATTTAATCATGTCCTTGGAAAAGCCGTTTATGAATTACAAACTCAAGCAGGTGTCCCTATCAAACAGGCACAAGGCTTAGACCCAAAAACAGGAGATTCCGCAAATATTGTGGTGGTTACAGGGACTTTTGTTTCTAACACTGCAGGTAATCTTGATGTGCAGGCAACAGCTGATGGGTTGATTGATGTCAAGAATATTGACGGAACGCTTGTTCCTAAAGATGTTCAATGGGTTGAATTATCCCCTGCAGACGGCCATGCACTCAATAATGTACCCGCACAAACCTCTTTTGACAAAGGCACTTATTCGTCTGATGCTTCTAATTTTCTTGCGGTAAGTAAGACCACAGATAAACCAATGGGCGAAACAGCGATTGCCAAATGTGATGCGGACACAGGAGATAATACCACGCAAGGTGCTGCGACTCTCCAAGGTGCTGAGTTTACGCTTGAAGATTTAACAGGCACACCAATCAAACAAACACAAGGGGTTGACCCTCAAACAGGAGCACAGGCTAATGTTGTACTTGCTGCTGGGACAAGTTATGCGCCAGACGCCAACGGCAACATTGTGGTCGTGACTAATGCACAAGGAATTGGCGGACAAGTTCAAAATATTGACCTTTCCAACAACCTCAACTATCAATGGGTGGAAACTAAAGCGCCTTATGGTTACACGATCAACACCAAACCGATTGAAGTTGATTTCTCTGCTTCAAATGAAGTAGATAGCAATACTAATAATTACAAGGACGGTCTGAAACTTGGAGCAACCATTTCAGACCGTGTCGTCGATTTTGACTTTGCTTTTATCAAGGCCGCAACAGATAATGGAGCGACGGGACTTAATGGTGCAGAGTTTACCCTAACGCCACTGACAGGAACGCTCAACGCTTTGGGTCAATATGACAATGGAAAAGACACAAATATCAATGGTCAAGATACGTATATTAACCCTGATACAGGTCTTGCTACTCCTGTAACGGATGTCAGTCAGCTTTATCTAGGAGCAGTCCAAACCTCTCATGATTATACTGACCCCCAAGGTGGCCAGTCTGCAGGTTGGGTCGAATATGACCACGTTCAAGTTGGGAAATACAAAGTATCTGAAACCAAAGTACCTGACGGCGAAACGCAAGCCCATGATTTGGAAGTTGATATTTTACCAGATACCACGACAGATGGGGCACCAACGAGCTATGAGTTCAAAGTCATTGACCTTGTAACCAAAAATGTCCTTCGTGATGTTACGATTCCTGTTTCTTACAGTCCAACACAAGATGGCCGTCAGCTCTTGAATGATAATAACTTCTTGGGTAAATTTAATCTCGGTTCAATCTTTGACAGTCCAACAACACCACCAACGCCAAGCATTGACGTTGAAAAAGCTAATGATGCCATGCCAACCGCTGGTAAGGGAAATGACACAGATAGCAATAATAATGCCGGGCCAAATGACCATGATACCGCTGCGACTGCGGATGTTCTTAAAGAAGGCGCAACGACACCGATTGATTTCCTCTTTACTAACAACGGCACGGATGATTTGACACAACTGAAACCAGTGGACAAGACCACCAACGGCTCAATATCCGTTAAAGATATTACTTATACCTACAATGGCACAACGCTCTCACTCAATGCAGACGGCTATCTGACAAACGCAGACGGTTCGCTCTTTGTTCTTCCTGCAGGTCAGGCCATTCAAGCCACAGGAACGCTCCCAGCGCTTCCAGTAGGAGAGTTGCACACAGATGAAGTAAATATCAATGCGGTAGGGGTTAAATCGGGGACACCTGTCCATGACCATGATGATTGGAACGGTATTGTACCAAAACCAAGCATCGACATCGAAAAAGCTAATGGTTCTATTCCTAATGCAGGCAACGGAAACCATACCGACAAAGCCAATAATGCAGGAGCTAATGACCATGACACGGTTGCGACACTTGACCCAATCAAAGCTGGGACAAGTACAGCGATTTATTTCCGTGGCACAAATAACGGAACAGAGGCACTGAGTCATATCAAAGTATCAGACACCACAACTGATGGTTCTGTTTCTATCGGCTCTATTGTTTGGACTTATCAAGGTCAAACCCTAAAAATCAATGCTTCTGGCGAATTGACTTTGCAAGATGGGACGCTTTTAACCCTTCAACCAAAAGACACGATTACAGGAGAAGGGACTTTACCAGCACTTCCTGCAGGCGAGCTGCACGGCGATGATGTAACCATCTCTGGTATTGGCGTGCTTGATAATAAATCAGTCGGGGATGATGATAAATGGTATGGAGAAGTCACACCTCATGATTCTATTGATATTGAAAAAGCTAACGACACGATGCCAAAAGCAGGGAATGGTAATAATACTGATAAAGCCAATAATGTGGGGACTAATGACCACGATACTGCTGCGACTGCGGATGACCTTAAGGTAGGAGCAACAACACCGATTTATTTCCGTATTACCAATAATGGCAATGAAGCCCTAACACAAGTCACACCTGTAGATAAAACGATTGAAGGTACCGCAACATTATCTGCCATTACTTGGACTTACAACGGTCAGAAGTTGACACTTAGCAAAGATGGAGCATTTGTTACAACTGATGGTAAGCTGCTTGTTTTACCTGTTGGAGGGACTGTTACAGGCGCTGCAACGCTTGCAGCACTTGGCACAGACCAAACTACTGCCGATGAAGCTTCAGTAACTGGGGTTGGAGTTAATTCTCACAATAAGGTAGGCGATAAGGATGACTGGTATGGAAAAACTCAAAAACTAACAGTTGTTCCACCACAAACACCTTCTGCACCGAAATCTAATGTCTATAACATCATTATTCCTGATACAGGAACAGCGTTAGGTCAATTCCAATTAGTAGGCTATATTATCATTGCGCTTGTCATTGGAAATGTTGTGTACTATATTGTTAAAAAACGCCGCAACAAAGAAGATGAGGCTGCCTAATCTCAGCGTTTAAAAATCGTTCAATGACTTTGAAAAAAGTGAATGGAGGTGGGAGGCTAACGATTTTTTACGAAAGGAAAATCAATGAGGTTTGAAAGCACTGTTCCTAAGCGGAAGAAAAAACACAAATTAAAAAATGGAGTTCTGATCAGTCTGACTTTTTTGCTCGTTCTGACAGGACTTCTTTTGATTTTTAGTCCTATGATTGAACAACAACTGATTGTCCATCGTGCGACAAAGGAGACAGCAACGACTGCTAAGCAAATGAAGGAAAATCAAAAGGCTAAGGTCAGCTATGACAACAATACGGTACAACCTGCCAGTCTAACCACTCTTGTTGAAAATCAAATTAAAAATGTAAGTTTGCCAGTCATTGGACTTGTTTCCATTCCAGATTTGAGTGTCAATTTACCAATAATCAAAGGCGATGGATATAATACAATGCTCTACGGTGGAGGCACAATGAAACCTGATGAAATAATGGGACAAGGGAATTATGCGATTGCTAGCCACCATGTGTCCAATGTAATGGGAAGTCGCTATGATGGAATTTTGTTTAGCCCATTACAACGTGCAAGGATTGGTCAAAAAGTCTATTTAACTGATAAAGTTAAGGTTTATGTTTATCAGATTGACAAGATACTAAAGGTTTTACCAAACCAGGGGGAAGTCATTTTAGATGTTCCTGGACAGCAGCTCGTCACATTAGTGACTTGTTATTCAGATGATACCTATCGTCTGATTGTTCAAGGAAAATTAATAAAAACTCAGGTTTATGATAATACAACTGCTGCATTGTTTGACCAGAAATTTAATCAGTATTGGAAATAACATTGAAAGAGTGCTGAGATTGCCATTCTAAGACGATTTCAGAATTAAAGGCGGACGTTTGGACGTTTACTCATCAAATAACAGGAGAAAAGAAAATGGAAGAAGATAAAAAAGAACCTCGTGAATGGGTAGAAAGTTTTAAAGATGAATAGGAAAAATAAAAAAATAGATTTTAAGAAAAAGCGAGAAATAGCTTTCTCGTCAAAACTCCTTTATCTCCTTTCAGGAATGGTAGGGACTTTTGCAATCATTGCATTGTTGCTGTTTTATTGGATGGGAGGGACTGGAAATCATGATAAAGTCGCTACTACCTCGCAAGATACATTAAAAAGTACGATGTCAAAACCTAAACTTTCTAGTTCCTCAATGAAAAAAATAACTAAGCCTAATAAAAAGAAAGTCAGTGCGACACCAGCTTCATCAAAGAAGCAAAACACTGTAAATGCTACGCCTTCAGTCACAACAGCACCACAGACGACGGCTCGCCCAACCCCTACCGTTGTTACTTATACCGCAACTATTGGAAATTATACACGAACATCGACTTTATCTCAGGCGAATGCTAATCAACTCGCACAAGCTGCTTATGATGCTGCAATCGCCAAAGAAAAACAATATGAAGAAGAAGCTGAACAAATCAAAACTTCCATTCTTGAAAAAGACCCTACAGCTATTGTAAATATCACACATCAGTAGAAAAGAGAATTATGAACCGTACAGAATTATTTCGCTTAAAGAAGCAAGCAGGCGAAATTGCACAGGCAAAAGACAAAATTGGGATTGATGATCTCATTGGACTTTTGCTCCAAAACTATATCCAGGATAACTTTGAGTTTGTCTTGGAAGATTATGCTAAGCTCAAAAAAGAGTTGGCTGAAACGAAACCATCATCAGAGACGATAGAAAAAAATGAAACGCAAGAACCTACTTCTTTGGAAAATGAAGTAGAAGACTCAGAAACGCTCTAATCTTGAAAGGAAAAACCTATGAAAAAAATATTCAAAATTACATCTATTCCCCTTGCTGTTCTCACTATTGTTACACTGGCAGCTCCTCAAACTGTCTTTGCAGATGCAACAGTTCCTAAAATAAGTAGCTTCATGCAAAACAACAGTGTTCAAGTTGGCTTGGGATGGGCAACGATTGGGATTGCCTTACTTTTTCTTGGCGCAATTTTTGTCGGTCTTTTCAAAGTTGTCCCTGTGGCCACCTCGTTCTGGAAACGTCGTAATGGAATGGACGAAGGTGCTGAAAACACAAAGAATTTTGCCATTGGTTGGGCAATGCTGATTGTAGTCCCTATTGTTATTACGGCAGTCGTGGGAATGACTTTTGGCGCACCAATTGTGGATGCGGTCAAAGCAGCAATTCAATCTATCTTTAGCTAAAAAGCAAAGGAGTAGAAGATGAAAATTATTCATTTTGATGTGCCAAAAAAAGTAAAAAAACAGCTTAAATTGACAACTTTTGACCTTCCTGTTGTTCAGGCCACGGAGTTATTAGGTGTTCTTAGGCAATATACGATTGAGCACCCAATGAAGCTTACTGTTGGCTTTAAAATCACAGACAGTAATGGCGAAGAAGAGTTAGACGATAAGTTAATTATAAGTGAGGATTCCTCTAATAATCTTCTCCTTTTGATTCGACAAGTTTTGTTTTCGGATCGCTATCCCGAAATTCCTGCAGCAGCTAAAGAAGAATATTTGACTGAGATTGAGCAGGAACTTAAAGAAAAAGCAAAACCATTAAAGTCAACGGAACCCCCAATTCAAGCTCAAATAGAAACTAAACAAGCCCGTAGTTCTTATGATAAACAACTCCAACCACGCAAAAAGATACGCTGGGGACTTTTGCTGATTTTAGTGGTTGATGTTATTATCATCTCCTTGGTTTTCTATGTATTAAACCTCAAAACTTTAGCTATCATTTTCCCTATCTTTTCTATTTTGATTGGGGGAGGAATTGAGATTGTTCGACGTTTGATTCAACAACCTAAAATAAAACAGAAAATAGAAAGTTCTGCTTCTCCACAAATAGAAAAATCTACAAATCTACAAGATAGCTCTTATAAAGAAAGTGTCCATTCTCCAGAAATGAAACAAGAAATCCAAAAATCGGAGCTTGAAGTTGAAAAGTCTGCTCCAAATCTAATAATAGAACCTGAACAGAATTCTGCAGCAGCTCCTTTATCAGAAACAATAGTTCAACCAGAAAAAGGAGCTGTCAGTGAAATAGCTGCAGATGAGATTTCAGCTTCTCCAAGTCTTGAGGAACAATTGGCAGAAAAAGAAGCAGAAATTGCACGGTTAAAAGCGGAAGCGGAAAAGCCAATTACAGAACTAGAAACAAATTTAAAAGCTCCTCTCCCCTCTCCTTCTTTTCCAGTTTTTTCAGATGATGTCTTGCCAAGTGCTGCGTCTTTGATTACAAATACACCAGCAAATGCTAGCTCTTCATTTGAAGGCGAAATGATGGGATTGGTGGGGAATAATAATCCAGAAATGACCAAGGCCATCATGGAGCAATTAGGCTTGCAAGATAGTCAGACCATCGCACGACAAGTGCAAGAAAATTATCTTCCTAAACAAAATCAGGAACTAGAACAGGCTAAACAAACAATTAACGAACAAAAAGAAGCTAAGATTGAAGAGGCTAAACGAGAATTTGAAAAACGTGAAAATGAATTACAAGCGCAGGCACAACTCGCATTGTCAAGCAGAGAAAGTGAACTGAAAAAGAAGTACGATAATTTGATTTTCACAGAAACCAATGAACGCCTTGAAGCACAACGTCAGCGAGCGAAAGAATACTCCAATCGCTTGCTTGGAAATCTGCTTTCTAGTATGGGGTTGGGGAAAATTCAGTAAGGAGGGTTAGTCCATGAATAAACTTTATGAACAGTGGAAAAAGGTGTTGGCCAGTCCAAAACTCCTTTTGTGGCTGTTAGGCCTATCTTCTCTTTTACTTTATTTTTTGCTTTCCTATATCATCAACTTGATTTATGCGTTGATTGATGCTGGAAGTTATCTCTTTCAATATGGGGGGAATGGATTCGGGGCGGTTATTAAGATTATCTTTATTCGTTTTGTTCCACATTTTTATGGACAACTCTTTCTTCATAGCGAGCATCTGCTATTTGAAAGGGTTGTTTTTGTTTTGGGATACAGTGTTTTGATTATCTTGTTAGGACGAAGAATTTACAAAATGCGTATCTCTTACAAAAATATTAATAAAGGAACGAAAGGGACAGCAAGTTTCATGCAGGAAAAGGAAATTGAGCGGACTTATGAGAAGTTTGATATTACCAGTTCCGAAAAACAACTGGAACATGGGGGCGTACCCATTTGTATGTTACCAGACCGAAAAACGATGATGGTAGAAACAGATAATACCAATTTTCTCATTAATGGGACATCCCAGGCGGCAAGAAAAACACAAATTTTCTATTATTGGGCGCTTTATTTGGATGCGATGGCTAAAAAGCCAGACTCTTTAATCGTCAATGACCTCAAAAGCGATATGCTCATGAAGTGGTTAGGTAGTCCTGCAGTAGAGTGGTTTGATACTTATGCACTTAATTTCAATGAACCCAAAAATTCCATTCGCTACAACCCTTTTACCGTACCTTGGAAATATGCTCTTCAAGGGAAGTTAGAAGATGCGGAAACGGCAATTCAAGGCATTGCAAGAAAACTTTTTGCAAGGGCTGATGCTAAAGATGAAGACTTTATCAAAGGTGCCTCTGCTACTTTTACGGCAATTTCTTTGGTTTTATTGGATTTCGCCAAGCGTTATAATCAGCCTAATTGGTTTACCTTTGCAGGAATGTATGATTTAGTTTTGACTTTTAATAAGACACAAATTGAAGGAGAACGAGAATTTAAGCCGTTAGATGAATATATGAAAAACCAGCCCGCCTCCTCGTCGATTGCGAAATGGTACATGACCGCAACCAGTGCAACTCGAAAGCAAGTCCAGTCTTTCTATTTTTTGCTTTCATCGACGCTAACGGATTTTGCGATGGGGAGTATTTTGGAGTTGACAAGCAGTAGTGATTTGGATTTTGAGCAGATGAGCTTTCCTGATAAAGACCAAAAACCTATTGTGGTTTTTGTCAGTTTCCCGTATGTCAATAATGTTTTTGAAAAAATTCAAGGACTTTTTTATACACAATGGATGGATGTAACAACTAAAAGAGCGCAGCGTACAAAAGGTCAGAAGCTTATACGTCGTGTCCGTTATTTAGGCGATGAAATCAATAATTCGCCACGAATTGAAGGGTTAAACGAGGCAGCTAATGTGGGACAACAAATCGGTTTGCTCTTAGCATTAGGGACGCAATCAGAAGCAGGTTTTAAGGATAAATATCCTGAAAAAGAGGGCGATGCGATTATTGGGGGACTTCCTGGTAAATTTTATCTGATTTCAGATCGTTTTGAAGAAAATGAGGATTTAAGCAAACGACTAGGGCAAGCCACTGTGGTAGCTTACAATCGAATGGGCGATCCCCTTGATATTGATAAAAGTTATACTGAAATGGAAGAAGAGCGCCAATTAATGTTTGCGGATGAAACCGCACGTCTTGCTGTCAATGAGTCTATTTACTCGAATGTTAAAAAACGGTTAGACAAAGAAGGAAAAGACGTCGTTCCTAATCCTATTTATGCGAAGAAAAAACGAATATACAAGCAGCGGAATGTTCCAGGAGAACCAATTTGGAAACGGATGTTAGGTTTTGCTAAACAGGAAGAAGAAACAATTTTCGAGGATTATATGAACCTTATTCCTGCTTATGAATGGCTCTATCCTGGAAAACCTCATCCCTTCTTTGATGACAAAGGCAAAGGAACCGAAGATGTGGATTTACGCCGCAATGTTCAGCTTAATACTTTGGGAGAAGAAATTCCCTTTGACATCAAAAAGCACATTGTTCCTCATGAATTGGTTGCTCTTACCATGCGCCTTTGGGTTAACAAAGACAATGAAGAATACCTTGCAAATGAAAAGTTTAAGGATGAAAGAAGGTTAAAAGAATTGGAAGAAAAAATCAAAGATGGAAGTTTCTATGATGAGGTTACACCTGAACCATTACAAGATGAAGTTCCGCAAGAGTTAAGCACAGAATATACTGAGGAACCTGTTGAAATTCCAGCTGCAGCAATGAATACAGTAACGGAAACACAAGAAACGGAAAATGAACCAGAGTTCGTCAGCTTCTCTGCAGATCAGATGTTGACTGAGGTGCTAGGCGAAGATTATGACAAAATTTATCAGTTTTTAAATGAAGCTCAAGCTGTTGCTTTTAGGAAAAGAACCATCACATTGGGATTTTTAAATGACCGAATAATGATTTCGAATAAATTATCTGATGAAAACAAGATAGGTATCGAGCAGCTTCTTCAAAGTGCTTATGAACGTTTAACTGGAAAGGAGACTAATGGCCAATAACTCTTATGTAGAGTCATTCTGGCAAACCTACAAACCTAAAAATGCTGCACCAGCAGGGACTGATGCTAATATCATACAAAGTATCAAAGATTTTCATTTACAGTCTCGTGTAGGCTGGTCAGGAGTCATCACAGATTTCATAAGAAATGCAGATTGGTGGATTATCAAATCAATGGCTTGGGCTGCAGATAATGTCATGCAGCTGGGAACAAGTATGCTCCAGCTTCTTAACTTTTATGCCTATCAGCCTGTCGTAGATTTCTTAGCGAATTATGGTGTATTTGTTGTACTTGCCTCGATTGCTTGTTTTGTCATTGCCTGGACTGCAGCCATGTCAAAAAAGGAAATTCCTATTGTTGATATGCTCAAAAATGGAGTATTTGCTTATTTTACGTACTTTATCTTACCAATTGTAATGATTGTAGGGGTAGGTTTTGTTCAAAACGTTTCTCAGTCAATTAGTACAACAAATAGTCCGTCTGCAGCAATCGTTAAAGATAATGTCACTGATGTTATTGCTGTTGATAATGCCAATTGGGACTTGAGCACCATTAATACTTTACGTACGCAAGGCAAAGGGGCACCTAATTTTATAGGGGAGTCATCTGATAGTACAGGAACACTCAGCTTACCTAAAGATGAATTAGATTATATCAACCCTACTAAGACAATGTCGAGTGATGACATCAACAATATGAGTGACTACGGCCAGAAAGTAGTCTCTCAACAACTTTCTTACGGTGGTTATACCGATGGAAAGTATGATCCTCACAAAGCCACATTAACGACTTTCCCCGATAATATATTTCAGGAAAAGGGGGCTTATTATGAATATTCATGGAACTTTTGGACAATTTTCCTATCTCTCTTAGCCTCTATTTTATTTACAGGTGTCTTATTGTTTCGTATGGCACGACTTGAAACCAATATATTCTTAAATTGGACAACCGCTAATGTTATTTCGCTCACACAGTGGGGCAACACTAAGCGTAATTGGGAAGTTTTATCAAAAATTGGGATGGGGCTTGTTACTCTACTCTTTACACAGAGCCTAACTGTTCTGTTCAATTTAGGACTTTCACAACTTTCTGACTTGTTGCAAGCAGGAAAAATCAATATTGTTGCTTTTTTGCTTTTACTTTTCGGTTTTGGAATGGAGATGATTGATGGACCAGCGCTTTGGCAACAACTTTTTGGGATTGATGCAGGAATTCAATCAGGATGGCGGACAGCCTGGGCAGTTGCCTCAACAACACGTCGATTGAACGACTGGTTTAACCCGTGGAACAAACGTCGTCGTGCAGAACGTGCAGCTAAAACAGAAAGTAAATCCAACAAACAATCTTCATCGGGGACATCGTCACAGCCTGAGCAAAAATCTGGAACGGATGCCAAAATGCCTGAAGATGGGAAACAAAAAAATACACGTCCAGAAAATAAAGAAACAGGACAAAGCACGACACCACCAACAGATACTGGGGGGCAAGAGACGCCACAGACTCCCGACTCAAAGGATCAGCCTTCAAAACAAAAGGATGAGAAAGGAAAACCGCAGGCTCAATCGGACAAGAAAACAGGAACGAATGAAACAGACCTTCCAATTCCTGATGCGCCCGTTGATGAATTGAACCGTCCTGAAGCAGGGCAGTCAGAGTTTAATGAACAGCAGGAAAAGAAAAAGAGAGGGATGTCTAAATCTGATGAGTGGAAAGCGCCTTGGTCAGTTCCTGGACCAGAGCATAGAAAGCAGTCAGAACCTACAAATAAGACAAAGGATAATTTTGTCAATCCATTTGAGGAAAATCTTAAGGCAATGGATGATTACTGGAGTAATGACCAAAATATTCCACCTGCCCCCACTTTACCTGATTATTTAGAAGGAGATGATTACCATGGCGTATAGAATGCCAGAAAAGATGGAAGATGAATATGAAAATCGACATGGATTTCGTAGCCAAGACATGAAGCCTATGGCTATTTTGCTAGGGATTTGGATTTTCGTTGCTATTTTTCTAGTTCAAGGTTTGATTTTAAAAGGCTTGTTTTTACTTTTGACAGGCTTTTTGAGTTATTACTTATTATTACCCAACAAAAAAGGAAAATATGGTTCCAGTAAAGCAGTGAGAAATTGGCAGATTTATGCCAATTTTCTTTTCATGGATCACCATACTTATAAACCGATGAATTTGGAGGATCACGATGAAGTTTGAGCCTACAATTGTAGAGAAAGAAACAACGGCTAGACATAAATTACCGTTGTTTGATCGACAGCACGTCAAAGAAATGGAAGCAGCATATCCTATTCGTGCCATTAAATCAGATGGTCAGATGCTTATTGTGGTTAGAAATAAAATGGGGTTTGCCTACAAAGAGTACAGCTATTATTTAGCTGTTTCGCCTTATGATTTGACAAACTTAACACCCGATGAGTTGACAACGATTCAAAGGAATTATAGTAGCCTGCACAAAGGCTACCGTGATTCGATGAAAGAAATTTACCTCTCTTACCCTGAAAACAATGCCGCTCAGCAAGAGTATATTCAACATTTGATGGAAGACGAGACGGACAATCACAAGCTCTCGCTTCAACAAAAGGAATTGGACAAACTCTTGTTCTTGCAGGATGCTCATATTACTTACACAAGTTTCATACAAATTTTTGGGAGTTCGCCAACAAAATTAGAAGAAAACTACCGCGAATTTGTCCGTTGTGCTAAAGATATTTTTGCTAAAGCTGACAAGCTCCGCAAAGATGATGTGCGGCTCTTACTTTCTCTTTACAATAATGGCACGCAAGCTGTGAAGCGTAAAGTATCACGAATTAACGCACTTAGTGAAAGTGCCACTCTTGCGGTTACAGCTCCCCAGGGGGGATTGGTTTTTGATTTTCCTAATTACTATGTTCAGGGGGCACGTTTTCGTACAACTGTAACGATTGAAGGTAAACCGTCTTTGATGCCAACCTGGTGGCTCTCTAATATTACCGCTCGTGAGCAAGCTGATATTGTAACCAATGATTACCTCTTTGATAAACGTTATCAACCTTTACGAAGTGTTGATTCAACGGTTACGTCCTATGATAAACTTATCTCTGGTTCGAATAATCCAACGGATATACAAAAATATAAAGATGAGCAAGGTTACTTGATGGGACTGGCTAAATCCATTCGAGAGGATGGGGAAATCATGAAGAATGTTCGCATCAAAGTTCATGTTTCTGCTTTCTCAGAAGCAGCATTAGGCGAGAAAATTGAAAAACTAAATACAGATTTGCTTGATAAAAACTTTCCATCAACGATTATTGTCAATAATGCCAAAGTAGATTATCAGAGCTTCTTTATTTCTTATAAGGCACAAGAATTTTTGGATGATAATGTGGATATTGGAAAACTTCGGTTGCCCACCGAAGCAATTGCGGAGGGTTTTAACCATAATAACATTTCGCTCAATGATGAAATGGGCTTCTATATTGGACAATCACTAACTGGCGGCTCCATTTATTTTAATAACTTCACTAAAACAGGGGAAAGACTATCTTACTCTATGTTTATCTCTGGTGTCCAAGGGGGTGGGAAATCTGCTTTGACAAAGAAAATCATGCATAATCATTATCTTTCAGGAGGAAAAATTTTTGGTTTTGATGTTAATGGCGAATATCGTAAATTAGTCAAGTATATGAATGGTGTCTATCTTCCGCTTGATGGCTCTGCAGGAATTCTCAATTTTCTACAAGTCTTTCCTTTTGTGACAGTAGAAGATGAGAATAGTATGGAGATTGACATTGAAGGAAGTTTTGAGTCGCACTTGGATACGTTAGTCGATCGCTTACGTGCTATTCGCTCATTTGATAATGACTTAGCGAGTGATATTCGTGGAGTATTACTTGATTTTTATATTGATTTTGGAATTTGGCAAAATTCAAAAATCCCTGATGTTACCGCACTTGAAAATACAGAATATCCAACTTTTGAAGACCTCTACCGTTATGCGAATGGACAATATCTCAATTATCAGAATGAAATGGACGAGGACTTGAAAAAAGCCATTGAATATCTGCTCAAGACAACTCGTTCAATTATGAAGCAATACTCTAAATTACTCGTTGGTCATACCACACTAGACCAAAGTGTTAACAACGATATTGTCTTTTTCGACATTTCCAGACTTAAAGATGGGACAGCGAATGTTTATGATGCTGTATTCCAAGCAGCATTAGGTTTTGTTCTAGGGTTATCAAATAAATTTGGGCGAGAAGAAAAACGTGCAAATGATCGTGGAGAGAAACCTTGGAATAAGATTGCACGTGTTTTGATTACGATTGACGAATGCCATAATATCTTGAAGCCTGAGAAATACTATAATGTGTCTGCCTTTGACATTCTTGCACGTGAAGCCCGTAAATTCTTCATTGCTTATCTTCTTGATACGCAGCTTATTGAGGCGATGTTACCTGCAGAACTGAGTCATAATTTATCAGATACTGCAACTTTTGCTATGAATAAACTTTCTAACATTATTGGGTTGACCCAATATATCATTTTGGCTAAACAGTCCTCTACCTCAATAGATTCCCTAAGAAAAAATTTCTCTAATGAACTTAAGCCACGTGATTATAAGGAAATGCTGAGTTATGGGATTACGGAGCAAGGTGCACGGATGAAAATGATTATCAAAGGCGATAAAACCTTCGATTTCCACACAAGGTTGTCTAAAGGAGAGCTAGGTTTGTTTGCAGGAGGGGCTTGATGAAGAAATTCATTATTGCAGCTGCTGCAGGTGGAGTTGTCTTTTTAACAGTTGCACTCTTGCTCATCTCAGTTGTAGTCGAAATTGGCGGGGGAGCGGTTAAAATAGGACAACTCAACAATGGATCCAGCAGCTCTAGTACCAGTTCTTATGTTAAAGATTGGTCAACAGGAGACCCTTACACACATAATCTACTCATGCATCGGTATGGCATTACGGCTACTCAATTGGATGGCTATCTTAAGAGTACAGGGATTCCTTATGACCCAAAACGAATTAACGGTCAGCTTCTTTTAGAATGGGAGAAGTCAAGCAACTTAGATGTACGTGCCATTATTGCGATTGCACAAGAAGAGTCAAGTTTAGGAACCGCAGGAGTTGCAACAGAACCAGGTGCTAACATGTTTGGTTATGGTGCGTTTGACAGCAATCCTGAGAATGCGACACAATACAATGATGCTAAAGCAGTAGTGGACTTAACGTCAATCACGATTATCTTGAATAAAAATGAAACTTTTAAAACACAAGATGATAAAGCCAAAGCACTTGCGGCTGGAACTTGGACACCGCTCATGGGCGGTGTTTATTTTACGGATACGAGTGGTACGGGAAAAAGACGTGCGGATATTATGCAAAAAGTTGATGACTGGATTAACGCTCATGGAGGGACGCCAGCTCCGCCTGGAGGTTATGGTGGGGGTGGTGCTGTAGATGGAAGTATTGCCTCACTAGAACCTTTTTTAGGCACTGTTGTTCCAAATACTTATGGTGGAGGCGAGCATCAATGCTATGCAGTTTCTTCTTACTATGCACACTCGATAGATGCAAGGATTGAACTTAACAATGGTATAGCAGCTGCAGATATTGGTAGTGATTATAATTGGAAGGCTTGGGGCTGGACAGTTGTGACTAACCCGTCTTATAGCGACATCAAAGCAGGGGATATTATTAATTTTGTTCGTGGTACCAACATGGGAAGTTGGAATACCAGCCCTGAGTATGGACACACAGGTGTAGTCGCACAAGTTACAGGTAATAATCAAATTGTTGTTTATGACCAGGGCACAATGCCTTTTGCAAAAGACACATATACGTATCATTCAGGGATGGTCTCATCAGTGGTTCATCCCCCGAATAAATAGGAGATAGTATGAAACCAAATAAAAAATTATCAATGCAGCAATGGAAAAGAATTGCTGCAATTGTGGGGGTACTCGTCGTCGTCATTGTTGCTGCGACGATTGTCGAAAAACGTACGCACCGAGCGATTAAACCGCAGCAAGTAAGCAGCTATATCAAAGAGGATAAATCTCAATCCACATCATTACAAGCAACGAGTAGTACAAAAGTGAACACCGAAAATCAGTCGGAAGTTAATCAAGCACTAGGGCTGCCAGAACCTTCATCATCGGATGGAGAAGCATCTACAACGACTAATCAACCTTCAAACGCAGATATAGTTAAGACTGCGATGCAGACTTACACAACAATCGCTTTAGACGATGGTTCGCTTGATAAACGTAGTAATGCGCTTAAAAATGAGTGCACAGAAGCACTCTATAAGAGTCTTAATATTGACCGTGAT
Organism: Lactococcus allomyrinae; assembly: GCF_003627095.1. Lineage (NCBI taxonomy): Bacteria > Bacillati > Bacillota > Bacilli > Lactobacillales > Streptococcaceae > Lactococcus > Lactococcus allomyrinae. The sequence continues at coordinate 1,854,402 of NZ_CP032627.1, read as the reverse complement.
ACAGGACTTCTTAAGACCATGTTATCTGAATGGAACAAGAATAAAACGCTTGACACTAATCAACCGATTCAACTTTTAGCACAATCTATTATCAGTTTGAAAGTTTATCAAAATGAGGCAGACAATACAGACTATATTGTCGTGGTTGAAGAAAAATTAGTCAGTCCCGCAAGCACGAATACGAGTGATATTATTCGCCAGTATAGTGTAACACTGACAGACGGAAAGTTGTCGGCGCTGAATAAAACAAGCGAGGTTGCAGGAAAATCATGAGTGATAAAACAAGCAAAAAGTTAGCAAAGCAGATGGCTAGAAAAATCAAAAAGCAAAGCCCCAATCGTAAGCTCAAACGAAATATGATTGTGGCTGCTGTTATTCTATTTGGCTTTATGATGAGCCGTCCGCTGTCCTCATTAACCGCAAAAAGTAGTTTTGGTTCACTCACTAAAGTTGGTACTGAGTTGCAAAAAACGGATGAAGTTTCTGTCAAATATGCAGGCGGAACAGCGTATAAAGATGCACAGTTAGTGGAAATTGATTTGCTTGTTGACTTACCTGCAAGTCAGGTTAATATGACAATCAATCCAACAATTTATGGGACAAATAAGAAGAAAATTTCTGACATCAAGGTGGAGAAAATCAATGCCAACTTTTATGCTGTATTTATCCCTAAAAGTAACATCGGTAACTTTCAATATTATGTGGCGGTGCCTGAAACAGGTAACTCAAACGATACTTATACGGTCGGAGATGCGACGGAAGGCTTCATCATTACGCCAAAAAATGTGCAAGAAAAACAAGTCTTTGATGCACGAACTTTGTCAAGTTATGTGCAGGAAAGTCGAACATTGCTGACACAAAAATATCAAAAACAACTTACAGATATTGACCATCAAGTCAAAGATTTGAACCAACAAATTACCGATATTCAAAACCAATCTCAGCAACTTCTTAACAACACTGACGGTCTTACTCAGTCGGAAAAACAACAAATTGCGGATCAAATTTCGTCTAATAATGATGAGATTAAGGGAATTCAAACAAACATTACCAGTCTCAAACAAAGCAAGCAACCGATTGAAAATAAAATTGCTGCATTGCAAAGCTTGAACTAAAAAGTAGGAGGTGTCCAAATCACACTTGAAATATATTAGAAAATAATGAAAAAGCACCTAAAATGTACCTACTGCATAACAGCAAGGTTTATAGGGTGTACTTAAAAGGTACACAAAAGTGTACGTAAAATGTACCTATCGCATAAGAGTAAAGTTTGTGAGGTGTACTTAAAGTGTACCTAATTTAGATTTTATGATCCCACTTTAAAACGAGGCGCACTGCGCCTCCACCCATAAAATGGGTGCAAGTTCCCTTATGCTCTTTAGTAAAACTAAGAGAAATCACTTAGAAAAAGGCAAAATCTCTAAAAAATGAGAATTGTCTTATCAAAAAAGGAAAGGATGGCAACAATTGGCTTACACAAAAATTCGAGATATTCCAGATGAGCAGCTGATTGTGATTGATGATCTAGCTAAACAAAAACATCTTTCTCGTGAGGCTTATTTGCGTACGGTTGTGGAACAACTTTTCGAGCAGAAAATACTCACAGAGGTGGAAGAACATTTCAATGAAATCGTAGCGAAAGTTACACGGAAGTTGGAAGAAACTGATCGGTTATTTATGCAAATCATGGAGAAATTGTATGGCGACACGTGATATTAAAATTAGAAACCTTGATGCTAAAGTAGTAGCAAAAATTGATGGCTTGGCACGTCGGAAGGGGCAGACTCGTGAGGAGTATTTGCGGCTTCTCCTACGTCGTCTTAGTGAAGCAGAAGTGTTGGTGCAGCGCACTAATCATTATGAAGCGGTAGAACGTCAATTGATTGATAAGTTAGAACAGTACAGTGTCCAATTGGAAGAAATTAAGCGAGGGTTAGAATGGTAGAAAAAAATCAAACACAAGAATTTAATATCCGTATCAATCAAAGTAGAGATAATGAATTATTTGATTATTTTTCGGTTGATAACAAGCTTGAAAAACTTCGCACTCTCTTTGCTCTTAACAAGCAACTTGAAGAACGCAATAAGGAATTGACTGAGGAATTATCAAAGTATAAAAATGACTTGGTTGGGATAAAATTGTCCTCTCGTCAGGCACAAAAAAATACGGATATGATGTTGGGAATTCTCAATACTTGGCTCTTTAGTCAGAACCTCACTCAACCTATTTCTCTGCAAGAAAAACGGCATCCTCTTATCGGCTACTTTGACAGTGAATATCGTCGAATGTTGGATAATGTGATGCAGCATCGCACCTTTAATGATCAGCTTGAAATTACTCCTGGCCCTATAGTCGAGCCTCAAATAGAGCAAGGGGATTACGAATGGTGATAAAGAAAAAAATAGAACTTATTTTAGAATGGCTTGAACATCGCTATTCTAAGCGGAATATGAAACGTAGGCTTGTTCTCTACTTTGTTGGGGTTATCTTCACACAAGTTTTGGCAATTCTTGTGTGGAATTGGAACGCCTTATTATACAATCTACTGTCTATACTCGGCTTTTTAATTTTGTTACCAATAGTGCTTGAAATCGTTGTGATGGAATATAGAAAGTCGAAGTCGTCATCATGATTGGAATTGTTTATAAGATGAAATTCGTATCAAGTGTCAGTCAAAAGTTTGCGGACTACATCAACTACATGGATCGAGATTCTGCAACACGAGCATCCAATTATGAACGTTATACTTTTGCTTTTGATGATTTAAAAGAGAGTGATTTAGCTACCTATAATGACTATATGGGGCGTCCACAAGCAGCAAGTAATTTGTTTTCATCTAACAGTGATGCACTGACGGAAGAAGAAACAAAGCAGCTTAAAGCTCAATTTCAAGTTGCCCAACAAAACCATAGTTTAATGTGGCAAGATGTTGTCAGTTTTGACAACAGATTCCTTGAAAAGTATGGCCTTTATGACTCTAAAACAGGAATTTTAGATGATACGAAGCTACAACAAGCGGCACGGCTTGCTATAACAGATATGTTAGCACGTGAGGGAATGAGCAATTCAGCAATTTGGTCAGGTGCCATCCATTATAATACAGATAACATTCACATTCATATTGCAATTGTCGAGCCTGAACCAACTCGTTCCATGCGTACTTTTCGTACGAAAGAAGGACGTGTTTATCGTGATTATATCGGTACTCGTAGGCAGAAAGCAGGAGAGCAAAGTTCTTATGAACGTTTTAAAAGTATGATATTAGAGCATATGATTGACAACTCTGAAAAGTCGCGAGCACTCTCTGAGCTGCAGCGTAATGTTATTACAAGTAAAAACAAGCCGTTGGTTGGTTTTTTTGATTTGAGCGCACGCCAGGAGTTCAAAGCTTTACATCGAGCACTGCCTTCTGATAAACGTTTGTGGCATTACCGAATGTCTGCTATGGAACCCTACCGAGCTACGATTGACCAATTTGTCGAGCGCTACATTGAGAAAAATTACAAGCAAGAATTTAAACAATTTAATCACTTGCTAGATGAGCAAGTGACCTATTTCAAGGAAGCCTATGGCGACTCACGGGCAGAGGATTATAAACAGAATAAGCTCTATGGTAAAGACGGACTTTATACAAAATTAGGGAATGATTTGCTCAAAGAACTCAATACTTATGATGAAAAACTCAAAGAGAAGTATCATATCAAAGGATATGGCAAAGTTGAGTTAGACCATTTACCAAAACAAAGGAAACAACAACGATTTTCTCGTCCAAATTATAAGCTTGAACATCAACTTAAGACAATGTTTGACAAAAGTTGGGAAGAACAAAAACGAGAATTCGCAGCAGAAAAATTTAAAAGGGAACTGGAAAAGGAGAAAGATGAAGCAGAAATTTAGAACAAAGAAAAAAGCTGTTAACCCTTGTGATTACTAGCTTTTATAGTTTGATTTTGATATAATAGAAATGTGGAAGTTAAAAGACGGTAGCCTGATTGGAGGTGATGCCTATGGAATTTGTAGGCCAAACCTCACAAAACATGAAAGGCGAAAAATTTGTCTGTATATCAAGCATTGTCACTGATGATCGCATTTGCGACATTGATGCTGTTGCTTAATAACAAGGATAAAAAATAATCGTCTACTTTAGCCCGTAACGATTATTTTTATTAAGTAATATGAAAGGCTACCGTTCTTAAAGCGGCCATAGGGGACTGGATACCAACCAGTCCTTTTTATATCTCTATTATACCACAAACTGAATTTAAGTCAAAGCAGCGGAACCATAGGAATATACGCTGCTTTTTTTATTGATTAGAGATTGGAGATAAAAAAATGGGTACAAGTAAAACTGTAATGATAGGGCGTTTGACAAAGGATGTATTGTTAAATTACGGGGAATATGCTAGTGCGAATTTTAACGTAGCAGTTCCTAGAAGTTATAAAAATACAGACGGAACACGTGATGCAGATTTTTTCAGAATGGTTGCCTATCGTAAGACAGCAGAATTGATTGCAACTTATGCTAAAAAGGGAAGTCGAGTTTGCTTGGTCTGTCGTCCTACCTCACGAAAATATACCAAGGAAGGCGTGACACATAACGTCGTTGAGTTTTTAGTGGAAGATTTTGAGATGCTTGATTCAACCGCTCAAAATAAAAATTCTCAAGCGCCAGTAGCTCCTTCTGTTTCACAAGCTGTGTCAACACCAACAAAAGAGCCACTGTCACTCGATGATATGAGTTTATTTGCAGGACAAACAACGCAACTCAATCCGCATATGGTTCCTGATGAGATAGAAGATGACTATCAATGGTAAGGAGAAGAGATGTTCAAAAAATATTCAGATGAGGAGTTGCGTCTTCTCAATAGCAGCGATATTTTTCAGGTAGCCAATTCTATTGGGCTAACCATCAATGATAGAGTTGACCGTAAAGGATTTCAACGTGCGGATTCTCTTGATGGTAAACTTGCTTTTAATCGATCAACTAATACATTCTATGACTTTGAGCGGCAAAAAGGTGGGAAACCTTTAGATTTCTTAATGACTTGGGGAGAAAAAAGTTTTCTTGAAGCAGTGGAGTATCTGAAAGATAATAACTTTGTTAAACTTGATCATACGGTAATGAAACCCGCTCAGGCACTTAGGCCTGAGCCTTTTGTTTACCGTTATCAAATTTCTTCTGATAAGACAATCGCTCGAAATTATTTAGTCAATGAACGTAAGATTTCAGCATCATTAGTGGATAAGCTCTTGCAGGTTAGACTTATTGAACAAGAAGCCGCACACAATAATATTCTTTTTCATTATAAAAAAGATACCAGGATTGTTGGTGCTTCTGTACAAGGCACTTATATTAGTTTTGATAAATTTGGCAAGAGGGGAACCTACAAGGGGATTGCGCAGAACAGTGAAACTAATTTTGGTTTTCATTTTTCATTTGGAAAGCCTACTAAATTTTATGTTTTTGAAGCTCCTATTGATGCGATGAGTTATTTTACCTTTAATCCCAAAGCAAGAAGAGATGTCATGTATGGTGCAATGTCTGGTTTAAAGCCTGAGACAGTCAAAAATCTTGTAGACTATGCTAGGTCTAAAGGAAATCCAGATGTTGTTCGTGATGGGATTTATATTTCTGTTGATAATGATGCTGCAGGAGTTGCATTCTGGTCGGAATATGCAAAGCATAATGCATTGACGGAAGGTGGAGGGAAGTTTTATAACAATATTCCTGATTTTTACTCTGTGCCGCATGAAATACTGTCCCTTTATCAAGAAGCTGCAGCACGTCGGGGAGTTGATTTTGATTTGACCCCTCTTCTTGCTGTACATAAGTTTGAAACAAATTTTGCACAGGAAAAACGACTGGCCAATCGTGAAGGGTATTTCAAGTTCTTTGGAGAGAAGCCAAAACCACATCCGACACAGATTTCAATAGACGAGTTAGCTCAACAAGTTGATCGCTTTGTTGGAGAATACCTCAAAAATGATAAGGATTTGCATAAAACGTTGGATAATCTTGAATTAAGTCCGAAAGTCAATCAAAATTTTGCCTTGATTGTGCAAGACCTTAATCAAACCTATAAAAAGCGATTAGTCATTAAACCCAAAAAAGATATTCAGAAAGACTGGAATGATGTCCTCAAAAAAAGAGTTCAGAAATTGCAAAATCCTGTCATTAATGTTTCTAATCCACGGGAGCTGGAGCGAGTGCTAGAAAACTTTGATTATCAGCAAATTGCCAAAGAAGATTTAAAGGCAGCAGGAATTACGAACAGGAAGGAAAGTAACGAATACGAACGAGCGCATCGACATGAGTTGGAGATGGATTTGGAATGATAAAGCGGAGCAATGTTGCTCCGCTTTTTACTTGGTCGATAATGGAAAGGAAAACCTTTGGAAAACAAACAACTAAAAGCACTTTATTTGAAAACATTGCAAAATATTCAGAGCAGTCCCAATCAGCTGAAGAATTTTCTAGAACAAAATCGTCAGCTTTTTATTTTACCTTTTGAGCAACTTATCCAAATTCATGGACAAAATTCTCATGCAAGTTTTTTAAAGACCTGGGAAGAATGGGAAAAATTAGGAGCAGTCCCTCGACGTGGACAGATTGCACTTCAAGCATTGCGAGAGTTTAATAATCCACATAGTAAAAGAGAAAACTATTTTGACGTGACACAACTGGCGCACCATGAATTAGAATTTGAAGATTTGATGCTAGGATGTGAGCAGATGCAGTCTTATCTGCAGTTAGAAGGCTGGGTCTATGATTCATCAAAACTTCCTTCAGGAAATTATGAAGCCTATCTTTTTCAGTTATCAAAGCGGACACTGGCTAATTTTGAGTATCTTAGTGAAAATGAAAAGAAACTTGTTCCTCTGATTGCTCAATATAATTTGGCAGCAAGTTTCAATTTACTCGATGATGAACAATTTCGAGTGCTTCATCAACGACTTTTTGAAGCCTTAACTAATAAAGGCATTAGATTTAACCGTGTGATTAAAATTGGAAATAATTTATCTACAAGTCAATATCAAAGTATCAAAGATAGCATGGAAGAAATTAGCCGTCTAGCAGAGCAACAGAAGGAACATTCTTTTGAAGAAGAACTTCACGAGCTTGTTTCAAATGGTGGAATTTACTCGGAAAATATTTCGGAAAACTTTGAGTTGAATTCACTTGATGATACAGAAATAGCACAACTCATGACAGAGGTCATTTCTCAACTCAAAACAAGTAGTCAAGCCCTCGCAGAAATGGAAGAGAATGATTCTGATTATTCATTCTATGAGTCGGATTATGGTCAAGTCATTGACAATCTTGATGTACTTAGAGAAGAGATGCTTTATCGAGGCGCAGAAGTTCCCGCTCGTTATCTGTATTTGACAATTCCTTATGATGAAGTTCCGATACAAAAGGAATTCAGGGAGAAGTTGGAGCAGGTTACACAAGGAGAATTAACGTTTAAAACTCTAAAACTAGAAGAATATACTTCTCCAAAAATAGAAAAATCTATTAGTGGAGAAGTAGAACAAACTAAAATTCAATCAGAAAATCTTGAAGTTCCAGCTGCAGTTCTTTCTAAATCTACCACTATTCTTATTTCAGGAGAAGCACAATATCGTGACGCAATGATTGAGGCGTACAAAGTGCTTTATGAGTCCTATATGCACCAGGTGGAATTAAAAGCGCAAGGACACAATGTGTCAGGCGGTTATGATGTCTATGATCTGAAAACAGCAAAAGGAAGCATTCAGCTGGGCTATCACTACCTCGGTCGAGCACTAGGTACAGATGATGACTCCAAAGTTGTCTTCACTTTCTCTTCTGGTACAGAATATTTTGAAACTCAACCTATGAGTACCCCTATTCGTTCACGTGCGTATGCGGTTTTTGAGCAAGGATTGAGCACCTTGCATTTTGAACCAGAGACTCCAGAAAACATTGAAACGGTTGAGAAAACCAGTAATCCCGAACGAGAAGAAACGGATAAAAAGCCAAAGCTAGATCGAGTCGAATATCTCACCGTGTTAAGAGACCGATTGATTCCCGAACAACAAAGGGGCTGGTTTGCGATTGGCTCATTACCTGATGTCCCTGATTTATCGGTAACCGATGTGGCACTTGCCATCTACCATGAAAATGGAACGGCTCTCCCTGTTGTAAGGATGAATTTAGAGGGAAAAATGGACTTCTTCAATGGGCTAGAGTACGCCGAAGAACGAACGGGAATTTCCGATTTTGAAAATAAGGTGACGCAAGCCGCTTTTGACCTTCGAGATGAGTTTTACACCAGGAATGGGTTATCCGTACCAATTGAACGGTCTGCAGCACAAAATCAAAGTTCTATGGTTGAGCGGCTAAAAGTAGACTTTCAAGAAAATGTCAAACCGCAAAATGAACGGGAATTTTCTGATGAAGATAAACTACTTCAAGAACAGTTTATTGCAGATATGGAGACATTGGGAGCCAATGTCTCTTATCTTAAAACGGCTTCTCCTGAAAATTTGATTAAAGAAGGACGCTCTTGGCAAACTCAAAAATATCTTTTTGAAGCTAATCTTATCAGGCGGGGGCACACAAAAACAATGTGGGACGAGGCGATTGATGATTTTAAAACGAAAAATCAGATTACGATAGAAGCAGCAACAGAGCTTTTTAATTTCAATGATTTTCAACAGTATAAAAAGCAGGAAGGTCATCCGTATCTCTCAGAGAAAAGCTGGGTTATCCCTTCTGAACAAGCATCAAAGGATAAAGACATTTTTTTGGAAAAATTGAAAACGGCCTATTTGGGGGAAATATCTTCATTCCAATTTGCTCAAACTAATAATAGTGGAAGAGTATTTTATTTTAAAGAACGTATTCAATACTATGAATTTTATGCTAATCAACTGTTACAGGCTGAAAATCATTCCACATCTCAGTCCTCCTATCATTTTGAGTGGCTATCAGCTGCAGATAAAGTGGAGATTGAGAACATTGTCAACCCAGCTTATGAAAATGATGGATATTTGATGCTGACGTTTGACCAATGGAAAGAGGAATTTGAGGGACAACTTAAGGATAAAGAAATAGAAGAACCGTTATCCGAGTTGCCCATTGAAGAATTATTCCAGCATATCAAAGAAAAGATGAACTTGGATGATGATTATATTATTTCAGGAGAACAGCTTTGCAAAGCTTCATTTGGTGGAATTTTGAATGAAGTGCTTGTGACCTATGATGGGGAAGATTTTGAAATAGCTGACTTGGCTGATAAAATTTCAGGAGTAGAACATTTTGAGGAAAAATTTGATTTGGCTTTACAGACAGTAAAACAGGAACTTTTACCTGAACAAGAGGGAAGTGTAATTGTTGAAGCTCAAGAAGAAAATAGAGAGAGTGAACAATCTAGTGCTAACGAAGTACCTAATAATGAGTATGAAGAATTTTCGCTTTTTGATTTTGATAATGGAGATGTCTCAAAAGACACAGAAACTCCAGAAACGCCTTCTTTTGATTCGACTGATGATTTAACTGTGCAAGAAGTAAAAGCGGTTGAGAAGCCGCAAAATAAGCAGGAAATCATGCTTCCAAGTCAAGACTTCATTTTCCCTGATAACCTGGATAACTTCTATCCGAAAACTCCAACAGAAAAAGTGGAGGCAAATATTCAAGCCATTCAGCTTGTCAAACAACTTGAACAAGAAGGACGTGCGGCTACAGCTGACGAACAGAGCCGTTTAGCTAAATACGTAGGCTGGGGGGACTTGCTGATGAGTTTTTCGATGAGAACCGTACTAAATTTGTTAAGCAAAGAACATTGCTGAAAACTACAGTCACACCTAATGAATACCGTGCAATGCGAGAAAGTAGCTTGACAGCCTATTATACGGATCCTGCGCTTATCCGTGAGATGTTCATTCAATTAGAGCGACAAGGCTTTAAAGGTGGACGTATTTTAGATCCAGCAATGGGAACGGGTAACTTTTTTAGTAGTTTACCTGCACATCTTCGCCAAAATAGTGAACTCTATGGAATAGAATTAGATACGATTACAGGGAGTATTGCAAAGTTTTTGCATCCCAATGCTCACATTAAAATTCAAGGCTTTGAAACGATTGACTTTGAGTCGGAAAGTTTTGATGTTATTGTAGGGAATGTTCCTTTTGCTAACTTTACCATTACGGATGCTCACTATAATAAGCCTTATCTGATTCATGACTATTTTTTCAAAAAATCAAGTGAGTTAGTCCGTCAAGGAGGTTTGGTTTCATTTATTACTTCTACGGGTACGATGAATAAACCGAACGCCAGTCTTAGACAAGAATTGCATCAAGAGATGGGGCTAGTTAGTGCGGTCAGACTCCCCAATTCAGCATTTAAAGCAATTGCAGGGACAAAGGTTGCTACAGACATCTTGACTTTACAAAAAGGTCAGTCAGATGAGTTAGATGATTGGATAGAAACCGTTCCTGCAGAGGAGGCACATGATGTTGATGTCAATCAATTTTTCTCATCTAGTCGTTCGCCGTATGTGTTAGGAGAATATGAAGTTCAAAATCATTTTCGTAAAACGCTCACAGTTGTACCAGAACCAACTCAACCGTTACTTTCTTCCCTCCATGCGGCTTATGAGCAGCAAGCCTCTTTTATGCCTGGAGTTCCAGCATTTTTTGAAGGTACCCAAGAAGAGAGAAACAATATTATAGAAAAATCTATTTTAATAAAAAAAGATTTTTCACTTTCTCTTCCTGATGAAGTTAAGGACTTAGCGCCGCAGACCCATAAGATTGTAGGCGATAAGGTTTATTTTCATGACCCTGATGATGGAATTATTGAGAAAAATCAAGAATGGTACGATGATGGATTTCAACAAGCTGTGGATGAGAATGACCGATTGATTTTTGATCAAAAAGGTCAACCAAAGCTTGTCAATTTTCGTGGTAAGTTTGACAAGAAGACTCTCCCACGACTTAAGGGAATGACTGCTATTAGTGAAAAAGTTCAAGCTATTATTGATTATCAACTCAATCAGCCACCTGTACAAGGAGAGGATTCAACCTTTAAACGTTTACTTTCTGATTTGAACCGTGTCTATGATAACTTTATTCAAGATAAAAACTTGGCGCTCAAAGGGGGAAATTGTCTTAATAGCTCAAAAAATGCCAAACTCTTTGCGGACGATATAAATTTCTATCGTTTGCTTTCGATTGAGAATGAGGTTCGCGACGAAGATGGGCATACCACCTATGAGAAGGGCGATTTTTTCTTTAAGAAGACGATTACTCCAAGTAAGGGACTTCCTGTAATTGAGAATGCGGTAGATGCCTTGAACGTTTCACTTAATCTGTATGGCCAAGTTAATTTAGACTTTATGAGCGAGCAACTGTCAGTTACATCAGAGGAGATTTTATCAGAGCTGCAGGGACAGCTCTTTTTAAATCCTATTTCCATGCAATATGAACCTGCTTCCATTTATTTAAGTGGAAATATCAAAAAGAAAATAAGTCAGCTGCGTCCATTTCTTAATTCAAATGATTCTCGCTTTAGTTCAAATCAACAAGCGCTCGAAGCTATATTGCCTGAGCCTCTTTCTATTCATCAGATTGATTTTTGGATTGGTACTCGTTGGATTCCGTTATCCATCTATCAAACTTTCTTAAAAGAAAAATTAAATAATGGTTATGGATTGGGAATGAGCCTGGACTACAATACCTATCGTGCCACGTATAACATTGAAAATGCCACAGCAATTAACCGTGTAGCAGAATGGCAGCTTAGTTCACTTTACCGTTCCCTCGTTATTTCGGGTAAAACAGCTAATTATAATCCTATTCATTTATTTGAAAATTTACTCAATCTCAAAAATACAAAAATTAAAAATACGATTAAACATGAAGATGGAACGACAGAAACCTTTGTGGATGCAGAGCTAACCATTGTTGCAAGAGAAAAACAAATCCTGCTCCAGCAGGCATTTAAGGATTTTGTTCATCAGACGCCTGAAATCTCTCAGATTATGGAACAAGTTTATAATGACCGTTTTAATTCAATTGTACCTAGAACGTATGATGGTTCACATCTTACTTTTTCAAGCCTGACGGATACCATTACACTTCGAGCACATCAGAAAAATGCAGTAGCTAGAGTTATTCAAGAAAAAAGAGGTCTTTTTGCTCACGTGGTGGGTTCGGGTAAGACTTTATCTATGATTGCTTCTGGAATGAAGTTAAAAGAATTAGGAACGATTAATAAGCCCTGTTATGTGGTACCTAAAGCAGTGCTCAATCAATTTGCGGCGGATATACTCCGTGCTTATCCTGATAAGAACATTATTGTTCCAACTTATCGAGACTTTGAAGTCTCTCATCGCAAGCGATTTGTTACCAAGATCCAAACAGGAGATTATGATGCTGTTATTTTGAGTAATGAGCAATTTGGAAAAATTGGTTTAACCAAAGAACGTGAGGAAGCTGTCATCAAAGCAGAAATTGATGAGATTGTTGAAGCACGAGCTGCCGCAAAAGCTAAAGAAGGGGGACGAAGCACGGTTAAACAACTCATCCAGTTGGAGAAAAGTGCAAAGAAACGCCTGCTTAAGCTGCAGACTGAGAAAGATGATAGCCCAATTACCTTTGAAGCGACAGGGATTGACTTCCTTTTTCTTGATGAAGCCCATCATTTTAAAAATTTGAGCTACATGACCAATATTACAGATGTTAAAGGAATTAGTACGACAGCCAGTCAACGGGCAAGTAGCCTTTTAGCCAAAGTTCGGTATCTTCAAGAAATTCATGACGGAGGTGGCGTTGTTTTTGCGACGGGTACACCTGTCTCCAACTCTATGGCAGAACTTTATACGATGATGAAATATCTAATGCCTAGGGAATTACGTGACTATGGGATTTCTAATTTTGATGAATGGGCATCTGCCTTTGGAGAAATTGAAACGAAAAATGAGGTTGACCAGACAGGACAAAAATGGAAGCCTGTGTCTCGCTTTTCTCGATTCAATAATTTACCAGAGTTAATGAACCTTTTTAGCACGGTGGCGGACATTCAAACTGCAGAAATGCTCAACTTACCTACTCCAGAGATTGCTAATGACGGAAAGCCTTTTGTTCATGCCAGCGAATTAACGGAAGCACAAGCTGCCTTTATGAAACAGCTTATTTGGCGAAGTGAGCATATGCCTTCTGACCCTAGTATAGATAATTTTCTTAAACTGACCACAGAAGCACGATTGATGGCGACAGATATGCGTTTGATTGATCCTGATTTCTATAACCCTAGTGATAGTTTAAAAGGCCAACAAGTCGCTGAAGAGGTGCATAAAATATGGGAAGAAAATAAGGAAAAACACTCCACACAGCTTATTTTTTCTGATATTGGAACACCGAAAAGTGAGCGTAAGGATAAGAACGTGAGTTTAAATGCAGAAGACTTAGACTATAAATTTAGTGTTTACGCAGATATTAGAAGGCGTCTTATGGAGTTAGGCATTCCCCAAAAGGAAATTGCTTTTATTCATGATTATCCTACAGATAAGAAAAAAGCGGAACTTTTTGAAAAAGTTCGTGAAGGAAAAATTCGTGTGCTTTTTGCCTCCACGCAAAAAGGAGGAACGGGGGTCAATATCCAAGACCGTTTAATTGCGGTACACCATGTTGATGTGCCCTGGCGTCCTAGCGACATCGAGCAGCGTAATGGCCGAATTGTACGTCAGGGTAATCTCAATCCTGAGGTGCAAATTCATCATTATGTGACGAAAGGCTCCTTTGATACTTTTATGTGGCAAGTTCAAGAGAAAAAGTTAACCTACATCACACAAATTTTAAGTGGAAAAAATGTGGGACGCTCAATGGAAGATTTGAACGAACTCGTATTGACAGCGAGTGAGATTAAAGCAATTGCGACAAATAATCCTAAAATTCGAGAAAAAATGGATCTGGAAAATCAGCTCACCAGTTTGTCCATCTTACGTTCTACATTTTATGCCGATAAACAGGCCGATAAACGGGAGGCTGAACGCCTAGAAGCTCATCTTCCACTCATGCGTCAATATGCCACAAATGCTCTATTTGATGGGAAAATAGCAGCAAGCTATCAAACGTCAAGTCCAGAGCACTTTCAACTTACTTTGATTGACTCTACTTTTACAGAAAAGAAAAAAGCAGGAGAGTTTATTGCGAGTCAGGCCTATCATGCAACAGAACAAAAAAATTTGGGTCAGTATGCAGGTTTTGAACTCTTGATTAAGCCTAATTTAGCAGCGGAATTGACGGCAGAACCAATGGCTTATTTAGTTGGAAAAAATACTTATTCTACACCCGTTAATCTTTCAAGTGGGATTGGGACGTTGACACGATTAGACAATCTAGTCAAAAATGTTATTAAGGGGAAAGCAGATAATCAGCAAGAAAAAATTGAAAATATCGAAAAAAGTATCGTTACCTTAAAATCAAAACTCAATGAACCTTTTGAAAAAGAAGCTGAATATCAGCGTCTATCTCAAAAATTGGAAGCTGTGAATACAGCGATAGAGTTAGAAAATGTTCATAAAAATACAGTAGAGAAAGAGATTAAAACTCCGAGTCAAAAAATTAAAACAATTGATGAAGAAATGGAATTCTAATCAATCGTTACGCCCTGAACAAAATCAGTGTTCAGGGCTGTTTTTTTTTACTTTAATTACACATTTTTTATGCGTTTATTCTTGACAAGAGTTTTTAATTATGTAAGAATAGAAATATAGATAAATAGATTAAAGATAAAATAAATAAATCTATTTTAAGAAAGAGGTATAAAATGGCATTTGGAGATTATTGGAAAGCGGTATCCACTGAGGATTATCCAGTTATTCTTGATTGGCTCAACCAACACGATGCAGGCGAAGGAGCAGATATTGGAGCAGTAGATGTTGCTTATTTACTTTTTGGCGAGAAATATGGTGCAAAAATCGGACTCGTGGAATACTTTGAGTATGATTTGCTTTTAGACGAGGAGACAGAGGAACAGTATTATATTGATGAGGAAGGAGAACGAATCTACGAGGGAGATTTTGAAGGAATGATTTATCAGGGCTACCGTTATTTGGATAGTGATTTTTCTGACGATACGATCGAGTATGTTCCAGTGACAGATGATCGGATTTGGAAACAGGCAAATGACTTGGCACAAAATGATTGGTCTTATGCTTTTGATTTAAAACCTTCAGCTGAGGACATCACGTGGGACGAATACCAGGAACATCTGGCTGAACATGATTATCCTCATTTTCCTTACCATCCTACCATTCTTGAGGAGGAAGACCAATGAAAATAATGACGATTACTATCCATAAAGGTGGGGATGGCAAAACAACTTTCACGCTTACTTTCGCTTCATACTTGCGTCAGAACAGCCGTGTATTAGTGATTGATAAGGACAAATCACGTAATTTGACGAATCTCTGTATTGGTCTTCAGGAAGTACCTGACGAACAGAGTATTCTCGGAATTTATAATAATTTGGAAGTACAGCCCATTCAAATCAAGGAAAATTTAGATTTAATTGCTGGAAGTTCAAAGACGAAAGCGTTAAAAAAAGAATTGGTTGGACGACGCAAACGGGAGGAAATCTTTGTCCGTTGGATCGCACGAAATTATGAGTGGTTGAATGAACATTATGATTATCTTTTGATTGATACAGAGAATGCTCAGGATGAACTCATCGAAAATTCGGTCATTGCAAGTGATATGGTTTTAGGAATTGCTCGACCAGGAGATAATTCAATTATCGCCATCAATGGTTTACAGAACTATGTGAATGAAATTAATCAAGATTATGAGACGCAGGTTAAGTTACGCTTGATTGGAAACGAGATTGTCCCAGGCGAGACGGCTTCAAAAGACTTTATTGAAACGATGCAAAGCAATCGTTACCGTGAACAATATTTGGGCTATATCAAACATTCAACAGCAATGAATCATTCTGTTCCACTTTTTGATCGAAAAATAAGGTCAGATCAAAAAGCATTTGCGGCTGATGTCAAAGTATTATGTCATCATTTAAAAGATGCATTAGACAATTGAATGGGAAAAATAGAAAAATCTATTAGCAGATAAATTGGAGGAATGCGATGCGCTGGTCACATGGAAAATATAGAACAAATTTTGACGCAGATAATAAGGATTTTGAAGATGGATTATCTTTTATTGGAATAGTGCTTATCGGGTTATTTTTGACCTTCGTCTATCTTTTTTTCAAAGAATATGCGCAAGCGATCAAGCATTTTTTAACCATTTTGATGATTCTCATTTCAGTGGGTGCCGTGATTTACGGACTTTGCAAAATTCTTTGGGCTTGGCAAGGCTGGCGCTTGAAACGGCGTATAAAACAGATTGAAAACATTCTTAAAAAGCGATATAATCTATTTATAGAAAAAAAGATTATTAGAAAAGTGGAGAAAATTAAAATAAAATGGATACGGAAAATCGTTTTGCAAAATATCAAGAAGCGGATGTTTTAGAAAAAGGGACAGTCAAGTCTTCCTCAGAAGAGGTCGTTCTTGATTTTGGAAAAAAGAAAAAAGTTCCTTCTAACAAAAATGCACCAAAAACAATTCGTGTGAGTTCAGAGGATGCAGCTGGATATAAAATGGCTGCGGCTTTTAAAGGAGTAACGATGACACAACTGGCGTCAGATGCCCTAGAGCACTATCTTAACTCGAAATTGTTAAGCCATGCACAGATTGCGGCGGTTCGTGAGGCAATGAAAAGTGCTGCGGATAGAGAAGAATAACAAAAATATTTTTGTTCAAAATTAACTATGGATAATGGATGGATTATTTTGTTTAAGAGTAGTCTATAAACTTATTGATATAGAACAGATAAAATGGATTCTGCAAAATGAGTCCATTTTATTATATAGAATTCAGAGTTTTTAGATATAAAAATTCTGCTATATGTCAACCATGGAAACGTTTGTAAGAAAGTAGTATAATAAATTTAATACAAATGAAAAAGGAGACTCTGATGGCAGCAGGGAAAATAAAATCTAATACTGTTGATGCTCAGGAAGCTATTGCCGAGCTTATAGGTGTTGATGCTTCTGGGCTTTCAAATCAATCCGTCAATTTTGGTTCGAGCACTGTTCCAAGTATGCTCGCAGGACAAACTTTATCGAATCAGTTGATGTCCGATGTTTCAAAAGTTGTGTCATGTATCTTACTGCAAGCCAATAAATTTCCTGAATTGGCAAATGCGATTGAGGAACGAGATATGGATGCGGCAAGGAGGTGGGATTAATGCCTTGGGTAAAGACAATGTTTGGGGGTCTCAAAGGCTTGGTAGATGCGACAGATGATGAAATTCGCCAATGTGCTATTACTTATAACCATCTTTACAGAGATTTAACCGAAGAAGAAATTCAACAATACATCAAAGATTATAGGATAGCAGAAAAGGAAAAACTGGAAACTGAACAAAAGGGCTCGTATAATTCTTACGTAGTTATTGCACTTGATGACGACGCTCAAAAATCAAGCTCCGAAACTAAAAAAGAGTCCACTACCACCTCTTCCAACTTTTCATCTTCTAAATTGAATTCAAAAGATAAAAGCGCAGACAAACGTGCGGAATACGCTCAAAAAATCATGTTCAAAGAACAGGAAATGGATGACCTCGGACAGTTAGAGCGAAATTTTGAGAACAGAAATGACCAATTTCTTTCGGATGCCAATCGTCATTTTTATGAATCAGAAGAACTTTCTCAGCAAAGAAATCAATATCCTTCACAACAATCCCGTTTTCAAGAGTCTGTCCTGCAAGAGGCTTATGGACAAGCAAAATGGACTGCAAATCGGCAACAAGAAACTTTTCAAGAGTCCAGCCGAGTGGCTCGAATTGAAATTGAAGATAAAATAGAAAGCTTATATAAAGAAAGGAGTGCTTTACCGTGGTAGTTTATGATAGTAGCGACTCAGATCATCTCATGCAAGTTATGACGGCTAATTTGAAGAGCGCTAAAGAAATATTTAACCGTCTTTCCAAAGGTAGCACACACTTGGTAGATACAATTAATTCAGGGACACTTTCAGGTGCTGCTTACACGGCAGGTAAAGAATTGTTTGTGGCTTATATTAATCCGATGCTTCAAAAGTTGTCGCAGGCCATCAGTGATATTGAATCAGACCTTGTGGCATATCGTAATGCAGATGGTAATGTACGCCAGTATGAAAGTCATTTAGACGAAGTATTGATTAAACAGCAACTCAATAACACAAAAGAATTAATTCGACTATTTCAGCAGAAAATTGATGACGATCAAGACTTAATGAAGAACCTTCAATCAGCAGCAAGTGGAGACTTTGGTCAAATTGCAGCAAATATGGCAGAGATACCTGGATTGCAGGAGCAGCTTGATAATTTAGAACAAGTTAAAACAATGCATGAACACGAACTTGCAGCATTAGAAACTTTTGTAAGTAGCACTTCATCTTTATTTACGGATAGTTTACAGGCATTCAAATATGCTTTACAGGGTGTGAGTATTATCAATCAAAGCAGAGCAAGTTTCAATGGTCACATCACATTTCCCGCTGGTGTAAATATGAGCTGGATAACTAGATTAAAAAATGAAAAATTCGATTCGAAACTTTCTACCAAAATGGGGAATAGGGAATCAGGTCTTCTTTATCCTCAGTACAAGAACAATCCGAAAGCAATGACTGCTATGGAAAAATTTTTAGAAGCTGTTGCGGAGGGAAAAAGTAAATCAGAGTTGAATGAGCTTTATGATAATCTTGTTGGATTCACGAAGAACAAAGCTGACCTTGATGAGTTGAATGGAATCGTAAAAGATTTACAACTTACCTATCCAAGTGGCAAGTTGACGCTCAGAACCTCACGGCCAAAAGTGATGAATAATGATGATATTGAAACAAAAACAGTGAGTTATACAGTAAATGGCATACAGCAAAACTTTTCAGAAACTAAAAATTTAAGCACAGGAAAGTTGCTTTCACAAAGTAATGGAGGATTGAATAATTTTATGGGAGTGATGGATAATTTGAATGGAGTGGGAGCAGGACAGCCTGGATATGAGGCTTCTGGACTTAGGGAATCCTCCGATTTGAAATATAGTTTAGATCCTAAAGCAAATATTGGAGAGGTTAAAGGAGTCGAAAGTATAGAGCCAAATGATAGGTTGGTATATAAAGAAGGAGCTGGAGCAAATATTGCTCTTGGAGCAATGGCGGCTGAAGGAGAACGTGAAGATGTTCAAGCAGCTGTAAATACAACTACTGTTGAAAAAGGGAGTGATTATTTAGCAGGACAAGCTAATAATAAAAAGCAAACAGAAGCAACCTCAAAGGAAGCTGCAAAATCAGCGTATAATGCCTCTCACTACCAAGGTTCTCCTTATAACAATACACCAAATGACTAAGGAGGGGTAAAATGCTTACGGATAGACAAAATAAATTTTATCTTGAAATTCAAAATTTGGGTTCTCATCTTGATGAAGGTCCAGAGAGGACATACCTTTGGCAAGCATGGGACGATATTAGAACAGGGCAGGATTTCAAAAGAACAATTAACCAGTTATGTCTCAATTTGAGAGAACTAGAAAAATATCCTGCAGGGTTGACTCAAGAAACAAAAAAATTATTTGAACAATTAGTGTCAACATATGGAGAGCCTGTAGGAGAATTAAATAAATCAATATTTTCTAAAAATTGGGGAGTTGTAAATTCTAACCCAGATGCGGTATTTGTTGGGAGAGGATGGACGAGTAGAAAAAGTCTTGAGAAGCAAAAAAAGAGCAGTTGTTTGAAGAGTATTATGTCAGCTTTCATAATATTAGTATTTGGCTGTGTTTTCCTAGCAGTCATTTGGACACCAATACTTCCGTGGATAGAAGGTCATGTTGGAAATACAATTTTTTATGGAGGCGTTATCACCATCATTGTTATAGTGATTTTAATACTTATTTTGACAGGAAATGTGAAAAAGAGCAAAAAATAAGAACACTCATTATGATAAAAGCTTAGAGGGTTATCAATTGGAGAAAAATCAAATTATAATATATAAATTTGGATAAAAAATACTTACTATCTCACTATACTTAGTGAGACTTTTTTTGAATATCCATAAATTTAAAACCTGACTTATGGTTTTAAATGACCATAAATCAGGTTTTCTATATTGTGGAGTCCATAAGTTAGGTTTTCTATTTATGGTTCCATAAGGCTGTAAACTAGGTTTATGGTCATTAGACTACCATAAACCGTTTTTACAAGTGCTGGTCTTTCCATTTATGGGTAATGAGCCACTACTCTTTATTTACCTTTATTCTTTATCTATTTTCTATGATGATGATGATGAAAAATAAATAAAGGATTTTTAAAAAATTTCAAAAATAAAAAACAAGGGCTGATGAGTAACAAAAACAGCACTTGTTTTTTGCTTAAGGTTAAAGACCACTCCAAAATATCATAAAATAGTGTCTTTGTCCAATTGGAACAAGAAATTTCCTTGCCACAATCCGTTAAAATTCTTAAAATTGATTATTATCAAGTGGTATGGTTGCCCAATTTGATGAATTAGCTTTTGAACTGAAAAGTCGTCCGAAAAGCTGAACGAACAGTTGCAATCTTGATTGGCGATGTTCATCTGATAGGAAAATGTTTATGAAAAGAGGGGAACTGAAAAAAGCTGTTGGGCAGGTGGTTTAGGACTGGAGTCTCGGGGTTGTGGGATGTCAATCTTTTGAACATTTAAGAGAGAATTTTATTTCAGATATGGAAAAAAATTAGAGGAGCAAATTCTAAAGCTCACTGATCATATGAAATTTAATTAAACTGATGAACGTCTAGTCCAGCAACTTAAAAATTTGCAAAATGACCGAAAAATCTTGGAGGAGTCTTACATAGAAGAAATTTAGTCAGTGGAATATGATAAAATTTTAGGTAAAGCCGTTCGAAAGATTTTTGAAGAAGTTACAAATTGGGAAAATTTGTTAAAATGAAAAGTTTTAAATTAGATATAAAAATTTTGTTCCATAGCAATAATGGGTAAAACAAAAAAGAAGCTTTATTAAGGCTTCTTGCACCAAAAATCATATAGTCTTTTTTATTTATACGCTATCTGGACTCCATACACCTGTTACTTTAAATCCAAACATATCTCCAGTTGTTCCTTTGATTTTTACTTTGACATTTTTACCTTTATCTTCATAAGCATTATTTGCAATATAGTAGCCTTTGTTAAGTTTTGTAATTTCAACATACCAAGTTTGGCTAAAGTATTTGCCATTGCTATCAACAACACAAGCAGAATAGTTTTGAGATTTAGACCGAGTTTTCGCCATCATGTAGGCGGAACTGTAATCATATTTTGGACGAATATCAGTGTATTTATAACTCCCAGTAAGTCCAGGAGTAAAATTAAAGGTGTAACTAGTGTCTCCGTGATTGTTTCCTGCAAATACAGGGATAGTTCCTACTGTTAAAATTCCAATTGTTACAGCAGTTGAAATTATCCATTTTTTCATAAGTTTACTTCCTTTCAAATGGCAAATATGATATAATTGGTGCAACTTAATTATAACTTAAATGGAATGAAAGCACAAAATATTATAGGAGGATTAACAGGTATGGGAGCCATTCTTTACAGAATTTCAAAGAGACATCAGCTTTGGCTAATAACTATATGTGGTATTATTCTGGGAGTATCTGGACTAGTCACAGGGAAAATTATTGGAAATTTTCCGCAAGATAATTATTTATTTTATCCAGTTAGTGCATATTCAATGGGAATCCTTGTAATTCCTTTTCCAGCATTTGTAATTTATAAATTTTTATTCCCTCTAATTGCCAGTATGGGTGTTGGGGATTTGGTAGCTGAAGATTTAAATTCAGGATATATTAAATCATTTATTCCTCGTTCTAATTTTAAAAAGTATTTAAGTCAAAATATGTTACTTTCTTTTTTTATTGGAGGAATAATTTCAATTGTACCTGCTGTGGTAAATTTTATAAGTCTGTTTTTCTTTATTCCACATACAGCGTTAAACCCATATTATAGTATGTTTCTTGTTGATTCACAAGAGTTTATACCTCAATTATATTATGGAAATCCTTTAATTTATTTTATAATAAGAATAGTTTTTATCTTTATTTTTGGAGGAGCATTATCAGTATTTGCTACCTCTATATCTTTCTTGATGAGAAATCGCTATTTATCCTTAGCAATTCCAATGTTTCTTGTCTTATTCATTGATATGATAATTCAATTTTTTGTACCAGATCGCTTTACTATAACATCTCAGTTTATTGGTACTCAAAACATCCAAGTATCGGGAATAATTTTTATTACTTTAGTTTTTATATTTTCTATTGTGACTCTTTTTGTTGGAGTGAAAAAACATGAAATATAAAAGAGGGATTTTCTACTTGTTGCATTTAATTTCACCTTACAATATTTTATTTTTTTTCTTAGTGCTTATATTTTTTAATTTATTCAATTTAATTTTTCAGTATTTTAGGATGGATAAAGAATTTGGTAACCTGGATGTTTTGTTATTTGGAAATACTGGATTTTTGTTTGGGGCATTTAATGGTTTTACGTTGATATTTTATATTTTACCATTAGTGGGAGTAGTTTATTTTATTGAGAAATGGACAACTACTTCTACATTTCTTCTTTACTCTAGAAGAAACAGGAGAGTTTTAATGAGTAGATTAATTTCAACGGCTATTCTATTGTTATTCTATTTATTATTGATAATAGTGAGTTTTCTTATTACATTCACAATTGTTAGATATTTCGTTGTTGATGTTGATACTACTACTTCATGGAAGCTCACTATTACTTTCAGAATGTTTTTAGTGAAATATGTACAGTTTATTACAATTGCTCATGGTTTTTTGATTATACTTTTATATGTAAAAAATAGATATATAATTTTATTTCTCTTATTGGCATTATTTATTTATTCTTTAGTTGAACAGCCACCGTGGTTAACACCACTTTTCTTAATTGATAGAAGCCAAATTCTAGTAAATTCATTCTCATTTTTCATTTTTATAGGAAAGCTGATTATACTAAATGTTATAATATTTAGTATAGGTTCACTTATTCAAAATATGAAAAAAATCAAGGAGCATTATGGGTATTGAATATATATACATACTGTCGAAACGTTTTATTAGATATATGGTTTCATTAGGTAAAAGATGGTATTTATTAGGTTATATATTTATAGGTATCTACAGCATGATGGTAAACGATAGAATGAAACTTTCAGGAAAAAATATTCCTGATATTCTTTCACCATTTTTTAGCAATACATATCCACTTAGGGAATATAGTGAAATAGAGTTGCCGTATTTTTGGTTAATTATTCACTTGATTTCTATGCTTTTAATTTTTTATTCATTAGTGGTGTTAATTGATAACCAAGGATTAACACTTTTGATAAGGATAAAGCAAAGGAATTTGTTATCGTTAGCTATATTGATTTCAATATTTATTACAGCTTTTATATATACTTTAGTATTTGGAGTAGTTTTGTCAGTGGCGCTGTTACGACCAGTCATTTTTTCATATTTATTTATTAAATACCTGATACTTTTGTGGCTTAGCGTTACTCTGACGAATTTGTTGTCATTCTTAATTTATATAATTGGTTCAAACACGATTGTTTCCATGTTTATGAGTACCTTGATACTAATTGTTATTAGTATTTGTAATACTAAATTTATTCCATTTAAAAGCTCACTTATTTTGAGCGATAATATAAATTACTTTTTGATGGGAAATAATTTTTGTATTGCAATATTGATAAATATTTTCATGATATTGATGGTTAGCCTTGTAGTAAAAACATTGATTCAAAGGTATTCATTTTAAGAGGAGGAAGGCATGGCTTATTTAGAAGTTAAACATCTCACTATAAAAAGAAAGAAGCAATTTATTCTAGACAATGTTAGTATTTCCGCGGATTTGGGACAAGTCGTAGGATTTATTGGTCAAAATGGATCGGGAAAATCCATGCTATTCAAAGCAATTTGTGGCTTTGCAATAGTTGACAAAGGGAGCGTTACTGTAGGTAATGAAACTATAGGAAAAGATGTTGATTTCCCATCAAAAACAGGAATGTTGATTGAAAGTCCAGGATTTATTAATTCAATGTCAGGGTATCAAAACTTGTATAGTTTGTCTCTACTGACTAATAATGTATCAAAACAAGATGTTTTGGAACTATTAAAATTAGTTGGATTATATGAAAAAAGAGAAAAAAAGGTTAGTAAATACTCTTTAGGAATGAAGCAAAGGTTGGGAATTGCTCAGGCTTTGATGGGAAATCCTAACTTAATTATTCTAGATGAGCCATTTAATGGATTAGATAATCAAGGTATAGAGTTATTGCTGGATATTATTGAGAATTTAAAGAGAATAAATAAGTTAGTCTTATTGACCAGTCATAGAAACGAAGATTTAAAAAGAGTTTGTGACAGATATTATTATGTAGAAGAAGGAAAGTTTACCGAATAGGAGAAGGAATGCGTAAGAAAAGTTTTTTGATTATATTTTTGGTTGCAATTATTCTTGTTCTTTCAGTAATTAGAATAAAAAAGATTAACAGCAATGTTCCACACTCTTTTGAAATTAAAACCTTTGAACAAAACAAATGGGTTTCTTTGGATGATTTGAAATTATCAGTAACTGGTTATAAGTTGGGTAAATCATACCATTATGATGGTGGAAACCCGAATGATCAGTATATTAATATGCCTGTGACTATAAATGTTACAGTCACAAATATATCCAATGCTATACAAGATATTTCGCAATTATCAGAATGCTCTTTGTATGGAGGTTATGATTATTCTCAAACTGATAATGTAAAATTTTCTAATAGAAATCTTAAAGTAAACGAAACTGCAACAATCTCGTTTACTTATACCGTTGATAAGAAGACCTTTAATAGTTCAGCTATGCACTTTGTTATAGGTACTTCTAGTTTAAAAAAATATGATAATAAAAATTACAGAGAAATTTATAATAAAGGAAAATATGAGGGAGTTATTTTTTCACTTTCATAATCATAACTCAAAAAATCAAAAAACAAGTGCTTAAAAGTAACAGATATAGCACTTGTTTTTTGATTAAGGTTAAAGACTACTACAAAATATATAAAATAGTGTTCTTGTCTAATCAGAACAGAAAATTTTCTTGACACGGTTCGTTAAAATTCTTAAAATTGATTATTATCGATAAAAACCAAGGAGTGGTATGGTTGCTCAATTTGATGAATTAGCTTTTGAACTGGAAAGTCAAAAACGGAATATTGAACACTTTCTGGAAGTATGCAAAACTTATGAAGATGCGGAAGTGGCACGTTTAATTAAAAGCGACTGGAAGGTCATCCGAAAAGCGGAACGAACAGTTACCACCTTGATTGGCGATGTTCCTCTGATAAGAAAATGTTTGCGAAAAGAGGGGAAATGGAAAAAGCCATTGGACGAGTGGCTGGGTTTGGAGCCTTATGTGCGTTTGTCGCCTGAGATGAACATTCTCGTCGCGGAGACGATGATTGATTTGTCTTTTAGAAAGTCAGCTAAACAGATTAGGTTACATAAGCACGTCGAACTAACCAAAGATAGCATACTCAAAGTCCGTCAACTTGCGACGAAGCTTTATCAAGAACGAGAAGCTTATCGGGAATATGAGGAGCACAAGACACCGAAGCGGAAAATAAGTCGTCTTTATTTGGAAGGCGACGGAGTGAGTGTTGATGAGCAACAACTCACAGAAGAACAAAAGGCACAAGGAAAAAGTAGAATTGACCTTGCTCATTTTGTTGCGCACGAGGGAGTGGTTGAAATAAACAAAGAAAATCGGCTCATTCATAAGCATCGTGTCATCAAAGCCAGTAACCCAAAAGCTAGAGAATTGATGAAAGACTACTTGGACAGTCATTATGAAATCACTAAGGAGACCTTGCTTATTACGAACTCGGATATGGGATCAGGTTATACTCCAGAAGTTTTTAAAGATTTTGCTAAATTTCTTGGGTGTAAGTGGGAACATCATTGGGACCAGTATCATTTGGATCAAAAAATTAGTGACTATTTTAAATTTTTGTCTGGAGAAGACGAAAGATCAAAGCAATTAGAAGAAATGCTTCGTTCAGCGATTCGTCGCCATATTAAGAAAGATGCCCGACTTGCTCTGAATACGGCGGCTGCATTGGTTGAAGATGAAGCGTCGCTTGAAAAATTTGAGAAGTTCTCCGAGCGCTTACTTCGCTATTTCCAATATACTAAACCTGCCCATTTGAGAGGGTACACCCATGAGGGAATGGGGATAGTAGAGTCACAAAATACCTATATTGCGGATCGAATGAAACACAGAAAAATGTCATGGCTTCCAGAGGGAGCAGAGACACTTGCACAGCTCATTATTGATTCAGCCGAAGGGACTTTACGAGACCTTTTCACGGGAAAGTGGCGAGAAGAATGGCAAAAAATTGAAGCGATGCCTACGGCTTCTTATTATCTTAAAGAAGTGGAAGAAGTTTACGAAATTAAACAGGTCGTTCAACGGAGTAAATCAGGGCGCCGTCTCCATTGATTAATGAATTTTCAGAAATATCACGTAAAAATTCTGAAAATTAGAAGCTTGAAAAGCTGATAAGAACAGTATTTTTGAGTTGAAAATAACATGTAAAAAACGCAACAAACGCTTGAATTTGTTGTGAGTTTTTAGTATAATTTTATTAGTTAAAAAGAGAAAAAATTATAAAAAAGCACCACGGCGGTAACCGTAGTGCTTCACGTGAGTAAAACAATTAGAGCTTGTCTTACTCAACTCAGATTATTTTACACAAAAAAGTAAAAAAAATCAAAAGTTGAGAATACAAGCTGTTATTTCTCAACTTTTTTTGTAAAATTTAATATTCTTTAAACCTAATATTTCTGGGAATAGTAGGATTTCTACAAATTCAAGACGGACACCATTGTAAAGAAAAGTGTTGACATGGTGCGGAACTTCTGCTATACTAATTAAGTTCGGTCTTTTTTATGAAAAGGACCTCATTAATTTGAAAGTGGGATTGAACACACCCAAACTACAAATAAGGAGAAATTACATTATGGTAATGACTGACCCAATCGCAGATTTCCTCACTCGTATTCGTAACGCTAATATGCGTAAATTCGATGTTGTAGAAGCACCTGCAAGCAAGATTAAACGTCAAATCGCTGAAATCCTCAAAGCTGAAGGTTACGTGAAAGATGTTGAATACGTTGAAGATAACAAACAAGGCGTAATCCGCGTTTTTCTTAAATACGGTAAAAACGGTGAAAAAGTTATCACTAACTTGAAACGTATTTCAAAACCAGGTCTTCGTGTTTACGTGAAATCTGATGATGTTCCTAAAGTTCTTAACGGACTTGGTACAGCAATCATCTCAACATCTACTGGTGTCGTAACTGATAAAGTTGCTCGTCAAACAAATGTTGGTGGTGAAGTAATTGCCTATATCTGGTAATTGTTGCATTTGTCAGCACTGACAGATTTATTGTCAGCACAGACAGAAAAATTTTAAGTCTAATTTGATTTAAAACCCGTGAAAACTGATTGCTTAGCAATCTGATAATCTAACAGGAGAAAAAAACATGTCACGTATTGGTAACAAAGTCGTTGTTATCCCAGCTGGTGTTACAGTTGAGCAAAACGGCGCTACAGTAACTGTTAAAGGTTCTAAGGGTGAATTGACACGTACATTCAATGAAAACATCAAGTTGAATATTGAAGGTAATGAAGCAACTTTCACTCGTCCTGATGACAGTAAAGAAATGAAAACAATTCACGGTACAACTCGTGCCCTTTTCAATAACATGGTCACTGGTGTTTCTGAAGGATTCTCTAAAGCCCTTGAAATGATTGGGGTCGGATATCGTGCACAACTTCAAGGAACTAAACTTGTTCTTTCAGTTGGTAAATCACATCCAGATGAAATCGAAGCTCCAGCAGGTATCAAGTTTGTTGTTGCTAGTCCAACTTCTATCGTTGTTGAAGGTGTCAGCAAAGAAGCTGTTGGTCAAATGGCAGCTTATGTACGTAGTCGTCGTGCTCCAGAACCTTATAAAGGTAAAGGGATTCGTTATGTTGGTGAATTTGTACGTCGTAAAGAAGGTAAAACTGGTAAATAATCTTTTTGAGATTATAATCCGTAGTTGGTGGGACACAGATATGGGTCGTGCCAAGATTTTGTCAATGCTAACCTAAATTAGACAGACAAAAACTCCCCGCTTGCTTATAAGCAAGAAAATCGATGGCAAAAACTATCGAAATTTAAAATTTTAAAGAGGTAGAATTGTGATTTCTAAACCAGATAAAAACAAACTCCGCCAAAAACGCCATATTCGCGTTCGCGGAAAAATTTCAGGTACTGCTGAAACTCCACGTTTGAACGTTTTTCGTTCTAACACAAACATCTATGCACAAGTTATTGATGACGTAGCAGGTGTTACACTTGCTTCAGCTTCATCACTCAAATTGTCAGGAACTAAAACTGAACAAGCCGCAGAAGTTGGTAAACTCGTAGCTGAAGCTGCAAAAGCTAAAGGCGTTGAAGCAGTTGTCTTCGACCGCGGTGGTTACCTCTATCATGGGCGTGTTGCAGCGCTTGCTACAGCAGCTCGTGAAGCTGGATTGAAATTCTAAGGAAAGGGGTAATCATTAAAATGGCTAGAAACGAAGAAGTTAAAGAATTCGAAGAACGCGTTGTTGGAATCAACCGTGTTACTAAAGTTGTTAAAGGTGGACGTCGTCTCCGCTTTGCAGCGCTTGTAGTTGTCGGTGACCGTAACGGACGTGTCGGTTTCGGTACAGGTAAAGCTCAAGAAGTTCCAGAAGCAATCCGTAAAGCAATTGAAGCAGCTAAGAAAAACCTTATTACAGTTCCTATGGTAGGTACTACACTCCCTCACGAAGCGCTTGGCGTATTCGGTGGTGGTAAAATCCTCCTTAAACCTGCTGTAGAAGGTTCAGGTGTTGCAGCTGGTGGTTCTGTTCGTGCCGTACTCGAACTTGCTGGTATTGCTGATGTTACAACTAAATCATTAGGTTCAAATACACCAATTAATGTTGTTCGTGCAACAGTTGATGGTTTGAAACAATTGAAACGTGCTGAAGAAGTTGCTGCATTGCGCGGTAAATCAGTATCAGATTTAGCATAAGGAGGAAAAAATGGCTCAAATTAAAATTACTTTGGTAAATTCACCAATCGGCCGTATCCCTGCTCAACGCAAAACTGTAAAAGCACTCGGTCTTGGTAAACTCAACAGCTCAGTAGTGAAAGAAGAATCAGCTGCAATTCGTGGTATGGTAAATTCAATCTCTCACTTAGTAAAAGTTGAAGAAGCTTAATTAAAAAATGAAAATCTGTCCCTGTGGCAGATTTTTTTTGAAATTATTTGCTATTTTATTGTAATTTTAGTAGAATAGTATAGTCCGACATTCGGATGAAATATATAGTTAAAGTATCGGCGAGTTCATTTTACACGTTCCTTACATGGAGAATGGGCGACAGCAAGGTACAAAATAAGGAGAAAAAATGGAACTTCATTCATTGAAAGCTGCCGAAGGTAGCCGTAAAGTACGTAATCGTGTAGGTCGTGGTACGTCATCAGGTAATGGTAAAACATCTGGTCGTGGACAAAAAGGTCAAAAATCTCGTTCAGGTGGTGGTGTTCGCCCTGGTTTTGAAGGTGGACAAACTCCATTATTCCGTCGTATGCCAAAACGTGGTTTCTTGAACGTTAATCGCAAAGAGTATGCTATTGTTAATCTTGAAACTTTGAACCGTCTTGAAGATGGAGCTACTGTTTCAGCTGAAACTCTTGTAGCTGCTAAAATTGTTAAAGATGTTAAATCTGGTGTTAAAGTTCTTGCGAACGGCGAATTGACAGTTAAAAACCTCACAGTTAAAGTTGCTAAAGTATCTGCTGCTGCAAAAGCTGCAATCGAAGCAAACGGTGGTTCTGTAGAAGAAGCTTAATCTATTCAATTGGCGGTTGATTTTCAGCCGCTTATTGTCTATTTACAATTAAAACGCTTTAAGGAGGTTTTATGTTTTTTAAAACACTTAAGGAAGCCTTTAAGGTTAAAGACGTCCGAGCAAGAATCCTCTTTACGATTTTCATCCTTTTTGTCTTTCGATTAGGGGCACATATTACAGTGCCTGGTGTCAACGTACAAAACTTGACAGAAATCAGTAATCTTCCGTTTTTGAACATGATGAATTTGGTGTCTGGTAATGCGATGCAAAACTACTCGCTTTTTGCGATGGGGGTTTCGCCTTATATTACAGCATCTATTATCGTTCAGCTTTTACAAATGGATATTTTACCAAAATTTGTGGAGTGGTCAAAACAAGGAGAGATTGGACGTCGTAAGCTGAATCAAGCGACGCGTTATATTACCTTAGTGCTTGCTATGGCGCAATCTATTGGTATCACTGCTGGTTTCCAAGCGATGAGTTCACTCAATATTGTTGAGAATCCAAATTTACAAAGTTATTTGATGATTGGAGCCATTTTGACCACAGGGTCAATGGTTGTAACTTGGATGGGTGAACAAATCAATGAAAAAGGATTTGGTTCAGGGGTCTCTGTAATTATCTTTGCGGGGATTGTTTCTGGTATTCCGTCAGCGGTACAATCTGTTTATACAGAAAAATTCCAAAATGTGCGTCCATCAGAAATTCCTATGTCTTGGCTTTTCGTAATCGGCTTGATTCTTGCAGCGATTGTTATTATTTATGTGACAACTTTCGTACAACAAGCGGAGCGCAAAGTTCCTATTCAATACACGAAGTTGACACAAGGGGCACCTACAAGTTCTTATTTACCACTTCGTGTCAATCCAGCAGGAGTTATTCCAGTTATCTTTGCTGGTTCTATCACTACAGCTCCAGCAACTATCTTGCAGTTTTTACAACGTGCAAATGGTGATAATGTTGGTTGGCTGGCAACGCTTCAAAACGCTTTGTCGTATACAACTTGGACAGGAATGCTCTTCTATGCTCTCCTGATTGTTCTTTTCACTTTCTTCTATTCGTTCGTACAGGTTAATCCTGAAAAGATGGCAGAAAACCTTCAGAAACAAGGTTCTTATATCCCATCAGTACGTCCAGGTAAAGGTACTGAAAAGTATGTGTCACGTTTGTTGATGCGTTTATCAACAGTTGGTGCACTCTTCCTTGGTTTGATTTCTATTATTCCAATTGCAGCGCAAAATATTTGGGGACTTCCTAAAATTGTTGCGCTTGGTGGGACATCATTACTGATTTTGATTCAGGTAGCTATCCAAGCTGTTAAACAGCTCGAAGGTTACTTACTCAAGCGGAAATATACAGGATTTATGGATAATCCACTAGAAATGAAATAAAAATCTTGCGTAAAGCAAGGTTTTTCTTTATTTTTTACTAAAAATACGCTAAAATTAAAAAGTGAAAATACAGAAATTTTCTGTTAGTGCTGACAGAAAAAATTAGGAGAAAGCAAAATGAATTTGTTAATTATGGGACTTCCGGGAGCTGGTAAAGGTACTCAAGCAGAGTTTATCGTCAAAAATTATGGTGTAAATCATATTTCAACAGGAGATATGTTCCGTGCAGCGATGAAAAATGAGACTGAAATGGGGAAGCTTGCTAAATCATTCATTGATAAAGGTGAATTAGTTCCTGATGAAGTGACAAATGGAATTGTTAAAGAACGCTTAGGACAAGACGACATCAAAGCTTCAGGATTCTTACTTGATGGTTATCCTCGCACAATTGACCAAGCTCATGCACTTGATAAAATGCTTGTGGAGTTAGGCATCAAGCTTGATGCTGTGGTAAATATTGTAGTCAATCCAGATATTCTTGTGGATCGACTGAGCGGACGTTATATTTGTCGTAACTGTGGAGCAACTTATCACAAAATCTTTAATCCAACGAAAGTTGAAGGAACTTGTGATGTTTGTGGCAGTCATGACCTTTATCAGCGTGCTGATGATGTTCCTGAAACAGTTAAAAATCGTTTGGATGTTAACATTAAAGAATCTGCACCAATCATTGAACATTACCTTGAACTTGGTCTTGTCAAAGACATCAAAGGTGAACAAGAAATCAGCAAGGTTACAGAAGATATTAAATCTGTACTTGGTTAATCAAAAAAGTTACTGACAGAATTTCTGTCAGTAACTTTTTAGTTTGTCAGTGCTTATGGAAGTTCAACTAATTTTTTGTAAGTATCATAGACACTCCAGATTTGTTCTGAGAACTTTTTATTTTTCTCATGAGTCCATTTAACAAATGCAAGATGAAAGATTTCCACTGAAAACCTTGCTGACAGCATGGAAAGTGAGCTATCAAAGTGAGGGCTTAGCGTATTTTCTACAGACATGATTAAAGTCTGGGCTTTTAATAATTCGCGTTCTTTAAGGTCAGGATGTGACTCAACAATCTGAGTGCGCAAAAGTGTGCGTTCCCGATTTTCATCGAAAAGAGTAATCGCTGCAAAACCTGAAACAGCAAGCTTTAGCGGATTTAAAGTATCTGAGGAGTGTTCTGAAATGTAGTTTGCTACTTGTTTGCCTAAATGATTTTCTGAATCAAAAAGAACATCAGATTTGTCCTTGAACTGACGGAAAAAAGTACGCTCGGTGACACCAGCTAAAGACGAAATTTCTTGCACGGTTGTATTTTCGTAACCTTTTTCCATAAATAATGTCGTGGCTGCAGTTTGTAACTTTTCTTTACTTTTCATTTTCTTCTTCCAATAACTTTAAAATCACAAAATGTCAGTTTGTGACATTTTTCTTGACAAATCTTTTTAATAAGCTTATACTAAATTCGAAATGTCAGTTACTGACATTATTATAACACAGACTGGCCCGATTATGCGAGTAAGGTAAAAGGGTTGGTTAAGATTAGTATCTGCTTCAAGAAGTTGCAGCAGATACTCTTTAGAACAGAAGGAAATTAAATGAAAGCTTTACAATACGAGAAATTTGGCGAAGCAAAAGATGTTTTAAAAATAGTGGAACAACCGATTCCTGAGCCATCTATGGATGAAGTGCGCATTCGAGTTACCACAGTTGGCCTCAATCCAATGGATTGGCTGATTATGAGGAATCCTCAGATGGGAGCGCAATTTGGCGTGCAATTGCCTGCAACTTTTGGTTATGATTTCGCAGGTGTCATTGAAAAAGTAGGAACACATATTGAAGAGTACAAGGTTGGAGACCGTGTATTTGGCACAACTTATAAAGGAGCTGCGGCTGAATATATTCTGGTAGATGATAAAGTTAAAACAGAAAATCGTTTATTTCATACACCTAACGAAATTTCTGATGAGATTGCAGCGACTTTGGGAGTTTGTGGTTTGACAGCGGCTGTTGCGCTACGAACTTTGGATTTGCAAGCCAGTGATACTTTACTCATTGGTGGTGCAGCTGGCGGTGTTGGTACATTTGCAGTGCAACTTGCAAAGTTAGCTGGTGCAAATGTCATAGGGACAAGCTCTAATACTACTTTTGATTATTTACGTAGCTTGGGCGCAGAGCCCGTTGAGTATGGGGATGGATTACTAGAGCGTTTGAAAAACATTAATATCACAGCTGTGACGGATTTATTTAGCCATGATACACTAGAAGTTGGACTTGCTCTTGGGATTAAACCAGAAAAAATGTCCACGATTATTATGATGCCAGAACCCCCAGCAGGAATTGCCCGCGCAACGGGAGGAGTTGGCACAAAAGAGGATATGGCACATATTTTAGAATATATTATTTCGGGAGACTTAAAAGTACCACTCGCAGGAAATTTTGCTCTTGCGGATTATCAGGCGGCTGTTGAGTTACAAGCTAGTCGTCATGCACATGGAAAGGTTATCATTACATTATGAAAATCACTCTTTTAGGCTCACTTGGCAATATCAATCAGCACTATATTCCAAGACTGATAGCAGAAGGACATGAAGTTGTTGTCATCTCTTCTAAAGCTGATAGGGCTACTGAAATAGAGAAAATGGGTGCTCATGCAGCCATAGGTTCAAATCGAGATTTAGAATTTCTGATTAATACTTTTAAAGGAAGTGATGTCGTTTATCTTATGGTTTCTGGCGGTATTCCAGCTCAAGACATGGCAAAAGATGCACAGATTCTAGGAGAAATTTATAGTCAAGCTGTAAACATTTCGGGTGTAAAAAAAGTTGTTAACCTTAGCTCGGTTGGTGCTGATGACAAGGAAGCAGGAATACTCTATAGTTATCATTTCATAGAAGAAGCCTTAAATACGCTTGAGGGTGTCAATGTCCGCCATGTTCGTCCTGTCGGTTTTTATACTAATCTTTTTAGTGAACTGGCGACAATCAAAGCTTCTCAAACCATTTTTGAGCCAGTAGCGATTGATACAGTACGAGCTTGGGTTGATCCGACGGATATCGCAGATGTCGTTTATGAAAGTTTGACACAGTCATTTACTGACAAGAGCGTGCAATATGTTGTCAGTGACTGGGTAACTGGAAATGACTGGATTCAGTCATTACGCACAGTTGGCCTTGAGGTTACTTATCAACAAGTCACTGTTGAGACTGTAGAAGATACGATGCGTAAATCGGGTTTTTCAGAAAGTAATGCCGCAGATTTCGCTCAACTCAATCGTGCGCAACAAAATCCAGAACAGTTTTATAAAGCAATAAAAAATTCTGATTATCACCTTGGAAAAGTCAAAGTCGCTGATTTTGCCAAGATTTTCATCAAAAAGTATCAAAATCAATAATCTGTCAGTATACTGACAGATTTTTTATAGTTATGATAAGACTGCCAGTGACATAGGAACACCCGAAAACATTGTCATGGACTAAAATGAAAGGAATAAAAAAGAGAAGTGAAGACAAAACTAGAAAAATAAAGGTTTTTTCAGGATGAAAGCTTGCATTTCTTACTCAAAAATGATAAAATACACTAGTCCGACTTTTAGATACATTCGTATCTTTCGGAGAATTTTTAAGGAGGTACTTTTGCTTGGCAAAAGATGATGTAATCGAAGTAGACGGCAAAGTCGTTGACACTATGCCGAATGCAATGTTCACTGTTGAACTCGAAAATGGTCACCAAGTCTTGGCGACGATTTCAGGAAAAATTCGTAAGAATTATATCCGTATCTTGCCTGGAGATAAGGTTCAAGTTGAACTGTCACCATACGATTTGACACGCGGACGGATTACTTACCGCTTTAAGTAATTCGGACACTTCATTGAGTGCATATGCACAGTAACCATAGAAAGGAAGACACAATGAAAGTAAGACCATCTGTTAAACCAATTTGCGAATACTGTAAAGTTATTCGTCGTAACGGTCGTGTTATGGTAATTTGCCCTGTAAATCCAAAACACAAACAACGTCAGGGATAGAAAGGAAATAGAAAAATATGGCTCGTTTTGCTGGAGTTGATATTCCAAACGAAAAACGTATCGTTATTTCATTGACTTACGTATTCGGTGTTGGACTCAAAACATCTCAAAAAGTTCTTGCAGCTGCAGGAGTTTCAGAAGATATCCGTACAAAAGATTTGACATCAGACCAAGAAGATGCAATTCGTCGTGAACTTGATGGCTTGAAACTTGAAGGTGACCTTCGTCGTGAAGTTTCTCTTAACATCAAACGTTTGATGGAAATCGGTTCATACCGTGGTATGCGTCACCGTCGTGGACTTCCTACACGTGGACAAAACACGAAGAACAATGCTCGTACACGTAAAGGTCCTGCTAAATCAATCGCAGGTAAGAAAAAATAATTAAATAGAAAGGAGTTAAAATGGCAAAAATTACACGTAAACGTCGTGTTAAAAAGAATATTGAATCAGGAATTGTTCATATCCAATCAACTTTCAATAACACAATCGTTATGATCACAGACGTTCATGGTAACGCCCTTGCATGGTCTTCAGCTGGTGCTCTTGGTTTCAAAGGTTCTAAAAAATCTACACCTTTCGCCGCTCAGATGGCCTCAGAAGCTGCTGCTAAAGCTGCCCAAGAACAAGGTTTGAAAACTGTTTCTGTTACTGTTAAAGGTCCTGGTTCAGGTCGTGAATCAGCTATTCGCGCACTTGCTGCAGCTGGTCTCAATGTGACATCTATCAGTGATGTGACTCCTGTACCTCACAATGGTGCACGTCCTCCAAAACGTCGTCGTGTATAATTAGTCACTCTTGTCACTAATCACTTTTCGCTTTAGAGGAGAATACATACATGATTGAGTTTGAAAAACCAAAAATTACTAAATTTGACGAATCAGAAAATTACGGTAAGTTTGTTGTTGAACCACTTGAACGTGGCTACGGTACAACTTTAGGCAACTCTCTTCGTCGTGTTCTTTTGTCATCACTTCCTGGTGCTGCTGTGACTTCAATTCAAATTGAAGGTGTTCAACACGAATTCGCAACAATCCCTGGCGTACGTGAAGATGTTATCCAAATCGTTCTTGCGATTAAAGGAATTGCTATCAAATCTTACGTAGAATCTGAAAAACAAATCGAACTTGACGTGACTGGTCCTATGACTGTTACTGCTGGTGATATCTTAACAGATAGCGACATTGAAATTGTCAATAAAGACCATTACTTGTTCTCTATCGCTGAAGGTCACTCAATGCGTGCTGTAATGACTGTTAAAAAGGGTTATGGCTATGTTCCTGCTGACGAAAATAAAGTTGACGGAGCGCCAATCGGCACTATTGCTGTAGACTCAATTTACACGCCAGTAAGTAAAGTAAACTATCAAGTAGAACCTGCCCGTGTTGGTGGAGATTCTAGCTACGATAAATTAACACTTGAAATTACTACTAACGGTACCATCATTGCTGATGAAGC
Source organism: Lactococcus allomyrinae (assembly GCF_003627095.1). Taxonomy (NCBI): domain Bacteria; kingdom Bacillati; phylum Bacillota; class Bacilli; order Lactobacillales; family Streptococcaceae; genus Lactococcus; species Lactococcus allomyrinae. Next base: position 1,817,500 of record NZ_CP032627.1, on the reverse strand, counting down.
TTTGTCACTCTCTGCAAAAATCTTGACAGACCACTTGAATCTGTTTGTTGATTTGTCAGAAGTTGCTGCCGAAGCTGAAACACTTGTTGTTAAAGACGAAGTAAAAACAGAACGTGTGCTCGATAAAATCATCGAAGAAATGGACTTCTCAGTTCGTGCTTACAATGGTTTGAAACGTGCTGGTATCAATACAGTTGCTGATATTGTTGAAATGAGCGAAGCTGACATGATTAAAGTCAAGAACCTCGGTCACAAATCGGTAGAAGAAGTCAAAGTTAAATTGACTGAATTGGGACTTTCCCTTAAAAAAAGAAAATAATACAGGAGGAAAAAAATGAGCAATCGTAAACTTGGACGTACATCTTCACAACGTAAAGCTATGCTTCGTGATTTGACAACAGATTTGATCATCAACGAAACAATCGTTACAACTGAAGCACGCGCTAAAGAAGTTCGTCGTACAGTAGAAAAAATGATTACGCTTGGTAAAAAAGGTGACCTTTCTGCACGTCGTCAAGCAGCAGCTTACGTACGTAACGAAATCGCAATCAAAGATTTCAACGAAGAAACTGAAACCTTCCCAACTGCACTTCAAAAATTGTTCAGCGACCTTGCTACTCGTTATGAAGGACGCAACGGTGGTTACACTCGTATCCTTAAAGTTGAACCACGTCGTGGTGATGCTGCACCTATGGCAATCATTGAACTTGTTTAATTAAACACGACTTTGATTTGTAGTTAAAACCTATTGAGTGTGATGATGTTGGCGAGGGTTCTGTGGGCGCATGTGTTGAGTTGTAATGGACTCTCTTTCGCGTCAGCCTTGCTTATAGTCTAGCTCTAGTCGCCTAGCTGTTACCAGTTAGGTGACGCACTCAATTTGATTTTATATATAAAAGAAATAACACTGAGAAGTGTTTTTTTTATCATAAAAATTCCTGTCAGTATACTGACAGGAATTTATTTAACGACAAAATTATTTTTTATTAACAGGAAACCTTAGTTCGACTTCGGCATCAAGAGGAGTTCCAGCAGTGATAACCTCAACTACAAATCCATCTATGAAGTCATAAGTATCTTTAAGTTGAGGCAAAATATCTGCAAAAAGTTCAGTATTTAACTGGTCAAAAAGTGTTCTCGAATTTCCCCCTTTAGCCGTAAGAATAACATAGTCACTCTCTGGTAAATCGAAACAATCAGGCGCTTGAATAGCGCTATTGACACCAGCGAAATAATAAAATCCATCTGTACGATTTTCACCGATTGCATAACCAAATCCGTCCAAACTATTCGCCATTTTTTCTGGAAAATTTTCAGTTTTCGCAAGGTTAATAAAATGCTCGCTTTTTAATCTGCGAACTTCATCAATCGTTTCCCAAGTCGCCAAGGAAATTCCGTCAAATTTGACAGTCCAGCCATGAAGTGTCAGTGCATTTTTGTGTTCGATTGTAAAAGTCATTTTGTATTTCCTCTTTTCTTTTGATATAATCATTATAACTTAGTAAACTGGACATCATATTGTCTACTATAAAAAATTAAAGGAAATTATTTTGAAAATCTCTCGACTCATCGAAATCTTGTTAACATTACTTTCGTGAGAAATAGTGTCAGCAACCGAATTTGCGGCGCGTTTTGAAGTGTCAAAAAAGACGATTTACCGTGATGTTGAAGCCTTAAATCTAGCAGGTGTTCCAGTTTACCTCAAGCAAGGACGATATGGAGGATTGACATTAGAAAATTCGTATAAGTTGGATAAACATCTCTTATCAACGAACGATTTGCAAAATATTTTACTCGCCTTGTCAAGCGTTCATCAGCAAATTTCCAATGATAAAATAACAGCGACATTGGAAAAAATATCCAGTATGATTGATCAAGAAAATCAACAAATATTTTTTGATTGGCAAGGAAATATGATAGCGCATGACGAACTGCGTGATTTAACTCAACACTTGGCGGATTCCATACAGAACTATCAACGTGTAGCATTTTCATACATTGATGCAGTTGGAAATGAAAGCCAGCGTGAAGTAGAGCCGACTAATATTTTCTTCAAAGTTGACCATTGGTATTTGCACGCTTATGACACCTCTAGGAAAGCTTTTAGAAATTTTAAGTTGTCTCGAATGATGAATGTAAAAATCCTAAAATTGCATTTTGAAGCCCGCGAAGTACCAAAAGTTGGCATTGTGAAAGATGATTTTTTACAGGCAACCTCATTATTTAAAGTCAAAATTATCTTTGACAAAAGTCTTCGTGAAAAAGTTGTTGACTGGCTCGGTCAAAAAGAAATCATACGAAAAGACAATCAAAATTTTGAAATCACCGTAGCACTTCCCCTAAAAGAATCGAGTTTCCAGCAGATTTTATCTCTAGGAAACAAAGCAAAAATATTTGCTGACTCCCCTTTTGAAAAAGCATTTAGAGACTATCTTTTAGTATTGGTAGCACACTATCCAACATCACTTTAGAGTTGATTTTTTGTCAAAATTTGATAAAATAGACAGGTATCAGTTTTATAAGATTAACTCCGATACAATAGTGGAAGTCTATACAATACGAGAGCCGCTGTAGCTCAGTCGGTAGAGTTGAAAGCATGCTTTCAATTGGCGGATAAAAATTTGTGAAACAAATTACTGCTCTGCTCTACCATATTTCTGGTAAAGTGGTAAGAAACTGGATTTCACTAGATACAATATAACAACAAGCCGCTGTAGCTCAGTCGGTAGAGCAGCACCATGGTAAGGTGAAGGTCGTGTGTTCGATTCACATCAGTGGCACTAAAAATCAAGCGGATTTAACCGCTTTTTTGTTACATTTTACAAAATTTTTCGTATATAAATTTAGGAGAAGGAGGAAATTGAGTTCGTTTATCATTTGTTTAGAAGTTAAAAGCACATGATAGCTAGGATTTATGGGACATAGATTCCATCTAAAATCAAAGTTTTCTAATTTTCCCGATTTCAAATCAATTAGCAAAAATCTGACCTCAAAACATCAGATTTCTGCCGTTTGGATAGCGTTCTGTATGTAGTCTATTCACTAAGGAGTTGAATCAGAAAATTCTGGGACGAAACTCACATCTCATAATATGGCTAAGAAAAAATCATCCTTTATTTGTCAAAACTGTGGCTATAAATCGGCAACATACCTCGGACGATGTCCAAACTGTGGAGAATGGTCTTCATTTGTTGAAGAAGTTGAAGTCCAAGAAGTTAAAAACCAAAGAGTCTCAATGACTGGTGAACGTTCAAAACCGATGAAACTAGATGAAGTTGAACTTTTTGACACACCAAGAATTGAGACAGATTTAGACGAGTTTAATCGTGTACTTGGTGGAGGTGTTGTACCAGGTTCTTTAGTCTTAATCGGTGGAGACCCAGGGATTGGTAAATCAACATTGCTTCTGCAAGTATCCACACAGTTGGCATCACGTGGACGTGTCATGTATGTCAGTGGTGAGGAGTCTGCTCAGCAGATTAAACTACGAGCAGAGCGGCTTGGAGATATTGATAGAGATTTTTATCTTTATGCTGAAACAAATATGCAGTCTATTCGCTCAGAAATAGAACATTTGAAACCCAATTTTCTGATTATTGACTCTATCCAGACGATTATGACACCAGAGGTACAGTCTACACAAGGATCAGTAAGTCAAGTACGTGAAGTGACAGGAGAGCTGATGCAGATTGCTAAAACCAATGATATTGCAACTTTCATCGTTGGCCATGTCACAAAAGAAGGACAGCTTGCAGGGCCTCGGATGCTTGAGCATATGGTAGATACAGTCTTATATTTTGAAGGCGAAAGGAATAACACTTTTAGGATTTTGCGTGCAGTAAAAAACCGTTTTGGCTCAACCAATGAAATAGGGATTTTTGAGATGCAAGGACATGGTTTGATTGAAGTTAATAATCCTTCGGAAGTTTTTCTAGAAGAACGCTTAGAAGGCTCAACAGGTTCTGCGATTGTTTGTGCACTTGAGGGGACACGACCTATCTTGGTAGAAATTCAGGCATTGACCACACCAACGATGTTTGGCAACGCCAAACGAACGACATCTGGACTTGATTTCAACCGTGTAAGTTTGATTATGGCAGTTTTAGAAAAACGTGCAGGTCTGCTCATGCAAAATCAAGATGCTTATCTGAAATCTGCTGGAGGTGTCAAATTAGATGAGCCTGCCATTGACCTTGCGGTAGCTATCGCAGTAGCTTCAAGCTACAAAGAACTATCGACAGACGCGCGTGAATGCTTTATTGGCGAAATAGGATTGACTGGTGAGATCAGGAGGGTCACTCGCATTGAGCAACGAATCAATGAAGCAGCAAAGCTCGGTTTTAAAAAAGTTTACGCTCCTAAAAACTCAATATCGGGAATAGAAATCCCTGAAAATATCGAAGTAGTTGGTGTGACAACACTAATGGAATGCATGAAATTAGTCTTCTCCTGACACATCAAAACTAAACATGACTCTAAAGCAAAGAGAACTCATATTTTGAGTTCTCTTTTTTTTTATAAATAAAGAAAACAGAAATAAAAGCGTTTTAAAATTACATTATTTGATAAATTACCATTGTTTCAAAGAAAAATCAGGAAAACTATGCAAATATGCAAAAAATGAAATCTCTAACTCACTAAAAACGATTGAAAAACGTCATTTATATTGCTATCCTATGTATGTATTAAGAAAAGTATTTCTATTAGGTTAAATTTGAAACAAATGATTAAAGTAATAAATTAGAAAGGAGGTGAGAAAAATGAAAACATTGAAATTTAGAAAAAAAGGCAGAAAAAAACACTTTGCTTTTAAAAGTATGTTGTGCTTGATGATTGTATCAATGCTACCTTTTGTAAACTTTAGCATACTTTATCAAGATGTCGGACAGGGAAGAGTTTCGCAAGCAACTGTAGAAAAGATTTTTAAGCCTAGAGTTGCGATTGCCCAAACAATCACACCGACTGCTGCACCAGCAAGACCAAGTCTTCCAACCACTCCCATGGTTAGTGCGGCAAGTCCGACAACATTTGGCTACCAGCAATCAATTAGTAGCTTGCTCAGTACAGCGCAAAAAACGCAAATTGTGCTACTTCGTTCACTAAACGGTGCAACAGCAACCGTTTATAAAACTTACAGCATTGCATCTAGCTCGTTGAATGCGGCAACAGGACAGATTTATACAGATAATAATGCAAATTATGACTACATCCTGTATATAGGTGGAAATGTAACAGCACCAGCCTATTGGAACTCTCAATTCTCAAATGGTTCTAATAACTTTGAAGCATTGAATAAGAGAGCAAAATCTATTACTTTAATAAGTAATCCTGCTGACCCGTTGACTTCTACTAATAGTCAGGCAACTGGTACCAACTATACATTGACTTTCCCAAAAGGAACGAATGTTGATACAAATGCAGAACCAGAAGTTTATTTCGGATGTAACACGGTTTTTAGAAACCTGACCTTTACATCTTCAACGGTAACGACTGCTGGTACAGCGTTTAATACTGCTGGAGCAGGGAAAGTTTCCCTCTATGCTCAAGGCAATAAATTTGCTATGGCAGGTGGTGCTTGGTGTCTTTCTACTCTAAACTTAGTGGGTGGTTCAAAGAATAGTGATGTCAACTGGCAAAGTACCGATGCTAATGTTAACCACGGTGCAGGCCAATCAGGAACAAATCTTTGGGTAGCATCGACAGGTAACTGTGGAACACAGATTCTTGCGGGGATGGACTCAACGAATAATACGCTGACTGGTGATGCTCATGCAACGATTGTTGGTTTTGGTTCAGGAGGAATCAACTGGTATGAAGGAACTAATGCTGGCACGATTAACGGAAGTATCTACAACGATATTCGTGTAACAACAGGTTCAGGAAATATCCAAAATATCTGGGGCGGTGGTAATGCCGCTGTGATTAACGGCAATGTAGTCACTACTGTAAACAATAGTGTGCCAATAGGTTTAGATACTTTCTATGGTACGTTCAATAGTTCGGGTACCGATAAAGTTACAGGGACTGTCTATAACACAATCACTGGTAAAGGAACTTGGTATGATGGTCAAGGTTACTATGTTGGTGGTGGACGTTATGGAACTATCGGAACAAGTGGAACAACAACCGATGCCATTTCCAATAATTTCGATACTTCTGGATTTACCTCAGGAGATACGATATTTGTTGGAGGAGATGACCGTGCGTATTCTGGTGCTACTCAGGGAACAGGTTTATCAAGTGGTATCATCTATGGTAATGTCACTAACTATGTGAAGACTGGTTTTACAACAGGTCGAATCATTTCTCTAACGGGTGTATTTGGAATGCACTTCAATGCGCTTAACGGGGTATCATCAGGTATTTCAACCAATGCAGGCTATACTTACTCTCCTACTCAAGCAGAAGTAAATAGTTTTATTAACGGTACAAGCTCAGCACAAGCAGATACAAATGTTGCAGCAAGTTCAGATGGAAAAGCAGGAGCAATGTTTGGTAATGCCTATACTTGGGTTCAAGGTGGTGTCGTATCAGTACCTACAGTCGGTTCGGCTCTAGAAGATACAACAGCTGCTTATACTCGCGGTGGTGGTTTCTTAGGATATATCAAAGGAAACACAACTGTTGAGTTGGGGACAAGTAATGGTTCAACCGTTGGTGGAACAGGCATGGTAACGGCTGCAGGCTGGTCAAGTGGAGATGCAAGCACAGGAACAAATGGCTATACAGAAACACAGAATCCAAATCTATCTAATGTCTCCGGATATAGAGTATTTGGTGGTGGTGGCACAGGAAGTCGTGGACCACTTGGTTATTTCCAAACAGGTCAAGCAACTGTTATTCAAAACAACGTCGCAGCTTATGGTATTTACGGTGGAAATTACGGTGGGATTCTAAATGGTTCTTCACTCAATATCGTCAATGCTGGTATTACAAATACTTCAGCTGGTGGTGGTTATTTAGACGCCGCTCAACTCGGTAACGCTGAGTTAGATGTGTATAACGGTCAGGTTGATAATCAAGCTATTGCAGCTGGGCAGTCTACAATGGGTATGGTTGGCAATGCACAAGCGAGTTTAACTTCAGGAAGTTATATCAACGGTTCAGCTTATGGTTATGTTGGTATAGGTGGTAGTGTCCTAAAAGGAAATACAGTCGTTAGTGTGGCAGATGCGGACCTTACTGGCAGTCCAGTTTCGGGAAGCAAAGTTATTACAGGAGGCGCTTATAATGGTTCTGTACGAGGAAATACAGACCTAGAATTCTCAATGAGTTCATCTGCGAAGACTAAGGCTCTTCCGAGTGGTACAGTTCTTTCGGGAACAGGTGTTTTGACAGCTACTGGTGGCGTAGGTTCGGGTACTACGAACAGTACGACGGTAAATATAACAACTGGACAAACTGCTCTGCTAAATAATAACGTAATGATTTACGGAGATGCATCTACGGGTGTTAATACAACTTTAGGAAGTAATACTATCACAGTCAATGCAGCAGGAAATGCGATGACTGGTAAGATACTATCAACAGCATATAACTTTAGTAGCTTGACAAGTCCGACAGGGCTGACAGGTTTGTCACAAACGACAGTCATCAATATCAATGCTCTGAGTTCAGTCGCAAGTGTATCAGCTGGTGGAGATAATGACAACTTCACAAATAGTATGCCATTGAACGGTAACACAGCAACGATTAATGTTGGAGATGGTACAAATGCTTTGACCATATCTGCAAATAAGATGACAAGCTTCACACAGTTTAATCTAAACAAAAATGTAGCCTTGACGCTTAATAATGCTGGTTTGTTAAATGGTGGTACGACAGCGACTGCTGCCAATCATGGTGCAAGTTACTCTACATTTGGTAATGCAACGCTTAATGATGGCTCAAACTTGATTTTGCCTAAGACAACGGTACTAGCTTCTTTAGCAAAATTAACGGTATCTGGAATAGCAACTTATACTTCCCCATACACGTTAAATACTGGACAGTTTAATCTTTCTGGTTATAGTGCAAGCTCTGGAAGTGCATTGAAATGGAGTCCTACTGGTACAGCACCACTGATAAACGATACCTCAACTTCAGCAGCAAACTTGTCACAATTTATCAGTGATTACAAAAATCAAAATGGTGTAGATTTATCTAATCTGTTTACTAACAACTCATCAAATCAATCAAGTTACTATCAAAATGGTTACTATCAAGGAAAACAATTGGGATATCCCGTATTGACCTTCACAGGAGCGACAGCTCTTACTGGTAATCAAGGAATCAATGAGCCTGGTTTGGCAGGTGTTGTGCAAACGACAAGTAACTCTAACTTCTTGAGTTCAGCGACTGTGAATGGTCAAACACTTTACGGTGACATTGATACAGGAACAATTGCAAACACAGAAGTTGCAGTGATGAGTCCACAAGGTGCAGCTTATCAAGTAGTGCCTACTCAGTTTGACTTTGGTGTGTACCAAACAAATTTTAGTAGCCCTATTATAACCACTGCAATCTACAAGCGGGCAAGTACGACAGATGCAGATATGCAAACTTATAACACTATATTTAGTAAATGGTCTAATGGCAGTCAGCTTAATGTACAGATGACTACTCCGCTGACGAATACCACTAACTCTGCATCAAAATTAACAGGGGACGTTGGTTATAGTGGCGCGAAAGGAAACTATACAGATATAAGTAATCAGCAAACTGTTCAAGGATATGCAGGATTTGGCTACGATAACCTTTCAAAAGATGATGCGTGGGCAAATGCTAATGGTGCTGGAACTACAGGTAAGGGGATGTATCTCCATGTCACTCCAGGGACAGCCATTGCTGGACAATATCAGGGAACAATGACTTGGTCTTACCAAATCTCACCAACAAGTCCATAACATAAGGAGAATAGATGAAAAAAATAAAAGCAATCATTTTCATCCTTGTTTGTATTGCTCTTGGCAGTATAGCAACTCCTTATCATGCTGATGATTTGGGGAGTAGTAAGACTCAAGGTGTAGTAGGATTTAGTCCAGGAAAACCACCTGCGCCAGAACCTACAGCACCTACACCTCCAAAAGGAAGTGTTCCAGAGTCACCCAAGGTCAATACAAAGCTTCCCAAAACGGGTGAAGCTTCTACAGATTCACTTTCGCTAAGTGGTTTCATACTGCTTGGCGGATTAACAACATTGTTTATTATTGATAAAAATAATCCTAAAAGGAGAACTTATAAATGAAAAAAGAAACATTATTGGTTGCAGGAAGCACTCTTGCCGCAGCTACTCTGCTCTTTGCAGCAGGTACAACATCAACAGCTCATGCTGCAACAGCACTAGGCTCAAGTAATACTACAGGTGTAGTTGAATTTGGACAAGCGACAATTCCACCAGTTCAACCACCAACAACAGGTGGACCTGATGATCCAACAACAGATCCAGAAAATCCAGGAACACCAACAGATCCAACAGACCCAACAAATCCTGAAACTCCTGGTATCCCAGATGAACCTTTCACACCTGTTGACCCAGGTACAGGTCTTGCACTTAGCTTTGCACCTAACCTCAACTTTGGTCATCACCCAGTGGACTACCAAAAGGCAAATGATTACTCTGCTTATGGTTTAGTTTACGGTGTTGCAAACTCAACTGGTGATGCAACTTATACAGCAGGTGTGCCTTACCTCCAAGTCTTTGATGGACGTGGTTTGACAAATGGTACTTGGTCTGTAACTGTTGAACAATCTACTCAATTTACATCTTCAGCTGGTAGCCTGACTGGTGCAAAAATTAACTTCAATAAAGATGGTGGTGACAATGTTGTGACACCTGCTGGTTCAGTTGCTCCAGATGGTGTTGTAGGAATCACATCTTTGACACCTACAAATGAAGGTGGTGGTGCTCAAGTTATCTTTAGTGCAGATACTGCTGGTACAGGTACTGGTATCAACTTGCTTGACTTTGGTAAAGCTGATGGTTCTACACTTGTTGCTGACCAATCAACTGGCGCTTCTAAAACAAGTCCAGTAGATGATGGTACAGGACATCAAAGCTGGAATACAGATAACTTCTTGGACAGTGCTAAAACACTTCCAGGTAAACTTAGCCCAACGGTAACATTGAATGTTCCTGCTGGTTCAGCTAAGGTTGCCCAATATAACACAACTTTGACTTGGTCACTCTATGACACTCCAAGTTCAGCAACACTCAGCTAATCATAAAATATTTTCTTTAAGTTCATTTCCCTTTTGGGAAATGGGCTTTCTAGAGAAGATTTGGCTAACAAATTTTTTGCTATAAGTCATCTTGATTTTGGTAGATTATAAAATCAGATTGATATTACAAATGAGGTGAAACATGAAAATCTTTAAGATAATTTTATCAAGTATCGTTGCTCTTTTGCTTTTTGTTGTGGGTGGTCATACTGTATTTGCAGGGACGATGAATTTTTCAATTACTCCTGTTTTGCCATCTAATCAGGCAAGGGCAGGTGAGGGGTATTTTGACTTGTTGATGAAACCTAACGCAAAACAAACGATTGAAGTTCAGGTTCAAAATACAAGTGCGAAACAGATTACGGTGGATACAATTGTTTCACAAGCAGCGACTAATAGTAATGGTGTGGTAGAATATCAGCCAAATAGTATTAAAGCTGATGCGACACTTAAATATAAGTTGACAGACTATGTTAAAGCACCTGCAAAGACAGTGATTCCTGCTGGAAAAACGGTAAACGTCAAGATTGATGTGACGATGCCTGAGGGAGCGACATCTGGCTATATGGCTGGTGGGTTGACTTTTAAGCAAGATGCAAGCGAGCTGAAACAAGATAAATCAAAAAGTTCAATGGCAGTCAATAATGAATATCAATATGTTATTGCATTATTGATGCGCCAATCTACAGCGACGATAGCACCTAAATTACAACTGAATGGTGTGACCCCTACTCAAGTTGGGGCACGTAATGTTATCACGACCAATCTCCAAAATACATCAACAGGCTTTTTAAACTATATGAATGTTAATGCGACAGTCACAGGAATTAGTAATAAAAAGCTTAAATATGATTACGCTAATGCTCAAATGCAGATGGCACCTAACTCAAATTTTAATCTTCCGATTCCAGTGTCAATGACAGGGATTGCTCAAGATGGCAAATACTCAAAACCAATGGAGGCAGGAAAGTATAAGCTACATTTGACTGTTTATGGTCAAAAGGATGCTAATGGTCAATATGAAACAACGGTAAATGGTAAGAAAATACGTTATGCTTATCGCTGGGAGTTTGATAGAGATTTTGAGATTACAGCGAACCAAGCTAAGAAATTGAATGCTAAGGACGTAACGATTAAGCATGATAAACCATTAAATATCTGGTGGTTAATTGCTGGTGCGCTAGCATTGGTACTTGTGCTGATTCTTGTTTTTGTTCTTTTAGCGAAACGCCGCAAAAAAGCAGAAGAAGAGGAAAATGAAAAAGCTGAACTCCAAGCTCGACTGGCTGAAATGGAAGATAAATTGAAAAAATCCGTTAGTGAGAGCGAATCTGAGGATAAAGAGTAATTAGAAATTTATTAGGATAAAAAGTGAATTAAGAATATTTCAAGGTCTTGTGTTATAATTAACACAGGGCTTTTTTGTAAGCCCAACCATTTTATAATATAGAGGAGGTAATGTATGCGTCGTTGGATTATTCATCTTGTCATGACAATCGTTGGGGCATCGCTAGGAATTGCTGCTCTACCCGCGCTATGGAAATTGTTCGGATGGAATAAAGGAATTTTACAGTACGAAGTTGTTGACGGTGTGATTGGTGCAATTATTTTTATTATTCTTTCATTTGTTTTGGCCGGCTCAATGCTTAAGGGATTAAAGAAAATTGATTCTAAGATTTCAAAAATGAATATGTCAAAAATGGTATTCAATATCATTGGGATTATTTTAGGGCTTTTAGTAGGTGTTCTTGCTAGTATTCCATTGACTTTGCTAAATGTACCAATTTTGAGTAACATTATTTCATTTTTGCTCGTTTTGATTATGATTTATCTTGGTTATTCCTTATTTGATAAACGAGGGGATGAGATTACAAAAGTTCTGTTCCGTAAGCGTCGTGAAATTTTGGCTCCAGAAGTTACTGACGATAAGCCTGTCAGTGCTGACAGAAGTATTCTACTAGATACTAGCTCGGTTATTGACGGTCGAATCTTAGATGTGCTTAAAACAGGATTTATTTCGGATAAGATTATTGTGCCTAATTTTGTGATTTTGGAGTTACAGTTAATTTCTGATAGCTCTGATCCGCTGAAACGTGCTAAAGGACGTCGAGGGTTAGATTTGGTCAATGAATTAACCAAATTTGACAATGTTGAGATTTCTCAAACAGACTTCAAAGAGGTGCGAGAAGTGGATACTAAATTGCTTAAATACGCAGCTGCTACTCATGCAAAATTGATTACAAATGACTTTAACCTTAATAAAGTTGCAGAGATTCAAGGGGTTCAGGTGCTGAATATCAATGATCTGGCAAATGCGGTTAAAACTCAGCTAGTAGTTGGAGAGCAAATCAAAGTACAGATTATTCGTGCGGGGTCGGAACGTCAGCAAGGGGTCGCTTACTTACCAGACGGGACAATGATTGTCATTGAGGATACAGCGAAAATGATTGATAAAACAGTCACTGTCGAAGTTGCAAAAGTGCTACAAACAAGTGCAGGACGAATGATTTTTGCTGATTTAGTGCAGGATTGAATGTGTCATACTAGTTCCATTTTAAAATTCAGCAGAGTTTCATACCACGAGTGTCTATCTGCTCTATCTCTGTGGCATCGTTTCTGTGCGATGAAGCCATTCCATTATTTATTTTTACAACGGCTGAATTACAAGTATGTTGTATAAAATCTGAGTATACACGTACAATTTAGTATCAATAGCTAAAAGAAATTAATATTTTATAAAAGCCAACACTATGTTGGCTTTTTATGATAAAATAAAAATAAGTAAATTCAAAAATTGAGGTTTGAATCATGTATTTTAAACGTTTTGCCCAACTTTTCGTTATTTTTTTGATTGCAGTCGGCATTTTTTCGATGATTTTGGAAGGAAATTTTGGTACATTTTGGCTAAGATTTATTTTGGGACTCATTGTAGCTTACGCTGTGCTGACACTTCCTTTGGTCATATTAACCATTGCAAAAGCGAATAAAAAAGCCAATATCGTGGGAACCAAGCGAACAGAGGGTGAGCTTGCTGAAATTTTACAGAAGCTGCCAGGCTATGTAGCATTATCTGTTCAGTCTGGCGATGGAAATACAGCGACAACAATTATGAGTTTTGTGCAATCTCAACATTTAGAAAATGTGCTGTATATGGTTTCTGACAAAGCGACACGTAAAGTTGCTGTGATGAAACAGCAACCTGCAGTTAGCTTCACAACTTGGTTTGACACACTAGAATCAGGTGGGCGTCTATCATCCAATCAAGCAATTACTGAAATTATCGAGGGAGAGTCTGCTGCTAAAGTCGTTAAGGATGAACCAAATATCTTATCTCTCCATGAAAATGCAGTAAATATGTCCATCATTAAGTTGACGATTCAATCTGCTTTGTATGAGAATTTCAAAGATGGGTTGAAAGTCTTAGATTTTGAAAAATAAGTTCTGTCAGTTCAATGCAATTACCATAAGTGTCGAATCGACGAATAGAAAACTTATCAGCATAGCTGAAAAGTCTGTCAGTTCAATGCGATTACGGTGAGCATTGAATCGGCGAATAGAGGACTTATCAGCATAGCTGAAAAGTCTGTCAGTTCAATGCGATTACGGTGAGCATTGAATCGGCGAATAGAGGACTTATCAGCATAGCTGAAAAGTCTGTCAGTATACTGACAGACTTTTTTATTATCATCAGAGTATAGAATCACTAATAAGTATTGGCAACTAGCACTAATATGTGTTACGATATAGCGGTACTAAGTTATACAAGGTATTAGGTAGGGAAAAAAGATGAATAATATCACAGAGATGCTCAAAGGTGTTCTTGAAGGTTGTGTCCTTGAAATCATCGGACAGGGCGAAACTTATGGTTATGAAATCACGCAAAAACTGCGTGCGATCGGTTTTGATGATGTCGTGGAAGGAACGGTCTATACGATTACTATGCGACTAGAAAAGAAAAATCTCGTCACTATCGAGAAAAAATCTTCAACAATGGGACCACCAAGAAAATGGTACACCCTAAGTACAACAGGGCAGCAAGAGCGGCAAAGTTTTTGGGAAAAATGGGAATTTATCTCAGCAAAACTGGAGGATTTGAAAAAATGACAGAAAACAGAACTCTGATTGACCGAATGCTCGGACTTGAGGAAAAACGGGAATGGCATGAGTTTGAAAAGCGTGCGAAAGCCCTTGGAGACGATTACTACGCAGACTATAATGCGATGAAAAAATACATCTGGATCTCTGGCGTTGAAAAATGGAAAGACTTCAAATTTATCTTTGACCACGTTCTTGATTTGCTTGAAGAAGTCGCAATTGATGGGCGCAAAGTCACGTCAATCACAGGACCAGATGTCGCCACTTTTCTTGATGAAATGGTGGAGCATAAAGGCTGGGAGGACAAGCAAAAAGACAAATTAAATAAAATAATGCACGAGAAATAGCAAAATATTTTATAACTTACGAAAGGAATTCAATTGGCATTAGGAGATAAAATTTTTGGTGAACTCGCCGAGAAAAAAGAGTGGAATGCTCTGCAAAAAAGAGCAAAAGCACTTCCAGCAGATTTTTATAAAACTTACAAAGCAATCCAGAAGTACTTATTTAATATGGGGCTTTCTGACTGGCGCATTTTTTATGAAATCCTTGACTTACTAGAGCTTGCCAGCTTAGACGGACAGACTGTCAAAGAGGTCATTGGCACAGATGTCGCTGCTTTTGCAGATAACTTCATTGACGATAAAAAACAAGACTGGCATGAAAAATATCGCCACGAATTAAATCAATATTTTAATCAAAATCAGCGCTGACAACTTTCTGTCAGTAAAAATTAACAAAAAATCTCACTGACAACGATTCTGTCGGTGAGATTTTTTTATCAAAATTCCATTACCATATTGTACCAAGTATCTCCACCAAATTTTGATTCGGAAAGTCCTTCATTCTTGAACCCATGCTTTTCATAGTAATCAATCAAGTAATCATGACAGGTCAAGCTGATTCCAGCGCGTTGTTTAGCTCTTGCTTCCTCCTCTAAAAGAATGAGAAGCTTAGTGGCAATCCCCAAACCTTGATAGTCAGGGTCAATTGCAAGGCTGATAATTTTTTGAAACCCACCACTATTGGGATTTGGCTCAGAATGTTCAAAACACTCATCACTCAAATAGCGACTTTCAGTTACAGGACCAGTAATATATCCGACCACCCGACCCTCAGTATTTCTGGCAACAATAAAACTATCAGAAATCAACTCAATCCGCTCAACCATAGACGCTACAGAGAGTGCCTCGTTTTCGGCAAAATCAAGTTTTTCAATATGCATCACAACGTCAATATCGCTAGGAACGACACGATTATAAGTAATTTCAGTCATAACTCCATTCTAACATAAGCGCTTATAATTAAAAACTTAGTTACATTACATAATGTGTAATAAAAAGATGACAGATTAATTTAATACACATTAAAAATATATCGTGCAAAGCTATTGTAATATTATGACTAAAATTGTATAATTACTATGATTAGATAAGAAGCAATATCAAGGACTAAAGAGATAGAGTGGCACTTTGGAGAGCATCATGGGCATAAATTTAACAAAAACTAATACTAAAAAAAGCCATCGGACAAAGCTCCTAGTAGGTTTGCTCGTTAGTACAAGCATTCTTGGAGGTGGTCAGTATCCATCAATGTTGGGCAGTAGGAGTTCAGCGCTAAAAGCGCACGTTTTTGCAGATACAACAAACCAACAGCTTATCCCAGGACAATCTCTAGATACGGGCAATCACACTTATGGTACGGCAGATATCGAAACTGGAGATTCATGGACAACAGCAGGGACAGCGACGTCACCTGTAGCTGGACAAAACTTTTCTACGACATTGGTTTCAAATACAAAAAGTTCTGCAGGACTAGCACTTTTTAAAGGTGCGCTGGATATGACAAAACCTGCAAATTTTCAGGGCACTTTTTCAATTACAGTGAAGGGCGCTTTGGGTTATACAGCAAATGCTCTTGATGGAGGAGACTCTCTTGGTTTTATCTTAACTCCAGACTCTACAGACCAGATTTCATCAAACTTGCCCAATTCAACAAATGAAAATTTGGGAGTTGGGGGTCTACCTAGCTCTGTGTTTTTGGGAAGAGACTTATACGATAATACTGATGTTGACCAAAGCATTGCAAACTCAGGCTCAGGAACATCTGGGGCAACGGCTGGACAAAATGTAGTTTGTATCCGTACAACCGACACAACAGGTACTTTAAGCAAAACTTATCAAGCTACAACTGCTCCCGACCCAGGTGTAATGAAAAGTAGCAACAACACCATTACGGAAACAATGGCATTCAGTTGGCAGCCAAATACAGATAGTAACGGTAATACTGTCATAAATGGCGATGGTACAGTAACAGGCACATTGACTTATGTCTTGACACCTCAAACAGGGACTAATGCAGGCAAAGCAGTAACAGTGACCAGTACGGTAACACTAAGCGCTTCACTCTCTCTAGGAGTGGTTGGAGCAACAGGAAATAACTATGGTACGATGACTTTTGCTAATGACGGCAGTTCATTCACAGCATATAAAGGAACAAATCCTGTAACGGTCAACTACATCAATAAAAAAACAAACGAAACGATTGCAAGTTCATCAACAATTATGGCAAATGTAGGAGATAGTATTGATGTCACAGCACCAGACGCAGTGAATACCAATACTTCGCTATATAGCTATACTTACAATGCTCCAACGATTGCAGGTTTCGATTATAGTTCGCCAGACCCCGCCATTACCGTAGCGAATAATGATAGCACAACCAATAGTATCAATGTCTACTACACTCCAACAGCAGTAAATACAGTAAAAAATGTCACAGTCAACCAAGACGACCAAGGTAATATATTGACCGATACGGCGGGTTATGTGCAACTTTCTAGCAGTACAAGCTCAGATACAGTAGTAACTGATGATAATGGGGATAGTACAACTACTAATACCACAACTATCATCTGGCACAAGCCGGTTGATACAGTCATCAACCAAGATGACCAAGGAAACGATCTAGTAGATACGACAGGTTACGTTAAACTTAGCACAACGACTAGTACACCAGCAGCAAATGGCGATATAACGACGACAAACATCTGGCATCTCCCTATAAATCAAACCGTCAATGTCGTAAACAATGTTGATGAATCAGGTCAGCCAATCGCTGACACTTCAACTGGATACACACTTGTTCAAGCAGGGACTCCAGTGATTACCACTCAGACGGCAACAGATGGAGATACGACAACCACAAGCACTGTTACAAATATCTGGCATCAAGTTGCAGAGAATACTGTAAGCACAACCGTAAACCTTGATGAGCAGGGAAATACTATTACAGATCTCACAGGCTATGTTTCCTCGGCTCAGACAAAACCATCAGTAACGACGACGAGTACAGCAGATAACGGTGATGTCACGACTACAATTACGAGCTATCTCATTTGGCATAAAGTTGTCACAACTACTGTCAATCAAGTAGATAACGTGGACGAACAGGGGAATCCTCTTAGCGATACGACAGGTTACCATCTGATGAGCTCACAAACATCAGCACCAACAACCACAATGGCAGCAAATGGTGACATCACGATAACTAACACAACCACCAATGTCTACCACAAAATTATGGCCACCACAATTAATGTAACAGCTAATATTGATGAGTCAGGTGCAACGATAACAGATACAACAGGTTACATCAAATCTTCTCAAACAAAACCATCTATGACATCTACAGTAGTCGCAGATAATGGAGATGAAACGTCTACAATTACAAGCTATACAATTTGGAAAAAGTCGTCAACCACAGAAGCAACAACGTCAAGTAGTACATCAGATAGTACATCAGATGTTCCAAGTCCTCCTGCTCAAGCACAAGCAGTAGCAATACTAGCAACTAAAAATGCGAGTCAGGAGCCTTTAGTTTCAATACCGGCGATAAAGCATATAGAGCAGAATCCAGTAATTAAAAATAAGTCACCCCAAGCTCCAGAGAAAAAAGTAAAAGTAGATACTGTTCCAAAATCAACGACAAAAGTATCAAGCAGCACAAGTACATCAGCAAAACAAGCAGCGGCAAGCAAAACTAAACCAACAATGACAGCTACACAAAAAATGATTCAAGTTGCTAAAGTCGAGAGTGCAGGAGCTGGTGGTGCGATAGCAGGGATGGCGATTTCTGCAGGTTTATTTACATTAGCACAACGCTTTATTCCAGCAGGATTCATTTTCTTTCTTCTGGGAAAAAGGCGAAAGAAAAAGAAGAATGAAGAAGAATAAAATATGGTGATAGCAAAACTCGTTTATTATTTTTCGATAAATATAAAAATAGAAGTGGGTATACTTGGTGCTGTCGCAGGAATGCTAGGTTCAGGGGGACTCTGGTATTTGATTAAAAAGTTCATTCCGACCAGTTTTGATGACTTTATCACTGGAGAGAGCAACAAGGATAAGAGATAGCAATGAATAATTATTTTTTGAGATTGATGGATGCGCTTGAGCAAATCGAGCGAAGTATTTTTAAGATTAATGACCTAAAACGTGAGTTTGAGTATCAGGTCAACAAACTAGTAAATCGACAAGCATTGATTGCTGCCGCAGTTGGTCCTGCATTGTTTTTGATTATTTATACAATCAATGGGAGTGGGATGTTTTCAAGTAATATCTTGAATGAATCAGCAACTATCGTCGGCTTACGAATGTTTGGTGTTGGCTTTGTGACATGGACATTAGGCGTTTTGCTCGATTTTACGTTCAAGTATTTGTTCTATCGAGATTACTTGCCTGCAGGTAGGACAACAAAACGAAAGAAATTAGCTCCAGCTTATAAAGAGAAAAAACAAAAATTGGTTGAAAGTGTTAAACCAGTTATAGAGCAAGAATTAGTGAACTCAGAAATACCAGAGGGCTACCTAGATATTCCAACAGTTGGTATGCTAATGCAGTATATCAATGATGGCAGAGCCAAAAATCTCAATGAAGCAGTTCAGCTTGTTCAAAAAGATAAAGACGCAGCTAGTTTGAAACAACAACAATCACTCATTCACAAGTTTAAAGAAATAGAACAAGAAGATTTCTTAACGGACGTTAAAGTAGGATAAAAAAGAAGGTAAGCAAAATGAATAAAAAGATAATCAGAAATATTATCCTAAGTACGGTTTTTGTTATTGCACTCTTTGGATTGAGTTTATCCAACAAAAAACTGTCAAATGCGGCAACAAGCACACCACTTCCTGCATACACAACAGACCCATCGGCTCAACCTCAATCAATTAGCATCAATTACAATATTGGTTATGATGCTTCTTTGGGAACAACAGGTGCCAAAGTTACAGGTCCCACTTCGGGAACTTTTAGTGCTTATACAGCTTCACTTGGCAATGTTTCTTTTACGGGAACTTACAACACAGCGATAACAACAGGAGTATCAGGAGCTAATTCATGGAGTAACGCGTTGATTACTTCAACTAACATTGATGCTATTGTTAAAGGACTGGACTTTGTGATTGATGGTACCTATACCCTCACAAAATATGTCCCTTATCAATATACGTTGAATGGTGCAAACTATACGGGTTACCTAGAATCTACCACAGGTCAAACTGTTCCCAATCTTTTGATTGCCGTAAATGTTAATGCAACAAATGGGCAAGACTTTATAAAAGTAGCTCCAGGATTCAATGATAGCAGCTTTCCTAAAGGAGATGGTCAACAATCTTCAGGAGCAATGGCAGATTTTAGTGTAAATATGCAACAAAGTATTCAAGGAGCGACGAACTGGATTGGTTTGTCCAACTTCAATCCCAATGTTGACTCTATGGATTTTGGTTTGAATGGACATACAATGACTCTGACTGGGAAGACGACCATTAGTAATGTAGATGCGTCTTACTCTATCACACTAGATGTTGAAACAGTCAAAGCTTCATCAATTGGTGATACAAGCTGTTCTGACCCATCGGCTTTAGACTTCCATGTAACAACCACAAGTGCAACAGTAAATGGTGTTTCCGTAAATCCATCATTGGTTCTCAATGCTTTGTATGCTATCACTAAACAACATAATAGCTTTGTTACTTATAGTGGGGGTAATGATTTTTATCTGAGTGTTTATGAAATGCCAGGAGGCCAAGACCTTAATGCTGGTGATAACTATGGTACAACTACGTGGAAAACGAATCGTATTCTTGTTGGGGTAAACTGGAGTACAGGAACATTTTACTATGATTATACAGATGGCAGTGGTCAAAGAAATGTAACGATGAATTTAGGCAATTAAAGTATTTACAAGAACCTCTGGAGATAACCAGAGGTTCTCTATAAATGATGTGAAAGGACAAGATGAAGCGATTAGTCATATTTATCAAGAAAACAATAGAAAAATTTACACAGGAAAACAGCGAGATTGAGGAAAAATTAGTGCAAGATGATTTTTTTGCTAATGGCTCAATACTGTATAAAGCAGGTCAGATTGCTGTTTCAGTTTTTGGCTGGTTGGTGTTACTTTTTCCGCTTCTGATAATGATTAATTCAATTTTTCCTAAACCTTTATTCTCAGGTATCTATCACTGGAGTGGTAAACAAGGAAGACTATTTTTAGACTATGTCTCAATTGTTGCTTTTGCTGCCATTGTCATCTTTATTCCAGTGAGTATCTTTTTAGTTAAAAGAAATAATAAAGTTGAAACTGAGGAGCTTGCCAAAAGAAAGTTTTATGATGAAGTACGCACAGAAGCACGACTTGCTCTGATGGATGAGATTTATACTGAACGTTTTGGAGATAAGCAGTTTAGAGAAAACACTGACTATTACATTGTCCAACCTGAGCAAAACTTTTCAAAAAAATATATCAAAGCACGTTATAAAGATAACGAAAAGGAGTTGAACGCAAGAAAGGATTGATGAGTTTATAATGAAAATTATGACCTATTTGTCCATGGGACTGCTTTTGTATCCCTTGCTTGCAGCGATTGCTTATACGATTGGTGGTTATGTTTATCATCGTTCCTATAAAGGAAAAATTAAAACATTTTATCATTTTAAACCTGAAGAAGAACCATTAGTTACGATTATGGTTCCTGCGCACAATGAAGAAGTTGTCATAGAAGACACTTTGAACTATCTAGCGCATGGACTTAATTATCATAACTACGAGATTCTTGTGATTGATGATGCCTCGACAGATTTGACAGTGAGTATTGTCCAGCGGATGAAGCTCCGTATTCCCAATCTTCGATTAATCCAAATTACTGAAAATCATGGGAAGGCTCACGCTTTCAATATTGGGATGGGGTTTGCTAAAGGTGAGTATGTTTTGTCCAATGATGCTGACACGACACCTGAACCGGATGCCATATGGAAATATGTTAATTATTTCGTTGGAAATCGTTATCAAAATACAGGTGCAGTCACAGCAAACATGGGAACACAGAATCGTAATGGACTACTAGAAAAATCAACTACAGTTGAGTTTGCATCAATCATGGGATTGATTAAAAGAGCGCAACAAGGAACATTAGGTTCTGTCTATGCTTTTAATGGTGCTAATACCATGTACCGTAAAGCTGCGGCACTTGACGTAGGTGGTTTTAGACAAGACCGCGCAACAGAAGATATTTCGATTGCATGGGATATGCAGTATAATGGTTGGCGCGCGATATTTGCTCCTGAAATCTTATTTTATATGAATATTCCGGATAACGGACAAGATTTTTATCATCAACGATTACGGTGGGCAATGGGAGGAACAGAGTCATTTATTGATAACTTTAGACGTATCTTTCGTCATCCGATTAAAAATATTAATAAAGTGATTATGTTGATTGACCAATTTTCATCAATTACTTGGTGTTTGTATTATTTTCTGACCACGATTACGATGCTGGTAGATGTGGTACTCTTTATGGTTATTGGTGAGTATAGTTCTGCGAGTTATACTTTCCAAAGTTTTGTCATCTTTCTTTCGTTTATGGTTGTTTTTGGTTTGAGTCAGCTTATTTTAGCACTTGTGTTGGATGATTCGGGGAAAAAGATGAAATATCTTTTATTTGCACCATTATACCTTTTGTTTTTTTGGCAAATTAATGTCATAACAGTGGTGAATACAATCTTTCTTGCGATTAAAAATACGACCAGCTACGATGCAAAAGGAAACTGGAAATCTCCGACTCGTGTGAAAATAAATAAAGATGAAACGGACAATTAGTATGGAAAGGAAAGCAGATGAATATATCTTCAAAAATTCCAAAACATTTGATAAGAAAACTGATTGCAGTAGTGATAACAGTGCTTATTTGTCTGCTTACTTATATCTTTGTGCATAATCTTAGCAAATACGTTCCCGTATATAGTACGGATGATGTGCGTTTTGCTTTTTTATATAAAGGAGGGAATCCGTGGAAATTGCCAAGAATTACCAACCTTTCTCAATTTGCCTACTCGGTTGTCTTTCAATTTTTATTTTGGAACGCTAGGCTTTCAGCCATTGCTATTGAAACATTTTTTACAGTTGCCATAAAGCAGAGTACTTTTGCAATCTTAAATGGTCTGGTTTATGTTTTGATGGGAATTGTGATTAATGTTCTAGTGTTCGGGAAAAAAGTATTGATTCGTCCACAATATATGGCATTGACTTTCTTGCTTCTCTGGGTGGTTATTCCCAATTTTGGAATGGATGCGTTATGGCATTCGGGAACTGCAAACTATCTTTGGGTTACTCCACTTTATTTAGTGTTCTTAATTCCCTATGTTTTCAATCATCAAACGAAATTCCCAGCGCTACGTTTTGGATTTATTATCATCATGGGCATTTTGGCAGGAACTGCAAATGAGATCGCAAGTTCTCAGACCGTAATTGCTGTTTTTCTACTTTCTTTTTTTGATAATAAACATTTTGAGAATGATTGGAAGTGGATTGGATTGATTACGCTTGGGATGGCTGATTTTATCTCTATCTTTAGGGATGTCACTGCAGGTGGAGAGATGTCAGGAGCTTATGGAACAAAGAGTTTTCAGATTGGAATGCTGATTTCGGAAACAGTTCATACATCGGGCTTACTTATTCTAGCCTGTCTATTTTTAATTATTATCTTAGTGATTAATCGAAAGAAAATGGTTGACTCTACACTCCCATATCAAATCCACCGTCGTTTGTTTGTAGGTTTAGTATTTTTTATAGCAGCATTTGCTAGAGTGGGTGCGTTGATTATTTCTCCATTGATTGAAGCACGTATTTTCTGGTCTAATAATATTTTCTTTCTTATTAGTTTTTTAAATTTATTTTTTGGGTATGTTGAGTTAAGAAAAAATCATTTTATCACAAGAAGTTATCCTATTCTTATTTCTCTTGTGCTTGTGTTTATCAATATCCCTAGTTATGAGAAATTTTTTGCTAATGTAAGAATTGGAGATAATATTATTTATACTTGCAATAGGATTTTTGCTCAGGCAAGAAAAGAAGGAAAAAACGAAGCAGTCGCAACAGGGATGCCAGGAACTTCAACTCTTGGAGCAGATACTCCATTTGGTGCTGGATATCTTATCTGGTACACTCCAAAAGGAGTGAATGCACCTATGAGTATTTGGCAAGAAAGATATTATGGTGTGAAAAAAATTACGCTAGGTTATATTGGACCGATAGAAGTTAATCCTCTTTTACCTGATAAGACGGTTATCGCTGTCGAAACGCTCTATAATACTTATGTTGCTCCAACGGCAAATAAACTTTCAAAATGGTGGTATGGTGATAAGGGATTTGAAGAAAAAGCTTATGCAGCAGAAAATAGAAGCACTAGTAAAAGATTAGAAAATAATAAATCTACTACAAAAACAGAAACAACGACAGGGATATGCACAACTACAGTTGAGTTTTATAGCGATAGGACAGGCAAACTTGTTGGCAGTCAAAAAATTACTGCGTGGCCAAAGACGAATTATGACATAAGAAATCTCTATCCACAAGGCTATACACAAGATGTGGCAAATCCACAATCTTATAAGTTTACAAATGTTAAAAATCAAACTTTCCCACTTTGGGTCCATCCAACTACGCAAAATTACACCGTGCAGTACAATGTTGGAGATACAATCATCTCAACTCAAGAGGTGAGTGGTCTTGTCGGAGATAAAATTACTGTGAAAATGCCTTATGGTTATAAAGCGGTGAAAAATAAACAGTTGACACAAAAAGTTCCAGTAACAGGATTTGCTCAAAATGTTGTGATTAATATTGTGCAAAAGCCATTTTGGCAAAGGTTACCGGAATTTTGGGCTTTGTATCTAATACTCATTGGTTTTATAGCCTTTCTTGGATTAGATAAATGGCTAGTTGTTTTACAAAATTCAAAAACAAAGAAAGAAAGCGTATGAAAAAATTATCAATCATTGTTCCTTGTTATAATGAGGAAGAATCTCTCCCACTCTTTTTTTCGGCAATGGAGGAGATTCACAATCGACTCCCATTAGATTTTGAATACTTATTTGTTGATGATGGATCTAGTGATGGTACTTTAAGGGTGTTGCGCGAGTTAGAAAACCAGTATCCGAGGAAGGTGCATTATCTCTCTTTTTCTCGAAATTTTGGGAAAGAAGCGGCAATATACGCGGGTTTGCAGGCTTCAAAGGGAGAGTATTTGACGTTGATGGATGCAGATTTACAAGACCCTCCTGAATTGCTGGTTGAGATGTATGAAAAAATTCAACAGCCTGATGTTGACTGTGTAGCAGCGAGACGCTCAGACCGTCAAGGAGAGCCAGTATTGAGAAGCTTTTTTTCTCGCTTGTTTTATCGGATTATGAATCGGATTAGTTCAACGCCTGTGATTGATGGAGTGCGCGATTTTCGGTTAATGACACGGCAAATGGCAGATAGTATCTTAGAGCTATCAGAGTACAATCGTTTTTCTAAGGGCTTGCTGACTTGGGTCGGCTATCATACGGAGTATGTGGCTTATCAAAATCGGGAGCGTGTGGCAGGGAAGACATCGTGGAGTTTCTGGAGTTTGCTAAGATATTCTGTTGATGGTTTCATCAATTTTTCTGAAGCTCCTTTAAATATCGCAACTTATAGTGGAGTCATCTCTACTTTTCTCTCGATTTTAGTGATTCTTTTTCTGATTATTCGTCAATTATTTTTTCATCATTCAGCAAGTGGTTGGACTTCAATGACGGTCATTATCATTTTTTGTTTCGGTTTTACTTTGTTGATGTTAGGTGTAATCGGAAAATATATTAGCAAAATTTTCTTAGAAACAAAACGTCGTCCGATTTATATTGTGAAAGAGAAAAAATAAATTTATTCTGAAAATCAGAGCTACTATTTGGAAATTGAAAACTAATCTTGTATGATATGAAATAAGATTAGTTTTTTTATTTGAAAGGAGTGTGTGATGGTACAAGATATTTTATTTGTGATTGATTTGCAAAACGATGTGTGCGACGGAATTTATCGTAGAGAGGAACTGTTGGCTCAAGTGAATGAGCGGATTGCGCTTTATCGAAAGGTAGAGCGACCTATTTTATTTATTCAGCATAATGATCCTTGGCTTGAAAAAGGAAGCAGCGAGTGGCAATTGGTGGAAGGTCTTGATGCGCGTGAAGTCGATTTATATATGGATAAAACACACGCAAATGGTTTTTATCATACGCCTCTTCAAGAGTTGTTGATTGATTTACAAGTTGAAAGTATTGAGTTTTGTGGCGCTCAAACGGAGTTTTGTGTGAATAGTACGTTGGTTTTTGCTCATGGTTTGGGCTATCGAAATTTTATGCAACATGGTGCGACTTCGACTTTTGATAATCAACAGATGACTGCTCAGACTACGATTGATTTTTATGAGCAGCATCTTTGGGAACATCGTTTTCTTGAATTTATAAATTAGTTGCATTTTTCCAATGCATCTTAATTTGTGGTAAAATAGATTTGATTGATATGTCTTATAGACTATAAAAATTTACAGGAGAAAAAACTGAATGTCA
This sequence comes from Lactococcus allomyrinae, assembly GCF_003627095.1. NCBI lineage: Bacteria > Bacillati > Bacillota > Bacilli > Lactobacillales > Streptococcaceae > Lactococcus > Lactococcus allomyrinae. Next base: position 1,791,275 of record NZ_CP032627.1, on the reverse strand, counting down.
GACAAAATTCGCGTTCGCTACGCACCGTCACCAACAGGACTTTTACACATAGGTAATGCTCGTACTGCTCTTTTTAACTATCTTTTTGCTCGTCATCATGGGGGTGATTTTATTATCCGTATTGAAGACACTGACCGTGAAAGACACGTTGAAGACGGAGAACGTTCACAGCTTGAAAATCTCCGCTGGCTAGGTATTGACTGGGATGAAAGTCCTGAGACTCATGAAAATTATCGTCAGTCTGAGCGTCTTTCTTTGTACCAAAAATATATAGACCAACTTCTTACTGAAGGGAAAGCTTATTACTCATACAAGACACCTGAAGAGCTTGAAGCAGACCATGAAAAACAAGAAGCAGCAGGAATTCCACCGCATTATATCAATGAATATGCAGGAATGAATGAGAATGAAAAAGAAGCTTATATCGCTGAACGTAAAGCTCAAGGAATAACGCCTGTTGTCCGTATTTCTGTGAATGAGACAGCAATTTACAAATGGAATGATATTGTCAAGGGCGATATTGAGTTTGAGGGCGGGAATATAGGTGGAGATTGGGTTATCCAAAAACGTGATGGTTATCCAACTTATAATTTCGCTGTTGTTGTTGATGATCATGATATGCAAATTTCGCACGTGATTCGTGGAGATGACCATATTGCCAATACGCCAAAACAACTGGTGGTTTATGAAGCGCTTGGTTGGGAAGCTCCACGGTTTGGTCATATGACTTTGATTATTAACTCTGAAACAGGGAAAAAATTGTCAAAACGTGACACAAATACTTTGCAATTTATTGAGGATTATCGTAAAAAAGGTTATATGTCTGATGCGATTTTCAACTTTGTTGCTTTGTTGGGCTGGAATCCTGGTGGAGAAAAGGAAATATTTTCTCGCGCAGAGTTGGTAGAGCTTTTTGATGAAAAACGTTTGTCTAAATCTCCAGCGGCTTTTGACCAAAAGAAATTGGACTGGATGGACAATGAATACATCAAGAATGCAGATTTTACTGATGTTTTTGCGCTCACTAAACCATTTCTTGAAGCAGCGGGACGACTTGATAGCCGTGCAGAAGAATTGGTTAAACTTTATCAACCGCAAATGAAATCGGCGGACGAAATTGTGGAATTGACGGAGCTTTTCTATGGTGATTTCCCAGAATTGACCGAGGAGGCGAAAGAAATGCTGGCTGCGGAGTCAACACCAGTAGCATTGCGCAGTTTCCGTGAGAAGTTGGCAGCGCTTGATGAGGCTGACTTTACCGCTGAGAGTATCTTCCCGCTGTTTAAGGCGACTCAAAAGGAAACGGGCGTCAAGGGTAAGATGCTCTGGATGCCGATTCGTATCGCTGCGTCTGGCTCAATGCATGGACCAGAATTGCCTGAAACGATTGCTCTTCTTGGTAAAGAAAAAGTCCTAGCACATTTAGATACAGCATTGAACAAGTAATGCGCTTTGCTTTGTAGATGAGGAAGTTTTGAAAGATGAAATATAAAAACGCCAAAAGGCGTTTTTATATTTCATACGAATTAATCGTAAACAAAATGTTTTTTAAATGATTCGAATTATTATAAAATAGTTTCAGAAAAATAAGAAAAGGGTCAATTATGGAAACGAAAACTTTTAAAAATGTCATTATTGGTTTTGGAAAAGCGGGACGTGCATTGGCAAAATCGCTGTCTCAACATGGTGAGGATGTCGTTATCATTGAGCGAGAACAAGCGATGTATGGTGGAACTTGTCCAAATGTTGGATGTGCACCGTCGAAGACATTGATTGTCGCAGGTCACAAAAATATGGGTTTCAAAGAGGCGATGACGACAAAGTATAAAGTCCGAGAAATGCTTCATAATGGTGCTTATCATGGTGCTGCTGATGAACCGCTCGTTTCTGTGATTGATGGGATTGCACGATTTATTAATCAACACACGATTGAAGTGGATAATCATGGAGAAATTTCGAGAGTAACTGGTGAGCGAATCTTTATCAATACTGGTGCTACACCAGTTATTCCTGAAATTGCAGGGATTCATGAAGCGAAGAATGTGGTGACGTCAGAAGGTGCGATGGATTTAGATTCATTGCCAGAGCATTTGGTGATTATTGGAGCGGGATATATCGGCTTAGAATTTGCTGGAATGTTCAATAAATTTGGTTCTAAAGTTACGATTCTTGAACCTCATGAGACTTTTTTGCCTAAGGAAGATAGAGATGTGGCAGAAATTATTTTGAATGATTTAAAGGAGAGCGGCGTAGAAGTTCACCTTGGTGTTGCTATTGATAAGATTACAGATGATAGCGTTGTGGCTGGTGGAAAAAGTTATCCAGCAAATAAAGTGCTTGTTGCAACTGGACGTAGACCTAATATCTCTGAATTGAGGCTTGAAAATGCGGGAGTTGCTCTTTGGGATAATGGCTACATCAAGGTTGATGACACTCTTAAAACAAGTAGTGATAATATTTGGGCGCTCGGAGATGTCCGAGGTGGTGGACAATTTTATTATCTGTCAACGGATGATTTTCGGATTGTGAACAATCAATTATTTGGTGATGGGTCAAGATTGTTGAGTGATCGAACGATTGTACCTTATTCTGTTTTTATCACACCGACTTTATCGCATGTTGGTTTAGATGAACAAGAAGCTCAACGTCTTGGTGTAAATTATCGTTTGTTCAAGATGGCAGCAGCACCAATTGTTAAGACAAAGGTTGTGCAAGAGATGCGAGGGTTATTGAAAGCTCTTGTAGACCCTGAAACAGAGGAAATTTTGGGAGTGACACTCTATCATGAGGATTCACATGAGGTGATTAATCTGGTAAGTTTAGCGATGAAGATGCACACTCCATATACTGTTTTGCGTGACCAAATCTTTACTCATCCCACAATGGGGGAAGGGTTAAACGATTTGTTTCAAAATGAAGTAAAATAAATTTTGTAAGTATACTGACAGCTTTCTGTCAGTATTTTTTATTTGATAATATCAACTTCATACAGTGATTTGTAAAAAAATCTGATAAAATGAAAATGAATTGTAACCGTTTTAATTGTTGTTCGTTATATAAGTGAAAGGAGGTGAGGGAGCTGGAGCTTCAGGAATATGAAGATATACTAATGGTTTATGCGATAGAAGTGACAAAATGGTTAGTCTCGCAGGGAATCAAACCAGAAGAGGCGCAGGATACTGTGCAGGATGTTTTTGTTAAAATGCTTGAGCTTGACCTCATTATCCCACCATCAAAGTTGCGTTCTTGGATGTATCGAGTGTCACTGAGGAGCTACATTGATCATTATCGTCGAGATAAAAAGTATCAAGAAATCTTGTCAGCACTGACAGAGGAATTATCAGTACTGGCAGAAACATCTCCTGATTTACATCCTTTCTTAGCGAGGTTGAAATTTACTGACAGAAAACTTTTGGAGCATTTTTATTATGAGGGACTGTCTGTTAAAGATTTGTCAGTATTGACAGGAAATTCTGTCAGTAAAATTAAGATTGATTTGTACCGTGCACGAAAAAAATTGAAAAAAATATTGTTAGAAGAAGGTTATGATGAATGGAAAATTTAGATAAAGAATTCAAAAAATTAGTCAAACAGACCAAACAGCGCAGGCGTTGGGTAGGAGTAGGGATTTCGCTGTTGGCAACAGGAGTGGTTGTTATGGGTGCCGTCTTTGCACGAAATATATATGTGAAACAGGCACTAGAGCAGGAGGCTGTCAAGGCCAATATTGCCTATGAAACGCAAAATCCAAATGTTATTACTAATGTGACGGGACAAACGCTGGGTTTTCTTGGAGGGAGTTATACAACAGAAAATTATAAAAATGTGGATGGCTATCTGGTTCCTATCGGTGGGAATACGGTAAGTTATGGGCAGATGCTTGGAGAAAAACGGAACACTTATACAGGCACGATGTGGTTATCTTCATCAGTAAATGCTAGTATTGGTACTGGTGTGAGCATTATGAATGGACAAAAGCAACCCAGTTTTTATAGTCCAACTGCCGAAAATAATTATATGTTAAATGGCGGAAAGGGAGCTCCTCAAGAATTAAGAACTTTGATAAAATTACCGAATCATTTGGCGGAAGTTGCGATTACTTTTGATAAACCTTATACTTACAAAGAAATTCAACGTATGATTCCTCAAAATTTATTAATTAACTGGTGTTTACTTGCAACTGACGATAAAACAGCGAATATCGGAAGTTCAAATTTATATATTGGCTTGAGTACAAATGTAGATAATTATAGTAAAGGTGAACCAAGCTATGATGAGGCTACAGGGAAATTAGATTCACAAGATGAGCGGAAAATATTAGGAGCCACTACGACGAATACGATTTATGGGCTAGATGATAAGCTCTATGGTGATTTTGTTGCAGCGATTAAGAAAGCGAATACGATTTCTGATTTCACTGCATTAGGCTTTGGCTCTGGGGTAGGGGCGGATGATGGAAAGATAAAAATAACGACATTTTATCCTTACCGAGATGCTCTCAAGCAAGTCAAGCAACACCCAACGCTTGCTACAGCAAAATTCGCGGGAGTAATATTAACAGGACGAACGGAGAACTTTGCTCAACTTAGTGAGAAATCGTGGATTTATGCAAGTAGTGTTGGAGCGACTACCGAGGTGTTACCCTACCTTGAACCTATCACATGAAAGAAAAAGCTGATGATTTCAGCTTTTTTGTAGTGCACCTGTTGAAAACTGGTAAGGAGTACCTGCAATCAATGTGGCATAGTGGTATTTCTTTGCCATGAAATTAACTCTGGCATCACTTGACTGTTGATTTTTACAATGAATTAGCTATAATAAAACAATGAGAAAAAAATTAATATATCGCTTGGCGATAATTGCAATATTGGCAGCCTTGAGTTCGGCTTTGAGAATTTGGATGGCTGCTTTTCCTAATGTCAAACCAATTACAGCAATGTTTTTTGCTTTTGCAATTGTACTAGGATTATCAGATAGTTTATGGATTATGGCACTTACGATGTTAGCGACGGGTTTATTATTAGGATTTTCACCACTAGTCTTGGGACAAATTATTGTTTATGCGATTATTATTGTTATTTTTAAGAGTCTGTCAGTACTGACAGATAATATTTGGCTTTTGTCAGTACTGACAGCTGTGTTGGCGATGGTATTTGGGGTGTTGATTAGTTTTATATCAGGAATGATTTACGGTTTCGGTGCGGGAGGGTTTGTTGGTTACTGGCTTGCAGGGTTACCTTTTGATTTGGCTCATGCCATTTCGACTTTTATCTTTTTTCCAATTGTTATGCTTATTTTGCGCAGAATAAAAACACTCAAATAGAGTGTTTTCTTATTATTCTTAAAAAATTATAATTCTTCTGCGAAATACTTAAAAATTTCCTTATCAAAATGCTCAGTTTGCCAAGTACATTCAGGGTGCCATTGAACAGCCACGAGTCGCTTATCGGTATTTTCGATAGCCTCTACAAATCCATCGGCTGCATGGGCGATGGCTGTTAAATCTTGACCTAAATCTTTAATGACCTGATGATGAAAAGAGTTAACTAGATACTCCTCTGGAAGAAATCCAAGACTGCTGTTCTTTTTTATAGTGACATGATGTGTCGGGATTTCTTGTGGTGTTGGACTTTGACGATGTTTGATCTTGCTTGAAGTTTGACTTAAATCTTGGTAAAGTGTACCGCCAAAATAAACATTAAGGAGTTGTAAACCACGACAAACGCCGAGGATGGCTTTATTTTCGTTAATGGCGGCTTTTACTGCTGCCAATTCAAAAGCATCGCGGATTGGGTCAGTTGTTTCTAATTTTTGATGTGGCTCTTCGTGGTAGAAACGTGGAGCAATATCAGCGCCACCAGTTAGGACAATTTTATCTACGAGTTTCATATATTTTTCAGCATTTTCGGGCTGGTCAACAGGTAAGATAATGGCAGTATGTCCTAAATCTTGAAAAACATCAATGAAAGATTGACGGGTATAACTCACTTTATTCCACCAAAAAGGAGAACGTTCTATTACATTATAAGGAGTTCCTAAGATTCCAATAATGGCCATATTATTTTTTCTCACTTTCTACGGGAATGATAAGTTTTGAATGAGATAAATCAATATCATAAGTCACATGACGATTATCTCGAACAGTATGTTCAAAATCAGTGCTGTAAAGAATAACTCTTAATTTATCAGCCTTTTCTAAATGATAAATTGTTGGTTGTAGGCTAAATTTTACAGTCATCCATTCGTCACTGCTTACAGAAGTTGTTATCATTAAATTCTCATTTTGTAAGTTTAAAAATCCTTTAGTGATGACTTGATAAGGACTAGTGGTCAATGGTAATTCAAGCAGGTCGTCCAGCATGAAATTCCGTCCACGATCAAGCGCTTTTAAATCTTTAATGCGAGCCTTATCCTCTAAACGTTTTTTCTCACCAAAATCTAAAATTTGTGCTGAAAGTAATCCTTTAGTATCATTTATTTTTAATGTCACTTCTAAATCAATAGGTCCATTAATGGTCAATGCTGATGGAAGTTCTATATCAATGACAGTAGCATTGGCACGATTTTCAAATAAATCTTTTTTGAATACATTGAAATCTTTACTGTATTTATTGAAACTTTCATCATCATAATGATTTTGAAATTGAGCAAATGACACAGCAGTTTTACCAAGAGGAACTTGAACGTTGTCAGTAGCACCAAAGTCTGAAAATGCTGTCCAACTTTGTTCCTTAGAATTTTCTTGTAAAATAATTGGAGGGAGATTCAAATTCAAATCTTTACCTAATAATTTTGCCACAAAGTAACTATTAATTGTTTCTGAGAAATCAATAGATTGCCAAGAATTAATATAAATATGTGCTCCGCGATGTAAGAAAGCGTGCTTTGCGTGCCCTTTAGGCAAAGATTTCCAGAAATTATAGGCTTGCTCAGGGGTAACATTCCAGTCCTGCAAGCCATGTACGATTAAAACATCTGCTTTGACTTTATCTGCATAAGTAAGATAATTACGATTATGCCAAAATTGACTGTAATCTCCAGACTCACGCTTTAAGGCACGAGTCATATCAGAAAGCGACTTAACATACTGCTCATTTCCTTTTAAGAAATCAGAGGCATCAAGGTTGCGAGAGTAAGTGAGTGCAGCTAAAACATCTAAATCCTCCCCAGGAAATCCACCAGGTGAACGAACAAGCCCATTTTCACGATAGTAATTGTACCAAGAACTAATGCCTGCTTCAGCGAGAATAACTTCAAGCCCATCAATACCAGTTGTTGCGGCGCCATAAGCCATCGTACCGAGGTAAGATTTTCCTGTCATTGCTACTTTGCCGTTTGCCCAAGTTGCTTTTATTTCGTGAGTTTTTTTACGGGAGGTAAAAGCCCGAGCGCGACCATTGAGCCAATTGATAACTGCAATCATACTGTAGATTTGTTGATAATCACCAGAGGTTTGGAAACCATCAGAGCCACGTGTCCCAACACCTGCTACATAAATAGAAGCGAAACCACGAGCTAGAAGGTAATCATTCAGAGAGTAAGTCCAACCATGACTAAAATGATAAGGAGCGCCATCTACAACAGGTTTCTCATTATTCTTATAATCTTCACATTGTGGAAGTTGATTGTTTACGGTTATCTCATAATTCTCTTTTTCTTTAAGAGAGTCATTCATGTCATGGAGTGCTAAATCATTAGCTTTTTCGTTCGTACCTAGATGATAAGGGCTCGCAGTCATGATGACGGGAAGTTTATGTTCGGAAATTGGTCGAATGATTTGAACTTTGATAAGGTCATAAGTTCCACGATTCTCGGTATCAACTGGGCTTTCAACCCAGATAATTTCTCGTTTGAGTTGAGTGGTGTCAAAAGTTGCGAGGGATTTGTCGTTAAAAAAATGGTACTGATTATCAGTTGGGAGAAGCCCCTCTGAAACCCAGTATTCAACAAGTGTCATCCCGTTTTTACGACGGGTACATAAAAGAAGGTAACAAGCAGAAATTAGATGTTCAGTATTTATCTCTGTATCAAGGTGAGGGAGGTTGAGCGATTTCGCAAATTCGTTAGCTTTTCCTACCTCAAAATCAAAATTTGCTGTAAAGTCGAGAAGCTGCAGGGCTAAAGTCCAAAAAATTTCCCAATCTAATGTTTGCTCAGACTTCAAAAATTGTAGAATATCCATCTCTGGAGCCGCTTGAAGTACGGTCAAATCAATAGGGCTTTGAATCAAAAAGTCTTTTAAAATTTTCTTCTCATCCCAAAATACAGACCATCGAAAACCGAGTTGGTCTAATTCATCTAATTTCTCATCGAAATTTTTTTCAACAATCGAAAAATGATTGAATCGCATACAAATAACCCCCTATTTATGTTCAATTATAAAGATCAAGGCAGTACCCTAACGCTCATTATGTGTCATGAAATTGCAAAGCGACAATCGTTGCTATTTTCTGTAACGAGTGAGTCATTGTACTATTCCTGATAATTGTTATAATTATAGCAAATTTTCAGGGAATTCGCAGTCGTTAAAGGATATAGACCATTTATTGAATATTTGAAGGAGCCTACCTTTTTTGATATAATAGCTGAGGTTATTATATTAAAATTAAATTTCGGAGGACTCCACAAAAATGGATGTTACATGGACAGTGAAATATATCACTGAATTCATCGGAACTGCTCTTCTCATCATTATGGGGAATGGTGCAGTAGCAAACGTTGAACTTAAAGGGACTAAAGCGCATGCACAATCTTGGATGATTATTGGTTGGGGATATGGTCTTGGTGTGATGTTGCCAGCCATTGCTTTTGGTAATGTTACTTCACAAATTAATCCTGCGTTTACGCTTGGACTTGCGGCTTCAGGACTTTTTCCTTGGGCACATGTTGCTCAATACATTATTGCGCAAGTTTTAGGGGCAATCTTTGGTCAATTGTTGATTGTTATGGTTTATCGTCCATACTATCTTAAAACAACAAACCCAAACGCTATTCTTGGTACATTCTCAACAATTGATAATGTAGATGACAATGATGAAAAAACACGAATGGGTGCGACAATCAACGGTTTCTTGAATGAATTCGTGGGTTCATTTGTCCTTTTCTTCGGAGCAGTTGCTGCGACAAATATTTTCTTTGGTAGTCAATCAATCACTTGGATGACAAACTATGCAAAACAACAAGGAGCAAATGTTGCTTCATCGGATACAATCAATCAAATCTGGGCTTCAGTTTCAGGAGCTTCAGCATCTAAAATGATTGCCCATTTATTCCTCGGTTTCCTTGTTATGGGACTTGTTGTTGCACTTGGAGGGCCTACAGGTCCAGGGCTTAACCCAGCACGTGACTTTGGACCACGTTTGGTTCACAGTATTTTACCAAAATCAATTCTTGGAGAGTCTAAAGGGTCATCTAAGTGGTGGTATGCATGGGTTCCAGTTGTGTCACCAATTCTCGCAGCACTCGCAGCTGTTGCCATCTTTAAAATGCTTTATCTTAAATAAAATAAAAATATGATCTTGCGCTCTTTATTCCAAAACACCCCTCATCAACTCTTGATGAGGGGTGTTTTGGAATAAGTAATAGGTTAACTTATCTCTTATTTTTATATTTTAGCTTGTTATAATAAATCAAAAATCAATTGTTTAGTAGCTTTAATTCTTCATCAACTATCGTTGCAGTTTTAAAACAATCAGTATATTCTAAAATTTCTTGACATTTTTCTAATTCTACTAAAGCTGATATATCGCCTTGTTTATATCGCAGTAATGCTTTATTATATTTTAAAGTTAACTTGTCATACATATGATATTCTGCTATATTGATATTTTCGAGAAATTCTATAAATTCTAAAGCTAAACCAAACTGCTTCTGCTCAATAAAAGTAGAAATTAATGTTAACAAGGTTTGTACCGTAGAGTGCTTTGTATAGTGGAGGTTAGAGGTAATTTGAATGGGGTTAATCATATTATGAGCAAGTATAGATAATGTCACAGCGTCAAAAATAGCAATACATCTACCCAAAAGTAAAATTTCAAATTTCCCCCATTCCTTAATTTCGAGAAGATAGTTTCTTATGTAGATGATGTTCTCTTTTTTAACAATATAATCTTTATCAAGAATAGCAATCACAGCTTCTACACTAATTTTGTCAAGTTTATACTTTGTTTTTTGAGGACTTTTTTTTATTGAATTATCTATATCCTTAGAAATTGATTTTAATTTTCTTATGTTGTGACTTAAGAACGCCTCAGATATTTGCATACTATAGAGTAATTCATCTGTAGAATTTAGAGTTTTGTTATAGGCATATTCAAATTCAAAAGTCGTCACATTGATATTTTGAAGGATTGATAGAAAATTCTTTACTGAAAGACCTGAATTTCCGTTTTCAAAACTTGATAATTGAGAAACAGAAATTGTTCCATAAGAAGCATCGAATTGTGAAAATCCTTTAGATTTTCTAAAATTTCTATAAATTTCACCAATATTGTCGTTTGTTTTGTTAGAATTAGCCATAAAAGTATCCTTTCAAAATATAAAAATTACAATATATTGAAATAGCAAATTCATTATTCAAAGGGATAAGAAGAGTTATCTAACGAATATTGTATTTAAGTTTTTGTATATTTAATTTTAATATACTTATAAAAAATAGTCAATTCAGAAAAAACATTTTTGAATATATTATTATATACTATATTTATAGAAAATGTAGATCGAAAATATGAAAAAACCAAAATTTATATTCATGCTTACACTTTTTCTAAGTGTTGCTATATTACTTTATCCAGTTTTTGGAGGCTAGGTTTGGTAAATGAAGACGTCGATTTGCCAATAGAAAGGAGACTACCATGACAATTCGCGTACTTAATGAAAAACAAGTGAACAAAGTTACAGAAGAAGCACGTTAATTTTTTGCTGATTCACAAATAACAAAGGGAGAAAATTTTCTCTCTTTTTTCTATAAGTTGGAGATATTATGTATAAGAAACCGCAAATTAAAGCTGTGCATGGTGTTTTGGTATTAGAGAGTGTCATTCGTATTGGTTCTGGATTAGATTATGCAATAGAAATAGATAATCCTAACCAAAAATACACAAAATTTATTCATTCGCTAAGTGGAATAGATACTGTCGAAGAAATTATTAAAAATAATCCATCATTAAATAGCGATGAAATTTTAGAAGCACTTGAGACATTGGATAGCTATGGTTACCTAGAAGATGCTGAAGACGATAGAAATAATTTATTTAGTGATGATGAACTAAATAAATATAAAGTAAATCTAAATTTTTTTAGCACCTTAAAGTCTTCAAATAAATATGAAATACAAAATAAATTAAAAAATAGTCGTATTCTAATCCTTGGTTTAGGTGGAATTGGCTCCAATATTTGTATTTCATTGTGTGAGCTAGGAATTGGAAATATAACTGCGGTAGATTTCGATACAGTTGATAGTAGTAATCTGAACAGACAATTACTTTATGATGAGGTGCATATTGGACGTTTAAAAACTGAAGCTGCAGCTGAAAGAGTTCATCAATTTAATTCTTCTGTGAATTTTAAAGCAATTAGCCAAGAAATATCATCATTTGAAGATGTCAAAAGAATTGTCAAGAAAGAAAAATATGATGCGGTTGTGAATGTAGCAGATTATCCAACAGGGTACATTGATTCTTGGGTAAATAGAGTTTGTGTAGAATATAAAATTCCCTTGTTCGCTGCATCTGTAAGTAAAAAATGGGGGAGAGTTTATTCAGTTATCCCTCACGAAACAGCATGTTATCAATGTCAATGCCTTGAAGAGGAAAGAAAAAATCCTAATTATCTGAAAGAATTGGAAGCAATTAAAAAAACTAGTGGAGCAGAAACAAGTAGGTACAGAACTCCTAATGGAGCTTTAGGTCCAGCTTGTTTATTCCAAGGTTACTTTGTGGGTTATGAAATTTTAAGATTGATTTTGTTTGGTTCAAAAGCTCTTACCACCAACAATAAACGATTTAATATTGATTTCATGAGCTTTTCGCAAAATTTTGATGAACTTATAAAATTTGATGATTGCCCAGTTTGCGGAGGAAAGAATAATGGATAAGCCTCTTTTAGTTAGTCATGTTAAAAAAAGATATAAAAATAAAATTGCAGTAGATGATATTTCTTTTTCTACGAACCCATTTGAGTGTGTAGCGTTATTAGGAGCTAATGGAGCTGGAAAAACAAGTACTCTTAAAATGATACATGGAGCAAATACGATTAGTTCTGGAAAAATAGAGGTTATGGGATTTGATGTCAAAAAAGACCTTTCAACAGCCAAGAAGAATGTAGGGATTGTATCACAAGAGGATTTACTGGACTTATCTTTAAATATTTATGAAAATTTAATTGCACATGGGCTTTGTTATGGAATAAAAAAGGCTGTGCTAAAATCGAGAACTGAAGAACTGCTAAAATTTGTTGACTTGTACGATGTGAAATTTAAAGAAATTGGGGAATTGTCAGGAGGAATGAGAAGAAGATTAATTTTGGCACGCGCACTTTTGAACCAGCCTAAATTAATTATTTTAGATGAGCCTACTACGGGATTGGATATTCAGTCAAGACATCTTATTTGGGATAAATTATTAGAATTAAAAAAACAAGGCGTATCTATTTTACTGACCTCGCATTATATGGACGAAGTTGAAAATTTAGCAGATAGGATATTGATTGTCGTTGCTGGAAAAATAATAGCAGAAGGAACGAAAGACACTTTGTTAAAGCAATATCGCAAAAAAACATTAGAGGAAGTTTTTCTTGAATTAACAACAAAAGTGAAAGGAGAGATAGATGTTTGATTTATCAATAAAGTCAATATGGTATGTACTCATAAGAGATTATATGAGCTTTAAGAAGCTGTTTAAAATCTCCATTTTTCCAAATTTAGTTAATCCTTTGATTTATTTGTTAGCATTTGGTCTTGGACTTTCTAAATTAGTGGGTAGTGTTTATGGTGTTCCATACTTTGTTTTTGTTGCATCAGGTTTGGTTGCCGCAACGGCCATGTCAGCTGCAACGGCTGAAACGACAACTAACGCATATATACAAATGAAAGTTGAAAAAACTTATGAGGCTATCGCCATGACACCGGTAAATTTGCAAGATATAGTAGCAGGACAAATTATTTGGGCAGGAATCAGGAGTGTGATTTTTGGAAGTTTATTTTTAATCATAGTGGCAGTGTTAGGAGTTATGCATACATGGCTCGTTCTATTTATTCCTTTTGTCCTTTTTATTACAGGTATAGTTTTTGGAACGATGGGTTTAATTTTTACTTTGCTTATCCCAAATAGAGATTACATCAATTATTATCAAGTTTTAGTTATTCAACCGCTCTATATGTTCTCTGCTACTTTTTTTCCATTATCTGTGTTTCCTAAAGGACTTCGGATAATTAGCAATATCTCTCCTTTGTATCACTCAGCTATCATATGTAGGGCATTACTAGCAGGAAATATAGATTTTTACAGTTTAAGTTTTCATTTTATGGTCCTTTTGTTAATGATTTTAGTTCTATTTTTTATCCCTGTTCGACTTGTTCAGAAGAAGATGAGAAAATAATGATGAGATCTATCATAGATTTTTGGAGTTTGATAACTGCAATATTTTTAATGAAAGTTGAAAGAATCCTTAAAAACAAGTGCTGATAATCTTTATCAGCACTTGTTAATTTTTTGGTATTTAAGTTAGTATCTGTTAATGCGAAAGAAGAAATGCGACGAGAATACCAAAAAGATTCCAAAGCATATGAATGCTCATATTGAGATAAAAGTTGCGATATTTGGCATAAAAACTAGTTAAAATAAGACTCATTAAACCATAAGTCAACCAACTGTAGAGGTCTGTTGGGCCGTGCATATATGCAAAGAGGAGCATTGCAACGATAAAAGCAATATTTCTGTGCTTTTTGAAGACAATTTCAAAAATACCTACCCGATAGGTTAATTCTTCAAAGAAGCCTGCTGCAACAGTTTGTATCACAAATATTGCCACAGGAATCAATTTTTGAAGCTGATTTAGAGCCTCTTGATTTGCTGTATCGGGACTTTGATGGATGAGTTGGGCAATGATACCAGTCAGGATAGAAGCAAGAAATAGAAGAGCAAATCCAGCCAATAATTTTATTATTGAAAAGTACTTCCAATTGAATTTTGGGATAATACTTGTTTTTCTTGCAACAAAATAAGAAAATCCGAGTGAGAGTAGAAAGATAAGATAAAAAATAATATTATCTATTACCGAAAAAGGTGGATGGATACTAAAAAATGTTGATGTAAATGTAGGAGCAAGAGAGAGTATGAATAGGACGAGCCATTGCCATTTATTATAAGCTAAGAGATTGCCTATAATTGATAAAATAATAGCCGTAGTAATAAATGAAGTGAGATGATGAGGGGCAAAGAGAAATGAAAAAATCACAGCAAGAAGGATGATTGCAAGGGCCCGAAATTTAGAGAACTGTTGGAGTTTATCTTTACTAATCATGCACATATTGTATCATACTTCAATAAATGACGAGTAAATCTTTGATAATTTTCGAGAAATTTGCGAAAATAGGAATACATATGTTATGAGATTGTATTGATCTTTTTTGAACTGTATGAGTATGATATTGTACTAATATGCTTTTGGCGCACGCTAGTCCTGCTTTAAAATCCGATAGGATTTTATGTTACGGGCTTTTGAGCATCCATGCGCCAGAGGTTCTTCGTGCTAAGCTAACTTGGCAGCAAGACGAAGCGACTTGTTCTATCATGAGAGATTAAATATAACTGGAGGAAACAATGAGTGAGATAATAGATCGTATTGTCGCTTTCCAACCTGTATATCGTGTCCTTCATCGTGAGGAAAATCTGGATTTTTTCCGTGATGTCCTCGGATTGAAAGTTCTAATGGAAGAGGGTGCGATGGTGTGGTTAGGTGGACATGAGGCGAAACTTGACCGTTTTCAATTGGAAGAGTCACCAGGCTTGCGCTCTGTCAATGGATACAAAAAACATTCACGTACAGTAATCAAAGCTGCTACATCTGAGATTGAGCAACTTTTGGCACGTGATTTGGAAAAAGTAGCTAAGGTTTATCGTGGCAAATCTGGCTATACTTTTGAAGCAGTATCTCCTGAAAATGATGTGTTTTTGGTAACCGCAGAAGAACTGACAGATTTGTCAGCACTGACAGAAATCGAAAAAAGTGAAGTTAATGTTGTCAGAGATAAAGACTTTAAAGGCTTATCTGATTTTGTGATTAGTGAGATAGACTTGAATGTAGCCGATAAAGAGATTATTGAATTTTATGAGTCTGTTTTTTCTATGAAAACGATTGATGGAGTATTTGATTTTCCTTTTGTTTCGCTGAAGTTGTCAGTGGCTGACGGAGAAGATGTGAGTGCAGCGACGGATGAAACATTTGATTTAGAATTTTTAATCTTTATGATTGATAAGATGTTTGATTTAGAAGCATTTTCGGCTCAATTTGAGGATGTGGATGGTACTTATTTGGATGCGTCAGCAAAGACTTTCTCATTGGAAGTTCCCAGCCATGTTGAACTTTGGTTTGTAAAATAAGAAATTTAAGCTAATGAAAACTCTGTCAGTGCTGACAGAGTTTATTTATCTACTGACAAGATTTTTGTCATAAAAAATCTCAAGAAAGGAAGTAGAAAAAATGAGAAATCAACAGCAAGTCTTGCAAATGGTTCAGGATTATATTGTGAAAGAAATTTTTCCTGGTGCAAATTTTGCAATCATTGAAAATGAAAAAGTGACAGAATTTGTGATGGGTAATGCTGCAATTTTACCTAAGAAAGTAGTCTTGTCAGCAGGTGAATGCTGGGATTTAGCTTCTGTAACAAAAGTTGTAGGAACAGGTACGGCTGTCATTAATCTTATTTTTGATGGAGTTTTTGAACTTGATGTTCCAGCTCAGAAATATTATCCAGCATTTGCTGACAGTTCTGTCAGTGTTCGACAATTACTGACACATACGTCTGGTATTAATCCATTTATCCCTCAGCGAGACCAGCTATCAGCTAACGAATTAAAACAGGCAATCAATCATATTCAAGTTACTGATGATAAAAATTTTCATTATACAGACATCAATTTTATCCTACTTGGCTTCATGTTAGAAGAATATTATGGTAAAAAACTAGATGAGATTTTTCTCACTCAAGTTTTTAAAAAATGGGAAATGAATGAGACAACTTTTGGACCTGTTTCGCATGCTGTACCAACGAGTTATGATTTGCCAGTAGGAATTGTCCATGACCCGAAAGCACGCGTTTTAGGAGTGGAATGTGGCTCTGCAGGGCTATTTTCTACGATGGCTGACTTGACTGCTTTTGTTAAAGGATATTTTGCTGAAGAAAAATATATCAAATTGTTAAATAACTACGCTTCAGGAGTGAAAAAGAGGAGTTTGGCTTGGGATTTACCAGCAAAAAGTAATGATTGGCTGCTACACACAGGTTATACAGGAACTTTTATTTTAATCAATCCAAGAGCAAAGAAAGCAGTAATATTTTTATCAAATCGAGTCCACCTAAAAGACGAACGTGAGAAATGGATTAAAGCGCGTGATTTGTTAATAAATCTTTTATTAGAGAATTTATCCGATGAGTAATATCGGATTTTTTATTTTTAAACGGACGAATAGAATCTAAAAAATATCAAAAAAATTAAAATGACTGTATATTGGTAAATTATTGACAAATAAAACAATTTTAACTATACTGAATAAATAATTAAAATTCAGAGGTCTAAAAAATGATTTACGCATACAACACATTTTTCTTGTTGTTTAAGAAGGAGGACTTACATTAGCCTATTTGGTGAAATGTGTGAGTCCTCTTTGGCGTTAGTCATTTTGAGGACGATAAGACGTCCTCGGGGCGTCTTTTTTAGTTGCTTAGAACTTTTGTTACTGTGAGGTGGACGGGAACAAAAGAGCAAGGAGGGAAAAAATTGGAAAAAAAGGGACCCTAAAGATTGAGAAATATCAAATATTTCAGAGATTTTTTAAGAAAAAGGGGATTATATAATTGGAGAATAATCAGGGATTGAAGAAAAGAATGGCAACACGCCATATAACGATGATTGCACTGGGAGGAGCAATCGGAGCAGGACTATTTAAGGGGAGCGCCTCAGCGATTAGCGTGGCAGGTCCTTCGGTACTAATTGCTTATTTGGTTGGTGGATTGGTACTATTTTTTGTAATGAAAAGTTTGGAGAAACTTGTATTGGATTCAGAGGAACCACACGGCTTATCAGGCTTGGTTCAACCCTATCTAGGCAATCATGCAGCAGACTTTACAGACTGGGTTTACTGGTCACTTTGGATGATTAATATTATTGCGGAAGCAGTTGCAGCAGCGAGCTTTTTGCAACTATGGTTTCCTAATATTCCAGCGTGGATATTTGTATTAATCATCGCAGTATTGACCTCACTCATTAACTTGTATTCAGTTACTTTTTTTGCTGAAACAGAGTATTGGCTTGCATTCATTAAAATAAGCGTCATTATTTTACTTATTATTTTTGGCGTTATTCTGGTAGCTAAGGAGGTATTTAATACTAATCTAATAGCTACATTTTCTAGGATGAACAATCATGGAGGATTTGCTCCGCATGGAATAAAAGGAGTTATTAATTCTTTGCTCATTGTTATTTACTCTTATGGTGGTTCAGAATTGATTGCTATAACAGTCAGTGAAACAGAAAATCCAAAAGTAGCGATTCCAAAAGCAATTCGAGGCGTGATTGGACGGATTATATCATTTTATATTGTTCCGATGTTTTTATTACTTATCATTTATAACTGGCATACTCTTACTGATTCTTCAATGAGTCCTTTTGTAATGGTATTTAATAAAATGCATATTCCTTTTGCGGGAGATATTGTCAACTTTGTCATTATCTTAGCACTATTCTCTTCTATCAATTCAGGAATTTATGCTTCTTCAAGAATTTTATTTTTCCGACTAAAGAACAGAAAAGGAAAGTATGCAAGCGCTGTTGCAAAGCTAAATAAACATCAAGTCCCTCAAAGAGCGGTACTCTTTTGTTCGGGAACACTCTACATTGGGGTAGTTTTATCTTATTTTCTTGGTGATCAGTTATTTAATTATTTGGCAGGTTCTCTCTCTTATACTGTACTGTTAATTTGGTTCCTTATCAGTAGTGCAGGTTTTGTACTTGCTTGTAAGAACGGGTCACTTTCTGGGAGAAGTATGAGCATATTTGCTCTTGCCGCACTATTTCTGATTTGTATTGGAATTTTATTTACCAATCCTATCGGAGTAACTGTGCTCACTGCAATTCTCTACTTTGTGATTTACATTAGTTATCAAAAAAAGCAAATAAATCAATAATTAAATCAAAAAATTAAAAAATATTTAGAAAAGCGAGAAAAAAATGACATTCAAAAAAGTTAGCGCACAAATTGATGTTGAAGCTGTAAAAGAAATTAACCATCTTAATGCGGAACAACAAGCGAGAAAAGTTAAGCGCGATAAAGAGTTAGAGGCAATTATCAAAGGCGAAGATGAGCGTTTGCTCTTGATTATTGGTCCATGTTCGTCGGATAATGAAGAAGCAGTTCTTGAATATGCACGCCGTTTGGCAAAACTTCAAGAAGAAGTTAAAGAGAAAATTTTTATGGTAATGCGGGTTTATACTGCAAAACCTAGAACAAACGGTGATGGCTATAAAGGATTGATTCATGAGCCTGATGCTGATGGCCATACAGACCTCATCAATGGTATTAAGATGGTTCGAGATCTACATTATAAAGTAATCACTGAAACAGGACTCACTACAGCAGACGAAATGCTTTATCCAGAGAACTTGACAATGGTAGATGATTTGGTCAGTTATTATGCAGTAGGAGCGCGTTCGGTTGAAAATCAACAACACCGTTTCGTTGCATCAGGAATTGATGCTCCCACAGGAATGAAAAATCCAACTTCTGGTAATTTGAAAGTAATGTTCAATGGCGTTTATGCTGCACAGCAGTCTCAAGATTTTCTATTTGGACGTGCTGAGGTAGAAACATCAGGCAATCCGCTTGCTCACGTTATTTTGCGTGGAGGTCAAGACGAAAATGGAAAATATCATCCAAACTATTACACAGATAATCTCTTAGAAACAATCGAGAGTTATGAAAAGATGAACTTGAAAAATCCATTTATTGTTATCGATACGAATCATGATAATTCTGGTAAAAAATACATGGAACAAATTCGTATTGTACGTCAAACATTGATTAATCGTGACTGGCATGACAAGATTAACAAATATGTACGTGGATTTATGATTGAGTCCTATCTTGAAGATGGCCGTCAAGACCACCCAGAGATTTTCGGGAAATCTATCACAGACCCATGTCTCGGCTGGGAAAAGACAGAGCAATTGGTCAAAGAGATTTATACTGCAACTGCGAAAAGTGCTGATAAATGATTAATTCAAACTTATGGAGCAAAATAGCGGAAAAGTGAGCATCAGGCTTTTAAATATTTTAAAGAAAAGAGGTGCTTTTAATGGCATCTTTTTATTACTTTTACTTGCTAAATCGAACGTTGTGAAAAAATATTATTCGCAAAGAATAAGGATTTTTTGGAATACTTAGTGAAAAAAATGTCAAAATATGGTATAATATACGCAAAATTTTGTAATAGATTATTCAGAATCTCGCGATGTTTTATTTCTTGTCCAAACTAAGCAAGGTATCGTATAGGGAACTGTCCTAGAAGAGTATGAAACAATATTGGGCTATAAGCAGAATTTCTGAATAAACATGACGGATGACTATCGAGGAAAAATAATAAAATTATGAGTAGAATGATGCCAGCTAGGGTGCGAAGCGAAGGAATTGCGCTTTATGCAAAAGGGGGATTAAATGACCCTATTGAAGCCGATTTTAAACTGAGCGCAGAGATTGATGGCGAGCAAGTGGTATATGATTTAGATGGGGCACAGGACTATTGTTCTTGTGAAGTTTTTCAGCAAAATCATCGCTACTGTAAGCATATTGCAGCGATAGAAGAATATCTAAAAAACAGAGAAACAACTACGGATACAACCGAAGATAAGGAACATTTACGACCAGAGAGTTTGCTTTACACAGAAAATGTTACTTTTTTGGATGAATTAAATGGGGAAACACAGCTTAATTTTAGTACAGACCAGTATTCAATTGAGGTTCAGATTGAGGATAACAGTCAGCTTTATGATTATTTTTCTGTGGATTATTTCTTGTATTTTGATATAAGATTAAAAAGCGAGAAATTAGGGCGTTCTTATGTGATTAAGGATATTCCATATTTTTTACGTGCTTTGAGAAATTTTAGTCAGTATTCTCTGGGCTCTTTACACTATATCAATCTATTTTTTGATAATTTTGATGAAGCGAGTCAAGCATTTTTAAATTTCTTATTGAAAATTGATGATAAAACGGATGAGGCATTTACAAAATCTTTATATATCAAAAATGGACGTTATTTGAACATCCCTTTTCTGTTTCTTGAAGAAGCAATGGATTTGTCAGCAGCGCTTGAAATGTGTCAGCTTAAAATCTCTGGTAGAATGATTAATTATTTTACTTTTATTCCTTTAGATAATGATTCAGAGTTGTTTGAGTTTAAAGTTGAAAGTCAGCAGGATTATATTGAGTTAAGTGTGATAGATAAGAATTATCACAATTTTTATGGAAAATCATTATTGTATCACGATCATATTTTCTACAAGGTAAGTCAGGAACAAAGACGACTTTTAACCGTTTTGGAGCGACGACTTGCCAATGAAAATCGTATTAATTTTTCATATGCTGATAAAGATAGATTAGCGCAGGCATTGCAGCAATTATCTACTTTGGGACGGATTTCAGCTCCTCGTCATTTTGTCATTAGACCATTTGATGCGATTTTTCGATTTGACCTTACTGACAAACAAACGCTTGCTCTGTCAGTAAAATTTGACTATGGTAATTTTGCGATAGACAGTTTTCATGAACTTGAAACGTTAGAGTTTTCTCGCGATTTACGAAAAGAGCAGAAAATTTTTGCAGTGATGGAGCGGTTTGGATTTCCTCGTTCATTTAATTCAAGTTTGACTATTCTGTCAGTACTGACAGAGACTTTCTTTATCAAAATTTTACCAGCCTTTAATAAATTGGGTAAAGTTGAACTTTCGTCAGTACTGACAGAATTAAAAATGGACGAGATTCCTGAGATTCGTATTGACAGTAATGGTGGTTTACTTGATATCTCGTTTGATTTACCACAGGTTGGCGAATCAGAGTTTGCAAACGTGATTGCAAAACTTCAAGAGAATGCGGAATTTTATATTAGTGAGAGTGGGAAGTTTTACCATTTTGATGAAAAATTTAAAGCTCTAAAATCAGCGCTTAATGAGTTGGATGAGCAGTTTGTCATCAGTGGAAATACGCTTAGAGTCAATGCTAATCGCAGTTTTCAAGTTTCTAAGATTTTTGAGAATATCAGTGGTGCGTCATTCTCAGAGAAATTTAAGTCCTTCTATGAACATCTCACTCAGCCTGAGACATTTCCTTATGAAAAGCCAGAACACATCCGGGCCTCTCTTCGTCCTTATCAAGA
The DNA here is from genome assembly GCF_003627095.1 of Lactococcus allomyrinae. NCBI lineage: Bacteria > Bacillati > Bacillota > Bacilli > Lactobacillales > Streptococcaceae > Lactococcus > Lactococcus allomyrinae. Next base: position 1,769,629 of record NZ_CP032627.1, on the reverse strand, counting down.
GATTGGTGTGCGTTGGATGAGTATGCTGACTCATTATCAGTTAGGAGGAATACTCGCTGATGATATGGGTTTGGGGAAAACTGTCCAAGCCATCACCTATCTTCTCTCCAACTTAAAAGAAGGTGAAAAAGCATTGATTACTGCGCCAGCGAGCCTGACATACAACTGGGCAAGTGAATTTGAAAAGTTCACAGACCAGATTAATTTTGTTGTGGTAGATGGCACTAAGAATGAACGTTCAGAACAAATCGCGACAGAGCATCAGATTTATATTACAAGTTATGGTAGCTTTTTGAAAGACTTTGAAGAGTACCAAGATAAAAAGTTAAATTATCTTTTGCTGGATGAAGCGCAGGTAGTGAAAAATTATAGCAGTAAAACTAATAAATCTTTAACAGCGCTTAACGTTGAACATACATTTGCTCTTTCAGGAACACCACTAGAAAATAGAATTGAAGAAATTTGGGCAATCTTCCAAGTTGTGATGCCTGGATTTTTGCCAAAACGAGAAAAATTCAATAAAATGTCACCAGCAGTGATTTCAAGATTGATTCAGCCGTTCATCATGCGACGTAAAAAAGAAGATGTTCTTGAAGAATTGCCTGAAAAGATGGAAATTACGCTTTATAATAATCTCGCTGATGATCAAAAAGTAATCTATCTTGCTCAACTGGAGTTGATGCAACGCCAAGTGATGCAGATGGATAGTACAGCCTTATCACGTTCGCGAATTGAGATTTTAGCTGGGATTACGCGACTTCGTCAAATTTGTAATACACCTGCGTTATTTATGGATGATTACAAAGGGAGCTCAGGAAAGTTGGAACGTTTGCGAGAGTTACTCGAACAGATTAAAGAATCTGGTCATCGTCCATTGATTTTTTCACAGTTTACCAAAGTTTTTCCTCACATTGAGCGGTTGATGGATCATCTTGAGATGAGTGCTTATAAATTGACAGGTTCTACACCAATCAAGGATAGATTGTCAATGGTTCAAGCTTTTAATGCTGGAAGCCGAGATGCTTTCTTAGTTTCTTTGAAAGCTGGAGGTGTTGGACTCAATTTGACAAGTGCTGATGTTGTGATTTTGGTTGATTTATGGTGGAATCCAGCTGTGGAAGAACAAGCAATCGCACGTGCACATAGAATGGGGCAAAAAAATACAGTTGAAGTCATTCGATTGATTACTCAAGGAACCATTGAAGAAAAGATTATGGACATTCAGGAACGTAAAAAAGACTTGATTGCTAATGTTCTTGAAGGTGATGTTGTTGATAAAGCACTCAGTGAGGCAGAAATTCGTGAAATTCTGGGAGTTTGACTTTAAAAAACTTGAAAATTAAGCTATAATGAATATCGGAACTATACAAATTTTTTCTTTAATACTGTTAAATTTTAACGAGTATCAGTCATGATTTGTAATTAAAAGGACTCAAAAAGGTTTGATAGCTGTGATAAATATTGATTTTATATCATGTTATCCATACGCCAGATGTCCATTCGTTCTATCTTTGCTTTGGCAGCGTGGTAGTTTTTAAGCGTTGTGGCAATGGATGAGCTATACAATGAATTTTAAACAAACTTTTCAATCAAGTTTTTTGATTGACTATACTGAGATAAACTAAAAATTGTTGCAAATGCTACATATCAGCCTTTTGCAGACTGATTAATTATAAAGAAATAGGACAAAAATATGGTAGAAAGAAGAAGAGTTACATTTCCAGTTATCGGTGATGATGAAGTCCTTCAAAAAGATACTCGTGTAATTCTGAATAATCAGCAATTGCTGACCAGAAATCCGAGTCTTCAAGATGAGGCTTCAATTGGTGGAATGGCGAGTAGTATGCCAAAATCGGAAACAAAACGCCCTGATAATTTTAAGCCTTATAAAGCAAAGACAAGCTTTAGCACTCAACATCGTCCGCTCAACTCCAATCACAGTGGTGTAAGTTCTTACGACAAGATGCCTAAAAAGACAAGTGTTGATGAATCGAAAGAGCGTGCTAAACGTGCAGCGGCAACACTTCCTAAGCCTCCCAAGCAATATGTCTCACCTCTTGAGAGAGATAAGGAAGATTTTACTGTTCGACGTTCAACATCAGCAATCTTGAATAAACGTCCTTTGGTCAATGATAATCCGATTCAAGATATGAAGAAGCAAGGGATGAGTGTTTCAGATGCTGTTTCAAGAAGTGGTGGAATGAGAAAATCGACGCCACATGGTGGAGCAGTTAATGAAAAAGGAAGTTATTTTGAAAATAAACGTAAAAATATCTTCGACCGTGGAATTGTCTAATAAAAGTAAATAAAAAAAGAACTCTGTCAGCAGTAACTTATAAACCATAAGTGGTAAAAGTTGCGATTGGCAGAGTGAATTTTTGAAAAGATAAATTTTATATGTGTTAAAGACACATTTGAATTTCAAAATTTTTGGAAATCCAATAGGATTAGATTGTAAGAAAAGAAGGGAAATTTCTGTAAGCTACTGACAATGATAACCGTACTGACAGGATATCAGGAAGATTCTGTCAGTAACTTACAGGACATTTTATCATGGAAAAAACATATCATTTTACCGGAATTAAAGGCTCAGGAATGAGCGCGCTTGCGCTTATGCTCCATCAAATGGGAAAAAAAGTACAAGGTTCAGATTCAACAGATTATTTCTTTACTCAACGAGGACTTGAGCAGGCTGGTGTACCACTCCTACCTTTTGATGAAAAAAATATCAAACCTGAGTTTGAATTAATTGCTGGAAATGCTTTTCGAGATGATAACAATGTGGAGATTGCATTTGCACATAAAAATGGCTTTCCTTTCAAGCGCTATCATGAGTTTCTAGGTCACTTCATGGAAGACTTTGTAAGTATTGGTGTAGCGGGTGCGCATGGTAAAACTTCAACAACAGGAATGTTGGCACACGTGATGAGTAGTATAGTTGATACTTCTTATCTGATTGGTGATGGTACTGGACGTGGAAATGCAGATAGTAAATATTTTGTTTTTGAATCTGATGAATATGAACGCCATTTCATGCCTTATCATCCAGAATACACGATTATGACAAATATCGACTTTGACCATCCAGATTATTTTGAAGGCATTGAGGATGTCACAGCTGCTTTTCAAGACTATGCTAATAATATCAAAAACGGCATTTTTGCATATGGAGAAGATGTTAATCTTCGGAAATTAACAGCAAAAGCTCCTATTTATTATTATGGTTTTGAAGCAAATGATGATTATCGTGCAGAAAACTTGATTCGTAGTACACGTGGTTCTTCTTTTGATGCTTATTTCCGTGGACAATTGCTTGGACATTTTGTTGTACCAGCTTATGGAAAACATAATGTTTTAAATGCCTTGTCAGTTGTTGCTGTTTGCCATAACTTAGGGCTTGATATGGTCGAAGTTGCAGATCATCTGTTGACTTTCCGAGGAGTAAAACGACGTTTTACTGAAAAGAAAGTTGGTGAGATTATCATCATTGACGATTTTGCACACCATCCAACAGAAATCGAAGCGACGCTTGATGCAGCTCGTCAAAAATATCCAGATCGTGAAATAGTTGCAGTTTTCCAACCCCACACGTTTACAAGGACAATTGCCTTTGCTGACGAATTTGCCGCTGTGCTTGACCATGCCGATACAGTTTATCTAGCACAGATTTATGGTTCTGCTCGTGAGGTTGACCATCATGAAATTACTGCACAGGATTTGGCAGATAAAGTGCGTAAACCAGCTAAAGTTGTTGATCTTGACAATATTTCTCCATTACTTGACCATGACCGTGCGGTTTATGTATTTATGGGAGCAGGGAATATTCAAAAATATGAAATTGCTTTTGAAAAATTGCTTGGACAAATATCAACGAACTTACAATAATGAAATATCCAAAATAAAAAGTCTGTCAGTATACTGACAGTCTTTTTTTGACTCATTTTGCGGTAAAATTAATGACTCAACCAAGAAGAAATAGTACAAATTAGATAAAAATGCTGACAGGATTCTGTCAGTAACCATAAAAAATCCAAGTCACAGGAGGGTGGCTTGGATTAAAGGGGTTTATGAAGAAATTATTTAGGGAGTAAAGACAGTATAAATGTAATCGCTTAAATAAAACTTAAAAAATTAAAAAAAGCGGGGACTTTTAAAGACTACAAAATAAATTTAACCAAGCAAGATATATTTTATCTCAGCTGTCAAAACAGTTGCATCCTTTTCAGAAGCACAAATAACAAGTAGAGTGTCCGCTCCAGCGAGTGTTCCTAATATATCTTTGCGATTTTCTCTTTCTTCATCGAGCGCATTTGCCAATATATCTGCTTCACCTAATTTTGTACGAATCACAACTAACGCACCAACAGAAGTTGCAGAAAGGACAAAATTATAAAAATATAAATGCAAATCAGAATGAATCTTCTCATTTCCAGACGTCAAAAGTGAGTAAAAACTCTCGCCTTTATCTCGCTTTTTAATAATATTTAATTTTCTGATATCCCGTGACAAAGTTGCTTGAGTGACTGTCACACCCTCTTTTGCTAACAGGTTTTGTAGCTCTTCTTGGGTCGCTATTTTATTGTTAGTGACGATATCTTTAATAATATTTAATCTTTCGGCTCTTTTCATAGCATAATTATACCATATAATGTTAAACACATTGACAAAATTAGTATTTTTTCTGTATAATTAGAAAATGAACGAAAAACAATTAGTAAGCCAAGCACTGTCCAAAACTCTCGACGGCGTCCTTGAAGTAGAACAAATCGCAGCCATTATTGAAAAACCTAAATCATCTGATTTGGGAGACCTTGCCTTTCCAGCTTTTCAACTGGCAAAAGTGCTTCGCAAATCTCCGCAAGCCATTGCGACAGAAATTGCTGAAAAAATTGATTCAACAGGTTTTGAAAAGGTTTTAGCAGTAGGACCTTATGTTAATTTCTTTCTTGACAAAAACTCAACTGCAACACAAGTTATTCATGATGTTATCGCTAAAGGTAAACATTATGGTGATGAACAAACTGGTGCAGGACGTAACGTTCCGGTCGATATGTCAGCACCAAATATCGCAAAGCCATTCTCAATCGGTCATTTGCGCTCAACTGTTATCGGAGATTCAATTGCTAAAATCTACGAAAAATTAGGCTACAATCCAGTCAAAATTAACCACTTGGGTGACTGGGGTAAACAATTTGGGCTTTTGATTACAGCTTACAAAAAATATGGTGATGAAGCAACAATCACTGCTAATCCTATTGATGAACTTTTGAAACTCTACGTCCAAATCAATGCTGAAGCCAAAGAAAATCCAGCTGTTGATGAGGAAGGACGTGAATGGTTCCTCAAAATGGAACAAGGAGATGAAGAAGCACTTCGTATTTGGAAATGGTTCTCTGATGTTTCGTTGATTGAGTTTAACCGTATCTATGATAAGTTAGATGTAACCTTTGATTATTTCACTGGAGAAAGCTTTTATAGCGATAAAATGGATGCTATCGTTGAAGACTTAGAAAACAAGAATCTTTTGCATGAGTCTAAAGGTGCATTGATTGTTGACCTTGAAAAATATAATCTCAATCCGGCTTTGATTAAGAAAACAGATGGTGCAACTCTGTATATTACACGTGACCTTGCCACAGCTGTTTATCGTAAGAAAACTTTTGATTTTGTTAAATCACTTTATGTTGTTGGAGGAGAACAAACGAATCACTTTAAACAACTTAAAGCAGTATTGAAAGAAGCTGGCTATGATTGGTCAGATGATATGGTTCATATTCCTTTTGGTATGGTTACTCAAGGGGGGAAAAAATTCTCAACCCGTAAAGGTCATGTTGTTAAACTTGAAATGGCACTTGACGAAGCAGTTGACCGTGCTGAAAAGCAAATTGAAGAAAAAAATCCTAATCTTGCTAATAAGGTCGAAGTTGCTAAGCAAGTTGGTGTAGGTGCCGTTAAATTCTACGACTTGAAGACTGACCGTAAAAATGGTTATGACTTTGATTTGGATGAGATGGTTTCATTTGAAGGTGAAACAGGTCCATATGTTCAATATGCTCATGCACGTATCCAGTCTATTTTGAGAAAAGCAGAACAAAAAGTAAATCTTGAAGAAGTTCCTGTTGTGGTTTCTGATTCGGAAGCTTGGGAAATTGTAAAATTCTTGAAAGAATTTCCAAATACAGTCAAACGTGCAGCAGATAATTATGAGCCATCATTAATTGCTAAATATGCAATTTCTCTTGCGCAAGCTTTCAATAAATACTATGCTCATGTGCGTATTTTGGAAAAAAATGATGAGTTGGCATCGCGTCTTGCACTCATTTCTGCTACAGCCGTTGTATTAAAAGAATCCTTACGTTTACTTGGAGTAGCTGCTCCAGAAAATATGTAATATGATTAAAAATATCCGTAGACTAAATCTTGTCTATGGATATTTTTTTATTCTATATTTTAAAATAAACATTTTTGCATAAATCTAAAAATATACGCATACTAAAATAAAGTGAATATAATTATTTAATTGTGAGAAAATTAAGAAACATAAAAAGCTTAAAAAACAATAAAATAAAGCCATGATGATACTTGACATTAAAAAAACAAAGTTGTATAATTTCATTGTAAACGATTCCAATAATACGTTTTTAAACTAAGAAAGGACAATGAAAAAATGAATAATGGAATTAATGTCAACTCAGAAATTGGGAAATTAAAAACAGTGCTTTTGCATAGACCAGGTGCAGAAGTAGAAAACATCACTCCAGACACGATGAATCAACTCTTGTTTGATGATATTCCGTTTTTGAAAATCGCACAAAAAGAACATGATTTCTTTGCTCAAACACTTCGAGATAACGGCGCAGAAACTTTGTATATTGAGCAACTTGCAACTGAGGTGCTTGATAAAGACCGTGCAGTCAGAGATGAATTTTTAACTCGTATATTGACAGAAGCAGGTTACAGACATGGTCGTACTTTCGATGAACTTCAAGAATATCTTGGATCTATGTCAACAAAAGATATGGTTGACAAAATCTATGCGGGAGTTCGTAAGAATGAACTTGACATTAAACGTACGATTTTGAGTGATATGGCTGGTTCTGATGCAGAAAATCTATTCTATTTGAATCCTTTGCCAAATGCATACTTTACCCGTGACCCACAAGCTTCTATGGGTGTTGGAATGACAATCAACCGCATGACTTTCCCAGCTCGTCAGCCTGAATCGTTGATTACCGAGTTCATTATGAAACATCATCCTCGTTTCAAAGATACTCCGATTTGGCGTGACCGTAACCATACGACACGGATTGAAGGTGGGGATGAGCTGATTTTGAGCAAAAATGCTGTGGCTATTGGAGTTTCTGAACGGACTTCTTCTAAGACAATTCAACAATTGGCTAAAGAGTTGTTCAAAAATCCACTTTCGACATTTGATACAGTTCTTGCAGTTGAAATTCCACACAATCATGCCATGATGCATTTGGATACAGTATTTACAATGATTAATCATGATCAATTTACAGTCTTCCCAGGAATTTTCCACGGAGATGGTTCTATTAACACATTTATTCTTACTCCAGGTAAAAATGAAGAAGAAGTAGAAATTGAACACTTGACTGACCTTGAAAAAGCATTGAAAAAAGTGCTTAACCTTACTGAACTTGACCTTATTGAATGTGGAGGAGGAGATGCGATTATTGCTCCGCGTGAGCAATGGAATGATGGCTCAAATACGCTTGCGATTTCTCCAGGTGAAATCGTTACCTATGACCGTAACTATGTGACAATCGGACTTCTGAAAGAACACGGTATCAAAGTTCATGAAATTCTTTCTAGTGAGCTGGCTCGTGGTCGTGGAGGAGCGCGCTGTATGTCACAACCATTATGGCGTGAAGATTTGTAAGAAACTATTTACTGACAAAAGCTACTGACCGTTCTGTCAGTTCAACGTATCAAAAGCAAGCATTGAATCGGCGAATAAAAAACTTGTCAGCGAAGCTGATAAGTCTGTCAGTTCAATGCGCCTAAAGCAAGCATTGAATCGGCGGATAAAAGACTTATCTGCAGAGCTGATAAGTCTGTCAGTATACTGACAGAAGTATTATCGCAATAATTAAATACTAAAATAAAGAAAAGGAAATTTTTAAAATGACATCACCAATTATTACAAAAGCAGAAGTAAATTCAGTATTTCAAGGACGTAGCCTGCTTGCTGAAAAAGATTTCACACCTGCTGAAATTAATTACCTTGTAGATTTTGGTCTTCACTTAAAAGCGTTGAAACAACAAAATATCCCTCATCATTATCTTGAAGGAAAAAATATTGCACTGCTTTTTGCAAAAACTTCAACACGTACACGTGCAGCTTTTACAACAGCAGCAATTGACCTCGGTGCTCATCCTGAATATCTTGGTGCCAATGATATTCAACTTGGAATTAAAGAATCTGTAGAAGACACAGCAAAAGTACTCGGTTCAATGTTTGATGGGATTGAACGCCGAGGCTTCTCACAAAAAGAGGTTGAAGACCTTGCTAAATTCTCAGGTGTTCCAGTCTGGAATGGTTTGACTGACGATTGGCATCCTACTCAAATGATTGCGGACTTCATGACAGTAAAAGAAAACTTTGGTCATCTTAAAGGCTTGACTTTAGTTTACGTTGGTGATGGCCGTAACAATATGGCGAACTCTCTCATTGTTACAGGTTCTATGCTCGGTGTGAATGTCCATATCGTTGCGCCTGATTCACTTCATCCTTCTCAAGAAGTGATGGATATTGCCCATAAATTTGCTGAAAAATCAGGTGCTAAACCTCTTGCAACTTCTAATATCGAAGAAGGTGTTAAAGGTGCAAACATTATTTATTCAGATGTGTGGGTATCAATGGGTGAATCAAACTGGGAAGAACGAGTCAAACTCCTTACTCCTTACCGTATCACAATGGATATGTTGAAACTAACAGGAAATGCTGACAATGGTAAACTTATCTTCATGCACTGTCTCCCAGCTTTCCACGATACTGAAACTGAATATGGTAAAGAAATCAAAGAAAAATACGGTCTGACAGAAATGGAAGTGACTGACGAAGTATTCCGCTCTAAATATGCACGTCAGTTTGAAGAAGCAGAAAATCGTATGCACTCAATCAAAGCAATTATGGCTGCAACTTTGGGTAATCTCTTTATCCCTGCAGTTCCAGAAACTTTTGAATAAAATTTAAGGAAGTAAATAATATGGAAACAGAAAATAAAAAAGGAATAGGGCTTTTAGCCCTAGTTGCTATTATCGTTTCCGGAGCCATCGGCGGAGGGGTATTTAACCTCTCCAATGACTTGGCAACTGGAGCAACACCAGGGGGTGTTGTTGTTTCTTGGATTGTTATTGGTTTTGGTATCTTAATGTTAGTGTTATCACTTAATCATTTGGTGGTAAATAAACCAGAACTTTCTGGTGTATCAGACTATGCACGTGCTGGTTTTGGTAATATGGTCGGATTCATTTCCGGTTGGGGTTATTGGCTCTCTGCTTGGGCAGGTAATATCGCTTTTGCGGTTTTAATGATGACCTCAGTTGACTACTTCTTTCCTGGAGTATTTCAAGCAAAAAATGGCTCTTTAACAATTCTATCTGTAATTGTTGTTTCTATTGTTTCTTGGGGCTTGACATTACTTGTTATGCGTGGAGTTGAAGGAGCAGCGGTTATCAATGCTATTGTCCTAATTGCAAAATTAATTCCGCTTTTCGTATTTATGATTGCTGGGATTGTGATGTTTAAAGCAGGCGTATTTAGCGCTCATTTCTGGCAAAACTTTGCAGCAAACACAGACGCTAATGGTGTGATTAAGAGCTTAACATGGTCAAATATGACTGGTGGAGATCTTTTTGGTCAGGTAACAAATTCTTTGATGGTAATGATTTGGGTATTTGTTGGTATTGAAGGGGCCGCAATGATGGGGGATCGTGCCAAACGGAAATCAGATGCTGGAAAAGCTTCTATTTTAGGTTTGATTGCTCTCTTAGTCATCTATGTGTTACTCTCTCTTTTACCATTTGGCTTCATGAATCAACAAGACTTAGCCAATACTGGTCAACCTGGTTTGGTTCATATCTTGAATGCAATGGTTGGTGGCTGGGGTGGTACGCTCATGGCGATTGGTTTGGTTATTTCTCTTTTAGGTGCATGGCTCTCTTGGACGATGCTTCCTGTTGAAGCAACTCAACAGTTGTCAGACCAAAAACTACTACCCAGCTGGTTTGGTAAACTTAATGATAAGGGTGCACCAAGTAACTCGCTTATTTTGACACAACTTATCGTCCAAATTTTCTTGATTGTAACGTATTTTGTTGCTGATGCGTATAATGTCTTTGTTTATCTATGTACTGCAGTTATCATGATTTGTTACGCTTTGGTCGGTCTGTATCTCTTCAAGCTTGGTATTCAAGAAAAGAAAACAAGCAATATTGTTGTTGGCTTCTTAGCCGCAGCTTTCCAAATCTTGGCTCTGTATTTCTCGGGCTGGCAGTTTGTGTGGCTTTCGCTCATTCTCTATGCTGTTGGTTTCATCCTCTACGCCCTTAGTAAGAAAGAATATGGAGGTAAACTTAGTAGTGTTGAAATGATTTCGACAGTTATTTTGACAGTTTTAGGAATTCTCGCAGTATTTGGAGTTTATGGCAATTGGCTCGGACTTCAAGATGCTTTAGGTATTGATGGAAACACGCTTCTTGTCGCAGTGGTGCCTTTAATCGTCGTAACGTTTATTGTTTACTTTGTTGTACGTGCAGACATCAATAAGAAGAAAATCAGTAATAAGTAGATAATTATAAAAGTGAAAAAGTATTAGATAAAGGAGAGTTTATATAAAATGGTAAGACGTATTGTAGTAGCTCTTGGTGGGAATGCCATCCTAACAGATGACCCAACAGCAAAAGCGCAGGAAATAGCACTTGAAACAACAGCAGAACAATTGATTCCTCTGATTAAAGACAACGATGTGGAAATGGTTGTGACTCATGGGAATGGTCCGCAAGTAGGTAATCTTTTACTGCAACAGTTGGCTTCAGATAGTCCAAAAAATCCAGCAATGCCTCTTGATACCGCTGTAGCGATGACTCAAGGTCAGATTGGCTTCTGGATGGGGCAGGCTTTTACAAGAGCTCTACTTAAAAATAATATGGAGCGCGTGCCAGTAATATCGGTAGTGACACGTACTGTAGTAGCAGCAGATGACCCTGCTTTTGAGAAACCAACAAAACCAATTGGTCCTTTCTATGATGAAGCAGGTGTTGCTGAAATGAAGGCACAGTATCCAGATTGGGTATTTGTTGAAGACTCTGGTCGTGGCTACCGTCGTGTGGTACCAAGTCCAAAACCTACGCGAATTGTTGAAGCTGCAGCGATTAAACCATTGATTTCATCAAGTGTTTTGGTTACCGTATCTGGCGGTGGTGGTATACCTGTGATTGAAACTTCTAGTGGTTACGAAGGCATTGAAGCCGTTATTGACAAAGATTTTTCAGCAGCAAAAGTTGCTGAACTCGTTGAAGCTGACAATTTATTAATCTTAACAGCAGTTGATAATGTCTTTGTCAATTTTAATAAACCTAACCAAAAGAAACTTGAAACAGTTACAATGGCAGAGATGCGTAGTTTTATTGAAGAAGGACAATTTGCCGCAGGCTCAATGTTGCCAAAAGTACAAGCTGCAATGGAATTTGTCGCACGGACCAGCCGTCCTGCAACGATTACTTCTTTGGAAAATCTTGAAGATTTCCTTACAAATGATTCAGGAACAAAGATTATTCCTTAAAATGAAAATGCTACACACTTTGTGTAGCATTTTTTTGGTAAAATGATACTGACAGAATCGCTGTCAGTAAATAAAATAATGTAATTAAATGCTGTCAGTAAGAGAGGAATGCCTAATCTTAATAATGGGCTGAGTATCTACTGACAGACTTTCTGTCAGTAGATAAAATGAGGTATGAGATGGAACTTGTTCAATTTGGATGTGAAGATTGGCTAAACGTTTGGGAGAAATCCGCAAAAGTGGATATTGCTCAATCAACTATTGAGTCAATGACATTAGAAGAAATCTTAGAATTGGAGCCAGATGGTGGTAAATCGTTCATGGCGAATTTGGTGAAAGAAAAATTCAGCTATGGTTGGATTGAAGGGTCGCCAGCATTTAAAAAGGAAGTCGCAAAACTTTATGAAAAAATTCCTGTAGACAATATTCTTTCTACAAATGGTGCGACGGGTGCTAATTTTATGGTTGTTTTAGGTCTTGTCGGAGAGGGAGATCATGTTATTGCTCAGTATCCGTCCTATCAGCAGCTTTATGATTGGCCTAAAACACTTGGCGCAAAGGTAGATTATTGGCATATACACGAAGAAGAAGGGTGGCGTCCAAAACTATCAGAACTTCGTGAGCTTATAAAACCTGATACAAAATTAATCTGTTTAAACAATGCCGCTCAACCGACAGGTGCGATTTTAGATGTAGCATTTTTAAGAGAAGTATCAAAAATTGCTCGTGAAGTAGGTGCATATATTTTGTGTGATGAGGTTTATCTTCCGCTTAATGAGAAAACTGACTATGCACCGATTGCAGATATTTATGAAAAAGGAATTTCAACCAATTCTATTTCAAAAACTTACTCTGTACCAGGAATTCGTGTAGGCTGGGTAGCGACTCAAGATACTGCTTTAGCAGATGAATTTAGAAAAATACGCGACTATACACTCATTTGCACAGGAGTGTTTGATGATGCTGTTGCAGCATTAATTTTAAAACATAAAGAAAAAGTGCTTGCCAGAGCGCGTGGCATTGTCAAAGAAAATCTTGAAATCTTGAAGGAGTGGGTAAAAAACGAACCTCTCGTCTCAATGATATTTCCTAACGATGTATCAGTAAGCTTTGTAAAATTTAACGAACTCGACCCAGAAAAAACGGAAGATTTTGCGGTTAAATTGCTAAAAGAGAAAGGAGTCCTCATTATTCCAGGTAATCGTTTTGATTTACCTGGCTATGCAAGAATTGGTTACTGCACAGATAAAAAGATATTGCGTGAAGGACTCCGTTTAGTGTCAGAATATCTGAGGGAATATGAAAACTAGATGATGTAAAAATATTTTATCAAAATACACGTGCCTTAGACTGTGTTTGTTGATGCTTGTTCTGTTGTTATGTGCTTCACACGCCATTCTACGTTCTACGAATGGACAGTGAAACTCCATTTGCTCTGCTGTCCGTTTGCTTAAAGCAGCAAGAGTAAATGGCAAAGTGTCGAGTCAGGAATGTCAATCCTTGAATTTCGTCTGACTTACCTAAGATGTCAGTGCTTTATCTATGGGTTTCTGAGATAAGATAATCCCATGTCAAAGATGTGAAGGTGTACCTTAAATTCTTTGGTGAGTTGAAACTCCCACAGAATAACTCTTGCCTTTTTATCAGGAAGTGAGATAGCAATATTAATTCGTTGTCACATTTATGATGGATTAGTCAGTGAAAGAGTTATAGCTCCTGATTGAAGAGAGGTCAACTGTAGATTGGTGAGTAGGTGCTAAATGACATTGAGAGTATTCGATAGTTTATTTCAAGATTTAAGATGCGAAATTGGTACAACGAGTAAACTATGTATCTTTAACATTATTTTAAGAGCGGAAAATATTAGTAAATTTTTTTTAATTCTATTTTGATAAAGAATGTGAAAAAGGTATAATAGATAAGGTAAAAAGCATAATTATAAGAAGTTGGGATTAAATAGCTATTTTAATCTGAAAGACGACTTATATTTATAAGGTGGTATAAAAATTTTTTAGTTAATGCAATTGTTGGAGCAATCCGAGAATAGTGTATGACTAGAAATATTAGAAAGTAAAAAATGGAAAACAAGAATGAAAAAGGGATAGGTCTTTTCTCGCTGATTGCGATTATTATCTCAGGTGCAATCGGTGGTGGGGTTTTTAACCTTGCCAATGACTTAGCTACGGGAGCTACACCAGGAGGTGTCGTTGTTTCGTGGGCTTTTATCGCCTTTGGTATTCTGATGCTTGTTTTGAGTTTGAATCGATTGATTTGTATCAAGCCAAAACTTTCAGGGGTGTCAGACTATGCACGTGCTGGTTTCGGAGATTTTGTCGGATTTTTGTCAGGCTGGGGTTACTGGATATCAGCATGGACGGGGACAATTGGTTTTGGGGTCTTGATGATGACTTCAGCGGACTATTTTTTCCCTGGAAAATTTGCCGAGCAAAATGGTTCGCTCACTCTTTTGTCAATTATTATTTTATCAGTGATTTCGTGGATTTTGATGCTTCTAGTTGTTCGTGGGGTTGAGTCTGCAGCTGTGGTTAATGCAATTGTACTTATTGCAAAGTTAATCCCACTTGTTGTTTTTGTTGTTGTGGGGCTTGTCCTTTTTAAAGCTAATGTTTTTACTCAACATTTCTGGCAAACTTTTACAACTAATCTATCTGCTGATGGTTCTATTAAGAGTCTTGCATGGAGTGTCATGACGGGAAGTAGCCTTTTAGGGCAAGTCAAGACATCATTGATGGTTATGATTTGGGTGTTTGTTGGTATTGAAGGCGCAGCAATGATGGGAAATCGTGCAAAGAAAAAGGCTGATACGGGAAAAGCAACAGTGATTGGATTAGTAGTTCTTCTTGTTTTTTATATCTTGTTATCCCTTCTACCTTATGGTTTTATGAGTCAGCAGGAACTTGCCAATGTGAAAGCACCTGGTTTGGTTTATATTTTGAATCAAATGGTAGGCGGCTGGGGAGGCACTCTTATGGCAGTGGGTTTGATTATCTCGCTTTTAGGAGCTTGGTTGTCTTGGACGATGCTTCCAGTGGAAGCAACTCAGCTTCTTGCGGAACAAAAGTTACTTCCTAAATGGTTTGGTAAGCTTAATGAATACAATGCTCCCAGTAATTCATTGATGATTACACAGATTATGATTCAGATATTCATTATTATCACTTTCTTTGTAGCAAATGCTTATAATGTTTTTATTTATATGGCAACTGCGGTTATTATGATTTGTTATGCTTTAGTAGGTGCTTATCTTTTAAAATTAGGAATTCAAGAAAAATCAATAAAGAATAGCTTAATCGGTTTCTTTACATTTATTTTTCAAGCATTAGCCTTATATCTATCAGGATGGCAGTATGTTTGGCTTGCAGCAATCTTGTATATGATTGGTTTTGTGCTATTTACCTATGCGAAAAGAGAAAATAATAGAAAAGTCTCTAAGAAAGAATGGACAGCGATGGCTATGATTACTTTACTTGCGATTATGGCACTTATTGTACTGATTCATGGAGGAGAGGATGGTTCTGCGTTAGATCTTCGTGGATTGCTTGGGTTATAACAGGTTAAATGATAACTTAGAGAAATGTAGTGAAATAGAAAATGCGAGTCTGTACTTTGGGCAGATTCTATTTTTCTTTCTATGTAATTTCTACTATTATGTTGTATATTTTGTTTTTTAAAATGAAAGTAAAACTATCTCTCGAACAAGTGTAATAGTACAAGAATTCAATGATAAAAAATAGTGGAGGAATTTTTTGATGAGAACTTTTGAAGAAGTAGATCACTTGATGGCGGAACTTAATATTCCTTATGACATTGTCAATCATCCTGAGAGTCATTCTACAGAAGAATCAGATGCTTATATTGCTGGTCATGAAGGCTGCAGATCAAAAACATTGATTCTGGCGAATAAAAAATCAACACAGTTTTACATGATTATTATGGATGATGCAAAGCGTGTTGAGATGGATAGATTAGGCGAGATTTTGGGGGTGAAAAGACTTCATTTTGTATCTGAGGAACGTTTGGAAGAAATGCTCGGTTTAAGTTCGGGTATTGTTTCCCTATTTGGCTTGGTTGATACAACGTTTGATAATATGCATATCTATTTTGACCGTCAAATGCTTGAGGAACATAAAATACAAACTTTTCATCCAAATGATAATACCAAAACAATTTTCTTTCCTATGGAAGCTTGTTTTACTATCTTAGAGTCTCAAGGCTATAACTATGAAATAATAGAATTATAAAAGACACTTGTTTTTCAAGTGCTTTTTTGGTATCAAGATAATCAATGCAACTCTTTTTTTATTAGAAAATACAGAAGAAAACTTCTCCTGATTATCTTCATATCTTGATATGACTGAGTTTGTCTTTATCTTTTCCTATCTCAGTATTTTCTGTATTACACTGGACGTTTGATTGCTGTTTGGTGTTTTAGGAGGGAATACGAAACTAGGGAGAGTTGGAGTTAGGTCGTAATTTTCAGTGCTTCTGGACAAATGGTCTCACATCTTTTCATTGAGTTCGCAAGGAGAGAGACAAAATGGCAATTGTTCTTTGAAAAGAAGCATATTTTTATCGGTTTCCGTATCTTGATGGTGTTGATTATAGCTTTTCATTGGGTTCGCACGATTTAAAAATGAGTGAAAAAAGACAAATTCCAGAACCTTTGCTGCTCAAAGAACCTTGAAATTTTCTATTTTTCATCATTTCTTGGCAATCGGGCTTACATCTTGTTATAATAAAGCTATGCTAACCTTCCCATTAATTAATGATACTTCTCGTAAAATCATTCATATTGATATGGATGCCTTTTTTGCGTCGGTTGAGATTAGGGATAATCCAGAACTCAAAGGGAAGCCTGTCGTGATTGCAAGAAATCCTTTGCAGACAGGGGGGAGAGGTGTGGTTTCAACTTGCTCCTATGAGGCAAGAAGCTATGGGATTCATTCAGCAATGAGTGCGAAGGAAGCCTATGAACTCTGTCCTCAGGCCATCTTTATTTCTGGAAATTATGAAAAATACACAGAGGTAAGTAAGCAGGTTCGAGAGATTTTTAGTCGATATACAGATGAAATTGAGGCAGCATCTATTGATGAAGCCTATCTGGATGTCACAGAGAATAAAATTGGTTCGCAGTCTGCTATAAAAATAGCTAAGTTGATTCAGCATGATATTTATGTGGAATTGGGTTTGACTTGTTCAGCTGGAGTTTCTTATAATAAATTTCTTGCAAAAATTGCCTCAGATTATGAAAAACCTCATGGTCTGACCTTGATTATGCCAGAAGAGGCTAAAGATTTTTTGGCAAAGCTTCCAGTGGAAAAATTTCATGGTGTTGGTAAAGCGACGGTTCCTAAGTTACACGCCTTGGGTTTGTTTACAGGAGGAGATGTGCAAAAAGCTGATCCTGTTGATTTGGCAGAACGTTTTGGTATTTATGGATGGGAGCTTTATCAAAAGGCTAATGGAATTCATAATTCGAAAGTAAAAAATTATCGTCAAAGAAAATCTGTCGGAAAAGAGAGAACTTACGGTAAATTGCTTTATTTACCAGATGATGTTAATGCGGAATTGGGGAAGATTTCAGAAAGAGTATCACAAGCTTTGAAAAGACATGACTTAAAAGGAAATATTGTGGTTTTAAAATTGAGATATTCTGATTTTACTACTCTAACAAAACGTAAGACTTTTATAAATCAGATTGATGGTGTAGAAGAATTAACTCAAGCGGCACAGCAGATTTTTGAAGAATTAGATTATGATGAGTCGCTTGGTGTCAGACTTCTCGGGGTTACAGTGAGTGGTTTTGGACCAATCAAAGAGACATTAGATATAACATTTTGAGCGTTTTAAAGTAAATAGAGTGAATTGTAGGATAATAATTTTATTAATGGAGGGTCATGTGGAAATAAGAGCTTTGGAGCGTACGGATTTAAAAAATATACATATCATCAATAATAAGGCGGAAACAATGCGTTTATGGTTTGAAGAACCTTACGAATCTTTGGATGAGTTGACAAGCCTTTATGATAAGCATATTCACGATACTCATGAGCGACGTTTCGTTGTTGATATTGGGGGTGAGTTTGCGGGGGTAGTTGAGTTGATGTCAATAGATTATATTCATCGAACTTGTGAAATTCAGATTGTAATTATGACTAAGTTTTCAGGAAACGGTTATGCGCAAAAATCTCTGAAAAATGGTGTAGATTATGCGTTTAATACTCTCAATATGCATAAAGTGTATCTGTGGGTGGATGTTGCAAACGCACCGGCTGTGCATATTTATAAGAAGTTAGGGTTTGAAATAGAAGGGACAATAAAAGAACAATTTTTTGCTGGAGGGAAATATCATGATAGTTATTTCATGGGTATTCTAAAGTCAGATTATTTAAAGAAATAACTTTGTATGAACTGGTATAGTATTAAAGAGATATAAGCTGTTGTCAAGAATGGAATAAAGGCAATTTCTACACGTTTTTTGTGAATGACGAAATAAGTGATTCCTAAAATACTGGCAATCTGAATAACAATCATCTCCTGCAAAAACGTCAGTGAGAGAGAAGCAGAAAAAAGCCATAAGAAGTCACCGCTCCCGATTTTTAAGTCAAAAATTCCAGCGAGAATTGACAAAATTAGCCAGATATAGTCGGTCAGCACTGACGAACTTGTCAATAAAAGTATAAATGTAAAGATAATCCAGATGACAAGTGGGAAAGAGTGATAGCGATAATCAAAAGTGGATAAAATCACTGATAGAATAATAAATAAAAATTGCGTAAAATCAATCAAACCCAACCAACCACTGACAAAAATGATGCCACAACTTATCTCCAAAAATAGATAAATCAAAGATGTTTTTTTATGACAGTAACGACAACTAAATTTTGAAAAAATCTGAGAAAAGATTGGAATCAAGTCTCTTAAAGATAGAGTCCTATCACAATGATTGCAATGCGAACGTCCAAAAATGATTGACTCATGAGCTGGAATACGGTCAAGAATAACTCCAAAAAATGAACCAAAAACTGTACCGATGATAAATATATATAAAATTCCCATACTTACTTATACGAAAATTTTTGAGAATTGTTTCTGTCAGTACTGACAGAAAATAAATAAGTGAAATATTTTGAAAAAAGCTCTAATTAGTTTATAATTTATTATAGAAAGATTAAAGATTAATGGCGCAAAAGTCACTTAATCGTAAAAATGGAGGTTATTTATGTCAAACGAACACACACAAGAAGTCTTGAACCAAACAGTCGCTGACTTGTCAAAAGCAGCTGCTCTTGTCCACCAAGTTCACTGGTACATGCGTGGTCCTGGTTTCCTCTCACTTCATCCAAAAATGGACGAATTGATGGACGATTTAAATGGACATCTTGATGAATTTGCTGAACGTTTAATCACAATTGGAGGATCACCAGTTTCTACACTTGCTGAGTTCAATGAAATTTCTAAAATTGAAATGAGCACAGCGACATGGGAAAAATCAATCGCAAACCGTCTGACAGAAATTGTTATTGCTTACAAATATTTGACAGATTTGTTCAAAGATGGGATTAAGATTGCAGAAGAAGACGGTGATGATGTGACTGTCGACTTATATACCACTGCACTTGGTGATATTGAAAAAACAATCTGGATGCTTCAAGCTGAACTTGGACAATAAAAATTCTGTCAGTTCAATCCGCCTACAACAAACATTGAATGGACGGATAGAGGAATAATTAGTATCACTAATTATTCTGTCAGAAATCTAAGGTAAATGTAAGCCTTATTCTAAACGAAACGGTAAAAATCGTTTGGAAATAGCTAGTATAAAAACCCTGTCAGTATGCTGACAGGATTTTTATTTGTTTATTTATCTTAATTTCCAGATTTTGTTTTTCCTGTCCAAGCGTTGAGGCCGCCTTTGAGAAGATAAATTTCAGGGACACCTGCTTTTTTCAACTTTTTAGCAACTTTTGCTGCAGAGACAGGACGAGAAGTTTCATACATCAAAACAGGTTTATGCTTAGAAATAGCATTAAGGCTCTGGTCAATCTGACCAGAAGGCAAATTACGCGCTCCAAGGATATGATTAACACGAAATTGGTTGGCTTCACGAATATCAATTAATTGTGAAGTTGCGATTAGACGAGTAAATTCTGGTTCATCAATAACTTTTGCATTGCGACGCAAATTCCAACGAGGGTAAACGAACATCCCAATAATAACTAAAACAAGGATGATATCAATAATAATAATCAAAATAAATCTCCTTCAAGATATAAACGATAGCAGGTAAGTAATTTCTATAAAATTTGTATTTATATCATAAATAATTCGTACTTGCTAGGTAACTAAAGGTACGGGCCAAGTAGAAAATTACGATAGGTCAAAAACTATCATTTCGACTTATCACGTGACACTATTTAGGACGAGCAGTATGGTAGACGCTTTGATAAGTTTATTTAAACTTTAAAGCAAGACTTGCTGCGCCGATAATACCAGCATCATTTCCCAGTACAGCCAATTTAATCTTAGTTGTATTGCGGACTGTTGAGAAAGCATATTTCTTGAAATAACTTTCAACCTTTTCACGCAAGAACTCACCTGCGGCAGATACACCACCACCAATAACGATTGAATCAGGATTTAAAGTTGAACCGAGATTTGCACACGCAAAACCAAGATAGTAAGCAAACTTATCCACGACCGATAAACTAAATTTATCACCAGATTCAGCGGCAACAAAAATATCTTTAGAAGTAACTTCATCACCATTGTCAATAGCAGCTTTAATAGCAGAATCACCTTCGTATTCTTCCGCAAATTGTCGTGCAATACGAACAATACCAGTAGCAGAAGTTACAGTTTCTAGACAACCACGATTGCCACAAGTACATTCAAAGCCATCAGGTTCAACACAAATGTGTCCAATTTCTCCACCAGCTCCAGCGACACCATGAATTAGTTCGCCTGCAGCAATAATACCGCCACCTACACCCGTTCCAAGTGTAATGAAAACAACATCAGGATTATTTTCTCCAGCACCAACCCAACGTTCACCAAGCGCAGCAACATTGGCATCGTTGTCTAATATAAAGGGTAATCCCACACCTTCAGAAATTGGTTTTCCAACTTTTTGAGTGTCTGCCCAATTTAGATTATAAGCTGCCTTGACGGTACCTTCTGCAATATTTACAGAGCCAGGTGTTCCCATCCCAATACCGATAAAATCAGATTTATCTAAGTTATAAAGACTCAAGCGATGATTAATTGCAGCGACAATGTCAGGAACGACGTGTTTCCCATCCTCAAGAATGTTTGTTGGAATAGACCATTTATCCTGAACTTCACCTTCAAGGGTCAAAATACCAAACTTGATTGATGTTCCACCCAAATCAATACCAATAATTTTACCAGCAGTCATTACGTTTCTCCATATCCTAGTCAAAAAGGTAGCCTAGCTAATATCCATTGAAAGTTTATACTAGTTCACCTCTAAGGCTGCCTAAAGTAGATTTAGTGGATGAACAGCAGATATACTGTCTTGGCTGATTGCGAAACGCATTGCTTTCCTCATCCGTAACCTTGATGCAAACTTTTAGAAGTCAGGCAGTATTAGGAATTATACTATGGTTAATTCGTTGTAAAAATCAATAATGAATTGACGATATTAGTAACTTCGTGGCGAACGCCATACATAATACACGAATTTTAGTTGCCACCAATAAAGTTCTATTGGATTTTATTGGTGGAGTAAGTATAAACTTTGTTATGATAATTGGCTAAGCGAATAGTCCTTTAGACTTTTGATTTTTCCAATTCAATTCTCTCTTCGCGTGCTAAAATAAGCCGAGCAGTCAGGTACTCATGGTCACTTTTTTGAAATATTCCTGATTCTAACATTTTAGAAAGTTCGATTTGCATCATTTTGATGGCATCTAATCGATCAGAGAAAAGATTGATGTATCCATATTTTTTCAGCATTTCTTGCACATCATAGAGAGTTTTCATTATTACATTTTACCGTATTTGAAAGCGGTTTTCAAGTCTGGGCGGATAAGTCTATGTGTTTTTATTTGAAATTTATTTTTTGATAACTTTTGTGTAAATTTGCCAACAAAGTCCAGATAAAATAATCCCAAATCCTCCGATAATAAAAGGATAAGAGGCAAAACCAAATTGTTCAAAAATCCATCCTAGTGGGATTGGAATAATAAACATTCCAATGGTTGCAAAAGCGATGTTTAAGCTGATGACTCGTTTAGCGATACTATCTGAATATATATTATAAGTCTGCTTCATACCCATTGGATAAAGAGGAGCTAATCCCAATCCTAGCAATGTTCCTGAAAGATATTGAATGAATAATTGAGGGATGAATCCTAAAATAATGCCTAAAATGAGGAGCGAGAGATGAAATAAAATGATTGTTTGAGTGGAAAACCAACGTGCAGTAAAACCTGTCATAAACCGTCCAATTGTCAACCCGGTCCAATAAAAAGAAGTGATAGCAGCGCCAGCAGCCATTGAAAAATGCAAATGTTCTACCGCAAAACTGGAGTAGAATCTACCTATTAACAATTCTAATGCGTAGAAAAAATAGAATAATGGAAGAATAAAATGCGAAAGCTTTAATTTTGAATCTGCATCTTTTAGCTTATTATCACTAGTCAAAACGGTTTTTTCTTTGAATTTTGAGCGGGTTAAAATTGCTAAAATGAGAATAAGAATCTGAAAGAATGAAATAATCGCAACTCCAAGCTGCCAACTTCGATGGGGTTGGAGAGAAAAAGCAACTATAAACGAACTTGCCATTACACCTACTCCATAGAAAGCGTGTAAGAAGTTCATCAGACTATTGCTGAAATGTTTAGCTGCAAAATCATTAACAGTAATATCAACGGAACCTTGTCCAAAACCTAGCAAGATACAAGAAAGTAGCATCGTAAAAAATGTACTTCCTAATCCGAGAGTAGCAAGGCCAAGGATAGTAAGTAATGTACTGAAAATGATAAATTTATCCATTGTCCAAATTTTTGCTAATTTGGGATAGAGGATTGTTGAACAAAAAGAGAAACCAAGCTGTATTGCTCCAAGTATTCCAATCATATCAATAGGAAAAGAATAGGTTTGACGGATTGCTGGCCAAGCACTTCCCATCACAGAATCGGGAAGACCCAAACTGATAAAAATAATGAAGACGATAAAAATAAGAAAAGTCGATATTTTTTGAGTGGTCATGCTTTCATTATATCGAAAATTAAAAGAAAGCGCTCGAAACATAAAAATTAAAGTATTTTTTAATTCATTTTTAATCAAAAAAGCTTTATAAGACTTGTAAACGTGTGCATTTACAGCTTTTAAAAAAGTGTGCTATAATGAGTTAGATATATACGAAAGTAAGGTATGATAAAATTGACTAAATTACGCGAAGATATTAGAAATGTCGCTATTATTGCTCACGTTGACCACGGCAAAACAACATTGGTTGATGAACTCTTGAAGCAATCACATACATTGAGTGAACGTACTCAACTGGCTGAACGTGCGATGGATTCTAATGCGCTTGAGCAAGAACGCGGGATTACAATCCTTGCAAAAAATACTGCGGTTGAATATAACGGAACACGCATTAATATCTTGGATACACCAGGTCACGCGGACTTCGGTGGAGAAGTTGAGCGGATTATGAAGATGGTTGACGGGGTTGTGCTTGTCGTTGATGCTTATGAAGGCACAATGCCTCAAACACGTTTCGTGTTGAAAAAGGCTTTGGAACAAAACTTAACTCCTATCGTGGTGGTAAACAAAATTGACAAACCGTCTGCTCGTCCAGCAGAAGTTGTTGATGAAGTATTGGAGCTTTTCATCGAACTTGGTGCAGATGATGACCAACTTGATTTCCCAGTGGTTTATGCTTCTGCAATCAATGGTTCTTCATCAATGTCTGATGACCCTGCTGATCAAGAACACACAATGGCAAATATCTTCGATACAATCATTGACCATATCCCTGCACCAGTAGATAATTCTGATGAACCTTTGCAGTTCCAAGTTTCACTCTTGGACTACAATGACTATGTTGGTCGTATCGGTATCGGACGTGTTTTCCGTGGAACAATCAAAGTTGGAGACAATGTTACGTTGTCAAAACTTGATGGTACGACAAAAAATTTCCGCGTGACGAAACTTTTTGGTTTCTTTGGTCTTGAACGTCAAGAAATCCAAGAAGCAAAAGCAGGAGATTTGATCGCGGTTTCTGGGATGGAAGATATCTTTGTTGGTGAAACTGTAACTCCAACAGACCATGTTGAACCATTGCCAGTATTGCACATTGATGAGCCTACTTTGCAAATGACATTCCTTGTCAATAATTCTCCATTTGCTGGTCGTGAAGGAAAATGGGTAACTTCACGTAAAGTTGAAGAACGTTTAGTTGCTGAGTTGCAAACCGATGTATCACTTCGTGTCGAAAGTACAGAATCACCTGATAAATGGATTGTGTCCGGTCGTGGTGAATTGCATTTGTCAATCTTGATTGAAACAATGCGTCGTGAAGGCTATGAGCTTCAAGTTTCCCGCCCAGAAGTTATTATCAAAAACATTGACGGTGTAGATTGTGAACCTTTTGAACGTGTGCAAATTGATACACCTGAAGAATATCAAGGTTCTATTATCCAAGCACTTTCTGAACGTAAGGGTGATATGCTTGATATGCAAATTACTGGAAATGGTCAAGCACGTTTAATTTTCCTTGTGCCTGCACGTGGTTTGATTGGATTCACAACTGAATTTATGTCTATGACTCGCGGTTATGGGATTATGAACCATACTTTTGACCAATATTTACCAACGGTTAAAGGAAACATTGGCGGACGTCATCGTGGTGCATTGATTTCGATGGATTCTGGTCAAGTAACGGCTTATGCAATGGGTTATGTGCAAGAACGTGGAACATTGTTTGTTGAAGCTGGGACTGAAGTATATGGTGGTATGATTGTCGGAGAACACAGCCGTGACAATGACTTGACTGTAAATATCACTAAAGCAAAACAACAAACAAACGTTCGTTCAGCAAATAAAGACTCTACTTCTGTTTTGAACACTTCTAAAATTCTTTCTCTTGAAGAATCTTTGGAATTCCTCGGTGATGACGATTATTTGGAAATCACACCAGAATCTATTCGCTTGCGTAAACAGATTTTAGACAAAGCAATGCGTGAAAAAGCAGCGAAAAAGAAAAAGACTGCTGACGAAGAATGAAGTTAAAACTGATTCAGTGACCCGATTTAACTTTTACTGACAAGTTCCGTCAGTATGCTGACAAACTGTCAATGATGGGCTAAAACTACTTTAATACAATGCTTTAGCTAGAAAAATTTGACCACATCTGGAAGGAGGAAAAATGTTTTACATCATTCTTTTGATTCTGATTGCCTTTACTTATATTTTCTTAATGCCTAAAGACATTCGACGAAGCATGGATATTTTCTTCTTCGCTGGTGTGGGAGTGCTTGTCATTGCTTTTGCAGTAGCACAAGCATTTAGTCACCAGACATTACTTTTGGAAATTTTGGTGATAATTGCAATGCTTGGTGTTATGGTAAAAGCTTGGGTTGAGATTGGGAATCTTGATAAGCGTCATCGTCGTAGCGGTGCAAATCGTAAAAGATAAAAAGAGCTGTCAGTATACTGACAGTTCTATTTCATTTTGGAAATTAACCGAGTTTGGTGCGCTAAAAGATGGGTAATTAGATAAATTGGAGAATTGTGCTTTCGCACGAACCATCCAATTTTCTGTCTTCGTTCTTTTGCTTAGGAGCTAAAGCTCCAAGAACAAAAGACAAATTGCTCCGCTTTTAAGTGAGTGCCTTTCACATCTTAAATGAGAGGAGATATTGAAAATGAATATGGAAAAAGTTGCTCAGGCTTTTGAGTTAGTCATAGCAAATATTGAAAAAATTTCAGAAGAATTAGATACAGATTTTTATGATGCTTTTGTAGAACAAAATGCAACTTATTTAGGTTCTGCACAGTTGTCAAAGCTGTCAGTGCTTACAGAAAATAATGACAAACTTCGTCAGTTAAGCTTGAATAGAATGGAATGGCAGAAACTATTTCAGTTTGTTCTGCTAAAAGGTGCTCAAGTCGCACCAATGCAAGCAAATCATGCAATGACTCCAGATGCAATTGGAGTAATCTTTAATTTTATCATTGAACATTTGAACAAAAATGCAGAACTACGTTTGATTGAGTTTGGGTCAGGTACAGGAAATTTGGCAGAAACGTTACTTGTTAATTTGCAGAAAAAAGTAGATTATGTTGGTTTCGAGGTTGATGATTTGTTGTTGGATTTGGCAGCATCAATGTCAGAGATTATCGGTACAAATGCAACTTTTATGCAACTTGATGCAGTACAATCGCAAGTTATCGCGCCAGCTGATGTTGTAATCAGCGACTTGCCGATTGGATTTTATCCAGATGATAAAACTGCGAGTCATTTTGAAGTGAGAGAACGGTCAGGGCATACCTTTGCACATCATTTGCTGATTGAACAGTCTTTTAAATACTTGAAAGAAGGGGCATTCGGAATTTTTCTTGCGCCGGAGGATTTGCTGACAAGTCCTCAAGGAGAATTGTTGAAAAAATGGATAAGTGCGCATGGTAGCATTATGGCAGTGATTACTTTACCAAAATCATTATTTAATGCAGATTCCAAAGCCATTTATCTCTTGAAAAAAGGACCGGCATCACACGCAACCTTTGTTCATCCCTTGTCATCGCTGACAGACCGTGAAAGTTTGCAAAATTTCATGACAGAATTTACCAAAACTGTCAAATTATGATTTTATATACCGGCTTCAACTTCATCAGTAGGGGATTCTTTTTTTCCTACTAATGTTTAGGGTGCAAACTCTAGGTGTAACAACTAAGCGAGAACATCAAAGATATGAGGTTACCCTGTCCCTGAGGTCTAAGTGCTAAGGCACTAGGGCAGTAGAATGAAAGTAGAAATTGCCATTTCGCCTTATTACTTTAGCGATTTAGAGCAAATGGACGGCGTAGCGAAGCGGATATAGCAGGCACTTGCTTGGTTAAAAACTAATGAACAATGGTTTTCCTAAAAATCAATTCTGTCAGTATGCTGACAGAATTTTTCATCCACTGACAAACTTTCTGCCAGTAAATTTTGGTAACAAGTTCCTTGTCAGTACTTCAACTTAAGAACAATGAATCTAATGATGTGGTTTATATTATACGTTTGTTGCCTCTTGCAAAATCTGACAATGAAGCAGCAGTATAGCACAACTTTATAGAGGAAAAATAGCATCACGACAGATTAATTGAAAACTGACTTTGCTAAAGTTCTATTGTGTTTCAGAATAGAATGAGTAGATTTGTCATCCAGATTTTAGGTGACTTTTATACGACTATGTCGAAACACCAAAACCAAATGATTTGTGTTATAATTTACTCGTATTTATATTCAAGGAAGGTTTATAATCATGACAAAAACACTCGCAGTCAATGCTGGTTCATCATCAATGAAATGGCAAATGTATGAAATGCCAGAAGAAAAAGTTCTTGCTAAAGGACTGATTGAACGCATTGGGCTGAAAGATTCAATTACGACAGTAAAATTTGGAGATCAGAAGGAAGAACGTGTGCTTGATATTGAAAATCATACACAAGCTGTTCATATTTTACTTGATGACCTCAAACGTTTCCACATTGTAGAAGAATTTTCAGAAATCACAGGTGTTGGTCACCGTGTTGTCGCTGGTGGTGAACTTTTTAAAAAGTCAACAGTAGTTACACCTGAAGTCCTTCAACAAGTTAAAGAATTATCAGCGCTTGCTCCATTACATAATCCAGCTAATGCCGCTGGTATTGAGGCTTTCATGAACCTCTTGCCAGATGCAACATCTGTTGTTGTCTTCGACACCGCCTTCCATACGACGATGCCAGAAAAAGCTTATCGCTATCCACTACCCAAAAAATATTACACTGAAAATGGAGTGCGCAAGTATGGAGCGCACGGTACTTCACATGACTATGTTTCAAAAGAAGCAGCAAAATTGCTCGGTAAACCGATTGAAGAAACAAAAATCATCACTGCTCATATCGGAAATGGTGCATCAATCACAGCCGTTAAAGCAGGAAAATCTGTAGATACTTCAATGGGCTTCACACCACTTGCTGGTGTAATGATGGGAACACGTACTGGTGAAATGGATCCTTCTGTTTTCCCTTATCTCATCGCCAATGATTCAGAACTTAAAGATGCACAAGATGTTGTTGATATGATGAATAAAAAGTCAGGACTTCTTGGTGTTTCAGGAATTTCATCAGATATGCGTGAAATCATTGATGCAAAAGATACAAACGCTGATGCTAAGCTTGCCTTTGAAATGTATGTTGACCGTATTCAAAAATTCATTGGTCAATACTTAGCTGTCTTGAATGGTGCAGATGCACTTGTCTTCACTGCTGGTGTGGGAGAAAATTCAGTACCTGTTCGTGAGGCAGTATTAGCAGGTTTGACTTGGTTTGGTATTGAAATTGACCCAGCTAAAAATGTTTTTGGTGTTGAAGGAGAGATTTCAACACCAAGTTCACGTGTAAAAGTTTATGTCATTCCTACGGATGAAGAACTTGTGATTGCACGCGATGTAGAAACGCTAAAAGTGAAATAAGCCAATAAAATTTAAAAATCCTCTAACTTTTTTGTTGGAGGCTTTTTTGTCGTTAAAATTAATATTTGGAGATATAGAAAACAACATATAAATGATATAATAAAACGAAAAGATGACTTTTGTATTTCAAAGATTACAAATAAAGGAGTGGAAATGGATAATGAGTTTGGAAAAACATTTCATGAGATAAGGTTATCTAAGCGTTTATCAATGGATAAAGTTGGAGGAAAAGAAGTATCGAAAGCACAAATTTCACGCTTTGAAGCAGGAATTAGTGAACTGACGATTGAAAAATTTTTTATCTTGTTAGAAAATATGCGTGTGGGAATTGATGAATTTGAAAGTATTCTTGAGGATTATACACTTTCTAATGAATATAAGTTTCGACAAGAACTCATCATGGCGTATGATGCAAAAGATGCACATAAGTTACGTAAAATGTACCTTGAATGTGAAGAGAAAATAAAAAAAGAACCTGATGTCATCTATCATCAACTGACAGCGACGGTTGTGAAAGTAACGCTCAATCTGGTTGTTAAAAATTTACGATTTTCGTCGAAAGAGATAGGGCAAATTCAAGAATATCTGCTTAGTGTGGATAACTGGGGACGTTATGAATTTTGGGTTTTTGGAAATACTGTGACGATTTTAAAAGACAGTATTTTAAGACTTCTCGGAACAGCGGCGTTAGGAAAGACTGAATTCTATCAAATATTACCTAATAATAGACGATTAGCGATTAGAACTTTTTATAATCTTGCCTATATTGCATTAGAACGTGGCAATCTCGAACTTTCATTGAAGTACATTAAGCATTTAGATAATATGGATATTTCAATTGATTACTTATATGAAAAGCTATTAATTAAGTATATAAAAGGTTGGTATGCTCATAAAAAGGGACTTCCCAGAGGTTCTAAAGAAATGTTAGAGTGTGTTGAAATGTTGGAAGAACTCGGCTGTAGCGATAAAGCACGAGAATTACGAGAGGAGATTGCGAGTATATTACATTTTTCAGATATGTAACGAATAAAATTTTGTAACCATTTTTTTGTTAAAATAACCTTAACAAAAACAAAGGAGACTAATTATATGAAAATTAGTAAAATCATAGCGAGTGCAATTCTTACACTTTCAGTCGCAGGGACGGTAGGTGTAGGCTATTCCGTAAAAGCTTCAACGACTACAACAACTGACCGAATCACAAGAGAAGTGAATCTCGAATTTGCCAATCTTCAAGATTCCGATAAAGTGATTCCACAAGCAGATGGAGGTTATCTTTATACTGCAAACAGCGCTTCAGATTCTTCAGCTGTTACCGTTGCACAAGCTAAGACAAATATCATTGCTAGCTATGAAACAAGTTTACAAAAAACAAGTAGTGCTTTAACGATAGTGCCATTAAGCACAAGTTATCCTGTAACCGCAAAAGCACTTAGTCCTGGAGATACTTACTATTCTGATACTTTTTCGGGTTCAGGATGGAAATATTCTGGTTATAAATTCTACAATACAAGTGGAAGCCACTATATGCTCTGGGAAAATGTTAATGCTTCAGGTCAAGTCATGGATGCAGGGGGAACAGTACTTAAATATTTAGGAGCAGATGCATCGTTTGTGAGCGTTTACGACTCTTATAGTATCTATCAAATTTATGGCATTCAAAATCCCGGAAGTTCTGCTGCATTCTATGTTGTAACAGGAGAATAAATGAAAAATAGCAGGATTTTTCTAGTATCCATTTTTCTAGTATCCATTTTTGGCGGTCTGTCAGCGTGCAGTACTGACCACACCATCTCTTCAACAACGCCTATAAGTACTCAGAAAGCTGTCAGCAAGACTAACACTGCATTTCAAATAGGGAGTGATATTGATAATGGTGCGACTACTTTAACAGGAAATGACGCAAAAGTTATTATCAACTCATATAAGCTTACGACGGATGCCTCCGGTGCTAAAGTCATGCGGTTCGTCATTACGTTTGATAATAAGACTAATCATACGGTTAATTTGGTTGATTTTGTGAAAAATCGTGTTCAAATTCATCAAATGTGGGTTTCTCAAGACAAAAAAGATTTTCCGCTGAAGGTTAATACTGCCATGATTGCAAATTCAGAATATGAAAAAATTAAGGCACATGATATGGCACAGGTGGTATTTGATGCTGAAATCTTAACAAACCAGCTTTCACAATCACCAAATGATAATATACTCGTTCTTGGAATCAGCCAAAAAGCAGGAAATCATTTTGCTGGAGGAATGACGATTCCGCTTTAATCATAAAATAATAGAAATATGAGATAATGCAGGTCTCAAGGGAAATAACATGAAAAAATGGCGACTTATTTTCTTTTCACTTTTAATTATTGGTTTACTTGGTGGACTCTCCGCTTGTGGCGCTAAGGAGAATTCTTCATCTAAAACCCAACCGTCAGTTTCATCAAAAGTTACTGTGAAAAAAGACACTTACTCTGAAGTGAAAAATCAGACGATAAACAATGCCCTACGCGCCTATCCAACATTGGCAGATTTTAATAAAGCGATTTCTTATCCAGCTTTAAAGTCACTTCAGATTGATGACAACACGCGAATTATTAAGTTGGTTAATAATGGAAAAGCGGGTGGTTGGGTTATTGTGAAAAAAGGGACTCAACCTGATGCAACAGTTAGTACTGATAACGATGGTTCTCCAGTAAAAGCTAATGACTCTCGCGGTG
Organism: Lactococcus allomyrinae; assembly: GCF_003627095.1. Classification (NCBI taxonomy): domain Bacteria; kingdom Bacillati; phylum Bacillota; class Bacilli; order Lactobacillales; family Streptococcaceae; genus Lactococcus; species Lactococcus allomyrinae. The sequence goes on along the minus strand of NZ_CP032627.1, from coordinate 1,738,390 downwards.
CTACGGTTGGTGAGATTCGACAAGCTTTTAAAGACTATAAAAAATAATTAGAAATCTATCAATTCGTTTTTGATAGATTTTTGATTTTCACTAAAACATTTTGTGGCTTCATAAAAGTGCCGTTCATGGATTACAAAAGAAATATCATTTGGAATATGATATACTATAGAGGATAAAATAAAACGTATACATTTTGAAAGGACTGAATATTTTATGGGAAAAACACTCGCGATTAACGCAGGTTCATCATCATTAAAATGGCAGCTCTATGCAATGCCAGAAGAAACAGTAATTGCAAAGGGAATTTTTGAGCGTATTGGTCTTCCTGAGTCAATTTCGACGACAAAATTTGGCGGAGAGTCACATACAAGAAAACAAAATATTGTTGATCATAGACAAGCAGTTTTGCTTTTAATGGATGAATTGATTCATTTTAATTTGATTAAGGAATTCCGCGAGATTACAGGTATTGGTCACCGTGTTGTTGCTGGTGGAGAGTTTTTTAAAAGCTCTACAGTGATTACGCCCGAAGTTTTGGAAGAAATCAAAAATCTTTCTATTTTAGCTCCTTTGCACAATCCAGCAAATGTTTTGGGGATTGAAGCTTTCCAACGTTTACTACCAGATACTTTAGCTGTCGCTGTTTTTGATACAGCTTTCCATACGACTTTACCAGAAAAAGCTTATCGCTATCCAATCCCAACAAAATATTATAGTGATTATTCGATTCGTAAATATGGCGCTCATGGAACATCTCATATGTATGTTTCTCAAGAAGCTGCAAAATTCTTAGACCAACCGATTGAAGATTTAAAATTAATTACTGCTCATATTGGTAATGGGGCTTCCATTACTGCAATTGATGGAGGAAAATCAATTGATACTTCAATGGGCTTCACGCCACTTGCTGGTGTGATGATGGGGACGCGTTCAGGTGAAATGGATGCATCGGTGATTCCTTATATGTTGGAAAGCGACCCTAGTTTGAGAACAGCACAGGATGTTATTGATGTTCTAAATAATAAATCAGGAGTGCTTGGAGTTTCTGACTTATCAAGTGATATGCGTGATTTGCAAGCAGCTAAAGAGCAAGGTAATCCTAAGGCTATTTTGGCGTATGAAATGTATGTTGATCGCATCAAAAAATTTATTGCGCAATACTTTGGAGTGCTCAATGGTGCGGATGCTCTCATCTTTACAGCGGGAGTTGGAGAAAACGATACAGATGTGAGACGGGATGTTGTTAATGGTTTATCATGGTTTGGTATGGAACTTGATGAAACAAAGAATGTCCGTGGTGCATTTGGAGAAATTTCGATGCCAGATTCAAAGGTAAAAGTGCTTGTTATTCCTACAAACGAAGAATTAGTAATTGCGCGTGATGTTGAAGTTGCCAAACAAAACAAATAATTTTATGTTTTACTGGCAATTTTTGTAAGTATTTTTATAACTTTTGGACAAATTCTTGAATTTGTCCATTTTTTAATATGACAACGCTTTAAAATGTTGTAAAAGGAGTAGAATAAAGGAAAGGAGAGAACGCTATGAAAGCAAAATTTGATGATGAAGTGGTAGAAGTTTGGGAAATATCAAGAGAAAATGACAAGCCTGATTGGGTCAGTGTTGCATTTGCGGGAAACAAACTTTATTGGACGGAAAAAATCGCAACAAATTTCAGTGAAAATATATCTGGAAGCTGGTTGAATGACCATACAAAACCTGTATATCGTCCAACAAATTCAAAATCAGCAAATACGATAGCTCTGGCGGGGGAAAATCAAGTTTTTCATGGTAAATTTGGCGAGTTTTTGCTCAAAAAATCAGAAAATGATTTAGCTATTGTTACGAGAGAAGCTTTAGAATTTTAGAGATGGAGGTAAAATATGGATTTTCCGAAGGTGACTAAGGCAGAGATGTTGCCGAATGTTCGTTTGCGCTTGGAGTTTAATAATGGTGAAGTACGTTATTTACCAGTCAACGACCAGCTAGAGTTGATTATCAAGCCTTTCCACAAAGAAACATTGAAGAAGACTTATGGTTTGGCATTGTTCTTAGGTGGTGTGAACTCTTGGATGGGTAATGAGATTAAAATTCAGAACAATGGAGATATTCAACTTAATCAAAAATTAATTCCTGCCGAAGTGGCATGGAAATATAGCTTAAAGCACTTAAATAGTGAATGGAAAGAGCCCGAAGAACAGGAAAATGATTAAAATTCTGGAAGTTTTGGGCTTTGGTTTGGTGTTTTTGATTCCAGGTTTTCTGTGCTAGCGTGCGAATCGTGGTTATTTCTGGATAAGAAAAAATCATAAGAAACAGAGAAGAAATTCGAGTTCAATGTGGGCTAGTTTGGGGTGTTTTAGTTATTTGATTTTTGGTTTTGGAATTTTTCTTATGAGTTTTGGGTTAATAACAATCGTTTATAAAATTCTTGAGATGGTTCATATTCTGCAATAGTGAAAGGCTAGAATTAGCCTTTTTTTCACAAGCATTTTGTGGTAAAATAGAGAAAATATAATAAAATAGGTTCAGTGTGAGTAATAATGAGCATTGAGGCTATATTGAGCTTGCTAAAAATTTAGTGAGTTGCGATTACTTCGCAGTGGTCTTTTGAGCATTTTACCTCAAAAGCAACCTTTTTCAAACTAATGATAAAATATTCTATTTTAAAGTTAGTCTAGTATGTAAATAAAAAATTTCGCAGAAATTTGTCGGAGGAATAATGGCTGATATTAAATATAAACGTGTACTATTAAAGCTTTCTGGGGAAGCACTTTCTGGAGAGAAGGGTTTTGGTTTTGACCCCGAGGTTGCAAAAGCCGTTGCTCAAGAGTTAAAAGAAGTGCATGATTTAGGTGCTGAACTTGCGATTGTTTGTGGTGGTGGTAATGTTTGGCGCGGTATCACTGGAGAAAAGGCAGGAATGGAACGCGCTCAAGCAGATTATATGGGAATGCTTGCAACAATTCAAAATGGCTTGTTTATCCAAAGTGCATTGGAAAATCTTGGTGTAGATACTCGTGTGATGACTGCAATCGAGATGAAGGCCGTTGCCGAACCTTACATTCGTCGTCGTGCAGAACGACACTTAGAAAAAGGTCGGGTTGTGATTTTTGCTGGTGGTACAGGCTCACCTTACTTCTCAACAGATACAACTTCAGCCTTACGTGCTGCTGAAATCAATGCTGATGTGATTTTGATGGCTAAAAATGGAGTCGATGGTGTCTATAATGCAGACCCTAAACTTGATGAAACAGCCACTAAATTTGCGACATTGAGCCATATGGATGTGATTACAAAAGGGTTGCACGTCATGGATAGCACCGCATCAACGATGTCAATGGATAACCATATTCCACTTGTTGTTTTCAACATGAATGAGCCAGGAAACATTAAACGAGTGGTCCGTGGTGAAGAAATTGGAACGACAGTAGAGTAATTTTACTGACAAGAGTTGAATTTCATTGACAGAAATTCTGTCAGTGAAAATTTTCCGAGAAAAGAAAGGGAGAAAGCCTGTAACGTACTTGACAGCAGGCAAATCATTTAATTATGGCAAACGAAATAGTAACGACGGCTCAAGACCGTATGAAAAATTCATTGGGAAGCTTGCAACGTGACTTGGGTCACATTCGTGCAGGACGCGCAAATGCAAGTCTGCTTGATCGGATTCAAGTGGAGTATTATGGTGCTCCTACCCCTCTTAATCAGCTCGCTTCAATTACTATCCCTGAGGCACGTGTTCTGATGATTACGCCTTTTGATAAGTCAATTTTGAAAGATATCGAAAAAGCGCTATATGAGTCTGATCTCGGTATCACACCAGCAAATGACGGTTCTGTTATTCGCTTGGTTATTCCAATGTTGACTGAAGAACGCCGTCGCGAACTTGTTAAAGATATGGGTAAAGTGATTGAATCTGCAAAAATTGCTATTCGCAATATTCGCCGTGATGCAATGGATACTGCGAAAAAATCTGAAAAAGCAAAAGAAATCACAGAAGATGACCTTAAATCTCTTGAAAAAGAGATTCAAAAAGCAACTGATGATGCAGTAAAAGAAGCGGATAAGCTCGCAGCAGATAAAGAAAAAGAACTTTTGGATATCTAATTGGTAGTTTTTAAACAATATTTACTGACAAAAATTCTGTCAGTAAATATGGAGCCCTAACTTCCCTGATAGCTATTCTGTCAGTAAAATTATATGGTTTTATTTGAAGAGGCTACAGGATTTCGTACCGTGAGTGTTTATGTGTTACTGCTTCTATTAATGGATGAAGCGCGGAAACTGACGGAGTAAAACAGCAACGAACGGCTCTGTTGAGCCGTTTTTAAAAGAGGTATAAATGAGCATTATAGCAAAAACGATTTCCGCAATTATTGTGGAACAGAGCGAGCGCTTCTATTTTCTCCAGAAAGGAGAAGATTTGCTGCGTTTGGATAAGACTGAAGGAGAATATTCGATTGGTGACGTGGTGACAGGGTTAGTTTATGTGGATAAAGATGAACATAGACGATTAACGACACTGCCACAACAAGCTACGCTTGAACAATTTGGTTGGGGAAGTGTGACTGATGTTCGCCGCGATTTAGGTGTCTTTGTAGACACTGGTCTACCTGGAAAAGATATTGTCGTATCTCTTGATGATTTACCTTTAGAAAAAGAGCTTTGGCCAAAAGTTGGTGACAAACTTTATGTAAAACTTATTGTAGATAAAAAAGAGCGGATTTGGGGACATCTCGCTTGGCATGAAGATTTTTGGAAATTAGCTGGTCCAGCTTTTGATAATATGCAAAATCAAAACCTTCGTGCAATTGTTTATCGAAATAAAGAATCTGGAACTTTTGTTTATTTACCTGACAACAATATGCTAGGCTTCATACATCCTAACGAACGCTTCAGCAATCTACGAGTAGGTCAAGAACTTCAAGTACGTGTGATTGGTTTCCGTAAAGAAGACCGTAGCCTTAACTTGTCTGCGAAACCACGTGCTTATGAAATGCTTGATGCAGATGCACAGATGATTCTTGCATACTTACAAAGTATGGGTGGTAAAATGTCTTTTAATGATAAGTCTAATCCAGATGATATCAAAGCCACTTTCGGTATTTCAAAAGGTCAATTCAAAAAAGCGCTTGGTGGCTTGATGAAAGCAGGAAAAATTAAACAAAGCCAAGCAGGGAGTGAACTGATAGATTAATTATGTTACTGACAAGATTTCTGTCAGTGATAAAGAGGGGATTTAAAATTTAAAAGTAGCTTTACAGGCTACTTTTTTTATGACTGTGCTATAATATTTCACAAGACAATTAAAATAAATAGTAGACAGTTGATAAGGCTAGAGGATTGTCATTATTGATAATGAGGAGGGAAAATGGCAAAAGAAAAAGCAACATTTGCAGGCGGATGTTTTTGGTGTATGGTTCAACCCTTTGAGGAACGCAATGGCATACTCTCTGTAACAAGTGGATATACAGGCGGAGATTTTGAGCATCCAACTTATGAACAAGTGAAAATGCATATTACAGGTCATACGGAAGCAGTAGAAATAATCTTTGATAATGAAAAGATTAGTTTCAAAGATTTAGTTGAAATTTACTGGACACTAACAGACCCAACGGATGCCTTCGGACAATTTGAAGACCGAGGAGATAACTATCGCCCTGTTATTTTTGTGGAAAATGAAGCACAAAGAGTGATAGCAGAAGAAAGTAAAGCTCATCTTCAAGAAACAGGAAATTTTGATTCACCTATTGTGACAAAAATTGAACCTGTGCAAAAGTTCTGGCCAGCAGAAGAGTATCATCAAGGTTTTTACAAGAAGAATCCAGAACATTACGCTGAGTCAAGTCGAATTCGTCATGAATTCATTGAAGAAAATTGGACTAATGAAAATAAGGAAATCAAGAAATGAGCACACCATTTTATACATTTTTGATGCGCCACAGGTCGCCAGTAGAGGTTGATGACATCACTCGTCTTGCTAACCTTGTCTTTCGTGACCCACTTTTTCCAAAACAATCTAAGAACTTTGAAGAAGTCTCCTCATATTTAGAAACTCATGCTCCGTTTTATTTTAACCTAACATTGTTTGATGATATCTGGCAGCTGTATTTAGAATCATGAAATTCCATGGGTCATTTTTTCACAGCTATGGACAAAAATTGATTGACAAAAGATAAATAAAACAGTAGAATAGATAGGTATGCATTTTTGTCATACAGGCGTGGAAGCTGCAAAGGGCAGCATCATACCACATCACGAAAACAAATATAAGGAGAACATTTATCGTGGCTAAACAAGTAGAAAAACTCGTTAAATTGCAAATCCCTGCCGGTAAAGCAACACCAGCTCCACCAGTTGGTCCAGCTTTAGGTCAAGCAGGTGTTAACATCATGGGATTCACAAAAGAATTCAACGCTCGTACAGCTGACCAAGCTGGTATGATTATCCCAGTTGTTATCTCAGTTTATGAAGACAAATCATTTACATTCATCACAAAAACTCCTCCAGCAGCAGTTTTGTTGAAGAAAGCAGCAGGTGTTCAAAAAGGTTCAGGTGAACCTAACAAAACAAAAGTTGCTTCAGTAACCAAAGCACAAATCAAAGAAATTGCAGAACTTAAAATGCCTGACCTTAACGCATCATCAGTTGAATCTGCAATGTCAATGATTGAGGGTACTGCGAAATCTATGGGATTCACTGTTACTGACTAAAATTTCGTTCAAATTTACTTCGTTGACAGAATCCTCGCCTGCCTCAGTAGGCTTCAGAACCTGTCGCCTCGAACTTCAAACGAAATTTCAAGGCAATCCATTTTGGCTTGCTCAGAAAAAGTCACACATGCAATCCACACATTTAAGTGGAAGGCTGTCGTTAAGACAGACAACCGATAATACCACAAGGAGAAATAGAAATGGCTAAAAAAAGCAAAGCATTGCGCGCTGCGATTGAAAAAATCGACGCAACTAAAGCTTACAGCGTAGAAGAAGCTGTAGCACTTGCAAAAGAAACTTCATTTGCAAAATTTGATGCAACTGTAGAAGTTGCTTACAATCTTAACATCGACACTAAAAAATCAGACCAACAAATTCGTGGAGCAATGGTATTGCCAAACGGAACTGGTAAAACTGCTCGTGTTCTCGTTTTCGCTAAAGGAGCGAAAGCTGAAGAAGCAACAGCGGCCGGTGCAGACTTTGTAGGTGCTGAAGAACTTGTTACTAAAATCAACGGTGGTTGGTTGGACTTTGACGTTGTTATCGCAACACCTGACATGATGGCAGTCGTTGGTCGTCTTGGACGTGTCCTTGGTCCACGTAATCTTATGCCAAACCCTAAAACTGGAACAGTTACTATGGATGTGACTAAAGCAGTTGGAGAATCAAAAGCTGGTAAAGTTAACTACCGTGCCGATAAAGCTGGTAACATTCATGTGCCAATCGGTAAAGTTTCATTTGACACAGATAAACTTGTTGAAAACTTTAAGGCAATTAATGCTGTAGTTGTTGCTGCTAAACCATCAGCAGCTAAAGGAACTTACATTTCAAACCTTTCAGTTACAACAACTATGGGACCTGGTGTGAAAGTTGATACAGCTTCTTTCTAATGAAGGTATAAAAAAGAGATTTCGGTCTCTTTTTTCTTATATTGATTGTACAATTTTAAAAATCGTGTTAAAATAGGGTATGTTACTATTTCTATGGGGTTTTATTACAGTCGTTTTTGGCATTACCTACCTTTTTCAGATTTTGAATTTAACATTGATAGGTCTTGAACTAGTGGCAATCCTACTCCTTTTTCTTAGTTTTTGGGAGAGTAAAAAAGGAAGGTATAGCCGCATCATTGCTATGAATATTGTCATGGTCGTTGTTATTGGCGTGTTATACTATTCACAGCATACATTCACTTATATTCAGCACCATGATACAGAAAAACTACTAGTCATTATTGGCGGTTTCATTATATCACAGGTGATGGGGATTTTTTGGGGAATACAATTTTATAAACAGCAGAAAAAATCAAATAAAAATAAAAAAAGCTGAGTTATTCAGCTTTTTTATTTATCTTCTCCACAAGTTCATTTATTTTATCAATTTTAGGTTGTGTTGCGGCTTGAAACTCAGTGACTTTTCTTTGAATATCTTGACTAGTGCGTTCAGCTTTTTTTGCTTCTGTTTGCACACGTTCAACATTCAATTTTAAAGTATCAATTTCTTCTGTCAATTCGGATAACAGTTTTTTCATATCATTAAAGAATTCTATCATAGGAACCTCCTGATTTATACTATACTAGTTTTATTTTAAAAGCCCATAGGGCTAGCCATTTACTTTATTTCATATCTGATTGTAATATTCAGCTAAAAATGGTCAGTGAAAACTATAAATTAATGTGCATGGCGATATTTTTATGCTATAAAAATGGATTAGACTAACTTTATCATAGATAGATATTATCAAAAGGTTGATTTCTGATGATTAAGCGGGAGTTTCCCCTCTTGTTCACAACCATAGTCAATCTTTAGTAATTTCAGCAGCGATTGCGGATAAATCAAAATCATGTTGTGTAAATTTACCGATAAAGCCATCATTTTCTGCATAACGTGGAATAAGATGAATGTGTGTGTGGAAAACAGTTTGACCAGCAATTTCCTCATTATTTTGTAAAATATTCATTCCCTTAGCACCAAGATTTTTCATAATTTTATTGGCAATATTGGGCACTTTAGTAAAAAGTTGTGCAGACTCTTCTCCTGTCATCGCAAGGAGATTTCGATAATGTTTTTTAGGAACTAGAAGAGTATGTCCTTTAGTCGTTTGAGTGATATCAAGGAAAGCGAGAACTTCATCGTCTTCATAAACTTTAGTACTAGGAATTTCTCCAGCGATAATTTTGCAGAAGATACAGTTATCCATTTGAATGGCCTCCGAAATTTGTTAAGAAAATGTTATAATATACTAAGATTATACCAAGATGTGAGCAACGCCGTCAAGAAGTGTAGAGAAATAGGAAAATGTGATTCTGCTCAAAGAAGCAGGTTCTATCTTGTCTTTTCTCCTAGCTTCTGTGGTGTGAACTCAATTATACTAAGCTGTGAGTCTGATTGGCAATAAATAATCAAAATATATCTTGGCTTTTCATACTTTTGATAAGCCGATGAACAGTGAAATGTTGAAAGTATGGAGCTAGGAAATGTGGGATTTTTTTGTGAAACAGAGTTCTTATACTCTATTACTTTTCATTTATTTCTAATCATCTGAACTCAATTATATCAAATTTAATGAGAATTGGAGAACATAACGTAGTGCTAAAAGTAACGAATCTAACTGGAGGATATCTAGGAAATCCAGTATTAAAAGAAGTTAATTTTGAGATTGGTGATGGAGAACTTGTTGGCTTGATTGGTCTGAATGGAGCAGGAAAATCGACAACAATTCAAGAGATTATAGGGCTATTAACACCATATTCAGGACAAATTGAATTAGATGGTCTAACTTTACAACAAAATCTTGAAGGTTATCGCCAAAAAATTGGTTTTATTCCAGAAACGCCAAGTCTTTATGAGGAATTAACTTTACGTGAGCATATTGAAGTTACTGCGTTAGCTTATGGAATTCCTATTGAAGTTGCGATGGCGCGCGCTCAAAAACTATTAGAAACCTTTCGATTAAGTGATAAATTAGACTGGTTTCCAGTAAATTTTTCAAAAGGGATGAAACAAAAGGTAATGATTATTTGTGCTTTTTTGTGTGAACCATCACTTTATATTGTTGATGAGCCGTTTATGGGTCTTGACCCTCTAGCAATTCAGGATTTGATTGACTTGATGTTAGAAATGAAGAAAACCGGTAGTTCAATCTTGATGAGTACGCATATTTTGTCAACGGCGGAAAAATTCTGTGATAAATTTGTAGTTTTGCATGAAGGTCAAGTGATTGCTACAGGTACAGTTGACGAGTTGCGGGCAAAGTTTGGTCAACCTAATGCAAGTCTAGATGAAATTTATTTGTCGTTGACCAAAGGAAAGTTGCCAAATCTTACACAATCAAAAGAGGTAGGTCCTACTCATGAATGAAATATTTAATCAGCGAAGAAAGGCGTGGTACTCCCAGAATATTAAATATCTTCGTTATGTTTTTAATGATCATTTTGTATTATTTTTGATGATTTTGTTTGGTGCTATTGTCGTACAGTATGTAAATTTTTTACAAAATCATCAGTTAAATACTTTTGGAAAAGTGATTTTGATTATTTTTGCTACAGGATTGAGTCAGGTTTTTGGACATTTAGCTACTTTTGTAGAGCCAGCAGATAAAGTATTTTTGCTTGTTAAGGAGCTTGAGGTTCGTAAGTATTTACTGTCTTGTTTGGTGCGTTCGTTATTTTTTCCTGCTCTGATTTCTGGAATTATAGTTTTGATTGTGACTCCTCTTTTGGAGTTTCCGGTTTATTTGTTAATACTTTGGTTTGTCTTGCTTGTTTTAGTGAAAGCGGGATGGCTTGGACAAAAACTACGGAAAATGCAAATGAATAATAATTTGGATTGGTCAAGTTTGATTGCTTTGGAACAAAGCCGAAAGACAGCAACTTTACGATTTTTTGCCTTATTTACAAATGTAAAAGGGTTAAAATCTCGAAGTCATCGAAGAAAATATTTGGACTTTTTACTTCCGAAAACAAAACGGACTTATGAATATCTCTTTACGCGTGGTTTTTTGAGAAGTGGTGATTATTTAGGGCTAACTTTACGCTTATTGACTTTGGCATTACTGACGATGATTTTTGTCAGCAATGGAATTGTCGCGATTATTCTAGTTTCAGTTTTTAATTATTTGCTTATATTCCAGTTGATTTCTCTAAGAGAATTTTTTGATTATCAACTTTTGACACGAATATATCCATTGAAAAAAACGGCAAAAAATGGTGGTTTAAGAGCCGTTTTGTTTAGAGTTATGTTATTTGTAACTTTAATTGAATTGATTGTTGGGCTAATTTTCTTGCGTCCCACATGGTTTGTCGCAGTTATCCTTTTGGTTGATTTTATATTGACTAAATTTTATGTGAGAATGAGATTAAAAAACAAAAAATAATTCTGTCAGTATACTGATAAAACGGTCAAACTTGTTGACCGTTTTTTATCTGATAGATTTAAAAATCTTTTTAATCGTATTAAACTGACAGAAATTTTTGTATCATAAATTGAAGTGATTATTTCATTGGTGAGAGATTCTTTTTTCTTCACCAATGTTAGTAGAACGAAAGTAGCACTTGCTAAGTTAAATGATTTTTGTACCGTGGACAAAATTTGTTCCTGTCATTTGAGATAGTGACTCAAAGTTATCACTATTTACACCACCGCCAATTAAAATATTGAGGCGACCAGAGGCATATTTAACTAAATTTTTAATTTTATCGGTATTTAGAGGTTGATTGAGTGGACCACCATGCATCAGGATTTTATCAATCCCAGCTTCAATAAGCTCATCAATTGCTGCTCTTTGGTCTTCAATCTCGTCAAATGCCATATGAAAGGTGATGGGAAGCCCTTGAGATGCAATCATTAAGGTATCAAGGGCGTCACTATCAATTTTATTATCCTCAGTCAGCACCCCAAAAACAAGATTTTGAGCACCAGCTTCGATTGCTTTGAGGATATCAGTTTCCATTATTTTCAATTCGTAGGAGTTATAGATAAAATTCCCTGAGCGTGGGCGTATCATGACAGCAAGAGTTGTTTTACTTTCTGAAACTAAGCGAGCGGCCTCTTCAATAACCCCATAAGAGGGTGTGGTACCGCCGACGGCCAAGTTATCACAAAGCTCAATGCGCTCCACCCCATTGCGTACTGCTTGCGGAATTTCAGTAAAATTTTCAACACAGAGTTCTCGAATAATCATAGTTTTTCCTTCCAAAAGTGCTAAATTTATTATAACATTATAACTATGTTAAAGAAAATAGAAAAAGCTTACTTACTATTGGAGAAAAATGTTGAGTTTCTGAGATGTCCGCTTTGCCATACTTCTTTTCAGGTGGAAGCTTATGCGCTTCGTTGTGAAAACAAACACACTTACAATATCAATAAAAAAGGATTTGTCAATTTTTTACAAACAAAAGCGGACACTGAGCATTATACAAGAAAAATGTTTGAACCACGCAGACGGCTGATTCAGTCTGGGATGTACTCGTCAGTACTGACAGAAATAAAAAAATACTTTGTCAGTGGAAATTTACTTGATGTTGGTACGGGAGAAGGCTCATTTTTAGAGTTTCTTGATAATGATGGCGCAAAATTTGGTTTTGATATCGCTAAAGATGGCATAGAGATGGCGACGGAGTTAGAAACTAATAGTTTTTTAAGTTTGGCTGATTTGACCAATTTGCCATTCGCTGACAGAAGTTTGTCAGTGATTTTAAACATTTTTACACCATCAAATTATGCTGAATTTCATCGGGTACTGTCTAAAAATGGGCGAGTGATTAAAGTTGTCCCAGAACAGTTTTATTTGCAAGAACTGCGTGAGAGTTACGAGATACCGATAGACTATGATAATACTGCAGTTGTTGAGCGCTTTAAGGCAGAGTTCAAAAAAGTGACAGAACAGGAAATCAACTATACTTTTAAAATTCCACAGGAATTACGCGAAGATTTTCTTGCGATGAGTCCGTTAGAGTGGAGCGTTTCGGAAGAACTGAAAAAACAAGCAAGGCAAAATCCTCCACAACAAGCGACGATTCATGTCCGTATTTTAGTTGGTAAATCCGATTAAAAATCTGTTTTGAGCATATCAAAAAAACTGCCTATTCTATGTGAACGGGCAGTTTTTGCTTGATAGACTTATTTTAACAAAGTTTTAATAACTTTTGCGATTCCTTTTTTCAAAGAGATATAAACAGCGAGAGATAAGAAGAACGCGACTGGAACAGCAATCAAACTTGTCAACATCGAAACTAAAACGTAAGTAATAATAGCAAGGAAGATAGAAAATACAGCAATGTTCACAAAGAAAGTTAATTCTTGCACCCGCTTGTTAAATTGTTTTTGTTCACGTCCTTGAGTTTCGGTATAATTATAATATTCTTGTTTTTCGTAAAAGTCCTTGAGATTTCTTAATTCCATAGTATATTAGCAACTTTCCTGAGTTTATTATGTAATTTATTATAGTATAAAAAGCAACGCCTTTTATTATAACAAAATTAATTTGGTTACACAAATGTTACTGTAAGCGTAAAACATGATTAAGTATTTAGGAAAAGTCAAATAGTATGATTTTGATTTTAAATCATGGATTGTCCATTTGCCCTAGATTTGCCTTTTTGGCACATAGTGTTCAGTGGTTTAAAAGCGCTGGGTGGTAATTTTTATGATTTCTGGACAAGCTGCCTCACATCTTGGTATAATATCATTATGATTACAATTACTTCTACAGTTGAGAGTGTTGAGCAAGCTAAGGCTTTGCTGGATGCTGGAGCTGATCGTTTATACATTGGTGAGGCAGCTTATGGTCTGCGCGTGCCAACTGCGCTTACGTATGATGAATTACGTGAGATTACTGAACTTGCACATCAGGCAAATAAAACTGTGACAGTCGCAGTGAATGCACTGATGCACACAGAAATGATGTCAAAAATCAAACCTTTTTTGGACTTTTTAGTTGAAATTAAAGCTGACCGTATTGCAGTTGGAGATGCTGGAGTGATTTTTGTTTTGCAACGAGACAAATATAAACTCCCTTTTATTTATGATGCCTCAACGATGGTTGCATCAAGTAGACAAGCGAATTTTTGGGCAGAGCAAGGTGCTGTTGAGGCGGTACTCGCCAGAGAAATTCCTAAAGAAGAGCTTTCTGATATGAAAGGAAGTTTGAGAATACCAGGTGAAGTTTTGGTTTATGGCGCGACGGTGATTCATCATAGTAAACGCCCTTTGGTACAAAATTATTATAATTTTATCAAAACCGAAGAAACTGGGAAAAATCGGGAACGCAATCTTTTCGTTTCTGAGCCGAAAAAAGAGGATACACATTATTCGATTTTTGAGGATAATCATGGCACACACGTATTTGCAAATGATGACATCAACATGATGACAGAGTTGAAGCAACTTACAGAAATGGGATTTGACCGCTGGAAGCTTGATGGAATTTTTACGCGAGGAGAGAATTTTGTCCAGATTGTAAAACTTTTTGTTGAAGCTAAAATGTTGATTGAAACAGGCCAGTTTACTGAGTTGAAGGCTTTTCAGCTTGAAGAAGAGGTACGAAAACTCCATCCGTTAGGACGAACAATGTCGCATGGTTTCTATGATTTAGATAAGAATGCAATCAAATGATTCTGTCAGTTCAGTGTGCCTAAAACAAGCATTAGATCGGCGGTATAAGAATAATTAGTCTCACTAATTATTCTGTCAGCATACTGACAGATTTTTTTATGTACTGACAAAAAGCGACAGACTGTCAAATAAGCTTGTCAGTGCTGACGGTTTTATTTTCTAAAAAAAACCTGTAAAATAGAGCAATAAGAAGTTTTGGTCAATTCTTTCGACAGAGTATTGACCTTTTCAAAATAACTCACAATCTTGAAAATTGGAGAATAGAAAAATGTCAATTAAAAAAACACGTCCTGAGGTTCTTGCGCCAGCAGGGACACTTGAGAAACTAAAAGTAGCCATTGATTACGGTGCTGATGCAGTTTATATTGGTGGTCAGGCTTATGGACTTCGTTCACGTGCAGGCAACTTCACATTTGAAGAAATGGCTGAAGGTGTTGCTTACGCAAGTGAACATCATGCAAAAGTTTATGTTGCAGCGAACATGGTGACACATGAGGGAAATGAGCAGGGCGCAGGAGAGTGGTTTCGTACTTTACGTGATTTAGGGATTTCGGCTGTTATTGTATCAGACCCCGCGTTGATTGCTATTGCAGCAGCAGAAGCACCTGGTCTTCCTATCCACCTCTCTACACAAGCATCAGCGACGAATTATGAAACACTTGAATTTTGGAGACATTTGGGACTTGAGCGAGTGGTTTTGGCACGGGAAGTTTCGATGGAAGAATTGCGCGAAATCCGCGAGCACACTGATGTTGAGATTGAAGCCTTCGTCCACGGTGCAATGTGCATTTCCTACAGTGGACGCTGTGTTTTGTCAAATTATATGAGTATGCGTGATGCCAATCGTGGCGGTTGTTCACAGTCTTGTCGCTGGAAATATGACCTTTATGATATGCCATTTGCTGGCGAACGTCAATCCATTAACGGCGAAGTCAGTGAAGAATTTTCGATGTCAGCCGTTGATATGTCTATGATTGAGCATATTCCAGATATGATTGAAAATGGAGTGAATTCGCTTAAAATTGAAGGACGGATGAAATCTATTCACTACGTCTCAACGGTCGCTAATGTTTACAAAGCTGCAATTGATGCGTACCTAGAATCACCTGAGCATTTCGAGACGATAAAACCTCAACTGGTTGATGAGTTGTGGAAAGTTGCGCAACGTGAATTGGACACTGGATTTTATTATGGACTACCTGATGAAAACAAACAATTGTTTGGTGCGCGCCGCAAGATTCCAGAATATAAATTTGTCGGCGAAGTCATTGATTTTGACGCTGACAGCATGGTTGCAACGATTCGTCAGCGTAATGTCATCACGGAAGGCGACCAAATCGAGTTTTACGGTCCAGGTTTTCGCCATGTCGATACAGTTGTAAAAAATCTCCGCCTCGCAGAAACGGACGAACACATTGACCGCGCGCCAAATCCGATGACGCTGCTTCATATTGACGTGCCATTTGCCGTAAAAGCTGGCGACATGATTCGCAAAAACGGCGCAGGCCTCATCAATCTTTATGACAAGAAAACTGGTAGCGCAAAAACGGTTCGTGCCTGATACTGTCTGTCAGTATACTGACAGAGGCTATAATCCAAAAATCTCATTGATCAATTTTTGTCAGTGAGATTTTTGAATACTTGAAATTTCCTGTCTCATGAGATTTGCGGTACCAGCACAATCTAAAAATTCCATAATTTCGAGACAATGTTTCAAGGTATCTATTTCACTTATCTTTCCATCTTTATATTCACACATCGCTCTATTGTAAACAAAGGTTATTTTTTCATAGGTATCATATTCATGAATCTTGATTTCATCAAGATAATCTAATAAATTATTTGCAAGGTTGATTTGATTGTTTTCGGTAAAAACGCTGACTGCATTAAGGATAGTTCCAATCATTGATTTTTTAACATAATGAATGCGTGTGCTCTGTTGAGTAGGACTGACCATATGTTCAATTAAAGTGTATAAAGTTGAAATATCAAAAATGGTAGTACAGTAACCTAATAGAGTTACATCAAAGAGACCCCATTCTTTTATTGTGAGAAAATAATTTTTTAGAAAATGTATGTCATTGATTGGAACAAGGTAGGAGGAGTCAATTATAGATAGTATAGACTCAATGGCTATTTTATCTAAAAGAAATTTTTTCTTGTTAGGGGTTTGAGCAATCGCTTTTTCAAGTTCTTTTAATATATTTTTTAACTTAGTAATATTTGGGCGAAGATAGGCATCAGAAATATTGAGATTAAAGAGCAAGATATCTTTTGATTCTAAGTAATTATTATATGCAAATTGAAATTCAAAAGCATTAACATTGATGTTTTGCAAAATATTAAAAAATTTATCTACAGAAAGAGAATGGTTTCCATGTTCAAAATCAGAGAGTAAGCCTCTTGAAACGTCATCTCCAGCAGCTTCTTTTTGTGTGAAACCTTTAGCTTCACGAAAGAGTCGAAAAACTTCCCCATAATAATTTTCTTTTTTCATAAAAGTTCCTTCTTGTCGATATATCGAATGTTATATAAAAATAAAATCATTAAAAGGAAAAGCTAAATCTATTTCTTACATGTCAATTATGATTTCGCTAAGCTCTATTACTAATGTAATCAATGCTGATAAACAAACAACACTTTTGCGAGAGGCTAAAAAAGGTTGGCGAGATAATAAACAGTACTATGCACCAACTCTCACAGCTGGAGTCTTGTCAGTCATACAAAGTCATCCAGAGAATTTGAAAGGTTTATTGATTGATTTACTCAATCAGCCCAATGTGCTTCTTGCTTCATCTAATTCTTTGATGATAGCTAATTCTGAAAAAACTTGGAATGAGAGTGTCAAAACCTATACTTTTCCAAGTGGTCTTCCCTATACTAATGTTATGTATGTTAACACTGCCTTGTAGAAAAAGGGAATATTCAACTTCCTACAAATGTAAAAAATCAGATAAAGCAGCTTGGAGTAGGAGATTATGCTATCCTAATTCCTAAAAATCAGAAAAATAATTTTGCCTCATTGGAGAACTATTGGACGAAGATGGAAAATAATCTCGTTCCATATCTTACTAAAAATCCTACGGTTTCTCTCTATTCATCAAGTAAACCACTTTTTGGTTTTTCAGTAATGCATAATCAGTTTAATAATTACTCATCAATACCGAACCCTTTGATTATCGTTTATAGTGCAAAAACTTTTGAAAAGGGCGATGCTAAGCAAGTTGCTATTAATACTTCATCTTATTTATCAAATGGACAAATTCTTACGACTAACCGTGAAATGGTTAACCAAGTTTTTGAAAAATATCATTTACAAAACGACCAAGGCTCATTTTTTAATGGTTATCAAGTAGTGAGTACAAATCTAGCCACTCAGATAAATAAAAGGAATCTTCTATTTGGGGTAAATATATTGTGTTTACTTTCATCTCTCCTTTTGATTTCCCTACTCAATTCGATTTATCTCTATCAAAATCGAAAAACGTTTTTGCTACAGCGCTTATCTGGTAAATCTTGGTTGGATATTCATATGGTTTATTTAGCTGTCGTTATGATGTTAACCGTTGGGGTTTCAATTATAGCGCGACTTTGGCTTCATGTACCAAATGAAGCGCTTATTGTTCCTGTGATTTATTTGTTGTTGGTCTGTGTTCTGTTCGCTTTGCAGGTTTATCGAGAACGTGAGGCAAATGTGCTTTATTTGAAAGGACTTTGATATGATTGAATTAAAAAATATTGGAAAAAAGTTTGATGAGCATGAGATTTTGAAAAATTTTAATTATTCTTTTGAGGCAGGCAAAGTTTACGGTTTAGTCGGTGCTTCAGGTTCTGGCAAAACGACACTTTTAAACATTATTGGTAAGTTGGAAAAAGCAAATCAGGGTGAGGTTCTTGTTTATGGGAAAAAGTTGACAACCCTCAAGGAACAGCTCTATTTTCGTGATTATGTCGGCTATCTTTTTCAAAATTATGGTCTCATTGATAATGCCACGATTGAGGAGAATCTAAATTTGGCCTTTGTTGGAAAGAAAGTAGCAAAGCTTGAACGTAAAGCACTTATGAGAAATACCTTAGAAAAAGTTCATCTTGAGCCTGATTTGAAACGCAAAATCTATTCATTATCTGGTGGAGAGGCTCAGCGTGTGGCGATTGCCAAAGTGATGATAAAAAATCCGCCCATTATACTAGCAGATGAACCAACGGCTTCTTTAGATGAGAAAAATGGAGCTGAGGTCATTCAGCTGATTTTAAGTTTACTTGATGACAAAAAAGTGATTATCATTGCCACTCACACACCGTATGTGTGGAAAAAGATGGATGAGTTAGTACAGTTGTAGGTAGAAGAATTAGATGTCATTTGATAAAAAAGTACTGACAGACATCCTGTCAGTGCTTTTTTTATCCTGTCAGCGCAGAAAATTTGATAGAATAGAGTTAATATGATTACAAATAATATCTCAAAATCTAAACTCACAGGAAAGAAAATTGGCGTTTATTTTGGCACGTTTGCACCCTTGCACGCTGGGCATCAGCAGCAAATTTATAAATGTGCAAGCCTTAATGACGGTGTTCTTCTTGTCGTATCAGGGTATGACGGTGACCGCGGTTCGCAAATTGGTTTGCCTCTTGAAAAACGTTTTCGTTATCTGAGAGAAGCTTTTAATGATGAAGAAAACATAAAAGTAGCAATGCTGAACGAAAATGATATCCCAGCAATGCCAAATGGCTGGGATGAATGGGTCGCGCGTTTGCTGGATTTGATTCAACAAAATACTTATGAAGAAGTGCTATCAGTAACATTTTATGTCGGAGAGACAGAGTATGTGGTAGAACTGACAAACCGCTTTCCTGCTGACAGCAATCATTATGCTGTTGAAATTGCTGACAGACATGATATTGAGTTGTCAGCAACTCAAATTCGGGAGAATCCACAAGAGCATTGGGCAGATATCAATCGAGTGTTCAGAAGAAATTTCTCAAAAGTTGTCACCGTGATGGGTTCAGCTTCCACAGGTAAAACGACACTTGTCAGACGTTTAGCACGCTCAATAAATGCACCATTTTCTGAAGAGTACGCGCGGGAGTATGAAGAAAAGTCAAACATTGATGACGATGAGTTGCGTATGGATGATTACGCCCGTATGATTACAGGACAATATGACGCTAATTCACGAGAGATTAACTCAGCAGCTAACCAAGGCATTGTTTTCCTAGACACAGATGCAATTGTCACAAGAGTGTATGCAAAACTTTATCTTTCTTCATCAGACTTTGAACAACTTGAACCACTTTTTCAAAAAACAATCGCTGATGAACGGATGGATTTAATTTTGGTTATTCCACCAATTACAGACTATGTAGACGATGGTTTTCGTAATATGTCGTGGGAGGATTCTCGCTATGAGTTTCATGTTGAATTGATGCGACAACTTGAAGAATTTAAGTTGATGGACAAGGTTGTTGTTCTTGATGACGAAGGAGATAATCGTGATAAAGCAGGTTATCTGAGTCGCTATCATCACGCGATTGATGCCGTGCATGAATATACAGGAGTCAAAATTGAACGTTTGAAATACTAATTTACTGACAAAAAGTCAGTAAATTTTTTTAACTATTTTATATGATTTCTAAACTGTTGTGAATGAATCCAAGACTTATTCAGCAGGAGCTTTAACTCAGCACTGAATTTAAGCATACACCTAGCTAGGGGATTGCGATTGTGACTAGTCGCTTTGCCTTTTGCTCTTGGAGCTTCAGCTTGCTTGGTGCATATGACCATTGGTTGTGAGACTAAAGTGTCAATGACAAATAGCAAAACGGACAGCGTAGTGCTGAAAGCGCGAAGATATCGATGTAGTGAGTATTTACAGTACAGTGAACTTCACTATCTCCCTAAGAGCTAGAGGGATTATCACACACTTGCTTTGATAAAGAAATTAACGTAAACCCGCAATTTCACGAAAAAATCATATCCCTTAAAACTGTACTAAATAGAGAAAGTGCAACGAATAGTAAAATAAATCTGAGCGGAATATTTAGATATTGGATGTTATTAGTAAGTTTTCAATGGTTTGTAATTCTTCGCTAGTAAATTCTAAATGTTCCAAAGTAGCAACATTTTCAATAATTTGCTGTGGACGACTTGCTCCGATGAGTGCTGAGGTGACAGGGTTAATTTTTCTCGCGCTATCATCACGCAGCACCCAGGCTAGTGACATTTGCGCTAAACTCTGCCCTCGTTTTTGAGCTAAATCATTAAGCCCCTTAATTCGAGACAACATTTTTGGAGTTAAACTGTCATCATGTAATGTCGCATAATGCGGATCACGCATTCGTGAATCATCAGGAATTCCGTATAAATATTTCCCACTCAAGAGTCCCTGAGCCAGTGGTTTAAAAGCAATTGTGCCAATCCCTGAGCTTGTTAATGTGTCTTGAAGCCCATCTTCAATCCAGCGATCAAGCATTGAATAACGTGGCTGATGAATCAAAAGCTTAAAGCCCAATTGCTCAGCTGCTAAGATAGCGGCCTCCGTCTGCTTAGCAGAATAGTTAGAAAGTCCGACATAGAGTGCTTTCCCAGAATCAATAGCCGTTTTTAAAGCCCCCATCGTTTCCTCAATTGGGGTATTTGGGTCAGGTCGATGCGAATAAAAGATGTCAACATAATCCAGTCCCAAGCGTTCAAGTGACTGATCAAGACTTGCCAATAAACTTTTACGACTTCCCCAATTTCCATAAGGACCAGGCCACATTACGTAGCCAGCTTTCGTAGAAATAATCAACTCGTCACGAAGCGATTTAAAATCTTCCTGCAAAATCTTACCAAAATTCAATTCAGCTGAACCAGGGACTGGGCCATAATTATTAGCAAGGTCAAAATGGGTAATTCCTAAATCAAAAGCTGTATGAATCATTTGGCGTGCATTTTCAAAGTTGTCCACTGAGCCAAAATTATGCCACAATCCTAGAGAAATAGCAGGTAATAATAAACCTGAATGTCCAGCAGGACGATAAATCATCTGATTATAGCGCGCTGGATTTGGAATATAAGACATTATTTTCCCCTCAAAATTTTAAAATAAAACGATTTCAACGACATTATAGCACATGTAAGCGTTAAATGTTATAATTTTTATGAAGAAGATAAAGATATATTTTGAGAGTGAGTTAAAATCTCCAGTTTATTTTGAAGCAATGATTTTATCCTGAGGTTAGGGTACAATCAGTAGAATGATGATGGAGATGGTACTGCAAAGCTAAAGGAAGTAAAGAAAATGTCAAAACTAACGAGTGCTGAGAGTTATACTTGGCAAATTATCCAAGAAAATTATGAAAAAATACCTCAGATTCCAATTTCAGAACTTGCAGAATTGGCACATGTTTCCATCTCAACTGTTAATCGCACCGTAAGAAAAAAAGGTTTTTCAGGATATGGTGAATTTCGTTATTCAATTCGTGAGAAAAAACTTCCAGAGATTAGTGGTTTTTCAACAGAAGTTTTGGGTGCGATTGCTAAAAATGAAGAAGAATTGCTACAAACAATTAACAACATATCAGCTTCTGAAGTAGAGGCAGCGGTTAAGCTGATTCACGAAGCAAAAGAAATCAAAATCTTTGCTCGAGGTCTAACCATTAATGTTGCTAATGAACTTTTAAGAAAGTTACAGCTTTTCCATAAGACAGTTAGTATTTATGATGACCCAAAACAGATTGCATATTATGCACAGTTTGTAAATGACGATGGCTTAGTTCTTGCGCTTTCTCTTTCGGGTGAAAATCCTGAGATTAATATTCCCCTAAAAATAGTTAGACAAAAAAGAGGAAAAATTCTAGCATTGACAGCTGATGCAGAGAGTGAACTTACCAAGCTGTCCGATGTTAGTCTAGTTGGATATAAAAGTAGGTTGGAAGTGAACTATTTCGACCTTGATGTTCATAGCAGACTTCCTCTCTTTATCTTGGAGCGTGTGCTTGTGGATGCCTATTCAATATATCAAAAGAGTAAACAAAAATAATATTTACTGACAATCCGTCAGTAATTTTTTTATTAAGAATTGGAAGTGTTTCCAAAGAAGTGTTTAAGAATTGGAAACTCTTTCTTAAATTTGAATGCTATACTATAAATGTGAGCGATTTCAAAAAAGAAATCTATAAGGAGGATTCCCATGAATAAGGGAAAAATGAAACAACGTTTATCGTATGCATTCGGTGCGTTAGGGCACGATGTCTATTATTACTCAATCAGTACGTTTTTTATAGCCTTTGTGACGGCGCAAATGTTTGCAGGTTCACCGCATGAAGATGCAATGATTGCGTTGGTTACTGGTTTGGTCGTTATTATTCGGTTAATCGAAATTGTTTTTGACCCAATTATTGGTTCAATCATTGACAATACACAAACACGCTGGGGAAAATTTAAGCCTTGGCTAGTTATCGGAGGGATTATGTCCTCTCTGATGATTATGCTGATGTTCTCTGACTTTTTCGGTCTAGCTAAAAGTGACAACCGAACATTGTTTGCAATAGTATTCATCATTGCCTTTATCATTCTAGATGCCTTTTATTCATTCAAAGATATTGCTTTTTGGTCAATGATTCCAGCCTTGTCAGAAAAAAATTCAGAACGTGAAACTTTAGGAACATTTGCTCGTTTCGGCTCAGCTATTGGAGCACAAGGTGCAACAATTCTTGCTATCCCAATCACCATTGCCTTTACGAAAGGTGGACATATTCAAGGAGCACGTGGATTCTTTGCATTTGGTGTTATCGCTGCTTTAGTTCAAGGGATTTCGGCTTTAGTCACTGCTTGGGGAACTAAAGAACAACAGTCAACAATTCGTCAACAAGGAACAAAAACAAATACACTTGATGTCTTTAAAGCTTTGGTAAAAAATGATCAGTTGATGTGGCTATCTCTTTCTTACATTTTGTTTGCGATTGCTTATGTTGCTACAACTGCAACACTGATTTTGAACTTTACCTTTGTCATCGGTAATGCAAGCCTTTACTCAATCACAGGTATTGTCGGATTCATTGGCTCAATTATCTTGGTTCCAATGTTTCCAACCTTAGCTAAAAAATTCGGACGTCGTAAAGTTTTAACTGGTGCGATTATCTCAATGCTTGTTGGCTATATTCTATTTGCTGTCGGTAGCTCAGTTCCAATGACAGTTGCTGGATTAATCTTTTTGACCACACCATATCAACTTGTCTTCTTATCTGTCTTGATGACAATTACGGACTCAGTCGAATATGGCCAATGGAAAAATGGCGTTCGTAATGAAGCAGTGACGCTTGCCATGCGTCCATTACTTGACAAAATTGCTGGTGCTTTCTCAAATGGAATTTACGGATTTGTTGCTATTGCAGCAGGTATGACAGGTTCTAAATATGTCGAAGGGCACACTTATGGAGTGGGAACGTTTAAATTTTACGCCTTCATTATTCCGGCCATCTTGATGGTGATTTCACTTACCATTTATCTCTTCAAAGTGAAATTGACTGAAAAACGTCACCAAGAAATCGTAGCGGAACTTGAAGAACGCTTCAAATAATAAATTAACTTACCAATATGACTGCACTTCTTAAAGTTTTAAAAGTCATGTTATCCCCTATGTCAAGTCAGTTCGGGAGAGCAGCTTTATGATGATTCAAGTCTATTGGTAGAATGATGGGGCTGACAATAAGTTGGCTCTATTTGGGGAAAAGCATGAAAATTACAACAGCAGATTTTGGACTTGGTGCAAAACTTTTCACCATTGAAAACAAAATGGGAATGGCCATCTCTTTTACCAACTTTGGCGCGCGAGTCGTTGATTGGAAAGTAAACGGAAAAAGTATCATTTTAGGATTTGATTCGGTGCAGGAGTATGTGGAAAAAGACATATTTCCCGGAGCGACCGTTGGGCGTATAGCTGGACGAACCAAAGATGGTATTGTAGTTATTAATGGAAAGACTATACAACTTGAGCAAAATGATTTTCCGCAAGCCATCCACGGTGGACTAAATCCTACACAATCGCAGCTTTGGCAAGCTGAGACATTTGAAATGAAAGATACCGCTGGTGTGAAATATTTTCTTAAATTAAAAGATGGTGACGGCGGTTATCCAGGGAACCTTCAGTTTACAGTTATCCATACTTTTAATGAATTAGGCGAGTGGAAAATAGAATATTTTGCCGTATCTGACAAAGACACGGTCTTCAATCCAACAGGTCATGTTTATTTTAACCTCAATGGTGATGCCAGTATTCCACTGGACAATCATCGACTCCAAATAGCCGCTTCGCGTTATGTTCCGCTTTTGGATAAGACAGAGGTTGTTCGTGGAGAAATTGCCGATGTGACAGGAACGCCATTTGATTTTCGAGCAGACAAGCTTCTTTCGGAAGCTTTTGCGAGCAATGATTCGCAAATTACATTGGTTGATGGAATTGACCATGGCTTTGTACTTGACGAAGTGAGCATAGACAAAGTACAAGCACGCTTGTCACTTGATGATTTGAGTATTTCGGTTTACACGAACCAGCCAAGTATTGTTATATTCACCGCGAATTTTGGTGATTTAGGCACGATTTATCGTGGAAAAGCAGAAGTAAACCATGGAGGAATGACTTTTGAAACGCAAGTTGCGCCAGGTTCACCGCAAATTCCAGAATTGGGCGACATTTCGCTCAAAGCAGGTAATACATACCACGCAGAAACAATCTATAAAGTAAATATAGGAGAGTAAAAATGTCAGTAGTAGTAGAAAACAGTACGATTTTATCAGCTTTGACAGAAAAATTTAAAATGGTCTTTGGTGGAGCAGATAATATAGAATATTTCTTTAGTCCAGGCAGAATTAACCTGATTGGTGAGCATACCGACTACAATGGAGGCTATGTTTTTCCAGCATCTATCACAATCGGAACAACTGGTTTGGTTCGTTTACGCAAAGATGATAAAATCAAACTTTTCTCAGAAAATTTCTCAGAAGCAGGAATAATAGAATTTAATCTTTCAGAAAGCAACCAAAAATATGACGAAAGCTGGTCAAACTACGTCAAAGGTATGATTACCATGCTTCAGGAAGCAGGATATACGATTGATAAAGGTTTTGAGCTTTTAATCAAAGGCGAAATCCCAACAGCATCAGGACTTTCTTCATCTGCCTCACTTGAGTTGTTAGTTGGTGTTATCCTTGATGATTTATTTGACTTAAATGTTCCACGTCTTGAACTTGTGCAGCTTGGTCAAAAGACGGAAAATGATTTTATTGGTGTCAATTCAGGGATTTTGGATCAGTTTGCCATTGGCTTTGGTGAAGTGAAAAAAGCGATTTTGCTGGATTGCAATACGCTTAAATATGAAATGGTTCCTGTCGAATTGCGCGATTATGACATCGTCATCATGAATACGAATAAACCACGCGCCTTGACCGAGTCAAAATATAATGAACGGTTTGCTGAAACACGAGAAGCACTGAAACGTATGCAAATAAAGCTTGATATTAAAGCGCTTGGCGAACTTTCAAACGAAGAATTTGATACTAATGTTGATTTAATTGGTGATGAAACACTCATCAAGCGCGCTCGTCATGCCGTTTATGAAAATAACCGTACAAAAGTCGCTCAAAAAGCTTTTGTTGCAGGAAATCTGACAAAATTTGGCGAATTGCTTAATGATTCTCATGCTTCACTAAAAAACGACTATGAGGTCACAGGACTTGAGCTTGATACTTTAGCGGAAACTGCCCAAAAACAACCAGGTGTTTTAGGGGCTAGAATGACAGGTGCAGGATTTGGCGGTTGCGCTATTGCACTGGTTGCCCATGATAATGTTTCTGCGTTTGAAAAAGCAGTTGGTGATGAATATGAAAAAGTCGTGGGTTATCCAGCAAGCTTTTATGTTGCTCAAATTGGTTCAGGAACAACAAAATTAGACGTAGAATAATTTAGATTGGAAGTAGAAATGTCAATATATCAAACCATTCAAGATTTTGTAGATTTGGCGCTGAAAAATGGAGCGATTGAAGCGATGGACGATATCTACTTGCGTAATCAACTGCTTCATTTTTTGGGACTTAATAACTGGGAACAGCCGAAAATAAGCGAAAATAAAAATCAGGAAAATTCTTTACTTTTAATGGAACAACTGCTAGACATTGCCCGTGAGAATCATCGATTTGACGAAACGGAGTCTGAATTTTTCGAAGCGGCATTAATGAATTTTATCACCCCAAGACCTAGCCAAATTAACCATGATTTTTGGGGAAAATATAAGAAAAGTCCTAAAAACGCGACAGACTATTTTTATCATCTAGCGCGTGAAATTAACCAAGTCAAAACAAGAGATATTGCCAAAAATATCGCCTTTGTTCATCCAACAAAATACGGTGATTTAGAAATTACTATTAACCTTTCCAAACCTGAAAAGGACCCCAAAGCGATTGCAGCCGCAAAAGCACAAAAAAATTCAGTCTATCCTAAATGTGCACTGTGTCTTGAAAATGAGGGGTTATATGGTGGAAGTAATCATCCTGCAAGAAGTAATCATAGAGTGATTCGGATGGAACTTAATGGAGCAAACTGGGACTTTCAATATTCACCATATGCCTATTACAATGAGCATTCGATTGTTTTTAATGAAAAGCATCAGCCGATGAAAATTAATCGTCAGGCCTTTGAAAATTTGCTGGATTTTCTTGATGTTTTTCCGCACTATATGATTGGTTCAAATGCTGATTTGCCAATAGTCGGTGGCTCAATCTTAACTCATGACCATTATCAAGCAGGACGGCATACCTTTCCGATGATGAAGGCTAGTATTCGTACGCAAATCCAACTTGAAAATTATCCCGATATTCGAGCAGGAATCGTAAATTGGCCTATGTCTGTCATGCGTCTTAAAAGTAATAATAAAGCAGAACTTTTAACTGCAAGCACGGAAATTTTAGAGAAATGGCGTCACTATAATGATGAAAGTCTGGAAATTACTGCTGTAACAGTTGATGGTGTGCAACATCATACGATTACGCCAATTGCAAGCAAAAATAAAGAGGGTTATATTATTGATTTAGTTTTAAGGGACAATAATACCAGTTTAGAATTTCCTGATGGAATATTCCATCCTCACCAAGAATTGCATCATATTAAAAAAGAGAATATTGGATTGATTGAAGTAATGGGGCTTGCTATTCTTCCACCAAGACTGAAAACAGAACTTAAAGAAGTTGAAAAATATCTTATTAATGAACCAAATGAAATCAACGAAATTCATCTTCCGTGGGCTAAACAATTGAGAGAATCACAAAAAATAAACCCAGAGGATGTTCATGAAGCCGTTCAGCAAGCAATTGGTGCCGTCTTTGAAAAAGTCCTTCGGGATGCAGGAGTTTTTAAAGATAACGAAGAAGGTCAAGCTGCTTTTTATAAATTTATTGATTTTATCAACAATTGAATTAGAAATAATAAGACTATAAAGTCAGGACTTGTTTTGATATAGCTGGGTTTGCATGATCAGAAATGGGTGAAAAAAGATAAAGATAAATCTTTTTAAGAAATTTCATTTATCTCCGAGATTTCCTATTTTTCATCGTTTCTTGCAAATCTTGCTTACATCTTGGTATAATGAAACCAAGATTTATTCAGTGGGAATTCTGGCTTTCTATTTAATTGAGCTAGAAGACATTCAAAACATAGTGCAACTCTATCTCTCAACTAAGCGATTGTGACATCGTAGTGTCAACAGCATAGTCCAAACCAAAGGGTAGAGATAGCACATATTTATTTTGATAGATCTGTGAAACATGGAGGTGTTTATGACAGTTTTAGTACTTGGCGGTGCAGGATATATAGGTTCACACGCAGTTGATACACTACAAGCATCTGGTTATGATGTTGCTGTGGTGGATAATTTAGCGACAGGACACGCTGAGGCGGTACCGCAGGCGGTACGTTTCTATGAAGGAGATGTCCGTAATCGTGATTTCCTTCATGAAGTTTTTAGGAAAGAAACAAACATTGAAGGCATTATGCATTTTTGTGCCTATTCCCTTGTTGGAGAATCAATGCAAAAACCATTGAAATACTTTAATAATAATGTTGGAGGCGCTCAAGTTATCCTAGAAACAATGGAAGAATTTAACGTCAAACATATCGTATTTTCAAGTACAGCGGCAACTTTTGGTATCCCAGACACAAGCCCAATCTCAGAAACAACACCGCAAAAACCTATTAATCCTTATGGTGAGAGTAAACTCATCATGGAAAAAATGATGAAATGGCAATCAACGGCAACTGACATGACTTATGTAGCACTCCGTTATTTTAATGTGGCTGGAGCCTCAAATGATGGGCACATTGGTGAAGCACACAAAAATGAAACACATTTGATTCCAATTATATTGCAAGTTGCACTAGGAAAACGCGAGTTCATCACAATTTATGGTAATGACTATAATACCGTTGATGGCACCTGTGTTCGAGATTATATAGATATGGAAGATCTGATTGATGCACATATCAAAGCATTAGAATATCTTAAAGCTGGAGGGAAGTCAGACCAATTTAATCTTGGGAGTTCACAGGGTTATAGTAATCTTGAAGTCCTTGAAACTGCAAGGAAAGTAACAGGTAAGAAAATACCAAGTAAAATCGGTGAACGACGACTTGGTGATCCTGATGAGCTTGTCGCTGATAGTACAAAAGCAGGG
Source organism: Lactococcus allomyrinae (assembly GCF_003627095.1). Classification (NCBI taxonomy): domain Bacteria; kingdom Bacillati; phylum Bacillota; class Bacilli; order Lactobacillales; family Streptococcaceae; genus Lactococcus; species Lactococcus allomyrinae. The sequence continues at coordinate 1,709,362 of NZ_CP032627.1, read as the reverse complement.
GAAATCTTACATTGGCAGGTAAAGCATGGTTTAGAACATATCATTGAAAATGCTTGGAAATGGCATAGTTCTCATCCAGAAGGTTACTAATGAACAGGGAAACAACACATTGAGTGTTGTTTTTTTGTGCTCAAAGTAGTAAAATCAAAAAAATAGAAAAATAAATTCAGAATTTTTTATAATAAATTTTATTTAGGAAACAATTCATCTCTCGTTCAGAAAAAATCAAATCTTTCAGCTTTTCCTCAACATTAGTGGTTATGAGTGAAACTTTATTGATAAAGTAGCAACTTCAAAGGAGTCTAATATGTCTTTTTCTCTTCAACAACTTAAATATTTTACAGAAATCGCACGCATTGGTTCGATAAATCAGGCTGCGGAAGCATTGTATATTACACAGCCAAGCTTATCGAAATCAATGAAAGACCTTGAGGAAACAGTAGGAAGCACGCTTTTTAAAAGGACAAGCAAAGGGATTTCTTTGACACAAGATGGCACTGAATTTTTGGGATATGCTAGACAAGTCCTAGAGCAATCTGATTTATTAGAATCTCGTTGGCTTAATAAACAACCTTCACGTAGACTTTGTGCCATTTCTACTCAACACTATGCTTTTGCGGTAAATGCTTTTGTCAATATGGTAAAGAAAACGGAAAGCAGTGAATATGAATATACTTTGCGCGAAGCACGGACTTATGAGATTATCGAAGATGTGAAGGCACTGCGCTCAGAGTTGGGTGTGCTTTATAAAAATAATTATAATGGGCAGGTGATTGATAAAATCCTTCGAGAAAATCGGCTCGTTTTCCACCCTTTATTTGTTGCAAAACCCCATGTTTTTGTGAGTTCGACCAATCCGTTAGCCAATCGGGAGTTTGTGACTTTAGAGGATTTAGAGGGGTATCCACGTTTGTCTTATGAACAAGGCGAGCATAATTCTTTTTATTTTTCTGAGGAGATTTTGAGTACGATTTATGCGAAAAAGGATATTAAAGTTGGAGACCGTGCAACGATTTTTAACTTAATGATTGGCTTAAATGGTTATACCATTTCAACCGGAATTGTGAGTAGTGATTTGAATGGAGATAATATCATCTCCATTCCTCTTGCTGTTGAGGATCAGATTGAAATCGGCTGGATTTCACAAAAATCTGCGCTTTTGAGCCTTCAAGCCCAACTCTACTTAGATGAGTTAAAGACTGTGGTTGCACCGTATGATGTGGAGTTGCATGATGATATATAGTTTTTAGTTATAACGATTGATATTTTATAAGTATTATACAGGGTGATAAGATAATGATATGATAAGACATACCTAATTAGGTATGTCTTATTTTATTTGTGAGGAAAATATTATGTCAAAACATTTTGCAATTGTCGGGAGTTTACTTCGTCCAGCGGATTTGCTTGCGATAAAAGATGAGCTTCAAGGGCGTACAGATATTACTTATCCATTTTATGATGCTATTTCTAATTATGCTGAAGTTGAGGAAAAAGCTACGAAAGTGATTGTTGAGGAACAAAAAGTGCATGGACTTTCTGTTATTTCTGATGGGGAGTTTTCAAAATCACTTTGGCATACAGATTTTGTTTGGGGACTAGGTGGCGTTGAGCGCTATGTTGCTGAGCATGGTTATTATTTCCGTGATTTTGACGGTGAGAGCAGATATGAAACACGTAAAGATATTGGTGTACGCATTGTCGGAAAGTTATCAGGTAAAAACCACCATTTTATTAGTATTTTTAAGCGATTAAAAACTTTAGCTGGAGAAAACCAGACGGTGAAACTTTGCGTTCCATCTCCTTCGCATATTTTCGGAGAATTATCTTGGTCGGATAATGTTGGAATTGGTGCTGTTTATGAAAATACAGATGACTTGCGGAAAGATTTGGTTCAAGCTTATAAGGATTTTGTGAGTGAATATGCAGATAATGGTGGAGAGATTTTGCAATTTGATGATTGTCTTTGGGAAATTTTCGCAGAAGATAACCCAAATTCACCATTTACAGGGCAAGCGATTGACCAAAATACTGCAGCACTAGAATTAGCCCAAATATTTATTGAAATAAACAATGAGGTAATTGATTATGCACATGATTTGGGCTTGACAGTGTGGACACATAACTGTCGTGGAAATTATGCAAGCAGAAATATGGGTGCGGGTTCTTATGATAAAATCGCAGATTTATTTTTAAAGAATTTTAAGTATGATCGTTTCTTTCTTGAGTGGGATGATGAACGCGCAGGCTCTTTAAAAGCGCTAGAAGTGTTTAAAAATCGGGATACTGAGGTGGTTCTGGGGCTTTTGTCAAGTAAAACACCAAAATTGGATGATGAACTGCGTGTGAAAAAATTGTTAGAGGAAGCGGCACAGATTTTACCAAAAGAAAGGCTCTATCTTTCACATCAATGTGGTTTTGCTTCATGCGATAATGGGAATGAGCTTACTCAAAAAGAACAATGGGCAAAAATTGAGCAAGGTCAACATTTGGCAGAAGAATTTTGGAATGAGTAAATATACTATTTCTATTTTAAAAAGTTATAGAGGTTTTATTACTGGAATTTTGTTCTAGGTGTGATGATACTTATTTTGTGTCGTGATGTTGTGAGATAATTAATACATAAAAACTCGGAATTAATTTTCCGAGTTTCGTTTTTCTAATAAGTCATAATAATGATGTTTTTTGTTTTGTAGGAACTTAATATGATTTTCAATTTCTTCTTTTTGAGTAAGAAGTATCCTTTCTTGCTCAATGAGGAGAGAAATGCGCTGAATAATGGTATGTTCGCCTTGCTCGCGAAGTTTTGAGTATTCGACGATTTTGGTAAGTGTCATTCCTGTTGCCTTGGCGCGACTGATAAATTCAATCCAACGGAGGTCATCATCTGTGAAGACTCGATAATTGTTGGTATTTCTTTGAGGTTTGAGAAGTTCAAGATCCTCATAATAACGTAATGTTGATATAGATAGACCTGTCAGCGCTGAAATTTCAGAAATTTTATAAGTAGTTGTCATTTTTAGCTTGCCCTCAAGTATACTTGATAGTTTATAATGATTTTATCATAGATTGGAGGAAATAATGATGAACAAAAAGGAAATTGGCTTGAAAAATCTTGCGAAGATTGATGGAGCAGCTGCGGAGGATGTGTTTGAAGCACTTAAAAATATTGCGCCAGACTTGAATGATATGATGTTGGAATTTGCATTTGGGACGATTTATGATAGAAAGTGCTTGGATTTCAAACAGCGTGAAATGATTACGATTACGAGCCTTTTGACACAAGGTGGTTGTGAAAATCAGTTGCGTGTGCATATTCAAGCTTCTCTAAATGTTGGACTGACACAAGAGGAAATCGTGGAAACTTTTATTCACTGTGCACCTTATGTCGGATTTCCTAGAGTGCTTAATGCTATTTTTGCGGCGAAAGAAGCATTTAAAAAAGCAGATTAATCTGCTTTTTTGATTTCACCTTTTTCAACGTTAAAGATACTTAGGCCATCGGGTAAATTTTTGAGGTGATCAAGTGTTGTTGTGGTGATAAAGGTTTGGGTTTTATTGAGTGCCGTCGCAATGAGGTCAAGCTGACGGTGATTATCCAGCTCACTCATGACATCGTCTAGGAGCAAAATTGGATATTCGCCAGTTTCTTCAAAAATTAAATCAATCTCAGCGAGCTTAATCGAAAGGGCAACTGTTCGTTGTTGACCCTGACTGCCAAAATCAGCGACATTAATCTCATTGATAAAGAATTGGAGGTCATCGCGGTGAGGACCGATGCTTGTCTGGTGGCGGAAAATGTCATGGTCTTGACGAGCGAGAAGTTCTGATGCGAAGTTTTCTTTGACATTTTGAACGTAAGATATTTTTAATTCTTCAAGATTGTGAGTGAGTTGCTTGTGAATTTTTTTTGCATGATTTTCGAGTTTCTGGATAAACTGTTGACGCTCACTCATGATTTTGTTACCATGCTCAAGCAATTGTTCATCGAGAACGGCAAGAAAATTCTTGTCAATCTTGGCTTTGTCAAATTTTAGATACGCATTTCGCTCTTTTAAAGCACGATTGTAGCGCATACTGTCATAAAGATAAATGGGACGTATTTGCCCGAGTTCAATATCCATAAATCTGCGACGAATACTTGGTGCTCCTTTGATGAGCTCAAGGTTTTCGGGAGCAAACATAATGAGGTTGAGTTGACCGATATAGTCGGCAATTCGATTTTCTTTGAGATGGTTGACTTTTGCAATCCGCCCTTTTGTGGTAAGTTGAACTTCAAGGGGACTTTAGTATGTGATTTTTCAACTAAACCAGTGACTCTCATTTCATCTTTGTTCCAACGAATGAGTTCTTTGTCGTGGCTCGTTCTGTGACTACGTGTAAGCGCGAGAAAGTGGATAGCTTCAAGGATATTGGTCTTTCCTTGAGCATTTTGACCAAGGAAAATGTTTAGATTAGGATGGAAAGTAAGCTGAAGCTCATCGTAATTTCTGAAATTTTTGAGTTGAATATTGGTAAGTTTCATAGATTTAAGTCTGTCAGTATGCTGACAGGATTTTTGACTACTGACAGAACTTTGTCAGTATTATTTTCTTCCTGGGAAACGTGGTGCTTGTTTTTTCTTTGGTTTTTGGCTTTTATTTTCAGTATTGAGTTTTTTGACTAAGGCTTTAACACGCGCTTCCTCTATCTTGTCAGCTTCATGCTCTTTTATCGCTTCGTCAGTGGCTTTTTCAAATGTAACAGAAAGATTGAAGTTAGGAAATTCTAGGGTATCACCGTCACGTAATTTTTTTCCACGGCGGTTTTCGGCTTCGCCATTGTAAAAAATTTGTCCTTCGTGTTCAGCTAGAAAAAGTTTAGCTTGTCCACCTGTTGCAATTAGTCCGAGTTCTTTTAAGACTTTTCCTAGAGTGATATATTCTTCAAATAGTGTATATTTTTGCATAGCCTTATTTTAACATAATTTTTGCTTTTATTTTGTGGAAAGTTGTTGGCAGAATGAAGTCAAGACTTATTCAGCAGGAGTTTTAACTCACTACTGAATTTAGGGTAGAACCTCTAGGGGTAATAACTAACCGACTCAAAGCTGCAACAGTCTGCTTAACACCTTTGATATGAGGCCACCCTGTCCCAGAAACCTAAGTGCTATTTCCGCTTCGCTTCACTGTCCACTCTCGCTAAGTGGCTAAAGCCACAAGTCGAGTCGCAAAACACTAACACCCTATGGGCAGCCGGACGCCACTCCGACTAGGCGCTTTAGCGCTGTAGCGAGGATGGACAGCGTAGCAGAGTGGAGATAGTATGCGCTTGCTTTGATAAAATACTTTTTTAGCTCAGAATAAGGTATTTTTATTGGAAATCTATCACAAAATTGTCCGAGATTTTGGTATAATTGAGTTTGCAACACCAGAAGCTCTGGTACAACCTGACGGCTCCGCTTCGCTACGTTATCCATTCGCTCTAAGGTACTGAAATACTAAGACGAAAGTGGCTAGTTTAGTGCGCTTTTTGACTAGAGAAAAAGGACGTAGTAAGTGTAATGAATGAAACGGCGCACCACCGTATCATGGCATTGTTTTGCATCATGAAGTTGTGGAATAACGGCAATCCGTTGTTGGTTTTTTCAACGGATGAGCTATAAATGAAAGTGATAGTGAATTGGCGGAATATAAAATAGCAGATGGAGTAAGGCTCCATGTGATAAATGAAACAAAGTTTAAAACAGTACGGGTAATGGTCCGCTTCCGAGAAAAAATATCAGAAAAAAATTTGGGAAAACGTGTGATTATTTCCAATATGTTGGAAACAACGAACGCAGTATATACAACGGGAGGAGATTTTAGTCGTAAGCTTTCTTCGTTGTTTGGTGCAACTTTTACTACAGGTGTATCAAAAAAAGGAAATCAGCATATCCTTTCGATTAACATGAATTTTGTGAATCCTAAATTTGTGAATTTTGATACACTGGGAGAAGCAATTTCGTTTTTAAAGACAGCTTTTTTTGAGCCAGATGTGGTCGAAAATTCATTTAATCCAACAATTTTCAAACGAGAACAAACCAACTTGATTCATTATTTAGAATCTATGAATGATGACCGAGCGTATTATGCGAGTCGTAAGTTGGCAAATTTGTTTTTTGAGGACAAAGAGCAAGCTTTACCAAGTGTTGGAACGGTTGAGCTGATTGAAAGAGAAACGCCAGAAGCAGTTTTTGATTATTATCAAAAATTGCTAAAAAATAATGCGACGGATATTTTTGTGCTGGGTGATGTAGATGAAAAACGCGTTGTTGAGCTGTTTTCAGACTTTGAATTTACTGACAGAACGACTGTCAGTGATGTTTTTTATTCACAAGTATTGACAGAAAATGTGTCAGTGCTGACAGAAAAAAAAGAAACTGCACAATCTCTTTTACAATTAGGCTATCATTTGGGTGTGCATTATGGTGATGCGGATTATATGGCTTTACAAGTGATGAATGGTCTGCTTGGTGGTTTTGCACATTCAAAATTATTTGCTAATGTGCGTGAAAAGGCAAGTTTAGCTTATTCCATTTCTTCAACTTTTGACTCTTTTAGTGGTTTTTTCAAGATTTCGGCTGGGATTGATGCGGCAAATTTTGACCGAGCAAAACAGCTTATCTTTGACCAACTTTTGGCATTACAAAAGGGAAATTTTACAAGTCATGAGATGGAACAAACAAAAACAATGCTCCGTAATACTTATTTTGTAAGCAAGGATTCACCTTCTAACAATATTGAATTGGAATTTGTGAAAGCTTTGATTCCAGAACGTTTTTTGTCTACTGACAGCTTTTTGTCATCACTGACAGAAGTGTCAAAAGATGATGTTCGGCGTGTCGCCAGCCATTTGACGCTGCAAGCGGAGTATTTCATGGAAGGGGAAGCACTTGGAAACTAAATTTTATGAAAAAACGGGTGAAACTTTATTTAGTGATGTCTTGTCAAATGGTTTGACGGTATATTATCTTCCTAAAGCTGATTATAACAGGACTTATGGCTTGTTTACAACCAATTTTGGTTCACTTGATACGACTTTTATTCCTAGAGGGGCGACTGAATTTCAAACTTTTCCAGAGGGAATTGCTCATTTTTTGGAACACAAACTTTTTGAAAAAGAAGATGGAGATGTCATGTATAAGTTTGGTGCATTGGGAGCTCAAACTAATGCATTTACTAGCTTTTCTAGGACTTCGTATCTTTTTTCTACCAGAGAAAATAGTTACGAATGCACACAGCTTTTATTAGACTTTGTGCAAAAACCATATTTCACAGAAGAAAATGTTCACAAAGAACAAGGAATTATCCAGCAGGAAATCCAAATGTATCAGGATGATTCTGATTTTAGACTTTTTGCAGGATTGCTTGCTAAAATGTATCCAGAATCACCACTTGCAGCAGATATTGCGGGTACGCCCGCAACAATTAATGCCATAACATCAGAAGATTTATATCAAAATTATGAAACTTTTTATCATCCATCAAATATGAATTTGTTTTTGACAGGCCCATTTGATATTGATAAGATGGCTGACTTTGTGAAAAATAATCAAGAAAACAAAACATTTGTGAAAATCGAAGAAATCAAACGGCAACCATTTCAAGCAGAAAACCCTCGCTCTTTCGACCAACTTGAGCTAGAAGTGGCGATGCCTAAATTTGCATTGGGACTTCGAGGAGAAGACGAGATTCCTAAGTCTTCAAAGGAATTATTAATTTATAAATTGTCCAATCAGATTTTCCTTGATTTACTTTTTGGACGGACAAGTGAACGTTATGAAAAGCTCTATAATGTAGGGTTAATCGATGATTCATTTGGTTTCAGCTTTGATTTAGAGAAGCAATTTCATTTCTCAATTTTGACGGCTGATACAGAAAATCCAGAAAAATTAAGTCAGGCTTTGCAAGAAGCGCTAAAAAGTTATAAAATAGATAAAGATTTTAGTGTAGAGCATCTCGATTTGCTAAAACGTGAAATGCTTGGTGATTATTTTAGTTCTTTGAACTCTTTGGAATATATCGCTAATCAATTTGCATCCGAGATTTATGATGATTTGAACTTTTTTGATCTTCCTGAAATCCTAGAAAAGATAACACTTGATGTTATTGAAAAGTACGCAGAAAAATTTATTAATGAAATGAAACTGGTAGAATTCACTATTTTACCAAAATGAAAAAAGAAAAATCAGAACTTTTTGTGATTTTCTAAAGACTGACAAACCTGTCAGCACTTACCAAGTAAAAATGTATTTCTGTCAGTACTGACAGCATTCATCATTGCAAAATTGATGAATAAACTTCTCAAAAAGAAGTATAAATCAAGTTTTTGAGAAGCAGTGTTTTGCCTTTAAATAATAACCACTTTGCATGAGAGCGAAGGAGGTGGTCGGATGCTGCGCCATATTTTAAAAAGTCACTGACAGACCCCTGTCAGCGCAATATCTATGTCGAGATTCCCAAAATCTCATAAAAACCAAGAACAGTTATAATAAAAAATCCATGTGTAGTACAACAACGAAGGGGGACATGGTGGCAATCAAAACTATTGGACAAGTCCTAAAAGAAAAGCGAACAGCGCTAGGACTTGGTCTTTCCGAAGCAGAACAATTAACTCAAGTACAAAAATTATATATCGTCGCATTAGAAACAGACGACTATAAGGCTTTGCCCGGCGAATTTTACATCAAAGCCTATCTCAAACAATACGCTGAAAGGCTTGGCTTAAATGCAGATCGAATTATCCAAGCTTACGATGAAGGAAAAGGGATCACAGTTGAGGATAAAGAAGATATTCAGGAAACCTATCATTTTGTGAAGCCAAGCGATAGGGTCGATCCTGAAGAAGATGGACCGAAGACGTGGCAGCATTATGTTCCTATTATCTCCTTATCCTCAGCAGCTGTGCTAATTTTAGTTGCTGTGGTTGTCGCAGTGATCATGAATCATCCAGAAACGCCAACTCTAATTACTAATGATTATTCAACATCAAAGAGTGAATCAGTCCAAAAATCTACAGTAGCAAGTACGAGCAAAACATCTGAAAGCTCAGTGCCAAACATAAGAGTTCCTGATACAAAGATAGCGGTAACAGGTTCTGGCTCAGCGATTACAGCAAATATTTCCAATATCGAAGACCCAGTGAAAGTGGAGTTTTCCGTTGCTGATGGCAGTAATATATGGGTTGGAATGAGTAATTCTGACCTGACAGCAGCAGGAAAAACTCTCTCAAGTACAATGAAAACAATCTCGTCAGTGCTGACAACAGGAGTGACGAGTTCAGTGATTTCAGTTGGAACAGTAAATGGATTGACCATCACAATCAATGGTCAAAAGTTAGATTTGTCACTACTTTCTACGACTGGTCCAGCAACAATCACATTACAAATCGATCGCAAAAGTACAACGACAACAAATGCAACTGGTCAGTAATGTTACATGTACTGACAGAAATTCTGTCAGTACATGGATATAAAAGACAGCATTTTAAACCACAAAACTTTATCTTTAGTTACTGCAAAGTACACTTTTATCTTGCGTAGATTTATAATTAACTAAATTTTGAATCAATGTTTTAAGGAGATTTATGAAACAAAAACTACCTAATCAACTTACCATATTGCGAATTTTTATGATTCCAATTTTTCTCATTGTACTCTACCTGCCCAAAGGTGCGACTATTGGTTCAACGAATGTTGCATGGATTGTAGCAGCAGTAATTTTTGCTGTGGCTTCTTTCACAGATTGGCTTGACGGATATCTGGCTCGCAAGTGGCATGTCGTTTCCAATTTTGGTAAATTTGCTGACCCACTTGCTGATAAAATGCTGACAATGACAGCTTTTGTCATGCTTATTGCTCTAAATCTTGCACCAGCATGGCTTGTCGCAATCATTGTCTGTCGTGAACTTGCTGTTACAGGACTTCGCCTTCTTCTTGTTGAGCAAGGGGGAACGGTACTTGCTGCGGCTATGCCAGGAAAAATCAAAACCTTTACACAAATGCTCTCAATCATTTTTCTTTTGATAGGTGATCCAGTTTATATTGGAACAATTTTACTCTATGTTTGTCTTGTTTTCACCATTTACTCAGGATATGATTATTTTGCAAAAAATATGTCAGTTTTCAAAAATGCAGATTAATTTATAAAACTTACTAAAGTTGCTTGATTTGAGCGACTTTTTGCGTTACAATAAATGATAGATAGAGAGTGAGTATCTGGTGAAAGCTCACAAGATTTGAAAGAGGCAACTCTTATTCGTGACATGATTTCGATGATAACGTTATAATCAATCTGAGGCTCATTCGTGAGCGAATTTTAGGTGGTACCGTGCAAATTCAGCACCCTAGAGCAAGTGAGCTTTAGGGTGCTTTATTTTTGAAAAAAGCGATTACAATCTACAAAATTGTTCTTATAACAGTCCGATTCGAATAATGTCAATCTTTCCCTAGACGAACTAATAAATATTGCATTTTTTATACTAATTCACCTTCAATTCTATCTGGTAGAGTTGGTAGAGGGACCGCAGATATACTGCCTTTGGTTCTTTGTAAGCAGTCGTTTTAGAGCGAATGTATAACGTGCGAAGGAGGTGGGGGACCTCATCATAACTCTGATTTCAAAGTTAGTCTAGGATATCCTAACAAAAAATAATTTTTCATCATCTTGAAAGGAAAAAAATGAAACTTCAAAAACCCAAAGGAACAGCGGATATTCTTCCAGCTGAGTCTGCCAAATGGCAATATATTGAGGAAATCGCTCGTGCTGTATTTAATGACTATAATTTCAGAGAAATCCGCACGCCAATGTTTGAAAGTTACGAACTTTTCAGTCGTGCCACAGGTGAAACCAGCGATATTGTTACAAAAGAGATGTATGACTTTTATGATAAGGGAGACCGCCATATCGCGCTCAGACCAGAAGGAACTGCTGGAGCAGTTCGTGCATACATTGAGAATAAGCTCTATGCTCCTGAAATCATCAAGCCTGTCAAAATTTGGTATGAAGAACCAATGTTTCGATATGAACGTCCGCAATCAGGACGTTTGCGACAATTTCATCAATTTGGTGTGGAATGTTTAGGAGTTAAAAATCCAGCTATTGATGTTGAAATCATTGCTATGGCAGATAGTTTTTTCCGTCAATTAGGTCTTACAGGCATTACCCTATCGCTCAATTCGCTCGGAGACATGGAAAGTAGAAAAGCATATCGGAAAGCTCTGATTGACTATCTGACGCCCTTTGAAGCACAACTTTCAGAAGATAGTCGTCGTAGACTCCAAGAAAATCCCCTTCGTGTGTTGGATAGCAAAGAGCCAGAAGATATTGATATTGTGAAAGAAGCGCCATCAATTTTGGACTATCTCAACGAAACATCAAAGAATTATTTTGAAGAAGTCAAGCGCCTCCTTGAAACTTTAAATATCAATTATACTATTGACTCTAATATGGTTCGTGGTCTTGATTATTATAACGATACAATTTTCGAGTTTATTGTTAACTTTGAAGGCAAAGATTTGACCGTTTGTGGCGGAGGTCGTTACGATGGATTAGTCGAATATTTTGATGGACCAGCTACACCAGCCTTTGGGTTTGGTCTAGGGATTGAGCGGTTACTTTTAGTTGCTGAAAAACAAGAAATTGAATTTATACCCGAAGAAAATCTTGATGTTTTCATTGCAGTGATGGGGGACAAAGCAAATTTTGAAGCCACTAAGCTGACTGAATCGCTACGAGAACAAGCTTTCAAAGTAGAACGTGATTTTTCAAACAGGAAACTTGGCGCTCAATTTAAAACAGCAGAAAAGCTAGGAGCAGAGCTCATTATTACTGTCGGAGAAGACGAGGTTCGTACAGGTAATGTTAAAATTAAACATAATCAGACCCGCAAAGAAGTATCAACAACGCTCAAAGAAATTTATGAATCATTTGCACCAGTATTTGAAGAAATCTATGCAGATATAGAGAACTAAAAAAGTAAAAAATGAAGTCAAGACGAAATTCGAAGCTTAGTGCTGTTTTATCGCCTACCTAAGAGGTGGGGATATTAGCACGCACTTGCTTTGATAAATTTTCAAAATACTAGAAAGAAGGAAGCAGGATTTTCCTAGAACCTGATGAGAATAAAGTGTTGCTATTTTTTCGGGTTAGATAGGGAAATTCACATCTTATATGAAACGTACGAATTACGCAGGGAATATCACAGAAAAATATTTGAATCAAGAAGTTACCGTTAAAGGTTGGGTAGCAAAACGTCGTAATCTTGGAGGTCTGATTTTCATTGATTTACGTGACCGCGAAGGAATCGTCCAAATTGTAATTAATCCAGAAACAGCATATCCTGAAGTTGCACAAGCTGCAGACAGAGTACGAAATGAATTTGTTCTTGAGGTTACAGGTAAAGTCGTTGAACGTGCTAGTAAAAACGAGAAAATTAAAACGGGAGGAATTGAGATTGAAGCAACAACAATTGAAATTCTTTCAGCATCAAAAACAACACCTTTTGAAATCAAAGACGGTGTTGAAGTTCTTGATGATACACGCTTGAAATACCGTTATCTTGATTTACGTCGTCCAGAAATGTTGGCAAATATCACAATGCGCCATGGAACAACACGAGCAATTCGCTCTTACCTTGATGGCGAAGGATTTATTGATGTTGAAACACCTTTTCTTAATAAATCTACACCAGAAGGGGCGCGTGACTATTTAGTGCCAAGTCGTGTGAATAAGGGAGAATTTTATGCGCTACCACAATCTCCACAACTCATGAAACAACTGCTTATGACAGCTGGACTTGACCGCTACTATCAAATTGTCAAATGTTTTCGCGATGAAGACTTGCGTGGCGATCGTCAACCGGAATTTACTCAGGTCGATTTAGAAACATCATTTTTATCAGAGGAAGAAATCCAAGAACTCACCGAAGGATTGATTGCCAAAGTCATGAAAGAAGTGAAAGAGATTGATGTAACACTACCTTTTCCACGAATGAAATATGATGATGCCATGAACTTCTACGGTTCAGATAAACCAGATACACGTTTTGAGCTTTTGCTTCAAGACTTGACTGAACTTGCACATACTGTAGATTTCAAAGTTTTCACTGAAGCACAAGCGATCAAAGCGATTGTTGTAAAAAATGCGGCGGATAAATATTCGCGTAAAGCGATTGATAAGCTTACAGAGCAAGCAAAGCAAAATGGTGCAAAAGGTCTGGCTTGGGTTAAGTTTGAAAATGGTGAATTAGCAGGTTCTGTTGCGAAATTTCTAGCCGATAAGACAGCAGAATTTCAAACAGAACTTCAACTTGAAAATAATGACTTGGTTCTCTTTGTAGCTGATACACTTGAAGTTGCAAATGCGGCACTGGGAGCGCTTCGACTTACTGTTGGAAAGCAACAAGGTTTGATAGATTTCCGAAAATTTAACTTCCTGTGGGTTATTGATTGGCCGATGTTTGAGTGGTCAGAAGAGGAAGAACGCTATATGTCTGCTCATCATCCATTTACATTACCAACCAAAGAAACACAAGCATTTTTGTCAGCTGATGGTCACAGCAAAGTCTCAGAACTAAGCAAAGTACGGGCTCATGCTTATGACATCGTACTTAATGGCTACGAGCTTGGTGGTGGCTCATTGCGTATTAATACGCGCGAGCTCCAAGAAGAAATGCTCAAAGCACTTGGTTTTAATTTAGCGGATGCAAATGAACAGTTTGGTTTCTTACTTGAAGCATTAGACTATGGCTTCCCTCCACATGGTGGTTTAGCGCTTGGTCTTGACCGTTTTGTCATGCTATTAGCTGGTAAAGACAATATTCGTGAGGTCATTGCCTTTCCTAAAAATAACAAAGCAACCGACCCGATGACGCAAGCACCAAGTGTGGTTGCAGAAAAACAACTGGAAGAATTGAGTATTAAACTTGCAAACAATAATTAAAGTCTTAAAGTCAATTGGACTGGAGAAATTAGTCAATAAGTTTTCTGCGGCAGTAGTTTATGGAGTGTTTTCTTCTTTCGCATTGAACTTTTTCTACCAGCCTGGACACGTCTATGCTTCTGGTGCCACAGGGGTGGCTCAGGTTGTATCTGAGTTAGTTACTCGATTGGTTGGACATGATATTCTACCTATTTCTGTAACGCTCTTTCTTGTAAATGTGCCGTTAATTATGCTCGCATGGCGAGGAATCGGTAAACAATTTACCGTTTATACTTTGATTACAGTTTTTATGAGCTCTGTGTTTATCCATTTTATACCAGTGACCTCGTTAACAAACGACCCAGTCATCAATGCTGTTTTTGGTGGTGCTATCATGGGATTTGGAGTAGGGAATGCGATGAAGGCTGGTATTTCAAGTGGAGGAACGGATATCGTTAGTCTTTATGTTCGGAAAAAAACGGGGCGTACGGTAGGAACTTTGTCTTTTATCGTGAATGGTATTGTTGTCTTTGTGGCGGGGATCCTGTTTGGTTGGGAATATATGCTTTATTCTATCATTGCTATATTTGTCAGTTCACGTGTCCAAGATGCGATTTTTACACGACAAAAACGATTGCAAGTGATGATAGTTACACAGAATCCTGATTTGCTCATGCATAAGCTATTTGAGCGTTTCAATCATGGTGTGACGATTTTGAATAATACTGAGGGAGGATATACTCATGAAAAACGGACAGTATTATTAACTGTGATTACAATGTATGAGTATCAAGATTTCAAATCTATCATTGGAAGGTATGATCCAAAAGCTTTTGTTTCAATCTCGGAAAATGTTCGGGTATTAGGAAACTTTACTGAAGTCAGTGATTAATAACTAAACAAATAAAGAAAGGGAGAAAGTCCGAGTCTGAGCTTTCTCCCCTTCTTATATCTTTTTTAATAAAAAAATGTCATCAAAAGATTTATGAAAATTAATCTCAAAATATGGTGAGATAAAGAAATAAGGTAAAAATACCTGATTTTATTAGAGGCTAAAGTGAAAGTTTAAGAAAATCTTTTATAATAGGCTCTGTTATATCTTAAAGGAGGAATTACATGAGGAATTTAGCAAGAGTACATTTTTTATATCTTCTTGCCATTACTCTGGGTACAGGGATTTACGCATTTGGATTTGTAGCGTTTAATATGGCTAATCATCTTGCACAAGGGGGAATTGCAGGGCTTTCTTTGATTGGATATGCACTTTTGCATATTGATCCATCTTATACACAGCTTATTTTGAATATCCCGCTTTTGATTTTGGGCTATCAATTTTTGGGACGTCGGACTTTTATTTACACGATATGGGGAATTTTAAGTTTAGCTATCTGGATTTGGATTTTTCAGCGAGTAGACTTTTCCATTAATATTGACCACGATAATTTGATTGCAGCGTTATTGGCTGGTATATTTGCAGGTACAGGGATTGGAATTGTTTTTCGATTTGGTGGAACTACTGGAGGGGCGGATATTATTGCGAAATTATTCCAGATTAAAAAAGGTGTTCCTGTTGGTAGAATTCTTTTTATGTTTGATTCCGCTGTTTTGGCTCTTTCGTTGAGTTATATCAATCTTCAACAGATGATGTATACGTTAATTGCGAGTTTTCTCGCGATGCAAGTGGTTAATATTATTCAAAGTGGTGGATACACGGTTCGTGGAATGTTGATTATCACTAATAAACATACTGAGGTGGCAAAGGCAATTATTGAGGAAATTGGGCGTAGTGCGACTTATCTTCATGGTGAAGGGGCGTATTCAGGAAATTCAAAAGAGGTCTTATATGTTGTCTTAAATCCAGGGGAGATTCAGGAAGTAAAAGAGGTATTATCTATTGTTGACCCTAATGCTTTTACTTCAATTATTAATGTGCATGAAGTGATTGGAGACTTTGCTCCTAAGCAGGGGAGATTTAAAGAAATTAAAAAGTCAAAGAAGTGATAGATAGGGATGTTGATTTTGTCATTAAGAAATCTATATCATGTTAAATAAAAAAACCGAAACAAGTAAAATTTCTTTCGGTTTTTTTGTTTTAATGGGCTTCGATGAGTGATGATTGAGTCAATAATAGGGGGTTCATGGGAAGGTAAAAAATATTAGTATAGACTATTTCAAAGTTTGACCAAATTCCAAATTTTAAGTACAATAGTGATAAAGACCTTGCCCTTTTGGCAGGGATATTTTGTGAAATTTTTGGGGGATTTATATGAAAAATTTAGCAAGAGTACATTTCTTGCATATTGTTGCAATTGCATTGGGAACAGCAATTTATGCTTTTGGGTTTGTTGAGTTCAATATGGCTAATCATCTTGCCGAGGGCGGTGTGGCTGGTCTTTCGCTGATTGGACATGCCTTGTTTCATATTGATCCTTCTTATACACAATTGATTTTAAATATTCCGCTTTTGATTGTTGGTTACCGCTTTTTGGGTCGTCGGACTTTTATTTATACGATTTGGGGAATTTTGAGTCTTTCAATTTGGATGTGGATTTTCCAACGGGTTGATTTTTCGGTTAATGTTGGTCATGATAATCTGATTGCGGCGCTATTAGCGGGTGTATTTGCTGGTATTGGAATCGGTTTTGTTTTCCGATTTGGCGGGACGACTGGTGGTGCTGATATTGTGGCGAAGTTGCTTCAGATTAAGCGTGGTGTTGCAGTCGGGAAAACATTTTTTGCTTTTGATGCTTGCGTTATGCTTTTGTCACTTAGTTATATTAATCTGAATCATATGATGTATACTTTGATTGCGAGTTTTGTTGCTGCACAAGTGCTTAATGTTGTGCAAAGTGGTGGTTATACGGTTCGTGGAATGTTGATTATAACGAGTAAACATCGGGAGATGGCAAAGGAGATTATTGAAGAAACGGGTCGTGGGGCGACTTATCTTCATGGTGAGGGAGCTTACTCTGGACACTCAAAAGAGATTTTGTATGTTGTTTTGAATCCAGGTGAGATTCAAGAGGTAAAACAGATTTTATCTATTATTGACCCTAATGCTTTTACTTCAATTATCAATGTACATGAGGTTATTGGAGATTTTACCTACCCACGCAGTAGATTTAAAGAGGTGAAAAAGATTAATAAAAAATAGCTCATAGGAGCTATTTTTTATTATGATATTTATCTTGAAAGACGATCGGCTTCGAGTTGTCCCACAGATTTGACTCCTTCAACTTGGAAGCTATCAGCATTGACCCCTGTTTTAATCGCTTCTAGCTGTTTAATCGTCTTATCCAATTGAATTAAGTTTTGCATATTGTAATCAAAGGTATAATTGCTAATTTCACGCTTTGCTTTTTTCAAATGAATAACGGCTTTTTCAATTTCTTCGGTAGCTCTAGTTGTACGCATGAGAAAACCCTTTCTTTTTTTGGAATTGTATAAACATTTCTAGCTCTATTATAAACAAAAAATCTGGAAATTTCCAGATTCATCTCTATTTTATTTTACATGATTAACGAAAGCGTCAAGGATTTGAATAATCTCCTCTTGGGATTCGGCTTGATTGACGGCGACTTTTACTTTGGCGGCACGCGGTGCCCCTTTGAGGTAGTAGGCGGCGTGTTGGCGAAATTCGCGTGAGGCGAGATTGTTGCCTTTTAGTTCGACGAGACGGGCGAGATGGAGCTTGGCGATTTCTATTTTTTCTTCTACGCTTGGCTCTGGGAGCAATTCTCCTGTGCGAAGATAATGCTCGGTGCGGTGCAGTACCCAGGGATTTCCAAGTGCAGCGCGTCCCATCATTACAGCGGTTACGCCTGTTTCGTCAATCATGCGCTTGGCATCTTCGGGCGAGTGGACATCGCCGTTTCCGATGACTGGGATATTAACATTTTCAGTTAATTTTTTGAGCCAGTGCCAATTTTCTTGAGCGTTGCCAGTGTAAGCTTGGGCTTTGGTTCTCGCGTGCATGGCTACCGCGGCAGCGCCACCTGCTTCAATCGCCTTGGCATTTTCCACGGCAAAGAGGTGGTCATTGTCCCAGCCGATACGGATTTTGACCGTGAGTGGTTTTGAGATGGCGGAACTGACGGCTTTGACAACGTCATACACTTTGTCGGGGTCGAGTAGAAGCCTAGAGCCTGCTTCATTTTTTGTAACTTTCGGCACGGGGCAGCCCATGTTAATGTCAATGATGTCCGCGACAGTATTGGCTTCAACGAACTTTGCGGCTTCAACGAGCGTATCAATCTCGCCGCCAAAGATTTGCATGGAGAGGGGGTGCGGCACACCCTCGAAGTCCATCATTTCAAGTGTTTTTTTGTTGCGGTGCTCAATGCCCTTGTCGGAAATCATCTCGGTCACGACAAGTCCTGCACCAAATTCTTTCGCTGTTTTGAGAAAAGCTTTGTTATTAATTCCCGCCATTGGGGCAAGTACGATTTTATTTTTTATCTCGATGTCGCGGATTTTCCACGACTCGTTGTAGATTTTGTCCATTTCCATAGAGACTATTATATCAGGATATGACGGAAATCGCCAAGAAGTGATACAAAATAGAAAAATGTGGTTCTGCACATTGTGCAGGTCTCATTTTATCTTTTTGTTTAGCTTCTGATTTCCGTCATTCGACTACCGTTTTCATTGTATTTCACAAGCTTTTGAGGATTGAAAATCACTGACAGAAGGCTATCAGTGATTATTTTTTACTAAATAATGGAGTTCAATGAATTGTCCATAAGTTTTACTGCTGACAAGTTGAAGTTGCTCTGCGTAATTTCCTGTGGGAAATAGGGGAATGCCAGCTCCCAAAAGGACTGGCGCAATCGTCACTTGAAGCTCGTCAATGAGATGATGTTCGAGGAAAAGTTTGATAATTTCGCCGCCGCCGATGACCCAGATGTTGTCAGCACTTTCTGTCAGTTCTGACAGAATTTTTTCATCAGTAAATTTGATGCTGTCAGTATTTGGAAGTTGCTGACGGGTCATCACGTAGCAAGTTTTGCCCGTGTAAGCCCATTCGTTCGGCTGTTCGCGCAGGAGCCAGTCGTAAGTTTTCTTGCCCATCACAACGGTGTCAATCGTTTCATAAAAAGCACCGTAGCCATTGTCTCCCTCTCCCTCGACATCGAATAGCCACTGAAGGCTGTCGTCCAGCGTTGCGATGTAGCCGTCAAGTGTGGTTGCGATAAAAAGTTTTACAGTCATTGGTTGGTGTCCGTTTCATTTGAGTAGTGATTTCACTCAGCTTTTAATCACTGAAATTTCCTGTCTGCTCTTCTTACTGAAAATTTGCTGACGGTCATTTTTGGTCAGTATGCTGACAGCTTGCCGACGGGTCTTTGTGCTTCAGCGCTTGCTATTGCGACTAGGTGCTTTAACACCGTAGCGAGCATGGACAGCGGAGCGAAGCGCAGTAGAATTCTCGGACAGAATGACCTTGTAAGGTTGTAGCTTGTCAGTTGCCTAAAATCAGGTTGTTCAACTCATTTTCATCAAATTCATACTTTCTCTCGCAAAATTGGCAGACGACCTCAGCGCCGTGGTCTTCTTCAATCATCTCGGTAATGGCCTGTGCCCCAATCGATTTGATGCCTTGACGGAAGCGCTCTTTGTTGCAGTCGCAGTCAAATTTGAGGGGTGATTCTTCAAGAATGGTAAAAGGTATATTGCCATAAATCGCTGACAACATAGCTGTCAGTGGCTCATCGCCCGTCAGTAAGCTTGAAATAGAAGGCATTGTTTTGATATTATGCTCCATTTCGCTGATTTCTTCGTCCGTTGCATCTGGCAATGCTTGCAACATGAAACCGCCAGCGATCCTGACTGTATCAGCATTTTCGTCAAGCAAAACATTCAAACCGACAGAAGATGGTGTTTGTTCAGAAGATAGAAAATACCAAGCCAAATCCTCACCGATTTCGCCGGTGATGAGGTCAACTTGCCCACTGTAAGGCTGTTTCAACCCCATGTCCTTAATCACGACAAAAAATCCATTTCCGACAAAAGGTGCGACCAGCACTTCGCCTGTGGAAATTTTTTTGTAGTCTAAATCTTTATTTTGTACGTAGCCTTTGACCTGCCCTTTGCTGTCTGCATTAGCAATAATTGCGCCCATCGCGCCGTCACCCAGCACCTTAACCGTGATTTTTGCATCGCCTTTTTCATTTGCGCCCAAGATTTGCGCCGCAATCAACGTTCGTCCCAGCGCCACAGTTGACGAAGGCATTGTATTGTGGCGCACTTGTGCCTCGCGCACTGTGTCGGTAGAATCCAAAACAAAAGCGCGAAAATGTCCATTTTTTGAGATTGATTTAATGATTTTGTCCATGAATTAATTATAACAAAAAGTACGGAATCTAAACTTCGAAAATTGCAAAATTTCGATAAGAAATATTGCAAGCAATTTTTAAAAATAATATAATGAAATAAAATTGAAAGTACAGGTACTTGTCTTACACGAGAAACAAGTCAATCTGTGGGATAAGAAATGAAAAAACAAATCTGTGAGCAGTGTGGTGGCAATGAGTTCATTGAGATAGAAAATGGTGTTGAGTGTGCGTTTTGTCATACTCAATATATTGATTCAGCGCTCGAAGAAGCGAATAAAATAAAGCAGATTAAAATTGATGAGAAAACCTCCGAAACAGCTCAAGAAGAGAAAGTATATAAATTTAAGACAAAATTTTGGACGATAAATATTATTTTATTCTCGATTGCCTTACTTGTCTTTTTTGTGATTGCAATTGTTGGAGCTCTAAAAAATCCTAACAATTCCGAAATCAACGCTTTTTCAAAAAGTAGCAGCAGCTCGTATGGACCATATGGTTCTCCTACTGCATCAAGCAGAGATAAATATGAGTTTGCAGCAAATCATCTTTCAGAGATTCCAGGTTGGACAAATCATCTTTTTTATTCAATTCACTGTGCAACCGAAACAAAAGATGGAGCAGATGGGAAAATGACGTATACAGGAGGAACATTGTACTCAACTTTAGCAGCTGCACTTCCAGCACCGACTCAGATTTATAGCACGGTAGATGATGAAGGGCAAAACGTTCTTAATGCGGTTTGGAGAACGCCGGCTACTTCCAAGAATAATGTTGAAATTGATATTCAATATAATCAGAAATCAGGTCAAATTGTGAATTGGAATTTTGCAGGTTACAAAAATTAGCTATTTCCAAACATTTAACCAGAATTACGTATTTTCTTTTCACTTTTTGCTAAAATCAGCATCAAAGTTTGATAAAATAAAAGTAAGTGCGACAGGAGCTTTCACAGCAGAATTGAGTCCGCCCTTCTTGAAGTCAGTGAAAAATGATAAAATGGAACCTGTGCTATGCACAGACCTCCGTGGCTTTGCCACTACGCTGTCCGTTTGATTGCCATTTAGCGCCTTACAGCCAATGGATAGCTAAAGCGGCAAGAGCAAAAGGCAACCACATTTTCCTATTTTTCATGACTTTAAAGCAGTCGGGCTCACATCTTATGAAAATGCCAGCCATATCTACCTCGCGAGGCAAAATTGCGACGCAAAGGCGGTGGAGCGTGCAAATTTTAATGAAAAGGACATTAAAAAATGCCATCAGTAGTAGTTGTCGGAACGCAATGGGGAGACGAGGGAAAAGGTAAAATTACCGATTTTTTGAGTTCAAATGCCGAAGTCATCGCTCGATATCAAGGAGGAGACAATGCAGGTCATACTATTGTTATCGACGGTAAGAAGTTCAAACTACATCTGATTCCGTCAGGAATCTTTTTCCCAGAAAAAATCTCGGTGATTGGTAACGGTGTTGTTGTCAATCCAAAATCGCTCGTTGAAGAGATTGCTTATCTCGCTGAAAATGGTGTTTCAGCTGATAGTTTGCGAATTTCAGATCGGGCGCACGTGATTTTGCCTTATCACAAAAAACTTGATTTTCTTCAAGAAGAAGCCAAAGGCGATAAAAAAATCGGTACAACCATCAAAGGAATTGGCCCAGCTTACATGGACAAAGCAGCGCGTGTCGGGATTCGGATTGCGGACTTGCTTGATAAGGAAATTTTTGAAGAACGCTTACGCATCAATCTTGAAGCCAAAAATCGCGAATTTATTAAAATGTATGACTCGGAAGCACTTGAATTTGATGACATCTTTGAAGAATACTACGAATATGGTCAACAACTCAAAAAATATGTGACCGATACATCAGTGATCTTGAATGATGCTTTAGATGCAGGCAAACGTGTGCTTTTTGAAGGCGCGCAAGGTGTCATGCTTGATATTGACCAAGGCACTTATCCATTTGTAACCTCATCAAATCCTGTTGCAGGCGGTGTCACGATTGGCTCAGGTGTTGGTCCAAGCAAGATTTCCAAAGTCGTCGGTGTCTGCAAAGCCTATACTTCACGTGTTGGCGATGGTCCGTTTCCTACTGAACTTTTTGACGAAGTCGGTCATCAAATTCGTGAAGTCGGTCACGAATATGGCACGACAACTGGTCGTCCTCGACGTGTAGGCTGGTTTGACTCAGTGGTTATGCGCCATGCCAAGCGTGTGTCGGGACTGACCAACCTCAGTTTGAATTCTATTGATGTCTTGTCAGGACTTGATACAGTGAAAATCTGTGTCGCTTACGAACGAAGCAATGGCGAACGCATCACGCATTATCCAGCTTCACTCAAAGAACTCGCAGATTGCAAACCGATTTATGAAGAATTGCCAGGCTGGTCTGAGGACATCACCTCTGTAAGAACACTCGAGGAACTTCCAGAAGCAGCTCGCAACTATGTGCGCCGTGTCGGAGAGTTGGTTGGCGTGCGCATTTCGACATTTTCTGTTGGACCAGGACGTGAACAAACTAACGTTTTAGAGTCTGTATGGGGTGTTTAAGTCATCTAAACATTGAAAAATAAGGCTGTCAGTACTGACAGCTTTTAATAATCATGAAAATTGCGTTAAATTCTTAAAAAGATTTGACAAATTGGTGTAAAGTGATAAAATAAAAATAATCACGTAAGAAGAGTAAGTTGTAGGTAGAGTTTGAGGGAATTATGGTCACCGACTGAGAGCCATAGTACAAAACGGCAGCTGAAGTTCACCTTGCGTAAAGTTTCGTTTTTAAGTGAGAGATAGTCTTGAACCTTTGCTTGCTAAACGGACAAATTAAATAAGCTAATTAAGTGATAAAATAGGATGGTACCGCGGTTTTCGCTCCTTTGGAGAATGAAATCGTGGTATTTTTTTATTTATTAATAGAAAGGATAACAAAACTGACCTGCTCTTCTCAATAACTTGATGGTTATTTGCAGAGAAGTAGTAGCTATATTTTGTATGTTAAACATGGATTTAAAAGAAAAAATTGAGGAACTGCGCGCACGCACGCTGACAGAACTTCTGTCAGTAACTGATGAAAAAACACTGGTCAATCTGCGGACGGTTATGCTGGGTAAAAAAGGTGAATTGACTGAAATTCTCAAAGGGATGAAGGATTTGACGAATGACGAGCGCCCTGTGATAGGTAGCTTGGCTAACGCTTTTCGTGATGAATTTGGTACAAAGTTTGAAGCGAAGAAAGCTGAAATTGAGCAAGTTGCGATGAATGCAGCATTGGGAGCTGAAACGCTTGATGTGACTTTACCGGGATGTAAGCAAAGAAGAGGCACGCGCCACATTCTCACGCAGACACAAGAGGAAATCGAAGAAATTTTCCTCGGCATGGGCTACGAAATCGTGGACGGCTACGAAGTTGAAACGGACCACTATAATTTCGAGCGCATGAATTTGCCCAAAGACCACCCTGCACGCGATATGCAGGATACTTTTTACATCACGAGCGAAACGTTATTGCGCACACACACCTCGCCGATGCAGGCAAGGACAATGGATGCGCACGACTTCAGCAA
The DNA here is from genome assembly GCF_003627095.1 of Lactococcus allomyrinae. Taxonomy (NCBI): domain Bacteria; kingdom Bacillati; phylum Bacillota; class Bacilli; order Lactobacillales; family Streptococcaceae; genus Lactococcus; species Lactococcus allomyrinae. Next base: position 1,685,531 of record NZ_CP032627.1, on the reverse strand, counting down.
GGGCGGATTGCGCATGATTGCGCCTGGGCGTGTTTACCGCCGCGACACCGATGATGCGACGCACAGCCACCAATTTCATCAAATTGAGGGGCTTGTCGTGGATAAAAACATCACTATGGCTGACCTCAAAGGCACGCTTGATCTCGTGATGAAAAAAATGTTTGGTCAAGACCGCGAACTTCGCTGGCGGCCGAGTTATTTCCCATTCACTGAGCCATCGGTTGAGGTCGATATTTCTTGCTTCAAGTGCGGCGGAAAAGGCTGCAACGTCTGCAAACACACCGGCTGGATTGAAATTCTTGGCGCTGGTATGGTTCACCCAAATGTGCTGGAAATGTCGGGGCTTGATGCTAACCTATACAGCGGCTTTGCTTTTGGACTGGGGCAAGAACGCATCGCCATGCTGAGGTACGGGATTAATGATATTCGTGGATTTTATCAGGGGGATTTAAGGTTTTTGGAGCAGTTTGGGAAGTGAAAGATGGATTTAGAAGAACAATTTTTTCAGCTTGAAAAACTAGATAATTTCTCTGCGGTTCCAGCTATTTCGAAAACTGAAATAACAGATCCGTTAATTTTAAGCAAAATTAATAATTTACTTGTTACTACTGGGAAAAATATCCAAGCTATCGAACATTCTAAAGTAATGGCTCAGCAGAATCAAAAATTACTGAAAGATGTTTATCGAGTGACAATTCCAAAAGGAACAGAACTTCTAACTAAAAATTCAGGGCAAACAACGGGTTTATTAGTTAAAGAAGGTACACGGAATAGTATAAAAGGATTTGCTAATTTAGAAAAAATCAATCTTACAGAACTTGCATCAGGAATAAATCCTGCAACTGCTGCTTTTGAAGTTGCAAGTATGGTTACAGCTCAACACTACATGGCGGAGATTGAAACAGAGTTAAAAGCAATAAATGGAAAATTAGACGCGTTGGTTAATCTTCAAAAAAATGATATTGTAGGAAATTTGAAGTCAATTTCTCAAGAAGTTGAAAATCTTTCTAAGTACTCATCAGAAAATATTTTAGATAAAGATACTCGGAATATAAAACGCAAGTCAATCGAAGATTTTCGGGTTCAAGTGAATAAAGAATTTCAAAAATCGAATGACTTTTTGAATCAAAATGTTGAATTTCTAAATTCAGAAGATTTGAAAATTAAAGAAGAACATATTGCTGATTTTCAATTCTGGACTCAAATTCAAACATTCTCACTTAATTTATTGGAAGAGTTGGCAAAACTAGAGTTTCAGTATAGTTCAAAAAATTCAAATGCAAGAAAGCAGGCTTTTAGTATTTATGAAAAAAATATTGAGAAAGCTCAAAATATCATAAAACAGATAGAAGCCTACAGCATTTATCATTCAGGTATTAAATCTATCCAATCTAAGTTAAGTGGTTGGGGACAGAAAAAAATTGATGAGAAGATTAATTTTCCCATTCGAAGCTTACAAAATATCAAATACATGAAATTTGATAGCGAAAAACTTATAGCTTTGGAAAGTAATTCAGTTGAATTAATTTTAGAAGATGGCAAGGTTTATTACTTGCCGGAAAAAATAGAGGAAAAATAAAATGCAAGTATCATACAAATGGTTAAAACAATTGCTGCCAGACCTGACGGCGACAGCAAAAGAGCTAGAGCAAAAAATGTCCACGACGGGCATTGAGGTCGAGGGCGTGACAACACCCGCTGAGGGCTTGTCAAAGCTCGTGGTCGGCGAAATTTTGTCGTCGGAGGACATTCCTGAAACGCACCTGCACATCACGAAGGTGAACGTTGGTGAAGACGAACCGCTGCAAATCGTCTGCGGTGCGCCAAATGTGCGCGTGGGCATGAAGACAATTACAGCCTTGGTTGGTGCGCGGATTGTTGATAATATCAAAATCAAAAAAGGCAAAATTCGTGGTTTCGAGAGCCAAGGAATGCTTTGTGCGCTTGACGAAATCGGTATTGATGAAAAAATCAACCCAATGAAACACGAAGAGGGGATTTTTGAAATGCCAGCGGACAGCAAGGTTGGCGACAGCATTTTCCCTTATCTGGATATGGACGATGAGATTATTGAGCTATCCATCACGCCAAACCGCGCAGACGCGCTGTCTATGCACGGTGCAGCTTGGGAAGTGGGTGCTATTTACGGCTTACCGGTCAATCTCGAAAAACGTGAACTGATAGAAAATCCGTCAGTACTGACCGCTGACAAGGTTGCGGTCATTGTCGAAACCGATAAAGTGCCAACTTATAAGATTCGGGTCATCGAAAATGTCAAGATTGATAAAAGTCCACAATGGCTACAAAATCGCCTGATGAATGTAGGTGTGAAGCCGATTAACAACGTGGTTGATGTGACGAATTATGTCCTCATGCTGTTTGGACAACCGCTACACAGCTTTGATTTTGATAAGTTTGGTAGCAATGAAATCCTCGTTCGTCAGGCAGCTGACGGCGAAAAAATCATGACACTTGACCATATCGAGCGTGAATTAGCTACTGACGACATTGTCATAACGAGCAATGGTGCTCCTGTTGCACTTGGTGGCGTTATGGGAGGTGCTGACAGTGAAATTACTGACGAAACGACGACGGTTGCGCTTGAAGCCGCGCTTTTTGACGGTACATCAATCCGTAAAACTTCACAAAAATTTGCACTTCGTTCTGAGGCCAGTTCTCGTTTTGAAAAGGGCATTAACGAAGGCACGGTGCGCACTGCGCTTGACTTTGCGGCTAGTCTGATTGTTGAGTTGGCAGGAGGGCAGGTCTCGTCTGGTGTGGTTGAAAGTAACGACTATCAGCCTGCTCTTCCGAAAGTTTCGATTACGCTCAGTCGTGTCAATGCTGCACTTGGAACAGCATTATCACTTGATGAAGTCAAAAAAATCTTCGTTCAACTTGGTTTTTCTGTAGAAATTGCTGGCGAAACTTTCACTTGCGAAATTCCATCACGACGCTGGGACATCAGTATTGAAGCCGATTTGGTCGAAGAAGTGGCGCGGATTTACGGCTATGATAAGTTACCAAGCACTTTGCCAGTATCGCAAAATGCAGGTGAGCTGACCGCCATGCAAAAATTCCGTCGCAAGGTTCGCACGATTGTTGAAGCGGCAGGGCTTGACGAAGTGATTGGATATTCACTTGTAACTCCTGAAAAAGCCACAGAATTTGTGGGCGAAATTGATACAACAAATCTAATGATGCCAATGACTGAAGACCGTATGACGCTCCGTGTCAACATGATTCCCGGTTTGCTTGACATCATTAACTACAATCAAAATCGTAAAAATGCAGATGTCGCCATTTACGAGATTGGAAATATTTTCTTGCCAAGTACAGCTGAGGATGGTCGTCCAACTGAAGTACCTAATTTGGCATTCGCCATTTCTGGAAATGTAGTAGATAAAACTTATGCTCAAGTTCCTGTTCCTGTAGACTTTTACTATGTCAAAGGCATTGTTGAAAATGTGCTTGAAAGTTATCAAAATGTATCTTTTGTCCCATTTTCTGAAAATTCCGCAATGCATCCAGGACGTACTGCTCTTGTCAAAATTGGTGAACGTGTGATTGGCTTTGTTGGTGAAATTCATCCAGCAATTGCTAAAAAGTATGATATTGCTGAAACTTATGTCGCTGGTCTTGACTTGCAAGTTATGCTTGAAGAGTTACCAGCGCAAACAATCTTTGCTGATATTCCAAAAGTACAGGCTGTCAAACGCGATATTGCGCTGTTGATTGACGTAGAGAAAACTCATGCTGACATCATTTCTGTCATTACTGACAGCCGTGTTAAAACGCTTATGGGTGCTGAGTTATTTGACATCTATCAAGGTGAAAAATTACCACTAGGCAAGAAATCGATGGCGTATAGCTTGATTTTTCAACCAGCTGATAGTAGCATGACGGATGAAGAAATTGCGGCAGCAGTCAATAAAATTACTAAAAATTTAGTTGAAAAACTAAATGTTGAAATTCGTTAAAATCAAAAGTTACTGACAAAATCCTGTCAGTAACTTTTTCTATTCTCAAAACAATGCCAGCGCGAATTTTGAGTCTGTCAGCAAATTTGATATAATGAAAACGATATCAGTTATTATAATTATGAAAAACGTTAGATTTATTAGGAAAGTAATCTCTATCCCATATTGAGAATATATAATAAAAGCTGAATCAAAGAAAGGAAATTCTTCTGATAAATTTTACAGGAGATTTATAAACGTTATGATAAACACTCAAGCTCCACCGCATTGGCGACGGAACTTTTATTTATTCCTATCGGGTCAATTGCTCTCTGGCATCACATCAATGGTTGTGCAGTATGCAATTATTTGGTATCTTGCAGAGCGAACAGGATCAGCTTCGATTTTGAGTTTTGCGACAATTGCTGGCATGGTACCAATGGTTATCTTCAGTCCTTTTGTTGGACCATTAATTGATAAATGGAGTAAAAAAACAGTGCTGATTAGTTCAGATGCTGTTGTTGCTTTTCTTGCTATTATACTTTCTGCAGTAGCGCTAATCCGTGGAGAATTTCCTATTGTTCTCGTTTTCATTGTGATTACTATGCGGGCATTAGCACAGACTTTTCAGATGCCAACTGTGCAATCGGTGATGCCGACAATGGTTCCAACAGATGAATTGACTCGTGTGAATGGTCAATTTGGCATGATGCAATCACTCATTTTCATTGTATCACCAGCACTAGGGGCATTTCTGTACTCTATTGTTTCAATGCAATGGTTAATCTTAACTGATGTCATTGGTTTTGTTATTGGTGCAGGTTTGTTGCTATTAGTGAAGTTGCCTACTGTCTCTTCAACAGGAGAGAAAGTTAGTCTTTGGAAAGATACTAAAGAAGGATTTACACAGCTTCATTCAAATCGTGGAATGTGGTGGATAGCCTTAATAGGTGCTTTATTCATGCTGCTTTTTATGCCAGGAATGAGTATGTATCCTCTAATCACAATCCAATATTTTGGTGGAACGATTGGAGATGCGGGTGTGATTGAAGTAGTTTATTCAAGTTTCATGCTTCTAGGAGGTTTGTTCATAGGAATATTCGGAAAAAACAAAAACAGAATATTGCCAATGATTATCTCGCTAATACTTATCGGAGTAGTGATAGGACTTGGAGGACTTTTACCAGCTAATCGGACAGGTTTTTATATTTTTGTAGTCCTTAATGCTATTGCTGGGATTGCAACTCCATTTTTTAGTTCTCTACAGATGGCAATGATACAACAAAGCTTTGAGGCAGAGTATTTGGGACGAGTGATGGGGATGATAAATGCGCTGACAAGCCTTGCGGGACCAGTAGGCTTAATATTTGCAGGACCACTGGCAGAAGGAATCGGTGTTGAAAAAGTATTGTTAATCAGCGGTAGCGGAGGAATTATCTGTGGAAGTCTACTTCTACTCTTTCCGCTAACTAGACAATATGATAAAAATTTACAAAAAAGAATAAAGTTACTGACAGAAAAAAATAATTACTGACCAAATTTTGTCAGTAATTATTTTCTAAATTTAAACAAAAATATTAATGAAAATTTGCTTACAAAAAGAAAGAACGCTTCCTAAAAAGTATGTTTCTGTATCTTCTGATTTGTTTAATTAACATTTGTAATGATTATGAAATAAAAAACGGGCGGTGATGTGTTAGAATAGATGAAGTATGAAGAAGCTAATTTCTAAAAAAGTAAAGCAAGTTGGAGTATTTGCAGGTGTGTTGCTGATGGTCTCATCAGGACTTCCTGTAGGAGCTGATAGCACTCAAAATGAAGTGAATCAGCAAATTCAAACATTCCAAACTCAGCTAAATGCAGAGCTTACACAAGTAAATGACCTTTACAGTAAAGCTCAGTCATCACAACAAAAAGTTCAGCAAACTCAAGGTAAGATTGACGATTTGCAATCTGGAATTGCCCAAACACAAGATGATGTAGCAAGCCTAAAAGAAGTGATTGCTCATCAAATGCGTGCGATGCAATCCAATGGTGGGATGACGATGTCAGTGATTGATGTGATTGCATCATCAAAAAATCTCTCAGATATGGTTATGCGTCTAACAAGCTTGAATGCCGTAATGACAGCAGAATCCAACCAGGCAAAAGCTTTGGTTGAAAAAGAGAATACTCTAAGAAGTATGAAAACAAGTTTGGAAGCAACTCAAGTAAAATTAGTTCAAGATCAGAAAAATTATCAAGAACAAGTGACAGATTTGCAAGGCGATATCTCGACATTGAAAGATAAAATTGCATCAAATCAAAAATTATTGAGTACAATGCAAGCAAAAGCAGCAGCTGAACAAAAAGCTCATGATGAAGCTCTAGCAAAATCTATAGCTGAAGCACAGCAAGCTCAAACGCAAACGAGTGTGTCTTCTAGTTCAACAAATAACACATCAAATTCAGGTTCAAACTCAAACCCTCCAAAACCGGTTATCCCACCGACAAGCTCAGGTCGCACAATAAATGTTCAAGCGACAGCTTATGCTCTAAATGGAATTACAGCAATGGGAATTGACTTGAGTAAGAACCCAATGTGTATTGCCGTTGACCCAAGTGTTATTCCGTTGGGTTCAATGGTAGAGGTTCCTGGCTACGGAGTTGCAATTGCAGGAGATACAGGTGGAGCTATTGTAGGAAATATTATTGATGTTCATTTCCCAACAAATGCTCAAGCAATTGCATGGGGACGTCAAAATCTTCAAATTACAGTCTTGAGCTGATTTTGGTAAGAATCAAAAATTCATTAATTCATCTCTAGAAATGAAGTCAAGACTTATTCAGTGGGAATTTCAACTCACCACTGAATTTAGTCGGACGAAATTCAAAGCTTAGTGCTGCTTTATCTCTGACCTAAGAGGTCGGAGTATTAGCACGCACTTGTTTTGATAAAATGGTATTACAGACTAAAAAATAATAAAAGGCTTACAGTTAAGCCTTTTTTTGTTATAATGAGAATATGATAAAAAATGGACGTATTGTCAAATCTTTAGCAGGTTTTTACGATGTTGCGGTGGGAGATAAGGTTTATCAAACACGTGCACGAGGAAACTTTCGTAAAAAAGGAATGAAACCTGTCGTTGGAGATTTTGTGGATTTTTCTGCTGAGAAAAATTCGGAAGGTTATATCCTTAATATACATGAACGAAAAAATAGTCTGGTTCGTCCGTCAATTGCAAATATTGACCAAGCAGTAGTTATTATGTCAACAGTCAATCCTGACTTTAGTCTGAACTTGTTGGACCGCTTTTTAGTTTTTTTAGAACACAAAAATATACACCCTCTTATTTATATTTCAAAGTTAGATTTAATCACAGAGCAATCAGAATATGAAAAATTTAGGACAAATTATGAGGGGATTGGCTATGAGATATTCTTTGATGCAGAGTATTTGGTTAAAGTCCTTCATGACAAAGTGACTGTTTTTATGGGACAGACGGGTGCTGGTAAGACAACTTTACTTAACAAGATTGCACCAGAAATGGAGCTTGCAACAGGTGAAACCTCAGAGAAACTTGGGCGTGGACGACACACAACACGACATGTTGAGTTTTTTGAAGTTGCAAACGGCTTGATTGCTGATACACCAGGGTTTTCAAGCCTTGATTACGAGGTGGACAACCAACCAGATTTGAATGCTGCGTTTCCAGAGATTTTGAGAATAAGTCACAATTGTAAATTTCGAGAATGCACACATACACACGAGCCAGAGTGTGCCGTAAAAGAAGCATTGGAACATCAAGAGATTTTAAAAAGTCGATATGAAAATTATTTGCAATTATTAAACGAAATCAATAAAACGAGGGAAACTTATGCAAAAAGACGGAAAAAACAAGTTTAAAGATAACATTTGGTTTAGACAAGGCGTGCTCATTTTCCTAATTTTGGTATGGGTAGTAGCCATTTTGTTTAGAAATCAGATGAGTATGGGGATTAGAATCATCGTGATGGTTGTTCTTTTAGCATTCTCAATAGCTACAGTTTATTGGATTAATCGGGCATTTTTTGGGATTGGAAAGAAGAAAAAGTGAAAGAAAAATCAAAAAAGATAGCCATTTTTTTCTTGGGTATAGCTGTTGTCGCACAGATTGTTGCCACTTTGTTTTTGAGAAGTGGAACAGGATACATGATGATGCTTATTTTGACATTACTTGGGATTTGTTTTGCAATCTGGTTTGGTGTGCGCTCTTTAACCGCTGTGACAAAGCCTCGGGAGTCAGGTTCTGCTTCTACCATTATTCAGGAAGAAACAGCGCATGACAAATGGCTCAAGGAAAACTTAGAAGAAAATAAGGAAAATGATAGAAATGAATTTTAAAAATAAAATTGCACCATCAATTTTGTCAGCAGATTTTGGATATTTTGTTCGAGATGTTAAACGTATTGAGGCAGCAGGTGCGGAAGTTGTTCATATTGATGTGATGGATGGACATTTTGTGGATAATCTGACGTTTGGTTCAGGAGTTGTAGCAGCTTTACGTCCACAAACTGATTTATTTTTAGATGTTCACATGATGGTCGAAAATCCTGAGACATATGTTGAGGAGTTTGCAGTAGCAGGTGCGGATAGCATGAGTATTCATGTTGAAGCGACTCACCACATTCATGGTGCACTGCAAAAAATTAAAGCAGCTGGGATGCAAGCGTCAGTGGTCATCAATCCCGGTACATCAGTAGAAACAATAAAACCAGTATTATCAATGGTTGACATGGTACTCGTCATGACAGTTAATCCAGGATTTGGTGGACAAAAATTTATCCCTGAAATGATGGATAAAGTGCGTGAACTCAGTCAGATTCGTAAAGAAAAAAATCTAAATTTTGAAATCGAAGTAGATGGCGGCATCACAGATAAAACGATTGAACAAGCTAAAAATGCGGGTGCTAACGTATTTGTCGCTGGTTCTTATGTCTTTAATGGTAATGTTGAGGAAAATATTGCCAAATTAAAGGAAAGATTAATGACAAAGATTTAAGGAGAAAATGTGGAGATTATCATTATCATTTTACTGATTGTTCTGATTTTACTTGCAGTTGCTAACTTCTTTAAAAAAACAGACAATAACAAAACAAGCAATCAGCTCAATTATATTCAGCAAAATCTCTCGGAAATGCGATCGGATGTTAATCAACAGCTTGGACAAAATCGCCAAGAATTGTCAGCAAACTTACAGACAGTGAGTAATAGTGTGAACAGTAATCTGTCAGTACTGACAGAAAATATTAACACAAAATTTGACCATCAGTTCAAAGATTTGCAGAGTTCAAATGAGCAAAAGCTGGAGAAAATTTCATCAAGTCTGACAGAATCTACTGACAGAACAGTGAGTACCTTGTCAGTACTGACAGAAAGTATTACAGAACGTTTTGACCAAAAGTTCAAAGATTTACAAGAGTCTAACGATAAGCGCTTGAGTCAAATTCAAGAAACGGTTGATGAAAAACTTCAGGAAACACTCAATCGCAGAATTTCACAAAGCTTTGAGCAAGTGACCTTGCATTTAAAAAATGTTGAGGAAGGGCTTGGAGAAATGCGGAGTCTTGCCAGTGATGTGGACAGCTTACAAAAAGTCATGACGGGGGTCAAAACGCGGGGTATTGTTGGCGAAATCCAGCTCGGACGGATTTTGGAGCAGATGTTCACAGCGAGTCAATATCGTGAACAAGTCAATATCCAAGGCGGCAACGCAGTAGATTATGCGCTAATTTTGCCTGGGAAAATTGCTGATTCGGAGTTGCTTTTGCCGATTGACTCAAAATTCCCAATGGAGGATTATCAACGCCTGCAGACAGCGCTAGAATCCAATGACACAGCAGAAATTGAAAAAACACGAAAAGCCTTATTTAATGCAGTAAAATCGCAAGCTAAGTCAATTAGTGAAAAGTACATCGTTCCGCCGAAAACGACAGATTTTGCAATGATGTTCTTGCCAACAGAAGGATTATTCATGGAAGTCGTCAATAATCCTGAACTCTATGAACAAATCAGTCGAGACTACAAGGTCAATATCACAGGTCCAACAACAATGACGGCCGTGCTAAATAGCTTGCAAATGGGATTTAAAACGTTACAAATTGAGCAAAAATCATCAGAAGTCTATGAACTTCTTGGAAGTATTCGCACCGAGTTTGACAAATTTGGCGGTCAACTTGAAAAAGTACAAAAGAAATTGCAAGAATCTGAATCGGAAATCACAAAGCTTATTACAACTCGTACTAATGTGATGCAAAGAAAATTGAAGAGTATTGACGCAGCTCCAGATAGTGTCAGTAGTAAGTTGCTAGACTTGGAAGACTAACCGCATAGCTAATTCTATGGCTGGGAAAATGCCACGTGCATTAACGTAATGCGCATTTCGTCTCAGAATATAAAACATTGACGTTTTTTACAACGGCTTAGCTATATATAGACTAACTTTAAAATAATACATTTTATTAGTTAATTCAGCATAGTATACTTTCATATAAGAAAGGAAATATCATGGTTCTCATCAAAAACTTAGAGTTAGGCGAATTTTTTGAAGGCTTTTACCTCATCAAATCCGTCGAACTCAGGCAAACAAGGGCGGGTAAAGATTATCTGGCTATCAGCTTCCAAGACCGTACAGGAACAATCTCTGGTAATATCTGGGATGCTAACAACAAAGCAGTAGAACAGTTCCGAGCAGGGAAAGTTGTTCACATGAAGGCGCTCAAAGAGCTTTATAATGGAATGCCACAGGTTAATAAGATTCAATTGCGCTTAGCGACAGACAGCGAGCCAAATAATTCCAAGGATTACCGCGAAAAATCACCAGTCAATGAAGCTGATTTACGTGAATACGTTCAATCCATTGTTTTCAAGATTGAAAATGGTACATGGAATCGAATTGTTCGAAGTATTCTAAAGAAGTTTGATAAAGAATTTTATGAGTTTCCAGCGGCAAAAACAAATCATCATGCCTTTGAAGGCGGACTTGCCTATCACACAACGACAATGCTCCAATTGGCAGAAAAAATCTGTGAAGTTTATCCACAACTAAACTCTTCGCTTATGTTTGCGGGTGTCTTGTTGCACGACATGGCGAAATGTCTTGAATTTACAGGATTTGAAAATACAAGTTACACTCTTCGAGGAAATCTTCTTGGACATATTGTCTTGATAGATGAAGAGGTAAGTAAGGCAGCGCTTGAACTAGGAATTGGGGATGAAAAAGAAGATTTACTTTTGCTTCGCCATTGCCTGCTCAGTCATCACGGCGAACTAGAATACGGCAGTCCGATTCGTCCGCAAATCATGGAAGCTGAAATGATTCATCAGATTGATATGATGGATGCAAGCATGATGATGATGGAGACGGCGACAGCTAACCTAGAACCAGGGCAATTTAGTCAGCGTGTTTGGGCGCTTGATAATCGTAATTTCTATAAACCAAAAATAGATTAAGCTGTGGTTAACCACAGTTTTTTTATATTCTGGACAGATAAAAAAATAAATTTATAGCCAATGCTAAACTTATTGACAAAATAAAAAGGTAGTGCTATAATTTTGTTATCTTAAAAATTGAAAGAGGATGATGTGTTAAAATTATCAAAAAATGAGCAAGATTATCTCAAAGCGATTTATAATTTGGAAAGTAAAAATGATAATGAAGCAGTAAGCATTCATTTAATTGCTAAAAAATTAGATGTAGCTTCTCCAAGTGCCACCGAGATGATTAAAAGATTATCCAAAAAAGAACTCGTCATCTATACTCCTTATAGAGGTGTAAGCCTATCTCATATGGGAATGGTACAGGCACGTTTTATAATAAAAAGTCATAGAGTTTGGGAAACTTTTTTAGTAGAGAAACTTGGCTATCTCTCAGAAGAGGTACATGATGAAGCAGAAAATCTGGAACACGCTTCTTCACCGAAACTCGTCGAATATCTTTATGCGCTTTTAGGTTATCCCAAAGTAGACCCTCACGGCTCAGAGATTCCTTCAGAAGTATTTTGGGAAATGCAACAATCAGAGATTGATTTGGAGCAGGCAAAAATTGGTGAAAGATATTATATTACGACAATGGCTGAGTCTTGTAAAGATTTCTTTAGAAAACTCGAAATGTCAATGCCCCACTTGATTAAAATCATTGAAAGACTTCAAGATGGCTCAGTCATCATAAAAGAAGATAACGGAAAATGCTCGATTATTCCTCACTTTCTTCAAGATGAAATCTATCTGATGCAAAGAAATGGCTTTACAACTAAATTTGATGAAGAAAAGGAATGATATTAAGGATAGGATTGTTGAACCTAATATAATGAGAAAGTAAAATTGGAAAATAGATGTTGAACAAATTTCAACTTAGAAAAGGTAAATATGAAAAGTCGTAACTCCCAACGTATGAAGTTAATCCATCATACGAATGGGAAATCATTAGAGGAAATTAATGGCACGATTGAAGTGCCAAAGGATTCTAAATTTTTTAAGACTCTACTCGCTTATTCGGGACCAGGTGCTTTAGTAGCCGTTGGTTATATGGATCCAGGAAATTGGTCTACATCAATCACTGGTGGACAAAATTTCCAATATTTATTAATTTCTGTTATTTTGATGTCTAGTCTTATTGCTATGTTGTTGCAGTATATGTCTGCTAAGTTGGGGATTGTCAGTCAGATGGACTTGGCGCAAGCAATTCGAGCGAGGACAAGTAAAGCTCTAGGTATAATTTTATGGATTTTGACTGAGCTTGCCATCATGGCAACAGATATTGCAGAGGTGATTGGAGCCGCAATTGCGCTCTATCTTCTTTTTAACATTCCGCTAGTATTAGCTGTCTTTATCACGGTATTAGATGTCTTTTTGCTCCTTTTATTGACAAAGATAGGTTTTAGAAAAATTGAAGCATTGGTGGTCTGTCTGATTTTAGTTATCTTAGCTGTCTTTGTTTATCAAGTTGCTCTGTCTAATCCCGATTGGAAAGGAATTATTGAAGGATTTGTTCCTAACCAACGTACTTTTTCAACTCATCCAGAAATTGCGGGAATGACACCTTTGACTGGTGCATTAGGTATTATTGGTGCTACGGTTATGCCGCATAACTTATATCTTCATTCTTCAATTTCTCAGTCAAGAAAGATTAATCATAAGGATAAAGCAGATATTGCGCGAGCTGTACGTTTCTCTACTTGGGATTCTAATATTCAGCTGACTCTGGCTTTTGTCGTCAATTCTTTATTGCTTATTATGGGGGTGGCAGTTTTCAAGACTGGGGTGATTAAAGACCCCTCATTCTTTGGTTTGTATGATGCTTTATCAAATCCAACTGTTTTGAGCAATGGTGTACTTGCAGAAGTGGCTAAAACAGGTGCTTTATCTACATTATTTGCTGTTGCCTTACTTGCTTCTGGACAAAATTCGACAATCACAGGGACATTGACTGGTCAAGTTATTATGGAAGGTTTTATACATATGAGAATGCCAATCTGGGCAAGAAGATTGCTTACTCGCTTACTATCAGTTATTCCTGTATTGATATGTGTGTCAATGACAAAAGGATATAGCTTACAAGCTCAACATGAGATGATTAATAATCTGATGAATGACTCGCAAGTCTTTCTCGCCTTTGCACTTCCATTTTCGATTATTCCCCTCCTTATGTTGACAAATAGTAAGAATGAGATGGGAAGTTTTAAAAATAATTGGGTGGTTCAGTCATTAGGTTGGCTCTCTGTCGTTGCACTGACCTATCTTAATCTGATTGGTTTACCCAGTCAAATTAAAGTATTCTTTCCAGAAAATTGGTCAAGTTTTGCGGAAGTTATTGCAATTCTCTTAATTATTTTGGTTTTAGCTTTATTAGCTTGGACAATTGTTGAGCTTTATCATGGAAACAAAAAAATACTTCTTGTCAACAATGAATCTAAATAATCTGTGATGAATCATTAAAATGAGGTTAGGAAAACTCCTAACCTTTTATTTTAAAGCATTTCCCTATCGTGCAAGTCTTTCGAAGAAAAAAGTGATAAAATGAAGTCATAATAACGGAGTTAAGGAGAATTTTATGATAAATACTTTGCAAAACGGGCAGCTTACAGTTGTTATTGATAGTTTTGGTGCGGAAATGAACTCTATCAAATCTAATGATATTGAATACCTCTGGCAAGCAGACAAAAATTTCTGGGCACGCCACGCTCCAGTCCTTTTTCCTATCGTTGGTAAGTTGAAAAATGGGGAATATCATTATGGAGAAGAAACTTACAAGATGGGCGGACATGGCTTTGCGCGTGATAGTGAGTTTAAGCTGGTGAAAGAAGATGATGATGAACTTATCTATGAACTGTGCCAATCAGAAGAAAGCTTATTACATTATCCTTTTAAATTTACTTTCCGAGTTTCTTACATACTCAATGGAAACAAGATTAAAATTCGTTATGAAGTAAAAAATGAAGATGAAAAATTTATGAATTTTGGTGTTGGGGCCCATTCAGCCTTTAATGTTCCTTTAATAAATGGTTCATTTGAAGATTATACTTTGACGATTTCACCAAATGAAAAGAGAACATTTATCCCGCTTAATCCAGCATCAGGCACATTAAAACTGGATGAAAAGTCTGAAGTAGAAGTTTCCAAACTTCCATTGACACATCAACTTTTTGACCAAGATGCTTTGGTTTATACTTCTTCAGATGAGATGAAGGTCTCATTGACGAATGACCTTGATGATCATAGTGTTACTGTAACATGGAAAAATATGCCCTATTTTGGATTATGGTCACCTTATCCTGCTGAAGCATCATTTGTCTGTATTGAACCCTGGTGTGGAATTGCTGATGATGAAAATACAGACGGTGATTTGACGACAAAATTTGGAATCAATGAACTTGCGCCAGAAGGAAAATTTTCTTGCGAATATATCATTGAAATTAAGTAAGAATGTAAAATAAACTTTATTCAAACTCTTGAATTAATCAAGAGTTTTTTATATTATGGCTCATTCGCCGCAAAAAAAATAATGAATATCAACTTTAGGGTGTGAAAGTGGCATTGTGATATGTTATTGCAGTTCATCGTTAGTCATTTCGTTTTGTCGTTCTAGTGAGTGATTTAGTGATAGTGTAGATTATTTTAACAAAGATACTTAATCAGTTCTTTAAGCTAATGTTTGCTTATACTAGTTCATTTTTAAATTTAATAATTGAACTGCAGAAATACTATCTTGCGTTAGCACAAGAAGTAGGTTACCCTTTGTACGCTTTAACTTTTAAAAATTCCTTTTGGGAATTAAACAGGATTAAGAGTTAGAACTTTAAAAATAAAAGACAAATGATGGTTAAAATTTCCCAAGGAAACAAATGGCTTAAAAAATGATAGAATTAAGAAAAATATAAAAATTAATGATAAGTTATTTGATTTGCTCTAATTTATAAATAAACATTTAAAGATATAGCTATAAGTTTCCATGAACTAAAAAAGTATAGAAAACCAACAGAATGGGAGAAAATGACAACTATTATTTTAAATGCACTTAGCATTTTGCTTGTGCTAATTCTTGCTATTGTGCTAAAAAAAATTGGTCTGGTTCAACAAAAAGATGGGGCTCTTGTTTCGAAAATAGTGGTTTATGTTACCCTACCTGCGACAATTTTGCTGGGTGTGAACAATACCAGACTTTCAAGTTTGTACTTCATACTTATGGCCATGGGAGTATGTTCTAACCTTGTTCTAATTTTTATTGGTAAATTTTTAGGTCGAAAATCAAGCATAGAAGAAAGAGGTTTGTATATGTTTGACTTGTCCGGCTATAATATCGGAAATTTCTCTATTCCATTTGTAAGCAACTTTTTTCCAGCGGCTATTCCTTTTCTGGCTATGTTTGATATGGGGAACTCTTTTATGGTAACGGGTGCGACACAGGCGATTGTTGAATCTACAAGTAGAAAAAATAAACATGGATTTATTTTACGTGAGGTGCTTGGAGTTTTATTTAGAAATCCTCCCTTTGTTGTTTATGTTTTGATGTTTATTCTTGCGATATTTGGTTTGAGTTTTCCTGAAAAATGGCTTATTCCTATTCAGCCGATGGCAAATGCAAACACCTTGCTTTCGATTTTTACGATAGGTTTATTTATGGAGTTTAAACTTCCTCAAGGAAAATTTGGATTAGTTTTGAAGATTTTATTTTGGCGTTATATTTTGGCAGCTGTTCTTTCAATAATAACCTATCTTTTCTTACCTTTTCCTCATTTGGTAAAAGTAGTATTACTTCTTATCTTTTTTTGCCCAATGTCATTTTTGCATATGCTGCAGGCAACAGAATTTGGTAATGATAGAGGAACGGCAGGGTTGGCGATTAGCTTGTCAATGTTTATCTCATTAATTTTAATGAGTGCTGTTGTTATTTTTTTATAATAGATTGTTATAAGATTTGGAGAAAAAATGAAAAATGAATTACAAATTTTGTTAGAAAATTTTGTTCCACGAGGGGAGCAGGAAATTTCTGATTTGAAAATATTTCGTGAGTCTGCAAAAGATTCACGAAACTTGACGAGAGATTCGATTGCTCATTTTACCGCGAGTGCATTTGTTTTGAATGAAAAGCATGATAAGATATTGGGTATTTTTCATAAGATTTATCAAAGTTGGGGCTGGATGGGCGGTCATGCGGATGGTGATGTCGATCTGCTCAGAGTGGCGCAAAAAGAAGTTCATGAGGAAAGTGGACTTGCAGAATTAAAAATATTATCTGAGCAGCCGATTTCAATAGAAAATGGACCAGTTGCTGGACATTTTCATCGAACACATGGTTACGTATCAGCACATATCCATCTGAATGTAACATTTTTATTTGAGGCGGATGAAAAGGCTTTGTTGCATAAAAACGAAGAAGAAACCGCGGGTGTTGCATGGATTCCAATTGATGAATTTGTTGAAAAATCGTCTGAACCCGAAATGAAAATCATTTATGAAAAGATTATTTCAAGAATAAAAGAAAAATATTGAAAAAAAGAGGAAAGAACAAATGAAATTTAATGAATCACTGGCACTACGCTCAGGTGTTGTTTTAAGAAATAGATTGGTTATGGCGCCAATGACTATTGTGTCAAGTTTTCACGATGGTACGGTGACAAAAGAAGAAATACAGCATTATGCAATGAGAAGTAAAGGGTTAGGAGCGGTAATTACAGGAACAGCTAATGTTACTGATAATGGTAAGGGATGGCCCGGAGAGTTGACGATTGCGACGGATGAAGCGATTGGGGCCTTGACTCAACTTTCTGAAGGAATTCATCAATCGGGGGCGAAAGCAATTTTGCAGATTTTTCATGCTGGACGGATGACTTCTCAGAAAACAATTGGTGAACAACCTGTTTCTGCATCGGCTTTTGCGGCAGAAATTCCAAATGCAGAACAACCACGTGAGCTAGATAATTTTGAGATTGAAGCGATTATTGAGGCATTTGGTCAAGCAACAAGAAGAGCAATTGCTGCGGGATTTGATGGAGTTGAAATTCATGGGGCAAATACTTATTTGTTGCAACAATTTTTCTCACCACATTCTAATCGTCGGACGGATGAATGGGGCGGAAGTCTGGAAAAAAGAGCAAAATTTCCTTTGGCAGTGATTGATCGAGTTCTTGCAGAAGTGAAAAATACAGCGGGCAGACCTTTTGCGGTGGGCTACCGTTTGTCTCCTGTCGAAATAACAGAACCTGGGATTAAATTTGAAGATACGCTTTGGCTGGTTGAGCAATTAAAAGCGAAAGAATTAGATTATTTACATCTTTCGTTGAAACATTTTGGACGTAAGTCAAATGATAAAAATTATCAGGATAAATCAGAACTAGCTTATATTCATGATGCTTTGAAGGGGAGAGTACCGTTGATTGGTGTTGGAGGTGTGAGAAGTCTTGAAGATGTAGAGGGCTTACTTGAAAATGCGGAGTTTGCCGCAATTGGCCAACAACTTTTGATTGATCCTGAGTTTGCTGTTAAATTGATTGCAAAGCGTACGGATGAAATTATTAGCAAACCTTTTGGTGAAGCAATTCAGGATTTGCCGATGCCACATCCAATGTTTAAGTATTTGGAAAAACGGTATCAATGAAATAAAACTCTGTCAGCATACTGACAGAGTTTTTGCTTACTAAGTTCGTTTGTCAGCATGCTGACGATTTTTTCTCATAAAATTTTTAAATCTCATCATCATGGAATTATATTGCCAAACTATTGAAAATAGGTTTTGAAGGGCTATAATTAAACCTAATTATAAAAATAATGAGAGATTTAGGGGAATTATGCCAGTAAAAGTGATAAAAAATCTGCCCGCGATAGAAGATTTGCGGGCAGATAATATTTTTGTAATGGATAGTGAGCGAGCGCGAAGTCAGAATATTCGTCCGTTGAATTTGTTAGTGGTCAATTTGATGCCCAGAAAAACGGTGACAGAAACTCAACTTCTGCGTCTCTTATCAAATACTCCGCTTCAAATTGATGTGGACTTTTTATATACTGCAACACACGAAGTGAAGAATACGCAACAGCATCATTTAGATAGCTTTTATAAGTCTTTTGATGAAGTTAGGGCACGCTTTTACGATGGTATGATTGTGACGGGAGCTCCTGTGGAGCAGTTAGAGTTTGAAGAGGTTGATTACTGGGAGGAGTTTCTTGAAATCATGGATTGGAGTAAGAGCCATGTTTACTCAACTTTGCATATTTGCTGGGGAGCTCAAGCAGGACTTTATGCGCGTTATGGTATAGAGAAAGTTGATTTATCCAGAAAGTTATGTGGAATTTATGAGAATTCTGTTGAGAATCCTAAACACCCACTTTTTAGAGGCTTCAATGATAGCTTTTTTTGTCCTCACTCACGGTATACAGCTTCTGATGAAGTAGAGCTGTCAGCACTGACAGATTTTGAAATATTATCAAAATCTCATGATACAGGTTTGTCAGTGCTGACAAAGAGTAATTTAAGAGAAGTTTATCTTTTTGGGCATTTAGAGTATGATAGAGAGACATTATCGTGGGAATATCATCGAGATAAGAATGCAGGTCTGGAGCCAGATTTTCCTGAAAATTATTTTCCAGAAGATGACGATACAAAGCAACCTCGAATGACTTGGTCATCTGCAGCATCATTGTTCTTTTCTAACTGGCTTAACTATGCGGTATATCAAGGAACGCCTTATGTTGTTGAACGGCTGAGTAAGCATCTGGAAGCAGATTATGATTTTAATAATCATGAGAATTAATGCTGTTTTATCAAAGCAAGTGCAAGCTATCATCGCCTTTTCGGGCTACGCTGTCGATGCTTGCTATGGCGCTTAAAGCGCCTAGTCCCAATCGCAATACTCCGAACTTTTAGGTTGGAGATAAAGCAGCACTACGCCTTGAGTTTCGTCCGACTGCCCTAGGACGTTAGTGCTCTAGCACTTAGGCTTCTGAGACAAGGTGACCTTATATCGAGGATGTTAAGCAGACTGTTGTAGCTTTAACTCCGTACAGGTCGCTTAGTTGTTACACCTAGAGGTTGTACCTTAAATCCAGTGGGAGTAGAAACCCATACTGGATAAGTCTTGACTTCATTAGAAATGAGAGAAAATGTATGAGTAAAAAATTAGACACAATTTTAGCACAAGCTGGAAATCGACAAGATAAAATTACAGGAGCTTTGGTTAGTCCACTGCATTTTTCAACGACCTATCAACACCCTGAATTTGGCAAATCAACTGGTTTTGACTATACAAGAACAAAAAATCCGACGCGTGCGAATTTGGAGGAATCCTTAGCAGCTATTGAGTCAGGTCAATATGCTTTGGCTACTTCATCGGGAATGTCCGCTGTTGTTCTTGCGTTGGAAATTTTTCCTGTAGGAAGCAAAGTCGTGGCAAGTCGGGATTTGTACGGCGGTTCATTCCGTTGGTTTGATGAACAAGAAGCTCAAGGAAGATTCTCATTTTCCTATGCTAATGATGAGCAAGAGATGATAAATTTAATCACGCCAGAAACGGATATTGTCTATATTGAAACACCGACAAATCCAATGATGGTTGAATTTGATATTGAAAAAATAGCTGATAAAGCGCAGGAAAATGGCGCAAAAGTTCTCGTAGATAATACGTTTTATACTCCTATTTATCAGCGTCCGTTGGAGCTTGGAGCGGATTTGGTTATCCATTCTGCGACGAAATATTTGGCGGGGCATAACGATGTTTTGGCAGGGGCTGTGATTGTTCGAGATGAGCTGTTGTATGAGAAATTACTCCATCATCTCAATACAACAGGAGCAGTTTTGTCACCGTTTGACAGTTATTTGGTGTTGAGAGGGTTGAAAACATTGAGTTTACGTGTGGAGAGAGCTACTGACAATGCACGCAAAATTGTATCAGCACTTACAGAAAATCCGTCAGTAAAGGAAGTCATTTATTCTGGAAAAGGAGGGATGATTTCACTTAAAGTAAGAGATGAAAAACAGATTCCACAGATTTTAAATCGCCTGAAAGTTTTTACATTTGCAGAAAGTTTGGGTGGGGTTGAGAGTCTAATTACTTATCCTGCGACTCAGACTCACCATGATATTCCAGAAGAAATTCGTGTGAGTTACGGGCTGACTAATGATTTGCTGCGCTTGTCAATTGGGATTGAAGATGTCAGCGATTTGATTGCAGACCTTGAGCAAGCTTTGGAAAAATGACAAAAATTCTCCAGTAAGTTAAAAAAGTCTGTCAGTATGACGAATCAACTTGCGATTTGAAATTCCGACTTTATAGGATAGCCGTTGACGGATGGTTAATTGGTTGAAGTAAGTGGCTACTAGGAAAATGGGCAGCGTAGTAAAGCGGAGCTAGACAGACTAGACCTTCGAGTGCCAAAGATACGAAGATGACAAAAAATGAGAAAGTTAAAATAAAATGACAAAATATGATTTTACAACAATACCTAATCGTTTGAACCACCACTCTGTCAAGTGGAAAGAGGTTGAAAAAGATGAAGAACGTCTGCCTTTGTGGGTGGCAGACATGGATTTTATTGCTCTACCAAAAATAACGGAAGCTATTCACGAATATGCAGATTATGGTGTTTATGGTTATTCCTACGTGCCAGAGCAACTGCTCACATCAATCCAGCATTGGGAAAGTACGCAACACGGTTATGATTTTCCCAAAGAAGCTATCGTTCTTGCCGATGGTGTCGTTCCAGCAATTGGCATTGCGGTTCAAGCATTGACTGAAGAAAATGATGCAGTGCTGATTAATACACCTGTTTATCCTCCTTTTGCAAGGACGGTAAAACTCAATCAACGCCAATTAGTTGAAAATTCGCTGACAGAGATTAATGGTGAGTTTGTCATTGACTTTGAACAATTAGAGCGAGATATTATTGACCATGAAGTTAAGCTCTATATTCTTTGCAATCCCCATAATCCAGGGGGACGTGTTTGGCGAAAAGATGAACTTCAAAAAATCGGAGAACTTTGTCAAAAGCATCATGTGATTTTAGTGTCAGACGAAATTCATCAGGATTTAGTGCTATTTGATAATGTTCATCATAGCTTCAATACTCTCTCGCCAGAATTTAAGAATTTTACTATTATTTTATCATCAGCGACTAAAACTTTTAATATTGCAGGAACGAAATGCTCTTTTGCTATCATTGAAAACAAAGATTTACGCGAGAAGTTTATGGCAAAAAGACTTTCTAATAACCAACATGAAATTAATACTTTGGGGATGATGACAACGCAAGCAGCACTGACAAACGGTGCCGAATGGCTGTCAGAATTAAAGGAAGTACTTGAAAATAACATCAATTACATTCTGTCAGTACTGACAGAAAAAACAAAGATTAAAGTAATGAAGCCACAAGGAACTTATCTGATTTGGCTGGATTTCTCAGAGTATTCGTTGACAGAAGCAGAGCTTCAAGAAAAATTACATAATCAGGCAAAAGTCATTCTCAATAAAGGAAATTCCTTTGGGATCGAAGGAACGCTTCATGCAAGACTCAATGCAGCAGCACCATTTGAAATAATCAAAGAAGCAACAGAACGAATTGTGAAAACGTTTGTATTTTAACGATTTCTGTGGATAACTTGTTTAGCTCTAATAAAATTATGTTAAAATTAAGAGATGAATGATATTTTACAACTCACGATTATCCTTGTTGCTTCTCTCATTGCAACCCTTCTTTCAAGACGTCTGAAAATCCCTGCTGTTGTGGGACAAATGCTAATTGGTATTCTACTTGCCCCATCCATTTTGGGGTGGGTTCACGGCGGTCATGTTATCGAAGTAATGTCGGAGATTGGCGTTATTTTGCTGATGTTTTTAGCTGGTATTGAGAGCGATTTGACAGTGCTCAAGAAGAATTTCAAAGCCTCAATGCTTGTTGCAATAGGAGGAGTTGCAGTCCCTCTTATTGTTTTTGCTTTAGTTGCAGCAGGGCTCGGTTATGGTTTTTCAACAAGTTTTTTCTACGGAATTGTTTTTGCGGCGACTTCGGTTTCAATTACCGTTGAAGTCCTTCAAGAATATGGTAAACTTAGTACGCGAGCAGGTTCAATCATTCTCGGAGCAGCAGTAGTTGATGATATCCTAGCTGTCCTAGTCTTGTCCATTTTTACAAGTTTTAAAAATGGTGGTTCGGGTACACAACTCCTATTCCAATTTTTATTAGAAATTCTCTTTTTCGTTTTCCTCTTTGTTGTTCACAAACTTATTCCAAAACTTTGGAAGTTTGTCGAAAAACTACCTATCGCGGTTAAAAATACAACAGTTGCACTGATTATATGTCTAGGTTTGAGTCTTTTAGCAGATAGTGTGGGAATGTCAGCGATTATCGGTAGTTTCTTTGCAGGACTTGCGATTTCTCAGACTGAAGTGAGTCATAAGATTGAAGAGTATACATCAGCGATTGGCTATGTGATTTTCATCCCAGTTTTCTTTGTTTCAATCGCACTTTCAGTACAATTTGATAGTCTAATTCACCATCCTTGGATTATTATCTTATTTACTATTTTAGCGATTGTGACAAAATTTCTTCCTGCCTATTTTGTTGGAAAATCAAGTCAATTGACTACAAATGAAAGTCTTTTGATTGGTACAGGGATGATTTCACGAGGAGAAATGGCATTGATTGTTGCTCAAATAGGTTTAGCAAGTAGCATTGTAACAGATGAAGTTTATTCCGAACTCGTCATCGTTATCATCCTAGCGACTTTGATTGCACCATTCCTGATTAAGCTAGTCTTAAAAAGAAACGAAAGTAAAAATTCCACTGCGATTAGGTAGCTCCTAAACAGCTGGACAGGATAGTGAAACGGAGATACTGTTGCTCAATTTACTATCTAAAAAAATAGCAATACTTATTAAGTTAAAAAAACATGAAAATTAGACCCATACAGTCTCAAGACGATGAACAACTTTATCAACTCATCCGCAAGATTTTAAAAAGTGAAAGGCTTGACCTTCCAGGAACCGCATATTATGATTCCAATCTAGCGCATTTAGAAGAATTTTATAGAAAAAACGCTCATGCAGCATATTTCGTGATTGCTGATGAAAATAATCATATTTTTGGAGGAGTAGGCGTAGCACCATTTGTTGGAGAGATTTGTGAGCTTCAGAAACTTTACATTTCAATCGAAATTAGGCAACAAGGCTGGTCAAAAAAGTTAATGGATACCGCACTGTCATTTGCCCAAAAATATTATAAACAAATTTATCTTGAGAGCCATACAAATCTCAAAACTGCCTTGAAACTTTATGACAAATATCACTTTGAGGCTTTAGAGAGACCTTTAGAAGGAAGCGAACATTCACTAATGAATGTCTGGCTCTTAAAAGATTTAGACTAATTTGTGAAAAAGTGGTAAAATATAAGGCGGAACTTGTCCAGTTAAAGCCCTATTTAGACTGGATGATAAGGAGATTTCTTCACTCTGTAATGAACAAATCTGCTCTATAGTACTGTAAAGGATCGCTTAGGCGTATTGATGAACAGTCAAGTAAATGTCAAACTGGTGTGATTAAAACACGACCTATCCACAAACTTTTATAGAAAAGTATCGAAAGGAAGCACAAATGTCAAAATTTCAAGTTGTAGAACATCCATTAATTCAACACAAACTCTCAATCTTGCGTCGTAAAGAAGCATCAACAAAAGAATTCCGTGAACTTGTAGATGAGATTGGGATGCTCATGGCTTACGAAGTATCACGTGATTTGCCACTTGAAGATGTTGAAATTGAAACACCAGTTCAAAAAACAACTGTAAAACAAATTGCAGGTAAAAAATTGGCTATTGTTCCAATTCTTCGTGCAGGAATCGGTATGGTAGATGGTATTTTGAAACTCATTCCTGCTGCGCGTGTTGGACATATCGGAATGTACCGTGATGAAGAAACACTCAAACCTGTTGAGTATTTGGTGAAGCTTCCTACCGACATTGCAGAGCGTCAAATCTTCTTGGTAGATCCGATGCTTGCGACAGGTGGTTCAGCAATTTTGGCAGTGGACTCACTTAAAAAACGGCAAGCAACAAATATTAAATTTGTTTGCCTTGTTGCTGCTCCAGAAGGTGTGAAAGCACTTCAAGAAGCACACCCAGATATCGAAATTTATGCAGCAGCATTGGATGAGAAGCTCAACGAACATGGTTATATTGTTCCTGGACTTGGTGATGCTGGTGACCGTTTATTTGGTACAAAATAATAAATGATTAAAACTCACTTCATCATAATGAAGTGAGTTTTACACATTTTACTGTTGAAAAAGAAGAATCATAAAAATTTTCATATTTTGAGTTAAAATAATTTACAACTGTAAATTTATATGATAAGATTACATATGTAAACAATAAAAATAAAAAAAGGAAAAAAACATTATGTCATTTATTAAATCACTTGAAAATCGTCGTACTATCTACGCTCTCGGAAAAAATGTTGGAGACGAAGAAAAAGTAATTGAAACAATCAAAGAAGCAGTTCGTCTTTCACCAACAGCATTCAACTCACAAACAGGCCGTGTTTTGATTGTGACAGGTGATGCTCAAAACAAACTTTGGGATGAAATCGTGGCACCAGAACTAAAAGCAGCAATGGAAGCTCAAGGTGCACCTGAATCAGCATGGGATGGAACACGTGCGAAACTTGACGGCTTTAAAGCAGCCTTTGGTACAGCACTTTTCTTTGAAGACGAAGACGTAGTAAAAGGACTTCAAGAACAATTTGCACTTTATGCTGACAATTTCCCAGTTTGGTCAGAACAAGGCACAGGAATTATCTCAGTAAACGCTTGGACAGCACTTGCAGAACTTGG
The DNA here is from genome assembly GCF_003627095.1 of Lactococcus allomyrinae. Classification (NCBI taxonomy): domain Bacteria; kingdom Bacillati; phylum Bacillota; class Bacilli; order Lactobacillales; family Streptococcaceae; genus Lactococcus; species Lactococcus allomyrinae. Next base: position 1,660,242 of record NZ_CP032627.1, on the reverse strand, counting down.
ACTTGGTGCTAACCTTCAACACTACAATCCATTGATTGATGAAGCAGTAGCTAAAGAATGGAATATTCCATCAAGCTGGAAACTTCGTGGACAACTTGTATTCGGTTCAATTGAAGCACCAGCAGGTGAAAAAACATTTATGGACGATGCTGACCGTTTTATCGTTGTAAAATAATTGAATAAAAGCCATCAACTATCATAGTTGATGGCTTTTTCTTACTTGATTTTTAACTTTGTAATTATTATCGTTAGGTGTTATAATATTTGACAAGAATTACAGAAAATGTGAGAAAATAATTGAGAAAATTTTTACGAGATAAGCGACATCCAGCATTAGATTTTTTACGTTATGTTGGTCCAGGACTAATCGTTGCTGTTGGTTTCATTGACCCAGGGAATTGGGCGGCTAACCTTGCCGCAGGTTCACAGTTTGGCTACAAATTACTTTGGGTTATCACTTTATCGACCATAATGCTTGCTTTTCTTCAGCATAATGTTGCACATTTAGGCATTGTTACAGGGAAGTGTCTATCGGAAAATGCTACCCAATATTTGAAACCCGTGGTTAGTCGAATTATTTTGGGAACAGCAGTTTTGGCATCAATTTCTACGGCGGTAGCGGAAATACTAGGTGGAGCGATTGCTTTAGAGATGTTATTCAAGTTGCCGATTCCGGTGGGGGCGGTACTTACTGCTGGTCTTGTGATTTGGTTTCTTTTTAGTAATTCATATTCAAAAATCGAAAAAGTTATTATTGGCTTTGTTAGTCTGATTGGTCTTGCACTTCTTTTTGAAATTTTTATCATTCCACACATTGATTGGATATCTGCGGCAAAGGCAACCATTCGTCCTTCAATCAGCAGTGCTTCAATTCCTATTATCATGAGTGCTTTAGGAGCAGTTGTGATGCCGCATAATCTTTTTCTACACTCTGAGGTTATCCAAAGTCGTCAATGGAATTTGGAAAACGAAGCTGTGATTCAAAAGCAACTAAAATTTGAGTTTTTTGATACGCTTTTTTCAATGTTTTTGGGTTGGGTTATTAACAGTGCCATTATCATTATTGCTGCAGCGGTGTTTTTCCCCAAAGTTGTTACAGAAATCAATCAGGCTCAGGAAATGTTAACTCCTCTTTTAGGACCAGCTAGTGCCATTATTTTTGCTCTTGCTTTTCTTTTTGCTGGGATTGCCTCATCTGTGACTGCGGGTATGGCTGGAGGTTCAATTTTTGCTGGAATTTTCAGCGAACCCTATGATATTCATGATCCACATAGTAAATTAGGTGTGTTGATTACAATTGTTGCTGCGACAATCGCAATTTGTGTGCTTAGTCTAGTGACCACAACTTTTAATATTTTAATTTACTCTCAGGTTTTTTTAAGTCTCCAATTGCCAATTACCATATTTCTACAAATTTACCTCACTAGTTCAAAAAAAGTGATGGGCAAATATAAGAATGTATGGTACACAAAAATGTTACTTTTGTTGATGGGATTGCTTATTACAGTCCTTAATATCATTTTAGTGATGAATACATTTAGTTAATAGAGAGAATTTTGATATAATAAAGCTAAGAATGAATTAGTTGGAGGTAAAATATGCAACCAAAATTACTCAATAAAGTTGTAATCAAACGAAATGGACGTGTTGTAGATTGGGACAGTTTCCGTATTCAAACGGCAGTTTTTAAAGCTGCAATTAATGGAAAATATGCAGACAAGCCTTTACACGCTAACATGATAGCAAATAATGTCACAAAAGTTGTAGAAAAAGTTATTGCTGAACTTCCATTTGAAAAAATCGAAATTGAAACGATTCAAAATCAAGTCATCAAACAACTTAATGATTTTGACAAAGATGTTGCACGAGATTTCCTTTCCTACAAGACAAAGCAAAATATCGAACAAAGACATTGACGGATTTCAAGTGTTGTTAGAAACTTATTATTTTTACTCAAAAGTTTTTAAAAGATTTAGCACCTATGGGTGCTTTTTTGATAAAATTAATAGTATTGGATAAAAATAAATATTTAAAACTTAATACGCTAAGTTTATATAAACAGGGGAGCGTTTCATGCCAAGAGAAGTTAATGTTGGTCCAAAAATACGATATGAAAAATCTACCGTTACACGCATGATCAAATTATATTGCACGAAGAACCACGGGTATAAAAAAGAGCTTTGTGAGGATTGTCAAAAAATTCATGACTATGCTCAGATCAGACTGACTTATTGCCGTTTTGGTGACGATAAGACAACTTGTCAAAAATGCACAGTTCATTGCTATAGCAAGAACATGAGGGAAAAAATTCGAGTAATTATGAGATATTCGGGACCACGCATGATAATCTATCATCCATTATTTGCAATACGTCACATGATAAAAAATCATCGTTAGATTGTTAATTTTCTTCTTGACAAACCACTGTATAAAATTTACAATATAAAAAGAGACAAGTTTTTAGTGAAAATTTTAAAGAAAGTAGGCGGTTGATGCAAGTCTATAGATAGAAACTAAAAATACCACTCGTACAAAGTAATAAGAGATAAAACTCAAGTGAAATTTCTTTCTGGAAATAACAGAAAGCGTTGCTGGCACGTTACGTCAAAGACAAGTAAGTCACTGACAGGATTCTGTCGGTAACTAAACAAAGGTGGTAACACGCAAATTGCGTCCTTTTAGGATGATGATTTGCGTTTTTTTTATTTCTATAAATCTGTCAGTACTGACAGATTATTAAAACAAACAAAGGAAGGCAAAAATATGATTAAAATCACATTTCCAGACGGTAACATCAAAGAGTTCGAATCTGGTGTAACAACATTTGAAATCGCAAAGTCAATCTCACCTAGTCTCGCCAGAAAAACTTTAGCAGGAAAAGTTAACGGCAAACTTATTGATGCAACACGTGCAATTATGGGAGATGCAGATTTTGAGATTGTGACACCGGAACACGAAGATGCATTAGGGATTCTTCGTCACAGTGCTGCCCACCTTTTTGCTCAAGCAGCAAAACGTCACTTCCCAAATATTCATCTTGGGGTAGGACCAGCGATTCAAGACGGTTTCTATTACGATACCGATAATAACGAAGGTCAAATTACCAATGAAGATCTTCCAGTTATTGAAGCAGAAATGAAGAAAATTGTGAAAGAAAACTTCAAATCTGAAAGAAGAGAAGTCACTAAAGAACAAGCAAAGGAAATCTTTGCTCATGACCCATACAAACTCGAGCTCATTGAAGAACACAATGAAGATGAAGGTGGATTGACAATTTATACTCAAGGAGAATACACGGACCTTTGCCGTGGTCCTCATGTTCCTAGTACAGGAGTTATTAAATTTTTCCATCTTTTAAATGTTGCAGGGGCTTACTGGCGTGGAAATTCGGATAACAAAATGATGCAACGTATTTACGGAACAGCATGGTTTACAAAAGATGAGCTTGAAGCAAATCTCAAATTCCGTGAAGAAATGAAAGAACGTGATCATCGTAAACTTGGACGTGAACTTGAACTTTTTGCAAATGTTCAAGAAATTGGCTCAGGTCTCCCAGTCTGGTTGCCAAACGGCGCAACAATTCGACGTACAATTGAACGCTATATTACAGATATGGAAGTTAAACGAGGCTATTGGCACGTCTACACACCAATCATGGCTAATGTTGAACTTTATAAAACATCAGGACACTGGGATCATTATCAAGAAGATATGTTCCCGCCTATGGATATGGGAGATGGAGAGGAAATGGTGCTTCGTCCAATGAATTGCCCGCATCATATTCAAGTTTATAAAAATGATGTTCGTTCATACCGCGAGTTGCCAATTCGTATCGCTGAACTAGGGATGATGCACCGTTATGAAAAATCAGGAGCTCTCTCAGGTCTACAAAGAGTCCGTGAAATGACACTTAATGATGGTCACATTTTTGTTCGTCCAGACCAAATCAAAGAAGAATTCCAAAATGCCTTAACATTGATGATGGATGTCTATAAAGACTTTAATGTCACAGATTATCGCTTCCGTTTGTCATATCGTGATCCAGAAGATACACATAAATATTATGATAATGATGAAATGTGGGAAAATGCTCAAAGTATGCTTAAAGCAGCAATGGATGAGCTTGAACTTGATTATTTCGAAGCAGAAGGAGAAGCAGCTTTTTACGGGCCAAAATTAGATGTTCAAGTCAAAACTGCTCTTGGAAATGAAGAAACACTATCAACTATTCAGCTTGACTTTCTTCTTCCAGAACGTTTTGACCTTAGTTATATTGGTTCAGATGGTGAAAAACATCGTCCAGTTATGGTACACCGCGGTATTGTCTCAACGATGGAACGGTTCACGGCATATCTCATTGAAGTTTACAAAGGAGCATTCCCAACATGGTTAGCTCCAACACAAGCTACAATCATTCCAGTAAACAACGAAATTCATGCTGATTATGCATGGGAAATTCAACATAAACTTCAAGATAAAGGCTTTAGAGTAAAAGTCGATGATACCAATGAAAAAATGGGTTACAAAATTCGTCAATCTCAAACTCACAAAATTCCATATCAAATTGTTATAGGAGATCAAGAACAAGCAGATGGTACGGTTAATATCCGTCGCTATGGTTCAAAAGAAACAACGGTTATTCCGTTTGAAGATTTTATCACCAACATCACAGAAGACGTTGCAAACTTCAGCCGTGTTAACTGACTAAAAAGACTACTTATTAAGTAGTCTTTTTTTATCGAAATTACATAAGATATAATGTATAATGAATACTATCGCTAATTGCTAATTTATATCAACATCATAATAAAGAGTAAGGGGACCTCACGTGATTAACAACATCTACCTGTTTTTTGAAATTTTAGGCACAGTTGCATTTGCTATCTCGGGAACCGTAGTTGGAATTAATCATAAATTAGATGTTTTTGGGATTTTAGTGATGTCCGTTATCACAGCAGTAGGTGGAGGGATTTTTCGAGATTTGTTGTTAGGTATTGTTCCGCCAACATCATTAAAATCACCTTTTTTCATTATTATATCAGTCATTGCTTCAATCACTTCTATGGCAATTGCTACGGTTATAAAATCAAAGAGAGAAGCTTTTAATATTTTTAAAGTTGCACGTTTTTATAATATTCTTTTACTGGTTTCGGACGCTATCGGTTTAGGAATTTTTACAGTTTTAGGGATAGATGCAGGCATTGCTAAAGGATTTGAACATAATTTGTTTTTTATTGTATTTTTAGGAGTTCTCACGGGAGTTGGTGGAGGAATGATCCGCGATATCATAGCCAACCAAGTCCCGATGATATTTCGAGAAAATATTTATGCAGTATCCTGTATTATAGGAGGGATTCTGTACGTTATTTTACGTCCAGAGTTAAATCATTATTTTGCATTGTCAATTGCGGTAGCTTGCATCGTATTCATCAGAATTATATCAGAGGTAAAAAAAATAAATCTCCCAAGAATAGAATACTAGCCCAAATAAAAGACCATGCTCAAGTGGTTTTTTATTTAGTTTAAGGGCTGCTTCTAAGATTAAACTATGTGTCATAAAGGAGGATAAAAAAAAGTTTTGTGAAAACACAACAAATTCTTGACAAAGGAAGTGGTGTTTGATAGAATATAATAGTTGTCGCGAGAGAGGGAAGCCGCTCAAGCGAATAGACCCTTGAAAACTGAATAAAGAAGAATGACTCATGTGATGTAGTAAGATACATCAAAAAAATCTGTCAATCAATAATGAAAGACAAGCCAGTCACTACGGTGACTTAAATACTTTATTTGAGAGTTTGATCCTGGCTCAGGACGAACGCTGGCGGCGTGCCTAATACATGCAAGTTGAGCGCTGAAGGAAGGTACTTGTACCGACTGGAAGAGCAGCGAACGGGTGAGTAACGCGTGGGGAATCTGCCTTTGAGCGGGGGACAACATTTGGAAACGAATGCTAATACCGCATAACAACTTTAAACACAAGTTAAAAGTTTGAAAGATGCAAAAGCATCACTCAGAGATGATCCCGCGTTGTATTAGCTAGTTGGTGAGGTAAAGGCTCACCAAGGCGATGATACATAGCCGACCTGAGAGGGTGATCGGCCACATTGGGACTGAGACACGGCCCAAACTCCTACGGGAGGCAGCAGTAGGGAATCTTCGGCAATGGACGAAAGTCTGACCGAGCAACGCCGCGTGAGTGAAGAAGGTTTTCGGATCGTAAAACTCTGTTGTTAGAGAAGAACGTGTGTGGGAGTGGAAAATCCATGCAGTGACGGTATCTAACCAGAAAGGGACGGCTAACTACGTGCCAGCAGCCGCGGTAATACGTAGGTCCCGAGCGTTGTCCGGATTTATTGGGCGTAAAGCGAGCGCAGGTGGTTTATTAAGTCTGGTGTAAAAGGCAGTGGCTCAACCATTGTATGCATTGGAAACTGGTAGACTTGAGTGCAGGAGAGGAGAGTGGAATTCCATGTGTAGCGGTGAAATGCGTAGATATATGGAGGAACACCGGTGGCGAAAGCGGCTCTCTGGCCTGTAACTGACACTGAGGCTCGAAAGCGTGGGGAGCAAACAGGATTAGATACCCTGGTAGTCCACGCCGTAAACGATGAGTGCTAGATGTAGGAAGCTATAAGTTTTCTGTATCGCAGCTAACGCAATAAGCACTCCGCCTGGGGAGTACGACCGCAAGGTTGAAACTCAAAGGAATTGACGGGGGCCCGCACAAGCGGTGGAGCATGTGGTTTAATTCGAAGCAACGCGAAGAACCTTACCAGGTCTTGACATCCCGATGCTATCCTTAGAGATAAGGAGTTACTTCGGTACATCGGTGACAGGTGGTGCATGGTTGTCGTCAGCTCGTGTCGTGAGATGTTGGGTTAAGTCCCGCAACGAGCGCAACCCCTATTACTAGTTGCCATCATTAAGTTGGGCACTCTAGTGAGACTGCCGGTGATAAACCGGAGGAAGGTGGGGATGACGTCAAATCATCATGCCCCTTATGACCTGGGCTACACACGTGCTACAATGGATGGTACAACGAGTCGCGAGACAGTGATGTTTAGCTAATCTCTTAAAACCATTCTCAGTTCGGATTGTAGGCTGCAACTCGCCTACATGAAGTCGGAATCGCTAGTAATCGCGGATCAGCACGCCGCGGTGAATACGTTCCCGGGCCTTGTACACACCGCCCGTCACACCACGGGAGTTGGGAGTACCCGAAGTAGGTTGCCTAACCGCAAGGAGGGCGCTTCCTAAGGTAAGACCGATGACTGGGGTGAAGTCGTAACAAGGTAGCCGTATCGGAAGGTGCGGCTGGATCACCTCCTTTCTAAGGAATAGTTACAAAGACGTGAGCATTCAACTTTATTCAGTTTTGAGGGGTTTAGTTAATAAACCTAAGCAAGAATCAAATTCTTGATTGTGGGGCCTTAGCTCAGCTGGGAGAGCGCCTGCTTTGCACGCAGGAGGTCAGCGGTTCGATCCCGCTAGGCTCCATTAAGATAGGAAGGGCGGTCCGCTTGCGGAAAGTTCAGTTATCTTATTGTCAACGAAGACATAAAAATAGAATTGAACATTGAAAACTAAATAACAATATCTAATAACGATAAATAAACCGAAAAGCTGTGAATTTTAAAGAATTTACAAACTTATACTTGAAAAACGATGATTTTAAATCATCATGGCAAAGTTAATAAGGGCGCACGGTGGATGCCTTGGCACTAAGAGCCGAAGAAGGACGTGACTAACGACGATATGCGACGGGGAGCTGTAAGTACGCTTTGATCCGTTGATTTCCGAATGGGGAAACCCAGCTGCTACTAGCAGTTATTCATGAGTGAATACATAGCTCATGTAAAGGTAACGCAGAGAACTGAAACATCTAAGTACCTGCAGGAAGAGAAAGTAAAAACGATTTCGTAAGTAGCGGCGAGCGAACGCGAAGAAGGGCAAACCAAGAAGCTTGCTTCTTGGGGTTGTAGGACTGCAACGTGGACTTAAGCATTATAGTCGAATAACCTGGGAAGGTTAATCAAAGAGGGTAATAATCCCGTAGACGAAATAGCGCTTATACCTAGCAGTATCCTGAGTAGGGCTGGACACGCGAAATCCAGTTTGAATCCGGGAGGACCATCTCCCAACCCTAAATACTCCTTAGTGACCGATAGTGAACCAGTACCGTGAGGGAAAGGTGAAAAGAACCCCGAAAGGGGAGTGAAATAGCACCTGAAACCGTGTGCCTACAAGAAGTTCGAGCCCGTTAATGGGTGAGAGCGTGCCTTTTGTAGAATGAACCGGCGAGTTACGTTATGATGCGAGGTTAAGTTGAAGAGACGGAGCCGCAGCGAAAGCGAGTCTGAATAGGGCGTTTTAGTATCATGATGTAGACCCGAAACCTAGTGACCTATCCATGAGCAGGGTGAAGGTGTGGTAAGACGCACTGGAGGCCCGAACCAGGACACGTTGAAAAGTGTTTGGATGACTTGTGGATAGCGGAGAAATTCCAAACGAACTGGGAGATAGCTGGTTCTCTCCGAAATAGCTTTAGGGCTAGCGTCGAAATGTAAGTGTATTGGAGGTAGAGCACTGTTTGGGTGAGGGGTCCATCTCGGATTACCAATCTCAGATAAACTCCGAATGCTAATACACATGTTCGGCAGTCAGACTGCGAGTGCTAAGATCCGTAGTCGAAAGGGAAACAGCCCAGACCAACAGCTAAGGTCCCAAAATATATGTTAAGTGGAAAAGGATGTGGGGTTGCACAGACAACTAGGATGTTAGCTCAGAAGCAGCTATCATTCAAAGAGTGCGTAATAGCTCACTAGTCGAGTGACCCTGCGCCGAAAATGTACCGGGGCTAAACATATTACCGAAGCTTTGGATTGATATTTTATCAATGGTAGGAGAGCGTTCTTAACCGCGAAGAAGGTATACCGTGAGGAGTGCTGGAGCGTTAAGAAGTGAGAATGCCGGTATGAGTAGCGCAAGATAAGTGAGAATCTTATCCACCGTAAGACTAAGGTTTCCAGGGGAAGGCTCGTCCGCCCTGGGTTAGTCGGGACCTAAGGCGAGGCCGAAAGGCGTAGTCGATGGACAATAGGTTGATATTCCTATACTAGATATAATAGTGATGGAGGGACGCAGTAGGCTAAAGGATGCCAGTTAATGGATTCTGGTCTAAGCAGTGAGGTGTGAGATGTGTCAAATGCATTTCTCTTTAACATTGAGCTGTGATGGGGAAGTTTCTACGGAAACGAACTCCTTGATGTCACACTGCCAAGAAAATCTTCTAGCGTTAAATTATATCTACCCGTACCGCAAACCGACACAGGTAGTCGAGGCGAGTAGCCTCAGGTGATCGAGAGAACTCTCGTTAAGGAACTCGGCAAAATAGCCCCGTAACTTCGGGAGAAGGGGTGCTGGTGTAAAAGCCAGCCGCAGTGAATAGGCCCAAGCAACTGTTTATCAAAAACACAGCTCTCTGCTAAACCGCAAGGTGATGTATAGGGGGTGACGCCTGCCCGGTGCTGGAAGGTTAAGAGGAGGAGTTAGCGTAAGCGAAGCCCTGAATTGAAGCCCCAGTAAACGGCGGCCGTAACTATAACGGTCCTAAGGTAGCGAAATTCCTTGTCGGGTAAGTTCCGACCCGCACGAAAGGCGTAATGATTTGGGCACTGTCTCAACGAGAGACTCGGTGAAATTTTAGTACCTGTGAAGATGCAGGTTACCCGCGACAGGACGGAAAGACCCCATGGAGCTTTACTGTAGTTTGATATTGAGTACCTGTAAGTCATGTACAGGATAGGTAGGAGCCATTGAAATAGGGACGCTAGTTTCTATTGAGGCGTTGTTGGGATACTACCCTTGACTTATGGTTACTCTAACCCGCTGGCAATATCGGCCAGGGAGACAGTGTCTGACGGACAGTTTGACTGGGGCGGTCGCCTCCTAAAGAGTAACGGAGGCGCCCAAAGGTTCCCTCAGATTGGTTGGAAATCAATCGTAGAGTGTAAAGGTATAAGGGAGCTTGACTGCGAGAGCTACAACTCGAGCAGGTAGGAAACTAGGGCTTAGTGATCCGGTGGTACCGCATGGAAGGGCCATCGCTCAACGGATAAAAGCTACCCTGGGGATAACAGGCTTATCTCCCCCAAGAGTTCACATCGACGGGGAGGTTTGGCACCTCGATGTCGGCTCGTCGCATCCTGGGGCTGTAGTCGGTCCCAAGGGTTGGGCTGTTCGCCCATTAAAGCGGCACGCGAGCTGGGTTCAGAACGTCGTGAGACAGTTCGGTCCCTATCCGTCGCGGGCGTAGGAAATTTGAGAGGATCTGTCCTTAGTACGAGAGGACCGGGATGGACCTACCGCTGGTGTACCAGTTGTTCCGCCAGGAGCACGGTTGGATAGCTATGTAGGGAAGGGATAAGCGCTGAAAGCATCTAAGTGCGAAGCCCACCTCAAGATGAGATTTCCCATTCGTAAGAATTAAGAGCCCAGAGAGATGATCTGGTTGATAGGCTGGAAGTGGAAGCCCTGTGAGGGGTGGAGCGGACCAGTACTAATCGCTCGAGGACTTTACCAAGAGAGTCAAATATAAAATGCTTATGGTTTAGGAGTTAGAAGAATTGTTATTTAGTTTTGAATGTTCAAAGTAACATTTAATGATTTGGTCATCATTGCGATGGAGATACACCTGTTCCCATGCCGAACACAGCAGTTAAGTCCATCTACGGCGGAAGTACTTGGGGGTTGCCCTCTGGGAGATAAGCTAATGGCCAAGTTTGGGGAGTTTAGCTCAGCTGGGAGAGCATCTGCCTTACAAGCAGAGGGTCAGCGGTTCGATCCCGTTAACTCCCATAGGTTGGTTCAGCCTTTATTTGAATAGGTTCCGTAGTGTAGCGGTTATCACGTCGCCCTGTCACGGCGAAGATCGCGGGTTCGATTCCCGTCGGAACCGTTAGTCGATAGACTAATGACTCGTTAGCTCAGTTGGTAGAGCATTTGACTTTTAATCAAAGGGTCGCTGGTTCGAGCCCAGCACGGGTCATAATTCCTCGCGGATGTGGCGGAATTGGCAGACGCACTAGATTTAGGATCTAGCGCTTAACAGCGTGGGGTTCAAGTCCCTTCATCCGCATTTTTAGGTATTAGCCGACTTAGCTCAGTTGGTAGAGCATCTGATTTGTAATCAGAGGGTCGCGTGTTCGAATCATGTAGTCGGCATTGTCGGAAGACACAAGCGTTGCGAACGTAGTTCAGGGGTAGAACACAACCTTGCCATGGTTGGGGTCGCGAGTTCGAATCTCGTCGTTCGCTTAATTTCTCCCCAGTGGGAGTTTTTCTATAATCACCCGGGGTGGCGGAACTGGCAGACGCACAGGACTTAAAATCCTGCGAGGGGTAACCTTCGTACCGGTTCGAAACCGGTCCTCGGGATTATATAGTTGGTAACTTTGTTACCAACTTTTTTTACTACTTTAGTGTTAAACCGCGTAGTTAAGCGATTACTTTTATCTTTTGATGTGCTAGCACTAGAAAAATACTTCACAAAATGCTATACTAGGTAGGTAATAAAATATTCGGAGGATTTTGAAATGGCAATCGTTTCAGCAGAAAAATTCGTACAAGCCGCTCGTGATAACGGATACGCTATCGGTGGTTTCAACACAAACAACCTTGAATGGACACAAGCTATCTTGCGTGCAGCAGAAGCTAAAAAGACTCCTGTATTGATCCAAACTTCTATGGGTGCGGCTAAATACATGGGTGGTTACAAAATGTGTAAACTCCTCATTGAGACTCTTGTTGAGTCAATGGGTATTACTGTTCCTGTGGCTATTCACCTTGACCATGGTCATTTTGAAGATGCTTTGGAGTGTATTGAAGTTGGTTACTCTTCATTAATGTTTGATGGTTCACATCTTCCAATTGAAGAAAACCTTAAATATGCTGAAGAAGTTATCGCTAAAGCACACGCTAAAGGGATCTCTGTAGAGTGTGAAGTTGGTACTATTGGTGGTGAAGAAGATGGTATCATCGGTGATGGTGAACTTGCTCCTATTGAAGATGCTGTTGCTATGGCTAAACTAGGTGTAGACTTCCTTGCAGCTGGTATTGGTAATATTCACGGACCTTATCCAGAAGGATGGACTGGTCTTCATATTGATCACTTAGAAAAATTGAATGCTGCTTTGGTCGAAGCTATGGGACACAATGTGCCAATCGTACTTCACGGTGGTTCAGGTATCCCTGATGATCAAATTCGTGAAGCTATTGCGAATGGTGTTGCTAAAGTTAATGTTAATACGGAATGTCAACTTGCGTTTGCAGCTGCGACTCGTAAATTCGTTAATGAATTTGATGCTAATGAAGCAGAATACATGAAGAAAAAACTCTTTGACCCACGTAAATTCTTGAAACCTGGTTTTGATGCAATTACTGCGTCTGTTGAAGAACGTATTGATGTGTTTGGTTCAGCAAACAAAGCTTAATAATTAGGAATAAATCTTAATAAAAGAAAATCTGTCATTTTGGCAGATTTTTTTATTTATTATGGTGATATTTTAGATTAACTTACGTATATATAAGTGTGAGAAGTGATTAGCTTGCGTTATAATTTAGAAAGTGTTACAATATTGTAATAAGAGTGTTATCATAAATTTCATTGAGAGCGAGCAGAATAAAAAGAGGTTTTGATTTTGAAGGTTGAAAATAATAAAAAAAGAATTGGAAAGACTTACAAGTTAGTAGCAGGTACAGCACTAGCTCTGGGGATAAGTACGTTTGGTGCTGCGGCTCATGCAGATGAGTTGCCAGTTTCGAATGAGGTGACGTCTACGTCACAGGTCGTGAACAATGGTAATGAATTAGTAACGAGTGATGATTCAGGTCAAATGGAGACAGGAGATACGGGTCAAGCAACAACAGATAATAATAATGAGACACCAAGCAATAGGCCAGATGAGACGGGAAGTAATGGGGAGAGTTCGGAAGGAACGGGAAATTCAGGAGATGATTCGTCAGTCACAGCTCCAGATGAAACCAAACCTGCGGAACCTAGCACACCTCCTACTCCACCGAGTACGCCAGATAAACCGACGGCTTCAAAGCCAAGCACACCAGCATCACCAAGTAAGCCGAAGCCAGTGTCACCTAAGCCAAGTACTCCGAGTAAAACGGGTAGTTCATCTACAAAAACTGTAACAAGTCGTGTTTCTTCGCATTCTGAAACAGTTGTTTCTAGCTATGCGAATTCTGCTTATTATCAGTCTTCGGCAGTGGCAAACTCAAAGCTGAGTAATGCAACATCGATTTATACGGGTCCTGTGTTGAAGAAAATAGAGGCCGCTCAACCTATTAAGAAAATTGATGCGTCTAGCCCAGAAGCTTTCATCAAGAGTATTGCACCTCGAGTACAGGTTTTGGCGGGAAAAAATAATCTTTTTGCTTCAATTATCTTGGCGCAAGCGATTTTAGAGTCAGGCTATGGTCAAAGTAATATGGCTCAGAAGTACTTTAATATTTTCAATATTACAGGGGCTTACTTAGGGAAAGCAGTGACATTCCAAACGCAAGAATTTGCTGGAACTAATCCTTATTTTATTCAACAGAGTTTTCGAGTTTATAGTAACTATGACCAATCTTTAGATGATTACATTAACTTAATGTTGAAAGGGACGACTTGGAATCCAGATATTTATGCAGGTTCATGGAAGTCTCAGGCGAAAACTTATCAAGAAGCAGCGGAATCGTTGCAAGGTGTTTTTGCGACAGATCCTGACTATGCTCAAAAATTGATTGATATTATCCAAGAATATAATCTGAATTTCTATGACAATGTAGATAGCAGTACTCAAGTGTGGGCATCAGATACACCGACAAGTCCTGTGTTGAGTTCAAAATTGGATAGCTCGAATTTCCCCGCTTATAATGGGGTGGAATATCCAGGTTCAGAGAGTTATGCGTTTGGGAATTGTACGCAGTATGTGTATAACCGAATCATTCAACTTGGGGGTCGGATTGGGACTCATATGGGCAATGGTGGTGAGTGGGGGATTAATGCTCAAGCCCAAGGTTATTATACGACGACTGTTCCAACAGAGGGTTATGCAGTAAGTTTCCCTCCTGGTGTTGCAGGTTCAAGTTCTGTTTATGGTCATGTGGCTTTTGTGGAGAAGGTCTATCCTGATAACTCAATATTAGTTTCTGAGATGAATGTTAAGGGGAATAATATTGTGAGTGAGCGTCATATATCTGCTGGGGTGGCGGCATTGGCAACTTATATTCAACCTAAATGAGAAGGTGGGTGAGAGCTGTCAGTACTGATAAAATATTGATGTAAGTCAGTTTAAAGGAACAAATGAAAAATCAGTCTTTGGGCTGATTTTTTTTGTTGGAAAGTTTGAGATAATAAGAGTGTGAGGTTAAGATAACCTCAGATATAAAAAAGTTTTTAAAGATGTTAAGTGCTTTGATAAAGCAAGAAAGGATAAAAAATGGCTAACAAAAAAGATAGAATTATGGATTTGATGCGTCGCGGAATTATTACGGAAGATGAAGCTTTGGAACTTCTTGAAAAAAAGGGTGGAGCTGATGAATCTGTCAATACGGATGAAGAATCCTCATCAAAATTTACATTTACTGACAAGGAAGGCTATGTAAATCATAATGTTGATTTTCCTGATGCAATGAAAAATGTTGCAGAAAGTATCTTTGCAAAAGGTAAAGAACTTTTTCAAGGTGTTTCAAAAGCAGTAGATGACAATATTGATTTTTCAAATGGTTTTCCGAAAGTAAAATCAACGTCTTATCCAGTAGAAAACGATGTTGAGGGAGATTTTGACAAAGTCAACATTGACATTAAGGGCGGAAAAGTAACGGTTCTACCTGGAGATAATGCCCATGTGAAAGCTGAATATAAAGTTTACGGAGCAGTTGACGAGGGAAATATTGAAGCGTATGTTACTGAAAAAACTAAAATTGAAGTTGTTGATGACACGCTTGAAATTGTAGTCAATGGACGCATTGCTGCTGACCTTACATTGTATTTACCAGCAAAGAATTATGACAACATTGAATTGAGTACGGTTCATGCAGAGGTAAAAGTTGAAAAGATCGAAGCAAATGCTTTAAATATCAATCAGGTCAATGGTACTGCTGAAGTCAATGAAGTGACAAGTCGTGCAGTTGAAGTCAGCAATAAAAATGGAGAAATCAAGTTACTTGATGGTACCGTTGATGAAATTAAGTTAAATGGTGTCAATGGTAATATTCGTATTACAGCTGCTTTTGAATCTGCTGATGTGACATTGGTCAATGGTAATATCCTTGTGACTGAAACGATTGGCAAAGCTCGCAAATTAAATGTGAAAAATGTGAATGGTGACATTAAAGTTGCTGTGCCAGAAACACTCGGTCTTGTCGGTCATGTGCGTACGATTTTTGGTGGATATAAGACACGTTTGAACCTTGATACACCATTTGAAGCTGGAAGAAATGGTGCTGCGATTGTTCGTCAAGGAGAAGATACTTTGACTTTTGAATTTGAAACAAAATCAGGAACAATTTGGTTAAAAGACGCTGACAAAGAAGAAAACTAAAGCAGAAAGTTGCTGACAAAATTTTTGTCAGTATACTGACGGAACGAAAAGGATGATAAATGTCTAAGAGAAAACTTACAAGGTCAAGTGATAATAGAGTCATAGCAGGAACCATCGGGGGACTTGGGGAATACTTTGGCTTGAATCGAACGTTAATCAATATTATTCGTATTGTGGTTGTCCTTGGTGCTTTTGGAAGTTGGGGGATATTATTCATTATCTATCTTATCGCTAGTTTGTTAATGACACAGGCAAAGAGTTGAATCAGATGAAACGGAGTTGCTTCCTGATAGCCAATGTTGCTTTAGTAAGTTCAGTATCGGAAGAATAGTGTGTGAGGAGCGCATACTATGAGCTATAAAATATAGTGCACTTGTTTTGAATCGAATCTTCAAAATAAGTGCCTGCGCTCCAAACCTAGAAAGGAAAAAATAATGTCTCAAAGACAATTAACAAAATCTACTAATAATCGTATGATTAGCGGAGTTATCGCTGGGATTTGTGAATATTTTGGTTGGGGTCGTGATGTTGTGACGATTTTACGTATCCTATTTGTAGTATTAGCTTTTGGAAGTTGGGGAGGCTTGATTTTCCTTTATTTCGTGGCAAGTTGGATTATGCCAAGTGGCTATAGCAATCGTGGGAATTACTACAATGAGCGTAATCGGGACAATGAGCGCTATCAAGATAAGTGGGATCGTAAGGCTCAAAAATGGGAAGAAAAAGCAGATAAATGGTCTCGTAAAATGGACGAAAAGTCAGAAAGATGGGCAAATCGTTTTGATGATAAAGCGCGCCGTTATGACGATCGTTTTACCCAAGACTCTTGGAATTCGACAAAATCAAATAATTGGGGCAATCCTTGGGAAGAACAACCTAAAAATCAAAATCACAAGATGAAGGATGCCGAACCAATTTCAGATGAAAAAGAAGATGACTGGTCAGATTTTTAACCAAGATTCTTGAAATTCTGATAGAGTGTGACATCAAAGTTCCAAACATAAGTCATCCAGAGATAAATCAAATAAAAAAACCGGTCCGCCATGACCTAAAACTGGACCTCCTATAATAATATAATAATAATTACGAAAAAATGGACTTAATTAAGTCCATTTTTTTAATGAAATTTCGCCACTAGATAGCACTTTTTGTTGACCGTTAAACAAATCGACAATTAATTCCCCAGCTGCCGTCAAATCTGTCGCGATGCCAATGTAATCCTTACCCGATTGAGTAAATTCAACTTGTTTCCCTAAAATGAAAGAGTGAGCTTTATAAATATCAAAAAAATTTCCATCACTCAAACGATGAAACTCTGACCAAATTTCTGCAACTAACTCAGAACGTGTGACAGTAGGCTGTTCATTAGCAAAAAGTGAAGTTGCTTTTTCAGACAATTCTTCTGGAAAATCGTGAATTGAAAAATTAATTCCAACACCAATAATAATCTGAGGAATCTTGTCAGCATTGACAGAAGCCTCTGCGAGAATACCGACAAATTTTTTTTGTCCCAAATAAATGTCATTGACCCATTTGATTTGAGGTTTTTTATCCGTCAATTTTTCAATCGCACTGACCACAGCAGCGCCAGTCAAAAGCGTATAATTAGGCAATCTGTCAGTGCTGACAGAAGGATGAAGCATTAAACTCATATAAATTCCGCCATCTTCAGCAGCGAAATATTGGCGACCAAAACGCCCATAAGTCGCCAGTTGGCGCTCAGTCATATAAAGACAATTTTCCTGATTATCAAGTTTTGCATCCTTTTGTGTTGACTCAGATTCGGCAAAGATTTTAACATCAGATAGCCAAGGATTTTTTAGTAAAATACTATTTTTTTCTAATTCGTCACTCATATGACTATTATATCAAGATGTGAGCAACACCGTCAAG
Source organism: Lactococcus allomyrinae (assembly GCF_003627095.1). Lineage (NCBI taxonomy): Bacteria > Bacillati > Bacillota > Bacilli > Lactobacillales > Streptococcaceae > Lactococcus > Lactococcus allomyrinae. Next base: position 1,642,750 of record NZ_CP032627.1, on the reverse strand, counting down.
AAACATAGAGAAATGCCATTTAGCTCTTTGCGCAAAAGAAGCATAAGCAAACGGACAGCGTAGTGCTGGAGGTACAGAGATAGAAAATCTCAAAAAGCAGCGGAATTTTTCAAAGTGATTTATCCTTTTTCATTCATTTCTAATCTAACTTGATTATAAGAGTATTTATTAGATTATTTTAAAGGAGCACAGTCGATATTTCTTCCCAAAAATCGTATGTAATCCTTATATTAATGGGTCTATACATTGTTTCATAAAAAGAAGACTAAACTTTCAGAAAATCTAACGATAGCAACTATTTGACATTCCTTAACCTACAGAGTATAGTTTTTATTAGAATGATGTTAGGAACGAGTTCACTCTCTTATCTTTGAGATTTCTCTATTTTTTGAGTAAATTTTTACAAAAACAGAGATAAACCCCAGAGATGAGCCAACCCGATAGCAAGACCCTAAAAGCTCTACACTTTGTAGTGTAAAACAGACTGGTTTTATAATTCAGAACGAGCGCCCTGCATCTTATTTTGAAAGGAAAAGAACAATTTGGTATTCGAAAAAACAGTATTAAACAAAGCGCTCTCGTCAGCTTTTGACATTCCCATTGAAGTGACTTATTGGAATGGCAAAACAGAAAAATACGGCGATGGTACGACCCAAGCACACATCACATTTAATAAGAAATTTTCATTTAGTGACCTCTCAGCGACACCAACCTTAGTGTTAGCTGAAGCATACATGAATGAAGAAATTGAGATTGACGGAAGTATCCAAGAACTTATCGCGTCAGCCTATCGTAAATCGGGTAGTTTTTTAACAGACCAATCAGGATTTAGCAAGGCAATCATGAAACGACTTCTTGGCAATCATGACCAAAAAGAAAGTCGAGAAGATATTCATAGCCATTATGACATTGGAAATGACTTTTACAAGAAATGGCTCGACCCAACGATGACTTACTCTTGCGCTTACTTTGAACACGAAGAAATGCCTTTAGAGGATGCACAAATTGCTAAAGTACATCATATTCTGGACAAACTCAATAGCAAACCAGGTGGAAGATTACTTGATATTGGTTGTGGTTGGGGAACGCTCATCTTTAAAGCAGCTCAAGAATATGGTCTGGAATGTGTGGGAGTAACACTGTCTGATGAGCAATATTATTATGTTCGCAAAAAAGCCGAAGATTTAGGATTACAAGACAAAGTAAAAGTTTTCCTCATAGACTATCGTGACCTTAAAGAAGGAGAATTTGACTACATCACATCTGTAGGAATGTTTGAACACGTCGGCAAAGAAAATCTTGAAATGTACTTCCAAAAAGTATATGACTATCTGAAACCAAATGGCCGCGCATTGATTCACGGAATCACTGGACAACATCGCGGAGCAGGAGTCGACCCATTCATCGAAAAGTATATTTTCCCTGGCGGTTACATCCCAAATGTTGCAGAAAATATTGACCATATCATGACTGCAAAACTGCAACTTGATGATTTAGAACCTCTTCGTCGTCATTACCAAAAAACACTAGAAATCTGGAATGAAAATTACATAAAGGTTTTTGATGAAGTTGAAACTGAAATGGGTCGCCCATTTGCCAGAATGTGGACTTTATATTTACAAGCTTGTGCGGCAAGCTTTGAGGCGGGGAATATTGACGTTATCCAATATCTTGTGACAAAAGGTTCATCAGGCCAAAGCTTGCCATTGTCAAGAGAATATATGTTTAAAAAGCATTAATCAAACGTTCAGCCAGCTTGTCTGAAAATAGATTTTGTATCGTCTTGCGATGATTGGGAAAACTATCATCAAACGCAAACTTTAATGCTTAATTTCCAAACGGAATTTGTAGAAATTAAACAATATCAGAAACGATAAATCATCATGATAGTGCAATTTTCATGAAAAAAGAGTAGAATAAAAGAGTTACAAGTCCCGAAAGGCTGATTTTTATCAATCAGGTGGTTCTATATCAGTGAAGCGTGGGAGTTTTCAAGATAGCTTCCCTAGTTGAACGATTTAGACCGACAAATCCTTGTAACCGAATCAAAAAAGTAGGGGGACATCAAAATGTCAGAAAAACGTTTATTTACGTCAGAATCAGTATCAGAAGGCCATCCAGATAAGGTCGCAGACCAAATCTCAGATGCTATCTTAGATGCCATCGTTGCACAAGACCCAGACGCCCATGTCGCTTGTGAAACAGTGGTTTATACAGGTACAGTCAATGTCTTTGGTGAAATATCAACATCAGCCTATGTTGATATCGCAGGTGTTGTACGTGATACCATCAAAAAAATCGGGTATACAGATAGTGAAAACGGCTTTGATTACAAATCAGTCGGAGTTCACGTATCGCTCGTAGAACAATCATCAGATATTGCACAAGGTGTCAATGAAGCCGAAGAAGTGCGTGGAAAAGATGGGAAAGTGATTGATCCGCTTGACCTTATTGGTGCAGGTGACCAAGGGATGATGTTTGGCTTTGCAACCAATGAAACAGCAGAGTATATGCCACTCGCTATCTCACTTTCACACAAACTTGTGAAAAAGTTGGCGGATCTTCGCAAATCTGGAGAAATTTCATACCTTCGTCCAGATGCAAAATCACAAGTAACCGTTGAATACGATGACAACGGCAAAGCAAAACGTGTTGATACTGTTGTTATCTCAACACAACACGCAGCAGATGTGACGCTTGAGAAAATCACAGCAGATGTGAAAGAAAAAGTCATCAAAGCAGTTATTCCAGCAGAACTTCTGGATGATGAAACAAAATATTTCATCAATCCTACAGGACGCTTTGTTATTGGAGGCCCTCAGGGTGACTCTGGATTGACTGGGCGCAAAATCATTGTTGATACCTATGGTGGTTATGCGCCTCATGGTGGAGGAGCTTTCTCTGGTAAAGACGCAACAAAAGTTGACCGTTCGGCTTCATACGCTGCGCGCTATGTCGCAAAAAATATCGTCGCAGCAGGACTTGCAGACAAAGCTCAAATCCAGCTATCTTATGCGATTGGTGTAGCCACACCAACATCAATCAATGTTGAAACATTTGGTACAGGAAAAGTTTCTGATGATGAACTTCTTGCTGCTATCCGTAAAGTCTTTGACCTTCGTCCAGCCGGAATCATCAAAATGCTTGACCTTCTCCGTCCAATCTATGCTCAAACAGCGGCTTATGGACACTTTGGTCGTACAGATATTGATCTCCCATGGGAGAGGACAGACAAAGTCGCAGCACTTAAAGCAGCGCTCTCAGATTAAGTTGAAAAACTCAACTGCAAGTGTTATAATAACGCTAACAAAGAAAAAGGTACACAAAAAACCGTGTGCTGCTAACACATGGTGTACTCTGGATTCTTGGTTACGGTTGGCTAGTCGTTATTTACGGCTAGCTTTTTGATTTCGATGATGAGCTTGATAATTTCAAGAATGATCTTAAAAGCGCCCAGTATTGCACCCAAACTAAAGCTCACGAGTACAACAACCATTGAAAAACTTTCCCATAACCAAGAGGTGGCAAATAACCATAGCCTCTACACCTCCTCAGTAAGATTATCTAGAATTGACAGGGAGTGTGTCACCAAGTTATTCAAAGTACGGAGAGAATCTCCACTTATCTATACGTAAAGTGGGTAAAAAAGTAACCAAATGTTTTAACTTAGCAAGTGCGTGCTAATTCCCCCACCAATAAAGTAATCACTTCAAGAGAAGATTGAATGAAAATAATAGGACTAGCCGTAAATCACGGCTAGTTTTTTTCATTTTATGACTTCTCTGAACAAGAGTTTATAAACGTTATTTATATTAATGAGAATAAAATTAGAGAAAGGGAAACTATCAGAAATATTATATTTTCAGTGCTTTACAGGATATTATTTCTTAGTTTTGAAATGATGTGTTAGGATAGTATTATAAAATAATGAGAAAGGAGAAATATGATAAATTATCATATTAGGTGTGAATACTTTCCCTAAAGTCCTTATAAGATACAAAAAACTGAAAATGAAAAGGGGTACCCCTTTTCTCTTGTACTTGTACAAGAGAAACTACTCTAAGAAAAAAATAATAAATAGTGAGGTAATCTATGTCAAATAAGAAACGCAGAAACAACAAAGCGGTCTTCCGCAAATTTGCCAGCACAGCAGCTCTAGGAACGATGCTCATCTCACCAATGGCACCAGCTATGAATGTAGTGGCTGAGGGATTGGAAGGAGAACCGAAGCACTCTCTTGTGCAACCACGTGATGTAAGCCCTACAGCAGAAAGATACTTTGGAGATGAAAGCAATTTAGTTATTTCTGATATTGAGGGCTTGACGGACTTTGTGGTTGAGTCCATTATTAGTGTAGTAAAAGATGAAGAAACGCTTGATAATCATGGACTTGTAGTCGGAGACGGCGGCACTGAGTTGGAATTCACAGATAACCTTGATGTGGGAGTATATATAATTACTTTAGAGGATGATGAAGGGTTTACAAAGGTCATTGAGCTCACAATCACCCCGTTTGTACTATCAGCAGGTGATATTGATGTTATCAGTCAACCAGCAGAAATCTCCCGTGAATTTAATGATGATATCACAATCACTGCGGCTGATATTAATTCTCCAAAAGCAACAATAAATTTGAAGAGTGATGCCCCATTGGACGAGGTAGAACTTGATTTGACGCCGTTAGTAGAAGCAGAACTTGTCTCATTTGCAGATAAGGCTATAGGAGTGGGTAAAGTTGTACAGGTAGATTTCGGAGCAATCACAGAGGACGCTGAGATTGAAGATCTTGTTAACAAAATGTTTGATGGAACAAACTTCACATTGAATAAAGCGGAACTTGGAGCAGATGGTACGGGAAATCCTAAGGCGCTTGCAAGTTGGTTGAATACTAATAGTGGAAACTTCTTCACCGGTGAAATTCTACCAGCTACTCTCTCTGAAGAGACCTTGAATAGAGCGTTCAATGCAGGAGAAATCACTCGTACGATTGTGAATGACGCCGAAAGTGGGTTTACTATTGATACGAAACCAATGCTTGACTTTACGAAAACTGCATTCGCATCTCTTGGTGAGGTTGAACTTAACTTTGAAGTATTAAACGACTACAAAGATGCCTTTACCTTTGAACACAATAATCCTGGTGACGTAGGAGTAGCCTTTGACGTTACTGGCTTTATGAATACTGCATCTCTTGAAGCATTGTTAGGAGAAAAGGCTAATGATGTGATAGATATGTTTAACGCTGAAGGCTCTGTAAATACGTTGCAGAACTGGATTGAAAAAATGGCTGGCAACGTAGAAGATGGAGTGGTTACTCCAGGTCAATTCTTTACAGCGACTAACCAAGTGGACGTTGAATTTAACGATCAAATGCGGATACGTGCTCATGCTACGGGAGAATTTGGTAGTCAAAACAATGTCACTACAGATGAAAACGGAGTACTCCAAGTAGGTACTGTCGGTCAAGCACAGGCGCTTCATACTTTCCAATTGGAATTAAAGGATGAAAATGGCAATCTTATCCCAGGAATTAAGATTGGGGGACACGTGCAAACCACTGGAGATGTAGATGTCGCTAATGGTCAACGTCTCGGTACTGCAGGTCAACGTCTCGAGGGAATCAATATCCATGTGGATGGTGATTATCAGTTGACAGGTAAGTACACTATTGAATATCGGATGCATGTCCAAGGTCAAGGTTGGTTAGACTGGGCAGATATTGAAAACCATGAATTTGCAGGAACTGAAGGATATAGTATCCGAGGAGAAGCAATCCAAGTTCGAGTAGTAGATAAAAATGCTCAAGCCGAAGCCGAATCAGATGGGGGACAGATTGATGCAGCAGGTATTGTATCGCTTGATGCCGCTGAAGGTGCTGTAGGACCTGAGACAAACAATGATTATAAGACCGTAAATGTTGAGGGAATCCATCATATTCATCCAACTGTTCAAATGGGTACGGGGCATGTCCAAGGTTTAGGAAATCTTCATGGTGATGGTGGGTCCGCATCTACGACAGGCGCAGGCATCAAAACAATCGGTACGACTGGACAGGGACGTCGTCTTGAAGAATTGACACTTGGTATTGAAAATGCTGGTCTGCATGGGACAGATGGTCTCGTTAAGGCTGAGGAACTGCAAATTGCAGCTCATTTGCAAGGCATAGGATGGACGAAGGGTGAAGTCGACGAAGATGGTACGGTAACTGTGGGAACACGGGGACAATCACGTCGTCTTGAAGCACTCGCTATTGAGTTGCCAAAAGCAATGCAACAAGTCTTCAGTATTCAATATCGAGTTCATGTCCAAGGTCAAGGTTGGCTAGCATGGACGGCTGATGGAGGACTGGCAGGTACGACAGGTCAATCTCGTCGTATTGAGGCCGTACAAGTTCGTATCGTTCCTCGAGGAGCAGGTCTAGGTCTTCCAACTGGAGGCAGCGCTAATGCTGGTGTGCTGTTCACAGGAGATTTTGCAGATTTGAATACTGTACAGGAGATTCAAAATCCTCCTGCTACTGAACCTGAAACAGAACCAGAAGAATAATCTTGAATGATTTATCTATCGCTTGATAAGATGTCAGAGTGTAAACTCTGATATCTTTTTTTTTAGCTATATCTGTCATCTTTTTAAAAAATGAAAGCGTTGTATAATCAAGAATTGAATAATAAAGCTTAAAATGGTATAATAAACAGGTATCTTGCTCTGCAAAATACTTTAAATTTATAATCAAACTGCTGGTAGTATTGAACCGCAGTATTACTGGCTTTAGAGGAGACAAATGAACATTATTTCTATCGTTCTTTTGGTCTTATTGGTTGTATTAGTTGTCGCTTTCATTTTTTACGCTCAAAATATCAAGAAAAATAAGCAAGATGCTGATTCTCTTTTTAATGAGGCGGAAAATAAAGCAAATGAGGTTATGGCGAGTGCTAAACGTGAAGCAGAACTTCTGAAAAAGGAAGCAGAGACTTTCAAAAAAGAAGCACGTTACACGCTTCGTGAAGAAGAACAAAAGCAACGTCGTGAAATCGAAGATGAATTTAAGCAAGAACGTAAGGAGTTAAAGGAGACTGAAAAACGCCTAAAACAACGTGAAGAAATCTTGGACCGCAAGGATGATACCTTGACGCAAAAAGAAAAAAACTTAGATTCTAAAGAGGAGAACCTCGTTAGAAAGACTGATACGCTCAGTAAGCGCGAAGAACAATTAACGCATATTGAAGAAAAGAAACGTCTGGAGTTGGAGCGTATCTCAAGTTTGAGCACTGATGATGCTCGTGATATTATCCTCTCTGAAACACGAGATGGTTTGACCAAAGAGATGGCACAGATTATTAAGAGTAGTGAGGAGAAAGCACACGCTGAGGCTGATAAACGTGCTAAAAATATTATCTCTCTTGCAATTCAACGTGTCTCATCGGATTCTGTGGCTGAACAAACAGTGTCAGTTGTTAATTTACCAGATGATGGGATGAAGGGACGAATTATTGGTCGTGAAGGTCGTAATATTCGTACTTTTGAAGCTCTGACTGGGATTGATGTCATCATTGATGATACACCAGAAGCAGTTGTACTTTCTGGTTTTGACCCAATTCGTCGTGAGATTGCTCGGATGACTCTTGAACAGCTCGTTCAAGATGGTCGTATCCACCCTGCTCGCATTGAGGAATTGGTAGAGAAAAATCGCAAAGCGCTAGATCATAAGATGCGTGAATATGGTGAGCAGGCAGCCTTTGAAGTTGGTGCTCACAATCTCCACCCTGATTTGATGAAGATTATGGGACGTTTACATTTCCGTACATCTTATGGGCAAAATGTGTTAGATCACTCGGTTGAGGTGGCTCATATTGCTGGTAATTTGGCTGCTGAGATGGGAGAAAATGTAGCACTCGCTAAACGGGCAGGTTTCTTACATGATATTGGTAAGGCACTTGATCATGAAGTTGAGGGAAGCCATGTTGAAATCGGAACAGAGCTTGCTCGTAAGTACAAGGAAAATCCAGTGGTCATCAATGCGATTGCAAGTCACCACGGGGATACTGACCCTATGAGTAATATTGCTGTGTTGGTCGCTGCTGCGGATGCTTTGTCTGCTGCACGCCCTGGTGCTCGTCGTGAGTCTATTGAGAACTATATCAAGCGTTTGAAAGACCTTGAAGCAATCTCAACAAGCTTTGACGGTGTTGAAACTGCCTTTGCTTTACAGGCAGGTCGTGAGATTCGTGTAATGGTTAAACCTGACAAGCTTTCAGATGATAAGATGACCGTGCTTGCGCGTGACATCAAAAATCGTATTGAAAATGAGATGGATTATCCTGGTAATATCAAAATTACTGTTATCCGTGAAACTCGTGCAGTTGACTACGCTAAATAAGAATGAAATCCAACTTTTGAGTTGGATTTTTTCTTTGGATGATATGTTTCTGAAAAAATATTTTTAATTACTTTTTTGTTACAAAAGCTGGTGCTGGTTTTATATTTTTGATAGAATAATTTGTGAACGATAATCATTGTATAGATTTTGTCTGTTATGAAAGATGAAAGAAGACATGATTTTACGAAGTATATCGGAGGATGCGATGCGAGAGCGTGGTTTATTGATTGTCTTTTCTGGACCTTCAGGGGTCGGGAAGGGAACAGTCCGTGCTAAGATTTTTGAAAACGAAAATAATTTCGAATATTCTGTGTCGATGACGACACGCAAGCAACGTCCTGGTGAGTTGGATGGAAAAGATTATTATTTCCGCACTCGTGAGGAATTTGAGGAAATGATTCGTAACGGTCAGATGTTGGAATATGCGGAATATGTCGGTAACTACTATGGCACGCCGCTGACTTATGTCAATCAGACGTTAGATGAAGGCAAAGACGTATTTCTTGAGATTGAGGTGCAAGGCGCACTGCAGGTTAAAGAAAAGGTACCAGATGGTGTTTTTGTATTCTTAACTCCACCAGATTTAGAAGAGCTACGTGGTCGTTTGGTAGGGCGCGGGACGGATTCTGCGGAAGTGATTGCAAGTCGTCTGGAAAAAGCAAAGGAAGAGATTCGTTTGATGAGCGAGTATGACTATGCGGTGGTCAATGATGAGGTGGAGCTTGCGGCTGAGCGTGTTAAGAAAATCATTGAGGCGGAGCATTATCGCGTGGATCGTGTGATTGAGCGTTATGTGCATATGATTGAGGAAGTAAAATAAGATTTTATTTATCTTTGTGCTTCTTGAAGTGATGGTCTGTGCTGTACTGGATTATGTTTGCACTTATTGAATTGGGCGGGCATGATAACGAAATACAGGGTAGCATGGATGATGAAAAAGTTTAGAAATTGAGGTAAAGTATTATGATGTTGGAACCTTCTATTGACAAGTTGTTGGATCAAGTGGATTCAAAGTATTCTTTGGTTGTTTTGGAAGCGAAACGTGCGCATGAATTGCGTGATGGCGAACGCCCAACGAAGAAGTTTAAAGCGGTAAAGCGGACTTTGCAATCATTGGAAGAAATTGCTGATGGTACGGTCAAGATTCACCCAGCACCAGAAGCAAAGCGTAAGACTTTGGTCGAAAAACGTGAGTTGGAACGTTTGCAAGCGAAGATGAAAGAGCAACTCATCAAAGAGCAAATCGCTAAAGAGGAAGCTGAAGAAGAAGCAAAACAAAAAAGTAGTCGTGCTGCGAAAGCAGCTGCGGCTGAGTAAGATGAATAAGCGCCATTGTGCGCTTTTTTTATCGAAATAAGTGCGTGCTAACTTTGAATTTTGTCCGACTAAATTCAGTGGTGAGTTGAAACTCCCACTGAATAAGTCTTGACTTCATTTGTTCGGTATGGAAAACTTCGTAAGGCGAAAAATTTCTTGATTTGATATAATAGAGAGTAATGATTACAGAATAATTGAAATATCGGAGGTCTTATGAAAATAGCTAAAATTATTGTTGATGTGCCTCTGATGCAGACAGATAAAGCTTTTTCTTATCGTGTTCCAGATGAACTTTTGGACTTTTTGATGATTGGAATGCGTGTCCATGTTCCTTTTGGTTCTGCCAATCGTTTGGTGCAAGGAATTGTTGTTGATTTTGCTGATGAAGAAATTTTTTCTGACTTGAAAGCTGTCAGTGAGGTTTTGGACCCTGAACCTGTACTGACAAAAGAGCAGTTATGGTTGGCTGATGAGATGAGACATTCTGTTTTTTCTTATAAAATTTCTTGTTTAAAAGCAATGTTGCCAAATTTACTCAACTCGAGTTATGACAAGTTGTTAGTGGCTGCTGATGGTTCTAAACTTAGATGGTCGCAACTGACAGAAGCGGACAAAGTTTTGTCAGTAAAGAAAGTTCGTTCAGCTGAATTGAGCGTGGAATATATCGCAAAATCGAAAGAAAATCGGAAAACACAAAAATTTGTTGTGGTTAATGATGTTGATAAGTTGTCAGCATTTGAGATTGAAAAACGAGCGAAGAAGCGATTAGAGATGAAATACTACTTGCTCAGACACGCTGACGAAAAGCTGTCAGTAAAAGATTTGGATTTTTCTTCTGCTATTTTAAAATTCTTTGTGGAAAACCAACTGGTTCACATTGAGGAAGTCGAGTTATCACGGACGCAAGCTACATTTGATGCTGTAAGTAGCGACAGTGCAAAAGTACTTAATGATGAACAACAGAATGCTTTTAATCATATTATTAAATCTGTGGAGAAACCATTTCTGCTGGAGGGAATTACGGGTTCTGGGAAAACAGAGGTCTATTTGCAGACGATTGCTCATTTTTTGGAATTGGGAAAGACGGCAATCATGCTAGTTCCTGAAATTTCTTTGACACCGCAGATTACGAACCGCTTTATTGCACGATTTGGTGAGAAAGTTGCCATCATGCATAGTGGTTTGTCAGATGGTGAAAAATATGATGAGTGGCGAAAAATTAAGTCTGGTGCAGCGCAAGTTGTAGTTGGCGCGCGTTCAGCGATTTTTGCACCTGTGGAAAATCTTGGTGTGATTATCATTGATGAGGAACATGAAAGTTCTTATAAACAGGATGCAAGTCCACGTTATCATGCTAGAGATATTGCGCTTTTGCGTGCGAAGTGGCATCATGCAGCATTGGTTTTGGGTTCTGCAACACCAAGCTTAGAGTCGCGTGCACGTGCTATGCGTGGTGTTTATGAGCTACTTTTGCTTACAAAGCGGGCAAATGAGTCTGCGATTTTGCCAGATGTGGAAATCGTTGATATGCGGCGTGAAATTTCAGACCAATCTTCTAATTTTTCTCATGTTTTACTCAGTAAGATAAAGGAAAAAATAGAGAAAGATGAGCAGGTAATTCTCATGCTCAATCGGCGTGGTTATTCTTCATTTGTCATGTGTCGTGAATGTGGATTTGTTGTGGATTGTCCAAATTGTGATATTTCATTGACTTTGCACATGGACACAAGAACACTTAATTGCCACTATTGTGGGCATGTTCAAGGCATTCCGCAGACTTGTCCCAACTGCCAATCGCGCAAAATCAGATACTATGGCTCTGGGACGCAAAAGGTTGAAGAGGAGTTGCATGAAATCCTGCCAGAAGCACGTGTATTACGTATGGATGTAGATACCACACGAACAAAAAATGCGCATGAGAAAATCTTGGAGAAATTTGGACATCATGAAGCAGATATTTTGCTTGGGACTCAGATGATTGCAAAAGGATTAGATTTTCCTAATGTCACTTTGGTTGGGGTCATCAATGCAGATACGGGACTGAATTTGCCTGATTTTAGAGCGAGTGAACGGTCTTTTGAACTCTTGATGCAGGTGGCTGGACGCGCTGGACGGGCGGATAAAAAGGGAGAGGTTTTGATTCAGACTTTTAATCCCAAACATTATGCGATTGAGCTGACAAAATCACAAGATTATGAGAAGTTCTATGAGATGGAAATGAGATTTCGTCGTGAATTATCATATCCACCTTATTATTTTACGGTGCAAGTGTTGGTTTCTCATAAAGATGAGGAAGTTGCCGTCCAAAAATCTTATGAAATTGCTCAGTTGCTCAGGCAAAATTTGACAGAAAAAGCAAAGATTCTAGGACCAACGCCAAGACCCATTGCACGGACACATAATCTCTATCATTACCAGATTTTGGTAAAATACCGCTTCGAGGAATCGCTTGAGCGAGCATTGAATCAAGTCTTGGAGCTGACTCAGTTGCGTGAAAATAAAGAGCTACGGGTTTTGATTGATAGCGAGCCACAAAATTTTGTATGAGGAGAATAGGTGATAAAGATAACAAAAGAGGAGGCACAAGCCTTTCTTCTCTATCGACAAGGTTTGCTTGGAGATAAAATTTTTTCAGGCAAGACGGGTATTTTGGACTATATCAAGCGAGTTGGCTCGATTCAGTTTGATCCTGTGGATGTTTGTGGGATTAGTCCTGAGATTGCTCTACAGGCGCGTGTTGCGAATTTTGATAAGCAGTTATTAGCTGCTCTTCTTTATAAAGAACGGAAACTGATTGATTTTTTTGATAAAAATCTTTGTATTTTTCCTGTGGAAGATCTGCCCATGTTCGTCCAAAAATACGCAGGTATCAGTTATGCAGAATCAATGGCGCGTCAATCCAATGAGCAAGTTTTGCAAATGATACCAAAAATTCGAGAGATACTTGTAAAGGAAAATTTTGTATTTGCGAAAGATTTAAGACATTTAGAAGTTGAAAATATTGTCTGGGATTGGGGAGCCAGCTCATCTGTGGCACGTGCGGCGCTTGAAACGATGTATTTTCATGGTGAGTTAATCATTCATCATAAAACTGGACGTCAAAAAGCTTATGGTTTAGCAGAGAAATTTTTATCATCGCAACTGATAATGCCTCAGCAGATTTTTGAGAACGAGGCGGATTACTATCAACAACTTGTCTTACGGCGAATTGGTGCTGTTGGTTTGCTGTGGAATAAACGGAGTGATGCTTGGCTAGGAATTGAAAACTTCAAAGCTCAGGCCAGAAATCAGGCTTTTCAAGAACTTTTATCATCTGGGGCTATTTTAGAAGTGGCTGTCAGCGGAATGACAGAAAGCCTCTATATGAAAAGTACTGACAAAGCTTTATTGGCGAAGCTGTCAGCACTGACAGAAAGAGTGGCGAGGGTTGAATTTTTGGCACCGCTAGATAGTTTGCTCTGGGATAGAAATTTGATTAAAGAAATCTTTGATTTTGATTATAAATGGGAGATTTATACTCCAAAAGAAAAGCGAAAATATGGGGCTTATGTTTTACCTGTCATTTACGGTCAAAATTTTATTGGTCGGGTTGAGATTGAACGGCGAACAAAGGAGAGTGTTTTGGCTGTGAAAAACCTTTGGTTAGAAGAAAATGAAAAGTTTACTCCGGAATTAGAGCAAGCATTTTCCACCTGTGTAGAACGTTTTAAATTGTTTAATGATTGTGAAAAAATTGAATATGTGAAAGGGTGGCGAGTCATAAATGGGGAAAAGTGAGATTTTTCAGAAAATGATTAACGCTTGGTTGACCAAAGATGCCGATGAATTTCTGTCAGTGCTGACAGAGGATATTTTATACACAGAGTGTTATGGCCCGCAGTACAGTGGAAAGGATGAGTGTGAAAAATGGTTTATCCACTGGAATAAACCTGCGTGCAATCAAGTGAAGTCTTGGCCTGTGGAAAATTATTATTGTGATGGTACGGTTGGTTTTTTCACATGGACATTTACTTGTGTCTATCAAGATAAGGAGAGTGTTTTCGATGGTTGCTCGCTTGTGAAATTTCGAGATGATTTGATTTGTGAAATTCAAGAATTTGAGCAAAAACATGAAAAGTTTCGACCATACAAGAGGAGAAAATGACAGAAATATTGAAGAAATTACTTCATCAGTCGAAAAAGTCCGCCGATGTTAAAGGACAACCTCACATCAAAGAGATGAGATCGTCCTATCCAAGAAGTCTAAGTATGCCCTTGGACAGTGCAACGAAAGCAGAGCTTAGTGATGTTTATTGCGAGGTGGCAGCACTAGCAGGACTTGCTCAGTTGAAACACTTTGGTGTTTATGGGGTTGCTATTAAAAATCAACAACTACTTGTTATCAAGAAAAATCAAGGACCTTATAAAAATCGCTACGATTTGCCTGGTGGCTCGCAAGAAATGGGCGAGTCCATGCAAGAAACGTTAGTCCGTGAACTTCTTGAAGAAACTGGACTGAAAGTGCTTTCGACTAAAAATTCTCGGGTTTATTCTGCATGGGTTCATGAGCAAGAGCGGCAAGTCGTTACGCATCATATTTTTAACTTATATGATGTAGAATTGGATAAGGAGGCACAAAAACTTCCAGAATTTGTTGCTGATGGAAAAAATGATTCTGATGGCATTCTGTGGAAATCTTTGGCAGAATTATCAGAGGAAAACTCATCACCGTTAGTTTTAAAAGTCACTGAAGAATGGGGAAATAATCCTCATGTGGAAAAATCAAAAATTTATAAAAATTGGAAAGTGATTAAAAATAAATGACAAAAACAAAAATTATCTTCATGGGTACACCGCCTTTTGCCGCAACCGTGTTACAAGGATTGATTGATTCAAATCAATATGAGATTTTGGCGGTTGTAACGCAGCCTGACCGCAAAGTAGGACGTAAGCAAGAACTTCGGATGACTCCAGTAAAAGAACTTGCATTGACTGTAAATTTACCTGTGCTCCAACCTGAAAAGCTCTCAGGCTCGTTAGAGCTGACTCAGCTTATTGCGTTACAAGCAGACGGCATTATCACAGCAGCTTTTGGGCAATTTTTACCTGGAAAACTTCTTGATAGTGTGAAATTCGCGGTCAATACGCACGCTTCATTATTGCCAAAATACCGTGGTGGCGCGCCGATTCACTATGCAGTGATGAATGGGGATGCTGAGGCGGGGGTAACTATCATGGAAATGGTCCGCAAAATGGATGCGGGTGATATGATTGCTCAAAGTGCGATTCCAATCACGGATGAAGACAATGTAGGTACTATGTTTGAAAAGTTAGCCATCGTTGGACGTGATTTATTGCTTGAAACTTTGCCGAAATATCTGTCTGGTGAATTAAAACCTATCCCACAAAATGAAGATGAAGTCACTTTTTCACCAAATATTTCTGCAGAAGAAGAAAAGATTGACTGGACACGCACGAGTCGTGAGATTTTTAATCAAATCCGTGGCATGAATCCTTTTCCAGTGGCCCATACTCTATGGAATGGCGAACGTTTCAAGATTTACGAAGCGAAAGTTGCTGACGAAAATTCTGTCAGCGTACTGACAGGAAAAATTGTGGAAAAAACGAAAAAATCATTAAAAATTGCTTGTGGAAAAGGGACTTTAGAACTCAAAATCGTCCAACCCGCAGGTAAACCGAAAATGGACATCGCAAGTTTCCTCAATGGACTAGGACAAAAAATTCAAGTTGGGGATAAATTTGGCGAATAAATCCAACTTGGCTTATACTAGTTTACCTTTAATTTTACGTAGTAAAATTATTAGATGAACCGCAGATATATTGCCTTGCGTGAAACGCAAACTTTGATTTTTAAGCCGTAGGTTTAAAAGTTAAACAGTATTAAAAACCCAACTTTTCCTCAGTTTTATTTGCATTGCTCATCGTCAGGATGGGCTTTTATGTTACAATAGGGCTATGAAAAAAAACGCAAGACAAATTGCACTTGATGTGCTCAATGATATTTTTGGAAATGACGCTTATGCCAACATCTCGCTAGACCGAAATCTGCGCGATTCAGAGCTGTCTCCTGTGGATAAAAATTTTGTGACGGCACTAGTTTATGGTGTGGTTTCAAAAAAAGCTTTACTTGAGTGGCACATTGCACCTTTTCTGAAGAAACAGCCCAAACCCTGGGCAAAAATGCTCTTGCTTTTGACTGTCGATCAAATTCTCTTTATGGATAAAGTTCCTACCTCAGCTGCTGTTGATGAAGCAGTCAAGATTGCAAAACGTCATGATGGACAAGCAACAGCGAATTTTATCAATGCCGTGTTGCGGAATTTTATGCGTTCAGACCATCGCAATGAAGAACCAAAAGATTGGGAAACCAAGTATTCCATGCCAAAACTATTGTTAGACAAGATGGTCAGACAATTTGGCGGAAAGCGCACAGGTGAAATCTTAGAAAGTTTAGAAGTTCCAAGTCATGTCAGCTTACGAAAAGTTGACCCCAATGTAATCGTTGCTGACAGTCGTCCGTCAGTGCTGACAGAAAGTGCTTTGATTGCTGACAGCGGCAATTTTGCGGCAACAGCAGCTTTTAAAGCTGGTCAAATCACGATTCAAGACGAAAGTAGCCAATTGGTTGCACCGCTACTTGAAATTGCAGGTGGAGAAAATATTCTTGATGCTTGTGCAGCACCAGGTGGTAAAACCACACACATGGCACAATATTTAACAACAGGTCATATCACAGCATTGGACTTGTATGATCATAAGTTGGAGCTGATTAGACAAAATGCAGAACGCCTTCATGTTGCGGATAAGATTACAACTCAGAATGCTGATGCAACACAAATCTTTGAAACTTTTGGCGAGGAAAAATTTGATCGTATTTTGGTTGATGCACCATGCTCAGGTATTGGACTCATTCGTCGTAAGCCAGATATCCGCTATCGTAAAGAAAGTTCGGATTTCCTGAATTTACAAGAAATTCAGCTGGAAATTTTAGCGAGCGCCTCGAAAAGCTTGAAAAAAAGTGGTATAATGGTATACAGTACCTGTACTATCTTTGATGAGGAGAACTTTGATGTTGTTCATAAGTTTCTTGAAACCCATCCAGATTTTGAACAGGTTGAGATTTCACATGAAAAATCTAATCTTATTAAAGAAGGGTGTATTTTTATTACACCAGAACTCTATCATACAGACGGATTTTTTGTCGCGAAATTTAAGAAAAACTGATTTTCATTAGAAATTGGTTTAACAAAACTTTGTTCTTTCTAAGGAGAAAAAGTGGAATACAGTATTTTATCAGACATTGGTTCAAAGCGTGGAACTAATCAGGACTATGCCGATAGTTACGTTAATCGAGCAGGGTATCGTCTATTTCTTTTGGCAGACGGCATGGGTGGTCACAAAGCGGGAAATGTTGCGAGTAAACTTACCGTAGAAGATCTCGGCAAACTCTGGTCAGAGACGTTTTTTGATGCAGGAACACCGGAAGCAACCCTTGAGTTATGGCTGCGTAATCAAATTCGTAATGAAAATGAGAATATTGCTAGTCTCGGCAAACTTGATGAATATCAAGGGATGGGAACAACGCTTGAAGCGGTAGTCATCAAAGAAAATGTGGCAATCTCAGCTCACGTTGGTGATAGTCGAACTTATTTAATCCGAGATGGCGCACTCAGTAAAGTAACGACAGATCACTCTTTGGTTCAAGAACTTGTTGATGCAGGGCAAATTACTGAAGAAGAAGCTGAAGTTCATCCAAACAAAAATATTATTACACGTTCTTTAGGTCAAACAACAGAAGTGCAAGCAGATATTCAATCTTTTGAACTTCAAGAAGGTGATGTTCTGTTGATGAACTCTGATGGTCTTACTAACATGGTTTCAGCTGGAGAAATCCTAGAAATCTTTGCTAGAGAAGACTTGACTTTGGATAACAAATCAGAAGCATTGATTCGCCTTGCGAACGAGCATGGTGGTTTTGACAACATTACAGTAATTTTGATTAAATTTGATGGACAATCTGAAACGGAAGTACAGGAGGTTAACTGATGATTCAAATCGGCAAAATCTTTGCGGACCGTTATCGGATTATCAAAGAAATCGGTCGTGGTGGTATGGCCAACGTGTATCAAGGAGAGGATACTTTTCTTGATAACCGTAAGGTAGCCATAAAAGTTTTACGTTCCAATTTTGAAAATGACGATATTGCTATTGCTCGATTTCAACGTGAAGCCTTTGCGATGGCTGAACTTTCTCACCCTAATATTGTCGGAATTTCTGATGTCGGTGAATTTGAAAATCAACAATATATCGTTATGGAATTTGTTGATGGTCTGACACTTAAACAATATATCAATGAACACGCACCATTATCAAACGAAGAAGCGATTGAAATCACTACAGAAATTTTGTCAGCGATGGAAATGGCACACTCACATGGTATTATCCATCGTGACTTGAAACCTCAAAATGTATTGGTTTCACACAATGGGACAGTCAAAGTCACAGACTTTGGGATTGCCAAAGCTTTATCAGAAACATCATTGACACAGACCAATACCATGTTTGGTTCGGTTCATTATTTATCACCAGAGCAGGCGCGTGGTTCAAATGCAACGGTTCAATCAGATATTTATGCGATTGGGATTATCTTATTTGAGCTGTTGACAGGGCAAATTCCATTTGATGGAGACTCTGCTGTTGCTATTGCGCTGAAACATTTCCAAGAGAATATTCCAAGCATCATTAATCTCAATCAAAATGTTCCTCAAGCTCTTGAAAATGTTGTTATTCGTGCGACTGCAAAGGACATTTCTGACCGATATGCGAATGTTGAGGAAATGATGAATGACTTGGCTACGTCTACAAGTTTAGACCGACGTGGGGAGCCAAAACTTGTCTTTAGTAAAGACAAAGATGCAACGAAGATTATGCCAGCAAACTTGATAAATCCTTATGACACAAAGCCTTTAATTGACAAAAAAGAGGGTGAAGATTCTGAGAAAAATATCGAGGAAGCGGCGGCTGCAAAGAAAAAGAAATCTAAAAAAGGAATCATTGCAACGATTATCATTTTATTGTTGGTCATTGGTGGTTCCGCTGCTGCGTGGGTTGCTTTGACTCCTGAGAATGTGAGAGTACCTGATGTAAAAAATATGACCTTAAAAGAGGCAGAAGCAAAAATAAAGAGTGCTAAACTTAAAGTTGGAACAGTTCGACATGAGTCCAGCTCTTCCATTGCTCAAGATAAAGTTACTCGGACAGACCCTATGGCAAAAACGTTAGTACGAACAAATAGTAAAATTAATATCTATGTTTCAGAAGGCGGAAATTCCTTCAAGATGAAGAATTATGTTGGGAAACAATATCAAGATGCTTTAGATGATTTGATGATTAATTATAATGTGTCAGAGAGTCAAGTGGTTTCTAAGAATGTTCAGAGTTCTCAACCAGCAGGAACAATTTTGAAACAAACGCCTGCAAAAGGGGATTATTTCAATCTCGATGGTAATAAGCAGATTGAGTTTGAAGTTTCAGAAGGTGAGCAAGGAACAATGCCTGAGTTTAAAAACAGGACTTGGAAACAAGTGAAGGCAGATTTGATTTCGATGGGTGTACCAGAAGGAAACATTATTTTGGATCAACAGCCAAACACGGATTATGCTAATGGTGAGAACTACGTTTATGCTTCAAATCTTGACGCAGGTGAGTCTTTCAATATTGCAACACAACAAATTACGCTAACTTATTTAGGCCCTTATCAACCGGCTTCAAGCGTATCAACAACAAGTGAAAGTTCATCTAGTACATCGGAATCGGCAAAAGATTCAAGTTCGTCTTCAGCCGATGGGAATGATTCATCAAATGGTAATCAGCAAGAAGCTCCAAAAAATTCTACTACGGAGTCCTCATCCAGTAATTAAAAACCTGTCAACTGACAGGTTTTTTTTGTAGTCTCACTTGTAAAAAAAGTTGAAAAAGTGTATGATAGGAGAGTAGTTTTTTACAACCCGCTCTTGGTTTCATGCTTGCCAAGCTGTCACTCGGATTGGGCAATAAATTTAAAGGAGAAAAACTCATGGCAATTTCAAAAGAAAAAAAACAAGAAATCATCACTCAATACGCTCGTAAAGAAGGCGATACTGGTTCACCAGAAGTACAAATCGCTGTATTGACTTGGGAAATCAACCACCTTAACGACCACATCAAAACTCATAAAAAAGACCACGCAACTTATCGTGGTTTGATGAAAAAAATTGGTCATCGTCGTAATCTTCTTGGTTACCTTCGTGAAAAAGATGTTCAACGTTACCGTGAACTTATCGCTTCATTGGGACTTCGTCGTTAAAAAGAATTTTTGTTACTGTTTTGCAGTACGAAAAATTTTCTTTGTATAGGGCTTCTTGCGCAGCAGGAAGTCCTTTTTCTGTTTCTGGAAAATCTTGTGGATAATTTGCCATAAAAGTAATAATGAGTTGAGGTTGAGGCCTAATATTATTTGATTTTTAAATGCTCTGTTTAAAAGTTAAAGTGCGTATCTTGCGCTTGATACAGAACATCAAGGTTGTGAATGAGAAACGTAGGGCTTTTTTAATCGTTGTGAGATAGTTTTTTGCAATCTTTTTTTCACAACTTAAAGAGGGGTAACATCTAACAGAGTTAAAGTACTACTAGTATAGTAACTGTCATGACTTTAGCCGCTTGTAGATAGAATTTACAAATGAATCAAAAAAGTTACTGACAACTTTCTGTCAGTAACTTTTAGTTTAGTTTAATTGTTTTTCGCGCTCAATGGTTGCGGTAATTGCATCGATGACATTCCCAACAAAACGATTTTGCTCAAGACTGACAACGCCAGCTACAGTTGTACCTGCTGGACTTGAAACTTTATCAACAAGACTCCAAGGATTTTCACCACTTTGTAAAATCATTTCAGCGGAGGCTTGGACAGTTTCTGCAACGATTTTTGTGGCGGTTTCTTTAGGAATACCATGTAAGACACCTGCTCGACTCAAAGCATCAATGAACATATAAATATAAGCTGGACTTGACCCTGCTAGTGCAGTGAAAGTCGAAAAGTCTTTCTCTGCGACTTCGTGAACGGTACCAACAGATTCAAAAATTGACCGAGCTACAGCATAGTCCTCATCATTTACGAATTCATTTTTAACAATGGCGGAGGTTGACTTTCCAATTTGAGCGTTAATGTTTGGCATAATACGGATAATCGGCTGATTTTCAGATTGAGAGAGGTGTTTTAAATCAGCTAAAGTCAAACCAGCTGCAATAGAGATTAGAGTTTTATCTCTTGTCAGCGTACTGACAAGTCCTGTCATTACTGACGGAAGGACCTGAGGTTTGACGGAAAGAATGACAAGGTCTGAATTTTTGACAAGTTCAGTGTGGCTTGCGGCAGAACTAACTTTTAGACTGCGCGCTTGTTCTTCTGTTTTTGTCAAATCACGTCCTGAGATGAGAATGTTAAATTTTGTTTTGTCAATGCCAGAAATGATAGCAGTTGCCATTTTACCAACGCCGATAAATCCGATAGTTTTCATAAAAAATCCTTTCAAGAAAATGAAATGAACCCAAACGTTTTGGAGGGTTTACTAAATGAATAAGAAATGAGAGTGAAATCAAGACTTACTCAGTGGGAGCTTGCAATTTACCACTGAGTTTAGTCAGACAAAATTCAGAGCTTAGTGCTGCTAAAATCCTTAGCATTTTGGTGAGGGTTCTAGTAGGCACTTACTTTGATAAACTCAATTCCAACTGAATACATTTTATCATAATGAAAAGAGAGATTACAAAAAAAGCTCTCTAATATGGTATAATTGGGTTAACATTTTTAAAGTGAGTTTCCTTTTAACTTAGTAATAAACTCACATCTTATCATTGAGCTTAGAGGTTAGAAGCTTAGACAAGGGAATAAAAAGAAACTTGCTTCATGAGGTGCGGGATTACATTTTTCTATCTTGTTTGGCTTCTGAATAAATGCGCTCTCATCTTAAAGGAGAAGTTTTTATGAATAAATTTGCAATTGTCTTAGCAGCAGGTAAAGGGACACGCATGAAGTCTGCTCTTCCTAAAGTACTGCACAAAGTTGCAGGAAAGACTATGCTTGGCCATGTTCTACAAAATGTTTCAGAAATAGAAACTGCAAAACGAGTGGTTATCGTGGGACATGAAGCTGACAAAGTGATTGCAACTCTTCCTAAAGGAACACAATTTGTAAAGCAAGCAGAACAACTTGGGACAGGTCATGCCGTTCGTATTGCAGCAGATTTACTTGCAAATGAAGATGGAGCGACTCTTGTTATTGCTGGAGATACCCCACTTATTACGGGTGAAACGTTACAAGCATTGTTTGACTATCATTTTGAACAAAAGGCAACAGCGACTATTCTTACAGCAATCGCACCAAATCCAACTGGCTATGGACGAATTGTTCGTGGCTCGGATCAGTCTGTTGAAAAGATTGTTGAGCAAAAAGATGCCAATGATTTTGAAAAGAATATTACAGAAATTAATACGGGCACTTACGTCTTTGATAATAAAGCTCTTTTTAAAGCGCTCGGTGAAATCACAACAGACAATGCTCAAGGCGAATATTATTTGACAGATGTCATCGAAATTTTCAAGAAAAATAATCAGACCGTAGCAGCTCATATTCTTGGAAACTTTGAAGAAAGTTTGGGTGTCAATGATCGGGTTGCACTTTCTCAAGCCGAAGCTACAATGCGTACTCGTATTAATCGCACTCATATGGTCAATGGTGTAACGCTTATTGACCCAGCGACAACATATATTGAAGCAGATGTTATCATTGAGCCTGAAACAATTATTGAAGGAAATGTTACGATAAAAGGTCGTACATTTATTGGCAAAAATGTGCTGATTACTAATGGAAGTCGCATTGAAAATTCAGAAATTCATTCAGATTGTGAAGTACGTAATTCTACAATTGAAGGAAGTAGAATGAGTGTTGGAAGCAATGCAGGACCTTATGCTCACCTGCGCACAGGAACAGTGTTGAGTGAAGAGGTTCATGTAGGAAACTTTGTTGAAGTTAAAGGCTCGACTCTTGGAAAAGGAACAAAAGCAGGACATCTCACTTACATAGGAAATGCCACGGTGGGTGAAAAAGTTAATTTTGGTGCAGGTACAATCACAGCTAATTTTGACGGCAAAAATAAATTTAATACAGAAATTGACGATTTTGCATTCATTGGTTCAAATTCAACGATTATTGCTCCGCTTCATATCGGTAAAAATGCACTGACAGCAGCAGGGTCAGTTGTGACTGAAGATGTTCCAGATGAAGCAGTTGAAATTGGACGTGGTAAGCAAGTGAACAAACTTGGACGGGCAAAAAAGATGCCTCATTATCGAGGACAATAATGTATCAGTACTGACAGGATTTCTGTCAGTAAAATCTTGTGCTGACAGAAATGAGAAAATGAGAGAGGGAGGAAGAAGACTCTCTCATTTTGCAAATTATTATTCAGGAGTGGTTATGCTAGATTTTGATGAGAAAAAATTTGAAGAAAAAACGTTGTCTCGAGAAGAAATTTTTCATGGAAAGATTTTTCATGTTGTCCGTGATATTGTGAGCCTTCCTGATAACACAACGAGTTTTCGAGAATTAGTTTTTCACAATGGTGGAGTTGCAATTGCACCAGTTCATGGAGATAAGATGATTTTGGTAGGACAATACCGTAAAGCACTAGAGCAGTTTATTTTTGAAATTCCAGCAGGAAAATTAGAAGTAGGTGAAGAACTGGACCCCCAAGCCGCTGCCTTACGTGAATTAGAAGAAGAGACAGGTTATAAAGCAGAAAATTTAATAGAAATGTCTGCCTTTTACGGTACACCAGGATTTTCATCAGAAAAAACATACGTCTATTTTTCATCAGAATTAACCAAAATCAAGCATCCAAGAGCAGCAGATGTTGGAGAGTTTTTGGAGAAAGTTGAGGTGGCGCTACCTGAAGCAAAAGAAATGATAGCAACAGGTCAAATCTCAGATGCAAAAACAATTCTAGCGATTTGGTATTGGGAAATCCAACAGCTTAAGGCGGAGGTTGAAAAAAATGCCTAGACCACTTTTGACAGATGATATTATTGAGCAAGCAAAACAGGATAAAAAAAGACTAGACCAAAAGTTACAAAGAGAACTTGAAAATGACCGTGAAATTGCAGAAAAGTATGATAATATTGAGCGAGAATTAAGCAAAAATTCAGTCTATAAAAGCCGACGAATTGAAAATGCAAAAGTAAAAAAACGCGGGAAGATAATCAATAAATGGCTTTGGATTGTTACTGTGATTGTGATTCTTCTTGGAATCGCATTTGTCTGGTATTATTTTTGATTATTGAAGCGTATACTAGACTAACTTTAAAATCGGGTACTTATAAAGGGAACTAAAGAAAGGCAATAATGAAATTAGGAATTATCTGCGCAATGGATGAAGAAATCCGCGTACTTATTGAAAATCTAGAAAATGCGGAAAAACATACACGTCACGGGCGTACTTTTCATACGGGTTCAATTGGTCGCCACGAAGTTGTATTGGTAGAGTCTGGCATTGGTAAAGTAATGTCTGCACTCGCTGTAGCGCTTCTCGTTGAGATTTTCGAGGTGGATGCTATCATCAATACAGGCTCGGCAGGAGCTGTAGCACAAGGATTAAATATTGGTGACGTTGTTGTTGCTGATAAGCTAGCTTATCATGATGTGGATGTTACTGCTTTCGGCTATGCTTTTGGCCAAATGGCTCAACAACCCCTTTATTTTGAATCAAGTAAATATTTTGTTTCTGAGTTGAAAAAAGTTTTGGATGATGTCCATATCGGCCTGATTACAAGTTCTGACAGCTTTATCAGTAGTCCCTCACGTATCATTGAAATTAAGAATCATTTTCCAGATGTCTTGGCAGTTGAAATGGAAGGTGCATCCATTGCACAAGCTGCAACAGCTTTAGGTAAACCATTTGTTGTTATTCGTGCAATGTCTGATACAGCTGACCATAATGCTAACATGAAGTTTGATGAATTTATTATTGAGGCAGGTCGAAAATCAGCCAAAGGGCTGATTAGTCTACTAAATAAAATGGTATAATCAAGATATTGAAGTGAACTTTAAGGAGATGGAGATTAACATGATTATCACAACGACAAATACCATTGATGGTGTAGAGATTAAAGGATATAAAGGAATTGTCTTCGGTGAAGTAGTCGCTGGAGTTGATTTTATCAAAGACTTTAAAGCAAGTTTTACAAATATCTTAGGCGGTCGTTCAAAATCTTATGAAAATGAATTAATTCAAGGACGAGAAGAAGCACTCGAGGAATTAAAACAACGGGCAACAGCCCTTGGGGCAGGCGCAGTGGTTGGTGTTAAAGTAGATTATGAAACAATCGGTACTGGTGGGAATAATATGATGATGATTATCGCCTCTGGTACAGCTGTAGAAATTTAAAAAACGCTTACAAAAACCTACTCTCTTAGTAGGTTTTTTTTGGTATAATTGAGTTTGCAACACCAGAGGAAAACTCATCTATTGCAATAGAATTTGGCTAGGGAGAAATTTTAATGGGGAACAGAGATAGATTGATTGAAAAAGTTCATGATTTTTTAAACAATGAAAAATTATTTGAGCATTCACTTGCGGTGGCAACAACGGCAGAAAAGCTCGCTTTTGAGTATGATTATGATAGAAATAAGGCATATATTGCTGGACTTTTGCATGATATTGGTGGAGTTTACCCAAATAATGAGCGCATAGAGAGAGCTGAAAATTTTGGAATTTTTCTATTAGCTGAGGAATATAAATTTCCGTTGATTATTCACCAAAAGTTGTCAAAGCGATTAGCCAAGGAAAAGTTTAAGATAACAGATATCGAGATTCTGGAAGCTATTGAATGTCATACAACACTTCGTGCAAACTATACAAAGCTTGATTTAATTCTATTTTTGGCGGATAAAATCAGCTGGGATGGTGGAGATAATGCTCCATTTAAAGGAGGGTTGCTTTACTCACTCGAAGATTCAATGGAAGTTGCAGCATTGTATTATATTAACTTTATTAAACAAGCAGGTTTAAAAGTTGTTCATCCGTGGTTGATTGATGCGCAGACGGAGCTTTCGGATAGATTAAAGTAACTTTTAGCAAAAATTAATATGTCATGGTGTGAGGTCTTGTACTCTGATGCTATTGTTTTTAAGAGAAATCAGCTGTAGTTGCTGATTTTTTTGATAATTTAGATTATAATAGAAGAATATAGTGAATAATTGAACATCAATGTTTTTGGTGTCTAGTCAAAATATTGACAAAAATGTAGGACTATCGGAGGGAAAAAATGACTTTGACAAAAGATTTCACACAAAAACTCTATGAGAATTTTGCTGAAAATACAAAATTACGTGCAGTAGAAAATGCAGCAACAAAAAATGGTTTGCTTTCTAGTCTTGAAGTACGAGGTTCACACGCGGCTAACTTGCCAGAGTTTTCGATTGATTTGACGAAAGATCCTGTAACGAATCAAAAACAATCAGGACGCTGCTGGATGTTTGCAGCAATGAATACTTTCCGTCACAAATTTATCAATGAGTTTAAAACTGAAGATTTTGAGTTTTCACAAGCCTATACTTTTTTCTGGGATAAATATGAAAAATCAAATTGGTTTTTTGAACAAATTATTAATCATGTTGATATGGATGACCGTCGTTTGAAATTCTTGCTTCAAACTCCCCAACAAGATGGTGGTCAATGGGATATGATGGTTGCGATTTTTGAAAAATATGGTGTAGTACCAAAATCGGTATATCCTGAATCACAAGCATCATCGTCATCTCGTGAACTTAATCAATATTTAAACAAATTACTTCGCCAAGATGCAGAAATTCTACGTTATACTATTGAGCAAGAAGGTGATGTACAGGCTGTTAAAGAAGATTTATTGCAAGAAGTTTTTAATTTCTTGGCGGTAACTTTGGGCTTACCACCACAAAGTTTTGATTTTGCTTTTCGTGACAAAGAAAATAACTTGGTTAAATTTGAAGGTACTCCAAAAGAGTTTTATAGTAAATTTGTAAATGTTGATTTGAGTGATTATGTGTCAGTCATTAATGCACCAACAGCAGATAAGCCTTACAATAAATCTTATACTGTCGAATTTCTTGGAAATGTTGTGGGTGCGCGTGATGTGAAACATTTGAATGTTGATATGGCACGTTTCAAGAAGCTTGCCATTGCACAAATGCAAGCAGGTGAAACAGTTTGGTTTGGTTGTGATGTTGGTCAAGAATCAAATCGGTCTGCCGGCCTCTTGACAATGGATGCTTATGATTTTAAAACAGCACTTGATATTGAATTTACCCAAGATAAAGCAGGGCGCTTGGACTATGGAGAAAGTTTGATGACTCATGCCATGGTTTTGGCTGGTGTAGATTTAGACTCAGAGGGAAACTCTGTTAAATGGAAAGTTGAAAATTCTTGGGGTAAAGATGCAGGGGCTTTCAAAGGTTACTTCGTTGCTTCGGATAGTTGGATGGATGAATATACTTATCAAATTGTTGTACGCAAAGAGTTTCTGACTGAAGAAGAACTTACTGCCTATGAATCAGAACCACAAGTTTTACTTCCGTGGGATCCAATGGGGGCTTTGGCTTAAAGAACATTAACAATAAAATCAGGACTTTGAGTCTTGATTTTATTTTCTAATGAAACTAGTTAATGACCTATCATATACTAGTCACAAGGTCAATCTGTTGGAGCTTTTATTAAATTGAATACGAGGATAATGGTTTATTTATATGAAAAAGATTGCAATTATCGGCGGCGGAATTATCGGAATGACGTTAGCAAATTATATTGATACGACACAATATGAGGTCATTTTATTTGATTCTCAAAAGAATCAAGCGACTCAGGCAAGTGCGGGAATTATTTCACCGTGGCTCTCTAAAAGACGAAATAAGAAATGGTACCAACTCGCTAAAGATGGCGCTGCATTTTTTGAACAATTGGTTAGAGATTTTGATTTACCAGCGGAAGTCTATGAACAATGTGGGACGCTCTTTTTGAGAGAACTAGATGAGCTTGAAAGACTGAAAAAATTGGCGCTAGAAAGAAAAAAGGAAGCTCCAGAGATTGGAGAAGTTCAATTACTTAGTCCAGAAGAAACGGTTGATTTTTTTCCATTGCTAAAAGAATTACCTAGTCTTTATATTTCTGGTGGTGCAAGATTGGATGGTAAGTCTTATTTAGAGCATTTGAAGCGGCGGGCGATAGCTAGAGGAGTGAAATTTGTCACTGAGGAAGCAAGCTTACGCCGAGTAGGTGAGTATTGGGGAATTGAGAGTGTATCTGAAAATATAGAGGTAAAGGAGTTGGTACTTTGTGCTGGACCAGCACTTAAAAATTTATTGAGTTCTATTGACTACGAAACAGATGTTAGACCTCAAAAAGGGCAGCTTCTTTCTTTTGAAACTACTTTTGATACAGGGAATTGGCCAGTTGCGTTTTTAGATGGTGAAGCAGATTTGATTCCATTTCAAAAAGGGAAGATTTTACTTGGTGCAACACATGAGAACGAGGCGGGTTGGGATTTAAAACCTACTCAAGCTGCATTTGAGCAATTGACGCAAGGGGTAGAAAGATTTGTGAGGGAATCTAGTTTTATTAAGGGGAACGTTCAATATCGAGTGGGGACAAGGGCTTATACTTCTGATTTTGCACCATTTTTTGGACCAATAATGAATGAAAAAGGCCTTATCGTAGCGTGTGGGCTGGGTTCATCGGGTTTGACAGTGGGACCTTACATTGCTTATTTGCTGGCTCAGCATCTTAATCATCCAGAAGAGGTCTGGGAAGTATCAAAATATCAAAAAGAAATGGCAAATTATGTGATAAAGAAAAAGGATAATCAGTAAATATATTTGTTTTGTCTTCTATATAATAGGTGAATTTAAACTAATTTTAGTTTCCTAACTATTTTGAGGATATAAATATAATATTTAAAATACGAGGTAGATGTTATATCAGATGATTTAGAATAAGTCATTCACTTTTGAAAATTTAATATAGGAGAGAATAGAATTAGAGAGCTAGAAGATTTTGAAAATAGAGAAATAAAAAATTTATTTAAGAGTTTATTAAGTTATTTAAAATTTACGAGGTCAAACTTATTAAGTAATTATCATAAAAATTATGTAAAATAAGAGTGAGCTTAAATTCAATGTTTTACATAATTTTTTTAAAGCTATTACATAATAAACGAACTAACGAATATTGTCAGGTTTTTTAGAGCAAAAATGTTATAATGTTCTCATGGAAAATACAGATTTAATCTATGGCTTACATGCAGTGACCGAAGCACTAAATGGCGATACTGTGAACAAGCTTTATATTCAAGAAGATTTACGCGGCAAAAATGTCGAAAAGGTAAAAGAGCTTGCGCGAGTTAAGAAAGTTAATATTTCTTGGACACCTAAAAATGAGCTAAATAAAATGACTGAAAATGGAGTTCATCAAGGATTTGTGGCTCGTGTGTCTGAATTTGCCTACGCAGAGCTAGACAATATTCTGTCAGTACTGACAGAAAAAACAGAAGCAACAATTTTGATTCTGGACGAACTGACAGACCCTCATAATTTGGGTTCTATCGCAAGAACAGCAGATGCAACAGGTGTTGATGCAATTATTATTCCAAAACATCGCTCCGTTGGAATTACACCGACAGCGGTTAAGGCTTCGACTGGTGCGCTACAATATGTTCCTGTTGTTCGAGTGACGAACCTTTCTCAAGCACTTGATAGGCTAAAAGCAGAGGGATTCTGGATTTTTGGTACAGATATGGATGGTACTTCGTATCCAAAATGGAATACTGCTGGAAAAGTTGCTCTGGTTATAGGCAATGAAGGACATGGTATTGGGCAAAATCTCAAGAAACAAGTTGATGAAATGATTACCATTCCGATGATTGGACACGTTCAAAGTCTAAATGCCAGTGTTGCAGCTAGTATTTTGATGTATGAAATTTTTAGAAATCGAAAATAAAACTGACAAAAGATCGTCAGTTAGCGGAAATGCTGTCAGTACTGACAGAAAAAGATTACGGAAGGAATTTTATGACTTTTCAAATTATGACGGACTCAACAGCAGATTTGAGTCAGACTTATCTTGAACAACATGACATTACAATACTTGGAATGACTGTGACTATTGGCAACAAAACCTATGAAACAATTGGGAATGAAGCACTAGATAATGCTACGCTCCTTGCAGCAATCAAAAAAGGAGAAACTGTTCAGACATCACAAATTAATTCTGGACAATTTTCAGAAGTTTTTAAGACATTTGCAAAGAAGAATGAGGAGTTGCTATATCTTGCGTTTTCATCTGGGCTTTCAGGAACTTATCAGTCAGCTGTTATCGCACGTGATATGGTTTTAGAGGAGTTTCCAGAGGCAAAAATTATCGTTTTAGATACACTTGCTGCGGCATCTGGAGAAGGTTTCATTGTTGAAGAAGTAGTTAGATTACGTGATGCTGGTAAATCACTGACAGAAACACTGGAGATCCTGTCAGTACTGACAAAACGTTTACAGAGCCGATTTATGGTTGACGATCTGAATCATTTAGCACGAGGTGGAAGAATTCCGAAAGCTGTGGCAGTAGTTGGGACAATGGCTAGTATCAAACCTCTTTTGGATGTTGACACTGAGGGTAAACTTCGTCAAGTTTCCAAAGTTCGAGGAAAGAAAAAAGCAATTAATCAACTGATTGATAAGACACTCGAGGATATGGATATGGCTTATCCGAAAGTCATTGTTTCTTACTCTGGAACAGATGAGATTGCTCAACAAATAAAATCTGAAATCATTGAAAAATCTAAAATTACAGATGTAGATGTTCGCCCATTAAGTCCTACGATTGTAACCCATACGGGAGAAGGGACTATCGCACTTTTTTCAATAGGAAAAATAGATAGAAGTTAATTTAATAAAAAAGTAAAAAAATCACAGCTAAACTCTTGTTTTACTGTGATTTTATGTTAAAATAATTAATGAGTGTAATTGCATACAAAAATATCTGTGCACTTAGCTTTTATTAAAAAAATACGAATCGTGATGTGTGAGGGAAAGGAGTCGCTTTTATGGCAAAAAGTGGACTTTATACAGGCGTAGATATCGGGACAAACACTATCAAAGTGCTTGTTGCGGAGTACGTCTCAGGTGAAATGAATATTATTGGTGTCGGAAATGCAAAATCTGATGGCCTAAAAAATGGAATTATTGTAGATATTGAGAAGGTAGCGCAAGCTTTACGCAAAGCTGTAAATGCGGCTGAAGAACGTGCAGGAATCACGATTGATCGTATCAATGTGAGTATTCCAGCAAATTCCCTCGAAATGGAACCCTGCCAAGGAATGGTGCCAATTGTTGGTGAAACTAAAGAAATTACAGATAACGATGTACTTCAAGTCATTCAAAACGCTTTGATGCGTGGGATTGTTCCTGAACGTGAAATCATCGCTGTGGAAACAACTGAGTTTACAGTTGACGGATTTACAGGTATTTCAGATCCAAGAGGTATGTTTGGAGTACGTCTTGAAATGCGTGGAATAGTTTACACAGGACCTAAAACACTCGTTCATAATGTCCGTAAAGTTGTTGAACGCGCAGGTTTGAGCGTTGACAATATTGTTATCGCTCCGCTTGCAATGTCACAATATGTTCTTTCAGAAGGTGAACGTGAGTTTGGGACAATCATGGTTGATTTGGGTGCTGGTCAAACGACAGTAACAGCTGTAAAAGAACAAGCACTTAAGTTTACGCATACAAGCCCTGAAGGTGGTGACTATGTAACCAAAGATATCTCAACAGTTTTGAATACATCAATCTCCGCTGCCGAAGATTTGAAAGTAAATTATGGTGAAGCAAGCACTGAACGTGCAAGCCAAGATGAATATTTTCTTGTTGATGTTGTTGGAAAAGATGAACCAGAACAAGTAACAGAATATTATCTTTCACAAATCATTGAAGCTCGGATGACTCAAATTTTTGACCGTGTTCGTCAAGATTTAGAACGTGGTCGTACATTTGAGGCTCCTGGTGGATTGATTTTGGTTGGAGGCACTGCTGCGATGCCTGGTGTTGTTGATTTAGCAACGAGAACTTTAGGCATTAATGCTAGACTTTTTGTTCCAGGTGAAATGGGATTAAGAAATCCTGCATTTGCACAAGTGATTAGTGTAGTCAACTACATTGGAAATCGTAGTGATATTGATATTCTTGTTTCACATGCGCTTTCTGGAGATTACGCTTATACACCAGTTGAGGAAACATATGTTGCTCCCGTTCAGAATGTAACTGTTCAGCCTGCTGCACCAGCAGTAAGTGGAGAAAGTGAATTCTACACAGAACAACAAACAAGACCTGTGGTTACACCGAAAGCAGCTGAACCTGAAGAAGAAAAAGAAGGCATTGTTGATCGTGTTAAAAATATGTTCGGCAACCTTTTCGACTAATCTGAAAGTAAATACGGAGAAATAAAAAACATGGAATTTTCATTTGATACAGACTTGACTACTGGTGCTGTAATTAAAGTAATCGGTGTCGGCGGTGGTGGTGGTAATGCCATCAACCGTATGATTGAAGAAGGTGTTTCTGGCGTTGAATTTATCGCTGCAAATACTGATGTGCAAGCACTGCGAAGCTCAAAAGCTGACACAGTGATTCAGCTTGGTCCAAAGTTAACTCGTGGCCTTGGTGCTGGTGCACAACCTGAAGTTGGTAAACGTGCAGCTGAAGAATCAGCTGAAACGGTTGCTCAGTCTCTTGAAGGCTCAGATATGATTTTCATCACTGCTGGTATGGGTGGTGGTACTGGTACAGGTGCTGCACCAGTGATTGCACAAATTGCAAAAGAGCTTGGTGCCTTGACTGTTGCAGTTGTAACACGCCCATTTGGTTTTGAAGGATCAAAACGGAGCTACTTCGCAACAGAAGGTATTGAAGCACTTCGCGCCAATGTTGATACCTTGCTTATCATTTCAAATAATAATTTGCTTGAAATTGTAGATAAGAAAACGCCTTTGACAGAAGCATTGCGTGAAGCAGATAATGTTCTTCGTCAAGGGGTGCAAGGGGTAACAGACCTTATTACAAACCCAGGTATGATTAACCTTGACTTCGCTGACGTGAAAACTGTGATGGAAAACAAAGGAGATGCCCTTATGGGTATTGGTGTGGCTACTGGAGAAGAACGTGTCATTGAAGCCACACGCAAAGCCATTTATTCACCACTTCTTGAAACAACTATTGAGGGTGCTGAGAATGTTCTCTTGAATGTTACAGGTGGTATGGATATGAGTTTGATTGAAGCACAGGATGCTTCAGAAATTGTTATCCAAGCTGCAGGTAATGATGTAAATATTATGTTGGGTACAGCTATTGACCCTAACCTTAAAGACGAAATTCGTGTTACAGTTGTGGCAACTGGTGTTACAAAAGAAGTTGCGGATGAAGCGCTTGGTTTTCAACCAGAAACTCGTCGTCAACCAAATTTGACACACAATACAAATATGGCTGGTAGTCGTCCTGTTCAACAACAACAAGCTACTCCTCAATCACAAAGTCAATCATCAGCATTTGGAGATTGGGATATTCGTCGCGAAAATTCACCACGTCAATCAGTGAATAACACACGTGAAAGTTCGTCAGTTACAAGCTTCAATGGGATTCCAAGTTCTGATGAAGACCTTGATACTCCGCCATTCTTCCGTAAGCATTAATCAATGACAATTATAGAAAATGTTAAACAAATAATGAGTAATGTAGATGCGGCGCAGGCTGCGTCTTCTTATTCTAATCAGTCGGTTTCTGTTATTGCGGTGACAAAATATGTTACTTCTGATGTTGCACGCGAAGTGATTGAAAATGGAATTAAGCATATTGCTGAAAATCGAGTTGATCTCTTTCTTGAAAAATATAATTCTCTGAAGGAGTATGATGTAACTTGGCATCTGATTGGTAATTTACAAAGACGAAAAGTGAAAGATGTGATTAATTTTGTTGATTATTTTCATGCGTTGGATTCTGTGAAACTAGCCAATGAAATTAACAAACGTGCGAATCACGTTATCAAGTGTTTTGTAGAAGTAAACATATCAGGTGAAGAAAGTAAGCATGGATTTTCCGCTGATGAACTTCTGTCAGTATTAACAGAGTTGTCAAAATTAGAAAATATTAAAATTGTTGGTTTGATGACTATGGCTCCGTTTGATGCAACTGAAGAAGAATGTGATGACATTTTCGGACGAACAAAAAAATTACAAGTTGAAATATCTGAGATGAAAATTCCTAATATCCCTTGTACTGAATTAAGTATGGGAATGAGTAGAGATTATCAGAATGCAATTAAAAATGGTGCGACCTTTGTTAGGATTGGCACAGAGTTTTTTAAAGACTTGTAAGCTACTTTCAAAGTAAACAACGGAGGAAAATATGGCCTTTAAAGATTGGATGAATAATCTGCGTGATTATTTTGTAGAGGATGAAGAAGAGTTCGATGAACCTGTTCGTCCTGTGCAAGAATCTAAGCCAACTGTAGTATCTACACCAAAACCTAAAGTTGAGGAGCGAATGCCTAAAGGTACGAGCCAATCTCGTCCTACATCTTCAACTGCAAGAACTCAAACACAAACAGTTGCACCAAAACGCACTGTTTCAAATTTCTCAAAACCTATGCCTGAAAAAATCGTACAACAAGCCTCAGCTACGCAAGCACAATCTCTTGCTTCTGCGGTTTCAACTATTGCAATCAAAGAACCACGTGCCTATGCGGACATCATGGAAGCAGCGCGTATTGTCAAAAATGGTGAATCTGTCCTTGTGAATTTTAAATTTATGGGAGATGCACAAGCGCGTCGTTCAATCGACTTCATGACGGGTGTGGTCTTTACTCTTGATGGTGATATTCAAAATGTCGGAGGTCAGATTTTCTTGATGACTCCTGCCAATATCACTGTTGATGCAGCCAAAGAAATGTCCATCTTGGCTGGCCAAAATTTTGAAAGTTACGATTTATACTAATGCTTACAATTCTTACACTGGTGAGTTGGCTTTTCCGTTTGATGGATGTTTATTCATTTATTCTGGTTATTTATGCTTTAATGAGCTGGATACCTAGTTTATATGGTACATGGATTGGTCAATTAATTATCAAAATCTCTCGTCCTTATCTTAGTTTATTTGAAAATCTTCCTCTACGGATTGCTGGATTAGATTTCACAATATGGGTTGCGATTATTGCTTTGCAGTTGATTCAACGTTTCATTGCAATTGTACTTAATGGTATCTTGTTTTGACATCTGAAAATATTTATCAGCATTTTCATCCTGAGGAGCGAAGATTTATTGATCGTTGTGTGGATTGGATCAATCAAGTTGAACAATCTTATTCAGTGATAACGACTCACTTTTTGAACCCTCGTGAATGTCAAATTCTCCAAAGTCTAGTGAATAAACGAGAAGTACATATTTTTTCAAGTCAGGATTTCGCAGTTACAGAACTTTCAAAAATGATTTTAGCTCCGCAATTTTACATTTTAGATGTTGAGGATTTTGATTTATCCTTGCTTGAAATTAATTATGCAACGAAATTTTCACAAATTTCACATGCTCAAGTTTTAGGAACTTTTTTAGGACAAACAGGAGTCAAAAGGCAAGAGCTAGGAGATATTATTGTTACTGACAAGAATATTCAAGTTTTTGTCAGTAAACATTTGGTAAATATATTTAAGTCTATTGATAAAATAGGCCGTAGTGCAGTAAAAATCAAAGAAATTTCGCTGTCAGCACTGACAGAAACCACTGATAATCCTGTCAGTGATGTTGTTCTTGTAGATAGTTTGAGACTTGATAAAATCATCGCTGTTTCTTTTAAAATTTCTCGCAATATTGCGACGAATATGTTAGAATCAAATAAGGTTAAGATTAATTACCTTGAAATAAATAAAAAAGATTTCTCTGTTACTGAAGGCGATTTGATTAGTGTTCGTGGTTTTGGTCGAGTCAAGATTGTGAAAATTTTGGGGCTGACGAAAAAAGGTAAGCAGAGAGTTGAAATTGAACTTACTAAAAATAGTAAGAAGTAAGATTTAAAAGTTTGATAATCATTATATTTTGATTGAATGATAGCTGATTCGTTGTAAAAGTAGCAATGAGTTGGTAGTGTCATGACAACTATTACAGTCTCGTTCAGTAAATTAAAACGAGGCTGAATATAAAAGATTTTCGCTAATATGAAAAGGAGTGAGCTATGACATTGAATAGTCTGGACGTCCAAAATAAAACATTTAACCCACAATTTCGCGGTTTTAACAAACATGAAGTGGATGAGTTTCTGGATATCGTGGTTCGTGATTACGATGAATTTGCACAAACGATTAAAGACCAAGAGCGAGAGTTGAAATCATTGCGCGAACGCGTAAAATATTTTGACGACATGAAGGATTCGTTGAATAAATCCATTGTTGTAGCACAGGATGCTGCAGATAATCTTCGCTCGCAATCTCAAAATGAAGCAAATAATATTATTGCTGATGCTGGAAATAAGAGTCAGCTCATCATCGAAGCTGCGAAAAAAGAAGCTGGGTTGATTTTAAATGCTGCTTCAGAAGATGCTCGACGTTTGGTTCGTGATACTGACGATTTGAAGCGGAAGATGCGTCTTTATCATCAACGGATGACTTCTATCATTGAGGCTCAGCTTGCTTCAGTACAATCTGATGATTGGGCAGAAATGTTGCAGCCTACTCAGAGTTATGTGACTAACCCCGAAGAAAAACTTCAAGAAATACTTGAAGAACATTTGGGAGATGCAGAAAATACATTGACAAGAACTCAAAGTATTACACCAATTTCTGACGAAAATTTGGAAGTCGAATCGAGTGATATTAAATCTGCAGAAATGCCTGAGTTTTCAGAAATAGAAGAAGATGCAACGGTAGATATCGATGAATTGACTGAAACAGAAGAAGTATCAAGTGAATTTACGGAAGAAACTGCAAATGATGACAGTATGTCAGAGACATCGGAAGCGGATGAAATTTTTCCCGAATTAGAAGCAGAAGTTCCAGAAGTACCAAGCCCACTTGATGATCAAGAAACAATTGATTTAAGTGAATTAAAAAATTAAAGAAGTCAGACCAAGGTTTGAAAAATATATTTCTAGCGAGCGGAAGTTGATGGAAGTTCCGTAATCTCTGTTTTTCTTATCATCAGCTGATTTGTTTCAACATATTTACTGACAAAAATTCTGTCAGTAAACATTCAAGGTGTTCTGAGGCTCATCTTACTTTTGAACATGACTGTTGAGCATAATTTCTTGAACTGAACATTCTGTAAGTTCAAGCGTCGCGTACGTTACACGTTCTGAGTTTCTGTCAGTATACTGACAGAAAAAAATAAGGTGGTACCACGGTTTTTCGTCCTTTGCGAAGACCGTTTTTTTGTTTATTTTTTATTATTACTCATTAATTATCCTTTTGTTATGAATAAAGCTTGTCATAAAACTAATACATCTTTTTATCAATACTCTTTGAAAATTAAATTTCTTTAGTCTACGCTGTCTTAACCATTTGAGGCGCTGATATATTGCAGCAAAGTTGTGAAGCACAAATCGTATTGTACTAGAACTACTTTAATAGGAGTTTTGAAATGTCTGGCAAGTAAACGGACAGCGTAGTGAAACGTAGGGATATAGTATATTCTGGTGCACTTTTTGCACAAAAATAAGTGCAAATCATCGTGATCCATTGATGATTTTTACAATAGTTTATCTATAGTATGATTAGTTTTATTCATAGCAAAAGAGAGAAAGGGAATCTTATGAAAATCAAAGATACATTAAATCTTGGAAAAACTGCATTTCCGATGCGTGCGGGTCTGCCGACGAAAGAACCAGACTGGCAAAAAGGTTGGGAGACCGCTTCGCTTTATGAGAAGCGTCAACAACTCAATGAAGGAAAACCATCATTTATGCTACATGATGGCCCTCCATATGCCAACGGAAACATTCATATTGGACATTCGCTTAACAAAATTTCAAAAGATATTATTGTGCGTTATAAATCAATGGCTGGTTTTCGGGCACCTTACGTTCCAGGCTGGGACACACATGGTTTGCCAATTGAGCAGCAACTTGCAAAAGCAGGGATGAAACGCAAAGAGATGAACTTGCTTGATTATCTTGAAGAATGTCGTAAATATGCCATGAAGCAAGTCGATATGCAACGTACTGATTTCAAATCTTTAGGCGTATTAGCAGATTGGGAACGTCCATATTTAACTTTACTCCCTGAATATGAAGCAGCACAAATTCGTGTTTTTGGTAAAATGGCTGAAAAAGGCTATATCTACAAAGGACAAAAACCAATTTATTGGTCACCATCATCAGAAAGCTCGCTTGCCGAAGCCGAAATCGAGTATCAAGATGTCCGTTCTGCTTCAA
The DNA here is from genome assembly GCF_003627095.1 of Lactococcus allomyrinae. NCBI lineage: Bacteria > Bacillati > Bacillota > Bacilli > Lactobacillales > Streptococcaceae > Lactococcus > Lactococcus allomyrinae. Next base: position 1,604,537 of record NZ_CP032627.1, on the reverse strand, counting down.
TTTTTGTTGCTTTTAAAGCAAAAGACACAAAAGGGAAGTTGCCAGAAGATGTTGAGTTTGTGATTTGGACGACAACTCCTTGGACAATCCCATCAAATTTAGGAATTTTTGCACATCCTGACTATGATTATTCAGTGGTGGCAGTAAATGACAGAAAGTTTGTCATCGCTTCTGAAATGTTAGAAACTGTTTCAGAAAAATTAGAATGGGAAAATGCCAAAGTTCTCCAAACAATTAAAGGTTCTGAGTTGGAATATATGGTTGCCACACATCCATTTTATGACCGTGAGACTTTGATTATGAATGCAGACTATGTCACACTAGACTCAGGGACAGGGCTTGTCCATGTAGCACCTGGTCATGGTGAAGATGACTATTTCTCAAGTCGAAAATACAATTTACCTGTCCTTTCACCGATTGATAATCGAGGCTATTATACGGATGAAGCACCAGGACTAGAAGGTGTTTTCTATGATGATGGAAATAAAATCGTAAGCAAATGGCTAGAAGAAAAAGGTGCTTTGCTCAAACTTGAATTTTTCACACACAGTTACCCACACGACTGGAGAACAAAAAAACCAGTTATTTTCCGTGCTACACCACAGTGGTTTGCTTCTATTGACAAATTCCGTCAAAATATCTTGGATGAAGTGGAAAAAGTGAACTGGGTTATTCCATGGGGAAAAACTCGTCTATACAACATGGTGCGTGATCGTGGAGATTGGGTCATCTCACGTCAACGTGCATGGGGTGTGCCATTGCCTATTTTCTATGCTGAAAATGGGGAAGCCATCATTACACCAGAAACTACGGAACACGTGGCAGAACTTTTTGCAAAACACGGTTCAAAAGTCTGGTTTGAAAAGACAGCAAAAGAATTGCTTCCAGCAGGATTTACACATCCAGCTTCACCAAATGGTGAGTTCACAAAAGAAAAAGACATCATGGATGTCTGGTTTGACTCAGGTTCTTCTTGGAATGGGGTGCTCAACGAACGGGACTATCTCAGTTTTCCTGCTGACCTCTATCTTGAAGGTTCAGACCAATATCGTGGTTGGTTTAATTCCTCTATTACAACATCTGTAGCGGTCAATGGCGTGGCGCCTTATAAAGCTGTTTTGTCGCAAGGTTTTGTTTTGGACGGAAAAGGTCGTAAGATGTCGAAATCAATTGGCAACACGATTGTTCCGAAAGATGTGACGAAAAAATTTGGTGCAGATATTCTAAGACTTTGGGTAGCATCTATTGATACAGAGTCAGATGTACGTGTTTCTATGGACATTCTCGGTCAAGTGTCAGAAGTTTACCGCAAAATCCGCAATACTCTGCGTTTCTTGGTCGCTAATACCTCTGATTTTAATCCAAATAGTGATGCTGTAGAATTTGCTGAGCTTCGCGGCGCTGACAAATATATGCTTGTGAAATTTAATGAGCTTGTCAAACAAATTCGTGCAGCCTATGACAAATATAGCTTTATGTCTGTTTACAAGGCAGTCATCAATTTTATCACTAACGATTTGTCTGCATTCTATTTAGATTTTGCTAAAGATGTGGTTTATATTGAAGCTGCAAAATCCCAAGCTCGTCGGTCAATGCAAACCGTAATGTATGTTATTTTGAAAGACCTTGTGAAATTACTAGTGCCTATCTTGCCGCATACAGCTGAAGAAACATGGACTTACCTAACGCATGAACCAGAAGAATTTGCCTATTTGTCAGAAATGCCAGAAGCAGGGGAAGTTGCGGGAGCAGATGAATTGTTAGGCGATTGGGAAGCTTTCTTAGATTTCCGTGATGAAGTTTTGAAAGCTCTGGAAAATGCACGGGAAGCCAAACTTATCGGTAAGTCTCTGGAAGCAACAGTGACAGTTTATCCAAACGAAGTCGTGCGGACTTTACTGACAGCAATTGATGAAAATGTAGCGCAGCTTTTGATTGTGTCAAATTTTGTCATTGCTGATAAGACTTTAGAAGAGGCACCAGAAACAGCAATTAGATTTGAAGATGTAGCAATTACTGTGGAACACGCAGCTGGAGAAGTTTGTGAACGTTGCCGTCGTACAGATGAAACAGTAGGTCATAACACAAATGAACACCTTAAAGCACTTTGTGAACATTGTGCGGGAATTGTTTCAGATGAATTTCCAGAAGTTCTTGAAAATGGATTTGAAGACTAATTAAATAAATTGCTAACTAAAAATATAAAAAAGTTACTGACAGAATTTTGTCAGTAACTTTTTTATTAAGTCATTTTCTGTCAGTACTGACAGAAAATTTTATAGTGCTGAAAGCATTGTAGCAAGTACGCTAAAGACGGTCAAAACAACCATAATGATTACAACGACCATAGTAACTTTTTGAAATGTGCTTTTTTCTGGTTTTTTATATGCCATAATATCCTCAATAAATATATACTAGTCTCACTTTAAAAAGTCAATAACAACTATAATTGGCGATGTTGCCAGTTGTAGTTATCATGAAGCTAGACCGCAAACTCAATTCATTGCAACACTTTACAACAAATGAGTGATAGATTATAATCCATCTTTAATTTTAACAAGAAAAGTTTAACTTTTCAATTCGTTTTTTTCTTTTTTGTTCTCATCTGATTTTGGTTTTAAAAATTTCGCAAATGGGTCGTCTTTTTTGTCAGTAGAAGAAGTAGTTTTATTTTCATCATCAATAACTAAATCTACTGTTGAAACACCTAAATCATCCATCATTTTGTCAAAATCGTCACGTTTTCTGAAAGTAAGTCCCATTATATTCCCCTTGATAGTGTCTAATCATCCCGCCAGTAAAGAAGCGGCACTACCCCTATTTTACTACTTCGTGGAAGAAAAATCTAGATATATGAAGAATTCTCTATTATAATCTAAGAATATCAAGAAATTAACAAAAACATAGAGTTTTATCTCCGTATTTTTCAATAGGTTAAAGTTTTTAGTTGACAAGGAGTTTAAAGTATGATAGAATCATTTCTATTGATTTACAAATAGTATCTATAAAATACTATTTTAATAGAAAACAAAAAATTTAAAAAGATTGAAAGCTCAATCTGATATTTTCTTTACATTATGGAGAGTTACTCAAGAGGCTGAAGAGGACGGTTTGCTAAATCGTTAGGTCGGGAAACTGACGCGAGGGTTCGAATCCCTTACTCTCCTTGATATACACGCATTAATATCAAAAAAGATTGGATCTTTCCCAGTCTTTTTTATTTATTTGACAAACTAATAATGTCAACAAATTATAAAAAATAAAGAGCACATTGTAACCACGATATGCTCTTTTTCTTTGCTATTAACTACTGTTCTATACCGCATATTTCCGAAAATCTTCTATTTTTCGGAAATAGAGGCCAATATTCGAATCTAATATTTTAGAAAATATTATAAATTGATAAATATTGTGACTATATATTTCTTAATAATTATACTACAAGCTCAAAAAAATATCAAATAAGACATAAAAATAACGCTGTGTAACATTTTTTGTAGAAGAATGATAGTGAAAATAATGAAGAAATATATATTAAACAAAATGACTTCTAACAGGATAAACAAAAGGTCTAAATAGTCCAAAATAGAGGCTTATATTTCCGAAAAATAGAAGTTTTTCGGAAAGAAGATTTCCGAAAAAAAAGAAATGAAATATGAGTGAACTCATCAAAAATATTGCTATAAAAATAAATTTGTAACAATTCAAAAAGTAATATTCATTGAAATACGACAAAGTGAAAGGTGAGCAAAATATCAAAAAATGGACATGAAAAAAAACAATAAATATAGAAAATACGAAAAAATAACTAAAAAAATTAAACAAAATATTCCCAAATACAAAGAGATGTCTGATCAAGAATTAAAGAAGCAGACAAAAATCTTTAGAGAACGAATTGAGCAAGGAGAAAAATTAGAGAAGATACTCCCAGAAGCCTATGGTGTTGTGATTGAAGCAGATAGAAGGATATTAGGTTTGAAACCCTACGATGTTCAGATTTTAGGAGCTGTAATCCTCTTCTTTGGAAATGTCGCAGAAATGAAGACAGGCGAAGGTAAAACTTTGACGGCAACAATGCCAATGTACCTCAGAGCACTTGTAGGAAGTGGAAATTTTGTTGTAACTGCAAACGAATATTTAGCATGGAGAGATGCCGAAGATGTCGGCAGAGTGTACCGATGGCTAGGGCTTTCCGTAGCAGTAGGAGTAAAGAAAAATGAATACGATAAGGAGCTGGATAAGCAAATCATCTATTCTTCAGATATCGTATATACGACTCATAGTGCCTTAGGATTTGATTATCTTCTTGATAATTTAGCAGTAGAAAAAGAAAAACAATATATACAAGGATTTAACTTTGTAATTATTGATGAACTAGACTCAATACTTTTGGATATGGCACAAACTCCTTTAATTATTTCAGGAGCTCCAAAGTTACAATCTAATCTCTACGTAATGGTTGATAAGTTTGTGAAAAGTCTAAATTTTAGCGAAGATTATGATTTAAGTGAAGACAAAAGAAGTGTATGGTTCCTAGAGGAAGGTATAAAAAAGGCGGAAACACATTTTGGTGTTCAAGAAATCTTAAGCGAGAATTATAAAGACCTTTATAGGCATGCAGTACTTTCTTTGAAGGCAAATTATGTTTTTAAAAATAATAGAGATTATGTTCTTGATGATCAGGAAATATTTCTTTTAGATGAGATGAATGGGCGAAAGCTTCAAGGGACAAAACTACAAGGTGGGATGCATCAAGCAATAGAAGCAAAAGAGGGCGTAGAGATTACTAATGAAACAAAATCAATGGGGTCAATCACTTACCAAAACTTATTCAAAATGTTTAAAATCCTATCTGGAATGACAGGAACAGCAAAAACAGATGCAGAGGAGCTACGAGAAACATATGGTATAGATGTCATATGCCTTCCCACTCATAAGCCGATTATTAGAACAGATCATGAAGATATAATCTATCTTACTCATAAAGAAAAAATATTGCAGTCATTAGAATTGGTCAAAGATTCAATAAAAAGCGAACGACCAGTTTTAATTTCAACTGGTTCAGTATCAAAATCTCAACTTTATTCAAATCTATTATTAAACAGTCGAATTCCTCATAGCATATTAAATGCATCAACTGCCTATAAGGAAAAACAAATCATCAGCGAGGCAGGAAAGAGAGGAGCTGTGACCGTAGCAACAGCAATGGCTGGACGTGGTACGGACATCAAACTGGATAAATTTAGTGAAAGACACGGCGGATTAATTGTCATCGGGACAGAAAATATGACAAGTGAACGTATTGATAATCAGCTTAGAGGACGAGCAGGAAGACAAGGAGAGCCAGGAGATAGTTATTTCTTTGCTTCCTTAGAAGATAGAGTAGTTGTAGAAAATGCTCCTGACTGGGTCAAAAAATTTAGAAAAAAACAAGAAAACTTGTCAAGTCATGATGCAAGCAGACAAGGAATATTGAAGAAAAGAAAGTATAAGAAACTCGTTTATAAATCTCAAAAAAATAAAAAAAATCAAGATATTAAAATGCGAAAAGACACATTGGATTATGATGACATTGTAAGTGTTCTTAGGAAACGTGTATATGCAGCGAGAAATACAGTAATGGAAGCACAAGCAGAGTATTTTGAAAAAATTATTGAGAAAAGTTTTGAAGAAGTTATAAGCACATTTGTTTCAGACAAAAAAAATTTGGAAACTCAAAAAGTATCAGATTTTATATTTAATAACATTAATTACTCTTACGATAGAGAGGAACTAAAAAACTTAAAAAGTATTGGTCGTAAAGCTACTGCTAACATTTTGGTAGAAAATATTTCTGAGCGAACAAAAATAATGGAAAATAACTTATCAAATAAATATCAGCTAAATTATTATAGGCGGGTTATCATATTGAAATCGTTAGATTCACTATGGATAGATTTAGCAGATGGTCTTGTGCAGCTAAAATCAGTAGTAAAAAATCGAAATTGGGCTCAGCATCAGCCTTTATATGAGTTTCAGATAGAAGCTAATCGATATTTTACAGAAACAATAGAAAAACTCTGGCTAGATATAACTAGAAACTTGCTACTATCTGAATTATTTGTAAATCCTGATGGATCTATAGATATTGAGTTTCCGTGATTTGTGAAGAAACCTAGTGAGCACGTTTAGCGTAGGGTAAAAAATAAAGATAACGATAATGTAGGAACGATATAGGATGAAAGAATATTACGGGGCTATAAAAAGATGTTTATGGACATTTTTATTTATTATAGTTGTTCAGTTTGGAGGAAAACTCCAGCTTCCCTTAACAATGTCAACTAATATAGAATCAGCAGGTATTATGAGAATTTTCGCAAATATGACTGCTGGTAATGCAACAAAATTAACACTCTTTTCTCTTGGACTAGGTCCATATATGATTGCTTTGATTCTTTGGAGTACTCTCACGATGCTTGACATTGATGTAATTAAGAATCTATCAGCGAAACAAGCTGGATTTATACAACGTGTATTGACTTTTATGTTTTGTATATTGCAATCTTTCACAATAATAGCTCATTTTAAAGAGAGCATCATTTACAGTGATGTTGCAATGCTATCCAAAAATGAAGTTCATTTAGCTTTAATGATAATCCTGATAGCAGGCGGAATGATAGTTTCTTATATTGCAGATATGAATATGAAAAAAGGAATCGGAAAACAGATGGTAATTATTTTACCTGGGCTTTTGGCAAATATTCCTGCGATGTTATTTTCAGGGCAAACAGCGGATGGTTTATTCACTACTCCACTCGGATTGGGAATATTGGCACTCGTTACCATCGCGTTTCTTTACATCTCAGTATTTTTATATCGAGGAGAATATAGAATTAAAATTCAGCAGACAGGAATGGATGTTACATTTGAAAATTCATACATCCCTATAAAAGTATTAGCCGCTGGTGCATTACCTTTTATGTTTGGTGTCACTTTGTTTTCCATTCCACAGTTATTAACCATGATCCCATCTCTGAAAGGTAGCGCTTTTTTGTATATTATAACTCAAATGTTCTCATACACTTCTCTTTTAGGAATCATTACGTATGGTGTGATATTAACTATTCTAGGTTACGGCTTTAGTCATGTTAATATTCGAGTTCATGATATTGCTAAATCTTTGAGAGATTCAGGAGACTATATCCTTGGAGTAATACCAGGAGAGGAAACAGAAAAATATCTCCGACGAAGATTAAATATCATGATAATCATGGGAAATATCTATATGCTTATCGTCTCGCTTGTGCCACTGATAATAGGATTAAAGATTTCAGATGTGTCAAATCTAGCATTTTATTTCGGAAGTATTTTCATGGTAATTATCATAGTAGACAATCTTCATGAGGATATTCGATTTATGCTTGCTAAAGGGCATTATAAATTATTTTGAATCGAGGATAGTTTGGATAAAAGTTTAATATATTTGATACCAGATTGGAATGAAAATACTGAATTAGAAGAAGATAGAGTTTTTACATTATCAAAATTTTTTTCTAAAGAAGGTTACCAAAATAAAGTGTTACTGACAAACCCAATTCCCTTTTTACGCTATAAGCTGAATGGAAGTGGTTACACTTATAACAATATTGTAAGGGTATTTGATATCTTACAAAACATCAAAACAGATATGGGACATCCTTTGAGTTTAGAGGATTTAGCGTTACCTCCAGATATAGATAAAATTTATACTCCATCAGCAACATTACTGATTCGAAAAGAGAAAGTTGTTGGTAAGGTATTTTATAACGATTATGGATTTATGTCTAGAATTAGGTACTTACAAGCTGATGGAAGTTTCATTGATGAGGTTTATGACGACAGAGGGTTTGTTTCAGAAAAACATTACCTAAATAAAAAACATGAAGTGTATAAAATAAAATATTTTAATGAATCAGGGGAAAACTCACTAAGTCAAATTGGAAAAGATATCATCATTGAGAAAAAAAGAAACAATTTTCTAAAAGATAAATACACATCGTTAGACGAAGCTATGAGAGAAGTTTTACATTATTTCACGGAAGAAGGCATTAATAAACAGTCTGACCATGATATATCAATAGTAACAACAACAGAAAAGAAAATCATACAACAAACACAAGGTTTAGCGTATAAAGGAAAAATGATACGCATCATTACAGATACCTTAGAGGAAGACAGAGAAGAAGCAGAATTGATTGTTGATACTCAAACTAGGTTGTCAAAAAATGAAGTGCAGAATTATATCCCTATCTTTTTACCGCAGCTCAATTTAGGTGTAAGTGACTCAACTGCACAGATGCAAATCTATTGCAAAATATCATCAATTCATTCACAAGAAGACAAAATCGTCGCTATGATGATTCAGAAAGTCATTAAGGATGAACAGCTTTCTTTGATTTTCGAAATAGATGACTTTAAGAGCACAGAGAGAGCAAAATTTACACAGAAGTTAATCCTTGAAAGTTATTTTGAAGTTAGTATTGATTCAACAGAGTATCTCAAAGTGGAAAAATATATTACTGCAAAGAGAGAAAAGCAACTATTTACCCAAGATGTAGAAGCAGTTAGAGAACTTCAAAATTCATCAGATTGGTCAAGATATGTTGGAGCAGTTAATGCAAACCTCAGAATAGACTATATTTACCAACCAGATTCTGCGGTGGTTGAAGATACTTTAAGCACTGCAAGAATATATTTGGATTTGGAAGATAAATACAATATGTTACGTCACTCCAAAGCGATAAGTGCTGGAATACCGATTATATCAAGACATACAAGTGATTTTATTACAGACGGAAAAAACGGGTTTACGTTGAAGAACTCTAATGCTGAAAAAGAATTAAAAGATTTCATAGATTATTTCATTGATAACCTGAGAAACTGGAATAAAGCATTGGTACATAATGTGAATATTATTGAGCAACATGAGTCCGACAATATAATAAGAAAATGGCAGGAGATTATTACAAAAAAACATGAGGAAAAAAATTGAGATTATTCAGATAGGTGGAAAAAAATTAGACTTTCCAAGTGAAGTAATAGAAAAATTCAATTATGTGATATTACCTGGTAATTATAATTTTATTTCTGATAATGAGCAAGTGGAAATATTTCAGGAAAATAAATTCAATCCCCAAAAAAGCCGAACTATTTTTGTTTTGGGTAATGATGCAATACTTCTTCAAAATTTTCCATCATTATTAGAACAGTTTCCAGCATATCAGGTACTTTTTGATAGTAAAGCATCAATTAAAGAATCGCAGAGAAAGATTCTAGATAGAAAATTTAGTATTCCGATTGATTTAGAAAATGAAGATGAATTACAAAATATAGTTGATATAGCGCTAAATTCTTCCCAAAAGCAATATGGATATAAATTAAGTATGGATTATCTCGAAGTTAGAGAAAGTTTTAAAGGAGCATACAGAAAAAAAGGAAATTGTTATTTAGAATTATCAGGCGACTTCGGGCAAGAGATGAAACAAATTATTTCATGGAAAATTCACCCTCATGGTATTGAAGCAAATAGCAAAGTCACATTTACTCCTGAAATAGCCATTACTTCAGGAACGGTTGAACTGGAATTTAAAATATTTCTGATAGATCAATCTACCAATGAAATCATAAATATTTTTAAAGGAAGTCCAGAAGAATTCAGAAAGCAAATTAAGATTATTAGTAATGAATCAGATTATGTCAGATTTGTAGGAGTTTCACTTTATGCCAAAGGTGGAGTGGGAAAGATTGAAATTGGACAGATTCATTTTAGAAATCATTTGTCAAATAATAGCATGATGTTACCCAATGGAAAAAGGATTATTGACTCAAAAGTGCGTAATGAAGAACTTTTTTACTATTTCCATCCAGGAGATCTAAAACCTCCCTTAGCTGTTTATTTCTCAGGTTATCGTTCGGCAGAAGGGTTCGAGGGTCGAGGAATGATGGGACGTATGGGATGTCCGTTTATTCTAATCGGGGATCCACGACTTGAAGGAGGAAATTTCTATGTTGGAAGTGATGTGCTGGAACACGAAGTGGTCAAGGTTATAAAGGAAAAACTAAAGTGGCTAGGTTTTACAAATGAAGAGTTAATTTTATCAGGACTGTCAATGGGAACTTTTGGTTCGTTATATTATGCTGCAGATTTAGAACCAGCTGCGGTTATCATAGGGAAACCTCTTGCTAATATTGGGAGTATAGCTATGAATGAAAGAATTAGAAGACCTGAAATGTGGGGAACATCTCTTGATATGATTATGCACTTTGGAGGCAAAGCAAATAATGATATAGCAGAGAAATTGAATGAAAAATTTTGGAATAAATTTGAAACAGGAACTTTTAAAAGCACTATTTTTGCTATTGCCTATATGAAAGATGATGACTACGATGGCATTGCTTTTCAAATGATTGCCGATAAGCTCAGAAAAAATTCTCCAGAGGCAGTGATATTACATAAAGGGCTTATTGGTAGGCATAATGATAATACTCTGGGAGTTAATACTTGGTTCATAAAGCAATATAGAAACATACTATGTCATGACTTTGGACGAAAGTTAGATTATAGACTCTAGTTTTTACAAATCAATAAAACGTTATAAGGAGACAAAACATTGGAGGGAATTTCAATAATAAAATGGGGAAATAGATATGTTGATAGTTATTCTTATGGTGCAGAAGTCGTTATAGACAAGAAGGAAACTAAATTTTCATCACCTATGATGCCCGTAGGAGCAAAGATAAAAACATGGAATTCTATAGGAAATTACTCAAAAAATCGTATCTCTCCTTTACTCCCCTTACTGGCAGCAAATCAATACTATGAGATAGGATTGTATCTAGAAGAAGTTGAACAAAATCATCTTCAAGCGACTATAGAGTTTTACGATAAGTTCAACAATAAAATTGGTATGGAATATTTTGAAAATTTGAAATTAGTTTTCAAATATCCTGAGGAAGCAGCTAGTTATAAAATCAGTCTAATTAATCAAAAACATAATGTCATAACCTTCTACTTCCTGCTAATAATGGGTAGTTCTTTTAAAGAAAAATATGAGCTATTGGTAAATAAAAAGATAGGTATTTTAGAATTAGCTAGTCATAAAATAGATGAGAGTAATGAAAAGCTAGAGATAGTGATTAATTATTTACTAAGAGAAACTTCGGTTATTCCATTATCAGATGATAAGGAAGATCGATTATGTCTTTTTGTGAGTAGAGGAGAAGATGACTTTTTAGAGTTCTTAATGAATGTATTAAAGTATATGAAAAATGGTACAAAGGAAATTTCCATATCACGGGGTCAAAATTTTGAGTTTCTTTCAAAACCCTATCACCTTTTACCAAACATTCTATCTTCTTTATTTCCGAGTTACAATATTTTATCAAACATTCAAATCCAGAAGTCGGGGCAAAATGACAGAGAAATTCGGAAATATGTATATATAGCTAAACAAATGCAGCAAAGGATATTGGACGTATCAAATTAAGATAGAACGTCGATTTTATAGTCATAGGTTATCAGAGAGGGAGAAGAAATGAATTTTTTCATTAATAAAGCAATGGGAATAGGGAATTCTGGGGTTGAACATGCTCAGTTTTATAGAGCTAAGTTATTTGATAGTATCAATCTGCCATATAAATATGTCTTTACGGGGCTTGTGAAAGAGCTGTCAGAAGCTATGGAGCACTGGGAGTTAAAACAAAGTCAAGTTATCGATATTTGGGAATTTTTTACCTTCGGGAAAAAAATTATTGAAACGGGAATGGTCAAAAAAAATGAACGTTCAGATAAAATTTTTAAGGACAATTCAGAAACACACCGTATTGTGCAGACATTAACATCAACAGGTATGCTCATAAGGGAACATATTGAAAAATCCCCTAATCCTAAAGATAATAATCTCCTTTTAGTTTCTAGATATAAAATTGAAATTTTTGATTTTGAAACAGGCAAGCGAAAGATAATGTTCAATGAATACCGCCATCCAAGAAGAGGGAGAATACTTGAAAATATCCATGTTTATGACTTTGAAGGAGAAAATTTATTTTTTAAAAACGAGGTCTTATTTCAACGTTATTTCTTTGAATGTTTAGATGAACGTTTTAGTGAAAAGAACACATTCATTTTAGATAGAGGTGAAGAGCCTGAAGTTGCGTTATTCCACCATAAATATTTGGACTGCAATCTCATTGAGGTAATACATGCGGATCACTTAGGAGATAGGGAAATTCTATCAGCACCGATGTGGAATAATTATTATGAGTACCTTTTAACTCATATTGATGCGGCTGATAGAGTTGTTGTTTCTACAGAATTGCAAAGAGAAGATTTTTTAGTAGATTTTCCAAATAAAGATGAAAAGTTCGTTACGATTCCAGTAGGAGGGATTCGAGATAAGGAATATTCAGTTATTGATTGTTCAAAATTCAAGAAGAAACCCACTAGATTTATGACTGCATCAAGATTAGCGAGTGAAAAACATATTAATATTGCGATTAAAGCTTTTGTTTCGATGCATGAAGATTATCCAGATATCATTTTTGATATTTATGGTCAAGGGACAGAAGAAGGTAAATTACAGCAAACGATTACCGAGCTTCAAGCTAATGATTATATTTGCCTTAAGGGACATTCAAACAATTTGGAAGAAGTTTATAAAAAATATGATGTATTCATCTCTGCTTCATATTCAGAAGGATTTGGATTAACATATATTGAAGCTTTAGATGCAGGACTTCCCATAGTGACTTTCAAAGCACGTTTTGGTGCGATGGAGTTAATAAAAAATGGAGAAAATGGATACTTGAGAGATTTTTCTCGTCAAGATGAAGAATTTAGTACTCACCAACTTGCTTTAGGCATTCAAGAAATTCTAAAGAGATACTATCCTAAATTAAAGAAAAGTACAATTACTTCAGTTGAACAATTCCAAGACCATGTTATTGCAGAGAAATGGAGAAGAATGTTAGATGGATTATGAATTAGTAACGATTATTAGACCAGAAGATAAAGTCTGGAAGGAAAGTAAACAAAGAATTGGAGGAAATGGGAAAGTAATTAGTATATTACCGAGTCCAGATTTTGCAAGATTAAAGCGAGATGAAGAAGTTGAAGGAATAAATCTTTTTGATTATTTAACAAACCGAAAATATGATTTGACACAATCTTTATTTTTCAATCAAGCCCCTGTTCCTAGTTTCTCTGAAATTTTTATGAATGAGGATTTTTCAATTTCTATCATTCATGAGGGTGAAGAGATAGGAATAATGGAGCTATTCCCAAATACTAGACGTTTAGTGAAAAATGTCCAATACCATCATGGTGATGGAGAAAAAGATTTTGTGCAAGAGTATACAATTGATGGCAAAATGTTTAGTGAGATTTTCTATTTCGATAATAGACCTCAAGAGATTCATTTTTATAACGAAAAGCATATTCCAATAATTAGTTATTACTTCTATGAAGGAAAATTAAATTATATAACTCTTAATGATGGAAAAACAAGTGAGCCTTTATCTGGATTCAATTCTCTAGATTTATTTATCGCTGAACAACTACCCAAAATAGTAACTCCCAAAGATAGAGTAACCATCTCGTTTTTAGGAATTGAGTTGGCTGCGTTATCCAAAACGAAGTCGCACAATATACTTCAATTGGTAGAATCACCTGTTGACGATAATGGAGATGTAAAAGGGAACCTACTACATATTTTGAAGGATGACATCAAATATATTCAAGAAGTTAAGATGTCTTTAGAGTATAAGCAATTGCTAATAAAAAAGGGTGTTCCTGTATCTAAAGTAACAACTATCAAAAGATAATAAAGAGAGGTGGGACAGATGATTAAAGATAAAAAGTTAGACAAAATAGAACAAAAAACAGCTTATTGGTATAAACCGAGTCAATTAGAGATTGTTATTGAAGAAATGTTTAAAAATGAAAGTGACAGAATTATTAATGATGAGGAAGATACTGGCTATGGAAAGTTTGTAACTAGCTTGATTGCCATAATGATGTCTGCCGTTGTACTTTTGTCTTTTGTATATAAAATTTTGTGAGCGTATAGCTAAAAGAGATAAAAGCCTTGATGATGAAGGAGAAAAAATGAAACGATGGGCGGTAAATGTCATTCAGCCACAGTCTAGAGATGCTGTAACAAAGCCTAAAAGTGATGTGACAGAAATTGCACAAAGTTTGGGGTATGGTCGTATAAGCATACGTATGCAAAATACACGTGAAATGTCGGATGTAGCATTGAAAGCATTAATTGATGGGATAACCTCAGAAGTGGAGCGAGGAGATATTGTTCTCCATCAATTTCCCACTTTACTTGGTTTTCGTTTTGAAGAAATGTTTATAAATTGTCTAAAACAAAAAGATACAAAAATTATTGTACTAATGCATGATTCAGAGTGGCTACGAGGATTTTATCCCAAAGAGAATGATTTCTTAAACTCGGTAGACGTAGTTATAGGGCATGGAGATAAGATGAATGATGCACTTAGAAATTATGGAGTTCGCACAAATATAGTAAAAAAAGAACTCTTTGATTATCTTCAAGAAAAAGGCATCCCTCTTTCTTATACTTTGGAGAAGAAAGCAGTTGTTGCTGGAAATCTTGATAAATCGATATTTATTGAAACGTGGTCTAAGAACATGCCGGAGTTACATGCATTTGGAGGAAAGTCTACGGATAGCTTTGGAGATAATGTCGTCTATCATGGTTCTTTTATTGCCCAAGATTTAGTAGAAAAAATTCCTAAAAATTATTTTGGAATTTCTTGGGATGATAATTTACCAGGAGGAGGAGATTATCAAGGATATACACGTTTTAATAGTCCTCATAAAGTTTCCTTGTATTTAAGTTTGGGAATGCCTGTTATTGTTTGGGAGGAGTCAGCAATAGCTGAATTTATCACAAAGAATCATCTAGGATTTACAATAACAACACCAAACGAAATAAAAGAGAAATTCCAATCTTTAAGCGAAAACCAATTAGTAGAATTTAAAAATAACGCTAATAAAATTTCAAAGGCTTTGAGAAGTGGTATGTTCACTCGTAAAGCAGTTATAGAAGCTGAAAGCATAATAAATGGAATAGAAAATGGATGAGACCATATTTTAACCATTAGAACAAAATGTTGATAAGAATATCTGAATTAAGTCTATATTGTGGCTTATTAAAAAGTAGAGGAATACTAGTATAGATTTCATTATTTAATAATAAGTTTGAAAAAGTCTGGGAGCAGGAAATGATAAGTAATATAGAAATGACGATAGTGAGAGAAGTAAGAGTATGGTTACCAGTTTTTAAACTTCTTTCTGAGTCAATAAACCAGAGGGGCCCCTGAGTAGTAAAACTACTAAATACTCCAAAAAGCAACATTTAAAAAATAATAGGAAATTTATATATGAATTTAAAAAATAAAAATATATCCAAAATTATCTCCGAACCGAAATTAAGATATAGGATGTATAAAAGTAAGAAACGTTGGATGTACGCAGCGATATCGACAGTCAGCGTATTAGGTGGTGGTGCAGCAGGTGTAGCAGTAGCAGTGCAAGCTGAACCTGTTTTAGCCAACACATCTGGAACCACTATACCTTCTACTCAGGCATTAGGAACAACGGCTGGTGGAACTATTAATCAAGTTGCAACAGACCCAGACGTTAATCGTGGAAGTTTTGAAAGCGGTCTTGGTACAACACCTGCATCACCGACATCAGTTACTGTTGCAACTCCTGATCAAGTTGTGAATGATGCTACTTATAAAGCAACCGCAATAGCTAATGGTACCTATGCAAATGTAACAACATATGCACAATTACAAAGTGCATGGGCGAATTCTAATATTACTTACATTGATATTACGGCTAACATTACTTATCCTACTACTGGTGGAACAGCAATGTCTGCTCGTGCCAATGGTGCTAGTGTCATTGTTCAAGGTAATAATAATACAGTTGACCTCGGAACGCAAACATTTAGTTGGGCAAATATCACAACTCCTACTACTTTTACATTAAGTAATATGCAAGCTCAACAAGGATTTGCCGTAAATGATGGAGATGGCTATGCCCTCATACAAACTTCTGGTGGGGCAGGTGGGCAATTAACGGCAAATGTTAATAATGTGACATTAACTAAGAGTGCTTCAAACGGTAATAATCCAATTCATGTACTGGTTAGTTATTATGCAAAAGTAGTATTTTCTGGAACAAATGTCTTTAATATATCAAATGAAGTTACTCGTTACGTTACTGGTGTTAATATTGCGAATAATTCAAGTGTAACACTTAATCGTACCTCCAATGATGTAGCATTTTCAGAATTTTATTTTGCAGTTCGTGCACCATCGGGAACAGCCGGTTATGGAAATACCATTACGATGGGAGATGGTTCTTCAAATACAGCTAATACCTACAATGGACAAGCGGCTAACTATCCTGCAGCATATATGTATGTGGACGGAATAACAGCTGGTGATAATGTTAATTGGACTCAGACTGGTTTCCAATACTTTATCAATGGAACACAAGGAAGCGTTGCGAATGCTACCTTTACTTTTGGTCAAAACTTTAATTTATCTGCTCCTAAGATTGTAGCAGCTGGTGCTATTCAAACAACAGGCACACAAAAAGTTTTATTTAATGCAGGAACAACACTTGATATTCAACAATGGATTGCAGGTAGTGTAATTCAGATGGCAGGAACATCTTCGGTAACCTTTATTTCTCCTAAAAGCTTACATCTCGGAATATATAATGCTTCAGGAAACCCTATTGCAGGTAGGTTAGTTACTGGTGCAGGAACATTTAGCATGAATAATTCTAGCATTGATTCATGGCAAGGAACAAATGCTAAGCCAGCTACTCCAGATGCAACTGGTACCTTTGGAACTTTAACAGTTCAAAATGGAACGACTACAGTTAATGGTGGAACAGCAACATCTAATATTATTAATACTAGTACACGTGAGCTTCAAACTAATGCTTTACCTGTTGGGAATATACAGATTAATTATATTAATCAAAATGGGGATACAGTAGGCAATACAACAGTTCCATTATCCAATGATGCCAACTACATTGGCCAAGATATCAATTTAGTAAATACAACTTATGCTGTTGATAACATGCCTACAGGATATATGTGGGCAATTGGAGGAGCAACTGATAGTCAAATTTATTCAGGAGCACCAACAGGAAGTGGAGGACAACCAGGAGGAGATAGTACAACTACCACCGATAATGGTGATCAGTACGGTCAAGCAAACTTTGCCATTGTTCCTATGTCGGGAACGACTTATACTTATAATATTTACGTTTACGGTCAGGCAAATCCCAACATCAGTTATACATATGTTGATGCACAAACAGGCCTAGCAGTAGCTACATCTTCTAGTCAGGTGGGAATTGAAAGTTCAGGTACTAGTAATGTTCCAGCTAATGTTGGAAATACAATAGATTGGACTCGAAGTCTTTATACACAAACTAATGTTCCAGATGGTTATGTATATGTTCAACCAGGATCGTCATTACTGCCAACGGGAACAAGTCAACCAACTTCAACAGTTGTTACTGATACTACAACAGCAGATAATGAAACAATCTATGTTTACAGTCCAGCTGGAAGCGAATCATTATCTTTAAGTGAATCAGATTCAATAAGTACATCTACTAGCGTATCAACTAGTGATTCCATTTCCATAAGCACAAGTATTTCTCTGAGTGATTCAACAGAAAGTAATACAGGTTCTATGAGTGAGAGCCTCTCATTAAGTGAATCTATAAGTGAGAGCCTCTCTATAAGTGATTCATCTAGTCAAAGTATCTCGTTGAGTAATTCATTGAGTGACAGCGGTTCTCTAAGTGAATCATTGAGTGACAGTCAATCTCTTAGTAACTCATTATCAGATTCAGAGTCTCTATCACTCTCAATTAGTGATTCAAATTCATTGAGCGATAGTATCTCGCTAAGTGATTCTCTTTCAGGTTCAGAATCTCTGTCTATTTCAATCAGTGCTTCAAGTTCTTTAAGCGACTCCCTTTCATCAGAGTCTCTTTCGATTTCGATCAGTGCTTCAAGTTCACTGAGCGATTCTCTTTCAAATTCGGAATCTCTCTCTGTTTCAACGAGTGACTCGAGTTCTTTAAGCAACTCATTATCAGATTCAGAATCTCTATCACTCTCAATTAGTGATTCAAATTCATTGAGTGATAATATCTCGCTAAGTGATTCTCTTTCAGGTTCAGAATCTCTGTCTATTTCAATCAGTGATTCAAGTTCTTTAAGCGACTCCCTTTCAAACTCAGAGTCTCTTTCGATTTCGATCAGTGCTTCAAATTCATTAAGTGATAGTATCTCACTGAGCGATTCTCTTTCAAATTCGGAATCTCTCTCTGTTTCAACGAGTGATTCGAGTTCTTTAAGTAACTCATTATCAGATTCAGAATCTCTCTCACTATCAATTAGCGATTCAAATTCATTGAGCGATAGTATCTCGCTAAGTGATTCCCTTTCAGACTCAGAATCTCTGTCTATTTCAATCAGTGCTTCAAATTCACTGAGCGATTCTCTTTCAGATTCGGAATCCCTCTCTGTTTCAATTAGTGACTCGGGTTCTTTAAGTAACTCATTATCAGATTCAGAGTCTCTTTCACTCTCAATTAGCGATTCAAGTTCATTGAGCGATAGTATCTCGCTAAGTGATTCCCTTTCAGATTCAGAATCCCTCTCTATTTCAATTAGTGACTCGGGTTCTTTAAGTAACTCATTATCAGATTCAGAGTCTTTCTCACTTTCGATTAGTGATTCTAATTCCATGAGTACGAGCACTTCATTGAGTGATTCAGGTTCATTGTCTACCTCAACGAGTGACTCTAATTCTATGAGTACCTCAGACTCTTCAAGCCTGTCTACTTCGATTAGTGATTCGAATTCGTTGAGTACAAGCACTTCATTGAGTGATTCAGGTTCATTGTCTACCTCAACGAGTGACTCTAATTCTATGAGTACCTCAGACTCTTCAAGCCTGTCTACTTCGATTAGTGATTCGAATTCGTTGAGTACAAGCACTTCATTGAGTGATTCAGGTTCATTGTCTACCTCAACGAGTGACTCTAATTCTATGAGTACCTCAGACTCTTCAAGCCTGTCTACTTCGATTAGTGATTCGAATTCGTTGAGTACAAGCACTTCATTGAGTGATTCAGGTTCATTGTCTACCTCAACGAGTGACTCTAATTCTATGAGTACCTCAGACTCTTCAAGCCTGTCTACTTCGATTAGTGATTCGAACTCATTGAGCACAAGCACTTCATTGAGTGATTCAAGTTCGTTGTCTACTTCGATCAGTGATTCGAACTCATTGAGCACGAGCACTTCATTGAGCGATTCAGGTTCATTGTCTACCTCAACGAGTGACTCTAATTCTATGAGTACCTCAGACTCTTCAAGCCTGTCTACCTCAATCAGTGATTCGAACTCATTGAGCACGAGCACTTCATTGAGCGATTCAGGTTCATTGTCTACCTCAACGAGTGACTCTAATTCTATGAGTACCTCAGACTCTTCAAGCCTGTCTACCTCAATCAGTGATTCGAATTCGTTGAGTACAAGCACTTCATTGAGTGATTCAAGTTCATTGTCTACCTCAACGAGTGACTCTAATTCTATGAGTACCTCAGACTCTTCAAGTCTGTCTACTTCAATCAGTGACTCGAACTCCATGAGTACCTCAGACTCCTCAAGCCTGTCTACCTCAATCAGTGATTCGAACTCATTGAGCACAAGCACTTCATTGAGTGATTCAGGTTCATTGTCTACCTCAACGAGTGACTCTAATTCTATGAGTACCTCAGACTCTTCAAGCCTGTCTACTTCAATCAGTGACTCGAACTCCATGAGTACCTCAGACTCCTCAAGCCTGTCTACCTCAATCAGTGATTCGAACTCATTGAGCACAAGCACTTCATTGAGTGATTCAGGTTCATTGTCTACCTCAACGAGTGACTCTAATTCTATGAGTACCTCAGACTCTTCAAGCCTGTCTACCTCAATCAGTGATTCGAATTCGTTGAGTACAAGCACTTCATTGAGTGATTCAAGTTCATTGTCTACCTCAACGAGTGACTCTAATTCTATGAGTACCTCAGACTCTTCAAGTCTGTCTACTTCAATCAGTGACTCGAACTCCATGAGTACCTCAGACTCCTCAAGCCTGTCTACCTCAATCAGTGATTCGAACTCATTGAGCACAAGCACTTCATTGAGTGATTCAAGTTCATTGTCTACTTCAATCAGTGATTCGAATTCGTTGAGCACGAGCACTTCATTGAGCGACTCAAGTTCGTTGTCTACTTCGATCAGTGATTCGAACTCATTGAGCACGAGCACTTCATTGAGCGATTCAGGTTCATTGTCTACCTCAACGAGTGACTCTAATTCTATGAGTACCTCAGACTCTTCAAGCCTGTCTACTTCGATTAGTGATTCGAACTCATTGAGCACAAGCACTTCATTGAGTGATTCAAGTTCATTGTCTACTTCAATCAGTGATTCGAATTCGTTGAGCACGAGCACTTCATTGAGCGACTCAAGTTCGTTGTCTACCTCAATCAGTGATTCTAATTCGTTGAGTACAAGCACTTCATTGAGTGATTCAAGTTCATTGTCTACCTCAACGAGTGACTCTAATTCTATGAGTACCTCAGACTCTTCAAGCCTGTCTACTTCGATTAGTGATTCGAATTCGTTGAGTACAAGCACTTCATTGAGTGATTCAGGTTCATTGTCTACCTCAACGAGTGACTCTAATTCTATGAGTACCTCAGACTCTTCAAGCCTGTCTACTTCGATTAGTGATTCGAATTCGTTGAGTACAAGCACTTCATTGAGTGATTCAGGTTCATTGTCTACCTCAACGAGTGACTCTAATTCTATGAGTACCTCAGACTCTTCAAGCCTGTCTACTTCGATTAGTGATTCGAATTCGTTGAGTACAAGCACTTCATTGAGTGATTCAAGTTCGTTGTCTACTTCGATCAGTGATTCGAACTCATTGAGCACAAGCACTTCATTGAGTGATTCAGGTTCATTGTCTACCTCAACGAGTGACTCTAATTCTATGAGTACCTCAGACTCTTCAAGCCTGTCTACTTCGATTAGTGATTCGAATTCGTTGAGTACAAGCACTTCATTGAGTGATTCAGGTTCATTGTCTACCTCAACGAGTGACTCTAATTCTATGAGTACCTCAGACTCTTCAAGCCTGTCTACTTCGATTAGTGATTCGAATTCGTTGAGTACAAGCACTTCATTGAGTGATTCAGGTTCATTGTCTACCTCAACGAGTGACTCTAATTCTATGAGTACCTCAGACTCTTCAAGCCTGTCTACTTCGATTAGTGATTCGAACTCATTGAGCACAAGCACTTCATTGAGTGATTCAAGTTCGTTGTCTACTTCGATCAGTGATTCGAACTCATTGAGCACGAGCACTTCATTGAGCGATTCAGGTTCATTGTCTACCTCAACGAGTGACTCTAATTCTATGAGTACCTCAGACTCTTCAAGCCTGTCTACCTCAATCAGTGATTCGAACTCATTGAGCACGAGCACTTCATTGAGCGATTCAGGTTCATTGTCTACCTCAACGAGTGACTCTAATTCTATGAGTACCTCAGACTCTTCAAGCCTGTCTACCTCAATCAGTGATTCGAATTCGTTGAGTACAAGCACTTCATTGAGTGATTCAAGTTCATTGTCTACCTCAACGAGTGACTCTAATTCTATGAGTACCTCAGACTCTTCAAGTCTGTCTACTTCAATCAGTGACTCGAACTCCATGAGTACCTCAGACTCCTCAAGCCTGTCTACCTCAATCAGTGATTCGAACTCATTGAGCACAAGCACTTCATTGAGTGATTCAGGTTCATTGTCTACCTCAACGAGTGACTCTAATTCTATGAGTACCTCAGACTCTTCAAGCCTGTCTACTTCAATCAGTGACTCGAACTCCATGAGTACCTCAGACTCCTCAAGCCTGTCTACCTCAATCAGTGATTCGAACTCATTGAGCACAAGCACTTCATTGAGTGATTCAGGTTCATTGTCTACCTCAACGAGTGACTCTAATTCTATGAGTACCTCAGACTCTTCAAGCCTGTCTACCTCAATCAGTGATTCGAATTCGTTGAGTACAAGCACTTCATTGAGTGATTCAAGTTCATTGTCTACCTCAACGAGTGACTCTAATTCTATGAGTACCTCAGACTCTTCAAGTCTGTCTACTTCAATCAGTGACTCGAACTCCATGAGTACCTCAGACTCCTCAAGCCTGTCTACCTCAATCAGTGATTCGAACTCATTGAGCACAAGCACTTCATTGAGTGATTCAAGTTCATTGTCTACTTCAATCAGTGATTCGAATTCGTTGAGCACGAGCACTTCATTGAGCGACTCAAGTTCGTTGTCTACTTCGATCAGTGATTCGAACTCATTGAGCACGAGCACTTCATTGAGCGATTCAGGTTCATTGTCTACCTCAACGAGTGACTCTAATTCTATGAGTACCTCAGACTCTTCAAGCCTGTCTACTTCGATTAGTGATTCGAACTCATTGAGCACAAGCACTTCATTGAGTGATTCAAGTTCATTGTCTACTTCAATCAGTGATTCGAATTCGTTGAGCACGAGCACTTCATTGAGCGACTCAAGTTCGTTGTCTACCTCAATCAGTGATTCTAATTCGTTGAGTACAAGCACTTCATTGAGTGATTCAAGTTCATTGTCTACCTCAACGAGTGACTCTAATTCTATGAGTACCTCAGACTCTTCAAGCCTGTCTACTTCGATTAGTGATTCGAATTCGTTGAGTACAAGCACTTCATTGAGTGATTCAGGTTCATTGTCTACCTCAACGAGTGACTCTAATTCTATGAGTACCTCAGACTCTTCAAGCCTGTCTACTTCGATTAGTGATTCGAATTCGTTGAGTACAAGCACTTCATTGAGTGATTCAGGTTCATTGTCTACCTCAACGAGTGACTCTAATTCTATGAGTACCTCAGACTCTTCAAGCCTGTCTACTTCGATTAGTGATTCGAATTCGTTGAGTACAAGCACTTCATTGAGTGATTCAAGTTCGTTGTCTACTTCGATCAGTGATTCGAACTCATTGAGCACAAGCACTTCATTGAGTGATTCAGGTTCATTGTCTACCTCAACGAGTGACTCTAATTCTATGAGTACCTCAGACTCTTCAAGCCTGTCTACCTCAATCAGTGATTCGAATTCGTTGAGTACAAGCACTTCATTGAGTGATTCAAGTTCATTGTCTACCTCAACGAGTGACTCTAATTCTATGAGTACCTCAGACTCTTCAAGCCTGTCTACCTCAATCAGTGATTCGAATTCGTTGAGTACAAGCACTTCATTAAGCGATTCAAGTTCATTGTCTACCTCAACGAGTGACTCTAATTCTATGAGTACCTCAGACTCTTCAAGCCTGTCTACTTCGATTAGTGATTCGAACTCATTGAGCACAAGCACTTCATTGAGTGATTCAAGTTCGTTGTCTACTTCGATCAGTGATTCGAACTCATTGAGCACGAGCACTTCATTGAGCGATTCAGGTTCATTGTCTACCTCAACGAGTGACTCTAATTCTATGAGTACCTCAGACTCTTCAAGCCTGTCTACCTCAATCAGTGATTCGAACTCATTGAGCACGAGCACTTCATTGAGCGATTCAGGTTCATTGTCTACCTCAACGAGTGACTCTAATTCTATGAGTACCTCAGACTCTTCAAGCCTGTCTACCTCAATCAGTGATTCGAATTCGTTGAGTACAAGCACTTCATTGAGTGATTCAAGTTCATTGTCTACCTCAACGAGTGACTCTAATTCTATGAGTACCTCAGACTCTTCAAGTCTGTCTACTTCAATCAGTGACTCGAACTCCATGAGTACCTCAGACTCCTCAAGCCTGTCTACCTCAATCAGTGATTCGAACTCATTGAGCACAAGCACTTCATTGAGTGATTCAGGTTCATTGTCTACCTCAACGAGTGACTCTAATTCTATGAGTACCTCAGACTCTTCAAGCCTGTCTACTTCAATCAGTGACTCGAACTCCATGAGTACCTCAGACTCCTCAAGCCTGTCTACCTCAATCAGTGATTCGAACTCATTGAGCACAAGCACTTCATTGAGTGATTCAGGTTCATTGTCTACCTCAACGAGTGACTCTAATTCTATGAGTACCTCAGACTCTTCAAGCCTGTCTACCTCAATCAGTGATTCGAATTCGTTGAGTACAAGCACTTCATTGAGTGATTCAAGTTCATTGTCTACCTCAACGAGTGACTCTAATTCTATGAGTACCTCAGACTCTTCAAGTCTGTCTACTTCAATCAGTGACTCGAACTCCATGAGTACCTCAGACTCCTCAAGCCTGTCTACCTCAATCAGTGATTCGAACTCATTGAGCACAAGCACTTCATTGAGTGATTCAAGTTCATTGTCTACTTCAATCAGTGATTCGAATTCGTTGAGCACGAGCACTTCATTGAGCGACTCAAGTTCGTTGTCTACTTCGATCAGTGATTCGAACTCATTGAGCACGAGCACTTCATTGAGCGATTCAGGTTCATTGTCTACCTCAACGAGTGACTCTAATTCTATGAGTACCTCAGACTCTTCAAGCCTGTCTACTTCGATTAGTGATTCGAACTCATTGAGCACAAGCACTTCATTGAGTGATTCAAGTTCATTGTCTACTTCAATCAGTGATTCGAATTCGTTGAGCACGAGCACTTCATTGAGCGACTCAAGTTCGTTGTCTACCTCAATCAGTGATTCTAATTCGTTGAGTACAAGCACTTCATTGAGTGATTCAAGTTCATTGTCTACCTCAACGAGTGACTCTAATTCTATGAGTACCTCAGACTCTTCAAGCCTGTCTACTTCGATTAGTGATTCGAATTCGTTGAGTACAAGCACTTCATTGAGTGATTCAGGTTCATTGTCTACCTCAACGAGTGACTCTAATTCTATGAGTACCTCAGACTCTTCAAGCCTGTCTACTTCGATTAGTGATTCGAATTCGTTGAGTACAAGCACTTCATTGAGTGATTCAGG
The DNA here is from genome assembly GCF_003627095.1 of Lactococcus allomyrinae. Classification (NCBI taxonomy): domain Bacteria; kingdom Bacillati; phylum Bacillota; class Bacilli; order Lactobacillales; family Streptococcaceae; genus Lactococcus; species Lactococcus allomyrinae. The sequence goes on along the minus strand of NZ_CP032627.1, from coordinate 1,579,374 downwards.
TTCATTGTCTACCTCAACGAGTGACTCTAATTCTATGAGTACCTCAGACTCTTCAAGCCTGTCTACTTCGATTAGTGATTCGAATTCGTTGAGTACAAGCACTTCATTGAGTGATTCAAGTTCGTTGTCTACTTCGATCAGTGATTCGAACTCATTGAGCACAAGCACTTCATTGAGTGATTCAGGTTCATTGTCTACCTCAACGAGTGACTCTAATTCTATGAGTACCTCAGACTCTTCAAGCCTGTCTACCTCAATCAGTGATTCGAATTCGTTGAGTACAAGCACTTCATTGAGTGATTCAAGTTCATTGTCTACCTCAACGAGTGACTCTAATTCTATGAGTACCTCAGACTCTTCAAGCCTGTCTACCTCAATCAGTGATTCGAATTCGTTGAGTACAAGCACTTCATTAAGCGATTCAAGTTCGTTGAGCGCCTCTATCAGTACTTCAAGCTCAATGAGCACGTCGGATTCCTCAAGTCTGTCTACATCGTTAAGTGATTCAGGTTTGTTGAGTCTCTCAGATTCGACAAGTCTATCAACATTCTTGAGTACATCAGGCTCATTGAGCACGTCAGATTCATCAAGTTTGTCTACATCGTTAAGTACTTCAAATTCATTGAGTTTTTCATATTCTATGAGTTTGTCAACGTCAACAAGTAGCTCAGATTCAATGAGTTTAAGTACTTCTTTAAGTAGTGGAGGTGGAAATACTGGTACGTCAGGTACTTCAAATTCATCGAACGGTGGTTCATCTGGAACGTCAAATGGTATGGTAAATTCTTTACCAAAAACTGGAGAAACCAATGATGCTTTAGCCACTGGAACTGGTTGGGCAACTCTTCTAGGAGCTATTGGCGCAACACTTTTTGGAAGAAAACGTAAAAAAGAAGAAAGAGATGGGGAATAAATAATAGGGTGTTTCACATCTTGAATTTGTAACCCTAAAGAACTAAATAAAAGAAGGCTCTGCATTTGCAGGCTTTCTTTTAGGATGTTCTTGATAATTTACTTTCATAAGCTTTTAAAGGTAAAAGATATTTATATTGAGGAAGATGAATGAGGGAAAAGTTGAAAAAAAATAAAAACAAAACAGATACTTATATAACCTACAAGCTAATGGCAGGTACAGCACTAGCTCTGGGGATAAGTACGTTTGGTGCTGCGGCTCATGCAGATGAGTTGCCAGTTTCGAATGAGGTGACGTCTACGTCACAGGTTGTGAACAATGGTAATGAATTAGTAACGAGTGATGATTCGGGTCAAATGGAAACAGGAGATACGGGTCAAGGAACAACAGATAATAATAATGAGACACCAAGCAATAGGCCAGATGAGACGGGAAGTAATGGGGAGAGTTCGGAAGGAACGGGAAATTCAGGAGATGATTCGTCAGTCACAGCTCCAGATGAAACCAAACCTACGGAACCTAGCACACCTCCTACTCCACCGAGTACGCCGGATAAACCAACGGCTTCAAAGCCAAGCACACCAGCATCACCAAGTAAGCCGAAGCCAGTGTCACCTAAGCCAAGTACTCCGAGTAAAACGGGTAGTTCATCTACAAAAACTGTAACAAGTCGTGTTTCTTCGCATTCTGAAACAGTTGTTTCTAGCTATGCGAATTCTGCTTATTATCAGTCTTCGGCAGTGGCAAACTCAAAGCTGAGTAATGCAACATCGATTTATACGGGTCCTGTGTTGAAGAAAATAGAGGCCGCTCAACCTATTAAGAAAATTGATGCGTCTAGCCCAGAAGCTTTCATCAAGAGTATTGCACCTCGAGTACAGGTTTTGGCGGGTAAAAATAATCTTTTTGCTTCAATTATCTTGGCGCAAGCGATTTTAGAGTCAGGCTATGGTCAAAGTAATATGGCTCAGAAGTACTTTAATATTTTCAATATTACAGGGGCTTACTTAGGGAAAGCAGTGACATTCCAAACGCAAGAATTTGCTGGAACTAATCCTTATTTTATTCAACAGAGTTTTCGAGTTTATAGTAACTATGACCAATCTTTAGATGATTATATTAACTTAATGTTGAAAGGGACGACTTGGAATCCAGATATTTATGCAGGTTCATGGAAGTCTCAGGCGAAAACTTATCAAGAAGCAGCGGAATCGTTGCAAGGTGTTTTCGCGACAGATCCTGACTATGCTCAAAAATTGATTGATATTATCCAAGAATATAATCTGAATTTCTATGACAATGTAGATAGCAGTACTCAAGTGTGGGCATCAGATACACCGACAAGTCCTGTGTTGAGTTCAAAATTGGATAGCTCAAATTTCCCCACTTATAATGGGGTGGAATATCCAGGTTCAGAGAGTTATGCGTTTGGGAATTGTACGCAGTATGTGTATAACCGAATCATTCAACTTGGGGGTCAGATTGGGACTCATATGGGCAATGGTGGTGAGTGGGGGATTAATGCTCAAGCCCAAGGTTATTATACGACGACTGTTCCAACAGAGGGTTATGCAGTAAGTTTCCCTCCTGGTGTTGCAGGTTCAAGTTCTGTTTATGGTCATGTGGCTTTTGTGGAGAAGGTCTATCCTGATAACTCAATATTAGTTTCTGAGATGAATGTTAAGGGGAATAATATTGTGAGTGAGCGTCATATTTCTGCTGGGGTGGCGGCATTGGCAACTTATATTCAACCTAAATGAGAAGGTGGGTGTTCTTGAGATTTAGTATCATCAATAATTGAGTAATTAAAGATTCATTATATTTAGAAGTGTAATAGGGAGGTGAGGATAAAGTGAAATATAATACTAAAAATTATGACTATCTTATAGTTGGAGCTGGTCCTTTTGGCTCGGTATTTGCTTATGAGGCTGCTAAACGCGGTAAGCGTTCACTAGTTATAGATAAGCGGTTACATATTGGAGGGAATATGTTTACACATAAAGAGCATGGTATTAATGTCCATGACTATGGTGCTCATATATTTCATACAAATGATAAACGAATTTGGAACTATATGAATCAGTTTACAGAGTTCATGAGTTATACAAATCAGGTGCTAGCTAATTATAAAGGTGAATTTTATAACCTTCCATTTAATATGAATACTTTTTATCAAATGTGGGGAGTAAAGACTCCTAAAGAAGCAAAGGACAAAATTTTCGAACAGAAAAATGCAGCTGAAATACCTAAGAATCCCAAAAACTTAGAAGAGCAAGCGATTGCTCTGATTGGTACAGATATTTATAAAAAACTTATAAAGGGTTATACAGAGAAACAATGGGGACGAAAAGCGACAGAATTGCCCGCGTTCATTATTCGGAGGTTACCAGTACGTTACACGTTTGATAATAACTACTTTGATGACCGGTATCAGGGAATACCTATAGATGGCTATACACAGATTTTTAATAAAATGCTACATTCTGAATTGATCGATGTTCAGGTGGGAGTAGATTTTTTCGATGATAGAGAAATCTACTTGGAGGAATTTCCACGTATTATCTATACTGGGATGATTGATCAATTTTTTGATTATAAGTTTGGTGAACTTGAGTATCGTTCAATACGTTTTGAGTCACAACTTTTTGAGTCAGATAATATGCAGGGAAATGCTGTGGTTAATTATACTGATTCTGAAACTCCGTTTACTCGTGTGATGGAATGGCGACATTTTGATAGAAAGGCAGAGGGCGATTATACTGTTTTGACTAAAGAATACCCTCAGAAGTGGGATAAGACCAAAGAAGCATATTATCCTATAAATGATAAAAAAAATTCAGAGATATTTAAAAAATATAGAAGGGAAGCTGACAAATATAATCAAGTTATCTTTGGAGGACGATTGGGAAATTATCAATACTATGACATGGATCAGGTTTTTAATGCAGCTTTAAAAGCTATTGACAAAGAATTCAGTAGGGAGTAGGAAACGACAGAAGTGATTTACAATATTTTGTTCAGTATGATGTTGATAATATCAATTGGGATTGTTATAGCGATTTTTATACAGCCATCGAAACAGGATGGAGCAATAAATGTTTTTTCGGGAGGAACAGAAGCATTAGTTGACAGTCATAAATCAAGAGGTACTGAATTTATGATTCGATGTTTTACTTCGGTCATGATTGTACTTTGGTTAGTGATCAGTTTGAGTTTAGTTATTTTATCAGCTTATTAGGAATAGTGTCTGAGAGAGTTTTATGTATCAAATTAGTAATTCGTAGTTACTATTTTGAAGTTATGGATAAATTAAAGAATTATTGAAAAGAGAAAGATATGGATACTCTTCAAAAAGAACAGTTAGATGTCAATGAACAGTTAAAGAAATTGAAAGCAGAAATACGCCGCTATAGAATTCCTATTCTGAAACTTTCAGAAGAGATAGGGTATCCAGCGGCACTAGTATCGGATATTATATTTTTGAGAAAAAAGCCTGATATGAGAATGTTGAGAAAGATAGAAATTGCTTTAAATAATTCGATTAAGGACATAGTAGTATCTCAGAATAAAAGTGATCAGCAAGTTGCAAGTTATGAGCTAAAGAGATTAAAATATTCTACTCAATATGATAAAGATAAGTCGGAAGCAGTAGAAGAACTTGGGGAGAAAGTTAAAACGATAAGAACTAGGCTTCAACTTTCAAAATTTGAATTCGGAGCAAGACTTTCACCTGCCTTACCACCTGAAATGATACAAGAAATAGAGGCAAATCAAATTATTCCAACATTGGAGCATCTCATCCAAATTGCTGATTTAGGAAAAGTTACCCTAGATTGGTTGTTAAGATGTGGTAAATGATAATGACTAAGGGTTGTAAAACCCTTTTTTGATTATGAGGGATAAATCAGTTTGGTTTACTTTTTGAGCTATAAATGTGGTTAAAAATGTTGAAAGAATTGAGCAGACGAAGGTGATAGTACCTGTTTTTGGCTTGACTATTCTCTTTTTTATTGCTATATTAAAGAAACTTGTGTTATAACTAAAACTAAGATAGATAAAAGGCTGGTAAAACTTGCATTTCTGAATGATTTTAAGTATAATGATAAGGAACGGTAGATTGTGATTAAGCAGCCTGCCTATAATAAAAACAATTTTCTCAAAGGAGACATTTTTAAAATGGCTAAACAAGTTTACGACCGTAGCAAACCACACGTAAATATTGGTACTATCGGACACGTTGACCATGGTAAAACAACATTGTCAGCTGCTATCTCTAAAGTTCTTGCAGATAAAGGTTTGGCTGACCAAACTGACTTCGCAGCTATTGATGCTGCACCAGAAGAACGCGAACGTGGGATCACAATCAACACTGCCCATATCGAATATTCAACTGAAAAACGTCACTATGCCCACATCGATGCTCCAGGTCACGCGGACTACGTTAAAAACATGATTACTGGTGCCGCTCAAATGGACGGAGCAATCCTTGTTGTTGCTGCTACTGATGGGCCTATGCCACAAACTCGTGAACATATCTTGCTTTCACGTCAAGTTGGTGTTAAATATCTTATCGTTTTCCTTAACAAAGCTGACCTTGTTGATGATGAAGAATTGATGGAACTTGTTGAAATGGAAGTTCGTGACCTTCTTACAGAATACGATTTCCCAGGTGACGATATTCCTGTAATCGCTGGTTCTGCACTTGGTGCTTTGAACGGTGAACCTCAATGGGTTGCTAAAGTTGAAGAATTGATGGATATCGTTGACGAATACATTCCAACTCCAGAACGTGACACTGATAAGCCACTCCTTCTTCCAGTCGAAGATGTATTCTCTATCACTGGTCGTGGTACTGTTGCTTCAGGACGTATCGAACGTGGTACTGTTAAAGTTGGTGACGAAATCGAAATCGTTGGTATCAAAGAAGAAACTAAAAAAGCTGTTGTTACTGGTATCGAAATGTTCCGTAAAACACTTACTGAAGGTCTTGCTGGCGATAACGTTGGTGTACTTCTCCGTGGTGTTCAACGTGACGAAATCGAACGTGGTCAAGTTATTGCTAAACCAGGTTCAATCACTCCTCATACAACATTCGAAGGTGAAGTTTACGTATTGAGCAAAGAAGAAGGCGGACGTCACACTCCATTCTTCGACAACTACCGTCCTCAATTCTACTTCCACACAACTGACGTTACTGGTTCAGTTAAACTTCCAGAAGGAACTGAAATGGTGATGCCTGGTGACAACGTGCATATCGACGTTGAATTGATCCACCCAGTTGCGATCGAACAAGGTACTACTTTCTCTATCCGTGAAGGTGGACGTACTGTTGGTTCAGGTATCGTTGCTGAAATCAAAGCTTAATTTATAAGCAATAACAAAAATAGTGATGTGAAAATATTACTTCTAAAAACTGTCAGTATGCTGACAGTTTTTTGTTTTAAGTTGGAAGTATAATAAAAAAGCTCTTCTAATTAGGAGCTTTTTTTATTATACTTCCTTTTTTGTAAAGACACCTCTGTCAATAAGCGCATCCATTTGAAAGTAAAATTTTTCTTGGATAATTGGACTGGAATTTTTAAAGATATTGACATTACGAAGTCCAGATTTGTCTGTAATAGATAATTTGAAACCGGTCAAATCTGGATTGACGATAATCTTTAAAAGAAATCCTTCATTGGAATTAGGGACTTCCTCGAGCATTCTTTTGAACTCAAAATTTCCAATTTTTGTTTGGACGAAAGTGGTATCTTTGAGTGTAAATTTTTTTACGGATGGAGCCAGACTGTAAGTATATTTACTGTCATCAAGATGTTTTTCAGTAATAAAAGCCATATTTTCTTCCTCTGATTTTCTGTCAGTATGCTGACAGAATTATTTTAACTTAGCAAGTGAGTGCTAATTCCCCCGCAAGGTGGCGGGATAAGCAGCACTAAGCTTTGCTTTCGTTCTATTAATCATTGGTGGGAGAGAAATAATCCCCACCAATGAAGTAATCACTTCAATAAACTTTTCAGCTTTTCAGCGAAAGCATTAATTTCATCTATCGTGTTTAGTTCTGAAAAAGAGATACGTAGATTTTCTTTTAATTTGGGGGAGTCTTCACCATAAACGGCTTCTAAAACGTGTGAAGGCTCAACAGTTCCAGCTGTGCAAGCAGAGCCAGTAGAAATTGCAAAACCTGCTAAATCTAGTTTTGTCAGTAACAAATCATGATTTTGGTGAGGAAATGCAATATTAATGACGTGTGGCATCGTAGCCCCAAACTCATTTTTGTAAAAATCAATCTCTGAAAGTAGCGACAGAAGGCTGTCATTGAGCTTTTGAACGTGTTGGTAATTTTCATCCATATTTTGTATGGCGATTTCTAAAGCTTTGGTCATACCGACAAGTGAATGAAGATTTTCTGTTCCAGCTCGTCGTTTTTCTTCTTGTTCTCCGCCGTGAATCAGTGCATCAAACTTTAAATCTTCATGATAATAGAGAAAGCCAATGCCCTTTGGTCCGTGGAACTTATGAGCAGAAGCAGTCAGAAAATCAGCGCCAATTTCGTGCGGATGGACAGGGATTTTCCCCATAACTTGCGTAGCATCAACATGAAATACAGCTGGATGAGAGGCTAATAACCGTCCTACTTCTGCGACTGGTAGAAGTTGTCCAGTTTCATTATTTGCCCACATCATACTGACTAAAATAGTATCTGGTTGTAAATTTTGCTCAATTAATTGTGCTGGGAATTGTCCATCAGGATTTGGATTTACGAAAGTAACATCAAATCCATGCCTATCACGGAGATACTGAACAGTATTTAAAACAGAGGGATGTTCAATCGCAGTTGTTAAGATATGATTTCCTTTGTCGCGATTGGCGAGAGCATAGCCGATTAACGCTTGGTTGTTGGCCTCACTTGCTCCAGAAGTGAAAATAATATTTCGATTAGAGACATCAAGTGCTTTGGCTACAGTATCGCGGGCTTGCCTGACCAGTTGATTAGCTTGCCTACCAAAACTATGGATGCTAGATGGATTTCCAAAAGTTGCTGACAGACTTTCTGTCATTGCCGACACGACACCGGGAATGACAGGAGTGGTTGCCGCATTGTCTAAATATATCATGATTATCTTTTTTCTTTCTGTTCCAACACTGTGTTGTAGCACGGTATCCATACTCGCTAAGTCGCAATAATCAGCGTACTGACAGGTTGTCATTGTCTTGTCAGTACAATGATTATTTCTAATTGGTAGCTGAATGTCTGTCAGACTACCCAGCATTAAACATTTATGTCAAGACAGCAAGTAGCGACAACAGAGCGTAGTAATTTCTAAAAATATTTTTAGAAATTAAACAGTGTTAGTAAGTTAATCTTGTGGTTTTTCATGCTCAAAGAGTGGTGAAACAGGGCGACCTTCATGGATACGCAAAATAGCATTAGCTAAGTATTCAGCTGCACTTAAATATTTGACATTTAAAGGTTTACGATGTTCTGTCACTACAGAATCTGTGACAAGAATTTCTTTGATATCTGCTTGTTCAAGAATTTCAGCAGCATTTGTTGTAAACAAACCATGACTTGCAACCGCATAGATTTCGCTAGCACCAGCGTTACGGACAACTTTAGCAGCATTTGCAAAAGTAACACCAGTGTTCAAAATATCATCAATAAGAATAACACGTTTACCTTCAACGTTACCAATTACGTAGCCGTTTTCACGGTTTTTGTCATCATCTTCGTAGTCAACAATAGCGATAGGAGATTCAAGATATTCAGCAAGGGAGCGCGCACGTTTGATTCCCGAATTTTTAGGAGCTACAACGATGACATCATCACCAAACAAACCATTTCTACGGTAATAATCAGCGAAAAGTGGCACAGTGAAAAGATTATCTACTGGAATATCAAAGAATCCTTGAACCTGTACGGCATGAATATCAAGTGTCAAAACACGATCAGCACCAGCTTTAACAATCATATCGGCAACGAGCTTTGCAGTAATTGGTTCGCGTGAAGTTGCAGTGCGGTCTTGTCTGGCATAACCAAAGTAAGGAATGACAACATTGATTGTATGAGCAGACGCACGTTTACAAGCATCAATCATAATCAAAAGCTCCCAAAGATGGTCATTAACAGGACAGCTTGTAGATTGAATGATAAAAACATCCTGACTACGGACGCTCTCTTCCATATTAATCATGATTTCGCCATCGGAAAATTGTTTTGAAGAGAGTTTTCCCAAAGGAATTCCAGTAAACTGGCTAATTTTCTCGGCAAGGCCTGGGTTTGAATTCAAGGCAAAAAGCTTTAGGTGTGAATCAGAGTAAACCACAATTTTTCTCCATTTTCTATTGTGAAATGATATAGGTCTATTTTATCAAAATTATAATGATTTTCATAGTCTATATTGAATGGAAGTTTGATAGAAAAAACAAAATGAGAGAGCAGGGAAACAACGACGCGTAGAATAATCAACTTATTGTCGATTATGTAAAAAGTATTAAACTTCACAAAGTTATGGTTTTAAAAAATAACAAAAATGTTTATAAACGCTGATATAATAAGTTTTGGAAACATTTACATAAAAATAAATGTGAACTTTGTGAAGTTTTCGGCAAACTCTTGCATTTAACAGTCTGAAATGCTATAATATCCGTGTAAGTTTCGTGAAAGAAATCTGTCACGATTAAAATATTTATCTTTTTAGGAGAAAAGAAAATGAAGAAAACAAAAGTAATTTCGCTTCTTGCAGTTTCAGTACTCTCAGTATCTTTGCTTGCTGCTTGTGGAAATAATAACAACTCAAGTTCTAAAGACACAAAAACAGAACAATCATCAAAAGCTGAAGTATTCGCTGGAGCAACAGCTGGTACAAACAGCTTTGCAGACCTTCAAAAAGGTTTCGCTAAAAATGGTGCTTGGTTGAATGCAACAAAAGGTGACATGGACGCTTCTGGTAAGACTTTGACAGTTGAAGGACTTTTCCTAGGAGATGGTGTAGTTGCTCGTAAATTGGCAATTTATAACCAAGATGCTAACCATAAAATCACTGATCGTTACACATTGACAGTAGATAAAATTGAAGTTAAATCTCCAGGTTTCTACATTTCAAATGGTACAGTAAAAGGTAACGTAGATGTATTTGCAGCTGGATTCCACGGACAAACGGGTCAAGGTGTTGCTGGTCAAGCAACAATTGATGGTAATTTGACATTTGCAAGCCAAGATCTTCTTGATGCTTACAACCAACTTCCAGAAGCACAAAAAGTTAAAGTAACAGGTACAACTTCAGTTGTTGCAGGAGATGTAGTTAAAGTTGAAGGTGGTGCAATCACAGCAGGACCTCACGGAAATGTAACTTACTTATTCAAAGGTAACGGTTCAGATGTACAAACAGGTGCAACAACTGGTACAACAGACGCAAGTGTATTGGCTTCAGGTCTTGGTAAAAATGGTTCATTCCTTGTCGCTGCGAGTGGTGATGTTGATGCTTCAGGTAAAGATATTACTGTCGATGGTACATTCCTCAATGAAGCTGGCGTAGTTCAACGTACACTCGCTTTGGCAACAACAAATGATGCTCACCAAATTACAAAAACCTTCACTTTGACTGTTGGACGTTTGATTGTAAACTCTCCAGCAACTGACTTTGAAGGTGGTAATGTTAAAGGTGACGTATACGTTGGAGAAAATGCTTCTCTTCAATCACGTGGTATGAAAGATGCATCAGGTGCATTGTCAGTTTCTACAATCACTGGTAATCTTTACTTCGCAACTCAAGACCAACTTGATACTTATAAAGCACTTCCAGCTGCTAACCAATTCAAAGTAACTGGTACTGTCGGTGTAAAAACTGCTAGCTAATTTATATTAGCCTATCTCTAAATGTGTCATTAACGCAGTTAGATGTCAAACTAGTATTAGTCGATTTTATCAATAGAAAGGCTCCCTGTGAGCCTTTTTTTCTTTGCTAAAATATAGTATAATGGGACATACGTGTTGTTCTATGCAAAAATGAGTTTGTCATTATATTCGCTACCTTACCCTATGAAATATTCATTTGCATTAAAGTGACGAGTTAAAACAGCTGTTAACAACTGGAATTGGTGGTATCATGAAGCTGCGAATGAGCCATAAGAAAATTGAAATTTATATGATAGATTGATTTTTGTTTAGAAACACGTAGAAATTAAAAAAGAACATCGCAAAAGACGATGAACTAGATTGTAAAAGTGATAAGATTGTGAATAAGAAGAGCGATGTTTTTCTATTTATGAGCAAGGCATAGGAAAGCTGGTGCAAGTCCGTGCTTGTTAATATCATATCGAATCCTTTTGGCAAGCTATGTTAAGGAGAAAAATTGGCAAAAGAAACATTTTCTATGGAGTTCGCAGGACGAACTTTGACTGTTGAAACGGGACAAGTAGCAAAACAAGCAAATGGTGCCGTTGTTGTTCGTTATGGAGATACAACGGTATTAACTGCAGCAACAATGTCTAAAAAAATGGCTACAGGAGACTTTTTCCCACTTCAAGTGAACTATGAAGAAAAAATGTACGCTGCTGGGAAGTTTCCAGGGGGATTCAACAAACGTGAAGCACGTCCTTCAACTGATGCAACATTGACTGCTCGTCTGATTGACCGTCCTATTCGTCCAATGTTTGCTGAAGGATTCCGCAATGAAGTGCAAGTCATTAATACTGTGCTTTCTTATGATGAAAATGCCTCTGCTCGTATGGCTGCAATGTTTGGTTCATCTCTTGCACTTGCAATTTCCGATATTCCATTTGATGGACCAATTGCTGGTGTTGAAGTGGCTTATGTTGATGGTGCTTATGTCATCAACCCATCTGTTGCCCAAGTGGAAGCTTCAAGTTTGGAACTTTCTGTTGCTGGTAATATTAATGCTATTAATATGGTCGAATCTGGAGCGAAAGAACTCTCGGAAGACGTTATGCTTGGTGCATTACTAGCAGGTCATGCTGCGGTGAAAGAATTGATTGAGTTTCAAAATGAAATTGTAGCAAAAGTTGGTAAAGAGAAAGCAGATGTTGAACTTTTGCACGTTAATCAAGAACTCAAAGTGGAGATTATCGCACAGTACAATTCTGATTTGCAAAAAGCAGTACAAGTTGAGGAAAAATTGGCGCGTGAAGCAGCAACCCAAGCAGTTAAAGATGTAGTCGTTGCAGCTTATACTGAAAAATATGAATCTGATGAAAATTTTGCAACTATTATTCGTGATGTTGCTGAAATTCTTGAAGGAATGGAACATGCAGAAGTTCGTCGATTGATCACGGAAGATAAAATACGTCCTGATGGTCGTAAAATTGATGAAATCCGCCCACTTGACGCTGAAATTGACTTTACACCACGTACGATTACACATGGTACAGGTCTGTTTACTCGTGGGCAAACACAAGCTTTGTCAACTTTGACTTTGGCACCAATGGGCGAAGCACAAACGATTGATGGACTTGGTGATGAATATAAGAAACGTTTTATGCACCATTATAATTTCCCACAATACTCTGTTGGAGAAACGGGGCGATATGGTGCGCCAGGGCGTCGTGAAATTGGTCATGGGGCACTCGGTGAACGCGCTTTAGCACAAGTTCTACCTACACTTGAAGAATTTCCTTATGCCATTCGTTTAGTTGCTGAAGTATTAGAATCTAATGGTTCATCTTCACAGGCTTCGATTTGTGCGGGAACGCTTGCACTTATGGCTGGTGGAGTCCCTATCAAAGCACCTGTAGCTGGAATTGCGATGGGCTTGATTTCTGATGGTGCAAATTATACAATTTTGACGGATATTCAAGGACTTGAAGATCACTTTGGTGATATGGACTTTAAAGTAGCAGGGACACGTGAGGGGATTACAGCGCTTCAAATGGACATCAAGATTTCTGGTATTACGCCTGAAATTCTTGCCGAAGCGTTGGCACAAGCGAAGAAAGCCCGCTTCCAAATTTTGGATTTGATTGAAGCAACGATAGCAGAACCACGCAAAGAATTGGCACCATCTGCTCCAAAAATTGACACTATTACGATTCCAGTGGATAAAATCAAAGTGGTTATCGGTAAAGGTGGCGAACAAATTGATAAGATTATCGCTGAAACAGGTGTTAAAATTGACATTGATGAAGATGGGCTTTGCTCAATCTTCTCGCCAGACCAAGCTGCAATTAATCGTGCCAAGGAAATTATTACTGAGTTGGTGCGTGAAGCAAAAGTTGGTGATATTTACGACGCAAAAGTTGTCCGTATTGAAAGTTTTGGCGCATTTGTGAATCTTTTTGGTAAAACAGATGCAATGGTTCACATTTCTGAAATGGCTTGGGCACGTACAGCTAAGGTCGAAGATGTTGTGAAACTTGGTGATATTGTCAAGGTTAAAATCATGAAAATTGATGAAAAAGGTCGTGTTGATGCATCAATGCGTGCTTTGGTTGAGAAACCTGAAGGTTATGTAGAGCCAGAGCGTAAACCACGTGAACGCCGTGAAAACGGAGACCGTCGCAATGGAAATGGACGCGGTAATAATGGCTTTGACCGTCGCAATAACGACCGTAACGGAAACAGTGGACATAACTTTGAACGCCGTGACCGTAAACCTCGTCTAGATAATGATTTTCCTGAACTTTCAACTAAAAAGCCAGAATAATGAATGAAGAATTAGAACCAAAATTACGTGCAGCAATTGCTAATAAACGCTTAATTGATGAATTGGATTTCATGGTAGAGCTTAAAAAAACGCCTGTTTTTGCTTTGAAAGAAAAGTTGTGTTTAAACATTCGGGAAAATAAAGTCTTGCCTGTTTTTACGTCAAAGAAATCAGCAACACTTTTTCAGGCAAATTTTGAGCAAAAAGTGGATTTTGATTTATGCATGATTGACAATCTGCTACAAAACACTAATGATGCAGACACGATTGGTTTCAATGTTCGCCCTTTACATATGGAAAACCGAGGTAATCAACAGTATTGGGGTCTAGATTCATTTCGTAATATGCAGGAAAAGTATGAAAAGCTTCTGGCGGAATTTGCTTTGAATGCAAGGATTGATAAATTTGAGAGAATATATTTTGTTCCCGCTTTTGTGGATAATAACAATGTTTTAGCAGGTTCGGAGCGACGCTTTGCAGCTCTAACTGCACCAGATGAACGTTCGTATGTTCCCTTGTTTGATAACTTTGAATCTTTGTTGACGTGGTATTCAGAACCTTACTTTCAGCATATTTTGAATGATAATTCGGGCGAAATCTTGGTGATGACAATTGATGATTTGATGAATCCAAAGACAGGTCGAAATGAATTTTCGTTTGCGGTAGGAGTAACGATTAATCCCTTAGATTATGATATTTCGGAGTTTGAAAAAACATTGGTAAGTTGGGCACAATTGCGCGGTGAAGTGTGAGTTGATAAAAGTATGGTATAGATTTTCTGTCAGTACTGACAGGGTTAAATCAATACATTTGATATAAAAAATTGATGATGGTAGTCTGTCAGTACGCTGACAGACTCTAAATATAGGTAAAAAATAATGGGAAAGCTGTAAAAGCAGTTTGTCAAAGTATAATGTCTAGCCGTAACAGCTAGATAAGTAGCTCAAAGAAGCCCGCTTGCTCATACTAGTTCGCCTCTAAATCTGCGTATCAGATTTAGTAGATGGACTTCAAAGATACTGCTTAGCGACAATTAGGAAAAGTGATGCTTTTCTTATCCGCAACTTTAACTTCTTGTGTCAAGCGCAAGAAGTTAAATAGTATCAAGAAGGGGAATAATCTTTTTTGTCAGTACGTTGACAGCCTGTCAGCAATGATGATGGCAACTTACAATATTAATTCGGAGTTAGATGAGCGTTTGCGTCTGTCCTTAGCGAATCCTGGGCTTTTATGGAGGATTTGTCATTGGCTTATGCTTTTCATCAATTTCCAGTCTTAGCTCCTAAAAAGGTTTTTTACGTACCAATGGCGGAGCGAAAAGCAATACCTGTGTTTACAACAGAAAATGATTTGAATATTTTTCTGTCAGAACTGACAGACTTTGAAACAGAGTGGGAGCTTCATTCGATAATTGAAGTTCTTGAACTTCTGAAAGAAACTGATATTGATATTGTTGCAGTCAATCCAAAATTGCCTCAAGATGAAGATACAGGCAATACAGCTTACTTTGGAACGACTGAGCTGACGAAATTTTTGACACATTATACTGATATTTTGAACACACTTTTTAGCCCAGAAAATCAATCTGCTTCTAAGATGGAAAAATATTATCTCATCCCAGCTTTTGTTTCGGAAAGTGAACGAATTTTTCCAAACCTAGTTGCTCAGGATGGGCAAGAGTATTTGCCTTTGTTTGATAATCTGGATAGTTTGTCAAAATGGTATGATGAACCGTATTTTAGTCAACCTTTCAAAGAAAATAATGGGCAGGTGTTGTTTTTAACAATCCATGAGTTATTGCATCCAGAAGATGTGACAAACAGGTTTGAAAATGCTTCAGGAATTACAATCAATCCATTGGATGACTTAGAACATTACCAAGATACAATTAGCATATGGGATGAATTGTCTGATTAAAGAGCGTCAAGATTAGAACAATCCTAAAAAAGTTTTAGAAATTTTGGATATTAACAATACAATCAATGCTTATGGTATAATCTACTATAAGTATTTTTTAAAAAAGTAGGAAAAAATGGCAAAAAATAAGGAAGGTTTCTGGCGAGAAGCAATTCGGGTAACAAAAGAAAATGACCCTGCAGCAAGAACGGCTCTAGAGGTTCTTTTGACTTACCCAGGAGTTAAAGCTTTAGCGGCACATCGGCTTTCTCATTGGCTTTGGCGACATAATTTAAAGTTACTTGCTCGGATGCACTCACAATTTTGGCGTTTTTGGACGCAGATTGAAATTCATCCGGGAGCAGAGATTTCAACGGGTGTGTTCATTGACCACGGGTCAGGTCTTGTGATTGGTGAAACTGCAATCGTTGAGTCTAATGTAAAATTGTATCATGGTGTAACACTTGGCGGTACAGGAAAAGACAAAGGGAAAAGACACCCTACAGTGCGTCAAGGCGCACTCATCTCTGCCCATTCGCAGCTGTTAGGACCAATTGAAATTGGTGAAAACGCAAAAGTTGGTGCTAGCGCAGTGGTTGTAACCGATGTTCCAGCTAATGTAACAGTTGTCGGTATACCAGCAAAAGTTGTTCGAATTAATGGTAAAAAAGATGTTGAGAAAATCATGACAATTGAAGAAAGACGCGAAGCGAGCTATCATTCGTCGCATTTATAGGAATATGAATAAAAAACGAAAAGTTGCGGTTTATGAGGGACATATGGTTTCCCCATTAAAAAGCTTTACAGACGCTGTGATGTCGATTATCGCAACGATTATGGTATTGGAAATTCCATTGCCAATGGTACTTCGAGGTGGACATTATGATTTTTCAAAAACGATAAGTTCGCTGATTATTTTTTTCGTGAGTTTCCTTGTCGTTGTGAGTTATTATTTTCAGTTTACGAAATTTTTTTCTAAGGTTCATAAGTTATCAGGCTGGCAAATCTTTACATATATCATATTTCTTATGCTGGTTAGTCTTTTTCCTCTGATGACACAGGTTGATAATGCCAGTCATCCGGGTTATTTTATGATTATTTATATCCTCTATATCGTTGGAATTTCTCGACTGGCAAGTTGGATTATTGATTGTGCTTATCGGCTGAATGGCATTAAACGAATCTGGATGATGAAACGAGTACCTTGGGATTTAATGATTATGACTGCTTTATCGATTGGACTGTCATTTACTGGAATCAGGCAGGTATCAGGATATGTTCTGATGTATCTACCCATACGCAGCCTAATTTCAAGTATTGTTTATGATGAAAATGAGGAGAAATAAAAATGTTGAAAATTTATAATACGATGACTCGAAAGAGTGAAGAATTTCATCCTATTGAATCAGGCAAAGTTAGGATGTATGTCTGTGGTCCAACTGTTTATAACTATATTCACATCGGTAATGCACGTTCGGTTGTAGCTTTTGACCTTATCAGAAAATATTTGGAATTTCGTGGTTTTGAAGTAGATTACGTCTCAAACTTTACTGATGTTGATGATAAAATCATTCATGGAGCTCAGCTTGAACATACATCAACAAAATCTTTTTCAGAGCGTTATATTGCGGCATTTTATGAAGATATTGATGCTTTAAATGTCAAACGAGCCGATCACAACCCAAAGGCAAGCGAATATATTTATCCTATGATTGATTTTATTCAAGATTTATTAGATAAAGATTTTGCGTATGTGTCTGAAGGCGATGTTTATTTTCGCGTCTCTAAAGCAAAAGACTATGCCAAATTGGCTAATAAAAATTTAGAAGAATTATTAGCCGGAGCATCTGGTCGTACAGATGAAGAAAGCTTAAGAAAAGAGTCATCAGCTGATTTTGCCTTATGGAAATCAGCTAAATCAGGTGAGATTTCATGGCAAGCACCTTGGGGAGCGGGGCGTCCTGGTTGGCACATTGAATGTTCCGTAATGGCAACGAGTCTTTTAGGAGATACACTTGATATTCATGGCGGAGGAGCAGACCTTGAGTTTCCCCACCATACTAATGAAATCGCTCAATCTGAAGCAAAAACAGGCAAAAAATTTGTTAATTATTGGATGCACAATGGTTTTGTCAATGTAGACGGCGAAAAAATGTCAAAATCATTAGGAAATTTTAAAACCGTTCACGAAATGCTAAAATATGTGAATCCACAGATTTTAAGATTCTTCCTTGCAACAACTCACTATCGTAGACCAGTAGATTTCACAGATGATGCACTGATTGCAAGTGAAAATAATCTGAAAAAGATTGAAAATGCTTATCGCAATATGGATTTGAACACTGACAGCGATTTGTCAGTACTGACAGTATTCAAAAATGATTTTGTCAGTAAAATGGACGAAGATTTTAACATCGCGAACGGTATGACAGTCTTTTATGACTTTATAAGTTGGGTCAATAAAGGAAATGGTGGTATAGAAGTTAAACAATTTTTTGATGAAGTGCTGAATATACTTGGAATTAAATTTGAAGTTGATGAAAATCTGGATAGTGAGATTGAAACATTGATTGAAGCCCGTCAATTGGCGCGTGAAGTAAGAGATTTTGCCAAAGCAGATGAAATTAGAGATGAATTAAAAGCTAAAGGAATTATCTTGGAAGATAGTGCTTCAGGAATCAGGTGGCATCGTGAATAAGAAGCAAGCAGAACTACTTAATGGGATTGCACTTGCATATATTGGAGATGCGGTTTATGAGGTTTTTGTTCGAGATTACTTACTAGGAAAAGGAATTACAAAACCAGCAGAACTCCAAAGGCAAGCGACAAAGTTTGTTTCGGCAAAATCACAAGCTGGTATCATTACTGCAATGGAAGAGGCTCAGTTTTTGAGTGAGTATGAATTGACTTACTTCAAAAGAGGTCGCAATGCTCACTCAAAAACTACAGCCAAAAATACAGATGTTGTAACTTATCGTATTTCAACAGGCTTTGAAGCAGTAATAGGCATTCTACATTTAATTGGAGAAGAAAATCGACTCCAAGAAATTTGGAATTTTTGTGTAGCAAAAGTAGAATCTGAATCTGAAACGAACTATACTAGAACTACTTTAAAATGAACTTATTCATTTTATTAGTCGTTCTGCACAATTAGCGTGTCTTTTTACCAGTTGCTTTAGTGGCTAGAGAAAATGAACAGTGTGCGGCTGTGAATTTGTGAAGTGAGCGTTGACAGGCGTAGGGTATGTAAACTATTGGTGCTTTTTATAATGCTTTAGCTATAGTGCTAATCATCAAAGTTCAGCAAATTAGCCATAGTGCAAAAAGTAATAAAAATTTCAATGTTTTTGCAAACATAAGAAAAAGTATTAAACAAATTATTTTAAAAAAGTAGAAAAATCCGCTAGAATAATAAAAGCAACATAAACAGCGGAAAGAAGAATAATGTATAGAGTAGTTACGATGTACGGCACCGATGAGCCATGGTGGTTCTTTGAGGGCTGGAAAGATGATATTATTTCAGTGAATGAATTTGATGATTTTTATAAGGCACTAAAATGGTATAAAAAAGAATGGTTCAAATTAGCAAAAACTTTTAAAGAGTATACGAGTAAAGAGGGATTGCAAACCGCATTTTGGCAGATAGGTGATGAAGAATGGTGTGAAGACTGTGTAGGCTATTTACAACGTTATCACAGTATTGCGCTTCTTGAAGACTGGCATGCACTTCCGTTTGAAAAGAGTCGGTCAGGCTATGAAAAACAAGCTGGGAGTAAGCCCGACTGTTCATGCACCTTGAAGTAAAGTAAGGTGTTGATTGTGTAGAGTTATTGATGTTTATTAAATTAAAAATTAAAACGAGAAACGCTTATTATGAGCGTTTTTATTTTTAGTATGTAAATAAAAAAATACTATTTCTCTAGGAATTTTGACGAAAATAGTTTATAATTATATTATAATTATTTTATAATTAAAATCTTATTTTGGGAGGTGATTATGAAGAGAACTTTGATTATATTGGATAGTTTATTAATAGCGCTTGTACTCGTTCTTGGTTTTGCTTTGTTTAGAAGTGTTCAAAATCAGCGTAATGAAGTTTCAATATCAAGTTATCAGCAGCAAGTAAACCCCCAGAAAGACTCAGTGACTGATTCAAGACATACAGAACTTGAAGAATTGTCTATTGATGTCCATCAAGTGAAGAATGAAGACTTTTCCACACTCTCTGGACTATGGAAAAATCTCCCAGAATCAAATGAACCGATAGAACTTTTAATTTCAGGATTTTCAGCAACAATGGATAATGTCCAATATGAGTTAGTTCTAGGTGGAATGGAACGTTATAATAATCTACCTTATCTTGAATTAAAGAAATCAGATGTACTATCCAATTTGAGCCTGGGAATCTACCCTCGGGGAACCTATATTCCTGTGTTACTCGCTGATGGAACGATTGAGCAATCAGGAGAACATGACCCAACAAATAATGAGAGGGATAGAATAATTGTAGGTAGAGGAGCATTATTGGTTGAAGATACCAAACATCAGGTGCTTTATAGAGAGATGGAGGAAACGGCATAAGATGACGTTTCTTTTTGGAATTAATAAAAAATGACATTTAAAAAATACTGATGATTATCTGTTGCATAGAGTAACAACGAGTTGATGCTGCTTGAAACTTTATGGTGTAAAAACAATACAGTAAATATCAAATATCAAATGTCACCATTCGCCATTTGACCTAACGACTTACGATTGGCACCTCTAAGTTTAGGTTAGTCAAATCAACAGAAGAGTTAGCGTATAGACACTTGTAGTATAAAATACAAATAGAAAGGAGGAGAGAAATATGAAACAACTTCCTATGTTAATCAAGCCACATACAAATATGTACTATCCACATCCACATGGTGCGCTTGAATTTCTTATGATTCATAATCATGGGCAACCGCAAAAACAAAATGATGAAGAACTATTACCTTTGCAACTTCATCTTCTTGAAGAGAGAGATTAAAAGTTTTTTGTTTATTGATTGGAAAGTATCTCTTGAAAAATATTGAAAAATGAGTTAAAATACCAATATCTAAGATTAGAAACTCGATGGTCAAAGCTCGGGAAAATATGTGAAAAAAAAGATTTGTTAAATTGTACTTTATCTTGGTGCTAGGGCATCAACGTATAGGACAAGATGACAGAAATTTTGTTGCATATTTTTCGCAGCTTTGGCTTTTTTGTTTCTTTCTAAATGGAGATATAAAAAATGGAATTTCAAGATAATTATGATGTCATAGTGGTTGGTGCGGGTCATGCAGGAGTAGAAGCCTCACTGGCTGCAGCACGTATGGGATGTAAGACACTGCTCCTAACGATTAATCTGAATATGGTAGCGTTTATGCCCTGTAACCCTTCAATTGGTGGCTCAGCCAAAGGAATTGTTGTACGGGAAATTGATGCCTTAGGCGGCGAAATGGGCCGAAATATTGATAAAACTTACATCCAAATGAAGATGCTCAACACAGGAAAAGGACCAGCTGTCCGTGCTCTTCGAGCACAAGCTGATAAAGATGAGTATGCTATTGAGATGAAAAATACAGTTTCTGACCAAGAGAATTTAACCCTTCGTCAAGGAATGGTTGAAGAACTTTTAGTTAATGATGATAAATCAGAGGTAATTGGTGTCCGCACTGCAACAGGAACAAACTATGGTGCAAAATCGGTCATAATCACGACGGGAACAGCTCTACGCGGTGAGATTATCATTGGTGAGCTTAAGTATTCATCAGGACCGAATAATTCCCTGTCATCTATTGGACTGGCTGACAATCTGCGAAATCTTGGATTTGAGATTGGGCGTTTTAAAACTGGAACACCTCCACGTGTGCTGGCAAGTTCAATTGATTATTCTAAGACGGAGATTCAGCCAGGAGATGAAAAACCAAATCATTTTAGCTTCATGAGTCGTGACGAGGACTATTTAAAGGATCAAATCCCTTGTTGGCTGACTTATACGACGGAAAGTAGTCATGATTTGTTGCGAAAAAACATTCATCGCGCTCCTTTATTTTCTGGAATTGTTAAAGGTGTGGGGCCACGCTATTGTCCATCTATTGAGGATAAAATTACACGTTTTGCAGATAAGCCACGACATCAACTCTTCCTTGAGCCAGAAGGTCGGAATACGGAAGAAGTGTATGTTGGCGGACTTTCGACTTCTATGCCAGAAGATGTCCAATTTGACCTTTTAAAGTCAATCCCAGGGCTGGAAAATGCGCAAATGATGCGGACAGGTTATGCGATTGAATATGATGTTGTAATGCCCCACCAACTCCGACCAACACTTGAAACAAAGGTGATTTCAGGGCTATTTACTGCGGGACAAACAAATGGAACGTCGGGTTATGAGGAAGCAGCAGGTCAAGGATTAGTAGCAGGGATTAATGCAGCACTTAAAGTACAAGGTAAACCTGAGTTTATTTTGAAACGTAGCGAGGCTTATATTGGAGTGATGATTGATGATTTGGTAACCAAAGGTACACTTGAACCCTATCGTTTATTAACTTCGAGAGCTGAATATCGCTTGATTTTACGACATGATAATGCGGATATGCGCTTAACTGCAATTGGTCATGAAGTAGGATTGGTTTCGGATAAACAGTGGGCGACTTATACTGCTAAGATGGAGCAATTTAATCGTGAAATGAAGCGATTGAATACAGAAAAACTAAAACCTTTGCCAGATGTTCAAGAAAAGCTGGGAATGTTAGGCTTTGGACCGATAAAAGATGCACTCACAGGGGCAGAATTTTTGAAGCGTCCCGAAGTTCATTATGAGGAAGTAATAAAATTCATTGGAGAAAGTGTTGAGCCGATTGACCGTACTGTTATTGAATTGATTGAAACTGAAATTACATATGAAGGTTATATTAAAAAAGCGATGGATCAGGTTGAAAAAATGCACCGTCTTGAAGCAAAAAGAATTCCTAAAAATATGGATTGGGATAAACTTGATTCAATTGCAACAGAAGCGCGGCAAAAATTTAAGAAAATTAATCCAGAAACTTTAGGGCAAGCAAGTCGTATTTCAGGGGTTAATCCAGCGGATATTAGTATCCTTATGGTTTATCTTGAAGGGAAATGAAATCAAGACTTATTTGATGGGAGTTTTGAAAACATTTGTTCATTTTTCTAGCTGATAAAGCGACTAATAAAAGGATAAATTTCTACTGAATCCAGAGTACAACCTCATATTCATGGCGTGAGCGTCATCCTATCATACACCCTACCTTAGAAGTCTGGACGTTTAAAAGAGGGCAGCTATACGAAATTCAAAGATTGTCATTCCGATTAAGCCGTGAGGAGGGTAACCATAGATAGTGCTGCTTTATCTTCTTAAAGAGTACTAGCACACACTTCCTTTAATAAAAAAATTGACCTCAAAGGTCAGTTTTTTTATAGAGTTATCTCTTGTGAAATAAGACGAAGATTGCTAAAATAAAAAATGAAAACGGCATGAGAAAAGAGAAGTAATCATGGATAAAATCAAAAATATTATTTTTGACTGGGATAATACACTTTTTCCATTTAAAGAAAAATACTGGGAAAGTGCTCATAGAAAACTTTTTACTGAACAATTAAATTTTAATGATGCGTATGAACTAGATTTATTTATGGATAAATATCATGATTTTGATGAATTGCTTTGGCCATGTGTTCATCGTAGAGAAATGACGATTGATGAGTTGCGTAATGAGCGTTTACGCCTGACTTTACGCTATTTTGATATTGCTTTTGAAGAAAACTATATCCAAGGTTTTTTTGAGCAATTTTTGAAGACTTTGCTTGATGATATTCAACCTAATCAGTGGCTTATTAATCAATTGGAGCATCTTTCGGGCCGCTATCGTATCGCTATTTTGAGCAATGGGGGCATTGGGAGCAACGTGAAAAATTACGTCGTTCTGATATTGAGGGAAGATACCCTATTTATATTTCGGGAGAAACGGGCTTTTTGAAACCTGATGCGCGTGCTTTTATGAATCTTTTGAATCAGGAACATTTTAAAGCGGTTGAAACTTTAATGGTTGGTGACTTGATTGAACATGATATTGAGCCTGCAAAGAAACTGGGGATGAAGACGGCTTATATTGGGAGGCAAAAGGAAACAATTGCCGATTTTGAGTTTGAAACAATACAAGATTTTTTTAATTTTTTTGTAAAAGAATAAGCGGATGATTGCCCGCTTTATTTTTTTAGTTTTAGTGCTGAATCTTTGAGATAGATGGTGTCAACTGTAAGATTGGTGAGTTGATAAATTCCGTTTTTGTGAAAAGGAATAGTGAATTCTTCAAATTGTCCATCTGACTTTTCACAGTAGAAAGTAAAGGTTCCTGTTAGACCTCCAGTTACGACTAATGCTAAAGTATTTTGGACGTCATCCATTACTTTTATCCAAAAATGAGTATTTAAAATATATTGGATACCAGGTTGTTGACTGAGAAAGAGCGTATGAGAGAAAGGAACTGTTTGGTATGAAACAGAAATTGGTAAAATGGGACAGTCAATAAGTGTAATTTCATCGTATTTGACAAGCTTATCAAGAATTTCTGTTACAAGTTGTGTTGTCAATGTTCGGTCACTTGCTGGTATTATCGGATTTTGCGTACTGTCAGCACTGACAGAGCCGTCAGTAATGGAAAGTTTATCCATTATTGACATACCGTACATACTTTTGCGATGATTAGACCAGTTTTTAGTTTTATCTATTTCTTGTGTAAAATGTTCTAGGTCATGTGGAGCCATGCTAAATTTTCCTTTCATGGAGAGTTTTGTGGATGCAAATCAAGTATATTTTCAAAAGAAAATGAGTTGAGTTGATTTTATGAGAGATATATTGCCTTAACTGCGATGATGGTGAAGGTGAACTCTGGCTTCTAAGATATGGTCAGGAGTAGAATTGCGGATTAAACAGCATCGGGGCAAGATGCTGTTTTTGAATTTTCTGACGTGATAATGGAGAGAAGGGTGTTATCTTCCATAATTTTATAAGTTTTATTGATACTTTTTTCGTTTTTTATTGTTGTATTTGAAATGGTGATTAATTGTTCTTCTTTCATGGTTATTCCTTAATCTAATTTTATTATAATAATATTATCATTTTTTTATCATTTATATAAATGATTTGATTGAGGAATCCAAATAATGTTTATATACTAAGTAGTTTTATAGGTAATCATCAAATAATGCGATGGCGGTTATGTCCCCTATTCCTGCTGGAATGATGGGCTGATGATGAGCATTATTACAGGTTTCAGTTTTTCCATTAATGTTCCAACCTACAAAATCATAGCCGTGAAGTTCGGGTGTTATTTTTATTTGAAAGTCAGTTTCTATTGTTCTCTGTGCAGAATCTGCAGCCCAGTCTAAAGATAAGCCATGAATTGTTCGGGCGATGAAATTAATTTTGTATGAAAGAGGTGTCCATTGTGCATAAAAAGAATAATTATCACTATTTGGTTCGAAATTTTCTCCAGTTTGCCAGAGAAATTCAGAGTCAGCGACACCTGTTGTGTGGATAATTGATTTTTCTCCTGCATAAAGCGCAACTTGAGTGAAAGCATGCTTATGTGGAAGGACATAGTGACTATCGCGAACGATTTTCCAGCCTTCAAATTTGTAACCAGATAAGCTTAGGTCAAAATCTCCTAGAAAATATTTTTCATCGCTTTCAATAATTTTACGGCTTAGTCCAACGGTAATAGAGTTTTCTATGATAGGTGTGAGGTCACTTGTAGCTTCAAAATCAACTTCGTACGAGAGGTTGGCTTTTTGAAGATTTTGTCTCATTTGTGGATTTACATTGAAGTAATAGTTGAGAGTAATTGTGTTTTTAGACATCATAATATTCCTTTCTTTAAATACTTATTTAGTTTTATTTTATAATTTTTCTCTCATAAATTATAATGATATCCTTTTCGTTTTTGATGTAATAAAGGGTGAATATGAATTTTATAAGATGTAAAGTTGTAACTTTTGGAATACTTATAGAGTTAGTGTAGAATAAAGATAAGAAAGCGGTTGAGAGAAAGGGAGAGCGCTAATGATGAGTGAAAAAGAGCAAAATCAACAGGAGATAATTAATCAAGTCAAAAATCATGCTGCAGCAAAAGTAGGGAGTGGATTGCTTTTGAGCGCAACTGTTTTAGGAGCTGGCGCAGTAGTTCAAAATATTGCGCCAATGGCGCTGCGTCCGATTGTAGCTTCAGCAGATATGATATCAAGTCAACTGTATGCTGGCCAGCAAGTGGGTAATAGCTCAAACTTAGTTTCTGATACATTGTCATCAGATTTGACGGATGGGAGTCAGTGGAGTTATTCAACTACATCGGGTACAGTAGGGCAGAAAGAAACTACAGCTCCTGCCGTCCAACAAGCCTCTAAAAGTAATACAAATACGAATGCTCAGTCTCATGCATCTGCTCAAGGAATGGCTCATTCTAACCAAAACTCAGCGCTTCATGGTACAGCTCAGGAACAAACCGTGGCAACTTCTGCTGACAAGGGTGAAGATTCTTCTGTCAGTACTGACAGTACTATGAATGTAGGAAATATGGCAGAGGATAGTACCGAAAGTGAGACTGTTAAAGAACAGGCTCCTGCGACAGATTCAGAACTTTCGTCAGTGAGTACAAATACTGTCAGTGCTGTTACACTTCCGAGTGCTTATAGTGGTACTCAACGTGGCATAGGAATTGGGGGTGGAGGTGCAAACGCTACTCTGAAATCTACCGATGCAGGCTTGGCAAGTTGGAATTCAACTTGGTCAGACACTTATGATGGTTACGCAATGAGTGGAAATT
This sequence comes from Lactococcus allomyrinae, assembly GCF_003627095.1. Lineage (NCBI taxonomy): Bacteria > Bacillati > Bacillota > Bacilli > Lactobacillales > Streptococcaceae > Lactococcus > Lactococcus allomyrinae. The sequence continues at coordinate 1,553,050 of NZ_CP032627.1, read as the reverse complement.
CAGCAGTGACAACTTCTGACAGTAATGTGACGAGTGATAATTTTCAGTCTGTACTTATGCAAGCTAATATTTCTGTTGATAGAGTAGCTTATACAAATTATATTGCTTCGCCGATTATGGTCAATGGTGTGCAATATGCTGGATATTTGACAACGGCAACTGGTACGGTTGGTGATGATTTTGTCATCGTTGTCAAAGCAACAGATGGCTTTACGAACTATAATCTTGGTGCTAATTTTGCATTTATCAATTTATCACTGACAGCAAGTTCGCAAGCATTGCCATCAGTGGCTACGACTTCTGACAATACAACACCTGAACAGCTGTCAGCAACATCAAATGTTTCGTCAGTAGATGATTATTCTGTAAGTAACCCTGATGGGTTCATCAATGAAGCATCAGCAGAAAATGCTTCCTCTCAAACAGAGAACACTCAATCTGAAACTAATTTGAATCAAAGCACAGAAGCTTCAGAAACAAATCCAGCAGAAAAAACGCCTACACCAAGACTTAGTGGTGATAAATTAGTGATGACAGGAGAACAAGGGGAACAACAGGCAGTTGCTCAGTATCATTTCCCACTTGATATGAGTCGTCCTTTTAAATTTGGTGCGCATTTAAACGGACTAGGAACAACACCTTCCTCTCGAAGCAACTATCTAGGGGTGACTTTTACACCAACTCAATCATTAACGGAGCAAACTTCGAGAGCGCTTGGTATTGAAGGGTTACCTTATTCTATTTTTGCTGGGTGGTCATCAGATGAATATCATCATGTTTTGGAAGTATTAACAACGGATTCAAAAGGAACTTTGCTAGAAACAGGACAGTCAGATGTTGGCATCAATCCTAAAGTAGAGCTTCCTGTAAGTGTTGATGGTGTAAGTGCAATGACAGTGGGCTGGAACCCAATGATGCAATTTAACGATGATATTATCACAGGTTCTCTTACTGTAACAGTTGGTGGTAAGACAGTCACTCATGCGAATTTGAAAGTTCCTGCGCAAACCTATTTTGGATTTGTAGGGGCAATAAGCGGTCAGCATCAATCATTAAGTTTTGATTTTTCACAAAGTAGTTTTATTGCAAGTAAGAAAGCAGCACCGATTCTAGTTCATTATCTTGATCAAGCGACAGGTTTTTCACTTGCTGAGCCAACGATAATTAACGGCAAACTTGGACAAGTTTTCTATATCGGAGCGGAAACAAATACTCATGAAACTAATCACTACACTACTCCAAAAATTGCAGGTTATCACGAAGTTAGCCATCGAGAAGAAATTCGAAAAGTAACCAGTGATATCGCTCAAAATGAGGTCAATATTTTCTATGAAGGAAATCCAAGACAGCAAGAAACCACTTATCAATTACCCAACGGTGAAGTGTATCAAGCTACACATCATAGCTTTACAGGTCTTGATTTTCCAGAAGTCGTTATTCCTCAGCTTGACGGTTATACAAGCAAGGTAGATGGTGTTTTCTCAACAGTAATCAAATCTGAGCATACTGACAAGAATCAAGCACACACTGTCACTTATGACTTAATACCTCAAAAAGCATCTTTTGATTTTAGTTATGATTCCACGGTGGCTGATGAACTTCCACAGCTAGCGACAGTTGTGCAAGATGGAACATCACAGGCAATGATTCAAATGCCAACCGTCAGCATTCCAACAGGTTACTTTGTGTCATCTGTCACAACACCTGAAGGAGAAGTATTCACTGGAAATACAGCATTAAAAACAGCACTGACAGCTCATCCTAGCTTTGTCAGCGGAGATAATAACTTTGTGATTACGCTGTCAGCAAGTTATCAAGAAGCGCATTTGACGATTAATCATCCAGATGGTAGTCAAACTTATCAGTTTGCGACAGGAAATACAGGTAAAGTATTCGTGTTCAGCGATTTAGAGCCGAAAGTAACAGATAACAACGGAAACACTTATCACGCCGTATTAACTTCAGCAGATGGAACAGAAATTTCACTGACGGGAACAAACATTTCTGACCGTTTTGATAGTACGATGAATTTTGGAATTGTTGACCAAGCTATTCAACAATACAAGATTGATTACGTTAAAGATGAAACAACCACTGTACCAATTGAAAACATGAAAAACTCACAACAGGCTGTCAGCACTGTGATGCCTTTGTCAGTAACAACGGAGGATTCTGTCAGTAATATCCCCACTGTCAGTAAGACAAATATTCCAAATAATTATAGTGGTACTCAGCGTGGTGTAGGAGTAGGTGGCGGTGGAGCAAATAATTCTTTGACTTCAGTAAATGCAGGATTAGCAAGCTGGAATTCGATTTGGTCAGATACTTATGACGGTCATAAAATTACAGGAAACTCAGCTGTTACTACTTCTGATGGAAATGTCACGGCTAACAATTTTCAAGCAGTAGTTCAAGAAGCTAATATCTCTGTTGATGGAACTCCTTATACTAACTATGTTGCATCACCAATCACAGTAAATGGAGTGCAATATGCGGGATATCTGACGAATTCAGATGGAACAACAGCAGTTGATTTTATGATTGTCGTAAAAAACACAGATGGTTTTGAAGACTATAATCTCGGAGCAGACTTTGCTTATATCAATCCCTCAGTAACAAACACAGCACCAAATAATAATTCTGATAATTCCACTCCAACTGATTCTTCAGAAATAACAACACCTCCCACATCACCAAATTCAACATCTAGTGAGCCAAATCAAACCCCAACAACTTTACCAGATGGCAGTGATGGAGCTACTCCAACAACTCCAGAAACACCCTCATCTCCTGTAGATATTCCTCCCACGGACACAACACCTTCACCAGATGATGATAAATCCACAACAATCCCATCAGAAAACCCTAACTCTACAGATACGACGCCATCAATTCCTAAAGTTGTAGTACCACAGGTAAATACAACTGTCCCACCGACAGGAATGATAGTGCCAACAGTCAAGGTTCCAAAAACAAAATTGCAGGCAGAACACGCAGAAACCACCACAAAAGTACCCACAAAAATAATACCAACCTCTAATGAGGGGGCAAATCAACTCCCTCAAACGGGAGATAAATCAGGAAATCTTGTGGGAGTAGGCGGTCTTCTCACTGCATCAGCGCTTTTGCTAGCGGCACGGCGTAAAAAAGAAGAAAAAGATAAAAAAGAAAAAAGTGAAGCACAACAGCACGATGGCGAATAAATGCAAAGGGGCTGAATAGTCCCTTCAAGCTAGTAACCTAGGTAGAAAATGTTTGAACTTTTATCGCAGAGAACCAAAAGAAAGGAATGAGAAAAATGAAAGTGATTATTATCGGGGGTTCTCATGCAGGGATTGCCTGTGCTAGAAGGGCGAAAGAAGAATTTCCTGATGCACAAATTACAATTTATGAAAAACAAAAAGAAATAAGCTTTATCTCACAAAGTATTCCGCTCTACTTGATGGGGCACAATGATATTCTAAAAAATGGTGGTTATACCACTATAAAAGAATTAGAAGCACAAGGAATTCAAGTTAAAGCACAGTCTGTCGTACGAAATATTGATACACTTACTAAACAAATATTTTTTACACAAAAAGGAAGCAATAACGTAGAGACTGCGACTTATGATAAGCTTGTCTTAGCAACAGGCTCTTATCCGTTGTTACCAATGTTTAGTGGTGAATTTAAAGAACGCTTAATTGTTGTGAAAAATATTGAAGATGCCAAGCGAATTAGATATTTATTTGAAACAGCTAAACGAATAATTGTAGTTGGCGGAGGTTTCATTGGTGTTGAGCTTTCACGTATTTTAGCTTCACATGGGATAAAGATTACTCTCATTCAAGCGCATAGTTATTTACTTGATAAATATTTGGATGAGCCTGCGGCTAGAAACATTGAAGCTTTAATGCAGTCAGAAGGAATCGATATCCAACTATCGACATTTCCAGTAGACATTCGTGAAGAAGAAAATAAAGAAACTGGAACAGCTCTAAACCTTTATACAGACCATTACGAAAAATTTGAAGCAGATGCAATCATTTATTCCGTTGGTTTTCGACCCAACTCATTTCTTCTTGCCAATCAAGTTGAACTTGGTGATATGGGAGCGATAGAAGTTGACGATTATATGCAGACGAGTCATCAGGATGTCTTTGCCGTTGGAGATTGTGCCACATCAAAAGTTAATCGTGTCAAGGGACGACGTTACCTTCCTCACGCAAGTGAAGCAATTCGTCAAGGTGGAATTGCAGCAATTAATCTGGCAGGACCAAAACAAAAAATTATTCCTTCAGAAGGAACCTATAGTATGAATCTGGATGGTCGAACATTATGTGCAACAGGTTTAAACAAAAAGAATGCCGAAGCAGAAGGTCTTGAATGTGGCATGGTTCATTATCGAAATGATTTTCTTAACTCGGATGAATATACTAATATTTGGTTAGTTTATGAAAGAAAGACACATAAAATTTTAGGAGTTCAAGTTGAAGGAACTGCTGAAGGAATCGCAATTTATGCTGACCTTATCTCATTAGCAATTCAACAAAATCTTGCAATTGAAGATGTTGAATTTAGCGATTTTTACTTTAAACACGGTTATAAAAATCCAAATGGAATGATTAAAACGTTAGCTCAACTCATTCGTCAAGAAGACCCAAAACCCTAAAGTTTCCCAAATTTTGAAAAAATATAAAATTGTAAAGAAAGGAGGAAACAATGCCAATTCTAGTGGAAGACACAAAATATGATGATTTAAACTACTGTTACAGCGTATTAGATGCTCTCAAAGCGCTTGAAGAAAACAATACAAAAAGAGAAAATCTTAATCAAACAATTCAGAATAGAACACAGTATAAATCAAATTTTGGTAAGTTAGCAAGTTTGCTTTTGATTCCTCTTATTATGGTATTTACAATACTATTTAGTAGGATGTGGAGTGTGCCAATGATTTTACTGATAATCATTCTTCTAATTGAAAGCTTAGTTTATATTTTAGGGATGATTTGGTGGAAGAAATTTGGAGAAGCACAGATGATTACTTTGGGACAAAAAGAATACAAACAAGAGTTATCAAGAATTGATGAAAAATCAATAAACCTGCTCAATCATCCTCCACTTGTTTCTTTACGGATTGCTGATAAGTATCTTTCAATTGATAGTGTCACTCAGTTAATTGGTTATTTACAAAAACGACATGCAAGTTTCCTCGAAGAAGCAGTTTATATGATGGAACTTGATATTAAAAATACAAAATATGGGAAAAAATCTCTTGTTGAAGACAACATTTTCCAAAAAGAAAAGAAATATATCACAAAAAGGCAAGAAAAAGTTAATGTAACTTGACACTAACCAAACGAATATGATAGAATAATAGAGTTGAAAAGCAGAAGCACCCGCTTCTCGCCTAAGGAGCAAATCGCACTGGGCAAACAAATGGAATTATTCAAAAACGAATGTTTTCATGAGCGGGGCGAGATTATCGTTCCGCTTTTGTTTTTCTTAAATGATACTATTTAGAAGGAGAACGAACATAGCTAAACAAGACAACAGAAAACCTATGATGAACGGTGCAATCCGTGCTCGTGAGGTTCGTCTCATTGGCGCTGAGGGTGAACAGCTTGGTGTAACACCAACTGCGGAAGCACTTATGCAAGCCGAAAATCTTAACATGGACTTGGTTTTGATTTCAAATCAAGAACCGCCAGTTGCAAAAATTATGGATTATACAAAATTCATGTTTGAGCAAAAGAAAAAGCAAAAAGAAGCAAAGAAAAAGCAAGCCGTTGTTAATGTCAAAGAAGTGCGTCTATCGCCAGTAATTGACCAAAACGACTTTGATACTAAACTTCGTCAAGCGATTAAGTTCCTTGAAAAAGGGATAAAGTTAAGGTTTCAATCCGATTTAAAGGTCGGATGATTACTCACCAAGATGTGGGTCGTCAAGTTATGGACAAGTTTGCTGAAGCAACGAAAGAAGTTGCAACAGTGGAACAAAGAGCCAAAATGGATGGTCGCCAAATGTTCTTGCAACTTGCTCCTATTAAAAAATAGGATAACTCGTATTGCTAGAATAGTAAATTTGCTGATTCTTAACACTTTTTTAAACAAGGGTTAAGGATATCATTGGCGCCAATCAAGAAGGGTTAACCTTTCAATATTTAATTAAGGAGAATTACAATGCCAAAACAAAAAACTCACCGTGCGTCTGCTAAACGTTTCAAACGTACAGGTTCAGGCGGTCTCAAACGCTTCCGCGCTTATACATCACACCGTTTCCACGGTAAGACTGTAAAACAACGTCGCCAACTTCGTAAAGCACGTATGGTTTCTAAAGGAGACTTCAAACGTATCAAACGTATGATTGCGACTATGCGTTAAGCAAGCATTGTTTGCTACAATATGAAGCAATTTAGAAAGGCATAGCTTTTCGTCAAAGACTATATGTGAGGTAGACTTATCTGTTACAATCACATAGAGCATAAAATTTGAAATAAATTTGTCGTTTCTGACAGAATATAAAATCTACTAAGAATTAAAGGAGAACACACATGGCACGTGTTAAAGGTAGCGTTGCAACTCGCAAACGCCGTAAACGTATTTTGAAGCTCGCTAAAGGTTATTACGGAGCTAAACATAAACTCTTCAAGACTGCTAAAGAGCAAGTTATGAACTCTTACTACTATGCATTCCGCGATCGTCGTCAAAAGAAACGCGACTTCCGTAAACTTTGGATTGCACGTATCAATGCGGCTGCACGTATGAATGGTCTTTCATACAGCAAGTTGATGCATGGTTTGAAATTGGCTGATATTGAAGTGAACCGTAAAATGCTTGCTGACTTAGCAATCGCAGATAGCGCTGCATTTACTGCACTTGCTGATGCTGCTAAAGCTGCACTTGCAAAATAATTTGCTTATAAACATCCGTTAGAATACTAGCGGATGTTTTTTTGTTTATTTGAATATACTAAATTGTTGAAATAGTCAGAAAAAAGTATTATAATTTAGTAATATTTAAGTTATCATTTATGAAATGGTCAAAACTTAAATATAATGCTGCTCTATTATTTACATCCCCATAATGAAGTCGTAACTTCTTGACGACTAGTGATTGGGTTATAGTGGTGAAGTAGCTTAACTAATGTTTACAAGTTTATTGTAAAAATTCCCTCACTTTAGCGAGAGCTAAAGTCGAAGAAGCTTGGGTAATGTGGCCCGAGCTTCTTTTGTTTTTATATATTTCTTATTTCGTGATAAACTATATTAGGCAAGCTTATCTTTAAATCCATTTGCTGCTCTTGCAGCTTTTGGTAGAGATATTTTGGTGAAAAACTAAAAGGGTGCTTGCGCTCGTTTTGATAAGATTAAAATAGTCTTACTCATTTTGTTAGTCGTTTTGCAGTGAGTTAGTAGTCCTAAAGTGCTTTTTGCGCTAGAATAGGTACGAAGTACCGTAAACCATTGGTACTTTTTACAATGGTTTAGTTATAATAAGTTAAGTAATAGAGAGAATATTATGTTTCGTTTAAGAAATAGTTTACAAAATATAGCCATTTTTTTGTCGGTTTTAATGAGTTTTACGAGTGTAGCTGGGCTTTATATCTGGCATTTACACCCTTTGGGAGTAGCTAGGACACAAAGTTTTTATAATTATATTGCTCCTTATGGGATTATGGCGCATCATCTGCTTGCTTTTACGGTAGGAGTTTTGGGGTTATTAGTTTCTGTTAATCTTTATCGTAGGGTTCGTTCTGCTTGGATTTTAGGGATGATTGGGCAGTCCATGCTGTTTACTTTGCATCTTTACTATACTGGGACTTTGTTTTCCGTATCTTCCTTAATCTCTTTATTTATACTTTTTGTTTTAGGATTTACTGCTAAGGACTTTAGAAGAGTGCCTAAACGGAGAGAAACTTGGCGAGCGATTGGTTTGAGTTTGATTCCTTTTGGACTGGCTTTGTTCAATGCAATTTTGAGTTTGACTTTTTTGAGAAGAGATTATGCTGGGACAGCTGATTTTTTATTGGCTTTGAAACACTCTGTGCGTTTTTTACTTTTGATGGACACTCATGGGGCTGATTTTATACAGCATGAGAATTTTTTATATACTGTTAGTCTGATTGCTATGAGTTGGATTTCTTTAAGTATTGCATTTATTTTGATTTTGAAGCCTTTGGTTTACAACCCAATTGTTAATGGGCGCGAGCGTGCTCATGTTTCAAATTTAGTTCATGAGTATGGGCAAAATCCGATGGCTTATCTTGCTTTAGAGAAAGATAAGGATTATTTTTTTGGTGAGATGATTAACGGTGTGGTTGCCTACATGGTTGTTAATAATGTGATGGTTGTTTGTGGAGATATGATTTGTAAAGAGGAAGAAGCTGTTGTGTTTATGGGCGAGATTACCCGTTTTGCACATAAGAATGGCTGGAAATTGCTTTTTCTTGATATTACTGAGAAACTCAGGCACGCTTACGAAGATTTTGGTTTTGGGTTGATTAAGATTGGAGAAGATGCTTGTATTCGCTTGGAAAATTATGATATGAGGGGAAAGAAGGCAGCCAAGGCGCGAGCAAATATTAATCATGCGAGACGGTTGGGAATTACTGTGGAAGAGTATCAACCGTTAGTAAAACGAGAGGTGGAGGTTGAGCAAGGACTTAATCACATCTCGAAAGAGTGGTTTAAGGTAAAAGGTGCTGAGCTTGGCTTTATGTTAGGAGATTTATCTCTTGAGAGTCCTTATAAAAGACGATATTTTTATGCAAAAGATGCAAAGGGAAAACTGATTGCAATGGTTGTTTTTGTTCCTTATGAAGGTGGAGCAGCTTATATGGCTGATGTGACACGTAGACTCCCTGATGCACCAAATGGGACAATGGAAATTATTATGTTTGAAGCTTTTTCTAAAATGCGTACAGAGGGTGTGACATGGGGAAATTTGGGGCTATGTCCGCTTGCAAATATTGGTTCTGAGGACAATTCTGTGACCAATCAACTTTTACAGTTTATTTATGAAAATATGAATGGTGTCTATGGTTTTAAAGGGCTTTATCAGGCAAAGAAGAAATTTGCTCCGACGGATTGGCAGGAGCGTTTTATTGCTTATGCTCCCAAACCATTCGGTTTTAGCTATGCTTATGCTATTATCAAAGCTCAGAATCCTAAGGGAATTAATAAACTTTTGCTAGAAAAATTACGGATAAAAACAGTGAGCAAGGAGGATAAATGAATTTGTAAAATCAACGCGTTGTAACTAAATCTGTGAGGATGAAGGTTTTAATAGTGATGATATTAATGAAAAAAACTCTGTCAGTATGCTGACAGAGTTTTTGTAAGTGAGTAAAATTTTATTAGATTATTGACGAACAACAAGGACGTCGCAAGGCGCATTTTTTATAATATAATCGGCAACAGAACCAATGAAAATTCTTTCGATGTAAGAAAGACCTGTAGCACCTAGGACGATAAGATCAATGTTTTCCTCTTTTGGAAGTGTTTGACCAAGCATTACTTTTGGTGAGCCAAATTCAACGCGAGTTTTTACACTCTTAACGCCTGCTTTTTGGGCATCGTCAGCAAAGTCACGAATCAGGTTTTCAGCCCCTTTATGCGTGTCATCAGCGACTACGGAGTCATAAGCTGAGATGGATTGGAAGGCGCGAAGGTCAATGATGTTGGCGATGACGAGTTCGGCATCATTACGTAGAGCAGTTGCTACAGCTTTGTCAAAAGCTTTGGTAGCTTCTACTGAACCATCAAGTCCGACGAGAATTTTTTTGTAGTTATCTAACATAAGCGACTCCTTTTCAAAATGTGAGCTATCTTTGATAGGACAGTCCAAAAATCTTGATATCAGGCTGTCTTTCATCTCCGCCATCACTAGAGTTTCATTAAATGTTGTATTGAAAACTCAAGCTACAACAGTCAGGAAGCTAATCTAGAGAAATAATCTTGGATTAACAAGATTTAAAACGGAAAGGTAAACTCAATCTAATTGTTTCTTCTTTATATTTTAATTTTACTCTAATTTTGTCAATTTGTAAAAAGAAAACTGTTCCAAAATCGGTTTGTGGTATAATTGATAAAGTGAATTTTCTAAAATTACTTCTGTCAGTGCTGACAAAAGTGACTTTTAAGAAAAGATAAGAAATGGGTGAGAAATATGACTCGATATGCTGTGGTGGATCTGGAAGCGACCGATGCTCATAGTAGTGAAAATAAGATTATACAGATTGGGATTGCGCTGGTTGAAGATGGTGCGATTATTGGAACTTATGCAACAGATGTCAATCCTCATGAGTTGCTTATGCCAAGGATTAGTGAGCTGACAGGGTTGTCAGATGAACGTTTGAGTTTGGCACCAGATTTTTCAAAAGTTGCATCAAAAGTGAGAAAAGTTTTAGAAGATTGTATCTTTGTTGCTCATAATGCAAAGTTTGATTATGGACTTTTGGAAAAGAGTTTTCTAAATATTGGTTTAGAATTTCCTCCGATGCCGCGGATTGATACTGTTGATTTAGCGCGTGTTTTCTATCCTACTTTTGAAAAATATGGTTTGGAAAGTCTAAGTGAAAAATTAAATCTTTCTCATGAGCATCCTCACGCAGCGCTCTCTGATGCGTATGCAACAGCCGAACTTTTATTAAAAATAGAAATCAAAATTCAAAAATTGCCAAGAGCAAGCTTGGAAGAATTACTTCGACATTCAGACAACTTGCTTTATGAAAGTAAACTTTTCTTACAAGAACAATTGCCCAAGACAGCGCTACATTCTGATGAAATAATGCTTGTTCACAATATTGCAACGAAAAAATTTACTGACAAAACTTCTGTCAGTGCTGACAATAATCTGTCAGCAAGTTTTGCAGAAAATATCAGTAAACTAGAGCTGTCAGTACGTGAAAAACAAGCAAAATTGGCAAAAATAATGGAAGCCGAATTGGCATTTCCACAAGCGACTTTCATTGAAGCGCCTACGGGAATGGGAAAAACTTATGGTTACCTACTTCCGTTACTCATGGCAGATAAAAAAGTAGTTATTTCCACAGCGACAAAAGTTTTACAAAGTCAGTTGCTCCGAGATGTCGGACCAAAGTTGGAACACACCTTTGGCATAAAAATGTCCAAAATTATTGGGACAAGAAATTATATTTCACTTGATAAGTTCTCAAAACTCTTGCTCAATAATACAGATGGGAAAAATTTTGAAATTTTCAAAATGAAAGTGTTAGTCTGGCTCACTGAAACGACAACAGGAGAGCTTGATGAACTATCAAAAGTTATGACAAACGCTGAATATTTTGCTGCAATCAGTCATGATGGATCTATTAATACCAAGCAATTTCATTATGAGCAAGATTTCTGGTTACGAGCACAAGAAAAAGCAAAAGTTTCCCAAGTTGAAGTTGTCAATCATGCCTATCTTGTTGAGCGTCTTGCTGATTATCCGGAAAACTTTCTTGAACATCGTATTCTAGTTGTTGATGAGGCGCAGCAACTTTTTCCGATTATGGAAAATGCTGGTCAACAATCTGTCAAAATTACTGATGAACTCGTCAAGATAGACATTGAAAATTCAGAAAATCCACAGTTGATTAAACGCCTAGAAGAAAGTCTTGTCTTTCAACTCAATAAAAAAGAGCTAAATTTAGAAAAAATAAAAATAGATGCAGAAGAATTAAAGCTGTCAGCACTGACAGAAATTCTGTCAGTACCAAATAGCATTATTTGGCGCAAAAATGACAAAATTTTTGCAAGTAAACAAGATTTTTATAACTTCAGTAAGCTTATCCCAAAAGAAACAAAGCTATTTATGCTCGGAGCAACCTTATCGCTGTCAAAAGATAAGCCGTCCTTTCCTGATTTATTAGGATTTGATGACTATCGTTTCTTCAAGATTGATGGGGAACAAGCAAAAAATCAAGAATTATTTGCACTTATTGACGGCCCCAATGTCAAGAATACTAGTGTTGTTGATTACTCAAATTATACGGCCGATGTTATTGCAGAGCTTGCAACGCTTAATTTGCCTATCATTGTCCTCTTTACTTCCAAAATTTCATTGACTTTTGTGGCAGAAAAACTGTCTGCAGACGGTTTTAATATTTTGGCTCAAGAAATCAATGGCACACCTGCACAACTCAAGAAAAAATTTGATAAAGGTGAAAGTAAAATTTTACTTGGCTTGGGTTCATTTTGGGAAGGAGTGGATTTTGATAAACAAAACCGCTCGCTGTTAGTCATTCCAAGACTTCCTTTCGCAACACCAGATGATATTTTGACAAAAAAATATGCTGCAAAATTTGAGAATCCTTTTTATGATTTTAATGTTCCAATGGCAACACTAAAACTACGACAAGCGTTGGGAAGAGTCAATCGTAGAAAAAATCAGTATTCTAGTATTATAGTTCTTGACAAGCGTTTATCAGGAAAATCTTATGCAAAAAAAATGCGTAAAAATTTGTCAGAAGCGCTACCAGTCAAAAAGCTTGGCTTACACGATGCTATCAGCGAAATCAGAAAATTTTTGATATAATAAAAAATAGTTGAACAAAAATGAAGTCAAGACTTATTCAGTGGGAAGTTTCAACTTACCGCTGGATTTAAGGTGCAACCTCTAGGTGTAACAATTAAGCGACCTGTACGAACAGTCTGCTTAACATCTTTGATATGAGGTCACCTTGTCCTAGAAGCCTAAGTGCTAAAGCACTAATGCACTAGGGCAGTCGGACGAAATTCAAGGGTAGCCATTCCGACTAGCTACTTTGCCTTTTGATCTTGCTGCTTTAACAGTTGAGCAAACGGACAGAGGAGCAACTAAGTTGCGTAGGCCGTTCGTAGAACGGTGCGCGAAGCACGTAGCACTATAGCGAGAATGGACAACGTAGTAGAGCGGAGATAGTGCTGCTTCATCCCCTATCTATGAGGTAGAGGTGTTAGCACGCACTTGTTTTGACAAATCTATCTATCAGCACTGACAGATTGGATTTTGAGGGAAAAAATACATGAAAAATCGAAAAATGACTCGTCATTCGCAGATTATTATAGGGGTATTGACAGTAATCTTAGCGATTTATCTTGCCACCGCTCTTTTCTTTTGGAAAAGTATGAATCCTTATCATTCAATGCGAGCACAGGCTATTACAATTGCCAAGAAAAAAACCGATTTAAAGACTCCCGAAGCATTTGACATCGCAACGACAGATACAACGACCTATTCCATTGTCGGAATCGATAAAGATAACAAAGAGATTGGTGTTCTAATACCCAAAAAAGCGGGTACGATAACCGTTGTGAATCTCAATGAAGGCGTCTCTCCATCAACCTTAACAACAAAGAATACAAAGTCTGTCGTGCTTGCACTTTATAAAAATAAGCCAGCTTGGGAAGTAAATAATAGTAATGGCTTCAAAGTGTATGATTTTAAATCAGGAAAAGCTCTTATAGATTAGGTTATTTGTGTTTTGTTTTTGAGAATAAAAGATAAATTATCGGAGGAATTATGAAAAAATGTTCTGATTTTGTATTAAAAATGGATGAGTCTGTAACCCTAGCAGCAGCAAATCGTGCAAAGGAATTAAAAACTCAAGGCAAAGATATTATAGACCTTACACTAGGTCAGCCTGATTTTCCAACACCTAAAAAAATTGGAAACGCAGCAATTGCTGCAATAGAAAATGGCAAAGCGAGTTTTTATACACAAGCAGGAGGTTTACCTGAACTTAAAGCTGCGGTGCAAGGTTATTGGCAGAGATTTTATGGTTATGAAATTGACAAACAAGAGATTTTGATTACCACTGGAGCAAAATTTGCTCTTTATACCTATTTTATGGCAACGCTTGACCCTGATGATGAAGTGATTATCCCTGCACCTTATTGGGTTTCCTATGTAGACCAAGTTAAAATGGCGGGAGGTAAGCCTATCATTGTAAAGGCTCAACAAGAGAACCATTTTAAAGTCACAGTTGAGCAGTTAGAAGCTGCCAAAACGAATAAAACTAAAATTTTGCTACTTAACTCTCCATCCAATCCGACAGGAATGGTTTACTCAAAAGAAGAGTTAAAACATATTGGAGAATGGGCAGTTGCAAATGATTTATTGATTTTAGCAGATGATATCTACCATCAATTAGTTTATAATGGTGCGAAATTTACAGCTATATCTAGCCTTTCGGATGAAATTCGGGAGCGTACGATGGTCATCAACGGAGCATCGAAAACCTATGCGATGACGGGCTGGCGAATTGGTGTTGCTGTTGGAGATTCAGAAATTATCAGTGCAATGACTAAAATTGCAAGTCAAACGACGTCCAATCCTACAGCCGTTGCGCAATATGCAGCTATCGAAGCTTTTTCTGGAGCAGATGAGGATTTTAAGAAAATGCACGCTGCTTTTGAAGAACGACTAAATGTGATTTATCCAAAACTTGCAGAAATTTCTGGTTTTGAAGTCGTTAAACCAAATGGAGCGTTCTATCTCTTCCCTAAAGTGCTAGAGGCGATGAAAATTAAAGGCTATAATGATGTGACTGAGTTTACTACAGCAATTCTTGAAGAAGCAGGCGTTGCTCTGGTAACAGGTGCTGGCTTTGGTGCTAAAGAAAATGTTCGTTTGAGCTATTCGACAGACTTAGAAACTCTAGAAGAAGCAGTAAAGCGAATTAAGGAGTGGATGGATGCTTGATAAAAATGAAGCAAAAAAATCTTACAAGCTCGCAGAGAAAATTGGCGGCATTGTAGCCTACAAAAACCTAAGTACAGGTAAAAAATATATTGATATTGCACCCGATTTAGGGGGTGCAAAAAATCGTTTTGAGTTTGCAAGAAAAACGGGGAATGGCTTACCTTATGCTATTGAAAAAGATGCAAAAAATGGAGATTTTGAATTCGAAGTTTTAGAAGAACTCAAAAAAGACGAACTTCAAAGTGATAAAGCATTTAAAGAGGATTTAAAAATTCTAAAAGAAATTTGGTTAGAAAAATTCTCGGAAGAGGAATTATACTAATGGCTGAGTTGTTCGCTGATTTATTTGGAGACATTATCATTCAAACTTTGTTTGGAGCGACAAAACAAGGGAAAAGTAAGAGAATATTTTGGATTCAAGGTATTTTCAGGACGCTTATTGTACTTGGATTTGCGATTATTGTCGGAATATTTGCCTTGATTGTTCCCCAATTTATCACAAAGCTTATTCTGACAATTTTATCCTTTGGTGCATTAGTACACTATTTTTATTACACGTTAGAATCAATCAAAAATTATAGAAGGACTTATTTATGAAAGACTTAATTTCAATCATTGATGTGAAAAAACACGTCGGTGAAACAGTAAAAATCGGCGCTTGGGTCGCTGACAAATCTGGTAAAGGGAAACTTCAATTTCTCCAATTGCGCGACGGGACAGCGTTTTTCCAAGCGGTCGTCTTCAAGCCAAATATGATTGAAAAATATGGCGAAGAAATTGGAGTTGCCAAGTTTGATGCAATCAAACACTTATCCCAAGAAACTTCTGTTTATGTGACAGGTATAGTTAAAGAAGATGCACGCTCAAAATTTGGCTATGAACTGGATGTGACTGATCTTGAAGTTATAGGAGCTTCACAAGATTATCCAATCACGCCAAAAGAGCATGGGGTTGAGTTTTTATTAGATAATCGTCATCTTTGGTTGCGTTCAAAACGTCAAATGGCAATTATGCAAATCCGCAATGCCATTATCTATGCCAGCTATGATTTCTTTGCGAAAAATGGTTTTATTAAGTTTGACTCTCCGATTCTTTCAGGTAATGCGGCTGAAAATACGACAGAACTTTTTGAAACGGACTATTTTGGCAATCCTGCATTTTTAAGTCAATCTGGACAACTTTATCTTGAAGCTGGTGCCATGGCACTTGGTCGCGTTTTTGACTTTGGCCCTGTTTTCCGTGCAGAAAAATCTAAAACTCGTCGTCACTTAACGGAGTTTTGGATGATGGATGCTGAGTATCCTTTTGTGACACATGATGAATCTTTGGATATTCAAGAAGCTTATGTCAAAGCTTTGTTACAAGGTGTTTTGGATAATGCAGCTTATGCGTTAGAAACACTTGAACGTGATACCAGTCTTTTACAAAAATATATTGATACGCCATTTATGAGAGTATCTTACGATGATGCAATAGATTTGTTACAAGTACACGAACACGATGAAGATACAGACTATGAACACGTAGAGCATGGCGATGATTTTGGCTCTCCACATGAAACTTGGTTGTCAAACTTTTACGGTGTCCCAACCTTTGTGATTAATTATCCAGCAAGCTTTAAGGCCTTTTATATGCGTCCAGTACCTGGTAATCCTGAGCGTGTCCTCTGTGCCGACTTGCTTGCACCAGAAGGTTATGGAGAGATTATCGGTGGTTCTGAGCGTGAGACAGATTATGATTTGTTGCTTCAGAAAATTGCTGACTTTGGTCTAAATCCAGCAGACTACGAATGGTACTTGGAGCTTCGTAAATTTGGTTCAGTACCTCACGCAGGCTTTGGACTTGGACTTGAGCGAATGGTTACTTTTGCAGCAGGGACAGAACATATCCGTGAAGCAATTCCATTCCCACGAATGATTAATCGTATCAAACCTTAAAAATTAAAGTGATTACTTCAGTTGTGGGGAATTCTTTTCCTACACAGCTGTTAGTAGAACGAAAGCAGAGCTTAGCGCTGCTTATCCCGCCACCTTATAGGGGTGACGGTTGCTAAGTTAAAATTTGTCATGGTAAACTTCATCGCTTTTGTATGAAGTTGCACCGTGGCAATTTTTTTATTGTAAAATGTGAGAGTTTTCTAAAATAATGTTTGGAGCTATACAATCAGATTCATTAGGCTTATGAGATAGATATAGTCTGTAAACTTACTCACCCCAAAATTATCCGCGTTCCATTTCATCTTTGAAGAAAATGATGGATAGATTGCACTAGTTTAGAAAACTTGCGAAAATTTTACAATAACAAAGAACTGTAAGCGTTTTTTTGGTATAATCAATTTATCAATTGAGAGAATTATCACCCGCTTCGTCGGAATGCTGATTGCAGCTGCTAGTTATCCCATCAATCACAAGCCGCTAATAAAGAGCAGGACGAGAAGATTGGTAGCGTTTTTGCGAGGAAGGTGTCAATTCGTTGTTAGTTTTTGTAACGCAGATATAAAGGAGTAATAAAAAATGGCATTTTTAGGGAAAGTAGATTTTAAAAAATTAACGGAGACTGAGAAATCAATCTATAATTATTTACGTGATAATTTTGAAAAAATTCCCTATATGCATGTCAGAGATATCGCGTTAGAGGCTCATGCTGGCTCATCTAGTGTTATGAGACTGATTCGTAAACTAGGTTACGATTCGTATTATAATTTTCAAGAGTTTGTTGAAAATCAGCAAATGAAATCAACTGCTGACAGTGATATGTTTCGTCTATTGTCAGCAAGTCACTATCCCACAGAACTAATAGGAAAATGTCGTCAATTATCAGAAATGATGATAAAAGCTGATAGTATTATCTTTTTTGGTCTTGGCGCATCAGGGAATATTTGCCGATATGCAACTCGCAGGTTTGCGACGTTAAACCTCAATGCTTCAGCATTGACAGATATGACCTATCCTTTGGATTCTCGTCTCATAGAATCACAAGATAGTTTAATTATTGTTTTTTCAATTTCTGGAGAAACGGGGGAACTACTTGAGGTATTGCAGCATGTAAAAAATAAAGATAAGGTTTTGATTGCGTCAGTTACACCCCATGATGAAAGTACTTTAGCAAGAATAAGCAATATCTCTATAAACTACAAAGTAGAAGAACGTCGTATTAATCTTTATGGAGATTTAACAAGCCAAATTCCAGCAATATTTATAATAGAAGTATTATCTGAGATGATTTTGGAAGAAAAATAGCTGGTACCGCAATTTATCCTTCGGAACAATGTAAGTAATAAATTTTGATTTTGTAATAATCGAGGTTCAGAATCGCTAGTTAATGCGATTGATGAATCTCGATTTTTTACATCTTTATTATTTTTGTATGTATTAAGATAAAATTGTACCGTATTTTTGGTACCGCTCCCAAAAGATAATATAGCTATTGACTCTACAATAAAAACAGATATAATGTAAGCGTAATCAAAATTCAAAGGGCTAGCCCTTTCTCTTATCTATGATAAGAGAAATACTAAATGGAAGTTAGACTTTGTATTTTAATTTGTAAAATAAAATTGTTTTCATTAGGAGGAAACAAAATGAAACTTTGGAAAAAAGTTGCACTTGGTAGTGCATCTGTCCTTGCCGTTGCAACACTTGCTGCCTGTGGTTCATCAAGTGCTAGTGGTAACAAAACTGCAGCACCTTCACATGTGCTTACATTTGGTAAACCAGATGGTCCTCAAACGAATAACTCAAATCCTTTCTTAGGGACTTCAGCAGCTTCAGTTCAAGGTTATCGTTATGCGATTTATGAAACATTGGTTCAATATAATGATGTTGACCCCACTCAAAAACCTCAAGGTTGGTTAGCTACAAAATGGGAATGGAACTCAGATTATACCCAAGTTAAATTTACTATTCGTAAAGGTGTGAAATGGTCAGATGGTAAGCCATTGACCGCAGAAGATGTTGCTTATACTTTCAATCTTATGAAGAAAACACCAGCTTTGAATAGCCAATCCATTCCATTTGGAGATATTACCACATCTGGTGATACAGTAACGATCAACTTTACGTCAAATCAATATGTGCATCAAAGTGCAATTTATGGCCAATTTATTATTCCAGAACATATTTGGAAAGACCAAGACGCAACAAAATGGACTGACCAAAAACCAGTAGGTACAGGACCTTACGTGCTTAAATCTTGGTCAACTCAAGGAGTAACTTTGACTGCCAATCCAAATTATTGGGGTGGAAAACTTAAAGTTCCAACGATTCGCTATATTGAATACAATGATAATACTTCTTTGACAAACGCAATGACATCAGGTCAAGTTGACCACGGCTTCGTTTATATCGCAAATTACAAGACAGCGTGGTTGGCAAAAATAAAGCGAATAAAGCATGGTATCCATCAACACTTGGTAACACAACGTTATTTACCAATGATGCCAAAGGGGCTTTTTCAAATCTTAGTTTCCGTCAAGCAGTGTCAACAGTGATTGACCGCGCACAACTTTCTCAACAAGGAACTACAGGTGCATCAAGCCCAATTACGAGTGTTACAGGGCTTCCAGAATCAGGTAAAGATTTTATCTCGTCAGATTATACAGGACAAACTTTCAAGACGAGTCTTTCTGATGCAAAAACAATTCTTACAAAAGCCGGCTACACAGGAGTGGGTACTAAGAATGGATTGAAGGATGCAAAAGGTAATGCAGTAACAGTCATGTTGACAGACCCAGCAGGTTGGTCAGACTATGATGCAGAGCTTCAACTTATTGGTTCTGAAATTGAGTCTTTGGGTGCGAAAGTCACAGTTCAAAATCCATCTTATGATACATGGAATGATCAAATTTCTAAGGGGAACTTTGATGGTGCGCTTCACTGGACAGATTCTGGATTTACTCCATATAACATCTACCTTGATTCAATGGACCAATCTTTCTACAAACCACTTGGGCAAGTTGCAACCTATAATTTTGGTCGTTTCCAAAATCCAGAAGCCTCAGCTGCTCTGAAAGATTATGCTAATGCCACTTCTGATGCACAAAGAACGAAAGACCTTGCCACGATTCAAAAGGTATATGTAGAACAAGTTCCAGTTATTCCTGTACTTGAAGTTCCAGTTTGGGGAAATTATACAGAAAGATACTACACGGGATGGCCAACGAAAGAAAATCCATATACAGATATCAATATGACAACGCCAGCTGAAACCTTAGTTTTAACTAAACTAAAACCAGCAAGTAACTGAATCAAATAAAAGAAGAAGTAAGCAGAAAGGGTTCTTTTGAGCCTTTTCTTTACTATGTTAATCCATCTTTAAGATTCACTGGAATTTTAAAGATAGATGTCATGGTGTGAGTTTTACACTATGAAGTAGTTATTCGTTAAAGCATCTTGTAGCGAATAATTTATAGTAATAAATGTATTTATAAACTTTATTTTTTCATCAAACTCCGTTTGCAAAAGTAAAAGAGTTTCTGAAGAACTTTAATTTAAAAAGAAGGTGCTAAATTGCCAGTGAAAGAAAATATGAAAACTACAATAAATTCAAAAGCAACGGAATCTTCTCGTGAAACAAATGAAAGTCCAGTTTTGAGTGCAAAACACATCGTTAAGCACTTTCCGGTTGGTGGGATTAAACGGGATAAGGTCGTGCACGCGACAGATGATGTCAGCCTTGATTTGTACGCAGGTCAGGTGGTTGCTCTGGTGGGAGAGTCTGGCTCTGGTAAATCTACTATCGCAAAATTATTAAGCCAACTTGTGCCGATTACGAGTGGTACGATTGAGCTTAATGGACAGCCTGTCAATGCAAAATCGGGGAAAAGGTTTCGTGAATATACCAATCAAGTGCAAATGATTTTTCAAGACCCTTTTGGTTCATTGAATGCAGTACATACAATTCGCTATATTCTTGGGCGTGCTTTACAGATTCACAAAAAGGGACTGCGTGGTAAGAAGTTAGAAGAAGCCGTGATTGAATTACTCCAGAGAGTAAAATTAACGCCAGCGGAGCGATATATTGATAAATTTCCTCATGAGCTTTCGGGAGGACAGCGTCAGCGGGTTTCTATTGCACGTGCTTTGGCGGCAGATCCTAAAGTGTTACTTGCTGATGAGCCAATCTCTATGCTAGATGTATCTATTCGTCTGGGCATTCTCAACCTTCTTAAAGATTTGCGTGACAATGAAGGAATTGCGATTTTGTATATTACGCACGATGTGGCTTCGGCTCGGTATTTTGCTGATGAGACTTTGGTTATGTACGCAGGACGGGTGATTGAGCGTGGTCCATCTGAGATGGTCACACAACATCCAGCGCATCCTTATACGGATTTGTTGGTGAACTCGGCACCTGACCCTGATGCGCTCAATGCTTTGCGAGGCGAGGCACACGGGGAAGCACCAAGCTTGATTGATCCACCGTCAGGTTGTCGTTTTCGGACACGTTGTCCGTTTGCTACGGAGCTTTGCGCGCGTGAGGTGCCACCGACAGTACGAGCTGCGACGGGCCAAGAAGTAGCGTGTTGGCTTTATACGGATCATCCTGAAGCGATGGTAAATATCGGAGATAAGGGTGAACTTAAAACAATCCATGATATGGAATTGCCTGATGAAGTCAAAGCAAAAATTGCTCAAAATAAGGAGATTAACTCATGAAATTTTTCATTCGTCGTGCGACTTTTTATATCGTAACGGCATGGGCAGCAGTAACGTTGAATTTCTTTATTCCGCGAATGATGCCTGGAGACCCTGTGCAAGCATTAATTGCGCGCTATCAGGGACAAATTTCGGTTGACGCGGTTAATTCATTGCGTAAACTTTTTGGAATGGATTCACATGAAACCCTTTGGCAACAATATATTGATTATTGGGTCAAGCTTTTTCATGGCAATCTCGGTGTATCCTTGCAAGCTTATCCGACAAAAGTTTCGACGATTATTGCTCAATCTTTGCCTTGGACGATTGGTCTGGTGGGCTTAGCAACGATTATTGCTTTTGTGATTGGGACAACGATTGGTATTATTTTGGGTTGGCGTCGTGGTACAAAATGGGATGCTTTGATTCCTATTACAACTTTCTTTTCATCTGTTCCTTATTTTTGGATTGGCTTGATGGCGATTGCGATTTTTGCAACAGCATTACAATGGTTCCCACAAGGCGGATCTTATTCGATTGATGCGATGCCAGGACTGAACGGTGCTTTTATTTCTTCGGTGGCTTATTATGGATTTCTTCCTGCTTTGACGATTGTTTTAAGCTCAATGGCAGGTTGGATTCTTGGGATGCGGAATATGATGGTCACGGTTTCTTCAGAGGACTATGTGACGGTCGCTCATGCTAAAGGTTTGAGAGAATCAGTCGTTATGTTCCGCTATGCTTCAAGAAATGCGATTTTGCCACAGATTTCTGGGTTTGCTTTATCACTTGGTTTTGTGGTTTCTGGGACTTTGGTTATGGAACAAGTCTTTAATTATCAAGGGATTGGCTATCGTCTGCTTCAAGCAACAAATAATCACGATTATCCATTGATGCAAGGGATTTTCCTTGTGATTACAATGTCGGTACTACTTGCAAATATTGTGGCGGATGTGGTTTATGCCTTTCTTGACCCACGGACGCGAAAGGAGGGGTAAAATGACTGAAGTAAAACAAACATCAGAGCCAAAAGTGGCAAAAAAACAGCATATGGTTTTCTTACGAAATACGAAGTCAATCATCGGTTTAAGTATTTTTGCTTTCTTTATCTTGGTCGCAATTTTTGGACCGATCCTTGCACCATTTGACCCAAATAAAACGTCTCCTTTGTCAAATGCTGCACCGTCTATGCAACATCTTTTGGGGACAACTAATGTGGGACAGGATATTTTCTCACAATTAGTGATCGGAACACGTGGCGTTATGGTGGTGAGCTTATCTACGGGAGTGATTGCGACGGTGCTCGCTGCAGTTATTGGTGTCTCGGCTGGTTTCTTGTCGGGCTGGGGCGATGAGCTGTTGTCCATGTTGACAAATATTTTCTTGGTTATTCCTGGCTTGCCTTTGATTATTATCATCATGGGGACGATGCAAAATGCGGGACTTGGCGCGATTGTATTAGTGATTTCATTTACGGGCTGGGCTTGGGGTGCACGGGTGTTGCGCTCGCAAACGATGTCTTTGCGGACACGTGATTTTGTAGAGGCAGCGCGTGCTTCTGGCGAGTCACGTTGGCGGATTATCATTTTTGAGATTTTGCCAAACTTGACAGCGATTTTGGCTTCGACTTTTATTGGCACGGTAACGGCTGCGATTATGTCACTTGTGACTTTGTCTTATATTGGGATTATCCCGCCTTCAGATTGGTCTTGGGGAACGGTACTTTATTATGCGCAAAATAATGGCGCGTTTACCTCGGGGCAATGGTGGTGGTATGCGCCTGCGGGGCTTTGTGTGGCTTTTCTTGGGATGAGTCTTGCTTTGATTAATTTTGGGATTGATGAATTTGTCAATCCACGCTTGCGTAATACGGGCATGAACGCTAAGATTTTGAAAAAACGTGGCATTCGTCCACGTGTTGGTTTTACGCCGATTGCTAATCGTAATCATGATGAACGAGGGCGTGTCATCAAAGGTCAGGAGGTAAAATCATGACAGATTTTTCAAAAGCAGAGCCTGTACTTGAAATTAAGAATTTGAGTGTAGATTATGGCTATACAGATGATGCGGCACACGTTTTGCGTGGCGTCAGCTTGACCTTGCATGAGGGAGAGGTTTTAGGCTTGGCTGGTGAATCGGGTTGTGGGAAATCAACTTTGGTTTATGGTGCGACGCGTTTATTGCCTCCGCCAGGATTGATTACGAGTGGCGAAGTTTGGATAAAAGGGGTCGATGGCGAACGACGTGATTTGCTGAAAATGTCCGATAAGGAGCTGCGTGAACAACGCTGGGTTGATGAAGCTGTCGTTTTTCAAGGGGCGATGAACTCGCTCAACCCTGTGTATAAGGTGGGACGTCAAATCAAGGATGCCATACAGGCGCACCGCCCAGACTGGGATAAGATGCAGCTGCAAAAGCGTGCGGTGGAATTGATGGAAATGGTGGGAATTTCCCCTGACCGTTTGGAATCTTTTCCTCATCAGCTGTCTGGCGGGATGCGACAACGGGTCATGATTGCGATGGCTTTGGCGCTTGAGCCAAAGGTTTTAATCATGGATGAGCCGACGACGGCACTTGATGTGGTCATGCAGCGACAGATTGTGGAGCAGATTACGGAGTTGCGTAAGAAGCTGGGATTTGCGGTTATTTTTATCACGCATGATATGTCTTTGTTGATTGAGATTGCGGATCGGATTGCGATTATGTATGCGGGTCAGATTATTGAAGATGGGCCTGCGTTGGATTTGTATGAGCACGCGAGGCATCCTTATACTAAAGGCTTGATTAATTCATTTCCGCCTTTGCATGGACCGCGGCGAGAGTTGGGCGGTATTCCTGGAACGCCGCCTGATATGGCGACTTTGGGGGCTGGTTGTCCTTTCGCTGATCGTTGTGCTTTTGTCCATGAGGGCTGTCGGGAGTATGAGGTTGATTTGAAACCGACAGATGTCTCAGGAGATGATGCGAGTCATTTGGTAGGGTGTATTCTCTATGATGAGTTGAGGCAAGGAAAAGAACTTCCAACTCAGCTGACTGGTCATAAAAAGTAAAAAGTGTAAGATGAGCGCTAGAATGAATGGTTTCCTCCTATTATCGTTCTGGCGCTTATTGTTTTGAAGGTGTAAAAAAATGGATGAAAAAAATTTACGACAGTTGTTTGAGTCAATGACTTTGGCTGAGAAGTTGGGGCAGATGACGCAGACGACGGGTGAGCATTTTGTGGGCGAGGAGTTTGCTGATGAGTTGGTGATTACGGGTCCTTCGATGGAGGATTTGGGATTTAATCAGGAGAATATTTATCAGATTGGCTCGGTGCTTGGTGTGTCTGGGGCTGCGGCGATCAATGCGGTGCAGACGGAGTATTTGGCAAAGAGTCGATTGAAGATTCCTTTGATGTTTATGCATGATGCGATACATGGGTATCGGACGATTTTTCCGATTCCTTTGGCGCTTGCGAGTTCGTTTGACCGCGAGTTGCTGCGTGATGTTGGGCGACTGACAGCCTGTGAGTTGCGTGCTTCTGGCATTCAGGTGGATTTTTCGCCGATGACGGATGTGGTGCGTGATAGTCGCTGGGGCGTGTCATGGAGAGTTTTGGCGAGGACGCTATTGTTTCTGGTGAGCTGGGGCGTGCGATGATTGAGGGGTATCAAGGTTCTCGCGATGGTGGGATTGCGCCTGACGGTGTGGTGGCTTGTTTGAAGCATTTTGCGGCTTATGGTGCGCCAGATGGTGGTCGTGATTATGCCAGTGTGGATATGAGTATGAAGGAGTTTTTCGGCTTTTATGCGCGGACTTACGAGCTGTCATTGCAGGCTAAACCTCGAATGGTGATGGCTTCGTTTAATTCGCTCAATGGGGAGCCTGCCACGGCTTCTAAATGGCTACTCGATGAGATTCTGCGTGGGCGTTTTGATTTTGATGAATTATTGATTTCGGACTGGGGCGCTGTGAGTGAGCTGAAAAATCACGGTGTAGCGGCTGATGATGCAACAGCTGGACTTTTGGCACTTGAGGCTGGGATTGAGATTGAAATGGTCTCGAATACCTTTTTGAAACATGGTGCGGATTTTGTGGAGCAATCGCCTGAATTGCTAGGGAAAATTGACACAGCGGTTTGGAAAATTTTGAGCTTAAAAAATGAATTGGGCTTGTTTGAACGTCCGTTTGCTGATGGAGCAAAAGAAGCCGAAATAGTGCGCTCTGATGAGCTGGTCAAAGCGGCTAGAAATGCAGCAAAGGAAAGCTGTGTTTTGCTGAAAAATGACAATGAACTCTTGCCTTTATCAAAAAATGACAATGTGCTTATCATTGGTCCATTTGCCAAAACACAGGAGTTGCTAGGGAACTGGAACTGCAAGGGCAAGGTGTCAGAGACGATTTCTGTCGAAAATGGTTTCCGTCAGTACACTGACAGGGTTTTTGCTTATGAATTTCTTGGCGAGGTGCCAGAGGAAGTGCTTGTCAGTACTGACAAAGTGCTCGTCACAGTTGGTGAGTCGTGGGGTAAGTCGGGCGAGGGGCATTCGTCGGTCAATCTGGAGCTTCCTGCTGCGCAGCAATCTTTGATTTTTGACCTGAAAGCTTTGGGCAAGAAAGTGATTGGACTGGGCTTTGCGGGGCGTCCGCTTGCGCTTGGTACTGTGATTGATGAGCTGGATGCGCTTTTATGGACTTGGTATTTGGGCAATGAAGCAGGGTCAGCGATTGCGGAGTTGGCGCTTGGTCTTGACAGTCCAACAGGTCGTTTGCCGATGAGTTTTCCGCGGGTCAGCAGTCAAGTACCGCTGCGTTATAATGAGTTGCGCTCTGGTCGTCCTGCTAATGACAGCACTTACAGCAGCCGTTATCAAGATTTACCGATTGGTCCTTTGTTTAGTTTTGGGCAAGGATTGCGCTATGGGCGCGTGAAAATGAGTGAAATCAGGCTGTCAGATAGGGTCATGACGAACTTACAGCCTGTCAGTATCAGTTTATTACTGACCAATGAAAGTGAGTATGACACAGCAGAAAGCGTTTTACTTTTCATGGAAGACCCTGTGTCAAAAATCGTTCGGCCTGTGCGCGAGTTGCTTGATTTCAAACGAGTTGCGCTTGACAAAGGAGAAAGTAAGCGTGTTGAATTTTCTGTCAGTACTGACAGCCTGTCAGCAGTGAATAATCAAGGCGAAAAGCAGTTGGAGGCTGGTGTCATTCGGTTTTATATCAATGATTTGACGGAAAAAATTGGCGAAGTTGAGGTGGTAAAATGACAAAAGAATTTCCAAAAAATTTCCTCTGGGGCGGCGCTGTGGCAGCGCATCAGATTGAGGGTGCTTATGACGCGGACGGTCGCGGACTATCCTGTGCGGACGTGATGACGGCTGGCAGCAATGGTGTCGAACGCGAGATTACTGACGGAATTGTCAGTGGCAAATATTATCCAAATCACGAGGCGATTGATTTTTATCATCATTATAAAGAGGACATCAAACTCTTTCAGGAGCTGGGTTTAAAGGCCTTTCGGACGTCGATTTCATGGAGTCGGATTTTCCCCAATGGCGATGATGAATTGCCAAATGAAGCGGGCTTACAGTTCTATGACGCGCTGTTTGACGAGCTTTTGGCAAATGGAATTGAACCTGTGATTACGCTTTCGCACTTTGAAATTCCCTATCATCTCTACACCGAATACGGCGGATTTCGCAATAAAAAACTGATTGACTTTTTTGTCAAATATGCCAAAACCGTCATGACGCGCTATCAGCACAAGGTCAAGTATTGGATGACCTTCAACGAGATCAATAACCAAGCGGACGGTCAGTCAGCACTTCATGTTTGGACCAATTCGGCGGTGAAGATTGCTGATGATGAAAATAAAGAAGAAGTTGTCTTTCAAGCGGCGTTGAATGAATTGATTGCCTCCGCAAAAGTTGTCAAGCTTGGGCATGAAATCAATCCTGATTTTCAAATCGGCTGCATGATGGCTTACGTGCCGATTTATGCGTATTCTTGTAGTCCGCTAGATGCGATGGCGGCGGTCAAGGTCATGGAGCGGCGCTATTTTTACAGCGACATTCACGCACGCGGTCACATTCCGCGCTACACGCTCAAATACTGGGAAAAGCAGGGTTATCAGATGGATTACTCGGCGGACGAGTTGCAAGCGCTTGCTGATGGAACGGTGGATTATATCGGATTTTCGTATTATATGTCAAATGCTGAGACGACGATTGCGGAGCTTGATGGACAGATGATTTCAGATTTTCCAAATGCAAAAATGACCAAAAATCCCTACATCAAAGCGAGCGACTGGGGCTGGCAGATTGACCCTGTCGGCTTACGCTATGTGTTAAATGCCGTGTATGAGCGCTACGAAAAACCATTATTTATCGTGGAAAATGGTTTTGGCGCTTATGACAAGAAAGAAGCGGACGGTAGCGTGCATGACGATTATCGGATTGACTATCTGCGTGCGCACATTGAGCAGATGGAAAAAGCGGTTAATGAAGACGGCGTCGAGCTAATGGGCTACACGCCGTGGGGCGTCATCGACATTGTCAGCTTTGGTTCTGGCGAGATGGAGAAGCGCTATGGTATGATATATGTGGACAAGGACAATCAAGGCAATGGCACACTTGCCCGCAGCAAGAAAGATTCTTTTGCTTGGTATCATGATATAATAGACCATAACGGCTTGGAGGAAGCAATATGAGTGATTTTTTAGCGTTTGACATCGGTGGGACGTTTGTCAAATACGGCGTGGTCGCTGATGACGGCGAAATTTTGGAAAAAGGTAAATTTCCGACACCTGATGAAGAAAAACCGTTTCTGTCAGCGCTGACAGAAATGACAAAAAGTCTGTCAGTGCGCTTTGAGCTTGCGGGCATTGGCATTTCAGCACCAGGCACGCCCAATCGCGACGGGGTCATGGTCAATTTTGGCGGCTTGACAAAAATGTACGGCCTGCCTTTGCGCGAAAAGCTGTCAGCACTGACAGACTTGCCTGTAGTGGTGGAAAATGATGCGAATGCAGCTGCCATTGCTGAAAAGTGGCTCGGTGCTGGCAAGGATTATTCGGATTACATGGTCATGGCGCTTGGCACAGGCATCGGCGGCGGCATTGTCATCAATGACCAGATTTATCGCGGCGGACACGGCATTGCAGGCGAATTTGGGTGGGCGCTGACCAATGGCATCACAGTGGTCGGCGAGCTTGAAGATGTTTCGCAAAACTTCAAAGCAGCAGCCGTCATGGGACTTTTACGGACTTACAACGAAGCGCAAAAATCCATCACCCATGGCCATTTTACGCCATTACTTGAGGCAAAAGAAGTCGTGGATTTGGCACAAGCAGGCGACAAAATCGCAGGTATTGTCTTTGAGCAGTTTCTGTGCGACCTCACGGTCAATCTCATGAACCTGACGGCTTGCTTCGACCCAGAAGTCATCTTGATCGGCGGCGGCATCTCGGCGAATGATTACTTCATAAGAGCGCTTCAAGCGAAATGGTCTGAGCTGATTGAGCGACATTTCGGCCTAAGTCGGATAAAAAATCAAGGTCTGCTGACCGAAATCAAACCCGCTGGTCTGCAAAATGATGCAGGAATGCTAGGGGCGGCATACACGATTAAGATGAAATTGAGACCATGATAGCTTTTTGAAGTTATTAGTGTCAACCATTACAGTGAATTTCTGATGTTACTGACATCTTAATCATCAATTTCTTATGATTAGAAATGAGTGAAAAAAGGTACTCTGCTATCCATTCATTCACTCTATCCCCATTTCGCTGCATTTCTTGGCAATCGTACTCACATCTTGGTATAATAAAATCATGGAAAATGAAGATGATTTTCGCTTGAAACAGGCGGATTCTGAATATGAACCAATGGTGGATTTGGCGACACGCCAATTGGCTGAACGAATGGCGGAGCGTGCGGTGGTGACGCATGAGCTTTATAAATATGATTACTTTGAACCACAGTTTATATCAGATTTTATTGCTGAATTTGTGATTTCTGCTTACGCAAATTATTGGATTAAGCCAGAGCATCTTGACGAAGAAAGTATGCTGATTTTATTTGTCAACTTGGCGAGTGAAAATATGCGAGGTGTTCCTAATGAAGCCGTGCAATATCATCGGCTGTTTGGTCAGCTCTGTGATCTTTACTACGAACAGGGGTGTTTGCGAGGGGTGCTTGTGGATGATTTTGAATATAAGCAAATGCTGCTTGGAATTTTGGCGGATATCTATAGTCAGAAACTGACCTAAATCAGATGGTGAGTTCAAGTTAAAAATAAAATCCAAACATTTAAAAAAATTAAAAATGTTCTCCAATATTGGAGAGCATTTTTTAGTTTGGGGTCAATTATGAATAAATTCTAAATTTTGTATCATTTGATTCTCGATTTTATTTAATATTATGAAAAAATAATATTATGAAAAAATAATGAAAGCATTAAGTTTTGAAAATGCTATAAATATGAGGTGTTATGCTATTGAAGCAGTATATAAGCTTGTGTTATGATATGAAAGTAAAATTAGAAAAGGGGTATTTTATGAGAAAAAGGATTTTACAATTCTTAATAATAATTTCAGTTATTCTACTTGGAAACATTGTTTTGACGAATTTTAGTCACCTGTCAGTGCTGACAGCTTTTGCTGATGCAAGTTCACCCGTGGTAGTTTCAAATGAGGAGCAACTCGTAGCAGCTATTGATAATCCGTCAGTACAAAATATAGAAATTTCTGGTACTTATCAAATCGGAGGACGCGGTTCAGGAATCCAATTAACAAAAGATTTTGATGGTAAAGGAAAAACGATTAAGGTTGCACCAAATAATTACGGTTTGTTGGTGGACGACTCTTATGCCAATAATTCGTATGGAGCTATTTCTCCAAATAAAATCACGATTTCCAATGTGAAGCTTGTTTCAGAAGGTAGTGCAACAGCTCTGCCTGTGCTGAATGTTATCTCGACTGACGATTTAACTTTATCAAATGTCATGCTTGATATGAGCGCTGCTCAAAATTCACAGGCAACGATGAATCTCAAAGCTGTGAGTGATGTTGATTTGAGTGGAGTCACGGCTACTGGAGCAGGGGCTTTTATTGATTATTCACCTAAAACTGCAAATACAATGAATTTAAGTTTTGATAATAGTATGAAGGTGGATACTAGTGCTGCATTGGTGATGGATGAGAGTAATGGTGCAACTTTAAGCTTTGCAACAAACCCAATGGATACTTTCTTTACAGAATTACCCTCTTATGATACAGCAGGGAAGATTGATATTGCAGAAAAAGTCGTTTCTGGAGAAATTCCTGCTCCTTTGATTGCAAGTATTACTTACTCAACGACAACAAAAACAGAAAAAGCCGTTACAGCGACTTTGAGAGCCAATAAAGCGATTACCATCAAAAGTCGTGCTGCGGGTTGGACAGCGACAGATAGTAGCAACAAAGTCTTTACAAAAGTTTTCACAAGCAATGCTTCAGAAACAGTGAATTTTATAGATGATGACGGTGAAAGTGCAACAGCAGATGTTTTTGTTAACTGGATAGTAGCTCCAACTCCGTCTAGCCCCAAACCAACTCCTCCAAGCTCAACAACAGCACCATCAAAACCTGCTCCAAGCTCAACAGAAATGGTAATTTCGTCGACTCATTCGACAAATAATGAACAAAAATCGAAAGAAAAAGCAGAACTTCCAAAAACAAATGATACATCAGGAAGAACACTTAGTTTTGTTGGACTAAGTCTTCTCACAACTTTAGCAACTTTTGAATTTTATAGAAAAATTATCAAAAATTAATTTACAAACTTGTCGTAAAAAGATACGGCAAGTTTTATATTTTTGATGATATGCTATAATTGAGAAAGAGGATTAGAGCGGAGAATTTATGGACTTAAATGAATATCAAGAAGCAATTGTGAAGTTTGACATGAACGGAGATATCCGAAATATAGATAAAATTGATTTTGCTTTTTTGGATAAAGTTTTAGGGTTGTCAGGGGAGTCTGGAGAAGTTGCTGACAAAGTAAAAAAAATAATTCGTGACCAAGAAGGCCTAATAAGAGAAGAAGATAAGCTTGCTCTGAGTAAAGAGCTAGGAGATGTCCTATGGTATGTCGCAACTACTGCTAGGTACTTAGGACTGTCATTAACAAATATAGCTGGGACAAATTTGAGTAAGCTTGAAAGTCGGCTTGAGCGAGGGAAAATTTCAGGGGCGGGTGATAATCGATGAAAATTTTGATTGTCGCAGGTCTAGCCGAAGTTCTTCCTAATGAAAGTTTTGACAGAAAAATCGGTGTAGACCGTGGAAGTTTGTTTTTGATAGAAAATGGACAAGAGCCTGATCTTGCAGTGGGAGATTTTGATTCTGTCAGTGCTGACGAATTTGAAAAAATTTCTGTCAGCAGTAAAGAAATTGTCAAATTGCCTGTCCAAAAAGATAAAACTGATTTAGAAGTTGCTTTAGATTGGGTATTGGAAAAATTTCCAGAGGCAGAACTTACAATTATTGGCAGTCTTGGCGGACGTTTGGATCATTTATTGACCAATGTTTTTTTGCCAACGCGACCTCAGTATCAGACTTTAGCTGAAAAAATAACAGTAATTGATCAACAAAATTTAGTACGTTATTTATTACCTGGGCGCCATATTTTATATCAGATTGAACCTTATCGCTACATTGGTTTTATGCAAGTAGAAAGTGCGGATACGCTTGCGATTGAAGGGGCAAAATATCCTTTGAAAGCCGAAGAAAATTTTAGTCAAATTTATGCAAGCAATGAATTCATCAGCAATAAAATGACCGTATCACTTGATCAGGGAATGGTCATCGTCATTTATTCTAGGGACAGAAAAGAGATAAATTAACTAACCCTTTTTGAAAGGTGTGAAAAAAGATAAAGCTGGGAACTTGTCTGCGACAGAACCTCTAGATTTCCTATTTTTTAACTTTTCAAAACAGTCGAACTCACATCTTACAGCTGAGTTCTGGGCGCTTGAAATTAGTGAAAATAGACAAATTCTAGAACCGTGCTTTCGCACGAACCTGAAATTTTCTAATTTTCATAATTTCAGAACGAGCGCCTCTCACATCTTACAACTGATTTCGGGGTGCTAAAAGCTAGGTGATTAGATAAAATGGAATCTGTGCTTCGTACAGAACTACATTTTCCTAAATTACTACACTTTTGGACGAGCAATCTTCACATCTTAAAATGAAAGGAATTGAGTTCTAGCTTTCTTGTCCAATCTGGCAGGAGTGGTGATTATAAAGTACCAGTGGCAATTTTCATATTGGGACTCACATCTAAAAAATGATTATCGGAGTAATCGGAGCAACATCAAATATTGCAAGTAAAGCTTATTTACCAGTTTATGCAAAAATGCAGGCTGAACATCGCTTTGTTTTGTATTCTCGTGAATGGGAAAAAGCTGAAAAAGTACGTCAACAATACAAGTTTGAGTACGCTACAGAAGATTTAGCTTCACTCGAAACATTGGATTTGCTCATTATCCATGCAGCAACAAGTCAGCATTTTGGACTAGCAAAACGCTATTTAACAGCAGGAGTTCCAGTATTAATGGATAAACCTGTGTCAGAAAATCTAGCGGAAGTTCAGGAATTACAACGACTTGCAGAGGAAAATAATGTTCTTTTTGTCGTTGGCTTCAACCGTCGTTTTGCGCCACAAACGGAAAAACTCAAAGCTGTACCACATAAAAATATGGTAAAAGTGAGCAAAAATCTTGCTCATCAGGCAAGTAGCAATGTGCAATTTTCAATGTATGATATTTTTATTCATCCATTGGATACATTGATTTATCTGTTAGATGATGAAATTTTGGATACGCATACTTCTATCAATTTTGATGAAGACGGAAAATTGGTACGTGCGGCTGTCATGCTTGAAACGGCGACAACGACAGGGATTGCGACAATGAATCTCATGTCAGGTGCCTTTAGGGAAGAATTTACAGTAGAGTCACAAACGGAAACACTACGTCTGTCAGAACTGACAGAACTTGAAAAATTTGTAGGACTTGACTGTCAGCGTTTTGGCATCAACGGCTGGCAATCAGCGACATACAATCGTGGTTTCGACCATTTAGTCCAAGGAATGGTAGAAGCCGTAGAAAATTTTGATGGCGAAAATCGATCTGAACTCTTAAAAACGCTTAAACAAGATAATATCTTCAAGTCACACGAAATCATTTCCAAAATGTTAGAACAAAAGTAATCCTGTCAGTATGCTGACAGCTTGCACCATATCGGAAAAATTCATCAAAAATCCCGTCAGCATACTGACAGGATTTTTGATGAAAAAAATGGCGAAAGATTCAGCTGATTCTTGCAATTTGTTCAAAAAGACAGTATAATTATAGAAAATTCAGGATAAGGAGAACCAGATGTATTCACAACAATTCACAGTCTTTTACTTTTGGCGCAGATAGTTTGTGTTTATGCAGAGGCGTAGATACAACTTTTGAGTACACTCAAAATTCTGCTGCCTGCGATTCTCAGGAAGACCGGATAGTAAAGTGCTATTCGGTTTTTCTTTTTGGATTTTAAAAATTGTGGCAAGTCTTAGGAAATGATAAAATTTCTGACTAAAGTAAAACTAATCGCAAACGACTCCAAGCAGGGTTTTACGTGATTTGACCACAGTGAATTGAGTCAGAACGCTTGAAATCTGTGAAAAAACCAAAACTTATTAAGAAGTTACATTATCTTATTATGGTTTTCTATTTTTCACATTTAAAAGTAAATTCTACTCCTATTTTATAGAAATGGAGAATTTCATGGAAAATTCTAAAAAAGTGTTGAAGTCTTCACTGAAAACTCGACACGTTGTTATGCTCTCACTTGGGGGAGCGATTGGTGCAGGTCTTTTTGCAGGTTCAGGCTCAGCGATAGCTGCAGCTGGTCCATCTGTTATTTTTACCTACTTAATTGCTGGACTTATTTTATTTGTCGTGATGCATGGTGTTGGACAAATTGTACTTCATCAAAAAACACGCTCTGTAGGTATGGCGGGATTGATTGAACCATATGTGGGTAAGCGTTTTGCACACTTTACCGACTGGGTTTACTGGTCAACATGGATGTGTGTCACAGTAGCAGAAGCATCTGCTATCGCTCAATTTTTGAGTGTATGGTGGCCTAAAGTTCCAGATTGGATTTTTGTACTTATTGTAGCGTTGATTACTTTGGGAATTAATCTTTACTCAGTACGGGCATTTGCTGAAACAGAGTACTGGCTTGCCATCGCAAAGATTGCAGTTATTATTGTTTTGATTGTCTTAGGAATTTGGTTTCTCTTTGCTCAAGTGCTTCATATGGGAGTAGCAGATGGATTGGGACGGATGAATGCCTATGGTGGTTTTGCACCCCATGGGATGAAAGGCTTTTTCAACGCTATGCTGATGGTCATTTACTCCTATGGAGGTTCTGAGTTGGTGGCTATTACTGTTTCAGAAGTGGAAGACCCAAAGACAGCGATTCCTAAAGCCATTCGTGGAGTAATGACTCGTATTGTCGCATTTTACTTCATTCCAATGTTTCTTTTTATTGAACTCTACTCTTGGAAGTTTTTAAGCACAACAAAAGAAAGCCCATTTGCACTCATTTTTGATAAATTTGGAATTCCTGGAGCGGCACATATTATCAACTTCATCATCATTTTAGCGCTCTTTTCAGTGATTAACTCAGCAATCTATGCAACATCACGTTCGCTTTACTCACGGACAAAAGATTCAAAACTTGGGGCAGCGCGTTGGTTAAGCGCACTTTCTGAGAAAAATGCGCCTTTACATGCCATTGCTTTCTGTTCTGGACTGCTCTTTATTGGTGTTATCTTGTCTTATATCTTTGGAGCAAATCTTTTCAACTATCTTGCAGGTTCAATCTCATATACGATTTTGATTGTTTGGATTATGCTTTTAATCGCAAGTTTGATTTTCTATTTCAAAGGCGGATATGGTTCAGCCTTTATCAAAATCCTCTCCGTTTTGACCTTAGTTGTATTACTTGTGATTGGTTATTTCACAGTGACTTCAAATCCGTGGGGACTCACTGTTTTTGCAATTGTAATCTGTTTAGCAAGTCTGCTTTCTTATCATAAGGCAAAAAAATAACAAGCGTATCCCTAAGAAGACTATTTTCTTATTATTTAGGAATCTAAAAAGATTAGGAAATTCTAATCTTTTTTGTTTGTTATAATATAATTAAACGAGAACTAAATAAATCATGATAAATCTGAATTTATTAACCTTTTTTGTTTATTTTTTTCTAATGGTTTTGTTAGATGAAATACATTTTGTTTTTTTTTTTTTTTAGAAAAATATGAGAAAATAATAAATGAATTAAAACAAAAGGAGAAAATGATGCAAAAAAAGAAAGTTTTATCTGCTCTACTCTTGAGTACATTGATTTTATCAGAAGCAGCACCAATTTATGCGAGCGTTCAGGAAATTGAAACAAACACCAAAACAGAATTGGTTACAGCTGATTCAACGATTGAGGAAGCGGAAAATAGTATCAATGAACCTGTGCAAGAAACCGAAAAAGAAATAGCAGAGGATGGAGAAAAAAATTTCGGAGATCAACCACTAGAGGATATTGCAAAAGGAAACCTGACTCAAATTACTGAAGAAAGTTTCACTCCGAAATCTGAAGAGATTACTCCTATTTTTTCAGGTGGAGATGGAAGCGCAACCAATCCGTATTTAGTAGCTGATGCAACGGATTTTGACAATATTCGTAATGATTTAAATGCACACTATAAGCTGGTCAACAATATTACGCTGAGTGGAGGTTGGACACCGATTGGAACTTCCTCTTCACCATTTAGAGGGAACCTAGATGGAGGAAACCATACAATCTCAGGATTGTTTATAAGTGCAGCTATTGCAAGAGTAGGATTATTCGCATATGCTAATGGAGCGAGTTTTAAAAACCTCACACTAAACAATATATATGTTAATTCAACGATCGCAGGAGATATTAGTAACAGAGTGAGTGCAGGTGGACTAGTTGCTTATCAGACGGGAGGAGGAGAGTTTTCCAATATTCGAATGAATGGCGGAGAAGTTAGAACTTCTACAAGCGCAACTAATAATTATGTCGCATATATTGGAGGAATGATTGGCTATATTGAGGGAGAATCTAGAATTACAGATTGTTCCTCCTCGATTAATGCCTATGGCACAAGACAAGTTGGAAGTTTAATTGGTTATAGTAATGGCGCAACTATATCGAAGTGTTATGCAACTGGAAATGTGTTAGGTGATGAATATCTTGGGGGCCTTGCAGGAAATTTAGCTAATGGAATAATCACTAATAGTTATGCAACTGGAAATGTATCAGGGCGATATGTAGTCGGAGGAATGATAGGTTCAGCAGTCAGTGGTACTGGACAACAGTCAGTTATTTCGGATAGCTATGCAACTGGAAATGTATCGGCCTCAGGAAGTTCTCAGTATCAGGTTTCTTTTTTGGGGGATTAGTAGGATGGATAGGTACTGGATATATATATAAAAGCTATGCTAAAGGAAATGTTACTGGAGGACTCGACCATGTGGGTGGAGCAGTTGGATTAGCTCGAGGTACCAGCATTTCAGATGTGTACGCAACGGGGAATACTCAAGGTCGAAGCTTTGTGGGCGGAGTTATTGGTGCAGGTTACGGGGAGTTTACAAGACTCTATGCAACTGGTAGGGTAACTTCAACGGGACTTGGTGCTGGCGTAAGTAATACAGGGACATCTTCTATTGCAGGAGGTGTTTTGGGAGGATTTGAAAGTTACGCACCTACTAACAAGCTTACTGATAGTTACGCTATGAATCCAGTTATTTCTGCACCTAATACTGCACCGAAAGAGGTTGGAGTGCTTGTAGGTAGAGTTAATTCAAGTACTATTACCAACAATTACCGTTGGTCTCGGATGGTTCTCCCTACAGATGTGATAGTGGATGATGATGCGGATGGTAAACATGGTGCGCCACTTCATGCAGGACTATTGCGAACTAGAGAAACTTATACAGAAAATCCTACCGCATGGGGCTTTAATGAAACGGGATGGAAGTGGAATGCAGAACAGCGTTATCCCATGTTAGGCTTTGGACCAGAAACGGATGGATTACCTATTGCGACAGTGGGAGAAACTACAATAGAGCCAGTGACTTATAACGGTGCCAATACTACTTTGGCTGCTGCTGATTTATTCCAAACTTTCTATGCTCCGACAGGGGTGATGGGAAATATCAGTCAATATAACTTTTCTTGGAAAAATGCAGACGGATCAATTACAGGTACGGCTAGTTTATCAGCAGATCAACAGTCAATTATTCTTAACTTGACAACAGTTGGAGAAATCACAGTTATTGCTACTCCAAATATTGACCCACGTAGTCTATCTGAAGGACAAAATTGGTTTGAAGCTAATATCACAGTTACACCGAAAGCATTGAATATTAGTGACTTAGCGCTAACAAAAGTATGGGATGGGACACCAGACTTTGAAATCACAGATGATGATATGCTAGACGATATGTTTGATGGTCTGCTTCCAGAAGATGAAGACTACGTTTCTCATAATCTTATTGGAATGTTAGGACAACATACAGTAGGTGATGTTCCTAGTGCTAATGTGGGGACAGGAATTTTTGTTCCAGAAGATGATACACTCGTTGCTTTGGTGGGAGAACGTGCAGGAAACTATAGTTTATCGACCCAGCCAGAGATTACCACAACAATTACAGCTCCAAGCATTGAAGAGGGGTTGATTGATGGTAAAGAGCTTGAGCAAACTTATCAAGGACAGGAAATCCGTATTGCTATTTCAGACTTGTTTGAACTTCATGACAGTATTTTAGACGATACAGTATTTGAGTTGACTTCAGGGCATGGGACACTTGTTCGTGACGGTGATGAGCTTGTCTTGAGTGGCGCGGATGTAGGAATCTATACGATTAAAGCCGAACATAGTTTTGCTCAGGCAGAGGCAGAAGCGGAATTGACAATTATCCCAGCAGTTCTTTCGGTTTCACAAGGCTATATTCCAGGAAAAATATTCACAGGAACTCGTGTTATTTCATCAGAAACTGATGAGAGCGGAATATTGAGTCTTCCCACAGTCGAAGGCGTTGCATCTGGAGAAGAGATTGGTTTTGATTTATCAAAGGAGAATATTACAGGGATTGAGCCTGATTTTCGTGAAGGATATGAGCGCGAAGAAGTATTGGGAACACTTGCGTTTGCTAGCCCGTATGTTACTGCTCATGATGAATTAGGGCATTTTGTAGATAATCGAATTGTGACTAGTGATGAAACGGACGACAATCGTTTGACGCTTAAATTTGGTACTGGAACGAACTCCAATAATTATATCTTGGCAACGGCGATAACAAGTCTTAATGCTCGTGAAGCAACGGAAAATTATAGTTTTGATGTAAATGAGCTTTTTGAAGTAGGGCACATTACTCCATTTGATGGGGCAAAACTCTTTCTAGATGGAGAGAAATTGCAGCTTGATGAAGTGACAGGAACGATTACGATAGGTACAGATTTTGTCAAGTATGATAATGAAATAAGCGTGTTGGATGCTTTGAAACGTCATGAGAATTTCTGGGAGAGTGAAATTTCTGATGCAATAGAATTTCGTCTTTATGATACAAATCCAACAGAAAGTTTGACACGGACCCTACCACTTCAAACTGTGCGAAATAATACGGAGAATCCAAGTTTCACAGCTTTACCTGCAGGAACTTACTATATCGTAGCCGTGCATCAAGCAAGCCAAAATTTCTATACAGGTACTCCTTCAGAGGTCTATATGATTACATTAACAAATGTTGGTGATGGCAATGGCAATGGCAATGGCAATGACAATGGCAATGGCAATGACAATGGCAATGACAATGGTAATGGCAATGGCAATGGCAATGGCAATGGCAATGGCAATGACAATGGCAATGACAATGGCAATGACAATGACAATGGCGGTGATAATGATAATAGAAACCAACTTATTACAGGTGCTGAAAATGTTGAGACACCAAAGTCCCTTCCCATGACTGGAGAAATAATGAGTTTACTCGGATTTGCAGGTGTAGCTCTATTAACTTTAGGGGTGATGATTAAGAGGAAAAAATGAATTAAGAGCAAAAACTCTCGTCAATTTTGTCGAGAGTTTTTATAGTTTATGAAGGTAGATTTAAGCTGTTTATTTTCAATTAGCGTTAATTTTTGTTTGCGGTTTAGTGTGTGCTTAAACCACCATTCGCACTTAGTAGCTTCAGATTTATTATCAAACTCAATCGCAGTCAAGAGTTTGACTGGTAATCTTGATTTTGTATATTTTGCTCCTTTTTTTGCATTGTGTGTAGCTACGCGCTTTTCTATATCATCTGTATAGCCACAGTATAGTGTATTGTCAGCGCACTGTAGAACATAGACATAATAATTTTTGCTCATAAATCAGATTATACCATTTCAGGTGCTCAAAGTTAAGAATTGACTTTGTTTTCGTGGTATAATAGACTTAATTCATTTGTAATTTATAAGGAAACAAATATGCCACAAGATAAAATCGTTATTCACGGAGCGCGTGAACACAATCTAAAAAATATTGATGTTGAAATTCCAAGAGATAAATTGGTCGTTGTCACAGGTGTTTCGGGTTCTGGGAAGTCTTCGCTTGCCTTTGAAACCTTGTATGCCGAGGGGCAACGTCGTTATGTTGAGTCATTGTCTGCCTATGCCAGACAGTTTTTAGGCAATATGGATAAGCCTGATGTAGATAGTATTGACGGTTTGTCGCCTGCGATTTCCATTGACCAGAAAACAACCAGCAAAAATCCACGTTCAACGGTGGGCACAGTGACAGAAATCAATGATTATCTGCGTCTTTTGTATGCCCGTGCTGGTACACCTTATTGTATCAATGGACATGGAAAAATTTCCGCCCAATCTGTTGAAGAAATTGTCGAGCAAATCCTCGAACTACCAGAAAAAACACGGTTGCAAATCCTTGCACCTGTTGTAAGAGGTAAAAAAGGAACGCACGTCAAGATGTTTGAGCGGATTCAAAAAGATGGCTATGTTCGCGTTCGTGTTAATGGCGAGGTTTATGATGTCTCTGATGCACCAGAGCTGGATAAAAATAAAAAGCATAATATTGAAATTGTCATTGACCGTATTGTAGTCAAAGAAGGTATTCGTTCACGTCTATTTGATTCTGTTGAAGCAGCACTTCACCAAGCAGAAGGTTATGTGATTGTAGATAAAATGGACGGCGAAGAACTTTTATTTAGTGAGTTTTATGCTTGTCCAGTTTGTGGATTTACGGTGCCTGAGCTGGAGCCACGCTTGTTCTCATTCAATGCACCATTTGGTTCTTGTCCTGACTGTGATGGTTTAGGGGTTAAGTTAGAACCTGATGTGGATTTGATTATTCCAGATGGTACAAAAACTCTACGCGAAGGTGCGATTGTTTATTGGTATGGTAAAGCCTCCACTTATTATCCAGCACTTTTAGAGCAAGCAATGACACAATTTGGTGTAGATTTAGATACACCTTGGGAAGAATTGTCTGTGGCAGATCAGGAGCTAGTTTTGCAGGGTTCTGGCGAACGTTTGTTTCATTTTTACCATGAAGGTGATTTTGGACTGCGCGACCAAGATATGACTTTTGTTGGTGTGATTCCTAATCTATGGCGTCGTTTTCAATCTGGAATGACAGAGTCGGCACGTGAAATGGCGCGTGCTTACATGACAGAGTTGACTTGCACAACTTGTCACGGCTACCGCCTAAATGACCAAGCGTTGTCTGTCAAAGTTGGTGAAAAAAATATTGCAGAATTTTCTATTTTGTCAATTGGAGATACGCTTGACTATGTGGGAACGCTTCATTTATCTGAAAACAATGAAATTATTGCAAAACCGATTTTGAAAGAGATTAAAGATCGCTTGACTTTCTTGAAAAATGTAGGGCTAGATTATTTGACCTTATCACGCTCTAGTGGAACTTTATCAGGTGGTGAGTCTCAACGGATAAGACTTGCGACACAGATTGGGTCAAATTTGTCAGGCGTTTTGTATATTTTAGATGAACCTTCGATTGGGCTTCATCAGAGAGACAATGACCGATTGATTGAGTCTTTGCAAAAAATGCGTGATTTGGGCAATACATTGATTGTGGTGGAACATGATGAAGACACCATGATGGCGGCAGACTGGTTGATTGATGTTGGACCAGGTGCGGGGGACTTAGGCGGTGAAATCATTGCCTCTGGTACGCCAAAACAAGTGATGAAAAATAAAAAATCCCTGACAGGACAGTATTTGGCAGGCAAACGCAGTATTCCAGTACCCGAAAAACGGCGTGTGGTCGATAAGAAAAAGATGGTCAAAGTTGTCGGTGCTAGAGAAAATAATTTACAAAATATTGATGCTGAATTTCCTCTTGGATTGATGACAGCGGTCACAGGGGTTTCTGGTTCTGGAAAATCAACGCTAGTCAACAGTATTTTGAAGAAAGCTTTAGCTCAAAAATTGAATCATAATTCTGAAAAACCAGGGAAGTACAAGAAATTGACAGGCTATGAAGGTATTGAGCGCTTGATTGATATTGACCAATCTCCGATTGGACGGACACCACGGTCAAATCCTGCGACTTATACTTCAACTTTTGATGATATTCGTGATTTGTTTGCCAATACGAATGAGGCAAAAATTCGTGGTTATAAAAAGGGACGTTTCTCTTTCAATGTCAAGGGCGGACGTTGCGAGGCTTGCTCAGGTGACGGAATTATCAAGATTGAAATGCACTTTTTGCCGGATGTCTATGTGCCTTGTGAAGTTTGTCATGGAAAACGTTATAATTCCGAAACTTTGGAAGTGCATTATAAGGGAAAAAATATCTCGGAAGTGTTGGATATGCGTGTGTCTGATGCGTTAGATTTCTTCCGGCATATTCCAAAAATTGAACGTAAATTGCAAACTATTGTTGATGTCGGATTGGGCTATGTTACACTCGGTCAGCCTGCAACGACGCTTTCAGGTGGTGAAGCGCAGCGGATGAAATTGGCATCTGAATTACAAAAACGAAGCACGGGTAAATCTTTTTATATTTTGGACGAACCGACAACGGGGCTTCATTCAGAAGATATTGCAACTTTGATTAAAGTTTTAGACCGTTTGGTTGACCAAGGAAATACGATTGTTGTCATTGAGCATAATCTTGATGTAATCAAGACAGCAGATTATATCATTGATCTCGGACCTGAAGGAGGCTCTGGTGGTGGTACCATTCTTGCTAAAGGAACGCCAGAAGAAGTTGCCGAAGTTGCTAACAGCTATACAGGACACTATTTGAAAGCAAAATTAGAGAAATGAATTTGTCAGTATGCTGACAGAAGTTTTGTCAGTCGATTCCATGTTTGCGTGAATCGCATAAAGCTGTCAGCGTACTGACAGCTTTGATAAAAGGATGATTTGCAGAGAAAAAGGTGGAAAATGGATAAATTTCAAGAAATTTTTGAGGCAATAAAAGCAGACCCACAAAATGCGGAATACACGGCAAATGGGATTGAACCACTTTATTCGGTGCACAAAGAAGCACGGATTTGCCTGATAGGTCAAGCACCAGGCATACGAGCACAGGAAAGCGGGATGTATTGGAACGACCCTTCTGGGGATCGTTTGCGCGAATGGACGGGAATTGACCGTGAAACTTTCTATCATTCCAATAAACTTGCGATTATTCCGATGGATTTTTACTTTCCGGGTAAAGGAAAATCAGGCGACTTACCACCACGCAAGGGTTTTGCTGAAAAATGGCATCAATTATTATTGGATGAAATGCCTGAGATGGAACTTTTAGTCTTGATTGGTTCTTATGCCCAAAAGTATTATCTGCATTTGTCTTCAAAAGAAAAAACAACGGATGTTATCCGCAATTTTAAATCTTACCTTCCTCAATACTTTCCGCTTGTTCATCCTAGCCCACGTAATAATATTTGGATGGCTAAGAATGATTGGTTTGAACCAGAAGTTTTACCAGAGTTGAAGCGAATTGTTCAAGAAATTATGACAAAGTGATTCTGTCAGTGCTGACAGAGTTTTCGTCAGTAAAAAAGCACTCATCAGAGCGCTTTTTCCATAGTAATATGCTGAATACCTGCCTCTTCAAAAACTTCTCCCACCTCAGAAAAACCATGTTTGGCATAGAGACCACGAGCGGAGAGTTGTGCGTGCAATTCAAGTATATCAATGTTTGAAGACTTTGCAAATTCTGTAAGTTGGCATAGTAAAACATTAGCGTATCCCTTGCCACGTCCTTCTTTAAGAATCGCCATACGTTGAATTAGTCCCGACTTTTTGTCTAGATTAGCAAGGAGTCTAACCGTACCATAGGCTTTGCCGTCAATATAAAGCACAAAGTGGACAGCAGAAGCCTCCTCAACAGGATTTTCAACTTCTAACTCATAAGGGACGCCTTGTTCTTTGACAAAAACTTGGTTTCGAATACGTAACGCATCAAAATAAATGTCAGACATTGTATCACGAGTGATTTTAATTTCCATAATTTTAGGGAGGACTTTCTAATAATTTATAACATTAGCATGAAGTCAGCTCAATTTTTCAAAAACAGAATTGACCTCATCATTTTTATACGAGTTAATCTCTAAACAATTTTAGCCGTTTAGCTAGGTAAATGGTAGTTATACTGCCTTAAGCGATTGGAAAAAGCAATACTTTTCTCATTTAATGTCTTAGCATAAAAAGCAAAGATTGCTTAATAGTCTTTGATTTATTATAATATAAATAGTCTGAAAATTGTTCTAGTACTGTTTAATTTCTAAAATGTTTTTAGAAATTACTCTGCTCCGTTGTTGATGTCCACTATGCGACTAGGTGAAACAATTAGCATATCCATAAGCTGCTTACGCGCAAATGGCTATCCTATAAAGTCGCAACCGTTGCGTCTTACGAAAACCACTTCTTGCACAAGCGCAAGGCAGTATATTTGCAGTTTAACTACTAAACAACTGTGTCGTTTAGAGATGAACTAGTATAATAAATTTGTCAACATACTGACAGTTTCATGTGACTCACGCGAGCATGAGATTGACGAATAAAAATTCTGTCAGTATGCTGACAAAACTATTCACCCTTATCCCATCACTATCACTCGTCCAAACAAAGAAAATATAGGAATTTATGTTTAAAAATAGTAAATTATTTTTCTGGACAATTGAGATTTTGGCTGTAGCCTTATTAATTTTTCTACTGACCCAAATCCAATTCGTCTTTCAACCGGTTAAAACCTTGTTAGCTCTACTATTTATCCCATTTATTATTTCAGGTTTCTTATACTATGTCTTCAATCCTGTCGTAATATTCATGGAGAAAAAATTAAAAATCAAAAAAGTTTTTGGGATTTTTATCGTACTTATCCTCATTGCAGCAATGATTTTTTATGCTATTGCTTCTATTATTCCAAGCATCGTAGGACAGTTGACAGGACTTATCAATGCTAGTACACGAATTTATCCAGAAGTGAGGACATGGGTTGAAAATCTTCAACATAATCCAAGATTTTCTCAACT
This sequence comes from Lactococcus allomyrinae, assembly GCF_003627095.1. Taxonomy (NCBI): domain Bacteria; kingdom Bacillati; phylum Bacillota; class Bacilli; order Lactobacillales; family Streptococcaceae; genus Lactococcus; species Lactococcus allomyrinae. The sequence goes on along the minus strand of NZ_CP032627.1, from coordinate 1,508,132 downwards.
TTACCAACAAATTGACGTTAATAGCTTGGTTGACCGCCTGAATATCTCTTACACAGACATTCTTCATAACCTTTTAAATAGCATTACAATAAGTGTCGGAAGTCTAGTAAGCATTATTACAAGCATTGTTATGGTTATGATTTTGGTGCCAATCTTACTTTTTTATATGTTAAAAGATGGAGAAAAAATTCTTCCGTTTTTACGCAAAAATATCTTGAAAGAAGACAAACTCAATATTTTTGAATTACTTGAAAATATGAACCGGACCATTTCGCGATATATTTCAGGTGTCGCACTTGACGCACTTTTAGTTTTCATTTTCGTTTTTATCGGATATTTGATTATGGGGATTCCTTACGCATTCCTCTTTGCACTTTTCGCAGGAATTACCAACTTGATTCCATATGCAGGACCCTATATTGGTGTCCTACCAATGGTATTCACTGTTGCTTTCAATCATCCGTGGACAGCATTAATTGCTGTCGCATACGTTTTGATTCTCCAACAACTTGATGGGAATCTCGTTTATCCTAAGATTGTTGGGTCGGCAGTTAAAGTCCATCCAGTCACAGTGATGGTACTCATGCTGATTTCAGGAAGCTTATACGGAATTATCGGTATGATTATTGCAGTGCCAGCCTACTGTTTGGTCAAAGAAATCGTAAAATTCCTTAATAGCCTCTATCAAAATCACAAAGAACAACGCAGAATTCTTTCAAAATAATAACAAAAATATGATATAATAAGTCTTATCTAGCATCTTTTAACCTAGAAAATTATCCAGTTGTTTTCTAGGTTAAAAAGTAGCATAACAATAAAGTTAAAGCTTATTCAGTGGGAGTCTCTTAAAACCTTTGCTCATTAATTAGTCACTTTAGTGTCTAGATAAAATGGCAATTTACCCTGAATGCAAGAGATAATTTTACATCTTATAACTGAGTTCGCCCTCCATGAAAGCTGTGAAAAAGATAAAGCTATGAACCTGTCTGCGGCAGAACATCTAGCTTTCCTATTTTTCAAGCTTTCAAAACAGTTGGACTCACATCTTATTTCAAGGAGCAACAATGTCAAACCCTGATCCCGAGAGTGTATCGATACTCTTGCAGATTTTATTACTTATTTTCTTGACGATTTTAAACGCATTTTTCTCAGCCAGTGAAATGGCAATGGTCAGCCTGAGCCGGACAAAGGTCGAACAAAAGGCAAGTGAAGGTGATAAAAAGTATATTAACCTCGTCAAAATTCTTGACCAACCAAGTAATTTTTTATCAACAATTCAGATAGGGATTACCCTGATTAATATTTTGGCTGGGGCAAGTCTAGCTGATGCTTTAGCATCACGTTTGACCCCTCTTTTGGGTGGGACAGCTTTAGCGCGCACGCTTTCGCAAATTATCATTTTGGCTATCCTAACCTATGTTTCATTGGTATTTGGTGAGCTTTATCCAAAGAGAATCGCACAAAACCTAAAAGAAAAATTGGCTTTGCGAGTTGCACCACCGATTCAATTTCTTGGAGCGGTAATGAAACCTTTTGTTTGGTTTTTAGCAAGTTCCACTAACTTATTGAGTCGATTGACACCTATGAAATTTGATGATGTTGATGAAAGCATGACCAGAGATGAGATTGAATATCTTTTAAATACAAATGATGATGCTCTAGATGACACAGAGCGCGAAATGATTACAGGTGTATTTAGTCTGGATGAGCTTGTAGCGCGTGAAATTATGGTGCCTAGGACAGATGCCTTTATGATTGACATCAATGATGATACACATGAAAATATTACGGCTATTCTTGGGGAATCATTTTCTCGTGTTCCAGTATATGATGATGATAAAGACAATATATTAGGTATTCTTCATGTGAAGAAACTTTTGAGAGCCAGCTTTGAACATGGCTTTGATAAATTAAACATTAGAGATATACTTCAAGAACCTCTTTTTGTCCCAGAAACAATCTTCGTTGATGACTTGATGCGTCAAATGAGAAAAACTCAAAACCAAATGGCAATCCTACTCAATGAATATGGTGGTGTGGAAGGGATTGTAACTCTAGAAGATTTGCTCGAAGAAATCGTCGGAGAAATTGATGATGAAACAGATATCGCCGAAAAAGAAGTCTTCAAAATCGGTGAAAATCTCTATGTTGTTCAAGGGAAAATGACTTTGAATGATTTCAATGAAGAATTCGGCACCCACTTGGAGAGCAATGATGTTGATACGATTGCAGGATATTTCTTAGCAACAACAGGAAAAATTCCAGAAAAAGGTCAACAAATTGTCTTCAAAGTAGATAATGAAGAAGACCATTTCTCATTGACGAGTTTAGAAGTTGATGGAAAACGGATTGTCAAACTTCGTGTTGAGTTTGATGTTATCCCAGAAGAAATTGAAGAATAATTATAAAAGCTCCTAGATTGCTAGGAGCTTTTATGATTTAATTTGCCAAATATTGTCGAATGCGGTATGATATAAGGTATAAATGACTTCCGAATGATTGAGTCTGTTCACTCCAATATCTTTATAATAGCGATACTGAAGTTATCTTTATTAGTAAATATGAGTGCAAAGCAAGACGCAAATTTTAATTTCTAAAAAGTGTCTTTTGGAAGTTAAATAGTATATTAGTCAATTGGGTGAGAAAAGGTTAGAAATTTCGAAAAAAGAAGCGATACAAATGACTAACGACTGAAGCTTAGATAATTGAGCGATACTTTAGTTTTCTTTGCTTTCGTAATTTCTGGAGGAACCTTTCTTATATCTAAAGGAGAAGAGTATGTCTGAAAATATAGAAGAACTTAAACAAGTGACAGGGTTAATCCACTCCACCGAATCTTTTGGTTCAGTTGACGGACCTGGTGTGCGTTTCATTGTCTTTGTTCAAGGTTGTCGGATGCGTTGCAAATACTGCCATAATCCAGACACTTGGGCGATGAAATCTGATAAAGCTACTGTGAGAACAGTGGGCGATGTCATGGACGAAGCTTTACGGTTCAGAGGTTTTTGGGGTGAAAAAGGCGGAATTACTGTATCAGGTGGTGAGGCGCTCCTTCAAATTGATTTTGTGACCGCTCTTTTCAAAGTGGCGAAGTCTCTTGGAGTTCATACAACACTAGATACCGCGGGTCAACCCTATATGACAGATGACTATGTGACGGAACATATCGCAGAGTTACTAGATTATACTGACCTTGTTTTGCTAGATTTGAAAGAGATTAATCCTGAACGTCACAAAGATTTAACTGCAAATAAAGTAGATAACATTCTTGACTTTGCTCAGTATCTTTCCGACCGTGGGCAAGCCATGTGGGTTCGTCATGTTCTTGTTCCAGGAGAAACAGACTATGATGAAGACTTGATAAAGCTTGGCGAGTTTGTCAAAACACTCAAAAATGTCTTGAAGTTTGAAATACTTCCTTATCATACAATGGGTGAATTCAAATGGCGAGAATTGGGCTGGAAATATCCTTTAGAAGGTGTAAAACCACCAACAAAAGATCGTGTTCACAATGCTAAAGAAGTAATGGATACAGAGTCCTACCAAGACTATTTACAAAGAATTAGATAATATTAGAAAATTCCTGATTATCAGGGATTTTTTACTTTGTTTTTGTTATAGTTAAAGTATGATAATGCTCAAAAAAATATTATTTTGGATTCTTCTAATTTTATCAGTCAATCAAGCCATCATTTTAACAAGATTCAATGGAGCTTTTTATATTAAAGGGTTAATAGGAATTGTGCTAACCTTATTTTACTTTTTTTATAATTTTAATCCTCGAACCACGGAATATCCAGCAGAAAAATTAACTAAATTAAGTGCTTGCTATGATATTTTGCAATCATCTGCAGTGGTCTTTTTAGTTCAAGCTTTAATATACCTCTCTATAATAACAGTCTATCCAATACACTGGGTAATATTTTTAACTAATTTTACTGTGAGTCTTTTATTGTGTTACTTTTTAGTTATCAATGGCTTGATAAGAAGTTTTACAATATCACGACAAATTGGGCTTTTGCTCAGAATTGCTTTATTATCTTTTTGGTGGATGCCATTTATTAACAGTATCTTTTCCACTTTTGCAAGTGTGAAAATAAAACAAGAACTCATTTTTGATAATCAAAAATATATCCTCAATCAAAAGCGTAAAGAAAAACAAGTTTGCAAAACAAAGTATCCAATTGTTATGATACATGGAATATTTTTTAGAGATTGGGAAATATTTAATTATTGGGGAAGAATTCCTGAAGCGCTTGAAGATAACGGAGCCCAGATATTTTATGGAGAACATGAATCATCTATTCCTGTCGAGCAAGCTGCGATACAAATTAGGGATAAAATTTTGAGTATACTTGCTCAGACTGGCGCAAGCAAAGTGAATATCATCGCACATTCAAAAGGGGGAATTGATAGTCGGTATGCTATATCTGTGTTAGGGCTCGCTCCTTATGTCGCAAGTCTTACGACAATCAATAGTCCACACTATGGTTCGGATTTAGCGGGGAAAGTATTATCCATGACACCAGAAAAAATTGTGACAAAAATAGGTAATAAGTATTCGAACATATTTATGAGATTGGGAGATACTCAGTGTGATTTTGTTGAGTCAATCAAAGAACTAACCCCTGAACGCTGTGGACAGTTAAATAGAAAAATGACAGATTCACCATATGTCTATTATCAAAGCATTGGCTCATCAATGAAATCTAGGAGGTCAGCATCTTTCCCATTAAATCTCGGCTATGCAATTATTAAACCAATCGCTGGTGATAATGATGGGCTTGTTGCAACAAAGTCAATGCAATGGGGAAATTTTCTAGGCATATTAAGACCGAAAGGAAGAATGGGAATTTCGCATAGTGATATGATCGACTTGAGCCGCAAAAATATTAAAAGATTTGATGTAATGGAATTTTACGTTCAGATGATTTCAGAATTAAGAGAAAAAGGTTACTGATAGTTTTTCTGTCAGTAACCTTTTTTGTCAGTTGTGTATTGTTTTGGTGAATAAGATAAAAATGAGATAATTATATTAAGATTAGAAAGAAGAAAGGACTTATAGAGAAAGTTATTTTTATAAGTGGGGGTGAAAAAATGCTAGAGAAACAACGCGAAGAATTACTTAAACTTCATGAAGTTCTGAGTGGTAGAGAAGAAGATGAGCAGTTTGAAGATTTTGAGGAAAATGGAGTTCCAACTCATAAACCTCATCGGAGGATTAGCCGCTATGGTCGTTCACATCATCGTTTCAATCGAACAATGAAGGGAAATAAATAAAAAATCTGTCAGTACTGACAGAAAGGTAATACATCGAAAGCGTAGATTTTACGCTTTTTTTATTTTAATAAACACTTATAACGAATTAATTATATCTAATGTTACAAAAAATTTAATTTTTTAATAGGAATAAGAGTAGCTATTGCATTAAAAATTTAAAAAAAGAGCCAAATTTTAAGATAAAATCTCTTAAATGAAGAAGTAGACTTTTTTCTTAACGTAATCATAAGGGATTTGGAGCTAAAAAGTAGTAAGTAAAAAGATTTTGTAATAAACGTTTTGTTTGAATCAGAACATTTTAACTAATTATTTTTTTAGAGTAATAAAAATAAAAAAGGCTTAACCACAGGGGTCAGCGATAATGTTAGTTTCAGAAAAATCATAATTTTTCTGAAAGAAAAGTTTGAAAGCGAGTATAAAAACAACTAGATATTATGCAATAAAATAGAAAAGCATTAATTAGTTACAAGAATATTATATAAAAATATCGTAATCTTTTCAACCCTTTCGTGAAGATTATTTTATATAACAACTTCCGTTTTAGGTAATCTCAGTACAACATAGAATCGAATTGGATTAAAAATTTAAAAATAATTATCTATTTAATAGAGATATTCATTCACTATATTATACTATGAAAAACTAAATTTCAGAAAAATTATGATTTTTCTGAAATAGTACTTCTAGAACATTATGCTCATACTAGGAAGGTGTTTTTAAAAAAGGAGGGATGAAACTTTAAAAATTAGTTGTTTAACATAGGTGATATCACTTGCCTAGAAAAACAGAGTATCGCTTTCTCAATCTAGAGAAAAATTAGGAGAAAGAATGAACAAAAAACATTTATTTGCATTGCTTCTGTTGCTTTTAATGATGCCTACAGTTTATGCTCACGCAGCCGAAACAAAGTATAACACGCAAGGCCGTGTAGGGTTTACAGGTGTTTGGACAACGCCCCCGTCCTCAAGTGGTGAGAATGTTGCTCCTGCGGAATCTAAACCAACTCTTCCTAAGGAGCAAAGTATTCTTCCCAAAACGGGAGATGCAACAAATTCTTCAGTTATAACAAGTTTTGCAGGAATGATTCTTTTATTCCTCATTACAGTTTATAAAAAGCATAAAAGGAGGGAAGCCATATAGGAAAATACTAAAGCCAAAGTTTTATTACTCACCATTTGAAAAATAATTTATTTCTAATGGATTAACATTTAAGGAGAAACAGTTAATGAACAAATTAGTATTAAAATCTTCAGCACTATTAGCAACAGTTTTAATTGCAGGACCAGTGCTTATTTCTACCGCAGGTGCAGCAACGACTACTGGTGGTGACTATACTTCTAGTGCCAACCTTACTTTGCAAGCAGGTACAGGGCCAGTAGACCCCCTTGACCCCACTGATCCAACGAATCCCGTCACTCCCGTGGATCCAGGCACCCCAGGAGCACCAGGGAACTTGACAGTTGACTATGGTTCAACACTTTACTTCGGTACACAATCAATCTCTACACAAGCACAAACTTATTATGCTCACCCTGACATGGTAGTAGATAAAGATGATGCGACTAAAATCGTACCCAACTACGCGCAAGTAACTGACCAATCAGGAGATCTGGCAGGCTGGACGTTGACCTTGACCCAAGCCTCAGATCTTCACTTGAGCTCTGGTAGTTCTTCAGATGCAGGTTATGCACTTACTGGAGCACAAATTAACTTCACTGGTGGAACAATTGTAGGTGGGAACGGAATTACCTCAGGTACACCAAGTGATGTTGTGACCTCAGGTTCACTCACACCAGGTGTAGCGACTAAACTTGTTTCAGCAGCTGAAAATGAAGGAGCAGGAACTTGGCTTTACAACTTTGGTGATGTAGATGCGTATGATGCAGCATCAGTAGATACTGCAAACACCTCAGACCAATCCAAAGTTGCGACAAAATCAGCAATTAGTTTAACCGTTCCATCAGGTTTGGTAGAAAAAGCAGCAGCTTATACGACAGATTTATATTGGAGTCTCCAAGCAGTACCAGGCAATGATTGGTCAGGTAACACATCTGCAGTCAGTCAATAAAATCATATCAGATTAAAAATAGGATTATTTAAAAGGAGACAACTCATGAATAAAATGTTACTGAAATCAGCATCAGTATTGACAACATGCCTTGTAGTAGGACCTATGATTGCTGGTACTGTAAGTGCTGCAAGTACAGGTGGAGACTACACGTCTAATGGTTACGTTAACTTTGAAGAAGGGGATAATACAGGGATTAGCCCAGTTGACCCATTAAATCCAACAGTTCCAGTAGGACCAACGAACCCAGATGGTACAGACCCAGCACCAGGGACAGGTGGCGCGCTTTCTATTGACTTTGCGTCAAGTTTGAGCTTTGGTACACAGAAGATCTCATCTAATGATGCCACTTATTATGCACATGCTCAATGGATTAGCAAAGATAAGGATGGAAATGACGTTGATATCACTCGTCCTAACTATGTCCAAGTCACAGATACACGCGGAACATGGGATGGTTGGACTTTAACTGTTGCCGAAAGTGACCAATTTCAAAATTCAGATGGAGATCAGTTGACTGGAGCAGAGCTATCTTTCAGCAAAGGCTATACGGAGGGGACCACAGCAGCAACACCAGGTTATGTTAATACTGATAGTTTTACAGTAGGGACAGCAGCAACTAAGATTTTAGGTGCAGGCACTAATCAAGGAATGGGGACTTGGGTTTACGGTCTTGGCGGCAACGCAGACTACCAAGAAAACGGAGGCCCTCATCTTGATAATGATGCAGTATCAACAGCATCACCAATTACTCTTAAAGTTATTGCAGGGACCAATAAAGCGACAGCTTACACGACTCAACTTAATTGGTCATTAACGAATGCTCCAGGGAACTAAGTCATTTGCTTAACCTCAATAACATGAAAAGGAGGGTACTGTGAAAAAAATAACATTGTTAAGCGTGCCTCTCATCCTGATTTCATTGGGTTTAGCCCATAAAGCTTACGCCGCCACGACACAGACCTACGATTCACAGGGAATTGTTGGATTTAGTACAGGAAGTGGTGTTCAACCCCCTGTAGATCCTAATACACCTGATCCTACCCTTCCTGTAGATCCACAGAATCCAGACGGTTCAAAACCTACTCCTGGCGGAGATGGCCCACTTACAATCGATTTTGCATCAAGCTTTGATTTTGGAACTCACGATATCTCAAATGAAGATGAAACCTATCTTGCGAAAGCTCAAAAGTATTTTAATTCAGAGACTTTAACGCCCAATTACGTCCAAGTAACAGACAGACGTGGCACATTTTCGGGTTGGGCTTTAAAAGTTGTAGAAACTTCTCAATTTACGCAAGTTGGTACAGGTCCCCAGAAATATAAAGTGCTTAACGGCTCTGCGATTTCTTTGAAAAACCCAGTTCCAGCATCTACAAATGGAGCATCTGCTCCCAAAGCTCAAGAAGTACTCAGCTTAATTCCAGGTGTAGAAACGCAAGTCGCACTTGCTACATCTGGTGAAGGTGCAGGGACTTGGGTGATTCGTTGGGGAAGTCAAACTAGTATTACGAAGGATGGTCTCACCCCAGATGTAACACTATTTGTACCTGGTACGACACCAAAAGATGCAGCAGCTTATACCACAACACTAAATTGGATATTATCTGATTTACCAACGAATACTCCAACTTAATACAAGAGGAGTAAGCGATAAAAACTTATTTATATCTCAGAAAGGCAGGACAATTTCATGTCTAAATCAGCAGTAAAATATATTTCATTAGCCACACTTGGACTTTTGGCCGCTTCCATTGCGCCACAAATTGCTAGTGCTGCAACAACACAAGTATACAATTCACAAGGTGAAGTTACATTCACACCTGGTACCGACACAACAGGACCAGTTGACCCACAAGATCCAACTACTCCCGTCACTCCTACAGAACCAGATGGTGTTAACCCTGGAGGTCCAACAATGCCAGATAGCGGTTTGACGATTGTTTATGCATCAAGCTTTGATTTTGGTAGTCATCCAGTCAGCAATAAAGCAGAAGTTTATAATGCAGCAGCACAAAAATTGGACGATGGTACCACACGTACAAACTATGTTCAAGTTGCGGATAACCGTGGAACATTCTCTGGATGGAACTTAAAAGTACAAATGACTGACTTCACTACTTCAGATGCAGGGCTTGTTGCTAATGGTCATGGAACACTTACTGGTGCAACAATTACACTTGGAGATGCAGAAATTCAAGGTGCTGGTACAGCAAATCCAGCCGATATTTCAGCAGCATCAACAGTATTGACACCAGGTGTTCAATCGGGAACAATCCTTGGAGCAACAGCAGGACATGGTTCAGGTAACAGCTTGCTTGACTTTGGTGGCAAAGATGGTGCAACCAAAGATACAGCCGTAACACTCGCAGTTCCAGCGGGTGTAGCTGGTGCAGCTCAATATACAGCAGACCTTACATGGACCCTTGATGACACACCTGCTAACTAATTTTTTAATAATATGTTTAGTGGTGAGAAACAAGTAAGGGAGATTTCATGCAAAGAAAAAACAAATTTAAACTTGTGACTTTTGCAATGTTGCTAGCATTGGTCCCATCTATGAACCTGGGGGCGATTCCTCAAGCTTTTAGTAGCGGACGTGTTACGCCAACATCTCTTGGGAAGATGTTATCACCTCAAGAAGTAGGAGCGACAACGTCTAATACTAGTATGAGTACCATGCTTAAAAGCGTTGTTCCCACTAGTAGTACTTTTAATGGTAAATCAGTTTCACAACCTAGTCGTACCCCCCTTCCTCAAAACACAGTTAGTGATGCAATTGCTCCCAATAGTTTTGGATGGCAACAAAGTATAGGTGGATTAACTTTACCAGCAAATCAGGTTACTGCTGTTCAGAACGGTACAGTTCTCGGTAGTTTTCCCGCAACGGATGCAGGTGTTCAACAAGCATTATACATGATGTATAGCGCCTCTAATGCGAGTACTTCAGATTTTGTACTTTATTTTGGCAGTAATACAACTTTAAATAATTCATTAGTCAAAGCTCCTGTTTCTGCACCAAGTGCAACCAGTATGACGTTTAGTACACTTGTTGGTCATGCTAAAAGCTTAACATGGGTATCTAACCCAGCAGATGCTTTGACCAGTTCCAATACTTCTCAAGCATCGGGGACAAATTACACCGTAACCCTACCGAACAATGTTTATTTTGGAGTACCTACGATATTCCGTAATGTGACTGTCGCTGCTAGCGGTGATAATATTTATGCTCAAGGGAATGCTTTTGCGACAACGAATGGTTCTTGGATTACTGGTGCTCCAAATATTTATGGAGGGACAGATAATACAAACCTTTCGGGGAGTACGAATGTTTATATTGGAGCGACAGGTGGGACGGCAGGATGGAACATCTATGGCGGTAATTCATCTGGTGGAACAATCTCTGGAGATACTCATGTTACGATTACTCAGGCATCGTCAACCCTCACTAATGTAACAGGGGGGAGTGCGGCTGGAGCAACAATCTCTGGAAATACTAACTTGGATATCAATGGTGCAATTGCTGCTCAAGTAACAAATATTTACGGAGGGGGTATTGGAACGTCTGCTTCACCAGTAAAAGTAAATGGAACCGTTACAACCTATGTTAAATCAACAAGCACTAATGCACGCTATCAACTCTATCAAGGTGGTGCTTGCTATGGTAATATCTCGGGTTCTATTTATAATACACTAACTGGTGCTGGAGGTTGGACAAGCACTTCAAGTAATATTAATGGTACCTCCCCTTTTTCTGATTATAACGGTGGCTCTTTCCAAGGTAATATCGGAACATTAGGTGCAGGAAATGTCATTTCCAATAGCTACGACACCTCAGCGTTTACCACGGGGCAAGCTCTTTTCACAGGTGCTAATTCTGGAACTGCAAATACATATGGTGCGGCTACCAGTACGACAAGTGCAGCACAGGGGCTTATTTATGCCAATATTACAAATTACATAAAATCAGCCTTTTCTACAGGTACAGCAGGAGCTGTATATGGTGTTGTTGGTGGGAATGGACATGATTCATTAAAAATTTCTCCAGCTCAATGGGGTTTGGGAAGTCAAACTGGTTTAGATAGTGCTGTTACAGTCACTGATGCAAAAGCCTATGCACAAATTCCTACAAGTACAGTTATTTCCAATGCTCAGAAAATAACAAGTAATGCCATTTATGGAAATATCTATACATGGGAACAATCAGGAGTTATGTCCACCACTGCTGGTGGAGGTAACAATGACTGGACGGGATATTCTTACGGTGCAAGTTCTAACGGATATCTTCAAGGTCAATCTGTTCTTGAAGCAGGAACGTCTAATCCTGACAACTCTGTTGGAGGAGCAGGCGTTGTATATTGTACAGCAATGGGGGGAACAGCAGAAACAACCCTTGCTTCTCAAGGAACAGTAGCCTATGGTAAGACCGACATCACTTCTGCCTATAATTCAGGTTGGGACCTTTGGGGCGGGGGTGGTACCGTTTGGACCTATCGTCAAGCATTTTTACAAAATGGAGATTGTTATTTAATTCATAATAATGATATTTCACGTTGGACTTACGGTGGACAATCTAACGGTAGCCAAGTCGGTAATTCCTATAACATTTTGAACGGTGGTATTGTTGATACTCTTGAAGGAGGGGGCTACACAGGAACAACTAGATGGGGATCTACTACAGCTCAAGTTAATATGGGGCAAGTAAACTGGTTTCTATCAGGTGGTTCATGGGGCGATTTGTATAATACTAATAATGCAACGGTCAATGTTTATAATGGGACAATCAACGCTATAGTTGGTGGTAACTACGGCCAAGCAGGAACAGAAACAATTGCAGGTGACTCTACTGTAAATGTTTACGGTGGTGACTTCTCAGGCAGTCCGCGTACAGGAACTAAGCAACTATGTGGTGGCCCATTCTTTAATGGAAGCTCATCTATTCTAGGTAGTACAGTACTTAATTTGGATTTAACAGGAGCAACTGGTTCAACTTTTAAATTACCTTTAGGAACCTATCTATCAGGAGGCGCCGGCTACAATAATACAGCAACTCATGTCGGTTCGGGAGTAAATAATAGTATCACTGTTAATATCTCTGCAAATTCTTCTTCTGGTAATGTTTTGAATGGAGCTGTCATTTATGGTGATGGTCAATCTAATGGTTCAAGCAGCACATATACTAATATTGGAACCATCAATATGAATATTAATGCAGACGGAAACACAGTAGGTTCTCTCTATGCAACAAATTACGTTGCGATGCCCTCATCTGGTCAGCTCTATAATACCAATATTGAAGTCGGAGATGGAACAACTATCTCAGGAACGGTCTCTTCAGGTGGAAGTAGTGATAATTTGACAGATGCTATTGCATCGGCCAATACTAATACCTCAATAGTCACTCTAGGAAATAACACTTCTCACAATCCAATCACAATTAATGGTTCATTGATTAATTTCAATAGTGCAGAACTTACCTCACAAGCTACAGTTAATGTAGCAGGTTCGTTTAAAAACGGGGGTGGAGCTACAGCTGCGACCCATGCGGCGACATATGCGAAGCACGGAACGATTCAAATGGATAGTAATTCCACGCTTGGAATTACTTCCACATCATCTGTTGTATCTGGTAGTAAACTCATTGTTTATCCAAATGCTACACTCTCTACCCCTTATGTTCAAACATCGGGATTAATTAACCTTTCAGACTTGGATATGTCAACTAATAATGGGAATTTGTTCTGGAATCCGACAGGTACCCCTCCTACAAACATTAGCAATAGTTATGGTGGAGCTTATTGGGGACAACAATCAGGATTTCCTGTGTTAACTTTCAATGGTGGAGATGCCTCCACAAAATCTGGTGCAGCGAATATTACACCTGATAACTTCTCAGGTGTTGACATAACAAGGAATTACGCTTTTCTAGGGGATTATACAATAAATTCACTCTCATCACCTAGCAATCCCACATGGATTGGCTATGTGGTTCCTGGGCAAATTCGTGTATATAATATGACAGGAGATGCAGGTTCCGGTTACTGGCAACATCATCTGAAATCAAATATTACAACAGGTACACCTGTTGCGGGGCAAGCCATGCAGGCTTGGGCTTCAGTTGCAGCTGATACAAATGCTAGCTCTATGAAAGTAATGTATGTCATGGGATATAGTGATAGTACAACTAATCCCTTTACGTTCACAAGTCAGTCTCCATATTATATTAAATCTAGAACAGCATCAGGATTTGACGGACGAGTTTTGAACAACTACCCACAAACAAACCCTAGTTTTGACGTTAGTGCGGGGACAACAGGGGCTACGCGGAGTTTTGCAACCAAAGACTACTTCGTAGGCAACCAACAAGATGGCTCAAATGACCCAACCACTTTTGGAAGTTATATTATTCAAAATGTGGTCACAGATAATACAACTTCGTTGAGTGCAGGAAATTATATCCTACCCAATACAAGTTCAGAGACAAATGCTTCTTCATTGACTCAGGCTCAACTCCAACAAATAGTTGGTTTGAAAGGGGTCGGAGTAATGTCTGATATTACTGTGAGTGCTGGGACTTTATCGAGCATTAACACTGCAGGTACAAGTATTCAAGATCCTACTTCCTCAGAGACAAATGCGCAAGGTCAATCTTATGCAGAAGTTCCAATGACTTGGACACTGGGAAGTAGTACGGCTAAAAGTAATATTGTTGTTGTTCCACAAGCTGCGGTTATTTCCTCAGATCATCAGACTGCTGTGAATGCTTATGATACAAGTATGACAGGGGATGATGCACATGCGCTTAAAAATCAAGCGGATTTAGATGGAAATTGGACTTATGCCTTGGGCTTCAAAGCAGATGGGACAATAGAAGATCCAACGATTTCTACTCCAGTAGATTTAGTCGGCACTTTACAAACCATTACGGCTGATCATCCAATCATTGATGAAAATGGGAATATCGATCCTGTAACTTATACCTACAATGGGGTATCAAAAGAAATCACGATTAATTTAAGCTTTGGATCAATTAGTTTAACCACTCCTACGATGTATGACTTTGGAACATTAAATGTTAGTCCCAAACCTTTGGTTGCTTGGGCACAAAGTCCTTCAAGTGATGTGACAGTCACGGATACTCGTACAGGAACAGGGCTTAAACCTTGGGCCGTTACCGTTGCGCAAACCCAAGATTTGCAAGGCGTCACAAACGGAAATAATCTTGCTCCCTATCTTATCTTCAAGGATGGAACAGGAAGTCAACAAATTACAAGTGCTGCTATGCAAATTTACGCAAATACAGCACCAACAACAGGGACATTCAATTTGAATCAAAATTGGAATTCGGGCACTGGACAAGGGATTCAACTGAATATCCCTGTGCAGAGTCAAGAAAAAGGAACTTACGAAGGACAATTGACTTGGTCTCTCAATGATGTACCAACCAATTAATAGAAGGATTGGTTAATTTATATTTTTGTTCTAAATGGAAATTGCTTTCCATTTAGAACAACGGACTTATTTTATATTTATAGTAAGACAACGATTTACTAATAGAATGATCACTTCATTTTTAGAAAGAGGGAATAATGAAAAAATATAGAAAAATTTTGTTATTAATTGCGACAATCTTTACGCTTGGAGCAATGAGTAAAGTGGCTTATGCCAATGAGTTTAACTTCTCGGTGAACCCCGTTCTCCCAGAAAATCAAATCGGTCAAAGTGGGTATTTCAATTTAGAAATGAACCCTGGTCAATCTCAGACTTTAACGGTTACGCTCAAAAACTCAACAGAGAAAACGGTAATTGTTGAAGAAGCAATCGCAAGTGCGACAACGAATATTAATGGCGTCATCGAATATTCTCCGAATAAGATTAAGCCAGATCGCACTTTAAAGTATAATCTTGCAGACTATGCGACGATGCCTAAAGAAATTACCCTTACTCCTAAATCATCACAACAGGTAAAAATTAATGTTAAGATGCCTGATGAAACTTTTAAAGGGGTTATCGCAGGTGGGATTACATTTAAAGAAAAAGATTCTGGCACAACAGCTTCCAAATCTAAAGGGTTGAGTATTCAAAATAAATATGCGTATGTCGTTGCACTTTTGATGCAACAAGATAAAACAGTGGTTGCACCAGATTTAAAAATGAACGCTGTGGCCCCAGGCCAAGTGAATTATAGAAATGTCATCAATGCTAATCTACAAAATCCAAATGCAGGATACCTTAATCAAATGTATGCGCAAGCAACGATTAAGGGCTTAAGTAATACGAGTTTGTCCTATACTGCAAATAAAGAAATGATGCAAATGGCGCCTAATACTAATTTTGATTATCCTATTGCGATTGGTGAAGGAAAGCGTCTTGAGGCAGGGAAGTATCGTTTAACAATGACGGTCTATGGCCAAAAAGATGCAAATGGAAAGTATTCATCTAAAGATGCGGCAGGTAAAGCGCAGAAATTTGATTATCGCTGGCAATTTACGCGAGACTTTACAATTTCTGGAGAGACGGCAAGAAAATTAAATGCTAAGGATGTCACGGTTAAACCAGAAGCTTGGTATAAAAACTGGTTGATTTGGATGGGAATAATCCTGATTCTTTTGGCCCTGCTTTTCCTCTTCTTCCTCTTGTGGAAACGCCGTAAAGATGAGGAAGACGAGGAAGAACAGCCCTCCGAAAAAGAAGCACTTCAAGCTCAACTTGAAACGATTAAAGCGCAATTGAATGAAGAGAGCAAAGAAGTTTCTGAAAAAGATGAGTAATGAACTAACCTGAAAAACCAAGACTGTGGAAAACAGTCTTGAGTTTATTAGGGTTGAAACGATGGATATCAGAGGAGAGAATGGTGGAGAAAAAAGGTTTTTTTCAAAGAAAGACAGGAGCTAAAGCTTCAGAGGGAGGAACATCAGTTACTGCTCAACAAATTTCTGAAATTGCTCAACAGGTAACATCCTTAAAACAAAAAATAAAAATAGTTGAACAAGAAAAAGAAGATATTAAGGTTCAATATGAAACATTAAAGCAAGTGAAATTGCAAGATAATAAATCGATGCGCTCTCAAAAAAATGCGCAGTCTGAAAAAGTTTTAAATGAGCATCTTCTAAAATATAAGCAGCAAGTTGCATCTCTAGAGCATGAACTAACAAGTAAAAAGAAGCAAATAGAAACTCTTGAAACAAAAGTTCTTGCAGAAAAAGATGAGCAAGTCAATCTTTCTAAGACTTTCGATGAGAAAGTTGCAGAAAAGGACGCTGAGATGATGCGGTTAACAAGAGAAAAACTAGAGATTAAATCAGAAGTTGCGGACGTTTTATTAGAACTTCAAGAACACTTTGCTTACAAGACGGCTTTGCTAGAAAGCGAACGTGAATTAATAGCTCAAGAAAAAAATAAGCAGGAATTACAGAACAATAAGCAGCTTGAAGAATGGGAAAAAATCACGCAAAAGACTCAAAATGAAGCGGATAAGATTCTAGAGGAAGCAAAGACGGAAGCCTCGCAGATAATTAGTAAGGCAGAAGAGGAGGCTGCTACTCAGGAAGCGCAATCCAGATTGAAACTTAATCAATTAAAAGAGCGGATAGAGTATTATTCGACTCAAATTAATGAGGCAGCTCAAACCATTGATCTTCTCTTGAGAAGTGTCAGCCATTTATAAAAATTTGTATCAGATGAAGGAGTTTTGAGTCTTTGAAAGCCACTCAGAACTAAAGGAGAAAAAGGATGAATATTTTTGCCATTGATTTAGGAAACAAACGAATTAAAATGAAAAGTGATCGAGGGGAATATGTCTACCCTGCCTCTTATTTGACAGCAGAAAATGTCACCCAAGGTGTACTGGGGGTTGGAAACTAAAAGGAAATCAGGTTTATTCTATAGATAAAGCAGGAGAAAACCGATTTGTTTGGGGAACAGAGTTAGAGGCCTACCATCTCTCTGAAAAAATGATTGATACTTATGCTCGTTCGGGTCGGATTGAACAGAAAAAAACACAACGTATTTTAGAATTTGCTTTGGGACGTTTAGCTTTAGATTACAAAGAAGCACGTACTAAACCTCTTGTTGTTCGTCTCGTATTGGGTGTACCAATCACAGATTTGCATGAAGAAAGCAAGACCGTCCAAATTTTGAAAGAGCTGATGATTGGACGACACTATATTCGGGTCGATGGGGAGGAGCTAATCATTGAAATTCCTTCTGAGGACTACATCTTGGTTATTCCTCAATACATGGGAACTGCGTTTGAATTGGCTTATGATGAAGGAATGCATCCTGTAGATACCTACGCTAATGGACGTATGGGTGTTTTAGATATAGGTGGCGGAACCATACTGATTAATACATCAAATCGCTTAAATCCAGCACCAATGGGTGCTGAGCGCTTCGAGGGAATTCAGACATTGATTAAAATAATTGCTGGAAAAATTAATTCAACGAAGCTGTTTACGATTGAGAAACTCCTTCGTGAGGGAAGTACGAGTGGAACTTATATTTATCGCCCAAATCGTAATGTCGCTGATTCAAAAGACATCTCCTATATTGTAAAAAGATCAATAGAGGATTATACCCGATTTACTGTCGCCCCTTTGGTAACAGAGAATTTCCCTGATATTGAGGACGTTGACTTCATTATTATGACTGGAGGAGGGGCAAATATTGTGGATAAAACTGCTCTACTGGATGAGATTGGTCAAGAATACTTTAATCGTTTGATTTTTATTGAAGCTTCTGAGTTAGCGAATGTTCGAGGGTTTTATAAATATGCTTTTCTCATTTGGAATGGTTCAAGAGAGGTTCGAGAACCAGAAAAAGTGGAAGAAGTGAGAACAATTTCTAGCGTATCTAATACTACTGAAGAAACTCATCACCCAGTCTATTCTGAGCAATTAAAACAAGTACAAACGAAGTTAAATCGCTTAAGAGAAGAAATTGAACAAGAGATCTAGTTGCTATGGATGATAAATTAGTTGAGGAATCAAAGGATAGCTTGGGTGTACCCATGCCTGCAAGGATTGAAGCCGAGCGAGCAAGCTTATTAATGGAAGTAAAAAAGGTTACTTTAAACTTTAATAAAGTTTTTGCTCAACAACTTGCTAGGAAGAACGATGATTATACTACTTTGCAAGAGAACTTGGCGCAACTTGAAAAAGAATACCTGCTTTCAACAGAGGCAGTAATCGCTAATACTAGGGTGCTGGATAAAATTGAGAAAGAGAATGCTCTTTTGAAGGCAACGAATAAAGGATTAGAGTCGAAAATCGCTGTAAATACTCAAAATTTTGCTAAAAATAAGCAAGAGACGGAGATCAAGCTTAAACAACTATCAGAAGAAAAAGAAGTGTTAGTCGATAATTTCAAAAAGGTAAAAGAAGAAACAAGAGTAAAAACGACAGTGGTATCAGAGCTTGATCAAGAAATCCAAAAATTAAAACAGGATAGAAAAAAACAAGAGCAATTTTTAGAGCAACTTATAAGAGAAAAAGCCCAAATTGAGAAAGAATATTATCGTCTTACAGAATCAGTGCTGGAAGAGAAAGCACTGATTGCGGATTTGTTTCGTAATGCAAAAAGAGTGAAGGCAGTGAGAAAAACGCCCTAAGCATACGAAGGAGTAAAAGAATAAATAGATGAGGAGTGAGGTATTGAGGGAAAATAAGAATGTTCTAAAATCTAGAGGCTTATTTTACTGGCTATTGATTGTTGCTCTCTTTTTGAAAGTCATTTATATCTATCTGGAAATAAAAAGTATTTTTTACTTAGACTATGTACTGCAAGGCTTTGTGCTAACAATTTTAACTCCTGCATTATTTACTGCAATATTGATGGGATTTGCTTCATTTATCCGTAAACAATGGCTTTACTATTGTATTTCCACGGGTGTTAGCTTGATTGGAAGTGCCTTGCTTTTTATGGGGTTAATGTATTATCGGCTTCAGACACACTTTATCTTTTTTCCAAGAAAGATTGCGACTGCGAGTAGAGTAAGTGAGGTACAGCACAATTTTTTCACAATACTTCATGTTGGAGATTTTATTTTCGTTTTTGATTTTGTTATTGTCCTTTTTGTTTTTTTAGTCCTACTTGTTTTTAGTAGACAGAATGGAAGTAAGCTAAAGGTTGAAGCAAGGGCGACACTGGAAGACTATCAAAAAATGACCTCTTCCTTGCACTTGGCTTTAAATCAAGCAAAGAAGGAGCTTGCCCATCAAAAAGCGTTTCTTGGTCAGCTAAAAGATGGAAATGGACGATTAAAAGATAATAATGTGAAGTTATTACAGAAAAAAGCGCTTCTTCAAGAAAAATGCAGTAATAGTCAACCGGGACTCCAAAAAGAACTGGTCTACCTGCAAGCTGAAAATACTAATCTTAGTGAAGGAATGAAAAAATGGAAGGTGAGAATAAAACAACTTGAGCAAATGGAGGTTCAAAAGAGGGCAGAACTAAGGGAATATAGGAAAAATCACGTCACTATCGCTGAAAAAATTGAACGTTTATCAGAAGAAAAGAAGAAAATTGAGAATACTCTAGACTTTGCGGAGAAAAATAAGTTTGAAGCGCTGGCTCGGCTTGAGCAAGCAAAAGAAATTGCTCAAAACGTTTATGAAGAAATGTTGTCCTACTCAGTGAAGTAGAAAATTTGATAAGGGTGGGTTGATCAGGAGATGTGCGTTAGAAAGGATATTTATGAGTGGGTCTATAATGGAACAAACAGAAGTTAATGAACGAATAAAGAATTTTAAAGCAGAAATGCGTCGTTATAGAATTCCTATCTTGAAACTTTCAGAAGAGATAGGTTATCCAGCAGCATTATTATCGGATATTTTATTCTTGAGAAAGAAACCAGATATTACGTTGTTAAGAAAGATAGAGGAAGCTTTGAATGGTTCCATTCAGGATAAGGAGGAGGGCAGGACGGCTAAACATAGAGAATCTGGCTCGATCTTACCTTTGGAAACGTTGAGCCAATCCTATCCTTCTTTAAGTTGCGCACATCCTGAGATTTTGAACGAACTGGGAGGGAAGATTAAGTCGATAAGAACTCGTCTTAATCTCTCAGAAGTTGCGTTTGGGGTGGCACTATTCCCCGTTGTTTCTCCTAGATTTATCAGAGAGATAGAGGAGAATCAATTTGTCCCTTCGTTGGAACACCTGATTCAGATTGCGGATTTGGGAGAGGTAACCTTAGATTGGTTGTTAAGAGGATAGGCGGAAGCCCACGGGGAAGTGGAACATGATCAAGGTTTATCATGGAACGGTGGGGGAAAACTCCTATAAGCAAACTATTGCTTGGTTGGAAAAATATAAACTTGAGTTTGAGAGTATTTCAAAGAATGAACTTTCAGAGGATATAATAAAGCATATATTATCACTTTCTGATGGAGGCTTTGATGAGATTATCGTCTCAGCTAAAAAGTCAATGAAGCCATATAAGGCAGCAAGAAATTATTTCCATGTTAAGCAGCTTACGACATCTGATATGATTCGTTTCATTCTAAATCATACGGAATTTTTGAGAGCACCTATTATATTTGATGATAAAAAAGTTTTGGTTGGTTACCATAAGGATGATATTAGAGTTTTTTTGCCACGTATCAAGGTATAAGGGGGAAAATGAGAATTGTGATATGGAAAATCAGGGGGGTTACTCTGATTTTTTTATTTTGAGAATAACAAGGGCAAGTAGAGCAAAATAGTTATATTTTTGGTATAATTTAAGGGAATATTGCCTGATTGATTCGGGTAAACTGAAGCACTAGAATTTATTTCTGCATTTATTTATGAGGAGGTAGAGATAAGGAGGAGTGTTTTGGGAAAAAATTTTTTAAATGAGGTAGAAAAATGTCTGACAAAATTCTTGTTTTTGGTCATCAAAAACCTGATACTGATGCTATCGGTTCATCTTATGGTTTCTCATATTTGAGTAACCATCGTCCAAATGGCGCGCTTAACACTGAAGTTGTTGCTCTTGGTACGCCTAATGAGGAAACTCAGTTTGTTTTGGATTACTTTGGTGTTGAAGCGCCACGTGTGGTAAATTCAGCAAAGGAAGAAGGCGTGGATACAGTTATTTTGACTGACCATAATGAATTTCAACAGTCGATTTCTGACATTGCTGATGTAACGATTTTTGGTGTGGTTGACCATCATCGTGTTGCAAACTTTAATACAGCATCACCTTTGTTTATGACGGTTGAGCCTGTTGGTTCTGCATCATCTATTGTTTATCGTAAATTCCTTGAGGCTGGTGTTGAAATTCCTAAAGAGGTTGCTGGACTTTTGCTTTCAGGTTTGATCTCTGATACTTTGCTTTTGAAATCACCTACAACTCATGTAACAGACCATAAAGTTGCAGAAGAATTGGCGAAAATTGCTGGTGTTAATCTTGAAGAATATGGTCTTGCAATGCTTAAAGCTGGAACAAATCTTGCAAATAAATCTGCAGAAGAATTGATTGACATTGATGCGAAAACTTTTGAGTTAAATGGTTCTAAGGTTCGTATTGCGCAAGTGAACACTGTTGATATTCCTGAGGTTTTGGAACGTTTGGTTGACCTTAAATCAGCAATCAAATCAGCAATGGAAGCAAATGGTTATGATGACTTTGTTTTTATGATTACGGATATTGTAAATTCTAATTCAGAAATTGTGGAGTTGGGCGCTCATGCTGATAAGATTGAAGCTGCTTTCCACTTTACTTTAGAGGATGACCATGCCTTTCTTGAAGGTGCCGTGTCACGTAAGAAACAAGTAGTTCCTCAATTAACTGAAAGTTTTAATGCCTAATAGAAGTTTTATACTGTGTTATACTAGAACGACTTTAAAATCAACTTGCTTATTTTATTAGTCGTTTTGCAACAGGTGAGTTCTGGAGTGAAGTACCGTAAACCGTGTGTCTTTTTACAATGGTTTGGTTATAGTTTGTTGTAAAAGTTATAGCGTTTGGGTGCTTTGTGTATGAAATTCTGTGGAATTTTAAAGTGGGACTATATGAGTTCCACTTTGAGTTCTTTAGGGAGTATTTTGCTATTTATGATAAAAATTTACAATGAAAATAGGATGACACGTCGCCCATTTTTTAAAGCTCTGATTGAATATTTGGCACACCATGAGGAAACGATTTTGCGTCAGATTCATAAAGAATTTGCTGATGTGAAGAATTTGGATAGACAGTTGGACGCTTTTATTGAGTCTGGATTGATTGTACGTGCTGATAAGCGTTATTATCTAGGCTTTCATGTGTTTTCAGATAAAGATTTTACTGACAGAAATCTGTCAGCACTGACAGAAAGTCTGTCAACGAGAAATGTGTTCACAGAACCGTTTTTTGTGGAAACTGATAGTGAAATTGCAACAAATTTGGATTTGTCATGGAAAATTCAAACCTTATCAAACAGGACTAATAAGGTAAAATTGAATTTTGCTAGTCGTTATAATCTACAAACCGCAACATTGGCAAATTATTTTTATAAAGTGGCTGAGCAATTGTCATTGACGGATTTTGAAAAAGAAATCTATCAGATAATGGGTGATGTAGATTTAGAATATGCGCTCAAATACATGACGACATTTCTTTTGAAATTCATGCGAAAAGAGGTCGTTAAGACAAAAGATGATATTTTTGTTCAAGTGCTTGAGAAATACGAAATGATTGAAAAAGTTGGTGAGCACGAATACAGATGTTTGCTGAATTTTGCTGAGTATGAGATTTCGGAAATTATTTTTGATGATGCCGAAAGTTTTATTGAAGCTCAAATCCAACAAAAAACTCCAATAGAAAATTTTATTTCGTTGGGAGATTAATGTGAAAAATATTTATATGATGCGCCATGGGGAAACTTTGTTTAATGTTCAAGGGAGAACTCAGGGTTGGTGCGATTCGCCACTGACAGAAAAAGGAATTGCTGATGCAAAAAAAGCAGGAATTTTTATGACAAATTTTCCTGTAAGTTTTGACCATTTTTACACATCAACGCAAGAACGTGCTTCTGACACATTGGAGTTAGTATTTCCAGAAGTTCAGTATGAACGTTTGAAAGGGCTGAAAGAGTTAAATTTTGGTCAGTTTGAAGGTCATCCGCAATACCTTGAGGTACGCGATAAAAGTACATTTTTCAAGCAATTCGGAGGAGAAAGTTTTGAAGAAGTTGCTGACAGAATGTTGTCAGCACTGACAGAAATTTGTCAGCGAGATGATACGCAAAATATATTTTGTGTCAGTCATGGTGCGAGTACGTGGTCTCTTCTGATTAGGCTGCTGGGTCGTCGTCCAGTAGAGCTTGGAGGAATTCACAATCTTGAAATGATTCATTTCACTTACAATGAAGAAACAAAAAAATTAGAATTTAAGGAGAAAATTTCAACAATATGAAATACGAAAAACTTTTACCACGGTTTATTGAATACGTGAAAGTGAACACACGTTCAGACGAAAACAGTGAGACAACGCCCTCAACACAAGACCTTGTCGCTTTTGCACACAAGATGGGCGAAGAGATGAAAGCGATTGGTGTTCAAGGTGTTCATTATCTGGAGTCAAATGGCTATATCGTAGGGACTATCCCAGCAAATACAGATAAAAAAGTACGTAAAATCGGACTTTTAGCTCATTTGGATACGGCTGATTTCAATGCTGAAGGTGTTAATCCACAAATTCTTGAAAATTATGATGGTGAATCCGTGATAAAGCTTGGAGCTACTGAGTTTACGCTTGATCCAAAAGATTTTCCAAACCTGAAAAACTATAAGGGGCAAACTTTAGTTCACACAGACGGAACAACACTTCTAGGTTCAGATGATAAATCTGGTGTTGCTGAAATCATGACTTTGGCTGATTATTTGATTAATACCAATCCAGATTTTGAACATGGGGAAATTCGTATTGGATTTGGACCTGATGAAGAGATTGGGGTTGGCGCAGATAAGTTTGACGTGGCAGACTTCAATGTCGATTTTGCTTATACTGTTGATGGTGGACCCCTTGGTGAACTTCAGTATGAAACATTCTCAGCAGCGGGTGCAGTGATTGAGTTTCAAGGGAAAAATGTTCACCCTGGTACAGCAAAAAATACGATGATTAATGCCCTGCAGCTTGCTATTGACTTCCATAATGCTCTGCCAGAAAACGAGCGCCCTGAAAAAACAGAAGGTCGTGAAGGTTTCTTCCATCTTTTGAAACTTGATGGTACACCAGAAGAAGCGCGTGCGCAATATATTATCCGTGACCATGCAGAAGACAAGTTCAATGATCGCAAAGCTTTAATGCAAGAAATTGCAGATAAAATGAACAAAGAGTTTGGACAAAATCGTGTTAAACCAACAATTAAAGACCAATATTACAACATGGCCC
This sequence comes from Lactococcus allomyrinae, assembly GCF_003627095.1. NCBI lineage: Bacteria > Bacillati > Bacillota > Bacilli > Lactobacillales > Streptococcaceae > Lactococcus > Lactococcus allomyrinae. The sequence continues at coordinate 1,483,428 of NZ_CP032627.1, read as the reverse complement.
AAGTGATTGAGAAAGATATGTCAATCATTGCCATTGCGAAACAAGCAATGGAGAATCTTGATATTGTACCAATCATTGAACCTATCCGTGGCGGAACAGATGGTTCTAAAATCTCATTTATGGGATTGCCAACACCGAATCTTTTTGCTGGTGGCGAAAATATGCACGGTCGTTTTGAATTTGTTTCTGTCCAAACAATGGAAAAAGCAGTTGACACACTCCTTGAAATCATTCGTTTGAATAACGAAGTTGTAAAATAATTGCTGACAGACTTTTGTTAGTAAAAAAATGCTGACAGAAAGCTGTCAGTGAATGAAGTAACGATCGCCGTGCCAAAGTTATATTAGCTCACGGTACTTATCTTATCTCTATTTTAAAATGATCAGAATACTGATATATTCATACTTACAGCATTTTGTAAGTAGCAATTTCTAGGAAATACTGACATTAATCAATCAACAAGTCGCCCAATATGTGCTCAATTAAGAGTTCATATCGAGCGGCTTGCTTTGTTGTTAGTGTGAAATTTTCAGACTAATCTCTAAAATTGGTATAGTTCTGTAACTGTCTATAATTATTATATCTATTCGTTCTAATTAGAGAACTGTACTGATAGATTAAATCTATCGAAAAATTTACTGACAGAAATTTAACCAAGCAAGTGCCTGCTAAATCACCCAACTCTAGGCAGAGGGATAAGCAACACTAAGCTTTGCTTTCATTCTACTAACATCAGTAGGGGAAAAGAATCCTCTACTGATGAAGTAATCACTTCAAAAGTCTTGTCAGTACCATAACAAATAAAAAAACTGACGCTAAGGCGTCCAAAAAGAAAGGAAACCTTATGTCAAAAGATACAAAAGGTAAACTCTCGCTTGTAGGTCTCTCATTGATGATTTTTACAACTGTTTTCGGTTTCGGGAATATTCCTGTTGCCTTCTACCAAATGGGGTATGGTGCCATTCCGTGGTACATTATCGGAGCCCTGCTTTTTTTCCTGCCGTTTGCATTCATGGTTACAGAAATGGGTTCAGCCTTTAAAGATGAAAAGGGAGGGATTTACTCATGGATGAGTGAGTCAGTCAACCCTACCTTTGCATTTGTAGGGACATTTATGTGGTATGCCTCTTATGTCATTTGGATGGTAACAGTAGCCAATAAAATATTAATTCCAATTGTCAATTTGATTTTTGGAAACTCTACCCATACCCCATCACCATTATGGATTTCAATTGCAGCAGTTGTTTGGATGGCGCTTGTCACATTTATGGTTTCAAAAGGGGTTGATACCATAAAGAAATTTACATCAATCGCGGGAATTGCCGTTCTCTCCTTGAATGTTATTTTGATTTTAGGAGCGGTGATTGTTCTCATCGCAAACGGTCACCCAGCGACACCAATTAATCTTCATTCTTTCACATCATCACCCAACCCCACCTTTGATGGAAGTAGCGTTGCATTTATTGCCTTTTTAGTTTTTGCAATCTTTGCTTATGGTGGAGTCGAATCCGTTGCGGGCTTGGTTGACCAAACGGATAAACCAGAGAAAAATTTCCCTCGCGGCATCATTATTTCAGCACTTATTATAGCAATTGGCTATTCTGTAGCAATACTTAGCGTTGGTTTCTTTGTCGATTACTCGCAGTGGCTTCCAGCTATCAAGGCGCAAACCATGAATCTCGGAACAGTACCCTATATGCTTCTTCAAAGCCTTGGAGAAGCAGTCGGGCAAGCTATTGGTTTATCTCATTCAGGCGCAGATATTCTCGGTGGTATCTTTGCACGATACATTGGTTTATCAATGTTGCTAGCATATATGGGAGCCTTCTTTACTCTGACTTATAGCCCAATCAAACAAATCATTACAGGAACACCAGAAAAACTCTGGCCTGGCAAACTTGGTAAACTCTCAGATGATGGAATGCCAAAAGTTGCGATGTGGGTTCAATTTGCCATTGTGACATTAATCGTTGTACTAAATTTTCTCACTTCTCAAGGAGGCGCGAGCAAATTTTTCGAAGTTTTGACCTACATGGCAAACGTTTCAATGACCTTGCCTTACATTCTCATTGTAATTGCTTACTGGTTCTTTAAGAAAAATAAAGAGATTCACAAACCTATTGAATTTTTCAAGTCACATTTCGTTGCAACAGCTTTAACAATCCTTGTTTTGATTGTGGTTATTGGTGCAAACTTCTTTACAATCGTTCAACCTATCGTGAATTACATTGAACTTCCAGCAGCAGCCCACACCTCAAAAGCGTTAACAGATATGCTTACCTCAGTTGTTTCAATGATTGGTGGTCCGGTGATTTTCAGTATTGTCGCTTATATTATGATGCAGCGTTATAAAAAAATAAGTAAATAATCTTTGAGTGTTCATGTTGTTGCAAATTTTTATATTGAACTAACTATAGAAAGAGTTTGAAAGACAACAATCATCATCATTTGTACTTTTAGTACATATGTCAGGAAGCTTCGGCAACAAATCGAGCGTACTTTGGATTTAGAAGTTAATAAAAAGCAAAAAGCTGAGGAATTTCTCAGCTTTTTTTATATTCTTTAATTTTATTGATAAATGAAAAACCATATTTTTCAAGTTTAACAGGTCCGACTCCGCTTACTTGAAGAAAATTTGTATCATCAACAGGCTGAAGTCTAGCCATATCTTTTAAACTAGCATCAGAAAAAATCATAAATGGTGGTACAGACTCACTCTTTGCAATTTCCAATCGTAGAACACGTAAATGCTCAAATAATTCAGCATCAAACGTCTCAGAATGAATGACAGTCTTTTCCGCAATCAAAGTCGCACGACGATGAACTTTTTCCTGACCTTTAAGCACCTTTGCTCCCCTATTTGAAACGATAAGTGTTGGAAATTTTCCAGCAGTCACACTGAGAAAACCCTCAGCAGCTAAGAAGTCAATCAACTCACCCACAGCTTTTTGAGAGAAGTTTTTCATAATACCAAAAGTAGATAATTTTTCAAAATTCCATTTAGCAAGATTTTTATTTTTAGAGCCGACAAGCACTTGTGCCACAGCGGTTTTCCCAAACCTCTCGCCCATCCGAATCACACAAGATAGCACTTTTTGAGTCTCAACAGTAATATCCACATCTTCACGCTCGTCTAAACAATTGCTACACTTTCCACAAGCTTGTCCTTCATCACCAAAATACTCCAAAATATATCGTTGCAAACAAGTTTCAGAACTAGTGTATGCCTGCATTTGACGCAGTTTTTCATATTCATGCTCTTTATGGGAATCATCACCTTCGCTTCTCTCAATCAAAAAATTGCGGATTCGTACATCATTAGGTGAAAAAAGGAGGATTGCATCGGATTCAAGACCATCCCGTCCAGCACGTCCTGCCTCTTGATAATAACTTTCTATCGTTGCAGGGATACTGTAATGAATGACAAAGCGGACATTGGACTTATTAATCCCCATTCCAAACGCATTGGTTGCAACCATAATCGGAATTTCATCATAAATGAATTGTTCCTGATTGGTCTTTCGTTCATTTTCACTGAGACCTGCATGATAACGATTAGCCTTAAAGTTATTGCGATTAAGCCACTCACAGATTTCTTCAACCTCTTTTCTGGTACTGGCATAGATAATGCCCGACTCACCCTTTTCTCGATTTTTGAGATAATTTTTTAGGAAAGTACGTTTATCAACACCTTTAACCACTTCAAATCTTAAATTTTTACGAAGAAATCCTGTCTTTACAGTATTGTAAGGAGTGATAGAGAGGAGATTTTGGATGTCTTCGGTAACCTTTGGGGTGGCGGTAGCTGTTAATGCTAAAATCGTAGGTTGTGTCGGCAAATCTTGCAAATGCTGGGCAAATTCAACATAACTTGGTCTAAAATCATGCCCCCATTGTGAAATACAGTGGGCTTCATCAATAGCCACAAGGTCAATAGGTAAATGTTGTAAAAAGTGATTAAAATAGTCTAAACCAAATCGTTCAGGTGCAACAAAAAGTAATTTTATTGCACCATTTTCGACTTGTTGCATTCTAAAATTAGACTCAAAATCGTCAATCGTTGAATTGATAAAGGTCGCTGGAATACCTGCAACATTGAGCTGGTCTACTTGGTCTTTCATTAAGCTAATCAAAGGCGAGATGACTAAAGTCACACCAGACTGTATCACTGCAGGCAGTTGATAGCAAATTGACTTCCCAGCGCCCGTTGGCAAAATACCAAGCGTATCTTGTTTGGAAAGCACCTGCTCAATAATTTGTTTTTGTCCTTTTCGGAAATTGTCATATCCAAAGATTTCTTTGAGTTTTTCTTCTAAATTCATACTCATTCTATTATACGTAAAAAAAATAAAAAAATCACTTTAATAAAAATAAATAAAAAATGAGAAACTCAAAGTCAATAAATTAGCTATATAATGGCTAAAATCATATCGTTTTTTTTTTTTTTTTAATTTTGTTATAATTTACATTATAAATAAATGAGAAAAAATAAACTATAATTAAACAATTCTCATATTTTGAAAGGAAGACTTATGTCAAACAAACAACGCAGAAACAAAAAAGCTATTTTCCGTAAATTTGCAGCAACCGCTGCGACGACCTCATTACTGGTAAGTCCACTTGCACCAGCAATGAATGCTGTTGCTGATACTATTACAACAAATGAAGCAGAAATCAACACTGAGCAAGTTGTAGAAGTTCCCGAAACGGAGTTTCCAGAGGATGTTGAACTTCCTGCTGACGAATCTGTGGAAGAAGTTGTTTCAGAAACCCCGACCGTAGAAGAAAACACTGCGGGTGATCTGGTTTTACCTAGTGTGAGTACGGATTTCTTAGTTGAGGATACTGCGACTGCGACAGAGTTTGAACTTTTTTCTCGCGAAGGTAGTCCTACACAAAAATGGCGCATGATTAGTACAGACAATCCGATGAACCCACTTCCAAGTCAAGGTTGGGGTACAATTTATAGATTTGCAGGTGAGCAGCCAACAACTATCAATATTACTCCTGGACAGCTCAGTGATGATGCGGCATTAAAAGCACTTATTTTTGAAAAATCAGGGCTTACAGCGCAGGGAGCAAATACATGGGCGGGCGTTGGACCGAATGATGAAAACTGGAATCCATCTTGGGTAGATATTGGAGTAGGTTCATCTGTGGATAACCGTGAAAATGCGAAAGTTGTCGTTGACACATCTGATATCGAAACAAAAGGTATCGCAACAATCCGACTTGTTAATGGCAATAATGACGTGATGCTGTGGGACACAACGAATGATTTTCTTGCTCACCCAGAAAGAGAAAACTTACAGGCAGCACCTGCGATGGTTGAAGTTGCAGTTTCTGTCGGCGAAATTACTCAAGACTGGATTCAAAATCCTGGACTTGGTGTAACACCAGCAGAAGCATCGACATTGACGACTGCGCAGATTGCGGATATGGCACGTCTTCAGTTTACAGGTGCAGATGACGAAACAGTTGCGCTGACCGATGTGGAGTTTGAAGCAGAGGGGTGGACAGCAGGGCCGCATACTGTTGGAGAAGTAATAGACGTAACTTTTAGTGTCGGTGGTGCTGTAAAGGCCATCCCAGTGCGTATCGTAGCAGAATGGCCAGTGAGTCCTTTGCAAGAATGGGAAACACTTGGAGATCAACGTCATCAAGAAAACTGGGGAGATTGGGACCAATCATGGACTTCTGTTTTCCGTCTTAATGGAACAAATAATTCAGTTGTGCTAACACCAGAAGAACTACAACTGGATAATGAAGACCTTGAAGCATTGATTTTAAAGCGTGCCAATGTTTATGGTGAGTGGGCAGAGCTAAAGCCAGCAGGTAATACAGGAATCAGTTTTAACGCAGACTTTGTACCAGAGTGGGAGCGTTTTGGTATTGACCAAGTTGGTGGTAAAGAGGAGTATGCAGTGCGTGATAAAGGAAGTTTGAATGTTGATACCTCCGATATCGAAGATGGAAAGGTTAAGGTTTCTATTCTTAATGGAAATGATAATCTTCTGTATGATGTTGACCGTAGCTTTATGACGGATGCCTTGACGGCTTCACACGCAGCCGCTGGTGAGTTAGAAATCGAGATAGCAATCGTTGATATTAGTTCAGAGGAATTAGTTCCTATGACAGCGGAAGCGTTCGATAATATTTCTAGTGATGATAGTGCCCTAAAAGAAGCGGCAGGACTTGTCGTTAGTGGAATATCTGAAGCTGATGTCGAAGTTAGAGTTGGAGAAGGGCAAGTGACAGAGGATAGCGGTTCAGGCGTAACACGCACGGACTATGAAGTAACTTTCAGCTACAATGGTCTAATAAAGACCACTACAATTTTCCGTACCCTTGAATTTGCAACAACAACTGATGACTCTGAAGATACTATTCAGCAAGTCATCCCAGTAGGTGAAGATGGGACTGCTGCTATCATCAGCTTTAACCCAACAGCAATATCTCATGATGACTTGTCGGAGTTGGATGAGCAAGAAGTAATTGAGATGATCATTAACAGCTCTGATTTTAGACTCTTTATCGTTGATGCCGATGGGGAGGTAAAGGAAATCGAAGGAGACGATTTGCTTGCAGTGATTGAGTTGGATGGCGATGATTTAGAGATGTTTATGAATACTAACCGTTTCTTTGGGGGAATCTACAATATTGGTTATCGTTTGAATCAGGATGCGCTGATACAAACTTTTGGAATTACAAACTTCGCTGAAAGTGATGTGGATGGTCACATTCCAGTTACAGTTTCAGGCTATGATTATAGATTGACTTTAACAGAGGAAGAGGTAGATATTAATCAGAATGAAGTTGCTGATAATGACACAGACTTTAAAGCACAACTTTTAGAACTCATCCAACCTCAAGTTGAACGTAAATACTACGACACAGAAGAAGTGGGAGGATGGGAAGAGCATGAAGCAACTGGAGACTTTGAACTAGAACTTCCAGCAGGATTTAGTATAGAAGAACTCCAACTTGATGAGCAGTTTGACGTAACGGTTAGTTATACAGTCTTTGCGGATTCCGACAGTGAAGAAACAGGGTCTAAAGTTATAACTGAACAAGCGAAAGTCACGATTAATTCGTCAATGTTCAGTGATGTTGATGCAGAGCGCGTTGCAATGAGCCTTGATGAAGCAGTAGATGCAGATTGGAAGAATGATGTGTTTGCAACTGCGACACCTATAGCGATGAAAGGTTACACAGACTTGAATGCTGAGATTATCAATGTCACAGTTCCGTTTTTCGATGGTGAAGAGGGAGTATATAATGCGGTCTTTGAAGTTAAAATTGAAGGTGAGAAAGAATCGAAATATATCAATATGGAAAATGCTGTAACAATCATTGATACAGACGGTGGTAGACTTGCTATGTCCGATGACCTCCGACATTTCGCAGTCTCTAACGATCCGACACTAGCTCTTACAGATATTGATGAGGAAACGATTGATGAAACTTTAGCTGACTCTGTGACTCGTGTGATTCAAGCAGTTGACATTACTACTCCTGTATCACGGTTTGCGGGGAACGGAGAGACTCCTAGGATGCTTGAAGAAGTAGAAAATCCTGCACTTGAGTTTGATACAGAAGAACTCTTAGCTTTAGACACAGCTCATGAGGGGCTTGATGTAGCGTTCTACTTCGGTCCAGATGAAGCTGAGATAACTCCAACTCGCGCTTCAACAAGTCAGTTACCTGGTAATGGCACAATGACAGTTGCTGTAACTGCTGATGAACTATCAGGAGATACTGGAGATAATGAGGTCGATGATGAAACTACTAATGGCGATGATACTATCGTAACTGGTGGTGATAATGTTGATACTGGAACAGGTAAAAATCTTCCTTCAACTGGTGAGATGGCATCAACAGCAGGCCTGTTCGGTGCGGCTTTACTTGGACTTAGTGGTTTGACTGCATGGCTTAAAAAACGTCGTAATTCAGGTAAATAAACTAAAAAAGAGAGAAGATTCTTCTCTCTTTTTAGTCGTTTTTTAGCCACTTGACCTTGTAATCAATGATGATAAACTCAAGCATCCACATGAGACCCGTTGCGATAAAAAGAAAGCGATAAGCGGTTAACGCCGATGGTAGAATCTGAGTCAGTAGTAGGGCAAGGAGCAATCCTAAGACACGTCCAAGGGCAATAGGAAATTCACTAGCAACAATATACTCACGTTGAGAAAAACCGTTTCCGCCACGGGTTGAGAGTCTATAGTTCATTGCGTTAGCAATAGCACTTCCCCAACTTTGGATGATACCAAATATGACGTAGCCCGTAATCATCATGATGGGATTGGCAAAAAGTGCAAGGAACACGAAAGTTAGAAAACTTAGGCTACAAGTGATGAAATACATCATACGTGTATGGCTTTTTTGAAAAAGGCGTGCAAAGATCAGTGAACTGATTGCACTTAAAATCGCTTGAAATGAACCGAGGTTTCCCATCGTACTTTCGTTTTTGAAAATAAGATAGGCAAAGAGGACAAAGATGAGACTATTCAAGACACCTTTGAATCCCATCGAAAAGCTCAAAATTGCATTGGAATCCCAGTAACGATTGCCTCGTAGTTTGAGTACACCTAAGATATTCATTTTCTTTTCAGTCTTAAAACCTGAAATGTTTTTGATGAGGAAAATACCAAATAAAAAGAGAAAAATAGAAATAGCAAAGAGGACGTAGTAGCCTGAGAGACCACCCATACGAACAATCAGAAATCCTGATAGCGCAGGAACGACGATACCAAAGATAAAGCCCATCATCTGCTGGTAGCTGAAAAACTTGGCTTGATTGTCTTCGGTAACGATATCGCCGATTAGGAGATTAAGCGAAAACCAGTAGAGCCCTTGACCCAACCCTGAAAAAATGCCCAAAGGGACAATGAAAGGGAGGAGATTGTTCCGCATGATGAGGATAATCACGTAATAAAGCGCCTGTGCAATAATCCCTAGGCGAAATATCTTGGTAATCGAAAGTTTTGATAGCAGCCGTGTGCCGCTAACAAAAGCAATCAGAAGAATGAGATAGTTGAGAATGCTCTGCCAGATGACGAGGTCGATGCTGTTGTGAGTGGAGCGCATGAGAAAGACGTTGATAAAGGTAGAGGCGACACTATTTCCCGCTGAAAAAAGCATGGCGACTGCGAGGAGAAATTTTGCTTTTGAGGTCATGGATTTATTATACATAAAAAATCGAAGGTCGGCTGTTTTTTTTGTCAGAAAGGTGTTTCATTTTGCAATAAAAAAGCAATAAGCAGGAGCTTATCACTTTGTAAGTTTTGTAGATTAGATGTATTTTTGAGCAGCTTCGGCATCTCCGATATAAGGTTTGCGCTTGCCATTGAGGAGTTGGTAATGATCCGTCCCTTTGCCTGCGATAATGACGGCATCAGCTGGGCTTGAAGTGCGTGAGATGGCGGTTTTTATGGCGATTTCACGGTCGGCGATGTAATCAAGGGGTCTTTGGACATGACTGGCGATTGTATTGGCGATGGCTTTTGGGTCTTCGTGGTTGGAGTCGTCTGTGGTCAAGATGACTTCGAGGCGTTTGTGATTTTCAATCACTTCTCCAAAATCATGACGCCGATTTTCGCCTTTATTTCCAGTAGCGCCGAGGATTAGGAGGAGTTTGCCTGTGTGATGGCTTTCGACGACTTGGACAAGATTTTCAAGTGAAATGCCATTGTGCGCATAATCCACGTAGATGTGTGCACCGTTTTTGGCTGTGAATAATTCCATGCGTCCAGGGACGGTGGCTTTGGCAAGACCGACTTTAATCTGGCTGGTTGAAGCGCCAAGTGCGCGTGTTGCTAGGGCGGTTGCTAAAGCATTTTCTTGATTGAATCGTCCTAGAAGACGAATGTCAAAGCTTCCTGCTACGCTACCAGTCGTTTCAAAATGTAAACCTGCAGATTCGAGGATTCTATTTTCTGTATCTTTTCCGTAAAAGGCATATGGGAGTTCGAGGGCAAGGAGTTCTTCTTTGATGATACCAAAGTGATTCATTTCAGCATTTGCGACAAAGTAGCGTGAGTGATGTAGCAGTTGGCGTTTGCAGTAAAAATAGTCTTCTAAGGTTGGGTGTTCGACTGGGCCGATGTGGTCGGGTGAGATGTTGAGAAAGACACCAACATCAAAGGTTAAGCCGTAAACCCGCTCTGTTTTATAGGCTTGCGAGCTGACTTCCATGACCAAGTGAGTCATGGAATTTTCAACGGCTTTCGCCATCATCTCTAGTAAATCAAGACTTTCAGGAGTTGTTAATTCTGATTTGAAGAAGTTTTTTCCGTCAAGGGTGGTTTCGGCGGTAGATAGGAGGGCAGTTTTTCCACCGTTCATCTCATCAAGGATGAATTTGGCAAAATAAGCGGAAGTGGTTTTCCCTTTTGTGCCAGTTAATGCGAGTGTCTTTAGTTTGTTTTGTGGATAGTCATAAAAAGCCTGTGCGATTAAACTCATGGCACGTTTGACATCAGTGACAATGATAGCCGGGAGTGCGACTTCATAGTCAAATTCTGAGATGTAGAAAGCTGCATTTAAGTCAAGCAGATAATCTTTTTTGAAGTTCAAACCTTTGGCAAAGAAAAGTGTATGTTCATTGACTTTGCGGCTATCATAAGCTAAAGTGTCAAAAGTGACTTCTTGATTCCAATTATAATAATATTCATTTTCAGCAGAGATTTCACGGAAATTTGCATCTTTTTTCAGTATTTCTAAAACTTGTGTTAAAGTAATCATAGAACTATTATAGCAGAAAAATAAGTGACTGATTATTTATATTTGTGGAATTTTAAAGTGGAATTGATTGATTTGGTCCCTAAGTTGTCAAAACTGGTAACTTAGGGTAAAATGGAATAATGGAAAATTCAGGACAAACAATGGATACAGATAGTAAGCCGATAAAAACGGCGACAAAATCGAAAGACCAAATGCTCTCTGGAACTGCATGGCGTACTGGTGCAGATATGATTGGTAAGGTTTTGGGTGTTGTTTATATTATTCCGTGGTATGCATGGATGGGCCGTTTCGGGAATGAGGCGAACTCTCTTTATAGCATGGGTTATAATATTTATGCACTTTTCTTGCTTATTTCAACAGTAGGGATTCCAGCGGCAGTGGCGCGTGAAGTTGCAAGGTATAATACTTTGGATGATCCTAATATGGCTTATCGTCTTGTTCGCCAGATGTTGGGTGTGATGGCTATTTTAGGGATTGTTGCAGCAGGATTGATGTTCTTTCTCTCAGGTCCACTCTCTACTTTGGTTGGAGGTAAAGATAGCGCAGATTTGATTCCAGTGATGAAGAGTCTTGCACTTGCTGTTTTAATCTTCCCGTCAATGTCAGTGATTAGGGGATATTTTCAAGGATTGAATCAAGTTAAGGCTTATGCAATGAGCCAACTTTTGGAGCAAGTGGTCCGTATCGTTTGGATGCTTGCAACAACTTTTGCCATCATGAAACTCGGATCGCATGATTGGCAAAATGCTGTGACTCAGTCAACAACAGCAGCCTTTGTTGGGATGTTGGGGTCTTATGCTGTGCTTCTCTTTTATTTACAACGTTCTGGTAATTTGACTAGGCTCTTGCATCCAGGACCTGCAAAATCTAAGATAAATGCACTTGAAGTTTTGAAAACGACAATGCATACAGCGATTCCGTTTATTGTGATTGGCTCGGCAATTCAGATTTTCAAGATTATTGATAACTCGACATTTATGAATATGATGCCTTGGGTAACAAATTATAGTCATAATGAATTACTGGCATTGATGAGTTACTTTTCAGCGAATACGGATAAGTTGACGATGGTCTTGCTTGGTGTGGCACTAACTTTAGGCTCTGTTTCTGACCCGTTGATTACTGAACATTATGTGCAGGGAAATCGGCGTGAGCTTGCTGTTTTGGTGGGTTATAATTTTCAACTTTATGTTGGCTTTATGCTTCCTGCAGTTGTTGGAATGGCGCTTTTAACTAAACCGATTTATACGATTTTTTATCAGGTGCCGTCAAGTTTACAAAGTAGTTTGTTTGTTTTTGCTATTTTGCAAAGTTTCTTGTTGGGACTTTATATGCTTGTTTATCCTCCACTTACGGTGATGGATCATAAACGTATGGCGATGAAATTTTTCATCATTACTTTGATTGCAAAAGTTGTTTTGCAAGTGCCGATGATTTTGATTTTTCATAGTTATGGACCTCTTTTAGCCACAACTTTATCTTTCTTGCTTGGTGTCTCACTTTTTATCAGAAAACTTCATCAGATTACTCGTTTTTCAATCAAAAATACAATTCGTGGTGCTCAAGGTGCGGCTTTATTGACTGCATTTATGGCTGTTGTCGTTATCGCGGTTGAAATTGTTTTAGGTTTTATTTTTGGTAAAGTGCCAGGACGCGCGGGCTCGGCGGTAATCGCTGTTATCGCAGGAGGCGCGGGTTTTTATACTTATCTTTGGTTTGCTGCAAAACTAGGGTTGTTAGAAAAATGGTTTGGAGTGCGTGGTACAAGTTTACGGAGAAAATTACATCTTTAAGAGATTCTGTCAGTCTAATAAAATACTTTTTTAAAATAAATTTCTGTCAGTATACTGACAGAAATTTTTTGTGATATAATTGTATGGAAAATTCAAGAAAATGGAGAAAATTATGGTCAGAGTTCAAGATGATTTGTTTGCAGCGGTGAATGCGGAGTGGTTGGAACAAGCCGAAATTCCAGCTGATAAGCCACGTATCTCAGCTTTTGATGAGTTGGTTTTGCAAAATGAAAAAAATTTGACAGAAGATTTGAAAAATCTGTCAGTAAATTTGCCAGTGGACAACGCCGAGCTGTTAGAAACAATCAAGTTTTACAATAAAGCGGGAAATTGGGAACGCCGCAATCAAGCGGATTTCACGGCTGTAAAAGCTGAGTTGGACAAGGTTTTGCGGCTGACAGACTTTAAAGACTTTCTGTCAGCACTGACAGATTTGGTTTTTCATTCACAAGCTCCTTTGCCTTTTTCTTTTGGTGTAGAGCCTGACATGAAAGATGCTGTGCATCATGCGCTTGGCTTCACGGGACCTGGCTTGATTTTGCCTGACACGACTTACTATGCGGACGAACATCCAAGAAAGGATGAATTACTAGACTTTTGGGCGAAAAATTCGGCTGAAATTTTGGTGGCATTTGGCATTGAAAATGCAGAACGTATTGCTTCTGACGCGGTCAAATTTGATGCACTTTTAGTGCCATCAGCTAATACTTCTGAAGAATGGGCAAAATATGCTGAATTATACAATCCTGTCAGTACTGACAACTTTGTAAATGGTCTCTCAACAGTTGATTTTGAACCATTTATCGAAAATCTGGTGGGGACACGACCAGAGAAAATTATTGTCTTTGAAAATCGGTTTTATGATCACTTTAATCTACTTGTCAATGAAGAAAATTGGCAACTTATCAAAGCGTGGATGCTGACGAAAACTGCTCGTAAAGCAACATCATTTTTGACAGAAGACTTGCGTATTCTGGGTTCTGCTTACAATCGCTTTTTGTCAAATGTTAAAGAACCACGCAGTCAAGAGAAACATCAACTTGACTTGACGGAAAGTTATTTTAGTCAAGTGATTGGGATTTTCTATGGTAAAAAATATTTTGGTGAAACTGCAAAAGAAGACGTGAAACGTATGGTTTCAGCGATGATAAAAGTTTATCAAGAACGCTTGCGTGCCAACACTTGGCTTAGCCAAGCGACTGCTGAAAAAGCAATTGAAAAGCTTGATGCAATTACGCCTTTTATCGGTTTTCCTGACAAACTTCCAGAAATTTATAAAAAGCTCAAAGTGACTGATGGAAGCTTGTACGAAGATGCGGTCAAATTTGATGAAATTTTGACGGCTCGTCATTATGAGAAATTCGCTGAAGAGGTTGACAAAACACTCTGGCATATGCCAGCTCATATGGTCAATGCTTACTACAGCCCAGACAGCAACACTATCGTTTTCCCAGCCGCGATTTTACAAGCACCATTCTATTCACTTGAACAATCTTCATCACAAAATTATGGTGGAATTGGCGCAGTGATTGCTCACGAAATTTCACACGCTTTTGATAATAATGGAGCCCAGTTTGATAAATATGGTAATCTGAACAAATGGTGGCTGGAAGAAGATTACTCTGCATTTGAAAAGAAACAAGAAGAAATGATTGCACTTTTTGAAGGAGTAGAAACGGAAGCAGGACCAGCCAACGGCAAACTTATTGTATCAGAGAATATTGCAGACCAAGGTGGGATTACGGCGGCACTGACGGCAGCTAAAAATGAATCTGATGTTGACTTAGTCTCATTTTTCAGTCAATGGGCGGCCATTTGGCGTATGAAAGCAAGCCTTGAATTTCAACAAATGTTACTTAGTATGGATGTCCACGCTCCAGCGAAACTTCGTGCAAATATTCCGCCAACAAATCTTGAAGAATTTTATGAAGCGTTCGATATCAAACCTGAAGATAAAATGTATCGAGCTCCTGAAAATCGTGTTAAAATCTGGTAATCAAATGACAGAACTTACAGAAACGACGAAAAAAATTCTGTCAGTACTGATAGAAATACCAGAAGGAACAGTCATGAGTTATAGAGATGTGGGAAAACTTGCAGGGCTTTCTAACGGTGCAAGACAAGTTTCACGCGTCCTACATTCAATGTCAAAAAAATATCAGCTTCCGTGGTGGCGTGTTATTTCATCCAAAGGAGTAATTAGTTTACCAGAGCCAGGACGTACCGAGCAAATTGCGCGTTTACGAGCAGAAGGCTTAGAGGTTTCTACTCAAGGGAAAGTAAAACTATAGCTAATCTGTCATAAAAAATGACAACGAATTGCTGTTGTGCCATTCTGTAAAGTGTCTCCATTCGTTTGATTAGTCGCTATTGTAGCAAGAATGCCAGTGAAGCGGAGATAGAGCGAATGGACAAAAAACCTAACGGATTTTAAAGTGGAACTAGTATAACTGATAATGAAGAAGAATAAAAAATCCTAGATTTAATCTAGGATTCTTCATTTGAAATGAGCGAGCAAGTTTTCACTAGGTCAACAGAGAAATCAAGAGCAAACTAAACCATGCGCTTATCAAAGACGAAAGAATAAACTCTGGTAACACGTAGAGAAAAAGATCAGTTTAAAGGAGCGATGTGGAATGATAGACTTTACCAATCTTGCCACAAGTAACAGGAACATCTTCATACTCGGTATTATCTGACCGATTGAGATAGAACACTTTGCCATCGCCAGTAAGAAGTTTGGCATAATGTTCATGGTCAAGTTGAAAAGTATGAACCGCACTCACTTGGTTATTTTCATCATACTTAATAAATATCAGATTGCCAGTTGCATTAGGGGAAGTTGGCTCTAAAGCTCCACCAACAAGTTCAAAAACAGCATCATAATCCTCAGGAAGCTGGTTAACAGGAAAATTAATCGTACGGTCATTTGACTGTATTGTCCAAGTATCGTTGCCACAATAGACAAACCGCGTAACCGATAAAGAAACGAAAGTTTCATCGATGCTTTTTAGCACATCAATTCTTTCTTGAATGTATTCCAATAGCTTTTGTTTTCTTTCTTCATCAAGCCCATCAAATAATAATTGAGCTTTTTTGTAGCTATATTCATCATCTTTTCCAAGAAGATATTCGGATGTAACCCCAAAATAATCTGCAATCTCAGTCAAACGTTTTGCGCTAGGTTCCTTACCCAAACGATAGTTAGCAAGAGCATTTCTGGGATAACCCAACTCTCTTTCGACACGATTAAAAGATTT
This sequence comes from Lactococcus allomyrinae, assembly GCF_003627095.1. NCBI lineage: Bacteria > Bacillati > Bacillota > Bacilli > Lactobacillales > Streptococcaceae > Lactococcus > Lactococcus allomyrinae. Next base: position 1,467,629 of record NZ_CP032627.1, on the reverse strand, counting down.
ATGAGACTCAGTGACTAATTTTTTTAAACGATCATAAAACATATTGTATTCTCCAAATTACAATAAAAGATATATTTTTAAAACATTTGTAATATAGTTATTATAACATAGAATATAAGAAGTGGGAAGAAAAAAATAGGATTATAAACGAAAAAAATAAAAATGTTCCAAATTTTTTAACAAATAACCTGATTTTCCTAATACGTAAGAAGTTTGACACTTGAAGATAAGTGTGATAACATAAATGTAATTAAAAGAATACGTTGTTTTGATTATTATAAATCTAGTTTGGTTAAAACGATATAAGGAGAAAAAGGTGGATAAATTTTTTGATAAAACAAAGCAAATGACAGCTTTACTGAGAACAACACCAGTAGATTTCTCAAAAGAATTCCCTTATCAACTGTTAATGGATAAGCTTGCAGAATTTTTAGGGTGCGACCTTTTTATTGTTGACTCTAAAAGAAATTTCTTAGGGTATCATTATTCACATACAGATAAGCAAAATTCAAACACGCTAAAAACATTTTTTAATTATCAAAAGCTTCCAGAGAGTGTTGCAGCAGCTACCCTAGCATTTTACGAAATCAACCATAATAAAAAGATAGAAGACTCCATTCTTGCATCAGTGAAAGAGCTTGCAGAATATTACTCAGAAAGTTCAGTCACTGTAGCCCCCGTTTATGGCAGCAGTCTACGTATCGGCACGATTTTTATTTTGTCTAATAATCCTCTTGAAGTAGAGCAACTAATATTGGTAGAGTTCTTAGCTTCAATTATTGGCACTCAGCTTTCTTACTTGATGTTAGAAGAATTAGAAAATAAGCGCAGAGACAATACATTAGCAACACTTGTTGGTTCGCTTTCTCGCACAGAGCTAGAATCGTTCAAAGCTATCATTGAAAAAATAGAATTATAGCTATTTTATTAATAGAAATTCTTGAATTAATCTGGTTCTTTTCAATGGCTCATCTCTTGATAAAGTAAACAGAATAGTGTATAATGGGAATAATGGTTTGTCAGCAAAATCTGTGGGATCTATTGTCCCCATAGGCTTTGTAAGCAACGAAAAACAGGAGTTTTCGTTGCTTTTTTGGCGTCTTTCATTAGAGAAATTAGAAAAAGTTATTAAAAAGACAAACTACCGACTTTTCAGATTTTTTTATTAGAAACTCATCAAAAACACAGACTTTTTTAATCAAATCTAAAAAATATAGAGGAGAAAACACTTGGCAGGACATGACGTAAAATACGGTAAACACCGTACAAGACGCAGTTTTTCACGTATCAAAGAAGTAATCGGTTTGCCAAACCTCATTGAAGTTCAAACATCAAGTTATAAGAACTTCCTTGACGAAGGGCTTGCAAATGTCTTCAAAGAAATGTTCCCAATTGACAACTTTGCAGGCACAATGGAGCTCGAATTTGTCGGTTATGAAATGAAAACACCTAAATATACTGTTGAAGAAGCGCGTGCACATGACGCAAACTATTCAGCACCAATTTACGTGACATTCCGTCTTGTAAATAAAGAAACTGGTGAATTGAAAACACAAGAAGTTTTCTTTGGAGACTTCCCGCTCATGACTGAAATGGGTACATTTATCAATAATGGTTCAGAACGTTTAATCGTCAGCCAGTTGGTGCGTAGCCCAGGTTCATATTTCCACCTTAAAACAGATAAAAACGGTCTTGAAAGCTTTGGACACACGACAATTCCTAACCGAGGTGCATGGTTTGAACTTGATACAGATGCTAAAGGGATTGGTTATGTTCGTATTGACCGCACACGTAAGTTAACTTTCACTACAATGCTTCGTGCTCTTGGTTTTGGTTCAGATGACGAAATCCTTGAACTCATGGGCGAAAGCCGACTTTTGACAGATACTATAGCAAAAGATGTTCATAAGAACCCTTCTGATACTCGTGTGGAAGAAGCGCTCAAAGACATCTATGACCGTCTGCGTCCAGGGGAGCCAAAAACGGCTGATAGTTCACGTGGCTTACTCGTAGCACGTTTCTTTGATCCAAAACGTTACGATTTTGCTCCTGTAGGACGTTATAAATTTAATAAAAAACTGGCACTCAAAAATCGTTTGCTTGGTTTGACATTGGCAGAGCCAATTGTTGATCCAGAAACTGGGGAAATCCTTGTCAATTCAGATACATTGGTGACACGTGATGTGCTTGATGTGATTGAACCACTTCTTGATAATGGACTTGGTAATTTCATTGTAGAACCATCTTCAGATGCAGTAGTGCCAGAACCTATCACTTTGCAAAGCGTAAAAGTATACTCACCAAAAGATTCAGAACGTGTAGTAACTCTGCTTTCAAATGGTACTCCTGATGCCGAATGTCGTGTATTGACACCAGCAGATGTAATTTCAAATATTAACTATTGGTTAGGACTTTCTGAAGGAATTGGTAAAGTAGATGACATTGACCACTTGGGTAACCGTCGGATTCGTTCAGTAGGTGAACTACTCCAAAACCAAGTTCGTATCGGTCTTTCACGTATGGAACGTGTGATTCGTGAACGTATGTCCTCATCGGAAAATGAAAATATCACACCGCAAGGTTTGATTAACATTCGTCCTGTGACAGCTTCAATTAAAGAATTCTTTGGTTCATCTCAACTTTCACAATTTATGGACCAACATAATCCTTTATCAGAGCTTTCTCACAAGCGCCGTTTCTCTGCCCTTGGTCCTGGTGGTATCTCACGTGACCGTGCTTCCTACGAAGTTCGTGACGTGCATTACACTCACTACGGTCGGATGTGTCCCATCGAAACACCTGAAGGTCCAAATATCGGGTTGATTAACAACTTGTCTTCTTATGCAAAAATCAATGAATATGGCTTCATTATGTCACCATATCGTCGTATTGACCGCTCAAATGGTGTTGTTACAGATGAAGTAGAATATCTTACAGCTGATGAAGAAGATAATTATACAGTAGCTCAAGCGAATTCACCATTGACTGAAGAAGGAAAATTTGCAAACAGTACAGTTATGGCTCGTCATACAGGTAATAACATTGAAGTTGAGGCTTCAACTGCTGATTACATGGATGTTTCACCTAAACAGGTTATCGCTGTAGCTGCAGCGTGTATTCCTTTCCTTGAAAATGATGACTCAAACCGTGCCCTTATGGGAGCAAACATGCAACGTCAAGCAGTGCCGCTGATTGATCCGCATGCCCCTTGGATTGGTACTGGTATGGAACACCAAACTGCACGCGACTCAGGTGCTGCTATTATTGCCAAACATGACGGAACAGTAGAATACGTTGATGGCGAAGAAATCCGTGTACGTCGTACCTCTGGTGAACTTGATATTTATGGTATTACAAAATATCGCCGTTCAAACTCAGGAACTTCATACAACCAACGTCCTTTGGCTCAACTTGGTGAAAAGGTTGAAAAAGGCGATATCATTGCTGATGGTCCTTCTATGGAAAATGGAGAGATGGCATTGGGACAAAACCCACTTGTTGCCTACATGACATGGGAAGGATATAACTTCGAGGATGCGGTTATCATGTCTGAACGTCTAATTAAAGATGACGTTTATACTTCTATTGCCATTGAAGAATATGAATCAGAAACTCGGGATACCAAGCTTGGCCCTGAAGAAATCACGCGTGAGATTCCAAACGTTGGTGAGGAAGCACTCAAAAATCTCGATGAATCAGGTATTATTCGTATTGGTGCCGAAGTAAAAGATGGTGACCTTCTTGTTGGTAAAGTAACACCTAAAGGTGAAACAGACCCAACACCTGAAGAACGCTTACTTCGTGCGATTTTCGGTGAAAAAGCACGCGAGGTGCGTGATACTTCACTCCGTGTTCCTCACGGAGGTGGCGGTATTGTCCATGATGTTCGCGTATTTACTCGTGAAAATGGTGATGAATTACCTTCAGGTGTGAATAAGTTGGTTCGTGTGTTTATTTCGCAAAAACGTAAAATTCACGTTGGGGATAAGATGGCTGGACGTCACGGAAATAAAGGTGTCGTTTCAAATATCGTTCCTGTAGAAGATATGCCTTATCTTCCAGATGGTACACCAATTGATATCATGTTGAATCCACTTGGTGTCCCTTCACGTATGAACATTGGACAGGTTATGGAACTTCACCTCGGTATGGCTGCACGTACACTCGGTATCCACATCGCAACACCAGTCTTTGATGGTGCCTCAGATGATGATATCTGGGATACAGTTAAAGAAGCTGGAATGTCAGCAGATGCAAAAACTGTTCTTTATGATGGCCGTACAGGAGAACCATTTGATAACCGTATCTCTGTTGGTGTCATGTATATGATTAAACTTCACCACATGGTTGATGATAAACTCCATGCCCGTTCAGTTGGTCCTTACTCACTTGTAACACAACAACCGCTTGGTGGTAAAGCACAATTTGGTGGACAACGTTTCGGAGAAATGGAAGTTTGGGCACTTGAAGCTTATGGTGCTGCAAATGTTCTTCAAGAAATCTTGACTTACAAATCAGATGACGTGATTGGACGTACGCGCGCTTATGAAGCAATTGTCAAAGGTGAACGTATTCCTAAACCAGGTCTTCCTGAATCATTCCGCGTGTTGGTTAAAGAGTTACAATCTCTTGGTCTTGATATGAAAGTCCTTGATGCAGATAGTAATGTTCTTGATTTGCGTGAATTAGATGAAGATGAAGTAATGGCTCGTCCTGATAATACAGAAATTACTCCAGAAATGCTTGAAGCGCAAGAGGCGATTGTTGCACAAGCGGAGACTGAAGAAGAAGCTCTTATTAACGCTGAAAATGAAGAATAATTAATACTGGTTCAGCCTATAGATACTGCTTCACTTCTAAAATCCTTTTAGAAGTGAAGCAGTCTTAAAAATGAACAGTATTTAGATAAATCATCAACAGTTCTGTTGACAAAAAGATGAGAAAATTTTGAAAATGAGAATTTCTAGTAGACGATGTCGTTGTCAGAAATTCTCAAAATCAAAACAGCGTTAAATTTACTAGAAGTGGAGAAAAAATTGGTCGATGTAAATAAATTTGAGAGCATGCGAATTGGTATCGCATCTCCACAAAAAATTCGTTACTGGTCGTTTGGTGAAGTTAAGAAACCAGAAACAATCAACTATCGTACACAAAAACCAGAACGTGAAGGGCTTTTCGATGAACGTATCTTCGGTCCGCAAAAGGACTGGGAATGTGCTTGTGGGAAACTCAAAGGTGTTTTCTATAAAAACCAAGTTTGTGAACTTTGTGGTGTTCAAGTAACAACAGCAAAAGCGCGTCGAGAACGTATGGGACATATTGAGCTTGCTGCTCCAATTTCACATATTTGGTATTTCAAAGGTATTCCGTCACGTATGGGGCTTGCACTTGATATGAGCCCTCGTGCACTTGAAGAAGTAATTTATTTTGCAAGTTATGTTGTTATTGATCCTAAAGAAACTGATCTTGAGAAAAAACAACTTTTGACTGAGCGGGAATATCGTGAACAACTTCTTAAAAATGGATTTGGTTCATTTGTTGCAAAAATGGGTGCAGAAGCAATCCAAGATTTGCTCAATGATGTTGATATTGATAAAGAGGTTGCAGAACTTAAAGAAGAACTTAAAGCAGTATCTGGTCAACGTCGTGTGAAGATTATTCGTCGTTTGGATGTTTTGACAGCTTTCAAGAAATCAGGGAATGCACTTTCTTGGATGGTATTGAATGTGTTACCAGTTATTCCACCAGATTTGCGTCCTATGGTTCAACTTGATGGTGGTCGTTTTGCCACATCTGACTTGAATGACTTGTATCGTCGTGTGATTAACCGTAATAACCGTTTGAAACGTTTGATGGAACTTAACGCTCCAAATATTATTGTTCAAAATGAAAAACGGATGCTTCAAGAAGCTGTTGACACATTGATTGATAATGGTCGCCGTGGTCGCCCAATCACTGGTGCTGGTAATCGTCCTTTGAAATCACTAAGCCATATGCTTAAAGGTAAACAAGGTCGTTTCCGTCAAAACTTGCTTGGTAAACGTGTTGACTACTCTGGACGTTCGGTTATCGCTGTTGGTCCGACTTTGAAAATGTATCAATGTGGTGTGCCACGTGAAATGGCGATTGAATTGTTCAAACCATTTGTTATGTCTGAACTCGTGAAACGTGAGTTGGCTGCAAATATTCGTGCGGCTAAACGTAAAGTTGAACGTCAAGATTCAGATGTTTGGGATGTGCTTGAAACAGTTGTTAAGGAACACCCTGTTCTTCTAAACCGTGCACCTACGCTTCACCGTTTGGGTATTCAAGCTTTTGAACCAGTCTTAATTGATGGTAAAGCAATCCGTCTTCACCCACTTGCTTGTGAAGCCTATAACGCCGACTTTGACGGTGACCAAATGGCCATTCACTTGCCATTGTCTGAAGAAGCACAAGCTGAAGCACGTCTTTTAATGCTTGCTGCTGAACATATTTTGAACCCTAAAGATGGTAAACCAGTCGTTACACCATCTCAAGATATGGTCCTTGGTAACTACTACCTCACGATGGAAGAAAAAGGTCGTGAAGGCGAAGGAATGATTTTTGCAACTCCTGAAGAAGTTGAAATTGCAATGCGTAATGGATATGTGCATTTACATACACGTATTGGTATCGCTACAAAATCAATCAATAAACCTTGGACACCAAATCATCAAGATAAAATCTTGATTACTACCGTTGGTAAAGTAATTTTCAACTCAATCATTCCAGAAGGTATGCCTTACCTGAATGAGCCAACTGAAGCAAATCTGACAGGTGCTACAGATGACCGATTCTTCATGGAACATGGTCAAGACATCAAAGAAGTCATTGCAGGGCTTGAACCAACTAAACCTTTCAAAAAAGGTTATCTTGGAAAAATTATCGCTGAGGTCTTCAAACGTTATCGGACAACAGCGACTTCTGAATACCTTGACCGTCTGAAAGACCTTGGTTATCATCAATCTACTTTGGCTGGTTTGACCGTGGGTGTTGCAGATATTCCTGTTGTTGAAGATAAGCATGAAATTATCGAAGCCGCTCATAAACGTGTAGAACAAATTACTAAACAATTCCGTCGTGGTTTGATTACTGATGATGAACGCTATAATGCTGTCACTGGCGTTTGGCGTGAAGCTAAAGAAGAACTTGAACGTCGTCTGATTGAAGGTCAAGACTTGTCTAACCCAATCGTTATGATGATGGACTCTGGTGCCCGTGGTAATATCTCAAACTTCTCACAACTTGCTGGTATGCGTGGTTTGATGGCCGCTCCTAATGGTAAAATCATGGAATTGCCAATCATTTCAAACTTCCGTGAAGGTTTGTCTGTCTTGGAAATGTTCTTCTCAACTCACGGTGCGCGTAAAGGGATGACCGATACGGCGCTTAAGACTGCCGACTCAGGTTATCTTACTCGTCGTTTGGTTGACGTTGCACAAGATGTTATTATTCGTGAGGATGACTGTGGTACTGACCGTGGACTTGTTATTTCTGATATCGCTACTGGTAAAGAAATGGTTGAGCCGCTCTTTGAACGTTTGGTGGGTCGTTACACACGTAAGTCAGTTTTCCATCCAGAAACGGGTGAGTTGATTATTGCGGATGATACTTTGATTTCTGAAGATGTAGCGCGTCAAATTGTTGATGCTGGGGTTAAAGAAGTAACGATTCGCTCAGTATTTACGTGTAAAACTCCTCATGGTGTATGTAAACATTGCTACGGTATTAACTTGGCCACTGGTGATGCTGTTGAAGTTGGTGAAGCAGTTGGTACAATTGCCGCTCAATCTATTGGTGAACCTGGTACTCAGTTGACAATGCGTACATTCCACACGGGTGGTGTTGCGTCTAGCTCAGATATTACTCAAGGTTTGCCTCGTGTTCAAGAGATTTTTGAAGCACGTAATCCTAAAGGGGAAGCACTCATTACCGAAGTTACTGGTATTGTTGACTCTATTGTTGAAGATGCAGCGACTCGTACACGTGAAATTACAGTTAAAGGTCAAACAGATACTCGTAGTTATACAGTAGGTATGGCTGATGTCCTTATGGTTGAAGAAGGTGAATTTATTCACCGCGGTGCACCGTTGATTCAAGGTTCTATTGAACCTAAACACTTGCTTCAAGTTCGTGATGCTTTGTCAGTTGAAACTTACCTGCTTGGCGAAGTTCAAAAAACTTACCGTTCACAAGGGGTTGAAATTGGTGATAAGCACATTGAGGTAATGGTTCGTCAAATGCTCCGTAAAGTTCGCATTATGGACAACGGTTCAACGGACATCTTGCCAGGTACTTTGATGGATATCTCTGATTTTGAAGCATTGAATGAACAAGCGCTCTTAAATGGAGAAACACCTGCTACTGGTCGTCCTGTATTAATGGGAATTACTAAGGCTTCTCTTGAAACAAATTCATTCTTGTCAGCTGCATCATTCCAAGAAACAACACGGGTACTTACTGATGCTGCGATTCGTGGTAAAGAAGATCACTTGCTTGGTCTGAAGGAAAATGTTATTATCGGTAAGATTATTCCTGCTGGTACTGGTATGTTCCGCTATCGGAATATCGAGCCATTGTCAGATTTGACCAATGCGCCTGAAGTGAAAAAAGAAGAAACTGAAACGGTTGAAAATTAAGGCGATTATTGCATCAGATACAGGTGTTGTAAAAGCTTTAGGTGCCTAACTAGGTACTCCTATCTCCGTTAAGTTAAAAATTTATCATTTATCAGTTTCATGGAACAAAAAAATGTGAAATTGATGGATAGAAAATCCTGTCAGTATACTGACAGGATTTTTTGGTTACTGACAGAAGCTTAATTTTATTTTGTCAGTAATTTTTTTGTGAAATTTATGCTGTCATACTGACAGAATTTTGTCATTTTTGGTAAAATGATTCTATGACTTATTATCTCCTTGCAAATCCAAATTCTGGTGCAGGTAAAGGCGCACGGACTTTGGAAATTTTGCTTCCCTACTTGGAAAAAAATACGATTGAATATAAATTATTTGCAACTGAAAAAATGGGACAAGAGGCTTCGCTTGTCAAACAAATATTGGATGAAAAAAAACGAGGTGACCGACTGATTATTATCGGTGGTGATGGCACTATTTCGTTAGTAATCAATGAGTTGCCAGCAGATGAGGCATTTGGTTATATTCCAGCTGGTTCTGGCAATGATTTTGCTCGAAGTTTAAAATTGAGTTTGAATCCGATTGAAGCATTTGAAGCCGCATGTTCGCAGAACATTCATGAAATATATATTATGCGATATCGTTCAAGAGGACTGAATGGCTATGCTTTAAATAACATCGGAATCGGACTTGATGCAACGATTGTCAAATCAGCCAATAAAAGTAAAGTAAAAACATTGCTTAACAAGTTAAAACTTGGAAGTTTATCTTATGTTTTGACTGCCTTACACGTTTTAATTACCAAGAAACCATTTTCCATGTCTGTCAGCACTGACCAAAATTCTGTCAGTAAATTTGACGAAATTATGAGAACGGATAACGCTTTTTTGATGACTTTTACAAAGCATCCTTACTTTGGTGGTGGAGTAAAAATTTCGCCAAAGGCATCAAATCTGAATCAGGAAATTCATCTTGTTGAATATGATAAGCATCATTTGATACGTACTTTTTCATTAGTTCCACGAGTGCTCAAGGGGACTCATCTTGAGCATCCGCTATTTATGCATAAAATTAAAACAAATTTTGCAGTTGTGCTTAAAGAAGAAGAGCCCGTACAGATTGACGGTGAAATTTACCATTTGTCAGCAAATGACGAACTCTTTATCAGCACTGAAAAGCGTAAAATTATTTACTGACAGACTGTCAGTAATTTTTTTGAGTATTATTCACAAATAGTTGTATTTTTATACTATTTATATTATAATTATTCTATTCTAAAACGGCTTATCTTTAAATTTTATAGCGATTTAGCGATGAACAAGAGAGTGATGAAACATATTCAATAGAAAAGAGAAAAAATGAATTTTGACTTTTTGCCAAAATATCTCCCGTATTTTAATGATGGGATGATTGTTACTATCCTGATTTCCGCTTTTGTAGTAGCGATGGGAACACTTTTAGGAATTATTGTTGCGTTGGGTAAGCTTTCTAAATTTGCACCACTACGTTGGTTGACAAACATTTACATCGAAATTTTTCGTGGCACACCGATGTTGGTGCAAATTATGCTTGGTTTTGCAATGATGGGAAGTATCTCATTACCAACTTTTCAGGTAGGAATTTTGCAACAAGATCTTGGTCGTTTGGTGCCTGGTATTATCGTCATCTCCTTGAATTCAGGAGCATATATGGCGGAAATTGTACGGGCTGGTATTGAGGCTGTTCCTGCAGGTCAACGGGAAGCAGCGTATTCATTAGGAATTCGTCCAACACAAGCAATGACAACAGTTATTCTGCCACAAGCGATTCGTAATATTTTACCAGCAATTGGAAATGAATTTGTGACAATCATTAAAGATAGTTCTCTTCTTTATACAATTGGAGTGATGGAAGTTTTCAATGGCGCTCAAACCGTTGCAAATTTAACTTACCAAACCATTTCACCAATGCTTTTCGTCGCTTTATACTACTTTGTCACAACTTTTGTTGTGAGTCGTTTACTTGCTATATTTGAGAAAAAACTTGGGAAAGGATATGCCAAATAATGAGTGAATATTTAATCGAAATCAAAAATCTGCATAAATATTTTGGTAAAAATGAAGTACTCAAAGGACTTGATATCCAGATAAAAAAGGGAGAAGTCGTTGTCATGATTGGACCATCAGGTTCAGGGAAATCAACATTTTTACGAACAATGAATCTTCTTGAAAAACCAACCAAAGGTGAGGTCTATTTTGAAGGGACAAACATTGCTGATAAATCAGTTGATGTTTTCAAACACCGTGAGAAAATGGGAATGGTCTTTCAACAATTTAACCTTTTTCCAAATATGACTGTGCTTGATAATCTTACATTAGCACCTATAAAAACAGGACGAATGACGAAAGAAGAAGCAACGATTAAAGCTAAAGAACTACTTGAGCGTGTTGATTTATCAGACAAAGAGGTTGCCTATCCCCAATCTTTGTCAGGAGGACAACAGCAGCGTGTTGCTATCGCTAGAGCGCTTGCAATGAACCCAGATGTTATGCTTTTTGATGAACCTACATCTGCACTTGATCCTGAGATGGTTGGGGAAGTCTTATCCGTTATGCAGGAACTTGCTAAAGAAGGGATGACAATGGTTGTTGTTACACATGAAATGGGATTTGCAAAGAATGTTGCTGACCGAGTGCTATTTATGGCTGACGGTGTTATCGTTGAACAAGGTGCTCCAATAGAAGTCTTTGATTCTCCAAAAGAAAAAAGAACACAAGATTTCCTTGCTAAAGTGCTTTGATAACGTTGTTTTGTGAAAAGTAAAATTCAGTTTTATATGACTAAAAGCGAAACAACCAAAGTATAAAATGGTGATAAACAGCCCTTGTGCTGTTTTTTTTCTGGTCTGTGGTATAATGGTTAGTAAGAAATTGAAAAGAAATAGAAAGTAAGACTGTTTAATTTTTAAGCGTTCTGCTTGAAAGATAAAGTTTGTTTGCGTTATCTTCATAACTCCATCGCCGTACTTTTAGGCACAACTTGCATCTCCGCAAACGTTAAAGCGTGAGTGGCTGTTCTATAAAGTGATGGAGAGAAGTAATCTACGTAAACAGTTTTCTGCGCCTGACGCATTGCGTCAAAATTGTGAATAAGAAAAGTAATTCATTTTTCACTCATGCGCAAAGCAGTCTGTCTACGATTCATCTTATATATTTTTAGGAAAGATTAGAGATGAACGAGTATAAAATGCTAGATAGAAAGGAAGCAGGTCGCCAGTTTCTCACCTTTGAGAGATTAGGCTAGTTTAATTAACCCATTTGTTGATAAACTGTAAATAGACTACCTTGTGTATGCAGAAGAAAAGCTGCTGTTGAGCACAAGAAATTTCTACCTCTAAAAAACTCTTAGAGGAAGTAGTATAAGGCCTGCACGTGAATACAAATGAAATTTGAAGATATAAATGAAAATACAATAAAAATTACCCTGTCCTTTGACGATTTAACAGATTATGATATTAAACTGTCTGATTTTTTTGGTAATCAAGAGGTTATAGAGCAATTTTTCTATGAGTTAGTTGATGAATTGGGATTAGAAAATCGTTTTGGAAATGTCGGAATGCTTACATTCCAAATTCAACCTTTCCCACAAGGTGTCCATATGATTGTTCATGAAGAGGCACTTTTGGGTGAAGGTGGAGAAATTCCTGATGACCCAGAAGAATTTGAAGAGTTGATGACTGGCTTCTATGATAAGCTCAATGAAATTGGAGCAAATATGGCAAAAGAGCGAGGAATCACCGATTTTAATCCCGGATTGGGTCTTCCAGGAGCAAAAAAAGATGAAGTGGAACAAGATCCAGATTTCATTTACTACTCTATCCGTTATGATGATATGCTTTCAGTACTGACAGGAATCAAAAATGTCAAATTTGCCGATGAAGAATCAGAATTTTATAGTTATGATGGTGATTTTTATCTCGTTGTTTTAGATAATCAAAAATCTAAAGGGAAAATGCATGTTGAAAGCACACGTGCCAGAATGATGGAATACGGTGAAGCGAGTAAAATTAGCCGAGAATTTTTGCAGGAGTATGGAGAATGTCTGATTTCTACACGTGCTCTAGATGTTCTTAGAAAAATCTAAATATGGTTGATACTTTAAAAGAAATACCCTTTGCGTTGAAATTTTTGATTACTGTTATGATGACTTTTGGTATATCCGTTATTCTGACGCCAATCATGACCTTTGTTTCTCGTATGATTGGCGCAGTGGATAAACCTAATGAACGGCGAATCAATAAAAAACCTATGCCTTCTGCAGGAGGTCTGGCCATCTTTATCGCTTTTGCAGTTGCAACGTTGCTCATCTTGCCTCATATTGTTCATAGTCAACCTCCTTATGTTGGGAATGTTCAACCTCTTGCGCCCAATGCTGGTCCTCCTCGTTTAGAGAGTTATTTTGACTATATCTGGCCTTTTGTGGTTGCGAGTGGTATTGTTGTACTCACTGGGTTAATTGATGATATCAAAGAAATTTCGCCAAAAATGAAACTGTTAGGACTCATTATTGCTGCGAGTTTCATCTGGTTTTTTACTCATGCACGTTTTGATAATATCAAAATACCGTTTGGTGGTCCATTCTTAAGTTTTCCAGCATGGCTTTCCTATATATTTACCGTTTTTTGGATTCTAGCAATTACTAATGCCATCAACCTCATTGACGGATTAGATGGATTAGCTAGTGGTGTATCAGTAATATCATTGACAACGATGGGGATTGTTTCCTATTTCTTCCTTCCGAGCCCAAATGTGTTCTTACCAATAACGATTTTTACTATCGTTGCGGCAATTATGGGATTTTTCCCTTATAACTATCATCCAGCAATCATCTATCTAGGGGATACTGGGGCGTTGTTTTTAGGATTTATGATATCTGTTGCCTCGTTGCAAGGTTTAAAAAATGCAACAGCTGTTGCAGTGTTGACTCCTCTTTTAATCTTAGGAGTTCCTCTAACGGATACTATTGTCGCAATGATTCGTAGAAAACTGAATCGTCAATCTATTGCAACAGCAGATAAGCGACATCTTCATCATCGTTTAATGGCACTTGGTTTTACTCATCGTGGCGCTGTGCTTGTTATCTATGCTATTGCAGCAATTTTTGCATTCATTTCATTAATTTTGCAAGTTTCAAGTCGAATTGGTGGTATTTTCCTCGTTGTGGCTTGTTTGTTCGGTTTAGAAATTTTTATAGAACTGGTAGGAATACTAGGGGAGAATCGTCAACCAGTCTTAAAAACGATGAAATTTATTGGAAATTCAAGTTACAGAGAAGAAGTACTGCACTCAAAAGCAAAAGATGAAGACAATGAGACATCTGAAGATGAAGAATCTACGCAAGAATTTCCTATGCGTCGTTTGAGTAGAAAAGATAAGAAGTAGCATTGATTAATCAATGTTACTTTTATTTGATGATAAATTTTTCAAAGAATATAACAAAAAATTGACAAAAAGTCATGAAAGCGCTATAATTCAGTATGAAATTGGAATAAAAGGAGAAAGCTATGGGGCGAACAGGGATTGTTTTAATTATTATCATTGCTGTCATTATTATTGCGCTCTTGCTTACTGTCTTGTTTATTCCAATAATGTCTTTATTTAATTCTGTTAGTGACCAACCCTATCAAGCTGACGAAAAAAATCTTTTGGTAGGCAGGCTGACAGTTGGGATAGATGATAACGGTGCTGTAGGTGAAGTGATGACAGAGTTTGTCAATGAGTCACGAAAAACTTTACCAGCGAGAATTTATCATCAAAAACAACATCCAGTCACTTCAATTTCTAAAAATGAGGAAGTATTGATTATTGAAGTGTTAAATGGTGTGGCATATGTCATTCCATACCAATCAAAATTTTGAAAAGTAGATAACACAGCCAAATTTTATTCTTATAAATGGCAATGAGCTTTTAGTTAAAAGGAGAAATCGTATGAATCCACTATTTATTTTGGGAGGGGCTGCAGTTGTTGTGGTATTAATTATCATTGCAATTATTGTAGTCAACTATAAAAAGTCTGGTCCACAGGCTGCATTAATCGTATATGGAGCGATGTTAGGCTCAAAAGGGGTGAATAAAGACACTCAAGGAAATAAACTGAAAGTTGTTCGGGGTTCTGGAACATTTGTTTTACCTGGATTACAAAGCGCACGATATTTAAGTTTACAATCTTCAGCCTTAGATATTCAAGCTGACAAAGTTTATTCGAAAAATAAGATTCCAGTTACTGTGGATGCGACTGCTATGATTAAAGTTGGTTCATCTTTACAAGAAATTGCTACTGCTGCTGAGCAATTTTTAGGAAAAAAAGATGCAGAACGTGATGGAATGGCAGATAGAGTTTTGAAAGGACATTTGCGCGCGATTATTGGGACAATGACTGTTTCAGAACTTATCGAAGACAGGGATAAGTTTTCAAAAGAGGTTCAAGCTCAGGCAGCAACTGACCTTGCTAAAATGGGCTTGCAGGTAGTGTCATTTGTTGTTAATGATATTCGCGATAACCAGAATTATATTCAAGCTTTAGGTGCAGAAGAAGTGGCACGCGTTCAACAAAATGCTGCTGTTGCTGTTGCTGAGGCAGATAAGCAAACACGGATTAAAAAAGCTCAAGCAGATCAAGAGGCTCAACAAGCAGAAGCTGAAAGTGCAACACGTATTGCAGATGCTCAAAAAGGTAAAGCAATTCAACTTGCTTCGTTTGACCAAGAAGAGCATATTGCACAGGCTGATGCAAAGACACAAGCGGATATAGCGCAAGCGAAAGCTGACCAAGCCTACGCAATCCAAGAAGCGAAGTCTAAACAAGAAACAACTGATGCAGAAATGCAAGTTGAAATTATCAAGCGTAAACGTGCTACTGAACTTGAACAACAAGAAGTGCTTCGGGCAGCTCAAGAAAAACAAGCAACAATTGTTGCTGAGGCAAATGCGCAAAAAGAAGCTCAAATCGCAAAGGCACAGGCTGAAGCAGAAGAACAAAAAATTAAGGCACTTGCGGAAGCTGAGGCCATCCTTGCAAAAGGTAAAGCGCAGTCTGAAGCTATTCGCTTGAATGGTGAGGCAGAAGCTGAAGCTATTGAGAAAAAGGCCGAAGCCATGAAACATATGACTGATGCAGCAATTCTCAATATGGCGATGGAAGTTTTACCAAAAGTTGTCGGCTCTGTTTCGGAGAATCTTCGTGCAGTTGATTCTATCAAGATATATGGTGGAGAAGGTTCAGATAAGATTATGGGGATGTCTGCTTCAGGACTTCAAAAGGGGTTGGATGTTATGAAAGAGATGGGTGTTGATATTCCACAGCTTATGACTGACTTTGCGAGTCGTAAGAACACAACACCAATAGAAGAAAAAAATGACGGAGATTTCACAAAATAAAGTTGTAATAAGAAAATATTTCTTGTCAAAACCAAAAAATAAGCTAGAAGGTTTTCTAGCTATTTTTTATTAGATAAAAACGGTAACAGAAAACAACAAATACCACGAGAATTTTGATAAAATAGAAATTATAAAATGTCAAAAATTATTGACAATTTATGAAATGAACGAAATGGTGATAGAGAATCTCCGTTTCAGTCAGATTGAAGGAGAGAAAAATGTCAACACTTGAAATTAAGAATCTTCATGTATCAATCGAAGATAAAAAAATTCTCAATGGGGTAAACTTGACGATAAATACAGGTGAAATCCATGCAATTATGGGACCTAATGGGACAGGGAAATCAACTCTATCAGCTGCAATCATGGGAAACCCTAACTATACAGTGACAGAGGGTGAAGTGCTTTTCGATGGCCAAAATGTTTTGGAAATGGGAGTTGATGAGCGCGCACGTCTTGGGCTTTTTCTTGCGATGCAGTATCCATCAGAAATTCCTGGAATTACAAATGCTGAATTTTTACGTGCCGCAATTAATGCAAAACGTGCCGAGGATGATAAAATTTCTGTGATGCAATTCATTAAAAAATTGGATAAAAATATGGAATTGCTCAATATGAAAGAAGAAATGGCTGAACGTTACCTCAATGAAGGTTTTTCAGGTGGTGAGAAAAAGCGGAATGAGATTCTTCAATTGTTGATGCTTGAACCTACTTTCGGTATTCTTGATGAAATTGACTCAGGTCTTGATATTGATGCATTAAAGGTTGTTGCAAAGGGTGTGAATTCAATGCGTGGAGAAAAGTTTGGAGCTTTGATTATTACTCACTATCAACGACTTTTAGACTATATTACACCTGATGTTGTGCATATTATGATGGAAGGTCGTGTGGTTAAGACGGGTGGAGCGGAGCTTGCTAAACGTCTTGAGGTTGAAGGTTATGTAAATATCGCAGAAGAACTCGGTATTGAATATAAGGAAGAAGTTTGATATGGATCAAGAAATTTTAAACTTTTCACAAATGCGATTGGAACCAGAGTGGTTGGTGCAAACGCGTCAGGAAGCGGTGGAAAAATTTGAAAGTTTGGAGCTTCCAAATATTGAACGGGTCAAAATTAATCGTTGGGGGATAGACAGTCTGACGATTGCGGAGTCCACAGAAGATGGGGCAGTCCCTACGTTTACTGAACTGCCTAATCATCCATTGTTGGTTCAGGTGGGCACTCAGACGGTTTTGGAACAAACAACACCTGAGCTTGAAACTCAAGGAGTGATTTTTTCTGACTTCCATCGTGCGTTGAATGAAATTCCAGAAGTGATTGAACGATATTTTGGTAAGGTTGTTCCATTTGACGAAAGTCGTATTACTGCGGCGAATACAGCGGCTTTTAATTCAGCTGTGGTGCTTTATGTCCCAGATGGAGTCGAAGTTGATTTACCTGTAGAATCAATTTTAATGCAAGATGCAGATTCAAATGTTCCTTTTACTAAACGTGTGTTGATTATTGTTGGGAAAAATGCAAAAGTCAATTATCTTGAACGTTTGGAAACAACGGGTGAAGGTACTGTGAAAGTTACTGGAAACATTGTTGTGGAAGTTATTGCTGAGGCGGGAAGTACGGTAAAATTTTCAGCGATTGATCAACTGGGTGAGAATGTGACTGCCTCAGTAATTCGTCGTGGATTGATTGGCGAAAATGCGACGGTTGACTGGTCGGTTGGTGTGATGAATGACGGAAATATTGTAGCCGATTTTGATAGTGACCTCAAAGGAGATGGTTCTCACTCAGAAATAAAAGTAGTGGGTATTTCAACAGGACATCAAATTCAAGGTGTTGATACAAGAGTGACCAATTTTGGTAAATCTTCTGTTGGTCATATCTTGCAAAATGGGGTCATCTTGGATAGAGGAACGCTGACTTTCAATGCAATTGGTCATATCATCAAAGGAGCTAAAAATGCTGATGCACAACAATCTTCACGAGTTTTGATGTTGTCAGACAAAGGGCGTGGTGATGCGAACCCGATTTTATTGATTGATGAGAATGAAGTTACAGCAGGACATGCGGCTTCTGTTGGGCAGGTTGATGAAGAAGATTTGTTTTACTTGCAATCTCGTGGGCTTGATGAAGATACAGCCAAACGCTTGGTTATTCGCGGTTTCTTAGGTTCTGTTGTTGGGGAAATTCCTGTGGCTTCTGTCCGTGAGGAATTTATTGCGACGATTGAAAGAAAGCTGGGCATGTAATGCTTGATAATATCAAAAAAGATTTTCCGGTACTTGATCAGAATGTAAATGATGAACCATTGGTTTACTTAGACAATGCGGCAACGACACAGAAGCCACTTTCGGTTCTGTCAGTACTGACAGACTACTATAAAACTGATAATGCCAATGTTCATCGTGGAGTACATACTTTGGCAGAACGAGCAACAGCAAAATATGAAGCTGCTAGAGAGAAAGTTCGTGCCTTTATCAATGCAAAATCGACAAAAGAAGTATTATTTACACGTGGGACGACCACATCACTTAATTGGGTGACACGCTTTGCTGACCAAGTTCTGTCAGCTACTGACGAGATTGTCATTTCAATTATGGAACATCATTCTAACATTGTCCCTTGGCAACAGGTGGCAGAGGCTACTGGCGCAACATTGAAATTTGTTTATCTTAAAGATGGGATGCTTGACATGGATGATTTGCGAGCAAAAATTACTGACAAGACCAAATTTGTCAGCATTGCTCATGTATCCAATGTACTTGGAGTAATTAATCCGATTAAGGAAATTGCTAATATTGCACACACTCATGGTGCCTATGTGGTTGTTGACGGTGCACAATCTACACCTCATATGAAGGTTGATGTTCAAGAATTAGATGCAGATTTCTTTGCTTTTTCTGGACACAAAATGATGGGGCCCACAGGCATTGGCGTGCTTTATGGCAAAGAAGAACTTCTGATGCAGATGAATCCCGTTGAGTTTGGTGGCGAGATGATTGATTTTGTTTATGAAAGTCATTCAACTTGGACAGAGTTGCCTTGGAAATTTGAAGCTGGTACACCAAATATAGCAGGTGCAATTGCTCTGGGTGCTGCAATTGACTATATTAATTCGCTTGGACTTGATGAGATTCACCAGCATGAGCGCGAATTGGTTGATTATGTGATGCCAAAGCTGCGCGAAATAGATGGCTTAACGGTTTATGGACCAGTGGATAATGCGAAACGCAGTGGAGTCATTGCTTTTAATTTAGAAGGACTTCATCCTCACGATGTGGCAACAGCTCTGGATATGGAAGGTGTTGCGGTACGTGCAGGTCATCACTGTGCGCAGCCACTTTTAAACTACCTTGATACTCCTGCAACGGCGAGGGCTAGTTTTTATGTCTACAATACAAAAGAGGATTGCGATAAATTGGTTGAGGCAATATTAAAAACGAAAGCGTTTTTTAGTTAATGAAAAATGATTCGCGTGTTGACCAGTTTATTGCTCAACTTCCTCTCTATCAGCAAGATTTTGCCAGACAAGTTCGTCGCATTTTGCATGAGGCAGATAGCGAAGTTGAGGAGACAATTAAGTGGACAAATATGCCCTACTTTGTGCTTGAAGGTAATATTTGCGCTCTAAAAACAGCAAAGAATCATTTAGCGATTTTCCTTTATGATGGCGGGATTGTGCTCGATCCAGAGCATATTATTACAGGTGGATTTGATAATAAAACGTCTAGGCAGATTTCGCTTTATGAGCATGATATACTTAATGAAAAAGCGTTTTTGATAATGGTTCGTCAGATAATCAAAAATAATCGTGCAGGTGGCTGGCGAAAGTTGAAGAAAGAATTGTAAAAATGACGAAAATTTTAACAGATAAATTTTTAGAATTATTGAAATACGAAGGCGAAGTTGCGCTCACATCTTGGGGTTCAGAAGAAGCTCCTCATGCGACAGGGACTTGGATATCTTATCTGACATTGACAGAGGATGGACGTCTTTTAGCACCAGCTGCTGGTTTTACACATTTTGAGGCAGATATTAGGATAAATGATACTGTATTTGCTCTAGTTGCTGTTCGTGAAGTGACAGGTTTTAATGATTATCCTGGAATTGGTTTTAGGCTGACAGCAACAGCGAGATTGCTTGATGATGGTGCGGATTTTGCGTTGGTTAAGGGTAAGTATCCGTGGTGTCGTCAAGCGCTTGAGTTGGTACCAACAAAACTAGAACAATTGCTTTGAGCAAATTTATAGAAAGAGTGAGAGAGTGGCTTTATCTAAATTAGATAATTTATATCGTGCAGTGATTTTGGACCATTCATCAAGCCCACGTCATGCTGGGGAATTACATACGGGATGTATGATTGATTTAAATAATCCAACTTGTGGAGATGTTATTCGTCTAACCGTTGTCTTTGATGGTGATGTGATTTCAGATATTGCTTTTAGTGGGCATGGTTGCACGATTTCAACGGCATCAGCTTCGATGATGACAGTAGCAGTACTTGGGAAAACAAAGCAAGAAGCATTAGAGTTAGCAAATATTTTTTCAGCAATGGTAACAGGAGCGGAGGATGAACGTCAGGAAGAACTTGGCGATGCACAATTTCTTGCAGGAGTAAGTAAGTTTCCATCACGTGTGAAATGTTCAACTTTAGCTTGGAATGCCCTAAAGAAAGCACTTGAAATGGGTGAAGCAGAATCCAAAATTACTCATGGTGAATGAAGTCAAGACTTATTCAATGAGAGTTTCAACTTCTACTGAATTTAAGATACAACCTCACATCAAAGATATGAGGGATTGCTTTGGTGAAAATCACTGACAAAAATTCTGTTAGCTTAATAGCTTAATGCAAATCAAGACAGGTACTGAATCAATGGATAAGAAATTGTCAGTGAACTCGATAATTTTGTCATTATACTGATAGAGCTGTCAGTGCAATTTGAATCAGCCGATGAGTGTAAAAAGCGGATGAAATCTTTCGTCAGTATGCTGACAGAACCGTCAAGAACCAAAAAGTAAAAGAATGGACCAAAAATCTTTTCAAAAAAGAAACTGAGAGGATAAAAATGACAGAAGAAAAAATCGTCAACACCGCAGATGATGCGGTTGAAGGCTTAGAAGAATATAAATTTGGTTTTCATGATAATGCGAAACTGGATTTTACAACTGGTTTAGGCTTGACAGAAGAAGTTATTCGTGAGATTTCTGCCACAAAAAATGAACCAGAATGGATGCTTGATTTTCGTCTAAAATCATTTGAAGCATTTAAAAAAATAGACTTACCAAAATGGGGCCCAGACCTCTCTGACATTGACTTTAATGATATCGTCTATTATCAAAAGCCGTCAGCAAAAGCGGCGCGTTCATGGGATGATGTCCCTGCTGAAATCAAAGATACTTTTGAAAAAATCGGTATTCCAGAGGCAGAGCGTTCATACCTTGCTGGGGCTTCTGCGCAATACGAATCAGAAGTTGTCTATCACAATATGCGTGAAGAATTTGAAAAGTTGGGCATTGTTTTCACAGATACAGACTCAGGATTACGTGAGTATCCAGAGCTTTTCAAAAAATATTTTGCAAAACTCGTGCCACCAACAGATAATAAGCTGGCAGCATTGAACTCCGCAGTTTGGTCAGGTGGATCCTTCGTTTACATTCCAAAAGGGGTCAAATGTGACATTCCGATTCAGGCCTATTTCCGAATTAATAACGAAAAATCAGGACAATTTGAGCGGACATTGATTATCGTAGAAGAGGGAGCATCTGTTCAATATGTTGAGGGATGTACGGCGCCAACTTATTCTGCGAGTTCACTTCATGCAGCTGTGGTTGAAATTTTTGTGGAAGAAGGCGGCTATATGCGCTATTCAACCATCCAAAACTGGTCAGACAACGTTTATAATCTTGTGACAAAACGTGCAAGTGCAGCTACAAATGCGACAGTTGAATGGGTTGATGGGAACCTCGGATCTCGTGTTTCTATGAAATATCCAGCCGTTCATCTGAATGGTCCAGGAGCACGTGGGACGATGCTCTCCATTGCATTTGCAGGGGCTAACCAAAATCAAGATACAGGTGCAAAAATGATTCATAATGCACCTAACACATCAAGCTCGATTATTTCAAAGTCTATCGCCAAAAATGGTGGAGCAGTCAATTATCGTGGACAAGTCACTTTCGGAAAAAATTCGAAAAAATCAGCTTCTCATATTGAATGTGATACAATCTTGATGGATGATTTATCAAAGTCTGATACTGTTCCGTTCAATGAAATTCATAACTCACAAGTTGCTCTTGAGCACGAAGCAAAAGTATCAAAAATTTCTGAAGAACAACTTTATTATTTGATGAGTCGTGGGCTGACAGAAAAAGAAGCAACTGACATGATTGTCATGGGATTCATTGAGCCATTTACCAAAGAACTTCCAATGGAATATGCTGTTGAACTCAATCGCTTAATCTCTTACTCAATGGAAGGTTCGATTGGATAAAAATAAAAATAAAAAGCTTTGTCAGTACGCTGACAGAGTTTTTATTTTTTATGAGACATAGAATTTGTCATCAAAATTTTTGACAAAAAATGAAAATGTCAGAATTTATCAAACCTTAGTGTAAGTCCCAAAAATTAGTTGCTTGACTTTCTTTTTATGCTATAATGTAAACAGTGTGTAAATGGTAAAAGTCACTTGATATTGGAAACGACAGTTTTAGTCGTTCTTTTTGTGTGATAGATAAAACCATATTGCTTTGCAAAGAGGAGCTAGAGCGCTCCTAACGTAGAGCGAGTATCCATATGATAGTTAGGAGAAGTAGTGGAACAATCAGCTACTGGACGCAAATCAAAGCACATTCTGCAAGCAGTTTGGAATTGGTTTTTGGTCGATAAGGTTTTTCTTGTCGCTTTTATTATCGCAATTATTGCCGTCGTTTTTGGCGGATTTACAACACGTTTTTTTGATTATAAGGTAGTTGTAACCGTGTTTGGATTGATGCTTGTTATTGCAGGTTTTCGTTCAACAGGACTTTTGCGCTATCTAGGAGAATCATTAGTAAAACGGAGTAAGACAACACGTCAGCTTGTACGATTTACAACAATGCTCACTTTCTTTCTTGCTATATTTTTTACAAATGATCTTACAATTTTGACTATTTTGCCTCTATACTTGGCAATCACAAAAGAGATTAAGAATCGAAAATCAGTTTATATTGGAGCAGCGATGATTGTTCCTGCTTGTCACACAGGTTCAAGCTTGCTTCCTCAAGGTAATCCCCATAATCTGTATCTCTATTCATTTTATCAAAATGCAGCACATCATGGTGGTCATGTTTTGACAAATTTAGAGTTTTTTAAAGGAACAGGACTACTTTGGTTGGCGGGATTAATCTTGCTCAATGTTGCTTGTCAGTTCATTGATAATGAACCCTTAGTAATTGAGACAAAAGTTGATAAGTTTAATAAATTAGAAACATCAATTTTTGTGATTCTGATGATTATTATGGCAGCATCCGTATTTGGTTATATTAATTTTTATTTAGCAGCAGCGATTGTCGCAGTAGTTGTGTTAATTTATCGCCCGCAGTTATTTAAAGGTGTGGACTATCATCTTCTTTTAACCTTTGTTTGCTTCTTTATAATCGTTGGAAATATTGCTAATATCCATGCACTCACTGACTTTATTAGTCGTACGTTTGTGGGACCACAAGCAGCGTTTTTGGGTACTGTGATTACAAGTCAGGTTATCTCAAATATCGCAGCTCCTATTCTTATCTCTCCATTCACGCCTCATGCGGTGTCAGTTGTACTTGGTGCTGACATCGGTGGAATAGGAACGATGGTTGCTTCAATGGCGACATTGATTGCTTACAAAGTGATTCGAATGCAGGCACGTGGCGAAACTTCTGGTTTTGTAAAATATTTCATGATTATTAACGCCAGTTTTTTAGGTATTTTAGTAGTTTTTGGATTAATCATCGTAAGTTTTTTCGGTTAAATAATAAAAGAAATAAGTTGGTTAACACCAGCTTTTTTTATATAATAAAAGAAAATGAGTAGGTAACTTTATCAATAGAGGATAAAGAACGGAGAGAATGATAAGCATTTAATCAATTAAAGTTAGGAGGCAAAAAATGGACAAAAAAATCAAAGTAAACGTTGATGTGTCAAGTGCAATGTACTTTATGGGATTCTTGGTTGCTACTGGTATGCATTTTGCAGAAAATGGTGGAGCATTTTGGAATGCAGTTTGGCATGGTTTTCTGAGCTGGGCGTATGTTGGCTATTGGATTGTTGAGTTTTTGACCCACCATTAAGTAGGGAGAAAAGATGGTTATACTAGAAGAAATTTCTATTGATGACAAAGCAACATTAGAAAATTTACTTGAGAAATATATCTATGAATTTTCTCAATACACTCAAGCTAAAGTCGAGAAAGATGGGCTATTTCACTATCGTGTAGATGATATTTTCAATGATAAAAATCGTTATTCATACTTCATAAAAGTTGATGGTGAACTTGCGGGTTTTGCATTGATTAATAATTTTTTAGAGATAAATATTTCGACAGATAAAACAATGTACGAATTTTTTATCACTTATCCTTTCCGAAGGAAGGGAATTGGGAGACAAGCCGCATACCAAATCTTTAAGCAATTTTGTGGGAGTTGGCAGTTGAAATATCATCCCCAAAATAAAAGTTCGGAAAAATTTTGGAATAAAATTGTTTCTGAAATAGATTCTAATTATAAAATAATTACTAATGAACAAATGGCAGTGTACCCTGATGGTACAATTGGACATGTACTACTCTTTGAGAGTCACTAGATGTTAGATTGAAAATAATCTTAGCTCATATTTCTGAAACATGACCTTTTCTTTAAATTTTAATATAATTAAGGTATCACATTTTTAGAAGGAGTTATTTTTATGTCACTAGTAGGTAAAAAAATTGGAGAATTTTCCGTACAAGCATATCATGATTTAGAATTTAAAACAGTTACAAATGAAGATTTTTTAGGAAAATGGAATGTGTTAGTGTTTTATCCAGCGGATTTCTCATTTGTCTGCCCAACAGAACTTGAAGATTTGCAAGAACACTATACAACATTAAAAGCTTTGGGAGCAGAAGTATATTCAGCTTCAACTGATACTCATTTTGTCCATGCTGCTTGGCACATGGATAGCCCTAAAATCGGAAAGATAGAATATCCAATGCTTGCAGACCCAAGCTGGAACTTGTCACGTGTATTTGATGTTCTTGATGAAGAAGAAGGACTAGCACAACGTGGCACATTTATTATTGACCCTGATGGTGTGATTCAAGCAGTTGAAATTACGGCAGATGGTATTGGGAGAAATGCTTCTCAACTTGTTAATAAAGTGAAGGCAGCACAATTTATTCGTCAACATCCAGATCAAGTTTGTCCTGCAAAATGGGCAGAAGGAGAAAACACTCTAACACCAGGTTTAGAATTAGTAAATCATCTTTAGGATTTAGTTAATATTCAGGAACTCTGAGGAAGTTATTTTTTCCTCGGAGTTTTTTTATTAATTAAGAAATAGAATTGTAAATCACAAACAAACTGATTCCTATAAAGATATTTAATCCAAAATTGTGTATAATATTCAAAAGAGAGTCAGGAGAAATAATGAAATTTAGATTAGCAACAACAGCGGATGCAACCGAATTATTAAAAATTTATAAGCCATATGTGGAAAAAACAGCGATAACTTTTGAATATGAGGTTCCAACTGTGGAAGACTTTGCTCAACGAATAGAGAAAACTGCATCAGTGTTTCCATATCTATTAGCTATAGAAAATGGTAAAATTATTGGTTATGCTTATGCTGGACGTTATCGTGAACGGGCGGCCTATGATTGGGTGGTCGAGCTATCCATTTATCTTGATGAAAATGAACGGCATCATGGTACGGGCACAATACTTTATGAAAAGTTATTAACAGCGTTATCTTTACTTAATTATCAACGTGCCTATGCTTGCATCACTTATCCCAATCCTGCAAGCATGGCTTTTCATGAAAAGTTTGGCTTTGAAGCTATCGGAATTTTTCAAAAATCAGGTTATAAGTTTGGAAAATGGTACGGAATTCAATGGATGGATTTACTTTTGCAAAAAGATGAACAGGTTCAGCCCATCAAATTAATCACAGACTTATCATCAGAAACCATTAAAAAAATCTTGGAATGACCAAGATTTTTTATTTATGAGAAAAGAAAACATAATATTTTGAGTTTGATGAGAAATATATTAAAATTAAATAAGAAATAAAAAAGGAAGATAAGCTTATCCTCGGATAGTGATTTTATAAAAGTTAAATCAATGGAATACCAAAAGGATGTGCTTATACTTTGAGGAAAAAATAATGAATAAAATTCTATGGCTCATCTTTATTCCAACGCTCATATTTGGTGGAATACTCACTATTGTCGGTTTCATTTTTGAAGCTCAGCATTTTTACTGGATTCAAAATTTTGAAATGGTTTATCTTTTCAGCACTTTGCTTCTGGCTTTTGCTAGTTTTAGAATATGGCAAACTCGGACAACTTTTAAACAAGTAAAAGAGTTAAAAGTCTTGTTTTATCTCTTAGCAATTATTTTTGCTGCTGATGTTACAAACACTAGCATTTATCTATTTGAAGGACACGGTGTATTTTTGGAAAATAGTCAGCTTGCTCCAGCTGGAGCAGCACTACTTGCAAGTATGTTACTCCTTTTGCTGGCAGTAGTAAGTCTGCAAAGACAAATTAAACTTTCTAAAGTAAAAGCATAAAAAAATCATAGTCTTATGATTTTTTTTATTTTTGAGAGAATAATATCGTAGATACATTTCAGATAACAAAAAGTATGTTATAGTTGACTTTTAGAAAGATATATTTTATAATTTGTTCATGGGAAAAAACTTGAAATTGAAAGCTGCGCGTGTACTTAAAGGTATGACACAAAATGACCTTGCACAGGCAGTCAATGTTACGCGGCAAACAATTGTTGCGGTTGAATCGGGAAATTATAATCCGACAATCAGCTTATGTGTTGATATATGTAAGGTATTAGATGTTACTTTGAATGATTTGTTTTGGGAGGAAGAATAGATGAATATCGTAGGATTTATTAATGGGATAGCCAGTGCTTTAGTCATTTTAATTATGCTTGTACTGATTAAGCGACGAAGAGGGATTAGCAATTATAATCAACTTGATGAGCGCCAAAAGGCAGTTCGAGGTTCTATCGCACTGCATAGTTTGATTTTTGGTGGAGGTTTATTGATTATTAGTGGCGTAATTTTTGAGGGGACTGGAAGTCGATTATTTACGATTGGGACACAAAATTTGTTGATTATTGCGCTAGTTTCTATTTTCTTTGTGTTGGAGTCGGTACTGCGTGGCGCTTATTTTGGTCAGGGATTTCCCCAAAAAAGATTACGACTTTTTAAAATCTTGGGAATGGTCTATGGACTTTTTACAGCTCTTCAGATTGTTAATATTGTAAAAGGAAAAATAATACTCATTCAGGAGGGCGTTTTTACCTCTGCGGGGGTTGAATTTTTTTCTTATATCTGGGTGGTCGTTCTTTATGGATTGATTCTTTGGGGATGGTCGCGAGGATATAAAGAAAATTGAAGTGATTACTTCATTCAGTGGGGGAATTAGCACACACTTGCTAAATTAAACCCGTTCCTACTTACAGAAAAGAATATTGGTCTATGATTTACAGACTTTGTCTATGGTATAATTATCAATAGTAGAGTGATAAAATAAATGAAATGATTTAACTGAGTTTGAACAGCCAAAAATGATATTCGAATTAAAGATGAAAATCTTTTATAAGTGAGTCTCGTTTTTAAGAGTATCAGACTAAGAGAAAGTAGTGGAGGAAGTATGACCTTACAAATCAAAAATGTAACTAAACGTTTTGGTGATAAAGTGGCAGTAGATGACCTATCTATGACAGTTGCACCTGGTGAAGTGATGGGACTTATTGGACAGAATGGTGCGGGTAAAACGACAAGTTTTCGGATGATTTTGGACTTTATTCAGGCGGAGCAAGGGACTATCACATGGGACGGTGAAAAAATCACTCAAAAAACGAAACAACTGATTGGATTTCTGCCTGAGGAACGTGGACTTTACCAAAAAATGACGGTAGAAGACCAAATCATGTATTTTGCTGAGCTTCACGGGATGAAACGGAGTGATGCCAGAATCAAAGTTGCCGAGTGGATGAAGCGCGTGGAAGTGATTGGAAAGCCTACAGATAAGGTTCAGACACTCTCAAAAGGGAATGCTCAGAAGGTACAATTTATCGCTACGTTGATTCATGAGCCAAAATTCTTAATTCTTGATGAACCTTTTACGGGACTTGACCCAGTCAATACCGAAATTCTGCGTAATGAGATTAAAAAAAGTCGTGATAATGGGGCAGCTGTCATTTTTTCAAATCATAATATGAGCGATGTTGAACTTTTATCGGATAATTTGTTGATGCTAAAAGATGGAAAAACAATTTTAAATGGAACGGTTCAAGATATTCGAGAAAGTTATGGTAGGACACGTATTTATCTAGAAGATGGGGTATCTGATGACGATCTTTTAGCCATTTCGGGTGTGAAATCTGTGACTAAACAAGGAGGCGGTCGTTCAATAAAACTTGTTAATGCTGAGGTCGGACGCGAAATTTTTCAAAAAGTTGCTTTAAAGGGGTATGTGCAAGCTTTTGTTCAGGCACCACCATCACTTGATGAAATTTTCCGAATGGAAGTTGCGGAAAAAGATGCAGAAAAAGTAGATATTGTTCGCGATGAACAGGTTGAACGCCTGATTGGAGGAAACAAATGAAAAATCAGACTTGGCTTGTTGCTAAAAATATTTATCGTAATCGAATCAAGGGAGCAGGATTTTGGGCCTTGGTCATCTCTCCGTTCTTACTAGTAGCAGTTTCGCTGTTAGTAGGATTGATTGTTAGTTCTGGTGGGAGTCAGACGCCACAGATGGCTGTCGTAAATGCACCAGCAATTACACAGATTCTTAAAGCGGATAAGAATCTTTCAGCTGATTTGTCTAACATTTCAACAGAGAATGAGGCAAAAACCAAACTTGAAGATGGAAAAATTGATGGTTTTCTCTTGGTATCAGATGATGGTTATCGTCTGATTACAAATACTCGCTCGAATATTAAGTTTGATGAGAGCAGCCTGACATCGGCTTTGACGCAGGTCAATATTGCTCAAACGGCGAGTCGGTTGAGTTTAACCTCTGCTGATTTGAAATCATTGTTGGCTCCAGCACATCTTACAGTTGAGAAACAGACAGCTACGGGTACAACAGCTGGTGGTGCTGCTGCTGCTGGAGCAAATGTTGCTGTTGGAACGATTGCTTCAATCTTTATTTTTGTTCTTTTGATGCTTTATGTTGGGATTATTGGTCAAGAAATCGGTAATGAAAAATCAAGTCGAATCATGGAAACGTTGCTTGCAGCAACAAGTTCAAATGTGCAGTACTATGGTAAGATTATCGGTGTAATCATGTTAACAGCAACACAGATTGGGATTTATGTAGTAGGATTTGGTATTGCGTATCCATTTATTAAGGATATGGATCAAGTTCAAGCAATTAGTGGAATGCTTTCTGGAATCACTTTTGGTTTTGGCATTTATATTGTCCTGATGGCAATTGTTGGGATATTGGGTTATTTATTCTTGGCTTCGATTGTCGCATCACTTGTTAATGAGCAGTCACAAGTGCAACAAGCTACTCAACCGATTGCTTTCTTATCTATGATTGGTTATATTGGTGGGATTGCTGGAGCTGCTGTACCTGGGAATGTGGTGCTAAAGGTGCTGAGTTTTATTCCTTTTATTAGTCCAACTTTGATGACCAGCCGTTTTGCTATTCAATATTCAACTACAGCAGAGGCTTGGATTGCATTGATTTTGCAACTTTTGGCGACTATTGCTGTAGCGAAAGCTGGCGAGAAAATCTACGCGCGCAACGTACTTTCTTACAGCGATGAGAAAATTATCAGACAACTTTTTAACAATATTTTGGGTAAAGATAATAAACCTAAAATAAAGGCAGAAGTTAGTGAAACCAGCGGGAAAAAACCTTGGTTTGTTAAGCGCAAAAGTGGCCTGGGTTATCATCCGAACACTTGGCAGGCTTGGCTGATTATTATTCTCATTGTTGTTGCGATTATTGCAGCTAGGATTCTGCTAGTAAGAAAATAAAATCTTAGAAGTGCTGTGGTATACAGCGCTTTTTTTACGACTAAGGTGAGAAAAATTAGTGGTTAGGAAAACGTTAAGTGACAATTCAAGATTTTTTCCGTAATATCAAGTATGGAAAGAATAATCGAATTTATCAAAGAAAATTTGAAACTTGTGATTCTGTCAGTTGTTGCACTGTTTGCTGGTGGAATCTTTTATTTTGTCAGTCATCCAAAAAGTGCAGACAATGCCTTGTCAGCAACGATGTTGAGTTCTGTCAGTACTGACAAAACTTCTGTCAGCACATCAAACCATTTTTCAAAAGCAACAGAAATTGAAGTTGACCTCAAAGGGGCAGTTGTGAAACCCAATGTCTATAATGTCTCTAGCGATATGCGTGTTGATGATTTGATTAAATTGGCTGGAGGTTTTACTACAAATGCGGATCAAAATCAGGTTAATTTAGCAGCGAAATTAAAGGATGAAGAGGTAGTTTATGTTCCTCAAAAGGGAGAAATGGCAAGCGGAGCATCTGCTGATAACTCTGTCAGTACTGACGGAGTGGGAAATTCGCTGACAACCACATCACAAACGCCAAAAGTAAACATCAACACTGCCGATTTGACACAACTCCAAACTTTGAACGGTATTGGTCAAAAGAAGGCGCAAGATATCATTGATTATCGCACTCAAAATGGTAATTTTCAATCAGTAGAAGATCTAGGAAATGTACCAGGTTTTGGCGATAAAACAATTGCAAAATTAAAGGATTCTATCTGTGTTGACTAAGTTTCCTTTGATATTTTTAGCATATTTAGCAGTTTTGCTTTATTATTGCATTTTTGATTTTAATTCATTAATAGCACTAGCCTTTGCCTGTTCGCTGGGTATAGCATTGTATAGAAAATATTTCCTGCTTTTTCCAATTTTATTGGTGCTGACAGGTTTTTTCTTCATTGTCAGCATTGACAACCATCAAAAAATGATAACTCAAGCTCAAAACGTTTCCCAAATCAAGATTATTCCTGACAGTATTCAAGTAAATGGTGATTTGCTCAGTTTTCAGGGAAATGAAGCTGGTAAAAAATATCAAGTTTATGACACACTCCAATCAGAAAAAGAGAAAAAATTTTATGAGAATCTAAGACAAAATTGCACAATAAGTTTCACAGGAAACCTTGAAGTTCCAGAGCATCAAAGAAATTTTAATGGTTTTGATGAACAAAAATATCTTGCAACACAAGGAATTTACAGAGAAATCATCGTTACATCTATCTCGAAAATCAAAACAAATCGAGGGCTTGACTTACACGTACTACGAAGAAGCGCAATTGTTTGGATACAAAGTCATTTCCCCAAACCTATGTCAAACTATATGACAGGACTGCTTTTTGGGTATCTTGATAAAGATTTTGAGCAAATGGGTGATATTTATAGTTCACTTGGGATTATCCATTTATTTGCATTGTCAGGGATGCAAGTTAATTTTTTTATTGATGGCTTGCGAAAAATATTGCTACGTTTGGGAATACGACGAGATATTGTGGATATCCTCCAAGTTCCTTTTTCAATTATCTATGCTTTTTTGACAGGTTTATCAGTATCAATTCTTCGCGCACTTTTTCAAAAAAATATTAAATTGACAGGTTTAGACAATATTGCTCTAACCACACTTATTTTAATGTTTGTAAGTCCCAAATTTTTACTGACAGCAGGTGGTCAGCTCACTCTATTTTACGCATTTGCTATCAGTATGCTATCACATTTATTCATAAGCAAAAAGGAATCACTGACAGAAAAAATTCATTTGACTTCAAAGCTTAAACAAGTGATTATCGCATCATCAGCACTGAGCTTACTAGTACTCCCTGTACTCATTTTCAATTTTTATATTTTCCAGCCCCTCTCTATTTTACTAACCATTGGCTTTGGGATGCTATTTGATTTGATACTCCTTCCGCTGTTACTTACAGTTTTTTTACTATCACTGACAGGATTAACGCTCAACCTAAACTGGATGTTTAAAACACTTGAAGCACTTGTTCAGCTTGTAGACTGCCCTTTTCATTATCCACTTGTTTTGGGCAAGCCCAATGCAATACAACTCATACTTT
This sequence comes from Lactococcus allomyrinae, assembly GCF_003627095.1. NCBI lineage: Bacteria > Bacillati > Bacillota > Bacilli > Lactobacillales > Streptococcaceae > Lactococcus > Lactococcus allomyrinae. The sequence goes on along the minus strand of NZ_CP032627.1, from coordinate 1,435,227 downwards.
TGTTGAGCATAACAGCTCTGTTGCTCGATTTTTGGATGCAGAAAAAGCTGCGCTGGCTCCTATTATGCAGTCTGTTTATTATATTTTTCACCTGCAAGAATCCAAGCCAGCCAACCATTACCGCAGTCGATGTCGGACAAGGAGATAGCATCTTTTTAAAGGATCGCTTTAATAAACAGACGATTTTGATTGATACAGGAGGAAGACTCAATATTCCAGAAAAAAGTTGGCAAAAAGCTCAAACAGAGTCAAATGCATCTAAAACGCTCATCCCATATCTAGAATCCGAGGGAGTGAGTCAGATTGATCAGCTCATACTCACGCACACAGATGACGACCATGTCGGTGATTTTTTAAATCTTGCTGATAAAATAAAAATTAAAGAAGTATGGGTTAGTCCAGGAGAATTAACTTGTCCAGACTTTGTAGGTAAATTAAAAAAAGCGAAAATTCCTATCCATCTCACTCAAGTTGGTGATGAAATTCCCATCTTTAACAGTCAACTTCAAGTTCTGTCCAACGGTTATACAGGAAAAGGGGACAACAATGATTCCATAGTGACCTATGGTAACTTTTATGGGAAAAAGTTTTTATTCACAGGTGACTTAGAGCAAGATGGTGAAATGAAATTATTAAAAAACTATCCAAATTTAAAAGTTGATATTTTAAAAGCAGGTCATCACGGGAGTAAAACGAGTTCAAATCCAAAGTTTATTAAACAAATTCAACCACAATTAGCGATCATATCAGTAGGAAAAAACAATCATTACGGACATCCCAATCAACAGACACTAGATACTTTCAAAAAATATAAAGTAAAAAGTCTAAGAACAGATCAAAATGGTGCGATAAAACTCACTGAAATCAAAGGAATCTGGCGAATTTCGACAGTAAGATAAAACTATTCGGAAAAGGGGCATAAATCCCCAATAGTTTCGATAAAATGTTACAATAAAGGAAGCGTTTTACAACTAATAAAACGTTGAATTTATTATATAGAAAGGAACATCGGATTTATACTGATTTAACTCTTAATAAGATTAATCAACTCTAGTTAAACAAAGGTGAGGTAATCTATTTGGAAGTTAAACATTCTTAATACCGATGGACACTAAAAAGTTATTTAGAAATTTCAACACCAAATCTATACTAGGTCTACTTTAAAATTCATCGAATTTTACTAGTTGCTACTGCGATTACACATAGTAACAAAATTATTATGAGATTTCCAAAACAGTAAGTTGAATAGCAATAGAAAGTGTTAAAGTCAAATTTTTAAATACAATTCAAGTAAAAGTGTCGGTATGGATATGGCAATAATTAATCTTGAATACTATTCAGAAGTTCTTGGCATGAATCGTAATGTCAAAATTATCTACCCTGAAGCCAGTAAAGTTTCTGGTTTTAAGAATACTGATATTCCTGTTCTTTATCTTCTTCATGGAATGAGTGGTAATGAAAACTCTTGGCTTGCGCGTACAGGTCTTGATCGGCTTGTTCGTCATACAAATATCGCCATTATTATGCCATCAACAGATTTAGGATTTTATGTCAATACGACTTATGGGATGAACTACTTTGATGCAATCGCAATTGAACTTCCCAAAGTTATTCAAAATTTCTTTCCTAACCTCTCTACCAAGCGTGATAAGAACTTTATTGCAGGACTTTCAATGGGAGGATATGGGGCATTTAGATTAGGACTTGGAACTAATCACTTTAGTCATATTGCGAGTCTTTCTGGAGTCCTCACTTTTAATGGTATGGAAGGACGTTTTGAAGAAAATCCAGAGTATTGGGGAGGAATTTTTGGAACATGGGAGCAGTTCAAAAACTCTGACAATGAAATTCTTGCTTTAGCAGCACGAGCACGCAAACAAGAAGAAAAACCAAAACTTTATGTTTGGTGTGGTGAACAAGATGAGTTATTTTCAGGAAATGAATTTGCTGTTAGTGAGTTAAAGCGTTTTGGTTATGATACGACTTATGAAAAATCTTCTGGTACACATGACTGGTACTATTGGACAAAATATATCGAAGAAGTTCTAAAATGGCTTCCTATAAACTATGTCCAAGAAGAACGTTTAATATAAAATCTTTAATGCTATTAACAAAAATGAAAAACATATGTTAACATCTAGTGATTCCCATAAAAAAGCGGATAATAAACATAAATTCAAAAAGAACAAACGCTTTCAAAGACAAAAAAGATATAATTGATGAAAAACTATGAAAATTTCAAGCTAGTCTTTGACAAAAACTATGAATAGTAGTAGAATTTCTTAGTAAATAAAATTGCGAAAATCGCGAAATAGAAAAGAGGAACTTATAATGCATGGAGACATCGCAGCACTTGCTATTGGTACAGCAGCACTCGGCGCAGCTATTGGGGATGGTTTGATTGTATCAAGCTTTTTGAAATCAGTTGCACGCCAGCCAGAACTTGAAGGAAAACTTCGTGGTTCAATGTTCATGGGTATTGCCTTCGTTGAAGGTACATTCTTCATTGCCCTTGCTATGGCATTCCTTTTCCAATAAAATTTTCTAATATGGAAATTTTAAATACAGAAAGGAAGAACAAGTATGGAATCAACATGGACCTTTAATATCGGACCTATTCCATTCGACGGTACAGTCACAACGATGACTATCTTGACCGTCCTCATTGTCTTCGGTCTGGTATTCTGGGCGAGCCGCAAAATGCAGCTCAAACCAACAGGGAAACAAAATGTTCTTGAGTGGGTCGTTGATTTTGTCAACGGCATTTCTAAAGAGAATGTGGGCCCATATGAAGCACCGCGTTTTTCTCTCATGAACTTTACCCTATTTTCTTTCCTTCTTATTGCTAACTGCTTAGGCTTAATGACAAAAATTGATACACCAAGTGGTATTGCACTTTGGAAATCACCAACAGCGAACTCAGCTGTGGATTTGACACTCGCAGTACTTGTAATCGTCCTTGCCAATTTGCTTGGGGTAGAAAAATTTGGTTTCAAAGGTTATCTCAAAGTTGCCTTCTGGAAAGAACCAAAATTTCTTCTTCCAATGAATATATTGGAAGAATTTACCAATGTTCTTTCGCTTGGACTCCGTCTTTATGGGAATATTTTTGCGGGTGAAATCATGCTTGGCTTGATTGCTGAAATGATTCATTCCAATATTTTTATCCTCCCAGTAGTTTGGATTTTGGCTATTGCATGGATTGGCTTTTCACTTTTCATCTCAGCCCTCCAAGCTTATGTATTTGTCCTTTTGACAAATCTTTACATTAGCCACAAAATTATAGCAGAACATTAAGAAAGGAGTAGAAATTGCCAACAACATTATTAGAAGCTGCTCCGAACACCGTTCTCGGTAACGTTATTGTCGTGAGTGGTGCATTTATCATCTTGCTGATTTTGCTCCGCGCTTTTGCATGGAAAGCAATCACTGGTGTCTTTGCTGTTCGTGCAAAGAAAATTTCAGATGATATTGATGCAGCGGAAGCTAACAACAAACAAGCAGCTGATTTAGTTAAACAAAGACAAGCAGAGCTTGCTGGTTCAAAAGAAGAAGCTGCTAACATCATTCAAGTTGCCAACGATACTGCCACCCAAAATCGTGCAAAAGTCCTTGCAACTGCGAATGAAGAAGCAACTAGCTTGAAAAAACGTGCAAAAGAAGATATTGAGCAAGAACGTAAAGAAGCCCTTAATTCAGTTAAAGGCGAAGTTGCCAATATCTCTGTTCAAATTGCAGAAAAGTTGATTGGACAATCACTTGATGCTACCGCACAATCAGAACTTATTGATAGCTACTTAGCGAAACTTGGCGAGTAAGGAGGCTGGACATGATTAAAATGAATGTTCAGATTACGAATAAAAACTCGTATAGTGAGGTGACGGCATGACAAAAGTCAACTCTCAAAAATATAGTAAAGCCTTGCTTGAAGTCGCTCAAGAAAAAGAACAACTTGAAAATGTTCTTACTGAAGTTAATGAAATGATTCAGTTGTTCGAAGAAAATAATTTGAATACTTTTTTTGCAAGTGAAGTCTATTCATATACTGTAAAGTCAGAAGTTGTTGATATGTTGCTTCAATCTTCATCAGAATTAATTTCAAATTTTTTGGAAACAGTTCGTGCAAATGGACGTTTATCAGATTTGACTGAGATTTTTGATGAAATCAAAAATACGGCAGATGATATGTTCAAAATTGCTGATGTTGAAGTAGTTTCAAGCGTTCAGCTTTCAGAACATCAAATTGACAAGTTTGCAGAAATGACAAAAGCCAAATTTGACTTGAACGAAGTAAAAATTATTAATACAGTCGATGAAAAAATTCTTGGTGGTTTCATTGTGAACTCACGTGGAAAGATTATTGACGCTTCACTAAAAACACAACTGGCAAAAATCGCCGCTGAAATCTTATAGAAGGGAGCATATTTTTGGCAATTAAAGCTAATGAAATCAGCTCACTGATTAAAAAACAAATTGAAAATTTTACACCAGATTTTGAAGTTGCTGAAACTGGTGTCGTTACCTATGTCGGTGACGGTATCGCGCGTGCCTATGGCCTTGAAAATGCAATGAGCGGTGAGCTTGTTGAATTTTCCAATGGTGTACTTGGTATGGCGCAAAACTTGGATGCTACAGACGTTGGTATCATTGTACTTGGTGATTTCTTATCAATTCGTGAAGGAGATACTGTAAAACGTACAGGTAAAATCATGGAAATCCAAGTCGGTGAAGAACTTATTGGACGGGTTGTAAACCCACTTGGGCAACCCGTTGATGGACTCGGAGAAATCAATACAGGAAAAACTCGTCCTGTTGAAGCAAAAGCTCCAGGCGTTATGCAACGTAAATCAGTCTTTGAACCTCTTCAAACGGGACTCAAAGCCATTGATGCTCTTGTTCCAATTGGACGTGGACAACGTGAATTGATTATCGGTGACCGTCAAACTGGTAAAACATCAGTTGCAATTGATGCAATTTTGAACCAAAAAGGTCAAGACATGATTTGTATCTATGTCGCTATCGGTCAAAAAGAATCAACCGTTCGTACACAAGTCGAAACTTTACGTAAACTGGGTGCGATGGATTATACAATCGTCGTTACAGCCTCAGCCTCTCAGCCGTCACCACTTCTTTACATTGCCCCTACGCTGGCGCTGCAATGGGTGAAGAATTCATGTATAATGGTAAACACGTTTTGGTTGTTTATGATGACCTTTCAAAACAAGCTGTGGCCTATCGTGAACTCTCTCTATTGCTCCGTCGTCCACCAGGACGTGAAGCTTACCCAGGAGACGTTTTCTACTTGCACTCACGTTTACTTGAACGTGCTGCGAAACTTTCTGATGACCTCGGTGGTGGTTCTATGACAGCTTTGCCGTTCATTGAAACACAAGCGGGAGATATCTCAGCCTATATCGCAACTAACGTTATCTCTATCACTGATGGACAAATTTTCCTTGAAAATGACTTGTTCTATTCAGGTGTACGCCCAGCCATTGATGCTGGTTCATCCGTGTCACGGGTCGGTGGTGCTGCGCAAATCAAAGCAATGAAGAAAGTTGCAGGTACACTTCGTTTGGACCTTGCATCATTCCGTGAACTTGAAGCATTTACTCAGTTTGGTTCTGACCTTGATGAAGCAACTCAAGCAAAATTAAATCGTGGTCGTCGTACAGTTGAAGTTTTGAAACAACCTTTGCATAAACCACTGGCTGTTGAAAAGCAAGTGCTGATTCTTTATGCGCTGACACATGGTCATATTGATGATGTACCAGTTGATGATGTTCTTGATTTTGAAACTAAAATGTTCGATTTCTTCGATGCAAATTATGCAGAACTCTTGAACGTAATTACTGAAACTAAAGATTTGCCAGAAGAAGCAAAACTTGATGAAGCGATTAAAGCTTTTAAAAACACAACAAATTACGTTAAATAAGGAGGCTAACTAATGGGAGCTTCACTTAACGAAATTAAAACTAAAATTGCTTCAACAAAGAAAACAAGTCAGATTACAGGTGCTATGCAGATGGTGTCTGCTGCAAAGTTGCAAAAGGCTGAATCGCACGCAAAAGCTTTTCAAGTATATGCGCAAAAAGTTCGTAAAATTACGACTGACTTGGTTTCTTCCGATAAAGGTCCTTCTAAAAATCCGATGATGATTAAGCGTGAAGTCAAAAAGACGGGGTATCTTGTGATTACTTCTGACCGTGGCTTAGTTGGCGGATATAATTCAAATATCTTGAAATCAGTAATGAGCACTCTTCGTACTAAACACGCAAATGAATCTGAATATACGATTTTAGCATTGGGAGGGACAGGTGCAGATTTCTTTAAGGCACGTGGTGTAAAAGTTTCTTATGAGCTTAGAGGTTTATCTGATCAACCCACATTTGAAGAAGTTCGTGCAATTGTTACTGAAGCAGTAAGTGAGTATCAGGCAGAAGAGTTTGATGAACTCTATGTTTGTTATAATCACCACATTAATTCATTAACAAGCGATGCACGGATGGAAAAGATGTTACCTATCTCATTTGATAAGAAAGAAGGAGAAAAGAATTCTCTTGAAACTTTTGAGTTGGAACCTGATCGTGAAACAATTTTGAATCAACTGCTACCACAATATGCAGAAAGCATGATATATGGTTCTATTGTTGATGCAAAGACTGCAGAACATGCTGCGGGTATGACCGCAATGCGGACTGCAACGGACAATGCCCACTCAGTAATCAACGATTTGACGATTCAATACAATCGAGCTCGTCAAGCGTCAATTACACAAGAAATTACTGAAATTGTTGCTGGTGCGGCAGCATTGTAAATTTAGATTTCTGTCAATACTTGATAAAAATCTATGAAAAAGAATTATTGTTTTGTCAGCATATTTTTGAAAATGAAATTTAAAAACTGAATAGAAATTCTACTGCTATACTCTTCTCTTAGTCCTCTACCTTAGGGATGTGAAGTATTCGTAATAGAAAATAAAAACAGGAGGAAAAACATTGAGTTCTGGTAAAATTACTCAGGTTATTGGTCCCGTCGTTGACGTGGAATTTGGCTTTGATGCTAAATTGCCTGAGATTAACAATGCCTTGATTGTCTACAAAGATGTCAATGGTGTAAAAACTAAAATTACGCTTGAAGTTGCTTTGGAACTTGGTGATGGTGCTGTTCGTACTATTGCAATGGAATCTACCGATGGCTTGACTCGTGGACTTGAAGTCCTTGACACAGGTAAAGCGGTCAGCGTACCAGTTGGTGAGTCAACACTTGGACGTGTATTTAATGTCTTAGGTGACGTGATTGATGGTGGTGAACCTTTTGCAGAAGATGCAGAACGTAATCCAATCCATAAAAAAGCTCCAACATTTGATGAATTATCAACAGCAAATGAAATCCTTGTTACGGGAATTAAAGTTGTCGATTTGCTTGCTCCTTACCTTAAAGGTGGTAAAGTTGGACTTTTCGGTGGTGCCGGAGTTGGTAAAACTGTCCTTATTCAAGAATTGATTCACAACATTGCCCAAGAACACGGTGGTATTTCTGTGTTTACTGGTGTTGGGGAACGTACTCGTGAAGGGAATGACCTTTACTGGGAAATGAAAGAATCAGGCGTTATTGAAAAAACTGCCATGGTCTTTGGTCAAATGAATGAACCACCTGGAGCACGTATGCGTGTTGCTTTGACCGGACTTACACTTGCTGAATATTTCCGTGACGTGCAAGGTCAAGACGTGTTGCTCTTTATTGACAATATTTTCCGTTTCACACAAGCAGGTTCAGAAGTTTCAGCCCTTTTGGGTCGTATGCCTTCTGCCGTTGGTTACCAACCAACACTTGCTACTGAAATGGGACAATTACAAGAACGTATTACTTCTACTAAGAAGGGTTCTGTTACATCTATCCAAGCGATTTATGTCCCTGCCGATGACTATACTGACCCAGCACCGGCGACAGCTTTCGCCCATTTGGACTCTACGACAAACTTGGAACGTCGTTTGACACAAATGGGTATTTATCCAGCCGTTGACCCACTCGCTTCATCATCACGTGCGCTTACACCTGAAATTGTCGGTGAAGAACACTATGAAGTAGCTATGGAAGTTCAACGTGTCCTCCAACGTTATAAAGAATTACAAGATATTATCGCAATTCTTGGTATGGACGAGTTGTCAGATGATGAAAAAATCCTTGTTGGTCGCGCGCGTCGTATTCAGTTCTTCCTTTCACAAAACTTCCATGTGGCTGAACAATTTACAGGTCAACCTGGTTCTTATGTTCCAGTTGATAAGACTGTTCATGACTTCAAAGAAATTTTGGAAGGTAAGTATGATGAAATCCCTGAAGATGCTTTCCGTAGTGTAGGTCCAATTGAGGATGTACTCGAAAAAGCAAAATCAATGGGCTATTAATTCGATTATGTATGAATGAAGAGTATTAACGAATGGTTTTATAAAAAATTATCCGTGAGTTATTACGCTTCAAGCATGATATTTTCATAGAAAAACTAATCGGAGGAATAAAATGTCTGAAAACATTATGACGCTTCAAGTTATTACTCCCGCTGGAATGGTCTATGACCACCATGCAATATATATTACTGCTAGAACTACCAATGGTGAAATTGGTATTTTACCTAATATGATTTCTACAATTGCAGGTTTGCAAATTGATGAGCTAAAAGTTCGACGTCCAGATGATGAAAAACATGTGGATTATATTGCAGTAAATGGTGGAATCATTGAAATTAAAGATAGTTTAGTAACAATTGTTGCAGATTCCGCTGAGCGTAATCGTGACATTGATGTTTCCCGTGCGGAGCGTGCTAAGATACGTGCAGAAAAAGAACTTGAAGTTGCCAAAGCTGAGAAAAAATCAGATGAAATTAAGCGTGCAGAAGTTGCACTTCATCGTGCGTTGAATCGCTTAAACGTCTCATCACACAAGTAATAAAAGACACCTAGAAGGTGTTTTTTATTTCGAGAAAATAAGATTGCAAAATAAAGACATTCATGTTAAAATTAAGAGAGTATTCTATATATGAAATTCTAAAAAATAGAGAGGGACGCCGTGATTCTTGATTATTGTCATCAGCTGTTTGATGTACTAAAAAAGCTAGAAGAACTTTTAAACCGTGCAGATGAGCTGAAACAAGATTATGAACGCCGAGTTACTCAACAAATTGAGTGGCAAGCGATTTTTTTAGGAATTTTCATTTCATCAATTTTAATTGCTTGGTTTATGACGGGAAAGTCTGGTATGTTTGGAAGGCTGGCAGCAGAAACAGGTGCCACAGAAGTTTTTCTGAGAATGTTTTCAATTAGTTTTATTGCTTTAGTATTGGGGAACGGCATACGTGTGGGTTCTCAATGGCTATGGATGAGAAACTATCTGCCAATCGGGAAAAAAATGATTAGACGGTTTTTTCTGAAGAAATATCTAAAAAAAGAAGGCGAAATTGTGCAAAATCTAAGCCAAGTTTTGATGGCTAAAATTTTAGACGAGCCTCATTTACCCGAAAAATATCTTAATACTCGAAGTTTGAATTATATTATTGCTTGTTTAGAAGGCGAAGAAGTTAATAATTTGTCTGAAGCGATTAATTTATTGGAGTTAGAGTCACGAGATATACAGGTTCATGATTTAATCACAGTTGAAGAGAGTACCGTTCTTAGAGCGCGACAGCTAGTAAGCGACAGTCTAGCAATAAAATAATTTTAAAAGAAAGGATTCAAGTTTGAACAATAATGTCAATTGCTCTAAAACAAATAACTTTTGCATGAAAAAGAAAATCAAACATTGTTCAGAATTGATTCTCTTTGCTTTACTGTGTGTTTGTCTGCTACCTTTTAACTTTTTGAATAATATTAGTTATAAAGTTGTTCAGGCAGATACTACAACTTCTCAACTTGTTCCAGGTCAAAGCACTGATACTGGGAATCATATATATCCATTAAATGCCAATACGAATTCAGCATTATGGACAAATGTAGGTACTGCTCAAACGAATTCTACCTCTCCTTTTTCAGTAAGTTTGGTAAATAATCAGTCAACAGCTGCGGGCTATGCACTATTTAATGGTGCAATTGATATGTCTCAGAGGGTTAGTTTTTCAGGAATGTTTTCTTTACGTGCTCATTCTGGTACAAATCCTTTTGCTGCAGGCGACTCATTAGGATTTATCTTGACACCAAAGTCTACAGATTTTATAGCGAATAACTTGCAAACAAATGTTGCTGCGGATGGAACTTCAAATGTTGTGGGGAAATATTTGGGCATTGGAGGTTTGCCAGATTCAATTTTTGTAGGTAGAGATTTGTATCAAAACTCTGATGTAGATTTAGACGGAGCCGGTACAGAAAATGCGGCATCGAATAATATTGCAATTCGTCAGACAAATAGTAGTGGAACGTTAATTACAAAAGACTATGCGACTGCTTCGGCACCTGATAGTGGTGCTACTGTTACTGACAATATGGAGATAGAGTGGCAGCCGACTTCTGTCAGTACTAACGAAAGTACTGTGACAGGAGTGTTGACTTACACTATTTCATCAGCAAGCGGAGTAACGTTATCAGTATTGACAGAAACATTATCCGTTGCTCGTTCAATGTCACTTGGTGTTATTGGTGCAACGGGAGGAAATTATGGGATTCTGAGCTATTCGAGTACTAGTGATGATTTTAATGCTTATAAAGGAACACAGAATGTTCAGGTTAACTATCTTGATCAAGAAACAGGTCAATCTATAATCAATACTTTGCCTTCAACAATTATAGCTAATGTGGGAGATAAACTTACAGTATTTGGTAAACAATTAAGGGATGTTGTTGATGTAAATACTTATTCTTATCTTGCTCCAGAAATTTCTGGCTATATGTTTGTTTCTGCAAACCCTATGATTGTGGCGAACAATGATTTAGTAAATAATGTAATCAATGTTTATTATAAAAAGATACCTATAGGAAAAGCACATTTTTCTTATCAATATAACTCTGATGTGACTGATCGTTCTATTGCACTTCCTAGTATTGATGATACACAAGGTGAGGTAAACACGGCGGTTATCATGCCCAAACTTACTAATCTGCCAGTAGATTATTTTGTGTCAAAAGTAATGACTGCTGATGGTCAGCAATATGCTACTTTAGAAGATGCACTTGCAGATGCGAAATACACAAATGAAGACTTGCAGTTTACACTTATTGTTTCAAAAGTGTCCGCACCTGAGACAAGTGATAAAGGTTCAAATGAAGTGAACCCTAAAAAAGATATAAATAATGAGCAAGCTGAACAGAAACCAAAAACATCGGCAACAGTAGTTGTACCAAAGAAAAAGCAGAGCACAAAAGAGAAATCAACCAAACAAAACAATGAAGTTAAGAGTAAATCTAAAGATATTAAGTTACCACTGACACCGCCATTGGCACCGTCATCCCTGAAACCTGAACTCCCTCGGTCATCAGATGCGATAGCGATAAAAAAACTTGTTGAACAGTCGGAAGCGTCTGCACACAACTTGAAAGTAAAAGTGGCTGGTACGGCTGGACTATTTGCTGGTGGAGCAGTTGCTTTTGGAACACTCACAGGTTTAGGTAAGTTTGCTAAATTGTGGAAAATACTAAAAAAATAAAAACCAGTATTCTGGTTTTTTTATTATAAAATCAAAAGTATAGACAATTTTAAAGAGTCTACTACAGATAAGTATAAAGCCAATAAATAAAATATTCCTACCAGACTTTGGATAGGAATATTTTATTATTTTAAGCGTTAAGTACTTTGGATAGGAAATCTTGTAAACGAGGATGTTTTGGATGGTCAAATAATTCTTCAGGTGTACCATCCTCAAGGATAACACCACCGTCTGTGAAAATAACACGGTTGGCCACTTTTCGTGCAAATCCCATTTCATGAGTAACAATGAGCATTGTCATTCCGTCTTCTGCAAGTTTTTGCATTACTGCAAGGACATCACCAACCATTTCAGGGTCTAGTGCAGATGTTGGCTCATCAAAGAGCATAACATCAGGATTCATTGCGAGCGCCCGAGCGATAGCAACGCGTTGTTTTTGACCGCCAGATAACATTTCGGGCATCGCATCTTTTTTGTCTAAAAGACCAACTGTTTCAAGCAATTTTAAAGCTTTTTCTTCGGCTTCTTCTTTAGTTACCTTTTTTAGCTCAACCGGTGCATAAGTAATGTTTTGTATCACGGTCATATTTGGGAAAAGATTAAACTGTTGAAAAACCATTCCAATATTTTGTCGCACAAGATTAAGATTAGTATTTTTATCTGTCAGATTGAAACCGTCAACGATGATGTCGCCAGAAGTGGCTGCTTCAAGACCGTTTAAAGTTCGTAAGAAAGTAGATTTTCCAGAACCTGAAGGGCCGATGATACAGACAACATCTCCCTTTTCAAATTTTGTGCTAATTCCTTTTAAAACTTCATTTTTCCCATAATATTTGTGAAGATCAGTGACTTCGATTTGAGTATTAATTCCCATTTTTCCTCCATTGCTTCGTTTTACAAGAAGCTTTATTCGAAGATTGATTTTCTCACATCTGATAAAGTCAATCTTCTTCTATGACTCATAAGTGCTTGAAGTAGTTTAAAATCCAATGAGACTTTATATTAATGATGGCTGCAATTGGTGTATCTCATCATGGAGTTACGCTAGGACACGTTAATTCATCATTGATTTTTACAACGTATAAGCCATAGTATTTTACAAGCACTTGTGTAGCCTACCTTATTTCATTTTCTTTTCTACACGACGTCCAACCCACATGAGCAGAAGAAGGACAATCATGTAAACCAAGCCAATTAAGCCATAGACTCGGAAAGCTTGGAAGTTACGAGCGACGATGATTTGACCAGTTTGAAGCAATTCAACAAGACCGATAACAGAAACAAGTGTTGTATCTTTGAGTGTGATAACAAATTGATTAATCAAACTAGGAATTGTAATTTTGATTGCTTGTGGCAAAATTACTTTACGCATTGAAGTGACATAGGGAACACCAAGTGAACGACTTGCTTCCATTTGTCCAAGTGGAACAGCTTTAACACCACCACGTACGATTTCGGCAATGTAGGATGACTCGTTAAGTGTCAGAGCAATGACCCCAGCTGTAAACTCATTTAATGGTGATTGATGACCAGTAATCATTTGCAATAAGTTAGGAATACCGTAAAAGATAAAGATGGTCAAAACAAGCAATGGAATTGAACGGTTCAAGTCAACATAAACGCGAGAGATTCCGCGGAGTAATTGACTTGGTGCGACTGAGAAAAGGCCAAAGATAATCCCAACAATTAAAGCAAGAACGAATGATACAAGAGCAAGTTCAAGTGTGATTAATAAACCATGTCCAATTTGTTGCCAGTTATTTTTAAGAATACCACCAATTGTATTTTCTTTGGCATCTTGTGTTAAAGCGGGAGCATCATTGGCAAGATATTTGCCGATAATTTTGTCATATTCACCATTAGCACGAAGAGCAGCAAGTCCATTGTTGAACATTTGAATCAACTCAGGGTTTGTTCCTTTTTTAACTGCAAACCCATATTGACCATCAGGGATAGCTTTCAGAGGTGTTTTGAAGGTTTGACCTTGTTTAATAGCATATTTGATAACGGGTTCATCATCCATAAGAGCGTCAATTGAGCCGTTATTTAAGGAGGAGTACATTGTTGTGGCATCGGTGAAGGTTTTCACAGTATAACCATATTTTTTAGCATTTTTATTGAGATAGTCAAATGAAGCAGTTCCATTTTTTGCACCAAGCGTTTTACCTTTGAGATCGCTCCATGACTTTATACTATCATCTGTTTTTTCTGTGGCGAGAGTCAAGTTAGAAGAAAAATAAGGATTTCCATAATCAAATACTTGTTTACGGGCATCTGTAATAGACATTCCTGACATCATCCCGTCGGCGTGTCCAGCTTGTACAGCGTCAACTGCTGCTTGGAAACCTACAAAGTTCCATTTAAGTTTGAACCCTTGTTCTTTTGCGATAGCATTCAGAAGGTCAACGTCAATACCAGTGAATTGTTTTTGAGAATTTTGAAATTCAAATGGAGCAAAGCTATTATCGGAAGCAATAGTATAAACTGCTTTTTTAGGCACAGCTTTTTTTGAAGCACTGGCAGTATATTTTTGCAAAATCTTATCATAGTCACCGTTGGCTTTCATTTCAGCAAGAGCTTTATTGAAGCCATCAACAAGATTTGAGTTTTGACCTTTCATTACTGCAAAGCCGTAACCACCAGGAAGTGATATGGAAGGAAAATTCATTGCTAAATCTTGTCCTTGTGTGATGGCGTAAGAGATAACGGGAACTTCATCCATAGCTCCATCGATGTTGCCTGAAGCTAGTGCTGCGAACATATGAACACCATCAGAGTAAGTTTTGATGGTATAGCCATATTTCTTTTGATTATTTTGAAGCCAAGTTTGTGCGGCTGTACCGTTTTTAGCACCAAGCGCTTTGCCTTTAAGTTGACTGTAATCGTCAAGCTTTGAAGCTTTAGTTGTAGCGATAGTTAGGGCTGAAGTATAGTAAGGATTTGAAAAGTCGAAAGTCTGTTTGCGTTCGTCAGTAATTGTCATACCAGCAATAACGCCGTCTACTTGTCCACCTTTAAGATTTTGCAGGGCCGCGTCAAAGCCCGGAAAACTCATTTCTAATTTCCAACCATTAATTTTGGCAACTTCGTGCATGATATCAACATCAATACCTACCCATTTTTTCTGGTCATTTTGAAATTCAAAGGGCGCATAGGCGCTGTCTGATGCGATTTTTACGGTTGTTTCTGCATTTACCTTGGTTGGGGAAATTGAGAAAGCTGTGACGGTGGCAAATAATACTGCCAGAGCAAGGAATAATTTCTTCATTTCGTCCTCCTAATTTTATTCTGGAAAAATTATATCATAAATGTATACACAATTCAAGGTGATGTTAGATTTTCTAACATTTCTCTAATGTTATAGTTTCTGATAAACCGTCATAAAGCTTATATTGTCAAAAATAGCATTTTAGTGTAAAATTGAGCAAGTGGTAAACCCACATCGAAATGAAAGAACACACAGTATTGTGTGTATAAAGGGAAGGATGACAAATCCCTGATGAGCTTTATTAATGGTGGACTTAGCTTATGTGAGTGTCTGCCGATTTTCAACTGACAAAGTTCGGATTTGTATATAATAGGATAATGTTTACACAACTTTCGATTTTTGGTTTTTTTAATGAGTGGATGGCGAATTTTGCTCAGATGCCTAACGGTCATATTTGGATTTATATTACGCTTGGAGCGATTATTTTCATTGAAACTGGGATTGTAATTTTTCCGTTTTTACCTGGAGATTCGATATTGTTCTTCGTTGGTAGTCTAGCAGCGATGTCAAATGGTAAATTATCATTAGGGTTATTAATTCTAATCATGGGACTTTTAGCTTTCTTGGCAAATCTAGTAAATTTTGAAATTGGGCGAAAATTTGGAGATGTTATTCCAAAGCACCGATGGTTAAGTCGTTTTTTGAAGCCAGAATACATGGAAGAAGCACATCAATTTTTTGAAAAATGGGGGTCTTGGGCGATTTTTCTTGGACGTTTTATGCCGATCATTCGGACAATCGTCCCGTTTACGGCTGGTGCAGGTAAAATGCCCCATAAGAAGTTTGTTTTCTTTAATTTAATTGGTGGTTTTGCTTGGGTGACTGTTGCTCTTGGCGCAGGATATTTATTTGGTGGAATTCCTTTTGTTAAAGCTCACTTTGAGATTATTATGATTGCGATTGTTATCGTTTCACTTTTACCAGCATTTATCGGTGTATTGAAACGTGTTTTTGCAAAGCGCAAAGCTGTATAGATTATGATAGAATAGTACTTACAAAACCGTAGGTACTATTTTTATTTTATGTCAGTTCGTCTAGATAGTGATGAGTGTTATATCTGGTATCAGAGAGAAGTTGGTTATTTCTTTCAATTGTGGGACTTGTCAGAGCTGACAGATGATAAAATTCAAAAAACAAAAGTTTACTTGAAGAAATAGTTGGGCAATCGTGAAGAAGGTGTATCTGTAGAATATTTTGATATACTAACTCCACTTTTAAATCCGATAGAATTTTATATTGTGAGTGACTATTAGCTTTGTCTCTGCTGTGCTGTCGAATTCGCTAATATCTGTAAGTGATGAAATTCTATAAAGTCGGAAGTTCAATCTACAATTCGTTGAAGAAGCAAGGCAAAATAGATGTGCTAACTGCAATTATCTAGATAAAACGAACAAAGCATGAAGTGATGTCAATTCGTCGTTGTATTTTACAACGAATTGATAATAGTCTCAATATGAAATATAAATCTTAACTATAAGAAAATGGAGATAGATAATGGAAATTAACGGACATACGCGTATGGCAGCGGTTGTTGCTCAGCCGATTAAACACAGTTTATCGCCTTTTATTCATAATTTAGCTTTTGAGTTGACGAATGAAAATGGTGTCTATCTTGCATGGGAAGTTGAATCAGAGGATTTAGGCGCTATTATAGAAAATGTTAAACGTTTAAATATGTATGGAGTGAACATTTCTATGCCATATAAGCATGATGTGATTGACTTTGTAGATTATCTGACTGATGAAGCTAGGTTGATTGGTGCTGTCAATACGGTTGTTAATTTTGACGGAGAATTGATTGGTCATAATACTGATGGGATTGGTTTTTTTAAAGCACTTGAACCATTTGATTTTGATGTCAAAAACCAAACAATGACAATGATTGGTGGTGGTGGTGCAGCGATTGCAATTATTGCTCAGGCCGCACTTCTTGGTGTCAAAAAAATTAATGTTTTGGCGCGGCGTTCACAATCGTTTGAACCTCTGTCAGCACGTTTGGAAAAGCTGTCAGCACTGACAGAAACAGAGATATTACTGACAGACCTGTCAGTTACTGATGAAATTCAAAAACAGCTGACAGAATCACAATTATTGGTTAATGCAACTTCTGTTGGAATGGACGGTGAGTCTCAACCCCTGCCAAATGAACTCAGGTTATCAGAACAATGTCTTGTGGTGGATGCAATCTATAAAGTTCCCGAGACTCCGTTTTTGAGATGGTCAAAAGCTCAAGGTGCAACTACTTCGAATGGTCTAGGAATGCTGCTTCATCAAGCAGCAGCAAGCTTTGAGATGTGGACTGGAAAAAAGATGCCAACAGATAAAATCGAACAAAAACTTAGAGATAAAATACGCTATGAATAAAAGTGATGGTAAGTGACAGCTTTAGTAATCTAAGAAGCTAGTACTCCCAATCGTCTACTTTATCTGAAAATAGAAGTTGAAAATAAGAGGTACTTTTAATGAAATTGAATGTAAATTTGCCCAATCACCCCTATGAAATCATTATTGAACGTGGTAGCCTAGACACTGTTGGTACTTGGGTCGCAAGCCTTTGGAAACCACAAAAAATCATGTTGATTTCTGACAATCATGTCAATCAATTATATGGAAAAAAAGTTCTGTCACTCCTTTCAGAAGCTGGTTTTGATGTATCAGTATTTGAGTTTCCAGAAGGAGAGGCGAGTAAAGTGCTGGCAACAGCGGAAGCCGCTTGGAATTTTGCAGCTGAAAATGGTATGACTCGCTCAGACGGAATCATTGCGCTAGGTGGTGGTGTAACAGGAGATTTAGCTGGATTTATAGCAAGCACCTATATGCGTGGCATTCATTTTTTACAAATCCCAACAAGTTTGACTGCACAGGTTGATAGTTCAATCGGTGGAAAAACAGGAATTAACTCTAGTGTCGCTAAAAATATGATTGGTACTTTTACGCAACCTGATGGGGTGCTGATAGACCCAGATGTTCTTTCAACACTAGGTGTTCGAGAATTTAAAGAAGGTCTTGGAGAAGTCATAAAGTGTGGACTAATCGGTGATAAAAAATTGTGGGAACTACTCGAAAAAGCTCAAGATATTAGTGATTTAAGACAAAATCATGCGGAAGAGATTATTTTTGCTTCTTGTGATGTGAAACGTAAGGTTGTTGTTGATGACGAGTTAGATAATGGCGTGAGACTTTTCTTGAATTTTGGGCATACCATCGGTCATGCAGTAGAAAGCGTTGCGGGTTATGGCAAAGTGATGCACGGAGAAGCAGTTGCGATTGGTATGGTACAAATCAGTAAAATTGCTGAGGAAAAAGGATTGATGCCAAAAGGAATTACAGAACAAATTCGCCAAATGGTTGTGAAATATGGTCTTCCCATCGAGTATGAACCGTGGGATGAACAAAAATTGTTTGAAGCATTGACTCATGATAAAAAAGCACGAGGCACGTTGATAAAAACAGTGATTGTACCTGAAATTGGACGTGCTGCGATAAACTCTGTAAGCTTTGAAGAGATGAGAGATTATCTGAGAAAATGATTGAAGAGAGTAAGATTAGAAAAATGTGTCTTAGCTTGAAGCTATGCTTGTCTGGTCTATTCATGATTGCCCTTGGATTAGTAATTGCTGTTCTTTCTTTTGGGAATAGATGGGATATGTTTGGAATTTCTTGCCTGTTACTTTTTATAGGAATATTGGTTTATGTTATGGTTCCAGTTTACATAAGAACAACTACCGAGGGAATTTATTGTAAAAAAATCGTAAATAATCCAATCCAACAGCCGATATTATGGTCAGATATTGAAAATATATATAAAGCTGGAGAATCTGCTGGACGAGGTGGCACTAACTATTATGTCTATGTTGTAGTCAAGGATTTTCAAAAATATTTTCCTAAAATGAGAATGAAAAATAATAATTTAGCCACTCCGATTTTGAGATTATCTGTTTCGAATAGAAGCAATTTAGAACAAAATTTGAGAGAATTGTGGAGAAAATACGAATGAAATACATTGCTTTTCTACGTGGTATCAATGTCGGTGGTGTCAAAATAAAAATGACTGATTTGAAGTCTGAGTTTGAGCACCAAGGGCTGACGACGGTTCAGACGATTTTAAATACAGGAAATGTTATTTTTGATAGTCCTACAACTCTTCCTGATTTATCTTTTTTGCCCGTATTTACTTTTATTAAAACTGCGCCCGAATTAAAAAGCATAGCACAAAACAATCCATTCAATAAAAAAGAAAATTTCCATATCTATGTTTTTATTGCTCAGACTGATTTTGCAAAACTTGCTTTAGAGGAATTTTTGAAGTTAAAAACGATAGAAGAAGCTGGAAGTGTTGTAGAAGATGTATTTTACTGGCAAGTACCAATTGGAAGTACACTTCATACACCATTTGGAAAGATTTTAGGTAAGAAACAGTATAAAGAAAAGTTTACTAGTAGAAATCTCAATACAATTGAGAAAATCGTGAGTAAACTGTGATAAAATAATAATAACTTTGGAGTTTTAACTTAGCAGCATTTTCTTCGTTACGCTGTCGATTTCATGCCGCTTTAAGTGGTTTGAAATCGCAATCTCATAAAATTGCAAGACGAAGTGATCTTTGTTCCCAAAGTCAACCACTTAAGCGCAAAGACCCTAGAATAATAGAACGAAACCAGAGCTTGCTATTTCGCCTTACTACTTTAGCAGCTTAGAGTGAATGGATACCCGTGGTGAATGGACAGCGTAGCGGAGGTGTGACCTCATATCTTTGATGGCTAACATTGATGGGAGGTTCTTTCTCTCCTACTGATGCTAGTAGAACGAAAGCAAAGCTTAGTGCTGCTTATCCCTCCACCTAAGAGGTGGGGGATTTAGCACGCACTTGCTTGGTTAAACTTCAGCTTTGGGAACCTTGAAGTAAAGGAACAAAAAAAATAACTTTAAGGAGTAATCATGTCTATCTTTCTTGTCATTTCTTTATTCGCAGGTTTTCTGCTTTCAAATCAGAGTCCTATAAATGTAGACTTACGCCGATATGCTGGCTCGCCTTTTCTTTCTGGCTTGATTTCTTTTGTTGTTGGTACGATTTTTCTTGCTGTTATGACTTTGGTTACGACAGGAAGTTTAGTGCCTAGTCTTCACTTTATTGTGACTCAGCCATGGTGGATATGGCTTGGTGGTCTTTTAGGAGCAATATATTTAACATCAAATATTTTGCTTTTTCCGCGTCTAGGGGCACTTCAAACTGTTATTTTACCGATTTTGGGGCAAATCTTAATGGGAATGGTTATTGATAGTTTTGGTTTATTTGGCTCTCCCAAAATTATCTTCACGTTGATGCGTGCAAGTGGAATCTTGATTTTATTAGTTGGCGTGCTTATTGCAATTGTTTTGCCTAATTTGCGCAAAAAACCAAATGTAGAAAAAGATAAAGAACGGCTAGTAGGCTGGCAAATTTGGGGTGTTTTGATTGGAATGATGGGTGCAACTCAACAAGCAATTAATGGACATCTAGGTGTATTGCTAAAAAATTCGTCTGAAGCGAGCTTTATTTCATTTTTGGTAGGAACGGTACTTATTTTATTTGTAGCACTGCTTGTGGATAGAAGACTTCCAAGTTGGAAGAAATTACGTCAAGCGAAACCGTGGAATTTCCTCGGAGGTATTTTGGGCAGTTTGTTTGTTCTTGCGACTGTTATTGCAGTACCACATATTGGTGCGGGCTTAACCGTTGTTATGGGATTGATTGGACAAATCTTAGGTTCTATGCTTGTTCAGCAATTCGGCTGGTGGAAGTCACCAAAATATCAGATTGTAGCAGTACAGATTGTAGGTGTACTTGTGATGCTACTTGGTGTCGTATTTATTAAGTTTTTATAATAAGATGTGAGTCCGACTGCTCTGAAAGGTTGAAAAATAGGGAAACGTGGAGCTGGATACAGTCCATTGGAATGTTTTATCTTTTTTCACACCTTTCAAGGAGGACGAACTCAGTTAGTTAAGATGTGAGGGGCGCTCGACCAAAAGCGTAGTGATTTAGGAAAATGTGGTTCTGTGCGAAGCACAGGTTCCATTTTTATCTAATCACCTAGCTTTTAGTGCTCCGAACTCGGTTAGTTAAGATGTGAGGGCGCTTGTTCTAAAATTAGAAAATATCAGGTTCGTGCGAGAGCATGGTTCTGGACTTTGTCTATTTTCACTAATTTTAAGCGTACTGAACTTGATTGAAGAAGGTAAAATTTGGCTGATTATATTAAATGGATTCGCTCAAAAGTAGGTCACGAGCAGATTTTCTTAAATTATTGTGTGGCTTTGATTAGAAACTCTGAAGGGAAACTCTTAATGCAAAGACGTGGTGATAATCATCTTTGGAGTTTTGTCGGAGGTTGTATGGAGTTGGGTGAGGATTTTGAAACGGCACTTCGTCGTGAAATTCTTGAAGAAACTGGGACTACTGCTGTAAAAATTGTGCGCCAATTAGGTATTTATACTTGGAAAGATGTGCTTTACCCCAATGGTGATAAGGTTCAATCCATTGACATTGTATATATTTGCGAACTGACAGCGCCTTTGGATACTTCCTACACAGATGAAGAAACTTTAGAATTACGCTGGGTGGATTTGAAGACACTTTCTTTACCACTTTTTATTTCAGGTCATAAGCAAGTGATTCGAGATTATTTGGCACAGGAGGAAGGGTATGTTTACTAAGCAATCTTTTGAAGTATTTGATGTCGTTGGTTTAGAGGCCAGAATGAGTAAAATTCGTGAAAAGATTCAACCTGATTTCTTGGAAATCGGTGAAAAATTTCTGTCAGTGCTGCGACTCGACTTACGACTTCAGTCGTCTAGCGAGAGTGGACATTCGAGCACTGAAAGTGCGGAGATGACAGAAAATCTGTCAGAGCGACAATTTTATTTGCATATCGCAAAACATCTTAGAAGAACGACAAATGCGCCAGAGAATACTTGGGCAGCTATTTCTACAAAACCACGTGGTTATAAGATGGAACCACATTTTCAACTAGGGATTTGGAAGGATTATGTCTTTGTCTATTTGTCAATCATCGATCAACCAAAAGCTCAAAAAGAATATGCTGACAGACTTTTGTCAAATTTGACAGAGCTAGAAAAGTTACCATCAGATTTTGTCATCTCAAAAAATCATACGAAGGATGAATTTTATAATTTGTCAGTACTGACAGAAACTATAAATCGCCTGTCAGCAGTGAAAAAATCGGAATTTGAAATTGGTCGTGTTTGGTCAGCTGAGAAATTTGATGGAAATCATGATGAGAATATTCTGACAGAAATGTTAGAAACAATAAGAAATTTGATTCCAATTTATGAGCAACTCATGGAGAAATGAAATGACAGCATTTATTTGGGACTTGGATGGGACACTGATTGACAGCTATGATGTGTTTTTGAGTGCATTGTCAGAAACTTTTTCAAATTTTAATTTACCTTTTGAACGTGCGCGAGTTTATCAGTTCATTAAAAAGTATTCGGTCAATGAGTTATTAAAAGCACAAACTGTTGATTTTGATTTGATAAAGTCAAGTTTTACCGAAAAAACCACAGCAAAAAATGATGAGATCAAGCTGATGGAGGGCGTAAAAGCGATATTAGATTGGACGAAGTCTCAAGAGATTGAAAATTTTATTTATACGCATAAAGGTAAAAATGCTCATCAATTGCTTGAGCAGCTGAGCATTTCGGAGTATTTTACAGAAGTAGTCACAAGTGAATATGGCTTTCCAAGAAAACCAAATCCTGCGGGTGTGGATTATTTGTTGGAAAAGTACAAGCTTGATAAATTCAAAACTTATTATATTGGTGACCGTCAGCTTGATATCGAAGTTGCTCATAACAGTGGTATTCAGTCTATTAATTTTATCAAAGCAGAAAAATCTCAAAAAATAGAAAAATTGACGGATATTATCGGATTTTGGGAAGGAAAATAATGGCAGATTATATCAGAGAACTCCGCAGTAAAGTGGGGCATGACAAAATTTTGACCGTCGCTGTTGTTGCTTTTTTACGAAATGAATTTGGTGAGGTTTTGCTTCAAAAGCGTATGGATTCTGGACTTTGGGATTTACCCGGAGGCTGTCTTGAATTGGACGAAACCTTTGAAGAAGCACTTTATCGTGAAATTTTTGAGGAAACAGGAATCCACGATTTTGAGATAATTCATCAATTTGGCACATACAACTGGGGTGAGTTTGTCTATCCAAATGGCGATAAAGTTCAACCAACGGATATTTGTTATAGTTGTGAAGTTAAAAAAAGTGTGGTAGATTTAACGTATCATGACGATGAAACTCAGAGTTTAGCGTGGATAGATTTGGCAAAGTTTGATTTACCACTATTCAATCCTAAAATACAAAGAGCAATTGAAGATTATATAAAATTGGAGGAATTATGAGATATTTCACAGCAGGAGAAAGTCACGGTCCACGTTTGACCGCTATTATAGAAGGAGTTCCAGCAGGACTACCATTGGCAGCGGAAGACATTAACGTTGAACTAAAACGTCGCCAAGGCGGTTACGGACGTGGTGGACGGATGAAAATTGAGTCTGATCAAGTTGAAATCACATCTGGTGTTCGTCATGGTAAAACAATTGGCAGCCCCATCACGCTTAATGTGACTAATCGTGATTTTAAAAACTGGGAACAAATCATGGCAAGCCATGATGTTGAAGATAAAGTGAAGTCGCAACGCCGGCTAACAAAGCCGCGACCAGGACACGCAGACCTTGTTGGTGGGATGAAATATGATTTTGAAGATTTGCGTAATGTATTAGAACGTTCATCAGCTAGAGAAACAACCATGCGTGTCGCAGTGGGTGCTGTTGCAAAAAAACTACTCCATGAACTTGGGATTGAAATTGCCAATCATGTTGTAAAATTTGGAGCTTTTGACCTTTCGTCAGTACTGACAGAACCTTTGTCAGTAGTAAAAATTCAACAAACGGCACGTCAGAATGATTTATCTGTTGTCAGTACTGACAAAGCAGATGAAATTCGTGCTTATATTGACACAATTAAAAAAGCAGGAGATACGATTGGTGGAGTTATTGAAGTCCGCGCTGAAGGTTTACCCGCAGGACTTGGTAGCTATGTGCAGTATGATCGCAAGTTAGATGCAAAAATCGCATATAGCGTAGTATCAATCAATGCTTTTAAAGGTGTAGAATTTGGTATCGGATTTGAAGCTGGTGGTCTTCCTGGTAGTCAAGTCATGGATGAAATTCTTTGGAATGCAGAAACTGGATATACAAGAAAGACCAATCATCTTGGTGGCTTCGAAGGCGGGATGACGAATGGTGAACAAATTATTGTACGTGGTGTGATGAAACCTATTCCAACACTCTATAAGCCATTGATGTCTGTTGATACTGAGAGTCATGAACCTTATAAAGCAAGTGTCGAACGCTCAGACCCTACGGCGCTTCCAGCGGCAGGTGTTGTTATGGAAAATGTTGTAGCAACAGTACTTGCACAAGAAATCTGCGAGAAATTTAGTAGCGATAATTTTACAGAGCTAAGAAAAGCAGTAGAGTCATATCGAGCTCGTATAAAGGAGTTTTAAGCATGAAACACGTAGAAGTCACAGTAAACAAGCATGAAATGTTAGTTTTTGATGATATGAGTCAGTGTAATTCTTTTATTGATAGTTTCACTCATGATTTTGAGGACAACATCATCATGGGCGCACCAAAAGAGATTCACCCAGATTATGTGGAAATGTCAGCAATTTTCTACAATCCTTATCGCTCAAGACCAGAAGGACAGGAAGTTGTCCTACTAGATATTCATATTCCAAAATAGACTTACGAGTCTATTTTTTTTATCTTGAAGTGATTACTTCATTGGTGGAGATTCTTTCTCCCCCACCAATGTTAGTAGAACGAAAGCAGAGTTTAGTACGCACTTGCTAAGTTAAAAAATATAAGCTTACAAATTTGTAAGTTTTAATCTCTGTATTCCCTGTTAAAATTAATTTATCAAATCAAAAACTTTTCAAAGAAAAGGATTAGAGGGGATTTAGAAGAATGAAAAAAATGTTATTTGGGTTAATCGCATTAATTGTTATTATTGCAGGCTCAGGATATGCCTGGTATAAGATAAGCTACGGAGGGACATCTTATTATATTCAAGTTACGCAAGATGGAAAAAAGGTAAAAGATCAGGATGATACAGGTAAAACGTATTATCACTATGAATACAAAGAAAAAGCATATGATAAAAATGGAAAAATGAAAAAACTTGATTTTAATGCAGACCATAACTTGCGTCACGAGGCTTATTTAAAATTAACATACAATAAAGCTAAAGGGGTGACAAATTGGGAAGAAGTTCAAAAGCCAAAAATCCCATCACCAGCATTAAAGGAAATTCAAAAATAAAATGAAAAAAGTTATTATTGGTTACTTGCAATAATAGTATTGATTGTGGGTGGAATGTATAGTTATTATCAATTTGTGTACCGCGGTGAAAACCTGTGTTATATGAAAAATCATGTAGGAAGGTAAAAAAACTCTGTGGAATACAAAAAATGGTGATGTGGCGTATCTTTATGACTATGATTCACCCAATGTGAATAAAAAAGTAAAAGTTATTCTCCAATCGTCAAAAACTTTACGAAAAAATACTTATATCGAAGTAAAATATAATAAAAACGCCAGATAATTACGAGCTGGCAAGAGCTACCGAAAACAAAAGTTCCGGTAAAAGTACTGACAGAACTTGAAGAGCTGACTGACAAGGCTATCAGTAAATCATAAGGTTTGTCAGTAAACCTTCTAACAAAAAATACAATCTCGGAGGAAAATAAAATGACATTTTTACAGTTAAATATTGCATTAATGGGTATCACAATTGTCCTTGTTTCACTCATGGGAGGTTGTCTTATTTATAGTATCCATGCTCTAAAGGATAAGCTTGCAAAAATTGAACAAGAATCAAAAATAATCAAAATAGTTAAAGAATAATAGTCTAAAAACAGTAAAGTTTGCTAACTTATACATAGCAAACTATCGGAGGTCAAAATGTTACTCGAAGTTAAACACCTGAAGAAGATTTTTAAAACTCGTTTCTCAAAAGAAGAAACAACAGCCCTTGTTGATATTGATTTTGGAGTAGAAAATGGTGAATATATCGCTATCATGGGTGAGTCAGGTTCAGGAAAAACAACACTTTTAAATATTTTATCAACGCTTGAAAAACCAACATCTGGGCAAGTTTTGTTAAATAGAGAAGATATCACAGCAATCAATGACAAGGAAATCTCAGCTTTCCGCCGCGACCATCTAGGGTTTGTGTTCCAAGACTTTAACCTTTTGGATACACTTAGTGTGCGAGATAATATCTATCTTCCTTTAGTACTGGCTAAAGAAAATGTGAAAGTTATGAAATCAAGATTGGAACAACTTGCACCGAAATTACATATTGAACCTCTACTTGAAAAGCAGCCTTTTGAACTTTCTGGTGGGCAAAAACAAAGAGTTGCTGTAGCGCGTGCGCTGATTAGTCAACCTGATTTAGTTCTCGCTGATGAACCAACTGCCGCTCTTGACTTTAAAAATTCTGAGGACTTACTTAACCTTTTTGAAGAAATCAATGATATTGGTCAAACCATCATCATGGTGACCCACTCAAGTCTTGCCGCAAGTCATGCGAAGCGTGTATTATTTATCAAAGATGGGGTTCTTTATCACCAACTCTATCGTGGCGAAAAAACAGCAACAGATTTTGCTAAGGAGATTACTCTTTCCATGACTGCATTTTTAGGTAGCCAGGTAGAAACAGCTCAAAATGGTCAAGGAGGAAAGCTCGAAGCTACGAGAAAAATCGGAGCGGAGGTAGGAAACCATGCTTAGTTTGAAGCTCGCCACAAGTAATATTAGAAAAGGATTTAAAAGTTTTGCTCCTTTTTTGATGGCTTGTATTACGATGTTTGTCATGATTTTTGTAACGGCATCTATTGGACTTTCACCTTCTATTGATAAACTTAGAGGAGGAAGTGCAGTTGCTGAATTGATGGGCTTTGCGCTTATCATCTTAACAATTTTTTCGATTTTAATTTTAATTTATAGCTACCGTTTCTTACAACTTCAACGGTCAAAAGAGTTTGGACTTTATGATATTCTTGGATTTGGTAAAGTTCGGATTGCGGGCGTAGCTTTTCTTGAGCTTTTACTTAGCTATATCATCACAGTTGTTATCGGAACAATATGTGGTATTGCTTTTTCGAAGTTTCTTTATTTAATCTTCGTCAATCTTATCGGAGGAAGTTATTTTAACTTGGCGATAAATCCAATAGCTATCGGAATTGTTATGTTTATCTATGCCATCTTTTTCCTGATTTTAATGATTATCGGAAGTTTCATTATCTGGAAATCATCAAGTCTTGATTTGTTACGTGAAGAGTCCAAAGGCGAAAGAGAGCCTAAATCTAATATTTTCTTTGCTGGACTTGCAGTGATTCTACTTGTAGCAGGATATTATGTTGCCCTCACTGTTGAAAATCCAATAGCTGCTTTGGTCAAATTTTTTATCGCCGTACTTCTTGTTATTTTCGGAACATATTTTTTCTACGTGAGTTTTACCGTATGGTATCTCAAACGTAAGAAGAAGCGTCCAAGTTATTACAAACCTAATAACTTTATCACGACAAGTTCGATGCTTTATCGAATGAAAGCAAATGCAATTGGTCTCGGTAATATTACCATTTTATTGTCAATGACAATTGTGACAGTTATTGTCAGTCTGGGAATTTTCTTTGGAACAGAGAATATGGTCAAGACTCAATTCCCTAAAGAGGCGCAGATTACATCCTTTGGTGATAAAAAAACGAGTGCAGACCTGTCAGCACTGACAGAAAAAGCAGCGTCAGATGCAGGTGTCAAAGTCAATAGTCTTTCTACTCTTTATATGTCACCAGACCTTGAAATTACACGTAAAGTAGGTTCTGAGACACAATTTATAGCAAGAAGTTCTGGAAGTACAAAACTTCTTGATCAAGATGATTATTTTGTTACGCTGACAACGATAGATAGTTTAAAATCTCTTGGTAATCAAGATTTGTCAGCACTGACAGAAAATCAGGTCTTGCTTTTAGACTTATCAAGTGATAAGAAAAGTGCAACGACTACAGTTAATACAGTAGACTGGTATGGTCATCAATACCGTGTTGCTGGCCATCTCGAATCAGTAAAGAATTTTCCAGAAGGAATAAGTCCAACAAATTCATTATTAATGGTATTTGCCAACGAGAAAATAATGAATCAAGAATTAAAGAATTACAATTCAACCAAGGGTGAGCAAGATTATACACAACTTCCAATCACAATGACGTTGTTTGAAGTGAACAAGGCAGATGAAAAGAAATTAACAACGGCCTTCAATCGACAAAATGGAAATGATGATAGTCTATCACTAAGTTACCGTACTGAAACATGGGAAACTCAACGTGCCCAAATTGGTGGTTTTGTATTTATTGGTTTTGTTTTAGGAGCCAGCTTCATTCTTGGAGCAGCTTTGATTATCTATTATAAACAGCTCTCTGAAGGAGCACAAGATAAAAGGTCATTCAAGATTCTCCAAGAAGTTGGGCTTTCAAAGGCTGAGGTTCAAAAAACAATCAAATCTCAAGTGCGTATGATTTTCTTCTTGCCGTTGGTCATTACGATTCTTCACCTTCTAGGGGCTTATCGGATGATTGATAAGATTTTGATGATTTTTGGTGTGGTGGATAGTAATCTAACACTGACCATCAGCCTGATTACTATTGCGAGCTGTGCTGCTATCTATTACCTCATTTACAAAATTACAAGCAGAGTTTACTACAAAATTGTTGAAAGATAAGATAAAGATGCTTCGGCATCTTTTTTTGTGAAATAAAGTTTCATGCTTATGATATAATAAAAGTATGAACATTTTACTAGAAATCCAATCTAAGCTAAAAGAACTTTCCCCAAATGAAGCAAAAGTTGGAGAATATATCTTGAAATTTCCTGAAGAAATTATTACTTTAAGTACACAAGATATTGCAAAAAATAGTCAAGTCTCGCCAGCTACAGTCGTTCGATTTGTTAAGTCAATTGGGCTTGATGGAGTCCCTCACCTCAAACAGCAGCTCTCTATTTGGCAGGCAAATGCTCAATCTGAAACAGATTTTCAAGAATTACGGCCAAACGAAGAAATTGATTCTATTAAATCTAAACTAAAAGCCAGAATTAATCACATGACAGAATTAGTTAATGAACATCTCTCTAATGATGCTCTGAAAATAACTGCCCAGCTGATTGAAGAAGCGCAACTTATTTTTGTATTTGGCATAGGAGCATCATATTTAGTGGCGCAAGACCTTGCCCAGAAATTCAATCGTATTGGTAAAACTGCGATGTGCGAAGATAATACGCATACAACAGCAGTTATATTGATGAATAATAAGCAAAAAAAATTATTTTTTGCAGTAAGTGATAGAGGTGAGTCAAAGGAAGTATTAGAAATGGTTGAATTGGCCAAAAATCAGAAAATTACGACAGTAGCTATTACAGGAAAAGAAAATTCTAGCTTGGCACGGAGTGCAGATTATCCATTAATTTCTATTTCTGGAGAGAATTTTGAATTTCGGCAAGCAGCTACGGTATCTATGATGGCACAAATTTATCTTGTTGATATTTTATTTTATACTTATGTTAGTAATAATTTTGAGCGTTCACGAGATTCTATCCTGAAATCACTAAAAGCAATTAACAAAATAGAAAAAAAGAGTGATTAAGCTCTTTTTTTATTTTAATGGTTGAAATAAAATTTCTTTTATGATATTATATTTGATATAAATATAAAATAAAATTTCGTAAAAGAGGTAAGAATTGCTTAATTTAGAAAATTTAATTACAGAAAAAAGAAATAAAAATACTTTTGGACTTGATAAAATGAGTGTGAGTGAAGCAGTAGCATTGATGAACCAAGAGGATAAAAAAGTTGCACAGGCCGTCGAAAAATCATTAACACAGGTTGAGAGAGTTATCGTAGCAACCATTGAAGCTTTCAATAAAGGAGGACGACTCATCTATCTTGGTGCTGGAACAAGTGGCCGATTAGGAGTTCTTGATGCAGCGGAATGTGTTCCAACCTTTGGTGTAAGTCCAGAGATGGTCATCGGTTTGATTGCAGGTGGAGAAAGAGCAATGACGATTGCGGTTGAAGGTGCAGAAGATGACTTGGATCTAGGAAAGAGAGATTTGATTCATTTGGATTTGACTAAAGATGATATGGTCATTGGGATTGCTGCGAGTGGCAGAACGCCTTATGTGATTGGTGCGCTCAATTATGCACGAGAAGTTGGGGCAAATACAGGAACGATTTCGTGTAATCTTAATGCTGAAATTAGTCAGCACGCAGATTTACCAATTGAAGTCGATTGTGGAGCAGAGTTTTTGACAGGCTCAACCCGATTGAAAGCAGGAACTGCACAAAAGTTAATTCTTAATATGATTTCAACAATTTCAATGATTGGGATTGGTAAAGTCTATAATAATCTGATGGTTGATGTAAAAGCAACGAATGAAAAGTTGGTTGAACGCTCAAAACGTATTATCATGCAAGCAACAGAGTGTGACTATGAAACAGCAACACTCAAGTTTATCGAAGCGCAGGAAAATGTAAAACTTGCGATTGTCATGATTTTGACTCAAACAGATAAAAAAACAGCAGAGCAAAAATTAATTTCTGCCAAAGGCTTTGTGAAAGATACTTTGTGAAAAAAGTTTAACCTAGTAAGTGCGTGTTTTTATTCTACTGTCCTAGGGATAGTGCGCTTTAGCGATTGCGATTTGAACTTCCGACTTTAGTCGGTTAGTGAAAGCGACAGCGTAACAAAGCGAGATAGATTTCAGGTAGGATGCCTTCATATCTTTGATGTGAGGCTATACTTTGATATTGATGGTGGGGAAAGAATTCTCCACATGAAGTAATCCCTTCAAAATAGTGTTCACTTATTGGAGTCAAGGAACTCTTAACATCTTAAAAAGGAGGCTGTCACTTATGGCAGATGATAAAGTAAAGCGTATTGCTCGTGAAATCTATGAGCAAGTCGGAGGAGAGAGTAATGTTGTACGTGTCATTCATTGTATGACTCGTGTACGCATGACTATTAAAGATTATTCAAAAGTTAATATGGATAATTTAAAGAAAATTGATGGTGTTTTAGGGACGGTAAATGATGAGACTTTGCAAGTAATCATTGGACCTGGAACAGTAAATAAGGTTGCGCAAACAATGGTAGATAGGGTAGGTGTCAAACTTGGCGACACTTTTCCTGGAAGTGAAGAAAACCTAGCGGAACTCGCTGCTCGTACAAAATCAGCAGCTAAAGATAAGTATGATAAGCCGAGTAAGTTTAAAGCTGTTTTAAAATCTATTTCTAATATTTTTGTTCCTTTGATTCCAGCATTAGTTGGTGCTGGTCTGATTGGTGGAGTAGCTTCAATACTATCAAACCTAATTGCTGCTGGATCGATTGATGCTGGAACTTGGCAACAAACGGTGCTAGTATTAAACATTTTGAAAAATGGTATCTTCACTTATCTTGCTATTTTTACAGGGATTAATGCTGCAACGGAATTTGGCGCAACCCCATCATTGGGCGGTATTATTGGAGCCGCAACATTATTAACAGGTGTGACACCAGATGCTCCATTAACTAATATTTTTACAGGGACCCCTTTAAATGCAGGACAAGGGGGGATTATTGGAGCAATCTTCGCTGTATGGCTTTTATCGTTACTGGAAAAACGACTACATAAATGGGTACCAGATTCAATTGATATTATTGTTACCCCAACGTTGAGCTTATTAATTATTGGACTGGCAACTATTTTCTTAATCATGCCTATTGCGGGTTGGGTATCTGCTGGTTTAGTAGGAAGTATTAACTGGGTGCTCAATGTTGGTGGAGCTTTCTCCGGATTTATTTTAGGCGCTTTCTTCTTACCTTTAGTTATGTTTGGATTGCACCAGATTTTGACACCGATTCATATGGAGATGATTGCAAAAACAGGTTCAACTCAGTTACTTCCACTGCTTTCAATGGCTGGAGGAGGTCAAGTTGGTGCCGCTATTGCTTTATGGATTCGCTTGAGAAAAAATAAAGATTTTGTGAAGTTGGTCAAGGGTGCTCTACCCGTTGGAATTTTGGGGATTGGTGAGCCTTTGATTTATGGGATTACTCTGCCGATGGGACGACCCTTTATCACTTCGTGTATCGGTGGTGGTATTGGTGGTGCAGTAATTGGTGCACTGGGTAATGCAGGAGCGATTACTGTAGGCCCTTCGGGGCTTGCGCTTATTCCTTTGATTGCAGGTGGACGCTGGTGGATTTATATTATTGGTCTATTAAGTGCTTATGCTGGTGGATTTATTGCAACCTATTTTTGGGGAATTCCACAGTCTGAAAAAGATAAGGCAGACCATTGGGCGGAAGACCATGAAGAACAAGCTGTTTCACATAGGATTGAACTTTTCTCACCAATGAATGGAGAAGCAATCTCACTCAGCGATGTAGAAGATGAAGCCTTTTCAACGGGGATTTTAGGTAAAGGAATTGCGATAAGACCTACAGATGGTAAAATTGTATCACCTGTTGATGGCGTGGTTACAATGACTTTCCCCACCAAACACGCGGTTGGAATTACAAGTGACGAAGGAGTTGAAATTTTAATACATATCGGATTGGATACTGTAAGTTTGGAGGGGAAACCTTTTGATTTGAAGATTTCTGTTGGAGAGCATATCAAGAGAGGTGATATTTTGGCAGAAGTAGATTTAGATGCTATTAGTGCGGCAGGACTTTCAACAGTTACTCCAATTGTCGTGACAAATTCGGCCGAATATATAGAAGTTTTATCTGATACCCAAGGAGATGTGCAAAGAGGACAAAAGTTGTTGCAAATTATACTAGCCCCACTTTAAAATCCGATAGGATTTTATACCGCAGGTGTCCATTAGTTCTCAGCTGCTAAAGCAACAGGGTAAGGTGAATTCCATTTGCTTTTAGTAGCTAAGTAAATGAACAGCATAGTCAGAGAAACGAATGTAGACTGCGTTCGCAGAACGGTGTACCGAGTAATTTATCGGATGCTGTTTTTGAACCATGAAGTTAGATTGCAACGTCAATCCGTTGTTGGTTCTGACAAAGGATTAGTTATATTAGATAATCGTAAAACTCAAATGGTGAGAGCTGTTTGAGTTTTTTAGTCTGATAATAGGGGTAGGGAGGAGGAATAGCTTAATTTTTGGTATAATGGGAACAAAGTTTCATAGTAGGTTGATTTCAAACCAGAATATTTCATTAATAAGTTTAATATGGCTATTGCTTATATTAATTTGTTTTTAATTTTTTGGAAAATCTTAAGATGTTCTGTCTTGTTGGGATTATAGCTATTCTCAAGCGTTCAAGAATATCAGATATAGAATTGATAGTTTTAATGAAAGGAAATTATGACAACTTACCTTCACTCTATCCAAATTGGTGTTTTATTATTTTTTGTTTTTTTGTTGCTTGCTTTGATTCCGTATTTAATCGTGCAGTATCGAAGATATGGTCATGTCAACCCTTGGCGTTTCTTTGTTAATTTTTCTTTTATTTTGTATTTAATCTGTGCTTATGCAATGACACTTTTTCCTTTACCTGATGTAGCAGAAGTCGCAAAGATGACAGGACCTAAGCAAAATCTCGTACCTTTTGAATTTGTTAGACAGTTTATATTATATAGTCCATTTCGGTTAGATGAGCCAGCAACATGGTTACCGGCTATTAAAAGTTTTACATTTATTCAGCCATTTTTCAATTTATTGTTGACAATACCTTTTGGGATTTATTTGCGTTATTTATTTAAACGAACATTTAAGCAAACAGTTATTTTGGGCTTTTTACTAACTTTATCTTTTGAACTTTTGCAACGTTCAGCACTTTTGGGACTCTATCCTAGGCCTTATCGTCTTTTTGATGTGGATGATTTGATGATTAATCTTTTGGGAAGCTTACTCGGATTTGCGCTTGCGATGCTTTTGAAAAAAGTTCTTCCTGAGTTAGATGGTGTGGCTAGTGAGCAGGCTAAAGTGAGTTTGCTTCGACGTTTTGTTGCTTTTATAGTAGATGGTTTTGTAGTATTGATTGTTGGAATTTTACTTCCTTACGCCTATTTATCAGAATTTATTATATTTCTGTTTATTCCTGTTGTATTTAAAGCGAGTTTAGGACAGTTATTGTTGAGGATAAGGATAAAATCGAAAAATAGATGGCGTATTTTATTAAGACAACTGCTGATGTCAGCGAATTTTGCATTAGTCTATTTGGAAATGTATTTTTTACAGCGCTCAGGTGAGGTACCAGAGCAGGATTTGGCGCAAAATTATTTGATGGCAATGATTGTGCTTGCTTTGCTTGCATTGCCAATCTTAGATGTGATTTTTGCTGGGGTATTAGGAACCAAGAAACTTTGGTATGAGCGATTGAGTGGGACTGAAATGGCTGTTAAAACTAAATTAGATTCATTTTAAATGTTCTAAAAATTGTAATAGAAGACAGTGGAGAAAGTGAGAGGAGAGAAGAATGAATAAGATTTTTATTGTGGAAGATGATGAGATTATTGTTAAAGCGATTAAAGCTTCATTGGAAAATGAATTTCAGGTGAGAAGTGTTTTAAATTTTAGAGCTGTTAAGCAGGAAATATTAGAATTTGATGCAGATTTAGTATTAATGGATATTGGTTTACCATTTTATAGTGGCTTTTATTGGACAAGTGAGCTTAGGAAAGTTTCTCAAATTCCTATTATCTTCATCTCATCATCGTCAGATGATATGAATCAGATTACAGCGATGAATCAGGGAGCAGATGATTTTGTTACGAAGCCTTTTTCTTTGGAAATATTGTCGGCAAAAATTAAGGCACTTTTAAGGCGTTCATATTCATTTTCAGGTGCTGAGAAGTTAGAGTTTGCAGGATTTTTACTGACAGAAAACTCAATTAGTACTGACAAAAATCTCGTCAGTGCTGACAGAATTGAGCTTGAACTAACAACATCTGAAAATAAAATTTTAACCTTACTCTTCCGAGCGAACGGTGAAGTCGTGACAAAAGAGAAGATTTTACAGGAGTTATGGCAAACTGATGAGTTTATTGATACGAATACTTTGAACGTAAAAATGACTCGTTTACGTAAAAAATTAGCTGAGATTGGTTTTGATGAACACATTATGACGAAACGAGGATGTGGCTATGCTCTGGTTTAAATTTTTGAAATCAAAGTTACCGCAGATAGGGGTTTTCCTCTTAATTTTAGCTATTTATGTTGTAGATTTTTTGCTTTGGCATTTGCCAATGATGGCGTTTCTGAATAGCACTTTATTTGCTTTGATTATTTTTCTTATTTACTTAGTTTCTTCTTATTTTCGATGGAAATCAATTCGAGAAAAAGTGTTAGTGCTGACAAAAGAAAATCAAAACTTACAGAAAAGATTGGAACAACAAATCCTTGCAGAGCGTGATTTTGAAGATATTATCCGCGTTTGGTCTCATCAAATGAAAGTTCCATTATCTGCAATTGATTTAATGACGCAGACAAAGATAAATGAGAGAGAACTAAAAAATCAGCTTTTTTCATTGGAAAATTATTTGAAAATACTTCTTGAATATCAAAGAATAAATAATCTTGCAACAGATTTTAGATTTAATCATATTAGTCTGTCAGCACTGACAAAAGATTTGGTAAAAAAATATAGTAGTTTCTTCATTCAAAAAAATTTGTCAGTAAAGATTGAGGGAGATTGGTCAGTTGTCAGTGATCAAAGATGGCTGAGTTTGGCTATTGAACAACTGCTTAATAATGCTGTTAAATATACAAAAGAAGGTGGAATTTTGGTTCAAATTGAACAAGGGAAATTCAGCATTAAAGATACAGGAATTGGTATTCTTTCTGAAGATATTCCGCGACTTTTTGAACACGGTTTTACTGGTTTTAACGGGCGAATTCAACAAAAGTCAACGGGATTAGGGTTGTATCTTGCGAAATTAATTTTGGATAAATTAGAATTTAAAATAGAGATTACATCTGAAATTGGTAAAGGAACTTGCGTTACTTTAACGAAAGAGTGAGAAAATGAAAAAAATATTAATTATTGGACTGGGTTTAATTGGTGGTTCCATCGCATTAGGGATTAAGAGAAATCATCCTGAGCATCAAATTATTGGTCATGATAAAAAAGAAGTTCAAAAACTTGCAAAAAGTCTGGGTATTATTGATGAAACTATTCCAAGATTAGAGCAAATCCAAGAGATAGATGTTATTATTCTCGCTGCTCCGATAAATGTAACATTAGAAATATTGGGTCAATTGAGCCAGCTTGAATTAAAGAAAGATGTCATTATTACCGACACTGGTTCTACGAAATCGCAAGTGATGGAAAAAGCAATAAAAGTTTTTCATGATAAAAATGTGAAATTCATTGGAGGACATCCAATGGCTGGCTCTCACAAATCAGGAATACTAGCTTCAGATGTCAATTTATTTGAAAATGCTTATTATGTATTGACAGAAGAAAATTCAGAACTACAAGGGATACTCTCTGGTTTGCACGCCAAGTTCATCATATTGAATCCTGAAGAACATGATAAAATTACAGGACAAGTTTCACATTTTCCTCATATTTTAGCCTCATCTTTAGTTCAGCAATCGGATGATTATTCAAAAGAGCATCCTTTAGTCAAAAATCTCGCAGCCGGCGGATTTAGAGATATGACACGGATTGCTGAGGCGGATAGCACGATGTGGACTGCAGTTTTATTATCTAACCCAGAGCCAATTCTTAATCGAATTAAAGATTTCAAAGCGCAGCTTGATGAGATTTCAGAAAAAATTTCTTTAAAAGATGAGAAAGCAATTAAATCATTCTTTGATACAGGTAAGAAAATCAGGCAAGGAATGGAAATTCATAAAGGTGCAATTCCTAATTTTTACGATTTATTTATTTCTGTTCCAGATGAAAAAGGAGTGATTCTAAGAGTTTTAGCACTTCTACAAGATATTTCAATCACAAATATTAAAATAAATGAAGAAAATCGTGAAGATATTCATGGTCAACTACAAATTAGTTTTAAAACAGAAAAAGATTTGGTGAGAGCAAGAGAGATTATAGAATTTGCAACAGATTTCAAAGTGGCATGATAAAGAGGAAATAAAGATGGAAACACTTATTTTATTAGCAGAACATGAGAAATTTGAAACGAAACGTTTAATCTTGCGTAAAGTTGAGAGATCTGATGCACAGGATATTTTGGAGTATGCGAGTGATGAAAATTTTGCCAAAAATGCAGGTTTCAAAGTTGTAGAAGATTTGGAAGCTATGAAATTAGATATTGTTAATTTCTTCATGAAAAATAGATTAACTATTTATGGTATTGTTGAAAAAACAACTCAGAAATTAATTGGTTCAATTGATTTGAGAGTCAGAGGAGAGGGCGCAGTTTTTGGTTGGTCTATTCATCCCGATTATTGGGGGAGAGGGCTGATGCCAGAAGCAGCAAGTTGTCTCAGAGATTTTGTTTTTAATCAGTTGAAACTCCAAGTTTTGACAGCAAGCCACTTTGTTGGAAATTATCAGTCTGGACGAGTAATGGAAAAAATAGGGATGAAGAAGTTAGGTCAGATTTATGATGATTATGCTGGAGAATATCTTTTAGCGGATTATTACGCTTTGACACGAGAAGAATATCTGAATCAGATTTAAGTATATTGAAGCGATTACTTTTAAAAAGCACGAGAAATAATACGTGCTTTTCATTTCTTTTCACAACTGCGTAAAGCAAAATAGGCGTGTATTTGTTATAATTTTAGTAGAACAAAGGCAGGGTGTGCTTGTTATTTCGAATTCGAGAGAAATTACAATCTGTATTTCAAGAAATATTTGAGTATTATGTTTTTCGGCTTATGGATAAAAATCTTGAAATGGAAAGTACTGGCTGCATCACTATGCCTTACTGTAAAGAATTATGAAAGACTCACTGTGAATTTTACAGTGGGTTAACTATATAGGATGGATGAAAAATGAAGTTAAAAATAGATTCACGAGGGCTGCGTGGTGAGTTAAAGGTTCCAGGAGATAAGTCTATTTCGCATCGTAGTATTATGTTTGGAGCGATTGCTCATGGTACAACAAATGTACGCGATATTTTACGAGGAGAAGATGTTATCTCAACGATGAATGCTTTTCGGGCGATGGGAGTTGAGATTGAAGATGATGGTGAATTAATTAAAATTCATGGAACGGGTTTTGAAGGACTAAAACAGCCAAAACAAAAACTTGATATGGGGAATTCTGGAACATCAACGCGCTTGATTTCGGGTATTCTTGCTGGCTTACCTTTTGAATCTACGTTATTTGGTGATGATTCTTTGTCAAAAAGACCGATGGATAGAATTGCTCAACCTTTGAGAATGATGGGGGCGAATATTACAGGGCAGACATCAAGAGATTTGCCTCCTTTGGTAATAAAAGGTGGTAAGTTATCTGCAATTGATTATCAACTGCCTGTGGCATCTGCCCAAGTTAAATCTTCCTTAATCTTTGCTGCTTTACAAACTCCTAAAGGTGAAGTTTCTAAGATAGTAGAAAAAGAGAAGACACGTAGTCATACTGAAGAAATGCTTATTCAGTTTGGTGGAGAGATTGCTGTATCAGGACAAACTATTTTGGTGCCTGGTGGACAATTTTTAATTGCTTGTGATGTGACGGTTCCAGGGGATATTTCTTCAGCAGCCTTTTGGTTGGTTGCCGCTCTAATTGTGCCAAATTCGGAAATAGTCTTGAAAAATGTTGGAATAAACGAAACAAGAACAGGGATTTTGGATGTCATTTCCGCAATGGGTGCAGAACTTGAATTTTTAGAGCAGGATGATGTAGCAAAATCAGCTACAATTCGTGTTCGCACAAGTCAGCTTAAAGGCTGCGAAATTTCAGGGCGTTTGATTCCAAGATTGATTGATGAATTACCAATTATTGCTCTTTTAGCAACTCAAGCACAAGGTCAGACGGTTATTCGAGATGCGGAGGAGTTGAAAGTTAAAGAAACGGATAGAATAGCTGTGGTGGCAGATAGTTTGAGTGCAATGGGTGCAGATATTCAGCCGACAGCAGATGGGATGGTTATTCAAGGAGAAACACCACTTCATGCTGCGACTGTGAATACTCTTGGAGACCATCGGATTGGGATGATGGCAGCGATTGCGAGCCTTTTAGTTTCATCAGGCGAAATGATACTTGAGCGAGCTGAGGCAATTAATACAAGTTATCCAAGCTTTTTTGATGATTTGGAGCGTCTAGATGGAAATTCGTGAATTGAATTTTGATGATAAAAGGGCATTTTCAGATTTTGTTACTGAATGGAAAAAAGATGAAAATCCTTTTCATCATCTTTTTATGATTGAAAAAGCAAAAGAGCTACAGTTTGAGGATTATTTAAGCTTTGTAGAAGATTTAAAAATAGAAAATGATGATCCTAATCATTCATCAGGAACAACTTATTTCGCTTTTGAGCAGGGTGTCATGGTGGGAATGTTGAATTGTCGATGGCAGATTGAAAAAGGAAGCTTATTTCGGACAGGTGGACATATCGGATATGCTGTTGTTCCAAGTTTTCGGAGGCGAGGACTAGCAGGGAAAATGATAGAATTTGGACTTGAAAAGTACAAGGAACATGGTATTTATCGAGTTTTAGTCTGTGCAAAAGTAGAGAATGAAGTGAGCCGTCATGTGATTGAACAAGCAGGTGGTCAAATGGAAAATATCATAGACGGTGAATGCCGATATTGGATAGATTTATGAGTATAATTTTAATAGGCTTTATGGGAGCCGGAAAGTCCACAGTGGCAAAACTTTTATCGGATGATTTTATTGATTTGGATAAGATGATTGAACAGCAAATTGAGATGCCGATTTCAACATTTTTTGATTTATTTGGCGAGGATGATTTTCGTCAAGTGGAACAAGAAGTTTTTGAGGCTGCGATTCATATGAACTTTGTGATTGCAACAGGTGGCGGTATTGTAGAAAATGCTGGAAATTTGGATGTTTTAGGTTTTCAAACTCAAGTTGTTTATCTAAAAAGTGATTTTGATGTCTTGTGGCAAAGAATTTTAAAAGATGATAAAAATCAACGTCCTTTAGCTAAGAATAAGGAATTTGCACGAAAATTATTTGAAAAGCGAGCTCCCGTGTATGAAGAAGTAGCAGATTTAGTTATTGTTGTGGATAATAAGCAACCAGACAAGATTGTTCAAGAAATTCGAGATTGGCAGGGAAATTTGTGAAAAAAGAAATAAAAATAGCGTATTTAGGACCGATAGGTTCATTTTCTCATATTGCTGCAAAGTCGGCGTTTCCTAAAGGAAATTTACTTGCTTTTGATACGATTGCTGATGTCATTTCCGCGTATGATGAGAAGAACTGTGATTTTGCGTTAATTCCCATAGAAAATAGCATAGAAGGAACGGTAAATCTTGCGATAGATAGTCTT
This sequence comes from Lactococcus allomyrinae, assembly GCF_003627095.1. Classification (NCBI taxonomy): domain Bacteria; kingdom Bacillati; phylum Bacillota; class Bacilli; order Lactobacillales; family Streptococcaceae; genus Lactococcus; species Lactococcus allomyrinae. Next base: position 1,394,754 of record NZ_CP032627.1, on the reverse strand, counting down.
TTTCATAAGAGTACAGCACAAGTTGTGGCTGAAGTTGTACTGTCTATCTCACAAAATTTATTAGTTACTAACTTAAATAAAAAAATTGAGAAAATTTATTCACATCCTCAAGGTTTGGCTCAAACAAGAGAGTTTCTGCAGAAAAATTACCCTGAAGCATCACTTATTGCGGTAGATTCTACAGCGATGGCAGCAGAATTTGTGAAAAATCACTCTACTGAGCCAATTGCGGCTGTGGCTAATCAAGAAGCTGCGAGTATCTACGGATTGGAGATTTTAGCAAAAGATATTCAGGATATTGAATTAAATAATACACGCTTTTGGTTATTGGGACATTGTTTTCCTGAGATACCATTGGCAAGCTGTGGGCAAAAAGTTAGTGTTGCACTTACTCTACCAGAAAATCTTCCAGGAGCATTGCATAAGGCTATTTCAGTCTTTGCTTGGCGTGATATTGATATGACAAAAATTGAATCTCGTCCGTTGAAAACACGATTGGGGCAGTATTTCTTCATCATTGATTTAGTTGAAAATGAGAAGATTTCCTATGCGCTAGAAGAGTTAAAAAGTCTGGGTGTAACGGTGCGAATACTTGGACATTATAATATTTATGAAATTTGAAGTAATTACTTCATCAGTGGGAGATTCTTTCTCTCCCGCTGATGTTAGTAGAACGAAAGCAAAGCTTAGTGCTGCTTATCCCTCCACCTAAAAGAGGTGGGGGATTTAGCAGGCACTTGCTTGGTTAAATAAAAGAAAGGAACTGGATACGGACGCTCTGAAGTTATGCTATACTGGCTCTGCTTTAAAATTCGATAGGATGTTATACTGTAGCTAGATCATTGTAACAGGATACAATGGTTTATGGTGCTTTGTACCTGTTCTGACGTGAAAAGTGCATCAGAACTTGTTATTGCAGAACGACTGATAAAATGAGCTTACTGATTTATAGTATATAGCAGAGTCGTTATTGAGGAATTTTTTGTACTTCAAAGTAATCGTCCTCACATTTTAGATATGAAAATTTATTTTGTAAGACATGGTAAGACGGAATGGAATTTAGAACGAAGGTTACAAGGGCAGAAAGGAGATTCTGCTTTATTACCTGAGTCTTATCAAGCAATTGAACGTGTTCGTCAGTATTTGGATCCAATTTCTTTTGATAAGGTATTGTCTAGCCCACAACAAAGGGCACTGACGACTGCAAAATTAATTACTGACAGCGCTGTCAGTACTGACAATAGGCTGTCAGAATGGAATTTTGGTGAGCTAGAGGGTTGTTTGATTACGGACGCAATTGCCAAGTATCCAAAAGAAATGCATGATTCTAGGTTTGAATTGGACAAGTTTGATGGTTCAGCTTTTGGTGCAGAATCTGTTGAATCAGTTCTCTCAAGATTTGATGCATTGGCAAGGGATTTGTTGACGGCTGATTTGGAGAATGTATTATTGGTTGGTCATGGGGCTTCAGGCACAGCAGGAATACGACATTTAGCGGGTTTTGATGTTGCAGAGTTGCGTACTGGTGGTGGATTGGCTAATAACACACTTACCATTTTGGAGTCGGGACATCGTCATTTTGAAATGAAAATCTGGGATAAAGTATTATGAGCGAAAAGACTTATGTGACAGGCTCTGTTGAGGCAATTTTTTTTAGCAACACGAGTAATTTTTATAAGGTGTTACTCATTGAAATTGATGAAACTAATGCTGATTATGATGATTCGGAAATTGTCGTCAATGGTACAATTGGGGATGTGGTTGAGGGAGATAGCTATACTTTTTATGGTAATCTGACTCATCATCCAAAATATGGTGAGCAGTTGCAAGTTTTGCAATATGAAAAGGCAATGCCTACATCAAGTGCGGGACTAGTAAAGTATTTTTCGTCAGATAAATTTCCAGGAATTGGGAAAAAAACAGCAGAGAAAATCGTTGAGCTTTTCCCTGAAAATACAATAGACCGTATTCTTGAAGCACCTGAGAAGTTAGATGGTTTATTGACACTTGCGCGTAAAAATTCTTTTATCAAGCGTTTGAGAGAGAATCATGGAATGGAAAAAGTATTGGCAAAGCTTGCAGAATATGGCTTACCAAGTAAAATCACTTTTCAAATCTATGAACTTTATAAAGATGAAACGCTTGAGAAGATTGAAGAAAACCCTTATCAGCTTGTTGAAGAAATCAAGGGTGTTGGTTTTAAAACTGCAGATAAGATTGCTAACGAGTTAGGCATTGAGGCAGATAGCTCTAATCGCTTTCGGGCAGCACTTTTGCATGTCGTCAATACACATTCTTTGGCGACAGGAGATACTTATATTGAGGCAAAAGAACTTCTTTCTGAAACCATTTTTCTGCTTGAAGAAGCACGAAATGTTGAAGTTAATCCGTCAGAAGTTGCTGCTGAAATTAATCATCTGATTATTGACGGAAAAATTCAACAAGATGGAACTAAAATATTTGAAAATTCGCTTTTTTTTGCAGAAGAAGGAATTAAAAAAAGTCTGTCAGCACTGACAAAAACAATAGTTGCTGACAATAGCGTCCAAAAAATAGGAACTTCTGAAACAGACGGTGCTGACAAAAATTTTGCTGATAAAAAAATCCTGTCAGTGCTGACAGAAGTTGAAAACGATCTCGAAATTACTTATGATGAGTTACAAAAATGTGCGATTATCGGTGCGATGAACCAACAGTTTTTCATTTTGACTGGTGGTCCAGGAACTGGGAAAACAACGATTATTAATGGTTTTATTGAGGTTTATGCAAGAATTCATAAAATCGACTTGGAACCAGCACATTATACAGATGACTTATTTCCGATATTGCTTGCGGCACCGACTGGGCGGGCTTCGCGTCGGATGAATGAATTGACAGGTTTACCAGCGGCAACGATTCATCGACATCTTGGTCTGGGTCAAGATGAAGATACGGAGTCTTTTGGTAATGATTTATCAGGTAGTCTTTTGATTGTTGATGAATTTTCGATGGTGGATACTTGGTTAGCAAACAAGCTATTTCAAGCGATTCCGAGTTCGATGAAGGTATTATTAGTAGGAGATGGAGACCAACTTCCTTCAGTTGGGCCAGGGCAAGTTTTTGCTGATTTGCTGAAAATTTCTCAAATACCATCAATTAAGTTGGATAAAATTTTCCGTCAAGGAAATGATTCCACAATTACAAATCTAGCGCACCACATTAAAAACGGAGAACTTCCTCGTGATTTTACGGAGAAGAAAGCAGACCGCTCATACTTTGAAGCAAGTAGTCAGCAGATTCCACAACTCATCGGGCAAATTGCGCAAGCTTGGAAAAATCGTGGGAATAATCCTTTTGAATTACAAGTTTTGGCACCAATGTATAAAGGAATTGCTGGGATAAATGCAATGAATATCTTGCTCCAAAATCTTTTTAATCCTCTTGAGGAGCGACTTGAATTTAACTTTAATGATTTAAAATTTCGTGAAGGAGACAAGGTTCTACATTTGGTTAATGATGCTCAAGCCAATGTTTTTAATGGTGATTTGGGTATTATTATTGAATTAATTCCTGCAAAATTTACTGAGAGCAAACAAGATGAGCTGGTTATGGACTTTGATGGTCAAGAATTGAGTTATCCACGAGCAGAGTGGTACAAAATTACACTGGCATATGCGATGTCTATTCATAAATCACAAGGTTCAGAGTTTTCTACTGTGGTCGTTCCAATGGTTTCCAGCTATTCACGAATGTTGGAGCGTAATCTTTTATATACAGCCATTACTCGAGCAAAACAAAGTCTTATCTTACTTGGAGAGCGAAAAGCTTTTGCCGCAGCTGTAGCAAAAGCTGGAGCAAACCGCAAAACAGGACTAATTGAGCGATTTTTGACTGAAAAAATAACTGACATCAAAGAAGTGACTGACAGTTTTGAGAAAGCATCTGTTGACCAGTCTGTCAGCACTGACAAAAAAACATCAGTTGTCGTAAATAAGGCGATTTCACTCTTTGAAGAAGATGATGAGGAGCCAGTGATTCAGTCTGGAATTTTGACAGAAAAGATGATTCTGACTGGGAACTTCAATCCACTTATTGGAATGTTAGATTCCGATTTTGAAATATTTAAAAAATCATAACTGTTGAGTTATGATTTTTTTGTATAAAAAAAGCTGTCAGTGCTGACAGACATTTTTGATTAGCCGAGTTTAGCAGCAAGACGTGATTTGTCACGTGAAGCTTTGTTGGCATGGATAAGGCCTTTAGTAGCAGCTTTATCGATAGCTGATGAAGCAACTCGGAAAGATTCTTCAGTTGGTTCAGCTTCAAATTTCTTGATAGCAGTACGCATTGCAGATTTTTGTTGTGAGTTACGTTCGTTAGCGATTTTATTCAATTCAGCACGTTTGATTGCAGATTTGATATTAGCCATTTTGTTCTCCTTTAGTACTTTTCGTAGAAAAGCTGGTTGATGATTGAATCCTCAGTTGGGCACAATACACCCCCCAAGATTTTTCTAATACCTATCAATTATACAGGAATTTTATGACTTTGTAAACTCTGGACTTTGATTTTTGACAAATAATTCCTTTAATATTAATAAAGCTGATACATCATAAAAGAATAGAACGGATGACATTGTGGTTTACAAAAGTTGGAGGATATAACAAAAAATAATAAAAAGATAAGTATAAAAACAAGATAAAAAAGCACATTTAAATCAATTTGTGAGAGAAGAAGTCAACTAATCTAAATAAATAGAAAGAAAAATTTAATCAAAAAAGTTTGTATATTACATTGACAAAGTCAAATTTCGTGATATAATCAATTCATGAATTTAGATGAACAACCGTGGTTAAATGATGCCGAGTATATGAGTTATGTCGGTCATCTTCTCAAAATGCCCGAGCTCCAAAAACTCGATAAAATCACACATCATTACACTTCAACCCGCTTACAGCACTGCCTCAAAGTCAGTTATGTTAGCTACACTATTGCAAAAAAACGAGGCTTGAATGCCAAAGCAACAGCTCGTGCAGGGCTTTTGCATGATCTTTTCTACTATGATTGGCGCGAAACAAAATTTGCCAAGAGCCATGCTTATGTGCATCCACATATTGCCTACCGCAATGCTCGCAAATTGACCACTTTGTCAGAGCTAGAAAAAGATATTATCATCAAACATATGTTTGGTGCAACTATTAATCCACCGCGTTATAAAGAAAGTTGGATTGTTACAGCTGTGGACAAACGCGTAGCAAGTATCGAATGGCGTGATTCTGTGAAATACAAATGGAATGCTCGTAAACATTTCAAACGGTTACCTTCTTTCGATATGAACTAAAATATTAAAAGTTGTCAGCACGCTGACAGCTTTTTGTTTTTCATGTCAGTTTCGACACCTGCTTTAAGACTAGAAGATACATCAAAATCGAAAACCAGGGAAGTTGCAAATTGGGGCCGTAGACGTTATAAAAATTAATAGAGCATTTATTTTTCACAGCGGATTAGTTATAGTAGTGGCAACAATTAGACATAATAAAAAATACAACTTAAGTCTGATGACAAATGATGTATTTTTTGGTAAAATAGTATTAGAATTAAATTAAAAATAAGGAGGCCAAATTTAATGCAAAATATGAATGACAATAACAATATTATCTTTGACCAACAAAAAGACGGACTTAATGCTTTTTTCAGTAAAATCTATGCGCTGATGGGAGCTGGAGTACTGATTTCAGCACTTGTTTCATGGATTATGATTACATTCTTTGTGGATAACCTGATTTCTATCATGCAAAGTGGAAGCTTCGCCTTTCTGCTGTTATGGTTAGTTCCACTCTTTCTCGTGTTTCCAATGCAGCGTGCTGCACTGAAAAATTCTCCGATGGCACTTCCGCTATTTATAGGGTTCGCTGCTTTCTTCGGATTCTTGCTCAGCTTCACACTTCTCATGTACACCGCGACAAATATCACGCTTGCTTTTGTGACCGCAGCAGCAATGTTCTTAGGACTTTCGGTGTATGGGCGTGTGACAAAGCGAAATCTTTCAGCTATGGGTAAGGTCATGGGAGTTGCTGTATGGGGACTGATCGTAGCGATGGTGCTCAACTGGTTCTTGGCAAGCTCAGGACTGGTGTTCCTTACAAGTATTGCAGGGGTCGTTATTTTCTCGGGATTGATTGCTTGGGATAATCAAAAAATTATCAGCGTTTATAATGCAAATAACGGTCAGGTCAGTGATGGTTGGGCAATATCAATGGCACTTTCTCTCTATCTCGACTTCCTTAACTTGTTCCTCTTCCTGCTTCGTATCTTTGGTATTGCAGGCGGAAACAATCGTAACTAAAAGAAAATCATGGGAAAATTCTCATGATTTTTTTTGTAAGCAAACAAAAAAACTGTCAGTATACTGACAGCTTTAATTTTATCCATTTTCAAGCAAAGTATCATTATGTAAAAATGGAAAAATATTACGGACAATAGGTGTAATCCAATAATCAAGTCCATACCGACCAGCATTGTATCCAGCAACTAAAATTAAGACTTGAATCAAGATGAAAGTTGGATTCTCAGAAATTACGCCTGACAAGATAAAAGCGATATTCATCATTAATCCCGCAGAGGCAACAAAGAGTGTATAAGTTCCTAAAATAAGAGCAAGTCCAACAATCACTTGACCCCAAGGAACTACAAAATCAAAGAAAGCTGTGTTTGCACCACTATCCGTCGTCAATGAAAGAAAACTATGAAACCAAGGATAAGCTGTAGGACTGTTCAAAGCACCATTAATTAAACCACTTGCAGAGAAACTCTCCTCAGCAATCAGTTTGCCTATACCAGCGCTCATCCATTGATAGCCGATGAAAACACGTAGGATAGTCAAGATAACAGCAGCAAGTCGACTATGTCGTAAAAATTTAATCATAAAAATCTCCTTCTAATGTTTTTATAATTTAATTATAAAAAAGAAAGATCTAAATCCAAAATAATATCCTTGTCAGTAAAAATAAAAACTGTCAGTATACTGACAAAAAATAACCCTATCAATAGACTGACAGAGTTAATTCCACAAATTTTCATAATTATAAATCTTTTACAATAACATAATTAATTTCCAATGGTCCATGAAGACCAACGACAAGTTGCATTTCAATATCTCCAGAATTAGAAGGACCAGAGATGAAATGCAAGGTTGAGCCTGGTTTCTTATTTTCCTCAAACCAGCTGGCTGCTTGCGTTGAGCGTGCTACCATACGACTTAAAGGAATGACAGAAATATAATGTGTTGGCAAAAAATGCAAAGAACGACCCTGTCCAGCTTCAGACTCCACCGCAATTGTCGCAGATTCAGCGAGGAAAAATTTCGCCACAGCCACGGCAACATTTGAATTTTGCGCTGCCATGATATTTTCATCTCGATATTCTGCACCGATTTTCCATTGGACAAGCTGATTGGACTCTACTTGTATCCCAAAATGATCAAATTCATCTGTTGTTGGAATCATGACTTGTTCCCCACCAGATTTTTCAATTAATCCAGCGATGACCTCATTCATCTTGGAAGCAGTAGTTTCTATTAGATTGGCAGAAACACGTGCTGCTTGGTCTCTAGCAATAGCTAACAACTCGTCTGTCGTTAGATGAGCCAAGTGTGTTTCGGGCAAGTTAGAAATCGGTTGATAAGCTTCAAAAGGAAGTTCCACACCTCCACGTTTTTCCAGCAAAGTTGCTAAAAATTTTTCACGATTTTCAATAGTTCCAGTCATCTCATTTACCTGCCTTATGTTTCTTATACCACTGACGGAATTGTTCCTTATGTGGCGGTGCCACAGGCAAATCACGTACATCTGTCCAACCTTTTGCTAGTGCTGGAGCTTTACGTACAGCTCCATATTCGAAAAGTGAACCTTCAACGGTAATTTCTTTAGCCTTTGGCAACATCGAAAGTCCAGCATGAGCCATATTCATTGCCATGCCAAACATTGCAGGATGGCCAGTTCCCATCCCCACAGCATTCATTTCCATATTAACAAATGAACCATCATGGTGCATCTTGAGGTCATCTTCCATGACGCGTCGATGTGCAATCAAAAGCTCATGCAGCGGAATCTTGACAGGACAAGTTTCTGTGCAGGCGCCACAAAGCGTTGAGGCATAGGGCAAATCACCATATTGCTCATAACCACCGAGGACAGGGGAGAGTACAGAACCAATAGGGCCAGGATAAATCGAACCATAGGCATGTCCCCCAATTTGACGATAAACAGGACAAACGTTTAAACAAGCCCCACAACGAATACACTGCAAAATTGATTCAAATTCTGTACCAATTGCATTAGAACGACCATTGTCTAGAATAACGACATGAAAATCTTCTGGACCATCTGATTCATCATCCGCTTTTTGTCCAGCAAAAGTCACATAAGTTGTCAATTTTTGTCCAACAGCTGAACGTGCCAACATATTATCTAGAATCTCAGCTTCCTTAATTGATGGTACAATCCGCTCCATCCCCATTAAGACAATCTGTGTTTTGGGAATAGAAATAGTTAAGTCAGCATTTCCTTCGTTAGTTGATAAATTGATATCACCCGTATTGGCAATCGCAAAATTACAACCTGTAATGCCCACTTCAGATTTCAAAAAAAGTTTACGCATTGTGTCACGTGCACAACGTGCAAGATTAACAGGGTCATTATCTCCCTCATAGCCTAGTTTTGCAGCAAAAATTTCACGGATTTGATCGCGATTTTTGTGTAAAGCAGGAAAAACGATATGAGAAGGCTCATCCCAGTCAGCGACTTGCAAAATGAATTCTGCAAGGTCAGTTTCCAATACATCCATATCATCAGAGAGTGAAACAAGCATCGGGTCAATATCAACCTCAGTTGTAACCATAGATTTAGATTTTACAATCTTTTTCGCATTTTTCTCTAACACAATTTTTTTCACATAATCATTAGCTTCTTTGGCATCCGCTGCAAAGAAGACATGGCCACCACGAGCAGCAACATTATCTGAAAACTCTGTCAAATAGTGAGGAAGATGTTTTAGCGTGTGTTGCCGTATGGATTCTGCAATGTCGCGCCATTCTTGCCAATTTCCAAGTTCTTCACGAGAAGATTCTCTTTTTTCCCATTGAGTGTCTTGTGCTCTAGCCACAGCAGCTTGAGCAAATTTATCTTTTTTGCTATCTTCTAAACGTTCAGCAAACGTTTTTGTACTTGTAGAAAGTCCCATAGTTTTTAATCAAACTTTGAGCGCTGTATTTTAAGTTATTATTACTCAAAATGCAGCGCTCTCCGTATTCTCCTTTCCTCCTAAATCTTTGCAAATACTGGGTTTGTGACAGAATCAATCCGTTCCAAGTCAACATTGGTATTTAATACTTCGGCAATATGCATCACTTTTATTTTTTTGCCTTCACGATTAAATTTTCCAGCTATATTCATTAAGCAACCTAAGTCGGCTGAGATCAAGATTTCAGCACCAGTTGATACAACGTCATTCATCTTTTCAGTAACCATCATTTCAGAGATTTCAGGTGATTTAACAGAGAAAGTTCCACCAAAACCACAACAATTCTCGATGTGAGGGAGGGGTAGCATTTCAAGACCTTCAACATGATTCAATAAAATAAAAGGTGCTTCGCGTTCGCCAAGGATTCGAGTCATGTGGCAAGAGCGGTGATAAGTCGCTTTTTCACCATTAAATGTAGCCCCAACATCTTTTACACCAAGGACGTGATAGAGAAATTGTGTAAATTCATAAGATTTATTCGCTAAATCAATAGCTTTTTGTTTGTAAGGGTCATCTTCCTTGAACATATGAGGATACTCTTTGAACATCCCAGAGCATGAACCAGCGATACCTACGACATAGTCTGAGTGCTCAAAGGCATCAATCTGATTTTTGATTGTGGGCATAGATTCTTTGACCAGTCCAGAGTTATAAGTTGGCTGTCCACAGCATACTTGTTGTTCTGGTAAATCGGTATCTATTCCTAGACGCTCTAAAACTTCGACCATTGCAATTCCGACTTGAGGAAACATTAAGTCCATCACGCAAGTTGAGAAAATTGAAACTTTCATTAATTTCTCCTTCAGATATATTAAATCTATAAAAAATAGATAATATTATTATTTGTATTCCCTTACATTATAGGATGATTAATCTGTTTTTTCAAAATAAAGCACTGTCAAAAAACTTTGACAGTGTGTTGTTTACATAAGTGTTAATTGACTCTACGTGTATTGATGTCATTATTCAAAAATGGAAGATATTTACGTAGGAAAGGGGTAATCCAGTAGTCAAGACCTATTTTAGCTGCATTGAATCCAGCAATAAGAATTAAAAATTGAATAACTACGAAAGTTGGATTTGTAGAAACCACGCCTGAAAGCAAGTAAGTAAAATTCATCAGAAGTCCAAAGAATGCAGCTGCAAGAGTTAGAGTTCCGAATATTAATCCAAGTCCAACGAGAAGTTCTCCCCAGGGAACCAGAACGTTGAAAATTCCAGCATTATGTCCATTGTTTGTTGTTGCAGCTAGAAAATCATGAAACCAAGGATAAGCAAAAGGCTTTTCAGAAGTTCCTTGATTAAGCGCACCAGCAATCAGTCCTTCAGCATGGAAACCACCAGAGGTATGGATTTTTTCCCAACCTGCTTCGACCCATTGCCAACCGATGTAAATCCGTAGGATTGTTAGAACCCATGAAGCGACAATATTAGTACGTAATAATTTAATCATAACGGTTTTCTCCTTTTTCTGTGGTGAGCTCAGTCCTTTTAAAGTTGTAAAATAACCCTAGGAGTAGAGCTTGAGATAATAGAAAAACTTGTAAACGGTTTTATGCTTACAAGTTTATTTTACTCTGATTTTGTTTTGTTGTCTATTAAAAATTACAATCGCTCTATTATTTTAAAAATAATTTTTCTAATTGACGAGCAACACCGTCTTCATCATTGGTCCAAGGAAGGATTTCTGTCGCAAAAGGTGTCAGACGTTTCGAGGCATTCTTCATTGCATAGGCATTTTTAGCAAGTTTAAACATCTCAATATCATTGTGCTCATCTCCGAAAGCAATAAGATTTTCTAGAGGAATATCAAGAACTTTAAGAAGATGTTTTAATCCAGAAGCTTTACTAATTCCTTTGGGAACGACTTCTAAGATACCGTTTGGGCCTCCCCAAACACCAACATCAATTTTTCCATTGTAGTGTCTGCGCATTTCTTCTGCTAATGCTATTTTGTCTTTTTGACGAGTGGAGATAAGTACAGCGTGTGGATTATCAGTGACACGGTCAGCACGTAAACGATTGTAAGGTTGAAATTTTTCCACACCAAAAAGCTTTGCATCAACATTTCGGAAAGTATTAAGGAAGAATTTTCTTCGGTATTCAACGGCGAAAAAATCAAGATTGAAATTTTGTTGGTGCCTTAATAAGTCAAAAACAAAAGAACGGTCAATATAGTGAGCTTTCGTGTGTTCCCATCCTTTGTTATTAGGCATTGAAATGAGTGCACCGTTAAAATTTATGACTGGACTGCTTAATTCAAGTTCGCGATAGATATCTAAAGACATTCGGTAAGGGCGCCCCGTGGTAATACATATAATATGTCCAAGTGCTTCAATTCGTTTAAAAACATATTTTGTATAACGACTGATAGAGTGACCATCAGATTGTAAAGTTGTTCCATCTAGGTCAATAGCAATCAATTTTCTATCTTTATTTTCCATACCCCATCCTTTATTTATATTCGTTCATCCATTATAACATAGATAGGCTACTCTTACTTTGAAGTTGCAGAATAAACAGAGAGTTGTTAAATAAAAGTATCCTAATTTATTTTCAATTCTCCGTAGAAAACTATTAGATGGATCAAGAATTTTGAGTAAGGGAACGAACATTAAAAAATTATTTACTAATTATGTTCGATATTTCCGAACATTGAAATGTTTTTAAAGGAAATTCCTAACAAAAATCTTGTTTCCTTAAGTAAAACTGATTAGAATAGGGATATAGTTATTTTTTATTTTATGACGTATGCCACAAAAACGTGTGGGATACAACTTTTTAGCGAATAACTGAGTTCAGCGGGCTAGAAAGTTAGTGAAAATATACTTTTCTCACTTTTATTAGTGATGACTACAATTGGCCTATTATGCTACTGTTTTGCGCCATGAAATTTGCAAAGCAACATCGGTTCATTCGTGTATTTACGATAAATTAGCCATAGTTTTTTATATTTCATAACTTCCAAATAGACCCACTTCGCATCTTTTAAAAAGGAGAAATTTTTCGTGAACAAGTTATTTAAACTTGAAGAAAACGGCACTACAGTTGGCCGTGAAATTATGGCTGGATTGACAACATTCTTTGCCATGAGCTACATCCTCTTTGTGAATCCACAAATCTTGGGGTCAACAGGGATGCCCGTACAAGCGGTATTCTTGGCAACAATCTTGGCATCTATTGTTGGTACACTTGCGATTGGCTTGATTGCTAATGTCCCTTATGCACTTGCTCCAGGAATGGGCCTCAATGCTTTCTTTGCTTATACTGTTGTATTGAGTCTTGGATATACTTGGCAAGAAGCGTTGGCTATGGTTTTCATCTGTGGTGTGGTTAATATTATTATTACGTTTACATCTATTCGTAAAGCAATTATTCTTGGTATTCCTGAGGCTTTGCAACACGCTATTGGTGGTGGGATTGGTATTTTCATCGCTTATATCGGGATTAAAAATGCTGGTATCTTGCAATTTATCGCTGACCCTGGGACTTATACAAATGAACACGGTACGATTACAGCTAATTCATCAATTGTGCCTGGACTTGTGACTTTTAATAATCCTGGTGTTTTGATTGCACTTGTTGGGATTGTTGTAACAATGTTCTTCGTTCTTCGTAAATGGAAGGCAGGAATTTTACTTTCTATTTTGGTTACAACGATTCTTGCTATTTTGACTGGTGTAGTTAAGATTGATGTGCATACATTGTTTGCACAAAATAATCTTGGAACTGCCGTTGATCAAATGGGAACAACATTTGGTGCTGCTTTTGGCCCTAAAGGTTTTGGGAGTTTATTCTCTGATTCTTCACGTATTGTTGAAGTTTTGATGACTGTCCTTGCCTTTTCATTGACGTCAATCTTTGACCCAATCGGTACATTTATTGGTACAGGTCGTGCAACGGGTATCTTTACAGATGAAGACCTTAAAGATATGGAAAATAGTCATGGTTTCTCATCTAAGATGGATAAAGCTTTGTTTGCTGATATGATTGCAACTCCAATTGGGGCAATCTTTGGTACATCAAATACAACAGTTTATGTTGAATCTGCCGCTGGTATTGGTGCGGGAGGACGTACTGGTTTGACTTCGGTTGTGGTGGCTGTAATGTTTGCTATTTCAAGCTTATTCTTGCCGCTTCTTGCTATTGTACCCTCTCAAGCGACTGCACCTATTCTTATCATTGTTGGGATGATGATGCTGAGTTCATTTACTGAGATTAAATGGAGCGACCTTGGCGAAGCAATTCCTGCTTTCTTTGCTTCTGTATTTATGGGACTTGGATATTCAATCTCTTACGGGATTGCCGCTGGATTTATTACGTTCATCTTTGTTAAACTGTTCAATGGAAAAGTGAAAGAAGTAAAACCTGTTATTTGGGTAGTTGCTATCTTGTTTATCATTAACTTTGCGGTTTTAGCTGCTTTGTAAGCTCAAAATTATACTTATGAATATTCTGTCAGTATACTGACAAGCCGGTTAGCTTTGCTAACCGGTTTTTTATCTGATTGATTCAATCCTTATATCAAGCGCATTGAATTGACAGAATTTTTTTATTTACAATTTTCTTGTTAGTAATTTTTTAATGAATTTTGTCATAATGTGATTAAAAATATGTTAAAATATGCTCATGGAAGATTTTGGATTATTTATTATTGGCGTAATTTTGACGTTATTTTTTGGGAGTATCACTTTCGTTTTTTGGTGGAAAATAAAGCGCTTGAAAGATTTAAGAACATTGCGCTTGGGAAGATTATCCTTTTTTTATATTATTTTTTTATGGATAACATTGAATGGTGTTTTGGGTTCGTTTATTGTATTTTCAGAGCAACGAAACAGTATCGGTCTTGTTTTGTTATCTATTGAAGCAGTCTTGTTTGCGATTACTCCTTTGGTGTTAGGTTTTGTTATTCCCATTGCGATTGTAGTTTTGACCATAAAAATGTGGCGAAGAGAATCAAAATCTGTTTCAAATTTATTGTTGCCTATTGTCGTTCTTTTCTTTATTGGTATTGATTTTCTTTATCTTTCGGTTGGGAAACTACCAGAAAGTTGGCTTTGGTTACACATTCTGAGTTTTGTATATCCCATCTTGTCTATTTATTTGGCTTGGCAATTTGGTATTTTCTTTTTATCAAGCTGGGTATATGGCAGGCGAGTGAGAAAAATGACAGCGCCTTACTATGTCGTGCTTGGTGCAGGACTCATTCAGGGAGAGCATGTTGGGAAATTGCTCGGCAATCGAATTCGTGCTGCTGTAGATGCAGTACGTGATGAACAGACAATTTTGGTGTTTTCAGGAGGTCAAGGACCAGACGAGAAAATCTCAGAAGCACAAGCCATGCAAAAATATGCCGTTGAAACGCTGGGATTTCCATTTGAGCGCACACTACTTGAAAATCAATCTCGAACAACTTACGAAAATCTAGTCTTTTCCGACAAACTTTTGAAAGATAAATTTCTATTTTTCACTTCAGATTATCATGTCTTCCGTGCTGCTTTATTTGCAGCTCAGATTGGTCTAGAAGCGCAAGGAGGACGTGGTGGAAAAACGGCGATGTATTATCGTGTTCCCGCCTTCATTCGTGAATTTATTGCTGTTCTTAACTCTGAAAAGAAAAAACATATGATTTGGGTTGCCGTCATTGTCGGAAGTTTCATCATTTTTGCTATTGTTGTTGTTCTGATGCAGCATTATAATAGGAACTGAGTTCGCATTCATTAAGAGCTGTGAAAAACAATCGAATTTCATCCTAAAATATTCTGTCAGTGTACTGACAGTTTTTTTGGTGACAATCTGTCAGTATTTTCGTATATGATAGTATGCTGACAGCAATTGATGAAAAAAATAAACTGGTTAACTTATTAGAAAGTTCTCCAGAAGAACTGACTGGGCAATACTTTTGTCCTGCTTGCAAAACAGAAGTTGTCTTGAAAAATGGAAATATAAAAATTACACATTTTGCGCACAAAACTTTACAAAATTGTGAATCGTGGACTGAAAATGAGTCTGTGCAACATTTAACATTAAAGAAGATACTCTATCGTTGGTTCAAAAAGTCCGAAAAAGTGGAAGTAGAAAAATATCTTCCGGAGTTAAAACAAACCCCTGATTTGCTGGTTAACGATAAAATTGCAATAGAAGTTCAATGTTCCTCTCTTTCGCTCAAACGCCTAAAAGAACGAACAGAAAACTATCAAACTCATGGTTATTCAGTGATTTGGCTAATGGGAAAGAAATTATGGCTGAGTCATCAACTGACAGAACTCCAAAAAAATTTGATGTATTTTTCTGAAAATCGAGGATTTTATTTCTGGGAACTTGATTTAGAACGAAAAAAATTAAGATTAAAATCATTGATTCATCAGGACTTGAGGGGCAACATTTTACATTTAACAGAAGAAATATTATTTGGTCACGGAGAACTGTTGACACATTTGCGCCAGCCTTTTTCCGCACAAGCTCCATTGTCATTACCTGTCAGTGCTGACAGAGGGCTTTTTCATTTTGTCAGACAACAACTCTTTCATCGGTCAACGAAATGGTTGGAAATTCAAGAAAAATATTATCAGCAAGGGAAAAATTTACTGACAGAAAACTTTGACAAACCTTATATCGCGCCACCAGGACTCAATTTACTTTCTGTCAGTGATGACAAGATTTCATCAGCAAATTTCACACAAATTACACAAAATTTAGTGCCCTACTATCAAAATTTTTTAGAAAATTTCAAAAAAAATCCGCGAAACAAGCTCTATCCACCTCGTTTCTATGCTATAATAAAAGAAGTTAACAATGAAACAAAGGCAAAATAGAAAAGATTATTCAAGTGGATAGTCTATTTTTTATAGTGCTACAACTAAAAATTACAACATCAAGCAAAGTGTTTGTTCATAATGAATTATAAGATAATTGTTTTGATGAAAAGGTAGGAGAAAGTATGAATATTGTTTTTTCGGATGTAGATGGAACTTTTCAAGATTTAGGCGTACCTGTTCCTCAAATAAATATAGATGCAGTTAAAAGACTTCAAGAAGCAGGTGACCATTTCGTATTTGTAACAGGTCGTGGTATTGGACTTGTTGAGCAAATGGAGCAAGAGATTGGACTAGATTGTGATGTCATCTTCGGAAATGGCGCAGGTTTTAAAGCAAGAGGGCAATTTCCGACTTATAGCAATTGTCTATCAATAGAAACTTTGCGGCGTCTTTTGCCTATTTTGGATGAAGAAAATATTCTTTATTTTATCCACACTGACACTGAGGTGGTGATTCAACCTGTAGAGAAATATGAGGTGCATCTGCAAAAACTCCGCGACAGTCTGAGTTTCATGGGACATCAAGGAAGACTGCTGATGGATTATAAAACAGAGTATTTCAAAGAGCAATGTTATCACGTTGAAGATATTATTGGATTTTTTGAAACATATCCAGAGCGGACAATCGTAAAAATTGAGCTAATGGAAGCAAGCGACAAAAAACATGAAATCCTTAGAGAGAGATTAACTATCAAAGACACTTACGTTTTCACATCATTCATAAAAACACTTGAGATCGTCAATCCTCTCAGTACAAAAGGAGCTGCAATACGCTCTTATCTTGAAAAATTACCTTATGACTTAAGTTTTGGAATAGGTGATGGAGAAAATGATTTAACAATGTTTGAAACAGTTGATGTAGCAGTGGCGGTAGCAAATGCATCTGACACAGTAAAAAACAAAAGCCACAAAACTACTTTAAGTTGCAACGAAGGTGGCGTTGGAAAATTTATTTTTGATGAAATTCTAAACTATACTGACATTAACTAAAAAATCTTCCACTTTTTGAGCGCCGATTTAAAATCAGTCTAGTATGAATTCCTCCAGAAAATAAACATTAAACTGTGGATAATGCTATAATAAAAAAATCTAGTACTATCTAAAAGCTAAGATTTAGACAGTATCTTCTCCGCTAGGAAAATATGATTAAAGTGATATAGAAACTGAGAAAGAGAAATGACAATATGGTTAAAGAAAGAACTGAAATTCTAGAACAATTGACTTGGGATTTAACAACGATTTTTTCAACAGATGAGGCTTGGGAAGAAGAGTTAGATTGTGTTACAGGCAATATTGAGGATGCAGAAGCAGATTTTGTAGGGCATTTATTAGATAACGCAGCAACTTTGAATGAGATAACAGCGACCATGCTCTCAATCTCAAGAGATGTGGAAAAGCTCTACGTCTACGCTTCTATGAAAAATGACCAAGACACTAGAGCTGCAAAGTACCAAGAATATCAAGCAAAAGCTACAACACTTTACGCAAAATTTGGTGAAGCATTTTCCTTCTATGAACCAGAATTTCTAGCGTTAACAACTGAAAATTATCAAAAATTATTATTAGACGAGCCACAATTAAAAAAATATCAACATTATTTTGAACGATTGTTTACCAAAAAAGCTCATATTCTGACCCAAAAAGAGGAAAAACTTCTCGCATCCGCAGGAGAAATTTTTGGTAGTGGTGCAGAAATATTTGAAGTATTTGATAATGCAGATGTCCGCTTTCCACAAGTAAAAGATGAGTCAGGTAAAGAAATTCAACTGACTCATGGGAATTATATTTCGCTTATGGAAAGTAAGGATAGAACTGCTCGTAAAAATGCTTATAAAGCGCTTTATAGTAACTATGAACAATATCAACATACTTATGCTAAAACCTTACAAACTAATGTGAAAGTTCATAATTTCAATGCAGAAGTACGAGGCTATTCATCAGCACGGGAAGCAGCTTTAGCAGAAAATTTTGTACCAGAAAAAGTTTACGATGTTCTTATTGAAACAGTCAATAAATATTTACCTTTATTACACCGTTATATTGTACTTCGCAAAGAAATCTTGAATCTTTCAGATTTAAAAATGTATGATATCTATACACCATTATCAACATTAGACTATAAATTTAACTATGAAGATGGGGTAAAAAAGGCACAAGAAGTACTAGCAATTTTTGGAGAAGATTATACCAAACGTGTAAAAAGAGCTTTTGATGAACGTTGGATTGATGTATGTGAAAATGTAGGAAAACGCTCAGGCGCTTATTCAGGTGGGTCTTATGATACAAATGCTTTCATGTTACTTAACTGGCAAGAAACATTGGATGACCTGTTTACACTGGTGCATGAGATGGGACATTCCATGCACAGTACATTTACACGTGAAAACCAGCCCTATGTTTACGGTGATTATCCGATTTTTTTAGCTGAGATTGCTTCAACCACAAATGAAAATATTTTGACTGAAACATTACTCAATGAAACAGAAGATGATAAAGAACGGTTTGCCTTACTTAATCATTGGCTGGATAGTTTCCGAGGAACAATTTATCGTCAAGCGCAATTTGCCGAGTTTGAGCAGATGATTCACGAAGCAGATGCTAAAGGTCAAGTTCTCACGAGTGAGTTTATGAATGATACTTATGGAAAATTAAACGAAAAATATTATGGCTTAAAAGCAGAAGAAAATTTAGAGATTCAGTATGAATGGGCAAGAATTCCACATTTTTACTATAATTTCTATGTTTTCCAATATTCTACAGGGTTTGCAGCTGCGACCTATCTTGCAGAAAAAATTGTTCACGGAACGACAGAAAATCGTGAAAAATATTTGAATTATCTTAAAGCAGGTTCATCCGCTTATCCATTAGATGTTATTGCTAAAGCAGGCGTTGACATGACATCCGCAGAGTATCTTGAAAGTTCATTCCAGCTTTTTGAAAAGCGCCTAAAAGAATTTGAAACCCTTGTAAAAAAATGAATTAATAATCAAATTTATATCTTAAAATATTACAGTTAATTTGTTATAAAAACTAACAAAACAACAACTTAATACAGCTCAATTTCTAAAAGGAACTAGTATAAGATAGGAAAGCGAGGTTTAAGGAGTAGTCATGAGAAAAGAACAAGAAATGATGGAGTTAGTTTTAGGAATTGCGCAATCTGATGAACGCATACGAGCAGTTTATCTGAATGGTTCAAGAGCAAATCCCAGCATAAATGGTGATAAATATCAAGACTATGATATTGTTTATATTGTCACAGAAATTAGTTCATTTATTGAAGACAAAAAATTTCCCCAGAATTTTGGTACTCCTTTAATTATCCAAGAACCTCATTCTCCCAGACCTGACACCCACCACGCGTGGTTGATGCTTTTTCAGGATGGTGTCAGAATTGACTTACAAATTGAAAATAAGGAAAAAAATAGCTTTGGGGAAGACACACTAACCATTCCATTACTTGATAAAGATAATATTTTAAAAGAAATTTCTTTATCAAACGACAAAGGGTATTGGATAAAAAAACCGACAGAAGCGGAATATGCAGCATCTTGTAATGAATTTTGGTGGTGTCTAAACAATGTAGCAAAAGGAATAAAGCGCCAGCAGCTCTCATATACAATGCGAATGTATATGGAAACAGTTCATTTAGAATTAGAAACCATGTTAGACTGGTTTATTGCAGTACAGCATAACTTTGAATTAACAACGGGAATGTGGGGAAAGCATATTAAATCCTATCTTCCTGATGAACTCTATGAATCTTATAAAAAAACATATTTATCAGCAGAAGATGAAAAAAATTCGTGGCAAGCAATTTTTACTGCCTGTGACCTTTTTCATCTGTTGGCAAATGATGTTGGAAAACGGTTGAATTTTACTTATGCACAGTCTGATGAAGATGGAATGAGAGCTTATCTGAATATGATAAAAAACAATGAATAAAGAAAGGAAACCATTAATTCGTGGTTGAAACCTATAAACGTACAAGTAATCCAATGATGAATCGTCCAGTTGTAAAACCAGAACTCGTTGACTGGATGCGCAGAAGCCAAACACAGTTGAGTGGAGATATTACAAAAGTTCTGACATTTGCTAAAGAAAACAATATTCCTGTAATTCCGCATGAAACTGTGACTTATTTTCAAATGCTGATTAGTATTATGCAGCCTAAACGTATTCTGGAAGTCGGGACAGCCATTGGTTTTTCAGCACTTATGATGGCAGAAGCTGCTCCTAGTGCTGAGATTGTAACAATTGATCGAAATCCTGAAATGATTGCTTTGGCAAAAGAAAATCTCGAAAAATATGATTCTCGTCATCAGATTATCCTTAAAGAAGGAGATGCTGCTGACGTTTTATCGGTTTTGAAAAGAGATGAACATAAAAAATATGACATTATTTTTATGGATTCAGCGAAATCAAAATATATCGAATTTCTGCCAAATGCATTAGATTTGTTATCTAATAATGGAGTTATCTTGATGGATGATATCTTTCAGGCAGGCGAAATATTAGTCCCTATCATGGAAATTAAGAGAACACAACGTGCCCTAGAGCGGGGATTACGTAGACTATTTGATGAAGTGTTTGATAACCCTAAATATATAACGAGCGTTCTTCCGCTAGGAGATGGTTTATTGATGATAAAATGTCGTTGAACCCTTGGGAATATGACAAAAATTGAAACTTTGCATAAATAAAGTTTTATTTAACTTTTTATGTTATAATTACAACAAGTTAAAAATAAATTAATGATTTTAGACCGAAGTGGCTACTCGGTCATCATGTAGGGGAGAATATTTTGAAATTCAAAAAACTCAGTTTAGCTATTGCTACAGTTTTCGCAGGTGCTGCACTCGTGACACTTTCGGGTTGTTCAAACAATGACTCAGCGAGCAAAGATATTATTACCATGAAAGGTGACACGATTCGTGTGTCGGACCTCTATAACGAAGCAAAAGAATTTCCATCGCAACCAACAAACACTTTACTCCAAAACTTAACTTTTGATAAAATTTTTAGCAAAGAGTTTGGGAAAGAAGTGACAGATAAAAAAGTTGCAGCTCAAGTTAAGGATATTAAAAGTCAATACGGCGACCAATTCTCTTCAGCCTTGCAACAACAAGGATTGACAGAGGCGAGCTTTACGCCATATATGCGTACTCAAATGCTTGAACAAGCAGCGATTGACCATGATATCAAGACAACACAATATACAAAAGCAAATCTTGAAGCAGCATGGAAAACTTATCACCCAGACGTGACTGCTTATGTGGTTTCTGAAACATCAAAAGATGCTGCAACTAAAGCATTAGCAGCAGCAAAGAAAGACGATGCTGGTAAAGCAAGTTTTGAGAAAACAAATGCTTCAAGCAAAATAACGTTTAATTCAACTTCAACAACAGTACCAGCGGAAGTTCAAACAGCAGCTTTCAAGTTGAAGAATGGTGAATTTTCAGATGTTATTGAAGCCTCTGATGCGTCTACTGGTTCTACTTCATATTATATCGTTGAGATGGTTAAAACATCTGACAAAGGTACTGACATGAATAAGTATAAAAAAGAACTTCAAGATGTCATCAAATCTCAAAAAGAGTCTGATACAACGTATGTTAGTGGTGTGATTGCTTCTTACTTGAAAAAGTATAATGTTACTGTGAAAGAAACAGCATTCTCAAATCTTTTCTCACAATTTACACAAACTTCATCAAGCTTATCATCTAACTAATAATTAAAACTTTAACTTTGCAGAGAGCTCATGGTGCTGAAAATGAGTAGGTTAAAACAACAGTGCTTAAATAGCAGAGAAAACTGCTTTGACAATCAAAAGAGATGATAGAAATTCTATCGTGAATAAGGGTGGTACCGCGGTATTTAACTGTATGCGCCCCTTTGTTTACGGTAGTTTTTTATCGTTTTATTGTGAATGAATACACAAATTAAAATAAATAATAGTTTGAAATGAATTTCCCTTTCTAAATAGGTTAGACGCTTAATGAAAAAATAAGACTAACGATAAAAGGAATAGTGGAAAGTCTAAAGGAGAAATCTTAATGAAAACCATGACTTCAGCAGAAGTTCGTCAAATGTTTCTTGAATTTTTTAAATCAAAAAATCATACAGTAGAACCTTCACAAAGTCTTGTACCAGTAAATGATCCAACTTTACTTTGGATTAATTCTGGTGTTGCGACATTGAAAAAATATTTTGACGGTTCAGTTGTTCCAGAAAATCCACGAATTACTAATGCACAAAAAGCAATTCGGACAAATGATATTGAAAATGTAGGTAAAACAGCACGTCATCATACAATGTTTGAGATGTTGGGGAATTTTTCTATTGGTGATTATTTCCGTAAAGAAGCGATTGCTTATGCTTGGGAGCTGTTGACAAGTAAAGAATGGTTTGAATTTCCAGCTGAAAAATTATACATTACTTATTATCCTGATGATAAAGATACTTTTAATCGTTGGGTAGAAGTCGGAGTTGACCCTTCACATCTTGTTCCTATTGAGGATAATTTTTGGGAAATTGGGGCTGGACCTTCGGGACCAGATACAGAAATTTTCTTTGATCGTGGTGAAACGTATGATCCAGAACACGTCGGATTAAAATTACTTGCTGATGATATTGAAAACGACCGCTATATTGAAATCTGGAATATTGTCCTTTCTCAATTTAATGCTAATCCTGCAATCCCACGTTCAGAGTATCCTGAATTGCCTCAGAAGAATATAGATACAGGCATGGGATTGGAGCGGATGGTTTGTATCATTCAAGGTGGAAAAACTAACTTTGATACTGACCTTTTTCTCCCTATTATTCGTGAAATTGAGAAACTATCTGGAAAAACTTATGATTCTGATGGAGAAAACATGAGTTTCAAGGTTATTGCGGACCATATTCGCTCATTGAGTTTTGCTATCGGTGATGGGGCATTGCCTGGAAATGAAGGACGGGGCTATGTTTTACGTCGTTTGCTACGTCGTGCTGTTATGCATGGGAAAAAATTAGGTATTCAAGGCAAATTCTTGGCGCCATTAGTCCCAACTGTTGGAAAAATCATGCAAAGTTACTATCCTGAAGTGCTTGAAAAACAAGACTTTATCATGCAGATTATTGATCGTGAAGAAGAAACATTTAATCGAACTATTGATGCGGGACAAAAGCTGATTGATGAACTCTTGAGCAAGCTCAAAGCTGAAGGGAAAGATACACTTGAGGGAGAAGATATTTTCCGTCTTTATGATACGTATGGCTTCCCAGTGGAATTAACAGAGGAACTTGCTTATGATGAAGGCTTCAAGATTGACCACGAAGGTTTCAAAGCTGCAATGAAAGAGCAGCAAGACAGAGCGCGTAGTGCAGTGGTTAAAGGTGGCTCAATGGGCGCTCAAAATGAAACTTTGTCTTCAATTGAAGTTGAATCAACTTTCCTTTATGAAGATAAAGTAGCACAAGCGAAATTGTTGGTAGCAGTTAAAGATAATGAGCTTGTTGAAAATGTAACTGGTACAGCTCAACTTGTATTTGATGTTACTCCATTTTATGCTGAAATGGGTGGACAAGTTGCTGACCACGGTGTGATAAAAAATGCTTCAGGTCAAGTGGTGGCAAACGTTTTAGATGTGCAACACGCTCCTCATGGACAAAATCTGCACGAAGTAGAAATATTATCAACGCTCAAGGTTGGTGATACTTATACTCTAGAGATTGATGTAGAGCGGCGTAATGCTGTTGTGAAAAATCATACGGCGACTCATTTACTTCATGCAGCGCTTCATCATATTGTAGGTAATCATGCCTTACAAGCAGGATCACTTAACGAGGTTGATTTCCTCCGTTTTGATTTCACTCACTTTGCACAAGTGACAAAAGAAGAATTAGCAGCGATTGAACGTCAGGTTAATGAAGTGATTTGGCAATCTATAAAAGTTGATACGATTGAAACAGATGTAGAAACAGCGAAATCAATGGGAGCAATGGCACTTTTTGGTGAAAAATATGGAAAAGTTGTCCGAGTTGTAAAAATTGGTGATTATTCAGTGGAGCTTTGTGGAGGAACACATACAGCAACAACTTCTGAAATTGGTCTATTCAAGATTATCAAAGAAGAAGGCATTGGCTCGGGTGTTCGTCGGATTATTGCAGTGACGGGTCAAAAAGCTTATGAAGCCTTTAAGGATGCTGAAGATACTTTGAATGAGGTAGCAGGGGTAATTAAAGCACCACAAATATCACAAGTGGTAGCAAAGGTTTCAAGTCTTCAAGATGAGCTAAAAACTGCTCAGAAAGAAAATAATGCTTTAGCAGGAAAACTTGCAGCAACTCAGTCAGATGAAATTTTTAAAAATATACAATCAGTAGGAGATTTGACTTTTGTTGCTAGTGAGGTATCTGTTCCTGATGCAAATGGTTTGCGTCAACTTGCAGATATTTGGAAACAAAAGGAACTTTCAGATGTGTTAGTGCTTGTTGCAAAAATTGGTGAAAAAGCAAGTCTTTTGGTGGCAAGCAAGTCATCAGAGATCAAAGCAGGAAACTTAGTTAAAGAACTTGCTCCATTGATTGACGGCCGAGGTGGCGGTAAGCCAGATATGGCGATGGCTGGTGGTTCTAATGCTGCTGGTATTGGTGGACTCTTGGATAGAGTTAGTGAAAAATTAGTATAAAAGTAAAAACTATCGCAAGATTTTGCGATAGTTTTTCTATTCGATGATATTTGAAAATTCATCAATGGGGTAGCGAAGGTGTGGAAAGCCAGGCTGTAAAGCTTTGCCAACAGGAAGCATGAGGATAGGTTCATAGGTTTTAGGAATGTTTAAATAATCCATAATTTTATCAAAGAATACACCACGCATTGGCACGGATTCGTATCCGAAAGCCCTTACGACATACATCAGATTCATCGAAAAAAGTCCAATATCAAAACGTAAGCCTTCATTTTCAGCATCTTCAGGGTGTAATTGAAGATAAGCTGTTACTCGTTCTGTTTTTTCTCTAAGCTCATCTTGGCGAATAATCTTGTTTCTAATGTTGAAGTTCATAATTTTTTGAACATCATAGGTGGATTTATCACCAAAAATAAGGAAAACAGCAGATGAATCTTCGACTTGTTTTTGATCTGCTGAGAAATTTTTTAAAATTTTCTGTTTGGCTTTATTTTTAATGACGATGACTTTCCATGGTTGAAAATTATTACTGGAAGGAGCATTTGCAGCGTGTGACAGAATATTTTTGATTTCTTCAGTGCTGATTTTGGCATTGGGATCGAACGCTCTGACTGAAGAACGTGCGTCTAAAAATTCGAGTGGTGACATTTTTTCTCCTTGTTAATAAGATGTGAGTCCGGCTGCTTCTAAATGATGAAAAATGCGTTTGGCTGAGAAACTTTAACTCCTAAACCAATAAACAGTGGAGTGGTGAAAGCGCGTAGATAGGAGAGTGCGCAGGAAAGTAAAGTTTATCTGTGCGATTTATCTTTTTTCACTCATTTCAGGGAGGACAAACTCTGTTAAAATAAGTTGTATGAAAATATTATAGTATAATGGATTATAAAATATAAGTACGCACTTTTTTGTTACTGTAAATTTTTAGATGGGAGAAAAATATGATTGAGGAATGTGGTGTTCGTCGTGTGATGGATATTTTTGGTGGAAAATGGAAAGTAAATATTTTATGGGCAATTTGTAAGATGGAGGGGATTCGGTTTAATCAGTTACGGCGTGAAGTTAAGGGAATTACAAATGTGATGTTAACACGTTCGTTGGAGACTTTGATTGATAAAAATCTAGTTGCTCGTAAGGATTTCCAAACGATTCCTCCCCATGTGGAATACTATTTGACAGATAAAGGGAGGGAGCTTGTTCCTTTTATGCAAGCATTGGATACATGGGGACGAGAAAATCTTTGAATGATGTGGTAAAATAAATTTATGGTAAAAAACACAGAGGACAAGCCGTTAGCGCAAAATAAAAAAGCAAGGCATGATTATGAAATTTTTGAAACTTTTGAAGCTGGAATTGTGCTGACAGGTACGGAAATAAAGTCTGTCAGAAAGTCTAAGATACAGTTAAAAGATGGTTTTGCACGTGTACGAGATGGTGAGGTATGGTTATCAAATGTGCATATTGCACCTTTTGAGCAGGGAAATATTTTTAATGTGGATGAGCTGAGAACGCGAAAGTTATTGCTTAATAAGAAAGAAATTGCTAAGATTGACAAAGAATTAGCGGGGACGGGCGTAACATTTATTCCATTGAAAGTGTATCTGAAAAACGGATTTGCTAAGGTATTGATGGGACTTGCGCGCGGGAAAAAGCAGTATGATAAACGTGAAACGCTCAAGCGTAAAGACCAAAATCGAGATATTGCAAGGCAACTCAAGTCTTATAACCGCTGATGAATTGGAGAATATAGCGCTGTTTTCATGAACTTGCTGGTGCCAAAAGTTTATGTATGTTTAAGATCAAAAATCTACTGACAAATGGTAATAAATTCTGTCAGTATACTGACAAAACGGTCAAAATGCTGATCGTTTTTTTGTTGGGTTGATTTAATAATATTTATATGAATTCATCTCTGGTTTTTTCTAAAACTTGGCAGATGAACTGCATAGTGTCTTTGAGGAGTGAGTCGAAAGTAAAATCTGGTTTGTTGTGTAAGCAGCTTATAGATCGATCATTGTACTCATAGCTTTGTGTTGTAAAAATAGCACTATGATACGCACTCTGTATGCCATTCTTTTTACGGATTTAGTCGTTTCGAGCGAATACATATAAAAGTTTGTTGGAATTTAAAGCGGAAGGGAGCTTTTAAAAGTAAAATGGTATTAAATCTGATTGTACTGACAGAGTTTACGATGCTGACAGGGAATTTTTTGAGTAAATTTATTCTGTTTACATTCCATTTACTTAGTATTTACCAAGGGTTTACATTTGGAAAGGCATTTTGATGATAGAATAGTTTTGTAAGCAAAAAGTGCTTAACAAACTTATTTAGAAATTAATTGGAGAAACTTCTCATGAAAAAACAAATTCTTGTTGCTCTTGTTGCCGGTAGTGCACTTTTGACTCTAGCGGCATGTGGTTCATCTAATGGTTCATCATCTACTTCCACTAGTTCATCTGATAAAGCATTGTCAGGTAAAATTATTGCAGGTGGTTCGACTGCGCTCCAACCATTGGCACAACAAGCTTCAACTGAATTTATGGCTAAAAACCCTAATGTTCAAGTCACTGTTCAAGGTGGTGGTTCTGGTGTTGGATTGACCCAAGTTGCTGCAGGTTCGTTCCAAATCGGGAATTCTGATATTTTTGCGGAAGAAAAATCTGGTATTGATGCTTCAGCAATTACTGACCACAAAGTGGCAGTCGTTGGTTTTGCTCCAATCGTAAATGCTAAGATTGACGTGAAAAATTTGACTTCACAACAACTTCAAGATGTATTTACTGGAAAAGTGACCAACTGGAAACAAGTAGGTGGACCTGACCAAAAGATTACTGTCATTGGTCGTACAGAAGGCTCTGGTACACGTGTAAACTTTGATAAATTCGCTCTAGGTGGTGCAACAGAAGTCAATGGTCCAACACAAGATGCTTCTGGTTCAGTTGTAACAATGGTAGGACAAACACCAGGTGCTGTTTCATACGTTGCTCTCTCATATGTTGATACAAGCAAAGATATTAAAGCAGTATCTATTGATGGTGTTGAACCAACAGAAGAAAATGTTGCAACAAATGATTATAAAGTTTGGTCTTATGAGCATATGTATACAAATGCTAAGAAAGAAAGTGCTGCTGATAAAGCATTCATCAAATACATTGCCAATGATACAACAGACATCAAAAAACTGGGTTATATCCCTGTAAGTGACATGAAAGTTAGCCGTGATGCTGATGGAAATGTAACTAATAAATAATTCCAGGTGCTGATTGATACAAGCAGGAATCAATCAGCCTCTTTCTTAATAAACTAAAGCGATAAAAATTTTCTTCTTCATAAATCAAAATCTTTTGTCGCTTTATATCTTGTCAGTGCTGACAAGAACTCTGTTAGTTACTTATATATAAGCAAGATAGATGAATTCCTATAAGTCTGTCTAGTTTCTCACTTTGCCAATTACTCGTAAGCAGTTTTGGCAAACTAACGCATATTTTGAGGCGTTAAAAATTTTCTTCATTCTTTTAAAAAAAGATAGGAATATACTTGCTCACTTCCGTTATGGAGATGGGCAATTTCCTGTTTCATTTACAAATTATTTACATAAAAACGCTGTCATTTCTCTTAAATTATACAGCCCTTATGATATAATTAAGGCATGAAGAAGAAAATTTTTATCGCTTTAGTAGCGGCATCTGCTTTAGCAGTTTTAGCGGCTTGTGGTACTGGCAATAAGCAAGTCACTGCAGGTGGCTCGACAGCTTTGCAACCTATGGTTGAACATGCTTCAATGGATTATATGAAACAGAATCCAGAAGATATTATCATGGTTCAAGGCGGTGGTTCTGGTGTGGGGCTTGCTCAGGTTGCAGCAGGTTCATTTCAAATCGGAAATTCAGATATTTTCGCAGAAGAAAAATCGGGCATTGCAGCAAATAAAATTACCGATCATAAGGTTGCGGTAATTGGCTTTGCACCGATTGTCAATAAAAGTTTGAAAGTGTCAAATCTGACGCAACAACAATTGATTGATATATTCACTGGGAAAATTACAAATTGGAAGCAAGTTGGCGGTCAAAATCAAAAAATTACCGTCATTGGTCGTACTGCAGGTTCTGGAACACGAGTGAACTTTGATAAGTACGGATTAAATAATGCTACAGAAATCAATGGACCGACACAAGATGCTTCTGGTTCAGTTGTTCAGCTTGTTGGTCAAACACCAGGTGCAATTTCTTATGTTGCCTTTAGTTACACAGAAAAACTAGGAGTTAAAGCATTGAATGTTGATAATGTCAAACCAACATATGATAATGTTAAGACGAACGAATGGAAAATCTGGTCTTATGAGCATATGTATACCAACAATTCTAATAATAACAAAATAGAAAATCGGTTCATAGAGTATGTCAAAAATGATAAAAAAACTCTTGAAGAACTCGGCTACATTCGTGTTTCCGAGATGAAGGTG
The DNA here is from genome assembly GCF_003627095.1 of Lactococcus allomyrinae. Classification (NCBI taxonomy): domain Bacteria; kingdom Bacillati; phylum Bacillota; class Bacilli; order Lactobacillales; family Streptococcaceae; genus Lactococcus; species Lactococcus allomyrinae. The sequence goes on along the minus strand of NZ_CP032627.1, from coordinate 1,365,523 downwards.
GATCGTGATGCTAATGGTACAGTAACAAAGGTAAAATAATGCTACTTGAAGTATGCAGTTATAATTATCACGATGCTTTTGAAGCTATTACTTACTGACAGAAAAAATTTTTAGTAAATTGAGGCTGACGAGAGTCAGCTTTGATTTGTGAATGAAATCCGAACTTTAAGATAATAAAAAAGTGGATTTGTCAATGAAAATACCATGTCAAAATTAATTTTAGTTAGGTCTATATGGAAAACTCAAAAATCAAAGAAAAATTGCTTTCAGGCAATAAAAATTCTAAACTCGAAAAATTCGGTAAAAGTTTAACTTTCTTGTGTATTGCCCTTATCGTTTTTGTAGTTGGTGCGATTCTTGTTTTTGTTGCACAAAAAGGATTGTCAACTTTTTATGCCAATGGTGTTAATCCATTTCGTTTCCTTTTTGGGACGAATTGGTCGCCAGGAAATTTGGGGCCAGATGGTAAACCTGCTGTTGGCGCACTTCCTATGTTTTCTGGTTCATTGATTGTTACAGTACTTTCGGCGCTTGTTGCAACTCCATTTGCTATCGGTGCTGGAATTTACATGACAGAGATTTCACCAAAATATGGTAAAAAAATTCTTCAACCTGTTATTGAACTCCTGGTTGGTATTCCATCTGTTGTTTATGGGTTTATCGGTTTAACAGTTGTTGTTCCAATCATTCGTCATGCATTCGGTGGCACGGGACTCGGACTTTTGTCTGGTGTGTTTGTCCTTTTTGTTATGATTCTTCCGACAGTAACCAGTATGACAGTAGATGCTTTAAGAGCTGTGCCAGGTCATTATAAAGAAGCTTCTCTTGGACTTGGCGCGACGCGTTGGCAAACAATTTGGCGCGTGTTATTAAGAGCAGCAACACCAGGTATCTTGACTGCCGTTATTTTTGGTATGGCACGTGCATTTGGTGAAGCACTTGCGATTCAAATGGTTGTAGGTAATGCTGTTATGATGCCAAAAAACTTGATTTCACCAGCGTCTACCTTGACATCAATCTTGACTTCAGGAATTCCAAATGCGACACCAGGTATCCAACTTAACGCACTTTGGTCACTTGCATTACTCCTCTTAATCATGTCACTCCTCTTTAACCTTGCAATGCGTGCGATTGCTAAGAAAGGAAGTCTCAAATAATGAACGCTAAACGCTCTGATAAGATTGCCACTGGCGTCCTTTACGTCCTTTCAGGCATCATTGTCCTTATTCTAGCTTTTCTCTTGATTTATATTCTAGCTAAGGGATTACCTCATATTTCTTGGGAATTTATTACAACAGCATCCAACCCATTGACTGGTGGTGGTATTGCTGTTCAACTCTTCAACTCTATCTATCTTTTGCTTGTAACCTTGATTATTTCTGTCCCTCTATCACTTGGAGCAGGAATCTATCTTTCTGAATATGCCAACCAAAAACATTGGTTGACTGGAGTGGTTCGCTCTGCAATTGAAGTATTGTCTTCACTCCCTTCTATCGTAGTTGGTTTGTTCGGGATGTTAATCTTTGTTTTACAATTTGGTTTAGGATTTTCAGTTTTATCTGGTGCATTGGCGCTGACAGTTTTTAACTTGCCATTGATGACGCGTAATGTTGAGGAATCACTTCGCGCCATTCCAACTACTCAACGTGAAGGTGGTTTGGCACTAGGGATGTCAAGATGGGAAACCGCTATTCAAGTAATTTTACCAGCTGCTGTTCCAGGGATTATTACGGGGGTTATCTTGTCCTCTGGTCGTGTCTTTGGGGAGGCTGCGGCACTTATCTATACTGCAGGACAAACCAATCTTCCAATCAATTGGACAAATTGGAATCCAATGAGTATCACATCACCTTTATCACTCTTCAGACCTGCTGAAACTTTGGCAGTACATATCTGGGCACTTAATACTGAAGGTACTATTGCAACAGCGCAACAAATTTCAGCAGGTGCGTCAGCAGTACTGATTATCTTTGTTCTGCTCTTCAATTTAGGTGCACGTTTCCTTGGGAATCGAATTCATAAGAAACTGACTTCATCAAATTAAAGGCAAACTTGTAAAAGAAAGGAATTGAGACTACCTAGATGTTAGGAGGTTGTCTCACATCTTATATATGGCAACAACTTATGACTGGAACGAGCGCCAAATTATGGTGCCAGAAAATGAAATTGCTCTTTCAACCACTGATTTACGTGTTTTCTATAATGGGACAAAAGAAGCAATTCATGGGGTAACGATGAGTTTTCCTAAAAACGAGATTACAGCGCTAATTGGTCCCTCTGGTTCGGGAAAATCAACCTATCTGCGTGCATTGAATCGTATGAATGATACAATTGACGGTGCAAGAGTGACTGGAAAAATCAACTACGAAGGCGTTAATATCAATGATCAGAAGGTTAATGTATTTGAGGTTCGTAAGCAAATTGGGATGGTCTTTCAACGTCCAAATCCATTTCCAAAATCTATCTATGAGAATATTGCTTTTATTCATCGGAGAGCAGGTGTAAAAGACAAGAAAAAATTGGATGAGATTGTTGAGAAATCACTTAAACAAGCTGCTTTATGGGAACAAGTGAAAGATTCGCTTAATCAATCAGCGTTAGCGATGTCTGGTGGGCAAGCACAACGGCTTTGTATCGCACGTGCTTTATCAGTAAAACCAGAAATTATATTGATGGATGAGCCAGCATCAGCACTTGACCCTATCTCTACCATGCAAATTGAAGAAACCATGATGGAACTTAAAAAGGATTACACGATTATTATTGTGACGCACAATATGGCTCAGGCTTCGCGTGCTTCTGATAACACTGCTTTCTTCTATTCTGGTGATTTAATCGAATATGATAAAACGAGTACAATTTTCACCTCACCAAGTTTAAAATCTACTGAGGACTATGTTTCAGGACACTTTGGTTAAGAGAGAAAGAGAGTTTGTTTAAAAGTGGTGAAAAATAGAAAAAGGCTGCTTTCTGCTCTTTGGTAGGTTCAAAATTTCATTTTTTCATTCACTTTTAGCTTTCCAATTTGGATTGAATAGATTGTTGCTACTGACAGGATGTTGTCAGTATGCTGACAAAGGGAGAAATATGACAAAAGAAGTAGTTTTAACTGTCAGTGACCTTTCGCTTTATTATGGGAAGAAAAAAGCACTGAATAATATTAATATGACATTCTATAAGAATGAAATTACAAGCTTGATTGGACCATCTGGTTGTGGGAAGTCAACGCTCCTACGTTCAATTAATCGAATGAATGATTTGATTCCAACTGTAACAATTACAGGTGCGATTGACTACAAAGGGAAAAATATTTATAGTCCTAAAATTGATACTGTTGACTTGCGAAAAGAAATTGGGATGGTCTTTCAACAACCAAATCCTTTTCCATTTTCAATTTATGAAAATGTTGTTTATGGACTGCGTCTGAAAGGAGTGAAAGATAAAGCGCTTCTTGATGAAGTAGTAGAAAATTCACTGAAAGCTGCAAATATTTGGGATGAAGTGAAAGATATTTTGCACACATCAGCGCTTGGCTTATCTGGTGGTCAGCAACAACGGGTTTGTATTGCGCGTGTTTTGGCGGTCAATCCTGAAATTATTCTGCTTGATGAAGCAACATCGGCGCTTGATCCAATTTCTGCAGGACGTATCGAAGAAACACTGATTGAATTACGCAAAGATTATACACTGATTATGGTGACTCACAGTATGCAACAGGCCTCAAGAATCTCTGATCGTACTGCTTTCATGCTCAATGGTGATGTCATTGAAATGGATGACACGAAGAAAATCTTCTTAAACCCAGAAAAGAAGGAGACAGAAGACTATGTTGCAGGTAAGTTTGGCTAAGAAGTGAGCTAATTGCTCTAGGATGCTGCGCTTTGCTTTATTACATTAGTGTTGTTCATAAAATCGTTTTGCTTTTGCGGGCGAGCATAGCTTTGTGTTTATTTAATCGTCACTTCGCCTTGATACTTTAGTCGGTTAGTGAAATCCGATAGCATAACGAAGGGGAGATAGAGCGAATGAATATCGTAGCGTAGCGAAGCGGAGTGGAGTGGCGTCTACGCCGAGTGCTTGACTGCTGTCAAGGTAAGGTTACGTATGAAGCAAGCGGAGCTTGTATCAAAACGTAGTTCGACAAAAAAGTAGAGTTGACTTCACACGTCGATTGCTAAATTTAGCGATGAGTTGAAATCTGCACGGAATAAGTTTTAACTTTATGCTATAATAGCTATAATTATTTAAAAAAAGAGGAATATACCATGCTTCGTACACAATTTGAAGAAGATCTTAATAAACTTCATAATCAATTTTATTCAATGGGAACGCAAGTTTCAGCTCAATTGAACAAAGCAGTTCGTGCATTTGTCAGCCACGACCGTGATTTAGCAGAAGATGTTATTGAAGGCGACCATGCGATTAATGAGCAAGAAAAAAGTCTTGAAACTCAATCATTGGAAATGATTGCACTCCAACAACCTGTATCAAGTGATTTGCGTACTATTATCACAGTGCTTAAAGCTTCATCAGACCTTGAGAGAATGGGGGACCATGTTGCCTCTATCGCTAAAGCAACGATTTCACTTAAAGGTGAAGAACGAATCCATATTGTTGAAGAAGATATCAGCCTTCTTGGTGAAAAAGTGAAATCAATCGTTGATGCATCGCTGAATGCCTATATTCAAGGCAATGATAAACGTGCGCATGAAATTGCGGAACAACAATACACGATTAAAAATATGAGTCGTGAAATTCAAGAAAAAGTTCTTGAAGGGATGAAGGAAAACTCTGAAACAGTAACCACTGGTAAGGAATATCTTCTCACGCTTGTTTATCTTGAGCGTATCACAGGTTATGCTGTGAACCTTTGTGAGTGGATTGTTTACTTGAATTCAGGTAATATTATTGAACTTTAACAAAAAAAGTTCTGGCTATTTGGTCAGAGCTTTTTTATTATATATCAATTTTCTATAGTTAATCTCTTGTAAGAACCCAAAATTTAATTGACGTTGCAGACTGACTTTATAGCGCAAAGAAACGTCATGACACGTACTCAGTGCGCCCTTCTGGGAAAGGAGTTCTATGGTGCTGAATCACAAATGAATATCCTATAAAACGAGAAGTTCAAATCGTAATTCATATTCATAAATTTTTCGTTCCATGCTAAATTACTCCGCTAATTATCCATTAAGTACCTGTATTTTTAACGGGTCAGTAGAGACCTCAACTTCACCACCTAATGGAAAGGTGAAAATCGGTTGAGTATGTCCAAAGTCAACATCATAAATTACAGGAATCTTCTTGAGAATAGGATGTTTGTCCAAAATAAAATGTAGAATCTCTGGTGTCATTTGTTCCTCTTTTGGAAAACGTCCGATGACTAATCCAGAAATATCAGGATAAACTTGTAAAAAGTGTGCTAACTCTCTATCCCAGTCATAAAAATCTTCTTGCTCAGCATTTTCCAAAAAAGCAATCGGACACTTAGCTTTAACTTGAGCATTTGTACCAGTGACCAGCATTAAAGTATTTAGATTGCCACCTAAAATCGTGCCACGGGCATATCCAGAATTGTAAACTTTCCATGAAGCAGGAAGCAGATGGCGGGATTGTGTTGGATCATACCACGCATCACTAGTGTAAAAATCGCTTGCAATGAGTTCATATGAGGTCTGACCAGCCACGGCTTTGAGCCATTCAGCAGTTTGAAAATCTTGTCCTTCATCCATCAAAAAAGCGATGTATCCTGGCCCATAGTAAGTCACAAGTCCTGTATTTGCAAAGATGGCATGATGAAGTACAGTGATGTCTGAAAAACCACAGAATATTTTTGGATTTTTGCGAATAATTTCCCAATCAATATAAGGGAGAAGTTCGTTAGCATCAAATCCACCAATCGTGCATAAAATCGCTTTTACATTTTTATCCAAGAAAGCAGCGTGGAAGTCTGCGATACGTGAAGGAATGCTACTTGATGTAAGCAAATCATTTTCCAAAATATGATCACCAAAGGTTACCTTGAAACCAAGAGATTCAAGGCGTTTTTTAGCTTTTAGTTTTTCGTCAAATGGGCCTGTGCGTAGTAAAGATGAACTTGGGGAAATGACACGAATTTCGTCAGTTTGTTTTAGTTTCTCAGGGAAAATTTTATTCATAAAAAGTCCTCCAACTTGAATTTTATTTATTATATCACTTACAAGAAATTTTTTCTTATTAGGACTGTGGTCATGATACTGACAGAAGATAACTATTGTTATTGAAAGAAGTTGTCATTGAATTGATGATTAAAAAAATCCTGTCAGTATGCTGACAGAAATTTTTCAAAGTGATAATCTATTATTTAATGACTTCCAGACCGCCCATGTAAGGACGAAGCACTTCAGGGATAGTTATAGAGCCGTCAGCATTTTGGTAGTTTTCTAAAATGGCAGCAACAGTCCGCCCAACAGCGAGTCCAGAGCCATTCAAAGTATGAAGAAGCCGTACTTTTCCATCTTCGTCACGATAACGAATTTGCGCACGGCGAGCTTGAAAATCTTCACAGTTTGAGCAAGAAGAAATTTCACGATAAGTATTTTGTGCAGGAATCCATACTTCTAGGTCATAGGTTTTAGCGGCAGAGAAGCCCATATCACCCGTTGAGAGAGCCATAACACGATAAGCAAGTCCCAACTTTTGGAGAATATTTTCGGCGTTTTGAGTCATCTTTTCTAATTCATCATAAGAATTTTCAGGTTTTGTGAATTTTACCATTTCTACTTTATGAAATTGGTGTAAACGAATCAAACCACGCGTGTCACGTCCAGCAGAACCAGCTTCAGAGCGGAATGAAGGGCTCATAGCTGTAAAATAAATGGGGAGTTCGCTACCATCTAAAATCTCACCACGATAATAATTTGTCAAAGGAACCTCAGCCGTAGGAATCAAGACAAAGCCACGTTCGTCTTTTAGCTCAAAGGTATCTTCTTTAAATTTAGGATATTGACCAGTGCCAAACATTGAATCTTGATTAACCATATAAGGTGGAATCATCTCAGTATAACCTTCTTTAGCGTGCTCATCCAACATAAAGTTATAAAGTGCACGTTCAAGCCTTGCACCAGCACCCTTGTAGAACAAGAAACGTGAACCAGTCACCTTTCCACCGCGCTCCCAGTCAAGAATATTGAGCGCCTCACCCAAGTCCCAATGTGCTTTTGGTTCAAAGTCAAATGTTGGTACATCTCCGATACGACGGACTTCTACATTGTCGTCTTCATCAGCGCCGATAGGTGTGCTGTCAGCAGGAATATTTGGTAGAGTTGTTGTATACTCGGTCAATTTTGTTTCGATGTCAGCGAGTTTAGCATCAATACTTTTCACTTCTGCAGAAACTTTTTGCATCGCAGCAATTTGAGCAGAAGCATCTCCTTTAGTACGCTTGATTTGAGCGATTTCTTCAGAAACAGCATTACGTTCTTTTTTTAATTCTTCTGATTTAACGATAAGTTCACGGCGGCTAACATCAAGCGCACGAAGTTCTTCTAGTGTTTCTTTAGCCACACCACGAGTGGCTAATTTTTTAGCGACTTCATCAAAGTCTGAACGAATTCTTTTAATATCTAACATAAGATTCTCCTTGTAAAATGTGAGCTTAACTATTTTTATACTGGTTCATCTTCAATTCTACTTAGTGAAATTACGGCTAGCAGGCTCCGCATAGCGAATCATTTCGCCTTGTGCAGCTTAGAGCGAATGGATACCTGTGGTGTATCAGCAGCGTGGTGCGATAGCACGGAGATAGAATTGTTAGATAAACTGTAACCATACTGCTTTGCGATGATTGGGAAAAGCGATGTTTTTCTCATCTGCAACCTTGGTGCAAGTATGTCAGCGCAAAAAATGGTTTGCGTCTTACGCAAAGGGAGCGAGCATAGACAGCGTAGCAACTTTCAAGCGGTACGTTTAAAAGTTAAACAGTATTAGTTTCATCACTTCAAAATAGTTATACTCAGTTGTTTAAGATTTTTAACTTATAAATCATCCCTGACAGCATCCTGTCAGTATTTTATCTCACTGACGAAAATCTGTCAGTAAAATAAAATATAAAAACGCCCAAAATTCATAAGAATTAGGGCGCTGTTATTGCACGGTTCCACCTAAATTTACTGACAGAAATTTTGACGAGCTGTCAAAACTATCAGAACTCTAGCACTCATAACGTGAGCTAAACGTTCTCATTTTCACGAGAAAAATAAAGAAGTAGAAGGTCATTACTCTATTTTACTTGTTCACACCACCCACAAGTTCTCTACAAAAATAAATGCTAGACCAGCTTCTGTCCTCTATTTTATCAAAATATCTATTGTTTTGTCAAAGATTATCGGATATGGTTTAGAGATTTCTCATAAAAATGTTATCATTATATTATAGGAAAATGTAATTAAAAGAAGGAACATCTGGATTATATTATTAGGTTTAACACCATAAAGTCACAAGCTCAAATCTCAATTTGCTAAAATGCCACCTAAAAGAGGTCTCATTTTTTAGGTGGTTTGGTCATAGTATGGCTTAACAAGTCTTACTTTTATAGTTTAAGTCCGTCCACTAGAGGTGCCAGAAGACTGCGACTTCTAATTAATTTATCAGTACCAATTTGTTGACCGATTCGTTTCAAGATTGCTCCAGAATCTTTAGAGGAAAATCTTACTTTAGAATTTGTATTTAAATATAGGCCAAATTGTGAGCCGACTTTTCCTCGAAGAGACACATCCAATTCAACTTTGACAATTGTATGCCAAGGAAAGCTGAGATTTTTCCCAATCCGAGGGTTTGAATACTCAAATTCAAATCCTAAAGGAGTCAATTTTATTTCACCATTTTCAACGGCGCCCAAAAAAACGCGCCCCTTGGCAGTGTAATCAATCTGGTTGTTATTCATTTCCATCTCATTAACCTCACTTATTATTGTACTGATAAAAGTATTAGGAGCAATTTGTTATGAGGTTGCTTCATGATTCTATCCTACACAAATACAATAGTTTTATCTACAGCTTATTTAAACGACTAAGTTGGAGCAGGATTATAGTTTAGTTTGTTGTGAAAATCAACAACGTCTGCCGCAAAAATGATGCCATTGCGACTAATAAAATCCTGTTGGATTTCAAAATAGGACTAATATAGTCTTAGTCTGTAGCTTTGTCCTATTCATAAAAGCTTCTTACAGCACCATTATATCATAATAACACACATCTCACTATACCAGTTTCATTTTGAATTTCTATAATGTTTCAGACATTTGAGTACTTTCTCGACTTTAAGTTACTGACAGAATTTCTGTCAGTAAAAAAACTTTGATTGATTTTAAAAACATAATAATATAACTGATAGTAATTTTATTATAGACAATTTGTTGTGAAAATCAGGGCAAATGCAAGTGTTACCAGTCATCTTCGAATCAATATTAGTGTTGTAAAAATGAATGATACTTGCCTTACATAATTCTATAGGATTTTAAAGTGCTAACCAGTATATCAAAATGACGACCAATACATCAACTCAACATCCCAAAGGAGGACCTTGTGCACATTATAGGCGTAAAAATCGACCAGAAATTTATAAAAGATTTAATTGTACTCATTTTAGGGGTAGGCTGTTACATTTTATCCGTGCGACTATTCGTTATTCCTAATCTTCTCGCAAGCAATGGAATCGCAGGATTTTCAGTATTTATGAACTTTGTTTTTAATTTAGACCCAGCGCTTACTTTTTTTGTTATTAATATCCCACTGTTTCTCTTTGGATGGCGTTTACTGACCAAGCGTGAGTTACTGCTCAGCATTCCTGGTGCTCTAGCGATGAGTCTTTGGATGATTGCCTTTGAATTTATGGGAATACAAGGATTTCAACTTAATCAAATCATTTTTGCAGGTATTGCTGATGGTATATTATCAGGGATTGGTGCAGGACTAGTTGTAATATCAGAAGGTACTTTTGGTGGCTCTCTATTACTAAGCAGAATGATGGAAGACCAGTGGAAACTCCCAATTGACCGCGTACTCTTTGGAATAGATGTTGTAGTCATGATTCTCTCACTATTAACCTATCTTGCTTTTCCAAATTTTGCAGTTACACTGCTCTCGTGCTTCATTTTCAGTAAAGTCACACGTTTTATTGGACGTAAAGAATATCGTTTACGTGTCATTGAAAGATTAAAATTTAATAATTTAAGAAAACAAAAAGAGGATTAATCCTCTTTTTTTCTCCTCTTAAAAATAGAAGTAATCGTACTCGAAAATCTCTTTGATTTTACAACTCTTTCATTACCAATATATTGGCGAATAATGCGTAGAATTTTTCCCGATTCCTTTGAAGAAAAACGTACTTTCTGACCATTGGCAAATACGACATAGAATTGACGCCCAATCTGATATTCTCCCTTAAGAGATTTAGTCACATCGCCTTCAACGACCTTGATTGAATTCCATGGAAATTGCATATTCTTCTCAACATCACGGTCATCAAAGAACTCAAATGCCCGATCCCCTATCATAATTTGTCCATACTGTGGAAAACCAAGATAAGCTATCGCTTTACCATTATAATCCACCTTTGTGTTCAGTGATTGAGCCACTCTATCTCACTCCATTCAAAATAAATATATACCCATTATACCATAAGAAAGCGCTAATTTCATTACGATTCCGTAAAAAAGAAAATGAAAAAGTCGCCAGAAACTGGCGACCAAATTAATTTAATATAATTATTAAGCAAGACCAGCAACGCGGAGCAAGATACCCACAACGAAGAGAGCGATGATAATAACAAGTGGAGCGTTTTTAGATTTCCATTTACGCAAGATAGCGATAACGAGGAAAGTCAAGAGCAAAGCAACAAAACCAGGAATCAATGAATTAAATACATCGTTCAAAGATTGTTGTTTGAAGTTTTCAAGGCTAAGTCCGCCTTTGAATTGACCAAGAATATTGTGAAGGTCAGTTCCTGAAACAGAACCTTTAGGGAAGTCAATATAACCTCCATCTTGAATAGGTTGTTTAGGAAGCATAGCATTTGGACCAGCAAAGCTAATGTTAACCCAACGTTGAATCAAGGCACCAAGGATAAACATACCAAGGATAGATGCACCTTTAGTCAAAGTTTGAAGGAAACCACCACCGAGGTCAGAAGTAATGTTAACCCCTTGTTTATATCCAAATTCTTGAGTATACCACAAGAAAGCGATACGGATGATATTCCATACAAAGAAGAAGAACAAAGGAGCAATAATAGAACCACCAGTTGCAAGAGATGCAGCTACGGCACCAACGATAGGACGTACTGTAAACCAGAAGACAGGGTCACCAACACCAGCGAGAGGACCCATCATACCAACTTTAACCCCTTGGATAGCTGCTTCATCAACATCACCACCATTAGCGATTTCTTCTTCAAGGGCAAGAGTAACACCGATGATTGGAGCAGCTGGATATGGGTGAGTGTTAAAGAATTCCATGTGACGTTTGAGGGCAGCTTTAGCACCATCAGAGCCAGCAGGATAGAATTTCTTCAATGCAGGAAGAATTGCATAGAGGAAACCAAGGTTTTGCATACGTTCGAAGTTCCATGAACCTTGCAAGAACATTGAGCGAACCATTACTTTGAAACGTTCGTTTTTAGAAAGGCTGAACTTTTTATTTGTATTTTCCATTTTTATAAGTCTCCTTTCCTATTAATAATCGTTCAAGATATCGCCAATTGGGTCACCAGAACCACCAGCAGCACCACGTGAGTTTCCTGCTTTTTCAAGGTTGAGATAAACGATAGCGATAACGACACCAAGGATACCCATAGCAATCAAAGTCAATTGTGAAATTGGTGCAAGAGCAAATCCAAGGAAGAAGAAAGGCCAGAGTTCTTTAGTAGCCATAAGGTTGATAACCATTGCATAACCAACGACAACAACCATACCACCACCAACAGCAAGACCACCAGATACCCAGTCAGGGATAGCATTCAAGGCAGCTGTAACTGTTTTTGCAGGGATAGCCAAGATGATACCAGCAGGGATAGCAATACGCAAACCTTGAAGAAGGAGCGCAAACATATGCCAACCAGCAACACCATTATAAGAACCTTTTTCAGCAGAAGCATCAGCCAAGTGAATGATACCAACTGAAAGGAAACGAACGAATGTAGTAAGAACCAAACCAGCAGTTGCAAGCAAGATACCAGTAGGAACGATAACACCCATAATGTGGTTCAAATCGTAGTTACCACCTTGAACCATCAAGATAGCAGAAGCGACAGAAGCAAGTGCAGCGTCGGGAGCGACAGCAGCACCGATATTAGCCCAACCAAGGGCGATCATTTGAAGGGCACCACCGAGGATAATACCTTGTGCCAAGTGACCAGTAGCAAGACCAATCAATGAACAAGCAAGAATAGGTTGGTGGAATTGCCATTGGTCCAAAATACCTTCAAGTCCAGCAAGGAACGCGAAGATAAGGACAAAAATGACTGAAATAGCACTCATTTTATTTAATTCTCCTTAATTATTTAACATTTGCTTTTTGAATCAATGCGAACAAATCAGCTCTTGAGTCAGTTGGAACTTTACGGACATCAAAGTTGATACCAAGATCACGCATTTTTTCAAAGGCTGCAACATCACTCTTATCAGCAGAAAGAACAGTATTCAACATAGTTTTACCTGCTGAGTGAGCCATAGAACCAACGTTAATCGTTGAGATGAGACCAGGAACGGCTTCAACAATTTCTAAAGCATCATGTGGGTTTTCAAAGAGCAAGAAAGCGTGTGTTCCACCAAAACGTGGGTCTTTAGCAACCTCAATCATTTTCTTGATTGGAACAACATTAGCTTTAACTCCTGGAGGAGCAGCTTGTTCAATCAGAGTCTTACGCATGGTATCTTTGGCAACATTGTCAGAAACAACAATGATGCGGTCAGCTTTAGAATCTGGAGTCCATGCTGTTGCAACTTGACCGTGAAGCAAACGAGTGTCAATACGAACGAGGTTGATTTTAATTTTACCATCGCCGATGACTGTCCCTTCTGGAATAGCGCCTTGTGCGGCTACAGGAGCAGCTGCCGTAGCAGTTTCTTCTGCGGGTTGAAGCTCATCAGGAAGAACGCGTACGCCTGCCTTAGCTTCTTTCATAATGTTCGCCACTACTTGTTCAATACCAGCAGACGCATCCATCATACGCTCTGTGTAGGCTTGAATCAGCATTGGCAAGTTGAGGCCTGTGATAATGGCAATCTTGCGGTCAGGGTTTTCACCCATCACAGCGCTTGCTTGGTTAAATGGAGAACCGCTCCACAAGTCAGCAAGGACAAGAACATCATCTTCAGCATCAAATGTTGCGATAGCTGCTTCGATTTTAGCATGCAAATCAGCTGGTCCTTCGTTAGGCATAAAAGTAACAACTTGTACTTTTTCTTGCTCACCGAAAATCATAGAACCAGATTGTTTGATGCCTGCGGCGAATTCACCATGGCTCGCAATAACAATTCCGATACTCAATGTGAGTAACCTCCTATATAAGATTATAATAAAAATTATTACTTAGTCATTATACTATTTTAATCCAACATTTGCAAATGGTTTCATGAAAATAGAAAAGGGGTTATCTTAGCGTTGAAAGCCCTTTACAAATCAAGTTGTATAGACACTTTTAAAGCATGGTTTTGAAATTTATTCTTATAAAGAATACAAATTTTTTATTAAAAACACAAAATATTTATGAATTTGAAAACTTATGGTAAAATAGATAGTGATAAAATACTTCTAAATGTCCTCAAGGATTTTGAGGGCCCCAGTGGGACATAATTTAACGGCTGAACGGAGTGACGAAGTATCGGGTAATTCTTTTTGTTGTTGATCAGTAGCATAGAATTTGACAATACCATCATCGTGATAGTCGAATACTTCGGGTGCATGGACATGGCATAGCCCACATGCGATACATTTATCAGGAATAATTTTTATCTTCATATAGAGAATGATAATAAAAAAATGGTAAAAATGAAAGGAAAACGTCGTGTCAACGAAAGAACCTTGGAATAACGAAATATATCGTGCAATGCGAGAAGAACCAACAGAAATGAAAAGACAAGTTAGAATAAAAGATGAAAATAAGCGACCTTTAACGACACGCTTTTTGACTTTTCTTGTTGTCTTAATGTTTATTATTGTGGGATTGGCAATAGGTTTCATCCTATGGAATAGTCAAGTTCAAAGTAATGCGAGTATAGCGAAAAACTTCCATCAAGCATCAGTGAGCCAGAAAGAAACAGTGAAATCAAGTGATAAGACATCCGCTTCTTCAAACGCGACTACCAATACAAGTGTAAGTAGTACGAGTACCGCCTCTAGTAGTAGTGCTGCTGGTTCAACTTATACCGTTGTTGCTGGAGATTATCCTAGTACAATTGCTGCAAAAACGGGGATTGCATGGGAGACTATTGCAAGTTTGAACAATATCTCGGCAGATGGCTATAACGCTGATGGTAGTGCAATTCATGCAGGACAAGTTCTTAAATTAAAATAAAATTTATACAAGTATTAGCAATATCATAAAAGTAAATTTAGAAAAAGGATATTATGAAAAAGATTCAAATTGCTGTTGATGGACCAGCATCAAGCGGGAAATCAACAGTTGCTAAAATCGTAGCTCGCGACCTTGATTTAATCTATCTGGATACAGGCGCAATGTATCGAGCTGCAACATTTGTTGCTTTGCAAAAAGAAACAAATAAGGCAGAGGAAATTATTGATTTTATAAAACGTAATCCTATCTCTTTTATGAATGGTAAGAGTGGTCAAGAAGTTTATTTAGGACTAAATAATGTGACTCAAGTTATTCGGACTAATGAAGTTACAAATACAGTGTCTAAGATTTCAGCCATGCCAGAAATTCGTGAATTTCTAGTTGCTGAGCAGCAACGTATTGCTCATAACGGTGGAATCATCATGGATGGACGTGATATTGGAACTGTGGTTTTACCTGAAGCCGAACTTAAAATATTTTTAGTTGCTTCTGTGGATGAACGAGCAGAACGACGCTATAAAGAAAATATAGAAAAAGGAATTCCCACAAATCTTGAACAACTGAAAGAAGAAATCGCTAAACGAGATTATAAAGATAGTACGCGTGAGATTTCACCTCTGAAGCAAGCTAATGATGCTGTGCTCCTTGATAGCACAGGAAAAACAATTGAAGATGTTGTTTTATTTATTGAAGAAAAAGTAAAAGCAATTGTTTAAACAAGTGCTTTTACTTTTGGTATAAATAGGTGTTCCAAATGTGATATAAAAAGTGAAAAAACAGCTAAGGTATTTTTATGTATTTTGCACGAGCTAAAAAACTTTGGTATAATAAGTAGGAAATGAATGATAAAAAATATAAAAGACTAGAATATTTGAGGCATAACATTGATTATCTCACTATTCGCGAACGTCAAGAGTATTATGAATTACTCAATGAATTTACAGCACATGAAAGTTACTATAATCCTGAAGAGGCTGAGGAATATTCGGGATATGAAGCTCAGACTAATGATTATGATAGCGGTTATTCAGATGAAGGTGTCCAACATTCTTCTGCTTCAAATCGAAGAAGTGGGCGAAACTCATCAATATCTCCTACTCTAAGTGAGAGAAGAAAAAATGTTAAAAAAGATAAAGATTCAAAAAAATCTCCAAAGTTGGGAAAAAATGGTAAGAAAAAAAAGCATTGGTTGAGAAGGATACTCAGTGTCATTATTTTAATTATTGTAGTCATGGCAGGATTTTTCGTTTATGGCTATAGTCGAGGTGTAAAACATGAAGGAGGTGTGGCGAAACCAGAAACTTTTACTAGTTTAAAAAATTCTGATGGATCTGTTAATATTCTTCTTCTTGGAGCGGATAAACGCCCAGGTCAATCATCAGATGTGGCGCATACAGATACAATCATGGTGCTCCATATGAATGCTAAAGACCATCAAATGAGGCTTGTCAGTTTCATGCGCGATACACTGGTCAATGTGCCAGGAGTTAGTGGCAGCTCAAAAATCAACTCAGCTTTCACAGTAGGAGAGCAAGAGAATCGTCAAGGAGTGAACTTGATGAGTGAAACATTGAAAGAGAATTTTGGTGTCAACTGTCAATATTACGCAGTGGTAGACTTCTCTAGTTTTGCGACTATTATTGACTCTCTCTTCCCCACAGGATTGAAAATTGATGCGAAATTTTCAACAGTAAATGGACAAAAACTCAGTGCTGTACCTGTTCCAGATGATTTATCAGAAACAGAAGGTAAAACTTCTACCGATAAAGTCCTTACTGCAGATGAAGCGGCTGCTTTAGGTTATCCAGATGGTGGTGGAACATTCATGATGATTAAGCCAGGGGTTCAAAAAATGGATGGTCGCACTTTGTTGAACTACGCTCGGTTCCGTCATGATGATGAAGGAGATTTTGGTCGAGTAAAACGTCAACAACAAGTTTTAGAAACTGTGATGTCTAAAATGAAAAATCCTCTTACTCTTTTTACTGGTTCTAGTGCGTTGGGAACGACTCGTGCGGTCACAATGACAAATATTCCAAATTCATTCCTATTAACATCAGGAATCAAATCATTATTTGATATGAAAAATGGAATAAAATCAACAACAATACCAAATAATAATGACTGGCAAAATGCATATGATAGGTATGGAGGTTTAGGGCTTTCTATTGATATGGTAAAATATAAAGCGGAAGCTGAAAAACTTCTTGGACAATAAGTAAAAAAAGTCTCGTTAATATAACGAGACTTTTTTATTTATCCTTTGTCTGCACCAGCGGTAATTCCGTTGACGTAGAAACGTTGCATAATAATAAAGAGAATTGTGATAGGTACAGCGATAAGTACACTACCTGCGATAAACTGATAAAGGTTAGTTGCACTAGAACCTTTAGAGTTAGTCATCATATTTTGCAGACCATAGGCTACTGTACGTATTTTAGGATTTCCACCTCCCAATATATAGCTAGAGAATAGGAAATCGAGCCAAGGACCAATGAAAGCCATAAGAGAAGTGTAAACAATCATTGGACGAGATAAGGGTAAGGTGATTTTGATAAAAGTTTGCCAGCGTGAGGCACCATCAATGATTGCAGCTTCGTCAATAGAGCGAGGTATAGTATCTAAAAATCCTTTAAAGACATAGAAACCAAGTCCTGAGCCTCCGACATAAACTAAAGCCATTCCCCAAAGATTTAACATATTAATAGATTTTAAAATAGAATACATGGCAATCATTCCCATAATACCTGGAAACATCCCAATAATTAGGGCAAATTGTAAGAATGGTTTTCTAAATTTAAAACGTAAACGTGATAGGGAATAGGACATAATAGTCGTGATGAACGTATTAGCTACTGCACAAATAACTGCTAAGATAAAAGTATTTAAAACCCAATTTAAATAAGGGTACATAGGGTTATTGAAAATCCCTATATAGTTTTCAAGTGTCCAGTGAGTTGGAAAAAGCGTTTGAACAAATCCTGTGTTATTATTTTGAGCAAAGCTTGTCACTATCATCCATAGCACGGGAAAAATCCAGAGTAGCGCTAAAACAACTAATAGAATGTAACGCAAGATAAGAGAAGTTCTTCTTTGATTTTTGTAAGATTTCAATGTTTATCCCTCCTTAAATGCATTGGTTCTACGATACAATGCTAATGAAGCTGTTGCGGTAATAACAAATATGATAATACCAATTGCAGATGCGACTGCGTAGTTTCTCGTAGATTGGGTTGTCAATTTATAAAGCCAAGTAATAAGCAAGTCAGTCGTTCCGGCTTGAGCATTAGCTAGAGTGTTACTTGTATTTGGACCACCACCTGTAAGGAGATAAATAACATTAAAGTTGTTAAAATTACCAATGAATTGTTGAATCAATGTTGGTGTCAAGACAAAAAGAATTTGTGGGAATGTAATTGAACGGAAAACTTGAAAAGAGTTAGCTCCGTCAATACGTGCAGCTTCAATTTGATCTTGAGAAAGATTTTGAATAATGGCAGTTGAAACTAACATTGTAACTGGAATACCAATCCACATATTGACCCCGATGACTGAAATTTTTGCCAATGTTGGGTCAGATAAAAATTGAATAGGTCCTGCTATCCAATGCGCATTTTCTAATGCAGTATTGATAGGACCATGGTCATCTAGGAACATTGCCATCAGCAAAAGAGAGACAAACTGAGGTACAGCGAACACAACAACAAAAAGTGTTCTCCAGAATCCTTTAAATTTGATACCTTTAGATTCGATGAGCAGAGCGAGTAACACACCTCCAAGGAAAGTTGTTACCGTTGAAGCGATTGCCCAAATAATTGTCCAAGCTAGTATAGGTAAGAAAGCTTGTCCAAAATCGCCTTGGAAAATTTGAATGAATGCGGAAAAACCAGTCCATGAAAAACCTATGAGGTGTTGACTATCATAATTTGTGAAAGCCAGTGTAATCATGAAAATCAGAGGTGCAACTGTAAAAGCGAGAATCCCGAGCAATGGCAAAGCCATCAAAGTAATATAAAGACGGTCATCCAAAAGTGAAGATAAATCTTCTAATGTAGTAGGAATATGTGCGTCATCACGGTTCAGAGCGTACAAATGGCGTAAAGAGCGGAGGTGTACGATGTATAGGAAGATGAGTAAGGCAACGGCTACTATGGCGAAAACCCCAAAAAGTAAATAAAGAATGGAATTATCAGGTAAAATGGTATTGTATACACCTTGTGAGGCATCCCAAACGACTTTTTTTGTCTTGACTGTTCCTAACGTTCCGAGCATACTGATGGCGCTGAAACCAGAAAAGAATAGCCAACCGATGATAATAATCTCACTAGCGAGAAAAAGAATACCCTTAAGCCATTGTTTATTTTTAAGTTGAAAAAGTCCCATGATTATAAAGCTAAGTTTGGCAAAAATATCACCTTTAGACCAGACTTCTCCATAAGTTGCTTCAGGAGGAAATTTATTTTTCTTTTTGAACATAAAATTTGTCCTTCTTTAAATAAGAAATAAAGAGATTAGGCTGTGCCCAACCTCTTTATAACAAGAGTCATTACTAATTATTTAGTTGCTTTAGAAATAGATTCTTGGAAAGTCTTAAGTTGTGTAGCAAATTGTGATGCTGGAGTCTTACCAAGGTATGTATTATTAATCAAAGGTGCAGCTAAATTCCAGAATGTGGCCATTTCAGGCATCTTAGGCATTAAAGTATCATTTGGTACTTGTTTGATAACGGCTTGTGCAGCAGGGTCATTAGTGATTGTTGAATCATCTTGTAAGCTCTTAGCAACAGGAATAGCATTATTGTCTTTATAGAGTTCTTTTTGAGAGTCTGCATTTGAAAGATATTCAGCAAGTTTTGAAGCAGCCACTTGATTTTTAGATGCAGAATTAACAGCAAGTGTACCTACACCAGAAAATGCTTGCATTTGTTTAGAGCCAGAACCAAAGTCAATAGTAGGAAGTGTTGTTACACCGTAGTTATCGCCAAGAAGTTTTTTGATATTTCCAGCATCCCAAGGACCATCAAGGACTGCAGCAGTTTTACCAGATTTCAAATCAGCAAGTAAAGCTTGACCAGAATTGACTACACCTGTATTTGCTTTTTGTTTTGCAAACCAAGTTAGAACTTGAACTCCTGAATCTCCAGATACATCAGTACCATCTAAAGTTTCACCATCTTTACCAAATAAAACGGTTCCATTTGAAAGGAAGGCAGGATACCAGTTGTATGAATTAGAGAAGTCTGTACCGATAGCAGTATCTTTTGTGAATTGACTCCAATCAGTTGGAGCACTTGAGAATTTCGATTTATTGTAGAAAATAATGTTAGACTGTTGGTCTTGAGGGTAAGCGTAAAATTTACCTTTCCAAGATACGGCATCAGCAGCTACTGAAATATCGTTTGATTTAACCCATTTTGTTGCATCAGGTGATAAAGGATTAATGTATCCAGCTTCAGCCATAGCACCAAGTTGGTCATTAGGAACTTTGAAGACATCAGCAGCTTTAGATGGATCTTTACCAACGTCAGTTTTAGCATTTGCTGAACCTGTTGGGGACTGAGTAACTTTTACTTTAACATCAGGGTATTTCTTTTCAAACCCATTTACTAAAGTTTTGTAACTGTCAACGTTTGCAGGGTCAACCCACAAAGTAACATCTCCTTTTACTGCTGGAGATTTTGATGATGTTGATTTGCTACCACTTGCAGAATTTCCGCAAGCTGCGAGTGTTGCTACTGCGAGCACTGATGCTCCACCAAGGGCAACTTTTTTCCAAGATTTCATTTTATGTTTCCTCCTAATGAAAACGGTTTTAATTTTTACACCTCTCATTTTACGCAAACGTTTGCTCTTTGTCAAGGAAAATAATATTACATTTTAGTTACGAGGTGTTTCTGGCTTAAAAACAGCGTTTCTGAGATATTTTCCCTTAGAAATAATCATGTAAAATAAAAGAAATTGCAAAATAATATGCAATCGGTTGCGCAGATGAAAGCGTTATGCTAAAATGTAATCAATGTGAGGATTTGTATTCTTCCAGATGTGGTGGACATGACACTAACGGAGAGTTGATTGTATGAGTATTGATTTTCCGCTGTCCCTAAAATTGTGCAGAAAAATCTTGTGACAGTATTAGGGCAGTACAACCATCAAATAATTTGGAGGTTCTTTTTATGAACAAAGCAGCACTTTACCATCGCCCTGAATCAGAGTTTGCGTACTTATATACGAAAGAATTGATGCATATTCGACTTCGAGCGGATAAGGATGATATCGCAACTGTAGAATTGGTTTATGGTGACCCTTATATGTGGAAAGGAGTGGATAATCCAGATACACAATATTGGGAAAGTCGTAGTATAGAAATGAAGAAGATGCTTTCTACTAATATTAGTGATTTCTTTGAAGCTGAGATTACTGTTCCTACTAAACGAGTGGATTATTTATTTGTAGTCACTGGTGTAGATGGTGAGAAAGTCATCTATACTGACCAAGGGTTATTGGATTATGATAAGACATTAGTAACTAAAAAATACGGCGCTTTTCGCCTTCCTTATTTCCATGAAACTGATCGTTTCCATGCACCTGAGTGGGTTAAGCAAACGGTTTGGTATCAAATTTTTCCTGAACGTTTTGCTAATGGGGATAAATCAAATGACCCTGAAGAAACAAAAGAATGGAATCCAACGGAGACACCTGAACGTCAGGACTTTTATGGGGGTGATCTACAAGGGGTGATTAATCATTTGGATCACTTAACGGAGCTTGGTGTAAACGGAATTTACTTTACTCCGGTTTTTCAGGCGTTTTCAAATCATAAATATGATACAGAGGATTATTTGGATATTGATAAGCATTTTGGTGATAAAGAAATTTTCAAAAAGCTCGTGGACGAGGCGCATAAGCGCGGAATTAAAGTAATGTTGGATGCAGTTTTTAATCATATTGGGGATACTTCTGCACAATGGCAAGATGTTTTGAAATATCAACAAGACTCAAAATTTGCTGATTGGTTCCATGTAAATCAATGGCCAGCGACATATACACCGACAGATGATTTTGAAA
The DNA here is from genome assembly GCF_003627095.1 of Lactococcus allomyrinae. Lineage (NCBI taxonomy): Bacteria > Bacillati > Bacillota > Bacilli > Lactobacillales > Streptococcaceae > Lactococcus > Lactococcus allomyrinae. The sequence continues at coordinate 1,343,906 of NZ_CP032627.1, read as the reverse complement.
ATGCTGAGAACGCAACTTACGACACATTTGCTTTTACTCCGCATATGCCTAAGTTAAATACAGCAAATCCAGAAGTTGAAGCTTATTTACTTAAAGTTGCAGATTATTGGATTCGTGAATTTGATATTGATGCTTGGCGTTTGGATGTTGCTGATGAAGTAGATCATACTTTCTGGAAGAAATTTAGAACAACTTGTGATGCTGCGAAAAAAGATTTTTATATCTTAGGGGAGGTGTGGCATTCGGCTCAACCGTGGCTTGTTGGGGATGAGTTCACGGCTGTGATGAATTATGCTTATACAGATGCTATCAAGGATGGATTTATCACGAAGAAGATTTCGCTTGAACAAATGGCTTCTAATATCAACACACAATTAACACTTTATAGAAAACAAGTGAATCAAATGATGTTTAATGTGTTAGATTCACATGACACTCCACGTATTTTGACTGTTGCAAAAAACAATAAAAATCTGATGAAACTTGTGGAAACTTTTACTTATCTCCAACCTGGTGTACCATGTATCTACTATGGCGATGAGTACGCTGTTACTGGCGGTATGGATCCAGAATGCCGAAAATGTATGCCGTGGGAAAAAGAATTTCAAGATGAAAATATGTTTGAATTTTTCAAAGGATTGGTTGCTTTTCGTCATGAATACCAAGAGATTTTGAGTGATTCTGATGTTGAGTGGAAAATTGTTGATAATGAAAATGGTATTGTTAAGTTTAAACGTGGAGACTTGAAAGCTGTTTTCAATATTGGGGAAAAACCAGCTTATTTTTCAGCTGAAAATATTGTATTCTCTAATTTGATAGATGGTAAGAATGTTTTACAATACGGTTTTGTGATTTATAAATAATTTATGATTCTGTCAGCAAGATATTTTGCTGACAGAAATTGATTTTTTACTAACAGAAAATTAATTTTCTGTTAGTGATTGATTTTACATTTTCAGGAGTTAACTTATGGAAAAAAATTGGTGGCAAAAGACAGTTGTTTATCAGATTTATCCGCGGTCATTTATGGATAGTAACAATGATGGTGTTGGTGATTTACAAGGGATTATTTCAAAGCTTGATTATTTGAAAGAGTTAGGTATTGGTGCAATTTGGTTGTCACCTGTCTACCAATCGCCGATGGATGATAATGGTTATGATATTTCGGATTATCAAGCGATTGCGGATGTTTTCGGCACGATGGAAGATATGGAGCAGTTGCTTGCTTGCGCGGAGCAACGCGGGATTAAGATTGTGATGGATTTGGTGGTTAATCATACTTCGGATGAACACGCTTGGTTTGTTGAGGCACGAAGTTCGCGTGATAATAAATATCGTGACTATTATATCTGGCGTGATGAGCCGAATGATTTGAAATCAACTTTTTCGGGTTCGGCTTGGGAATTTGATGAGAAGACTGGGCAATATTTTTTACATATTTTCAGTAAACGTCAACCCGATTTGAATTGGGAAAATCCAATCGTTCACAGGGAAGTTTATAACATGATGAATTACTGGATTGATAAGGGAATTGGTGGCTTCCGTATGGATGTTATTGATTTGATTGGAAAAGAAATTGATCAGGAAATCACTGGAAATGGTCCAAAATTACATGAATATTTGCAAGAAATGAACCGAGCAACTTTTGGGGATAAAAATTTGCTTACAGTCGGCGAAACTTGGGGAGCAACACCAGAAATTGCAGAACTTTACTCTAATCCTGAACGTGCAGAATTGTCAATGGTTTTTCAATTTGAACATATCACAGATACTTATCTGGATGAGGGAGAAAAATGGGACAAGAAAGCCTTTTCTGTGTCATTGCTGAAGGAAGTTTTTGCCAAATGGCAGGCGCTCGAAAAAGGTTGGAATTCACTTTTTTGGAATAATCATGACTTGCCTCGCATCGTGTCAAATTGGGGAAATGATAAAAAATATCGCGTGGAATCAGCGAAAGCTTTTGCTATTTTACTTCATATGATGAAAGGAACGCCTTATATTTATCAAGGAGAAGAACTCGGTATGACGAATTTTCCTTTTGAGTCGATTGAACAAATTAATGATGTTGAGTCGAGGAATATGCGTTTAGAGCGTCTTTCTGAGGGATACTCAGAAGATGAGATTATGGATTCGATTCGTCGTGTGGGACGTGATAATGCTAGAACTCCGATGCAATGGTCACTTGATGAAAATGCAGGATTTACTGAGGGGAAACCTTGGCTTTCTGTCAATCCAAATTATTTGGAAATTAATGCTGATCTAGCGCTCAAAGATGAAAAATCGGTCTTTTATACTTATAAAAAGTTAATCGAACTTCGTCGTCAGCATGACTGGGTAGTTTATGGTGATTTTGAGCTGTTAGATAGTGAGCGAGATGTTTTTGCTTATTTACGCAAGTATAAAGGGAAAAAATATTTAGTTGTAGTTAATTTATCTGATGAGCAAAATAGCTTTTTGACGGGATTTGTCAGCAAGGAATTGCTGATTCACAATTATGAATTTATGCCTGAGCTTTCTCGAATGAACTTGCTCCCTTGGGAAGCTTTTGTCTGCGAAGTGGAATGATGCTGACAGAGTTCTGTCAAAGGATAGGAGGTAAAGGATGATTTTCCTTTGGATTTTACTAGTCTGGAATATCGTAGTTTTTGGATTTTATGCGGTGGACAAGTATAAAGCGATACATCATTTGTGGCGTATTCCTGAGAAAGTTTTACTGACAGAGGCGATCATAGGTGGCGGTCTTGGTGCAATTTTGGCAGGACAGATTTGCCATCATAAGACGCGTAAATGGTATTTTTGGCTGGCTTGGATTATTGGAGTAATCGTTGATATAGCTTTGGTTTTAGTGATTATTAATCTAATGTGAAAATTTTTTCTGTCAGTGTATTGACAGAATTTTGCAGTATCTATCAATGGCAAAAAAGGAAGAAAGAGGAGCTGAGGTGAAAAATGACTTCTGAATACGAACGCATGATTTCAGGCGAACTTTACGATGCAAGCAAGATTGAACCAGAATATCGTCCAAGAAAATCACGTGTTTTGGCGCAAAAAATTAATCAAGTGAGCTTAATGGAAAGAGACAAAATCGTTGCGCTTGAAAAAGAATTATTTGGACAAACTGGTGAAGAGATTTATGTCAATCCGCCGCTTCATGTTGATTATGGCTTTAATACAAAGATTGGTGAGCGTTTTTATGCCAATATGGACTGTATCTTTCTTGATGTAGCACCGATTACGATTGGTGATGATGTCATGTTTGGACCTCGTGTGCAATTGATTACGCCCAGTCATCCGATTGATGCAGGGGTTCGTGTGCGTGGGCTAGAGTTAGGAAAAGCAATCACGATAGGGTCTCGGGTTTGGCTTGGAGCCGGTGTGATAGTCAATCCTGGTGTTACAATCGGCGAAAATACGATTGTTGGCTCTGGAAGTGTTGTGACAAAAGATCTGCCTGCAAATGTGATTGCAGTAGGAAATCCTGCGCGTGTCTTACGTGAAATTTCGGAAACAGACCGTCTTTATTGGGAAGATGAAGAGAGAAAGTATCATGAAAAGTAAAATCATTGTACTGTCAGCGAGTATTCTTGCTCTGTCAGTACTGACAGCTTGCCAAAAAACTAATTCGCAAGCGAGTAGCGCTGACAAAAAAGCTGTCAGTACAAAAGTGAGTCCAAGTTTATACCGCAATTTTTATGAAATTTTTACAGGTTCTTTTGCGGATTCAAATGGTGATGGGCAAGGAGATTTGAATGGTGTTACACAGCATTTAGATTATTTGAACACTGGAAATCCCCAATCAACAACAGATTTAAAAGTTCAGGGCTTGTGGATGACACCTATTTTTGCAAGTCCTAGTTATCACGGTTATGATGTGACAAATTATGAAGCAATCAATCCAAAATTGGGTACGATGGCAGATTTTGAAAACTTAATTGCACAAGCGAAAAAACGCGGTATTGCAGTCATCTTGGATATGCCATTTAATCACACGGCGACAAACAATGTGTGGTTTGAAAAGGCGCTTGCTGGCGATAAAAAATATGTCAATTATTATAATTGGTCAAGTCAGCCAAAACAAGGCTATAATTTGGCAAGTAATGGAAAATACTATGAGTCAGAGTTTGACAAGTCTATGCCAGACCTGAATTTATCCAATCCAGATGTTAAAAAAGAAATCGCAAAAATCACAAAATTTTGGCTGGACAAAGGTGTTTCGGGCTTTCGTTTAGATGGTATGGCTTATTATTATGGCACATCTGTGGATAAAAATACGGTTAAATTTTCGAGTTGGTTGATGAAGACGATTCATTCTCAAGATAAAAAAGCTTATGTCGTAGGCGAGGACTATGCAGGTGCAGATGATATTACGTCACTTTATGCTTCAAAAATTAATTCACTATTTGCTTTTCCCAATGCTTTAAATAATAATAACAGTCCATTGATGAATGCTTTGATGTATGGCGAGGGTTCAACTTTTTCAGAGGGAGAAACGGCTTGGGATGACGAGATTCATAAAGCAAATCCGACAGCAATTGATGCACCGTTTTTGACCAATCATGATATGGATCGAGCGATTAATTTCACAAATACGCTACCTGAATCTAAAATGGCGGCATCAAGCTACCTGCTCATGCCGGGCAATCCATTTATTTACTATGGAGAGGAGTTGGGAATGAGTGGCTCAGGTGTTGACCAGAATAAACGCTTGCCAATGCCTTGGGCTGTGGATGGTAAAGATTCACCAAAAGCAAGTGTTTCTGTGCCTGGAAGTGATATGATAGCTACGACACTTGGTGGTTCAGTTGCGCAACAAGAAGCCAATCCAGATTCTTTGCTTAATTGGTATAAGAAAATTTTACGATTAAAGGCGAAATATCCGGAAATTGCTGCTGACAGAATCAAATCAGTTTCTGTCAGTAATGATAGCTTATCTGTCATTAATTACGGGCAAGACTTAACGATTGTCAATAATTTTTCGGATACTGACTCCGTTACTGTAAAATTACCTAAAGCAGTCATTGGAAACAAACTTTCTGATGGGCTTTATATCAAAGGTGGAGCGGCGAAACTGACAGCTGACAAGTTGACAGTTCCAGCATACAGCACAGTAATTTTGACGAAATGAAGTCAAGACTTATTTCAATGGGAGTTCCAACTCCCACTGAATTTAGTCGGATAAAATTCAAAGTTAGTGCTGCTTCATCCCCACCTAAGAGGGGGGTTAGCACGCACTTACTTTGATAAAAGGAAAATTCTGTCAGTGCTGACAGAGATTAGGTTTAATGAAAAAGAATAAAAATTGGTTTCATTCTGCCGTTGGCTATCAGATTTATCCGAAATCTTTTAAGGATTCAAATGGTGATGGCATCGGTGATATTCAAGGAATTATTGAAAAATTAACTTATTTGAAAAAGTTGGGTGTTGATTTTATTTGGCTTAATCCAATTTACAAAAGTCCACAATTTGATGGTGGGTACGATATTGCAGATTATTATGCGATTGATGAGATGTTCGGAAGTCTTGATGATTTCAAAATTTTGCTTACAAAAGCTCATGAAGTTGGTATAAAAGTAATCATGGACTTAGTTGTCAATCATACGTCTGACCAACATCCGTGGTTTTTAGAGAGCAAGAAGTCGAAAGACAATCCTTATCGCGACTATTATTTATGGCAAGAGGCTACAGATAAGAAGATGCCAAATGACTGGATTTCTTTTTTTGGTGGTTCAGCGTGGACTTATGATGAAGCGACCAGACAGGCTTATTTCCATGTTTTTGCAAAAGAGCAACCAGATTTAAACTGGAAAAATCCTAAAGTACGTGCAGAGATTTATCGTATGATTCGTTGGTGGTTAGAGCTTGGGATTGATGGTTTTAGATTAGATGCTATTTCTCATATTCAAAAAGAACCGTGGGATTTTAAAATTAAATCATGGAAAGGCGATGGCCCGTGGCAGCCGTTTATGAATGTTGCAGGCATTGAGCAGTACATGGACGATTTGAAGAAGATTTTTGATGAGTATGGTGCCTTGACGGTTGGAGAAGCTTCAGGAGTTCGCTCGCATCAGGCTTCAAGCTGGACAAATGATTCAGGATATATCAACATGATTTTTGAGCTTGAACATAACACGCGCAAACCAAATAGTGATGGTACAGGCTCAATCTATGCTTACAAGAAAGTGATTATGCGTTGGCAGGAGGATTTACAGGCAGAGGGGTGGAATGCGCTCTATCTTGAAAATCACGATCAGCCTAGAAGTATTGACACTTTTGGTGATGGCTCCCTTGAGTCAGCAAAAGCACTCGCGGTCAGCTACATGTTGTTGCGGGGGACACCTTTCATTTACCAAGGTCAAGAATTTGGCATGACCAATTTTCCATTTACTGACAGCAGTCAGTTGCGTGCTGAGGAAGTCAAAAATCATTACCAAGCGTTGCTGACAGAAAATCTGTCAGCAGATGATGCACTGAAAAAAGTGACGGCGGGAAGTCGTGAACACGCACGTACCCCTTTACAATGGTCCCTTGATGAAAATGCAGGTTTTACAACAGGTCAGTCGTGGATGGAGATTAATCCAAATTTTAAAACAGTAAATTCAGAAAATCTGTCAGAGCTGACAGAGCTGTATCAAAGACTGATTCAATTACGGCATGATGAGAAAGCAATTTCTGATGGCTCCGTTCGTTTTCATTTTGCTAGACACTTGCAGGCATTTGTCTACGAACGTGATGAATTTTTGATTATGGTCAATTTAGGAACGAAAAAAGCACACCTGAATTTTGATACAACTTCTGTCAGCACTGACAGAAATTACCAGCATATCTTGGGAAGTGCTGACAGACAATTTCAAACCAAAATGCTACTAGAAGCATGGGAATATCATGTTTATCAGAAGATTTAATTGATTTTGGAAGGCTAAAAGCTAGACGATTAGATGAATTGGAGAACCGTGCTTTCGCATGAACTATCCAATTTCCTAAATCACTACGCTTTTGGTCGAGCACTCTTCACTGAGTTCGGAAAGCTAGAAACTTGCGAAAAAATATGAAATTTTGAACCTGCGCTAACGCAGATCTTCATGGCTTTGCCATTACGCTGTCCGTTTGCTTAACTGCTAAAGCAGTAAGAGCAAAAGGGAACCAAAAATTTCCTTCTTTTTCACAGTTTCTGATTGAGCTTCTCTCACATCTTAACTAACTGAGGTTCGTCCTCCATGAAAGGGGTGAAAAAAGATAAGTCTGTGACCTGTCTGCGACAGAACCTCCAGCTTTCCTATTTTTCAACCTTTCAAAACAGTCGGACTCACATCTTAAAGAAAAGGAAAATAAAAGTAAAAATGAAACAAATCAAGAGAATTATGGGAATTAATCCTTGGAAAATCACGGCTCATCAAATCGAAAAAGAAGACCGAAGATTGCAAGAATCCCTAACTTCCATCGGAAATGGATACATGGGAATGCGTGGAAATTTTAGCGAAACTTTCAGCGGTGATCATCATCAAGGAACTTATATCGCAGGTGTCTGGTTTCCAGATAAAACTCGTGTGGGTTGGTGGAAAAATGGTTACCCAGAATATTTCGGGAAGGCAATCAACGCTCTGAATTTTGCCAAAGTTCGTCTGTTTATTGATAAAAAAGAAGTTGATTTGGCAACAAGCCCAGTAACAGATTTTGATTTAGCATTGGATATGGAAAAAGGGTTGCTGACTTATGCCTATACAGTTTCTGGTGTGCGTGTGACAGTTGAGCGTTTCTTCTCAATTGCAACGCGAGAACTCGCGGTTTTCCATTTTAACTTTGAAAATATTGACGGACAAATGCACAGCGTGCGCGCAGAGTCGTTTATAGATGCCGATGTTCGTAATGAAGATGCCAACTATGATGAAAAATTCTGGAATACCTATGAATCTGGCAATACGGAACACGGTTCTTATCTCATCAGTCAAACCATTCCAAATCCTTTTGGTGTAGAACAATTTACAGTATTGGCCCATCAAGATTTCAAAGGAAATTTACAACTGACCGCGCAAAAATCTGCTGACGACAACGTGAGTGATACTTACGAAGAAATCTTGCCAGCAGGGCAAACATTAACTTTTGAAAAACGTGTTTTGGTGCTGACAAGTCGTGATTATGACAATCTATCAGCACTGACAGATACTTCAGTAGCTTTGATTGAATCTTTGTCAGCAATTAGCTACGAAGAACTTCGTACAGCACAGATAGAAGCATGGTCAAAACGCTGGGAAATCGCTGACGTACAGATTCAGGGTTCCGATGAAGCACAGCAAGGGATACGTTTCAACCTTTTTCAACTTTTCAGCACTTATTATGGTGAAGACGCACGCTTAAACATTGGTCCTAAAGGATTTACAGGCGAAAAATACGGCGGAGCAACTTATTGGGACACAGAAGCCTACGCAGTACCACTCTATCTCGCATTAGCTGATGAAAAAGTCACAAAAAATCTGTTGAAATATAGATATACACAACTTCCACAAGCGCAGCATAACGCTCGTATGCAAGGTTTAGCTGGAGCGCTCTATCCAATGGTTACATTCACAGGAGTTGAATGTCACAATGAATGGGAAATCACCTTTGAAGAAATTCATCGTAACGGTGCGATGGCTTATGCAATTTATAATTATACCAATTACACAGGTGATGAAACATATCTTGCTCATGAAGGACTGGAAGTCCTAGTTGAAATTGCAAGATTCTGGGCGGACCGCGTGCATTATTCCGCACGAAATGATAAGTACATGATTCATGGTGTTACAGGACCTAATGAATACGAGAACAATATCAACAACAATTGGTATACCAATAAGTTAGCCGCATGGGTACTCACCTACACCAGTAAAAATCTAACAAAATTTCCTCGTCCTGACCTAAAAGTTTCAGAAAAAGAACTTGAAAAATGGTCAGAAATCGTGGAAAAAATGTACTATCCAGAAGATAAAAAATTAGGTGTTTTTGTCCAACATGATGGCTATCTTGACAAAGATTTAACGCCAGTAGCGCAGCTTGATCCATCAAACTTGCCGCTTAATCAAAACTGGTCTTGGGATAGAGTGTTGCGCAGTCCTTATATTAAGCAAGCAGATGTTTTGCAAGGGATTTATTTCTTTGGAGATAAGTTTAGTTTGGAAGAAAAACGTCGTAACTTTGAATTTTATGAACCGCTCACTGTTCATGAAAGTTCGTTATCTCCATCTATTCACGCGATTCTTGCTGCTGAGCTTGGAATGGAATCTAAAGCAGTAGAGATGTATGAACGTACAGCACGTTTAGACCTTGATAACTACAATAATGATACAGCAGATGGACTTCACATTACCTCAATGACTGGCTCATGGCTAGCTATCGTTCATGGTTTTGCTCAAATGAAAACATGGGAAGGTCAGCTAAGTTTTGCTCCATTTTTACCAGAAGCTTGGACAGCCTACAATTTCCATATCAATTATCGTGGACGGTTATTAAAAATCTCTGTTTCTGATAATATCGAAATCGAACTCCTCAAAGGTCATCCAATAGAACTTGAAGTTTACAATGAAAAAATTCTTTTAGAAACAAACTATAAAACAAAAATAAAATAAAAAATTGTAATCAAAGGTTGACAAATTGAAAAACTTTTAGCAAAATGGAACAAGATTATAAAAAGATGAGTTTATTTTAAAACACGTAAAATCGTGAAAGAATATAGACTGTTTACGATTTCAAAATATTCGAGTTTTAGAAACTTATTCTGATATCGCAGGTAAGGAAAGTAACATTTTTCTCAATAATTGTAAGGCGATATCCGCGGGTCAACGACTAATACTGATTCACTTCTAAAAGTGTTTTAGAAGTGAAAGTTTGCGTTTCACGCAAGCCTCTCTTGCGCTTGATGCTACTTTTCAAGGCTACGGATGAAAGCATTGCTTTTCCCAATCATCGCAAGCAGTTCACCTCCAAATGTCTAAAATCGTTTAGAGGTAAAATAGTATAAGTCTGCTTACGTATATTTAGAGATGAAAGAATATAAAGAAAGGAGTGCTGGATTTATCCAGTCTGAGCATCGCTCAGAAGACGAAAATGGCAGTAACAATCAAAGATGTAGCAAAAAAAGCTGGAGTAAATGCTTCGACCGTGAGTCGAGTCATAAAAGACAGCTCAGAAATTAGCGATAAAACCAAAGCTAAAGTGCGTAAAGCAATGCAAGACTTAGGTTACAGGAGAAATGCAGCTGCTCAAATTTTAGCTTCAGGTAAAACAAACACCATTGGCGTTGTCTTTCCACCTGTAAGTGATAAAGCCAGCCAGCCTTTCTTTATGAAAATATTGACCTCGATTAACGAAACGGCCCGTGATTATAATGTCTCGGTAGCTATTGCAACAGGACATTCAACCAAAGAATTAAAAAAACAAGTTGAGCTACAATACTCAGAAAAGCGAGTGGATGGTTTTATCATCTTATATGCAGGGAAAAGAGACGAAATTCGCGACTATCTGTTAGAAAATGATATTCCATTTGTGCTGGTTGGAACACCCTCTGAACGGCAAAATGAGATTACACATGTGGACAATGATAATATGCTTTTGGGGAGAGAAGCAGTCAGACATTTGGCTGAACTTCAACATCAAAAAATTGCCTTTGTCACTGATACCACAGAAGGAGAAGTCTACGAAGAACGTTATCAAGGTTTCAAAGATGAGATGAACCGATTAGGATTGACAAAACGTCTCATATTTTTTAACAAAGATTTCATGCTAGAAGATGAAACAGCTCTAGTCGCTATGGATGACGTCTTAGCGTTGAAAGTGGTGGAACGTTTGTCAGAAATTGGATTGAAGGTACCTGACGATGTTAGTATGATTACTTATAATAATTCGATTTTTGCATCAATTTTACATCCCTATTTGACGACTTTTGATATTCATATTGAGCAGTTGGGCGCAGCTGCAGTAAAAAAATTCTTAGATTTATCCAATGATAAGAACTTTTTGCCTGAGAAAACAATTATTCCGTTCGAGCTTATTTTGAGAGAATCAACAAAAATCAAAAAATAATAGAGTTAAAAGGTTCCAAAGTTTGTCTTTGGAATCTTTTTAATTGCGAAATTTGGAGAAAAAGATTGTTTGGGTTATCAGAAGAATTCAAAATAATTGTTTTAGTTTTATTTTAGTATTGATTAAGTTTAATACAAGACAAAAACGGCATAATAGTATAAAATAAAAGAAAGGGTGAGCGCGTTCTTATCAGCTTTATTTGCAAAATATCGAGAGAATATTTTACAAATATAAGTAAAAATACTAGAGATTTATCGAACGTTTTTTTATGTTGTAACGTTCAAATACTGTTTAATTTTTAAAAGTTTTTTTATAAATTAAAGTTTGCGTTTACGCAAATTATTTCTTGCACTTGCTGCTACTTTTTAAGTCTGTGGAATGAGAAAAGCATCGCAAAGCAGCATAGTTATGGCTACAGAGATGAACTAGTATAAAAGCATGAGATAAGAAAAATGATTTTAGCTCAAAAAAGTGAAGAAGGATGGATCCGATGATTAAAATTTTGTTAGTCGAGGACGACTTATCGTTATCCAAGTCTGTTTATGATTTCTTAAAATCATTTGCGGAAGTAAAGCAAGTCTATGATGGAATTGAAGGGTTATATGAAGCAGAGCTTGGAATCTATGATTTGATTTTGCTAGATTTGATGTTGCCAGAAAAAAATGGTTTTGAAGTTTTGAAAGAATTACGTGGAAAAAATGTTGATACGCCAGTTCTTATCATGACAGCAAAAGAATCTTTAGATGATAAGATGCACGGTTTTGATATTGGTGCTGATGATTATCTGACGAAGCCTTTTTATCTTGATGAGTTAAGAGCGCGTATTCAGGCTCTGCTAAAACGCACAGGAAAACTTGAAGATTCCAATGGACTTTCTTATGGTAATGTTCGCTTGAATCTCTCGAATAAATCAGCGATGGTAGATGATACACCAGTAGATTTGATTGGTAAAGAATTTGATTTGGTCGTTTATCTGATGCAAAATCAAAATGTTATCTTACCTAAAGAACAAATTTTTGACCGAATTTGGGGTTACGATAGCGATACCACAGTTACGGTTGTTGAAGTATATATGAGCAAGATACGTAAAAAGTTGAAAGATACAGAGTTTGTTAATAATCTCTCTACTTTGCGTAATGTAGGATATATTTTGCGATAAAAATTATTTCTGTTAGTGCTGACAAAACTGTTATAAGTCTGTCAGTAAATCCCATCATCAAAGAGAGTTGAACGACGAATGAGTTGTAGTGCTGACGAAATGGAAAAGAGAAAATTTGAAGAAAATAATTAAAAAAGTTAAGTCTTCAGCGATTGTGAAAAATGATGGGAAAAATTTCCTTCATTTTTTTCTAGCTTTTACAGTAATTTTTGTGGCTTTGGCAGTTATCATTATTCAAGTGATGCAGATTGGGATGTATAAAGCAACAGACCAAAATTTGCAGGATTTAGCGCGTAATTCAGCTTTTTTGCAAGATGCAGCAAATAATCAAACTGGAACAGGAAGTTTGCAAAGTCAAGGAGCGTATGGTCCGACGAATAGTGTACTTTTCTACGATGCTGACGGAAATAGTTTTACCCCAGCCTCTACTGATATGGGACCGTCAGATTTTGTTCTTAGTCATCTAAAAAAAGCAGTAAAATTAAATAAAAATGCAATTAATACGATTCGGACAATTTCCGTGCATAATCCCTATGGTGCAGATTGGCACTATCGCTATCTAACAACGCAAATTGTCATTACAAACAATGATGGTAGCATTACCCCAGCCTACGTGCAGGTCTTTTCAAATGTTGACCAAATTCAAGACGCGATGAGTCGTGCTATGCTTGTTATTTTAACGACAATGGTTGCTTTTTGGCTTTTATCGGTTGTGATTAGTCTATATCTTGCTAATTGGACTTTGAAACCAATTCTATCTGCTTATGAGAAGCAAAAGGAATTTGTGGAAAATGCTTCTCATGAATTACGTACTCCCCTCGCTATTTTGCAAAATCGGTTGGAACTTTTATTTCAAAAACCGACAGCGACAATCATTGATGAATCGGAAAATATTTCTGAAAGCCTGTCAGAAGTTCGAAATATGCGACTTTTGACCACTAATCTGCTCAACTTAGCTCGCCGTGAATCAGGAATCAAGATTGAGCCAGAAGAAACAACAGCAGCATTTTTTGAGATGATTTTCAATAGTTATGAAATGCTTGCTGAAAATGCAGGGAAAGTGTTTACAGGAACGCTCAAATTAGAAGGAACAATAAATTTAGACCAAGCTTTGATTAAGCAGTTATTGACTATTTTATTTGATAATGCATTGAAATATACTGATGATGACGGAGAGATTTCACTTGATGTGCAAAAAAATGGAGGAAATCTGATTTTTACAGTTGCTGACAATGGTGAAGGAATTTCTAACGAGGATAAAAAGAAGATTTTTGACCGCTTTTTCCGTGTGGATAAAGCACGCACGCGACAAAAAGGTGGTCTGGGCTTGGGATTGTCATTAGCGAAGCAAATCGTTGATGCTTATAACGGTAAAATTTCTGTTGAGGATAATCAACCAGAAGGAACAAAATTTATTATAAGAATTCGTTTGGATAATTCGATGGTTAATCCTGCAAAAATTTTCCAAAAGTTGTAAAATAAGGTTTAACGCTTGAATGTTTGTATGCTTTATGATACAAAGTGATATTTCTACATTCAAAGCAAAATCTGATTCTACAACTTATCATCACTCATTTATTGTAAAATCAGTGCAAAGTATGTGATGACATCAAGTTTGCATATCGGATATCCCACTTAAATAATTAGAAAAGAGAAAAGATGTCAATTTTAAATAAAGTAAATACACCTGCGGATGTGAAAAATTTGACAATTTCAGAGCTTAATGAATTAGCCACTGAAGTACGTGCTGCTGTGCTTCATAAAGTTTCAAATGTCGGGGGCACGTTGGTCCTAATCTCGGAGTAACAGAGTTAACAATTGCTCTACACAAAGTTTTTAATTCACCTGTTGATAAGTTTATCTGGGATGTTTCTCATCAAACTTATCCCCATAAAATTTTGACAGGACGCAAGGTTGGTTTTACTGATGGACACTTTCATGATATTACACCCTACACTAGTCAACATGAGTCTGAGCACGATTTTTTCACTGTAGGTCATACTTCAACTTCTGTAGCAAATGCTTTAGGATTTGCTAAAGCACGCGATTTGAAAGAGAACAAAGAAAATATTATTGCAGTGATTGGAGATGGTTCAATTTCTGGCGGACTTGCTATGGAAGCATTAAATAACGCAGGGGGTTTTGATAGTAATCTTATTATTATTTTTAATGATAATCAAATGTCAATTGCTGAAAATCATGGTGGTTTATACCGTAATCTCGCTGAGCTACGTGAAACAAAGGGAACTGCAGCAAATAATTTCTTTAAAACCTTCGGTTTAGATTATAAATATCTTGAAGAAGGAAATGATATTGAAGCGTTAATTCATCTTTTTGAAGAAGTGAAAGACATTGATCATCCCATTGTTTTGCATATTCACACCGAAAAAGGACATGGTTATGCACCAGCAATTGAGAATAAAGAAAATTTTCATTGGCGTGGCGCGTTTGATTTAGAAACTGGTGCTTTAAAAACAGCATCATCTGCAAAATCTTACACAAGTGTCATGCTTGATTATCTGGATAAAAAAATGGCAGAAGGTCTACCACTTGTTGCGATTAATGCCGCAATTCCGGGAATTTTTGGTCTGAAACAATTTGCTAGCAAATACCCTGAGCGCTATATTGATGCAGGAATTGCTGAACAGTTCACGATTACTTTTGGTGGAGCAATGGCGGCTTATGGCGCGCGCCCAATTATTTTCCATAACTCAACATTTTTACAACGTGCTTATGACCAACTTTGGCATGATGTCGCAATTAATGAAGAACCAGCAATTATCATTGTCAAAGGTGGTGTAATTTCTGGGTCTGACAAGACACACCAAGGTTCATCAGCAATGACATGGATTTCTAATATTCCAAATCTTAAATATCTCGCGCCAACTTCAGAGGAAGAATTACTGTCTATGCTTGACTGGGCACTTGCACAGCATGAAGAGCCAGTTGTGATTCAAATGCCGGAACATGGTGTGGAGTCACGTTTGTCAGTACTGACAGATTATTCAGAACCATCTTATCAGATGGAAAAAGTCGGCGAAAAAGTAGCAATTTTGGCGCTTGGTGGCTTATACTCTCATGGAGAAAAAATCGTTTCAGAACTCTCCAAATCGGGAATTGAGGCAACACTTGTCAATCCACTTTTTGTCAATGATTTAGACCAAACATTTTTGTCAGCACTGACAGAAAATCATGAAGTTATTGTCACTATCGAAGATGGAATTTTAGATGGAGGTTTCGGTCAAAAAGTAGCGTCATTCCTTGGGAAATATGATGTAAAAGTTTTGAATTTCGGTGCAAAACGTGAATTTAATGATTCCGTACCCTCATCAGAATTATATGAACGTTATCACCTCACACCAGAGTTAATGATTGCCGACATCCTTCAACTTCTAAAATAGACATTGACAAACAAAGCTGTCAGTACATTGACAAAAGGGGAAGCTACTCAGACATTGACAGAATAAGGTGACTTCATTGTTCAATTTTTCGTCAGTAGTGTCCAAACTCACAGAAATAAGCAAGGCATCTATGATTTGTATTTCAGTGAACTGTTGGATAAAGATTGGTAAATAAGGGACAAAATATAGAAATATGAAACATCCCCAATGAAAGAAATATGAAAAAAGTATTAGTGAAGGCGGTGCATGGTTATCAGCGTTGGATTTCTCCGGCTCTCCCTCCAGCTTGCCGCTATTATCCTACCTGCTCCAACTATATGATTCAGGCGATAGAAAAACACGGTGCTACAAAAGGTATAGCAATGGGAACCGCGCGTATTCTACGTTGCCATCCATTATGCACTCCTGGGTATGACTTAGTTCCAGACCATTTTAGTCTACGACGAAATTGGGAAGAACCCCCAAAAGACAACTCTTCTAAATAAGAGTTGTCTTTTTTCATTTATTTCTCATTATATTATTATGAAATGAGAAATAAATGAATTATAATTAAATAGAAAAATATCCAAGAAAGCGTAAACATATGAAATAATATGTTAAGGAATTTCAAAAATATCATCTCAAGGAGGAGAAAATGGGAAAATACGAATCACTTGCCCAGCAAATTGTTAAAAATATTGGGGGAAAAGAAAATGTGAATTCAGTTGTTCACTGTATTACACGTTTGAGATTTAGCTTAAAAGATGAAGCTCAAGCTGACACAGTAGCGCTTGAAAACATGGATGGAGTTGTCGCTGTGATGAAAGCTGGTGGACAATATCAAGTTGTCATTGGTAATCATGTGTCACAAGTTTTTGACGAAGTTGTCGCTTCAACAGGTCAAAATCCATCAGAAGGTGGGGAAGTAGAAAAGATGTCTGTTTTCAATCGAGTCATTGATATTATCTCAGGTTCATTTCAACCATTTTTAGGCGCACTCGCGGCAGGAGGGATGATTAAAGGGCTTCTCGCACTTCTAGTCGCTTTCAATGTTTTGACAGCTACTGATGGCACCTATTTGCTGTTAAATGCAGTCGGAGATGCTATCTTTACATTTCTTCCGATTATCGTAGGTATTACAGCTGCACGCAAATTTAAACTTAACGAATTTGTCGGACTTGTATTGGGAGCAATCCTTATGTATCCAGCCATTCAGCTTTCAGCATTTGGTGAAACACAGCCGATAGGTACGTTATTTTCAGGAACGATTATCGAAAGTCAGTATTTCACAACTTTCCTAGGATTACCTGTTATTGCACAAAATTATAGCGGTACAGTTGTTCCAATTATTTTCACAGTGTGGCTGGCAAGTATTATCCAAAAACAAGCAAAGAAAATGATTCCAGAATTACTTCAAACTTTCTTTGTTCCGTTCTTTACGTTGCTTGTTGCTGCTCCGCTTGCTCTTCTTGTCGTTGGTCCAACACTTAACATTGCAACGGACCTTTTGAGTACAGGCTTCCAAAATCTTCTTGGTTTTAATCCTATTATCTTTATGGCCTTGATTGGACTTCTGTGGCAAGTTTTGGTCATCTTTGGCCTTCACTGGGCATTGGTTTCTGTTGCAATTGTCCAAGTTGGTGCAGATGGTTTCACACAAATGCTCGCCGGAACTTTTGGAGCTTCATTTGCACAGGTTGCCGTTGTTCTTGCCCTTTGGTTGAAATTTAGAAAACAAGACAAGGGATTGCGTACGTTAGGAATTCCAGCGATGATTTCAGGATTAGCAGGTGTGACAGAGCCAGCGATCTACGGATTAACGCTTAAACGCAAGAGAGCTTTTCTCTACTCGATGATTGGTGGAGCAGCAGGAGGAGCAATACTTGGTATGGCAAATTCAGGCTTTTATACAATGGGTGGTTTAGGAGTATTTGGCCTTCCAGCTTTTGTATCACCAACAGGAAATATGGTTTTGCTCTATAATGCCTTACTCGGTTTAGCAGTATCAATGCTTGTTAGTTTTGGACTCACTTATTTGTTTTATAAAGAACCAGCAGAAGTTACAAGTGATGATAAAGTAAAAGCACCGAAGCCGACACCTTTTTCAACAACTTTTGCCACTAATACTATAGGGAGCGAAAGTTTCCATTCTCCTCTTACAGGAGAAGTTCGCGCACTTCATGAGGCAAGTGATGAGGTTTTCTCTAGCGGTGCAATGGGACAAGGGGTCATTGTTTTACCCAAAGAAGGAAAAGTCGTGGCTCCATTTGATGGAGAGGTCATAACGATTTTTCCAACAGGTCACGCTATTGGACTACGTTCTGATAGAGGTGCTGAACTTCTTGTTCATATTGGGATGAACACCGTTGAATTACAAGGTCAACATTATGAAAAATTTGTAAAAACTGGTGACCGTTTCAGTAAAGGAGATTTATTAATAAAATTTGATAAAGAAGCTATAGAAGCGGCAGGATATGTTACAGAGACACCTGTCATCTTAACGAATACTCCAGACTATTCGGAAATTAAGGTCTATACAGATAATAATGAAAAAATCATAGAAACTGCTTCATAATCTAAAAAAGATTGCTCTAAAATTGAGCTTTCTTTTTTGGATATTCTAAAAATGATATGACAAAGCTAGAAAAACAGTAATAGAAATAACTTTACTGAGATTAAAATAAATCAAAAAATATTAAAAATAAAAATGAAAACGCTATTAAATCATTTTGAAAAATGTTAGAATAATATAAGAGAAAAATAAAAGGAGAACCATTTATGCCATTTAGTAAAGATTTCCTCTGGGGCGGCGCTACGGCTGCTAATCAATGTGAGGGTGGATATAACCTTGGAGGTAGAGGCCTTGCAAACGTTGATGTTGTACCACATGGTAAAGATAGATTTCCCATTATTACGGGCGAAATGAAACACTTGGATTTTGATGATGAACATTATTATCCAGCAAAAGAAGCGATTGATATGTATCATCATTGGAAAGAAGACCTTGCTCTTTTCGCGGAGATGGGATTTAAAACCTACCGAATGTCACTCGCATGGACAAGAATTTTTCCAAAAGGTGATGAAAAAGAGCCAAACGAAGAAGGATTGAAGTTTTATGAAGAAATCTTCAAAGAATGTCAACGTTTAGGCATTGAGCCATTAGTAACCATTACACACTTTGATTGCCCAATTCATCTTATCGAAGAATATGGTGGCTGGCGTAATCGAAAAATGGTTGAATTTTACGAAAATCTCGCGCGTGCGATTTTCACACGCTTCAAAGGCTTGGTTCATTACTGGCTCACTTTCAATGAAATCAATATGCTCTTGCACGCTCCGTTCATGGGAGCAGGTATTGTGTTTGAAGAAGGAGAAAATAAAGAACAAACCAAATATTTGGCGGCTCATCATGAGCTTTTAGCATCAGCAATTGCTACAAAAATAGCTCACGAGATTGACCCAGAAAATAAAATCGGATGTATGTTAGCTGCGGGAGAATACTATCCTTTTGATTGTCATCCAGATAACGTACTTGAAGCTCAAAAACAAAATCGAGATAACCTTTTCTTCATTGATGTTCAATCACGAGGAAAATATCCAAATTATCTTCTTAAAAAGCTAGAGCGTGAATCTATTGAACTTCCAATCAAAGAAGGAGACTTGGAGATTTTAGCGGAAAATACTGTAGATTTTATCTCATTTAGCTATTACTCAAGCCGAGTGGCAAAGGCAAAAGATGAGGCAGAAGATAAGTCTGCTGGAAATATTTTTGAATCAGTGACTAATCCTTATTTGGAAGCAAGTGAATGGGGATGGCAGATTGACCCTAAAGGTCTACGCATCACAATGAATACAGCCTATGATCGTTATCAAAAACCACTTTTTGTTGTTGAAAATGGGCTTGGTGCAGTAGACACGCCTGATTCAGATGGTTTTGTTGCTGACGATTATCGAATTGCTTACTTGGCGGCTCATATTGAAGAGATGAAAAAAGCCGTTGAGATTGATGGCGTAGAGCTTCTTGGTTATACGACTTGGGGCTGTATTGACCTTGTTTCTGCAGGTACGGGTGAAATGAGCA
This sequence comes from Lactococcus allomyrinae, assembly GCF_003627095.1. Taxonomy (NCBI): domain Bacteria; kingdom Bacillati; phylum Bacillota; class Bacilli; order Lactobacillales; family Streptococcaceae; genus Lactococcus; species Lactococcus allomyrinae. The sequence goes on along the minus strand of NZ_CP032627.1, from coordinate 1,324,234 downwards.
AACGTTATGGCTTTATTTATGTTGATAGAGATGATTTTGGTAAGGGAACATTGAAACGTACCCCTAAAAAATCATTTAATTGGTACAAAAAAGTGATTGCATCAAATGGGGAAGATTTAAGTAATGAATGAAGCTGATATTTCATTTTGCTATGAAGTATAGAGACAAGACGCTTTAAATAAGGAGCCAAAGTGGTTTTAAAAAGATTTTTTGGTAGGCAAAGTTTTACGACTTTGCCTATTTTTTTATTGCAAAAGCAATATAAATGTAATCGTTTTACATTAAAATAAAAAATAATTCCTTAATTTATTTAAGTTTTACTTAAGGAAGGGAGAGTAGAATTGACTACTCATAAATGTTACGGCATTTTTTATTATTTAGAATACACTAATAGACCTTTAAACTTAAAGAAGGGCTGAGTATTTTAAAGGTGTAACGTCCATAGCGTGCAATGACGTTAAACTGCTTACGGTAATCCTACACAAGCGTTCAAGACTTTATGATGTGTATGGGAAGTAACCATGAGGATAGGGTATATACTGGATTGTACTCCTATGGAATATTCTTAGTGGCGAAATCGAAAGGTCTAAATGAAGTTAAGTAAAGTTGCTATTTCAACTGGATTAGTTGCATCGTTAATGTTTATCGGTAGTGGTATCGCTCATGCAGATACTCCTGCTCCATCAACACATGACATTGCGCTGGAGGTGATTAATGGAAACTATGGTGACGGTGGTGAACGCATTACAAAACTAACAAACAAAGGTTTTGATGCTAAAGTTATCCAAGCAGAAGTTAATGATATCTTACTAGGAAAAGTAAAGCAAACTCCTGTATCTACTAAGACCGTTGAAGGACAACCTACTAAAGTTACATCAGCACAAAGTGTTTCTGATGGACTCAATATGAGCCAAAATTCTGGACAAGTTAACATCCAAGCGCTCGCAAATTATATGGTAGCTAATACAGCAAATACGGCTAGTTATTCTGCTAATGAGTGGGCTTATATCATCTCTCGTGAATCAAACGGGTTAGCTGATAGTGTTAATACGAGTTCAGGTGCTTATGGCGTTTTTCAATTGCTAGGTCATGGTGAATATTCTGGTATGCCGTTGAGCGAACAGATTGCTATGGCAAGTAAACTTCCTGCTGGTAGCTGGGTGGTTTACAACTAAGTATTGAAAGATTGCAAGTGTCTTTTCAGTTGGTTATCAAGTGAAAAGACTATAAATATTAATAATTAAATGCTTATGACTTACATATCGCATAATTTGATATAGCTAGTTTCACAATGAAGTGATCACTTCATTATGGGGGAGTTCGTTTTCCATCAATGTTAGGGTACAACCTCACACCAAAAATATGAGGTCACACCTCCGCTTCGCTACGTTATCCATTCGCTCTATCTCCGCTTTGCTACGTTGTCGACTAAAGTCGGAAGTTCAAATCGCTAAAGCGCGAAGACCCTAGGGCAGTAGAACGAAAAATAGAGCTTTACATTTCGCCTTATCGCTTTAGTGAGTTGAGCACTTTCGTGCCCGAGAATCGACAGCGCAGTGAAGCGGAGATAACACGCACTTGTTGAGTTAAGATCCGATATGATTCTATATCATGGGTTCATATGTAGAATGGCACATAGCGTGCATGTCATGGACCACTTTTACTCCATGAAGTTGTAAAACAACGGATTAGCTATAGTCATGAAATAAAGTAAAACATTTGCATTAATAATAAAATTAAGCAGTATCTGACTTTTTTGTGGACTTCTACATCAGAGTTGGATTACTCTACTTTAGTAGTGTCAAACTTTAAATTGCCCTATTTGTATAGGGTTTTTTTATTAGAAAATGTATCTGGTGATGTTACTGTATTAATATAGATAAAGAGATAAGAATGTTGGGAGCCTTGCCAGTATAAAATAGTTCAATGTAAATATGTGGTTGCGGGGTGTGATATAATAAAAATATGACAGAAGTAAATGAAGAACGTGTGCATGAGATTTTTAATACAATCTCAGAAGACTACGATAAGATGAACTCAATTATTAGCTTTAAACAACATGATTTATGGCGAGCGCAAACAATGAAAAAAATGGGAAATTTAACAGGACAAAAAGTGCTTGATTTGTGCTGTGGAACTGGAGATTGGCTACTTGATTTGGCGGAGGCTGTAGGGGAGAGTGGGCAAGCGACTGGTTTAGATTTTTCGGAAAATATGTTAGCCATTGCTCAAGCAAAAGTTGCTAAGCGAGGAGATAAAAACATTGAGTTAATTCAAGGAAATGCAATGGAGTTACCTTTTGCTAATCAGCAATTTGATGTGGTTACGATTGGCTACGGGCTTAGAAATACACCCAACTACCTTACTGTGCTATCTGAGATATATCGTGTTTTAAAGCCAGGAGGCAGGGCAGTTTGTATTGAGACTTCTCACCCTACATTACCTGTTTACAAGCAAGCTTTTGAGTTATATTTTGAAAATATCATGCCCCTTTTTGGGAAATTATTTGCTAAATCTTATGAAGAATACCGTTGGCTACAAAAGTCAGCTAAAGATTTCCCGAATGCAAAAGTTTTGAAAGATTTATTTGAACAAGCTGGTTTTTCGGCAGTCGAGTACAAAATGCATGGTGGAGGTGCTGTTGCAACTCATTTTGCTAAAAAATCATTGAAGCCTAAGTCGAATATTCGTATTGGTAAGTAGTGATGAAACTTAAAGATATAGAAAAATCACCCAATAAAAATTTATATCTTCTTTTTTTGAGCGCACTTGTTGGATTAGTGGCAGGTTTTTTGGCAAGTTTGTACCGCTTGGCATTGGAGAAGGCGGAAACGTTGGGGCGCGAAATTTATCATTTCGTGTCTTTACATTTAATGTTCATTCCTTTTCTCATGATTTCTTTAATCATTATTGCTGGTATTGTGAGTTTGTTTATGAAATGGTTTCCTATGAGTTCTGGTTCTGGTATTCCACAGGTCAAGGGACAATTGCAAGGTTATTTTAGAGTCAACTGGTTTACGACTGCTTTTTCTAAATTTATCGCAGGCACGTTAGCAATGTTTGCTGGGTTATCGTTAGGACGTGAGGGACCTTCAATTCAGTTGGGAGCTGCTATGGGACAAATGGTGTCTGGTCGTTTGGCGCAAACAGAACGACATAAGCGTATTCTGATTGCATCAGGTGCCTCTGCTGGTTTATCTGCAGCTTTTAATGCCCCTTTATCAGGCGTAATGTTTACTTTAGAAGAAGTTTTTAAATATTTTTCACCTTTAATTTTGTTGACTTGTATGACTTCTGCGATGGTAGCGGATGTTGTTTCGAGAATTATTTTTGGTGAAGGAGCAGTTTTTCATTTTCAAATCTCTGGTTCTATTGCACTTTCTGATTATTGGTTATTATTAATATTAGGGGTAATTTTAGGTTTTTTTGGCGCTTTTTATAATTGGACTTTACTTTCTAGTCAGAAGTTGATGAATAAGGTTCGTTTGCCTTTTGTTCGAGTTTTGATTAGTTTTTTAAGTGTCGGATTGATGGCGCTGATTTTCCCAATCGTTATTGGTAGCGGTCATGTTTTGATGGATTCTTTTAGTTTTGGGATGGGGCTTGGTTTCCTCTGCTTGATTTTGATTGCCAAGTATTTTATCTCAATGATTTCTTATGCTTCTGGAGTTCCAGGAGGAATTTTCTTTCCGCTTTTGGTGTTGGGTGCTAGTTTGGGCGCTGTGTATGCGACGGTGGTTTTAGCAGCTTTTCATTTGCCGAGTGCTTTGTTTGCAAATTTTGTGATTCTTTCGATGGCGGGGACTTTTACGGCAATTGTGCGTGCGCCGATGACGGGAATTCTGTTATTGGTTGAAATGACGGGTTCTTTTGACCATTTGCTTCCTTTAGCGTTGGTTTCTTCGGTAGCTTATGTAGTTGCTGATTTATTAGGGTCAGAGCCGATTTATGATTCACTTTTGGAGCGGATGTTGAGTGCGCAAAAAGGTGATGATGAGGTTTCAGAAGGTCAGATGATGTTTGAAACAATAGTGCAATTTGATGCGCAAGCTGACCATAAGAGGCTGGAACAATTGGCTCTGCCCGATGGTGTTTTACTTGTTTCTATTCATCGGTCAGGTAAGGATTTGATTCCAAGGGGGAAAACGGAATTGCAAGCTGGAGATTATTTGACTTTTTTGATTAATCGTGAAGATGAAGTTGTTGCGCGTGAACAGCTTAGAAAGGTTTTGACTGAAAAAATGTCTGTCAGTGGCTGAGATTTTCTGCCAGTTCGGTTTGGTTAAGCTGATATTAGTTCACTTCTAAATCTATGCAGTGTATTTAGTTTACGACGATTGAGGAAAGCTCTGCTTTTCTTATCCAGTACGTCATCTTCACTATGTTACGCTATCCATTCGCTCTAAGCCAGCAGAGCTGGCAAGGCGAAATGGTAAGCGCAAGAAATGGTTTGCGTGTAACGTAAAAGCTGCGCTTGCAGCTAAGTGCTTTGCCTTTTGCTGTTGCTGCTTTAGCAAATTGCGATTTGAACTTGCCACTTTAGTGGCTTAGTGAAATCGACAGCGTAGCAAAGCGAAAGTAGAGCGAATCGAATGGATACACGTGGTGTATCGACAGCGTAGGTGCAGCAAAGTAACTTCTAGGCGGAATGTTTAAAAGTTAAACAGTATAAGAATGATTTAAGAGGATAAAAAAACGGTTAGCAACGCTAGCCGTTTTGTCAGTATACTGACAGCAGTTTTATTTTAATTTTTCGAGAAATTTTTGACTATCTATGATGAAACGGCTGTGAAATCCTTTGCCAATCAGACTTTTTTCATCTTTAGAAATGACTTCAAAGTCAACTTGCTTGCGGTCAACGGCGATGATTTTTGCTGTTGTGGTAATTGTTGCGCCAATGGGGCTGGCTTTGTCATGACTGACATCAATTTTTATGCCAACGGAAGTTTGACCCTTTTCCAAAAATGATGTGAGTGATTCACTTGCTACTTTTTCCATTTGAGCAATCATCATGGGAGAGGCAAAAACGGGGAGAAGTCCGCTACCAATAGTGCTTGCGATATTGCTTTCATCAACGATAGTGCTTACAGAAAAGGTTGTTCCAAGTTTTATCTCGGTCATAAGGTTACCTGATTTCTAAATATGACCCCTGCCGGACTCGAACCGGCGACAAGAACTTAGGAGGTTCTCGTTATATCCAACTTAACTAAGGGATCAGCTTTTGTCAATACTGACAATATGTTGTCAGCACTGACAGAGTAAGATTATTTTTTGTCAGCATCAAAAATGATACCAGCGCTTTGACGCATTTTGTACGAGGTATTTGCGACATCTTTGGCAAAGCTTTGGAGCTTTCGGGCTGCTTCAAAGTCTTTATTGGTCAGGATTTCGGCGAATTTTACTGCTTCATCATAGAGAGAATGTTTCGGAGCGGTAAGCTCGATTTTTATTTTTGAACCGTCAACGGCGATGAATTTCGCAGTGGAGATAGCATTAACACCATCTAAAATGAGCGTGCCATCTGTGGTGTAAATTTCGCTGGGTAAGTAGCTATTAAAATTACCAGCGCACTTGATTGCAACTTTGAAGTCAGTATAGTCAAGTGAGCCAACACCCGAAACATCAACTCCGCTAGGGAGAACAACGGCATCATAGTGGGCGTCTTGAGGTTTTCCAAACCAAAAGATTGCAGCGTACAAAAGGTAAACGCCAAGGTCTGCAAGAAGTCCACCAGAGAATTTGGGGTTAAATTTATTTGGTAATTCACCGCGCAGTAAAGCGGGCATTTTTGATGAATATTTTGAATAAGTGAAGTCAGCACCGGTAATGGTTTTGTCAGCAAGAAAATCTTTGATGAGCGTGAAAGATTGCTCATGGATATTACGTGCGGCTTCGAAAAAGAGAATGTTTTTTTCGTCAGCAAGTTGAAGAATTTCTGTCAGTTCTGACGGATTTGAGAAAGCAGGTTTTTCAGTGATAACATTGTGACCAACTAAAATCGCGGCTTTTGCTTGTTCAAAATGGAGTGCATTTGGGCTAGCAATATAGATGGCATCTAAGTCAGTTGCCAAAAACTGGTCAAACTGGTCAAATTGTTGAACGTTTTCAAAATCAGCTGAAAATTTTGCCGCAGTGTCAAGATGTCTTGAATAAACAGCGCTAAAAGTAAATTTTTCTGTGAGAGATGTGGCATCAATGAATGAGCGAGCAATCCAACTTGTTCCTACTACTCCTAGTTTTAACATAAAATTTCCTCCATTTTTGTTGACAATAACCAGTGCTTTTTATGACAAATATTGTGTCAAATCCCATGTTCTATATATACCAAGGTGTGAGGTCATTTAGAACTCAGTTGCAAGATGCGAGTACGATTGTAAGAAATGATGAAAAATAGAAGATCATGGAGCGATTTCGTTTTTCATGAGTTTCTAAATTGTGTAAGCTTAATTATATCAAATTTTTGCTTAAATTTCTCTAATGAATTTGTCAGTTGCTTACAAAAAAATTGATTTGTGGTAAAATAGTTTGAAGAAATTTTGAGGTTGTTTATCATTTTGTCAGCGCTGTAGGTAATGTTGCGGTATTTTGTAGAATGTTAATGAATGGTAAATCGAAATCTTAATGGAAGGTATAATGCTTTGAAAAAAACATTAATTATTGGTGTAACAGGTGGTTCTGCGAGCGGAAAAACAAGTGTTTCTCATGCGATTTTAGAAACTTTTTCGAATGAACGTATTGCAATGATTGAGCATGATAGCTATTACAAAGATCAGTCACATCTGACTTTTGCTGAGCGGACAAAGACAAATTATGACCATCCGTTGGCTTTTGATACAGACTATTTGATTGCTCAACTCAAAGAGTTACAAGATGGGCGTGCTGTGGATATTCCTATTTATGATTATGCCAATCACACACGGTCTGATAAGACTTATCGACAAGAGCCTGTGGATGTGCTGATTGTTGAGGGGATTTTGGTGCTCGAAGATGAGCGTTTGCGAAATTTGATGGATATCAAGATTTTTGTGGATACTGATGATGATGTGCGAATTATCAGACGGATTCGTCGTGATATTGAGGAACGTGGGCGGACGTTAGACTCCGTCATCAATCAATATCTAGCAGCAGTCAAACCGATGTACCATCAATTTATTGAGCCAACAAAGCGTTACGCCGATGTGATTATTCCAGAAGGTGTGTCTAATACCGTTGGTGTTGATATTATTACCACAAAAATTGCTAGTATTTTAGGAGAATAAGCGCCTATGGATAAAAACTGTCAGCATGCTGACAGTTTTTATAAGCCAAATTTAGTGCTGAGATCATCTGTTTGCGCTGTTTTTGTGCCTACACCACGCTCAGAATTTACACCGAGTTTTGGATAAGGTACTTTGAGAATTTCCTCGTCATAATGCCTGGAGAAGTGCTTTTCTTCTTCGTTGCGGTAGCCTTCAAAGATGACGGCTTGGATGTCTTCGCGATTGAAAAAGACAAATTTATTTTCTTCAGTGACACCAGTGGGATAAAAGACTGCAGCATAGTCAAAGTAGCCTAGTCTTCCCTTGTCATTAAAAAGTTGAGCGCGACTTGTAATCATGAGGTCAATATTTCCATCTTTAAGGTGGACAATGCTGCCTATTGGTAAAATGTAATCATTGTTCATAGGATTTAGTATAGCAAAAAATGGGAGGTAAGAATGCATTCGTGTGATGTTTGTGAAAAAAGGAGCAAACGGAAGCAAAAGAATACTCCGTGAAAATGCCCTTGGTAATGCTTACTTTTTTTGTGAAAGTGTGTTATAATCGTGGAGTATTGTTAAGAAAGAAGGAATAATTTCAAAATGGAACTTTTTGAATCACTAAAACAAAAAATTGCCAGCAAAGGCTTAAAAATCGTTTTTCCAGAGGGAACAGATGCACGTATTCTTGGTGCTGCAAATCGTTTGAATGCAGATGGTTTGATTACTCCCGTCTTTATCGGAAACGTATCTGAAGTCACAGAAACTTTAATTTCTCGCGGGATTAATCCAGAAGGTTTCGAAATCTATGACCCAGAAAACTGTGGACGATTTGAAAAAATGACGGAACTTTTTGTTGAACGCCGTAAAGGTAAAGTGACGGAAGAACAAGCCAAAGAAATTCTTAAAGACCCTAACTATTTTGGTACAATGCTTGTTTTTATGGGTATTGCTGACGGTATGGTTTCAGGTGCAGTTCACTCGACTGCCGACACAGTGCGTCCAGCTCTCCAAATTATCAAGACAAAACCAGGTGTTCGCTCTGTTTCAGGTGCATTTATTATGGTTCGGGGTCGTGATGACAATGAAAAATATGTATTTGGTGACTGTGCAATTAACATCAAGCCAGATGCTGCGACACTTGCAGATATTGCAGTTGCTTCAGCTGAGACTGCAGCACTTTTTGATATTGATCCTAAAGTTGCCATGCTCTCATTTTCAACCAAAGGTTCTGGTAAATCAGAAGATGTTGACCGTGTAGTAGAGGCTTCTAATCTCGTAAAAGAAGCACATCCAGAAATTGCACTTGATGGAGAACTTCAATTTGATGCAGCATTTGTACCCGCTGTTGCGCGTCAAAAAGCACCAGATTCAGAAGTGGCTGGTAAAGCAAATGTCTTTATTTTCCCAGATATCCAAGCAGGAAATATTGGCTACAAGATTGCGCAACGTTTGGGTAACTTTGAAGCCATTGGCCCAATCTTGCAAGGTTTAAATGCTCCAGTATCTGACCTTTCACGTGGATGTAATGAAGAAGACGTCTATAAACTTTCCATCATTACTGCTGCTCAAGCATTGAACAAGTAATAAAAATATTTATCACTGACAGGCTCTTGTCAGTGATTTTTTTATGTTATAATTGAATTTGCAACATCAGAAGCTATGAGAGAAGACAAAAATAAGCAGAATCATATTTTTCTCCACTTCTTAATGGTGTTGCTCACATCTTGTAATTGAATTCAGCTGCTTATAACTCAGGAAAATAGATAAAAGTCTCCAATGAGCAAGACTCATCTCTGTCTTTTCCTATCCCTGTGCTTCCAGCACTCTACTGTCCATTGGCTGATGTGTTAGCTACGTACTTATGGTACTCCGCTGTCTGTTAAAGCTAAGAGCAAACGGTAAGGCACAAAGAGCTAAGTGGCAATTTTCATGGGTTCTGGGCAAGCAGTTTCACACCTTGATATAACTGAGTTTGTACGATTAGAAATGGATAAAAAAGATAAGTGTCTCCAAGAAATTTCTTATTTTTCATCATTTCTTAGCAATCGTACTCGCATCTTGATATAATTGAGTTCACACGATTAGAAATGAGAAAGTATGGCTAAGTCAAGAATTTTTGCCTTAATTGGCAATATCATTTATACCCTTCTTGCGTTTGGGAGTACGCTTGTTGGCTGGACATTGCTGGTTCTCCAACATTCCAAAGCACTTGATGAAGAATTAAAAAAAGCTGGATTAGATATGCAACTTCTAATTACAGCCATGATTATTGCTTTTAGTCTGATTCTGATTTTGATGATTTTCAACTGGATTGCTTTTGCGCGATTAGACAAAGGAAAAGGATGGCGTATCTATTTTTTAGTGCTAGGAATTTTTTATGGTCTAGCTTCTACCATCAATAGTGCAGGGATTATCATTACTTTGCCTATTGCTGTTTGTTTTATCCTTGCTTTTGTTTTCAAAAGACGTGAACTTTCAGAGGTTTAGATTCAAATCGAAAAAAGAAAAGCCTGAAAATCAGGCTTTTTATCTGTAAATGAATCAAATTTTACTGATGAAAATTCTGTCAGTTTAATGCGATTAAAGAGAGCATTAAATCGGCGGATAAAAGAATGCTCAGCTTTAATGAGTATTCTGTCAGTATACTGACAACTTACAAAATTCCCCAATGATTGAAAGCATTGACAATACCATGGTCAGTATTTGCCGTAGAAATAAAATCGGCTAATTCTTTAAGTTCAGGTACGGCATTTCCCATTGCTGTTTTGTGGTCACTAGCTGCGAGAAGATGAAGGTCATTTCTACCATCACCAAAAGCAAAAGTTTCACCTGTAAAACCGAGAATTTCTTTGACATGATTGATTCCAGTGCCTTTGTTTGTTGAAATGTTTGTCACGTCAATCGAACTTGGAGAATTCATAAAGAAATTTAGCTCAGGTACGGCATCTTTATAGTAATCAACTTGGCTCAATTGATTGGTCAGCACTAACAGCATATTGACTTCATTTTGCAGATAGCGTTTGCGGTCGACCAGAGGAAGTGGCATATGAGTGTAGGAGTAGGCTTGCTTAGCAAAATCAGTTAATTCGCTCACCCAGTAGCCTTTACTATCATAAAAAGAAAGAGCTTCATTATGAGGTTCTGCCGCTGTCAGCAGCTTTTCAACACTATCAGTAGGGATTTCCTCTTTGTAGATGGTCTCGCCATTTAAAATAATGTACTGACCATTCATCGCAACAGCGCCAGAAATTCCTGTCAGTTTCATGATATTATCGAGCTCAAAGTGACCACGTCCTGTAGCAATAAAAGGAAGAACCCCATTTTCACGAATCTGATGAAGAGCAAGAATGACTTCCTCGTCCAATTGACTCTTTGAATTGAGTAAAGTTCCATCTAAGTCAAAGAAGGCTAACGCCTTATAATTATTGATATTTTCCATAAATTTATTGTATCAAAATTATGATATAATTGTAAGTAAAGTCGTAAGTAGATGAAGTAATTCTGTCAGTTTAATACGACCAAAGAGAGTATTAAATCGGCAGATAAAAGAATGCTCAGCATTGATGAGCATTCTGTCAGTTTAATACGACCAAAGAGAGTATTAAATCGGCAGATAAAAGAATGCTCAGCATTGATGAGCATTCTGTCAGTTTAATACGACCAAAGAGAGTATTAAATCGGCAGATAAAAGAATGCTCAGTATTGATGAGCATTCTGTCAGTATACTGACAGAATTAAATAAGTTTAATAAAGAAATGTGAAGTAAAAAAATGCCTGTAAAGAAAAAAACAACACGCAGAACAACGAAGAAAGAACAGCAAAAAAAAGCTGCAACGAGAAGAATGATTATCTTTTTTGTTGGACTCATTTTAATCTTATTTGCACTATTTCGTCTTGGAATTGTTGGGGTGCTTTTTTATAATATCACGCGATTATTCGTTGGCTCATTAGCGATATTATTTTTGATATTACTTGCTTTTACAATGATTATTTCCGTTTTTAGAAAGCAAATTTTTAGAGAAAATCAACGTCTTATTCCTGCTGGAATATTATTTTTTATAGGTTTAATGCTTATTTTTCAGATTAAACTCGCAAAAGACTTTGGACAAACTTTGTCTCTTGTGATGAACGATTTGATGTCTGGAAAAGTCACGCATTTTGTAGGTTCAGGAATTATTGGGGCAGCAATTTTTAGCCCATCTAAAGCACTTTTTTCAGTCGTTGGTGTTTATATTATCGCTGTTATACTCTGGCTGATTGCGATTTATCTCTTGATTCCAGGACTATTTCCCAAAATGCGCACTGCACTTCATGGAAGAATCGCCAAATGGAAAGTTAAACATGCAGAAAAACAAGAAGCCAAGAAAGCAGCAAAAGCTTTAGAAAATCTAGAAACTGAAAAGCAACTGGAGATAGAGCCAGACATGGCATATCCTGAAGAAGCAAATTCAACGGAAATTCCTATTAATATCCCAGACTTTGAAGATGACACTGTCCCAGATTTTGATGAGGAAGTTCCAGAAGAAGCTGTAAACTTTTCTCCTACTCATTATCAGGGTAACTACAAACTCCCAACGATTGATTTACTCGCAGAGATACCAGTCAAAAATCAATCAGGAGAGCGCGAAAATGTCCGAAAAAATATCCGTATTCTTGAAGAAACTTTCAAATCATTTGGTATTGCAGCCACGGTAGAATCAGCAGTGGTTGGCCCTTCCATCACAAAATATGAAATCAAATTGGCAACAGGGACAAAAGTATCACGGATTGTCAATCTGTCTGACGACCTTGCCCTCGCTCTAGCAGCCAAAGACGTCCGGATTGAAGCACCAATTCCTGGGAAATCATTAGTTGGTGTTGAAATTCCTAATGCTGAAGTCGCAACCGTAGGCTTCAGAGAAATGTGGGAAGGTGGCAAAACCAATCCCAACAAGCTCTTGGAGATTCCACTTGGAAAATCATTAGACGGTGGTATGCGTATTTTCGACTTGACAAGAATGCCTCATTTACTCATTGCAGGGTCAACAGGTTCGGGAAAATCAGTAGCTGTCAACGGGATTATTACCTCAATATTGATGAAGGCATTGCCAAGTCAAGTTAAGTTTTTGATGGTTGATCCAAAGATGGTTGAACTTTCTGTTTATAATGATATTCCTCATCTTTTGATACCAGTTGTTACCAATCCTAGAAAAGCCTCACGAGCGCTTCAAAAAGTAGTCGATGAAATGGAAAATCGTTATGAACTTTTCAGCCAGTATGGTGTTCGAAATATTGCAGGTTACAATGAAAAGGTTCAAAAATACAACGCTGAGTCTGAGAATAAAATGCTTGAACTTCCTTTGATTGTGGTCATTGTAGATGAACTGGCAGATTTGATGATGGTGGCGAGCAAAGAAGTTGAAGATGCGATTATTCGTCTAGGACAAAAGGCGCGGGCAGCAGGAATTCACATGATCCTTGCGACACAACGCCCTTCTGTGGATGTCATCAGCGGTTTAATTAAGGCAAATGTTCCATCACGAGTGGCTTTTGCGGTTTCTTCAGGAACAGATTCACGAACAATTTTAGACGCAAATGGTGCCGAAAAACTGCTTGGACGTGGAGATATGCTTTTCAAACCAATTGATGAGAATCACCCTATTCGTTTGCAAGGTGCTTTCCTATCTGATGCTGATGTTGAAGCTGTCGTTGACTTCATCAAAGCACAGTCGGAAGCGCAGTATGATGAGAGCTTTGATCCAGGAGATGTTGATGAAAGTTCGACCGGAAATTCAGCTTCTAATACAGGCTCAGGAGATCCTCTTTTTGAAGAAGCAAGAAATATGGTAATCATTGCCCAAAAAGCCTCAACAGCACAGCTTCAACGTGCATTAAAAGTTGGCTTCAATCGTGCGTCTGATCTGATGAATGAGCTGGAAGCACAAGGAGTTGTAGGACCTGCTAAAGGGACAACACCGCGTAAAGTGCTTGTCAGTCCAGATGGAGAGATGTTAGATAATGATGAATGAAAGCGAGAACCATACCTTTCAGATGGATTTGATGCAAGAGGTTTATGAGGTTTTTCAGTCACAAGATAAACTTTTGTCCTCTACGGAAAAGAAAATACTTGCTTATAGCTTAGTGTTGTTGGAGCGAAAAGGACCTGTTGATGAAATACTAGGACAGTTGGCAATGCGTTTAGATTTTTTTGAGAATCATAACGAAGAAGGATTTATCCGTGGAGGGATGAATCACGAAGTTCTAAAACTTTCGCAGAAATTACGAGAAAATAAATTTGTAATGTCATCTTCTGTTGTTCCTGGAGTGAGAGAAGTCCATGCGGTTACTTGGGATGATGCAATAAAAGGACACAAATTTACTGAGGATGAAGGTTTCGTCGGTTTCGGTTATGCTCAGTTTGATCCAAGTGAAAAGTACAAAAGTGCTGAGGAGCGAGTTGCAGTTCCAGATAATGAGCTTATTAGAAATGCGCGAGCAGGGGGCTTTTTAGGAACTGTCGGTAGGGGTGGTGCCTTTATTGGAATTATATTAATTGTAATTCTTGCACTAGTTGCTGTCTTAGGACTACTTTTAAAAAAGGTGACTAATCCATGAGTGTATTTAATGAATTTGAAAAAATAAAAAATGAAGGCTTACCACAAATTTTAGTTATTTTTGGTGAGGCAGACGATATGGTACAAGAGTTGAAAGGTCAGATTTTAGATTTTGTCAATTTTGAACCAACAGATTTAAGTCAAGCATATTATGATTTGACAACTACAAATGCTAATCTCGCTCTGGAAGAACTTGAATCTTTTCCGTTTTTTTCAGATTCAAGACTTGTTATCTTAGAGAATCTAGTTAATCTAACGACTGTAAAGAAAAGTGTATTGGATGAAAAACAGCTCAAACGCTTTGAAAATTTCCTTGAAAATCCCTCTAGCACAACTCAGCTCGTTCTGATTTTGCATGGTAAGTTGGATAGTCGATTAAAAGTTGTAAAAAAACTTAAATCACAAGCCTACCTACTAGAAGCCACAGAATTAAAAACTTCAGAACTTATCCAGTATTTTGGTCAAGTCACTCTACTGAAAAAAAATGTACTTGAAAAAATTGCTGAAAAATCAAATGATAACTTTTCAATTATGAAGCAAAATATTGATTTGGTACAAACTTATGCTTTAGGACGTGAAGTAACGACTGATGATGTAGAGAAAGTTGTCCCTAAATCTTTACAAGATAATATATTTGCTCTAACAGATTTAATTTTTAAAGGGAAAATTGATGAAGCTCGTGAACTAGTCCACGATTTAACTTTGCAAGGAGAAGATTTGATTAAGATATTGGCAATTTTAACTAATTCGTATCGTCTTTATCTTCAAGTAAAATTAATGCAAGAAAAACGATGGCAAGAACAACAACAGGTGAGTTTCTTGAAAATACATCCTTATCCTGTAAAACTTGCTAATCAACTCGTAAGAAAACTTTCTTCGGATTTTTTAAAGAAAAGTTTGTTGGAATTGATTCAACTAGATTTTGCTGTTAAGACAAGTGTTGCAGATAAAGCCTATCTGTTTGATATCACTTTAATCAAATTGACCTTGAAAAAAGTGTGAAAATCTGGTATGATTAGTAACGGACATTTTATAATGATGATAAAGAGGTAAAAATGCCAACATTTAAATTTACTCCCAAAGATATTTATGAAGCAGACTTCTCAACCAAAATGCGTGGATATGATAAAGAGGAAGTTGATGAACTCCTTGATGATATTATCGCAGATTATGAAGCTTATCAAACAGAAGTTCTGCGTTTACAAGAAGAAAATGAATTTTTAAAGAAAAAAATTGCTGAATTGGAGATGCAAGTATCTAAGCCAAATCAAGCGAATCTTGATGATACGCAACGCTTTGATCCAAGCCAAATCCTTCAATCACGCGTAAGTAAGCCAAAAACTGAACTGCGTAACCCAAGTAATTTTGACCTTTTGAAACGTATTAATCGTTTGGAACAAGCTGTATTTGGTCCAAATGGTATTGCAAATGATAATGACTAACTAGTTTTTGCTGTGCTTTTTTTGTTGTGTCTAGTTTTCGGTATTATGGCTTCGCGCATAGTAAATGAAGCCATAAATGCAAAGTGTTAACTTGCTTGCTTAATCTGCAAAGTCAATTCGTTGTCGTTAGTTCAAACTTTGTTTGATGTGTTCTGATAATATCAAAAATATTATGCCCATTCCTATTGAGTTAGCCTGATATGCTTAGGTTTATTAATATCATAGGATTGAACAAAAATAGGTTTTCAGAATAATTTTTTTGTGTTTTAGCGCAGATCTTGTGCTGAAATCAGAAGCAATAGCTCCACTTGTGTTACAACATTTGGCAGTGTAATTGCGATAGAATAACAGTTTTCGGATAATCGCGCGATTTTTTAAAAATCGTGAGGAAAGTCCATGCTCGCGCGTTGCTGAGATGCACGCAGTGTTTGTGCTAGGTTAAACAATAAACCTAGGTAGGAGCGTCATGCCTAACGGCTGGCGAAATCACTAAGTTTTTGATTTTCAAAAATATGTGAAAGTAGCCTATAAAAGTGCCATAGAGACGAGTCTTGCGGGAAACCGTAAGAATGGAACGTGGTAAACCCCTCAAGCGAGCAACCCAAACTTATGGTCGGGGCACTTAACTAGCTGAAATGAAAGCGTGGTTGAGGCTGATTTCTTCGGATTTTGGCAGACAGATGGTTATCGAAGGTCTTTTAGACTGGAACAAAACATGGCTTATAGAAAACTGTATGACACAGGCTGGGGCTTTTAGCCTCGCCTTTTTTTAATTAAAGATGTTCAAGAATGATTTTATTATAGTCTGATGCTGATTAATGGAAAACTAGACTTTTGAAGTATTCAATATAACATATAAGGAAAAAGAAGAAATTAATGAAAAAAGAATTTAAATTAGTGGCAACAGCTGCGGCTGGACTTGAGAGTCTTGTGGCTCGCGAATTGCGCCAACTTGATGTTGAAAATGTGACAATTGATGATCGGTCACGTGTATTTTTTAAAGGGGATTTGACTACCATTGCTAAGACTAATCTTTGGTTGCGCACGGCAGACAGAGTGAAGATTGTAGTGGGAGAGTTTAAAGCCCAAACTTTTGATGAATTGTTTGAAGGAGTGTATGCGCTTCCTTGGGCTGAATTAATCCCTTTTGGTTGCCAATTTCCTGTAAGTAAAGCAAAATCAGTTAAATCTACATTGCATAATGAACCTTCTGTTCAAGGAATTACCAAAAAAGCAATTGTGAAGAAGTTACAAAAGACTTATCATCGTCCTGAAGGTGTACCTATTCCCGAAAATGGTGCTAAATTTTCTATTGAAATCGCTCTGCACAAAGATGTGGCAACGGTGTTACTTGACACAACGGGAGATTCTTTGTTTAAGCGAGGGTATCGCACGGAAAAGGGTGAAGCACCACTAAAAGAAAATATGGCTGCTGCGATTATTTTATTAACCAATTGGTTAGCTAATACCAAACGACCTTTTATTGACCCAACATGTGGTTCTGGAACTTTCACCATTGAGGCAGCAATGTTGGCATTAAATATGGCACCAGGAATGAATCGAAATTTTGCATTTGAAGCATGGCCTTGGTTTGAGGATGACATTTTAGAATCAGAACGTGTGAAAGCTCGCAAGCAAGTGAGAAGTGATTTGGAGCTGGATATTCAAGGAACGGACATTGATGGTAAAATGATTGAAATTGCGAAACGCAATGCACTTGCGGCAGGCCTTTCAGATGTGATAGAATATAAACAAATGCGACTTCAAGATTTTCAGACGGATAAGCTTGATGGAGTAATCGTCTCCAATCCACCGTACGGTGTCCGTCTTGATGATGAGGAGAGTGTCACACGACTTTACGCAGAAATGGGAGAAACTTTTGCCCCGCTTCAAACATGGAGTAAGTATATTTTGACAAGTGATGTAGCTTTTGAGCAGCATTATGGTACAAAAGCAACGAAGAAACGTAAACTCTATAATGGAACATTGCGTGCTGATTTGTATATGTATTTTGGAAAGCGTATAAAATAATCTTTTGCGGATGTGCATTGATGAGTGAGATGCCATAAATTGTGCTATACTAGACTAACTTTATACGTGTCATGGTGCTGTTTCTGCGCTATGAAGTTAGACTGCAGCGTTAATTCGTTGTTGATTTTTACAACAAATTTATAGTAAGTTCAGTGTAGACTAAGTTTATCAGAGCGTTGTATTGGAATAGTTGAGTTTGAGTCGCTCTTGTGTTCTGATTTATCATTTTCTTGTCCTAGAGATTGGGGAAGTGAGGTCTTATTCGGAGGAAAAATGTCAAACAAGAATAAAAAAAATAATAACCAAAAGCAAATCGGTGAAAAGACGCTAAAACTGCAAGATTTGAAGGATTTTACTGTGGGGGAGATTGTCGAACAATCAAAGCGAGTAGATCAGGAAAACCAAGAAAATGAGTCAGTGCTGGATAAATATATTCGCCAACATCGGAGCGAAATTGAAGAAGCAAAGAGTAAAAATTTAGATGAGTTTATCCAAAATGAGCGTGAAAAGTTAAGTCCTTCAGAGGAGAAAGAAGAGTCTGAAGAGCAAAATGTAACTGATGATTTGAAGGAAACACCTGTCAGTACTGACAAGGAAGAACTTTTATCTCATGTCAGTCACGAAGAGGAAAAAGCAGAAGCAGTCGAATCAGAGCAAGAGATTATCTCTGATGAAAATAATGATGCTAAAGAAGAGAGTGATATAGAGAAAAAGGAACCTACTCTAGACCCTGTTATTATGGTGGATGCAGCACAAAATGTTGATGAAAAGTCAAAGATGACAGTTGCACCTACTGACAGAGAAGAATCATTTGCTGATGAAAAACTGTCAGTAGAAAAATCAAATGAAGAAGTTTTAGAGCAACAGGTAACTCAAGAACCAGTTCCTATCATAATGTCAGCCAATGAAGTGCCACTGACAGAAGAAACTGTCAGCACTAACGAAACAGAAGAAAATATCAAAGAGCAGGCAGAAATTTCAGAAAATCCAGTTATTGCTCCTTCAGATGAAAATCAAGAAGTATTGAGTCGTTCTAAAGGTAAAAATAGAAAAATACCGATCATTATTGGTGCTTGTGCAGTTGTTTTGCTCGGAGCAGGTGCAGTTGGTTTTGCACAGTATAATGCCAATCAGCATCCAAAACCAGTACAGACGGCTAAAAGTAATAGTGAATCATCGGATTTAGATAAATTCAATAAAGCTTACGATGCTTTCTTTACTGATAAATCTCATGTGGCATTAAAAAATAATCAGTTTACTCAACTTTCTACTCTTGAAAAAATGATTAGTCCGCATAAAAATGCAACGGCTTGGTCTAACGCCGTTTCCGAAACACAAGATTTGAAAGATCAAATTGCAGCGATTAATCTTGTGAACGCTTTATTTACTAAGGCTGTCATTACTGACGGAAAGTTTGATACTACTCCGAAAGTGATAAGTAATGTAAAAATTCCTGCCACTCCTAAAACAGGTAATGAAACATTAAATAAATTACTAACTAGAGCGATTGCTTTGGCTAAGTCGCAAGTAGAAAAAAATAATACTGCAGCATCTTCAACACAAAATACTTCAGCTGGAACGACCTCATCATCAGATAGTACACAAAGTAATACAATGCCATCAACAAATACTACTGAGTCTAATACGAGTACAGACACGAGTAACTCAGGGATAACAAGTGTAGTAACAAATAATGGCGGTTTGAGTGCTAATGGCGTGACACTTGATACTGCGAAAGCACGTGTTCAACCACAAGCGGGTATTAATCCAAATGATTCAGCTTTTATTTGGGGTGATGGTATCTTGCAGAAAGTTCTAGATATTTGTCGTGCGCGAGGTTATATTAAAGGAAATAGCTATATCCTTGTACCAACGGCTATCCATACGACAAACGGTAGCCAAGGCTTCCCAGCGGGCATTGTAAGTGGATATTACAATCTTTATGCTCCAGACGGAAGCTATCTTGTGTCTATTAATGACAAAACAGGCTATTTCGTTGGAAATGGTGCAGGTCATGCTGATGATTTAGACTATTGATAAAAAATAAACTCTGTCAGTGCTGTTCGAGAGATGAGGTGCTTTTGCATCAATTTTTCAGGATAGGATAGTATAAGTTCACAACTTTCATGTGAGTTTATACTATGACAGGTTTTTTTGTTTATCCAAAATTAAAAAAACGTTCTGTCAGTACTGACGGAACGTTTTTAGTTATTTTATCTCAAAATACGATAGAATTTTATACTATATGTAGCTCTATATAGCTCTTTAATATGACATGATTTAGAAGTTATGAGTATTAGAAAATCATTAAATCTTTATTAGTATGCGTGAAGCTTTCACAACCAGAATCGGTCACATAGATACAGTCTTCAATCCGAACACCAACTTTACCAGGAATATAAATACCAGGTTCGTCAGAAAAACACATCCCTTTTTCGACGATGATGTCTTCTGAACCACCAATTGATGGAAACTCATGAACATCCATTCCAATCCCATGACCAAGACGATGGTTGAAATATTCACCATAACCTGCTTTAGTAATCACATCTCGCGCGACTTTATCAACTTCAATAGCAGAAACACCTGGTTTAATGAAATCCATAGCAGCAAGCTGTGCTTCGAGAACAATTTTGTGAATCTCTGCATCAAATTCGGAAGGTGTTCCAATCGCAATTGTTCGTGTAGCATCAGAGGCATAACCATGACTCATCACTCCAAGGTCAAAGAGCAAAAGTTTGTTTTCTTGTATCTTGACTTCTTCTGGAACACCGTGTGGATTGGCAGCTCTAGCTCCTGATAAAACGATAGTTTCAAAGCTCATTTGGGGTACACCCATGCGCTTCATTTCGTATTCAATTTTTGCGACGATATCAGATTCAGTTACACCGTTGCGCTCAGCGGCTGTTGTGAAGCCAATTTCAAAACATTTGTCTGCAAAATCTCCTGCAATCTTCATTTTTTCAATCTCATCAGCAGATTTAATCAGGCGCATCCGCTCAACGAGTGGTGTGAGGTTGACAAATTCGATATTTTCGCCAAATTGTGCTTTCAGCCCTTCTATTTTTGAGAGAGGAATGTCAGAAAATTCAACAGCGATTGATTTTACAGTTGCTTTGACATGATTTTTGATTACTTCCCAAGGATTTTGAGCATCTTCGTAACCAAAAATATCAAAGCCATTTGTTTTTTCTTTTGCTTTTTCAACTTCTAGAGCTGGAGTAAAAAGCATAGGTGTTGAATCTCTAAAAATCATCAGTCCAGCAATGCGTTCGTGTGGGTCGATTGCAAGGCTAGTCAGATAATTGAGAGTCGTTGGGTTGGTGATAAAAGTCATATCGACTTCTTTTTCGTTCAGAAAATCTGAAATACGTTCAATTTTGCTCAAAATATGTCCTCCAAATTATGAAAATGAGCATTTTAAGATTTTTACTTCTTAAAAAGCATCTTATTTTCATTTTACGCTAATTTTTCTAAAAAATCACGTATTTGATGGTTGAAAAGGTTTACAGTTTATGATAAAATTTGTAAATGAAAATGGTTTTCATAAATACTGTGGACAAAACACAAGAAAGAGGTCAGCCAGAATATGGTAGAATCAACAACAACAATTTATGACGTGGCACGTGTCGCTGGAGTTTCAATGGCAACGGTTAGCCGTGTTGTAAACGGGAATGCAAATGTGAAAGAGAAGACGCGCCAGAAGGTTTTGGATGCTATCGCAGAGCTTGACTATCGTCCAAATGCGGTAGCACGTGGTCTTGCAAGTAAGCGCACAACAACAGTGGGCGTTATCTTGCCAACCATCACTTCAACTTATTTTGCAGCAATTACACGTGGAGTTGATGATATCGCTTCCATGTATAAATACAACATGATTTTAGCTAACAGTGATAATGATGTTGAAAAAGAAGGGAAAATTCTTGAAACTTTTCTGTCTAAGCAAGTTGATGGAATCGTATACATGGGGTCGTCTTTAGATGAAGAGGTACGTACCGCGCTAAAAAATACGCGTACACCAGTTGTGCTAGTTGGGACAATTGATGGAGATAAAGAACTTCCATCAGTCAATATTGACTATCATCTGTCTGCTTATCAAGCAACAACAAAACTTGCTAAAAATGGAAATAAGAAAATTGGTTATATCATGGGTTCATTGACTGATGCTGAAAACATTGAACGCATGGTTGGTTATCAAGAAGCTTTGATTGAATCTGGTCTTGAGTTTGACGAAGAATTAGTATTTGAAGGCAATTATAGTTATGAACAAGGGAAGGTTTTGGTCGAACGTTTACTTGATAGAGGAGTAACAGGCGTTGTTGTGGCTCATGATACGGTCGCAGTTGGCGTTTTATCGGCTTTGATGGCTAAGGGAGTCAAAGTACCTGAGGACTTTGAAATTATTGCAGGAAGTAATTCACCAATTACGCAATATACTTACCCAAGCTTAACATCTGTTAATCAGCCACTCTATGATTTAGGTGCGGTTGCAATGCGTCTTTTGACAAAATTGATGCTTAAAGAAGAAGTGGAAGAAAATCAATTGATTTTGGACCATGAAATCATTGAACGTCAATCCACAAAATAAGAGTAATTGCCCCATTTTGGGGCTTTTTTTTACTGACAGAAATTCTGTCAGTAAAAAATTATTAAAAAGAGATGTAAAGTAAAAAGTATTTGACATTTCTAGAAAAACTGGTAATAATAGAGTTACCGTGAAAAATACAAGATAATTGTTTACACGGATTTATCTATAAGAAATACATCTTAATGCTGTTTCGGCCTTGATGCACTATGTCAAAGTTGTGAATGAAAAGCAAATTTATCATAAGACAGTATATTTGTAGTTCATCTCTACGTTTTTGGAAAATTTCGAGATGAATGAGTATAAAATAGGAGTTTGAAATGCAGAATGTAGATTTGATTATTGTTGGAGCGGGTCCTGTTGGACTTTATGCAGCATTTTACGCTGGAATGCGAGGTTTATCTGTGGCAATGATTGAGTCTGCGGAAGTTGCAGGGGGACAACCACAAAATCTATACCCTGAAAAATTGATTTATGATGTTGCAGGATTGCCTGTAATTTCAGGAATTAATTTGACCCAAAACCTTTTAGAACAAGTGGCACGAGTGCCTCACGAGCTTTTTCTAGGCGAATCTGTTCAAAAAATTGAAAAAGTTACTGACGGATTTTTTGTCAGCACTGACAAGGAAAAAAGAAGTGCAAAAGCGGTGTTATTAACGACAGGAGCTGGACTTTTGACCCCGAGAAAGCTAGGGTTGGAACACGAGGAACAATTTGCTAAATCTGGAAAAATATCGTATTTTATCCGGTCGCTCGAAGAATTCCGAGGAAAAAGGGTTGCAGTGCTTGGAGGTGGAGATTCTGCTTTGGACTGGTCATTGATGCTTGAAAATATTGCAGAAAAAGTGCATCTTATTCATCGGAGGACCGCATTTCGAGCTCATGAAATTACTGTTGAGCAAGTATCTGAGTCAAGTGTGGAAATTTATGTTCCTTATACCCTGTCAGCACTGACAGAAACAGGATTGTTGCTGACAAAAGTAAAATCTGACGAAAAAGTCAATTTGTCAGTAGATAAGATACTTGTCAATTATGGTTTTGTGACGAATCACATTGATTTGATTGATGAGATTGAGCTAAGTCGCAATGGTCGTGTGAAAACAAACCGTGAACAGCAGTCAAATATTGAGGGACTTTATGCTGCTGGAGATGCGAGTGATTACATAGGTAAAGTCCCTCTGATGTCGGTTGGCTTTGGAGAAGCAGTCACAGCAATCAATGCAATGACAAAAGTTTTGACGCTAGATCATGCCATAAGAAAAGGACATTCCTCATCACTCTTCTGATAGGTTATTAGATATGTGCAAAAAAGCAAAATGAATTGATTTCATAAAATTATTGATAAATTTATCAAAGCAAGTGCGTGCTAATACCCCTACCTAGGGATAAAGCAGTACTATCTTCGCTATGCTACGCTGTCCATTCGCTCTAAGTCGCTGAAGCGACAAGACGAAATGGCAAGCTTTGAATTTCGTCCGACTAAATTCAGCGGTGAGTTGCCCTTTTATCAGTCGCTTCAGCGACTAGAGAAAATGGACAAATGTTTTACGAAACTCCCACTGAATAAGTCTTGACTTCATGCAAGTCTTTTACGTAACTCAATTCAGGGCTACGTTTTTTTGATGAAATACGATATAATAGGAAGAGTACACAATGAATTATCCATAGGACAACTGGATTTCACTAGATAAATAACCTCTAAAAAAATAGGAATTTCTCATGTTATTAAATTTGATTATTTTAATTGCACTTATTTGGGCATTTATGATTGGCTACTCACGTGGTCTGATTTTGCAAGCTATTTATAGCTTTGGAACAATTCTTTCAGCGATTGTCGCAGCGAATAACTATAAAGGACTTGCCAAGCAGATTAGTATGTGGATTCCTTTTTCAAGTGCTACAGAAAACTCACATCTTTTGCTGTTTAGCAATGACTTGCTTTTTCATCTAGATGAAGCATTCTATGCGGGAGTAGCCTTTCTGATGATTTTTGTAGTTGTTTATGTTATCATCCGACTCATTGGACTTTTTCTACGATTCACCATGAAACCACTAGGAAAAAATGGTAAGATTATTGCAGGAGTATTAGGCCTTGCAGCGACCTATTTTGGATTGCAAATGCTGCTCATTACCCTGAGCTTAGTGCCGCTTGCAACGGTTCAGAGTCATATTGATGCAAGCTTTCTTGCCAGATTCATGGTATTACATACACCAATAACATCAGGATTACTTCAAAATTTATTTATTGAAAATATTGTCCACATTAATCCACTTAGTTAAAAAATGAATAAAAAAATCTTAAAAATATTAGAGTATGATAAAGTTAAATCACAATTTTTGAATGATTTGACAACCGCTCAAGGGAAAGAAGAACTGACAGAACTTCTCCCACTTACTGACCAAAATAAAATTCAGCTTCTTTTTGATGAACTTTCTGATTTCCGTATTCTCACGCAAGAAAACGGACTTTTAAATCTATCAAAAACAACAGACTTGACAGAAATTCTTAGGCGATTAGAGCTTGATGGAGAACTTAACGGCAAGGAATTTGTCGAAATAAAAAAATTGGTTCAGCTTGGCGTCAATATTGCACGATATTTTGATGCAGCTGAGAATGTAGAAATACCAACCTTACAACTCACTTTGGATAAAGTCGTTGATTTGTCAGTACTGACAAAAAAACTAGAAATCTTTGATAATGCTGGGAGTCTTTATGATAATGCGTCATCGGATTTACTCCGTATTCGAGGTGCCATCAAGCGTTATCAGTCTGATATCCGTAAAATCATGCAAGAAATGCTGACAAAGAACCTGTCAGTGCTGACAGAAAATGTCATCACTATCCGTAATGACCGTCAAGTGCTTCCCGTCAAAGCAGAAAATAAAAACAAGATTCCAGGTGTTGTTCACGATATGTCAGCGAGTGGGCAAACGCTTTATATCGAGCCAAATGTTGTAGTAGCACTAAATAACAATCTCAATCAAAAACGCATCGAAGAAAAAAATGAAATTTCACGTCTCTACCGAGAATTATCAGCAGAGTTAAAACCTTACACCACAGAAATTCGTCAAAACGCTTGGTTAGTTGGACACATTGACCTCACTCGAGCAAAGTATCTTTATCTGACAAAACATAAAGCAACTATTCCAACACTTACAGAGGAAAAAGATATTACGCTTTTTGAAGCGCGCCATCCTTTGATTGATTCTAATACTGTTGTAGCAAATGATATAAAATTCTCAGCAGATTTGAACACAATTGTGATTACAGGGCCGAATACAGGTGGTAAAACGATTACACTCAAGACTGTAGGACTGCTTTCTGCTTTAGCACAGTCAGGTTTGCCAATTTTGGCAGGTGAAGGAAGTCGTGTTCATCTTTTTGATGAAATCTTTGCAGACATTGGAGATGAACAATCTATCGAGCAAAGTTTATCAACATTTTCTAGTCACATGACAAATATTGTTCACATTCTTGAAAAAGCAGACGATAACAGTCTAGTATTATTTGATGAACTTGG
Organism: Lactococcus allomyrinae; assembly: GCF_003627095.1. NCBI lineage: Bacteria > Bacillati > Bacillota > Bacilli > Lactobacillales > Streptococcaceae > Lactococcus > Lactococcus allomyrinae. The sequence continues at coordinate 1,298,822 of NZ_CP032627.1, read as the reverse complement.
TGCTGGTACTGATCCGAAAGAAGGAGCAGCGCTTGCGATTGCCATCCTAGAGCAACTTCGTCGTGCAGGAATCAAGACAATAGCAAGTACACACTATCCAGAGTTGAAAGCCTATGGTGTGGAAACAGATAGCGTCATCAATGCTAGTATGGAGTTTGATATTGACAAGATGCAGCCTACTTACCATCTTCAACTTGGTGTTCCAGGGCGTTCAAATGCATTAGAAATATCAAGAAGATTGGGACTTTCTGCCGAAATTATCAAAGAAGCAAGCAGTCAGATCTCGGATGAAGAGCATGACGTGAATCACATGATTCAAAGTCTTGAAGAAAAAACGCGTGAGGTCATTAAAAGTGCTAATCATATTAAAAAAGTGGAACGCGAAAATATAGCACTTCATAGAGATTTAACGCGGGTCTACAATCAAATTAATCGTGAGCGTGAGATGGAGCTTGAAAAAGCCCATAAAGAAGCTCAAGAACTTGTGAAAAAGGCAAGTCTTGAAGCTCAAGAGATTCTCAAAAACCTTAATGATAAAGCAACCCTCAAACCTCATGAAATTATTGCAGCAAGGGCAGAGCTTGAAGCACTTGCTCCAACGATTGATTTTAGTCAAAACAAGGTACTCAAAAAAGCTAAAGCAAAACGTGGCCTCAAACAAGGAGCTGAGGTCAATGTCATGAGTTTTGGACAAAGAGGAAAGCTCATTCGTCTCGAAAAAGATGGACGTTGGACTGTTCAAATGGGCTCAATTACGACAAAACTTGCAGAAAGCCAATTTGAAGTAATTGAAACAGAAGAACAAAAACAAGCAAAAACTAAAAATATTACCAAAAAAGTATCCAGCAAAGTCAAAGCGCAGCTTGACTTGCGTGGTTTGAGGTATGAAGAGGCAGAGCTTGAGTTGGACAACTATATTGACCAAGCACTGCTTGCAAATTTGATGCAGATTACGATTGTTCACGGAATCGGTACAGGAGTAATCAGAGAAATGGTACAGAAAAAACTTCAGAAAAATCGTCACATTAAATCATACGAATATGCGCCGATTAACGCTGGTGGGTCAGGGGCAACAATCGCAATATTGAAGTAAAATAATAAGCAGTTATTTTCAGAGAAAATATTGTCCATTATGTTGCGTATTTTTACGCAAAATTAGTGTGGAGATGTGACGCTTTGGATTCAACGTTGCTCCGCTGTCCACTTGCTATGCGACTAAAGCTGTAAGTCAAGCTGTAGTTTTGGAGTTACGATTTTCAAGATTCTCTGCGCACACATATTTTCGAGTGAAAATGCTCCATTTTGTTCAATTTATCTAACTTTCTGGACAAAAATGATAGAAGGAATTTTATGAGAATAGGTTATAAGCATATTATTTTGCCAATTGTCTGAATTTTGATATAATAATATTAAAGAAAGATAAAGGTAATTTATCTTTTGAAGGAACTAGATTTTCAAGGAAAGTGAGCGTGAAAGCTAGTCATAAGTTAACACAAGGGATGGTGTCGGGGCGACATTGGTGTTAACTGTATTGTTTCCACTTCTACCTCGAATTTGGAGAATGGTTCGTTGGTGGACTATATCAGCATGGCGTTGCTCTGGGTATGATATTGCAGGCAACTCCAATTTATTGAGGGTTGTATAACGAATAAGCGATATAGGATAGTGGTTAGCGAACAAGCGCAAACCTATTCCAAAGGTAAGTCGAGTAAGATTTGCCCAACCTTAGTTCCTCTCTCTTCAATATTGCAGAGAAGAGATGGGTGTATTGTCTGCAGAGAAGTGTCGAAAGGATGTATTTAAGTGTAGACGATAGAAAATCTAGGACCATGTACCTGCCTTGATAAAGGCAGGTTTTTTTCGGTGTAAAAAAGTCAGTTTCCTTGAAATATAAACTAAAATACACTAGAATAGATGTATTGGGATAAGTTGACGTCATACTTGGAATTTAGATTTTATACTAGTTCCACTTTAAAATCTGGTAAGGTTTTATACCACAGTTGTCCATTCGCTCTACATTGCTGAAACGATAAGACGAAGTGGTTAGTGGTAACTGTAATCTTTTGCCTCTGCTGCTTTAACGGTCAAGCAAACGGATAGTGGAGTGGTGTGAAAAACGAACGTAGACCGTTCGGAGAACGAAGTATATCATGGCAATGTTTTTTGCCATAAAGTTGCCTAGTAACACCAATCTATTGTAACGGAGTTAGCTATAGTTTCTTATGCATAGATTCTGAAGTGCCATACACCCAAAAATTTCCAAATAAATTGAGGAAAGAATTAGAACTTGGAATAATTCTTTCATACATTGAGTATTACAGGAGAAGAAATGGAATACAATATTACAGATGCAACATTTGAAGAAGAAACAAAAGAAGGACTTGTTTTAATTGACTTTTGGGCAACTTGGTGTGGTCCATGTCGTATGCAAGCGCCAATTTTGGAACAACTTTCTGAAGAACTTGATGAATCAGAACTCAAAATTTGCAAGATGGATGTTGATGAAAATCCAGCAACAGCTCAAGGATTTGGCATCATGTCTATCCCAACTTTGATGTTCAAAAAAGATGGTGAAGAAGTGAAACGTATTGTTGGTGTGCAAAGTAAAGCACAACTTAAAGCTGTAATCGCTGAGTTATCATAAGCAGAATGAGGCGAGTGAAAGCTCGCTTTTTTCTATTGTGATTTTTCATATTTTATAGTAAAATAACTCTATGTCAAAGAAAAAAGATACAGAACTTGAAGTTATTGATACGGCAACTGGTGCCGTAATTAATCTTGGTAAGAAAACCATTGCCGAAATTAAAGAAGAGTTTGGAACATTTGTGGTGGTGATGTCAGGTAAAGAAATTGCCGTTGCTCGAACATTTGAAGATGCTCTTGAGGAAGCAATTAAGGCTTATAATTTATCAATCTAAGCAGGAAAATTATTAATTTCATGCTTTTTTTGCGCTTTTTTCAACAAAAATGAAAAGGTTGTGGCTTGAATTTTGACTTGAATTTTGATAGAATAATTTTTGTTGTAAAACGGTGATTCATTCGGTGAAGTTTGATTTCATGAAGTAAAAGTAGCATCATACCATATCAGTTGGTTGTTGTCACTAGTCATTTCGCTTGTCGCTTTATCCCTCTAGAATGAATGCCTTTGGTATAATATGTTTGAGGGAATGGTATAAATATTGGGGTATAGCCAAGCGGTAAGGCAAGGGACTTTGACTCCCTCATGCGTTGGTTCGAATCCAGCTACCCCAGTTCTTAAAGGAAACATTGGTTTCCTTTTTTTGTTTTTACTAAAATATGCTAGAATAGAATCAAGAGAATAATGATAAAGGAAGGAGAAAATCATGAGAAAGACTGAAATTGTAGTTCCCTTGATAATAGAAAATGTTTCAGACTTTGATGCTATTTCTGTAAGTAATTATGCCTCTGCTGATATTGTTGAATGGCGAGCAGATTTTTTATCAGTTGATGATATTCTAATATTGGCACCCAAAGTCTTTGAGAAGTTTAAGAATAATAAGATTTTATTTACAATAAGAACAACATCAGAAGGTGGAAATTTAAAACTTTCTGATAAAAAGTATATTCAGATATTAGAAAAAATACTGAATTTTGACCCTGATTATATTGATATCGAGTATTTTAGTCATGGACGAGCATTGTCAGCACTGACAGATTTTCGTCAGAAGATTGTCTTGTCTTATCATAACTTTGATGAGATGCCTACCGATTTGACCACTAGATTGATTAAAATGCACGGTGAGAAAACAGCATTCGTGAAAGCGGCAGTTATGCCAGAACATGAATGTGATGTTCTAGATTTATTACAGATTACACGAGATTTGACATTAGAGTATGGTGAGAATTTTATCACAATGGCTATGGGAGATTTGGGTAGAATTTCGAGAATTTCTGGATATTTGACGGGTTCATGCTGGACTTTTGCAAGTCTCGAAAAGGCGAGTGCACCTGGGCAGATAAGACTTGTTGAAGCTGAAAAAATATTAAATCTTTTAGAGGGAAATCTTTTTTAACTGAGTAGGAAACTACTCTTTTTTTGTGTTTCAAACTCCAATTAATTTTCAAGGGTTCACATTGTTCGGATTTTACAAACGATTTTTTAGTTCTGTCAGTGCTGACGGAAAGACGATGCTATTTTGTCAGTGAAAAATGATATAATTAATATTGAAATGATATAAAATCCTGTTGGATTTTGAAACTATATTAGGACAGTTAATAAGTAAGTTCATTTTATTAGCTGTGCTACAATTAGCGTGTTTCTTGCTCTTACAGGTTTGTAGTCCAGTAGGTATGATATAGTAATTGTTTTGGTGCATTTTTTTGCAACAAAATAGGTGTGAAGCAGTGTAAATCATTGCGCTTTTTGCAATGGTTTGCAGTATAAAAAGATAAATTAGGAGCGAAAAGTGGTTATTAGTCGTTATTCACGTCCAGAAATGGCGAACATTTGGTCAGAAGAAAATAAATACAAAGCATGGCTCGAAGTTGAAATCCTTGCTGACGAAGCTTGGGCGGAACTAGGTGAAATTCCTCATGAAGATGTTAAGAAAATTCGAGAAAATGCAACTTTTAATATTGAGCGCATCCTCGAAATCGAGCAAGAAACGCGTCATGATGTGGTTGCTTTTACACGCGCGGTTTCTGAAAGTCTTGGAGAAGAACGTAAATGGGTTCATTATGGCTTGACTTCAACTGACGTTGTGGATACGGCTTATGGCTATCTTTATAAACAGGCGAATGATATTCTTCGACATGATTTAGCGAATTTTGCTGAGATTGTGAAGAATAAAGCCTTAGAGCATAAATACACCGTCATGATGGGACGGACACATGGTGTCCATGCAGAGCCGACAACTTTCGGCCTGAAGCTTGCCACTTGGTATAGCGAGATGAAGCGCAATATTGAGCGATTTGAGCACGCTGCCGCAGGAGTTGAAGCAGGTAAAATTTCAGGCGCAGTGGGGACTTTTGCGAATATTCCTCCCTTTGTTGAGGCGTATGTCTGTGGAAAACTAGGCACACGCCCGCAAGAGATTTCGACTCAAGTTTTGCCTCGAGATTTGCACGCTGAGTATTTTCAAACTTTGGCTTTGATTTCGACTTCTATTGAGCGGATGGCGACTGAGATTCGTGGTCTGCAAAAGTCTGAACAGCGTGAAGTTGAAGAATTTTTCGCTAAAGGTCAAAAAGGTTCATCGGCGATGCCGCATAAACGTAATCCCATTGGTTCTGAAAATATGACAGGACTTGCGCGCGTGATTCGTGGCCATGCTTTGACTGCGCTTGAAAATATAAGCCTATGGCACGAACGTGATATTAGTCATTCATCGGCGGAACGGATTATTGCGCCAGATACAACGGAGTTGCTTGATTATCAACTTAATCGTTTTGGCAATATCGTCAAAAATTTGACTGTTTTCCCTGAAAATATGAAACGCAATATGGATGCAACTTTTGGCTTGATTTATAGTCAGCACGTGATGTTACTCCTGATTGAAAAGGGAATGACACGTGAAGCTGCTTATGACCTCGTGCAACCGCTGACTGCAAAGTCTTGGGACGAACAAATCATGTTCCGTCCATTGGTTGAAGAAAATTCACAAGTTCGTGAATTTTTAACAGATGAAGATATTGATGCAGCTTTCGATTATCATTATCATCTTAAACGTGTGGATGAAATTTTTGACCGTGTTTTTGATTAATAATAGCCTGTCAGTATACTGACAGGTTTTTTGTCATTAAAATATAACATAAAAAAGATTGACAAATTAAATGAAAACGCGTACAATTAAAGTCATAAATGTGAGAACGTTCCCATAAACATGGAACAGCAAATTTGAACGTTAGAAGTTTGAGAATTTGTAATCTAATTATATCTTGGGGGAGCTCATGGCTACGATAAAACAAGTTGCGAAAGAAGCTGGTGTATCAAAGTCCACGGTGTCGCGTTATATCGCACAAAATGGTTATATCAGCAGTGAAGCGCAGAAAAAAGTTGAACAGGCAATTAAGAAATTAAATTTTATTCCTAATCTTTCGGCTCAATCCTTGAAAACTAAGAAAAATCAGTTGGTGGGATTACTTTTACCTGATATTTCTAATCCTTTTTTTCCAATGCTGGCAAAAGGTGTGGAGGAATTTTTAAAGGATAAGGGTTATCGAGTGATGTTGGGAAACATTGGTGAGGATAATCAGCTAGAGAAGGATTATCTCAAAGTATTGATTCAGAGTAATGCTGCTGGGGTGATTACAACACATGATTTTAAAGAAGAGTTTCCTGAATTAGATATCCCAGCCGTCATTGTTGACCGTGTAGGGCATAAAAGTGACTTTGGAGTTTTCTCGGATAATGAGTCGGGGGAGAGATTGCTGCAAAAGTTGTGGCTGATGCAGGGAGTAAAAAAGTCGCTGTAGTAAGTGGTCCAGTCACCGCAGCTAATATCAATAATCGCTTCAAAGCAAGCGTGGCTTATCTGAAAAAAGCCAAAATAGAGTTCCAGAAATTTTATAGTAAGAGCTATGATTTTGATACCATTCAAGAAGAAGCAAAAGAAGTTTTTGCGTTGGAGAATGATTTTGATGCAATCATTGCGCCTTCTGATATCCATGCTATGGCATATATGCATGAAATTCATCGCTTGGGTAAAAAAATTCCAGAGGAGATTCAGATTATTGGTTATGATGATGTCCAAATGAGTCAGTTTATCTATCCTGCTTTATCCACAATTCATCAATCGGCTTATGAAATGGGTCTTGAAGCAGCACAATTGATTTATAAAATGGCAAATGATTTGCCAATAGAAAAAAAGAGAATTGAACTTCCTGTTCATTATGTTGAAAGAGATACGATAAGAAAGAGGAAATAAATGGGTAAAATAACAGTAGTTGGAAGTATTGCTATGGATTTGGTAACGCGCACTTTGCGTGTTCCTAAAGCTGGTGAAACAGTTTTTGGACAAGATTTTTCGATGGTTCCAGGAGGAAAAGGAGCCAATCAGGCAATTGCAATGGCAAGATTGACACCTCATGAGGTTAATATGATTGGGGCAATAGGTACTGACGCATTTGGTCAGAGTATTTCAGAAAATTTTGAGAAAAATGCTGTTCTTTTTAAAAATGTGGGAACGATACCACAAATGACAGGGATTGCTCAAATTACACTTTTTGACGAGGATAATCGCATCATCATCATTCCTGGTGCCAATAATTCTGTCAGTACTGACAGCTTAAAAGGAAGCTGGGAAATAATCAAAAATAGTGAATTAGTTGTCTTACAAAACGAAATTACACACGCGACCAATCTCGCTGTCGCCAAATTTTGTAGAGAAAACGGCGTAAAAGTCCTTTACAATCCAGCACCTGCTCGTCCAACAGACCTTGAAATGTTTGACTTTGTGGACTACATCACACCAAACGAGCATGAATGTAAAGCACTTTTCCCTGATGATAGCCTTTCGTCAGTGCTGACAAAATATCCCAACAAGCTGATAGTGACTTTGGGTGTGGCTGGTGTGACTTTCCATGACGGACAAGAAGTTCAACTCATTCCAGCTATAAAAGCAAAAGTTGTTGATACAACTGGCGCCGGTGATACTTTCAATGGAGCCTTTGGTTTTGCACTGACAGAAAATCTGTCAGTAACTGACAGCGTTAAATTTGCCGTCATTGCTTCTCATTTGTCTGTCCAAAAGTTTGGTGCTCAAGGTGGTATGCCAACATTAAAAGAGATAAAGGAACATAAAAATTATGAAAAAAAATGGAATATTAAATAGTGAACTTGCCAAAATTGTTGATGATCTGGGACATACGGATCAAGTTTGTATTGGAGATTTGGGTCTGCCTGTGCCAAAGAATATTAAAAAAATTGACCTTGCACTCAAGCATGGGATACCCAGTTTTCAGGAAGTTTTAGATATTTATCTAGAAAATGTACTGGTTGAAAAAGTATTTTTAGCTGAGGAAATCAAAGAAAATAACCCTGACCAGCTTGCTGTCATTACTGACAAATTTTCGGCAGAAGTTGAAATTGTTTTTGTCAGTCATGAAGAACTTAAATCCATGAATACCAATGTAAAAGCAGTGGTCAGAACAGGCGAAGATACACCGTATTCAAATATTATTTTACAATCGGGGTGACACTTTGAAAATCGAGATGAGCAATATTTCCAAATCATTTGGCACAAACAAAGTATTGGAAGCCATTGACTTGACGATTAATTCGGCAGAAGTTCACGCACTGATGGGGGAAAATGGTGCTGGGAAATCTACTTTGATGAACATTTTAACAGGACTTTTTCCCGCAAGTGGTGGCAATATTACGATTGATGGACAACCAAAACTATTCACTAATCCACAGGAAGCCGAGCAGTTTGGCATTAGCTTTATTCATCAAGAGATGAATACATGGAAAGACCTGACAGTTTTAGAAAATCTGTTTTTAGGACGTGAAATCAAAGGAAAGTTTGGACTTTTAGACAATAAAACCATGCGTAAAAAAGCCAGTTCTGCTTTTGAGCAACTGGGTGTAAGTATTGATTTAGACGCAGAAATCGGCGGCTTATCCGTTGGACAACAACAAATGGTTGAAATCGCTAAAAGCTTTCTATCAGATTTGAAAATATTAATCATGGATGAACCCACAGCAGCATTGACAGAACGGGAAACGGAGCGTTTATTTTCAGTCATTGATGGATTGAAAAAAAGAGGAGTTGGGATTGTTTATATTTCGCACCGTATGGAAGAAATCTTCAAAACCACAGACTATGTTACCGTCATGCGTGATGGATTAGTCATTGATACTAAAAAAACAGCAGAAACCAACGTTGACGAACTTGTTCGCAAGATGGTCGGACGTGAAATTAAAGACTATTATCCAGAGAAAACAGCAGAAATTCGTGAACTTGTCTTTGAAGCAGAACATCTCTCAGGTGAAAAATTCACAGATATTTCTTTTTCAGTAAAATCAGGTGAAATCGTAGGATTTGCAGGACTGATGGGCGCTGGACGTACCGAAGTCATGCGTGCAATCTTTGGTATTGACCCTCTAAAATCGGGCATAATCAGAGTCAATGGTAAAAAATTGAAAATTAAAACTCCAGCCCAAGCGATTCAAGAAGGCATTGGATTTTTAACAGAAGATCGAAAGGAAGAAGGTTTAGTCCTAGATTTTAGTATTAAAGACAATATCACTTTGCCAAGTACCAAAGATTTTGTGCATCGAGGACTATTTGATGACAAAACAGCCACAACTTTCGTAAAAACACTCTCTGAACGACTCAAAGTAAAAGCAACAGATGAAGAACAGTCAGTCGCTAGTCTCTCAGGTGGAAATCAACAAAAAGTTGTTCTTGCTAAATGGATTGGAATTGCACCAAAAGTCCTCATTTTAGATGAGCCAACACGTGGTGTTGATGTCGGTGCTAAAAGGGAAATCTACCAACTGATGAATGAACTTGCCGAGCGTGGTGTGCCAATTATTATGGTATCAAGCGATTTACCTGAAGTCCTTGGAGTTTCTGACCGTATCGTCGTCATGCACGAGGGAAAAATATCAGGTATTCTAACTAAAGAAGAAGCAACGCAAGAAAAAATCATGCAGTTTGCCACAGGAGGAAAATAAGTGAAAGCCTTATCGAAAAAATTCAGTTCTTTAACCACACTACTTGCTCTGGTTATCTTGATGATTGTCATCACCATTATCAATCCAAATTTTTTGACAACAAATAATCTGTTAAACTTGCTCTTGCAAGTTACTGCCAATGGATTTATTGCTTTTGGAATGACCTTTGTCATCTTAACTTCAGGTATTGACCTTTCAGTCGGAGCTATTTTAGCACTTTCAAGTGCAGTTTCGGCAGGATTTATCGCTCAAGGGATGCCGATTCCGCTGGCAGTACTTTGTGCAATATTGATTGGTGCGTTTCTTGGAGCTGTCAATGGTGCCTTAGTTGCCTACGGAAAATTAGCACCATTCATCGTAACTTTAGCGACTCAGATGGTTTATCGTGGGGCAACACTCGTTTTTACTAACGGGAATCCGATTACTAAACACTTGGATAGCTACTTCCTTGCTTATATCGGTCAAGGCTATCTTCTTGGTATTCCATTTCCAGTCATTCTAATGATTCTTGTTTTCATCATTCTCTGGATTGTCCTACATAAAACAGCTTTTGGTAAGTCAGTTTATGCCCTTGGTGGAAATGAAAAAGCTGCTTATATTTCAGGAGTTAAACTTAATAAAGTTAAAATCGCTATTTATACTTTATCTGGTGCGATGTCAGCAATTTCTGGACTGATTATTACCTCACGTCTATCTTCTGCGACACCACAAGCAGGATCAGGCTATGAAATGTATGCAATCGCGGCTGTTGTTCTTGGTGGAACATCGTTGATGGGTGGTAAAGGACGGATGTTTGGCACAATGATTGGTGTGTTAATCATCGGTGTACTAAATAATGGACTAAATATCATCGGCGTTTCAGCATTCTGGCAACAAGTGATTCAAGGAATTGTTATCCTGATTGCTGTTTTGATTGATGTGATTCGTAGCAAAAGGAGCAAATAGGAGAATTTAAAGATGAATTTGATGAAGAAAATAACCTTAGCTGTAATAGCAACCTTTGCAGTATCAACTTTAGTAGCTTGTAGCCTTTATACCGGAATTCCTGGTCGAGATGGTGGGCAAGAAACGAGTCAAGTGACTCATAAAAAACCGGATGAATTGAAAATCGGTGTTTCGATTTCTACGACTAATAATCCCTACTTTGTTTCGATGGACAATGCTATTCAGTCAATGGCAAAGAAGAATAATACAAAAATCACAGTATCGGATGCTCAAAATGATTCAGCGACACAGTTGAACGATATTCAAAACTTTATTAGTCAAAATGTAGATGCGATTTTGATTAATCCTGTGGATTCTGATGCTATTGTACCAGCAATCAATGCAGCGAATAATGCCCATATTCCTGTTATTGCAATGGACCGTGGCTCAAATGGTGGAACTGTATTGGCAACGGTTGCTTCAGACAATGTTGCAGCTGGTAAAATGGCAGCTGAGGCAGTGAAAAATCTTGTTGGTGCTCATGCTAAAGTGCTAGAACTTTCTGGCACACCAGGGGCTTCATCAACCATTGACCGTGGAAAAGGTTTCAACGATGAAGCAAAATTACTTGGATTGACTATACTTTCGAGCCAATCTGCAAACTTTGACCGTACAACAGCGTTGAATACAACACAAAATATGCTTCAATCTCATAAAGATGTTCAAGCCATCTTTGCACAGAACGATGAAATGGCACTTGGTGCAGCAAAAGCTGTGCAAGCAACAGGACAAAAAATCGCAATTTTTGGGATTGATGGCGAAGCTGAAACTCACGATGCAATCAAGGGGGAACAGTGACAGGAACAGTAGCTCAAGCTCCAGCGAAAATAGGAGAAATGGCACTACAAGCTGCTTATGATCATTATCAAGGAAAAGAAGTGTCTAAAACCATTAATTCACCAATTTATCTTGTTACAAAAGACAATGTAGGTGAACATAACTGGTGATGAAAGATAAGGCTTCATTCAAAATGAATTTCCATAGCTAATCTATTGTAAAAACCAATAAAGGATTGACGTTGCTTCGCAACTTCATCGAAAAAAAGGTGATATGACACGCTACTTCGTGGTCTTTATCCGAAGAGTCTACGTCGTAGAACTCACTTTGCTTTAGTGAGGTGAACTGACAGCGTAGTCCGAAGGGCGGAGATAGAGCGCATGTGCAACCTGTGGTATAAATTTGACTAATCATATAAAAAAGCTCTGTCATTAGGTTAGACAGGGCTTTTTATTCTGGAAGATTATCAAAATATTCAGGGAAGCTAGTCAGTACAGTCATTTCTTCCTCAAACATCAAGTGTAAGTGTCTTGCTACGGCAGCATCAGCGCGCTCTGGTTCGTGATTTTCTACAGCATCTAGGATTTCTTTGTGCTGCTCAATCAGCGTATTCCAAGGGAGTTCAGAGATAGCTAAACGAAGCCAGCGGAAACGGTTGAACTGGGTATTGACGGTCTGAAGCCAATCCCACACTTGTGCATGATTGGTTGTGAGATAAAAAGTTTTGTGAAATTCTTCATCGGCTTCAAAAAATTTATTGTATTCGCCGTTAGCAGCATATTTTTCCTGTAGTGCTATCGCATCTCGTGCCTGTGATAAAAGAAGGTTATCTTCGGTGTTAGCAGCTTCATAAACGATTTTACGTTCCAAATTTTCTCGAATGAAGCGTGCATTAATCGCTGCATCTAAATCAATTTTGGTGACAAAAGTGCCAGATTGGGGAATAGTATAAATAAGACCATCACGGCGCAGACGCAACAAAGCCTCACGAACAGGCGTGCGTCCAAGCTGCAAATCCTTCTCAATGCTCTTTTGTGAAATTTTTTGTCCAGGAATATACTCATTTCGTAGAATTTTACCAATAATTTGCTTATAAGCCTGACTCTGTAGATTAAAATTCGATTCGTTCATTCTGTAATTATAGAGCAGTGGTTTCGCAAAGTCAAATAAAAATAAATAAGGAGAAAAAAATAATTTATTTTTTCTAATTAGGGTTGACAACGTTTTCTAAAAGTAATATACTAGTTTTCGTAAACAGAAAACAGATATATCAGTTTTAGGAGTAAAGAATTTTTAAGATATATAAGTATTCTAGAACATGGAGCATTCAAGCTCACATCTTGAAAAGGAGAAAATCATGGTAAAGTTGGTTGATTCTTACTTGGAGAAGGCAGAGGAGTTTAAAAGTGCTAATATTCAAGTTCCTTTATTTGACCAAGAGAAGATTGCCGAGCGTGCGGCAGAAAATCCCACATGGATTCATTTTGGTGGAGGAAATCTTTTTCGCTGTTTCCACGCTGTGGTTGCACAGGATTTGTTGAACAAAGGAGAAATGAACGCAGGTGTCATTGTGGCAGAAACCTATGATGATGAAGTGATTGAAAAAATGTATCATGCTTATGATAATCGATTTTTGTCAGTTACGATGAAAGCAGATGGCAATTTTGACAAAGAACTGATTGCGGCAGTTGCGGATAGCTTTTATTTTAATGCTGAAAACATTGAGGGGTGGGCAGCGCTGACAAGAATTTTTGAGAATCCGTCCTTGCAGTTTACAACTTTTTCAATTACAGAAAAGGGTTATTCACTTCGTGATTCTCAGGGAAATTTGACGGCGCTTGCACTTTCGGATATTCAAGGAGCTGGAAAACCTGTGACCAACATGGGCGCAATCACTTACCTGCTTTATGCGCGTTATAAGGCTGGAAAATTTCCTATTGCGATGGTCAGTACTGACAATTTTTCAGAAAATGGTCAAAAGTTGCAAGAAGGAGTGCTGACCATTGCGCGAGGCTGGGTAGAAAATGAAATTGTAGAGCAAAGTTTTTATGATTATTTGATTAATCCGCAAAAAGTGAGTTTTCCTTGGTCAATGATTGACCGAATCACACCCAACCCGTCTGAAACAGTTGGTCAGTTGCTTGCTGCGTCTGGTTTTGAAGATACAGAAATTTTGCATACGGCAAAACATACCAATATCGCGCCTTTCGGCAATACTGAGGAAGTACATTATCTAGTCATTGAGGACAGTTTCCCGAATGGACGCCCTGCACTTGAAAAAGCTGGTGTCATCATGACTGACCGTGATACGGTCAATGATGCGGATCAGATGAAAGTGACAGCCTGCCTCAATCCACTGCACACAGCGCTTGCGGTATTTGGCTGCTTGCTGGATTATCATTCGATTGCAGATGAAGTGGCTAATCCTGATTTGCTTGCCTTGATTAAAAATCTGGGTTATGGTGAAGCTTTGCCTGTGGTGAAAAATCCAAAAATCATTAATCCGCGCGATTTTATTGACCAACTTTTGACAAAACGCCTCCCCAATAAAAATATTCCTGATACACCACAGCGTATTGCAGCAGACACTTCACAAAAAATCCCTGTGCGCTATGGCGTGACGATTGGGCATTATGTGACGAATCCGAAATTTTCTGTCAGTAGCCTCGAGTTTATTCCGCTAGTTATTGCTGCTTGGTGTCGCTATTTGACAGGCATAAATGATGATTTGGCAAAATTTACACCTAGTCCAGATCCATTGCTTGACGAATTACAAAGCTATCTAGCTTCTGCCAAATTTGACGGTAGTACGGAAAATGTGTCAGAACTCTTGAGACCGATTTTGAGCAATAAATCCATTTTCCCACAAGAGATGTATGTCACTGGATTAGCTGGAAAAATCGAAACTTACTTTGCGCAGATGCTGACAGGAAAAGGCGCAGTGTTTGCGACTTTGAAAAAGGCATTGGCAAATCATGGAAAGGACTACTAAAAAATGAAAATGACAATGCGCTGGTTTGGGCATGATGCTGACAAGGTCAAGCTTGCTGACATCGCTCAAGTACCAGGAGTGACAGGCGTGGTGGGGATGATTATGGATATTCCTGCAGGCGAGATATGGCCGAAAGCGCGGATTAAAGCACTCAAAGAAGAAATCGAGTCGGCAGGACTTGAGCTTAAAGTCATCGAGTCGGTGAATATCCATGACGATATCAAAATTGGTCTGCCAACGCGCGACCACTACATCGAAAATTACAAGACAACCATCAGAAACCTTGCTGAGTTTGGGATTGAAGTCATCTGTTACAACTTCATGCCTGTCTTTGACTGGCTCAAGTCGGATTTAGATTACCGATTGGCTGATGGGTCACAGACGATGGCTTTCATTGCAAAAGATATTCCTGCTGACCCGCAGGAAATTATTGACCGAGTGCAAGCCGCTGACGGCGGATTTTCACTGCCTGGTTGGGAGCCTGAACGACTGTCAGAAGTTAAAAAATTACTGACAGCTTACAAAAATGTTGACGAAGCAAAATTACGTGAAAACTTTGCTTATTTCCTCAAAGCCATTATCCCAACTTGTGAAGAAGTCGGCATCAAAATGGCAGTTCACCCTGATGACCCGCCTTACAGTATGTTTGGCCTGCCTCGTGTCGTGAAAAATCGTGATGATTTGGACTGGATTTGTAACGTTGTTGATAGCCCATCAAATGCGATTACACTATGCACAGGTTCAATCGCCGAGGATCCAGCAAACGACGTCTATGCAATCATGGCAGAATTTGTCAAACGTGACCGTATTCCATTTGCTCATGTGCGCAATATTAAGTTTTTGCCAAGTGGTAAAAAAGACTTCTACGAAGCACCTCACAAGTCTGAATATGGCTCGCTTGACATGTATAAAATCCTCAAAGCTATGTATGACAACGGTTTTGATGGCTATATTCGTCCTGACCACGGGCGCATGATTTGGGGTGAAACAGGGCGCCCTGGCTATGGACTCTACGACCGCGCGCTCGGTGCCAGCTATCTTAATGGACTTTGGGAAGCTCTGGAGAAGAACGATTCGACACTTTGATTTCTGTCAGTACTGACAGAAATTAATTGCTGACAAAAAATACTGTCAGTAAGGATAAAATGTTAAATCAGATTCATTTGTGCTGAAACAAGGTCAAAAAGCGCAATAACAATAAACATTAGCGGGGAAATTCTCCGCTAAACTTACAGCATCAGAGTAAGCGCTTCACAAAGTTCACAAATTAACAAGATGTACCGAATTGTTCCTTAAAGGGCGAAAATATGAAAATTATAAATTTTATCTTTTCCATCCTTTCAGATTAGCTCGTCAAGCTATGAAGGAACCTCGGCTATAAAGTATCATCAGTTTACAGATTTATAGGAGAATCTAAACAAAATGGCAGAAAAAAAGAAAAGCTCTTGGGTTTATACCCCAAAAGAAATTAATACGGCGCGAGGGTTGCGCTATGGCTTGACCGACTTAATGGGTGGCGGTTGGAATAACATTGTTTCTGGTGTTATTTTCGTTTTTGTCCTCTCACAAGGCATTAGTCCGCTATTCACTGGCGCGGTGCTTGGGATTGGGCGAATTATTGATGCGATTTGGTCATTATTTTTTGGGGCAATCACGGACAGATTTTATCGAACGCGACTTGGCAAACGTTTTGGGAGAAGGCATTTTTGGATTGCGGTAGGCGGTGTCCTTTTTGCAATCTTGTTCCCTATGTTTTGGATTTCAACGACAAGCTGGCAATATTATCTATGGGTTTATGTTGCCATTGAAGTTGCTATTTCCATGATTTTGATCCCTTGGGAAACATTACCTACGGAAATGACACCAGATTATAAAAAGCGTACGACTTTGTCGGGAAATCGGATGTTTATCTCAGCGACTGGGACAGCGATTGTATTCTTTACGCTGGCGGTATTAAAATCTTTCAATAATCCAAACGCTTATCTCTACACTGGGATTACATGGACAATTATTTTCGTGATTGCGATTTTTACCTCTTGGCGCTCGACTTGGGAACGTCCTTTGACACCAGAATTTTTGGCAGAACTTGATGCACAACCTCGATTAGGTTTTGGTGGTTTCCTCAAGAAAACTGTCACAGACTATTTTGGTACCTTTAGAAATAAGTCTTTCCGCAAACATTTGTTGGTTTATTTGTTGAGTTTCACAGGCAAGGACTTTTATTCTACATTGTTGCCAACCTTTATCGTGGTTGGAATTTCAGGTATGTCGGCCAATTCACCTTGGATTCTTCAAGCTTTGTCTGCATTTGGGATTCTCTCGACGATTGCAGCGGTCAAAATCATGGTTTCTCATGGACCGAAATACCTGTTCACACTGAGCTATGTTTCTATTATTATTGCTATGATTGGTTATTTCATCGTCTATATGACAGGTGTGAACAATCCGATGTGGATGCTGATTATTGTTTCTATCCTTTACCAACTTGGGCGTGGGATTTTGGAGTTCACACCTTGGAATGTCTTTCCTTTTATTCCTGATGTAGACCGGATTTACACACACGGCGACAAGGCCGGTGTTTATGCATCCGTCATGACTTTCTTCCGCAAATCAACGGGTGCGCTTGCGACTTATGTTGCAGGATGGTTGCTTGAAGCGATTGGATTTGATTCAGCAACCATGACGACACACGCCAATACACCACTAGGTATCCAGCACGGGATTATGATGATTTTCATTGTTGTACCGATTGTACTTATCGCTTTGGCTTTGATTGCCGCACGTACTTTTAAGCTCAACCGTGAAAATCACGATGTTTTGAAATCAGAGCTGAAACGTTTAGAAGATGGTGGCTCAAAGGCTGATGTTACACCAAAAGCTCGTGAAGTGGTTGAAATGTTGACAGGTCATCCTTATGATGAATGTTGGCCTGACGAAGCTGATATTTGATGCTGATAGAACTCTGTCAGTGCTGACGAAATTCTCGTCATAGGAGTTCAGTCATACTAAACAGTATCGGTAACTTTTGAAGGAAAAAAACAATGTTTACACTAAAAAATACAAGATTGACCGTTAAAATCAATCCAAAAGGAGCAGAATTAACTCACATTATTGATAATAAAACAGGTCAGGATTTTATCTGGAATGGCGAAGAATGGGCTAAACACGCGCCTATCTTATTTCCAGCAATCGGTCGTTCCACGGAAGACGAGTATCTGTTAGATGGCAAGCTTTATCCGATGCAACAGCACGGCTTTGCGACAGATTATGACTTTGAGATTCTTGAGCAAAGGACTGATTTTATTAAGCTTTTACTCAAAGATAATCCTGAAACTTATCAATCATTTCCTTTTCACTTTGAATTTATCATTATTTATAGACTAGAAGACAATGCCTTAAACGTGGCATTTGAGGTAAAAAATCTGACAGAAAAATCAATGTCATTTGCATTAGGATTTCACCCTGCTTTTAACTTACCAGGAAAATTTGAAGATTATCAGATTCGATTTGCGACCAATGATAAAGTACTCAAAACTTTTGACATTGTCAAAAATCCATTTCCTTATCGTTCAGGAAAACTGACAACTTTTGTTCAGCCTGTCAGTGAATTTTCCCTTGAGCGTCAGATGTTTGCTGATGGTTTAGTTATTTTTGACAATAAAATCAATCAAGTAAAACTTTCATCAGTATTGACAGATTACACGGTCAGTTTGGAAATGAGTGGTTTTCCCTACCTTTGTCTGTGGACAAAAGAAGACGTGGCGCTTCCTTATCTGTGCATTGAGCCTTTCAGCGGCTTACCTGATGTCATCAATCAAAAACAAGAACTTTTAGAAAAAGAAGGAAATCATATGCTGACAGCACATGAAGCAGCAACTTATAAAGTTAAATTAACTTTTGACAACTGATAGAATTTCTGTCAGTAAATTTGATACTAGTTTATCTCTAAATCTGCCAAAGAGGGATTTAGCAGCTGAACTGCAGACATATGCCCTGCACTTACCCAAGAGAGGTTTGCGTGGAACGGTGACTAGCAACTTTGCCTTTTGTTCTTGTTGCTTCAGCAGCTAAGCAAACGGACAGCGGAGCAACGAAGTTGCAGAACGGCGTGGGAAGCACGTAGTCGCATAGCGAGCATCGACAACATAACGGAGCGGAGTAACTTCTAAAAGGGACTTTTAGAAGTTAAACAGTATGAGAAAGGAAATATTATGAAATTTTTATCAGATGACTTTTTGTTAGAAAACGAGATGGCAAAAACGTTATTTCACAACTATGCTAAAGATATGCCCATCATTGATTATCACTGTCATTTAGAGCCACAAGAGATTTATGAAAATAAAAAATATGAAAATCTAACACAAATTTGGTTAGGCGGAGACCATTATAAATGGCGCTTGTTGCGCGCTAATGGCGTTCCTGAACGTTTGATTACAGGAGAAGCCTCAGATTATGACAAGTTCTTTGCTTTTGCAGAAACACTCGAAAAATCTTTCGGAAATCCAATCTATGAATGGACCCATCTGGAGCTGAAGCGTTTTTTCAATATTGACAAACTCATCAGTCGTGCTACGGCAGATGAAATCTGGGAAGAAGCCAATGCAAAGCTTGCTACTGACGCTTTTACACCACGAAATCTTATCAAAAATTCTAAAGTCAAAGTTCTTGTGACCACAGATGATCCTGCAAGTGATTTGCCTTATCACAATTTATTATCCGCTGAGGAAAAAGACTTCAAAGTCTTGCCAGGACTGCGTCCAGATCATTTGATTATGATGCGAAATGGCGCTTTTTCTGATTATTTGACACAGCTTTCAGCTGCTGCAAAGATTGAAATTACAGACTTTGGAAGTTTAATTGAAGCACTGTCAGCACGTTTTGCTTATTTTCACGAAATGGGAGGACGACTGTCAGACCACTCACTGTCTACATATTATTTTGTCAATTCTGACAGAGCCACGATTGATCAGATTGTCCAAAAAGCCATCAAAAATGAACCAGTCAGTGACCTTGAATATCATCAATATATTACTGCTTTGATGCTAGAAATCATGAAACTCAATCAAAAATACGGATGGACCCTCCAACTTCATGTCAATGTTAATCGCTCCATCAATCCCATAGCTTTGCAAGAAATTGGTGAAAACACAGGCTTTGACACCATCGGTACACAGGCTAATATTTCAGAAGAATTAACCAAACTTTTCACAGCAGCAGCTTATCGCGGGATTATCCCCAAAACAATCTTCTACTCGCTCAATCCAAATGACTGGATGGAGCTTGCGACCATGATGGGCTGTTTCCAAGGAAAGGGTGTGCAACAGCTGCAACTTGGCGCAGGCTGGTGGTTCAACGATACGGCTGAGGGCATGACGCATCAACTTCAGACTTTCGCTTCGCAGAGCCTTTTACCAAACTTTGTAGGTATGCTGACGGACTCACGGAGTTTCCTGTCTTATCCGCGCCACGAATATTTTCGCCGCGTGCTCTGCAACTTTATCGGCAGTCTTTCTGAGGCCGGGCGAGTGCCAGATAGTGAAGCCTTACTTGGAAAAATGGTGAAAGACATTAGTTATACCAATGCATACGACTATTTTGGTTTTTTTGAGAATGGAGACTAGCATGACAGAGTTTTTGACCATTGGTGAGCCTCTGGTGGTACTTGTCGCACAAGAGATAGACCTCCCGCTTGAGCAAGTTCAACATTTTACGAAATATGTTGCAGGCGCAGAGCTCAATGTGGCGATTGGTCTAGCGCGCCTCGGTCATCAAGCCCTATATTTATCCGAAGTAGGAGATGACCCATTTGGAAATTTCATCATTGATGAAGCTGATAAGGCAGGGATTGATACAAGTTTACTGACGAAAACTCTGTCAGCAGCCACAGGATTTTATATCAAACAAAATGTCAGTCACGGTGACCCTCAGGTCGCTTATTTCCGCAAAAATTCTGCAGCAAGTCAACTGACAGCTTTTGACATTGATTCTGTCAGCACTGACAGAATCAAAATTGCCCATTTGTCAGGTATTTTTCCAGCCTTATCAAAGACCGCTTTGGAAACATTCAAAACACTTAATACTAAATTGAATGCGGACCATGTGCTGACTGTATTTGACACCAATTTACGCCCAGCACTCTGGCAGGACGAAGAACAAATGATTCAAACGATTAATTGCTTGGCAAAAGAAAGTCAGATTATCTTGCCAGGCATCAACGAAGGCGAAATTTTGACGGGTTCGCGTTCCCCTGAGCAAATCGCTGATTTTTACCTGAGCCAAAGTGAGCTGACCCATACAGTTATTGTCAAGCTTGGCGCTGAGGGTGCTTTTGTCAAAACAAAATCAAGCGAGCCCTTTATGGTCAGAGGATTTAAAGTTAAAAAGATCGTAGACACAGTCGGTGCTGGCGATGGATTTGCAGTAGGCTTGGAGAGTGCCTTACTGGAGGGAAAAAGTCTTCACGAAGCGGTTGTCCGCGCTTGCGCAGTAGGCGCTTTGGCAGTACAAAATCAAGGCGATAACGATGGTTACCCCACGCCAGACCAACTCAGAGAATTTTACCAAAGAAACGGAGTCCTATAAAAATGCAAAGAGCAAACTTACTAGAAAAAGTCCTAAAATCAGGCGTAGTTTCAGTCGTAAGAAGCGACAGCCCTGAAAAAGCCATTAAAATCGTCGAAGCCGTTGTCTCAGGAGGGATTACCTCGATTGAGCTGACCTACTCTGTTCCCAAAGCCAATGATGTTATCGCTGAATTGGTGGAAAAATATCAAGGAACTAATGTTGTCATCGGTGCTGGTACAGTCCTTGATCCCACATCCGCACGCCTTGCGATTATTGCAGGAGCACAATTTGTCGTCAGCCCTAGCTTTAATGTTGAAGTGGCAAAAATTTGTAACCTCTATCAAATTCCTTATGTGCCAGGCATTTTGACACCAAAAGAAGCTCAAATCGCACTGGAATATGGCTCAGAGCTGATTAAACTTTTCCCAGGTGACATCACAGGTCCGAAGATGATTAAAGACTTGAAAGGCCCATTTCCTTACATCAATATCCTCCCGTCAGGCGGGGTCAATGTGGATAATGTTGCCGACTGGTTTGAGGCAGGCGCAGCAGCCGTTAGTGCAGGCGGTGGTGTGACCGCGCCAGCACTTACAGACGATTATGCAGCAGTCACTGAAAATGCTAAAAAATTCATTGCTGCATTTGAAGAAGCCAAAAAATAGTCAAGCTTCTGATTTGAAAATAATGTCATCTAAAAATAAGATAATAAAAAACTCTCTTAGGGAGTTTTTTTATATTCACAGATAGTCAGTCCAATTTTATCAATTTTTACTCAATGAATTTGGACTGTAAGCGCTGTTTTTTGTTAGAATAATTAAGTTATAATAAAAATACAGAGGAGACAAGCACTTTATGATTGACTATGATTTAGATGTTATTCTTTTTTCAAAACATAAACTCTGGAAATTAGAGCGCATATTAGAAGTCACCAATCTAGATAAAGAAAAATTTCAAAGAAAGCTAGAGGAACTCAACGAAAAATTAGAAATAAGACAGTTAAGAAAACTCGAATATAAAAATGAAATTGTAGCAATACCTGATCATCTCCAAAATTTTGAAGAAATTCGTTTCTCAATTAATCAAAAAACATTTGTTTTATCAGAAATTGAACGTCAAGCATTAATTTATCTACTTGTTTTTGTTGAATCAAGAACACTATCAATTTATGATTTACAAAATTGGCTAGTTGTAAGCAGAAATACAGTATTGAGCGACATAAAAAAGTTAAGAAAACAACTGGAAAAAGACAAAATCCAAGTTGAATATTCAAGAAAAAGAGGATTTTATCTCAACTTTGAAAATGAAAAACATCAAGAAAAAGCATGGTATTTTTTACAAAAACTATCAGAAAAAAATGGCTGTTATGTTCTATCAAAATTTTTAAATCAAAAAGATTCCCTGACCATTTTTAAAGTGAGCCGATTCTTAAAACAAACAATGAAACAAATGGAACTCGAAATTGTTTATAGTCGGTACATTTCAACGCTTCTTTATACAAGTTTGTTGAAAGCAAGAGCTAGCAAGTATCCTGACGAAACAATAAATGAACAAATCGAAGCATTGATGATTGGGATGTCAGACGGAAAAGGTGCAATTCCACAAGATAATTTTTTATATCGTATCGCGTTTAATATTATGGAAAATGTCATGAAATTGGCTGCCATCGAATTTGAAGATTTTACAAAAACATTTATGGCACTTTTAGCACATTTGACACCTGCTTATTTCAGAATAAAAAATCATTTTGAATTAGAGAATGTCCTTCTTGAACGAATAAAAAACGAATACTATTCATTATTTTTGCTTATGGATGTTGCGCTTGCTCCCTTAAAAGAACAAGTTGGAAAAATTTCAGAATCTGAGCGTGCCTATTTTGTGATTTTATTTGGTGGGGAAATTTATAAAAAGAAATACTCATCGAAACGATTAAAAGCAATTGTTCTCTGTGTGAATGGGATAAGTTCAAGCCTAATTATGAAAAAAAGGTTGGAAAATCTATTTCCTACAATGGAATTCATCCTTAGTACAGCAGTTTCACATTTTGAAAAATTACCTAAAAATTCATATGATATTATTTTTTCAACAGTTCCTGTGAAATCAGACAAAAAAGTTTATCTTATGTCTGCATTTCCCGAGCATCGAGAAGAAAATGAACTCTACAATCAACTTTTAAAAGACTATCAGCTTCCAGGATTTGTCAAACCTTCCGCACAAAATATTTTAAGTGCGATTGAACCTTATATTACAGTAAAAAATCCAGCAGGTAGAAAAGATTTATTAAGAATTATTGATAAAAAGTTAAACCATACAAGACGAGAAGGAGAGATTTCAGGAGTTATGCTATCAGATTTACTTACAAAAGAAAAAATACGATTTACAGATAAAAGTTTAGGTTGGCAAGAAGCAATTGAGCTCGCCGCTCAACCACTTATTGAGCAACATGAAGTTGAAAAAAGATATGTGCAAGCCATTATTGATAAAGTAGAAGCTTTTGGTCCTTATATTGACTTAGGGCTAGGTATTGCTCTTCCTCATGCTAGACCTGAAGATGGAGTGAACCAGCTTGCCATGTCATTTTTAAGATGTGAGCAGCCTGTAAAACTAATGGATGATGTAAAACATGAGATTAAACTTTTCATCGTTTTAGCAGCGATAGACAATGAAACGCATCTCAGAGCTTTATCTACACTCACCAAGATATTGTCTAACAAAGAACGTTTGAATCAATTACTTACAGCAACAGAAGCATCAGAAGTCGAACAAATACTTTTAAAAGAAGAAGGAGAAAAATAACATGAAGTTTGCGTGTGTATGTCAATCAGGACTTGGAACGAGTTTTATGGTTCAAATGAATATTCAATCAATACTGGAAGAAGCTGGTGTAAATATTGATGATTTTGAGTTAGAGCATATGGATGTTGGTTCAGCCACTTCAGATGCTGCAGATTATTTCTTTGTAGAATCTACTTTGGTTTCTGCTTTACCGAATATTCCAGAAGAAAAAATTATTCCGCTTAACTCAATCATTGATAAGGAAATAGCGCGTGAGGGAGTTTATAAAGTCTTAGATGAGAATGGAATTGAACATCAATAATATAAAAAAGAGTCTTTGAGGCAGTGGGGAGTGCTTCATAGCTTAAAGGAGATAAACAAAATGAATGGTTTTTTAAACTTTGTCGTATCGGTAACGACAACACCGGCTCTTTTAGTGGGTCTGATTGCAATGTTAGGGTTAATCTTGCAGAAAAAAGCTGCTACCGTTGTTATTCAAGGCTCAATCAAGACATTTGCAGGATTTTTAGTATTGACTGGTGGAGCAGGAATCTTGGTAACTTCCTTAAACCCTTTTGCAACGATGTTTCAACATGTATTCAACGCAAAAGGTGTTGTACCGTCAAATGAAGCAGTTGTGGCTTTAGCATTGGTAAAATATGGTACACCAGCAGCTTTGATTATGATAGTAGGGTTTATTGTTAATGTTCTTTTAGCCCGTTTTACGCGTTTCAAATATATCTTTTTGACGGGACAAGCCATGCTTTATGTTTCTACAATGGCTGCAGTTGTTCTTATTTCAGCAGGATTGGGAAATGGATGGTTAACGATTTTACTAGGAGGGATATTTGAAGGAACGCTTCTCACAGTTACACCCGCCTTAACTCAGCGCTATATGCGTAAAATCACAGGGAATGATGGTGTGGCGATGGGGCATACTGGAAATATGGGCTATGCTCTTTCTGGATGGCTCGGTGAAAAATTTGGTAACAGAAACCCTGAAAAATCAACTGAGAAGTTAAATATTCCAAAAAGCCTTGGATTTTTGAGAGATTCTACAGTTTCTATTTCTCTAGTGATGATGGTTGTTTATATTATCTTAGCTTTAATTGCAGGACCTCATTTTGTAGAAAGTGCTGCTCTGTCAGCTGGTACAAATTATATTGTTTATGCCATTACTCAAGCAGGAACGTTTGCAGCAGGTTTTGTTGTTGTACTCCAAGGTGTTCGGATGATTTTGTCAGAGATTATTCCAGCTTTTCAAGGGATTGCGAAAAAACTTGTGCCTAATTCGAAACCAGCACTTGATGTTCCAATTGTGTTTCCTTATGCACCTAATGCTGTATTGATTGGATTCTTTGTTTCTTTCGTTGTTGGGATTGTTTCAATGCTTATTATGCTTGGATTAGGGACAACTGTGATTATTCCCGGAGTTGTTGGTATCTTCTTTTGTGGTGGTGCGGCTGGTGTCTATGGTAATGCTTTCGGTGGAGTACGTGGCGCGATTATTGGATCAATTGCAAACGGACTCGTCTTAGCTTGGGGGCCACTTTTGATATTGCCTGCCTTAGGTTCATTTGGTGCGAATGCTGCTTCAACTTTTGCTGACTCTGATTATATCGTATCAGGTGGGCTGCTTGGAGTGATGGGGAAAGCAGGTTCTGCGACCTTGATTATATTTATTCTAGCCTTTCTCGTTGTTGTGCTTATTACGAGTGCACTATTGAATAGACGTGATAAATTGAATGCGAAGTAATTGAAATAGCTAGATTGACAATCTGGCTATTTTATACTGGCTCAAAAGTCAAGAATAACAACATTTCCTACAAAAATTAAAAAGATTTTCATATAAATTTTCAAAAAAAGAAAAAAATTTTAATTTTGAAGAGTGAAAACCGTTTCTAAGTTGTGTTATAATAGATGATAAATAAAGTTGTTCAAAAACTGGCTTTGCTTTTATAGTTTTTCGTTGTAAAAAGTGATGACGAATTGACATGGTTTCACAACTTCATGCGCAAAATCAGTTTCTTGAAGTTATATTTCAAGAAATTTATATGGAGAAAGTGAAGTTGTGATAAAAAAGTGAAGTCTTTAAACACAACTAATAAAAAATATGGAGAAATCTTATGTTTGATTACACTGATCAATTGGCTGTGAACACGATTCGGACTTTGTCAATGGATGCCGTCCAAAAGGCAAACTCTGGTCACCCAGGTCTTCCGATGGGCTCTGCACCAATGGCATATGTCCTTTGGAGTAAGTTCTTGAATGTGAATCCTAAGACGAGTCGTAAATGGTCTAATCGTGACCGTTTCGTCCTCTCTGCTGGTCACGGATCTGCAATGCTCTACAGTTTGTTGCATCTTGCGGGATACAATGTGACAATTGATGATTTGAAGAATTTCCGTCAATGGCAGTCTAAAACACCGGGACATCCAGAAGTTAATCATACCGATGGTGTTGAAGCAACGACTGGACCGCTCGGTCAAGGGATTGCTAATGCTGTTGGTATGGCAATGGCTGAGGCCCATTTGGCAGCGCAATATAATAAGCCTGGCTTTGATGTTGTGGATCATTACACTTATGCTTTGAATGGTGATGGAGATTTGATGGAAGGTGTTTCGCAAGAAGCGGCTTCACTTGCTGGTAAGTTGAAATTAGGCAAGCTTGTTCTCTTTTATGATTCAAATAATATTTCACTTGATGGTGATTTATCAATGTCATTTATTGATGATATTAAAATGCGCTTTGAGTCTTATGGTTGGCAACATCTTTTGGTAAAAGATGGCAATGATTTAGAAGAAATTGCTGCGGCAGTTGAAGTTGCTAAGGCTGAAAAATCTAAGCCAACGATTATCGAAGTGAAAACGGTGATTGGTTTTGGTGCTGAAAAACAAGGGACTTCAGCTGTTCATGGTGCGCCTTTGGGAGCTGAAGGTGTAAAATTTGCGAAAGCAGCTTATGGCTGGGATTATCCAGAATTTACAGTCCCTGCAGAAGTTTCAAAACGTTTCTTGGAAACAACAGTGGCACGTGGCGAAGCAATGGAACAAGTTTGGCGTGATATGTTTGATGATTATGCTGAGAAATATCCAGAACTTGCAGAACAATATGCAAAGGCTTTTGCGAATGAAACGCCTGACTTGGAACTCACAAAACATGAAGAAGGAACTAGCAAAGCATCACGTGTGACTTCACAAGAAGCGATTCAAGAATTGTCTGCTCAACTGCCTAATTTCTGGGGTGGCTCTGCTGACCTTTCCGCGTCAAATAATACGATGGCAAAGGCAGAATCAGACTTTATGCCGTCAAATTATGCAGGGCGTAATATTTGGTTTGGTGTGCGTGAATTTGCGATGGGCGCAGTGATGAATGGGATTGCTTTGCATGGTGGAACGCGCGTGTATGGTGGGACTTTCTTCGTCTTTTCAAACTATATGCTCCCAGCAGTTCGGATGGCGGCTTTGCAAAGTCTGCCCATAACTTATGTTTGGACACATGACTCGATTGCTGTGGGTGAGGACGGTCCAACTCACGAACCTGTTGAACAGCTGGCTTCTGTACGCTCAATGCCTAACTTAGATGTGATTCGTCCAGCAGATGGTAATGAAGTGGTGGCTGCTTGGCGTCGTGCGGCTTCAAGTCAACATCGTCCAACAGCTCTGGTCTTGACACGTCAAAACTTACCTGTTCTTCCTGGAACGGCTGAACTGGCTGAGGAAGGCTTGAGTCGTGGTGGTTACATTCTTGCGAAAGAAGAAGGCGAACTTTCAGGAATTATCATTGCTACTGGCTCTGAAGTTGCTTTAGCGCTTGAGGCGAAGAAAACGCTAGGAAATAGCGTGCGCGTGGTTTCTATGCCATCAATGAATATTTTTGATGAACAATCTGCTGAATATCAAGAAGAAATCTTACCTAAATCTGTTCGTCGCCGTCTTGCTGTTGAAGCAGGTACAAGCTACGGTTGGGGTAAATATGTTGGGCTTGATGGTGCAACGGTAACGATTGACAAATGGGGTGCTTCTGCACCTGCAGCAAAAGTATTGCCAGAGTACGGCTTTACTGCTGAAAATGTTGTGGCAGTTTACAATACTTTGGACTGATCTTTGAAAAATGAGCGCTGACGGACTTCTGTCAGCGTTTTTTTGGTTAAATTTTACCTTGAAAATTTCTGTCAGCATGCTGACAGACTGCTGTCATTGTGCTTTGACAAATTTTGTTTGAGATCGAGGAGATGAACATAATGGGAAATCTGGAGCGTATTTATAAGATGAGATGGGAGGCGGTTTATCCGCTTTATGTTGCAAAAATAGAGCGAAAAGGGCGCACGACTGCGGAACTAGATGAGGTTTTGTTTTGGTTGACAGGATTTGAAGAACCGTCAGCACTGACAGGAACTTTTGAAGAGCTGCTGTCAGAAAAAGTTTTTAATCCTAAGTCAGATTTGATTAAAGGTGTCATATGTGGTGTACGCATTGAAGAAATCCAAGATCCTTTAATCAAAAAAATACGACAAATGGATAAGCTGGTTGACGAATTGGCAAAGGGGAAAAAGATAGAGAAAATTTTGCGATGAGAAAGAAATTTATGATTTCTGTCAGTAAACATTGGGAGATTTATATTTATGATGGAGTAGTCTAAAGATTGAAGGGGGAAAAATGGGGATTTTATTTGCGCTTGTAGCAGGAGCAGGTTCTATTTTGAACTTTATGACAATCAATAATGTAATCATTCAAAGCGTACTGACGACTCTGTCAGTGCTATCAATGATTTTTTATGGAGGGAAACGGACAAGAAAAGCTTATTATAGTGGCTATGCACAGAACTATTTTACCTTTGGATTTGTGATTTGTTTCATCAGTTTTTTGGGAGCGGGTTCAATTTTGCTGGGGCTCTTGCTTCATTTGTATTAATGTGATAGAATATTGCCTATGCGATGAGTCGATTTTTCTGACCTCTGGTCAGAGTCGAAGCTAAAGGAGCGCTGGGAAATTTGGTTTTCCGCACAGGAAGTGTGAGCGTTTGTCAAATTGTGTGAACCTTTTTGGCACACGGTTTCGTGCCTTATAAAGCCCTTAGGGGCTTTTTTTGCTGGTTCTATTTTAAAATTGTTTTGAATTTTACAGCCTAGATATCTATATTTGCTAAAGCGGTGAGGCGCAAGGGAGTCTGCTGAAATCGGGAACATCACTTGTCCATTGTAGTGCTGATATGGTGTCATAAAAGTCAAACTGTTGCTGATTTTTACATAGAATTAGCTATATTAAGTTTCGTATGGAAATATAAAAATGAGTAGATTTGTTATAATCAAGATATGATTATTTTATGGATTTTGTTAATTTTACTTTTGTTGTTTTTGCTATTTTCGTTGATTACTTTTTTTGTAGTGGAGCATAAAAGTCAAAGAGTAATTGATTCGCTAAAGCCTAATCATCATCTGTATCAGGATAGTGAAAAATTTCTTGCTTCTGATTTGGAGGAACGAAGCATTCGTACTCAGGATGGATTGAAGTTGTATGCGTGGTATCTGCCGGCTGAGGTACAAACAGAGAAAACAGTGATTGTTGCCGATGGCTACCATTCGATTCGTGCGCGATTTGCGGCTTATGGTTGGCTTTTTCATCAGTTAGGATATAATGTGTTAATTCCTGCTTATCGTGCAAGTGCGGAGGCGGCAGGGCATTTTATCGGTTTTGGTTGGCTTGACCGAGATGACTATCTCAGGTGGATGAACCAATTAATTGAGCAAGATTCGTCAGTCAAGATTGCGATGTTTGGTGTTTCGATGGGAGCTGCCTCGGCGATGATGGTATCAGGCGAGCCCTTACCTGAGCAAGTTAAATGTTTCATTGCTGATTGTGGTTATGATAATGTTTGGAATGAAATTGCCTTTAAAGCCCAACATGATTTTCACTTGCCTGCTTTTCCGCTTGTTCATTTGTTGTCATTTTGGTCAAAAATCTTTGCTGGTTACGATTATAAAGAAGCGTCGGCAGTAAAGCAATTAGAGAAAAATACACGACCGTTTTTGTTTATTCATGGAGAAGAAGATGTTTTTGTCCCAACAGAAATGGTACATCGCAATTTTGCAGCAACATCAGCACAAAAAGAATTGCTTTTGATAGAAGATGCAGGACATGCTATCGCCTATGAAACGGCGCCAGAAATTTATCGTGAAAAAGTGAAAGATTTCCTAAAAAAATACTTGTAAGTGTGCTGACAGAAAATGGATGATTGACAGAATCACAGTAAGGGCCTGATGCTACTTTCAAGATTGTGGTTGAATACACCTGTGGTTTATCTGATTATTTTACTCAGTAGATTGTTAGGTGAGTTGGTATAAAATTGGCGTTAGTCCTCTGGGCTACTGCTTTTTAGTAAATCTAGTAAACTGACAGAAATCTGTCAGTAAACTTTTTCTTGCTCTGAGCACTCAAAAGCGTTATAATAATGTTAATTTACTAAAAAAGGATAGACAATTATGACACAATACAATATTGCAGTTGTCGGAGCTACTGGAGCTGTCGGCACTCGGATGCTTGAACAATTAGCGCAATCAACCCTTCCTATTGAAACTGTTCGTGCTTTGGCAAGCAAACGTTCAGCAGGAAAAATTGTGGAATACAAAGATCAAGAACTCGTTGTTGAAGAGTTAACAGAAGACAGTTTTGAAGGGATTGATATTGCTCTTTTCTCTGCAGGAGGTTCAGTATCAGCAAAATTTGCTCCATATGCTGTAAAAGCGGGCGCTGTGGTGGTAGATAATACATCATTTTTCCGTCAAAATCCAAATGTGCCACTCGTTGTGCCAGAAGTCAATGCCCACGCATTGGATGAACATAATGGAATTATTGCCTGTCCCAATTGCTCAACGATTCAAATGATGATTGCACTTGAGCCTATAAGACGTGCTTATGGACTCAAACGTATCATTGTCAGCACTTATCAAGCGGTCAGTGGTGCAGGTCAATCTGCAATCAATGAAACAAATCGTGAGTTGCAAGAAGCACTGAATGGAACCCCGCTAAAAGAGTTGTCAGCAAATATTTTGCCATCAGCAGGTGATAAAAAGCACTATCCAATTGCTTATAACGCGCTTGCTCAAATTGATGTTTTTACTGACAATGATTATACCTACGAAGAAATGAAAATGACAAATGAAACCAAGAAAATAATGGAAGATGATTCTATTGCGGTTTCAGCGACTTGCGTACGTATTCCTGTGCTCTACGGACACTCTGAGTCTGTTTATGTTGAAACTGAAAAAGTTGCCCCTATTGAAGAAGTGAAGCGTCTCATTTCTGAATTTCCTGGTGCAGTCCTTGAAGACGACGTTGCACATCAAATCTATCCACAAGCAATTAACTCAGTTGGACGACGTGAAACTTTTGTTGGACGAATCCGTAAAGACCTCGATGTCGAAAACGGTGTTCATCTATGGGTGGTATCGGATAATCTGCTCAAAGGAGCGGCATGGAATTCGGTACAAATCGCAGAAACACTGCATGAACGTGGCTTAGTTCGAGCAACAAAAGATTTGAAGTTTGAACTCAAATGAGTTATATCAGAAAAATTCGTGAGAAAATTGGTCATGAACTTCTGATTTATCTTGGCGCAGGTGTGATTATCTACCACGACAACAAAATCCTCTTACAACAGCGTCAGGACAATGGGACTTGGGCTTTGCACGCAGGCGGTATTGAGGTCGGCGAGGAGCTTGAAGAGACAGCACGTCGTGAACTCTTTGAAGAAACAGGACTAAAGGCTGAAACTCTTGAGTTATTGGGGATTTACTCAGGTCAAGACCGCTTTATGACTTACCCTAATGGGGACCAAATTTATATGCCCAATGTTTATTATATTTGCCGTGATTTCACAGGAAAGTTAAATCCTCAGCCTGATGAAGTTCAGCAACTCGCTTGGTTTTCGCTTGACCAACTTCCAGAAAATATTCATAAACCTAATCAAAGAGTTTTGCAGGATTTTATCAGATTGGTTATAAGTGAACCAAATCCCTGAAAAATATTCTAACTCTCCTGTTGTATTTTGAAACTCAAATCAATGGCTAAGATAGATTTAAAACTTGGCGTACACCATAAAATGTGTTATAATATATCAAACAAATTAGAGGTTGCAAATATGAAAAAGTCAGTGGAGCGGTGGATGCGATGAAACTGATGGCGGCGTATTTTGCCGAAAGAAGAATTTCCACAAGGTTTTTTCTTGGGCTGATAGGTTAAATCCGTCAGACTGTCTTTCTGTCAGCACTGATAGAAAGTTGAGCTAATCAAAATCATTTTTGACGAACTTTTAAGAACCTCTTTTGCACAAAAATAGAGGTTTTTTGATTTTTATAAAAGCAAGTGCGTGCTATCTCCGCTCTTTCAGGTCGGAGATAAAGCGGCACTATCTTCGCTATGCACGCTGTCCATCCTTGCTAAGGTGCTAAAGCACCTAGTCGGAATGGCAAGCCTTGAATTTCGACCGACTAAATTCAGGGGGAGTTAAAACTGTTCCTGAATAAGTCTTGACTTCATTAATCATGACCTTAAAATCTAAAGGAGAAATTATGTCAGCAAAAGAAGCAATTGAAAAATTGAAAAGTGTGCGGATTATCACCGCACTTGTCACACCATTTGATGAAAATGGTGAAATTAACTTTGAAGCATTTCCAAAATTGATAGAGGATTTACTCGCTCATCATACTGAAGGTTTCATCTTGGCAGGAACAACCGCCGAATCTCCAACTTTGACTCATGATGAAGAATTAGCGATTTTCGCTGAAGTTAATCGGATTGTGGCGGGGCGCGTACCGCTCATCGCAGGTGTTGGAACGAATGATACTCGCGATTCTATCGAATTTGTAAAAGAAGTGGCAAAGTTAGGCTATATTGATGCTGGGCTTGCAGTGACACCTTACTACAATAAACCAACGCAAGAAGGAGTTTATCAGCATTTTAAGGCTATCGCTGAAGCTTCGGACTTACCAATTATCTTGTATAACATCCCAGGAAGAGTTGTTACAGAAATTCATCCCGAAACGGTGCTGCATCTCGCTCAATTAAATAATGTCATTGCCGTAAAGGAGTGCACAAATACAGATAATATCGCTTATCTGATTGAAAATGCGCCAGCTGATTTTCTTGTTTATACGGGAGAAGACGGACTTGCCTTTCATGCAAAAGCTTTGGGTGGACAAGGAGTAATCTCTGTTGCCAGCCATATTTTAGGTGATGAAATCAATGAGATGTTCAATGACTTAGAGCAAGGGAATATTGTCAATGCAGCAGCAATTCAACGTAGAATCTTACCGAAAATTAATGCGTTATTTAGTAGCACGAGTCCAGCGCCAATCAAGGCAGTACTTAACCATAAAGGATATAACACAGGAGCATTAAGACTTCCACTTGTTGCAGTAACTTCTGATGAAGCTAAAATAATTATTGAAAAGATAGAAAAATAATAAGCTGTCCGAAAGGACAGCCTATTTATTATATTATTTCTTGAAGCAAATGTAATTTGAATTTTCAATCGCGAAGATTAATACTCAATAGATTGTATTTCATCATTTTCTTTTAATAAATCCATTAATAAACCAACATCATAATTTTGCGGAATTTTAAGATATAATTCTGCACGTAAAATATCGTTTGTTTGACGTTCAACTTTTAGATTGATGATTTTGATATTATTTTCTTTCAAGATTTTTTGAGTAAAGTTAATTCCCTCAATGTCAGATAATTGTAGGATAAGGCGGTCACTCGCAGGTAATTTTATCCATCGCAGATTTTGATGTAAGAGGATTTGAAAAAGGAGAATCAGAAGTGTGGCAGCGATTCCAATAAAATACAGACCTGAACCTATTGCCATCCCAATTCCAGCTGTTGCCCAGATCCCGGCGGCAGTGGTAAGCCCATTGACAGATTGGTTATGCACAAAAATCATACCAGCTCCTAGAAAGCCAATCCCGCTTACGACTTGAGCAGCGATACGTGAAGGGTCAAGCACAACATCATGAAGATTGATAATATCCATAAAACCATATTTTGAAACAATAATCATTAATGCAGCACTCAAAGCGACAATCAAATGAGTTCTCACTCCAGCATTTTTTAAACGACTATTTCTTTCATAACCAATCGTATAGCCACAGATTCCAGCTATAACTAAACGAACCAACCAGTCCAGCTGAGTTAACAGATTAATATTCATAAAATTTCCTTTCTTACTATTGTTATTTTTGAAATACACCCTCTCTATTATAGGACGATTTAGTGATAAATCAAAATGAATATGATTTTATAGGGTGGTGAAATGATTACTTTATTGGTGGGGAGTTCTTTTTCCCCGCCAATGTTAGGGTACAACCTCACATCAAAAATATGAGGTCACACCTCCGATTCGCTACGTTATCCATTCGATTTAAGCGACTAAAAATGGTCCTGTCCTTGAAGTTTAAGCGCTAAAGTGCTAAGACCCTAGGGCAGTGGAACAAAAGCAGCACGTGTTAAGTTAAACTTATTAATAAGTGACTGTTTGCTAGAGAGTCAATGCGTAAACAGGAGGAAGAGAGATTTAACAGACTTTCTTATCTACTTGATTTTTTAATTAGTTTGGGTTAAACTTATGTTAGTGTATTCTCGGTAGAGATTGGAATGCCAGTCTCTTTTATTGTAGCTTCCTACTTAAATGTAATGAAGCTTGTTTTTATCGCTTGTCCCACTTGACCGTTTACGAGAGTGAATACGGCAAGGATAAAGTAAAAACTCTGTCATGGTATGACCTTACATCTGTAAGCTGAGCTTACCTTGTCTTAGAAAATCTGGAATTTACTGACAGAGTGTTTTTATGTCGAAAAAATTATAATTTACACTGATAAGAGCAATTTGTTCTTAAAAATGAAAGGTTTTTATGTCTAATATTAAGATCACCCCTTTAGGTGGTGTACGTGAATTTGGTAAAAATATGTATTTGGTTGAGGTTGATGAGCAAATTTTTGTGCTTGATGCTGGGCTAAAATACGCAGAAATAGAAATGTTGGGAGTTGACTTTGTGATTCCTGATATTACTTATCTTTTGGAAAATGCAGATCGTGTGGCGGGTATCTTCTTAACTCATGGTCATGCGGACTCTATCGGTGCACTTCCCTATATCGTATCTGAGCTTCGTGTTCCTGTATTTGGCTCTGAACTCACAATTGAACTTGCAAAAATTAATGTAAAAAACTATGCGGATAGCCGTAAGTTTAATGATTTTCATGTGGTCAATGAAGATACGGAAATTGATTTTGGCAAAGCTGTGGTTTCGTTCTTCTCCACAACACATACGATTCCCGAAAGTTTAGGAATTGTTATTTCTACGAAGTCTGGGAACGTTGTTTATACAGGAGATTTCCGTTTTGACCCTGCAGTAGCAAAGGGTTATCGGACAAATATGCGTCGTCTTGCTGAGATTGGTAATAATGGGGTGCTTGCTCTGCTGTCTTCGTCACCCAATGCTTTATCAACATTACAGTCTGCTAGTGAACATGAGATTTATGACAAGATATATGATTATATCAATGATAGTGAAGGTCGTGTGATTATTGCTTGTAATGCAGGGAATCTGGGACGTATTCAACAAACGATTGATGCTGCGATTAAAATAGGACGTCGCCTTGCTTTCACAGGTGAAGATATGGACCAAATCATTGAAACGGCAACACGTTTGAAAAAACTTAGAGTTGTAGATAAAAAATCAGTGATTAAACCCTCAGAAATCAAAAAATATGACGATAATGAACTCGTTATTTTGGAAACAGGCCGCATGGGAGAACCATTAAAAGCGCTTGGCGATATGGCACATCATCGTCATAAATATGTTCAAATCAAAGATGGTGACCTTGTTCTTGCGGTTACGAGTCCATCTGTTTCTTACGAAACGACGATTGCACGCATTGAAAATGATATTTATAAAGCTGGCGGTGTCATGAAAATGCTTGGCTCAGATTTAAAAATTTCAGGTCATGCCAATGCACGAGATTTGCAATTTATGCTTGATATCTTACGCCCTAAAAATCTGATTCCGATTCAAGGAGAGTATCGTGAACTTCGTGCTCACGCTGAATTAGCAATGGAAATGGGTATTTTGCCTGAGCATATTTTCATTGCCAAACGTGGAGAATCTGTTGAGTTTGAAAAGGGGGAAATGCTTCCAACAGGAGTTATTTCAGCAGAAAATGTCATGATTGATGGCTCTGGTGTGGGAGATATTGGCTCGGTGGTTTTGCGTGACCGAAAAGTTTTGTCTGAAGACGGAATCTTTATAGCAGTGATTACAATTTCCAAAACAGAGCGTAAAATTGTTAGTAAATCACGTGTTCACACGCGCGGATTTGTCTACGTAAAAACCTCTCGTGACTTAATGCGTGAAGCGGGAGAATTAGTTAATGAAACTGTGGATAAATATTTGGCAGGCAAAGAGTTTGACTGGGCGGACATCAAGGGAAATATTCGTGATGCACTCGGCAAATTCCTTTATGAACAGACAAAACGTAAACCAGTGATTCTGCCAGTTGTGATGGAAGCACGTCAACCACAAGAACTTAACAAACGTTATGGCAAAAAAAATAATAAATGAAACTAAGAGTGTGAATCTAATTCGTTTAGATTTTAGCGAATTTTTATCAAAAAATTAATTTTATTTATATTATGAGTGACAAAACCTCCAAATTTTCGTATAGAAAGTTAGGAGGTTTTTTATGTATAAATTAAGATATTCAAAAGTAATTATTATCACAGGATTACTTGCTGTAAGTTTGGGTCCAATTGTTTCAGAGATACCGAAATCACTGACAGAGCTGTCAGTACAAGCAGCAACTGTAACACAGACTTATACGGACAGTCAAGGAATAACCTACACTTTAGATAACACCGGTCAAACGGCGACAGTCACTACATTTTCAGGAGTTGTTGGTGCTGATGTCATTATTCCAGATTCTGTCAGTACTGACGGACTAAGCTATAGAGTGACCTCTATTGGTGCTTATGCTTTTTCAAATATGGGTTTGCATTCGGTCATCATTGGAAATAATGTTACAGATATTAATACGAGTGCTTTCCAAACAACAACAAGCTATCCAGATTATTATAAAAAAGCATTGACCAGTGTAATATTGGGAAGCAATGTTCAAAACATTAAAACAGATGCCTTTGCTGGCAATGCACTGACAAACATTATTTTCCCGTCATCAGTATCTAAAATTGCAACACGAGCTTTTGCAAATAATTTGCTGACAGAAGTTTCATTTGGAAATAATGTTACAGAAATTATGAGTAAAGCATTTCAAAGTAATCAACTAACTAATATTACATTTGCGGATGATGCACGAACAATTGTTGACTCAGAAGCATTTTCAGGGAGCCCTGTGTCATCTTTAACACTTGGGATTGGCGTGACTCTAGCGGACGATACTTTCAATAAAGTCAGTCCACTGTTTGGACAGCTTGATGATTTACCTCTGACGGGTGTAAGAACGATTTTTGTCAGTAGTGATGGAACAATCCAAAAAAGTTGGTTAGAGGAAGATATGGCCTCCACTGGTGATTCCATTTCAGAAAATACGGACAATGAAGGCAATACGAAAGGAAGTAATGATGAAGAAACCGTCAGCACTGACAGCCCAGTAACACTGCCTGATGATGTTTTGCTCGACAATGAAACATCATCATCTGATGCTCCAAATGTAAATGGCAAAACAACTGTCAGCACTGACAGCCCAACGACATTGCCTAATACTCCAGGTGTTGATGATACGATAATATTACCAGATGATGCTGACAATGCATCAATAGATAGTTCCAACGTTGTTTCTGAAGCGGAGATTATTCCATCAATTGCAGACAATGATAAATTACTGACAACAATAGACTCAGCACCAAAAAAGCTGTCAGTTAGTTCCAAGACTTTGGAACTCCGCTCCAGTTTACCACCATCCGAATCAGTAGAAAAACTAAAGAAAACACTGATGACTAAGCGCTCCAAAGGATTAAGTCCAGCATTGCTCAGTCATACCGTCTCGTCAGAACTTCCAAAGCAACCAAAAACAAAGCAAACTGCTACTAAAGAGTCAACAAGTATTGATAAAAAGTCTCAAAACCTCAAACAAACAGAAAAGTCGGGTCAGAGGCAGCAAAAATTTGATTATTTTATGATTATTCCGGCTTTATTGCTTGGTTTTATAGTTGGTAAACTTATACCGAGTCCTAAAAAATTTAAAAAATGAAAAATTCACTCAGACCATTGATGTATTCAATTTTTTTAAAAGAAATGTTATAATAAGAACACTAAAGTTGTTCAGAAATATTGCTTTTGTCTAACTGTGCTTTTAGTGCAAGCTTTGCTTATTTCATCCGTCAATTGGCGGATTTTAAAGTGATTTTCATAGTATGAACAAATCAATGTAAAAAAGAGATTGGAATAGAAAATGGCATTTGAGAATTTGACCGAACGTTTGCAGAACGTTTTTAAAAATTTACGTGGAAAGAAAAAAATTACAGAAACAGATATAGCGGAAATCACCAAAGAGATACGTGTAGCGCTTTTAGAAGCTGACGTTGCACTTCCTGTTGTCAAAAAATTTATCAAAGCGATTCGTGAACGTACGATTGGTACGGAGGTCTCAGAGGCACTCAATCCCGCTCAACAAGTGATAAAAATTGTAGACGAAGAATTAACAGCGATTCTTGGAGGGGGAGAAGCAGAACTTCTCAAATCCCCCAAAATTCCTACAATTATCATGATGGTTGGTCTACAAGGGGCTGGTAAAACAACGTTTGCTGGAAAACTTGCTAAAAAACTCAAAGAGGAGCAAAATGCTCGTCCTTTAATGATTGCTGCCGACGTTTACAGACCAGCAGCAATTGACCAGTTAAAGACCTTAGGTGTTCAGCTTGATGTTCCAGTTTATGATGAAGGGACAGCAGAAAATCCTGTTAATATTGTTAGAAATGGATTAGAAAAAGCGCGAGAAGAACGCAAAGATTATGTATTGATTGATACAGCAGGTCGCCTTGAAATTGATGATAGACTTATGGATGAGTTGCACCAAATCAAGGCTCTTGCGCAACCAACAGAAATTTTACTTGTCGTTGATGCAATGACAGGACAAGTGGCAGCACAGGTTGCTAAAACATTTGATGAAAAACTAGATATCACAGGTGTGATTATCACAAAACTTGATGGTGACACGCGTGGTGGTGCGGCGCTATCTATTCGAGAAATCACAGGGAAACCGATTAAATTCACTGGGACAGGTGAAAAATTAACAGATCTTGAAACATTTTATCCAGATCGGATGAGTTCAAGAATTCTTGGTATGGGTGATATGCTTACGCTGATTGAAAAGGCGCAGGCACAATTTGATGAGGAACAATCTGTAAAACTTGCCGAAAAAATGGCAGAAAATCGTTTTGATTTTGAAGATTTTGTTGAACAACTTGACCAAGTGACTAACATGGGGCCAATGGAAGATATTATGAAGATGATTCCTGGAATGTCGCAAATGCCTGGACTTGACAAAGTCAAAGTTGATCCTAAAGATATCGCAAGAAAACGTGCGATGGTTTTGTCAATGACACCAGCAGAACGCCATCTTGAAGTGGATTTATCACCAGCTAGAAGACGACGCATCGCCACAGGTTCGGGAAATTCATTTATTGAAGTAAACAAATTTATCAAGCAGTTCAATCAGTCTAAAGAAATGATGCAAGGTATCATGAATGGTGATATGAATGCAATGATGCAAAAAATGATGGGCGGTACGAGTATGCCTAACCTTCCTAAAAATGGGAAGCTACCTGCAGGAATGCCTGATATGAGTCAATTAGGAGATTTATCAGGCATGATGGGAGGCAGTGGAACACCAGATATGTCTTCAATGTTCGGTGGAGGTCTTAAAGGAAAAGCTACTGAATTTGCCATGAAGCAAGCAATGAAAAGAGCCCAAAAGAAAATGAAAAAAGGTAAAAAGAAAAAATAGTAGTTGCTTTGATTTAGGTTACGTCAGCTGTCCACGTATTTTAGGGCTCTAAAGCACAATACGGAATGATCCATGAAAAATATATCTTTTGTTTGATACACTTATCAAGACTGTGGAAAGATAAAAGTATTGTTTTCCTATCTGTATCCTTGGTACAAATAAAGGTTTCCGTTAGAAA
Organism: Lactococcus allomyrinae; assembly: GCF_003627095.1. Lineage (NCBI taxonomy): Bacteria > Bacillati > Bacillota > Bacilli > Lactobacillales > Streptococcaceae > Lactococcus > Lactococcus allomyrinae. Next base: position 1,258,897 of record NZ_CP032627.1, on the reverse strand, counting down.
TAAAACAATAGCAAAACTTAGATGAATACTATTAGAGCAGGAAAAATTTCCTGTTTTTTTATATAATGGACAGACATACTATTTTATTTTCGAGCGATTCAAGATGGATTTGCTTATTTGCTAAAGACATTATTTAGTATGAGGGCAAGAAAAACAAACTTTTATTATTTATCGTATTAATATAAAATGCAGCCTCTACGATTTCAGTAAAGTAAGTTGTGTTTAGAAGTAAATAGTATTAGAAATTTGAGAGATTATGAATTCAGAACTGACTTTTAAACAAGGATTGCGAGATACTTTGCCAACTGTTTTTGGTTACATAGGAATTGGTTTGGCGTTTGGAATGATTGGGCATGCGGCTAATTTTAGCGTATTGGTTGTTTTTTTGTTGTCGCTGATTGTATATGCTGGTTCAGCTCAGTTTATCATGATTACACTACTTGCTGATAAAAGTCCTATTCTATCAATTATTTTGAGTGTATTTTTGGTTAATTCACGTATGATTTTGATGAGCATGACCACTGCCTCTTACTTTAAAAAAGAAAGTTTGCTCAAAAATATTTTTCTGGGCACTTTGTTGACAGATGAAAGCTTCGCACTAGGGATGAACAAGCAAAATTATACAGGAGGAAAACTTAGTTTTCCTTGGTTTAATGCAGCAAATCTCTTGTCTTATATGGTTTGGAATGTGGCGACTGTTGTTGGAGCGTTACTAGGAAACCTCTTGACAGACCCAGAAAATTGGGCTTGGGATTTGCAGTTATTGCGATGTTTATCGGTCTTTTATATTTGCAACTCATTAGCGATAAAAGTTTAGGAAAGCTCCTTCAATTAATAATGATTGGAATAACTTTTGTTTTATTCTATTTTGGTTTGATGATTATTCCGAGTAATTTGCTTGTCCTATTTGTGACTTTGATTGCGTGTGCTGTGGGAGTGGGGGTTAAACGTGTCTTCTTTTGAATTTACTTTATTAACTATCTTAGGATGTGGACTTGTGACTTGGCTTTCGCGCGTTCTTCCTTTTATTTTGCTAAAAAAAATGACTTTACCTAAGCTTTTAGTCGAGTATTTAAGCTTTGTTCCGATTGTGATTATGTCTGCACTATGGGTATCCAATCTATTTGTGCAACATTTGGGACATTTTCCCTCAGTAGATTGGAATAATTTGTGGGCCTCTATCCCAACAGTAATAGCAGCAATCTTGACTAAAAATTTGTTGATTATTGTTCTTGTTGGGATTGTATCTTTAGCAATTGTGCAGCTGGTGCTTTATACTGGCTAATCACTAAACAATTTTAGTTGATTAGTCAGATTAACTGCGGTTATACTGGCGCTTGTTAAGCAAACGGATATCGTAGCAAACCCTTTTGCCTTGCTGCTTTATCAGGTTACCACAGCGATTACCCCAGAGTTTAAAGCTAGGTGCTTCAGTGGACAGCGTAACTGGAGATAGAGCGAATGAACACCTAGCCTGTTGACAATGTGGCGCGGCGGAGTATCTCAGAAGTTAAACAAGTATTAGGAGAATGGGAATACGATGGAAATTGAATCGGAGCGTCTGATTTTACGTGATTTTAAAGAGAGCGATTTAGAAGATTTGCAAGAAATTTTTGGAGATAGAGAAACGATGAGATTTTGTGAACCCCTCTATTCTTTAAAGCAAACCGAGGAATTTTTGCAGAACTTTTGTATCAGTGGGAGAAAAGCCTTCGCAGTAGAAGAAAAAATGAATGGAAAAATGCTGGGTTATCTGCTATTTAAGCCATTTTCTTCAGAACAAGATAATGTTTTTGAAATAGGATGGTGGATAAATCATAATTATTGGCGTAAAGGTTACGCTTATGAAGGGGTTACACGATTGATTGAGTGTGCATTTGAACAATTAGGAGTTGATGAAATTGTGGCGGAAACTTTGGATAACGACAAATCAGGAGCGTTGATGAGAAAACTGGGATTTGACTTGTATAAAATTGGAAGGAAAGCAAGTCAAGATAATGATGGAAATTGGTGTGACGTTTTTTGGTATAAATTGAGTTCGCAACACTGAAAGTATAAATAAATGGCAACGGTTCTGTGAGTAGAACCTCGTAGCTCCTAAAAAATGAGATTAAGCTTGGATTTTGAGGAATCTAGGTTTTTTTCTTTCTGTTCAAATAAGAGATATTTTGTTAAAATAAGGTGTCAAAAACTTTTTACAGCAAACAAAGTCATGAAAAAACTGGTATTTTTCTTATGTGCAACTTTGACTTGCGTGATGTGTTAATCACAAGTGGTAGTTTATATTGACGAAAACTTTCATTTCTGTGATTAAAGGATTGTTGATTTTTACAATGGACCAAGATATAGAAATAGAACAGTGTGAGATGGAGAAAAGAAGATGATTCAACTTAATATAGATGCGAAACTTTATGATTTGGCGACAGCCTATCCTGAAATTGTGGAGTTGATGGACGAATTAGGATTTCACGAAATTAAAATGCCAGGAATGCTACAAACAGCGGGACGAATGGCAACAATTCCTATGGGAGCTAAGATGAAACATATTGACTGGGAGGAGATTGTGCGAGTCTTTGCTGAAAATGGTTTTGAATTTGTAAGCTCTGACACCGTTTAATTTCTAAATATTCCTTACATTGGTTAATATCTAAACAACTTTGTACTAGTAATCCGCTAGTGCAGATTTAATAATTGAACTGCAGATAGACTGCTTTTTGCTCTTACCATTCTGACTTGATACTTTAGTACCATAGCGAACCATTTTGCCTTGTTGCTTTGTCTTTTGCTCTTGCTACTTTAGCAAGCAGACGGACAGTGGTTGCGTAGACCGTTCGTAGAACGGCGTGTGAAGCACGTAGCAACTTACTATTTTATAGACGTTGACGAGTAGCAACAGATATGCTAGTTGTTTCACCTAGTGGCTTAGTGAAATCGGAAGCAGAGTAAAGTGGAGATAGAGCGAATGGATACCTGCGGTGGATGGATAGCGGAGCGAAAATACGAGTAAGCAAGGGACAACGTTTGCTTTGCTGCTTTATGCATACCTGTGGTGAAACGAGTGTAGACCGTTCACAGAACGGCACACGAAGTGCGTGCCCTGAAATGATTTGTAATGGAGATAAAAAATGAATAAAGATATGAAAAAGTCAACAACGGTTGACCGTCAAAAAAGAATTGTTGAGATTTTAACTTTGCTTCATGAAGGGGTTCTTTTGAGGAAGCAAAGAAAATTTTTAATGAAGAGTTTGATGGTGTGGATGTTTCAGAGATTACTGGTGCAGAAAAAGCTTTGATTCAGGGAGGATTGAATCCATCAGAAATTCAAAAGTTATGTAATGTTCACGCAGCGGTTTTTAAGGGTTCAATCAAGGATATTCATAAATCCTCTTTAGAAGAAAATACGCCTGGACATCCTGTATATACGCTGAAACTTGAGAATCAAGTCATTGGATCACTTCTTAATGATGAAATTCGTTGGGTTTTTGCAAAGATTGAAAAGGGAGAGTGGCAACTTCTAGAACGCTTGGTTGCTGCACTCAAAGATTTGTATAATATTGACAAACATTATACGAGAAAAGAAACATTGATTTTCAGTTACATGGAGAAATATGGTATTACAGCGCCACCAAAGGTGATGTGGGGTGTGGATGATGCTGTGCGCGACATGGTAAAAGAGTTGTTAGTCTATCTTAAAACAGATAGAGTTGCTTTGAATGCTTTGCGTGAGATGCTGGATGATGTGATTACTGAGATTGAAGAGATGATTTTTAAGGAAGAGGCGATCATGATTCCAATGTGTTTGGATGTCTTTTCTTTGGATGACTGGGAGCAGATTGAGCGAGATTCTGGTGAGATTGGTTACTCATTTATCGCAGAACCTTTGAAATGGAAAGCCTCAAGTGAATCACGTGCGCTTGAAGCTGAACGAGAACCAGAGCGGCTTGCTGCGATTGAGTCGGCGAAGGCGATGACGGCGGCGATTGCGGCAGATGGTGGTGCTGAAGTTGTCAAACCCAAACGTGTTAAGCGGCAGTATGACTGGGAAAAGGCACAGGGTGACGGTGTAGTCGTGTTGCCAACTGGGATTATGCGCCTTAATGAATTGACTGCATTGTTTAACGTTTTGCCTGTAGATTTGAGTTTTGTGGATAAAGATGATATTGTTCGGTTTTTCTCTGGTGGTGAGCGGATTTTTCCACGTGCGAAATCTGTTGTAGGTAGGCGGGTAATTGATTGTCATCCACCAAAGTCATTTGATGCTGTGGATAAAATTTTGAAAGATTTTCATGCAGGAATTCGGGATTCAGCAGAGTTTTGGATTGATTTGCATCGGTTTAATAAAAAAGTTTATATTCGATATTTTGCGATGCGTGATGAGGAAACAGGTGAGTATTTGGGATGTTTAGAGGTTTCTCAAGACATCACAGCTATTCAAAATCTTGTTGGAGAGAAACGCTTGGATGGGCATGAACAACAGCAATCTGCTTATGAGGATGCTGTAGCTGAGAAGAGTGCTGACAACAATGCTGCCAGTACTGATGAAAAACTGGCTTCTTCCGAAATGCCTGATTTTGTGAAAAAAATGTTGGAGGAACGTTCTGTCAGTATTGATAAACGTTGATAAGTATTGATGATTCGCGAATTGGTTTGCTGACAGAGGTAGGAAGTGTATTCCGTACTGATGGAGTTTTTGTCAGCACTGACAGAAACTTTTACAAGGAAAAAATTGATTTTTTACAGCAAAATTGCGCCTCATTTGGTATAATTGTAGATTATGACGAGAAGAAATATTTTGAAATCTCGGCGAATTGTGATAAAAATAGGAACAAGTTCGCTGATTTTACCTAATGGAAAAATTAATTTATCAAATATTGATGAACTTGCTTTTGTTTTGTCTGATTTGAATAATAAAGGTTATGAAGTGATTTTGGTGACATCAGGTGCTGTAGGTGTGGGATTAAATGTTTTGGGAATGGATAAACGACCAGCCGACATTGCAACGCAGCAAGCTTTGGCATCAATTGGTCAAGTCGAGCTAATGAGTCTTTATACGCAGATGTTTAGGCGTTACTCGCAGAAAGTTTCTCAGTTACTTTTGACACGGGATGTGACTGATTTTCCAACAAGTCGGGAAAATGCAGAAAATGCGCTTTCAGCATTGCTTTCGATGAATATTATCCCGATTGTCAATGAAAATGACGCCATTGCGGTGGATGAAATGGACCATCAGACAAAGTTTGGTGATAATGATAAACTCGGTGCAATCGTTGCGAAGCTTGTGGATGCTGACTTGCTGATTATGCTGTCTGATATTGATGGACTTTATGACAAAAATCCGACAATCTATGATGATGCACAGATTTTTAGAGAAATCCATGAAATCACAGATGAGTTGCGCGAAATGGCTGGTGGAGCTGGGAGTCGCTTTGGTACAGGCGGAATGACTTCTAAGTTGTCTGCAGCACAAATTTTATTTGAGAATAGGCAGGAAATGGTGCTGACAAATGGTGCCAGAATCCGTGAGATTCGTGAAATCATTGCTGGTAAAGAAATTGGCACTTATTTTTATCGAAAATAATTCTGTCAGAATAAAACTCTAGATATAACAACGTTCTGGATTTATCCATTGTAGTATAGCAACTTTTGTATTAGTTCACCTTCAATTCTACTTAGTAGATTGTTAGATGAACAGCAGATATGCTGTCTTTTGCTCTTACCATTTCGTCTTGCCAGCTTTGGTGGTTTAGAACGAATAGACAGCGGAGCGAAGAAGTGCTATGTTTGAAAGTTAAACAGTATTAAAAGTTGAGCAATATTAGTCAATAGGAAGGGAAATTAATGATTGAGGAACTTGGACAAAAAGTAAAAATAGCAAGCCGAGCGCTTTCGAAAGTTCAGACGATTGATAAGAATAATTTTTTGATAAAATTGGCTGATAGTCTCATTGAAAATACTGACAGAATCTTGTCAGAGAATCAAAAAGATTTGGAAAAAGCTCAATTGCATGGAATTTCCAACATTATGGTTGACCGCTTGCGGTTGACAGAAACTCGAATTGCTGATATGGCGGTAGGCTTGCGACAAGTTGCTGGTTTGCCTGACCCGATTGGACAGCTTGTGCAAGGTTTTACGAATCTTGACGGGTTAAAAATTGTGCAGAAAAAAGTACCTTTAGGTGCTGTCGGAATGATTTTTGAGAGTCGCCCAAACGTGACTATTGATGCGTTTTCTCTGTGTTTTAAGACGGGAAATTCAGTGCTTTTACGTGGAGGTTCAGATGCTTTGTTTTCAAATATGGTTTTAGTGAAAATTATCAAAGAAAATCTGAAAAGTAGTAATCTTCCGGAGTCAGCAGTAGAGCTTTTGAGCGATACGAGTCATGCAGAAGCTGAGAAAATGATGCAGGCAACCGCTTATCTTGATGTCCTTATCCCACGGGGCAGTAGTAGATTAATTAATACAGTTAAAGCAAAAGCAACCGTTCCAGTCATTGAAACAGGCGTTGGAAATTGTACGATTTTTGTTGATGAATCAGCTGATTTCGAGATGGCAATAAAAATTATCATCAATGCAAAAACACAGCGCCCAAGTGTTTGTAATGCTGCGGAAAGCCTCGTTGTTCACGCAAAGATTGTAGACCAATTCTTACCAGAATTACAAAAAGAAATAGACAAAGTTCATAAAATTGAGTTCCGTGCTGATGAAAAAGCACTGTCAGTACTGACAGAAGCTATGTTAGCCACTGACGAAGATTTTCGGACGGAATATCTAGATTATGTGGTATCTGTCAAAACCGTTGATAACCTTGACGAAGCCATTGAGCATATCAATAAATATACAAGTCATCATTCAGAAGCAATTGTAACCCATGATTATTTCAACGCTCAAAAGTTCCAAGATGAGATTGATTCGGCAGCTGTTTATGTCAATGCTTCTACGCGTTTCACTGACGGTTTTGTTTTCGGATTAGGAGCAGAAATTGGCATTTCCACACAAAAACTTCATGCACGAGGGCCAATGGGACTTGATGCACTGACAAGCACAAAATTTTTGATTGACGGGACAGGACAAACCCGCTAAATAACTGATAAAAGTTGATAAGCACTGACAGATTTCTGTCAGTAAGTTTAATAAAAAACGACCTCTGTAAGAAGTCGTTTTTTACTTTTCATACTTCAAGTGACACTCATGTTCAATCTGTGTTTCATCAAGCTCAATTGCAGATTGACAAACATGATGTGCCTCTAAAAGCTTCCTAACAGCAACTTTTGCCGTAGTAAAATCTTGATTTTGAGGAATCAAAATATGAATCATTGCAGCATTTTGTTCACCATCAATAGACCAAATAATGAACTGAGTAATGGCACGAACTTCTGGAAGATTCTCCAATTCAAGAAGTAAATCAGAATAATCAACATCAAGTGGCACAGACTCTAGCAAAATGCGTAAAGTTCCCACGAATTTCGGCAGTGCCTTACTCAAAATAAAGAGTGCAATAGCAATTGATAAAAGTGGGTCTAACCAATACCAATTCACAAAATGGAGGGTAATGGAAACAATCAAAACACCAAGCCATCCCAATACGTCCTCCAAAGCATGGAGATTTAAAATGCTTTCATTACGAGAAGAACCGCGTGCAAGAAGCCACGCTCCGAATCCGTTGGCAACAATTGCAAAAATCGCTAAACCAAGCATTCCAGAAGCTTGAACAGGTTGCGGATTTAATAATCTAGGTACAGACTCAAAGAGCACAACAAAACTACCAGTAATCAAAATAACACTTGTAAGCACGGCTCCTAAAAGGCTAAAACGCTGATAACCAAAGGAAAATTTATTGTCTTCACCGCGCTTAGAGAATTTTTGGAAAAACCAAGCTAAACCAATAGCAACAGCATCTCCTGTATCATGAACAGCATCAGATAGTATCGCAGTCGAATTAAATAAAAATCCAAAAATAAACTCCAAAATTGCAAAGAAAAAGTTGAGTACAAAAACAATTGTGACATTTTGTGAAGTCAAAGCATCCAAAGTGTGATGGTGATTTTTATGTTTTGTAGAAAATAATTTTTTATTCATCTAAATGCTCCTCTAAATGTTCTGAAACATCCTTGAGCAGATGAAGAATGTGTCGGTCATAAATACTGTATGTTACAGTTTTTCCACGTTTTTCACTTGTTAAAATCCGAGCAGTTTTGAGCAACTTGAGTTGTTGACTGACAAGGGATTGAGAAAGTCCGCTTTTTTCAACAATTTCATTGACAGTCGCATCACTCGTAGCAAGTGTTGAGATAATTTTTAAACGTCCTTCATTTGAAAAAAGCTTAAAAAATTCTGCAATATCGTTATAATTCGTCATATTATTATATTATAATTTTATAATATAAATGTCAAGTCAATAATAAGTTATTTTTGGTGAACCAACAGTTTCGAAGATATGATCAATGTGATGTAACACTGTTTCAACTTTTAATTTTTTCGCTTCATCTTCTGCGCCGCACCATTTATCTGTTTGTTTATACTAGTTCATCTCTAAGTCTGTATTAGAAGATTTAATAATTGCAGGTATACCACCTTGCGTCTATCCAAACTTTAATTCTAAAAGGAGTTTTTATAAACCAAACAGTATCAAAATCTGAAGCTCCAAAAATAAATGTAGGATATTTGGTTGACTAATACAATAAAAACAGTCAAAGGATGGTGATTCTTGACTGCTTTTTCATTTATTTATCCAATCAATAATAGTGATACAAATTTCAATAACCTTATAATACAAGTTTGTAACCAGCTTTTTCGACTGAAAAGGAAATATCAGTTAATGATACCTCAGCATTTGTATCAAACATTGCTTTCCCTTCTTCCAAAAAAACTTTAACAGCAATAATACCGGGAACATCAAAAATAGCTTGGGCAACGGTGTTTGCACAATGTGTGCAAGTCATTCCCTCAATGTTAACTGTCGTATGTGCACTAATAGCAGTATCACCTACTTCACGTATTGTTGGACCTGTGGTAGCATCATTTATTTCTGTCATTATATTTCTCCTTTAAATTAAATAATATGTTTTAGACAAGTTCCACTAAAAAATTTAGTAAAGATATTAAGATTTTAACTACAAAAATGTGAGATACAGCTATTATCACGAGATGAATCAGTCAGTTATGGAAGCCTGTGGTGTTCCCCGTAACAGCTTAATTATAGTTTACGATTTTTCAAAACTTCAGTAATCTCATATCGATGATGTTAGCGCATTCAAAAAAACTTCCGCTTAGCAGGAAAAAAATTTGGCAGAGGAAAAAAATAACTTTTGCTACAATAAAATCATCGAAACAATAGCTTTCTACCTATTGCTTCAATAAGAAAACAAATTAAGTTAATTAAATATCTTAGGAGAACAAAATGACAAAACAAGTATTATTGACCTGTGGTGCAGGTGCATCATCTGGATTTATGGCAGCAGCGGCACGTAAAGCGGCAAAGAAACTCGGTGCAGATATCGAAGTTAAGGCAAAAAGTGAAACAGAGGTTGAAGCTTCCTTACCCGACATTGATTTACTTCTCGTTGCTCCTCATTTAAAGTACATGATTGATGAAGTCAAGGAACTTTGTGAAACAAATCATGTCAAATATAACATTATCCCACAGCGTGTCTACGGAGCGTTAGATGGTAAAGGATTAGTCCAATTTGCTCTAAAACAGTTTGAAGGAGAAGACTGATGGAAGAAAAAGAAATCGTAGATCGTGACGAGTTAGCAATAGTTTCAATGAGTACGATTCTCCATGCGGGGAACGCACGTGATTTTATCTTTCAAGCTGCAAATAAAGCAGCAGAAGGGCAATTTGACGAAGCAAATCAACTCATGAAACAAGCAAATGATGAGCTTATAGAGGCGCATCATGCTCAAACCTCAACCATACAAAAAGAAGCAGAAGGGATTGAAATTCCTTATTCTTCATTATTTGGTCATGCCCAAGACCATGTAATGACTGTAAAGACAGAGTACAATCTTGTCAAGGAAATTATCAAGCTCTACAAACGATTGGAGGAAAAATGATATGAACAACTTTATGGGCTGGATGACCGACAGTTTTGCACCAAAAGTAAATAAGTTTGCAAAAAATGCTTGGATTGCAGCTATTCAAGAGGCAATTATGGCAGCAATGCCAATGATTTTGATTGGTTCATTTGCTACAGTGTTGAGCCTTGTCAATATTTACGTCAAGGGTTTTCCAGATTTTTCAATGATTGGTACTTTTTCATTTGGACTCTTCTCAATTTTTCTTTCATATTTGATTCCAAATTCAGTGATGAAACATAAAAATCATGTTGAAATCTCGAAACAAGCAGGATTGGCGGGATTAGCATTTTTCTTAATCTTGATTTATCCTAAATTAAATGCAACGACAGGTGCGATTACTTTTGATAGTAATTCGTTTGGTACAGGCGGTATGATTGCAGCGTTAATTGCAGGTTTATTTGTTGCCTTTATCATGAATCTATTTACGAAATTTAATTTTATTGGGGAGGATTCGGGGCTTCCAGACTTTGTGGCAATTTGGTTTAACACTTTGCTGCCAATTATCGTTATTCTTCTAGTAGGTTGGTTATTTACTTTCCAACTTCACTTTAACTTATATGCAGGAATTAACTCATTATTCAGTCCGCTGATTAATTTGGGACAAAGTTTCTGGGGTCTGACCATATTAATGTTCCTTGGATTTTCATTCTTATATTCTTTTGGTATTTCAAGTTGGGTATTGACTCCTGTAATTTATGCGATTGAGCTTCCTGGTATTGCTGCAAACCAAGCAGCTGTTGCTGCGGGACAAGTACCTACAAATATTTTCACTGTAGAGGCTACAACATTAATTTTAATTGGTGGTGGCGGAGCGACATTAGCATTGTGTATTATGATGGCTTTTCTTGCTAAATCATCACGTTTACGTATGATTGGGAAAGCGGCACTTGTTCCATCAGTATTTAATATCAATGAACCTCTTGTCTTCGGTGCTCCAATAGCGTTTAATCCAATATTGATGATTCCATTTTGGATTACTGGCTTAATTACTCCAATATTGTTATGGTTGTCAATGAAACTTCACCTTGTTCCTATTCCATCGCAACCTTTTCAAATGTGGTACACACCAGCACCTATTGCTGGGTGGATAATTACGAAATCTATTGCGGGAGTTATCTTTGTATTGGCAATCTTTGCCATCTCATGGATAATTTACTATCCATTTTTTAAAGTTTATGATAAGCAAGCAGTCCAACAAGATTTAGAATGGGCCGAAGACGAGGAGGATTAATGTGAGAAAAAATAAATACCCTTATTTTAAAGAAGGATTTTTGTGGGCGGGAGCACAAGCAGCATCTCAAGCAGATGGAGCATACACTCAAGACGGAAAGAAGCCTAATTCATCGGATGTTCAACCTTATCTTAAAGGCTTAGATAATATGGAAATTCAACAACTTGAGCAAGAAGGAATGAAAATTGAGCAAGTGAAGAAGGCACTTTTGGATACAGAGCATTTTTATCCTAAACGTCACGGGATTGATTTCTATAATAGCTATGAAAAAGATTTAGAAATGCTTGCTGAAACTGGGATGAAAGCTTTTCGTACTTCTATTGATTGGTCGAGAGTCTTTCCAAATGGAGATGAAATGCTGCCAAATGAAGCAGCACTAGAACACTACGAAAAAATGATTGACAAAATTCGTGAAGTAGGTATGGAACCTATTATCACAATGCTCCATTATGAAATGCCGATTCATTTAACTTTGGAGTATGGAGGATGGACGAATAAAGCGGTAATTGAGTTGTTTGTTCGTTATGGTAAAGTGTTACTGGAGCGGTTTGGTCAAAAAGTGAAGTATTGGATTGTTATTAATCAAATTAATATGATTCAGGTGGAGCCTTTCTTGTCACTTGGAATTTGTAGTAATCAGTATGAAAATATTGAAGAAGCTGAGTATCAAGCTGTTCATAATCAAATGGTTGCTTCTAGTATGATTCAACAATATGCCAAAACACTTAACAATCCAAATTTGCAGGTTGGTACAATGGTCGCAGATGGAACAGCTTATCCTGCTTCTTGTAAACCAGACGATGTCACGCTTGCTTTATGGCATAACAGGATGCAGTATCTTTTTACGGATGTGCAGTTTAGAGGAGAATATCCACAAGTTGCTTTAAATTACTTTAAAGCGCATGATTTAAAGATTAACATGACGGATGAAGAACTTATGCTTTTACGGGAAAATCCAATGGATTATCTGGCTATCTCTTATTACTTCTCTCAAATGGTTGATGCAGACAAAAATGATTATATTCCGTATGACATTACAACAAATCCACATTTGGAGGCTAATCCGTGGGGTGGAATATTGATTCGAAGGGATTATATCACACGTTATCACAATATTGGGATCGTTATCAAAAACCTATTTTGATTGCTGAAAATGGTTTTGGAATGTATGATGAGCTCGTGAGTGGAAAGGTTCATGATGGTTATCGCTCGGATTATCTGGGGGCCCATATTGAGCAGGTAGGACGTGCTATTTATGATGGAGCAGAGGTCATTGCTTACTGTGCGTGGGGTCCGATTGATATTGTGAGCTGTTCTTCTCAACAGATGTCAAAAAGATATGGTTTCATCTATGTTGATATTGATGACGAAGGAAATGGCTCACATAAGCGTTTGAAAAAAGACAGCTTTGCTTGGTATCAAAAAGTAATCGAAACAAATGGAGCAGAAATTTAAGGAGTTTTTAAACTCCTTTTTGAGCTTGACTTGGTATGATTGTAAGAGAGGGTGTCCAAATTGTTGGTACTCAAAGGCTGTGAAATAAGATTTTAAGAGTTCCGAAATAGCTGGAATAAATTTGTATGGATGTCAAAAGATAGGATAGACAGGTATTTTACTGTGAAAATGATGAAAATGGGATAATAGGATGAAAAAGAAAGAAATTCTTTTAGATTATCTAAAAAATCAGAAGAAGGAGCAGTTTGTTTCGAGTTCGGATTTAGCAAAAATATTAGGTGTCACAAATCGAAGCATCAGGTATTATGTGAAACAACTTAATGATGATGTGCCTGATTTGGTGGAAAGTAGTCGGGAGGGCTACCGATATAATTGGCAGTATTTTGAGGTGCCAAAAGTGGATGAATCGGTGGATGGGCGCAGATTTTCTATTTTACGTTATTTACTGCAAAAAGGTGACGATGGAGTAGATTTATTTGATTTGGCAGAGGAGCTTTTGGTGTCGGAATCAACCATTCGTCAGGATATGTCAGCGTTGCAAGAGTTAATGCAGGATTATCAATTGATGATTAAGCAGCATGAGTTTCGCTATTATTTGACAGGGACTCAAGAGGCGAAACGGCTACTTATCATGACACTCATTCGTAAGAAAAATGGTGATGCACCTTCTCTGGAAGGTGAAATGCAGCAATTTTTAGGAGAAATTCCGTTGTCAGTGCTGACAGAAATCTGTCAGCAGGTTTTTGACGAATTTAATTTTCATGTGAATCAATATTTTTTTCAGAATTTTATTTTGCACCTGATTATTGTACTTAATCAGAAATGGCAGGATGAGTCTAAGGTGTTTTCAAGTCCATCTTTGCCAATGATTGAAAAAATTGCAGAGTCTATTTTTGATCACTATCATCTTGAGCTGGCGCAGGAGGATAAGTTTGAGCTGGCTTTGTTATGCGATGGCGAGCGAGGGCATCGTGAAGTTGAAGTTTCTAATTATGTGTCAAAAAATGTTTCGGCTAGTCTTCATCGGGCATTGGAAGAATTAAGTAGTGTATTCCTGATTGATTTTACTGACCAACAGTTTTTAAATCGTCTGTTACTTCATACTCAAAATCTTTATAATCGAGTAAAAAATAAAAAAGTTAAGCGAAATCTGAGTGCCTTAGAGATTAAGATGCGTTATCCTGCTTTGTTTGATGTTGCAGTATATTTGTCTTCGTTGATCGCAACGGATTTGAAAATTGAGATTGCTGAGGATGAAATTGCTTTTTTGGCGTTGCATATTGGTTCTTTTTTGGATGAGCAAAAGAAAAATGCGGAAAAAATTCATACTTTGCTTGTTGGCTCAGACTATTTAGAGAGAGAAAATCAGATTCAAGTCTTATTGGAATCACGCTTTGGTGATGAATTACTTTTTGTCAGTGCTGACGAAATAAAAAATACTGACAGCGTTGAGTTTATTATTTCGTCAGAGAAAAAATTTTTCGATTATGATGCAGAAGTCGTTTTTATCCAAGAATTTTTAAGAGAACGTGATTTCGTAAGAATTCGCAAAGGAATTGAACGCACCAAACAAAAGCGTTATTTACACTTTTTAGAAGAATTTTTACCAAAATTAATTCAAAAAGAAGCGTGCATAGCACTGGAAAAAGTAGAATCAAAAGAAGAAGTGTTCAGCTTCATTGGACAGTGGTTTTTCGAAAAGGGATTTACTGATCATCATTATACCCAACGATTATTTGAGAGGGAAAAAATGGCATCGACTGCCTTTACAAGCGGTGTCGCACTTCCTCATACCATCAGATACGAAGGAAAGAAAACTGGATTTCTTGTATTAAAACCAGTTCAGCCGCTTTACTGGGATGAACAGTCAATAAAATTGATTCTGGCGATGGCGATAAATCCAGCAGATTCACATGATTTTAATCGTATATTTCCAAGAATTATTGAAATACTTGTTGAAGAATATCATGTGAATTTTTTGCGAAGAAGTCAAACAAGCGATGAATTTATTAAGCGCTTGATTGAATTGATGGTCGCTGACGGGTATTATGATTAGCAAAATATTTTCTGTCAGTACTGACAAACTTTTATCAAAATATCTTTGACAAAAAAATATAAATTTGCTATAATATTTTAAACCTTTAAGGTTGTCCAGAGAGGCAGGCAAGGTCAGAAAATAACAAAGTAATAAAACGGTGGACAGCGTCCATTTTCTGATACTATACCTGCATTCTGATGGATGCAGGATTTTTGTTTTTACAAATCAAACTGTAAAAAATTGTCGAAGTGCTAGAGCTTGAATAAAGTTTTAGCGAGCGTCTTAATCAACAGGATTCACCTCTTAAAGCAAAGGAGTTAAAGATGGCAAAAAAAGAAATTATTGATGAAATCACAATGAAACGTGCGATTACACGGATTACTTATGAAATCATTGAGCGTAACAAAGATTTGGATAAGTTGGTTCTTGTTGGAATCAAGACAAGGGGTGTTTATCTGGCAAAAAGGATTCAGGAACGCCTGCAACAACTTGAAGGGCTTGAGATTCCTTTTGGAGAGCTTGATACACGACCATTTCGTGATGATAAGCAAGCAGAAAAAGATACCACAGACATTGATGTAGATATCACAGGTAAAGACATTATCCTCGTTGATGATGTGCTCTATACAGGACGTACAATTCGCGCCGCAATTGATGGTCTGGTAAAAATTGGTCGTCCAGCACGTGTGCAATTAGCTGTCCTTGTAGATAGAGGGCACCGTGAATTACCTATTCGTGCAGACTATGTAGGGAAAAATATTCCAACTGCTCGCGAAGAAGAAATTATCGTACAAATGTCAGAACACGATGGTACTGATAGCATTTTGATTGAACGTTAAGTTTTGATAAAAGTCTGTCAGTTCAATGTACCTGACAGAAGCATTGAATCGGTGTAAGAAAGCTCTGTTAGCATACTAACAAAGCTTTCAGTATACTGACAGCATTAAGAAGTTACTGACAGGAGAAAAAATTGAACGATAACGATATTATTTTGAAAGTAGACGAAAAACCAGGAGCAGGACAGTGGTTTGGGCTTTCCTTCCAGCACCTCTTTGCTATGTTTGGCTCAACCGTCTTGGTGCCGATTCTTGTTGGTATCAATCCGGCCATTGCCTTACTGAGTTCTGGGCTTGGTACCTTAGCTCACATGAGTGTGACGAAGTTTAAAGTTCCTGCTTACATGGGGTCATCATTTGCCTATATTGGTGCGATGACACTACTGATGAAAAATGGAGGAATGCCTGCAATTGCGCAAGGAGCAATGACAGGTGGTTTAGTTTATTTAGTGGTAGCTCTCATCGTCAAGTTTGCAGGTAAAGGCTGGATTGATAAAGTTTTACCACCGATTGTGGTAGGACCAATTGTTATGGTCATTGGACTTTCATTAGCTCCAACTGCAATTAATGATGCAATGTATACCAATGCAGGAGCGCAGACAGGATATAGCTTATCTTATATCATCATTGCTTTGATTACAGTGTTAGCAATTGTAATTTATAGTATTTATGGAAGAGGTTTTCTTTCTGTTGTACCTATCTTACTTGGGATTATTACAGGTTATGTTGCAGCGATTATTATTGGAAAAATTACTGGTTCAGATATCGTTTCATTTACTGGACTCGCTCACGCAAAGTGGCTTGACCTTCCACCAGTAGTCATTCCTTTTGTAAGTTATCATTGGGCATTTTATCCATCGGCTATTTTGACAATGGCACCCATTGCATTTGTCACAATGACTGAACATTTTGGACACATCATGGTTCTAAATTCTCTAACAAAGAAAGATTACTTCCAAGAGCCAGGACTTGAAAAAACACTGAGTGGTGATGGTGTCGCACAGATTATCGCTGGTTTCCTCGGTGCGCCGCCAGTAACTTCCTACGGTGAAAATATTGGAGTAATGGCAATTACGAAGATTCACTCTATCTATGTTATTGCAGGAGCGGCAGTTCTCGCTGTAGTTGTTTCGTTTGTCGGTAAGATTACAGCGTTACTGCAATCTATTCCAGCGCCAGTGATTGGTGGAGCATCCATTGCACTCTTCGGTGTTATCGCAGCATCGGGCTTAAAGATTTTAGTAGAAAATAAAGTAAACTTTGATATTAAGCGCAACCTTCTTATCAGCTCAGTTGTTCTAGTCATTGGGATTGGCGGTATGATTATCAATATTACGCAAAATCTGCAAATCTCATCAGTAGCCATTGCAACGATTCTTGGGATTGTCTTGAATCTAGTTTTACCAAAAGATGTCAGTGAACAATAAGCTGGCGATAACTCTGTCAGTTCAATGCGCCTAACACAAACATTGAATCGGCAAATAAAAGTTTTATCAGTGCAGTTGATAAGTCTGTCAGTGTACTGACAGCATCAAATATAATCAAATCAAAATTGTCAAAACAAACTGTAGCGACCGAGAGCGCTCAGTTAGGGTAAAGGAGACCTAATATGTCAGTAAAAAACGGATTAGTAAGTTTGTCAAACCTCAC
This sequence comes from Lactococcus allomyrinae, assembly GCF_003627095.1. Classification (NCBI taxonomy): domain Bacteria; kingdom Bacillati; phylum Bacillota; class Bacilli; order Lactobacillales; family Streptococcaceae; genus Lactococcus; species Lactococcus allomyrinae. Next base: position 1,241,610 of record NZ_CP032627.1, on the reverse strand, counting down.
AACAATGGAAAATCTAAGTACTGAAGAAGTGATGGCATTAATCAAAAGAGCGCAGGCCCATAAATCAGGTACAGCAGAATTTAATCTACCTAAACAGACTTTTGCCTCAAATTTATTCTTTGAAAACAGTACACGAACTCACCACAGTTTCCATATTGCTGAACGAAAACTGGGATTGGACGTCCTTGAATTTGATGCCCAAGCCAGTTCAATCAGCAAGGGAGAAACACTTTATGATACAGTATTGACACTGTGTGCTTTAGGTGTTGAAGTTTGCGTTATCCGCTCAGGTGTCGAACATTACTATGAAGAACTTGTCAATTCTGAAAATATCACTTGTGCCATTGTCAATGGTGGAGATGGTTCAGGTCAACATCCAAGCCAATGTTTACTTGACTTGATGACGATTTATGAAGAATTCGGCAGATTTGAAGGTTTAAAAATTGCAATCTCTGGTGATTTGACACATTCACGTGTTGCAAAATCAAACATGATGATGCTTAAAAAATTGGGAGCGAAGCTTTATTTCACAGGTCCAGCAGCATGGTACAGTGAAGAATTTGATGCCTACGGACATTATGCCAACCTTGACCGTATCCTTCCTGAACTGGATGTTCATATGTTACTACGTGTTCAACATGAACGCCACTCAAGTGGAGAAGTTTTCTCAAAAGAATCTTATCATAGACAATTTGGTTTGACTGAAGAAAGAGCTAGATTGCTTAAACCAACGGCAATCATCATGCATCCAGCACCAGTAAACCGTGATGTAGAAATTTCGGATAATTTAGTTGAAAGTCCACAAAGTCGTATTGTTCAACAAATGAGCAATGGTGTTTACACACGTATGGCAATTCTTGAGGCAATCATGCAAAAACAAAATGAAATCAAACAAGAAAAAAATCTAAAAGTTGTAGGTGCAAGCATTTCGGGAGCAATAAGTTCTAACTTAGAAACAATAGTCTAATATAAGTGTACTTATAAAGTAAGGCAATATCATTTAATTTCATCTCCTTATACTTAGAAATTAAATTGTGTCTTGCATAATATCTAAATGTAGAATAATAGACTTGAATTCTAATTGGGTGGATGAGTGAAACCTTGATTAGTCAGATGATATTTCAAACTTCATAATGAACGGCATGACACACATTGCTGAAGCTAGTTAGTGTGAAGCAGGTGACTATAATCACTTCAAATACGGAAAATAAGAACAGAAAAGAGATAATGATGAGCAAGAGACTCTTAATCTTGGAAGATGGCACAATTTTTGAGGGAGAGGCGATTGGGGCAAACCTTGATGTAACGGGAGAGCTGGTTTTTAGTACTGGGATGACAGGTTACCAAGAATCAATCACCGATCAATCTTACAATGGGCAAATTCTAACGTTTACCTATCCAATTATTGGTAATTATGGTGTGAATCGTGATGACTACGAATCTATCCACCCGACTTGTAAGGCAATAGTTGTTCATGAAGCAGCGCGTCGTCCTTCGAATTGGCGGATGCAAATGTCTCTTGATGAGTTTCTTAAAGCAAAAAATATCCCTGGTATCTCAGGTATAGATACGCGAGCAATCACAAAGATTGTTCGCGAACACGGAACGATGAAAGCAGCTCTTGTTCAAGCAAAAGACGAAGTAGAACATCAAATGAGTCAACTAAAAGCTACCGTATTACCAACGAATCAAGTCGAAACCAGTAGTACAACAACGGCATATCCTTCACCAAATACAGGGAGGAAAGTTGTTGTTGTAGACTTTGGACTTAAACATAGTATTTTACGGGAACTTTCAAAGCGTCAATGTAACATCACAGTTGTTCCATATAATACAACATCTGATGAAATTTTAGATATGAATCCAGATGGAGTCATGCTGACAAATGGACCTGGGGATCCTACAGATGTTCCGGAGGCGATAGAGATGATTCGTGGGATTCAAGGAAAAATTCCCATTTTTGGAATTTGCTTAGGTCATCAACTGTTTAGCTTAGCAAATGGTGCCACAACTTATAAGATGAAGTTTGGACATCGTGGATTTAACCATGCAGTTCGTGAAATTGCTACAGGACGCGTTGATTTTACTTCACAAAATCATGGTTATGCAGTGGATGGTGAAAACTTACCAGAAGATTTGATGATTACTCATGTGGAAATCAATGATAACTCTGTTGAGGGAGTAAGACATCGTCGTTTCCCTGCTTTTTCTGTTCAATTTCACCCAGATGCAGCACCTGGTCCACATGATGCAAGTTATCTTTTCGATGATTTTATGGATCTCATGGATACATTTAAGGTAGAAGCTTAGTATAAAAGTATAAAAATATAATGTTAAAAGAAGATGTAAAGTTTTTTTCTTGACAAATAAAAATTTTTACTTGAAATTTTATGATGAATTTGATAAAATGTTTAAGTATTCGTACAACTTTGGTCTGGCAAACAGTCCAAGGCAGAAAGGAAATTCTAACGATGAAACAAAATATCCATCCTAAGTACCAAGAAGTAGTGTTTATGGACACAACAACTGGTTACAAATTTTTGTCTGGCTCAACAAAAGGCTCTAAAGAAACTGTTGAGTGGGAAGACGGTAACACTTATCCATTGATTCGTGTTGAAATCTCTTCAGACTCACATCCATTCTACACAGGTCGTCAAAAATTCCAAGCAGCGGACGGACGTATCGCGAAATTCGAAAAGAAATACGGCAAACAATAATAGAGATGGTCAATCGACCATTTTTATTTTTGAAGATGAAAAGCTGTCAATAGGCAGCTTTTTATACTATGGGCTCATAGGTTTATACTAGATTGAGAATTTAGTAGATGAATTGCAAGGATACACAGATAAGAAAAGTATAATCAACAAGGGTAGGACGTGTTCCTAAGCAAACGAATAGCGGAATACTGAAATAACGGTGTGGCAAAATATTTCGGCAGCTTAGACATGGTGCATTGAAAACGTAGCGTAGTCCTTTCTAAAAGAAGCTTGTAGAAATGAAAGAGTATTAGCAATGCTTTGGATTTCGTGGGAAATGATAAATATTACTGGGATAAAAACTAAAAATAATGTAAAATAAGACAAGTTGATGGTAGAGAAAATTACTGATACTGTTTCACTTTTAAAATACTTTTAGAAGTGAAAGTTTGCGTTTTATACGCTGTGTTAAGGTTGCGGATGAAAAAGAAAAAGCAATGCTTTTCCCAATCGCCAAAGACAGCATCATTGCAGCTCATACAGCTAAATGTCTAAAGCCTTTTAGAGATGAACTAGTATAAATCATCTTGAAAAATAATTGGAGAACGATGAATATGAAATGGTCTTTAAATGAGATAACTAAGAAAAAACACATTAATTTTGAAGAAAATTTAGATTTGCATGAGGAATTATTGGCACGTTCGTCAGAAATTCTTGATTGCTCTATTATTGAAACCATGGGTGAAGTGAACTATGAAGATGGACTATTCTATCTGGATTATCAGTTGAAGACGGTTCTGACTTTGCCTTCATCAAGAAGTTTAAGAGCAGTAGAATATCCGATGGAAGTGGTTGTCAATGAAATTTTTACCACAAAAGAAAATGCAAATGAAAATCAAGAACTGTTAGATAATGATATGATTTTTATCTTAGATAAAGATTTGATTAGTCTGGATGAATCTGTGGCTGACAATATTTTGTTGGAAATTCCTTTAAGAGTACTGGCGGAAAATGAAGAAGATGAAGCAATGCCAATGGGAAAATTTTGGTCGGTACTCACCGAGGAAGATTATAAAAAGCAACAAGAAGAAAAACAAGATGAAAAAAAATCTCCGTTCGTAGGTTTAGATGGACTATTTGATTAGAGGGTTCTCATTTTATCTGTTAGTGATAACAGAGTAAAGGTAAGCGGAATCAATTTTAATAATTCCAGCAAATAGTTTGTAGATAAATTAAATTTATATTATAATAGCATTATAAGATAGCAAATTATACAGATTTTTTTAAGAAGGAGAAGATATGACATCGAAAAAAATATTGATTATAGAGGATGAGAAAAATTTAGCACGCTTTGTTTCACTTGAATTAGAACATGAGGGATATTCAACAGAGATTAAAGATAATGGTCGTTCAGGTCTTGAAGAAGCTCTAGCAAAAGATTATGATTTACTTTTGTTGGACTTGATGTTACCAGAACTTGATGGTTTTGAGGTGGCTCGTCGTTTGCGTAAAGAAAAAGACACACCGATTATTATGATGACAGCACGTGATTCTACAATGGACCGAGTGGCTGGTCTTGATATTGGTGCAGACGACTACATTACTAAACCATTTGCTATTGAAGAACTGTTGGCGCGTGTTCGTGCGTTTTTCCGTCGTGAAGATCATGCTCATGCGGTAGAACAATCAGAAAATACGACTTTCAGAGATTTAGTGATTGATAAAACGAATCGTACAGTGCATCGTGGTAAAAAGGTCATTGACCTTACTCGCCGTGAATACGACTTACTTTTGACTTTGATGCAAAATGTTGGTGATGTTGTGACTCGTGAACATTTGGTCTCACAGGTTTGGGGATATGAAGAAGGAACAGAAACAAATGTTGTTGATGTCTATATTCGTTATCTTCGCAACAAAATTGATGTTGAAGGACATGAAAGCTATATTCAAACGGTACGTGGTTTGGGATACGTGATGCGTGAACGTAAGTAGAATGTAAGATGAAAAAAAATAAAACGCCCAAAGAAATAGAGAATACAAATGAAAGCTCATCTAAAAGAAGTATTATGCTTAGATGGGCTTTTGCTAATACAGTTTTTTGCTTTATCACCTTTACGGTATTTGCAGTTGTGATTTATCAGGCGACAATAACCACCTTCATCAATGAGGAGAAAAATGTTGTATTAAATTCAATGACAAATATTGAGAGTGTACTCTCCGAGGCAAAGGAGCCCTTAACTTCGGAAACTTTACATCAATATATTGACTATACAGCAACCATAAAGCCTGGTAATCATTCTTCTGAAGAGCAAACATTGATGAGTATGATTGGTAGTCGAAAAGCTTTTTACATTTATGATGTTGATAAACACTTGCTTTATTCAACACATCCTCGTTCATTTGGTTTCATGAATTTAAAAAATAATGAAATTAAGCAGTTTGATGGTAAAAATCCTGGATTTTTGGTTGAAAGAGAGATTGTTTCTAAGTCAACAGGTAAGGTGATTGGATATTTACAGGCCTTTTATGATTTAACTTCTTATCATAAAGTAAGTAATCTTCTATTGATTTCTCTCTTGGTTTTAGAAGTTGTTGCGTTGATTATAGCTCAGATTATTGGTTACTTCATGGCTCATTATTTTATGAGACCTTTGGAAAAGTTACATAAAGGGATGCAGGAAGTTGCTGAAGATCCGACAGGTGAGTTTAAACCGATTGAGATTAAGACGGGTGATGAAATTGAGGAACTTGCCCATGTTTATAATGAAATGATGATGAAAACTAATGCTTACGTAGAGCAACAAAAACGCTTTGTTTCAGATGTTTCTCATGAGCTTAGGACACCACTTGCTGTATTGGATGGGCATATTAATCTACTTAATCGTTGGGGAAAGAATGATGCTGAGATTTTGGATGAATCCTTGCAGGCAAGTCAGTTTGAAATTTCAAGGATGAAAAAGATGCTAGAGGAGATGCTTGCACTTGCAAGGCTTGAAAATGTTGATTTATCTAGTAGTGAACTGGATTGTGATGTGGTAAAAGTTTGTAAACACGCGGTGAAAAATTTTGCTTTGGTGCGTCAGGAATTTGAAATTGAGCTGATTCAAAAAGTGAGTGAGGAGACTAGGGCAAAAATTTATCCAAATCATTATGAGCAAGCATTAAGTATTTTGTTAGATAATGCGGCAAAATATTCACCTGATGATAGAAAGTCAGTTATAATCACGATTGATGAGGATGAAGAATATGTGATTACGAAAGTTTCTGATAAAGGAATAGGTATTTCTAAGGAAGATATTCAACACCTTTTTGAGCGTTTTTTCAGAGCCGATAAGGCAAGAAATAGAGATATTGGTGGAACAGGACTCGGATTGTCAATCATGGCGCGTCTAGCGGAGAATTATAAAGGAAAAATTGAGGTAGAGTCTGAGCTTGGTGTTGGCTCAACTTTCATATTAAAAATTCCTAAATTGGACTAAAGCTGATAGATATTATATTAATCACGTTTTAAAATCCAGTAAGTTTCATATGTCTTGTCATTTAAGAAATTAGGAAATAAATGAGTATTAGAGAGTTGGCAGAGTGCTAACCTCTCTTTTTTGTAGACTAGGGGTATTCATTTGATTTATATGTTATGTTTTATGACATGGAATATAAAAAATACTTGCTTTTTTAGAAATTCATGTTATAATTTATAACATGAATGAATTGTCAGAAAATAGAGTAAATTTTATCTGTTTAGAATGACTATAAATTCTATTATTTGGTACTTTGGTAAAGAAGCACTCAAAGTGAATTGCTTGGAGATGGTTTGATGCATTATAGCTTTGGTATATATTATTCCATAGAAAGGTAGATGGGCTGCTGATTCTTGGTGGTATATGCTGTATATACTAATTTCACTTTAAAATCTGATTGAATTTTATTAGTGGTAACTGTGATTGACGTATCATGGTGCTGAGTTCGCACCATGAAGTCAATCCGTTGTTGATTTTTGCAACGAATTAGCCATAGTACGGACTTTTTCAAGTGATTGAATCATTTGTTAACTCTCTGACGTGAGGAAATTAGTGATTTCATGATGAGTATTTCACGCATTTTAAAGGAGGTTGATATGGAGACAGGCTCAATTGCTTTTATTTTAATTTGTTCTGCATTGGTTTTATTAATGACACCTGCACTTGCTTTTTTCTATGGAGGGCTGGGACGTCGAAAGAATGTTTTGAATAACATGATGATGTCTTTGGCACCGATGGCACTTGCTTCGATACTTTGGGTGATTGCTGGATTTAGTTTATCTTTTTCTGGTGGTGGTAGTTTTATTGGAGATTTTCAGCATTTATTTATGAATGGTGTGGATATGGCAAAAAATTCGTTATTTCCAGCTAGTCACATTCCTGATGGATTGTTCAGCGGATTTCAAATGATGTTCTCGATTATTACAGTAGCGTTAATTACGGGTGCTGTGGTTGGTAGAATGCGTTTTACTCCGCTATTGATTTTTATGGTTGTTTGGCTGCTTCTAGTTTATTATCCTTTGGCACATATGGTTTGGGGTGGTGGATTTTTGGCTCAGATTCATGCGATTGACTTTGCCGGTGGTGATGTTGTGCATATTTCGAGTGGTGTGACAGGACTTGTATTGGCAATTGTTCTTGGGAAACGGCGTGATTATGAGCGCTTAGAATATCGGCCACACAATATTCCTTTTGTGGTGCTAGGAGCTGGGCTTTTATGGTTTGGATGGTTTGGATTTAATGCAGGATCAGCGCTTGCAGCAAATGGTGTGGCTATTAATGCTTTTATGACAACAAATACGGCGGCAGCAAGTGCGATGTTATCTTGGATGTTGTTGGAAAAACTTATCATTGGTAAACCATCTGTAGTTGGAGCTTGTTCAGGAGCTGTTGTTGGACTAGTTGCGATTACTCCTGGTGCAGGGTATGTTTCGCTTTGGTCGTCTCTTATTATTGGATTTTTAGTGAGTCCTATCTGCTTTTTCATGATTAGTGTTGTAAAGAAAAAGTTTGGTTATGATGATGCTTTGGATGCTTTTGGATGTCATGGAATTGGTGGGATGTTTGGTGGAATTATGACAGGAATTTTTGCCACACCTGCGCTTTCTCCTGATAAAGATTATGTTGGCTTGATTTATGGCTCTGGTAATCTACTTTTGGCTAATTTATTAGCAGTAATTTTTACAATTGTTTTCTCTGCTGTGATGAGTTTGGTGATTATCAAAGGGATTACTCTGTTTATGCCGATTCGTGTCACTGACCGAGCTGAGGCAATTGGACTTGATGATAGTGAACATGAGGAAACTGCTTATCCTACGTTTTTGGGATTGGATTCTTGATTTTGAGAGTATTTTTATGGATAAATGCAAAAAAATTACTGACAGTTTTGTAAAGTTTACTGATAGAATTTCTGTCAGTTGTCAGTGAGGGAAAGTGAGGAAAAAATGAAAAAAATAGAAGCAATCATTCGAGGAGATAAGCTAGAAGACTTAAAAAAAGCATTGGTTGAAAATGGAATTGTGCATGGTATGACAGTTTCTCAAGTTCTTGGTTATGGTCAACAAAAAGGTTTTATAGAATATGTCCGTGGGCAAAAAATTGAAACGACATTACTTTCAAAAATAAAAATAGAGATTGTCTGCGTTAATCAAGAAGTGGACGAGATTGTTGCTGTTATTGCCACAGCTGTTCAGACAGGAGAAGTGGGTGATGGAAAAATTTTTATTCAACCTGTTGAGCGTGTCGTTCGTATTCGTACTGGTGAGGAAGATGGAGAGGCTTTGTAAACTTGACGTTGCAATGTTAATCTGTTAGTTTGTCATAGTTAATCAGAAATGATGCAGATGAGATAAGATTTGTCAGCGACTTACAATTTGTAAGTCGTTTTTGTCAGCAAAAAATTCACTGACAGAAAGGGTGAGTGGTAAGACTGTTGAAAAAAAGCGGAATTAGGGGTAAAATAGATGAGATAAAGTTGTAAGGAGCAGAAGCAAAATTTTGCAATGAAAGATGGAAAGATTGAGCTTGCAACTTTGGATAAAGTCATCTCGTGAATACGATGATGTGTTGAATCCAAAAAAGGAATAAAAAATGAAAAAAATCACAACGTTTGAAGATAAAAAAATTTTGGTGCTTGGTTTAGCAAAATCAGGTTTAGCTGCAGCTAGACTTTTACATGATTTAGGCGCGATTGTTACAGTAAACGATGGCAAGCCCTTCGCAGAAAATAAAGAAGCACAGGAATTGCTTGAAGAAGGAGTTAAAGTCATCTGTGGTAGCCATCCATTGGATTTGTTAGATGAAGATTTTGCACTGATGGTAAAAAATCCAGGAATTCGTTATGATAATCCAATGGTTGAGCGGGCAATTTCTCTAAATATTCCTGTCATCACCGAGGTTGAACTGGCTTATTTGGTAAGCGTTGCACCGATTATTGGAATAACTGGGACAAACGGAAAAACAACAACGACAACGCTGATTGCAGATATCTTAAATGCTGGCGGTAAGGCTGCAAAACTATCAGGAAATATTGGTTTTCCTGCCTCAGGAGTAGCATCAAAAGCTGTCAGTACTGACAACCTTGTCATGGAACTTTCAAGTTTCCAATTGATGGGAATCAAGACATTTAAACCCCAAATCGCTGTGATTACCAATCTTTTTTCAGCACATCTGGATTATCATGGCTCACAAGAAGCTTATGAAGCTGCAAAATGGCGAATCCAAGAGAATATGACGGCAGATGATTTATTGATTTTGAATTTTAATCAAGAAAAATGTAAAGCCTTGAGTTCTCTGACAAAGGCAACAGTTGTTCCATTTTCAACAAAAGAAAAAGTAGCAGGAGCTTATGTTCTTGATGGTAAAATCTATTTTAAAGATGAATTTATCATGAATGTTGCAGCACTTGCTCTTCCAGGTGAACATAATGTGGAAAATGCACTTGCTGCAATTGCGGTAGCAAAACTGCGTGCTGTCAGTAATGCTTCCATTCTGTCAGTGCTGACAACATTTTCTGGTGTGAAACATCGTCTTCAATATCTCGGAGAACTTGATGGACGCAAAGTTTATAACGACAGTAAAGCGACAAATATCTTGGCCACTCAGAAAGCACTTTCAGGTTTAGATAATAGCAAACTTTGGCTACTGGCAGGTGGTTTAGATCGTGGAAATGGCTTTGACACACTTGAACCAGATTTGATTGGTTTAAAAGGAATGGTTGTCTTTGGGGAGACTGCACCAAAATTGCAGAAAACTGCGGAAAAATTAGACATTCCAGTCTTTCACAGTGAAAATGTTGCCACAGCACTAGAAGAAATTCTTCCACAAACAGAAATAGGAGATGTCATTCTATTGAGTCCTGCTTGTGCAAGTTGGGACCAATATAAAACTTTTGAAGAGCGAGGCGACTTGTTCATCGCTAGCTTTGAAAAATTGAAATGACGACCTCATCAGTGAAAAGGTCTGTGCTGACGAGGTTCTAGTCTATAAATACACATCTAATGTAGAAAAAATAAAACTGACAGGATTCTGTCAGTGAACCAAAAACCCCAAGTTAAAATTGGAGAACAAAATGCGAATTATCATTACAGGCGGCGGAACGGGTGGACATATTTATCCAGCGCTTGCTTTCATTAACTACCTTAAAACAGTTGAGCCGGACTCAAAAATCCTATATGTTGGGACGACGCGTGGACTGGAAAATAAAATTGTTCCAGCAGCAGGCATAGATTTCCAAACGGTAGACGTGCAAGGATTCAAGCGTTCGCTAAGTTTAGATAATTTCAGAACAATTGCGAAATTTCTCAAATCAGCGCGTGATGCTAAAAAATTAATCCAAGAATTTCAGCCAGATGTTGTTATTGGTACAGGTGGATATGTCGCAGGGCCTGTACTCTATGCCGCAGAAAAATTGAGAATCCCGACGCTTATTCACGAGCAAAACTCAATTCCAGGAATCACAAATAAATTTCTAAGTAAGCACGTGACAAAGATTGCGGTTGCATTTGAAGCTGCAAAACCGTTCTTTCCAGCCGAAAAGACAGTTTTCACTGGAAATCCGCGGGCTCAAGAAGTTGCAGATTTGAAACACTCAGATGTTTTAGAAAGTGAATATCATCTACAAAAAGGCAAGAAAACGGTCGTGATTTTTGGTGGTTCACGTGGTGCTATGACGATAAATGAGGCAGTAAAACAAGCCCTACCTCAATTTGTTGAACAAAACTATCAAGTGATTTATGCATCTGGTCAAATTTACTATGATGAAGACCACGAGTGTTTTGCTCCTTATGAAAATAGCCAAAATATAGCAATACGTCCATATATTTCAAATATGCTTGAAGTTCTTTCAGCTTCGGATTTAATTCTTTGCCGTGCTGGAGCGACGACTATTGCGGAAATCACAGCATTAGGTTTACCGACGATTTTTGTACCTAGTCCTAATGTGACTGCAGACCATCAAACCAAGAATGCTCAAGCACTAGTCAAAATAAATGCTGCTAAAATGATTCCAGACAGTGAGTTAACAGGCGAAGTGATGATTGAAATCATCAATGAAATTTTCAAGGACGAGAACAACTACCAGCAAATGGCAGAAAATAGTCGTAAAGCAGGCGTACCAGATGCAAGCGAGCGGCTTTACAATCTTGTGAAAGAAATAATTAAATGAGTGAAAAAGATAAAAATCTAACACCCTGGCAAGAAAAAAATCTCGAATATCGGAGAAAAAAAGCTGAGGAAGCCAGACAAGAAGCTAAGAAAAATCAGCCTAAAATTGCTCGTTTCTCTTCTCCATTCCTCAAAACAGTCTCAAAAAAAGAAGAAGCTAAGAACGAGAAAGACATTTCAGAAGAAACAGAAAATGCGGAAGGGCAAGAAACAATCCTGAGTGAGCTGGAAAATATTGCTCAAGATGTTGAAAGTTTAAGAAGAACTAGACCATCTATTTTTGCGGGCAGTGGAGTCCTTCTCAAAAAAATGTGGATTGGTTTAGCTTTTGCACTGCTTATTTTCTTTGGCTCTGTTTACGCAGTTTCTCCATTAAGCAAAATCGGAAACTTTACTGTATCTGGAAACCAAAATGAAAGTGCAGAGCAAATCGCTTTGGCTTCTAAAATTAAAACGGGTGATAGTATTTTTCAAATTTTGAACACAAAACAAAATATTGAAAACACAATAAAATCCCAATTTCCACGCGTATCTACTGTAAAGTTGAGCTACCACTTTCCCAATAATTTTGAAGCTCAAATCCAAGAATATGCAAATAGTGTCTATGTCAAACAAAGTAATAAAACCTATCTTGTTTTGAGTAATGGATATATTATCACAACACCAGTTGATTCAAAACAAGTGCAAGAAAACAAGCTTCCCACCCTACAAAATTTTTCAAATGCTGAAGTTCAGGAGTTTGTCAAAGCATATGAGACATTGAAACCTGATTTAAAAGCCCTGATTACCAATGTGACAAAAACTCCAACCAGTGCAAGCAAAGATTTTATTGCTCTTGACATGAGCGATGGCAATCAAGTTCGTGTACCTCTGAGTCAACTCGCTGAAAAGCTCCCCTATTATCCAAGTGTTGCAAAACAAGTCAAGGCACCTCAAGTTGTTGATATGGAAGCAGGAATTTATACAAAACCTAAGGCTGCCTATCTTGCTGATCTAAGCAAGCAAGCAAGTGCTCAATCATCATCACTCGCGGCAGAAAAAGCCAAAAAAGCAGCGGAAAATACAGGAACATCAGCAAGCAGCACTACTACTAGTAGCCAATAAGAGTTGATAATAACTTGATTTATATTTACTCAATCTTTTGTTTTAAATTAAGAAAGCTAAGTTTTACTTAGTTTTTTTGTATCTTTTAGTGAAACGTTTCTTTTGTAATATAAACTTAACAATGATAGTATTGACAATCATTATCGAAAGCGGTATCATCTTAATAGAAACGTTTCACTAATAAAATAATAGAAATTAGTCAGTGATATTCATGACTAAAATCGGAGAAGATAATGGGGAAGAAAATCGGTGTAAACCGTACGGTACTTAAAACTATTTCAAATGGTGATTTAGAAATTAGTTTTGTTGCAACTGGCGATATTCACACGATCAAACACAAAAATATTTTTCTAAATCAACTTATCGGGCAAGAGATTGACGGTTCTATTACTAATATTTATCTTCGAATTTTTGAAATCAACGAAATCAAATCTTATCCACTCTTAGGTAAAAATTCAGATTCACGGTTTTGGATAGGAAAATCTCAAGCAAAATGGACTGGAAGGATTGCAGATATTTCCTATGAAGTAAAGTTGAGCTTAACTGAGACCTCTTGGTTTTGGGAAGTGAGACTTGATGGTGTTTCGAAAAAGGTAGATGTTGTCTATGTTAACGATATTGGACTGGCAGATGGTAATGCATTGCGAAGCAACGAGGCTTATAATGCTCAATACATTAATCATCAAGTTTTTGAAGAAGGAGGCTACAAGCTTTTCAGCCGCCAAAATCAAGTTCAATCCACAGGTTTTCCAACACTTGAAACAGGAGCTTTTGGTGATTTAAGCGTGACGGGATATTTGACAGATGGTTTTCAGTTCTTTGGAAAATCATTTAAGCAAACAAGAAAACCGGAAGCACTAGAAAAAATTGAATTTGATAACGAAGTCTATCAGTATGAAATGTCCCTGATTGCTCTGAAAACCGAGGCTATTTTACTCAATGGGCAAAAGTCAGTGACTTTCTACGAACTTTATCAAGCTGATAGTAAAACGCTCAAAAATGCCCCTACACATGATTTTCCGCATCTATCCAATGAGGATTTAATTGAAGTTTCGCTAACGAAACCGAAGGTAAAAATGGATCAGCAGCTCAATGGTCGTCTTCTGAGTAACGAGGAACTCCGTCAACAGTATCCTAATGCAAAGTTTGAAGAAGTTGCCAATGGCCAAATTTTATCTGGATTCACTCAGCAGAATACACATTTTGTCAGTTTAGCTAAAGAACTAATTGTTGAGCGAGAACACGGTGAAATTTTCCTCTCTGGGAATTCTAAGTCCATCAAAAATAGAGGAATTGCAACGAGCAGTTTTATCTACGGATTGTTTAATGCTCAACTTGTCATTGGTAATACCAATATGAACAAATTATTATCAAATCAACGTGACCATCTCAATTTGCATCAGGTTTCAGGTCAACGTATTTTTGTAAAAGTTGGAAATGACTATCAAATGTTAGGGATTCCTTCAACTTTTGAAATGGGTTATAATTTTGCTGAATGGACCTATGTTCTACCAGACGATACACTGATTGTTAGAAACTTTGCGGCGAATCAAGAAAATAGTATTCAACTTGAAATTGAGTCACAATCGGGTAAAATTTATGAGTTCCTGTTTCTTAATCAAGTCATCATGGATGAGATGGAATATAAAAGTGAGTTGCAGGTAAATGTGGTTGACTCGATGACTTATGAATTTACAGCAGGTGAGGATTCAGCGAGTCAGATAGGAAATCCTGCACTCCGCTATCAAATGGTATTTAGTCAACCTGTTGGATTGCTTGAGTCAGAGCATCTGTTTGATGGAACAACTTTCATTGAAGATGGTCTAGTCATCTTTAAAGTAAAAGCAAATCAGCTAAAAGTGAAAATGACTGGAAGTCTTGATGGAAATATTGAGCACTTTGATTTTTTGGATTTTGTTCAAGAAAAACAAAAATACAAAGTCTATATTGAAAACCAACTACTCAACCAGTTCAGATTTACAAGTAAACATAAAACATTTGAAAAATTAAACACTATCTTGCCTTGGTATACCCATGATATGCTCATTCATTACCTTAGTCCTCATGGTTTAGAGCAGTATGGTGGTGCGGCTTGGGGGACACGTGACGTTTCGCAGGGTCCTCTTGAATTCTTCCTTGCGACACAACAGCCAGAAGTAGCACGTGAGATTTTGTTGGAATTGTTTAGTCATCAGTTTGAAGATGATGGGACTTGGCCCCAATGGTTTATGTTTGATGAATATCAACCGATTTTTTCTGATGAAAGTCATGGAGATGTGATTGTTTGGCCGTTCTTTGCGGTTGCTGAATACTTAGAGCAAACTGGAGACTTCAGTTTGCTTCGTGAGCAAGTTCCTTTCGTATCACGTTCGACACAAACATTTACTGAACAAACTTTTAGCTTTGATGAGCATTTGCAAAAAGAACTTCAATATATTAAAAATCACTTTCTTAAAGGGACATATTTGTCTGCCTATGGGAATGGCGACTGGGATGATACCTTGCAACCAGCGAATAGTGAGCTTAAAGAGCATATGACTTCAAGTTGGACAGATGCCTTGACTTATCAGGCATTACAAAAATTTGCTCAAGCAATTAGAGAAATTCGTCCAGACGAGTCTAAGAATTTGATAGAGTTAGCAAAAGCAATCAAAGCTGATTTTGAGAAGTATCTCATTCCAGAGGGGACAATCTCTGGTTTTGCTTTACAAAATCGAGATGGAAGCTTTGAGGCAATGATTCACCCCAAAGATAAAAAAACAAATATCCAATATCGTCTTCTACCGATGAATAGATCAATTATTGCAGAGGTTGCAGATAATGAACAGATGGAGCATAACTTAGAATTGATTGAGCAGCATTTGATTTTTAATGATGGTGTGCGTTTGATGAATCATTCTCCAGCATATCATGGTGGGATTTCTACGCACTTTAAGCGAGCCGAACAAGCTGCTAATTTTGGACGAGAAATTGGATTACTTTATGTGCATGCGCAGATTCGCTATGTTGAGGCGATGGCAAAGGTAGGCAGAGCTAAAGAAGCTTGGAAAGCGCTTGAGCAAACGATACCAGTCGGACTGCAAGAAGTAGTAAATAATGCTGAACCGCGACAAGCAAATGTCTATTTTTCTAGTAGCGATGGTGATTTTAAAACGCGCTATGCAGCTCAGGAAAATTTTGACAAGCTCAAATCGGGAAATATCGGCGTAAAAGGTGGTTGGCGTCTTTATTCATCAGGGCCAGGTATCTTTACGAACCAAGTCATTGCTCATTTAGCGGGAATTGAGATGACTGCGAGTGGACTCAAGGTTGATCCAGTATTTCCAGAGGATATGGATGAAGTTTGTTTTGATTTCAATATTAACGGAAAAAATCTTCATTTCAATCTGAGCAAAGGGGAGACATATGCAGCTATCATTGATAATCAATTAATTGATAGTGAAAATGTATACAATCCGTATCGTAAATCAGGAATTCTTATAAAAAATAGTGAACTATTAGTATTAAGAGACAATAGCTCAATTTACATCACAGTGTAGCATTTACTTACTTAATGGTAAGACTCAAGATAAATGCTTGATCGATTACTATTGAAAAAATTATTTTGAAAAATAAATAGGAGAACTCTTTAAATGAAACTCAATAAAAAAATTGCACTTGGTACATTTTCAGCATTAGCAATACTATCACTTACTGCATGTGGAACGTCTAGTTCTGCAAATAAGTCCTCAAATAAAGAAATCACAGTTTGGGCAATGGGAGCTGAGGGTGAAAACCTTCCTAAAGTAGCGGCTGATTTTACAAAAGAAACAGGAATTAAGGTTAAAGTTCAAAATATTCCTTGGGCAAACGCACATGATAAGCTTTTGACCGCAGTTGCTTCTAAACAAGGACCAGACGTAATTCAGATGGGAACAACATGGATGACTGAGTTTAAAGATGCAGGAGCTTTGACGGATTTATCTAAATACATCAGTAAGGATAAAAACTTATCAGACAGCAATTTCTATGATGCAAATTTGGCAACCACAAAGTTTGATGGTAAGTCTTATGGTATTCCTTGGGCAAATGACGTTCGTGTCCTTTATTATCGTACAGATATTTTTAAAAAAGCAGGAATTAATGAAGCACCAAAAACCTGGGATGATTTAACAAAAGATGCTAAAATTCTATCAACACGGGGTAAAGGGGAGTATGGGATTTCTATCGATCCAGCAGAACAAAGTTTTGCATTTATGATGGCTAATCAAGCGGGAAGTAGTTTGATTAAAGATGGAAAAGCTCAATTTGACCAACCTGAATTTGTACAAGGGGTCTCTTATATAAACAACTTTATTCAGAAAGGTTATGCTCCTAAACAGCCTTTGAGTACAGATATTACTCAAACTTTTGGAGGAACGGATTCTAAAACACCAATGTTTATCTCAGGACCTTGGATGGTAAGTGCATTAAATGCTGCAGGAAATGATATTCCTGGAAATTATGCAACAGCAGTGCTGCCAGAAGGTCCAGATAATAATGACTCGGTGGTAGGTGGCAATAATCTAACTATTGCTAGTTGGTCTAAAGCAAAAGATGAATCAGCTAAGTTCATTAGTTTTATGAGTACTCCAAAAGAACAGCTTGCTTGGTATAAACTAGTTAATGACCTTCCAACAAATAAGACTGCGCTTCAGGATAAATCCATTGCGGGAAATGCGTTGATGAAACCCTTTGTTGACCAATTGGATCACGCAAAACCAATGCCAATGGTGCCTCAATATGAACAAATTGCTCAAAGCTACTTAACCTTCCAACAAAATATTTGGTTAAAGAATGCAAATGTTACTGAACAAATGAAGCAGTTCCAGACAAAAGCTCAAAGTTTATTGGATGCAAAAAATTAATAATTATTTGATGAGGTAGAGAAGTTTAAAAACTCTATCTCATATTTTTTAAGGAGAATATAGATAAAATGAAAAACTTTCTCAATAAATACTTTCCCTATTTCTTTCTCTCTCCAGCATTAATATTGTTACTCTTGTTTTCGATTTTTCCGATTATCGTTGCACTGCTTATTTCATTTACTGATGCTGGAGTAACAGGTTTGGCGGACTGGTCACAAATTCATTTTATTGGAGTACAAAATTTTAAAGAGATTTTTTCGGATCCAGTATTTTTCCAATCTATAAGGAATACTTTGTTCTACGTGATTATAGGGGTCCCTCTAGTTGTAGTCATTTCAATGGGGCTAGCTATTGCAATCAATTTTGGTGAAAATCGATTTTTTAGAGCATTTAGAGTTGTGTTTTATGCTCCGTCAGTAACCAATGTAGTTGCAGTGGCGGTCATTTGGGCTTTTCTTTATAATCCCTATGGTTTCTTTAATTTCGTTCTTGGGATTTTCCATATACCACCTATTGGATGGTTGCAAGATACTAGTATTGCTAAAATTTCATTGATTGTTTTAGCCTTATGGAGAGGGGTTGGAACAAATATGCTTATTTTTCTTGCTGCTGTCTCTGGTATTCCGAAAGAGTATTATGAAGCTGCTTCATTAGATGGGGCAACACTTCGCGACCAGATTTTCCATATTACAGTCCCAAGCTTAAAATTTGCAACATTCTTTGTGAGTGTAACATCATTAATTGGATGGCTACAATTTTTTGATGAGCCATTTGTCATGACGAATGGGGGACCTTTAAATTCCACAATGTCGATTTCTCTATTCATCTATCATAACGGTTTCCAGTTAAGCCGTTTTGGATATGCAGCAGCAGGTAGCTTTGTTCTTTTTGTTGCTATTATAATTGTCACTCTTGTAATGTTTCGGATTCAAGGAAAGGAAAATCAATTATGATTATTACTAAAAAACAAGCAAAGGTATATAAAATAATTCTAGGGATTTTCTTACTTTTGGCCGCGGTATTTACGTTACTTCCAATTGTTTGGATGTTGTTATCAAGTGTAAAATCTCAAACAGAGTTGATGCAATTTCCTCCTACTATTTTGCCTAAAAATATTACCTTTGAAAATTTTGTGCAACTTTTTACACAAATGAATTTTGTTCAATACTTGCTCAATACATTAATTGTCGTTTTTTGGTCATTCTTTGGAATGTTTTTATCTGCTGGTGCTGGCTATGCCTTTGCTAAATTTAATTTTAAGGGAAGAAGATTTCTATTTTATTTGGTTTTAGCAACGATGATGATTCCTGGTCAAGTTACGATGATTCCTGTATATTTGCTCCTCAATGCAATAGGGCTCACAAATACGATGACTGGGGTTGTCTTGCCGGGTTTAGTTGGAGCTTTTAGCATTTTTCTGTTTAGACAATTTATGTCAGGAATTTCAACAGAAATGCTTGAAGCTGCACGTCTTGAAGGAGCCAGTGAATGGACGATTTTCTGGAGAATCATTATTCCGGTATCTAAGCCTATCTTAGCGGTACAAGGAATTTTGACATTTATTGCTGGTTGGAATTCTTTCTTGTGGCCATTGATTATTGCCAACGATCAAAATAAATATACATTGTCTGTTGGTTTGCAGCTTTTGAAGGGTCAATATACGGCAAATTATGGCTTACAGATGGCTGGTTCAGCATTTATGGTTATTCCGATTATCATTGTGTATATGATTTTCCAAAAGTATTTCTTGGAAGGTTTTAATGTGTCGGGAATGAAATAGGGAGAAAAAAATTGAAAAAAGAAAATTTAGATAAGCTTTTAGAACAGATGACAATCCAAGAAAAAATCGGGCAGTTGACACAGCTTGGTGGTGAATTTTTTCAGACAGATAATCAGGAAATTACAGGGCCAATTTACGCGGAAAACAAGATTAGTGAGGCTGAGGTTTACACGTTGGGCTCGGTTTTGGGCGTTTATGGTGTGGAAAATATCCGTAAAATTCAGAGTGATTATTTAGAAAAATCACGTTTGAAAATCCCACTTTTGTTTATGGCGGATGTCGTCCATGGGGCGCGCACGATTTTTCCGATTCCGTTGGGTCTCGCGACAAGTTTTAATCCCGAATTGGCGCGAAAAACGGCGGAAATTGCGGCGAAAGAAGCGACTGCTGCGGGCTTGCACGTGACTTTTGCGCCGATGGTTGATTTGTCGCGGGATCCGCGTTGGGGACGCGTCATGGAAGGAACGGGCGAGGATCCTTTTTTGAATGGTGTCTTTGCTGAACGTTTTGTCAGAGGATTTCAGGGCGATTTTGATGAGGAACATCTGGCGGCTTGCGTGAAACATTTTGCAGCCTATGGGGCGGTTGAAGCGGGTCGTGAGTACAATGTGGTTGATTTGCCTGAAAATAAACTGCGTGAGCTGTATCTGCCTGCTTACAAAGCTGCGATTGATGCGGGAGTTGCACTTGTCATGACGAGCTTTAATACAATCAACGGTGTCCCAGCGACTGGTAATAAATGGCTGATGAAGGACATTTTGCGTGATGAATGGGGCTTTGATGGCGTGGTCATTACGGACTATGGTGCAGTTATGGAGCAAGTAATTTGGGGAACGGCTAAAAATGCGGAAGAGGCCGCACAAAAAGCGCTGTCAGCAACGGTTGATATTGAAATGATGACAACAGCTTACTTACAGACACTAGAAAAATTGGTCAAAACTGACAAAAAGTTGTCAGTGTTACTTGATGAAGCGGTCAGACGAGTGTTAGAGTTAAAAAATCGCTTGGGACTTTTTGAAGACCCTTATCGCGGTGCAACGCTTGAGCGAGAAAAATCACAAGTCTTTACTGAAGAAAATAAACAAGTCGCTTATGATGCCGCGGTAGAGTCCATCGTTTTATTAAAAAATGATAAGAAAAGTCTGCCTTTGAAAAAAGCAGATAAAGTATCGTTTTTGGCCCCATTACTTGACAGTACTGATTTACTTGGCAGTTGGTCTTGGAAGGGAGACGTAACTGAGACGGAGAGCATTCTGTCAGTACTGACAGAAAAGGAGTGTTGTCCTACGAAAGAGGCTGATAAATTAGTTATTTTTGTAGGGGAGAAAAGTGCGCAGACAGGAGAATCAAAATCTTATACAAATATTAGCTTGACACAAGAAGCTATTGATTTAGTTGGTCAGTATGCTGATGGAAAACAGGAGATTATTTTAGTTGTCTTTGCAGGAAGGCCTCTGGATTTGTCAACGATTGCTGATAGAGTTGATAGCATTCTTTATGCTTATTTTCCAGGGACAATGGGAGCGCGTGCCATTGTTGATTTACTCTATGGCACGCAAAATCCATCTGCTAAACTGACGATGAGCTTGCCAAGAAGTAGTGGGCAAATTCCGATTTATTATAATCAATATATGACAGGTCGTCCGACTTTAACTGAAAATGAAGAGTATGTCTCACGTTATCAAGATTGCTTGTCAACGCCACTCTATCCTTTTGGTCATGGACTTTCTTATAGTGATTTTGAATATTTTGACCCATCTGTCAGTACTGATGAAAACAAAATCAAAGTTGACATCTCTGTCAAAAACAGGAGTACTGTAGATGGAAAAACAACAGTGCTCATCTTTGTTAGAGATTTAGTCGCGACCACCGCTCGTCCACTCAAAGAATTGAAAGCTTTTGAGAAAATTGAATTAAATTCAGGCGAAGCAAAACGACTTCATTTTGAGATTGACAGCGAACAATTAAAATTCTATAATTTTACTAATGATTATGTCTTTGAACATGGGCAATTTGAGGTTTTTATTGCCAAAAGTAGCGAGGATATTATTGAAAGTAAAATCGTTGAATTTTAAATAAGGTCAGGCTCAAGAAGGGGAACAAAATGGCAGGAATTAGAGAAATTGCAAAACAGGCGGGGTGTCGATCTCAACCGTGTCTTATGCCTTGAATGGTTCTGCCAAAGTTTCTGAACCTACGCGTACTAGAATCAAGGAGATTGCAGATCGATTGGGCTATGCTCCGAAATTAGCAGCGAGGACACTTAAAGGAAATAAAACAAATATTATAGGCGTATATATCTCAAGCTTTCAGGGTGAGTTTTATGGTGAATTACTTGATGGGATGCAGCATCGGTTAGAACTTCTGGGCTATGATATGATGGTCAACTCAGGAAATCGTACTCAAAAATTTCTATCTGAAAAATTGTTTGATGGCGCAATTATTCTGGATAATAAATTTCAAGATGATGATTTAAACAAAGTTTTAACTCAAGGCAATAAAGTCGTGGTACTTGACCGAGAAGTAAGCCATGAGAATGCACGAACCGTCTTACTTGATAATGCTTCAGGATCAAAAGAGGCAGTAGAGTATCTGGTCTCTCAACATCAAGAAAACTACTATATCATTTCTGGACCACGAGGAAATTACGACGTAGAAACACGCCTGCAAGCTGCAATTGAGACATTTGAAAAATCAGGTAAAAGCTTCAAAATCTTGGAGGGAGATTTCACAGAGCAATCTGGATATGAAGCGGCAGAAAAAATCATTGCAGAAGCAAAAGATAAAACAGTAGGAGTGTATTCGTTAAATGATGATGAAGCGATAGGATTTTACCGCTATGCACGTCGCCATCATATTTTATTAGAACCACAATTTAAAATAGTGGGTTTTGATAATAATCATTCAGCTGATTTTTTATATCCTATCTTGCCCTCTATCTCTTATCGAAAGCATTTATGGGGAGAACAAGCAGCGGAGACTTTGATTGATTTAATAGAGAGTAAGCCAAGTGCTAAAAATCAAACGATTAAGACAGCGCTTAGCTTTAGAAAATAAAAAATATGAAGAAACATATTTATATCATGAGACATGGGGAAACACTTTTTAATGCTCAGCGTAGAACACAAGGTTGGTGTGATTCACCATTATCTGAAAGAGGAAAAGCCGATAGCATCGTGGCTCGCAAATTCATGAAAAATTTTCCTGTCGAGTTCGATGCATTTTATAGTTCTACTTCTGAGCGGGCGAGTGATACCTTGGAAATCGTTTTTCCAAAAAAATCTTATCAACGATTGAAAGCGTTAAAAGAGATGAATTTTGGTGCTTTTGAAGGTCAGCCGACCTACCTTGAAGTATGGGATAAAACGACATTTTATGAGGCGTTCGGTGGTGAAACCAGGGCAGCGCTTGTTGACAGAGTGGAGAAAGCGTTCCTAGAAATTTTATCTCCACCTAAAAATCAAAATGTATTTTGTGTGGGTCATGGTGCAGCAAGTTGGTTTTTTCTTGAAGACAAGGTCAAGCGGACGACAGCTATGTCAACAGAAGGTTTTCAAAATCTCGATCTTATGCACTTGACATTTGATCCTAAGACAAGCGAATTTGAGTTTTGTGAAATTGTTCATATCCTATGAAACCAGCTTTTGAGATAATCGGTAAAATATGATAAAATAGGAGCAGTTCAAAGCTCCTATTTTTTTAGGAAGTGCTGAAAAATAGGAAAACAGAGGAAAAAATAAAATGAGCTTATTTTTAGATACAGCTAAAATTGAGGTAAAAGCTGGGAAAGGTGGCGATGGCGCAGTTGCTTTTCGTCGTGAAAAATATGTCCCAGACGGTGGTCCTGCGGGAGGTGATGGCGGAAAAGGTGGGTCAGTTATTTTCAAAGTAGATGAAGGAATGTCTACCTTGATGGATTTCCGTTATAATCGTATTTTTCGTGCTAAAGCTGGCGAAAAAGGCATGAACAAAGGAATGCACGGACATGGCGCTGAAGATTTAATTGTGCGTGTTCCCCAAGGAACAACGGTCAAAGATAATGAAACAGGTGTCGTCCTTGCTGATTTGATTGAAAAAAACCAAGAGTTTGTCGTGGCTAAGGGTGGACGTGGCGGACGGGGAAATATCCGCTTCGCGACACCACGTAATCCTGCACCAGAAGTCGCTGAAAATGGTGAGCCTGGTGAGGATAAGATTTTGTTGTTGGAGCTTCGTGTGCTTGCGGATGTTGGTTTGGTCGGATTTCCATCTGTGGGAAAATCGACTTTACTTTCAGTCGTATCAAATGCTCGCCCTAAAATCGGAGCTTATCATTTTACGACAATTACGCCGAATATTGGGATGGTGCAAGTCGGCTATGGCGATAGCTTTGTTATGGCGGATATGCCTGGTTTGATTGAAGGTGCACACTCTGGTGCGGGTCTTGGAATTCAATTTTTGAGACATATTGAGCGGACGCGCGTGCTGCTTCATGTCTTAGATATGTCTGAGCTTGAAGGACGTGATCCTTTTGAAGATTATAAAACGATTAATGATGAGTTGGAATCTTATAATCTGCGTCTAATGGAACGTCCGCAAATCATTGTGGCAAATAAAATGGATATGCCTGAAGCTCCTGAACGTCTGGCAGAGTTTAAAGAAAAATTAGCAGCAGATTTGAAAGAGGACGAGCAAATGCCTGAAATCTTTGAAGTTTCTGGTCTGACAAAGACAGGACTGCAAGGTCTGTTGGCTCGCACGAGTGAACTCCTTGCTGAAACGCCTGAGTTCTTGCTTTACGATGAAGACGAATTTGCAAATGAGGTTGCGTATTACGGATTTGAGGAAGAAGAGCAGCCTTTCACTGTATCGCGTGATGATGATGGCGGCTGGCGGTTGTCTGGTGAGAAGATTGAAAAATTATTTGTCATGACAAACTTTGACCATGATGAATCTGTGATGAAGTTTGCGCGTCAGCTGCGTTCTATGGGTGTTGATGAAACCCTTCGGAAAATGGGTGCTCGTGATGGCGATTATGTAAGAATTCGTAAATTTGAGTTTGAATTTGTGGATTGACATAAGATTTATATTAGTTCATCTTTAATTTTGCGCAGTAAAATTATTAGATGAACTGCAAATATGCTGCCTTGCGATGTAAGAAAAAAGTGTAGCTTTTCTTATTCCCAACCTTGACATAGTGCGTCATCTTCACTACGTTAGGCTATCCATTCGCTCTAAGCCAGCAGAGCTGGCAAGGAGAAATGGTAAGCGCAAGAAGTGGTTTGCGTGGAGCGCAAAGGCTGAGAGTGCGACTAGGTGCTTTGCCTTTTGCTCTTGCTGCTTTAGCAGCTAAGCAAAAGGATAGCGAGCGGAGCAACGAAGTTGCATAGACCGTTCGTAGAATGGCGTGCGAAGCACGTAGCACTGTAGCGCAAAATGTTCCATTTAGAAATTAAACAGTATTAGATTTATCAAGCTTGCAACTTAAATGAAGGCGATAAAGCTTGATTTTGTATGATGAAATTATAAGGTAATGAATGAGCAATAAGTGATTTTGGAGAACAAGAATGGGATTTAAAATTATTGGTGACCGAGATAAGGATGGTAATTTTATTGCTTCCGCAGATTATTGGACGGATGCACGGATTGATACGCTGTTAAAAAAATATAATCCAAAGGGAAAATTAACATTATCCAAAGCCAATCAAGAAACACACGATGAAAAAAAGACTGAGTAATTCAGTCTTTTTGACTTGTCATATTAGCTCATCTCTAAATCTACAAACATTATCAGCATTGGCAGAATACTGTAAGCAGACAATTTCTCACTAAGGGTTATCTAATGGGATTAGTAGGAGTAATCGCTTCTTGGAAAATGACACGATTTACAGTTTTTGATTCATCAGCAACTTTGTAGAGAGCGTTGCGTTGGAGGTTTTGAAGATGAGGTAAGAATGTTTGAGAGGAAAATTTAGCAAGGTTATCTTTGATGAGACGGTTAGGATTAAATGAGATATCATCGGGTACGAGAGAAAGAACTGCCGAATTTTGATAATGTGTTTCAGTAATGCTTTGATTTTCAATGTGAAATGTTGTAGCTTCTGGTGCTGAAAGGGTAGAAGATTCATGCTTAGAGGAAGAACCTGATTCTGCAAGTAAATTTGGGTATCCAGCAATAATCGCATTGAATTGGATAAACTGACCAAAAGTAGCCTGCTTATATTTATATTTTTCTAATTCATCTCTTAAAAAAAGCTGTGCTTCATCAAAGGTCAATTTTGGCTGATAGTAAAATTTTTTTCTAATCTCATTTGTAATAAGTTCAAATCCTGTGATACCGACGACAAAACCGTTTGGACTAGTTTCAAATTTTTTAAAATGAGTTTGGGTGATGTATTGGTCAGTTGTAATTTGTCCATCTGAGATAATACTGATGAAATCAGGTGTCATAACAAGGTTGAGAAAACTCATTTTGCTCCTTAAAAAGTCTATTTATTAAACTTGTGAAGTCAACTCGTATTGCTTTTGGGCACAACCAACAACTAAACGATCTGCGCGCAACAGCTTATTCTGTCAGTATACTGATTCAATGCTCGTTTTAGTTGCATTAAACGGACAAAACTTTTGTCGGTGAATTTTATGATTTTGTTCGTACAAACATTGCATCGCCAAAACTGAAAAAACGATATTTTTCATCAACGGCGTGTTGATAAGCTTCAAGTACAAAATCGCGCCCAGCAAATGCAGCAACAAGCATGACTAATGTTGACTTTGGAAGGTGAAAGTTTGTGTTGAAAGCGTCAACAACTTTCCATTCATAGCCAGGTTTGATGAAAATATCTGTCCAGCCTGAATCTGCTTGTATATCTCCTTTAAACTTGCTTCCGATTGTTTCTAAAGTTCTAATAGATGTTGTCCCACAGGCAACAACCTTGTGACCAGAGGTTTTAACTTCGCGGAGAGTTTTTGCTGCCTCTTCTGAAAGTTGATAAAATTCACTGTGCATATGATGCTCGTCAACATTATCTACGCTGACAGGTCTGAAAGTACCAAGACCCACGTGGAGTGTCAATTCAACAATTTTTACGCCTTTATCTTCAATGGCTTGCAAAAGCTCTGGTGTATAGTGTAAACCTGCTGTTGGAGCTGCAGCAGAGCCATTTTCTTTGGCAAAAACTGTTTGATAACGTTCTTGGTCTTCAAGTTGTTCGTGGATATAGGGTGGAAGTGGCATTTCGCCTAAACTTTCCAAAATTTCAAGAAAAATTCCATCATAATGAAATTCAACAATGCGTCCACCATGTTCAAGTATTTCGATAACAACAGCACTCAGACGACCGTCACCGAAAATAACTTGCTCACCGACTTTCATTTTCCGAGCAGGTTTTGCAAGAGTTTCCCAGCGATTTTCACCCAAATCCTTGAGTAAAAGAAGTTCAATGTGTCCTTTTGTTTCACTGCGCACGCCATGCAACCTAGCAGGCAAGACGCGAGTGTTATTAAGTACTAAAGCATCTCCAGATTCAAGTTCATCAATGATATTATAAAAATGTTTATCTTGCATTTGATGAGTTTTAGGGTCAAGGACCAAAAGACGTGACTCAGAGCGTTTTTCTAAAGGGGTTTGAGCAATAAGTTCTTCTGGTAAATCAAAATCAAAATCGTTAATATTCATAAAAACAATTATAGCAAAATTTCACTCAAGCAGCGTATTTTGATATTAGTTTTTATGCTGTCTCATTTCTTAAATTTTCCAAGATTAGTGAACAGCTCGGCTGTCTTGTGGCTGTGAGCTGTGAAAACACCAACACCGAGTGGTAACTGTGGATAGAATGCGTTGTGACGATTTATTACGACATCAAATGTGAGGTGCAAACTAAAAGTAAATTTTATAAATTATCATAGAGAGCAAAAAAATGAGTTTTGTTGATAAATTTTTGTTGACATGACATGATTTTATGCTATAATAAAAGTGTAGATAAATTGATATATACCAATTCAAAAATGATTCAGACTTTTTGAGGTCAGGATACATTTTATAACTGAACTTGTTTGTCTTTTCCTAAGCACTTGATATGTTGGGCTCTAGTGTGGTCGATAAAGGTGAGATGAGTTTACATTTTAAAAAGGAGCACAGAAAAATGAAAGTTATCGTAGTTAAAAATCAACTTGAAGGCGGAAAAATTGGTTTCAATCTTCTTAAAGAAGCAATGGAAAATGGTGCTAAGACACTTGGACTTGCGACAGGTTCAACTCCAGTAGAGTTTTATAATCAAATCATTAATTCTGACCTTGATTTTACTGGTATGACTTCAGTTAACTTGGACGAATATGTAGGTCTTGATGGTTCAAATGATCAGTCTTATCGCTACTTCATGAACAAACATTTGTTTGAAGAAAAACCTTTTAAAGAAAATTTCTTGCCAAATGGTAAAGCCGCAGACCTTGATGCTGAAGTAAAACATTACGACCAAATCATCGCAGAACATCCTATTGATTGGCAAATTCTTGGTATCGGTCAAAATGGTCATATTGGCTTTAATGAACCAGGAACACCTACTGATATTACAACTCATGTTGTTGACCTTGAAGAAAGTACAATTAAAGCAAATGCACGGTTCTTCACATCAGAAGCTGATGTACCACGCCAAGCAATTTCTATGGGACTTGCTAGCATTATGAAATCTAAAAATATTGTTTTGATGGCTTATGGCAAAGAAAAAGCTGAAGCTGTCAAAGGAATGATTGAAGGTGAAGTTACAATTGATTTACCAGCATCTATCTTGCAAACTCGTGATAATGTCACAGTGATTGCTGATGAAGCAGCTGCATCATTACTTAAATGAAATATAAAATCTGTCAGCATACTGACAGATTTTTTCTATACTGAACAAATCTTAAAGATAGTCTAATATAATTGTCAGTGCTGACAGAAATCATTTTTTCTAAAATTTTGATAAAATAGAAAGAAAAGTTTGGAGGAGGACAAGATGGGTTATCAGACACTTATCAACTCGCAAATGGCGTGCAAATTCCCAAAGTTGGCTTTGGAACTTGGCAAAGTCCAGATGGAGAGGTTGCTTATGAAGCAGTGAAAACTGCACTTATCACAGGTTATCGTCATATTGATACGGCTCAGGCTTATGGCAATGAACTATCTATAGGAGAAGCCATAAAAGATTCAGGAATAGCACGTGATGAACTTTTCATTACAACAAAATTATGGAATTTTGTCAGCACTTATGAAGAAGCTGTCAGCAGCATTGATGAAAGTTTGGAGAAGTTGGGGTTGGAATACATTGACCTTCTGCTTATCCATTGGCCAAATCCAGTGAAAACACGTCCTAACTTTAAGACACGAAATAGTGAACTGTGGCGTGCGATGGAAGAAGCTTATGAGGCGGGAAAAATTAGAGCGTTGGGTGTAGCTAATTTTCAACCTCATCATCTGGATGCTTTGTTTGAAACTGCAAAGATCAAGCCTGTTGTCAATCAGATTTATAGCAATCCAAGTGACCAACAAGAGGATATTGTAGCTTATAATAAAGCGCATGATTTACTGACAGAAGCGTATTCTCCGCTTGGAACAGGTGAAATTTTTAAAATATTAGCCTTGGGTGAAATCGCTGAAAAGTATGACAAAACAGTGGCGCAAACGGTGCTGAGATGGCATTTACAAAAAGGATATCTTCCTCTTCCTAAATCTATCACGCCTAATCGAATTAAAGAAAATGCTCAAATCTTTGATTTTGAACTGACAGATGAAGATATGGTATTCA
Source organism: Lactococcus allomyrinae (assembly GCF_003627095.1). Taxonomy (NCBI): domain Bacteria; kingdom Bacillati; phylum Bacillota; class Bacilli; order Lactobacillales; family Streptococcaceae; genus Lactococcus; species Lactococcus allomyrinae. The sequence goes on along the minus strand of NZ_CP032627.1, from coordinate 1,212,705 downwards.
TTGACCAGTTACATGGCGCCCTTTTACCACACAAATATCCTGATAATGTCCAATTTTAAAAAAGAAAAACCTGTCAGTATGCTGACAGGTTTTGTTATATACTGATTCATTGATTGCTTCAATCTTTTACTACCTATCAATATCATAGCAGGCAGTAGCGATTGGAAAAATTACTGACGAAATTTCTGTCAGTGTTCATTGAGGTTGTGGAATCAACGCGTTTTGCTTTTGACGACGAGCCTAAGGTAAACCTCATATCAAAGATGTGAGGTCATCTTATCCATCTCAACATTTTAGGATAAAGGTTGTTCATTCTCTACTGACTGTATCTTGACTTTATTTTTTGTAAAGACGATGATTATCACGAATCTCACTAATTGAGAAGGGCATCTCATCATGATATTCTGCATGATGATTCAAATCTAACTTTTCATTAAACATTGTTTCATACTCAGAAATAGTCAATTTTGAACGTCCATCAAGTAATGCTTGGTGGTCTTTTGTACGCAGATATTTCTCAAAACCATCCACTAATTCACCAGAGAAAAATTCAGCGACGGTTCCAGAACCATAACTAAATAATCCGATTTTATCACCAGCAGATAGGTCAGGTGAGTTTTCTAAAAGAGAGATTAAACTCAAATAAAGTGAACCAGTGTAAAGATTGCCGACACGACGATTATAAGCAATTCCATATTCAAACTGTTTCATCAAATCATCAGCATTTTTAGGACTTTCAGACTCAAGTTTTGGCAATAAAGCTTTTTTACCCATTTTGGTATAAGGCGTATGGAAAGCAACCGCCTTAAAATCTTCAAAGGTCAAACTAGTGCGGCTGGTGTATTCATCCCAAACTTTTGCAAAGGCATTGATATAAGTTTCATTTGAAAATTTTCCATCAACAGAAGGATAGGCCTGTCCAAAAGGACGCCAAAAATCATAAATATCTTGCGAAAGTGCAACATTATCATTATTTAATGTCAAAAGATGCGGTTCGCTAGTAATCAGCATAGCAACAGCACCACCACCTTGTGTTGGCTCTCCACCTGTATTTAAACCATATTTTGCAATATCAGAGGCAATGACAAGGACTTTCGACTCAGGATGAAGAAGTACATGGTCACGGGCAGCAGCAAGTCCTGCTGTTGTTGCGTAGCAAGCTTCCTTCATTTCAATACTACGTGCAAAGGGCTGAATATCAAGAAGACCATGAACCACAACAGCGGAAGCCTTAGATTCATCAACACTGGACTCTGTGCCGACAATCACCATATCTATTGATTTTTTGTCTTCATCTGTTAAGATACTTGCAGCAGCATTTGTTGCAAAAGTAATAATGTCTTGAGTAGCAGGATTGACTGCCATTTCATCTTGTCCAATTCCAATATGAAATTTTGCTGGGTCAACTCCTCTAGCAAGCGCCAACTCTGTCATATCAACGTATGTATTTGGCACAAAAAAAGCAAGTTTATCTATACCGACTTTCATTTTTAAAAATTCCCTCATTATCATAGTTGTGCGAATATAACTTTGATTTTTTATCGAACCACATTTTTGCTTCAAGAAAAAACAAAAAAAGTTGATTTCACAACCTTATTTTTGAATGATATCATTTTAGCACATTTCACAAGATTTTCATAGCTCACCATCTTCAAGGGATAAACTCTCTTTACAAAAAGGACTCGAAATTATGCTATAATGGCTTTCGGAGGTTCACTCGTGAAAGAAATTGTAATCATTGACGCCTTACGTACGCCAGTCGGTAAATATGACGGCGCACTTTCTAAATATTCGGCAGCAGAGCTTGGGACAGCTGTCGTAAAGCAACTTTTAGCCCGACATGAAGCGATAAAGTCAGATGTGGCTCAGGTCATTTTTGGCAATGTCCTTCAAGCAGGAAACGGTCAAAATGTCGCGCGGCAAATTGCGCTAAACAGCGGTTTAAACGCTTCTGTACCTGCTTCGACGATTAACGAAGTCTGCGGCTCAGGCATGAAAGCGGTCATTTTAGCGAAACAACTCCTCCAGCTTGGAGAGGCGGAGCTGGTGATTGCAGGCGGGACGGAGTCCATGTCCAACGCACCAATCTTGAAAAATCAAAAGACGAACGAAGAGACACTCTCGATGCTCTCTGACGGCTTGATTGACGCTTTTTCAGGGATTCATATGGGAAATATCGGCGAAACCATTGCCGAGAAATTTGAAATTTCTAGAGAAAGTCAAGATGTCTTTGCGCAAAATTCACAGGAAAAGTCAGTTGCAGCTAGAAATGCGGGAATTTTTAAAGATGAAATTGTCCCTATTGGAGCGATGGCAGACGACGAGGCCCCACGTCCAAACTCAAGTTTAGAGAAATTAAGCACGCTGCGCACGGTTTTCAAAGCAAACGGAACGGTAACTGCTGGAAATTCTTCACCAGTGAATGATGGTGCCTCGGCAGTCATTTTGGCAACGAAAGAGTATGCTGTTCAACACCAAATCCCCTATCTTGCAGAGTTAGTTGATTCAGTAGAAATCGGGATTGACCCAGCCATCATGGGTGTTTCGCCGATAGAAGCCATCACAAAATTGCTCGCTAAGACGAAGTTGAGCCTATCAGAAATTGACCTTTTTGAAATCAATGAAGCCTTTGCGGCGTCTAGTGTTGCGGTCAATCGTGAACTCGCACTTGATGAGAAAAAAGTAAACATTTATGGTGGAGCAATTGGTTTGGGACACGCCATTGGCTCAACTGGAGCAAGGATTATCACAACATTGAGCTATGCACTCAAGCGTGAAAACAAACGTTACGGTATTGCAAGTCTTTGCATTGGCGGTGGTCTGGGGCTTGCCGTCTTGCTGAAAAATCCAAAATTTGAAAGCTAAACATGGAAAAGAAATTCTATCAGATGACGCCAGAAGAACGCCGTCAGACGCTTGATTTACCTGAGAAAACGCGGGCTGTTTTGCGTCAAATGGCACTCGATGAAGCCATCGCAAATAATTTGATTGAAAACCAAATCTCAGAGTTTGAGCTGCCAATGGGACTCGCCCAAAATTTTGTCATTAATGACAAAAAATATTTGATTCCTTTTGTGACAGAAGAGCCATCAGTTGTTGCTGCAGCAAGCAACGGTGCCAAAATGGCTGGCAAATTTACTGCAAAGATTACGGAACGGTTAATGCGTGGGCAAATTGTCTTTTATGACGTACAAAATGCCACGAAACTTACTGACAGAATTTCTGTCAGCACTGACGAAATCTTGTTAGTAGCACGAACAGCTTATCCCTCTATTGTCGAAAGAGGTGGAGGCTTACGAGAAATTTCTACTCGAATTTTTGACGAAAATTTTTTGTCAGTAGATTTTAAGATTGATGTCAGAGATGCGATGGGGGCAAACATTGTCAATTCAATATTGGAGGGCATAGCAGAGCGTTTTCGTCAGTGGTTTCCTGAGGAAAAAATTTTGTTCAGCATTCTGTCAAATTTTGCGACCGAATCTCTGGTAAAAGTAAGCTGTGAAATTCCGGTCAAAAAGCTGTCAAAAACTGACAACGGCGCAGAAGTTGCTGACAAAATCATGGCAGCTTCGCGTTTTGCAAAACTTGACCCTTATCGTGCCGCGACGCACAATAAAGGAATCATGAACGGTATCAATGCGGTCGTGCTTGCGACTGGAAATGACACGCGCGCCATAGCAGCTGGCATTCACGCTTTTGCGAGTCTCGATGGACAATACCGCGCTCTTGGAACTTGGCGAGTTTCAGGAGATACGCTTTTGGGCGAGCTAGAGTTGCCGTTACCCGTTGCAACAGTTGGCGGAGGCGTCAAAGTTTTACCTAAAGCGCAAGCAGCAATGGAAATTTTGCAAATTACAGAAGCTCAGGAGTTGGCGAAAGTGATTGCTGCTGTTGGCTTGGCACAAAACCTTGCAGCCTTGCGTGCGCTTGTTTCTGAGGGCATCCAGCAGGGACATATGGGCTTACAAGCTCGCGCGCTGGCGCTTTCGGTCGGTGCAAAAGCTGAAGAAGTTGCTCAACTCAGCGAACTTCTCCGCCAATCAAAACTAATGAATCAAGCGACAGCAGAAAAATTACTGACAGCACTCAGAACTCACTGACAGAAATTCTGTCAGTAACTTTTTAATCTTGAAAAGTATAAGAAGGTGATAAAATGTCCAAGCAAGCAGAAATCTTATCCAGTTTAACTGATTTATTCAATAAAATTAATTACCACTATCGCCCGCAAATGGAAAAAGTTTTCCCAGACTTAAGCCTGTCAGAGATTGAATCAATCGAATGGATTGCAAAACTTGATTATCCCAACGTGACCAAGCTCGCAGAAGCACTCTATGTCACCCGCGGAGCAATCAGCAAAGTCACCAAAAAATTGCTCAAAAAAGGTCTAATCGAAAGTTTCAAAAGTCCTGACAATAAAAAAGAAATTTATTTTCGGCTGACACAAGCAGGAAATGAAATCAATAATCGCCATGAGGCAATGCACCAAAAATTTCTCAAAGAAGATGAAATCGTATTTGAAGATTTATCCGCAAAAGAAAGCCAAGTCATCTTGAATTTTCTGGAAAAATATAACGCTCATCTTGATCAAACAATAAGAAACACTTTAAAATCGTAAAGTGTTTCTTTTTTTATCATCTTTTTATTGACAAAGAAACAAAAAGATGATATTCTATTATTGTTTCTGAGGAAACTAAATATAGACATTTAACTTAGCAAGTGCGTGCTAATTCCCCACCTCTTAGGTGGCGGGATAAGCAGCACTAAGCTCTGCTTTCGTTCTACTGCCATAGGGCGTTGGTGCTTTAGCACCTAGGCTTCTTGGACAGGGTGACCTCATATCGAAGATGTGAGGTTGTACCCTAACATCGGTGGGGAACCCTCACCGATGAAGTAATCACTTCAATCGAGGTCAACTAATATGAAACCTAATCATCATGCCCTAACCTTTGGGCTTATCTCAACATTTCTTACAGGACTGGGCTTTACAATCATTGCGCCTGTTGTTCCGTTTCTAGTCGCTCCCTTTGCAAATCATAGCAATCAAGCATTTATTGTGACTGCGCTAACTGCGATTTATGCAGGATGTACCTTTCTTGCTGCACCAGCGATGGGTGCGCTTTCTGACCGATATGGTAGAAAAATTATTTTACTAACTTGTCTTGCGGGTTCAAGCATCGGTTATCTCGTTTTTGGACTGGCTGGCGCACTTTGGATGCTGTTTCTTGGTCGAATTATTGATGGATTGACTGGTGGAAATATCGTTGCACTTTTTGCCTACTTTGCCGATATCACAAAATCTGAAGAACGTACAAAGGTCTTTGGATGGGCAGCAGCAGCTGTTGGTATTGGTACGATTACCGGTCCTACATTTGGGGGGCTACTTGCTCATTTTGGAAATAGTGTTCCTTTTTATTTCGGCGCTTTTATTTGTCTGCTCAATCTTGTTTATGGTCTCTTTGCAATGCCAGAAAGTTTAGCATTAGATAAGCGATTATCAAAACTTCCGCTAAATCGGATTAATCCTTTTACAGCACTCTTTGATGTTTTGACTATGCGCAATCTTTCAAAACTTTTCATCGTAGGTTTTCTCCTTTGGATTCCAGCGGGAGCAATGCAAGCCATCATTAGTCAGTTTACATGGGATAGTTTTGCATGGAGACCTGTAGCTATCGGGCTCGTCTTTTCTATCATGGGGCTACAAGATATTGTCACTCAAACCTTGATAATGAAACACCTGCTCAAGCGCTTCAATGATAAGCAGTTAATTAATCTCGCAATAGTGAGTGAGCTTATTGGGTATACATTGATGGCTCTCTCAGCAATCACTCAGTTTTGGCCTATCTTTATCCTTGCAATGTTTATATATGCTTTTGGAGATTCGGTATTCGGTACCGCTTTTAACGGTCGTTTATCCAAACAAGCAAGCGATAGTGAGCAGGGAAAACTCCAAGGCGGGTCACAAGCATTACAATCCCTTGCTCGTATTGCTGGACCTTTAATCGGTGGTGAAATATATACGCTCTTTGGGCATTCAGCTCCTGCACTAATGGGAATGATTTTACTTGTTGCTGCTTTACTCACTCTGAGAAAGAGGTAAGACAGTGCTGAAAAGAAATATTGATATTATCCCTTTCTTCAAAAATAATACAAAATTATCGAGAATTTTCTTAACAGTTTTTTGCGATTGAAATGAGGAAAAAATCTGCAGATGAAAGCTGTCAAGATTTTTTCTTGACAGCTTACCTTACCTATGTTATAATATTCAAGTATTAAAAATTAAGAAGAGGAATAGATAAATATGTCTGTAAAAATTCGTTTGACACGTATGGGTTCTAAGAAAAAACCTTACTACCGTATTAACATTGCTGATTCACGCGCTCCACGTGATGGTCGTTTCATCGAAACAGTTGGTACTTATAACCCACTCGTAGCTGAAAACCAAGTCACACTTAAAGAAGAACGCATCTTGGAATGGTTGAACAACGGTGCACAACCATCAGATACAGTTCGTAACTTACTTTCAAAAGCTGGAGTTATGAAAAAATTCCACGAATCAAAATTCTCTAAATAAGAAATTTGAAGCTGCCCTTTTGGACAGCTTTTCGCGGATATTCACATAAAAAATTGGACCAGGATACTGGTTAGAGTAGGAAATGTTATGCAATCAGATGTGAAAGAGTTAGTTTTGACGATTGTCAAACCATTGGTAACACAACCCGATGAAGTATCTTTAGAGCTTATCGAGGGTGAAGAATTTATGGAGTATCATCTCAAAGTCGCTGATGGTGATATCGGTCGGATTATCGGTCGTCAAGGACGTATTATTCAAGCCATTCGTACAGTTGTCTATTTTGTTCCTGTTGAGGGCAAAAAAGTTCGTCTTTTGGTTGACCAATAAAAATAAAAAAAGTCCATTCGGGCTTTTTTTGTTTCGATGAAGGAATTATCCCATTCCTAAAATTTTAGTAACAACTTGAGTTAATAAACTTCCTGCAAAATTTACAAATAACTCTGAAAGAAACTCGGCTTTATGATTGTTTACAGTACTTTCAAATGTAGAAGTATCTTTACTTTTAGCGGCTTCTAATGCTTCAATGCTAGCAGACTTAACTGAAGAGGAAATTGAGATGTTATTAATAACACGTTCTAGTTCTTTAGAGATTTCATCCCAATCATAACCAGAAACATTGGAAGCAATATTTGCGTGATTGCCATGACCGAGTTGAACCTGCTCAAGAGAGCTATTATTAATCTCTCCTATACTGAAAGATTTATCCGTATTGTTTGATTCAATAATGTTGTTATCGCCAATAGAATGTTCAGCAATTGAGTTATTATCTCCAATAATTGTCTGATCTTTTATATTAATGCTAATATTTTGGTTGCGTTGATTAAAAGCACTTTCTAAAACATCCTGAACCTCAAGTAAGAAAGATTCTTCTTTAAAATAAATAGGATAGATTATTCCAGAGTTAAGCTGAATATAAAGATAAGAATTAGTATTTAAAGTTTTCTGATAGAGAAAGTAGCCATAAATTGCCAAGGCAATGATTAAAATTAACCCTAGTATAAAAGAAAACTTTAAGATGATAAGAGAGACTAAGAACCAGATAATAATAAGTGGGTATGGAATGTTAACTTTTAGACGACCGTGACTTAGTGTGGAGACATTTGTTAATTGAAGAGTGTTTTTGTCAACTTTAAGCACATTTCCTTGGACTTGTAGTCGGTCTGTACGTATCTCTTTTTGAGATTGATTGGATAATAAGTTAGTAATCGTATTATTCATTTAGGTTTTTCCTTTTGTTTAGTATGTTCTAGATGGAGAAAAATTTCAATATGTTAATATTTTAATCTAAAGATAATAAGTGACATTATCGCATCAATGAAACTTTATTTGTAAGTAGTGTTAAAATTATCCCCAAGGAAGAACTTCAACAAAGCCAACGACTAAGGATACTAAAGCGACTAGTAGTAATGTGAATTTTAATTTTTTCATAACTTCTCCTCCCTCATAATTATGTTTGTAGTATAATAAACTATATAAAAGAATACAAAAATAAAATAGAGTTAATTTTTAACTATTGTTAATAATTATTTATTTGTAATATAGGAGAGGATGGATGAAAAGTAGAAATGTTGAGAAAGTCTTATATGGGGAAGCTTTTAAACTTTTTAGAACTTCAAAAAAGTTTACGTTGAAAGAAGCAGCTGGGAATGATACTTCTAGTGCTAATATATCTAAATTTGAAAATGGAATTTCTAGCCCATCTGTTGAAACTTTCTTTAATATTATAAATAATATTAATGTTTCAGCTTTTGAATTTCAGAACTTATATAATCAAATGTTGAATTCTAAAGATATTATGCTTTATGAATCAGAACTTATTGCTGCATATATGTCTAATGATAAGGACAAAGTTTGTCAATTTATCGAAAAACTAAAAATGTTATCTTCTACTTTTGATAGTAAGAAATACAAGTTAGATAGAGTACAAGCAGAGGCAGTTCTCGCAAAAATTGATAGAGATTATAAAATACCTGAAGAGGATATTTTATTTTTAAAAACCTATCTTTTAGAATTAGAAGATTGGGGAATATATGATATTAATGCACTAACCCGAAGTGATCATATTTTTGATCCTGTTACACTTTCAAAATTAACCCAACAGATGTTAAAAGCTAATTATTTCAATAAGAAGTTGCCAGAAATACGACGTGCAAAAATTCAGGCTTTACTCAATATTGTCAATGCATTTGTCAGGAATAAGCAGTGGGAGTTAGCAGAGAAATATATTAGTTATCTTGAAAATATGAATATCGAAGATTATTATACTTTTGAAAAAAATATTCTAAAGTATAATAAAGCCAACTATCATTTTCACCGAGGAGATGATACAGCATTAGTGATAATGGAGAAATGTCGTGATGTTTTTGAATATTGTGATTGTAACTCCTATGCTTTACTAATGAGTAAAGAAATTAAAGAGTTAAAACGGATGAGAAGGTAGAAAAATAGGTGTTAAGTGCGACTGATATTTACTGATTTTTAAAGTATAAAAACGCTGGATAGGGAAAAATAGATTAAGGATTTTGAAGAGAGATAAATCATTTGTTCAGAGTATTTGTCATTTTGGGAGTTGTGGTATAATAAATTCATGACTAACAAAATTAAATTGGTTGCCCTTGATTTAGATGGGACGTTATTGAATTCGTCGAAAGAAATCTCTCGTGAGAATATTGAAGCGATTGATGCTGCAAGAAATAAAGGAGTTGATGTCGTGTTGACGACGGGGCGTCCTTTGATTGCGATTCAGCCGTTTTTGAAACGATTAAATATGCTTGATTTTGATGATTATAGTGTGACTTTTAACGGAGGATTGGTTCAACGGAATACGGGACAAATTTTATCGAAAAAAAGTTTTTCTTACGAAGAAGTTGAAGAAATAAAATTTTTGACTTCTCGTCTGGATATTCCTTGTGATATTTTGAGTGAAGAAAAAGTGTTTGTTACAAAAAGTCCAAGAGTGTCGGAATATGAAACGTTGAATAAACTTTTGACCTTTATCAAGATGGATTTTAATGATGTGCCGCGTGAAGTGGTTTACAACAAAATTGTTTCTTGTACGGAAAGAGAATTTTTGGATGAAAGTTTAAAGCGGATTCCTGATGAATTTTTTAGTCGTTTTGAGATTTTCAAGACTCAGGCAAAATTGCTAGAATTTATGCCAAAGGGAATCAATAAAGCTTATGGGTTGACCCAACTCATCGGACAGCTTGATTTGCAACCAGAAAATGTGATGGCGATGGGAGATGAGGCAAATGACTTGTCAATGATTGCTTGGGCAGGTTTCGGTGTTGCAATGGGAAATGCAGTGGATAGCGTGAAGGAGCAAGCAAATATTATTTCGAGTCTGACGAATGACCAAAATGCTGTTGCAGATATGATTGAAAAGTATGTATTGTAATTTTGATTATCCGACTTGCGCCTGATTTTTCTAGGTAAATCGTGGTAAAATAAGTCGTAAATATTTGTAGAAGGATTAATGATGAATCAGAATTTACAGTTGAAAAAGTTTATACCAAGCTTGATTTTTGCAATTATATTGCCTGTTTTTGCTTATTTAATTTTAAAAACGTGTGGTTGGTCCGATACGTTAGCACTTGGTGTGGCTACGGCATTTCCTGTCATCCATATGATTTGGGGATTGCTCACAAAACGGACGCTGAACCCCGTGAGTTTGGTTGCTATCGTTGGATTTTTGATTTCACTTTTATCGGTCTATTTGACGCATGGAAATAATTTGGCTTTTAAACTTTGGCATCCTATTTTGACAGCAGTGATTGGAATTATCTTTTTATTGTCGGTAGTTTTTAATAAGCCTTTGCTAGAGTTGGCTGGTGAGAGTGAAGGAAGTCATAAGAAATTTATGATTTTGACTGGTTTTATGGGGTTGGTGTTTGCTAGTCACGCTTTGCTTGTGATGATGCTTGCTTTCTCGGTGGACACGACAAATTTTGTGATTGTATCAAAGATTGTTGATTTTTCGGCAGTTGGAATTTTGGTTGCTGGACTTGCGTTACTTAGAAAAAAATTAAAATAAAAATGGCTGGGTCGTTTTTAGAAAGCAAGATTCGGTACTTGATTAATTATTAATTTAGTTTAGGCTGCTTGAAAGTTAGTGAAAATGAAAACTTGAGCGATTGAAGTGATTACTTCATTTGTGAGGGGATTCTTTCTTTTCCCACAAGTGTTAGTAGAACGAATATATCTTAAAGGAGAAAATATGGGACTTTTTGACCGTTTGTTTGGTAAAAAAAAGCAAGAAGAGGTAGCTGATGATATTGTCATTGAGGAAAAACAGGATAATATCGAATCTAGCACTTTGTCAGCACTGACAGAGGTGCAGGTGGCTAATGAAGAACTTATAAATAATGATAAAAATCTGTCAGTACTGACAGAAAATGAAAATATTACTGACAATACTGCTGTCAGCACTGATGAAGAAGAAATTGTCATTGATGTTGATGCTTTAGCAGATATTTTCACGAAGTCACGTGAGGAAACTGAAAAGAAATATGAAGATTCTCTAAGTTTGACTCGGAAAACGTTTAGTGACGGCTTTAATGAATTGTTTGCTAACTTTAGAACTGTTGATGAGGAGTTCTTTGAAGAACTTGAAGAAACGTTGATTATGTCCGATGTTGGTGTTGATTTGGCGATGGAAATCACTGAGGAGCTTCGACATGAGGCAAGACTTGCTCATGCAAAATCATCTGATGATTTGCGCCAATTAATTATTGAGAAGATTGTTGATAAGTTTGATGGAGATAAGTTACCATCAGCACTTGATATTCAAGAAACAGGACTTTCTATTTTCTTGTTTGTTGGTGTAAATGGTGTTGGTAAAACAACGACGATTGGTAAATTGGCAGCGCGTTACAAAAATGAAGGAAAGCGTGTACTGCTTGCAGCAACAGATACTTTTAGAGCTGGTGCTATTGACCAGTTGGTTGAATGGGGTAATCGCTCTGGTGTGGAAGTGGTAACAAAAGCTGCTGGCTCAGACCCTGCGAGCGTCGTTTTTGACGCTGTTGCTAAGGCAAAGGCTGAAGACTATGACATTCTACTTGTGGATACGGCAGGACGACTTCAAAATAAAGACCATCTCATGAAGGAATTGGAAAAAATCGGGAAAGTTATCAAACGCGAAATTCCAGATGCACCTCATGAAACGATTCTTGCACTTGATGCGACAACAGGTCAAAATGCAATTCAACAGGCAAAAGAGTTTAGTGTAGTTACACCGATTACAGGGATTGCATTGACGAAGCTTGATGGTTCTGCCAAAGGAGGGATTGTTTTGTCAATCGTACAAAGTTTGAAAATACCAGTCAAATTGATTGGTCTTGGAGAAAAAATAGATGATTTGCAAGATTTTGATGAAGAATTTTTTGTTCGAGGACTTTTCAAAGAATTGTTGTAGATTAAAGTAAAAGGAATTCTGTCAGTATGCTGACAGAATTTTTATCTCCCGCTTTCATGCTTATGTGAATGGTAGGGTACTGACAGAGACTACCTAGTTTATAAGTATAAATTTCAGTATCAAAAACAAATGAGTGTTTGAAAAAATTAGCAATTTAAGGTAAAATAAGTAGTGCATCTAACTGAACCAGTAGGTTCGTAACGATTTATAAGAAAGGCTCTTCATGTCGTACTCAAATTTGAAGCTGTTTTCGCTCTCTTCCAATCAAGAATTGGCCCAAAAAGTGGCTAAAGAAATCGGAATTGAGCTTGGAAAAGTAAGTGTTCGCACCTTCTCAGATGGTGAAACGGAAGTTCACATTGACGAATCAGTTCGTGGTGATCACGTTTTTATCCTTCAATCAACAAGTGCCCCAGTCAATGACAATCTGATGGAACTTTTGATTATGATGGACACTCTTCGCAGGGCTAGCGCTGCATCAATTAACATTGTCATGCCTTATTACGGTTATGCCAGACAAGACCGTAAAGCGCGTGCTAGAGAGCCAATTACATCAAAACTTGTGGCAAATATGCTTCAAATTGCAGGTGCAGATCGATTGATTACTTTTGATCTTCATGCACCTCAAATTCAAGGTTTCTTTAACATTCCAGTTGATCATCTTTTGGGTTCACCACTCATTGCAGATTATTTCCGTCGTCATTTTGTATCAGCTGGCGATGATGTTGTCGTCGTTTCTCCTGATCATGGAGGAGTTGGGCGTGCGCGTAAATTGGCAAATTTCCTCAAAACACCACTTGCTATTATTGACAAACGCCGTCCGCGCGCAAATGTCGCTGAAATTATGAATATTATTGGTGATGTTAAAGGTAAAAAATGTATCTTGATTGATGATATGATTGATACAGCGGGTACGATTACTCTTGCTGCCAATGCACTCAAGGAACTTGGAGCAACTGAAGTTTACGCTTCATGTACTCATGCAGTCTTATCAGGACCAGCGATTGAACGTATTAATAATTCAGCAATCACTAAATTAGTTGTTTTGGATACTATTCAAATTCCAGAAGAACGTAAGAGTGAGAAAATCGTAGAACTTTCGATTGCACACTTGCTTGCAGATGCAATCATTCGTATCCACGAACGCCGTCCTCTTTCACCTCTCTTTGAATTGCATCTTCCTTCAGAGCAAATCTAATATGGTTAAACGGGACGTTTGAAGTGATTACTTCATTGGTGGGGACTTTTTCTCCATCAATGTCAGTAGAATGAAAGCAGAGCTTGTCGTTTCGCCTTATTGCTTTGCCTCTATCGTTGCAAGCTCTGCTTGCATACGAATAGAGGACAGCGGAGCAACGGAGTTGCGTAGACCGTTTAGAGAACGGCTTGCGAAGCACGTAGTGAGTTGCGACCTCGACTAGGCACTTTCGTGTCCTAGCTAGACAGCGTAGCTCAAAGGGCGGAGATAACACGCACTTGCTAAGTTAAAAGTCGAAGCTTGGGTTTCTTCACTTGAGGCTATTTCTCAAGTTATGGATAAGAAAAGCACTGCTTTTCCCAATCGGTGCAAGGCAGTCTATTCGCAGTTCAACTAATAAGTTTTCTACAAAAATTATTAGTTGAACTAGTATAAGACTTCAAGCGGCCGCTGGTCGCTTTTTTAAAAAATGGAACTAGAGAAAATTCGAAAACTTTATGAAAATGTTGATATCAGTACACTTTCAGAACGTGAAAAGTTACTGACAGAATTGATTTTTACTGACAGAAATTCTGTCAGCACAGAATTATTACCAAATGGGCGCTACCGTATTCTGCAGTTTTCGGCAACAGATTTTGAGTCGCTAGAAAGTACTTTAAAGCTGTTGCTTCCGGACTTTGCAAGTAGTGATGTCGATAAAAAAATTGTCATTGAGCGCTTGTCAAATGATAATCCGACAAAGTCGGAACTTTTTGATATCTTTCAAACTTTATCACAAGACATGGGAGAAAAAATCTCTGCTTATGTTGGAATGTTTGTGGATAAAGCCCAGCTTTCTGAAATTTATGCTGAAGAGTCCACAATTTTTAAAAGTAAAAAATCATTTAGTGAATATATATTAACAGAAAGTTTGAAAACTTCTGATAATAAAATTTTAAAAGATATTCGTCGTGAATTATTGGAAAATTTGGAAGACCAAAAACTTGTCATTGCACTCTATGCAACAAATGGGAATCAATCTCAAGCTGCAAAAAATCTTTATGTTCACAGAAATACTTTACTCAATAAAATTAAAAAATACGAGCAAAAATACGGTCTTCAGCTTACAGGAAGTGACCTTGTTCTCGCTTATAATTTAATCTAATACTATTTCACTTAGGCTTATTCACCAGTTTGGAGTCTAAAACCAAGGTGTATCTATTGTAAAATGCAACATGAATGGATAGTCACGCAATAATACCTGATTTCTATTTCGTTACGTACCACAGGTATTCATTTGCTCTAGACTGCTACGTGCTGTCCATTTGCTCAAGAGATAAGGCTTCAAGAGCAAATGGCACACAGTTACATTTACCCTTTACGATTTTAAAGTGGAATTAGTATTATATATCAAGAAAGGAACTGAGTCGCCTTCTTTGAAGTAAACGAAAATAGATAAGATAGAATCTGAGTCACGCTCAGAACTTCATGCTCTTATCTATGGCACAAATAGTCAAAGAACACTTTTTTTACTTCAATGCAGTCGGTCTCATATCTTAAAATTATGGAATACAATCACCAAGAAGTAGAAGCAAAATGGCAAAAATTCTGGGCGGAACATCAAACTTTTCGCACAGGAACAGACAAGAACAAACCTAAATTTTATGCGCTTGATATGTTCCCATATCCATCTGGAGCGGGCTTGCACGTTGGACACCCAGAAGGTTACACGGCGACAGACATTCTCGCACGCTACAAACGCGCACAAGGCTATAATGTGCTTCATCCAATGGGATGGGATGCTTTTGGGCTGCCCGCAGAGCAATATGCGATGAATACTGGACATGACCCTGCAGAATTTACCGCCGAAAATATTGCCAACTTCAAACGCCAAATTAATAGTTTAGGGTTTAGCTATGACTGGGAGCGCGAAGTCAATACCACTGACCCTGATTACTACAAATGGACGCAGTGGATTTTCACAAAACTCTATGAAAAAGGGCTTGCCTATGAAGCGGAAGTTGCTGTAAACTGGGTCGAAGAACTCGGTACTGCGATTGCCAACGAAGAAGTGTTACCCGACGGTACATCAGAGCGCGGTGGATTTCCTGTCGTTCGTAAACCCATGCGTCAATGGATGCTCAAAATCACTGCCTATGCAGAACGCTTGCTTGAAGACCTCGAACTTGTAGATTGGCCAGAGTCCATCAAAGAAATGCAACGCAATTGGATTGGTAAATCAACAGGTGCTGATGTAACTTTTGCTGTTGAGGGGACGAATGAAACTTTTGAAGTGTTTACCACACGTCCAGATACACTTTTTGGTGCAACTTATGCTGTGCTTGCTCCAGAGCATGCTCTGGTTAATCGCATCACCACAGCTGAACAAGCTTCTAGCATTGCAGAATATCAACGCCAAGCGAGCCTTAAATCTGACCTCGCGCGGACTGACCTTGCAAAAGATAAGACAGGCGTTTGGACAGGTGCTTATGCCATCAATCCAGTCAATGGACGCAAGATGCCGATTTGGATTTCGGACTATGTCCTTGCGAGCTATGGACATGGGGCAATCATGGCTGTACCTGCTCATGATGAACGCGACTGGGAATTTGCAAAAGTTTTTGGTCTTGAAATCATTCCTGTGCTTGAAGGAAAAGATGCGAATGGAGCATCTTTTGATGTCAATCAAGCCGCTTACACCGAAGACGGACTACATATCAACTCTGAATTTTTGAATGGCCTTGATAAAGCCACAGCCATCGAAAAAATCGTTGCTTATCTTGAAGAAAAAGGAATTGGTAAGAAAAAAATCACTTATCGTTTGCGCGACTGGCTCTTTAGTCGTCAACGTTATTGGGGCGAGCCTATTCCAATCATTCATTGGGAGGATGGGACATCAACAGCAGTTCCTGAAAAAGATTTGCCACTGGTGTTACCTGTAACAAGCGACATCAAGCCTTCTGGTACAGGCGAGTCGCCACTTGCCAACCTTACGGATTGGTTGACCGTAACACGCGAAGATGGCGTCAAAGGACGTCGCGAGACCAATACGATGCCACAATGGGCAGGTTCTAGCTGGTATTATCTCCGTTATATTGACCCTCACAACAAGGTGGCGCTTGCCGATCCAGAATTGCTCAAAGAATGGCTTCCTGTTGATATTTATGTGGGTGGTGCTGAACACGCGGTGTTACACTTGCTCTATGCACGTTTTTGGCATAAAGTGCTTTATGACCTCGGCATCGTTCCAACAAAAGAACCTTTCCAAAAACTCTTTAATCAAGGAATGATTCTGGGAACATCATATCGCGACCATCGTGGGGCGCTTGTGGCTACGGATAAAGTTGAAAAACGGGAGGGTGGTTATTTCCATATTGAAACAGGTGAGCTGCTTACTCAACTTCCAGCCAAAATGTCTAAGTCGCTCAAAAATGTGGTTAATCCAGATGATGTCGTTGAGCATTACGGTGCAGATACGCTTCGAGTTTATGAAATGTTTATGGGGCCATTGGACGCAAGCATTCCTTGGTCAGAAGAAGGTCTTGAAGGCGCGCGTAAATTCCTTGACCGTGCTGTTCGTATGATTGAAAATAGTGAACTCACAGCGGAAAATGATGGAGCGCTTGATAAGGTTTATCATGAAACGGTCAGAAATGTAACCGAGCGTTTGGAACATATGTACTTTAATACTGCTATTTCGCAGCTCATGATTTTCGTAAATAGTGTCAATAAAGCCAAAACTTTGCCTGTTGAGTATGCAAAAGGATTTGTGCAATTATTAGCACCATTTGCACCACACATCGCTGAAGAACTCTGGGTAAAATTGACAGGTGTTGCTGGCATTTCTTATGTGGCATGGCCAACTTTTGACGCAAGCAAGCTGATAGAATCTGAAGTTGAAATTGTTGTCCAAATCAATGGCAAACTCAAGGCAAAAATTAAGATTGAAAAAGATTTACCACGGGAACAACTCGAAACGGTCGGACGTGAAGTAGTCGCAGCAGCGCTTGAGGGCAAAAATGTCGTCAAAGTCATCGCTGTGCCTAATAAACTCGTAAATATTGTTGTAAAATAAGACTGTCAGCATGCTGACAGTCATAGAAAAGTGCTGATGTTAAGCTTATGATTAATTTTTCACCAGAACAAGTCAGAACACTCAATGAATTAGAGAGTTCAGTCTTTAATTTTATATTGGCAAATCTTGGTATTTCAGAAGGTCTATCCGTAAGAGAACTTGCTCAGGCTGTTCATGTTTCAACTGCAACGGTAATGAGAATGACCAGAAAGTTAGGCTTTGATGGATGGGTGGAGATGAAGTATTACCTGAAAAATCAAAATCAGGTTGATGAAGTCCCTGTCAATTATTATGAAAATCTGCTACAACTTGACTTGTTTTTAAGAAAAATTACCTCGAAAGAGTCATCAAGGAAACTTGAGGCGGCAGTAGAGTTAATTCAACAAGCGAGGTATATTATTTTTATCGGTGTCGGTTCATCTGGGGCTTTAGCGGAATATGGTGCTAGATATTTTACCAATATTGGGTTAGAATCTTATGCTATTTCAGACCCTTATCAAGCAATCAAGGGTAAGGGCGCACCTGATGTGCTGAGCATAATTTTGTCCGCTTCGGGTGAAACGGATAAAATTATTGAGCGAGTTGTTAAATTGCGTGAGGAGCGTTCTGCAAAGATTATCTCTATCACAAATCAGTCAGAAACGACCTTGTCTAAATTATCCAACATCAATCTTACTTATAATTTTCAAACAGAATATTCAAATTATGACCCGCTGGAAAATTTGACCTCACAACTTCCTGTTGTTGCTTTTTTGGAGATTTTGGCACATAAAGCTGTGGAGCAAGTCAAAAAGATAGATAAGAAAGAATTTTAACAAATGAATAGTGTCATGATTGATGCAGAATTTTATGCAGGCAATCGTCTTGAAAGTTTTGTCCTCCAAGCAGAGGAAAAGCTAGAAATTAAAAATAAGATTTATACAACGCGCGTGTTTTACAATCATGAAGATGCCTACCGTTATCTTCAAACTTACCATAATGAGATAAAAGCGTGTTTTATTAAAATTGCAACAAGGCGAGAGTTAGAAATTCTCAAAAAGATGCAAAACTTAAAAACTCAAGCTTTTTTCATGATTTATACAGATAATCCAGAATTGAACTCTGAATTACTTGCCTTTACAATATCTCAACTCTGGACACATATGACCATAAAAAGTGAACATGATGATGAGATAAAGAAAATGATTGAAAAAGTGCTAGCTTATACTTTTACAAATAACCTGAAAACAGTAGAGATAAGCGGTTATCCTGTTGCTGTAGATTCTATTTTGTATATTGTATCAGACAAAATTCATCGGAATTATCTTAAAGCAGTGACAAAGGACAATGAGTGTCTCATTCGTGGAACAATTGCTGAAGTAAAAAATAAAATCCCAGATTTAATTTCATTGGGGCGTGGATTATTGGTTAATCCAAAGAAAATACGACATATAGAAGCAGATGGATTGACTTTGAGTTTTGAGCAAAGTCTAGTGAAAATAAAAGCACCAGCCAGTTGTAAAAAAGAGTTAAGGTCACTAAAATCTCATGATAAATAAAATAATCGACTTCAAAGAGGTTGATTATTTTTGTTTTTATCACTTCATCACGTAAAGTTTTGTTTTCGTCACAAAAACATAAACTTCGTCACAAATTTGATAAAAAACGCAAAAAAACACTTGCAATAAAAAATGACAAGGCTTACAATAAAAATATAAAAAAGAACAAAACTTATTGGCGATATAGATAAAGCGAGGTACAAATTAATGGCAACATAGAAGAAGTGAATAAAACAATGAATATTAAAAGAAAGTAGAAAGCAGGCAAATTTTCAAAATGAAGAATTTATCAACGTAAGTTATGATTTCAGAGCATCTCTTGAATTAGTAACTTACAGACTAAACAGAAAAGAGAACAAATTATGAATACGAAAAAAGTTTTTACTGGAACACTTGCAGTTAGCGCTTTATTTATGGCGGGAATTACTGTAAAAGCTGATGATGCAGTGGCACCAAGTGTTGAGGTATCAGCAAATGGAGCTGTTAATTTAGTTGTGCCAGATGATGCAGATAAAGTAATCACAGATACAGATAATCAAGTGAAATATCAAGTAGATGATGCTGTGAGCTTGGACAGTACCACAGGTGGCGATGACTTGACGGCACCAGTGACGGTAGATAGTCAAGTTACATCAGATGATGGAAATGTTATTGAAGGGGTAACGACTTACACGGCTGATTTAAGTCATGCAGTGGTTGTTGACGATAATAGTTCAGAAGATGGATTTGGTTTAGGGGCGATTTCACTAGGAAATCTTTTTGGAACGAAGGTGTTCGCTGCTGATAATACTAGTTCTAATAGTGCTTGGGATTCTAGTCTAGGAGTCGAGCTTAGTATTGAAGTTTATTGGACAAAAACGGTTAAGAGTAACGTCTCCTATGGAGTAGTTACCAAAGTTACAGGGGGATTTTCAAGGAAAGATACAACTATTAGTGTTACCTCTTCATCAGTTTTTGTGGCTTCCAATTCCAATTTAACTTCTCAGCAAAAAAATGTTAGCGAGGGGACTTCATCAAGTTGGACGATTAGTCCCAATTATAAATCTGTAGCATTAACTGGAAATTATCAATTAGGAGCGAAATATACCGCTGATTTAAAACGAGGAACTTCATCAAAATGGTCAGTTACGGTAAATGATAATGTAGCAGGGGGTATGGTTAGACCATATTAAGGGAGGTGTGCCATGAGGGTAGTAAAGAAATATAGATTGGAGATGTCAATTTTAGTTGTTTATTTTCTAAGTTTATTATTGCCGTTTAACTCCGTATTGAGTTCAGTAACCTATGGATATGTTTCAAAGAATGGAATTAACTATTTTAGCCTTTCTTGGAAATATCCAATCTTCTTAGCATTGACGCTGGTTATCTTCTTTTTGATAAGAAATGAATATAAAAAATGGGTAATGTTACTCAGTGTTTTAATTGTTATAGTTTGGTATCTAGCTTACCCTATTGCCTATGCGCGTGTTAGTATAAACTACTTTTTTGAAGTATTTAGACTTTTTCATATAGGCTATTACCTGAGCTTTGGAATATTGTTGATTTTTCTTGTAATAGTATGGAAAGCAAGAAGTAAAGTATAGAACACATCCAAAAAAGATAGAAAAGATAAAAGATTATGGAGGACTGAGGGAGCAGCTAATTTGACTTGAGGAACAAAAAGTGCTTGGAATATAAAAAATTCAGGCTTTGGCTTGGGGAGGTATTACTCATGATGATTGGGGTATAGGAGGATAAAAATGAGAGTGAAAATTTGGCATATGATTCTAGTTTTTATAGCGTGGGTAGGCTTGATGTTTCTTCCTGCCACGGTTAATCAGATTAAACTAAATTCGACATTTGATATTGCTAAAAGTCGTGAAAACTATTTTTACTATTTGATGACACAGAAACCTGTAACTAGCATAATTTTAATTCTTTTATTTTGTGGGGTGGTTATTGGAATTTTGAGAAAATGGAGGATGACGAAATATTTTGCGTTTAGTTTCATGGTTCTTTATATCTATGATATGTTTCTTAATCTGGTGTTGAGTCGTATTTTTGTAGGTGTTTCTCTAAAGGTAGCTTTATCCAAAGAAACATTTGAGGGACTTTGGAGAACTTTTGGGTTAGGATTTTTCTTAGTAAGCCTTGTGGGAATAGTTTTCTCAATATTACTTTTTGTTTATACAATTAGTGATGGAAAGAAGCAAAAAAGGTAACAGGTGGGTATGATATTAATCATGGTTTATCAGCAATATCATCTTCTGTAATAATTGGCTAGTCCGCTAATCTTACGCAGATAATTCATAAAGTGAAAATGAGGCTTAAGTAAATGAAAAAAGCTATTATATCTACCTACTTTATAAGTTTGCTTAGTTTATTTCTTCCATTCATGGCTACTTATAACGATAACTTTAAGAGAACAACAATTTCTGGTTTTGAATACTTTTATAAATATCATAGTTGGCAATATCTGCTTATCTTTCTCCTACTTTTGTTGTTTTATAGGATGATTGATAGACAGTATGTAAAATACAAAAGATTAATTCCTTTTCTTCTCACGATTACTCTGATTATTTGTTATTTTGGACTTCCGATAACTTATGCTATACAAAGTAATTTGAGACTAGGAAGTGAAGTGTTAAAATTTCATGAGTTTGGATATTTTATAAGTTTTGTATTATTTATGATTACTAATTTTCTAGTATATTGGGACTGTTTTAGTAAAAATGGTAGCTATGATAAATGATAATGTAGAGAGTAGCATGATGAGACTGTATTAAGGGGGACATACGATGAAAATACTCAAGAGATATAAAGTTGAACTATCCATTTTAGTTGTCTATTTTCTAAGTTTATTGTTGCCATTTAACTCTATATAGAATACATTCAAAAAAGATAGAAAAGATAAGAGATTATGGAGGGCTGGAGGAGAGACTTCTAAAATAAATTAATTTTTTTCAAATGTAACCATTGCTGTAACATGTAACTAATGCCTAAAATACCGTTTACAAATATATTTGTAAACGGTATTATGATTGTGTAAGCAATTTTAATAAATCTAAAGGAGACTATTTATGAATGAGTTTATAAATAATAAAATTTTGCCTCCAGTCATGAAATTTGTTAACACTCGAGCGATTACAGCTCTGAAGAATGGGATGCTTTATGCGATGCCATTCATCATTGTAGGTTCAATTTTCTTGATTTTGGCAAATCTTCCAATCCCTGCAGTTGCAAATTGGTTGTCAACTAATGGCTGGTCTGAAGTTTTTAGCCAAGCTTTCAGTATGTCCTTCGGTATTTTGGCGATTTGGGCTGCGGTCGGGATTGGTTATAGTTATGTCAAAGATGCTGGGCATGGTGATGTTGCTTTGCAAGCAGGTTTGACATCACTTTCGGCATTCTTTATTATTCAATCGCTGACTATTGCAAATCCCATGACAGCGGCGCTTGCAAATGGTACAGGTACGCTCACAGGTAAGGAAGTCACAGCCGCTTTTGACAAATTACCCAGTGCCGTACAAGGTCTTTTGAATAGTCCAGTGACAGGTGTTCTTAATCTGACTTGGAATGGTGGTCAAGGGATGATTGCTGCCATACTGATTGGACTTTTGAGCGGTTGGGCTTATAGCTCAATGATTAAAGCAGGTTGGAAGATTACCATGCCTGAGCAAGTGCCTTCAAATGTTGCCAATCAATTCACATCAATGATTCCAACGGGTGTAATTATCATTGGAGCAACGGTAGTTTATGCTTTGTTTAATAAGATTGGTCATACGGATGCTGTAACATTTATTTATCATTGGTTGTCTGTTCCTTTGCAAGGACTTGGCGGTTCATTTGGTGGAATTATCATCATCTCACTTCTAGTGCCATTCTTTTGGTTCTTTGGTGTGCATGGTGGGATTATCATGGGTGCGATTACTGGTGCTTTCTTGATTCCTAACACTTTTGATAATGCTGCGCTTTACCAAGCCCATAAGTTGTCGTTGGCAAATGGTGCACATATTGTAACGAATGAGTTTTATAATAACTTTATCAACTTGTCAGGGTCTGGGATTACTTTTGGACTGATTATTTTCACTATTTTCCTTGCAAAATCTCAACAAATGAAGTCAATTGGTAAAGTTGAGTTGGTTCCTGGTTTGTTCAATATTAATGAACCATTCCTGTTTGGATTGCCATTGGTTATGAATCCAATTTTAGCCTTGCCATTCTTCCTTGTACCTGTAGTGGTTTCAGCAACGGTTTATGGTGCGATTTATTTCCATATTGTTCCACCGATGAACGGAGTGGCTGCGCCTTGGACAACACCTCCAATTATCTCAGGTTTCTTGATTGGTGGCTGGCAATACGCTGTTTTGCAAGCAGTCGCTTTACTAGAATCGACTTTGATTTATTTACCATTTGCGCGTAAATACGATAAATTACTTTTGCAACAAGAAGCTGAAAATGAAGAAGAACTTGAAGTAGAAGCACATTAAAAAATTGATGATTGATATAAAAATTGAGTCTGTCAGTACTGACAGACTTTTTAACAAAGCAAGTACTTGCTAACTCCACCACCTTTTGGGTGGTGAAATAAACAGCACTGTTTGCTGTCCATTCGCTCTAAGCTGCTAAAGCAGCAGGGCGAAGTGGCTCGCTACGGCACGAAAGTGCCTAGTCGAAGTCGCAACTCACTCCGTGCTTCGCACGCTGTTCTCTAAATGGTCTACGCAACTCCGTTGCTCCGCTGTCCTCTATTCGTATGCAAGCAGAGCTTGCAACGATAGAGGCAAAGCGATAAGGCGAAATGGCAAGCTATGCTTTCGTTCTACTGTTTTAAAGTCTTCGCTTAGACTTCAGGGATAGGGAGACCTCATATGATGTGAGGTTGTATCCTAACATTGATGGGGGAGAAACTTCCACACCAATGCAATAATTAATTCAACAAAACTGTCAGTTAATGATAAAGGGGGAAAAATGAAAAATAAAATGCCAAAAGGTTTTTTCTGGGGGAATTCAACGTCATCCATGCAAACAGAAGGAGGCTGGAATGAAGGCGGTAAAGGTCAATCGGTCTATGATGTTGATACAGCAGGGCGAACGGCTAAAAATTGGCAGATCACAATTGATAATTTTCATGGTTATCGACATGATTTTGATTTGATGAAGGAAATGAACATGAATATGTATCGTTTCCAAATTTCTTGGTCACGTGTCGTGCCAGATGGGGATGGTGATTTCAATGAGCAAGGCATTGCTTTTTATAGCGAAATGATTGACGAGCTGCTTTCACGTGGGATTGAGCCGATGATTTGCCTTTATCATTTTGATATGCCACTGGTTTTAGCAGAAAAATATAATGGCTTTTTGAGTCGCGCTGTTGAAGAAGCCTTCGTACGCTTTGGTAAAGAGATGATGCGTCGTTTTTCAAGTCGTGTCAAGTATTGGATTGTATTCAACGAGCATAATTTATATTTTGCAGAGGGATTTGAGCATTATTCTGGTGTCCTAAAAAAAGAATTAACAGTGAATGATTGTTATACTGTATTTCATCATACGATGCTTGCTCACTGCGAGCTTGCTGATTTTCTTCATGAAATTTCTGATGCAAAAATTGGTGGAATGTTGGCGACAACAGAGGTTTATCCTGCCTCGACTTCGCCAAAAGATAGTTTGTATTTGAGAAAATTTGATGAGTTTTACAATCGAAATCTCTGTGATGTTTATGCTTTCGGACATTATTCAGATGAAGTATTGACTTTTATTCGTAATCACAAGATTGAGATGGACTTTCAAAAAGGTGATGAACTGATTTTGGAGAGAGGGATTTCGGACTTCATTTCATTTTCTTATTATCGTTCGGTACTTCTGGATGCTACAACATTAACAGACGAAGATGTCCCCAATTTTTATCTATCAAAAGCAATGAAATTAAATCCACTTCTTTCACATAACCAATGGGGATGGTCAATCGACCCAGAGGGTTTTAGACGCATTTTGAATCGAATTTATCATGAATTTGGATTGCCTGTCTTTCCAATAGAAAATGGAATTGGGCAGGATGAATCTTGGGATGGTGAACACGAGATTGAAGACGATGTGCGCATTAATTATCATAAGGAGCATATCGAAGCAATGAAAAATGCAATGTTCCTTGATGGTGTGGATATAATAGGGTATTTAGGATGGGGGTTGATTGATATTCCAGCGTCAGGTGGAAATATTGACAAACGTTACGGTGCTGTATATGTTGAGCCAGAAACACTCAAACGTGTACCGAAAAAATCATTTCACTGGTTCAAAAAAGTTTTTGGAAGCAACGGTGATGAGTTCTGAAAGTAGGAATATTTCATAGGGATGAATCAAAAATCTGTCAGTACTGACAGATTTTTTGGTACAATGAGAAAGTTAAAAGCATTTGCTCACTCAATAACTTTCAGGTGAGTGCATAAAGGATTTATAGCAGTATAGGAGAAAAAATGTCTTTTTTTATAACCAACGATAATGTGAAAATAAATTTTCATGATTACGGAGATAAAAATAACCAAGCACTGATTTTAATTGGTGGATATTCATCAAGTGAGGTCACTTGGATTTGTCAAATTGATGATTTTGTAGCGGCTGGTTACCGCGTGATTACTTACGACCATCGTTCACATGGCGATTCTCAAAAAGTTGATTTCGGAATGACTTTGCATCGTATTGCAACTGACTTACATGAATTAATCGAGTATTTACAGCTGTCAGATGTTGTCTTAATCGGTCATTCTATGGGCGCTGCAACGATCATGGCTTACGAAGAATTATTTACTGACAGAAACCTGTCAGCAGTGATTACAGAGGATCAAGCTCCAACTTTTTTAAAATCAAAAGATTGGCTTGATGGTAAATCTGGTAGAACTTTAGAAACATTGGGAACTTTTATTGATGATTTTCCTAAAACAAGACTGACGCAAAAACCACTTTCTGATGATATAAAACGTGAGTTAGGTAAAGGGATGAAACCCTTTGATTTCAGGCGTTATCGCTCACTTTTACAAAATGTTATTTTGCAAGATTGGCGGGCGGAGCTTACTCAGGAACAGATTCCCCACTTGTTCTTTGCAGGAAGTCAATCGCCAATATTTCCATCAAGCCATGCCCAAGCAGCACGTGATTTGCAGCCTAATCCTGACTCAGAAGTCCAAATATTTGAAGGCTGCGGACATATTTTGCATTTAGAAGACAGCAAAAAATTTAATCAAAGTGTACTTTACTTCCTTGAGAAAATAAAAAAAGACTGATAAAATTAGTCTTTTTACTCTGTCAGTATGCTGACAGAACAATCAGCAGGACAAATCATTTTTCTATCTGCACTTTTGGTCACATTGAACTGACAGAAATCTGTCAGCATTATTTTTGCCTATAATCAACAATTTCGATATGAGGAGCGATTTGTTCGCCTCGTCCCATAATTTCAATCAAATGATTAGCAGTTAAACGAACATTCATTTCTTCGTCAAAATACATCATTCCCCATTTTTTACAGAAAAACTCACCCATTGGAGAATCAATACGTCCGTCAAACACAGCAGGTACAGCACCTTTATCAACTAAAACAATGCGATAGCGTGTAATTCCGCAGCATGAACTATCAATCATCTCGGTGCTCAATGTGTGGTCAAAATCTAAAACAAAATCCCCAGTTTTCGATTCTGTCAGTTCTGACAGACGTTTGGTAATATTATCATCAAATGTAATTTTCATTTTTTCTCCTATAATATTGTAAGGAGGGCAAATTCAACTGAATGAGCCTTACTTTTAAAATTCAACTTTATTTTATCAAACTTATCAGCCAAATTCTACTAGTTCAGCTTAGTAGATGAACTCATACTGTTTAATCTCTAAAATACTTTTTGGAGTTAAGGTTGACTTTATCTTCGCAGATTCATAGTAATAGTGCTGATACATCTAAAGCAAACTTTGATCAGTTTGAAATAAGTAATGACAAGCAGTATTTGTATGTTTCTGTGTTCTAAAGTTTATAAAACAATATCAATTCGTTGAATGATAATCATAGTTTAAAAATTAATAAGTAAAAATTAATTTGTATCTCATTTTGTTCTAATTAAAAAACTTGATAAAATAGAAGTAATAAGAGAGAGGAGGTGTTTCATGAGACATAAAAGAATGGAAATACCAGAAAATGACCATCCACATATTGAGGAAATTTCAAACACCAGTCCTAAAGTAGAAAGCGCGGTGATGAAGCTCATTGTTGACGGTTATTTGCACGGAGCTCAGACCTGTGAACTGCATGATGGGAAAATCCTTGGAGTAAGCATTCACCACGGAGCCTGTGATAATGTTCACTTCTTTATTGACAATAATCACAAAATTACAGTAGAAGTCCATCAAGGTATGAGCAGAATCACTGTGATGAAAAACAAAAACATTGAGGATATTGAATACATCCTTCCTTTTACAAAATGTTTTGGTGTAACTGAAGGTCAGGTCATGCAAAATTACTCAGAGGAGTAACACACAAAAGTCGTGACAATACGGCTTTTTCTTTTCTAGCTTTTTTGGAAATCTAAATTTATAAACAACAAAGTGTGTATTTTAATTAATAAAGTGTATAATATCTTTGACTTTATTAATTATTAGTAGGAGGCCAAATAAAAGTGGCTAAGAAAAAAATAGTTGTTGTAGGTGCAGGATTTGCTGGTGTATCAGCAACACGTCTGTTGGCAAAAACACTTAAAAATGAAGCAGAAATTACGGTTATTGACAAACATGATTTTCAGACATCAATGACTCAGCTTCACGAAGTTGCAGCAAGCCGTGTTGAACCTGATGCCGTACAATACCAATTAAGTCAAACAATCGGAAAGTTTGATAATGTAAAATTAGTTAAAGACAGTCTTGTAGAACTCGATAAAGCAAATAAAAAAGCAATCACTGTCAAAGGTAGTTACGATTATGACTACATTATCGTATCAATGGGTGGAGAACCCAATGATTTTGGAGTACCTGGTGTAAAAGAATATGGGTTCACCCTATGGTCACTTGAAGATGCCTTGAAAATCAAAGCTCAATTGAAAAAAATGGTTGAAGCTGCAAAGTCAGAAACGAATCCAGAAAAACGCAAAGCTTTATTGACTTTCAGCATCGCAGGTTCAGGATTTACAGGTATTGAGATGGCAGGTGAACTGATTGACTGGCGTAAAAAAGTTTCTAAAAAATACAACGTTCCTGAATCAGAATTTACGATTAACGTTGTAGAAATGATGCCGACGATTATGAATATCTTGGATCGGAGTCTGGCAGACAAAGCACTGGCTTATCTACAAAATAAGAACATCAATGTTCTTGTAAATCATGGGATTACAGCTGTTTCAAAGAATAATATCACAGTAAATGTCGGTGGACGTGATGAAGAAAAAGTAACCAAAGAAATTGCAGGATACACGCTCATCTGGACGACAGGTGTTCAAGGAAATACGGAAGCAGAAGGCTGTAAATTAGCTGAAACAGAACGTGGGCATCGACTTCAAGCCAACGAGTTTATGGAAGCCGTAGGAGATGAAAATCAAGGAATTTATGTGGCAGGAGATGTATCAGGATACATCGTTCCAGAAAATGGACGACCAACACCGCAGATTGCAGAAGCAGCAGAGCAAACAGGAAGTACAGCAGCTAAAAATATTATTGCAGCTATCAAAGGCGGAGAGAAAGCGAAGTTTGAAGGAAATTATCGAGGAACTTTAGTATCGATCGGTTCAAATTACGCTGTCGGAACAGTTGGGAAATCAAAATTAAGTGGTTTTTCTGCGACGTTTATGAAACATATGGTTTATCTCGTTTATACTTTTGAAATTCGTTCAGGTCATTATTTCTTCAAGTACATCAATGACCAGCTCTTCCACAAAGGAACGATTTAATCTCTTAAACTCACAAAAAAATCAGGTAAATATGAATAAAAATGAAAAATCTTCTAATTAGATTTATTAGAAGATTTTTCTTGTGTAATAGTTTACAAATTGCTATAAAAAGGATATAATAGTCTCTGACATTATTATTATATCACTATTAGGAGACTGATTTTAAAATGACTAAGAAAAAAATCGTAGTCATCGGTGGTGGGGTTGCTGGGGTTCATGCAACACGTGAGCTTTCTAAAAAGCTTAAGGCAACTGCAAACATCACTTTGATTGACAAGCATAGCTATCACACTACGATGACACAGCTTCATGAAGTTGCGGCAGGGCGTGTGCCTTTTACAACAGTTCAATACGATTTCCAAAAACTTTTAGGGAAACGCAAGAATGTTAGCATTGTAACGGATTCTGTTGTCAGCCTTGACAAAGAAAACAAAAAAGTCATCACAAAACATGGTAGCTACGAATATGACTACGTCATCGTTGCTCTCGGTGGAGAACCAAATGACTTTGGTGTACCAGGGGTCAAAGAACACGGCTTCACACTTTGGTCGCTTGAAGATGCGATGAAAATTAAACGTCAATTGGAAACAGTTGTACAATATGGCTCTACTGAAGTTGATGATGAAAAACGTCGCGCTCTTTTGACTATTTCTGTTGCAGGTTCTGGTTTTACTGGGATTGAGATGGCAGGTGAATTGATTGACTGGCGTAAAAAAGTTTCAACAGATTGGAAGATTCCTGAAGAAGAAATCACGATTAACGTTGTTGAAATGATGCCAACCATTCTTAATACTTTGGACCGTAAACAAGCCGATAAAGCCCATGCTTACCTTGAAAAGAAAAATGTTCATGTGTTGACAAATCATGGTATTGTTGAAGTTGCACAAGATCATATCAAAGTCAATGTTGGTGGACGTGACGAAGAAAAAGTTGCTAAAGAAATTCCAACACATACTTTGATTTGGACAACAGGAGTTCAAGGAAATACAGCAGCTAAAACAAATCTAAATGAAACAGAACGCGGTCATCGTCTTCAAGCTAATGAATTCATGGAAGCAGTTGGTTTTGAAGGACAAGGCGTTTTCGTTGCTGGTGACGTGTCAGGATATATTGAACCAGAAACAGGTCGTCCTACACCACAAATCGTTGAAGCTGCAGAACAAACAGCAGGTACAGCAGCTAAAAACATTATTGCTGATATCAATGGTACAAGCAAACAAAAACATACAAGCAAATACCAAGGAACAATGGTTTCTGTTGGTTCAGCTTGGGGTGTTGCTAAAATCGGAAATGCTCGTTTGACAGGTTTCTGGGCAATGATGATGAAAAATATTGTCTACTTCATCTATACATTGCAACTTCGCTCTGCTCACTATTTCTGGCGTTACGCTTTGAATGAGGTATTCCGTACAGAAGATAACCGTAACTTTATGCGCGGTCACGCTTCACGTCGTGGTAATGTTCTTTGGTCACTTCCGCTTCGTTTGTTCTACGGATTGATTTGGTTGCTTGATGCTGTACCAAAAGTATTCGGTAATTCTGATCAATCGTGGATGGGAAATACTGTAAAAATTTCCACATTCTTGAAATCAAACGGAGGCTGGCTTGAAAAGCCTGTTGCAAAAGCAGCAGATGCAGCAGCTGGAGCTACAAGTTCTGCTGCTAGCTCAACAACCAAAGCAGTAGCAGATGCAGCGGCTGGAGCAACTACTGCAGCTGGTGGTAGTGGAGCTACTCATGCAGCAGCACAACACGTTGGATTCTGGGACAGTATTTTCCGTACTACAACAGATGCAAATGGTGTTAAACACGTTTGGGGCTTGACTTACGAATACGGTACAATGCCAAAAACGACAACAGCAGGTGTGCCTCACTGGATGCAACCTATCATGAAAGTCTTCGTACCAAATTACGAAGTAGCGCTTTGGTTGCAACGTATCATGTCAATCGTTGAATTGCTTCTTGCCTTAGCTATCATTGCAGGTGCTTTCACATTTATTGCTTCTGCAGCAACAGCTGGTTTGACTTTGATGTTTGCAACGACTGGTATGTTGACTTGGGTATCACTTTGGTATATTCCAGTTGCGATTGCCCTCATGAATGGTTCAGGTCGTGCATTTGGTCTTGATAGATGGATTCAACCATGGCTTCAAAAATGGCTTGGACAGTTATGGTATGGTAAATCACGTTCTATTTACAAAGGACGTTAATCTTGTAATCTTTAGATTTAAGCGACTCCTCGGAGTCGCTTTTTCTACGACTGAAAATCACTCAAATTTATGGTATGATATTTGGAGATAAAAATTCAGAAAATGGTGATGAAGTGGATAATTTTAGATATAAAAGTGTTTTTGATATTATTGGGCCTGTGATGATTGGGCCTTCCAGCTCACATACAGCAGGAGCAGCGCGTATAGGTAAGATTGTGCGCTCTATTTTTGGTGAACTTCCTGAAAAATTAGAAATTCATCTCTATGAATCATTTGCTAAAACCTATCGGGGACATGGAACAGATGTTGCGTTAGTTGCTGGGGTTTTGGGAATGGACACTGATGATGAACGATTACCCCAAGCACCACAGATTGCTTATGAACAAGGGATGGAGATAAGTTATGTTCCTCATCCAGAAGACAGAGCAGAACATCCTAATACGGCTCGTTTAATTGCTAAAAAAGGTGAGCGGACAATGACAGTAACAGGGATTTCCATTGGTGGTGGGATGATTCAAGTGACAGAATTAAATGGCTTTGATATTGCAATTTCCGCAGGAGTTCCTACATTTGTCGTCATTCATGAAGACGTACCTGGGATGATTGCTAAAGTGTCAAGTGTTCTCTCCGAACACGGAATAAATATTGCTCAAATGAATGTTACTCGAGAAGCAAGAGGTGAAAAAGCCATCATGATTCTTGAAGTAGACACGCCAAATGTGGAAGAGGTAATCGAAGAAATGAAGTCTATTCCACGTCTTCATGCCGTGAACTTTTTCAACTAGTAGTTTGTGATGGTGCTTGTGATTGAAGATAGCGTAAATGATAAGGAATAATAGAGATGTTTAAAAATATTGCAGAATTGATTGAGGATTCTAAAGAATACTCCTCTGTAACAGAACTAATGATTGCCATAGAGATGGAGCAAACGGGAAGAGAGCGTAAACAGATTTGGGAACTGATGGAACGAAATTTGGAGATAATGCTTAATTCTGTTGATAAAGGCTTGCTTGGAGAAAAATCTTTAACAGGTTTGACTGGAGGAGATGCAAAATTAATGAATGAGTATATCCTTTCGGGAAAAGCTTTGTCAGGTGATATTATCTTAGGTGCAGCAAGAGATGCTGTGGCGGTAAATGAGGTAAATGCGCAAATGGGGTTAATTTGTGCGACTCCAACTGCAGGTTCGGCAGGTTGTTTACCTGGAGTATTGACGGCTGCAACGGCTAAACTTTCTTTGACACACGAAAATCAGATTGAGTTTTTATTTGCAGCAGGTGCATTTGGATTAGCTATTGCAAATAATGCGACTATTTCAGGAGCTGAGGGCGGTTGTCAAGCTGAGGTGGGTTCAGCTTCAGCGATGGCATCGGCTGCTTTAGTTTTAGCTGCTGGTGGTACTGCTGAACAGGCTGGCTTTGCTATTGCTCTGGTATTGCAAAATATGCTAGGGTTGATTTGTGACCCTGTCGCTGGTTTAGTTGAGATACCATGTGTGCATCGAAATGCGATGGGTGCTTCTCAAGCTATGATTTCTGCTGATATGGCCTTAGCAGGTATAAAAACAATGATTCCAGTGGATGAGGTTGTTAATACGATGTATAATGTTGGACGAACTTTACCAACTGCTTTCCGTGAGACTGCTGAAGGAGGTCTAGCTCAAACTCCTACAGGAAGACGTATCATGGCCGAAATTTTTGGTGAAGATAAGAATTAATCAGTTTTCGTGGACTGGTTTAACTAATAGGGACTTTTTGTTATATGATTTAGAGGAATCAAATTCGAGATGTATGTTAGGTCTACTTTAAATACTCACTCTAAACATCCTATTGTTTTGAGTGAGCTAGCATGAATTGAAGAGAGTTAGTGGGTATGTCGTAATGTTGAGTCGTTGCCATATGAATAGATGATATTGATTTTATTGATAATGAGAGATATTACTTGACTTTTTTTGTTTACAATTGTAAACTTGTACTATAAAAATGAAAATAGAATTGAGTTCAATTTTTATAGTAGTTCTGCTTTAGATATCCTATAAGATTTTATTATTAGTGCCTGAAGCTGAGATATTATGGTCATTAAAGTTTTTGATTCACTGTCAATTTGGAGTTATATTTTAATCAAATCAATTGTAAATTGACTCTAAAATGATGTGTTTTACATCACGTGATTCATTATTTTTGATTTTTTATCAAAGGTAAAGAAAATTTAGTAGAATATAATAATAGAGTTGAACTCAGCTCTTGCAGGAAAGGAGAGCCAAAATGAATGACGTAGAATTTAATGTATCCAATGCAGAATTGATTGTGATGCGTGTGATTTGGTCTTTGGAGGAAGCAAGGGTCGATGAGATTTATAGACAAATTCCGCAAGACTTAGATTGGTCTATTGCAACAGTAAAAACTTTGCTTGGTCGCTTAGTAAAAAAAGAAATGCTGAGTACCGAGAAAGAGGGACGTAAGTTTGTTTATAGACCTTTGATGGAAGAGTGTACAGCAATCAATCTTATGGCAGATGGGCTTTTGGAAAAAGTTTGTGCTACGAAACATGTGAATGTGTTAAAAGATATGATTGAAAAGTCAACTTTAACTGCCCAAGATGTTGAGTTGCTGAAAACAGCACTTGAGGCCAAAGAAGTTGTAGATATTAAGCACTGTAACTGCTTGGAAACAACGGGAACTTGCGCTTGTAGACATGAACATGAACATGAACAAATTGCTGTATGATAATTATAGAATTATCAGTGAGTGTGTGTTTGGAAAGATAAGATAGCCGGTTAATAATTAGAAGAGAGAAGTAAATTATGACGATGAAAGAAACATTGAAAATTGAAGGTATGACTTGTGAACATTGTGTAATGCACGTAACCAAAGCATTGGAATCAGTTGAGGGAGTGGCAAAAGCAAAGGTTTCTTTAAAGAAAAATGAAGCTTTGGTGAAATTTGATACTCCTGCAACCCTTGAAGCAATGAGCGCTGCAGTAACTGAAGCAGGTTATAAAGTAAATTTATAATAATTTATGTTTGATTTTTCTTAGGATTAGGAAGTCAATTAATTTGTGGGGAGAGCAAGTTTGTTAAAATAGTTGGAATGAAATAATCCCCAAAATCTAGTTTCGCTCGATAATAACAAAATCATCTTCATTATTTTAATGAAGATGATTTTTTGTATTAATACTTGACAAAATTCGTTTACAATTGTAAACTATAAGGTGTAGTATTTGTCCATTTTAGAATTTTGGGATGATAGGATACTAATCATACTTGGTATGTCATGGCGTGAAGCGAAGTTGTGATGTCAATTTGTTCTTGATTTTTATAATAGTTCATCTTTAATTTTTTCAAAAATTATGATGAGATGGATTTTGAAGTTACTGCTTTAAGATGTTGAGAAAATCATTGATTTTCTTGAAGTGTAGCGATGGGTGCGAAAATGGTTTACATAAATCGTCAAATAGCATTGCAATGAAGTTGGCGGTGTCTATGTGCTTGAGTGATAAAAAGATTTAAAGGAAGGGGTTTGGATTCACTTATCTTATTGATGTAAAGTGGTTTGAATTCAGGTTTATGAGATGAGAAGTCAGAGTTTTGTTATTACAGGAATGACTTGTGCAAATTGTGTTAACACAGTTTCAAAAGCGTTGAATGCTTCAGAGAAAGTTACTGAGGCGACAGTAAATTTGGCAACAGAGAAAGCAAAAGTGGTTTCGGATGAATCGATGTCTGATGCAGAAATCATTGCTTTGGTTGAAAAAGCTGGATATGGGGCGATTGTAAATGATAAAGCGCATCAGGAAAAAATTGCTCAAGAGGTGGCTAGAAAAGCGAGAAATCTGCGTTATTCTTTTTGGGGAGCAGTGGTTTTGACTTTACCACTGGTGATTGCAATGTTTGCTTCAATATTTGGACTTCATGATTTGGCTTGGGTCATGTTTTTGCATAATCCGGTGTTACAGTTGATTTTGGCTACACCTGTGCAATTTGTTGTGGGAAGTCGTTTTTATGTAGGCGCCTATCATGCTCTACGAAATAAGTCAGCAAATATGGATGTTTTGGTTGCGTTAGGAACATCTGTTGCTTATTTTTCAAGTTTGATTTTGGCTGTCTTTATGGGACAGAAAAATGCGTTGAACTTTGAGTCTTCGATGGTAATTATTACTTTAGTGGTGATGGGAAAACTCCTTGAGCAAAATGCTAAAGAAAAAACAAGTTCTGCTATCACTGGGTTGATGTCTACCCGTTCAAAACTGGTGCATACGATGGATGGAGACCTTGAAATTGAGCAGGTCAAAACTGGTGATGTTATCAAAATACTTCCAGGTGAGAAAGTGCCACTGGATGCAATGATTTTATCGGGTAAAGCTTCTTTTGATGAAAGTCATTTGACGGGGGAGTCATTGCCTGTTGTGAAAGCAGATGATGATGTACTTTTTGAAGGCGCAATTAATCTGGATGGTGAGATTAAAGCTGTTGTTGTGCATGATTTGAATGATTCGACAATCTCTCGAATGGTAGAGATGATGAGCGAGGCACAAGGTTCTAAACCAAATATTCAAAAATTGGCGGATAAAATTTCGGGAATTTTTGTGCCAATTGTACTTGGAATTGCTCTGGTGACTTTTATCGCAACTTGGCTGATAGGTGGAGTGTTGTTGACAGCGATTATGCATTCGGTAGCGGTGTTGGTGATTGCGTGTCCATGTGCTTTGGGGTTAGCGACTCCAACAGCGATTATTTCTGGGACGGGCTTGGCGGCTAAGAATGGTTTATTGATAAAAAATACAAATGCTTTGGAGCTTGCAGGAATGATTGGAACGGTGTTTTTTGATAAAACGGGTACAATTACGACTGGAGATTTTGAATTAACTGATTTTAGAGTACAATCAGCTGTTGACAAAAGTTTTGTCAACGTTGACAGAAAATCAAAAGCTTTCGTCAGTAAATTTTCTGGAGATTTGAATGGTAGTGATGCTTTTAAAATCCTTGCAAGTCTTGAAGCGCATTCTAATCATCCATTAGCACAATCCATTCAATTTGACGGAGAATTGTACGAGTTGTCAGCACTGACAGAAATCGCTGGACGAGGTTTGTCAGCAGAAATTGATGGTCAAAAATATTTTGCAGGTAACGATAAGTTAATAAATGATTTGAATTTGACAATTCCTTTTGAAACGGAGGATACAGTGATTTATCTAGCGAATGAAACGCAGCTGCTTGCTGTTGCAACATTTGCCTCCACTGTAAAAGCAGAGAGTGTAGCTGTCATTGATAGACTTCGCAAGCAAGGATTAAGAACGGTGATGCTGACAGGGATAACAAAGTGTCAGCTCGTAAAATTCAAGAAATTGTAAAACTTGATGAAGTGAGCGCAGGATTGTCACCAGAACAAAAAGCAGAGATCGTGCAAAAAACACCACAATCTATGATGGTTGGTGATGGAATCAATGACGCGATTGCGCTATCTTCGGCAACTATTGGGCTGGCGATGGCTACAGGATCTGACATTGCGATGAAAGCAGGAGATGTGACAGTTATTGGTGGTCAACTTCACAAATTGTTATCATTTTTTGAAGTGTCAAAAAGAACGATGATGAAGATTAAGCAAAATTATTTTTGGGCTTTTGTCTATAATATTATTGGAATTCCACTGGCGGCTTTTGGTTTGTTAAATCCAATGATTGCGGCCGCTGCAATGAGTTTATCCTCTGTTTCTGTGATTTTGAATTCATTGTTACTGACTAAAGTAAAAATAAAAAGTGTTGATTAATCAACACTTTTCTTATTGTATAATTCTGGATTCAATAACCCGCCTTTACTGAATTTAACTTCAATAAACTTGGTTTTTAATGAGTAACTTACAGGGATAGCGAGAGCAACACAGATGCCGAGTACGGCTGGGATGAGTGATTTAGTTTTCATCTTTTTGAACCTCCTGATTTTCTGCTTTTCTTAGCAATATGGTCATATGTTATAAATAACAAAATTCCGCTGATAAAGCAAATAATACCTACTTTCAAGCCTTGTGGGAAAAAGTGCAAAGTCAAGGTATGTGTTCCGGCGGGAACATGGACTTTGCTGAAGCCATTTTGCGCTCTGGTGATACTGATTGTTTTACCGTCAATCTGGGCACTCCAACCTTTATCATAAGGAACGGTAAGGAAGATATCACCAGTTTCTTTTTCAGAATAAGCTAATTTTGCACCATTTTTGATGAGTTGTACTTGTGGGCTATGTGCTCTTAGTTTATTCATTTCGGTTGTGTAGAGTTGTGTATTTAAGCTCCAAAATGATGTTGTATCAAAGCTCACTTGTGAATTTTCTGGGAATGAAAGCGTCACTTTGAGGGGAGTAGCATTTGAGAAAGCACCTAGATTAAAAAAGCGACCAGTATCATTTGTGCCAACGTAATAATTTGCCAAAGAATGTGTTACACCTTGACTACTTGAGCTGACGCTAATCATTGTATTTGTCGCGGAGTCACTGATATAGCTGATATTTGGAACGGACAGATAAATTTGACTATGAGCGGGTGCAGTAATGCCATAAGTGACCGAGACGTCTGTTACAGTTGATGTTTTCTTGCGCGTCAGCGTGACTGAGTTACTATATCCTGTGATTTTATCATCTGTATGCTCACTTGTCGTGTAAAATTCTTTAAAAATAGGTGATTTTGTTTTTGTCAGTGCTGACAGAAAGTTGGTTTGATTTTTTATAATGTCTGATGTCTGATCGGAAGTTGAAAGTTGAGCATTTTTAAAACCGCCTGGGACGAAAATTCCAAGACTTTGTACCAAACGATTCTTTGTCAGTGACGACAGGTTTTTGTCAGTAGACACAAGAGAAAATCCATATTTATCGGGCTGAAATTGATTGATGTTATAAG
The DNA here is from genome assembly GCF_003627095.1 of Lactococcus allomyrinae. Classification (NCBI taxonomy): domain Bacteria; kingdom Bacillati; phylum Bacillota; class Bacilli; order Lactobacillales; family Streptococcaceae; genus Lactococcus; species Lactococcus allomyrinae. Next base: position 1,174,940 of record NZ_CP032627.1, on the reverse strand, counting down.
CGACACCGAACAGAGAATCCATTAAGAGCGTGTTACCAGGGTAGCGTAGGTTTAAAAAAGTATCATCAGTGTGAAAACCGAGTTCCCGCATGACTCTACTAGAATTGCTATTTCGCACTGATGAAAATTGTGAGATGGCATTAAATCCATACTTCATGCCATCATTAGCGGTGTCTGGTGTTGTGTTATCTGCTCTGGCAAATGTTGTTCCAGTCAGATTCTGGATTTCTTTAGCAATCGGACTGAGGAGTTTGACCTGAGTATTGTAGTATTCGCGACTGGCGAAATTCCATTCTTTTTGAACACCTTGAATCTGATATAAACTGTTAATACCACTTTCAATAATCATAAAAATTGAGAGAATAATAACAAACAGATGAGAGGGAATCCAATTTCTAATGGAACTCATAGATAAGATGAAATAGGCTAATCCAAAGAGAAAAGTCAAAAGGACAGGACTGGATTCAAGGTATTTATAGTTGCCAAACATAACTGTGGCAAGAAATCCTACTGACAGAAAAGCTGTCAGTAAAATAATGCACCAAGTTTTAAATTCATGCCATCTGACAAGGCTTTCTAAAGCCATCAATACAATAATCAGACTAAACAAAAAGGCATATCTGTGCAAAAACATATTGGGAGAATGCATCCCTTGCCAAAATAAATCTAAAACTTGTAAGTAAAAAGAAGCAATAAGGAATACAAGAATTCCAAGATAAGCCAGCTTTGTTTTAAACCGCACTGAACGCGTAAAAAAGAAGAGAATAGCAAGCGCAAATGGCATCATACCAACGTAAATCATTGGTACAGCAGAAAATTGAGTCGTATCATAAGAGCCAACAAAGTTCTTAGCAAAAATGTCTAATGGATGAGAATTGTCTGTGAAAGTTCCTGTCAGCACTGATAACGCATCAGAATTATTTGCCTTTAAATCAAGATACATTGGCAGTAACATGATAAGACTAGAAAAGCCTGCTAATCCTGATGTAATCACAAAATCAAAGGTCTTTTTCCAAGACCACTTTGCTAGGTTTCGAGCCAAGAAATAAAGAACAAGGAAGAGCGCAACCATAAATCCAAAATAATAATTTTGAATGAATAAAATGAGAAGTGTGACAAAATATAACCACCGATGACCAGTATCCATCATTCGATGTAATCCCCAAATGACTAGAGGGAGTAAGATGAAAACGTCAAGCCACATGATAATTTCAAGTTGTGAAGTTAAAAAACTCATCAGTGCAAAAGAAGTGCTGACAGCAACTACCATCATTATTGACAGCTTTTTATACATATTTTTGAAACTAACAAAAGCTGACAAACCAATAAAACCAAATTTTAAAAGGGTAATCAGATATAAAGCATCTGGCATATTATGAACATTAAAGAAAAATGTGAGGGGCATGAAAAAACTCCCCATATAATAAGCGGAAAAAGCATAAAGATTTAATCCTAGCCCACTTGTGAAGGTATATAAAAATCCCTGCGTACCGCCAGAATGTAGAATATTTCGATAAAGAGAATGAATGGCGACATACTGATGATAAGCATCTCCAGCCAAAATAGACCTGCCACTGCCCCAGTAAATTCCAGTCATAGCAAGACCCACTGCCACTAATAGAAGTGGAAGAATGAAACTTGCAAGCAATGCCCATTTATTATTTTTGATAAACTTCATGTTTATAGTATACCAAGATGTGAGTACGATTGGCAAGAAATGTTGAAAAATAGAAAATCTCGTGAGGTTCATCTTTTTCATTCATTTCTAATCGTACGAACTCAGTTATACCAAGATGTGAATATGCTTGGTAAGAAATGTTGAAAAATATCACTTGATTTTTTGTGCTTTGACTCTAAACCCTAGTTATACAAGTGCTGACGGAGAAAAAATACTGACAAAAAACTGTCAGTCCTAAGCGATTGAATAATAATTTTAAAAATGTGGATAAACATCCTGTCAGTTACTGACAGAACTGTCAATCTCATTTTTCCAATCTTATTTTAATCTCATCAGCAATTTCTTCAAGTTTTTCTAATTTATTGACCTGAGCAATCTTATAACCGATAAAATAAGGAGAAGTAATAAAACGAGGAACAATTTTACAAATATATTTTCCATTAAAATGATGGAAAAACAGATTATAAGAATCACATCGACCATCCATATAGTCCGTCATCAAATAACTTGTGATTTCATGCACGCTATCCGCAAGTTTTTCAACATTCTCAAGTTCTGAAATGATGACATTAAACTCAACAAAGCCCATGACAGGACGAGTAGACAAGGTCACAGTCAACCCATTTTTCTTGATTTCGATCCCTTCAAAATGTTCAGGAGAGATTTGCTCATAGCCATCTAACTCATGCAATCCAACCACTTGTAAATGCGGATGTCGCAAAGTTCCACCAGAATGTGGACCAAAATTCTTGAACATCAATACAGAGCGAAAATCACCAGATTTGATCATTTCATCCCAACAGTCAAAACCGAAACGAAAAACTTCCCGATTTTCACTTAAAGAGTAAGTAGAAACATCTCCTAAATGTTTATCAGATTCGATAATCACAGTCATCAAAGCCTTTTCAATCGTCGGAAATTTATTCTTCAACCAAATTTTGTTGCGCTCTGTTCGTAAAATATTAGTAAGCTGCTCTACATCGCAAAAAGGGCAATAATTTGTCGGAGGTAAAATTGTCTCCACTCGCTTTTTAGCGCCAATAGCAGTATTAAAAATTAAAGGATTTTCAGTATGTTCAATCATAAAATTATTATACCATACCCCAATTCAAAGAAGCGTAGAGCTGGTTGATTCAATGGCTAGACTTTAAACAGACTGACGTTTCTATCCACTTACTTAAAGAATAATTTTTGAAGTGAACATATTTACAATTTTCCTAAAATCAATTATAATTAATCAGTTACCTATTAACTTCAGCCTTCAACTGAAAGTTACCACAAAAGTCAGCCTTCAACTGATATTTTGTAAAATCAAAATAGAAAGAGATGGTGAAATTTAATGGATAACAGTAAAACTCGTGTCGTCGTTGGAATGTCAGGCGGCGTGGACAGCTCAGTCACAGCACTACTTCTCAAAGAACAAGGCTATGACGTCATTGGAGTCTTCATGAAAAATTGGGATGATACCGATGAGAATGGTGTTTGTACGGCAACAGAGGACTACAAAGATGTAGCAGCAGTGGCCGACCAAATCGGAATTCCCTACTATTCTGTCAATTTTGAAAAAGAATATTGGGACCGTGTTTTTGAATATTTCCTTGCCGAATATCGTGCAGGACGCACACCTAATCCAGACGTCATGTGCAACAAAGAAATCAAGTTTAAAGCCTTTCTTGATTATGCAATGGATCTTGGCGCTGACTATGTAGCGACAGGGCACTACGCGCAAGTTCACACAGATGAAGACGGAACGGTTCATATGCTCAGAGGAGCGGATAATAATAAAGACCAAACCTATTTTTTAAGTCAACTTTCGCAAGAACAACTTAAAAAAACAATGTTTCCCTTGGGACATTTAGAAAAGCCTGAAGTTCGTAAAATAGCAGAAAAAGCAGGACTTGCAACAGCTAAAAAGAAAGACTCCACAGGGATTTGCTTTATTGGCGAAAAGAATTTCAAAGAATTTTTGACGAATTACCTTCCAGCGACGAGCGGAAAAATGATGACACTTGACGGTGTTGAAATGGGAACGCACGCAGGCTTGATGTATTATACTATTGGGCAACGTGGCGGCTTGGGGATTGGTGGCCAACACGGCCAATTAACTTCTGACCCATGGTTTGTTGTTGGAAAAGACCTCTCAACAAATACCCTCTATGTTGGACAAGGTTTTCATCACGAACATCTTTATTCAACAAGTTTAGAAGCAAGTAACCTCAGTTTCACACATGAGATGCCAGAAAAATTTGATATGCACTGCACAGCAAAATTCCGCTACCGCCAAGCAGATACAGGTGTGACTATTCACATTAACGGCGATAAAGCTACTGTTGAATTTGATGAACCAGTACGCGCAATCACTCCTGGTCAAGCCGTTGTGTTTTATGATGGGGCAGAATGTCTCGGTGGAGCTATGATTGATTTTGCCTACAAAGATAATAAAGTAATGCAATACCAATAAATCAAAAGAGTAAAATCCGAAGTTCTAAAAGGCTTCGGTTTTTTGATGCTTTGATAAAAGCTCTAAAAGATTTCATTAGGAAATTAAAAATGATGATGTTATAATTATTTTATAATTTATTTCTAATATTAAAGGAAAGTAAATAATGAAAATAACAGTGAAAATCATTTTAATGCTAGGTTTAATAGTGATGATTCCGAGTGTTTTAGGAGTTATTGTAAATAATAAACAAATCCAAAAAGCAGAAAAAATTTCTCATGATTCTCTCATTCATCGAGTTGATTACACAGACGGTGAGATTCGAGAATTAGAATATAAACAGTTAGAAAATGGTAATTATTCAGCTTTACAAGGAGTTTGGAAAAATGATACTAAAAAGACACTCGCTGGATTAACGGTAGATGGGGGAATACTTCTTGTAAAAGAAAAGCGGTATTTCCTAAGTTTTGGTGGTAGAACAGCGGAGGATACCCTTTATTTGAAAACGCAATCTGAAAACTCCCACCGCAACACTGCTCAGCTCTATTTTTATCCTAAGGGAGTGGTTATTCCAGTGAGAACCAAGACAGGTGAAATTGACTATTCTGGTTCGCATGACCCAAGTGATCAGACAAGAGATAGACTATTATTTTCGCAAACAATATTAAGCGAAGAAGAATTAAAGAATAACGTATGTTATCGCAAAGAATTGTAGATTTTTCCCTTATTTTCAACAGGATAAAAATCATAATATATTTATTATAATAAAATTTACAATAAAATAAGGAAAATGCTTTCCCTATGCGATTTTTTATGTTATAATACTTCATAAGGCTGTGTGCCAGCCAAATTGTTGGAGGAATTTTTTTTACAAATGAACGAATTTGAAACACTATTAAACAGCGTTGGAGACGTTAAAGTACGTGACGTCGTTAAGGGCGAAATCCTTACAGTTGAAAACGGGCAAGCAACTGTTGCTATCGTAGGAACTGGTGTCGAAGGTGTCCTTACACTTCGCGAAATCACTAACGACCGCGATGCTGATATCAATACATTCGTTAAACCTGGTGATGTTCTTGACTTACTCGTAATTAAACAAATCGTTGGTAAAGAAGCAGAAGGTGCAAACGTATATCTCCTTTCATTGAAACGTCTTGAAGCTCGTAAAGCTTGGACTCAACTGGAAGGCAAAGAAGGTGAAGTCGTAACAGTTAAAGTTACTAAAGACGTTAAAGGCGGCCTTTCAGTAGACTATAACGGTGTACGTGGATTTATCCCTGCATCTATGATTGACACTTACTTTGTAAAAGACACTAAGAAATTTGTCGGCGAAGAAATTGAAGCTAAAATCATCGAAGTTAACGCTTCAGAAAACCGTTTCATCCTCAGCCGTCGTGCTGTAGTTGAAGCTGAAGCAATCGAAGCTCGTAAAGAAGCTTTTGCACAACTTCAAGAAGGTGATATTGTTGAAGGTACAGTTTCGCGTGTAACTAACTTTGGTGCCTTTGTTGACCTCGGTGGTATTGACGGATTGGTTCACGTTTCTGAATTGAGCCATAGCCGTATCAAACGTCCATCAGATGCAGTTAAACCTGGTGATGTTGTTAACGTTAAAATTTTGAAACTTGACCCAGAAGCTGGTCGTCTTTCACTTTCACTTAAAGCAACTCAACCTGGACCATGGGAACAAGTTGAAGAAAAAGCTCCAGTTGGTTCAACTGTTGAAGGTACTGTTAAACGTTTGACTGACTTCGGTGCTTTCGTTGAACTTTATCCAGGTGTTGAAGGACTTGTACACGTTTCACAAATTTCTTGGGAACGCGTTGAAAATCCAAAAGACGTTCTTAAAGTTGGTCAAGTTGTGAACGTAAAAGTTCTTGACGTAAAACCTGAAGAAGAACGTATCTCACTTTCTATCAAGGCACTTGAAGAAGCACCAGCTCGTCCAGCTCGTAATAACGACAATGACGGTGAAAAACGTGAACGCAAACCACGCGCACCACGCAAAGCAGCTAAACCTTCATACGAATTGCCAGAAACACAAGAAGGCTTCTCACTTGCTGACTTCCTCGGCGAAGACTTCGATATTAACGATTTGTAATAAAAAATTCAAAAATATCCTCAAGAAGACGCGAGAGCGTCTTTTTTTGTATCGTTAAACTGGACAATTTGGTATAATAGAAAAATGAATCAAACGATAAAAGCAAAATTGGAACTATTGCCTGATAGTCCAGGTTGTTATTTACATAAAGATAAAAATGGAACGGTCATTTATGTTGGTAAGGCTAAAAATCTTAAAAATAGAGTACGGTCATATTTTCATGGCTCACATAATACAAAGACAGAATTATTAGTTTCTGAGATTGATGACTTAGAGTGGATTGTAGTTGGCTCTAATATTGAATCACTAGTGCTTGAAATCAATCTTATACAACGCTATAAACCTAAGTATAATATTATGCTTAAGGATGATAAGTACTATCCTTTTTTGAAGATTACCAACGAAAAATATCCTCGGTTAATTGTTGTACGAAGAGTGCAGAAGGATGGTGCAACTTATTTTGGACCCTATCCAGATGTTAAGGCGGCAAATGAAGTTAAACGTTTACTAGACAGAATTTTTCCATTTCGAAAATGCGGATTAAATGAGAAAAAAGTATGTTTTTATTTTCATATTCATCAATGTCTTTGTCCCGTAGTAAATCATGTGAATCCACAAGTGTATAAAGATATGACACAGGAAGTCAAAGAATTTTTGACGGGTGATGATAAGAAAATTATAAATGAGCTTGAAGAAAAAATGCTTGCTGCATCAGGTAAAATGGAGTTTGAGCAAGCCGCTGAATATCGAGATGTTATCAAGTCAATTGGTACATTGAGAACGAAGCAGCGTGTGATGAATCATGACCTTAAAGACCGCGATGTATTTGGTTACTATGTAGATAAAGGTTGGATGTGTGTGCAAGTCTTTTTTGTCAGACAGGGTAAACTCATTCAGCGCGATGTTAATATGTTCCCATATTATAATGATGCTGAAGAAGATTTTCTAACTTATATTGGTCAGTTTTATCGAGAAAATAATCATATGCTGCCAAAAGAAGTTTTTGTTCCTAAAAATATTGATAAGGAATCAGTTGAAGCGGTAGTTGCCACAAAAATTATCCAGCCAAGTCGGGGTGAGAAGAAACAACTGGTTAATATGGCTACTAAAAATGCACAAACACAATTACAATTGAAATTTGATGTTGCTGAGCGTGATATTTTGAAGACGACTGGTGCGGTAGAAAATCTAGGAAAAATCCTTGGTATTCCGAAGCCTAGTAGAATTGAAAGTTTTGATAATTCCAATATTATGGGAACTTCGCCTGTTTCTGCAATGGTGGTATTTATTGATGGAAAGCCCTCTAAGAAGGATTATCGAAAGTATAAGATTAAAACAGTAGTCGGCGCAGACGACTATGCTTCTATGCGGGAAGTGATGACGCGTAGATATAGTCGTGCTTTGCGTGAAGGAACGGAACTTCCTGATTTAATTGCGATGGATGGAGGGAGCGGTCAAGTTAATATTGCTAAGAAAGTCTTACGAGAGTTGGGCTTGGAGCAAATTCCTGTTGCTGGGATGCAGAAAAATGACAAGCACCAAACAAGTGAATTGCTTTTTGGAGAGCCACTTATGGTAGTTCCTTTATCTCGACAATCGCAGGAGTTTTTCCTTTTGACTCGAATTCAAGATGAAGTTCACCGCTTTGCGATAACTTTTCATAGACAACTCCGCGGTAAAAATACTTTTTCTAGTAGATTAGACGGAATTGCAGGACTTGGTCCAAAACGTAAACAGAAATTGTTAATGAATTTTAAAAATTTAAAGGCAATTGAAGAAGCAACAGTACAAGAAGTAGCTGAAGCCGGCATACCTTATGAAGTTGCAGAGCGAGTAAAGAGTACTTTGGTAAATAGCATAAAAGATACTGAACCTCCTGTTAGCAACCAATGAAGTCAAGACTTATTTTGATAAAGTTAATGATTTAGACAATGAAAATCAGCTTGGAAAGCTGATTTTTTATTAAAAGATTTGTTATAATTAACTTTATGAATCTGTCAGAAAAAAATATAAAAAAGTTTAATGAGAATCTGTTAGCTTGGTATGATGAAAATAAAAAGCCATTACCGTGGCGAGAAACGACAAATGCTTATAATATTTGGATTTCGGAGATAATGTCGCAACAGACACAAGTAGAAACCGTGATGCCTTATTATGAACGTTTTATGAAAAAATATCCAGATGTAGCCACTCTTGCAGTAGCCAATGATGCGGAGTTATTGAAGCTCTGGGAAGGTTTAGGATATTATTCAAGGGCGAGAAATCTAAAGCTGGCTGCACAGCAGATTATGACAGAGTTTGAGGGAATATTTCCATCAGTACTGACAGATATTCTGTCATTGAAAGGCGTTGGACCATACACAGCAGCTGCAATTGCTTCTATTTCATTTGGCTTGGCGGAACCTGCAATTGATGGCAATTTGATGCGAGTAACAAGTCGTCTTTTTGAGCTGACAAATGATATTTCTAAAAGTGGTTCGAGGAAAATTTTTGATCAGCACTTACGAAAATTAATCAGTGCTGACAGACCAGGTGATTTTAATCAAGCATTGATGGATTTGGGTTCAAAAGTTTGTACGCCTAAAATTGCGAAATGTGAAGTGTGCCCAATTAGAGTTTACTGTGAAGCTTATGCACACGGCACTCCGCTGAATTTTCCAGTGAAAACAAAAAAGCTGAAGCAAAAAGATTTATACTTTGTGGCAGTTGCATTGCAAAATTCTTTAGGAGAGTATTATTTAGAAAAGCGCCCTGCGACGGGTTTGCTTGCTGATATGTGGACTTTTCCTTTGTCAGTACTGACAGAAAATGAGTTTGGGCAAATCATTACTGATGGAGCTGTCAGTAAACTTCCAGATCTACCGGATCTACCGGATCTACCGGAAACGATTTCCAAAACAGAATATATCGGAAATTTTACTCATATTTTTTCCCATCAGAAATGGCATATTGCAATAATGAGAGCAGTGCCTGAAGAAAAATTTGAAGTTGCAGAAAATTTTCTGTCAGCAGATAAAATGTGGCTGACAGATTTGTCAGCAATTCCTCTTGCTGGACCGCAGGTCAAAATGTTTGAGATATTGAAGAAATAACTTTTGCTGATAATCGTGCATTGCAAAGTTCACCAAATTAGTCTAAAATGTGAAGAAGGAGGTGTAATCTATGGATGGAACTCTTTTGAAGAATCAAAAAGTAACAGAGGAAGAATTGATCGCAGGAGGATATAAAAAATATTCAGGAGAAGACATTGATATTTTTTATAATCAGTCAGTCTGTCAGCATGCAGGATTCTGTGTCAGAGGATCGGCGGATGTCTATGAGGTGGGACGAAGACCTTGGATTATTGCGGATAACGAAACAGCTCAGCGTAATGTAGAAATTATTAACACCTGTCCAAGTGGTGCACTAAAATTTATAAGAAAGGATGACTAAGATGGAATTTAAAGAAGAAAAACATCGACTTGTTCTATTGGATGGAACAAAAGAAATCGGAGAGATGACTTGGTTAGATCGTGACTCTTATTTTATTGTGAACCATACTTTAGTTGATTCTGATTATAGAGGACAAGGTTTGGCTGGAAAGCTTGTGGAAAAAGGCGTTGAAAAAGCGCGACGCGAAGGAAGAAAACTCTACCCATTATGTCCATTTGCCTTAAAAGAATTTGATAGTAAGCCTGAATACTCCGATGTTCGACAGTTGGAACTATAGACTCAGATAGTCTATATACTTGTTGGTAAGTAACAGTATTATTAGTTAAACTAAGTATAAGAAAATTAGTTGCCTAATATTTAAAAAAGACAAAAAGAGAAACTTTTTGTCTTTTTTGGGAGGTAATATTATCCAGACTGATAAAGAAGAGAATTTGAATTTAGCAAATTACGGGATTTTAGAGTATCCGAAAACAGATACAACGATGACAATTCTTGCGTTGAGTGAATTATTAACACAAATTAATAATAATAATAGAATTCTAACTTTTGATGAACTTGTTACCTCAATAATCTGCGAATAAATCAAGTTGTTACTAATGGAGAATTAAAATTGGTCGCCAAACTATAAAAGAGGATTTAGGATGACTTACTGGGTTAGAGTGAAAATACGCAATAAAAATTGGTAGAGATTAATTTATAACAGAAGACTTATCATTTGCATTAAATAATACATTTATAGAACCAAAATTCTTCAATGTTTAATCTAAATATTCATATTTGGTGTCAAAATGGTTTAGTCTAGCATATATTTTTATGCTTAATTTTATTGGACAAGTGATTATAATTCAAAGGTAGGAAATAAGATAAATTAAAACACTATTGAACTCAAAGGGTCCAATAGTGTTTTTCTTATTCATAGTAACAAGTAACCGATAATTTTATCTATCATACCAATTATAACCATTAAATTTTTGTTAAAACCATATCATTTTTATGTCTAAGTGGTCAGTCAAACTTTATAATCTTTTTTGTTAAAAATAATGATTTTAAATAAGATTCAAACAAAAAAAGAGAGAATATATATGATAAATCCCCGATTAATTCGTCAAAAAACAAAAAGTGTATTCCGAAAAATATAAATTTTTCGGATATTTACTTCATTTTAAGTCACGAAAAGACATCAAATTGAAACTTTCGTTGGTTTTAAAAAGCTAATCTAACGAAATGTTTACTTATATTATATAAAATACTCTATAGAATATCAACTGTTTTACTAAATTTTTTTGAATTTTTGTTCTTTTTTCGCACAAATGCCTGTTTTTATTGTTCAGAAATCAAATATAAATATTTTTAATCATATTCCCAAAAAAGATGTTTACGAAAAATTTATATTTTTCGTAAACATCTTTTTAATTATAGGATTTCCAGTATGAAGAAAAAGAAAATTAAATGTTGAAAATAAATGAGTAACACTTAATTTTATATTCTATATTTTTCAAGAAAGGTATCAAAAGCTTAGGTAGAAAGGAGAGAAGAGATAGAAAATCTTTGTTGTCCCTGTAGTTCGGTAATAAATATACTCTAAAATATAAATGTATTGAGCATATTGAGAAGAAACTATTATAAATTTATAAGAAAGGCAAAAATTATGAAAATACAACATAAAAAACAAGTGAAGCTTACCAATTTTCGGACATGGAAGAGGGGTAAAACATGGCTTTATGCATCAAGTGCATTAGCGATATTAGCAGGAGGGGGAATTATTGCATCTCAGATAAATTCTCCTTTAGGAGTAACAAACGTCTATGCGGATACATCTTCTCCAGTAGAGCAACCAGCTAATCCTACAGATGTTTCTAGTTCTGCTGCACCTAACTCCAATATAGATAGTCTAGCATCATCCATTGGTTCAGTCACATCATCTGCAAGCAATGATTTAAATTCGGCTGTTTCAGCAGCCAGTTCAGCTGGAGTGGTGTTAAGTTCTTCAAGTTCTACGGTTACAATTTCTTTAGCTGATGATAGTAGTGTTGCGAGTTCTATTGCTAGCTCAATGGCAAGTGATTCTGCAAGTCAAGCTTCAAGCATCGCTTCAATTGCTACTGAACAGTCTTCAATCAATGCAAGTTATGCTGAGGTTTCTAGTGCTATTTCATCTGCAAATACTTCTGCAAGTTCAGTTGCAAATCAATCAAGTAACGCTGTTTCATCTGCGGCATCTTTGGCTGAATCTGCGGTCTCAAATATTGCTTCAACTGAAAATATATCTTACGCAACTAGTAATGAAGTTATTTCTCCTTCCTATGTTACACTGAGTAGCGATGCTACGGCATCTGAAGTTGCTTCAGTCGCTTCAGAAAATGCTAATATTTATTCTTCGGCAGTGTCTGATGCAATCAACTCTCTTGCCTCGGAGGCCAGTTCGGCTAGTTCATATTTAAGTTCAGCTGTTGCCGCAACAAATCCATCATCCGTTGGATCTTTCACAGTAACTACAGGTTCACTAATGTCCCAGAACTTTGTACTAGATGCTAATGGTATGGATTCCAGTGCACCCATAGTTACAGGTGGTGCAGTAGTTGGAACAGGAACAGTTAGTAGCGATGGTAAATGGATTGTAACAGACTCAGGATCATCATATGGTACAAGCTGGGGTTCATCTATGGCGGGAGCTTCAGGTTATATTGTATCAGACTTGACAGTAGGAGATACAGTCACAAAATCATGGAGTAATATTGGTACATTAAATGGTAATGAGGTTAGTGCAACAGTGACATTTACGGTAGGAGCAACACAAGACTCAAATCCAACTATGGCACTATCATATAACTTTATAACCTTTATGACGGCTAATGGCTTTTCTGGGAATTTTCAAATTTCTTATACTTGGTCGGGGGACCTGAGTCAGGGCAGAATTTAACCTTAGATGAATTAAATACGATGTCTATTTTAGGAGCTTCTTTAAGTGTAATAAGCGGAGGGACAGAATATATTACAACTGCTGATGCGAAGGGAGCAATTCTATCCAATGATTCAAATTATCCAGCACGAATAGGAGCAGAAAACGTAGATGGTTCCTCATTGGGACTGCCTTCTGGATTAAACATTATTTTCGGAGTGCCCAGTGGGTCTTCTAATTTGCCTAGTGCCAACGATTCAGATTCAAATTCATTTGCTAAAACATATGGTGTTTCCTTTGCTAATTTCACAACTTCTACTCCTACATTTTATTTTGGGACGATTGTTTATGCTACAGGAGAGGGAAGCGATAAAACAAACCATCTGATGATGTCTTCAGCATTAGCCTATAATCCTCCAATCTTAACAGTAGTAGTTCCTACTGTTGTTGCTCCTGTCATAGCTACACCAGCCTCTCCGACACCACTGTCAGCCAACTATAATGTGACAGAACTTGATATTATTGCAACACCTCCAGCAATTACCGCCCCAATAACGAGCACTGCAGTGATTAATAAACCTATTGATTTAACGCAGGGAGGACAAGTAACAGGTGAGGATAATGGAGAGCTAATCGCTTATCCAGCTAATGATATGGTTGTAACTATAACAGACTCATCAGGAAACACGACTACTTTACCCGAAGGAACGACAGATTATACGCCTACAACGAGTGGGAACTATACCGTTACTTATACTTATACTAGCGCAAATGGAACTGCCAGTACAACAACAATTTTTTCTATTCCAGATACTGTTACAACTAATTATGTAGACTCTTCAGGTAGCATACTTGCATCTAGCAATGTGCAAACAGTTGAGGTTGGGAACAGTTATAATACAAGTGCAACCGTCGTTGAAGGATATATCTTGACGACTATTCCTAGCAATGCCTCTGGAACAATTAGCTCGGGAGATGGACCTGTGCAAGTAACATACGTCTACTCTCCATTAGGAAGTTATGTTGTCACTAATCCTGATGGTAGCACAGATGAGACAATCTATCCTAATGACCCAAGTAATCCGACACAACCAGGTAGTCCAACGAACGTGATTCCTTATGTTCCAGGTTATACTCCAGAGGGACCAGATGGTACAGCGTTGACCCCAGTTGACCCTAATGATCCGAGCCAAGGTTATTTACCTCCAGCAATCCCAGATGATCCTACGCAAGACACTCCCATTACTTATACCCAAGATCAAAGTAGTGTTACTGCGAATTATGTGGATGGTAATGGCAATGAAGTGGCACCCAGCGCTCATCAAACAGGAGGAGTAGGTGATGCTTATACAACGACAGCTCCAGTAGTAGATGGTTATGTATTAACCGACACTCCATCCAATGCTAGTGGTACCTTATCAGAAGATGAAACGCAAGTAACATACGTCTACTCTCCATTAGGAAGTTATGTTGTCACTAATCCTGATGGTAGCACGGATGAGACAATCTATCCTAATGATCCAAGTAATCCCGCACAACCAGGTAGTCCAACGAACGTGATTCCTTATGTTCCAGGTTATACTCCAGAGGGGCCAGATGGTACAGCGTTGACCCCAGTTGACCCTAATGATCCGAGCCAAGGTTACTTACCTCCAGCAATCCCAGATGATCCTACGCAAGACACTCCCATTACTTATACCCAAGATCAAAGTAGTGTTACTGCGAATTATGTGGATGGTAATGGCAATGAAGTGGCACCCAGCGCTCATCAAACAGGAGGAGTAGGTGATGCTTATACAACGACAGCTCCAGTAGTAGATGGTTATGTATTAACCGACACTCCATCCAATGCTAGTGGTACCTTATCAGAAGATGAAACGCAAGTAACATACGTCTACTCTCCATTAGGAAGTTATGTTGTCACTAATCCTGATGGTAGCACGGATGAGACAATCTATCCTAATGATCCAAGTAATCCCGCACAACCAGGTAGTCCAACGAACGTGATTCCTTATGTTCCAGGTTATACTCCAGAGGGGCCAGATGGTACAGCGTTGACCCCAGTTGACCCTAGTGATCCGAGCCAAGGTTACTTACCTCCAGCAATCCCAGATGATCCTACGCAAGACACTCCCATTACTTATACCCAAGATCAAAGTAGTGTTACTGCGAATTATGTGGATGGTAATGGCAATGAAGTGGCACCCAGCGCTCATCAAACAGGGGGAGTAGGTGATGCTTATACAACGACAGCTCCAGTAGTAGATGGTTATGTATTAACCGACACTCCATCCAATGCTAGTGGTACCTTATCAGAAGATGAAACGCAAGTAACATACGTCTACTCTCCATTAGGAAGTTATGTCGTCACTAATCCTGATGGTAGCACAGATGAGACAATCTATCCTAATGATCCAAGTAATCCGACACAACCAGGTAGTCCAACGAACGTGATTCCTTATGTTCCAGGTTATACTCCAGAGGGACCAGATGGTACAGCATTGACCCCAGTTGACCCTAATGATCCGAGCCAAGGTTACTTACCTCCAGCAATCCCAGATGATCCTACGCAAGACACTCCCATTACTTATACCAAGAATAGTACGACCTCAGAGGGTTCTGGAAATACGAAAAACCCTAAAAAAACTGGAGAATCAGGAGAGAATTCAGCACAAACTTCAGATAAAACGATAGGCTCTATTGTAGATTCTACATTGGGAATTAGCCCAGTATCTGCTTCAACACTAACCTTATCTGGAAATGATTTACCAAAGACTGGTGATGATGAAAAAATCTCTAAAGAAATGAGTGGTGTAGGCTTAGTCATGCTTTTAGGAATATTAGGGCTAGCTAATATTAACAAGCGAAAAAAATCTGATGATTAGAGTTTAAAATACAGTTTAAATATAGTTTCTAGATTAGCTGCGTAATTTTTTGGCGCGGCTCTTGATAGAAAGAAATCTTATTAAACAATCGTTAGAGAATATAATATTAGCTATCAGAAAATAGATTAATGGAGAAGAGTAGACATGGAATCAGAAGGAGAAAAAAGTTTTTTTAAGCACTTGTTTAGACCTAAAAGTAGCTTGATAGAGTCTGAGATTACGGATAGTGAGAGTGATATAAAGTTTTTAGAAGCAGAAAAATACAAAAAAGAAATACAGGAATTAGAAGAAAAATTAAGAATTTCCGAAAAAGGTTATAAAATAAAATATCAACTTCTAATAAGATGTGAGAAAGAGTTAGAAAAGTCAAAAATAGACTGTGAAAACCTTTCAAAAAAACTTGCCCAAATAGAAGAGGCAAAAGATAGTTCAAAAAATCTATCTAATGAACAAGAGCTAAAAAAAACAAAAGATAATATTATAAATCAATTTTCAAAAAAAATAGAACAAGAAAAGGAGGAAATAAAGCAACAAAAAGAAAATATTGAAAAACTAGAGAAAAAATTGCAGAAGGAGGAAGAAAAAAACAAACAGTTATTTGAAAAAAATCAAAAAGAAGTTGGAAAACGAGAAGAAATAGAGAGAGAATTTCTTCATGCAAAAACTCAGTTTTCCGAATTAATCATCAATATCCGTGAAAAATATCCTACTGAGGAAATATTAAATGAAAAAATAAAAAATGCAGAAGAGCAGGCTTTGCTGATAAGGAAAAATGCGGAAAAAGAAGGAACGGATATTGTAAAAAAAGCTCAACAAAGAGTAGAAAATATGTTATCTGAAAAACAAAATGAGCTAGACAACCTTGCCTCAAAAATTGAAGATTATACTCTTAAGCTTGAAAGCTGCATTCAAATGATTGATGCAGTACCTTCTCAATATCTAGCTTGACTAATGAAATGAAAGGAAGTAATTAATATTGGATACTATTTTTAGTATTGATTTAGGCAATAGCCTAATAAAAATGAAGTCTGATCGTGGAGAATATATATATCCAGCCTCGTATTTACCAATGAAATATGTTGGAGAAGTTCAACTGATAATGGGTGAAAACTACATCTTTCAATCTTTGGGGGAAAATGATGATAAAGAGTGTTATATTTGGGGACCAAAGTTAGAAAATTACCATTTACCAGAAAAAGTAATCAATACTTATGCTCGATCTTATAGATTAGAACAAAAGAAAGTGATTCGTATATTAGAGTTTGCTCTGGGGCGTTTAGCTATGGATTATAATGAGACGGATTCTGAACACATAGTTGTTCATTTAGCTTTGGGACTTTCTGTAACGAGTATAAACGAAATTAAAACTCTTTCTTTTCTAAAAAAATCGCTAATAGGATGTCATCAATTCTTAATTAATGGAAAAGAGATACATTTAGAAATTCCATCTGAAGAATATATTTTATTCTTCCCTCAATACATGGGGTCTATATATTCTATTTCCTCTGATGAAGATTTCAAAGAGATAGAAATGTATGGAGAGTCTAAGATTGGTGTAGTTGATATAGGGGGAGGGACTCTTTTAGCTAATAGCTGTGTCCAAACGATTCCCTCTCCGATAGAAGAAGAGCGTTTTAGTGGTATTCAATTAATAGTAAAAGAAATCAGTCATAGGATTAATTCAACAAGAAATCTTATTATTGAAAAAATGCTGCGAGAAACAAAAGATTCAGATAACTATTTATATTCACCAAGTTCCAATGAAAATGATACTAAAGATATTACTTCCATAGTTGAAGAAACAATCAATCAATATACACGTTTTGTTATTGCACCATTTGTTACAGAATGTTTTCCTGATATTGAAGATATCAGGAGTATTGTTTTGACAGGAGGAGGGGCGAATATTATTTCAAAAGAGAGTTTAAGGGATGAGATTGGAGCAGATTATTTTAAACGTTTAGTTTTTGTGGAGAACTCTGAACTTTTGAATGTTAGAGGTTTGTATAAAAAAGCGAGAATAATCTGGGAAGAGGTTAATGTTCCTTTAAACCAAGGTGATTATGAACCTAAAAAAAAGGGATTATCAAATAAACCAGTAATTTCTAAAGAGATTCTCCGTAAAAAATTAGTTGAAGAACAGAAAGTTTTGAAAGAAATGCAAACAAATTTATCTGAAGAAAAATAAGACAGGAATACCTATAAAAAAGGAAAAACAGGATGAGTCATCTAATTACACAATATTATGAGGACGAAAACGGTAATGAAATTTCACCAAATACAGCTCGTATAGATTCAGAGAAGGGGGGCATTGTATATGCCCCTGTTTTAGAAGGATACATGTTAGTGAAGACTGTAAGTACTTCAAGAAGTAAGTTTTTCAACAGAGAAACAATAGTCACTCATACATATACTCCAGTGGGATGCTATATAATTAAGTCACCTAACGGAGCTATAGAGGAGATTATTTATCCTAATGGTTGGGATAATCCTAAAAAGTTTGTCAATCCTCAAAATACAATTCCATATTTTGAGGGATATAGACCAAAAACCAGTGGTAATTTTTTGGAGGCAGTGGACTTAGATAATATTGATTATGGGTATCTGTTTCCAGAACTTCCAGATGATTTAACGCAGGATATAATAATTGAATATATCCAGAATAAGGAATTTACGACTAAGCTAATAGATGCAACAACTGTCACTTATGTCTATGGCCTTTTAGGGAATTATATAGTAAGAAAACCAGATGGAAATACAGATAGAATAATGTATGAAAATGATTCAAATAATCCTAGTAAAGTTAATAATCTACTAAATAAAGTTCCCTTTATCCTAGGGTATAGACCAGAAAGTTCAGATGGTAGAGCATTGCTTTCAATCAATCCAAGTGACCCAAGTCAAGGATATCTACTTCCTGAGATTTCTAGTAATCCTACACAAGATATTCAGATTACTTATATCCAGACTCACAATGAGATTATTACGAATTATGTGGACAATAATGGTAATGAAGTAGCACCAAGCACTCGGCGAATAGGAGAAGTAGGCGATACTTATACAACGATGGCTCCAATATTAGATGGTTATGTCTTAACGACTATTCCATCTAATATTAGTGGTACTCTGTCAAAAGATGAAACACAAGTAACTTATATTTATTCTCGATTGGGAAGCTATGTAGTTACTAAACCCGATGGCAGTATGGATGATACCATCTATCCCAATGATTTAAGTGATCCAACACAAGCTGGTATATCAACGAACGTGATTCCTTATATTTCAGGTTATACTCCAGAGCAAGCTGATGGAGTGGTATTAACTCTAGTAGATAATGAGAAACCCATACTAGGCTATTGGTTTCCTACTCCAAGTAAGGTAACTGAAAATACCTTGATTAACTACATAAAGAACAAAAGTGTCGTGACTATAAATTATTTGGATCAAAGAGGAAAAATACTAGTACCCAGTATTCGTCACATAGGAGATGTGGGTGATAATTACATTACGGCAGCAGTGGTAATTGATAATTATTTTCTAATCAATTACCCAGATAATGCTCAGGGAACACTATCAGAAGATGAAATAGAGGTTAATTATGTTTACGATTTATTGGGGGATATATTGTAGTTAGCCCTGATGGTCATGAAGAAGAAATAAAATATTTTAATAATCCTAATGATGTGACTCATACGGGTAAGACTAATCAGGTAATCCCCTATTTATCAGGCTATATACCAGCAGCGGTTGGTGTAGATTTAATACCAGTCAATCAAAAAGACTTTAATCAAGGCTATCTTTTACCTGATTTGCCAAAAAATCTGAGTAAAAATATAATCATAAATTATAGAAAGAATTCAAAAGCATATGAGGTGATTATAAAATATGTTGATAAGAATGGTAAAGATTTACTTCCTAGTGTGGTCCAAACAGATAAAGGTGAGGCAGATTTTACATTAACAGCACCTCTCATCAGTAACTATCTATTATTAGATATTCAGTATACACCACGGGCACAAAAAGAAGTTGTCAAAGAAATCTAGTGATATGTAAAAATTAGGAGAAATAAAGTAGGAGATTTTATTAATAGAGTGACATTAAAAGATTTATCTGATATGTACGGACAATACTTAATTAAAAAGAAAGGAATAGATAAATGAACTATTTTGTTAATGAAAATATTTTTACTCTGAATTCAGGAACAGAATTTTCAGCTGTTAAGCGTATTAAACTTTTTCATGCGCAAGGTATCCCTGCAAAGATTTTGACACGAAATTACAATTCGCAGTTAGCTGGGGATTTAAAACGTGTTGGACTTAGTCATAGTGATGTAGTCAATATGTATGATTATTTCCAAAACATTACGGATATTGATGAAAACGATGTGAATGTCCGCTATGCATCAGTAATTGATAAAAAACTCTATCATATTGAAGGAATTGATGCCAATAAATCTCTTATTAAGCATGCGGGACATATAATTGGTGAAGTGACAATTGCTCCAGCAACAGTGGGGATTATTGCCTCAATCGATTATTATAATGAAATGGGTGAGAGTGTTGCTAAAGATATTTGGGATAGGCGAGGTTTCAAATCCTCTACTCAATATTTTCATCCAGACGGAAATGTTGGCACTCAGATATTTTATGATTATAGAGGAAATGTAAGATTAGAAATTACTCACATGAATATCAATGGAGTTTTACATCCTACAATGTATAAATTGTTAGATTACCAAAAGAAAGTTTACCGTTTTAATACTGAGCAAGAACTCTTTATATTTTTTATGAATGAATTAGCATTCCAGGAGGCAAGTGTATTTATCAATGACAGAATTTCTCTGATTTCTTCTGTAGCAGAAATAAAAAACAGTAGGGGAAAATGGCAATTTCTCCACGCTAGTCATTTGGAAATAGGTAGGCAAGACGGAACCCAAAGTAAAACGAGTGAGTATTTAGAAAACTTGTTTACAACTTTGGAATCCCATTTTGATGGGATTCTTGTTCCGACCGAACAAGAAGCAGCAGAAATTAAAAAGAACTGGAAAATAAAGCATATTTTAGCTTTGCCAGATACTTATGCAGAAAAACCAGTACGAAGTAGTAAGATTCAACGTCAGAAACATAAGATTATATATCTAGGAAGATTATCTGATGAAAAAAATCCAACGGATATTATTGAAATCATCAAAATTGTACATCAATCTATACCAGATATTAAATTTGAATTTTATGGATATGCTTCATCAGAGATACTTCAACAGAAATTACAGCACTTAGTAGATAAGTATGGTTTAAAGAATAATGTGATTTTTAAGGGATATCAGACAAAAGAGGTATTAGAATGCATTTTGCAAGAGACTTCTCTGTTTTTAAATACTTCTGAGAGTGAGAGTTTTGGTATGAACATATTGGAAGCGATGACTTATGGTGTTCCTATCGTATCTTATCAAGTTAAGTATGGACTTTCAAAATTGATTGATAATGGTATTAGTGGGTATTTTGTGCCTTATGGTAGTAAGAGACAAGCAGCAAAAAGTATTATAAAAATACTTATAAATCAAAAATTATGGCACTTATTGTCTAAAGGTGCAGCGGATAAAGCTCAAATATTCAGTATTGATAAGGTATGGGAAAGATGGGCTTACAATAATAGGGTAGTAAATAATTTATTTATAAACTAGCGGAGGAGGGAATAAATGATTTTTTTTATTAATTCATCGTTCAATGAAAAAAATTCTGGAATTGAACATGCACAATTAAAACGTGCAGCCTTATTCCGTAAGCATGCTCAACCATTTAAACTTGTATTTCGAGAGTGGAATCCTACTATTCATTATTTTTTGGCTAAAGTAGGAGTCAATGATGAGGAAACTTTAGTGATGTTTGATTATTTTCAAAAGGCAATGAACTTTCCTGAAAAAATTATCCAAGTTAAAGATTTAGATTTTGGATTATTGAATATAAGATATGATAAAGAAGAAGAAAAAGGAAGGTATCTTATTTTTCAAGAACAGCAGTTGGTAGCTCGAGTCAGTTATTTTACCGAAGATTCATTGGAACGTATACGCAGTGTTGAATATTTTGATGGTTTTGGTAATTTATACCGTGTTGATTTTTATGATTTTCGGGGGTTTTTGAGTCTTGCGCAGTGGTATACTCCTGATAATAAAATAGGTACAGAAGTTTGGTATGATATTTATGGCCAACCCATACTTGAAACATACAATCGTTATAATGCACGAAAAAATTATATTAAAACAGGGTGGCGTTTAATTGAGGATAATGGTGCTATCTATATGTTTTCGAATATTGAAGAATTAACTTTACATTTTCTTAATAGATTAAACGAAAAGTATTGGAGAGATGAAAAAGCTAATATTTTTATTATGGATAGAACACATTTAGCGGATTGGGCTTTACTTAATTTGGAACATCCAGCTTATACCGTCCTCCATTTACATAATGCTCACATGAGTGATGCACAAGATGCAATGTATTCAATGCTAAATAATTTTTATGAATTTAGTCTAACAAATGTAAATGGTTATGATGCAATCATTAGCGCAACAGAAAAACAAACTCAAGATATAAGGAAACGTTTTAATCCATCCGCGAAACTATTTACAATTCCCGTGGGAATAAATTCTGAGAAGATTTTACGAGAGAAAAGACTACCGATGTCATTACGGAAAAATCATAGTATTTTAATGACTTGTCGAATTGCTCCGGAAAAAGGTATAGATAAGGTTATTGAGGCAGTTGGAATCGCAAAACGAAAAATCCATGATATAACCTTAGATGTTTATGGTTATATTGATCATAGAAATCAAGATGAGGCTAAAAAAGCAATAGATGATGCAATTGAAAAATATGAGTTAAATAATTGTGTACACTTACATGATTATTTAGAAAAAGAAGAAGTAATTTCTGTTCAAAAAGAACATCAGGTTTATGCTCTAATGTCAGTCATGGAGGGATTTAATTTGGCGCTGCTGGAAGCACAAAGTCATGGCATGGTTACAGTAACAAATGATGTAAACTATGGTCCCAATGATTTAGTTGTTGATAAGAAGAATGGTTACATCGTTAGTTTTAATGGCGTAGAAGAAATGGCGGAGAAGTTCGTGACTCTCTTTTCTAATGAAACTCTATTGCAATCATTGTCTACCAATGCTTATGATTTATCACAGCGTTTTTCGGAAGAAAGAGTTTGGCAGGCTTGGCAAGAATTATTAAGAGATGCTGCTACAAAGAAGGTGAGGAAGATTACCCCAATCCATAAGGGAATAGGGGAGCAAAATCCTAACAATGAGAAATTGAATGACTCTTTAAGATGATAGTGAGAATTATGAAAAATTGACTAATAGTTGAAAAGAGAAAAGATATGGACGATTTGGAAGATATAGATATCAATAAAAAAATGAAAATTTTTAGAACAGAAATGCGTCGTTATAGAATTCCTATATTGAAGCTTTCAGAGGACATTGGATATCCGGCGGCATTTGTATCGGACGTTTTGTTTTTGAGAAAGAAACCAGACATTAAGATATTGGAAAAACTTGAAAGAGTTTTGAACAGCTCTGCTCAAGATAAAGGAGTGAACTTGTGTACGATTAGCGGTGAGCGATGTCTAATAGATACAAAGGATGAATCGCATCAAAATTTGAACGGTAGACAGTCTGAATTTTTAGATAATCTAGGTGAGAAAATCAGAGGAATAAGAACCCGACTTAATCTTTCAGAAGTAGAATTTGGCAGGGAGTTATCACCAAGAGTTTCCTCAAGACTCGTATGGGAAATAGAAGAAAATAAGTTTACTCCTTCTCTAGAACATCTCATTCAAATCGCAGATTTGGGTGAGGTAACGTTGGATTGGCTACTAAGAATAAGATAAGTATTATTAAATTTTCTACCTACTTTGATGATAATATATATAATAATTTTTTAATGAACGGAAACTTTTCAGATGATAAAAGTTTATAAAAGAGAAAATTCAGATAAAAGAGCCTATAAAGCAGTTGAATGGTTGGAATCTCATCAGTTACCATATAAGATTATAACTAGAAAAGAACTAACTGGTGAACTAATAAAAGAAATATTATTAGTTTCTGATAGGGGATTTGATGAAATCATGGTTTCAAGATTTCGAGTTTCTCATGCGCATAAATTATTTTATGAAAAATTTGATTTTGAGAAGATGACAGTGAATAGGCTAGTTCATATTCTCTTGGAATTTCCTGAGTTGTTAAGAAGTCCAATAATTTTTGATGAGAAAAAAATCTTAGTTGGATTTAATGGAGATGAGATTAGAAAATTTTTGCCTAGAACTCATTATGGAAGGAAATATTTTTAATAACTATGTATGAATACAAATACGAAGTTAATCGTAAAGAGGAATCTGTCAAACTAAGAGTAGCATATCGTATTTAGAGAGATAACCATACTTTCTCCAAACTTTAATCTCAGAATAAAATTTTCGTTTATTTTTTGGTATAATTAAAGATATATTAATTTCAAGGAGAAAATATGACAACGATTGATTTTACAGC
Organism: Lactococcus allomyrinae; assembly: GCF_003627095.1. Classification (NCBI taxonomy): domain Bacteria; kingdom Bacillati; phylum Bacillota; class Bacilli; order Lactobacillales; family Streptococcaceae; genus Lactococcus; species Lactococcus allomyrinae. The sequence continues at coordinate 1,150,954 of NZ_CP032627.1, read as the reverse complement.
TGAAGTTGAAAAACGTAAAGATGCATTGATGGCAGATTTATTTAACCTTTTGCGCATTAATTCTGCAATGGATATGGAACACGCAGATGCGGAAAATCCATTTGGTCCTGGACCACGTAAAGCGCTTGATGCTTTCCTTGAAATCGCTGAGCGCGATGGTTACAAAACAAAAAATTATGACAATTATGTAGGGCATTTTGAATATGGCGAAGGGGATGAAACCCTAGGTATTATTGGTCACTTAGATGTTGTTCCCGCTGGCTCTGGCTGGGATTCAAATCCTTTTGAACCAGAAATTCGTGAGGGAAATCTTTATGCACGTGGTGCTTCAGATGATAAAGGACCAACGGTTGCTTGCTATTATGCGCTTAATATTTTAAAAGAATTGAATGTTCCATTATCTAAAAAAATCCGTTTTATCGTCGGAACCAATGAAGAAACAGGTTGGGCAGATATGGATTATTACTTTGAACACTGTGAATTACCATTGCCTGATTTTGGTTTCTCACCAGATGCAGAATTTCCAATCATCAACGGTGAAAAGGGAAATATCACAGAATATCTTCATTTTGCAGGAAAAAATGCAGGTTCAGTTGTTCTTCATAGCTTTAAAGCAGGGCTTGCTGAAAATATGGTACCAGAATCTGCAACAGCAGTTATTTCGGGAGCAAAAAATCTTCAAGTAGCTCTTGAAAAATTTGTTGCTGAACACGTAGATAAAAACCTTCGTTTTGATTTGAATGAAGAAGATGGAAAAGCAACTATTACAATTTATGGTAAGTCCGCTCACGGTGCGATGCCAGAAAAAGGGGTTAATGGTGCAACCTACCTTACATTATTCTTGAACCAATTTGACTTTGCTGATGGTGCTGCAGCATTTATCAAAGTAGGGAGTGAAAAATTACTTGAAGACCACGAAGGTGAAAAACTTGGGATTGCTTATGTTGATGACCTTATGGGTAACACATCAATGAATGCTGGTGTTTGGTCATTTGACGAAGCAACAGAAGGAAAAATTGCTCTGAACTTCCGTTTCCCACAGGGCAATAGTCCAGAACGTATGCAAGAAATTCTTCAAAAACTTGATGGTGTCGTAGAAGTTGAATTGTCTAAACATTTGCACACACCTCACTATGTTCCAATGTCAGATCCACTTGTATCAACTTTGATTGATGTTTATGAAAAACATACAGGACTTAAAGGGTATGAGACAATTATCGGTGGTGGAACATTTGGACGGCTTCTTGAACGTGGTGTTGCATATGGCGCAATGTTTGAAGGGGAACAGGATACAATGCACCAAGCCAATGAATTTAAACCAGTAGAAAATATCTTCAAAGCCGCCGCAATTTATGCTGAGGCTATCTACGAATTGGCCAAATGAGCCAAAGTTGCGAAAAAGTAGAGTTTCTGAGTAGATTCAATAGATTAGAAATAAATTGTTGTAAGAAAGGGTGTTGATATGATTTTTGGGAATGGCGTAGATAATGTCGAATTAACCAGAATTCAGAAAGCCCTAGAACATTCAGAGCGTTTTGTAGAACAAGTTTTGACAGCATCAGAATTAGAGAGATTTAAAAGTTTTAACTCCACAAATCGTAAGACAGAGTTCCTTGCAGGAAGATGGGCAGCTAAAGAAGCCTATTCAAAAGCATATGGTACAGGAATTAGCAAACAACTTGGAATGCATGATTTGGAGATTCAAAATGATGAACTTGGGAAACCTTATTTTTCCAAACATCCTTTTAATGGGGAAGTTCATTTATCCATTTCTCATAGTAGTCTAGAAGCTGTTGCTTTTGTGGTTTTAGAAAAAAATGAGTAAGGTGGCGAAAATCGTCACTTTCGCTTATATTATATGAATTTGGGTGGAATTTCTAAATAAACAGGTATAGAAATTGTTTGTTCATATAAATAGTAGATGTGACAGCGTGAAAGTAGGTAATTTTATGAAATCTTCACCACATCGTCATACACCAGCAGTGATTGACTTAGCGGCGATTCAAAATAATATCAAAAAGTTTCGGAAACATATAGGGACTCATCCGGAAATATGGGGAGTAGTTAAAGCTAATGCCTATGGTCATGGCTCAATTCCTGTTTCACAAGCAATCCATGATTTAGTTGATGGTTTTTGTGTTTCAAATTTAGACGAGGCAATTGAGCTTCGGAATAATTTGATTACTAAGCCAATTTTGGTATTGTCAGGTATTGTTCCAGATAATGTTGATATTGCAGCGAGCTTGAATATTACTCTGACTGCTCCGAGTCTAGAGTGGCTACAATTGATTGTGAAAGAAAAAGCTGATTTTTCAACTCTAAAACTTCATATTGCGGTTGACTCAGGAATGGGTAGAATTGGTGTTCGTGATGCCAAAGAAGCGAATGATATGATCGCATTGGCAGATCAATATCATATTCAATTTGATGGGGTGTTTACGCATTTTGCAACCGCAGACGAAGCAGACGATACAAAGTTTAATGAACAAAAAATGAAATTTGATAAGATTGTTTCAGCTTTATCAAGGCGTCCTCATTATGTTCATTCGACTAATACAGCCTCGGCTTTGTGGCATACAAATCAGGTACAAGATATTGAGCGTTTAGGTATTTCGATGTATGGACTAAACCCAAGTGGTACAGCTTTGGAACTTCCATTTGAATTGGAAGCTGCTTTTTCTTTGAAATCTGAACTCACACATATTAAAGAGATACATGCTGGTGATACTTTGGGTTATGGTGCAACTTACCGTGCAACTGAAAACACTTGGATTGGTACAGTTTCGATAGGTTACGCTGATGGTTGGACACGTGATATGCAAGGGTTCCATGTCTTAGTCGATGGTAAATTCTGTGAGATAGTAGGTCGAGTTTCAATGGATCAAATGATGATTAAATTGGATAAGGGTTATTCTATTGGGACTCCTGTTACGTTGATTGGGCATGATGGTGATAATGAAATCACAGCACAAGACATTGCTGCATGGCGGAAAACAATTAATTATGAAGTTTTATGTTTACTCTCTGACCGTATTCATCGGGTATATAAGTAATAAAGAGGATTACATCTTCATCTCGTTACATTATTTATTGATTGATTAATATTTAAAAGGTTCATGTGCAAAAACAAATTAAAAAGACTGAATAGTTTCAGTCTTTTTTCTTATAGATTATTTTTAGATTAAATGCTAATTTTTATCTAATAAAAGTATTTACAAATCTTATATTTATGTTAGAATATAATTAAGAACGAATGAGAAAATAATGAAAAACAAATGAGGTAGTTCTTATGATAAAAATTTATACTGTGGTAGCGTGTAGTTCATGTAAAAAAGCAAAAGAATGGCTAGAAAGTCATCGCATGGAGTATCAGGAAGTAAATTTATTAACAGATACAATTAGCAAAGAGGATTTTCTGGAGATTCTATCTCTAACAGAAGGGGGAACGGAGGATATTATTTCTAAGAGAAGTAGAGCCTACCACCGCTTGAATATTGATTTTGAAAATATTATGCTTAATGATTTAATTGAGATTATGGATGAAAATCGTACATTATTGCGTCGTCCATTGATTGTTGATGATAAAAGACTTCAAGTTGGCTATAATGAAGATGAGATTAGAAAATTCTTACCAAGAGAAATCAGACAGGTGGAAATTAAAGTGGCGACAGAAAGAGTCCGTGAGTATGAGTTAGAACAAGCAAAAAATGAAGGATAGGGAATTCAGCGGGTAACACCGCTGTTTTTTTATTTGAGGATAGATGTTACTGTAAGCAGAATGTTTTTAAAATAAGCATAAAAAAAGTAAAATGAGCAGGAGATGTTAAATTGTTAATAAAAGAATAAAATTGAAAATGGAGGAGCGAAAGAATGTTTGATTATATTATTATTGGAGCTGGGCCTGGGGGGCTGGGATTGGCTTATTCTCTTAATGATGGTAAAAGGAAAATTGCAATCATTGAAAATGATAAATGGGGTGGAACTTGCCCCAATTATGGATGTGACCCTACAAAAGTGATGATGGCAGTTGTTGAAGCAAAAGCTCGGGTTGAAAATCTAAAAAATCAAGGTATTACAGGAGAGTTGAGCTTAGATTGGAAAGGTATTCGAGGGAGAAAACTTACAATCACAGACCCACTTGAAGAAAAAACGCTTGCTGGTTTGCAAAAATCAGGGATTACTACGCTCTATGGCACGGCAAGTTTTACCACTACTGGTGAAATACAAGTGGCAGATAAAGTTTATAAAGCTAGAAATTATATTATCGCGACGGGAACTCGACCTCGTCAATTAGATATTGTTGGTAAGGAATTTCTGAAAACGAGCAATGATTTTCTAGCACTTGAAGAAATGCCTCGAAAAGTGACATTTATTGGTACAGGTTCAGTTTCTCTAGAACTTGCCCAAATTGCCCACGCAACAGGAGCGGAAGTGACTGTTATTGCATCAGGGGATTTGGAAATCGGTCATTTTGACAAAGAAATCGGGGAGGTTTTTCTCAACCAACTCAAGGCTGAAGGAATTGTTTTTAAAGAAAACATCAACATCAGCAAAGTTGAGAAGAGTATTGACGGCTTTGTCATTACTGATAAAAATGCTCATCAGTTACTGACAGATCTTGTCATTGCTGGAGTGGGACGCATAGCAAATATTGATTCACTTAATCTTGAAGCAGTAGGTGTTAAGGCAGATCAATCAGGAGTATTTGTTGATGAATTTCTGCAAACAAGTCATCCAAAAATCTATGCACTTGGTGATGTTATCTCGAAAAATCAAGGCCATTTTACCCCTGTTTCGGATTTTGAAGGGCGTTATCTTAGAGAAAATTTGGTCAGTGCTGACAGACATCCCATCCACTATCCTGTGATTCCAGCAGTTATTTTTGGTGCTACTAAACTTGCACAAGTTGGGCAATTAGAAGGCGAAGGTATTAAGTTGAAGTCTTTTGATTTGTCATCATGGTACACTTATAAACGAATAAATGACCCTGTGGCGAAAATGAAAGTGGCTGTCAATGATGCGAACGAAATTGTTGGGGCTGTGACAGTAAGTTCAGTTGCTGATGAAGTCATTAATTTATTGATGATTTTAATTCAACAGAAAATTAATTTGTCAGAATTTGATAAAATGATATCTGCTTATCCGACTGTTGCTAGTGATTTAGGTTATTTCTATTGAAAATACCGTTTTATTAGTAATAAAAAATTCTGTCAGCATACTGACAGAATTTTTTTAATTTATAAATGTACTGACAGAAAATTTTATCATCTGTCAGTAGTTTTTTTATCATATTTTAAACTCATAGCATTGATAGAAACGATAACGGTCGAAGCAGACATCAATACAGCTGCAATCAAAGGATCGATATAAAGTCCTGTAAATGGGTAGATAATCCCGGCAGCAATTGGAATGGCTATGATATTGTAACCAGCTCCAAACCAAAGATTTTGTTTCATTTTTCTGAGCATTTTCTTAGAAATATTAATCATGTCTAAAACATCGCTAGGATTAGAGTTGACGAGCACAACATCAGCTGTAGCGATTGCGACAGAGGTTCCAGCTCCAATTGCGAAACCAATGTCTGCAGTAGCAAGAGCAGGAGAATCATTGACACCATCACCGATGAAAAGGACGCCACCTTTCTTCTGATATTCTTTTACTAAGTTTGCTTTATCTTCAGGATTTAATTCGGCACGAAATTCTGGAATATTTAGGCTGGTGGAAACTTTTTCAGCAGTAGCTTGATTATCACCAGTCAGCATCACGGGTATAATACCCTGTGCAAGAAGCCCTGCAATAAAGGCTTTAGCATCATTTTTAGGTGAATCTCCTAAAGCGATAAAACCGAGGACATTTTTTTCTTCGTCAATTAAGAAAGAAAGGGTTAATCCAAGATTTAAAAATTCAAGGACGCGTGTATCGTCAAATTTAAGCTGTTGTTTACGCAGGTATTTAAGATTGACAATCTCATAAGTTTTACCCAAAATTTGTCCAGATAGACCAACTCCAGGTATATTTTGAACATTTTCAGCCGAAAGCAATGGCAAATCTTTGGCAGAATTCACGATAGATAAGGCAATCGGATGAGTGGAACTTTGCTCTAAAGTAGCCATTAGTTGTAAAATATCTGTCCTCCCAGTAAAATCAATAACTTTTCTTACTTTGAACTTACCATCAGTCAAAGTTCCTGTTTTATCCATCAATGCATATTTAATGCTATGGATTTGTTCAAGGGAAGTACGATTTTGAATTAATAAACCATTTTTGGAAGAAATACTCGTTAAACGCGACACAACAAGTGGAACTGCAAGTCCGAGAGCATGTGGACAAGCAATAACAAAGACAGAAACTGCAAGAAGTAAAGCAAAACTGAAACTAGAAGTTATTGCCCAAAAAATAAATGAAATAATCCCAACACTCAAGGCAGCATAGAAAAGATAACCAGCTACTTTGTCTGCCATATTTTCAAGATTAGATTTTTGTGATTGGGCATTTTTTACAAGTTCAGCAACCTGATTGAGGAAACTGTCTTTTCCGATTGTTGTGACAGTCATTTCAAATGGGATATTTTGATTGAGTGAACCACCATAGATAGGGTCATTAGGCTTTTTATTTACTGCACGACTTTCACCCGTAATCATTGATTCATCAATATTTGCAGAGCCTAAAATCAAACCATCAGCAGGAATTTTCTCATTTTCCTTGACTAAAATCGTATCACCAACTTGCAGCTCAGAAATATCTATATCTTTTCCGTTTTTTAGATGGGCTTTTTTGGGGATAAGACTAGCAAGGTCTTTTAATGCATCACCTGCTCCCATGATTGCTTTCATCTCAATCAAATGTCCAATGAGCATGATAACAATCAAAGTGGAAAGCTCAAACCAAAAATTCATTGCCATTCCACCAGTTAGAGTGATGATTGTAGCATAAACGGAATAGGCGTAAGCAACAGTGATACCCATTGTGATGAGCATCATCATAGCAGGCTTGTGACTTTTAAGCTCACCTTTTGCACCGCTAAAAAAAGGGGTACCAGAGTAAGAAAAGATTGCCGTTCCAAGAATGAGCTGTACTAGTTCACTTCCAGGGAATTTCAAGATTGTAAAGCCAGCAATTGGAGAGATAAGAAGTAGTGGAATCATAAGGATAATTGCAACTTTTAATTTTAAAGCCATATTCCCCATATGCATCATGTGTCCACCATGATTCATCATATCCATGTCATGTGGCTGATTCGTTTGCATCATATCATGATGCTCGTGCTGAACTTGGTGTGAACTGGACATGGACATATGCCCCTCATGTTCCAAATGTGGATGGTGCTTTTCTACCATTTTTATTCCTCCTTTTATACTGTTAATTCGCTATATCGAAGATTTGTCTATAATTAAAGTTTACACTTGTAAATGATGAAAGTCAAGTCTATATTATTTTATTTAGTATTTATCAAATAGACTCAATTAAATTTACGAACAATCAAATTTAAAGTAAGAAATATTATAAAAGGATAAAGGAGAAGCAACTCAGCTTATGATATAATGAATAATATGAAATTGATAGATGGAAAAGCACTCGCTGCAAAAATGCAAGCAGAGTTGAAAGTTAGAGTTGAAAAATTAAAAACTTTTGGAATTGTTCCAGGATTAATAGTGATTTTAGTTGGAGAAAATCCTGCCAGCCAAATCTATGTAAGAAATAAAGAACGTCAAGCGACAGCAATAGGTATGAAGTCCAGTGTGCTTCGGTTACCTGAGGAAATAGAAGAAGTTGAATTATTAAATTTGATTGAAACATTAAATAATGATGATACTTGGCACGGTATTTTAGTACAACTTCCCCTACCTGCACATATTTCAGAAGAAAAAGTCCTGCTTGCGATTACTCCTGAAAAGGATGTAGATGGTTTTCATCCAATGAACATGGGACGACTTTGGTCAGGAAATCCTTTGATGATTCCATCAACTCCAGCTGGGATTATGGAGATGCTGCGAGAGTATCATGTTGAGTTGTCCGGCAAGCGAGCGGTTGTAGTTGGACGTTCAAATATCGTTGGAAAGCCCATGGCTCAACTCCTTATGATGGCAGATGCGACTGTAACAATCGCACATTCTAGGACAAAAAACTTATCTGAGCTTACAAGACAGGCAGATATTCTAGTTGTTGCAATTGGCCAAGACCGTTTCATAGGTAGGAATGACGTTAAAGAAGGCGCAGTTGTCATTGATGTTGGAATGAATCGTGATGAGAATGGAAAATTACATGGCGATGTTGATTTTGAGCAAGTCAAAGATATTGCGAGCCTGATTACACCAGTTCCCGGTGGAGTAGGACCCATGACGATTACGATGCTAATGGAACAGACATTGAGAGCAGCAGAGAGAAAATTAAAATGACATTAGAAACAATTTTATGGTTTATCGCCCCCTTAGCTGTACTTGTTGCTTGGGTGTATTACACAAAAGAGCGTTTTTCAAGTAGCGATTTTGCTCATAAAGTAATTTATATTGCGGGTTACGTATTATTGGTCATCTGGTTTGGGTTAGCAGTAGTCTGGACTTTACCAAATATGTGAATGAGCAAAGTTAACTAATAAGAAAATAGTATACTAATGCGGACTTTCTGAAATCGGGAAATATGAAAAGTTTATTTTACATCATCAATGCTATTCGGTTTTTGTGCGAAATGGTAAGTTTAGTTATATTTGTCCGCTTTGGATTGAAATTTATGTTTCCACTTAATTTATTGACAGGTATCTTTGTACCGATTGTCATACTTGGGGTTTGGGGTACTTTTATCGCTCCAAAAGCGAAAATCAAACTTAGTTTAGTAGTTAAATTTTTAATTGAGGGAGCTATTTTTGGTATAGCATTTTTATATTATTATTATTTTTCTGCTGGAGTTTTACCCATAGTTTATATTATTATAGTGCTCACTGTGAGCATTTTATCTAAGATTTCGGATAGACTTTATCCTGAGGGGCTTTATCTTGACTGAATATTTATCTGTATCTACTTTAACAAAATATCTCAAAGCTAAATTCGACCGCGACCCATATTTGGAGCGTGTATACTTGACAGGCGAGATTTCAAATTTTAGGCAAAGACCAAATCACCAGTATTTTGCTCTGAAAGATGAAGGCGCGGTCATTCAGGCGACCATGTGGGCAGGACAATTTAGAAAGCTAGACTTTAAGCTTGAAGAGGGCATGAAAGTGCTTGTTGTGGGGCGAATTTCGATTTATCCCGCAAATGGTTCCTATTCTATTAATATCGAGAGTTTAGTACCTGATGGTGTAGGTGCACTTGCGATTAAATTTGAACAATTGAAGAAAAAATTAACACTTGAAGGGTTATTCGATTCAAAATGGAAACAAAATTTGCCACAATTTTCTCATAAAATAGCTGTTGTGACAAGTCCATCAGGTGCGGTTATTCGCGATATTATCACGACTGTAAGCAGACGTTTTCCAATGAGTGAGATTGTACTTTATCCAACAAAAGTGCAAGGTGAAGGCTCAGCAGAAGAAATCGCAACAAATATTAGACGAGCTTCTTCACGTACAGATTTCGATGTGATGATTATTGGGCGGGGAGGGGGCTCCATTGAAGACCTCTGGGGATTTAATGAAGAAATTGTAGTACGTGCTATTTTTGAATCACGTATTCCAATCATCTCTTCTGTTGGGCATGAAACGGATGTGACTTTGGCGGATTTTGCCGCGGATAGTAGAGCTGCGACCCCCACGGCAGCAGCGGAACTCGCTACGCCAAATACGAAAATTGACCTTTTAAGCTGGACAGCAGAACAGCAAAATAGATTGACCAATCGTCTGTCAGCATTGATTAATCTCAAAAGAGAGCAAGTCGATAAATTGTCAAATTCTGTGGTATTCAGACAGCCGGAAAGGCTTTACGATGGTCACTTACAGAAACTAGATCGTCTGACAGAGCGTTTGTCAGTACTGACAGAAAATAAATTAGCGACGAGTCAACATCGCTATGAACTGTCAGCTACAAAATTAGTGCCAGCTTATACAAAAATCATTGAACATAAGAAAAATCTGACGGAGCGTCTTTATCAGTCGTTACTTCTATTGGATATTTCTAAAATAAAAGCGCGTGGTTTTTCTGTCATTACTGACAACGAAGGAAAAATTGTCAAAAGTGTGAAAGATGTGAAAACAGGTGATAAGATTGAAATTGGATTGAGTGATGGTACTGTCAGTGCCCAAATACAATAGTCTATTGTTGTGGTTTGTCTGAATCAAAAGCAATATCAGAACAATCGGTCTGTGTGATATCACTAGGATATTACACTGCGTAGGCGCGCTGTTTTTTGTCCAGCCACTATCTTCGATAAACTGTTCGTTTGCTTAGTGGGGAAAATTTTCAAGAGCAACTGGGAAGACGGCGTATAAAAATATACGTCAATCGCAGTTACTACTTAGATTTTAAAGTTAGTATATAAGGAGGGCTATCTTGCCAACTAAAAAAGAAGAGAAAAAATTTGAAGAAAACCTTGCAGAATTAGAAACAATTGTTCGAAAATTGGAGTCAGGTGATGTCGCTTTAGAAGATGCGATTGCAGAATTTCAAAAAGGAATGAAGCTGTCTGAAAGTTTGAAAAAAACACTCAATGAAGCAGAAGAAACACTTGTAAAAATTGTCGGAAAAGATGATAGTGAAAGTGATTTCTCGCCAGAGCAAAAAAGTTATTAATACTATTCAATTTCTAGTGTGCCATAAAATTAAAACTCCCGTTATTCGGGAGTTTTTAGGTATTTATTGAGATAGATATCTAAAACAAGGTCAATGATAGCGGTCTGGAAGACTCGACTTGTGACATCGTAGTTATGATATTGATTTTCAGGCATTCGTGAAGTTAGGCTCATATGAGTAGTGTGATTAAGAGGATTGTGTTGGGAATTAGTGATAGAAAGAAGTGTCGCCGCACTTTGAGCTGCTTTTGAGGCACATGAGAGTAAGCTCTTTGTTTCTCCACTTTCAGAGATAAAAATCACTAAATCAGAGCGCTGAAGAAGATTGGGGAGCAAATCAAGCATATGACTTTCATAGACATAGATCGCCGCTCGGTCAAGCTGATATAAGTATTTTGACATATATTCGGCAATAGGTTTGGTCAATCCAAGTCCAACAATGAAAATATTATTTGATTTATGAATTTTTTCAGCAAAAAATTCGAGTTTATCTTGATTAATATTAGGTAAAATCTCATTAAAGAAAAATTGGTAGCGATTTAGTAAATCAGGTTGAGCGCTATACCTTGTTTGTTCAATTAATTTTTTAATCTCCGAGCGAAATTCACTGAACCCAGTAAACCCCAATTTTTGGCAAAGTCTTATGATTGTAGAATTAGATGATAAAAGTTCAGCAGATAGTTTTGTTAGATTTGATGAAATTAGAATCTCTGGCCGATTATCCATTTCAACGAAGACGGACAATTCACTTTCAGTCAAATATTTCATTTGACTCTGAAAGTTGTTTAATAATATTCCCATGTTATTATTTTAACATAAAAAGTTAAGCGTTTACTTATTTTGGATAATTATCCAGAAATTGGATAAAAGAACGTTTACATTCATGATAAGATAAAAGCATAGAAAATTTATGAATTGAGTTTGTCTTACTAAAGCCAGAAAATAAATTGGACTTGTGCTTCGTATAAAATCACGAATTTTTATCATTTCAAAGCAGTTCACAAAAATCTTATATCTGCCATTCTTGAATTTTAAGCGCTAAAGCATAGTATTTTAGACTAGACTCACATCTTATTGGAGGTTCTCATGGACTTATCTCATGCAACATCGGAGCAGTTGATTTTTCTCAATCAGCCGTTCACGACAAAAGAAGAAATTTTTGAGTTTGTCGCTCAGAAATTTGCTGAAGTAGGCGTCGTCGCAAGCGCTGCGGACTATAAGCAGGCGCTCTATGACCGCGAAAATGAAGGACTGACAGGTTTTGAAAATGGACTTGCCATCCCGCACGGCAAATCAAGCACGGTCAAAAAGGCGACTTTTGCTGTGGTGCGGCTTTCACAAGCGCTCGCAAGTGCAGAATATGTCTCGCTCAATCCTGAAAATCAAGTCGATACGCTTTTCATTCTTGCGATTCCAGAACGCGAAGCAGGCAGTACGCACTTGACGCTCCTTGCCGAATTATCTGCAAAGATCGGCGACCTCAGCTATGTCAACCAAATCAAGCAGGCCGCGAGTGCGCAAGAAATCTTGACTTTACTGAAAAGCGCAGAAAAAACAGAAGTCGTCGCGGGGCATAAGGGCTTAATCCTCGGCATTACCGCTTGTGCGGCGGGTATCGCGCACACTTACATGGCAGCAGAAGCGATTGCCAAAAAAGCCGCAGAGCTTGGCTACACGGCGAAAATCGAAAAACAAGGCGCAAATGGGATTGAAGACCGCATCACAGCAGCGGATGTCAATCAAGCGATGGGTGTGATTTTTGCGCACGATGTCGCGCTCCAAGAACTCGAACGCTTTACAAAGTTGCCAAAAGTCGATGTGCCTGTGTCTGAACCCATCAAAAATGCCGATAAAGTCGTGAATGACTTGCTCGAAAAAGCGAAAAATTATCAGCCAGCTGACGAGAATGCTGTCAGCGCTGACGAACCTGAGCAAAAACAAGGCTTTCTCAAAACGCTCTCTACGTCAGTCATGACAGGGATTTCTTACATGATTCCGCTGCTGGTTGCGGCTGGGTTGATGATGGGGATTGCGACTTTGGTTTGGGCCTATGTTTTGCATTTGCCGATGACGGCGGTTGGCTCTAGTGCTTATTTCCCTGGTGGCGCAGCAGCGGCGAGCGGGTTGACGCTTTACACCAACTATCTCTATGCTTTTGGGAGTTTGTTGCTCAAGTTTATTTATCCGATTTTCGGGATGTTTGTAGCTTATTCGATTGCGGGTCGGACGGGCTTGGTTGCTGGTTTTGCGGGCGGTTTGTTCTCTAGCGGTTTGCAATTCACGATTTGGGGTGCGGGCTTTGGTATTCCCTTGACGACGGCGGCTGGCGGGTCAGCAAAAGCAACGGATACAGCGATTACAGCACTTGGAACGTTCAATAAAGGTGCGATTCCGTCAGGTTTCTTGGGCGCTTTGATTTTAGGTCTGGTTGCTGGTTTCTGTGTGAAATGGCTCAATGAACACATCAAGGTTTCTAAAAACTTGCAGGCGATTAAGCCGATGTTCTTAATTCCCGGGATTTCCGTTTTCATTATCTTTGTGTTAAACTTTGCTTTGGTTCAACCTGTTTTCGGTGGTTTGAACGCAGCGATTGCCAACTGGATTACTTCAATGTCAGGCTCTGGAAAGTTGCTTTTATCTTCGATTATTGCGGCTTGTACGGCATTTGACCTCGGTGGCCCTGTCAATAAAGCGGCTGGTGCGATTAACATTGCCTTGGCTGCGGATAAGACTTTTCCTTTGACTGCGCGTGTTTTGGCGATTGTCATTCCGCCGATTGGGCTTGGATTATCGACGATTATTGACCGCTTCGTGGTGCGTCGTCGGGTTTATCCAGAAGATTTGCGTGTCGCTGGTGGCACTTCGTTTATTCTTGGTTTCATTGCGATTTCTGAGGGCGGTATTCCTTTCATGCTGCGCAATCCTTTGATTGTGGTGCCGATTAACATTATTGGTGCAATCGCTGGCTCTTGTACGGCGGTCGCGCTCGGTGCGGTGCAATGGTTGCCCTTGCCTGCAGTTTGGGGCTGGCCTTTGGTCACGAACATTCCAGCTTACTTGCTGGGGTTGGTTGTTGGCGTGCTGGTCGTCGCATTGCTCAATATCTTTGTCCGCTTTGCGCTCATCAAACGGCGTGAAGCGCGCGGGGAGGAGATTGGTTTTTAGTTGAAATTGTTGAGAAGGAGGAGGAGCAATTCTCCTTTGTTTTTGTTTGGTTTGGGAAATGTTTCTAGTAGTGAGTGCTCGTCAGCCTATCTCAACAACTTCTAAACAGCCTTTAGTCTCGCGGGCGAGCCGTCAGGCTGTCAAGAAGTTGTAAATCGAGGATGCTTCCTGCGCGGAACAGTCAATGCTAAAGCATTGCTGTTCTCACTACTAGAAAATTTCCACAGATAGCGCTACGCGCAAGTTTGCTTCGCAAACGTTATGTGTCGGGCAAAGCCCGACCAGCGCGTAGCGCTCCACAAGTGGAAATTTTCTAGTAATGAGATTGTTGGTGCTTTAGCACCATACAATCTGCGCAACTGACATCCTCGATTTACGAGGTCTTACAGCGCTGACGGCTCGCGAAAGCGAGACTAAAGCGATGTTAGAGCTTGTTGAGATAGGTCAGTGAGCATTCATTACTAGAAACATTTCCAAAAAAAAAAAGAAAAAAAGAGGAAAAATATGAAACGTAAAGTTTATGTCGTCCCCCACAGTCACTGGGATCGTGAGTGGTACTTTTCACAGGAGGATTCCAATGTCATTTTGTCGCAAAATATGAATTTTTTGCTGGATTTTTTGGATGCGCACGCGGAATTTCCGTCTTATGTGTTTGATGGGCAGTATTCGGTGATGCATGATTTTTTGGCGAAATATCCTGAAAAACGGGAGTTGGCGGAGAAATTGGTGGCGGCTGGTCGCTTGAAAATCGGACCTTGGTACACGCAATGTGATACTTTGCTCAATCAGACGGAGTCGGTCATTCGCAATTTGTTGCTGGGGAAAATGGGCGCGGATCGGCTTGGTGGCGCGATGGCGGTGGGATATTTGCCTGATATTTTTGGACAAAATGCTTATCTGCCGAGTATTTTTAAGCGTTTTGGCTTGGAAAATGCGGTCTTGCAGCGTGGGCTTTATACGGCGCAAGTGGCGGAAAATTTGAATTTTCTTTGGCAAGCGCCAAATGGCGAGACGGTTCAGGCGAATAATCTGTATTTTGGTTATGGACCTGGGAAATTTTTGGCGGCTGACGCGACTTATCTTGAGCAGTCTTTGTTGCCGATTTTGGACAAGTTGGCGGAGATGACGCCTGCTGATACGCCTTTGCTTTTGCCTGCTGGGGGCGATCAGGTGCTGGTGCGTACGCATTTTCCACAAGTGGTGGCGGCGTTGAATGCGCAAGATTTGCCGTATGAATTTGTTTTGTCAAATTATGAGGAATTTATGAGCGCTGTCAATTTTGACAGTTCTGTCAAAACGATTTCGGGCGAACTGACAGCCTGTCAAAAGTCACGAATTCACAATACAATTCGCTCGCAGCGGGTGGATTTGAAAATGCTCAATGCGCGTGTGGAAGAAAAAATTTATCAGCAGTTGGAGCCGCTGTCAGTGCTGACAAAAAAGCTAGGCGGCACTTATCCGAGCAGTTGGATTAACGATTGCCTGCGTGAATTGTTTGATGCGC
The DNA here is from genome assembly GCF_003627095.1 of Lactococcus allomyrinae. Classification (NCBI taxonomy): domain Bacteria; kingdom Bacillati; phylum Bacillota; class Bacilli; order Lactobacillales; family Streptococcaceae; genus Lactococcus; species Lactococcus allomyrinae. Next base: position 1,135,565 of record NZ_CP032627.1, on the reverse strand, counting down.
ACGCGCATGACTCGCTTGGCGGCTGCAATTCGGACGAGACGAATTTGGCGATTAAGCATCGGCTGTTGAAAATCGAGCGCGTGGTTGACGGCTACATCAATATTTTGAAGAAGCAAATCGCGCGCGGTGTGGGCGAAAATGCGATTTTGGCTTTTAATTTATTGCCCAAAGCGCTGACAAAAAATGTGAAATTTGTGCTTTTTACCCGCGAAAAAACGGTTCGCCTGAAAGGGCTTACGCAAACTTTGCTCAAGCAAGATTATATTTCGGGCGGAAAAGCGGTCAAGGCGATGGCGGACGGCGAGCACGAAATCGAGCTGCCAGGCTACTATCGCAGCGAGATTTTGGCGGCGGTCAGCTTTGACGGCTTTGGTTATCGGACTTTTGAGCTTGAAAATGCCGCGCCAAACTTACTGACAGGCTGTCAGTCGGAGATTTCCAATGATTTTTATGAGGTCAAATTTGACAAGGGAAATCTGACGCTGACAAGGCTTTCTGACGGCGCTGTCAGGTCAAATTGGTTTGATTTTGAGGATGCGACAGACGCTGGGGATTCCTATGATTATTCACCAACTGACGAGGACGCTCTGCCGACTTTCTCTGGGCATTTCAGCTTGGTCAAAAGTCAGTCATCAGCGCTTGTCAGCCAGCTGACAATTCTGTCAGTGCTTTCTGGGCAAGAAATTTTGACCGAAATCACGCTTGAAAAAGGCTCAAAAGGCATCAAAATTTCCCATAAAATCAACAATCAACGCAAAAATCATCGCGTGCGCGTGCGCTTTCACGGCGAAAATGCGGAGGGCGTGAGTTACGGCGACCAAGGGTTCAGCCTGCAAAAACGGCAAAATATCAACCCATATCTCACCACTTGGCGCGAGGAGGGCTTTGTCGAAAGTCCGCAGGCGATTTATCCGCTGGAGCGCTTTGTCTGCGTGCCTGAGCTGACGGGCGCGGTCAGCCTTTATACGAAAGGGCTGAAAGAGTACGAGGCGACGGCTGACAGTCTGAATTTGACACTGTTCCGCGCGGTTGGCTTGCTTGGTCGAGATGATTTGGCTTGGCGACCTGGACGTGCATCTGGGATTAACAACAAAATCGTTGAAACACCAGATGCGCAAATGCTCGGCGACTGGCAGTTTGACTACGTTTATCAGTGGGCTGACCAGCTCGATGTGGCGGAGCAATACCGCGCTGCAGAGCAATTTGCAAGCAATGTGCTGACCTATCAGCTGCAGTCGCTCAATTCCTTTGAGGAACGGCTGGAACGCTTTGAATTGCCGCAACCTGAAGCCATGAAAAATCTGCCTGAACGCTTGAATTTATTGACTTTGCCCAACCATCTTTTCGTCTCCGCATTCAAAAAAGCCGAGCAATCGGACGCGTCCATCTTGCGCGTCTTCAATCCGACTGAGGAGACGGTCAAATTGCCTGATTTTGCACAAGTGGATTTGACAGAAAAGCTTACTGACAGCCTGTCAGTGCTGACAGAGCGAGACTTTGCAAACTTGGAGATAAAACTTTGAACTTACAAGAAAAAATCAACCAACATTTAGAAAAAATCTACACCGCCGAGGATTTGCTAGAGGCAAAACAACTTTTTGTCAGCCTGCTGACGAAATCAAAAGTTCATAAAAATGCAGCGAAACCCAGTGAAGAAACCGCTTACCTCATCACTTACGGCGACAGTTTCCGCGACAAAGACCGCGCGCCACTTTCGGTGCTGCGTGAAGTCGTCGCGGAGAAATTGCCCGATTTCACGGACATTCACATCCTGCCGATGTTCCCCTACACCAGCGATGACGGCTTTTCAGTCGTCGATTATCTGGCGATTAATCCTGAGCTGGGCACTTGGCAAGATGTCGAAAATCTCGCGCAGGAGCGCCATTTGATGTTTGACTTTGTCTGCAATCATCTGTCCAAATCATCAGATTGGTTTCAGCAATTTTTGTCAGACGCTGACGAATTTAAAAGCGCTTTCATCAGTTTTGACGAAAACTTTGACAGCTCCAAAACCACGCGACCACGCACTAGCCCATTATTTACAGAAATTGACGGCAAAAAAGTTTGGACGACCTTTTCCGCTGACCAAGTCGATACCAATGCGCACGACCCAAAAATGCTGGCACGACTGACCGAAGTCCTGCTTGAATATGTCGCGCGCGGCGCAAGTTCCATCCGTTTGGACGCCATCGGCTTTCTCTGGAAACAATCCGGCACGACCTCGATGCACCTGCCGCAAACCCACGAAGTCATCAAGCTCTGGCGGACGCTCCTTGACGCGCTCGCACCAAATGTCCAAATCATCACCGAAACCAACGTGCCGCACGCGGACAACATCAGCTATTTCGGCAACGGTACGGACGAGGCAAACATGGTCTATCAGTTCCCCTTGCCGCCGCTGGTTTTGCACAGCTTCATTTCAGGAAATTCGTCAGCACTGACCCACTGGGCGAAAACCATCAAACCTGTCTCAGACAGCGCCACTTATTTTAACTTTCTCGCCAGTCATGACGGTATCGGCTTGCGTCCCACAGAAGGCATTTTAACAGACGAAGAGCGAGAACGTATTGCCCAACAGGTGTTAGACAATGGCGGCAAAGTCAGCTACAAAAACAATCCTGACGGCAGCCAGTCGCCCTATGAGCTAAATATCAACTATCTGTCAGCGCTTGGCTCAGCCGAAAAGCTACTTGCTGCCCATGCGATTTTGCTCAGCTTTCTCGGCGTTCCTGCCATTTATTATCACTCTATTTTCGGCTCAAGAAATGACCTAAAAGCTGTCCAAGAAACAGGAATAGCAAGACGAATCAACCGTGAAAAACTAGATAAAACCAGGCTTTATGCCGAACTTGAAAGCAATCTAGAGAGAAAACAAATTTACGAAAAACTCTCGCAGCTTCTCAAATTCAGGAAAAACGAAGTCGCTTTCAATCCTTATGGCAATCAAAAAATATTGGATTTTGGAGAACGAGTTTTTGCATTGAAGCGCGAATATGGTAAAAAAACCTTGCTTTCAATCATCAATATCAGTGACGAAATTGTTACACTTTCGTTCTCAGGACTTGATATTATCACACAAACTGTATTCTCGGGAACGCTAAACCCTTATCAGTATGTCTGGATAAGCCTTGACTAATTTTAGTGAAACAGGTTACAATAAGGGAGATATGAATTTTGAAAGCCGTACCATAAATTTTGATTATAAATTAACAGAACTTGAAGATGACCTTGTAGATTATATTCTCAACCATAAAGAAGAAGTTGTTGAGATGAAAATAGTTCATCTAGCTCAAACGATTTACACCGTGCCAAATACAATCACGCGTTTTTGTCATAAACTAGGTTATAAGGGTTTTTCAGAGTTAAAAGCTGAGTTAAGACATGAAATAACAGATAAAAAACTGCCTTCTAATCCCCAAGCAGTACTTCTGTTAAAAAATATTGATTTGATAGATAAGGTGCGTGAAGCAAAAGTAATCTCGGCTTTCCAAAAAGCTAAAGCGGTCAATTTTTATGCGGTGGGTCAGACGGGACTTGTCGCAAAAATTTGTGTGGATAATTTCTACGCCTTAGATGATAAATTTTTGTTTTATACCTACCCAAATAAACTCAGGCATCGGATGGAGCACGCAGAGCAGGAAATTTTCTTTTTTATCAGCCTATCAGGAGAAACAGATTCTGTGATTGACCTAGCAACTCATGCCAAAAAATTAGGACATATCATCATCAGTTTGACTAATTTGACAGATAATCGCCTATCACGACTTTCAGATATTTCGCTTTTTTGTTATACAGAAAAAGAAATCGTTGATAACTATGATGTCACGGATAAAACACCAATATTGATTGTGATGCATAGTCTATTTCAGACTTTTTTGAAATAAAAATTGCTTTAATTTATGAATTTAATTTTGATATAAGTTATAAAATCACCAATTGAATTAACAATATCCCTGTGTAAAATTACACAAATTTTAGAGGCTTTCGTGTAGAGCCTTTCTTTTTTCCCAGAATTTTTGGGAAGCGCTTTTCTCATGATAAGATAAATTCATAGAAAAATAAATTAAAACTGAGTGCGAGGACACCTAAGAATAACGATTAGGACAATAGCGATATGAACTGATAGTTTTGTGCATAAATTTCACTTTTTATCGTTTTTAAGTTATGGACTCAAGCTTATTGGAGGTTATCATGAATTTATCAACGGCAACATCTGAACATTTGATTTTTCTCAATCAATCCTTCACTACAAAAGAAGAGATTTTTGAATTTGTTTCTCAAAAGTTTTTGCAGCAAGGTGTGGTTGAGAAAGCAGCAGACTTTAAACAGGCGTTATATGACCGTGAAAGTATGGGAGTAACAGGTTTTGAAAATGGTCTTGCTATTCCTCATGGAAAGTCAGTCACAGTGAAGCAAGCAGCTTTTGCAGTAATTAGATTGAAAAAACCATTAATAGCAGCAGAATATCCGTCATTGAATACAGAAAGTCGTGTGGATACACTTTTTGTACTTGCAATTCCAGAAACAGAAGCAGGAAGTACGCATCTAGACTTGCTTGCAGAACTCGCGACTCGACTGGGGGATAGTAATTATTTAGAAAAAATCAAGACAGCGTCAAATCCTTTTGAACTTCTAAAAATTCTCTCAACAACAGATAAAAAAATAATTCCAGCATCAGAAGAAAATAAAGGATTAATTCTTGGAATCACCGCTTGTGCAGCAGGTATCGCGCATACTTATATGGCAGCTGAAGCAATTTCCAAGAAAGCCGTAGAGCTTGGCTATACTGCTAAAGTCGAAAAGCAGGGAGCGAATGGGATTGAAGACCGCATCACGCCAAAAGATATTAACCATGCAGTTGGGATTATCTTCGCTCATGATGTGGCGCTCAAAGAATTAGAAAGATTCAAAAAACTACCTAAAATTGATGTCAAAGTCGCAGAACCTATAAAAAACGCAGATAAGGTTATCAATGACCTACTCTTAAAATCCGAGAACTATACTCCATCTTATGACGATGAGATTGAAAACAATGACATTGAAGAAAAGAATTTTTGGACAGAAGTTAAAGACGCGGTATTGACAGGGATTTCTTACATTATTCCTGTTATCATTGCAGGTGGGATGATTGGGGCGTTTGCTGTGATGGCAACACAGATTTTTCATTTACAAAATCTGATGGCAACCCCGATTGCGCCAGCAGTTAACAACTTCTGGTTATTTACACTTAAAACACTTGGCGGAAATATGCTTTCTGTCTTGATGGTACCTATCCTTTCGGCTTATATGGCTTATTCTATCGCAGATAAGCCGGGTCTTGCTCCTGGTTTTGCGGCTGGTCTTGCTGCGACTGCAATTAATTCGGGATTCCTTGGTGGGATGTTAGGTGGTCTTGTTGCAGGATTTTTGATGAAGTGGATGAAGAATCACATTAAAACAAAAGGAATTTTTAAAGGTTTTGTAACTTTTTGGGTCTATCCTGTGGTAGGTACTTTGATTACCGCGATTTTAATGCTTTTTATCATTGGTCAACCTGTTGCTTGGCTTAATACTGCACTCCTTGACTTTTTAAAATCAATGCAGGGAACAAATGCACTTTTGCTTGGCGCAATTATTGGCGCAATGGTTAGTTTTGACCTCGGTGGTCCTGTCAATAAAGCAGCTTACGCTTTCTGCATTGGGGCAATGGCTTCTGGTAACTTTATCCCTTATGCAATCTTTGCTTCTGTTAAAATGGTCTCTGCTTTCAGTTTATCTGCGGCAATGTTCATCAGAAAAGATATTTGGACACTAGAGGAGCGTGAGATTGGAACGCAAACTTGGATTTTAGGATTTGCTGGAATTACTGAAGGTGCAATTCCTGTTGCTATGGGAGATCCGATTCGGGTGTTAGGTTCATTTATTGCAGGTTCTTTGGTAACAGGAAGTATTGTTGCCTCGGCTAATATTGGCTTAAACGTTCCAGGAGCAGGCATTTTCTCTTTGGCATTGCTTCAGGGAGGTTCGAATATTTGGACAGCTGATTTAGTTTGGTTTGGCGCAGCGATTCTTGGTGCGGCTGTTTCTACAATTCTTTTGATTGTTACTCGTCAAGCGAAATTGCGTAAAGTTGTATAAAGCTTAGAAAGGAATTGAGTTCGGTCTTCTTGAAGCTATGAAAATAGATAAAATTGAACCTGCGCTTTGCGCAGAAGCACTTGGTTACTCTACTTTTTGGGGGTAGCCAACTTTAAATAGTCCACTGGACTATTTAAGTCCTAATTTTCTACGCTTCAGGACAGTCGGCCTCACATCTTATTATGAAAAAACGTGTTCACGTCGTCCCACATATGCACTGGGACAGAGAATGGTATTTCTCAACGGAAGAAAGCCAGATTTTGCTGGTGAATAATATGGACGAAATCATGGAAATGCTGGAATCCAATCCTGATTATCCGAGCTATGTGCTGGACGGTCAGACGGCGGTTTTAGAGGATTATTTTGAGGTCAAGCCTGAAAATAAGGCGCGTGTGCGAAAGTTGGTGCAGGCTGGGCGCTTGATTGTTGGTCCTTGGGTGTCGCAGACCGACGAGATGACGACCGGTGCGGAGTCCATCACGCGCAACCTGCTCTACGGCTACAAAGATTGCATTGAGCTAGGGCAGCCGATGGCGATTGGCTACATTCCTGATTCTTTCGGGCAGACTTCGCAGATGCCGATGATTTTGAACCAATTTGACATTCAATATTCGATTTTTTGGCGCGGGGTTTCGGAGCGGCATGGCTCGGATAAGACCGAGTTTTACTGGGAATCTGACGATGGCTCGCGTGTTTTGGTACAGCTTTTTCCGCTGGGTTATGCGATTGGGAAATATTTGCCAACTGATCCAGAAGCCTTAAAAGAGCGACTGGATAAGTATTTTAAAGTGCTGGATAAGGGTGCAACGGGGCTGACGGAGCTGCTGCCGAACGGTCATGACCAAATGCCCATTCAGCAAAATATTTTCGAGATTTTGGAACAGCTCAATGAAATTTATCCTGACCGTGAATTTTTCCTGTCCCGCTATGAAAATGTCTTTGAAGAAATCGAGCAACATGAAAATCTGGATACGTTGCATGGCGAGTTTATTGACGGGAAATATTCGCGTGTGCATCGCTCGATTTTTGCCCAGCGGCAAGATTTGAAAGCGATGAATACGCGGATTGAAAATAAGCTGACGAATGTGCTTGAACCCTTGATGTCAATGGCTTTTGACCTTGGATTTTCTTATGAGCATGGCTTGGTCGAGGTCATTTGGAAGTTGCTCCTGAAAAATCATGCGCACGACTCGATGGGCGCGTGTTGCTCGGACAAGGTACACCGTGAAATCAAAGCGCGCTATGCGGAGGCTGAGGAGCGCTGCGACCGCTTGATTGACTTTTACAAGCGTAAAATCGTGGAGGCAACGCCTGACAAGGCAGGTTTTGACAAGCTGGGGCTGTTCAATTTCTTGCCTTATGCGGCGGACAGACTGGTCAAAACCGTTGTTACAACGCGCTGGGCGGGCTTTGAGCTGATGGATGCTGATGGAAACGCTGTCAGCTACAACTTACAGGCTGTCAGTGAGCTTGACCCTGGGCTGATTGACCGTCAAATCGTGCATTATGGCAATTATGAACCGTTTTTCAGATATGAAATCGAGCTGATGCGCGACTTGCCTGCGATGGGCTACGAAGTCCTTTATGTCAAGGAAGCTGCGCGGCAAGACATTTTCTGTCAGCCTGCTGACAGGATTGTGACGGACGATTTTGAACTGACGGGAAATCCGGACGGCACGGTCAAAATTACTGACAGGCGGTCAAATCGCACTTACGAAAATGTTTTCAGTCTGGACGACACCGCAGATGACGGCGACGAATACGACTTTTCACCGCTGGCTGATGAAGTTCCGATTTCGTCGCTTGGGCAAACGCAAGCTGCTGTCAAGATTTTGGAGTTTGAAAATGAATTTATTTTGACTTCAAATTATGAATTTACAGTTCCATCAGCGCTGACAGAAAGCCGTCAGCGGACTGACAGCCTGTCAAAACTTCCTGTCAACCTGAAACTCTTTGTCAGCAAGCACTCACGCATTATCAAAGTCGAATTAACCGTGGAAAATACGGCAAAAGACCACCGTTTGCGCCTTCTTGTACCGACTGGGATTGCGTCAAGCATGAGCTTTGCCAGCAACCAATTTGGCACGATTCGGCGGCCTGTGGTGGATGACGCGCTGGCTTATTGGGAGGCAGAGGGCTGGGACGAGCGGCCTGACGCGATTTATCCGTTCTTGGGACACGTTGGGCTGGAGGACGACCATCATGCCGTGGCCATGCTGACGAATTCGTCAAGAGAATACGAAATCGTCGGTCAGCAGTTTGACACAATCGCTATCACGGTCTTGCGTGCCGTCGGCGTGCTGGGCAAAGAAGAACTCTACCGCCGCCCAGGTCGCCCGTCAGGCATCAAATTGCCAACGTCAGACTCGCAAATGCAAGGCAAGCTCACGCTTGATTTGGCGCTGACCTTTGCAAATTCGGCGGTCGAAGTCGCACAAGCTGAAAAAATTTATCATGCTAAAGTCGAAACTTACAACCAAATGCCTTATCACGCCATGAAACTCAACAAAAGCAAGCCAGTCACAGCCTGTCAGTACTCGATGTTTAGCGTGAAAAATCATGATTTGGTCTTGTCAACGGTCAAAAAAGCCGAAAATACCGGCGAAATCTTGGCTAGATTTTACAATCTAAGCTCAAAATCTGTTAAACTGGAATTAGCAGGCTTTGACCACTACGTGCTTCATTCGCTCAAAGAAGTCATCCGCGACCGAGCATTTAACGGTGTGGTTAACCCAAATCAGGTGATTACAGTGAGGATTTCAGAGCATCACCTGACTCAAAAACAAAGAAAGGAATTGAGTTCGCCCTCCTAGAGACTAGGAAAATATAGGATAGCCGTTGTTGCTTTAGCAATTTATGGATATGCTAGTTGTTACACTCAGATGAAATGGAACCTGACACGATGTGTCAGAATCACATTTCCCTAATTTTCTACGTCTCTGAACAGTCAACGAAAATTTGACAACTAGGTTATCAGATTTCTGCTGTCCCTGAAGTCTAAGCGCTAAAGCGCTAAGACCATAGAGCGGGCTCACATCTTGTATGAAAATAGTAGTAGCAATCGACAGCTTCAAAGGCTCGGCGACTTCCGCAGCGCTGAATAATGCAGTGAAAGTAGGCATTTTGTCTGCTTTTCCAGCTAGTGAAGTCCAGACTTTTGAAATCGCAGATGGAGGCGAAGGTACGATTTCCGCGCTTCAGCACGGCATTGGTGGCGCGCTGATTAGCGTTGAAACCGTGGATTTGCTGGAGCGCCCTATCAAAGCAAGCTACTTGCTTGCAGACAAGCTCGCAGTCATCGAGGCCGCAGAAGTCGTTGGCATTGACAAAATCACGGCATCAGCCGAAACCATCCAGCAGGCGACCACACGCGGTTTAGCGGCTCTTTTCATTGACGCGAAAAATCGAGGTGCAACTGAAATCATGCTCAGTCTGGGCGGTACGGGCACATCAGACGGCGGTCTGGGCTTGTTGCAAGGGCTTGGCGGCTCATTTGAGCATTTACCCCAGCTTGAAAATATAAAAATCACGGGGTTGGCTGACGTGACGAACGTTTACGCAGGCGAGACAGGCTATGCTCGGTTTTTTGGCAAGCAAAAAGGCGGCACACCTGAGATTTTGGAGCAACAAGACCAAGAGGCTCAAAAAGTGGCAAGACAAGTCAAAGTGCAATACGGCATTGACCTGCAATCCATCGCAGGCACAGGCGCAGCAGGCGGACTCGGCGGCGCTATCGCAATGCTCGGCGGCACGATTGAAGCAGGATTTCCCAAAATCGCCAGACTCTTAAAAATTGAGCAAGCGGTCAAAACGGCTGACCTCATCATCACAGGCGAAGGGCGCATGGACTTTCAGACCGCAAACGGGAAAGTTCCCTACGGCATGGCAAAAATTGCTGAAAAATATAAGGTTCCAACCATTGCCTTTTGTGGCGCACTGGGCGATGATTTGGGCGGGATGAATGAAGTCTTGCTCGCATCATACTCCATTCAGCGCTCAGCATTGAGCTTAGCAGAAGCAATGGAAAAAGAGCGCACGCTGGAAAACATCCAAATGCTTGCGACCAATGTCATGAAAACGCGGTATAAATGATTTAGAAAACTTAAAAATCACAGTTTTGGCTGTGATTTTTTGCGTCTTTTAAACTTCATTGCTCAGTAAGCCCTGAGTCAAGAAGTAAGTCTACAAAATCTTGACTTCTGGCAAATAAAGAAATCTGCCGATTGAAACTTTCATCGAATGGTTTTAGGCTCAAATTGTCGGAGTTTTTGTTGACTTGGGCATCGGCGACAGATCTTGGAAGAATCGTGACAAGATTTGTTCTGGCAACGAAGCTGACGGCAGAGCTAGAAAACTCAATCTGATGAATTGTAGGGAGTGCGGAATTTAGGGAATAATTTGAAAGCACAGCTCTGTATATCGTAGGGTAAAGCAGAAGTTCAAAATGAATCAAATCATCTCCCAAAATCATTTTTTTCTCTTTCAGCAAGGGTTCAGTATTTGCTAACGAATAAACAAGGGAGTAGGGTTCAGTAAACAAAGGATGTTCCACGAAATCTGAGGATAAATGAGAGGCGAGATCGGAGTCCACGATGATGGCGTCTAAATCTTTTGAGTTATATTGGCTGATTAATTTCTGAGTATCATTAGAGATCAACAATTCTTGGAAGTGATCAAGCGCTTTGATAAAGAATTTGGGATAAGTATAAGAAGCAAGGCTATCATAAATTCCAAGCCGACAATGTGGTAAATCAACTTTCTCTTTCTCAGATTTTGAGAATTCAGCAAGATTTTCTAATAGCTGCTGGGCAAAGTCAAAAAATTTTTCTCCAGCAACTGTTAAAGTCATCCCTTTGCTTGAGCGGATAAATAACGCTTCACCGACTTCTGTTTCAAGCCTTTTAATTTGGCGACTCAGTGAAGACTGGTCAATATAGAGTGACTCCGCTGCCTTACTTAGAGAACCTAAAGTTGCAACTTCAATAAATAATTTAAAGGTGTCAATGGAGATATTTTGAAAGTTCATTCTCTTCTTTCTTGCAGAATTTGCATGGTCTTGTTGTCAAAAAGACAATTCTTTTTGGGAGTTGGTTTTGTTATTCTAATTATATCAAATAATGAAAGAAGAATTATCATTGAAAAAACAAAATTATCTCTTAGGTATATTCCTTTGTCTTGTTTCCACGATTTTCTGGGGTGCACAATTTCCTGTGATGGGAGCTGCACTCAAAATGATTGATCCCTTCTATTTTACCCTGCTAAGATATGGCTTAGTTGCAATTCTGTTTACGATTATCCTTTTTTTCGTTGAGGGAAAGAAAGCTTTTCATACGGAAGGGAATGGCTTAAAGCTTTGGTTACTGGGGACGTCGGCTTTTGCGGGATTTTCATTTCTCGTTTTTTATGGGCAACAAATCGCTGGAAACTCTGCTCAATCATTGCCTCAGTGATGATGGGCATTCAGCCCTTGTTGGGTGTTCTCGTTGCACGCGTTTGGCGCAAGATCAAGCCAACAAAAGTCGCACTATTTTCAATGAGTATTGCCGTTATCGGTGTTTTGCTCGTGGTGACCAATGGTAATCTCTCAGTGCTCATATCAGGTGGCAATCTCATTCTTGCCACGGTTTTGCTTCTTTCAGGCGCACTTTGTTGGGTGATTTATAGTGCAGGCGGTGCTAATTTTAACCATTGGTCAGTCCTGAGATTTTCAACGTTATCAAGTTTGTTCGGAATGGGTTCTGTTGTGTTTTTAATTGCTTTTGCAACGTTGCTTGGTTGGTTGAAAATGCCAACGTTGCACACGCTAGGGAGGATTTCTCCTGAACTTGCTTATATGGTGATTCCAGCAGGAATTATAGCCGTCTTTACATGGAATCACGGGAATCGTCTGCTTGGGTCAATCAATGCGATTTTGTTTATGAATATTCTTCCTGTTACCGCTTTTATCGTATCAGCATTGATAGGCTATAAAATTGGAATTTGGGAAGTGATTGGCGTCATTGTTGTTATTGCTGTGCTTATCTTGAATAATCTTTATCATCGAATAATGATTCGACATTTTCATAAATAAAAGCAAAAGATGCAACTCAAAAATCACGGCTAAAAATCGTGATTTTTGCTATAATAGATAGTAATGAACACGAAGATTGAGAAGTTAGAGCATATTTTAACAGCATTTTATCAGGAAAAGCAGATTCCTGCGCATTTGTCGGCTGCAACCGTCTATTCGTTGATGGCGGGTGGCAAGCGGATTCGTCCTTTGTTATTTTTGGAATTACTTGAAGGCTTTGACGTTGAGCTGACTCCTACGCACTACCTTGTGGCGGCAAGTCTTGAGATGATTCACACGGGTTCTTTGATTCATGATGATTTGCCTGCGATGGACAATGATGATTACCGGCGTGGCAAGTTGACCAATCATAAGCAATTTGATGAAGCAACGGCGATTTTGGCTGGAGATAGTTTGTTTTTTGACCCGTTTTATGTGTTGTCAAATGCTGATTTGCCTGTGGAGAAACTCGTTAAACTGATACAGGAGTTAAGTTTTGCCTCTGGAAGTTTTGGCATGGTGGCTGGGCAGGTGTTGGATATGGACGGTGAGGGAGAAACGCTGAGTTTGGCTCAAATTGAGCAAATTCATCGCTTGAAAACAGGGCGTCTGCTGACGTTTCCCTTTGTGGCGAGCGGCATTATTGCTGACAAGTCAGAAATAGACCTTGAGAAACTGCGTGAGGCTGGTGAGGCAGTGGGACTGGCTTTTCAGATTCGTGATGATATTTTAGATGTGACCGCAAGTTTTGAGGAAATCGGCAAAACGCCTGGTAAAGATATCCTTGAAGAAAAATCAACTTATGTTGCACTTTTAGGGCTTGATGGTGCGAAAAATCAACTGACAGAAAAGCTGTCAGTAGCTAAAAAATTGTTGACAGAGCTTGGCATTACTGACAGAAGCGATATTTTTAAAATGATTAAGCAGTTGGAAGTGAAATAAATGAATTTTTCATTAAAAATTTTATCAGAACATCATAAAGCTGAGATTGAAGTATTTTTTGAACAAGCGAGTGATTATGCCATACTGGAAAGTGGTTTTTCCAATCCGCAGAGTGAAGCGATGAATCTGTTACATGATTTTCCAGATGGAAAAGTGGAGCAAGACAAGTTTGTTTATGGTGTTTTTAGTCAAACAAATGAATTGGTTGGTGTTGTAGATTTAATTAAAGATTTCCCTGAAAATAACGAGTGGATGCTTGGACTGCTTGATTTTATCCCATCTGTACGTCATCAAGGATTGGGAAAAGAAGTTCATCAGCTGTTGGTTGAACAAGTAAAATCTGCTGGCGGAAAAAGCTTGAGAATTGGTGTTTTACATAAAAATACTACTGCTTTGCGTTTTTGGAAAGGTTTAGGTTATCAAAAATTTAAAGAAGTGATGATGACCTTTGGAGCTAAAATTCAAAAAGTAGATGTAATGAGGCTAAAAGTGTGACAAAAATTGATCTTTATAGTGATGAAAAGTATAGTTTTATAGCGGCAGCCTATCAGCTTGCTGATACAAGACATACAGGCGGTGCGGGCAATGTGATTGCGCGTTGTGCAGTGGATTCTGAAAAATTTCCTGTTGTCATTTTGGATGACGAAGGGAATTTGGTTGGATTTTTCTGTTTGCATATCGGGAAAGGTCCTGAGCAGTATGGTTTTTCAGGAGAGGATGTGATTTTGCTCCGTGCCTTTTCGATTGATGACCGATTTCGCAGGCAGGGTTATGCTTCGTCAGCACTTACAGGTCTGCCAGCGTTGATTCACGAGCAGATTTCGTCTCAGATTCATCAGATTGTTTTGGCGGTCAATGCTGAAAATATTGTGGCACAAAAAACTTATGAAAAAGCAGGTTTTGACAGGCTTCCGCAGGTTTTTGAAGGGACATTAGGTCCACTTCTCATCATGGAAAAAGCAATATGATGTTACATTCTTAAAGAAAATACGTATAATAAAGAAAGCGAGGAACTGAGTTCACTCTCTTTGAAACTAAGAAATTAGGCAAAGTATCACTTACGCTTTTTGCAGAACCATTAGTTCTCAGCATTTTGAGGAGCCAAATTTGAAATAGTCCACAAGATTGTTTCAGTTCTAAATTTCTATGTTGCAGAGCAGTTGAGCTCACATTTTGAATGAAAGAAAGAGTAGATGTTCTAGCGACAAATCAAGGACTGTTTGAAACGCGAGAGCAGGCAAGGCGTGGTGTGATGGCGGGACTTGTTGTAGATAGTAAAAACGGGGAGCGCTTTGACAAACCAGGTCAGAAGATTGACGAGGGAGTTGAGTTACGGCTCAAAGGTGAAAAGTTAAAGTATGTCAGTCGTGGTGGTTTGAAGCTTGAGAAAGCCTTGCATGAATTTGAATTGTCTGTTTCAGGTCAGGTTTGTCTTGACATCGGCAGTTCCACGGGTGGTTTTACGGATGTCATGTTGCAAAACGGAGCGAAACGAGTTTATGCTCTTGATGTCGGAACAAATCAGTTGGCTTGGAAAATCAGGAATGATGAACGTGTGCTTGTTATGGAACAGTTTAATTTCCGCAATGCACAGCTAGAGGATTTTACGGCAGGGCAACCAGAATTTAGCTCCATTGATGTCAGTTTTATCAGCTTGGACTTGATTTTACCGCCACTTTATGACATTCTGTGTGAAGGCGGCAATGTGGTGGCTTTGATTAAACCGCAGTTTGAGGCAGGACGTGAGCAGGTGGGCAAAAATGGAATTATTAAAGAGCCTAAAGTCCATAAAATGACAATTGATAAAGTATTAAAAACAGCAACAAAATTAGGATTTTCGGTAAAAAATCTCACTTTTTCGCCCATTAAAGGTGGTGCTGGGAATGTTGAATTTTTGGTTTATTTGACCAAAGATGGAAAAGGTGAAATTGAAAATACAGTCAATATTGAATCAGTTTTACAAGAAGAGAGCGAGAAACTATGAAAAGAGAAGAACGTTTAAACTTTATTGCAAATCTCATCAAAGAAAATGAAATTAAAACGCAAGAAGAACTTGTATCACGGTTACTTGCGCATCAAATTGATGTGACTCAGGCAACCATTTCACGAGATATAAAATCTCTTGCTTTAATCAAAGTTCCAGCTGAAACTGGTGGATATCGGTATGATTTGCCTAAAAATAATGAAGCCCTACAATCAAGCTTGCATAAAGCACTTGCTTTTGATGCAATTACTAAGGTAAAAATTCATGAGAGCATGATTGCACTCTGTACAAATCCTGGGACGACAAGTCTTGTGAAAAAATATTTATTACAAGAATGTGACTCAGAAATTTTCTCAATAACCACAGATGATGACAGTGTTCTAGTTATTTTTGAAACAAATGATGAGGCTAAGAAAGTTTACGAGTCACTGATTGTTTAAGCAAAGTGGTAGTAGCATTTTTATTGATTTACAAAAACAGATGAGAAATAGACAAAGAATCAGCGATAAGCGCGAAATAGGTGATATAATCCACCTGTAAATATCGGAACGTTTGGGGAACACTTGGGGCTTTCATCTGCAAAAGAAAGGCTGTCAGTATGCTGATAGCTTTCCCGATTTACTGACAGCTTTCTTTGTCAATAAATCGTTTGGCTTTTGAGGTCATTCTCTACTGCCAAATAAAAAAGGTTCAGAAATTGGGTTATAACAAGGATTCGGAGGTAAGATGTTACAAGAAATTTCAATCAAGAATTTTGCAATTATTGAAGAAATTCACCTTTCTTTTGAAAATGGAATGACAATTTTGACGGGAGAAACAGGAGCAGGGAAATCAATTATTATTGATGCAATGAGTCTGCTTTTGGGAGGACGTTCGTCAACAGATTTTGTCCGTCATGGTGCGGGGAAAGCTGAGATAGAGGGATTGTTTTTCTTTGAGAAAGCATCGGGACTCCTGTCAGCACTGACAGCGATCGGTTTTGAAGATGTTCACCATGAGATTATTCTTAGACGTGAAATTTTTGCTAATGGTCGTTCAGTTTGTCGAATCAATGGACAGATGGTTAATCTGACAACTTTGCGTGAGATTGGTGAATTTCTTGTTGATATTCATGGTCAGCATGACAGTCAAGAATTAATGAATCCTAAAAGTCATCTGCATTTACTTGATGAATTTGGGGACGAAAATTTTGAAAAAATTAAAGATAGTTACCAAGAAAAATTTGAACAATTTAAAAATCTTCGTCAACAATTGACAACCAGACAAAAAAATGAGCAAGAATTTGCCAAGCGGATTGAAATCCTCCAATTTCAGGAAGAAGAAATCGAAGCAGCAGCCATAAATTTGATAGATGATGAGTCTCTTGCTGGACGTCGAGAAAAGTTAAATAATATTAAAAACATCGCGGAATCTTTAAGCACTGCGGCCTTAGCTTTAGATGACGAGGATGGAGATTACTCTAGTCTTAACAATATTCGGACAACAATGACAGAACTTGATGGCATTAGCAATTTTGACAATGAGTATCGAGATCTTGCTGACAAAACAGCAGAAAGTTATTACATCCTTGAAGATGTTGCGAGTCAAATTCGTCGTGTTATGGATGCCCTTGAATTTAATCCGTCAGAACTTTTGCAAATCGAAGATCGGATAATGACACTTAACACTTTGCGCAAAAAGTATGGTCCAGAATTGACTGATGTCGTCAATTATCTAGAAAAAGTACGGTTAGAATTGTCAGAACTGACAGGCTCTGAGCATGATTCAGAATGGCTAGATCAAGCAGTCAGAACAGCACAAAATGAGCTGATAAAATCCAGCCAAGCGTTAAATCAAGAGCGACATAAGATAGCAGCAGAGCTTGAACAAGACATCAAACATGAACTTGCTGATTTGTATATGGAGAAAGCTGATTTTAGAGTCAACTTTGAGAAAGCCAAATTTTCATTGCTTGGCAATGAGCATATTGAATTTTTTATTCAAACCAATCCAGGAGAAGGTTTTAAACCACTAGCTAAAACAGCCTCAGGTGGCGAACTTTCTAGATTAATGTTAGCAATAAAATCAAGTTTTTCAAGACGTGAAAATAAAACTTCTATTGTCTTTGATGAGGTAGATACAGGTGTATCGGGTCGTGTCGCTCAAGCGATTGCCAATAAGATTTATAAAATAGCGAAAAGTGGTCAAGTTTTAGCAATTTCTCATCTTCCGCAAGTTGTTGCCATTGCAGATACTCAATTTTATATTGAAAAAGCCTCCACAAATGATGTAACGACTTCGACAGTAAGAAAACTCAAGTTTGAGGAACGTGTCAATGAAATTGCTAAAATGCTTGCAGGCGATGACTTGACAAAAGAAGCCCTCGCACAGGCAAAGCGCTTGCTGACAAAGTAATTGGATGCTGACAGAAACTCGTCAGTGAATGTAAACTAAGAAACTTATAAAATGAAAGGAAACAAACTCAATAATATGAATAATATTAATTGAGTTTGTGCTGATAACCTATGATTAAAGCTTATATTAAATATTGGAAGAAATCATTCGATTTCCAAAGTTACTCAAGCCGTTCAGACTATTGGTGGGTTTTTCTCGTCAATGCCATTATCTTTGCCATCCTTAACGGAATTCGATTTTTTACAATGATTCCTCAAGTGAGTGAAGTTTTAGGGAAATCATCATCGCTTTCACAAAATGAAATGGGACAAAAAGTTTTAGATTTATCATTAAAACCTACAGGCAGTTTACTTGCAGTCAGTGTTATTATTGCAATTGTAGGCTTGATTGTCCTTATTCCAAATACTAGTCTGACTGCAAGACGACTAAGTGATGCAGGAATGCCTTGGTGGATTGCAATTATTTTTGGTTTAAGTGCCTTTATCGTGGTTATCAATTCTTTCATTCACAATAGTTTTTTGGGAAATTTGGGCCTATTATTTAATATCATCACATTGATTACGTATATTCTATGTATTTTTCCAACAAAATATAAAGAAGATGAAGAAGATGATTCAAGAATTTATGAATAAACTTTCTAGACTGAATTCACTAAAATGTGCTGCATTTTCTTAAATAGTATTGGTATAAAATCATATATGATTTTGAAGCGAAACGAGTATGTTTTACAAGAAGGAGAAATTTAAGTGCTTCAAGCTTACAAAAAATTTTGGACAGGATACGGCAGTTTTCGAGAGCGAACAACAAGGAAAGATTTCTGGTTAGCCACGTTTGTCCAAATTATCTTTTTGATATTTTTCTATGCAGGATATCAAATTTTCGCTCATATAGGTCACCCCGTCCTTCCTAACGTTTTGACTGCGCTCTCTTACTTTTTCCTGTTGTTATTATGGATTTATTTTCTGGTAACTTTGGTTCCCTTTATCTCAATGACGGTTAGGAGATTAAGAGATGCAGGACTTGCTTATGGTCTGATATTTCTTAACTTTATCCCTATTCTAGGGAGCTTTGTACTATTGGTCTTAAATCTTCTTCCTCACTCAAAAGATAAGGCAGAAATTCCAGAGTTTATAGCTCCAAAAAGAAAAAATGTTGTACTGGATGACAAGGGAAAAATTGGAATCTTACGTGCTTTAAAGTATTATTTCCGAGGCTATTTCTCTTTTTCAGGACGTACAAGTAGAAGAAGTTTTTGGTGGACACAGCTTGTTTTTGCGATTTTTGGAATTTTGTTTATTATATTTTTTGTTATGAATAAAGCGTTAGATCAGCTCATTTTTGGACAAATTTTTGTAGGAACAGAAGTGATGGAATTCATTCTTGTTATTTACGTTATCGGCTTATTCTTCCCACAACTTACAGTACATATTCGTCGTTTGCGTGATGCTGGTTTGACAAATTTTGCAATTGCTACTCTTCTGGGTGGCATAGGTGCGATAGTAATTTTTAAGGTAATCCTATGGAAAATTATTGATTTAAGCTATGGGGTGAATCACTATGACCTTATCAACTATCTATTATTCCTACTGATAATGATTCTCATCATAGCAATATTTAGTGTAGAAATGATGAAATCGGATGAACTAGCAACAGAAGAAAAAACACTAATATTTAGAAAAATAGACTGATGACTTCAGTCTATTTTTAGTTGCTGTTGGTATAATGTAATAATGTGATTTGTTTACACTGTCTGTCAATCAATTGACAGAAAAAATATCATAGAGGATAAAATCGAGTAATATCAAGTATTTGCGAGTTGTTCAGCACTCAAAAAATAAATATTTTATTTACAATTTGTGTAAACCACTACAAAAATAACAAAAAAGTGATATAATAAACAGTAAGTATACAAGGAGGAATGGCAGCTTAGCCAAAAACTATGGAATTCAAGCACGATACAGTCCTATTACATGAAACCGTAGATATGCTTGAGGTCAAGCCCAATGGAATTTACGTTGATGCTACATTAGGTGGTGCAGGGCATAGTGAATATCTTTTGAGTAAACTTACCACAGGTCATTTGTACGCTTTTGACCAAGACGAAACCGCTCATGAAAATGCGAAAATTCGTCTTAAAACACAGCTTATTGAAAATAAAGTAACACTAGTGAAGAGTAACTTTCGTTACTTAAAATCAGTACTTGCTGATCTAGGAATCACAAAAATTGACGGAATCTTATATGATTTAGGAGTTTCCAGTCCACAGTTTGACGATAGCAAGCGTGGTTTTTCTTATAAAAAAGAGGCACGTTTAGATATGCGAATGAATCAAATGCAACAACTCTCGGCATATGAAGTTGTCAACGGTTATTCTTATGAAGATTTGGTTCGAATTTTCTTTCGCTACGGTGAAGATAAATTTTCTAAACAAATTGCGCGTAAGATTGAACAAGCAAGAAAAAATAAACCTATTGAATCTACAATAGAACTTGCTGATTTAATTAAATCAGCACTTCCTCAAAAAGAATTAAAGAAAAAAGGGCATCCTGCTAAGCGAATTTTTCAAGCCATCAGAATAGAAGTTAATGATGAACTTGGAGCAGCAGAAGAATCAATTGAACAAGCAATAGACTTGTTGAAAGTGGGAGGGCGGATTTCCGTCATCACTTTTCATTCACTTGAAGATCGTTTAACAAAAAATATATTTAAAGAATATAGCACGGTAAATGTTCCGAAAGGGTTGCCTATGCTTCCCAAAGAAATGGAAGCTAAACTCAAACTGGTTAATCGCAAACCAGTAATTGCAACTGAAGATGAACTTGAGTCCAACAATAGGGCACATAGTGCCAAACTTCGTGTTGCACAAAAACAACGAGATTAAAGTGAGCTGTTATTGTTGAGGAGTTCTTTCTCAGCAACTGATTAGGGATCGCTTATCAAGTTTAAATTGCACGATATAAAATAAAGTAGGTGAAGAAACATGGCAGCACAGCCGAAAGAGTACTTTGATATAGAAACTGCGGCGAAGAAAGATAGTTATCTCATTGATAAAAATTCTCTTGCTCCAGAAGTTCTAGCAAGTAAGTTTAAAAAATTTAGTGGTGTTGAAAAGGTATTCTACTTGGCGATGGTAGTTGCCGCTTTAGTGTTGGCTGTTGGACTGTTATATGTGAAGACAAAGACACTTGAAGTTCAGGATAATACGATGACGATAAAATCTCAAATTTCTGAGCAGACAACAAAAAGTTCCGAATACGATCAACAAATATTAGACTTAGCTTCACCAAATCGAGTAATAGATACTGCAAATAAAGCAGGAATGAAACAAGATCCTTCTAATGAATTGAAAGCAACAAAATGATAAAATTTTTTAAGAAATTATTCTCTTTTCCGTTTAGAAAAATATCAAGAAATGCAAAAAGAACTAATTTAGGGCCAGAAAGAAATCGTAAACATGTAGGTAAGAGCCTCTTTTTCCTAGCTATTGCTTTGTTTACGATTTTTATATTTCGCTTTGTTTGGCTGATTACAGTCAATCATGTGGGAGATACTAACCTAAAGGTTATGGCAACAAGCAATTATGAGAGTACAATTAATGTGCCAGCTACACGCGGAACGATTTATGATAGAAATGGTACTCCGATTGCGGTAGATTCAAGTACTTATACAATTTTTGTTGTCCTTGATAAGTCACAAAAGGATGCAAATGGTAATAAGCTTTATGCAGATAGTGCCGAATTTTCCAAAATTGAAGATTTTCTGAATAAAAATTTAGGCATTGACCGTACTCTAATTGATAGCCAACTTCATTCCAAACTGAAACAAGTCCAGTTTGGAAGCAAAGGTTCAAACATTTCATTGCAAAAAATGCAAGCTTTGAGAAAGTCCGCAGACGATGAAAAACTTGTCGGAATTGGATTCTCGGAGCAAGGGAGTCGTTCTTACCCTTTAGGAAATTTTGCATCACAGTTTATCGGAATCGCACGTCCCGATGATTCTACCACTTCTCAGACTCTTAAGGGAGATATGGGCTTAGAAAAAGCTTTTAACAGCATTTTAAGTGGTAAAAACGGTGTTGAAACCTATCAAAAAGATATTCTTGGACGCCCAATTCCAGGTACAACCAAGGTAATCAAACCTGTAAAAAATGGACAAGATGTATACACAACTTTATCAGCCCCATTGCAACAAACGCTAGAAACACGGATGGATGCGGCGGTACAAGATACAGGAGCCCAAACACTTGAGGCGACATTAGTTGATGCCCATACAGGGGAGATTTTAGCAACGAGTCAGCGTCCTACCTATACTCCTACAACGATTAACACTGCTGAAAAACAAAAAAACTTTACTTGGAATAGTTTGCTCTCTCAGTCGGCATTCGAGCCAGGTTCCGTCATGAAAACATTCTTGATGGCATCAGCGTTGGATAGTAATAAAGTTGATCTTAATGCAACTTATCAACGTAAATTGCAGGTTTATGATGCGACTATTAATGACTGGGATGTGACAGAAAATAAGAGCTATACTTTACCTGAAGTTGTCAACTATGCTCAAGGTTTTGCAATGTCTTCAAATATTGGGATGAGTAGAATCGAAATGAATATGGGAAATAGTTTGTGGGATAGTTATCTTAACAAATTCAAGTTTGGTTTGAAAACACGTGCAGGTCTAGATGGCGAAGTGCCTGGTTCTCTTCCTTCAGCCAATCTAGTATCACAAATCCAATCAGCCTTTGGCCAAGGGATTGCTGTGACTCCGATTCAGCTAATTAGAGGTTGGACGGCAATTGCGGGTAATGGTACAATGCTTGAACCGCACATCGTGAACAAGATTTATGATCCTAATACAAAAACTACCTTACAATCTGAAAAAGAAATCATTGGTCATCCAGTTTCTAATGCTTCTGTGACTAAAGTTCGTGATTTGATGGTGGATGTAAATACCGACCCTGTTTATGGAACATCATATTCTACTACTGGAGATCCAGATGAGAATATCTCTCCAGGGCCTCTATTTATGGTAAATGGTCAACCTGCTGCTGTTAAAACAGGTACTGCACAGATTGCATCAACAACAGGAGGATATATGGATGGTTCACAGGACTATCTTTATTCTGCAGTTGTAATGTATCCACCGAAGAATCCTGATTTTATTTTCTATATGAATGTTAAAATCCCATCTGAGCCGTGGACTTTGAAGTATATTGCTCGTGTAGCTAATCCCCTTCTTACTCAAGCAGAGAGTAAAAAGAGCGAGTTAAACACTGTTGACAATACAGATAAGGCAGGTAAAGTGACACTTTCTGACTACAAAGGAGCTGACCCTGGAGAAACATCAGACAGCTTACGTCGAACAGTACTTAACCCAGTTATAGTAGGGTCTGGAACAAAAATTACAGCTCAATCAATTGCTGCTGGAGAAAAAGTTTCTGCTAATACTAGGGTGCTCTTATTGACTGATGATAAGAATCAATCAATGCCAGATATGTATGATTGGTCCAAAGATGAGGTAGAGCAGTTAGCAAAATGGTACGATTTGAAAGTAACGTATGAAGGTTCTGGTAATCATGTTCAAACACAGAGCATAGGAGCAGTCACAAGTGCTAAGAAAGGTCAGTCACTAACCGTGAAAATGGGAACATAGTGATTAATTAGACTTGAGTGTGAAAAATTATAGGGACTCAAGTGCAACTCTACAAAAATAGACGACTAACTTTAAGAAGATTTGTTAGTCTGTAGGATAGGTATTCCTTTGTTATAAAGGATTGCTTAGCCTAATTTAGGCGATTTTAAGTTTGAAAGTAAAGCTGATTAAAAAATGAATTTGAATTGCTATTAGGTAGGGTTAAATTAAAATTAGGAGAAAAAGATGTTATTGAATGGAATAGGGGCTGGAGTGATTTCAATGATTTTAACGATGATTGGAATTCCTCGCTTCATTATGTTTTTCCATAAGAAAAAACTAGGAGGCCAGCCTACGCTTGAAGATGTGAAGCAACACGCTAGCAAGGCTGGAACACCTACAATGGGTGGTTTCGTATTCGTTGTTGTTTCTTTGCTTGTTTCACTTATTGTTGCATTGATTTTTGGTCGTTTTACTTCAGGATTCATTACTGCGTGGTGGGTTTTCGCAATGTACGCTGTCATTGGATTCTTGGATGATTTCTTGAAAGTATTCAAACAAATCAATGAAGGACTAACTGCAAAACAAAAGATGTTGGCTCAGATTGTCATTGGGATTGTTTCATTTTTAATCTATAATCATGAGGCAAGTACAAATGTGCTGAATATTTTAGGTTGGAAATTGGATTTAGGTATTTTCTTTTCAATCTTCATCATTATCTGGTTGGTTGGTTGGTCTAATGCTGTAAATTTGACGGATGGAATTGATGGATTAGCTTCAATCACTGTGGCGATTTCATTAACGGCCTATGCAATTATTGCAGTTGCACATCATCAATATGATATTTTGTTGATTATTTTATCTGTAGTTGGTAGTTTAATTGGGTTCTTTTTCTTTAATCATAAGCCAGCGAAGATTTTTATGGGTGATGTCGGAAGTTTAGCTTTAGGTGGATTTTTGGCGATTATTTCAATTTTACTTCATGCAGAGTGGACACTGGTTCTGATTGGTGCGGTATATGTCATTGAGACCTTATCTGTTATGCTGCAAGTCGCTTATTTCAAGAAAACAGGAGGTAAAAGAATTTTTCGGATGACACCGATTCATCATCATTTTGAATTGGGTGGATTTTCTGGGAAATCTACTGGTTGGTCTGAGTGGAAAATTGATATTGTGTTCTGGTTATTTACGGCAGTTTTATCAGCAGTTGCACTCTGGATTTACTTTATTTTTCAATAGTTTATAACAAATTTAAGTATGGACCTATCAGCTGATAGGTTTTTTTATTTATACAAATAGTTATAAATAATAAAGTGCTTTCAGTAAAGCTTAAGTTTGATTTGGGCTGTGATTAAGTCTTAAAATTTATAATATTTTCATCAAGTTAGGAAATGAGTTAATTTTCCTACCCTAGAGTGGAGGTGCTTTAGGATATTTGCATAGAAGATAAGAGAATAATTTAAGCTTGCACGCTCTGTTTATATGCGATTTGACTCACATATTTATGAAAGGAAAGACAGATGGATAAGATTGTAAAGGTCTTGAGAGGAAAAGCAATTATTTGGGTTTCGTTATTGACATTGGTGGTTGGTGCTACAGCAGGTTTTTTTATTGGCAAGAGTCAAGGCGCTGCTGCACAAGAAAAAAACTTCCAACAACAAATGCAAAATCGTTTTGGTAGCCGAGCGGGTGGTTTTGGTGGAAATTCAAATTCGGATAGTAATTCTGATGCGAATACTGGTGCGACAACTGGTACCTCTGGGAATGGGGCATCGGATTCTAGTGATGACACAGCAACTTCAAATGTTGACACTAGTACAGCTGCAACGGCGGTTTAATTGCTTTTCAGAAATTTTTAAAGATATTAAGTTAATTATTGGTTTTATTGTTTTAATTTTTGAAAATGAACTGATGTGTTTAAAAATTTACTGATGAACAATTATTTTGATAGATGTCACATTCTATTTTTTAAGATTTAAACTGTAAAGTTAGAAATGAGGAATATATGGATTTTATAAGACGAGCATGGCTTTTTACGAAAGCTAAAATTGGACGGACGGTACTTTTGATTATTGCATTTTCAGCAATTTTGATTTTCGTACTTTCAGGTCTTATTATTAATAGTGCAGCAAGAACGTCAATTGCAAATGCTAAAAAAGCGGCAGGGGCTACGGTTTCTTTGTCAGTGAATATGCAAAATGTGATTAAAGCAGCTCAAAGTTCAAATAGTTCAAGTAGCGATTCAAGCAGTAGTGACTCACAAGGGCAGCACTTTAAGATTGAAATGCCAACGATTGCAGAGAGTACAGCGCAAAAAATCGCTGACTTATCAGGTGTGAAATCTTACAGTTTTTCTTATTCTGCATCTGCAAGTGCTGATTCTGGTATTACAAAAGTGTCGGATTCAAGCACATCAAATAACTCAAATGCAGGTGGCGGTTTTGGCGGTGGTCAAGGTGGCGGAATGTTTGGTAATCAGTCTGATTTTACTATTTCTGGTACGAATAATCTGTCAGCATTGACTTCCTTTACTGACAGCTACAAGATTACTTCTGGACGAGGTATTACAGCTTCTGACGAAGGGACAAATCATGTTGTTATTGAATCTACGCTTGCTAGTCAAAATGATTTAAAAGTTGGCTCAACTTTTACTTTAAAAGATAGTAATAGCAAAACTTACAAGATGACCGTTGTCGGTATTTTTACAACAACAAGTGGTTCAACAGAGCAATCAATTGAATACATGAATACCATGTATACATCGCTTTCAGTAGCCAACGCAATGAAAGCAACAACAGGTAAAATCTCAACGGCAACATATTCAATGACAAATCCAGCAGATGCTGACAGCTTTGTTAAAAAGGCGAATGCACTTGTCAATGATGATAATTTCCAAGTTTCCAAAAATGACCAAGCTTATCAAAATGTAAAATCTTCACTAAATAATGTGGCTGGTTTTGCCAGAAATATTGTCTTACTCGTTGCAGTAGCTGGTGCAATTATTCTTGCACTCATTGTCATGCTCATGGTTCGTGAACGTCGTTTTGAAATCGGTGTTCTGATGAGTCTGGGTGAATCAAAATTCAAGATTGTTGGACAATTTTTCTTTGAATTATTTATGGTAATGGTGGTATCGGTTGGTATCGCTTCTGCAGCAGGTAATGTTGTGGGAAATGTAGTCGGACAACAACTGCTAAAACAAGAAACCACACAAACTACAACCAATAATGGTATGCCTAATGGCAATGAAAATAATGGCAGTGGACAAATGCAAAGACCATCAGGAAATGGTGGCGGATTTGCTGAACGTGCAGGCGGAGCTTTTGGATTTGGACAATCTAGAGCACAAACTCAAGCGCTTGAAAAATTGAACATCAAGACATCATTTAGCGAAATCTTACTTCTCGTTGGAATAGCAATCTTGATTACACTGATTGCGGTGGGACTCGCAAGTATTGGCATTTTACGGCTTAATCCAAAACAAGTGCTGACCAATTAAAAGGCTTGTTTGACTGATTTCATCAGCTAGGATTATCTTCCCAACTGATGTCATAAGGCAAAAAGTGACTGACAGAAAATCTGTCAGTACTGACAAAGAATCAGGAGAAAAAAATGACACTAAAAGTTGAAAATTTGACCTACTATTATACAAATCCAGAGGAGTATCTTTTTAAAGATGTGAGTGAAACTTTCGAGAAAGGTACAATGTATGCTATTCTTGGACAATCAGGCTCTGGGAAAACAACCTTCCTCTCTTTGCTTGCAGGGCTAGATACACCAAAATCAGGGACAATGACTTTTGATGATAAACCAATAAAAGCAAGCACACTGACAAGTTATCGCAAAAAAACTGTCAGCACGATTTTCCAAGCTTACAACTTACTAACTTATATGAGTGCTTACGAAAATGTCAAAACAGCGGTTAAGATTTCGTCAGTAAAGTTTGAAAACGAAAAAGCTTCGATTGTTGAAGCACTTGGTAAAGTCGGACTGACAGAAGATTTGATCTACAAACCTGTCAGCAAACTTTCAGGTGGTCAGCAACAAAGAGTTGCAATTGCTAGGGCATTAGTGCTCAATCATGACGTCATCATTGCTGATGAGCCAACAGGAAACCTTGACGAAGAAACAACAGGTCAAATCGTAGCATTATTTAAGAAGATTGCACACGAAGATAATAAAGTTGTGATTATTGTTACTCATGAAAATGATGTTGCAGCAGCGTCAGACATTGTCTATACGCTCAAACATCGAAAATTTGAAAAGACGGCATAAGAAATAAGAGCTGATGATTAACTGTGCTTGGGAATCAAAATAAAATTCAGTACTCTGAACCTTATCTGGAGTGCTGAATTTTTCCACATTTTATATTTAAAGGAGAACGAGCATGAATCATACTACTATCATCGTCTGTCTTATCATTTTGCTTATGCTGTTTATATGCATCAACGAGATGTTCTGGCATCAACTAAGTATGAGCCGCAGAATACGTAAAAAAGAATCTAGTGTAAGAAATTTAAAAACAAGTAAAAAGCGAGAAACTAAGGAAAATTCATGATTAATATTTATTACAACACAAAAAATCATGGCTTTTATCGCACAATAGAGTGGTTAGAGTATCATCAAATCTCGTACGATTTAAAACCCATTTTACAACTGACCAGAGAAGATTTTCTTAAGATTTTAAGTTTAACAGATAATGGTTTTGAAGATTTATTTTCTTTGAAAAAAGTTCACAAACAAGCTTTTGACATCTATACAATGAACCAATTAATTGATTATATTTTGGAAAATCCTAAGATGCTGAAAGCACCTATTGCATTCAATGAGAAGCATCTCCTTATTGGCTACGATGCTGGAGAAATCAGAGTATTTCTATCAAGAAATCATAGAAAAGAAGAGTTAAAATTAACAAAAAGTCGCATAAATTTTGAAAATACTTAAACGCTTACAACTATGCGAAGTGTTCTATAAAAAAATTTGTTATAATAAATGTATGGATAAAGACTATTTGAAGACTCGTTTTGAAGTTGAAGAATTTGAAAAACTCAAGAAAAAACTGGTGAGATACGAGTGTGCATTAGATATTGTTAGGACACAGCTATCAAATCTAGAAGCTTACTATAATAACTTTGAGCCGGTTAATCCGATTGAACATATCAAATATCGAATCAAATCGCCAGAAAGTATTGCAGGAAAATTAAAAAAGAAAAATTTACCAATCACAGCAGAAGCTGCAGAGGAATTTTTATCAGATGTCGCTGGTATACGTATTATCTGTGCTTACGCTAAAAATATATACGAAATAGTAGAAATCATCAAAAGTCAAGAAGATTTCAAAGTGGTTAGTGAAAAAGATTATCTAAAAAATGTGAAAGAAAGTGGTTATCGGAGCTATCACATGATTTTGGAAGTCAATATTGGCAAACTTTTTGGTGAAAAAACCTGTCGGGTCGAAGTACAATTACGCACTTCAGCAATGGATTTTTGGGCGACATTGGAACATAAAGTACGCTATAAATATGATGGAAAAATTCCTGAAAGATTAAGTAATGAACTTCAAAATTGTTCCAGACAAATTAATGAACTTGATGAACGAATGTACCTTATCCATAAAGTCGTGGATATGATTAATCAATCAGAAGTTGATATTGACCGTATTGGTTATTGATTTGATGAGCTAATAAAACTTAGAAATTTGATAAATAAAGTTGGGACAGCGTAGCCCAACGTGTGAAGATAGCACGTGCTTACTTTGACAAAAACTTAGGAAGTTCTTGATAATATTAAATAGATTTGTTATAATAGTCTGGTATGTCTTAGAACATACTAATAAAGCTGTTCATCCGCTGGGTCAGAGTTACTTAATGATGGGCAAGAGGAGAAAAAAATGAACCTTATTGAATCTATCAACGCTGCGCAACTCCGCACTGATATTCCTGACTTCCGTCCTGGTGACACTGTACGTGTTCATGCGAAAGTCGTTGAAGGAACTCGCGAACGTATCCAAATGTTTGAAGGTGTTGTCATCGCTCGTAAAAATTCAGGAATCAGCGAAACTTATACAGTTCGTAAGATTTCTAACGGTGTTGGTGTAGAACGTATCTTCCCACTTCACACTCCACGTGTTGAAAAAATTGAAGTAATTCGTCATGGTAAAGTACGTCGTGCGAAACTTTACTACCTCCGTGCATTGCAAGGTAAAAAAGCGCGTATCGCTGAACGTCGCCGTTAAGAAACACAATATAACCGCTCTGTTGAGCGGTTTTTTGATACTTTAAATAATAAAAAAAGAAACGGAAAGCTCTTTTTTATTCAAAGTCGCTATGCCTTCCCCAAGATAGAGCCATTAATATCGTTACGATAGGTAAAGCATACAACCAGATAAGAGATATGAGTGCTCCTGGTAGTAAAAATATGAGGAAGATTTTGATTCTTTGACGATTACGCAGTCGGAGAGTCTCACTCCTGTTATATTGCCTGTAAATAATTTCGCTGAAAATAATCAAGCTTATCCAAATAATTAGATATATTGTAATGTATGCAATACTATCAATGAGCGAATGAGGATGTTCAGCATGAACAACAGTTGCAAAAGGAAACAGGCAAATAACCAGTAAAAGCCAATGGTTTACCCATAATAACAGTTCATCGATACGATTATTTTTTAAGAAGGTCATGACATGGTGGTGAGAGTTCCAGATTGATGCTAGCGCAACAAATGTGGTTACGTAGATAAGAAACATTAGCAATAGTCGAGGAGAAAGCAGATTTCCGTCTTTCGGTACTTTAAATTCAAGAACGGTCAATGTCATTACGACAGCAAAAATACCGTCTGTTAGAGCTTCTATTCTACTTTTATTCATATGTCGTATTATAGCAAATATTTGAAAGTTTGTTTTAATTAAAATACATTAAGAGAGGGTTTTAGGCAACAAAAAAAGCACCCACTTATATGTCAAAAGTAGATGCTTTCTACTGAGAGGGATACTCGCCCATTTGCTTTTTGCTCCTTAGACTATTTCTTCTA
Source organism: Lactococcus allomyrinae (assembly GCF_003627095.1). Taxonomy (NCBI): domain Bacteria; kingdom Bacillati; phylum Bacillota; class Bacilli; order Lactobacillales; family Streptococcaceae; genus Lactococcus; species Lactococcus allomyrinae. The sequence continues at coordinate 1,105,424 of NZ_CP032627.1, read as the reverse complement.
AATTGTGCACAGCTTCTTCGATTGTATCACCAGCACCATAAACAGTTAAATCACTAGCAAGATATGCTTTAAAGATATTTTGTGAAGTATCTAGAGTTACAGTGTACTCGAAGAGTTTGTTTTTGTTGATGAATGTCATAATACATTCTCCTTTCTCTTTATGCTGACGAAAGGGACTATAACGATTACAACGAAATTCCTACTCACAAGTATATCACATTGCACATAAAATAACAAAAAAATCATCTCATAATGTCTAATATAGAATATGATTTTGAAAGTAATTATCTCTTATGATAAAATTATAATAATATAATTAGAAAACAGTAATAAATAGATGGAGCTATAATGATCATTGATTTAGGGAATATATGGGAAGCATTGAGTGCAATTGGAACGATAGCGGTAGTTATCGTATCACTTCATCTTGCAAGAAGAGACTACCGAAAGAAACTTGAGATTGATTATTGGACGTCTTATGAGGTATTTTCTGGCGATAATATCTCTTTGTGGTGTATTGACATTGTGAATACGGGAGCTGTTCCATTTAAAATTTATGAAATTGGAATTTGTAAAAAAAGACTTTTGCGTAAAAGTGCAAAGAAAACGATGGCTTTTTCGTCAAGAGATTTGGAGCAAGAGAGTGCAAAGTTACCAATATTGTTAATGCCACAAGAAGATGCAACATATTTTGTGATGAAAGATGAGTGTCTTATTGAATTAAAAAAATCAGGATTCAAAAATCAAAATCTGAAAATGTATGCAAAAGATACAACTGGTAAATACTATTTTGCAAAAAGATTCAAGATTAGAAATGAATTGGGATAATTTAAAGTAAAAGAATATTTCTTGTAATCTTTTGTATTTTGATATTCAAATTGTTAGCTTTTTATTCGCTAAATTCTAAAAAAAATTTGTTATAATTCAAGAATATGAAGAAAAGAATTTTAAAGATTACTTTATGGTTTATAGTAGGAATTATTGTCTTATTTCTATTGGTTTTGATTGCTTTTCATGTTTCTCCTAGGCCAGGAGCACTTGTGATTAAAAAAGCATTTGATTCTAAGGTGATGATTACAGATGAAAAAGGATATCAAAGAGCTAAAAAAAATGTAGAGATTATTTCAGATCAATCCTATCAATCAAAGTTAAAAAACAATGTATTTGACATCTATTATCCTAAAGACACACCTCGACCTGTTCCTGTATTAGTTTGGGCACATGGAGGAGGTTTTGTTGCTGGAGATAAAGAAGGAGTAAAAGAGTTTGCGACAAAAATTGTGTCAGATACAAAAATAGCAGTTATTTCCATGAATTATGAAACAGCACCAGATTCACAATATCCTAATCAGTTAGTACAAATGGGAGAGCTAATCAAAACATTAGAAGAGAAAAAGTTCAAAATGTTAGATTTATCTCAAATATTATTTGGTGGAGATAGTGCTGGAGCACAAATTGCACTACAATATGTCACAACTCAAACGAACAACAACTATGCAAAAAGCATTGGAATTAAGCAAGTATTAAATACTACAGAAATCAAGGGCACGATTTCTTATTGTGGCCCGTGGATTTACAACAGACAGCTCAAGAACAGTCAACGAGTAAATTTATGAAGTTTTTTGTTGATACGGTAGCTTGGTCAGAAATTGGAACAAAGGACTGGAAAGAAAATCCTAAGTTATTTGAAGCGAGTTTGGTTCGTCATGTGACTAAAGATTTTCCTCCGACATATATCACGGATGGAAATGCATATTCTTTTCAAAATCAAGGGATTGCTTTAGAAAAGAGATTGAAACAGCTGAAAGTTCCTGTGCAAGGATTATTCTATGTTAATGATAAGAAAGAAATTACTCATGAATATCAATTTGATTATGAAATGAAGGAAGCCAAGAATTGTTACGATCAAACAGTAGCATTTATTGATGAATATAAATGAAAACTATTCTATTGAGAATAGTTTTTTTGAACATTATGTCTAAAAATGAGAGCGAATTAAGTTTTTATAGAAGTCAATTTATCTGTAAATTTGAATAGAAATTGATGGCTAACTTTTTAGTTGATTAATTCTTGGAGTAAATCAGCAATTTGAGTGGGCGTTTCTTTTTGATTCCGTCGTAACCATGACTGTGTTGTTCCAAAAATGGCATTGGCATAATAAGTTGTCGCATAGATTTCACCAAGCTTTCCTAAATTATTTCGTTTAGAATCTTGAGGAAAAATTGAATTTTGTAATAAATCTTTTAGTTTCTGAAGCATAAATTGATGGATTTCTTTACTTCCGTTTTCAGAAAGAAGTGCGGCGTAGATTTGATTGCGTTGTAAAAACTCAAAGGTTTCAAGCATTGTCGCGTGTAGATTTCCATTATTTTTCTCAAAAACATATTGAATGGTTTCAAAAAGACGGCGTTGATAGGCTTCAATCATGTCGTATTTATCTTGATAGTGCGTGTAGAAACTACTCCGGCTTACTTTTGCGATTTTAACAAGCTCTGTTGTTGAAATCTGGTCAAAAGATTTTTCGTGCAAAAGTTGAATCATTGCATCGCGAAGCTGGATTCTGGTACGGTCTTTTCGAGTGTCATGGGCCATTATTTTGGAACCTCCGTTTCAATACTTGACAATCAGTTGCTCATTTGAAAATCAAAAAAGATGATTCTCAATCTAAATGTAAGTGTTTTATTTGGACAAATGTGCACAAGCTGTCTAAAAATCGGAGCTCAACATTTGTCAATTTTTCGAAAAAGTTTATAATACATATTATAACAATTTTTGGACGAAGTGTCCATAACGGGGAAGGGAAATGTTAAAAAAAGAATGGCAAGCTATCTTCAAGCATAAATTTTTTATCATCGTTATTATCGCATTGTCACTGGTTCCGGCAATTTATAATTATATTTTCTTAGGGTCAATGTGGGACCCATATGGGAATTTAAAAGATTTGCCAGTGGCAGTTGTGAATATGGACAAGGCGTCTGAATTGGATGGTAAAAAATTAGAACTTGGTGATAAGGTGATTTCTGAAATGAAGAAATCAAAAGATTTGGATTATCATTTTGTATCAAAAGCTGATGCTAAAAATGGAATTAAAAAAGGGGATTACTACATGGTTATTACTTTCCCTAAAGATTTCTCAGAGAATGCAGCAAGTTTGATGTCAGAAAATCCAAAAGCAGTACAATTAGATTATCAAACGACACGTGGTCATAACTATATTTCTTCCAAAATGAGTGAAAGTGCTGTGACACAATTGAAAGCCAAAGTTTCGGAAAAAGTGACCAAAGATTATACTGAGGCTATTTTTGATAAAATTGCTGAGATGAAACCAGGGATGCAGGAGGCTTCAGATGGCTCTAAAAAACTCGCTGATGGTAGTCAAACGGCTTTGAGTGGTTCGTCAGAGATTTCAAAAAATCTAAACACATTGGCATCATCAAGTTTGACTTTTACCGATGGAGCAAATACATTAAATGTTGGTGTTGATAAGTATGTTGAAGGTGTAAAACAAGCAGCTTTAGGTAGCGAAAAACTTGCTGATGGCACGAAACAATTTTCTACAGGCGCTGAACAGTTGGCTGAAGGGACTCAAACTTTGGCGGATAAATCAAAAGAATTATCTGCTGGGATTGCAAAAATTTCTCAAAGTTCAGAAGCTGCGGATCAACTGCAGTCAGCTAGTCAGCAACTTGCTGATGGACTGACAAAACTGTCAGCAGCAACCAGCCTGTCTGATGAAGATAAGGCAAATTTTATAAAGCTAGAAACTGGCTTGACAGCCCTTAATCAACAGATTCAAGCTGGGAGTACCGATTCAACAGTTGTGACTCAAATGGAAAATGATTTAAAAAATGTTCAGGCTGTTTTGCCGAAAATTATTCAAGACCAACTGACGGCGTCCACCACGGCAATTTCTGCAACAGACACTTTTAAAAATTTGACATCAGCACAACAGGCGGATTTGCTTAATGCATTAAAGAATTCTGCGGAAAACTCAACAGAAATACAGACTGATTCACAGTCAATTTCAGATAGTTTGACAAATGTTGGTAATCAATTGAAGAATTTACAAACTCAAACTCAAATGTTGGCAAATGGAGCTGCTCAAATCCTTCCAGCTGCATCTCAAACCATTAACCAGTTATCAACCGGAATAGACAATGCTCATATTACTTTGAGTAATCAAATTTTGCCAGGAACTAACCAGTTGGCAGCAGGAGCTGCACAGTTTAATACTGAGATAACTGCAGGAGGACAACAGCTTACTTCAGGATTTAATCAATTTGCAGCGGGTGTCAATCAAGCGAATGATGGTGCTCATCAGCTTGCTGACAAGTCAAAAGACTTGCAAACGGGTAGCTTGCAGTTGGTTTCAGGACTAACGCAATTACAAGGGAATAGCCAGTCATTAAGCTCAGGTTCAAGTCAACTTGCTGATGGAGCAAAACAAATTGCTTCAGGCTCAAGTCAACTTGCTGACGGAAGTCAAACACTGACAAAAGGTTTGGATAGTCTAAATGATGGCGCAGGCACACTTTCGTCAGCACTGACAGATGCTGATAAAAAGCTGTCAGCGACAAATAGTAATAAAAAGAATGCTGACAAGATTGCAACACCACTCAAAATGAAGCATACAGACCATGACAATGTTCCTGTCAATGGCGAAGGAATGACACCTTACATGATTTGTGTGGCCCTCTTCATAGGGGCACTTGCAACAAACGTTGTTATCGGTCACAGTTTCTCTGGTGAAAAATGGAAATCTGGTCGTGAATTCATGTGGGCCAAAATCGGAACAAATGGTTTAGTTGCCCTCCTGCAAGCTCTTATCGTTTATGGTGCGGTTGTTGCGCTTGGACTTCGAGCAAATTATAACTTACGGATGCTGTTGTCAGTGATTTTGATTAGTTTTGCATTCATGGCAATTAATACCTTCTTCTTGACATGGTTAGGTAAGGTTGGGGAGTTTGTCATGATTGTCTTTCTTGTCTTGCAATTGGCGACGAGTGCTGGGACATATCCATTACAGCTGGCTCCGCATATTTTCCAAGTAATTAGTCCATGGCTTCCAATGACTTATGGATTACGGATGCTGCGTGAAACGATTGGTCTAGGTGGAAATATTCTTCCTTATGTCTTGCTTTTTGGGGTAATTATACTTGTCTTTACAGGTGCACTTAGCTTCTTTAAGAAGATTTCACGATTTGCTTAATCAAAATTTACTGACAGACATCTGTCAGTAAATTTTTTACTTTTATCATAAAATTTTCTAGTTTTTTTTGTTAATTTTTGTTAAAATAAAGCTTGTAAAAAGAATTTGACAATTTGGAATGGAGTTCGGTTGCTTTGTTTAAGGAGATGGCGCTTTAGTTACTTATCTTTATACTTTTAGAAGCAGTTGCCCTCACATTTTGTAGGAGAAAAAATATGGCAGATAAATATACAGAAGAGCAAGTGAGCGAAATCAAGGATAAGATTCTTGCTGCACTTGAAAATGTGATTGACCCAGAACTTGGTATTGATATCATTAACTTAGGTTTGGTTTATGAAATCAGCTTTGAGGACAATGGCGCAACCGAAATCAAGATGACTTTGACAACAATGGGATGTCCATTAGCAGATTTGCTAACAGAACAAATCCATGATGCCCTCAAAGATGTTGAGGAGGTCACAGATATTAAAGTCAATTTGGTTTGGTATCCAGCTTGGACGGTGGATAAAATGAGCCGTTATGCACGCATTGCTTTGGGTATTCGATAAGATTACTATGACTGGTTTTGAGAGTGTTTTGATAAAATAAGGCAACCTCCAAAGAGTACATTTAATATGATACTCAAGTCAATTTTTAAAATTTTTTATTGTTTTTAAATCTAGTAAAATATGAGTAAAACAACATGAAAATTTCAATCTAATCAGCGATTCAAAAAGTACGATAATAATCAGAGAAAAGTCATCAAAGAGTTTCTCTGATTTTTTTGTCAAAATGGTATCTTAAACATTACATTAATGAGATTAAACTGGCTGTTGCTACCTTTTACAACGAATTAGATATAAAAGAAATTTAAGCCTTTAGACTGAGAAAAACTCAGTCTTTTTTTGGTACAATAGAGCTATGAATAGAAAAATAAAAGCAGTAGTAATTATTGAAATAATGATTTTGATGGGACTGTTTTTCCATGTGGCACGAACACCACGAATGTGGATTGTTCTTGTAGGTGCGATACTTTTCACAATTTTGGCAAGTCGTTCTCGTGCGCGTGTTTTTAGAATGTTGAGTCTTATCTTTTGGGCAATTTCTGCGATGATACTTTTTACCGCAGGCTGGTTTTGGCTAGCGATAATCTTCCCAGCAATCATGTGCATTATTTTCTGGAAAAACAATCCTAGAGAAAGTCATCAAAGTAATGATGGTCCTTTTTTTCAATCAGGATTTGAGAATGAAGGACAAGATTTTGTTGGCCGAGCAAACGGAAATGATTTGATTGATTTAGATGACATTAATTTTAAACCAAGCGGTAACAGTTTATCTATCAAAAAAACAACCGGAAATACAAAGATAATTGTACCAAGAGATGTTGCAGTGATGCTTGATGTGACAACTCATACAGGTGTTGTTAAAATTTTTGATGAACCTTCTCAAATCAATGCAGGAAATATTCGTTATTTCAGTGAAAATATTGAAGAAGTAACAAAGCGAATTAAAATCAATATTCGTGTAGAAACTGGAAATATTGAGGTCATTCAAGGATGAAAAAATCAATTGTCACCACCTTTCTAGCTGTTTTTGGTATCATCATCGTCATGTATCTGGTTCTCTTTGCATTGATGAACAGTAGCAGACCGCTTGGAGGAATGCCAGAAATGATGGGGGATTTTAGCGGAAATCTTTATGGATTATGGATTTTTGTATCAGTTGCAGGCTTACTTGCACTGATTTTTACCCTGTTTAACTATCTTGAAAATGTGAAAATCCAACAAAATTTTCAAAACGATATTAAACGACTAGAACAAAATCAACAACCAGAAGCGCCTGAATTACAAGTTATTCATGAAAAAATCATCAAAATGTCAATGGAACTTCAAGAGCTATCTAAGCAAAAATCGGCGGATAAAGCGGAAATCATAGAGCTAGAGCGCAAACGTATTTCTCGAGAGCTTCATGATTCCGTGAGTCAAGAACTTTTTGCTGCAACTATGATACTATCTAGTGTTGCAGGTTCTACACAAAATTTGACTAAAGAGCAAATTGAAACGCAGACTCAGCTGGTCTTAAAAGTGCTTCATTCTGCACAAAATGAGATGCGAGCGCTTCTTTTACACCTTCGTCCTGTTGAACTTGATGGAAAATTACTGTCAGAGGGTCTGTCAGCACTGACAGACGAATTACAGGCGAAAATATCAGCAAATATCAGTGTGAAGCTGGCTGAAATTGAAGCTTCAAGAAATATTGAAGACAATCTCTTTCGGATGGCGCAGGAGATTTTATCGAATACGCTCAGGCATTCACAAGCTGAAAATATTGAAGTTATCCTTCGTGAGAACAGAGAAAACATTATTTTAAAAATTTCCGATGACGGTGTTGGTTTTGATACGACTGGAAGCGATAAAACAGCAAGTTATGGTTTAGCAAATATCAAAGAACGAGCGCTTTTGCTCGGTGGAGATGCTAAAGTTATTTCAGCGCCAAATGCCGGAACAACGGTAGAAGTAAGAATACCTAAAACCGATACTTCAAAAAGTCACTAGTCGTAACGGTTACCGTTATGTTTCACATTTTTATGATAGTAAAAGTGATTTAAAAATATATTAGAATAAACGAGTAAGTGTGAAACTAAATACAAAAATTGTGAAAATAATGATAAAATATGCTTATATAAAAAATAAATAAGTATTTGTTTTTATCAAAAAATGATGGTGTAGATAGGCTCTAAAAACTCAAAATTTCTAGTCTTTAGAGGTTGTCTAAAGGGAGTTGCTCTCACATTTTATAAGGAAAATTATGGAAAAAATTAAACTTTTGATTGTAGATGATCACCAGATGGTTCGTCTTGGGTTGTCTAGCTTCATGAATATTCAACCGGATATTGAAGTTGTAGGAGAGGCAGCTGATGGGGAGTCGGGTTTTCTGAAGGCGGAAGCATTGAATCCAGATGTTATTTTGATGGATTTGGTCATGGATCGTTTAGATGGCATTGGTGCTACGCAGAAGATTTTGGCAAGAAATCCGGAGCGTAAAATTCTTATTTTGACATCATTTATTGATGATGAAAAAGTATTTCCAGCTCTTGCAGCAGGTGCTAAAGGATACATTCTAAAAACTTCTCAAGCAGCCGAGATTGCTTCGAGCATTCGCAAAGTTGCTAAGGGAGAAGATGTACTTTCTGAGGCGGTAAAAGAAAAAATTGCTCAACAAAAACATCGTAAACATGAACTTTATGATGAACTGTCAAAGCGTGAACTTGAGGTGTTAAAAGTTCTTGCAACAGGACTGTCTAACCAAGAAATTGCCGATGAGCTTTTCATTAGTTTGAAAACAGTGAAAACACACGTTTCTAATATTTTCAATAAGTTAGAAGTGTCTGATAGAACGCAGGCAACGATTTATGCTATCCAGCATCACTTGGTTTGAAAGTAAAATGAGCTTTTCATACGTTGAGTTATTCACAAGAAAAGATTGAATTTGTGCTATAATCTATGAAGAACAAAATAATTATTAGAATGAAAAATTGATGGAAGATTTATTAAAAAAAGCTAAAGAAATTAAGATTATTTTCTTTGATATTGATGATACTTTACGTGTCAAAGACTCAGCTTTCATGCCAGAGTCAGTTAACGAAGTTTTTGAAAAACTGCGAGCAAAAGGTATCATGACAGGAATTGCGACAGGACGTAATCTTTTAGGGGTGGTGCCAGAGGTACGTGCGTTGCAACCCGATTTTTATGTCGCAATTAATGGTGCTTATGTTGAAAATGCTCAGACGCAAGAGGTAATTTACAAAAATGTATTTCCAACGATATTAGTTGAAGAAATCATCTCTTGGCTTAGAGCTGAAAAGAGTGAATACTCATTTGTTGCGAGTGACAGTTTGCGCGTTTCAAAATGGGACGATATTGCCAGAAATGCAATTGGGCCAGTCTATGCGGATCTTGAAGAAAACGCAAATTATTATAAAACAAATGATATCTATCAGATGTTGACGATTTCTGATCATGATGACCAATTGATTTTACCAGAAACGCTTGCCGATAAAATTCGTATGGTGCGGTGGCATCCAAATAGTTCAGATATTGTACCAATGAAAGGTTCTAAAGCTATTGGCTGTCAGAAAGTTCTTGAATTACTTAATCTTGCGCCAGAAAACATGATGAATTTTGGTGATGAACTTAATGACCGCGAGCTTTTTGATTTTGCTGGTTTATCAGTAGCAATGAAAGTTTCTCATCCAGAAATACTTGAGAAAGCAGATTTTATTACTGATTCTGTCGAAAATGATGGAATTTTAAAAGCGTTGAAAACACTGAATATTATTGATTGATGATTTTATCAGTGACGTCAAAACTTGACTGAAACGAATAAAATTTCGGTCAGCTCATGTGATTAATGGGAGCATTGGATCGATAAATGAGGGGCTAATTAGTTCCACTAATTACTCTGTCAGCATACTGACAGCTTACAAAAATGTAAGAATTGATTACTTGCTTTGTGATAAAATAATAGAAATAAAAGGTAAAAATAAAATGGCATATCCACAACTTGAACTCGAAAAATACGCAGGAACAACTGCAATTATCAAAACGAATCACGGAAAAATGACTGTGAAGTTATTTGACGAATTGGCACCAAAGACGGTAAAAAACTTTGTTGAATTAAGCAAACAAGGCTATTATGACGGTGTTATTTTCCATCGTATCATCAAAGATTTTATGATTCAAGGGGGCGACCCGACTGGAACGGGAATGGGTGGTAGCTCTATTTACGGAGATAAGTTTGAAGATGAATTCTCAATGGACGCTTTCAATGTACGTGGTGCTTTGTCGATGGCAAATGCAGGTCCAAATACGAATGGTAGTCAATTTTTTATCGTACAAAATAAAAATTTGCCTTATCCAAAGGAAGCGTTGGTTGAAGGCGGTTGGCCAGAAGAAGTTGCGGAGCTTTATACCAAAGGAGGAACGCCACATCTTGACGGACGTCACACTGTCTTTGGGCAACTTTTAACAGAAGAAAGCTTTGAAGTGTTAGATGCGATTTCAGCAGTTCCTACAGGTGTACAAGATAAACCAGTAGACGATGTTGTTATCGAAACGATCGAGATTATTGAGCGATAATATGACAGTTACACATCCTAAAATAGGAGATATTGTTGAAGTTGAAGTAGTAGGCATGCAAGATTATGGTGCTTTTGTAAAATTTTTTACTGACAGAAATTCTGTCAGTGCTGACAGCGCCTCTAGCACTTCTGTCAGTGAGAAAATAGAACAAAAAGGGCTGATTCACATCTCCGAAATTCAATCAGGCTATGTTAAGACAATTCATGACATTGTTAAGATTGGTCAAAAGTTAAAAGCACAAATTATAGATATTGATGAATTTAATGGAAAAATTAGCCTGTCAATTCGCAGTCTAGAAAAGAGTCCACAGATTCACCATTTCTATAGAAAAAAACATTTTACTGACCCGAGAGATAAAATCGGCTTCAAATCACTAGAAAAAGAACTTCCCAAGTGGGTTGAAGAAAACGAGGCCTATCTAAAAGAACATAAAAATTAGCCAAAAGTGAGGATTTTCTTTGAATGATAATGTATTAAAATATACTAAACGAGTTTTTAATGCAATTACCATACTCGGCTTTGTTGCAACCATTGTTGGGGGATTTATCTCTGGCGATTGGGTGCTTTTCAAAATCAGGCAATTTTACAACAACTTATCATTGCGCACCGCTATTTAGGACCTATCATTTTCCTATGTATGCAAGTTATCCAAGTGATTGTTCCTATCATTCCTGGAGGAATTACAATGGCTGCTGGAGTGATGATATTTGGGCCGGTATGGGGCTTTGTTTATAACTATGTAGGTATTGTGGCAGGTTCCTTTCTTTTATTCTATTTTGGACGAAAATATGGAGCTTCCCTTGTAAAAACTTTTGTCAAAGAGAAGACTTATGACAGGTATATGGCTTGGCTCAATAAAGGTCAAAAACAGTTTAATATCATTTTTGCATTGCTGATTTTATCACCAATTGCTCCAGACGATGCGCTCGTTTTGATTGCAAGCCAAACAAAAATGTCTTGGAGATTTTTGATTTGGACGATGATTCTCTGTAAACCTCTTCCAATCTTGCTCTATTCATATCTTCTCATCTTTGGTGGTGGATTCTTAGAGCACTTCTTATAAAATGCTGAAACCACTTTCAGTATTTTTTTATGAAAAATTTTCAAAGAAACCCAAATTTATTCAAAAAATTGTATAATAGAGTGGATTTGTATAACCTACTAAATTATATGCTAAAAATGAAATGACGATAGATACTGTGAGAGATTAGAACTTCACTCAACTTCTCATAATAGATAATTCATCATAAAAATAACAATATTATAAAACTGACTGGAGCTAGATTTGAAAAAAAAGAAAACAAATAAATTTTCATTTGATTCAAGGATTGATTATGGATTAATCCTACCTGCTTTTATGCTAATATTGATTGGGCTCTATGCGTTATATGTTGCAGTGACTCACGATCATCCGAGTACTGCAACTCAAATGGTTGTTCAACAAGGAACGTGGATTGTTGTCGGGATATTTGTTGCAGTAATTGTAATGCATATGGATTCTCGATTTCTTTGGAATTTGACCCCGTTTTTTTATATTTTGGGTCTTGTTCTTATGGTTTTACCAATTTTTCTTTACAATGAGGCGACATTTATCAATACGGGTGCTAAAAACTGGCTGGCTATTGGAGGAAGAAATCTCTTTCAGCCATCAGAATTTATGAAACTTTCGTATATCTTGTTTTTGGCACGCATTGTGGTAAATTTTCAGAACAAACTAAAGGTAAGAGTTTTAAAAGATGATTTTCGTTTGATTGGTCGATTGCTTCTCGCTACACTTCCAGTTGCGGTTTTATCTGTTTTTCAACATGACTTTGGAACTTTCCTTGTATTTGTCATGATTTTTGCTGGTGTTGTTTTAGTAGCAGGTGTATCATGGAAAATTATTGTTCCAGCTTTTCTATTTGTAGCAGCAGTAGCGGGTGGTATAGTAGCACTTGTTGCATTGCCAGAAGGGCAAAAATTCTTGGAGAAAACAAGCTTTGCTGAGTATCAGGTCAATCGTTTCATCGCGTGGCTTCATCCCTTCGAATATGCTCAAACTTTTAGCTTGCAGCAAGCACGATCGCTAATTTCTGTAGGTAGTGGTGGACTTTGGGGAAAAGGGATTGGTGTGGCAAATGTCAATGTTCCTGTTCGCGAATCAGATATGATTTTCACTGTTATTGCTGAAGACTTTGGATTTATTGGTGCGACTTTTGTTATTTTGCTCTATTTCATTTTGATTTATCGCATGATTCAGGTTACATTTAAGTCAAATAACCAGTTTTATACCTATATTTCAACAGGGATTATCATGATGATTTTGTTTCATGTTTTTGAAAATATTGGTGCAGCCATTGGTGTAGTTCCGTTGACAGGGATTCCTTTGCCATTTATTTCTCAAGGAGGTTCAGCTTTGATGTCTAATATCATTGGTTTAGGTCTTGTGTTGTCAATGAAGTATAATCAACTTCCTGATTTTGCAGATATTAGAAAGCAAGGTCGTGAAAGTTTGCAAAGTAGAAAACAACGGCGCCAAAAGTGAGGCTGAAATATTGCACAATTTTGCAATATTATGCTAAAATTAAGCTGTAAAATATCAGGAATGGAGTGGTTTAATTTTATGAAATATGCAGTAAGATATGCATCACGTGGTGGGAATACAAAAGCTGTAGCAGAGGTTATCGCTGATAAAGTTGGGGTGAAAGCGCTTCATGCGTATGAACCTATTACCGAAGAAGTAGATGTTCTCTTTGTGGGCGGTGGTGTGTTGTTTAATTCACCTACAAAAGAATTAAAAGAATTTTTGGCAAGTTTAGACGGGACGAAAGTAAAAGAGATTGTTGCTTTTAGTACTGCGGAATTCTCAGGGGCTACGATAAAAAAAATAGAGGCAGCTGCAAAGGAAAAGGGGATTAAGGTTAATAGTGAATCTTTACTTTTGAAACTATCCTATCAAGGTTTCTCACTTTTTGCTCCTGCTGGAGGTGATTTGAAAGAAAATCAAGTCAAAGAAGTGAAAAGTTTTGTTGATAAAATTGTTGGAGAATAATTTTGAAACAGAAAAAACTCTCTTTTTATAGAGAGTTTTTTCTCTGTTTTTATAGGAAGTATAAAATATGGTTTTAACGTAATTAATTCTTGAATTTTATGTACCAAAGTGCTAAATTATAGTTGTGATAATATTCACGGATAAAGTTTGATTGCCAAAATGACAACCATTCACATGAAAGTTTCTATATCAAGAATTGTTTAATCACTTTTGATTGATGAGAAATGACAACGGAGAAGGAGACAAATATGTCTAAAGTTGCAGTAGTTACTGGTGCAGGTCAAGGAATTGGCTTTGCTATCGCAAAACGTTTGTATGCTGATGGATTCAAAGTTGCTGTTGTTGATTACAACGAAGAAACAGCACAAAAAGCAGCGGCAGAGCTTGGCGAAAATGCTTTTGCAGTGAAAGCGGATGTTTCAGATCGTGAACAAGTGGTTGCAGCATTTGATGCTGTGGTCGAAAAATTTGGTGATTTGAATGTTGTGGTTAATAACGCTGGGATTGCACCAACAACACCTATCGAAACGATTACACCAGAACTTTTCCATAAAGTTTATGATATCAATGTGGGTGGTGTTCTTTGGGGCACTCAAACAGCCACTGCTATTTTCCGCAAACTTGATCATGGTGGTAAAATTATCAATGCGACTTCGCAAGCTGGCGTTGTCGGCAATCCAAACCTCATGCTTTACAGTTCATCTAAATTTGCTGTTCGTGGAATGACGCAAATCGCAGCGCGTGATTTGGCTGAGGAAGGTATCACGGTCAATGCTTATGCACCTGGTATCGTTAAGACACCAATGATGTTTGACATTGCGCACCAAGTTGGTAAAAACGCTGGTAAAGATGACGAATGGGGCATGCAAACTTTTGCAAAAGATATTGCAATGAAACGTTTGTCAGAGCCTGAAGACGTGGCTAATGTGGTAGGTTTCCTTGCTGGAGAAGACTCAAATTATATCACGGGTCAAACGATTATTGTTGATGGTGGAATGCAATTCCATTAAGATGATGTTAAGAACTGCATTGATTTTAGTGTTTTAAGCAAATAATAAGACTGTCAAGTTTTTATCTTGACAGTCTTGTTTTGTTTGTGCTATACTAATTTTATAAAAATATCGGAGGACGGTCTATTGAAAATCTAAGTCATGAAAAGTAGAAAATGGGTACTGACAGAAATTTGTCAGCGATTTTTTGCATTCATGATTTGGAAAAGACTGTTCAATCAAGAGCGCTGTAGCGCCATTTTTGAGCTTTTTTTCTCGTCGTGAATGCTTGACAGGGAAAGGGAGCTTTTTGTTTTCCTTTCACAGATATAAGGAGGCAAAATGTCGAATATTGAATTAAGAAACTTAACATTCGGATACGGTGCAGAGTTAATCTTTGACCATGCACAAATTAATATAGATGATAAGTGGCAATTGGGGTTGGTCGGAAGAAATGGACGAGGTAAGTCAACACTTTTGAAACTTTTACAAGGTGAAATCAAATCTGACAGTCCTGTCAGCACTGACAAAACATTTGTTTATTTTCCGCAGGAACTGACAGATAGGGATGAACTCACATTTTATGCTTTGTCAGCACTGACAGAGTTTGAACAGTGGGAATTGGAACGGGAATTGACGCTTTTGAAAGTCGATTTGGATGCTTTATGGCGACCATTTAGTTCTCTATCTGGTGGAGAGCAGACCAAGTGTTTGTTGGCATTGCTGTTTTTGGAACAACAAAATTTTCCTTTGATTGATGAGCCAACGAATCATCTGGATATAGAAAGTCGAGAAACAGTTGCAAATTATCTGAAGAAGAAGTCGGGGTTCATTGTTGTTTCGCACGACCGTGATTTTTTGAATCAAGTTTGTGACCATATTTTAGCGATTGAGCGGCAACAAATTAGTCTTTACCAAGGCACATTTTCAACCTATGAAGCTGAGAAAAAACTTCGCGATGAGTTTGAGTTAGCAGAAGATGTCAAATTACGTAGAGATATTTCACGTTTAAAGCAAACAGCACGTGAGAAAGAGACCTGGTCAAGAAATCTTGAAGCAACAAAATCTCGAAAAAATAGAGGTTTTGATAGTGAGACAAAGAGAGTAGATAAAGGATTTATTGGTCGAAAAGCAGCAAATATGATGCAAAAATCGAAAAATCTCGAAAAACGAATGAACGATGAAATAATGGATAAGGAAAAATTGCTAAAAAATATTGAACACATTGAGCCGCTCTCTATGAATTTTGTCGCTTCGCACCATAAAGTGCTTCTGAGGTTGGAGAATTTTTCTCTGGGTTTTGATGGTGAAAAACTGTTTCAACCATTAAATTTTGAGTTAAATCAGGGAGAAATTATTGCGATTACGGGCAAAAATGGTGCTGGTAAATCAAGTTTAATCAAATATTTGAGTGGTACATTTGAAGGAGAAACACATGGTCTATTGACTGTGGCTCATAATATTTCAGTGGCATATGTCAGACAGAACTATCAAAACGAAGGATTTTTGAGAGAATTTGCTGTTCAAAATCAATTGGACATTGAACTTTTTCTAGCAAATCTCAAAAAACTTGGGATGGAGCGAAATGTTTTTTCTCAAAAAATTGAAACAATGAGTCAAGGTCAGCAAAAGAAAGTCGAGTTAGCAAGAGCTTTATCGCAAACTGCGCAACTTTATATTTGGGATGAGCCGTTAAACTACCTCGATGTTTTTAACCATGAACAGATTGAGAGCTTGCTGAAAAATGTTCAACCAACGTTACTTGTCGTTGAGCATGACCGAGCATTTATCAATCATGTCGCTGATAAAGAGATAGTGTTGCAAAAGTAAGAAGCCTCATCCTTAGAAAGCTGCTCCGGACTAAAACTACAAGAGGAATCACAAAGCAAAGACTTTAGAGCAGCTGAAATCTATAGGTAAATCATAAATTTTGTGTCTAAAAGCTGGATATTTACCAGCTTTTTTACTTTAATATTCAAGCTGAATATTATTCGTTTTATTTACATTTTTTTGTTCATGATGTCGCTCATGTCTTGTGATATAATGAAAAAATGAATGTTCAAAAACGTATTTTTAAAGGAACTCTATTTGCAGTGATTGCGGGCTGTATGTGGGGAATATCAGGGATCTTTGGTCAATTATTTTTCCGAGATTATCATGGAAATCCGCTTTGGATTACATCGACTCGTTTGACAGTGGCGGGTATTATTTTGCTTGGGATGTCAATGTTGAGGAGTCGTAAACGAATTTTTGATGTCTGGAAATCAAAGAAAAATATGCCAATTCTATTTTTATATGTTTTTGGTGGCGTTTTTTCGGTACAATATTTTTATTATGTAGCGATACAACTCTCTAATAGTGCAACGGCAACGATTTTACAATATGTAGCACCTGTTTTTATTATGCTCTATTTACTTATCTTTCGTCGTCAAATCCCAAAGTTTAAATCAGTTATCTTTGTAGTCTTAGCAATGTTAGGTGTTTTTTTGCTGATTACAAATGGAAATGTTGGACGTTTATCTATTAGTCCAATGGCGCTGTTAGCAGGTTTGTTAGCTGCTGTTGCAGTTGTGATTTATTCAATCGTGCCCAGACCACTACTGGACAAATATGGTGCGTTAAACATGACGGGCTGGGGAATGTTTTTGGCAGGTGTTGGAAGTAATATTTTTTATCCTGTTTGGCGTATTGATTTTCACGTTGATGCACTTGCTATTTTTTATATTTTGACGATTTCTATAGTGGGGACAGCAGTGGCTTTTCTTTTGCTCTTACGAGCTTATCAGTTGATTTCACCATTAGTTGTTTCGGTTGCAACGGCAACAGAACCCTTAACCTCAGTTTTTGTCAGTATTCCGCTATTTGGTTTAAAGTTGACACCCTTGTCAATTGTAGCGATTATTATTGTCATTGTTTCGGTTATTTTATTGTCAAAATCAGAACAAGCATAAGAAATATTCTGTCAGTATACTGACAGTTCTTGCAAATCGTGCACACACCTTGTGTAATTGATTTTACCCTTTTAGAAGTAAGTGAAAAAAGATGAAATTTTGAACCTACCCTTGAGCAGAGGCGAAAATTTACCTATTTTTCATTACTTCTGGACAGTCGGGCTTATATCTTGTTATAATACTAACATGGACTATAAAAATTATATCTGGGATTTGGGCGGAACTTTGCTAGATAATTATGAAAGCTCTAGTCATGCATTTGCAGCAACACTTTGGCAACTTGCTGAACGTGTTATTTTACACACAGAAGCTTACGATGCTTTGAAAATTTCAACTGCGTTTGCCGTTGAAAAATTTGCAAATGATGTTCCGGGCTTTTTAGAAGCTTATAAAAAGTTAGAAGCAGAGGTTTTAGAAAAGCCAATTCTTTTTGATGGTGCTGCAGATGTTCTGTCGCTACTTGCAGCATCTGGTCAGCGCAATTTTATGATTTCACATCGTAATAATCAAGTTCTATCCATCTTGAAAGCGGCAAAAATTGAACAGTATTTTACAGAAGTTGTAACCTCTGATAATGGCTTCAAGAGAAAACCGGCACCAGATTCCATTAATTATCTGATTAAAAAATATCAGCTCATCCCTTCAGAAACAGTAATGATTGGTGACAGAGCACTTGATATTGAAGCTGGGTGTACTGCAGGAATCGCTACTATTTTTTTTGATGCCAAGTTGACCTCAGATAAAGCGACACGTCATATTCAGTCTCTGCGCGAGATTATTCAGGACTAATATCAACAATTACGTCTTGTGCCGATATAAACTTATAAATATGGATTATTAAGCAGAAGATGAGCGATTGAATAGAATTAGTATAGAAAGTGTTATGAATTCATTTTTTGTCTCAAATGCAAACGCAAAAGGTCCAGGATTTGGTCTGTTTAGTCTTACTCACATCATCACACTTTGTGTTCTAGGAGTGATAAGTTTTTTTATTTGTCGTTATTATTTCAGAGCGAGTTTGATAAATCGCAATAAATTGCGGGTAATCTTGGCAAGTAGTATTTTACTGCTAGAAGTTTTTAAAGATATTGTTCTCTCAATCACAGGACAGTTTACTTTTGGGGATTTGCCGTTTCAATTATGTGGTATTGGTATCTTTATTGTCGCTTATGATGCATTTCGCAGCAATAAAACAAGTCGTGAACTAATGTATAGTCTGACTTTACCTGGCGCGATTGCAGCATTACTTACACCAGATTGGGTAACAAATCATTTCATAAATCTCTTTGTTTGGCAGAGTTTCATCATACATACGTTACTTGTTAGCTATGTATTGATGCGGATGATTGCCAAAGAGTTTCAACCTCAATGGCGTCAACTTTGGCGTGTCATTGTGTTTTTACTCATTATGACTCCAATTGTGTCTATACTTAATCGACAATGGCATCAAAATTTTTTCTACATTGAAACACCAGTGGCAGGAAGTCCGTTAGAACCAATCGCTCTCATCTTTGGATCTTTTTATATTTTAGGAATGGTGATTTTAGTTGCTGTAATTTGGTTGGTAATGTATCTTCCGTGGATTGTTCATGGACGAAAAAATATTAATAAATAAATATTTAAAAAGCAAACTTCAATCAAAGTTTGCTTTTTTTATACAAGGAGAAAAAAGCATGATACAGCGATTTGAAGCTACTCAGAACCTCGCAAAAAATGTCATTTTATGGTATAATAGAAACAAGTTTTCATAGAAATGAGAGTTAACTTTGAACGAAGAAAATAAAGATTTAGAAATGCTTGCTGATGCCTACGATGCCAGCCAAATTCAGGTGCTAGAAGGACTTGAAGCAGTTAGGATGCGTCCGGGGATGTATATCGGTTCTACTTCAAAAGAAGGACTGCATCATTTGGTTTGGGAAATTGTGGATAATTCCATAGATGAGGCTCTTGCTGGTTTTGCTAATCATATTGAGGTTTTCATTGAACCAGATAATTCAGTGACCGTTGTAGACGACGGGCGTGGTATCCCTATTGGCATCCAAGAAAAGACGGGACGGCCAGCAGTTGAAACTGTTTTTACTGTCTTGCATGCTGGAGGTAAATTTGGCGGTGGCGGATATAAAGTTTCAGGAGGACTGCACGGTGTTGGTTCTAGTGTTGTCAATGCTTTATCAACGACGCTTGACGTGACTGTCCACATAGATGGACAAAAATATTATCAAGAATATCACCGAGGAATCGTTGCAGACGATTTAAAAATTATTGGTGAAACGGATCATCGTGGAACAACTGTCCATTTTGTACCAGACCCAGAAATTTTTACTGAAACAACAGAATTCGATTATGAAAAACTGTTAACTCGTGTACGAGAATTAGCATTTTTGAACCGTGGTTTGCGTATCTCTATCACTGATAAACGTGAAGGTAATGAAAAAAATAAAGCGACTTTTCACTATGAAGGCGGGATTCAGTCTTATGTTGAATATCTCAACGAAAATAAAACAGTGATTTTTGAACCTGCGATTTTTACTGAGGGGAAATGGATGGCATTGCAGTCGAAGTTGCCATGCAGTATACAGATACCTACCATTCAGTGGTGATGTCATTTGCCAATAATATCAATACCCATGAAGGTGGAACACACGAACAGGGGTTTAGGACAGCATTGACACGGGTGATTAATAACTATGCCAAACAAAACAAAATCCTCAAAGACAACGAAGATAATCTCACAGGAGATGACGTGCGTGAAGGATTAACGGCTGTAATTTCTGTTAAACATCCCAACCCTCAATTTGAAGGACAAACTAAGACAAAACTCGGTAACTCTGAAGTTACAGGGATTGTAAATAAATTATTCGCCGAGGCGTTAACAACTTTTATGCTGGAAAATCCTCAAGTTGCACGGAAAATCGTGGAAAAAGGAATTTTGGCGAGCAAGGCGCGTATTGCTGCGAAACGTGCACGTGAAGTAACACGTAAAAAATCAGGATTAGAAATTTCAAACTTGCCAGGTAAATTGGCAGATTGCTCATCAAACAATCCTGAGCAAACAGAGCTTTTCATCGTCGAAGGAGATTCAGCGGGAGGTTCTGCAAAATCAGGACGTAACCGTGAATTTCAAGCCATCTTACCAATTCGCGGGAAGATTTTGAACGTTGAGAAAGCAACGATGGACAAAATCTTGGCGAACGAAGAAATCCGTTCATTGTTTACAGCGATGGGAACAGGTTTTGGTGCAGATTATGATTTGTCGAAAGCGCGTTATCATAAGCTTGTGATTATGACTGATGCTGACGTGGATGGTGCGCATATCCGTACTCTTTTACTGACTTTGTTCTATCGTTATATGCGTCCAGTTGTTGAAGCGGGATATGTTTATATTGCTCAACCGCCGATTTATGGAATTAAGGTCGGCTCAGAAACTAAAGAGTATATCCAACCTGGAGAAAACCAAGAAAAAGAATTGCAAGAAGCACTTGCACGTTGGGCGCAAGGTCGTACAAAACCGACTGTTCAACGTTACAAAGGGCTTGGTGAAATGGATGATCATCAACTTTGGGAAACGACAATGGATCCAGAACGTCGCTTAATGGCACGTGTATCCGTTGAAGATGCAGCAGAAGCAGATAAAATTTTCGATATGTTGATGGGGGATAGAGTAGAGCCACGTCGAGAATTTATAGAAGAAAATGCGCAATATTCAACGATTGATGCCTAAATTTTATATATAAAAGTCTGTCAGTATGCTGACAGCTTTTTAAATGGTATAGTATAGGTTTGCTTTTGATATTACAGTATCAGTGAGAGATGACTGACAGGAAATTTGGAGATGAAATGACAGAAATATTGGATGCTGGGCCTTTTTATCATGGAACAAAAGCTGACTTACAGATTGGGGATTTGCTGACAGCAGGTTTTCAATCAAATTATCAATCGAAAGTCATCATGAATCATATTTATTTTACGGCACTAGCAGATGGTGCAGGATTTGCAGCAGAGTTAGCACGAGGGCAAGGAAAGCCTAGAGTTTATCAAGTTGAACCAACGGGTGATTTTGAAAATGATCCAAATGTGACAGATAAAAAATTTCCAGGAAATCCAACCCGCTCTTATCGAAGCAGTCAACCTTTAAAAATTATTGATGAAATTCATGATTGGAAGAAACAAAGTCCAGAAGCAATCCAGAAATGGCGTGAAAAAATTGCTAAATCAAAAGGAGATATTCTTAACTAAATTGTAATGTATGAAAAAAATATAAATTTTTGATAAAATAAATTTGTTTTTAAAATATATTTAGTCTGTAGGAGACATTCATGGATAATAAGGCACTGGTACTTGAAGCTTTCCAAAACTCAGTAGAAATGCTGGATGCGAAAGCTGTGGCAGAAATCACAGGTATCGAAAAATCAGAAGTTTCAAAAGTTATTGCTAAGCTAAAAAAAGAAGGTGTGCTTACTTCACCAAAACGCTGTTTTTATGAAGTGGTAAAGTAATTACAGATAAAAATGTAAAAAAAATCATAACCCCAATATTTTAAGGTTATGATTTTTTCTTTAGTCAGTTTGTTCAAGAGAGTAGTTGATTTCCAAGTCCTTTCGTTACCTTATGAGTAAAGCTCAAGTCTTTGTGTTTGGCATCTTCAATCAAATCTTGCCAAGCTTTCCAAACATTTTCTTCGGAGTAACGCTCAGAAAGTTTGTAGGAATGCTCACTCATGGTTTGTAAAAGGGCTGGGTCATTGAACAATGTGATGAATTTATTTGCTAATCCTTGAATGTCATCAAATGGGATAATAAAGCCGTTTTCTCCATCAATAATAAGTTCATTTGGACCATAGTTTACATCATAAGTAACGCCGACCATTCCGTTACTCAAGGCTTCCAAAAGTGAAAGGTTAAAACCTTCCATGACAGAGGTTAGAGCGTAGACCTGCGCATCCTTTTGCAAAGCAGTTACGTTGTCAACATAGTCGTGGAGTTTGACTTTATTTTGTAGATTGAACTCAGAAATGGCGGCATTGATGGCTTTCAGTGCTTCGTCATCATCTCGGTGGTCAACATAGCCATAGACATCAAGGGTAAGATTGGGAACTGTAGCTTGAGCTAGTCCGATCGCACGAATCACATGGTCAATGCGCTTTTCAGGTGCAATGCGGCAGGTCATTAAAATATTCATAGAACGCTCAGAGATAGGGACGTGTGGGCTATTTAGAATTTCTTTATCCACCATACCGACAGGAATTGTGAAGAGTTTGCAGGTTGGTGCAAAGCGTTCTGCGACATCGTGACTTTGCTTTTCGGTAGCTGAAATGATGGCATCATATTGGTTAGCATTGCTTAGACTGTATTCATAAAAATTATTGAGGACGGAGTGCATGGGATTTTGAGCATCACCAGCATGAGAATTGTGTAAGTGTAAAGCGGTATAAGCAGGTTGCTCTAAGGATAACAGACTCCAGTCTCCCAAATGAGTGCGGTCAAGTACAAAAATATTTGGCTCAATCTCGGACCAATAATCGGTATTGATTAAATTGAAAAAATGTTGCGTGAGTTCATCAAGAGTTGAAAAACTGTAGATTGCAGGAGAGGTGGCAGCGGTTAAACGCCAGCCAGCTTGCAAAAATTCACCCTGACCATTATAGCGATTGAATGCCTCTAGAACAGGCTTTCCAGAGTAATCATACCAGATTTCAGTTCCGACTTTATTATCAGGAGTATACCATTGACTGAGGCTTAAGAAACCTCGGAAATCATAATGATTGACACGGTAAAGGTTTCCAAAACCATCAAAAAGCTCAGTCATGCTTACTCTTTCATTGCTATCTTCGAGAAAATAGCGCACACGTGCAAGAAGACTTTCACCTTGAAAAACCAAGTAAAGTGGTAGATTATCATCTTTGATGTAGGTTAAGTTTTGAAGTCCAAAGTCTAAATCTTTGGCTTGTAATATTCGATCGGTAACGGACTCTGCCTTTTGGAAATAGTCAAACATATTGAGCGTTTCGCTGTCACTGATACCAACACTATTGAGGTAGTAGTGGAGTCGTGGATTCCAATCACGAAAAACAAGTTTAAAGGTTTCTTTATGGTCTCTAAAAAGCTTGGCACGCTTGAGTTGGGCGTGTTCAATGCCTGAATTTTGTTCATTGAAACTTGAGTTGATAAAGAACTTCATGGGTTGACCTCCTTGACAAAGAGATTTTCAGCTGTAATTTGTGTTTCTTCCCATTTTTGCCACGCTTGTTCTTCGTTAAATGTTTGGGCTTTCTCATAAGCTGCTTGGGAGTAAGCTGTCCATTGTTTAGCGTCTGATAGGAGAGTGACGACAGCGTCGGCAAATTGTTCAACTTCGCCGAGTGGAACAATCCAGCCGTTTTTCTTGTGTTCAATGAGTTCACGCGTGCCATATTTTACCTTATAGGCAACGATTGGAACTCCGTAACTCATGGCTTGTAGTGTGGCGATACCAAAGCTTTCAGCATGAGCTGGGTTGATGACTAACGCTGCTTGTTTTAGAAGTTCAGCTAGCTCATCGCTGGATTTGTATCCTTTGAAATGGACATCAAACTGAGACATACCTGCTTGCTTGAACGCTTCTTTGAGTAGATTCTCCATGTTTGCGGGCGAGGGATAACCATAAAAAACGAGTTCGGCTTCAGGTTTTTGAAGCTTGATTTGTGTCAAAATTTCGACTAAATCCATGACACCTCGTTCTTCTGCGAGCCGACCAAGGACGATTATTTCATTGCATTTCCGTTCGGAGAGCTGGTGTGAAACTCTGTCGATGTGTTCGGAAAAAGTGTCTGGTAAGGCAAGCACACGCTTGAAACGGAAAACTTTATTGATTTCTATTTTTTGTTGTTGGGTGGGGACGATGATGCCATCAAGAAAAGGGATAAAACTTGTGAAAAGTGGACGGAGATAATCTTGGACTTGCACAGGTGTACCAGGAATTTGGTTGGGCGAATGGGCTTCGTGGAGATATTGCCATTTACCAACTGCGCCCTGAACTTGAATGAGGGTTGGGGCGAGAGAAATGCGGTCATTGATGAACACAGCATTTTCTTGAGCAGCAACTTCATTTAAGAAAAAGAGAAAAAGTTCTTCTTCGGTGCTGAACATATAGGCTTTTCCCTTATAGTCTATAAGCTTGTAAAGTGTGGGATGCAGCTCATTGTTGATGTTCATGTGGCTGATTTCGAGTTTAGGCTGCCCTTGTAAATCATAGAAAACTTCTGTTCCTAGGTTGCCATCAGGAAGGAAATATTGGGTGCAAGATTTGAAACCACGTCTATCCCAGATGTCTTTTGACATGAGTTCGAGATGGTCTGTATAGTATTCTATTGCACCTACTAAGCCAACGGTTGCAGGGGCTATCAGGACTTTTCCAATAATTTTTCCGTGATATTTGATGACGGATTCATTAGGATTTAGGCTTTCGATATGATAATAGCTTTTGTCAATTGCTTCAATGTAGCGCACATCAATGTCTTGACTTGGCACATCTAGCGTTTCTTGAAAATAATTATACATATTGAGGACATCAGCCATTTCAATATTGAGTCGTGCAGCGTCTTGGGCAAGTTGCGAATTGTAATTTTTAGTGAGTAATCTTGCAGGTAGACCGTGATTATTAAAGAGTTGAAGTCGTTTTGCAGCTGAGAACTCAGTTCCAGAATTAAGTGTGAAAATATTTTCATTCACGAAATAATTCATATTCTTTTTCATTTGTTTTTCCTTATTTTTGGTCAATTTTTACTGACAAAAATTCTGTCAGTGTGCTTACAAGCTTGGATGATACTGACAGAAGTTCATGATTTCCACTGATAGCTTGAATCAATGATTTGAACATCATTTTTTGACAATCCAACAATTTCTAAAGTCTTGTCACGATAGGCAAATAAAGCGCCGTAGAGAATATCATTTTGTGTTTCCCAATCTGGCAGTGTACCATTAGAAAAGAATAAACGTGTGGTTTCAATCTCACCGTCTATTGAATATTTTGAGAAAACGGTAATGCTTGCAAGTTGATTGTCGTGGGGATAGCCCGTCTCAGGATCTATGATATGATGATAACTTTTGCCGTCAATTTCAAGATGCCGTTCAGCAATGCCAGAAGTTACGGCAGAGCAAGCAGGAACGCTGATCACGGCAATCGGAGTGTTGTCAGCAATTAGAGGATTGCGTACGCCGACTCGCCAGAGTCCGTCAGTGTGCTGAGGAGCAGTTCCCATTGTGATAAGATTTCCACCAAGATTGATAATTCCCGAAGCAATGCCACGACTTCGCCAATAATCTTGCACACGGTCGGCGATATAGCCCTTGCCAATCCCACCTAAATCAAGCTCCATGCCTTTTTGCGGAAGAAAAACGGTCAGTGCTTTGTCATTGAAAATAATATCGTCAGCACTAATAAGAGCTTTGCGTGCCTGAATTTCGCTGTCAGTAGGGACTCGTGCGTCAGAAAATCCAATGTGCCACAATTTGACCAAAGGACCGATTGCCACATTGAAGCCGAAATGTTCTTGACTTTTCAAAACGGCAATTTTGACCAAATCATAAGTACTGACAGAAACTTGAGTAGGTCGAATTCCAGCCGCATGATTGATATCCATCACCTCAGACTCCGCACGGTTGACGGTCAATTTGTCCTCGAAATCGTCAATCAACTGACAGCTCTCATCAAGAATATTTTTATCAGTTGTACCAAAAATCGTCAAATCAATATTTGTTCCTAAAGCGAAATGCCGCTTAGAAATGTTGTATTCTGAAAAATTCGGAATCATAAATTCATCTTTCTATAATCAATAAGACTGACAGAATCTTCATCAGATGGTCAGCAATATTTTCAGTGCCAGCTATCAACTTTTGTCGTCTGAGGGAGATAAAAATCAACCGTTTCAAAAGCTTGTTCATGCGCAACATTATAATAAATTCCTACAGAGAAGCGATTCATCCGTTGAGCTGGATTTTGATTGACCAGAGCAAGATAATGCCCCACAACCCCACCGTCAGCAGAATGCTCAAAACCAGAGCCATCCATCCCCTTAAAACTATAAATGATTTTTCCGACAGTCACTTTCGCATCATCATATTGGATTTGCGCTGCAGTGTATCCCGCCTTGATGAGTGCATCATAGCCTGTTTTCTCTGCGAGGTAACTGTTAGTCAAATCTTCTGCCAACTGCTTTGCCCCAGCTTTAGTGAACAGATAAGTTTGCCCATTTTCTGCGGCAATGTTTTGCATTCCGGGATTGGGAATGTAATTATGCGCCTGTCTGAGCACTCCTTTTTCAGAAATACTATTGTTATATAGACATTCTGTGCGTGCATCCTCAATTTCCTTTGAAACAGTACTTCTATAAAAATTTGCTTGTCCATGATTCGCCGCAGCATTTGCTGACAGGATAATCTGCGTAGCATCATTCTCAACCAAAGCTGTCCAGTTACTGACAGACATTACTTCCGCAAATTTTGCCTGTAATTTTGTTCGTTCTTTTGATTTTGGCAATGCTGACAAGGTGTCAGCCATTTTATCAGCACTGACAGGATTTTTTTCGTATTCTGTCAGTAAATTTTTTGCATTCGTCAGTAATTTTTGATCTAAAAGTTGCTCCTTTACAGCCTGTTCTTGTTTTTCATGCAAGACTTTTAATTCTTGTTTTTTTATTTTGTTCTGCTGAATCTTTAACTGCTGTTCCGTTTTAAAAGAAAATTTTCCAAGCGCCGCAGCACAAACAAAAACAAGGATAAAAAGCACAATCAACCAACGATATTTTCTCATCTTCATTTATTGACACTCTTCATAAAAAAATCATCCATCCTAAGAGATGGATGATTTAAAACGCACATTCTGACTAATTGTGACGACGACGAATTTCAACACCAGCAAGGCTTAATGAAGAACTGAGTAAGACAGCACCCACAAAGAACAAACCAGCGTTTGAAGCTTCGCCAGTCTTAGGAAGACCAACACTAGCAGCACCAGCGACAACTCCTTTAGAAGAACTTAAGAAATCAGCAGCCGTAGCAAGTGGTACATTAACTTTCTTCACATCTTTGGCAGCATAGCTGGCCGCAGGAGCAAATCCAGCAGGGTCTGAGAATCCAGTAGCCGCAGCAGCAAGACTCTGATAAGCAGCTGATATAGCAGCTGAACCAGTCGCTTCAATTGCATTTTGGTTTGCAGAGAATGAAGCAATTTCAGCATTGTAGCTTGTCAAGAACGAATTTGCAGAAGCATAAGTTGCTTCAAGAGCAGCGATAGATCCATTCAAAGAAGAGGCTTCAAGAGATTGTGCAACAGCAGTAACAGAGTTCAGTTGGTCGGTAGTAAGACCATATGAATCAGCATTGGTCATCAAATCTTCAGCCGCTTCACGTTGTTGAGAAGCACCAGTCAAAGTATCAGCAAGGATAGCAAAGTCAGCAGCCTTTGAACCAACTTTTCCATCAACCGCTTTGGTTGCATCGTTATACAAGGCATCTCCAGCTTGTTCAGCAGCAAGTGAAGCTGCAGCGTAAGCCGCTGAGTTTGCCGCAACGTAAGCTGCTTCAGCCGCTTTATTTGCCGCCTTTTGTGAAGCTGCAGTAGATGAAGCCGCAGCAATGGCTTTGTTTTCAGCAGCTACAAGACTTTGACCAGCTTTATAAGCACTAGATGCAGCAGAAACCATGCTTGCATTAGCGGAGTATGAAGGAGTCAATCCAGCCGCAGTAGCAGAGTTAACCAATTTCACAGCAGTAGAACCAGCTGCGATTGCTTTAGCCGCATCTTGTTGAGCAACAACGGCTGCACTAGAAGCAAGAATCATTGCAGCTTCAGCTTGAAGTGAAGCGCCAGTAGTCGCATCAGCATAAGCTTTAGCAGGATTAGAGGTTACAAGAGCATTGTCTGCATCATTTTGGATTTTATTACCAATAGCAACCGCGGAGGCCGTAGCATTTACAGCAGCCGTTGAAGCCGCAGCTGCAGCGGATTGAGCAGCAGTATAACGTGCTTCGAGAGGAGCTGAGATGGCAGCAAATGAAGCAGCATCAGCAGTATAAGTTGCCACTTCGGCATCAGTCAAACCGTATGAAGCAGCATTGTTTACCAAATCTTGAGCAGCTAATTTTTGTTGAGAAGCACCAGTATTTGCATCAGCAATGATTGTCAAGTCAGCAGCTTTTGTCCCGATTTTACCATCAGTAGCCTTTGTTGCATCATTATAGATTTGGTTTCCAATAGCAGTTACCAAAGCCGCAGCGGCAGACGCAGTAGCTGCAGCTTTAGTCGCAGCGCTTTCAGCAGTAGCATAAGAGGCAGCCAAGGATTGACCAGTGGCATGAAGACTTGAAGCCGCAGCGATATAGCTAGAAGCAAGTTTTGCCGCAGAAGTTGTAGCGCTAGCTTCACTTGTAGCAACGGATACCGCACTAGCGATTGATTTATTCACTGCAGCATTTGCAGCGTTCAAACTTGCTGCACGAGCCGCAGCACTTTTTGCCGCAGAACTAGCAGCAGAAGCTTGGGCAGCGGCTTGAGCGGCAGCCTGAGCAGCGGCAGCTTGTTGAGCTGCAACATTTGCAGTTGCCGTATTCGATGAGGTATTCGTGACACTTGAAGTAGAAGCACTAGGAGTAGTGGCAGGTTTAGTCGTTGCAGTCGAAGTAGTGGTAGTCGTTGATGTACTACTGCTACTTGATGAAGAATCACTAGTAGCACCAGCCACAACATCAGGTGTAGAAGCGTGTACTATGACTGTAGGAGCAGTAACAGCGACGCCAGCAAGTACGGTCAATGCCGTAGCAGCATAAAGCCAAGACTTACCAGATTTCCAAGTACGGAAATGGCTTTGATGGGTTGAATTTTCCATAAGGTTTAAGGTCTCCTTTTTTCATAAAAATATTGATTCAATTGTCATGTCAGACTTGTCTTAAAACACCTCGACATTAAATTGAGAAATATTCTCAGAATAGTTATATACCTTATTTGGAACAATGTCAAACATTTGCCTATTTTTTCACAAAGATAACAATATTAACAATGGGAATACGTCAAAAAGGCTCTAAATTAATCTTAAAAATACAGATTTCATTAAAAAAGTCAACATTTATTCTTGACAAAAAAAGTAAACAGACTATAATGATTAACGTCGTTAATAAATATCGCCATTAGGGAGGAGTGAAAAATGGATTATAATCAATTGGCTGAAAATTTCTTTAAAGCCCTAAAAAGTAAAGAGCAGGTGAAAATGTGGGGCCGAATGAATGGTTACACACAAGGAGAACATCAAGTTCTATTTTATCTTTATAAAAATGCAGGGAAAGATATTTTGCCGAGTGATATTGCAAAATATACAGGGACAAGCACTGCGCGTGTTGCAACCATTTTGAACAACCTTGAAGAAAAAGGATTGGTTACGCGAGAAATCTCTCGTGAAGACCGTCGTAAGATTTTGGTAAGTATTACTGGCAAAGGACGTGATAAAGCAGATGCCTCGCGTTGTCAATTTATCCAAAATATTGCGAGAATCTTTGAAGAAATGGGTGAAGAACGAACACAGAGCTTCATCGAAAATTTCCAATTATTCATTGAAATTGGGATGAAGTATGCTCAAGAAGAAAAGGAGAAAAATAAATGACCGATGTAATGGAAAAAGATTACACAGTTGATATTCATGGTAAAAAATTCAGTAGAATTGCTATGGTTATCTTAATTTTTATCGGTACTTTCGGAGGGATGTTAATGCAAACATCACTCGGAACGGCTATCCCTACATTGATGAAAGATTTTAGTATTTCAATGTCAACCGCTCAACAATCAACGACTTGGTTTTTGCTTGCCAATGGGATTATGGTGCCATTATCAGCTTATCTAGCTACAAAATTTCCAACACGCTGGCTTTATGTTGCGGCATATATCGTACTTTTTGGTGGAATGTTCTTATCTTATAGTGCTCCGACATCAAGCTGGTCAATTTTCCTTATAGGACGTATCCTTCAGGCTTGTGCCGTTGGTGTGACAATGCCATTAATGCAAGTTGCCTTAGTTAATATGTTTAACCCTAAACAAATGGGGGCAGTCATGGGTGCAGGTGGTATCGTTATTATGCTTGCTCCAGCGATTGGACCAACTTATGCTGGATGGCTCATCGTCCATAAACTTAGTTTCTTTGGTTTGACATTTGCAGCGAGCTGGAGAACAATCTTCCTGATTCCAATGATTATCGTAGGGATTACGGCTGTACTATCAATATTTATTATGCGTGACGTCATTCCGAATCGTCCGATGAAACTTGATTTCATTTCAGTTGTCCTCTCAGTAATCGGTTTTGGTATTTTCCTTCTTGGATTTACCAATGTTGCTACTGATGGTTGGGGAGATTTTACAAATGTTATCTTGCCAATTGCTGCTGGGATTATCATTATTGGTATTTTCTCTTGGAAACAGCTTCGAATGTCTGACCCATTCCTCGACCTTCGAGTGTTTAAAGTTAAACAGTTTACACTTACTGTTATTGCGGCTGCCTTAGTCACAATGGCAATGATGGGTGTTGAAATGATGTTGCCACTCTATATGCAAGAAGTGCACGGTTTATCAGCACTTGATTCTGGTCTGGTTTTATTACCTGGTTCATTGATGATGGCTGTAGTTGCTCCTCTCGCAGGTGGAATTTATGATAAAATTGGTGCAAAACGTCTAGCGCAAATTGGTTTCGCTATTTTGGCAATTGGTACTTTGCCCTTTCTCTTCTTTACAGCTACAACACCAGACCATTTTGTAACTCTGCTTTATGGTTTGCGTATGTTTGGTGTAGGGATGGTTATGATGCCTGTGATGACTTCTGCAATGAATGCCTTGCCTGTCCAAGAAGTAGCACAAGGGACAGCTTCAAATAATACGGCACGTCAAGTTGCTTCATCTGTCGTTGTCGCCCTACTTTCATCAGTTGCGCAAAATGTAATTACTAATCATATGCCAGCAGCGCATCTTAAAGTGACAAATCCTCTCGCATATGCAGATAAAGCAATTAATGCGATGCTAACAGGGTATCATGCGTCATTTGCAATTGGCTTTGCTTTTGCCATTATTGGTTTCATCGTTTCATTCTTCTTGCGTAGCGGAAAAGTGCTTGCAGGCGGAAGAACCGCAACAGAAGTAAAGACTGAAGAAATGAAAGGAGAAATGAAATAATGCTCATCTTTATAGCAATTATCGCATTTGCGATTTTAACTTTCTACGGTTTTATGTTTCTAAAAAATCGTACAGTACGATGGACAGTTGGTGGAATCTCAATTCTCCTTCTTGCAGCTTCTGTAGGACTTTTGACACTACATATCAAAGATAATTTTGGTATGAAAGAAGTAACAAGTGTGACCAGCCATCAAATCTACACTGCAGGTGATAAAAATGCACCCTATGGTATGATGATTAAAGCCGAAATCGGTAAAAATACAAATAACTATGTCTTAGTTTTCCGAAATGAAGCAAATCAAGCAAAACCAGATACTAATTTCAAGCCTGATGAAAAACATATTGTTGAAGCTGTTAAAAAAACAGCAACTTATAAGTTAGCAGATATTGATACTGCCAAAGTGACAACAACAGCAATCCATCGTAAATTTTCATCAGACTTCATGAAAATGATGTTTTCTCTTGGAGGAGAACAAAATGAGCTAGTCAAACAACATTCAGTTGTTTCCGTACCACGTGATACTTGGCTTGTATTGACACAAGAGCAAGTTGAAAAGTTGACAAAAGAAGCTCCAGCAATGCAAAAACAAATGGAAGCTGAACTAAAGGCAAATCCAGCTAAAGCAGTACAACTTGCAGAACTCCAAAAAACAAATCCACAAGAATATGCAAAATTACAAGTTCAACAAATCAAACAATTACTAGGAATTAAAGAATAGTCAAGTCTCCAATATTAAATAGCTTAATAGGTTAGTCTGTTATCAATTATGAAATTTTGATAGGTAAAAAATGTCATTAGATAAAAAACAACGATCAACAACGACTAGTGAGTTTAACCAAAGTTTAGCTCAACTTCATTTGACAGTAGCCGAGCTTGCAGAATTTTTTCAAGTTACATCTGACAAAATTCAATCAATCATTGATATGGATGAGCGTTTGCCAGAAAATGTTTGGATTTTAAGAAACAATTTGTTAGAACGTTTTAAAGAGCAAAATATTACTCCGATTCAATTTTCTCAATTGCAAGGTGATTATCGTAACTATTGGTTTCTTGATAGTCAGTTGATTGATAGAAAAACGCTCGTTTGATTGTGGATAAGCATTTCTTTGTAGTAAGAAGAAGATTATAAAATAGAAAAAATACCAGCAATAATTGTTGGTGTTTTTTTATTATTGATGTAATAAAAAAATATTTTTGGTCAAGAAGTAAACTAAAAATTTAAAAGGTTTTTTACTTTATTCATGTTATAATAGGGGAAAACTAATGTTATTAATCCCGCTTTGAAGTAGAACGAAAGCAAGCACTTGCTAAGTTAAAACAAATAGGATTTTAGTTAGAGCCAAACAGTATTAGCCATAGTTTCATTTTGGCTATAAAAATTAAAATTGTAGGAGGAGTCATGGATAAGCTATCTGATGCAGAGCTTTATACTTGGGAATTTTTGGAGGAAAATGGTGCAAAAGTACAACTCTCCTCGATAACGCAAATAGCGGAGCTTGCGCACGTCAGTACAGCTACTGTGGTCCGAACATTAAAAAAACGTGGTTTTGAAGGTTATTCAGATTATAAAAATACACTGAAGCGCGGCAAAAATAATGAGCGAAATGAGAGAATAAAAGGACTTTCAGAAGAAGCGAGTGTATTTATTAATAAGAATATTGATGAAGTGCAAAGGACGATTAACCTTTTAGATGCTGATGAACTTGTTAAAATTGTTTCCGCTATAAATGAGGCCCATAGTATTATGATAGTGGCACGTGGTCCATCGGCAAGTGTTGCAGATGATCTTACACATCGTCTTCAGACTTTGGGTAAAAATGCTGTAAGTCGTTATTATGATAATATGGTACTTTATGCTGAAAGTTTAACAGCAAATGACCTTGTTATCGCAGTAAGTAGTGCTGGGGAAACACAGATGATTATCTCAGCAGTTAAAAAAGCTAAGAAAAACGGAGTTAAGACCGTTCTTTTAACTTGTAATTATCAAAGCACTTTAACGACTTTAAGTGACTTTGTATTGCGTTCCTACAAATCAAAAATTGAGAAGAGTAGACTTCTTGGTGATGCCTCAAGCCGGATGCCGTTGGAGCTTATTTGTCGTATATTGCTAGATTTAGTCGCCATTTATCAAGAAAAAGGAACGATTCGGGAATAATAGGTATTGCGTATAAAGTTCTATTTTTGAGGGCTGATTCTACGAATTAATCATGGCAGGAAAAACAATTCAAGCTTGTAAAGATTTTCTAATCTTAATCATAGAATCTGAAAAGCTTTTTAGCTGAAAAAACGCTATAATAATAAGTAGTTGCAATGTATCTTCTTGTTCATAATATTAATAATGTGTGAGTTCCATAATGAAGTCTAATAGGATTTGATGAGTGGTATAGTATTATATTCTGAACAGTTGACTTCTATATATTTTAAAGGAGAAAATAATGTCGAAAAAATTTGGTCGTGTTCATGTGATTGTCATGGATTCAGCTGGAATTGGTGAAGCACCTGATGCTAATCGATTTTTTAATCAAAAAACACCTGATACTGGTTCAAACACTATTGGCCATATTTCAGAAAAAGTCGGACTTGAGGTGCCTAATTTTCAAAAACTTGGACTTGGAAATATAACGCCACTAAAAACAGTTGCACCAACAGACTCACCGAAAGGATATACAACAAAACTTCAAGAGGTGAGTGAAGGAAAAGATACGATGACGGGGCACTGGGAAATCATGGGACTTGATATTACAAATCCATTCCCTGTTTATCCAGAAGGTTATCCAGAAGAGCTTCTTGTAAAAATTGAAGAATTTTCAGGGCGGAAAGTCATTCGTGAAGCTAATAAACCCTATTCAGGTACTGCAGTTATTGAAGATTTTGGACCACGTCAGATGGAAACAGGTGAGTTGATTATATATACATCAGCTGACCCAGTGTTACAAATCGCTGCTCATGAAGATGTTATTCCAGTTGATGAGCTGATGAAAATTTGTGAATATGTACGTTCAATCACACTCGTTGGTTCGCAATGGATGGTGGGACGGATTATTGCGCGGCCTTATGTGGGAACTGCTGGACATTTTGAGCGGACGGCTAATCGTCGTGATTTTGCTTTGGCACCATTTGGTAAAACGGTATTGAATTATCTTGATGAAGCTGGCTTTCCAGTGATTTCTGTGGGTAAAATTCACGATATTTACGATGGTCAAGGCATTAACAAAGATATGGGACATAACCTGAACGATATGGATGGTGTGGACCGTATGCTTAAAGCAATGACTCTCCCTGACTTTAACGAAGGTCTTCTTTTTGTAAACTTAGTTGATTTTGATGCAAAATACGGACATAGACGAAATCCAGAAGGATATCGTGATGCGATTCAAGATCTTGATGGGCGTCTTCCGGAGATTATGGAAGCAATGCGCGAAGATGATCTCTTGATGATTACGGCTGACCACGGTAATGACCCTACTTTTGTTGGAACAGATCATACACGTGAATATATTCCACTCGTTACTTTCTCGAAATCATTTAAGACGCCTAAACCATTGCCTATTGGTCATTTTGCTGATATTTCAGCAACAATTGCTGAGAATTTTGGTGTTCAAAAAGGTGAAATTGGTGAAAGTTTCTTAGACGAATTGGTCTAAAAGTCACTGACCGATTTCTGTCAGCACTGACAGAATGTTGAAAGAATGAACAAAATGAAAAAAATATACTTCCTCTGCACAGGTAACTCTTGCCGCAGTCAAATGGCAGAAGGCTTCGCAAAAAAATATTTGACTGATGATTATGAAATTAAATCGGCCGGCGTTGAACAGCATGGTTTAAATCCACGTGCTGTACAGGTTATGGCAGAAAGAAGTCTGGATATTTCAGGTCATAGTTCGGATTTGAGTGACCTTGGTTATTTTAACGCTTGTGATTTGATTATTACACTTTGTGGAGATGCGCGTGATAAATGTCCAATGATTCCTCATGGAATAGTACATGAACATTGGGATTTACCAGATCCTGCACAAGCTCTTGGCACAGAAGAAGAAATTTTGAGTGCTTTTCGTCAAGTGCGTGATGAGATTGAACAACGTGTGAAAGGTTTGATGAAGTGAAAAAACAGTTTTGCCAATCTTGTGGAATGCCAATTAGTGACTCGTCTTATAAGGGAACAGAAGCTGACGGTAGCTTTTCAGTAGATTATTGCATCTATTGTTATATGCAAGGACGCTTTATGCAACCTAATATCAGTTTTGATGAAATGGTTAAAATAGGACAAAAAGGTCTAGAAGCTAGTCCAATGCCCAAATTTCAAAAATGGATGTTCAAAAAGCTCTATCCAATGCAACTTAAAGGATTAAAACGCTGGAAAAAGTGACCCAAAAATTTGGTCAGTATACTGACAGAAAATTTACGTCATAATTTACCAGGACTAAACAGAAACTGTGTCAGCGGGGATTTTCTTCGCTGATGTAAGTGCTGATAATACTGCCATATAAGGTTTGTGGGAGAATGAGTTAGCACTTCTTAAATTAAAAAAATAAATGCTGACAGCTTTTTTGTCAGTACTGACAGAAATAAGAATGTTCGGATTATTGATCGGACGACATAGATTAAAGTGATTACTTCATTGGTGGAGGATTCTTTCCCTCTCTCACCAGTGTTAGTAGAACGAAAGCAGAGTTTAGTGCTGCTTATTCCCCCACATCTAAGAGGTGGGGAGTTAGCACGCACTTGCTAAGTTAAAGTAAGAAAAGGAAAAAAATTATGCCAACACCACATATCGAAGCTCAAAAAGGCGAAATCGCAGATAAAATCCTTTTACCAGGAGACCCACTTCGTGCGAAATTTATCGCTGAAAATTTCCTTGAAGATGCTGTACAGTTTAACCAAGTTCGCGGAATGCTCGGTTTTACAGGGACTTATAAAGGTCAACGCGTATCTGTCATGGGTACTGGAATGGGAATTCCATCCATCTCAATTTATGCCAATGAATTAATCACTGAATACGGTGTTAAAAAATTAATTCGTGTGGGAACTGCTGGTTCAATTAATGAAGATGTTCATATTCGTGACCTTGTCATCGGCCAAGCAGCTGCTACGACTTCAGCGATTGTTCGCAATGATTTTCCAGATTTTGATTTGCCACAAATTGCAGATTTTGACTTGCTTGATAAAGCTTATCATATTGCAAAAGATTTGGGGATTACGACTCATGTCGGAAATATCTTGAGTTCCGATTTGTTTTATGGTGGCCCAGATGCAGTAAAAGTGGGTAAACTCGGTGTTAAAGCGGTCGAAATGGAAGCTGCGGGCTTGTATTATCTTGGTGCAAAACATAAAGTTCAAACTTTAGGAATTATGACAATTTCTGATCATATTTTGACTGGAGAAGCAACAACTTCAGAAGAACGTCAATTGACTTTTACTGATATGATGAAAGTTGGTCTTGAAACATTGATTGCAGAATAAGTAAGATTTAATTCATCAACTTGAATAAAGTTGGTGTTTTTTATTATACAGGAAGAGCCCTTTTAAATACTGATTGAGTGTTTTTTTGATAAAATAGAGAGAGGTAGAAGGGAAGCTTAGCATGAAATACGAAGAGTTTATCAGAGAAGCGCAACTAAATCCAAAGAAATTTCGCATGGCTTTTGCTTTCGAGAATGAATTTAATCATAAAATCGAAGACAAAGAAGCGGCAAATTTTAATGCCTACCTTGTATTAAAGGGCTGGAAGACAACAACGACAAGTTCTGTACCAGATTTTGAAGCAATGCAACCCAAATTAGCTGTGGATGGAAAATACGATATTGTATTGGATGGTGAAGGTAAGCCAGTAGCAGCGATTCAATTTACCAAAATTAAGAAACTCAAATTCTTAGAGGTGCCGGAAGAATTTGCTAGGAAAGATGGAGAGAGTGATAGCCTTGAGCAATGGCGACGATTGATTCGTACGATGCTTGAAGAGCGGGAGCAATATTTTCCTGAAATGGATATTATTTGTCTTGAATTTAAGAAAATATATCCAGAAAATTGATGGGAGTAAAGTTATTAAATGAAATATGAAAAATTTATAAGGGAAGCTGGGTTGAGTACTGATGATTTTCGGATGGCTTGGGCATTTGCAAATGATGAACTTATTGAAAACCCCGAGATAGCAGATGAACTTGCTTTATTGGTGTTGGCAGGTAAAAAAACAGCAACAGCTAGTGCACTTGCAGGTTATGAAGAAAATGAAATCTTACCTCAAGTAGATGATAAGTTTGATCTTATTCTGGATGGCAAAGGAGAACCAGTAGCGGCAATCCAAACAACCAAAGTTTATGTCGAAAAGTTTGCAAATGTGAGTGCAGAACACGCCTATAAAGAGGGTGAGGGGGACAGAACTTTGGAGTATTGGAGACAAGAGCATGAGAGGTTTTGGCGGCAATATGATTTGTTTTCGCCAGAGATGGATGTTGTATGTGAAGAATTTGAAGTTCTATACAAAAAATAAATCATCAGTGCACTTTTTATGAAACACCATAAACCACTGATCTGATGATTTTTACAATGATTTAGCTATAGTGGATGAGTAAACCTGAGAGCGCAGTATTTTATACTAATTCTCCCCCAAAAATGATGAGAGCGTCAATGCTCTTTTTGTATTTCCGAACATTTTTGACCTAAAACAATTGATTGTGGAATTATTAACAGTAAAATCAGTGTTTTTTTGCTAGAATAATATTAAAATTATCATAGAACAATCTGGTTTTACTTTTCAATCTTATTTAACTTGATTGATAGGTGAGCTTATAATTTAAAGGGGGAAATAATGAAATCTGATATTGAAATTGCGCAAGCAACAACCATGCAATCGATTACTTCAATTGCTAAAAAAATTGGCTTAAACTTTGATGATATTGAACTTTACGGAAAATATAAGGCGAAAATACCACTTGAAACATTAGAAAAATTTGAAAAAAACCGAGAAGGAAAATTGGTGCTTGTAACATCAATCAATCCAACTCCTGCGGGCGAAGGGAAATCTACCGTGACAGTTGGCCTTGCAGATGCTTTTGCGCGCCTTGGTGAATCAGTAATGGTTGCACTTCGCGAACCTTCTCTTGGACCCGTAATGGGAGTGAAAGGTGGAGCGGCAGGGGGCGGTTACGCTCAGGTTTTGCCGATGGAAGATATTAATTTGCATTTTACAGGAGATATTCATGCGATTACGACAGCAAATAACGCGATTGCAGCTTTTCTTGATAACTCGCTTCATCAGGGAAATCCTTTGAATATTGATCCACGTCGAGTGATTTGGAAACGGGTTTTGGATTTGAATGATCGTGCGCTTCGTCATATAACCATTGGTCTTGGAGGGCCTTTGAATGGTGTTCCACGCGAAGACGGCTTTGATATTACGGTAGCCAGTGAGATCATGGCAGTGCTCTGCCTTGCAACATCATTGGAAGATTTGAAGTATCGTATTTCAAAAATTGTTGTAGCACAAAATTATGATCGTAAGCCTGTCACAGTTGGGGAATTAGGGGTTGCAGGAAGCATTGCGATGCTCTTAAAAGATGCGTTGAAACCTAATTTGGTACAGACGATTGAGGGAACACCAGCGCTTATTCATGGTGGTCCATTTGCTAATATTGCACATGGATGTAACTCTGTTTTGGCAACAAAAACAGCTTTAAAACTGTCAGATATAGTGATTACGGAAGCTGGTTTTGGAGCAGATCTTGGCGGTGAAAAATTCCTAGATATTAAGACACGTCAACTTGGGAAAACACCTGATGCCGTCGTTATTGTGGCAACGATTCGGGCGCTTAAAATGCATGGTGGTGTTGATAAGAAAGAGTTAACCAAGGAGAATGTTGAGGCGGTAAAAATTGGTTTTGCCAATCTTAAACGTCATATTGAAAATATGCAATCTTATGGTTTACCAGTAATCGTGGCAATTAATCAATTTGCAGCAGATACAGAAGCCGAAATTGAAATACTGTCAGCACTGACAGAAAGTTTGTCAGTACCGATTTCACTGACACAAGTTTTTGAGAAAGGTGGCGAAGGTGGTCTTGACCTTGCCCGTCAACTCAAAAAATTATTACAAGAAAAATCTGATTTTAGTTATCTTTATGCTCTTGAAAGCCCTATCTCTGAAAAAATTAACAAAATAGTGACAGAAATTTATGGCGGTTACAAAGTGAATTTTTCTGCAAAAGCTAAGAGACAAATGAGAGAAATTGAAGAAAATGGTTGGACTAATCTTCCTGTTTGTATGGCAAAAACTCAGTATTCATTTTCAGATAATCCAAATCTTCTTGCAGCACCAGAAGGCTTTGAAATCACGGTAAGAGAGTTAATTCCCAAAATTGGCGCAGGATTTATCGTTGCATTGCTGGGGGATATAATGACAATGCCAGGCCTTCCTAAACGTCCAGCAGCACTTAATATGGATGTATCCAACGATGGGAAAATCTCAGGATTGTTTTAAAAATGTTTATAAGTCACTAAGTTACAAAAAGATTAAATGTAAAATATTTAAGTAACAAATTTACAAAAGATTAAAAAACTGTAAAGCCGCTTGTAGTGCGGCTTTTTTGTGATATACTGTTCCACGATGTTAAAAAAATTAATATTTTCAGCGGTAGTTATGATGAGTATAGCTGCTGTAACAACTACAAAATCTGTCAAAGCA
This sequence comes from Lactococcus allomyrinae, assembly GCF_003627095.1. NCBI lineage: Bacteria > Bacillati > Bacillota > Bacilli > Lactobacillales > Streptococcaceae > Lactococcus > Lactococcus allomyrinae. The sequence goes on along the minus strand of NZ_CP032627.1, from coordinate 1,065,265 downwards.
GATACTATTTTTGTCAGTACTGACGAAACTTCGATAAGTTCAATCGCAGCTGTATCAGATTCTTTAGAGTTGTTGTCAACAACAATGAATCAAACCGTGAGCGCAGTTTCTAAAGCAAAAGAGAATCAGTCAATCCCTACTAATGCAAAAGGGCAGAGTGATGCAGATAAACTGGTAAATACAGCCAAAAAGTATATAGGTGTTCCATACGTTTGGGGAGGAACGACTCCAGCAGGATTTGATTGTTCAGGATTTACAAGTTATGTTTATCGCAATGCGCTTGGAAAAGAAATTGGGCGCACGACTTGGGGCAGATTTCAAATGGGAAAAAAATTCCTTTAAATCAAGCTAAAATAGGTGATTTAATCATTTTTTATGGTGGAAGTCATGTTGGGCTTTATCTGGGCAATGGTCAAATTATTCATGCACCAGAACCAGGGCAAAGTGTAAAAATTAGTTCAATTTCAGAGATGTCAGCAGATTATGCCTTACAATTTTAGACTGCCTTTTCTTCAAATTTTACTAGTTACACTTTAAAATAAAAAAAGATTTTATATGTCAGTTGTTCATTTATTCTGAGGAGCTGAAATACCAAGATGAAATGGACAGTATCAACTGTAATTGGTGTGTCGTGACCCTATCTCTACACAATGAAATCAATGCGTTGTAACGAATTAACCACAGCCAGAGATTTGTAAGTAAGGATAAAGATAATGAAAGGAAGTAGCGAAAAATCGCTATTTTTTTGTGGTTATAAATGAAATTAGACTTGGGTATAAGAAAAATTTATGGCTGGACTTTTAAGTCTATGTTAAGATAGTTTTATCGAATTTTTAAGTGAATATACGATACTTACTTTAAAACGGTGCATTTTATATTACAAATGTCCATCTGTTTTGTCTTCTGAACTTCACTGCTATTTTAGGAAGTTCAGTATAGAAATTTATTTTTAATATTTATATTCCCATTAATTTGCCATAAAATTAGTGATATGCTGCTTGGCTTCATGGCCGATAAAAATTTTAAAGCCAGCATAGTTCTAATTTTATAATGAACAGTCTATTAAAAGACAGACTTATTCGGGAATTATCTTACATACAGGAGAATCTTATATGAGAACATCACTGAAGCTTACTTTTGCTGCCCTTGCACTCATCACTGCTGGAACTTTAGCTGGATGCTCAAATTCAAGCTCAGATGCTTCATCAAAGAAAACAACAACAATCACAATTGCGACAGATGGAGCGACTAAACCGTTTGACTATTCAGATTCACAGGGCAAATTAACGGGCTATGATATTGAAGTAGCGCGTGCAGTTTTCAAAAAATTACCTCAGTATAAAGCGAAATTTCAAGTGACGGATTTCTCAGGGATTACACCAGGGATAGACTCTGGACGCTATCAAATGGGTGCTAATGACTTTGGCTGGACTGAAACACGATCAAAGAGTTATGATTTTTCATATCCTTTATCAAAATCAAATAATGCGGTCTTAGTAAAATCTGGAAGCTATAAAAATTTAGGAGATTTAGCTGGTAAATCAACAATTGGTAATCCTGCATCAAATTATACTAAGTCTATCCAAGATTGGAATAAAGCAAACCCAGATAAACAAATTAAATTGAGTTATTCGGCAGACAGTACTTCAATTAACACAAGATTTGAGCAAGTAGAATCAGGGAAGATTGATTTCATGCTTTATGATAAAATCTCACTCAAATCTGCAATCAAAGATACAGGATTTGAAGATTTAAAAGTTGAAGATATCAATATGGATGCGGGAGACCCAGAGCATGATGGTTATGAATATTTCCTTTTTGCTAAAGATGAACAAGGTCAAAAACTTCAAAAGCAAGTAAATAAAGCTTTGGCAGAGCTCCAAGCAGATGGAACTTTGAGTAAAATTTCTAAAAAGTATCTTGGTGGTGATTTTGTGCCAAAAGCAGAAATGTTCAAATGAAAAGATAGATAAAAGCTTAACTTTTCATTCAAAAAAAGAAGAAAAAAAGATAAAAATCTTGTATAATATACTTAGTCCCACTTTAAAATTCCACAAAAATTTTATTGTGAAGGCTACGATTAGCGTATCATGGTGATGTTTTTGATACCATGAAGTTGTAGAGTATTGCAATTTGCAACGAATGAGCTAGTGTACGCGACAAGAATCATAAAAAATAGACTCTGTCAGTTATAAATGACAGAGTTTTCCGTATTAGAATAATATAGAACACATGAAAAAAAATAAAAAAATCATTATTGGTCTAGTTGTATTACTTGCCCTGATTATCTTGCCGATGATTCCTTTTCTCCTTATTCGAGGGCAGTACAGTTTTCACGATTTTTGGGCAATGTTTTTTACAAAAATCTTTAACTGGTCTGCTTTTATTGGAGCTTTTTTACCAATTATTAAACTTATTCCAAAATCTCTTGAAATGACCGTTATTGCAATGATTTTAGGGCTTGTTTTGGGACTTTTACTGGCTTTGGTTCGGATTAATAAAATTCCAATTTTAAACCAATTAAGAGCACTTTTTGTTAGTTTTATCCGTGGTACTCCTATTTTGGTTCAGCTTTATCTGACCTATACTGGTATTCCTTTGATTTTAAAGGCAATCAATATGAATTATGGTACAAACTATAATGTTAATACTATTCCTGCGATGTTGTTTGTTATTGTTGCTTTTGCGCTTAATGAAGGAGCCTATAATTCAGAAACTATCCGTGCAGCTATTCAATCAGTGGACAAAGGACAGATTGAGGCAGCTAAGTCTTTGGGGATGACGAATTTCCAAGTTTTTATGCGTGTAACACTACCAGAAGCAGCAACAGTAGCCACGGCACCTTTGGGTAACGCCTTGATTGGTTTGCTCAAGTCAACTTCACTTGCTTTTGTTGCAGGGGTAGTAGAAATGACGGCACAAGCTCAGATTATTGGTGGCTCTACCTTCCGTTTATTTGAAACTTATTTGGCGCTTGCCTTTGTTTATTGGCCAATCTGTATTGTTATAGAAATTTTGATTCGCTTGCTTGAAAGCAAATTAGATGTTAAAATGCCAGGAGACAAGCGAAAAAATCGTGCACAAATTTCATTGGCAAGAAATCCATTTGACCAACAGTAGAAGGGACTTTTTATGATTAAAATTACGGATTTGAGTAAAGAATTCTCAGGTGTTAAGGTCCTTGAACATCTTGATTTGGAGATTAATGAAGGAGATGTTGTCGCTTTAATTGGTGCATCTGGTGCAGGAAAATCCACATTTTTGCGTAGTATTAATTATCTTGAAACGGCAGATAGTGGGCAGCTTGAAATTGATGATTTTAAAGTGGATTTCTCCAATATTACCAAGCAAGAAATCCTTGAGTTACGTAGACAAACGGGGATGGTCTTTCAGCAATTTAATTTATTTGAACGTCGTACGGCACTTGAAAATGTGATGGAAGGACTGGTTCAGGTCAAGAAGATATCCAAACTCGAAGCACAAAAAATTGCGGAAGATGAACTCAATAAAGTTGGATTGACTGACCGACAAAGTTACTATCCTAAATTTCTTTCTGGTGGACAAAAACAACGGGTAGGTATCGCTCGTGCGATGGCAATGAAACCCAAATTGTTACTTCTTGATGAACCAACATCAGCTCTTGATCCAGAGTTGGTCGGTGAAGTTCAGCAAGTCATTATTCAAGCAGCTAAAAATAAGCAAACGATGGTGTTAGTGAGTCATGAAATGGATTTTGTTTTTAATGTAGCTACGAAAGTTCTTTTTCTAGAAAAAGGAAAAATTATTGAATCTGGCACGCCAAAAGAAGTATTTTATGCACCCAAAAATCCGCGGACACGTGAATTTTTATCGCGTCACATTAAGAATTTAGAGGTGAAAAACTAAGATGATGATTTTACAATTTTATATCAAAGGACTGATTATCTCATTGCTTCTCGTCTTGATATTTAGCGCACTCTATGCATTTACTTATTTGGTAAGAAATGCGGACAAGCCTTGGTCAGTACGACGTAATCGGATTTTTGACTTAATTCTGATTGCGATTTTAACAACTCCAATATTGAGTTTTGCAGTACTTGGAGTTCTTGTTATCTTAAATATTCGTGGATTATAGCTACAAAAGGCTATGTCGTGCACTCATTTTTTGTGAAAATGAGTTAATTTTATGTGGCTGATTTTTTGTATAAATTGTGAAATAAGATGAAACAAATTCAAATAATGGAAAATTTTCGCAGGACAATGTAGAATAGTTCTATAAGATTTTGTTTATTAGATAAAGGTAATGAATAATGGCAGAAAATATGTATGACGTAATCATTGTCGGCTCAGGACCTGCAGGGATGACTGCAGCGATGTATACTGCGCGTTCAGAGATGAAAACCCTACTTCTTGAACGCGGTGTCCCTGGTGGTCAAATGAATAATACGGCTGAAATCGAAAATTATCCTGGTTATGGAACAATTATGGGACCAGAGCTTTCAATGAAAATGGCTGAACCTCTTGAAGGTTTGGGAGTTGAAAATGCTTATGGTTTTGTGACTTCCATTGAAGATTATGGTAATTACAAAAAAATTATCACAGAAGATGATGAGTTTTTTGCAAAGTCATTGATTATTGCAACTGGGGCAAATCATCGTAAGCTGGGTGTGCCTGGTGAAGAAGAATTTGGTGCGCGTGGTGTTTCTTACTGTGCGGTGTGTGATGGTGCTTTTTTCCGTAATCAAGATATTTTAGTTGTCGGAGGTGGAGATTCTGCAGTAGAAGAAGCACTCTACCTTACACGATTTGGGCAAACTGTGACGATTATACATCGTCGTGACCAATTACGTGCGCAAGAAATTATTCAACAACGAGCTTTTGATAATGAAAAAGTGAATTTTATTTGGGATTCGGTTGTTGAAGAAATTAAAGGAGACGACAAAAAAGTTCAAACTGTTGTCTACAAAAATGTAAAAACGGGTGAGAGTACTGAAAAAGCTTTTGGTGGTGTGTTTATCTATGTAGGTCTTGATCCTGTCGCTGAGTTTGCTCAAAGCTTGGGAATCACTGATGAAGCAGGCTGGGTTGTTACAGATGACCATATGAAAACAAACGTTCCTGGTGTTTTTGCTGTCGGCGATGTACGACAAAAAGATTTCCGTCAGATTACAACTGCTGTGGGCGATGGTGCGCAAGCGGCTCAAGAGGCCTATAAGTTTGTTACTGAATTAGATAATTAGTCGTTCTGCATTGGCGAGTTCTGGTACGTTTTTTGTGCTAGACAGGTGTGCCATTGTAAAAAATACAAAGACTTAGCGATAGTAAAATTTGCTGACAGCTGATTCATGATAAAATGAGTTCAGCTCAACCTATCAAAAAATACCTGTCAGTGTACTGACAGGTATTTTATATTTGTCAGTACGGTTTCTTTGATTTCTAAAAAGAACTTTTAGAAATTAAATCGTAGTAATAATGACGGCTAACCACAAATGTAAAAAAATATGTTATAATAAGAGTAACGCAATTTTAAAAGAGGAGATTGGGCGATTTTGCCTAAGTATTAATAAACTATGGAAAAAGTGATTTATGATGTTTTGCTCGTTGTGATGCTGATTGTGTCGGTATTCATCATTGTAGCGATTTTCATGCAACCCTCAAAACAAGATGGAGCAGCGGATGCTTTTTCTGGTGGTACAGGGGAGTTGTTTGAACGGCGCAAAGCGAGAGGTTTTGAGGCTGTGATGCAACGCTTTACAGCGGTAATGATTGGGCTTTGGTTAGTTATTGGCTTTGCTCTTGTTGTTTTATCAACACGTTGAAACTTGCGGACTGAAATCAGTCCGTATTTTGTTTATAATGATATTAGACAATCGTTGCGTTTTGTCTGTATCTTTTTATTTTGCGGGACAAAGGTTGCTTGATAGACTCGTCCAATTCTAAATCTGCTTAAAATTTTAGTAGATGAATTGCTTTGCTTGCTAAACAACGGACAGTGTAGTGAATCGCTTTGCTTTGCTGTTTTAGGTAACTTGCGACTTTATAGGATAGCTGTTGGTGTTTCAGTGCTTATGGATATGCTGGTTGTTTCCCTAGTGACCTAGTGGTTTAGTGGAATCAGAAGCAGAGCAAAGCGGAGATAGAACGAATGGACACTTGACCAGCACACCATAGTAGTTTCTAAAAGAAATTTATAGAAATGAAACAATACTAAATGACCTTGTGCCATAGGATTTATGGACTTTTGTCAGTAAAATATTTTCTGTCAGTAGCAGAATTGATTCTATCAGTAATGATAAAATGATTAATGCTACTGACAGAATGAGAAATAAGTTCATACGAACTGAGATAAGAAAGGATGTATTCAAACTTTTTGAAAGTTTGGATACGAATCAGTAGTTTTGAAAATACATAGACTAACTTTAAACTTGATTGCCTGTCACTTTTTACAACGAATAAGTGAGTGATAAGTCGTCGAAAATATTTTTATGATTATTGATTCTTAGAAAAAAATTATGAATATTAGAGAATTAATTATGGACTATTTACAAAATAGTTCAAAAACGGCTTTGTCAGTTGAAGAGCTTGCCATTGCATTGCATTTGAATAAGTCTGGAGATTTCAAACTTTTTGTTAAAACATTGGCCTCGCTGGAATCAGAACATCTGCTTCATTTTACAAGTAAAGGGAAAGTAGAACTTGAAGAAGCGAAGGCTCTGATTAATGGAATTTTCAGGGCGAATGCTGCAGGTTTTGGGTTTGTTACAATTGATGTGGATGAGCCAGATGTTTTTATTGGAAAAGGTCAAACAGCCTTTGCATTAGATGGAGATGAGGTTTTTATTGAGCTCGATAAAAATGCAAATCTACTCAAAGGAAGTGCAGCAGAGGGACATATTGTCGAAATTGTCCGGCATGAGCTGCACCAGATTGTTGGAACTTATGTTGCCTTTGATGAAAAAGAAAAGCAAGATACAGGGCTGATTGGCTATGTCAAATCACGTAATAAAAAAATACCTTACCGCGTTTATTTGACGGATGAGGGGCTTATTCCTGAAAATAAGGCGATTATTCGGGCAGAAATCACTCATTATCCAGATGCCGAATTTCCACAATCTATGCAAGGTGTTATTACAGAGATTGTTGGGCAATTAGGTGATACGGGAATTGACGTATTGGAAGTTCTGGCTTCAATGGACATCGTGTCTGAATTTCCAGCGGATGTATTAGCACAAGCTGAGAGTATTCCAGCTGAAGTGCCAGAGAGTGAAATTGTGGGGCGAGTAGATTACCGTGAGGAGATTACATTCACAATTGATGGAGCTGATGCTAAAGACCTTGATGATGCGGTACACGCTAAACGATTGGAGAATGGAAATTTTGAACTTGGTGTTCATATTGCTGATGTTTCTCACTACGTTACGGAAAATTCGCCATTAGATAAAGAGGCATTTGAGCGTGGCACTTCTGTATATGTGACCGATCGTGTCGTGCCAATGCTCCCTGAACGTTTGTCCAATGGAATTTGCTCACTCAATCCGCGGGTGAATCGCTTGACACAATCTTGCGTTATGGAGATTACTCCAGATGGGCAGGTTATCAATTATCAAATTTCGCAATCAATTATCAAAACGAGTGAACGTATGACTTATGATGAGGTCAATTTGATGATTGCAGGAGATAAAGAAACGCTTAAAAAATACGCTGATATTGCTCCGTCTGTTGAGATTATGACTGATTTACATCATATTTTGGAAAATATGCGCAAAAAACGTGGTGCCATTGATTTTGAAACAGTTGAGGCAAAGATTATTGTTGATGAAAAAGGTTTGCCTGTTGAGATTAAAAAACGTAGCCGTGGTGTAGCAGAGCGAATGATTGAGTCTTTTATGTTGGAGGCAAATGAAACGGTTGCAACGCATTTTGAGACACATGGTTTACCTTTCATTTATCGGATTCATGAGCAGCCTAAGGCTGATCGTCTGCAGCGTTTTATTGACTTTGCGGCTACTTTTGGAATGCAGGTAGATACAACTGCTGGCACCATTAATCAAAAAGCACTGCAGGATTTTTTGCGGAAAGTAAAAGGTCAACCAGGTGAGATGGTGTTATCAACGATGCTACTTCGCAGTATGCAACAAGCGCGTTATTCTGAAAACAATGCTGGACACTTTGGATTAGCTGCTGAGAATTATACGCATTTTACATCACCTATTCGTCGTTACCCTGACCTTTTGGTGCATCGCTTGATTCGAGAAATAGGTTTCGGAAAAATAGACGATAAGCTTTTACAAAAATGGGAAGATAAAATTCCTGAAATTGCTGAACATTCAAGTCATAGAGAGCGTCGAGCAGTTGATGCTGAACGTGAAGTTGAGAAGATGAAAAAAGCAGAGTTTATGGAAGAACATATTGGTGAGCATTTTGAAGGTGTGATTTCGAGTGTGACACGTTTTGGTATGTTTGTGGAATTGCCAAATACGATAGAGGGCTTGATTCATATCTCGACATTAAAGGGAGATTATTTTAATTATCATGAGCGGATGCTAGCTTTGGTAGGAGAGCGTACAGGGCAAATTTTCAAAATCGGACAGCTCATTAAAATTGAAGTGGTCAAAGCTGACAAAATGACAGGTGAAATAGATTTTGCCTATCTTCCATCTGAGTTTGATACGATTGATAAAAATGTAAAAATCAAGAAAAAACCAGAAAACAAACGAAAAAAGTCCACTGGAAAAGCGCTTAGAGTTAAAAATGTGGCTGACAAGAAAGCTGTCAGTAAATCTAAAACCCCTGTCAGTACTGACAAAACGGTCAGTGAAAATAAAAAGAAAAAAGCAAAGAAAAAACCTTTTTACACGAAAGCAGCCAAAGGGAAATTTACTGACAAAAAAGCTGTCAGTGGTCGTTTTGCCGAAGGACGCAAAAAAGCGCATAAAAAGTATTGAAATACGGAAAGCATCAACTCTAGTGTCGCTTAAAGTCTGAACAAATTTCGAGTTGATGAAATTTATCAGGAAATGAGTTACAATAAAATGGATGAAAGTTAAAAAGGAATAACTAGAACTCAGGCTACTTTTGAATACAGCCAATAATAAAATAAATGAAAGTGAAAAAATGTCAACACTTAAATTAAATAAAACAGCACTAGTTTTGATTGACCTACAAAAAGGAATAGCACAAAGAGCAGGACTTGCGCCTTATGGTGCTGAAGAAGTGCTTGAGAAAAATGAGCAACTCCTTAAAGCACTTGCCAATACAGAGGCACTAATTGTCTTTGTCCATGTAAAAAATTACGGTGGTGAGACACTACATCCAAAATTAGACACACCTTTGCAAGTAGCAGGACAAGTCCCAGATGACTACTCAGACTTTGTGTCTCCCATTGCTTATGATAAAAATGTGAAAAATGTTATCCATGTGACGAAGCATAATTGGGGAGCGTTTTATGGGACAGACCTTGATGTGCAACTTCGTCGACGTGGCATAGAAGAGATTATTCTAACTGGAATTGCGACGACGATTGGTTGTGATACAACAGCCAGAGAAGCTTTTCAACATGGTTATCAGGTGATTACAGTTGAAGATGCCATGACCGATTTCAATGAAGCATTGCATAAAGGTATTGTTGAAGGGATTTTCACTCGTCTTGGGCGTGTGAGAAATACTGCGCAAGTATTAGAGATGATTTCTGAGAGTAAATGATTGTCTTATGAAAGCTTGTCAGTATACTGATAAGCTGATGCAGAGATAGTGAGCGGGATTGTTCGTATAAGCACGGCAAGCTATAGAAGATGGTCACTGACAGAAAACTTGTCAGTGATATTTGTATTTTTATGAGTAAAAATTAGAAAAACTTTGGAATAAAATGAATAAATATTTAAAAATGGCTTTGAAGATTTTAGGAGGAATTTTAGGTCTTCTTATTGTGGTCGTTGGTGGTTATTTTATTTACGCTTATGCCCAATATCATAGGCTTCCTAACGATATCAAAGAAACGATAAATCGTCCAAAAGTGGAACAAGTTGAGCTTGGTAAAACTTATAAAATGATGACTTTCAACATTGGTTACGGCTCTTATCCGCCATCATTTAGCTTTTTCATGGATGGCGGTCCGGATGTCAGAGCTTATAGTAAGCAAGCGGTGAAAGATGCGATTAATGAGGATATTCGCCTAATCAAGACACAAAACCCAGATTTTGGGAATATTCAGGAGATTGATTGGCAAGGTGACCGTAGTCAGCACGTTGATGAGCCAAAGATGGTGCGTGATGCACTGACAGATTATTCGTCAGTACTGACACAAAACTATGACTCTGCTTATCTCTTTTACCCAGTTACGAAACCGATTGGTAAAGCAAAATCAGGAATCATGACTTATTCAAAATACAAAATTGAAAGTTCTACTCGTTATAAATTACCAATTGAGACGAATTTCAATAAATTTTTTGACCTAGATCGAGCCTTTGATGTCAATATCTTACCGATTGAGCATTCAAACAAAAAATTTGTAATTTTTAATACCCATCTTTCAGCATTTATTAAAGATCAAAAGATTCAAAAACAGCAACTCTTAACACTATTTGACAGTATGCAAAAATATGTCAATGCAGGTGATTATGTGATTTGTGGAGCAGACTATAATCACGCTTTAGCAGGAAAAGCTCATCCAGAACTCACGTGGATGAAGGAGTTCCCTACTGAAAACTTGACCAAAGGAATGCGAGTTGTCGCCCCAACAAATGCGCCAACTGTGCGCTCTCTAGATGTTCCTTATGATGCTAAAAATCCCAAAAATATTTTTGGTACAATTGATGGATTTCTCGTATCAGATAATATCAAGAGTCTAGATGTCAAGACAATTGATAATCAATTCAAATCGTCGGACCATGAGCCAGTTATCATGAATTTTGAGTTAGTAAAATAATAAAAACGCATTTTATGCGTTTTTATTTTATGAAATTAAGTGAAGAATTAGCTAAATGTGCGATTAGAAAAAGGAGAGAAAGAAGTATTGTCAATTGATTTTTCTGCCAAAGTCCGAGAAAAAAATAGTAGAGTGGAGGCATCGCAACAAGGAAAAAGAGAAAAAATGGCAAATTCCAAAATCCCAAGCTATAAATTCCCCAACCGATATAATAGTTCGCCAATGGAACAACTGCCGCCCTCAAAAAGAGGTTCTGCGGATATAAGGGAAGACGGAGGATAAAAATCAAACTAAGAATCATTCCAATACCAAAGCATTTTTCAAGGAAATCAAGCCCAAAAAATGTGGTAGGAAGATTTGTTAAAGGAGTGAGTGAAATGCGAAAAAGCGGCAAGAGAAAATACGGAAGCTCTTGCAGTATAACAAATAGGATTCCAAGTGGAAAAAATCCAAAGTAGTAATGTTTCGTGAGCTTAAACCATTTAACCATAGTGTCATTTTATCATGAAAAAACTTAAGATGAAAGTGTTTCCTTATAATATAAGATGTGAGTAGCCGCGTTCCGAAATTATGAAAATTAGAAAATTTTGGGTTCGTACGAAAGCACAGCTCTGGAAGTTGCTATTTCACTTTGTTATTTTAATTGATTGCGATTTCGACTAGACACTTTAGTGCTGTAGCGAGAATTGACAGAGTAACGGAGTGGAGATAGAACGAACGGATAGCGAAGTATCCATTTTCTGCATTTATCTGAAAAGAATACCGAGTAGAAGTGTAAAAGCAAGCGCACCATTGAACAAAATCAAATTGTCAATTTGGAAGTGGAAGGTTTCTGATTTGACTTGTTTTCTGAGGAATCTTTTCATATTTGGAATGAATTTAATCAAAATAACAAGCATCAAAAATGACCAAAGTGGAAGTATTCCAAAAATGATAGCGAATAAAATACAGAATGCTGCAAATAGATACATAAAAGTATAGAGCTTCAAGCTTAATGGTGTTTTTAGATAATAAGGTAAGGTAAAACGTTGATTTTTTACATCTTGTTCAAGGTCACAGATATTATCTGAGAGCATAATATTAAAATTTTGCACAAAACAAGCAAGCCCAACGAGCAAAAGAGGAAACAGAACACCAAAGTCCCAAGTCCAGTTCATTTTCCAACCATCAAAACTAATGAAAAAATAACCTTTATCAAAAGAATTGATATAAACAGCAAGGAAAAATCCAATGAAGCCTTCGCAAAGACCAGCTAACAATTCACCTAATGGAAAACGACTGAAAGCAAAAGGGCCGTAGGTATAAAAAATAGCGACAAGAAAAGCAAAGCCACCGATGGGAAGAATGGCAAGATTGGTCAGAAAAAGTACAGCCAGCCCGACAAGAACATCAATTACAAGAAAGCTCAAGCAAATTTTTAAGGCGAGCTTTGGATTAATCTGTTTGGCAACAATGATATTCCATTTTTTATATTCAGGATCCACCGCCTTGTAGTAATCCATCAGATTATTCCAAGCACTAACAAAAAGATTGATGGCGGCAAGACCAATAAAAAAGAGAACAGTTGGGAGCAAATGAAAATCCCTGAAATACCATATTGAGAACAGTAAGCCAGCAATGGGAGAAAGAAGCGCAGCTGGGAGCGTTTGAATACGCGTGAAATTAAGAAAGGTTTTAAAATTCATGATAGCTTAATTATAACAAGATATGGGGCTGCTTGTCCAGAACTCATGAAAATTGCCATTTGGCTCTTTGCACTTTAGTGCATAAGCCAATGGACAGCGGAGTGCTAAAGGTACGGAGATAGAAAAAGACGGAGATGAGCAACGCTCATTGGAGACTTTTATCTTTTTTCATGAGCTCTAAGCAGCCGAACTCAATTACAAGATGTGAGCACGATTTGTAAGAAATGATGGAAAATAGAAAATCTTGGAGAGACACGAAGTTTCTTGTAGAGATTTATCTTTTTTCACTCATTTCTAATCGTGGAAACTCAATTATAATAAAATATCTTGTGAAATTTACTGACAGAAAGGCTGTCAGTAAAAACCGAACTATAAATCAAATTTGCCTTCATTCTGTCAGTACTGACAGAAAAAATGAAAACAAAATGTTATAATAATTGATAATAAATTGAGTTTGGATTCTTGAAAATAGTTTCTTGACTCTTATTTTGAATGGAGAAAATGATGCGCGCAGTTGTAACAGTAGTAGGAGCAGATAAGATTGGGATTGTAGCTGGTGTGACAGCAACACTTGCTGAATTAGAAGCCAATATTCTTGAAATTTCGCAAACATTGATGAGTGGAGCGTTTACGATGATGATGCTTGTCGAAACTAAAGAAATTGATTTTCAAGTCTTTCAAGAAACATTAGGAGAAAAAGGAAAAGCGCTTGGAGTCAGCATTCATGTGCAAAATGAAGCAATTTTCAATGCTATGCACAAGCTGTAAGCACCGAAATTTACTGACAGCACTTCTGTCAGTAATTTTTATCAGTAAAAAGGCAACAAAAATGAATGAAGTTTACTGATGACAGTTTTTCAAGAAAAATAAGGATTTTTATGGACATTCAAAACATTAAAGAAACAATTGCGATGATTGAAGAACAAAATTTCGATATTCGCACAATTACAATGGGAATTTCATTGCTTGACTGTATTGACCCAGACATTGACAAAGCAAGCGAAAAAATTTATCACAAGATTGTGAGCAAGGCGGGTCAGCTTGTTACAGTTGGTAATGATATCGGTCGAGAATTAGGTATTAAAATTGTTAACAAACGAGTATCTGTCACTCCTATTGCGATTATAGGTGCTGCAACGGATGCGACGGATTACACAAAAATAGCACTTGCGATGGACCGAGCTGCAAAGGAAATCGGAATTGATTTTATCGGTGGTTATTCAGCATTGGTACAAAAAGGTTATCAAAAAGGTGATGAAATCCTGATTAAATCAATGCCAAAAGCATTAGCTGCAACAGAACGTGTGTGCGCATCAGTCAATGTTGGCTCAACAAAGACAGGCATTAATATGACTGCTGTGCGCGATATGGGTGAAACAATCAAAGAAATGGCAAAAGGCGATAAATGGCTGAATGCAAAATTGGTTGTTTTTGCAAACGCAGTTGAAGACAATCCTTTTATGGCGGGGGCTTTTCATGGTGTTGGGGAAGCAGACACGATTATCAATGTCGGTGTGTCGGGGCCAGGTGTTGTCAAGCGTGCGCTAGAAAAAGTGCGTGGTGAAAGCTTTGATGTCTTAGCCGAAACGATTAAAAAAACAGCCTTTAAGATTACACGTATCGGTCAATTGGTCGGACAAATGGCAGCTGAACGCTTGGATGTTGAGTTTGGAATTGTCGATTTATCACTTGCTCCAACACCTGCAATAGGAGATTCTGTAGCTCGTGTTCTTGAGGAAATGGGACTTGAAACAGTCGGAACACATGGAACAACAGCAGCTCTTGCCATGCTAAATGATGCGGTCAAAAAAGGCGGTGTCATGGCGGCGCAGCGTGTAGGTGGACTTTCTGGTGCTTTTATTCCTGTGTCAGAAGATGAGGGAATGATTGCGGCAGTGCAAAGCGGTGCTTTAAATATTGAAAAATTGGAAGCAATGACTTGTGTCTGCTCAGTTGGTCTTGATATGATTGCTATTCCTGAGTCAACGCCAGCTACGACGATTGCAGCGATGATTGCCGATGAAGCGGCGATTGGTGTCATTAATCAAAAAACGACAGCAGTACGGATTTTGCCTATTGGTAAGGAAGGTGATAATGTCGAATTTGGTGGACTTTTTGGTACGGCCCCTGTCATGCGAGTCAATCAAGCCTCGTCAGCAGACTTTATTGCACGTGGCGGGCAAATTCCAGCACCTATCCATTCCTTTAAAAATTAAAGGTTACTGACAGATTATCGTTAAAGTCCTGTCAGTATACTGACAGAAAATATTTTTGAAAAAAATTGAAAAGAGAAATATGCAAGTACAAATCGGAGAAACAGTTGTAGAAGCATGGCGTGTAGATGCTGCGGATACACAACTTGAAGAATGGGTACAAAATTTATTTGATAAACAAATCTGCTTTTGGCATCCTAAAAATCCTGACCAATTACGTTTTAATATGATGTTTGGTGGCATGGCAAGTACCGGAGACTACTTAATTTATATGGGAAAGAGCGATATCAAAGTGATTTCCGAAAAGAAATTTAAGAAAGAATACAGGGTTTTGTAAATCATCAGTACTGACAGAAAGTTTGTCAGTAAAAAAGATTCAAAAGTATTTTATAGATTACTTTTTGAAAAAATAATTA
Source organism: Lactococcus allomyrinae (assembly GCF_003627095.1). NCBI lineage: Bacteria > Bacillati > Bacillota > Bacilli > Lactobacillales > Streptococcaceae > Lactococcus > Lactococcus allomyrinae. The sequence continues at coordinate 1,050,048 of NZ_CP032627.1, read as the reverse complement.
ATGACAATGAAACGGATGAGTTGCTAACTTATCCGTTTTAATTTCTTGAAATATAGTCTTTTTTTGTTAGTAATCAATAGATTACGGGATAAACGGTTGATTATGCGTATAAAAAGTGTATAATTAAATTATAAAAGTAACAATAAGATGTCTAAAATGAATTTTCTTGTAAATAAAGCAAAGTTAGTCTGTCAGCAAAAATATTCGTTGCTGATATTTGTTTTATTTTGATGAAATGATGAAGAAAGGGTGGATTGTGGCGAAAGTTTACCAGAAAGAAAATGTTTATGAAGCATTTAACCAACGACTAGAATATATTTTTAAACATTTTGAGCATATTGTAGTCTCTTTTTCGGGTGGGAAAGATTCAGGAGTAATGTTGGAACTTGTCCATCAGTATTATGAAACGCATCATCTAGCAGAAAAACAAATCAAAGTTTCAGTTTTCTATTTAGATTACGAAGGAAATTATCAACAAACTAAAGATTATGTCCATCGGTGCATTGGAAAATTTCCCAATTTCGATTATTATCATGTTTGCCTTCCAGTTTCGGCCTCTTGTGGTATTTCAATGTATCAATCTACTTGGCTTCCTTGGGATCCTGAACACGAAGAAATTTGGGTCAGCTCAATTCCTAAAGGTGCGATTTCATTAGAAAATCAAGAATTTCCTTTCTTTGAAGTAGGAATGTCAGACTATGATTTTCAAAGTAAGTTTTGTCAATGGGTCCATCAAAAATCTGGTGCCAAAAGAACTGCTGTTTTGGTCGGGATTAGAGCGCAAGAAAGTCTTAATCGCTACAATGCTGTGACTAGGAAAGAAACATTTTCAAGGTTTGGTACCATCCCTTATAGCCGACGCATCGCTCATAATGTATTCAATTTCTATCCTCTTTATGATTGGCTTTTTGAGGATGTCTGGATTGCCAATAAAAAGTTTGGATTTGATTATAATCATTTATACGATTTATACTTACAAGCAGGTGTGCCTTTTAAATCAATGCGTGTTGCTAACCCTTTTCATCAATGTGGTGTCCAATCTTTAAAATTATACAAGGCAATCGAGCCAGAAACTTGGGGCAAATTAGTAGGACGTGTCAATGGAGCAAATTTTGCTTCTTTGTACGGTGGGACATCGGCGATGGGTTATCGTGGCGTTACCCTTCCTAAAGGGCATAATTGGGAAAGTTATGTTGATTTTTTGTTAATGACCCTACCGCCAGAAACTCGGAAAATTTATCTGAAAAAATTTTGTTCGTCTATTCATTATTGGACTAAAAAAGGTGGTGCTCTACCCACGACAATTATAGATGAACTAGCAAAAACATCATTACAATTTGAGCGACTTGGTGCACCCAAAAATAATCGGAAATATAAGCAAGATTATGAAGTAATCCGATTTAAAGCTTATCCAGATGACGTTCCAATCCAGAGCTTTCGACTTGTTCCTTCTTATAAGAGGATGTGTATCACGATTTTGAAAAATGATACTTCTTGTCAATATATGGGTTTTGGTCAAACAAAAGATGAATTACAAAAGAAACAGGAGGCAATGGAAAAATGGGGAGCGATTTTATAAGTCCGGCTTATCAAGTCATCAGAGTTCCTTTTGAAAAAATTCGAGCGAATGCATACAATCCTAACGTGACGGCTCTACCTGAGATGCAATTATTGGAACGCTCAATTTTGGAAGATGGATATACGATGCCAATCGTGTGCTACTATGAAAAAGAAGAAGATATCTACGAGATTGTTGATGGATTTCACCGTTACCTTGTGATGAAAAATTCCAAAATTATTGCAGATCGTGAACAGGGATGTCTTCCAGTTTCGGTTATTGACCGTCCATTGACAGATCGTATTGCAAGTACTATTCGCCACAACCGAGCACGCGGAACACATTCTATCGAACTGATGACAGATATTGTACGACAATTGGTGGAGTCAGGTATGAGTGACCGTTGGATTATGACTCACATTGGTATGGATAAAGAAGAATTGTTACGTCTGAAGCAGGTCAGCGGATTGGCTTCATTATTTGGTAATGCGGAATTCTCACGAGCTTGGGAAAGCGAAGATGAGGATGAAGACGAAGAATATTGAAATTATTTTCTTAAACCAAGATGTTATTCTCTTGGTCTTTTCTTTTGACTAAAAATGCTACGAAGCTTGCCATAGTACCGTAAAAAAATAAGGATAAATCACTGATATTCCTAGTTTGTTTGATTTATATTTTTGTAAGTTCTGGACAAACAGTTTCACATGATGATATAACTGAGTTCGCACGATTAGAAATGAGTGAAAAAGATAAATCTCTACAAGAAACTTTGTTTCTCTCCAAGATTTTCTATTTTCCATCATTTCTTGCAAATCGTACTCACATCTTGATATAACTGAGTTCGCACGATTAGAAATGAGTGAAAAAGATAAATCTCTACAAGAAACTTTGTTTCTCTCCAAGATTTTCTATTTTCCATCATTTCTTGCAAATCGTACTCACATCTTGATATAACTGAGTTCGCACGATTAGAAATGAGTGAAAAAGATAAATCTCTACAAGAAACTTTGTTTCTCTCCAAGATTTTCTATTTTCCATCATTTCTTGCAAATCATACTCACATCTTGTTATAATTAGGTTAAACGATTACAAATGTCGAAAAGGGAAAAAGGAGGATACTGAGAGTACTCTTAAGATTCACAATCTATGTCTAATTTGTTGAAATACTGTTTAACTTTAATCGCAGTTGCTTTCGGAATGAGGGAAAGGTAAACTCGTGTGAAAGCAATAATACATTAATGTTGATTTGTAATTTCATAGTGCAAAAGTGTAGGTGACGAGTTACTCACTTGTTGCCTTACTGAATCCTCAGCATTTTGGTACCATAGAGCATTCTACTTTGTCTTGTCTCTTTAAAAAGTTGGACGAATAGGCATGGGTAGTATAGTGAGTCTAAAGAACTTGATGTTCACTTAAAATGGTAAATATTTATTTGGTAAGACATGGTAAAACAATGTTCAATACAATTGGACGGGCGCAAGGTTGGTCCGATACGCCATTGACGGAGGCTGGAGAGCTTGGAATCATAGAGTTAGGATTAGGGTTTAAAGAGAAAGAAATTAAGTTTGACCGAGCTTATTCTTCAGATTCTGGAAGAACAATTCAAACCATGGGGTTTATTTTGAGCCATTCTGACAATGAGGGAATTCCTTACAGGTTTGATAAACGCATTCGTGAGTGGTGTTTTGGGTCATTTGATGGTGGCTATGATGGAGAACTGTTTGATGGCGTCCTACCACGAATTTTTGCAGAAAATGGCTCATTTAATGGTACATTTCCAGATGATGAAAAAATTGCTAATGCTATTTTTGCAGTGGATACTGCAGGTTGGGCAGAGCCTTGGGAAAAGCTCTCTGGGCGCATTATTGAGGGCTTTACTGATATTGCGCGTGAAGCAGAAACCACTGGAAGTAAAAATATCGTTATTGTTAGTCATGGGATGACGATTGGCAGCTTTGTTAAGCTTATTAATCCAGAGCTGCCACGACCTCGCGGATTAGATAATGGGTCGGTGACACATTTGACTTTTGAAGATGGTAAATTTACCGTTGGACTTGTTGGCGATATGAGCTATAGAACTTTAGGAAATCAAAAATTAAATGCCTTACAGAACTAGACGAGAAAAATCAAGAACAAAAAGTAAAAAAACGGTATTGATTCTTTTAGCGTTGTTGATAATTGTTCTTTTGTCAACATTTATTATCTTTAAGAGCTTACAAAAGCCGGAAAAATCGAGCTTACAAACCGTCAGTACTGACAAAAGTTCTGTCAGTTCATCATCAACTTCAAAAACATCTGAAAGTGAAAAAACAGATTTACCAAATGCTCACCAATCAGATTGGGACTTGGTTCTTGTCAATCGAGAAAATATAAAAGCTGAGATGAATCCAGTGCTTGCAACGGTTGATGGCAAACAAGTCGATGCAAGAATTGAAAAAGCAACTCAAGATTTCCTAGCAGCTGCTAAACAAATTTCACCAGCGGAACATTTGATTTCGGGTTATCGCTCAGTTGCTTATCAGGAAGAACTTTATAATATGTATATTTCACAGGAAATGGCTGGATATGGAACGGTAAAGCAAACGGGGCAACAGATTTCTAAGGAAGAAGCCATTAAAAATGTCCAAACCTACTCTCAACCCCCAGGTTCATCAGAGCATCAAACAGGACTTGCGATTGACATGAGCACTGTGGACAGTCTAAATGCTGAACCCGTAGATATTGCAGCAAAAGTTCAAGCGCTTGCACCGACTTATGGTTTTGTCCTTCGCTTTTTCAAGGGAGGAGAAGCATCGACAGGCGTACACTATGAGGACTGGCATTTTCGCTATGTGGGTGTTGAAAATGCTAAATATATGACGGAGCATCATTTAACTCTGGAAGAATATCTCAAGTTACTTCCAGCTTAAATTTTGAAAGGATTGGAAATGTTCAGTAAAGTATGGTTGTTACTCTATGCTAATGTGGCACTTTTCATCTATGCTACTGTTGAAATGATTAAAATATTGATAAAACATGATAATTTTTTCACTCATTTTTTAAATAATATTTTTGTAAATGTTAAATCACTTACTGACCAGATTCTGTCAGCACTGACAGCTTGGCAAAATTTGCTTTATCTTGCAATTTTTGCACTGTTAATCTTTCTTCTGATTAAATTTTGGCGTGTGACTTTTGTTTTGCTAGAAATTATCACCGCTTTCTTGCTTTTAGACTATGTCATATTATTTGTCAGTCATGAGATTAGATTTGAGAATGCTTTTGTTATTGCTGTCATCATCATTACACTGATGAACATCTGGCAGACTTCTAGAGAGCTTCGCCTGATGTAGCAAAGAAAAAGTTGTATAAAAAATAAATTAGCACTCTGTTAAAAAGAGTGCTAATTTTTACGTCTTTTTTCTTGACAAGCAATAAACAAAGGGTTATAATAGCTTTGTTAGCACTTGAGAGGTTAGAGTGCTAAATCAGAAAATGACGATGCTCTGCAAGTGAAAGAGACACAAAATGCCCAAGGGAAACTTTGAGGTTGCGGATAAAATTTTGCCCGACAACATGTCTTCACTGCGACAGAAAGGAGCTCGAAGCGCCCGAAGGAAGCTTTGAGGTTGCGGATAAAATTTTGCCCAGCAAAATGTCTTCACTGCGACAGAAAGGAGCTCGAAGCGCCCGAAGGAAGCTTTGAGGTTGCGGATAAAATTTTGCCCAGCAAAATGTCTTCACTGCGACAGAAAGGAGCAGTATGATTACAGAACGTCAAAGACAAATCTTAAATCTGATTGTTTCACTCTATGCGAAAGAGCATACGCCGATTGGTTCAAAGGCTCTCCTTGATAGTATTCAAGCTTCAAGTGCAACCATCAGAAATGATATGAAAGTGCTTGAAAATCTTGGATTAATACAAAAAGAGCACACATCAAGCGGTCGGGTTCCAAGTATCTCTGGCTATAAATACTTTGTTGAAAATGTCATTCAGCTTGAAGAATTTAGTCAAAATGACCTTTTTAAAGTAATGAAAGCTTTTGATGGTGAATTTTATCGCTTATCTGACCTTTTTGAAACGGCAGCGCATACTTTGTCAGTGCTGACGGGATTGACTAGTTTTGTTTTGAATGTTCCACAACGCGAACAAAGTCTAGCTTCTTTTGAAATGGTGATGTTAGATAATCATTCGGTATTATCAGTGATTACATTAGGAACGGGAGAAGTTAGAACCGATCAATTTATCCTGCCAAAATCCATGACGGAAGCAGATTTGCAAGTTTTTACTCAACTTGTCAAAGAGCGGTTAGTAGGAAAGAAAGTGATTGATATTCATTACACATTAAGAACTGAGATTCCGCAAATTGTTCAGCGTTATTTCAAAGTAACAAGTGAAGTGTTACAACTTTTTGAATCAATTTTTAATGACTTATTTGTAGAACGTCTGACCGTTGCAGGTCGTAAAAATATTTTTGATTATGCAACAGAAAATCTCTCAGAACTTTATAAATTATTCAGCGATGATGAAAGAATGCTCCATGAGATTCGTGAAATCACGAACAATGATGAAATGCGTGCAGTAAAATTTGATAATGATGAAAAATACATGAAAAATTTAACGATTATTTCACAAAAATTTGTTATTCCTTATCGTGGTCTAGGTACTCTAACAGTAGTTGGTCCAGTTGAGATGGATTATCAACGTATCATGTCCATCTTAGATTTAGTAGCTAAAGTGCTGACAATGAAACTAACCGATTATTACCGTTATCTTGATGGTAATCATTATGAAATTAGAAAATGATAAAAAATTTATTCAAAAGAGGAGGGCATATGTCCGAAGAAATTAAAGACAAGAATAGAGAAAAAGTCGAAAATGAGCAAGTTGAGGAAAGCTTGACAGAAGAAGCACTTGAGGATATTGTCGAGGAAGAAATCAACGAAGTTGAAGAAGCACAACAGTTGGCTTCAGAGTGGGAAAACAAATTCTTACGTGTGTCAGCTGAAATGCAAAATGTTCAGCGCCGAGGCAATGAAGAACGTCTTCAACTTGTGAAATATCGTTCACAAGATTTGGCTAAGAAAATCTTGCCTTCACTTGACAATCTGGAACGTGCTCTTGCTGTTGAAGGTCTTACAGAAGATGTCAAAAAAGGACTTGAAATGGTACAAGAAAGCCTGAAAGCAGCACTTAAAGAAGAAGGTGTTGAAGAAGTCGCGGCTGAGGGTGTACCTTTTGACCCTAACTTCCACATGGCCGTTCAAACCGTTGAAGCGGACGAAGAACATCCGACAGATACAGTAGCACAAGTTTTCCAAAAAGGTTATAAGCTCCATGACCGCATTCTTCGTCCAGCGATGGTTGTAGTGGCGCAATAAGCAATATAGATTGTCCGAGATGACAATAAACTATAAAAAAATAAAAATAATTAAAAAATAAAAAGAAGAAGGTAAAATAAAAATGGCAAAAATTATCGGTATTGACCTTGGTACAACAAACTCAGCAGTAGCAGTCCTTGAAGGAACTGAATCAAAAATCATTCCAAATCCAGAAGGAAACCGTACAACACCATCTGTTGTTGCTTTCAAAAATGGTGAAATTCAAGTTGGTGATGCTGCAAAACGTCAGGCAGTGACAAATCCAGATACAATCCTCTCAATCAAATCAAAAATGGGAACGAATGAGAAAGTTTCTGCAAACGGTAAAGAATACACACCACAAGAAATTTCAGCTATGATTTTGCAAAACTTGAAAGCTACAGCTGAAGCCTATCTTGGTGAAAAAGTAGAAAAAGCAGTCATCACAGTACCTGCTTATTTCAATGACGCACAACGTCAAGCGACAAAAGATGCAGGTAAAATCGCGGGTCTTGAAGTTGAACGTATTGTCAACGAACCGACAGCAGCAGCGCTTGCTTATGGTCTTGATAAGACAGATAAAGATGAAAAAATCCTTGTCTTTGACCTTGGGGGTGGTACATTTGACGTTTCAATCCTTGAACTTGGCGATGGCGTCTTCGACGTTTTGGCAACTGCTGGTAACAACAAACTCGGTGGGGACGACTTTGACCAAAAGATTATTGACTGGATGGTTGCTGAATTTAAGAAAGAAAATGCCATTGACCTTGCACAAGACAAAATGGCCTTGCAACGTTTGAAAGATGCTGCTGAAAAAGCGAAAAAAGACCTTTCTGGTGTATCATCAACTAATATTTCATTACCATTTATCACAGCTGGAGCTGCTGGACCACTTCACTTGGAAATGACTTTGACTCGTGCAAAATTTGACGAATTGACTCATGATTTAGTTGAAGCAACACGTCAACCTGTCCGCCAAGCGCTTTCTGACGCTGGGTTGTCAACTTCTGATATTGATGAAGTACTCTTGGTTGGCGGCTCAACTCGTATCCCAGCTGTCGTTGAACTCGTGCGCAAAGAAACAGGTAAAGAACCTAACAAATCTGTCAACCCTGATGAAGTTGTTGCCATGGGTGCAGCAATTCAAGGTGGGGTCATCACAGGGGATGTCAAAGACGTTGTCTTGCTTGATGTTACACCATTGTCACTTGGTATCGAAACAATGGGCGGTGTCTTCACAAAATTGATTGACCGCAATACAACGATTCCAACTTCTAAATCACAAGTCTTCTCAACTGCCGCTGACAATCAACCTGCTGTTGATATTCATGTCCTCCAAGGCGAACGTCCAATGGCTGCGGACAACAAGACTTTGGGTCGTTTCCAATTGACAGATATTCCTGCTGCACCTCGCGGTATCCCACAAATTGAAGTAACATTTGACATTGATAAAAATGGTATCGTTTCTGTAAAAGCTAAAGATCTCGGTACTCAAAAAGAACAAACGATTGTCATCAAATCAAACTCTGGTCTTTCTGACGAAGAAATTGACAAGATGATGAAAGACGCTGAAGCAAATGCGGATGCAGATGCTAAACGTAAAGAAGAAGTTGATACACGTAACGAAGCCGATGCGCTTGTCTTCCAAACTGAAAAAACTTTGAAAGATCTTGAAGGAAAAGTAGATGAAGCCGAAGTCAAGAAAGCTGAAGATGCTAAGGAAGCGCTCAAGAAAGCTCTTGAAGGCGATGATATTGATGATATCAAAGCTAAGTCAGAAGCACTCTCTGAAATTGCACAAAACTTGGCTGTAAAACTTTACGAACAAGCCAATGCAGCTCAGCAAGCAGCTGGAGAAGCTGATACTACTCAAGAAACTCCAAAAGATGATAACACATTTGATGGTGACTTTGAAGAAAGTAAATAATATTTACCGATAAACTATGAAAAGCACTGATAGAAATTCTGTCAGTGCTTTTTTTATTTTTGTAAATATAAAAGATGATGAAAGTTTACTGACAGAATATCTGTCAGTATTTTTTTGAATATTAGACAAAAATAGACACAGTGTCTAAAAAATAAAACTATCTCTTGCAATCGTTTTCCTATTGTATTATGATAAAAATAACAACAGAATAAAGATTATGAGTGACCAAATGGCAGCTTATAATCAAGAAAAGATGCTTTGCTAATCAAAGTATTTGGAGGATAATATGCGTTATACTAATGGAAATTATGAGGCTTTTGTGCATCCTAAAAAGCCGGGAAATGTCGAAGGAAAATCAGCCTATATTGTGGGAGCAGGTCTTGCGGGGCTTGCAGCTGCGGTATTTCTCATTCGTGATGGGCAAATGTCTGGATCTAACATTCACATCTTGGAAGAGCTTACACTATCTGGTGGTTCATTAGATGGCTCATTTATTCCTCATGATGGTTTTGTTGTGCGTGGTGGCCGTGAAATGGAAAATCATTTTGAATGCCTTTGGGATCTTTTCAGGTCAGTTCCATCACTTGAAATGGACAATGCGTCCGTTTTGGATGAATTTTATTATTTAGACAAAGAAGACCCTAATTCATCAAATTGTAGAATCATTCATAAACGCGGACACCGTGTTTCCGATGATGGACAATTCACACTAAGTCCAAAAGCTCAAGATGAAATTGTCAAGTTATTTATGACAAAAGAAGAATTACTTGTTGGCAAGAAAATCGAGGATTGCTTTACGGAAGAGTTTTTTGAATCAAATTTCTGGCTCTACTGGTGTTCCATGTTTGCTTTTGAAAAATGGCACTCAGCAATTGAAATGCGCCGTTATATTATGCGTTTCATTCATCATATTAAAGGCTTGCCAGATTTTACAGCACTAAAATTTACCAAGTATAATCAATATGAATCGTTGGTCAAACCCCTTATTACTTATTTACAAAGCCAAGGTGTTGATTTCCGTTATGGCTCACAAGTAGAAAATATCGAAGTTGATTTTTCAGAAAATAAAAAAGTCGCAAAAACAATCAAATTTGCTGATGGAAGTTCGTCAGCACTGACAGAAAATGATTTGGTCTTTGTCACTAATGGCTCAATCACTGAAAGCTCCACCCAAGGCTCACCACTTGAGCCAGCACCCATTACTCACGAACTTGGAGGTTCATGGAAACTTTGGAAAAATCTGTCAGCACAGTCACAAGAATTTGGTCATCCAGACGTTTTCTGTCAGAACTTACCAAAAGAAAGCTGGTTTGTGTCAGCAACAGTCACATGGAAAAATTTAAAAATACAGCCTTATTTTGAAAAATTAACCCATCGTGAACTTCGCTCAGGAAAAGTAGTCACAGGTGGAATCATCACAGTGAAAGATTCCAATTGGTTGCTGTCATTTACAACCCACCGTCAGCCACATTTTAAAGAACAAAAAGACCAAGAAACTGTGACTTGGGTTTACGGTTTACTCTCCAATACCGAAGGAAATTTCATCAAAAAACCGATTGAAGAATGCACAGGCGAAGAAATCACGCAAGAATTACTCTATCATCTGGGGATGCCTATTGATGAAATTGCTGATTTTGTTCATGAAAATACGAATACAATTCCTGTTTATATGCCTTTCATCACCTCGTACTTTATGCTTCGTGAGCCTGGAGATCGTCCACTTGTTGTCCCAAAAGACTCCGTCAATCTTGCCTTTCTAGGAAATTTTGCAGAAACCAAAAGAGATACAGTATTTACTACGGAATACTCTGTTCGTACAGCGATGGAAGCCGTCTATCAGCTTCTTGATGTTGACCGAGGAGTACCAGAAGTTTATGCATCAGCTTATGATTTACGGGCACTTGCAGGTTCAGTATACTATCTATCAGATAAGAAAAAGCTAGAAGAAATGGATTTGCCACTTATTAAAAAACAAGCACTGAAATTAGGATTGAAAAAACTCAAAGGCACATACATAGAAGAAGTCTTAAAAGATGCTGGCTTGATTTAAAAATTAAATCTAATCATTGAAAATAGTGAAGTTAAATGCTTCACTATTTTTGTTAAAATAAATGGTATGATTGAAGAAAAATTTAATAAAGAATTGGAAGAAATCAGACATTATCTTCATGCCCATCCAGAGCGTTCGGAACATGAAGTTAAAACTACCGCCTTCATCCAACAAAAATTGATGGATTGGGATATAGAAATTCTAGATGGAGATTTAAAGACAGGCCTAGTCGCAAAAGTCGGGGATGGTAATCCAGTCATTGCTCTACGTGCCGATATTGATGCACTTCCAATCAATGAACAAACCAATTTACCTTTCGCATCAAAAAATGAAGGAATAATGCACGCTTGTGGTCATGATTTACACATGACAAGTCTTTTGGGTGCAGCAAAAATTTTAAAAGAACATGAAAAGGAACTTAAAGGAACAGTTAAATTAATTTTCCAGCCTGCAGAAGAAATCGGGCTAGGAGCCAGACAAGTCCTTGAAAGTGGTCTTGTTTCTGATGTGCAGGCTTTTATTGGTTATCATAATATTCCAACACTCGGTACAGGAATTATTGGATTACGTGAAGAAGGAGTTATGGCTGCAGTTGAGCAGTTCGAAGTAAATGTTGTAGGGAGTGGCAGTCATGCCGCATATCCTCATGAAGGTATAGACACTATTTTAGCAACAAGTGCAATTATTCAAAATCTACAGCAGATTGTTTCAAGAAATATTTCACCACTCAAAGCAGCGGTAGTATCGGTGACTCATATTGAATCTGGAAACACATGGAATGTTCTTCCAAATAAAGCCATGTTTGAAGGAACCATTCGTACATTCTCCGATGAAACACGCCAACTCGCTAAAAAGAGATTTACAAAAATTATAGAATCAACAGCGGCAGCTTATGCTGTTTCAGCAGAAATCAAATGGAAAATGGAGGCTGATCTAACTTATAATGATCCAGAATTAACAAGGGTTTTGAGCGAAGCCACTCGACAATGGCATCAATTATTTGTTGTTCCAGAACCTTCAAGTGCAGGAGAAGATTTCGCTAACTATAGGCAGCAAGCTCCAAGTGTATTTGCTTTTATTGGTTCCAATCAACCTGATAGTTCAGGACTTCACTTTTCGGATATGATTGTTAAAGATGAGGTTATCCCTGTAGCAGTCGAATACTATATTCAATCCGCTCAAAGTCTACTGGAATATTTTAACCATCAAGAGATAAAAACAGAAAAGTATTTTTAAAAATGAGAGCTTGGTAAAAAAGAAATACATCTTTTATCTTGTATTTCTTTTTTTTATTTAACAAAAATGATAGTTTTTGAAAGTTTTAGATTGATTTTGAAAGAAAATAATGATATACTATCCCTGTAAACGAATTCATGAGAGAATAGTTATTTTTTAACTCAATATTTAAAAATATTAAAACAAAAACTATAAGTTGTGTAAAACCGCTTTATAGTAGGACTATACCACAACATTTCAAATCTAGTATAAGTGAGGGAGGTAAAAATGTTAGCGAATGAACGTAAGAAAAATATTACTGATTATTTAAAAAATAGGAAAAGAGCAACGATTGAAGAACTACTTCCTGTGATTGAGGGCTCAATTTCAACGCTCCGTAGGGATTTGAATGAGTTAGAAAAAGAGAAAATACTTCGTAGAGTACATGGAGGAGCAGAACTTCTACAAGATCTCACAGAAGAATTGAGTATTTTCGAAAAAACTTCCAAAAACATTCAAGAAAAAGAGAAAATTGCTGCAAAAGCACTTCTAAAAATAAAAGATGGAGATATTATCTTTTTAGATGCAGGAACTACAACAGGTATTTTGGCTGACTTAATCAATCATTCTCAAAAATATTTGACAGTTGTGACTAACTCTGTCACGCATCTTTCCAAACTAACAGATGAAAAACTAATTGTTTATCTGCTAGGAGGACGTGTAAAAAAAGTGACAGACGCAATTGTTGGCAGCCAAACTTTAGCTCAGCTTTCAAATTATCAATTCAATCTTGCGTTTATAGGAGCTAATGCGATAGATGAAATTCATGGAGCAATGACACCCGACCACGAAGAAGCCGCTGTTAAATCCCTAGCCATTAAGCAAAGCCAAAAATCTTATGTTTTGGCAGACTCATCCAAAATCGGTCAAATGAGTTTTATCAAATTTGCACAACCAGATGAATTCGAATTGCTTACAGACTAATTTTACTTTAAAATTATGTACGGTCAATAACTAACTATAACTAGTAAGACATACTGTTGATTTTATAACAAGAAAACGCTAACAGTATTTTAGAAAGAAAAATATGATTTACACAGTAACATTAAACCCCGCCTTAGATTATTTTATGAATTATGAAAAAATATCGCTTGGCGAGGTTAACCGAACCTCTCAAACACAAGTATCAGCTGGAGGTAAAGGAATTATGGAAAGCCGAATGTTGAGTTTAATGGAAAGTCCAACTACAGCTTTAGGCTTTCTGGGAGGTTTTTCAGGAGAGTATATTAGGACATTTCTGAATGAGCATGGTGTTTTATCAGATTTTACTCCGATTGATTCCTTAACAAGAATTAACGTAAAGCTCAAAACAGAAGATGAAGAAACCAGTTTAGATGCTGCTGGACCGATCTTAAAAGAGAGTGATATACAAGCTTTTATTCAAAAATTTGAAAACTTAAAGCCAGATGATATTGTTGTATTTGCAGGAACAATTCCAAAAGCACTTGGAGAAGATTTTTATGAACGCTTGATTGAAAAAGTAAAGATTAAAAGAGCTTCTTTTGTTCTGGATATTGATGGTCAAAAATTATTAAAATCTCTTAAAAGCCATCCATTGCTTATTAAACCCAATCGTGAAGAACTTGAAGCTATATTTAATACATCTTTGAAAACAAATGAAGAAATTATACCATTTGGTAAAAAGTTGTTAGATATGGGAGCACAGTATGCCATTGTTTCAATGGCGGGTGATGGCGCACTTCTTTTTAGTCGTGATGCTGTATATTTTGCCGAAGGAATCAAAGGAGAATTGAAAAATTCAATTGGCGCAGGGGATTCTACCGTTGCAGGATTTTTAGCAGAATATCATGAAACAAAAGATTTATTAAAAGCGTTTAGGCAAGCTATAGCCTGTGGTACAGCGAAGGCATTCTCAAAAGATATGCCTACCCGAGAATTTGTTAATGAAATTTATAAAAAAGTTGAAATAAAGGAGATTTCAATCAATGGAAATTAAAGATTTACTAAAATCCGAGGTCATGATTCTTGACCTTAAAGCGCAAAGCAAAATCGCTGCTATTGATGAAATGGTTCAAAAACTTGTTGATGAAGGTTATGTCAAAGATTTTGAAACATTTAAGGCAGGGATTCTCACTCGTGAACATCAAACTTCAACAGGACTTGGTGATGGTATTGCTATGCCACACAGTAAGAACAGTGCTGTCACTCAGCCTGTTGTACTTTTTGCAAAATCAAAGATAGGGGTAGATTATGAAGCTCTTGACCATCAACCTGTTCATCTATTTTTCATGATTGCAGCACCAGAAGGTGCCAATGATACCCATTTAGAAGCATTGGCGCAACTCTCAAAATTCTTGCTCAAAGATGGTTTTAACAGTAAATTGAAAGCGGTTAACTATCCACGTGAAGTTTTAGAACTCTTTTCATCAAATGAAGCAGAAGAGATAGAAACAGTAAAAAATGCAGAACATTATATAGTTGCAGTGACAGCTTGCACAACAGGGATTGCACATACTTACATGGCAGAGGAAGCGCTCAAAAAACAAGCCGCTCAAATGAATGTTGCAATTAAAGTCGAAACTAATGGTGCACGCGGTATTGATCATAAATTAACCGCCGAAGATATTAAAAAAGCAGATGCAGTCATCGTTGCAGCAGATAAAAAGGTAGAAATGAATCGTTTTTCTGGCAAAGAACTTGTAAATAAACCAGTAGCAGAAGCAATTCGTAATCCAAAAATTCTGATTGAAACAGCGCTTTCTGGTAAGGCTCCAGTATTTGAAGCGGAAAATTCAGAAGAGGAAAGTTCAGAAACAGCGACGGGACTTGGGAAAGCATTTTATAAGCATCTCATGGGCGGTGTATCCGCAATGCTTCCGTTTGTTGTTGGAGGTGGGATTTTAATTGCTCTAGCTTTCTTGATTGACCAAGCAATGGGAGTACCTCATGATCAACTTGCAAACTTGGGCGTTTATCATCCAATTGCAGCTTATTTCAAAAATGTAGGAGGAGCAGCATTTGCATTTATGCTTCCTGTATTAGCTGGGTTTATTGCAAATTCAATTGCAGATAAACCAGGATTAGTAGCAGGGTTTGTTGCTGGCTCAATGGCAAGCTCAGGATTGGCATTTGGTCACCTTGATTCTGCAAAAATGATTCCTTCAGGTTTTCTTGGTGCTTTGGTTGGTGGATTCTTAGCTGGTGGTGTTATTCTTTTGCTTCGTAAGTGGACGAAAGCTTTACCAAAATCTTTGGATGGAATTAAAGCGATATTGATTTATCCGTTGGTTGGTACATTTATTACTGGATTTTTGATGCTATTTGTCAATATACCAATGGCAGCTATCAACACAGGTTTATCCAGCTTTTTGAATAGTTTATCTGGTGCATCTGCATTGGTACTTGGTTTGGTTGTAGGTGGAATGATGGCAATTGACCTCGGAGGTCCAATCAATAAAGCAGCCTATATTTTCGCAACTGGAACTTTGGCTGCAACAGTAGCAGATGGAGGTTCAGTTGTAATGGCAGCTGTAATGGCAGGTGGTATGGTTCCTCCACTTGCAACAACAGTAGCGGTACTTTTATTTAAAAACAAATTTACTAAAGAAGAACGAAATTCTGGTTTAACCAATATTGTGATGGGCTTATCTTTCATCACAGAGGGTTCTATTCCTTTTGCAGCTTCCGATCCTGCTCGTGCTATCCCATCATTTTTCGTAGGTGCAGCTGTGGCTGGTGGATTGACTGGACTTGCTAATATTAAATTAATGGCACCTCATGGAGGAATCTTTGTCTTAGCGCTAACAAACAATCCGTTACTTTATCTTTTATTTATCTTGATTGGAGCTGTAATTTCAGGTGTTTTATTTGGAGCGTTGAAGAAAGTAAAATAAGTTTGAAGTAAAGATAACTCTGGTTTAAACACTAATAAAAGCGGCTAACTACCGCTTTTATTAGTGTTCTCATGAATAATCAAAATCATTAATCTAAAAATTATTAGAAAAAGATTTGACAAGAGTGAGATAAGAATATATAATAGATGTGGTTAGTTTTTAAGGCTAACTATCGGTAGGTGAGGCTACCACAGGGATACGGGTTGCTGCCGCAGAGTCGTGGAGACACGATGAGAGGGCCAACAGTTCATGTCGAAAAACAAGGCATGAAATAGTGCAACAACATCGCCCTGTGGAGCTAAAGCTTGAACGATGACATGAATTGGTTTCACTGTGTGTGCTAGCTTTTTTTGGAATTATTCCCTTGTCTATGTTCAAGTTACGTAGGCAAGGTTTTTTTGTGTTGAAAAGGAGGTGAAAACGAATGGAAGAACAAAGTATCAGCAGCTCTGACCCTGATAGGCCACAGCAGAACAAAATGATGAAAATAACTGTTCGTTTTCATCGTCTTAGTTTAATGTAGTCTAAAGGCCAGTAGCTGTATAATCAAAATCTATTATTATTATGAAATTGAGGTACAGACCAATGAAAAAAAGATTAACTAGAAGTCCAGGTGTAACAAATAAAGCAAATGCAAATATGATGCACCGTGAAGCAGTTCAAAGAAGATTAGTATTTGCAACAAAAGCAAATAAGGAAGAAATATTTAAAAAATTAGGTACGACAGTAGAAGGATTGAATGAGAAACAAATGGAAGTTTCTCGCACTCTTTATGGAGATAACAAAATTACGCGAGGTAAAAAAACTTCGTTTGTAAAGCGTATATACCAAGCATTTATTAATCCATTTACGATAATATTATTTATTTTAGCTTTGATATCGGCATTTACTGATATTATTTTAGCAGCACCTGGAGAAGAGAACCCGGCAGGATTACTCATTATTACAACAATGGTTTTAATTTCTGGACTCCTACGTTTTGTTCAAGAAACTAGAAGTGGGAATGCTGCTGAAAATCTCCTAAAGATGATTAGAACTACAACAAATGTGTATCGACAAGGAATTGGAAGTCAAGAAATTCCGATTGAAGAAGTGTTAGTTGGAGATATTATTCATTTATCAGCAGGTGATATGATTCCGGCTGATTTGAGAATTATAGAAGCAAAAGATTTATTTATCAGTCAATCTTCTCTCACTGGAGAGAGTGAGCCTGTAGAAAAGTTGGCAAGTTTGAAGGACGATAAATATGATACATTAACCGAAGCTGCAAATCTTGCATTTATGGGATCAAATATTATTAGTGGAACTGCATTTGGAGTGGTTATTGCTACGGGTGATGATACAATATTTGGAGAAATGGCAAAAAGTGTTGATGAAGATTCTGTTAAGACCACCTTTGAAAAAGGGGTAAATTCAGTTTCATGGGTTCTTATTAGATTTATGCTTGTTATGGTACCCTTTGTTTTATTTATCAATGGTTTCACTAAAGGAGATTGGATGGAGGCAACCTTATTTGCTCTTGCCGTAGCGGTAGGTCTAACTCCAGAGATGCTACCAATGATTGTAACGACTTGTTTAGCAAAAGGTGCTGTAACGATGTCAAAAGAAAAAACAATCATTAAAAATCTGAATTCTATTCAAAATTTAGGGTCAATGAATATTCTATGCACAGATAAAACAGGAACTTTGACTCAAGATAAAGTTGTTTTGATGCATTATCTTGATATAGAGGGACAAGAAGATACTCGTGTCCTTAGACATGCTTTTCTAAATAGCTACTACCAAACCGGTCTCAAAAATTTAATGGATCTTGCAATTATCCAAGCTACTGAGAATAATCAAAAAAAATTCTCAGAATTAGGAGAGCTTAGTAGCAGATATACAAAGATTGATGAGATACCATTTGATTTTGAGAGACGTCGAATGAGTGTTGTTGTTCAAAGTAATACAGAAGAACTAGGCACAAAAACGCAACTCATTACTAAAGGAGCTGTTGAAGAAATGCTGGATATTTGTCAATTCGCGGAATACAAGGGCGATATTGTACGATTGACAGATGAAGTTAGAAAGTATATTTTAGAAAAAGTTGATGAACTCAATGAAAAGGGAATGCGGGTGATTGCAGTAGCTCAAAAAACCAATCCTTCTCCAATTGAAATATTTTCTGTGCAAGATGAGTCAGAGATGGTTTTAATGGGATACCTTGCTTTCCTAGATCCACCCAAAGAATCTACAAAGCGAGCGATTAAAGCACTTAATAAATACGGTGTTGGAGTAAAAATACTAACAGGTGATAACGATAAAGTGACACGTTCGATTTGTAGTCAAGTTGGATTGCCCGTTGACCATATTTTACTAGGCTCTGATATAGATAAATTGGATGATGAGCAACTGGCAAAAGATGTAGAAAGAATTAGTGTATTCGCTAAATTATCCCCACAACAAAAGGTTCGGATTGTGACAGCATTAAGAAACAATGGGAATAGCGTTGGATATATGGGAGATGGCATCAACGATGCAGCAGCAATGAAGTCATCGGATGTTGGTATTTCTGTTGATACAGCTGTTGATATAGCGAAAGAATCAGCAGATGTTATCTTGCTAGAAAAAGATTTGACAGTTCTTGAAAAGGGAATTATCGAAGGACGTAAAACATATGCAAATATGATTAAGTACATTAAAATGACTGCAAGCTCTAACTTTGGTAATATGTTTTCTGTACTGGTGGCAAGTGCGTTCTTACCTTTTATTCCGATGTTGTCTATTCATATTCTTTTGCTTAATTTAATCTATGATTTGTCATGTACCGCAATACCGTGGGACAATGTTGATGAAGACTACTTGACAGTACCTAGGAAATGGGAAGCAAGTTCTATCAGTAAATTTATGTTATGGATTGGTCCGACAAGTTCTGTCTTTGATATTACAACTTACTTACTGATGTTTTTTGTGATATGTCCTGCGACATTTGGAGAATTTAGCACACTTACACCAGGAAGTGCGGCTTATGTTGGATTTATTGCTCTCTTTCATTCAGGATGGTTTGTAGAATCTATGTGGACACAAACTCTTGTTATTCATATGATTCGTACTCCAAAAATACCATTTTTAAAGAGTCATGCCTCACTCTCTCTTACATTATTAACTTTCTTGGGAATTATTGGTCTTACTATTATTCCCTTCACACCTTTTGGTGCCTCAATAGGTTTGGAAGCTTTACCTGTAAGCTTTTTCCCTTGGCTTTTACTGACGGTGATGATGTATATGTTACTAGTCACAGTTTTCAAGAAAATATTTATTGCTAAATATGGTGAGTTGCTTTAGCTACAACAAAAAAGAGCCCTTTCGAAATGAGGACTCTTTTTGTTGTAACTTCACTATAAATAATTTAATCAAGAGTTTCGATCACGTTGAGCGTGATACCAATCATCTGGTAAAACTTGGATGTATTTATCATTTTCATAAGCCATCCTTTCTTGAAATTGTCGCAGTTTTGCTGAAGCAAAAATGAAAAGAAACATTAAACTTAGGCAAAGTAATGAAAGTTTTATCTTGTTTACTTTTTTACCATCCAAGATAAGCATACGAATGATAAGCAACAAAGCAATACAAATCAAAGTTGGGATGATAAAGCGAGAGCTTTGTAGAGGAGCAATCCCTAAGAATTTTGTGATGGGTGGAATGAAGTAAGTAGTATAGAAAACTAAAGTCATACCAATAATGACACTAGCCCTATACCTACTTAAAGGACGGCACAATAAATATAAGGCGAACAGTTGAACTGAACCAATAATCAGAGTAACATCACTCAAATAAGCACCATAATTGGTAGCTAAATGTCCCGCAGATGATACAGAATATAGTGGAAATTTGTAAGGAAGAATTAGCATAGTAAAGATGGTAATACCAATTAATATTCCTGCTGGAACTACATTTACTATTATTCTTTTGAAAAAATCGTCTGTGCTTGGTTTTTCATCTTTTTCTAAAATTAACAGAGCACTAGGAACTCCAACAGTAAAAATTCCCATGAGCATCAGGTTAATTGATTCAAGTGGAAAGATTTTTCGGGTAATAACTAGTAGGATGATTAAAACAAATGTGTAAATTACTCGTAGAAGATTCATCCCTGCGACTCGTTTAATATTGTTGATGACTTTTCTGCCTTCTTGTACTACAGATGGAAGAACAGAGAAGTCATTTTCTAATAATACAAATTGGGCAACAGATTTTGTAGCTTCGTTTCCTGAACCTAGCGCAATGGCACAATCTGATTTTTTTAATGCTAGAATATCATTTATGCCATCGCCAATCATGGCTACCGTGTGTCCGTTTGATTGTAAAGCGGTAATCAAATCTCGTTTACGCTCGGGTGTAATTCGTCCAAAAACGGTGGTTTCTTCTGCGATTTTTTGTAAACTTTCTGTATCTTTAGGAAGTTCGTTGAGATTACGTGCACTTCCTTTTATACCAACATCATGAGCAATATTTAGAACAGTTTCTGGATGATCTCCTGATATAATCTTGATTTCTGTCCCTTGTCTTTCAAAGTATTCCAATATTTTTTTGGCTTCTTTTTTAGGTTTATCTTTCAAAAAAATAAGGCAAATAATCTTAGTATCTTTAGGGATTGTTTTATCTTTTAGTGGCGACCAACTATGTGCAAGTCCGAGGATTCGATAGCCTCTCTTTAAGGCAAATTCAATATCTTGTTTTTGTTGATTTTCTAGTTTGTTTGAAATCATATCAAAGGCCCCAAGAGTATAAATGCCCTTATCTTTAATTTCAACAGCCTGCTGTTTAATTTCTGATGAAAAAGGAATATATTGAACTAAGTCAAATGTAGATTGTAAAACTCCAAATTTGTTTTTGAGAGCTTCTATTGATGCATTTTGTTCGGTGTCATGTTCAACGATAAAAGAAAGGACATCATTGATTTCTTCCTTATTGTCGGTATAGTAGAGAACTTCTTCGACATTCATCTTTCCTTCTGTGATTGTTCCAGTTTTATCAAGACAAAGCACATCAACTCGTGCAAGTGTTTCGATGGCTGATAAATTTTGAGCTAAAACTTGTTTTTTTGAAAGTTTGATGACACCAGCAGCTAACGCAACAGAGGTAAGAAGAACTAGACCTTCAGGAATCAGACTTGATATAACTGCGGCACTTCCCAAAATGGCAATTTCACGTTGAGAAATTATTGATAAATCTAGATGTGTAAGGAAAAATTGATTAAGTAAAACAAGGGCCGTTACGGGTAGAATAGCAATCATAATGATTTTTAAAATTTTATCAATGTATTGCTGTATTTTAGACTTTGTATCTTTAAAACTTTTTGCTTCACTAGTTAATTTACTGACGAATGTATTGTTGCCTACTGATTGTACTTGTGTTTTAATTTGTCCTTGTAAAACTAGGCAACCTGAATAAATCAAATCTCCAACTTTTTTTTCGACAACATCTGATTCTCCTGTAATCATTGATTCATCAACATAAAGTCCATTTTCTAGGCTAATTGTATCAACAGGAACTTGCATACCTTTAGTTAAGCACAGGAGGTCATTTACAACAATTTTTTCTTTATTAATGGTGATTTTTTGACTATCTCTGATAACTTCTACTTTGTTTTGAGTAAGAATGGAAAGTTTTTCGATTATTCGTTTTGCTTTGAGTTCCTGATAAATTCCTACTCCGGTATTGATAATGACCGACAGTATAAATAGAGTGTTTTTATAAGAGCCGATTGCAATGACCACAATTGCTAAAGTCAGATTCAGAAGGTTAAAGAGTGTCATTGTGTTTCTAATAATGATTTCCTTCACTGATTGTCCTGCATTTACAGTTATTGTATTGATGTTGCCTAACTTTATTTGTTGTTCAACTTCTGATTTAGAAAGTCCTCGCATTTCTGTTATATTTTTGTTCATATATTTCTCCTATCGTTATCTTTAATTTATATTTTCTCATCTTATTTAAAGAGAGAACTTGAAGGTATATCTAGTAGGTTAGAGTATATTTTTTGATTATATACTATTATTTTAACAAAGATATGACGATTAAAGCTTACAATATTGTAAGAAATTTATAAGATAGACTCTAAAGGGAGGAAAATAAAAAAATGACTGCTTTGTTTCGGCTGAGAAATAGCAGTCATGGTTTGGTTGAGTATAATAAATATTATTTATTTAGTTTGTCTAGAGCAGTATTAGGAATAGCTTTTTTGGATATTTCTTCCCAACTTTTTACGCCATCTTTTTTGTTAATCATGACTTTTAAATAGCTGTCTAATTTTAAAGGTTCGCTACGATATTCTTTCATGTCAAATTTAACAGCTTCTCCTTTGTCGTTTACAAATGTCTGATGATAGAGATAGTATGGTTTGTTTTCACTATCTTTACTCTGAGCTGGACTGGTTTCTATTTTTGTGTAGTATACAGATTGTTTGAAGCTATCATCAAATTCTTTACTGCACGCGGTTAGTGACAATAATGCAATAATGATTAAAGGAATGGATAAGATTATTTTTTTCATTTTTCACCTCAACAAGTTAGATTAAAAGTTAAAATTAGTATTAAGAGAATTATCCCTTTAGTTTTAACTTTTTTTGTTTCTTCAACCATAGTATCATGGGAGAGTAGTTTAAAACTTACAAATTTGTAAGTTTTAAATAAATGTTTGATTAGAAAATTAACTTTATTTATTGGTTTATTAGGATTTGAGAGTGTAGAGAATGTTCTAAGTAAATATCAGGTTAGGGGGTATGGTATAATAGAAGAATAAATAGGGGTTTATTGGAAGGAGTAACATGAATTTTATTGCACTTTTTGAATTATTTGTGTTTTTTTTAAACTTTCTCTTATCCTTAATCATTATCTTTAGGGAGAGAAAATCAACGGCATCAACTTGGTCGTGGCTTTTTGTGATTAATGTTTTACCTGTTTTAGGATTTATTTTGTATCTTTTGATTGGGCGAGGGATTTCGCATTATCGTATTTTTAAAGATAGAAAAAGATTTCATATTGGTTTTGAAAAGCAACTTGGTCATGCTGAAAAAGCTTTTTCAGATCGTGCTTTTGTTAATAAGATGCGAAAGAATCACGTGATTGGACAGCTCATCAATATGTTGTATGTTGAGGAAAAATCAATCATTTCAACAAATACTGATGTTAAAATTTTTAATGACGGTAGAGAAAAATTTGATGCTCTAATTGAGGATATCAATAGGGCAAAACATCATGTTCATATGGAATATTATATTTTTAGGATGGACCACCTTGGCCACGAAATTTATGATGCTTTGCTTGCTGCTCGTAGGCGGGGGGTTGAAGTTCGCTTGTTGATGGATGCATGGGGTTCAAATAAGACGAAATTAAAGGAATTTAAGGAACTGACTGAACTTGGAGGGCAGGTTGCACAGTTTTTCCCTTTAATTATGCCTTTGATTAATCCTAGAACAAACTATCGGCTGCATCGTAAGATTGTGGTCATTGATGGTGTGATTGGTTATACTGGTGGTTTTAATGTTGGAGATGAGTATGCTTCGGTAACGAAAAAATTTGGCTATTGGCGAGATAATCATCTGCGTTTAACAGGGGATATTATCTATAGTTTGCAACATCGCTTTATTTTGGATTGGAACTCACAACATAAGTTTGAGATTACAGAGGGAGAGCCTTACTTTCCTGATTCTATTGCAATTGGGCATGTTGCGACACAGTTGGTTACTTCTGGACCAGATGAGGATAAGGAACAGATTAAGTTAACTTATATGAAAATGATTTCTGGTGCTGAACGTGAAATTGTGATTCAGACACCTTATTATATTCCTTCAGATGCTTTGCATGAATCATTGAAATTGGCACTTTTATCTGGTGTTCAGGTAAGGATGATGATTCCAAATAAGCCAGACCATCCTTTAGTTTATTGGGCGACTTATTTTCATGCGGCAGATTTGGTTAAATATGGTGCGAAAGTCTATACTTACGAAAATGGTTTTGTCCATTCTAAGACGTTAATTATTGATGGAGAGTACGCTTCAGTTGGTTCAGCGAATTTGGATTATCGGAGTCTTCAACTTTGTTTTGAGGCAAATGTGGTAATATATGATTATGATATTGCTCAGAAATTGAGAAGTGATTTTATGAAGGACTTGCAGTTGAGTCAAGGATTAACGCTTGAGCTTTATGAACAACGTTCAAATTGGATTCGATTTAAAGAAGGACTGGCACGGCTTATTTCGCCAATGTTATAAGGATAATCGCTGATTTTATGAGAAAATAATGATTTCAATGAGGTTAAAATGGATTTACCTGTAGAATTTTTAGATAAATATAAGAATATTCTTGGAAATGAGTTTGAAGAATTTTTAAAAAGTTTTGATAGAGAAGCAGTGAGTGGTTTTCGGATAAATCCTTTAAAAAACTTGAGCAGTATTGAAAGTAGTGACTATGAAGCTATTTCTGAAAGTTCTTTTGGATACTATGGGAAAATCTCTGGTAAGTCAGTTGAGCACGTGTGTGGTCTCATCTATTCTCAAGAACCTGCGGCACAGGTGGTTGCTGAAAGTGCTGGGGTTCAGTCAGGGATGAAAGTGCTTGATTTATGTGCAGCACCGGGAGGTAAATCTACTCATCTGCTCAGTTTTTTGGGAAATGAAGGATTATTAGTTTCAAATGAGATTTCTCATAAACGAAGTAAAATTTTGGTGGAAAATATTGAAAGATTTGGTGCTAGAAATGTAGTTGTACTTAATGAAAGTCCTAAGAGACTGGCTAAGGTTTTTACGCAATATTTTGATGCTATTATATTAGATGCTCCATGTTCAGGTGAAGGAATGTTTCGTAAAGATTCTGATGCAATACAGTATTGGTCTCCTGATTATCCTCAGAACTGTGCGAATTTGCAGCGCGAAATCGTTGAGGAAGCCATGAAAATGTTAGCGCCTGGTGGGTCATTAATTTATTCAACGTGCACATGGTCTGAGGAAGAAAATGAGGATATTGTGAAATGGATATTAGAAAATTATCCTAACATGAAACTGATGAATATCCCGAAAATAAATGGACAATCAGAGGGAATTGATATGCCAGAGGTGGTCCGTTGTTGGCCACATCATTTTCTAGGAGAAGGTCAATTTGTCGCGAAACTTAATGACAGACGTGACAAAGTTACTGACAAAAAAATTAAAGTTGGTAAATCTAAATTGACCAATGAACAAAAAAAATTATGGGATGAGTTTTATAAGAAAAACTTATTGACAGATTTTTTGTCAGCGGGTATTTTACAGGTTTTTGGTGATAATTTATATTTTTTACCGGAGGGTTTGCCTGATTTGTCTAAGTTAAAGATTGCTCGTAATGGTTTGCATTTGGGAGTTTTTAAGAAAAATCGTTTTGAACCTTCTTTTGCTTTAGGTTTGGCGTTGAGACCAGAAGAAGTGGAGCGAACATTAGAAATTAATGAAGAACAATTTAGAAAATATGTTGCTGGAGAAACTCTAACGATTGGTGAATGCATCAGTAACGGATGGGTGCAGCTTGTTATTAACGGAAATGGTTTGGGTTTTGCCAAGTTTGTTAATGGTGTCGTTAAAAATTATTTTCCAAAAGGTTTGCGTTTTTCATATTAGCCTTGAATGATATTGAGTCATAAATGAATAAATAGAATGTTGTCAGTACTGACAGGAGCCTGTCAGTGAGTAAAAAATAGAGATGATGTTTTTCAAGACGAGAGATAGTCATTTCAATGACAAAAATGAGAGGAACCTAATAAAATGAGTAAAGAACTTAATGTTGTTATCATTACAGGGATGTCAGGAGCTGGTAAAACTGTGGCAATCCAGTCGTTTGAGGATATGGGATATTTTACAGTTGATAATATGCCTCCGACTTTAATTGAAAAATTTGTTGAATTATTGAATACACCTGACAATAAAATTGACAAAGTTGCAATGGTTGTTGATATGCGTTCGAGAAGCTTTTTTGACCACTTATATAGTATCGTGACAGAGCTTTCAGACAATTCACAAATTAATTTTAAACTATTGTTTTTGGATGCAAATGATTCAGAGCTTGTTTCACGCTATAAAGAAACCAGACGGAGTCATCCGCTGGCTATTGACGGTAGAACTTTGGATGGGATTACCAAAGAACGTGAAATTTTGAGTGATTTGAAAAATTTAGCGGAAGTGGTTATTGATACGAGTGAATTGACACCTCGTAATTTACGTTCTAAAATTTTGCAACAATTTTCAATGAGTGTTGCTTCAACTTTTCGGATTGAGGTAATGTCTTTTGGCTTTAAATATGGTCTTCCATTAGATGCAGATTTGGTTTTTGATGTCCGTTTCTTACCTAATCCTCATTATATTCCAACACTTCGTGATAAAAATGGAACAGATGAAGAGGTTTATGACTATGTCATGAATCATCCGCAATCAGAAGAATTTTATCAAAATCTTATGAAGATGCTGGTTCCAATCTTGCCTGCTTATCAAAAAGAAGGAAAATCTGTTCTAACAATTGCGTTTGGATGTACGGGCGGCCAACATCGCTCTGTAGCTTTTGCAGAGCGAGTATCAAAAACTCTTCAAGAGCACTGGCATTTGAATACAAGCCATCGTGACAAAGACCGCAGGAAGGAAACGGTAAATCGTTCATGAGTAAGCCCAAAATAGTTGTGATTGGGGGCGGCACTGGTATTCCTGTCGTTCTGAGAGCGTTGAGAAAAGAAAAAGTTGATTTAACAGCGATTGTGACAGTAGCAGATGATGGGGGATCATCTGGGCGAATTCGCTCGGCTGTAAGTATTGCACCACCGGGTGATTTACGAAATGTTTTGATTGCAATGTCTGATATGCCAAAATTTTATGCCGATATTTTACAATATCGCTTTAATGAGGCAGATGGGGAGCTTGCGGGGCATCCGTTGGGCAATTTGATTATTGCTGCTATTTCTGAAATGCAAGGCTCAACTTATCGGGCCATTCAATCATTAGCGAAATTTTTCCATGTTGATGGTAAAATATATCCTTCGTCGGATGCAGCATTGACTTTGCACGCTGTTTTTAAGGATGGTTATGAAGTTGCTGGTGAGAGTCATATTGCTGGTCATAAAGGATTGATTGACCATGTTTATCTAACTGAGACTGCAACGGGAAATACACCTGTTGCTTCAAGAAATGTTGTAAAGTCTATCATGGAAGCAGATACAATCGTACTGGGACCTGGTTCACTTTTTACGTCTATCTTGCCAAATATCGTTATCCCTGAAATCTGTGAGGCGCTTTGGAAAACGAAAGCAAAAATCATCTATGTATGCAATATTATGACACAACGTGGTGAAACGGAGTATTTTACTGATGCAGATCATGTGCGCGTGTTGCATGAACATTTAGGGACAAATGTCATTGATACTGTACTTGTAAATATTGAAAAAGTACCAGAAGAGTATATGAATACGAATAAATTTGACGAGTATCTTGTTCAGGTTGAACATGATTTTGAATCACTCAGGGCCGAAAAAGTTAATATCGTATCAAATAATTTTTTGGAACTTCGTGATGGCGGGGCATTTCATGATGGTGAGGCAGTAGCGCAAGAAATTATTGCTATTTCTCAGCAGCAAATAATAGATTGATGAACCGTCAGTTCAAATTTTTTCTATCAGTATACTGACAGAATTGACAATGCTTTCAAAAACTTCTGTCAGTGACAATGAAGATAACTCTACTCTACTTTTTTATCGAATTGAGCTTTGATATACACTCAACTGCTTACGGTGTAGCAAAGTAGAGATAGGTTCGTCATTAAAAGTAAAGCGAGTTGATTTCACAATAACAAAAATGAATGAAAAGGGTTAAAAAATGAGTTTTACAAGTGATGTCAAAAAAGAGTTAACCCGCAATTTTGCAACGACTGGCACTCTTTTAGCTCTTGTACGGATGAATGGTTCGGTTGGTATTTCTGGTGGTTTGACTTTATCTATTGCAACCGAAAATGCGGGGACTGCTAAATATATTTATCAAATGCTGCTTGAACTTTATGAAATTCGTGCAGAAATTCGTGTCCACCAAAAAACAACTTTGTCAAAAAATAGAGTTTATACTGTCTTTATTGAAGATGGTGCCACCGATCTTCTTGATGAATTGAGTCTTGCAGAGGCGTTGATGCTGGATAATGGTGTTCCTGATTTTGTAAAAAATGATAATCTGATGAGTCGTGACTATTTACGGGGAGCTTTTTTATCTTCTGGAAGTCTTCATAATCCAGAAAAAGGTGAGTATCAGCTCTCTATTTCTAATGTTTATCAAGAACACGCGGAAGACCTACAGGAGATTTTTAGGAAATTTGAGCTAAATGCTAGAGTCATTGAACGAAAAAATCGCTGGATTTTATACCTTTCTAAAGCAGAAGAAATCATGGATTTCCTAACATTAATTGGAGCAATGCAGGCACGTCTTAAATTTGAGGATGCTAAAATGATTCGAGAAATGCGAGGCCTCGCGAACCGTCAATCTAATTTTGAAAATGCAAATATTGCTAAGTCAGTTGCAGCAAGCCAAGAAGTGATTGAAGCCATTCATTTTTTAAACGAAAAAAAAGAGCTTGAACAACTTCCACCACAACTTACCGTCGTTGCTAAATTACGTCTTGAAAATCCAGAAGCTACGCTTAAAGAGTTGGGAGAACTTTTAGATCCACCACTTGGAAAATCAGGAGTCAATCATCGCTTACGCAGACTTGTTGAGGTTGCGAAAGAACTTAAAAATTCAGAAGTTTATACGAACTAAGTGCTACATCTATGATACATTTATTTTCAAAAATATGATAAATTTGAGGCTGTCAGCATACTGATTGGTTTTTGTCAATACTGACAGGTAGAAAAAAATGGGAAAATCCCATTTTTTCTTTTGGTTTATCAAGGTTGGTGCCTTAGCACGTAAGCATTAATGGAGAACTATTTCAGTCCATTAATGAAAAATCGAGTAAGTATCCCAGTTTTTTGAAACAGATAATCTGCGGATAAACCTTTCATTCCTGAGATGAAGATATTGACAAGAAATAGGAAATCATCTTTGGTGAAGTCTTTTGAAATTTTACCTTCATCCTGTCCTTTTTGAAAAAGTTTATCATAAATTTTCATCTGCACTGTGACTGCATCGGTATCAAAAAAATCAGGACTTTCAGAGTATTGTGTCATCAAATTTTGAGAAAATATCGGAGAATAATGCTCAAGCTGTTTCAGTTTCATCTGGGTGATACCCTCATAAGTTTCTTCAAAGTTCAGATTACTTTGAATGATTTTTTCAACTTGTGCCGCCATATTTTCAAAAGCGTGCATAATGACAATATTCATCAAATGATTTTTATTTTTATAATACTTAAATAATGTAACCTTTGATACTACTGCTTTTTGAGCAATTTCATCAACAGTAATTTCTTTAATTTCTTTTTCATTCAACAATGTAAAAGTCGTGTCTAAAATGGCTTTTTTCTTTTTTTCTGTTTGGTTCATGAGGAAAACCTTTCCAATCTTACTGACAAAAAGCTGTCAGTACTGACAAATCTATTTTCTATAAAAAATTATAGCTTTTTTGTTGAACTAATTCAAGGAAAAGAGTACAATATGAACTATAAAGTTAAGTTTAGTTCATAAATTACTTTATAAACAATGAAATTATCCTTATGGAGGACTTAATTATGGTAAAAGTAGTCGAAGTAAAAGGGCTTCAAAAAAACTTTGGTAAGTTTCAAGCGCTCAAAGACGTAAGTTTTGATGTCAATGCTGGAGAAGTACTCGGCTACATCGGACCTAACGGTGCTGGTAAATCAACGACGATTAGGACTTTGCTTGGTATTATCCGTGCAAATGGTGGCTCAGCCAAAATATTTGGAAAAGATGTTTGGACAGATGCTATTGAGATTCATAAGCAAATTGCTTATGTTCCAGGTGATGTTTATCTCTGGCCCAATCTATCAGGAGGAGAGATTATTGATCTTTTCTTGAAGCTTCATGGTAAAGGAAATGCGATTAAACGAGATGAATTAATTAAAAAATTTGAGTTAGATCCAAAGAAAAAAGCTCGATCTTACTCTAAAGGAAATCGACAAAAGATTGCACTTATTGCAGCGCTCTCAAGTGATGCTGAACTATATATATTTGACGAACCAACTTCTGGACTTGATCCATTGATGGAGGCTATTTTCCAGGAAGAAGTTGGAAGGCTTAAAGCTGCAGGGAAAGCGATTCTTTTATCAAGTCATATCTTGTCTGAAGTTGAAAAGCTGGCAGACCGTGTTGCAGTCATCCGTAAAGGTGAAATCGTAGAAACTGGAAGCCTTGAGGATTTGCGACATTTAACGCGTTATCAATATAAGATTGAAACAGGGCAAGTTCCGACAGGCCTTGAAACCCTTAGCTCTGTTCATGATTTAAAAATTGATGGTACAAAAGCAAGTTTCCAAGCTGATAGTGATAAAGTAGATGAAATATTATCAACGATTACACAATATGGTGTGAAAAAACTTGAATCTATGCCACCAACGCTTGAAGACTTATTTATGCGTCACTATGAATAAAAAGTTGGGAGATGAATATAATGAATAAACCGCTTTATAAAACGGGGGCGATGTTCAAATCACTCCTAAAACGTGATTGGCTAAAATTAATATTTTGGGTGCTAGGGATGTTAGCATTTGCGGCATCTGGTGCAGGCAAGATGGAAGTTGCTTCAAGCCCAGCAACAGCAGCAACAATGTATACCATGTTTGTAAAGAATCCAGCGATGTTGGGACTTTTTGGTGCAACACCAATTAAAAATCCAAGTGCTTACACCTTAGGACCTATCTTTGGACAAACGATGACTTTGATTACGGCGATTACTTTTGCCATTATCTCAATCATCTATGTGGTCAATCGAACACGTAAGGAAGAAGATGATGGGATAGCAGAGCTTTTTCGCTCATTTTCTATTGGTAAATTAGCAAATACAACAGCAGTTGTGATTGAGCTTGTGTTGTTGCACATTGTGATGGCACTTTTGCTCGCATTCTCTATTCAAGCGCAAAATGTCGATGGTTTGAACAATCTTTCGAGTAATTTGTTGTTCGCGAGTAGCACATCAGCACAAGGGCTGATGTGGGGAATGATTGCGTTGTTCTTTGCTCAGATTTTTCCAGAGGCTGGTGGTGCTAAAGGAACAACTTTTGGTTTTCTAGGACTTCTTTATGTGATACGAATGGGAACAGATGTAGCCGCACCTCAAGCTGGGTGGTTTAATCCACTTTCATGGGGTTATCTTGGATTTCCTTATGCAGCAGGTCACGAATCTTGGCTTGGAGTCGGACTTGCTCTTGTCTTTTCGATACTGATGCTGATAGTTGCCTATGTACTCGAAATTAAACGGGATGTGAACGCTGGTTATTTGCCTGAAGGACGCGGACGTGCTCATGCTAAAAGAACGCTGCTCAGTTTACCTGGTTTGGTGTTAAGCTTGCAAAAAAAGATGATTATTGGTTGGCTATTAGCTGTCTTTGTTTTAGGGTTGGTCTATGGTTCAATGTTTGGACAAATGGACCAATTTATCAGTGGCAATGAGCTGGTTAAGCAGATTTTTATAGGAAATGCAACAGCGACAGATGCGATTACTGGAAACTTTATGGTTACTTTGTTTTCTATTTTGTCTATTTTGGTGTCTGCTTTTGCAGTGATTTTACTCTCTCGGATGACTGCTGAGGAACGGAAGAATCGTCAAGAACAACTTTATGCTTTACCGATTTCTAGGTTGAAAGTTTATCTGACCTATGTATTGACTGCAATTATAGGAAGTGTTGTCGCGCAATTTTTGGCTGTGCTTGGTATTTATGTTGAGCAGTTAGGAAATAAAAATGCTTTAAGTTTTGCTGATGTAATGAAACCTGGGATGATTTGGATTGTCGGAATTGTATTTGTTGTCGCACTTCTAAGTTTACTTGTGGCTTTTATTCCACGAGCTTCAGGCGCAATTTGGGTCTATCTTGGTTTCTTACTCTTTATGAGTTATCTTGGACATATTCTTGATTTACCTCAATGGATTGAAAAATTGAGTATTTACGATTATATCCCAAAACTTCCTGTTGATAAGATGGATTGGGGCAATGTGTCAGTAATTTTGATTCTGTCAGTGCTGATGATTGTGCTTGGTTTTGTTGGTTACCGCAGACGTGATTTGATTGGTGGTTAGTAGTGCCAAGGTTCTGAAATGAGATACGGAATAAAAATCTGTCAGTACTCTGACAGATTTTTGATTTTTTATCCACTTGTGATTTTGTAAAGTAAGGATAAAGAAGGAGTATCATAAGCGACAAAGCGTTGTATAATCGTGCTTTTACAGTATTTCTGAGCATTTCAATAAATTTTGTGATAGAATAAACAAGTTGTTTTTATAAATTATATTTTCAGGAGAAATTTTATCATGATGAATCCGGCAGAAATTCTGTCAGCAACTATTCACCACGGACAGGAAAAAGTGAAGCGACCGTTTTTAGAAAAAGCAGTGCTTGGTTTTATTGGTGGAGCAATGATTTCCTTTGGTTATTTGCTTTACATTCGGGCTGTGGCGAGTGTGGCTGAACCTTTGGGTAGTCTTGCAAGCCTAATTGGAGCAAGTGTTTTCCCCATTGGATTGATTGTCATCTTGTTAGGTGGTGGAGAATTGATCACGTCAAATATGACTGCAGTTTCAACATCATTTTTCGCTAAAAAAGTCAGATTTGCTGATTTAATAAAAAATTGGTTGGTCATCACAATTTTTAATGTTCTTGGGGCAATTTTTGTTGCTTTCGTTTTCGGACACTTGGTTGGATTGACAAGTAGTGGAGTTTTTCGAGAAGAACTTTTTAGGCTGGCACAAGGAAAAATTGGTGCAAGCTGGTATCAAGAAATTCTCTCTGGCATAGGTTGTAACTGGTTTGTCGGTATCGCAATGTGGATGTGTTATGGGGCAAAAGATGCAGCAGGAAAACTTTTGGCAGTTTGGTTTCCGATTATGGCTTTTGTCGCAATTGGTTTTCAGCATAGCGTAGCAAATGCATTTGTTATTCCAGCTGCTATTTTTGAACATGGAGCGACTTGGCTTGATTTTGGTCGTAATTTTATCTTTGTTTATGCTGGTAATATTATCGGAGGAGCAATTTTTGTTGCGGGCTTTTATACTTTAGGTTATCGCAGGCAGGCAAGAGAGAGAATAGAGCAAAAAAGTAAATAAAAATAACTCTGTCAGTACTGACAGAGTTATTTTTTTAACTGATGATAACGATCATACCAAATCTCAACATATTCCTTAGAAAATGGTCCTTTTTCATTGTTAATCCAGTCAACAAGAATTTTCACATTTTCTTTTAAAACATAATCAATTTCCTTTGGATAGCGCATTTGACGACGGTGACGTTCATATTCTTCAACGTCGAGCAGTTTTTTCTCACCGTCTTTGAAGACTTTCACATCAAGGTCGTAATCAATATATTTCAGCGCTTCGTTATCAAGGACGAAGGGACTCGCTAGATTGCAGTAGTAGCTGACGCCTTCCTCACGAATCATAGCAATGATGTTAAACCAAAACTTTTTGTGGAAATAAACAATCGCAGGCTCACGTGTCACCCAACGGCGGTCGTCGCTCTCGGTCACGAGCGTGTGGTCATTCACCCCAATAATTGAATTTTCATTTGTTTTCAGAACCATTGTATCGCGCCAAGTGCGATGCAGGCTCCCATCATGTTTATAGCTTTGAATCGTGATAAAGTCGCCTTCTTTTGGTATTTTCAAGGAGCTGTACCAACTTTCTCAATTCAAAGTTCTCGTTTATTATTTTATCATATTTTTGAGAAAATTGTAAGTTCAGAATGTCACAGAAAAATCTTCCGCTTGTAAAGCCTGACATCACTGGTTGTCAGAAGAATTTTTACGACTCGTCAAAAATTTATCTTGAATTATGAGGATAATGTCACGCCCAAAATAAGTAGCAACAAGCAAAAAAGTAATAAAAATTCCTAACTTTCCACCGCGCTGAACGTCGAAATGAGGATTATTTGCATAAAGAAAAGCAATCAAAGTAGGATGCAAAAGAACATACATTGCAAGACAAAAGGCAATAAGTCGCCAAATTAAACCACCGATAAAAGATTTCATTCTATCATTATAGAATTTTGATTGTGTTTGTCAAGCTTCTTATCAAAAATCAAATACAGTCAGTGCTGACAAAAATTCATCAGCAAGATGTTGCCTACGAAATTCTTTCCATTCAGGTAAATCTTTAATTGCCTGATAACGCTTACGCAAATGCCAAATCTCAGGAATTTGATACTGTGAGTAAAGCTTCAAAAATTGACTGACCATTTTCCATTCATAAGTATAGCCAAGCGGACGGGCATGATAATTGATGTTGTCAGTACTGACAGCCGTCATTCGATGATGAATGTGTCCAAAGATGACATCCGACACTTTAGGAAATTTCAAAAAAATTTCATGAAAATGCTGTGAACCCAGATAAGCATTGAATCTGGCAAATTTTTCATAACGCGTGTTGATAATAAAATGCTGATGAGGAACAAAGTGTGTACTGACAATAATTCTCTCCACATCAGATCGCGCTGACAACTCTGTCAGCAAATTTTCGAGTTTTGTCAGTATCAGTCCAGTTGTTTTTATATCATCAAATGCTCGTCTAATCTTTCGATCAAAATAAAAAGAATTTTTAAAAGCAACCACCTTTTTGACATCAAAATCACCTGTAAGAAATGAATAATCATACCATCCGTGAAAACTCACAAAAGCAGTTTTACCAAACATTTTTACCTGAAAATCATGCTCGGAAATTTCTTTTTCTGACAAGCCAACCATATCATGATTTCCAAGATTATACGTCACTGACAGATTTCTGTCAGTAGCCAATTGTCTCAAAAAGGGAACAGTCAATGAATGAAACGCATTAGAAATATCTCCAGCAAAATGTATATCAGTAATCCCTAGTTCTGTCAGTACTGACAGAAAAATATCTAGCTCATCCCTTGAAAATTGATTAATATCCATGTGAAAATCTGATATAACTGCTAATTTTTTATCTAAATTCATTCTCCAATTATAGCATGAATATCACCAAAATATTTTCTTCTACACTCCTTTATTAGAAGAGTAGAACACCAATTTGCTCTGAATTTATCAGCAAAAAACACAGCATAATTCATTAACGATTTGTTTCTAAAGGCACAAAAACGTATCGGGTCTTTTCTTTTGTTACATCGCTTAACAAACGAGAAAATTATGAGAATGAAAACATAAAACATCAGCTACACTACAGTAAAACTGTGAAAATCATGTAAAAAGACAACTAAATCTCAATTTTTGTGTTTCATAGATTAAATAATGTCTACAATTTCTTGACAGCTTATTCTAAAGATGATAAAATTGAAAATATAAGATAAGCGCTTTCTAATTTTATAATCATTGAAAGTTAATTTATCATCCCAAACATAGGGGAATTGTCCACAAATCCACGTGGGCTCAGTAATAATGGTAACACAATATAAATATATATCATCCAAAAGGAGAAATTATTATGGCACAAATTTCAGTAACCCCAGAAGAGCTAAAGAGCCAAGCACAAGTTTATGTGCAAGCTAAAGAAGAAATTGAACAAGCGATTCAAAAAGTAAATTCAATGAATAACACAATCGCTGAAGAATGGAAAGGTCAAGCTTTCCAAGCATACTTGGAACAATACAACCAACTCCATCAAAGCGTTGTTCAGTTCGAAAATCTTTTGGAAAGCGTCAATCAACAATTGAATAAATATGCAGATACTGTTGCCGAACGTGATGCACAAGACGCTCAAAGCTTCGGTTTCTAATTCATCAATTTAGACGCTACCTTTTGTGGCGTCTTTTTGGTTAAAAGGCCTATGAAAAAAAGACAATTAATAATACTTGGTATTGCATTTAGCTCCCTTTTGGCAGGAAGTGCTCAAAGCTTTGCGGA
The DNA here is from genome assembly GCF_003627095.1 of Lactococcus allomyrinae. Classification (NCBI taxonomy): domain Bacteria; kingdom Bacillati; phylum Bacillota; class Bacilli; order Lactobacillales; family Streptococcaceae; genus Lactococcus; species Lactococcus allomyrinae. The sequence goes on along the minus strand of NZ_CP032627.1, from coordinate 1,014,034 downwards.
TGATAACGGCAGCCTTCAACTTAATCCTAATGTCATTACAAACTCAGATGGCGGTGGAACAGCGAGCGATTTTCCAATACGCAGCCAACTCTTTACCCCAGAAATAGAAAAAGTTGCTAAATCACAAGAAAAAGATGATATCTCTAAACAAAAGGAGTCCCTTAACTTCTCGGATACCTCCAATAATATTCTTTATAATACCAATACAACCAAGATAGTAAAACAGCTTTTTGTCGATTATCAACCACAAGTGATTTCATCAAATAAGAGTGATAATCATTCCAAGACAACGATTGCTTATTGGATAATATTTATTATTGCTTTTCCACTAATATTTTTAGCAGTTTTATTAGGACGAAAAAATGCAAAAAGGAGTATAAGGAGAAAACGATGAGTATGCGGATTGATATCAGTATTGAATTTATGGAGCAACAAGTAGACTTCCAAATTCCTACGGAAGTAACTTTTGGTCGGCTTGTAGAATTAATGCATAAAGCATTAGAAGGAGCACGACTTCCTAAGCACTGGACGCTTGAATTAAAAGATAAACCAATAAAAATAGATGACACAGATCTCATCAAAGATTTACCCATAGGAAATGGCGACATATTCTGCCTTATTCCTATCCAAGAAAAACAGGAGTATATGAATGAAAGTATCTAATGGTAGTGAACATTTTGAACTTGAAAGAAGCAAAAATATTCTTCAAGTTCGATTAACAAGCACACAATTTAAAGAAGAAGCCCTTAAAGAACTTCCCGACAATGTCAATGTTAAAGAAGAAAATGAATCATGGGTGCTTTCTTATTCCATTCCTGAAAATTCAAAAAGTTTGGCAACGGCCATTCAAAATACCAAATCACGTCTTGAAAAACTAAAACTTGCACAAAAGCTCTCATCTCTGGCAGATTTAGTAAATCAATTTGATATTCCTTTCATTCATCCTGAGAATATAATGCTTGAAGGTGAGACACTTTTTGTAGTTCACTTCGGTTTAAAAGGTTTAATTGTACCAAACAAGATGACTTCAATTGAATTTATAAACTCTTATAAAGCTCTTATTTTTAACATCTTCAATTCTAAAAGTTCTTTTGAAGCATTTATCGCAAGTACCCGTTCGGTGAACGATAAATTTACTCAGACAATCAATGATTTTAATACCATCTCGGAGATTACGAGCTTCATTAACCAAGAAGTAGAAAAAGAAACAGTAAAAGTTAATCAAAAATTGACTAATGTCTCCAAAGGACGCTATCGTTTCTTTAAATATTTTGGAATTTTTGCCATCATTTTAGCGCTTGTATTAGGCTGGTTCACTTATTCATACTACAGCAATAATCAAAAGCAGAATGCGGTTATTACAGCGCAAACTGATTTTTTGACAAATAATTACGCCCAAACTCAAACAGACTTACAAAGCTATTCGCCAAACCAATTACCAAAATCAGCACGTTACATTTTGGCAGTCAGTTCAGTTAACCTATCAGATTTATCAATGAGTCAAAAACAGTCAATCTTGAATAATGTTTCAACAAAATCGGACAATAACACATTGAACTATTGGGTTTATACAGGGCGAGGTGACTTTAACCAAGCGCTCAATTTGGCACAGAATTTGGGTGATAAGCAGTTAACTTTGTTGGCTTATACCAATCTTTATGAAGCAACAAAATTAAACACAACGATGAACGGTGCTAAAAAACAACAGCTCTTAGATAAATACAACAAACAAATTCAAGAGCTAACCAAAGACCTTGGAAAATAAGGGGAGTTTATGAGTGATATAGGATTTGAAATTATAGAAGAAGCAAAAGAACAGCAGCTTTTTCTAGACAATCGCTTAGACGCAAGCGATACTCTTTTTGTGATTTATCTTTTAAGCAGCCAGCTCCACACAATTACTTTGTCAGAACATCGACCATCTATAACTTATCAAGACAAAGTTTTTAGTAGCTTTAACGATGAATTATTTATTAATGGAAATACAATCCCTAAAGGATACTCCAAGTTAGAAAATCTAAACGATCTTGAAGTTTTCGTGATTTCTCCACAAAGCTCAGAAACAACCTTCTTTATCATTAATGAAGACGAGCATTTCGTTATTGGTTCAGATGAGATTGCAAGTTTCAAAACACAGGGAAACAACCAAGTTGTTATTCACAAAGATAGCTTTAGTGTGGATGCAAAGGAAGATTTTCTCTACTTCAATAACGTTCCATTGAAAGGGCATCATTACATCAAAGGAATACAAGCGGGTTTTCAAATTTTAACCCCTGATTTTTTACTTGAAAAACGTCCGACACAGTGGAAAATTACCAACTTCTCAAATCATGTGACTTTTGCAAAGCGTCATTTTTTGAGACAGTCACAAGCTATGGAATTTCCAGAAGACTTTCCAAAGTATAGAAGAAGTCCCAGAGTTCATTTAGAACCCCCTGAAGACAAATTCAAAATTCAAAAAATTGAGGCACAACAAAAAGCTAATAAAAATGGAATATTAAAAGCTATTCTCCCTCCCATTGGAATGCTTGCAGTTACAGGTATAACAAGTGTGCTCTCAGGAAGAAATCCACTTATGATGCTAGGAATGGGATTTATGAGCATCATCACAGCGACTTTTACGGTTTCTCAATACATCAACGAGAAAAAGGAAAGAAAAGTCGAAGAGAAAAATAGCAAAGAAAATTATGATTTCTATCTGACAAATACTAATGCGGAGATTTCGAGAAAATATACTGAAGAAACAAGAGTTTTAAACTTCAGAAATCCTTCACCAGAAGCTTTAACTGAAATGATTAGTACCTATAATTCTCGTATCTATGAGCGAATGGCAAATAATAAAGATTTTTTAGAAATTTCTTTGGGAGAGGGCAACCAACCTTCACATCTAAAGATTGATTCAGATTTGAATGAACGTGACACAGATGAGAATACGCTGCGAGTAAAGAAACTTATAGAGTATTACTCTACTCAGCGTGCCGTTCCTACCACGTTAAATTTAGCGACACAAACGTTAGGATTAGTTGGGACATACCCCGTTCTCAAAACAGCTGTTTCTAATCTATTGCTCCAAGTCGCTTTCTTCCATTCTTATCGTGATGTTAACTTTATCAGCCTTGTTCCAGAAAAAAATTATAAAAAAGATTGGGGTTCATGGAGAGTTCTTCCACACTTTAAGTTACAAGAATTAGGAATGCGCGGTCTTATTCATAATGCTAAAACACGCGATATCGTACTAAGTAGTTTTTATCAACTTTTAAATAAGCGCAAACAAGTTCTACAAGATGCGGGAAAAGAAAAACCTCAATTCAGTCCACATTATATCCTGACTATTTTTGATGATTCTTATCTTGCTGGACATGGAATTAATGAATTTCTCGCAGAAGATATGAGTAACTTGGGAGTGACTGTTATTTGGGCGAAAGAAGATCAGAAACTTCTTCCCGAAACAGTTACAGCGCTTGTTGAGTATAAAAATCAAAGTGCAGGTGAAATCATCAATGACAATAATGTCCATGTTGCTAAAACATTTGAACCCTATGATTCCCTATCAAATATTGAAAAGAGTTTACGTCTCCTTTCAAATTTAGAACACGTTGAAGTTGAAAAAAATGCGATTCCTGAAAGTCTTTCATTGCTTGAACAATACGAAGTTAAGACCATTGAAGACTTGTCAATCAACGAACGGTGGGAAAAAGCACAACCAAATAAATCCATTAAATCATTAATTGGTTGGCGTGGAAAAAAAGAATATATGTATTGGGATTTGCATGAGCGGGTTCATGGTCCCCATGCGTTAGTAGGTGGGACTACAGGTTCTGGTAAATCAGAATTTCTAACCACATATTTGATTGGACTTGCAATCAATTTCTCTCCAGAAGATATCGGTATGCTTATCATTGACTGGAAAGGTGGAGGGATTGCAAATACACTAGCAGGTTTGCCTCATTTCATGGGTTCAATTACTAACTTAGACGGTGCAGGAACAGCGCGCGCACTTGCTTCAATTAAAGCAGAACTCGACAAACGTATGAAAGAATTTGCAAAATTTGGTGTAAATAATATCAACGGTTATATGAGTCTCTATAAGAGTCGTTTAAACCCAAAACCTGATGTGAAGTATCCAGAACAGCCAATTCCACATCTGATTTTAGTTTCTGATGAATTCGCAGAATTAAAATCAAATGTTCCAGAATTTCTAGATGAGTTAACCTCTGTCGCCCGTATCGGTCGGTCATTGGGTGTCCATCTAATTCTCGCTACCCAAAAACCATCAGGTGTTGTTAACGACCAGATTGAAGCAAACTCAACTAGTAAAATTGCGCTTAAAATGGCAAGTGAACAAGATTCTAACGAACTCCTTAAAACACATGATGCAGCACATATCACGCAACCGGGTCGTGGTTACCTTAAAGTCGGACAAAATGAAGTTTATGAACTCTTCCAAAGTGGTTATGCAGGAATTCCTTATGATCCAAACGCTATAAAATCAGAAACAGTTGATGAGCGTATCAATAGAGTTACAGAATTAGGGCAAACAGAGATAGCCTATGACCCAGGAGAAGAAATTATTCAAGGTCAAGATACGAGTGACTTGCCTACGCAATTAGAAGCAGTAATTGAAGGAATTCAACAAATATTTGAAGATTCAGGACTAACACTTCCTGCAAAACCGTGGTTACCTAATTTAGAAACACAACTTGTAACGCCAAAAATTACTACAAGTAGTGAAATAAATACAAAAATTCCTCTTGGTTTGCTAGATGTTCCAAGTCGGCAATCTCAAGAAGTTTATATTTATAATATTATAGAGGCGAGTCACACGGTGATTTTCTCTAGTCCAGGTTATGGTAAATCAACAACGCTTCAAACAATTGTAATGAATTTGGCACGTCAAAATACCCCAAATCATGTTCAATTCAACTTACTAGATTTTGGCAATAACGGTTTGTTACCACTTAAAGATTTACCACATGTAGCAGATCTTGTAACAATTGAAGAAAACGAAAAACTTACTAAAATGTTAGCTCGAATGCGAAAGATTCTTTCTGAACGAAAACAAACCTTTAAAAAAGAAGGTGTGGCGACACTTAGTCAATACCAACAAAAGACCAAACAAAAACTTCCGATTATTGTCAATCTGTTAGATAATTATGATGCGCTTGCACAGAGTAAACGGCGGGATGAAATAGACGAAATTCTAATCCAAGTGTTGCGAGATGGGGCAGCAGTCGGTGTCTATCTGATTTTGACCGCAGGCCGATTCAATGCTATTCGGATGAATATGATGAGCAATATCCAAACGAAAATTGCACTATTTATGAATGATGAAAATGAAATTTCTAACTTGTTTGGACGTGAGCGTCTGGAACAATCTGAGATTATTGGACGTGGACAAATGAAACTTGATTTCCCTGTGGCGCTTCAAATCTATCTTCCCACAACTGGTAAGAGTGATATGGAAGTGTTAGAGACTATGTCGCAAGAGATTGATGCGCTTAATCAGAATTGGAAAGGAGAGCGTCCTGATGCAATTCCGATGGTGCCAGAGGAATTAACGCAAGAAGTATTCAAAACTTATCTGCCAAGAAATAGACAAAATAGAATCTATCTGGGATTAAACAAAGGGACATCAAAACTTGAAGATTTTGAACTTTTCAGGGGACGAGCCTTAGGCATTTTCTCAGAAAATGTGAAGCAAGCTAAGCTCTTATTACCATTTGTTTTAGGACAGATTATTTCACAGAATAATGATGTAGAGCTTGATATTTTGGACAGTACAAACCTTTTGGAAAGATTTGCGGATGATGCAATGCTTTACTTTGACAAAGAAGTATTAAATAAACGAGCATTAGAGGTTAAAGAAGCGCTCCAATCCTTATCTTCTGGAAAAACAGGAAGAAAATTGATTGTGTTTATCAATGGGCTAGCAGATATTGTTGAAAAAGCATTTTTGAAGCCTGATGAAATTGTTTCTTTATTAACCGTTAATAAAGAAAATATCCAAATTATTGTAGCAGATACGGTCACACGCATTGGAAATAGTTATGGTGGCACAACAAATGCTGTAAAGGAAAATGTCTATCAAATTTTGTTCGGTGGAGATTTGAGTCAACAACACTTTATAGAAAATCTTTCACAGGAAATTAAGAAAGAAGTGACAGCACGAAATGTGATTCATTCACTCAAGGATGATGAATTCTTCAATATCGTATTTCCAACAGAACAATTATAAGGAGGAATAATGGCAAAAGATGAAGTAAGCTTACTTCCGTTAGGCACAATTTTAAAATTGAAAAATGATGAAATAAGCCGTATTATTGTAGCAAGAGCTATTAAGAAAGATAACTCCGGCATCATTTTAGATCGTTATAAAGTTGCCCCTCATCCAGAAGGAGATACGCCAAATACAGAAGTCTTTTCTATTGAAGCAGATCAAATTGAAAAAGTGATTTTTAAGGGGTATTCTGATGAGGCGGACGAAAAATTTTTGAATCAGTTGATTAAGATGATGGACAAAACTCCTGCGAAGGTTTCAGCGGAAGAACAAGTGGAACAAAGTTCAGTAGTTTTAGAAAAACAAGTAGCGCCGGAAGCTTCTGGTTCTGCAGTAAGCTCAACGGCTTCTCAAATCAATCAGCAAAGTTTGTTGGATGATGATCCATTTTATAAATTTAGAGGATAGGGAGAAAGAAACATGGCAAGAGTAAGCTCAGATATAGGAGCTGCACAAGTAGCTACCTCAGGAGTAGAATCTGTCAATATTGGCAGTAAGAAAACCGTCAATTTCAGTCAAAGTAACATTTCAGGAATGAATGCTGGCAAGAATGTTGCTAATCAAATGTTGGGAGATTTAGAAAAGCTGATTAATTGTGTGAAGACGCAAGCTGGAAAATTTAAACAGCTTGCTGCTGTCAGAGAAGAAATGGATGCGGCAGATCAAACTATTTTTAAGAAGAAGTGAGGAGAAGAATGGTCAAGGATAAAAGTGCCAATGAGCGTTATGAATATAACCAAAAAATTCTTCAAACAGAGCGAGAATTAGAGGATCTAAACACTCAACACTATCAACTCAAAAATACTTTAGAAAATTTTGAACAAACAACGGAAAAAGAATTTCGAAATCTGTTGGAAATTGACAACGAAATGATGAAACGTGGGAGTTTCTCAGCACAATGGGATTTTGAAGAAAATCAAGGCAAGGCGCAGTTTCTTAAAAATTTTTTAACACAACAACAGGAAAACCTCACACACGCTTTTTCGCAAGAAAGTCAGAAATTAGAAGATCAGCGTGAACAGTTTCAAGGAGAAAGGGATCATTTACCATGGGACTAATTTATTCAAGTTCGGATTCACAAAATCTGATGGATGGGATGAATGCGAACCTTGCGATTGCTAAGGCAGCGGTGCAAGATGTTGTGAGTGCCAGTCGTACCTTGACAGGCGCTATTGGCGCAGGCAAGTTACTAGATGGTGCAGCTTTCAATGCGGGTAAGGATTTGTTTTCTGCCCTCATCATTCCGACAATCACGCGTGCTTCAACCGCTTTTGATGATACAAAGCAACATTTGGAGCAGTATAAGACTGCGAATAGTGAAGTGAGCAGCGAGGGTGTGTTGGATGAGGATAAACTCAATGCCAAGAAAACCTCCACACAAGCGATAAAGACAGCAACGGATAATACAGCCAGTACTTTTCGGACAATGGCTTCTGCGGCAGATAGTGTTTCCCTCCCATTTGTAGGACCAATGTTGAATGATGCTGCACAGAACTTGGAGAATTATTCAGAGAGTCTTCAACAAGATATAGACAAAATTAATCAGAAACTCCAAAAACTTCATACATTCAATTCTGCAGTAAATGGCTTATTTAACGATGATTTGAATAACTTGAAACAAATTGTTCAAAATGTTACCTTGCTTAGTGGCACAGTTATAAATACCAAAACTGGAAGTTATACTTTGCCTAAAGGCACTGATTCTTCTTGGTTTACAAAACTGGCTACTACTAGTGTTCAAACTTCCATTATTGAGGGGATAAATAAAAAAGCTGAAGAAAAGATTATGGAAAAAGGTGCAGCCTATGGTGCTGGTAAAGCAGCAGATATATTTGATAATCGTTATTCCATAACAACTGCGGATGGAAAAATTCTTGGGAAGATTCCAGGGGCTACCAAAGAGGCAATGACAGGCGCCGAAGATACTGCCACAAGTCTAGCTAAATATGGCGGAAAAGCTGTAACTGGAGCTTTTGGATTAGTTGCTGGAGTGGGTATTGACATGGTGACGGGAGATTCTGCACAAGAAGCTTGGGGAAAAGAAATTACGACAACCGCTGTGATTGCTGGAGGATTTGCTGTTGCGGGGTTGATAGCAGGTGCTCCTATTGAAGCTCCTCTAGCGGCAGTCATAGGAGTTGGTATTCTAGTTAATTCTACAAACGATCTATTGAGAGAACACTTTTCTGGAGTGAAAAAGTTTGAAGATAATATTGGAAATGCTGTAGTTTCTGGCTGGAATAACGTGACTAAAGGAGTCAGTAGCTTCTTTGGAGGTGTTTTTGGATAAGTATCACAAAATTAACGTTGAAGGACAGATATTCCAATTTTCATTTAATCAAAAAAAGCCTGTGAAAGGTTGGTTGTTGTTACAAAGTAATGATGATGAGTATTTAATAAAGCAGAATAGCTTTCTATTTAGAAACGTTTATCCAAGAAAAATTTATCAGTCTGACATCAAATTGTCAGAGTATAAGTTGATGAACCCCTTTCAAAAGAAGAATACTAGTGGAATATCATACATTGGGGTAGCTGTGGTGGTTTCTGCGGCTGTTAGAGCTCTAATTCCAGCGTACTTCTTTTTTGGAAATATTAATTATCCGATTAGTATAGGTATCGGTATTGTAAATATTCTGTTTCTATGGATTATTATGATTATTGTTTTCTCAGCTATTGCTTTATTTAGAAAAATTTTGTTATCAAATGTAATAAAGAAACTAAATGGAGACTTGGCGCTAATTGGGAAAATGTCATCCAATATTCCATTAGGCAGTAACAAAGCAGGAGTTGAAGGAACAGATAAGAAAATGAAGATAATCGCCTTTATATCATTATCGTCGCTGATTATTCCGATTACAATAATTTTCCCATTTTTCGTTGGGCTACGTGCAATGGGAATATTAATTGCATATATAGGGAGTATCTTCTTTTTCAATGGAAACTATGCCTCAGACGGAAAGAGGGCGACATATGAAATTAAAATTTTAGAAAGAGAGAACAGATGAATAGAGAAAAATTATTGCCTTTGGGTAGTGTGGTTTACTTAAAAGAAGGAATTATTCCATTGATGATTGGAATAAGACAGCCTATTGTACAGTTAGATAAAGGGCAATGCTATTTTGACTACGCAGGTTTTTCACAGTTGACAGGGATAAATGCAGATGAAATTGCTTATTTCAACAACGAAGATATACGGGAAGTAATCGCAGAGGGGTATATTGGCAAAGAAGAAGATACAATTTTAGCAGCATTAAAGGATTGGAGAGAAGATACAGATATAGAAAAAGGACTTGTGACTAAGGATAAATCAGAAAATTCTATTGATGAGCAGAGTTTTGGATTTTGAAGATTTTTGTTGATAATGAAAAGCTCAGTCTCTTAAAAATTTTTTAACACAACAACAAGAAAATCTCACGCACGCTTTTTCACAAGAAAGTCAGAAATTAGAAGATCAGCGTGAACAGTTTCAAGGAGAAAGGGATCATTTACCATGGGAATGATTTATTCAAGTTCGGATTCACAAAATCTGATGGATGGGATGAATGCGAATCTTGCGATTGCTAAGGCAGCGGTGCAAGATGTTGTGAGTGCCAGTCGTACCTTGACAGGCGCTATTGGCGCAGGCAAGTTACTAGATGGTGCAGCTTTCAATGCGGGTAAAGATTTGTTTTCTGCCCTCATCATTCCGACGATCACGCGTGCTTCCTCTGCTTTTGATGATACCAAAAAACATTTGAGTCGTTATGAAAGTGCAAATAATGAAGTGAGCAGCGAGGGTGTGTTGGATGAGGATAAACTCAATGCCAAGAAAACCTCCACACAAGCGATAAAGACAGCAACGGATAATACAGCCAGTACTTTTCGGACAATATCTTCTGCGGCAGATAGTGTTTCCCTCCCATTTGTAGGACCAATGTTGAATGATGCTGCACAGAACTTGGAGAATTATTCAGAGAGTCTTCAACAAGATATAGACAAAATTAATCAGAAACTCCAAAAACTTTATACATTCAATTCTGCAGTAAATGGCTTATTTAACGATGATTTGAACCAGCTGAATATCGTGGTGCAAAGTGTAACTGTGCTTAGTGACACGGTTGTCAAGGGTGATGGGAGTTACTCATTGCCTAAAGGAACCGATGCTTCTTGGTTAACAAGTTTAAAAACAGACCACCAATCAATTCAGACGCTTAAAGACATAAAGCAAAGTTTAGTGGAAATTAGTAATACACATAAAGGCTCTTTGTCAGGTAATTCTTTTATGGATTGGCTAGAGGTCTTAGTAGGTAACACAGAACACGCAATAGATGAATATACCATTGATAAAGGCTGGAGTGTAGCATTTCCAGAATTATTTGAAAATGCTGGTGGAGAACTATTCAAGAGATTTCCTTTTATTGGTGCTATTCTTGATTGGCATTCTGAATCAGAGAATGAAAAAAATACTACAGGTGATATTGTAGCAAAAGTCGGCATACATACAGTGACAAATTTGTTAATTGATGGCGGTTTAACCTTGGTTAGTGAAAATCCGATTTTTGGAGTTGGTGTCGGTACTCTTGTTGAGGTACCAGTAGATAAGTATGAGGATGATGAGTATGACCATATAAAAAATACAATTTCTACCGATTGGAACTTTGTAAAATCTGGAAAATTAGAGAACTTTGTAAAAGATAATTTCAATAAAGCCGTTTCAAATGCTTTTTCTCCTAACTCAGTAAATTGGAATAATGAAAATGATAATCAACGGGCTGGAGACTTATTCTCTTGGGCATGGAGGAAATTAAGTGGTCAGAATTGACAAAAATATAATTTTTGATTATGACAAAAATACATTTCATGTAGATGAGTTTTCTAATTTTGGTAGAACGACTAAAAAAATAAAAATTGTATCCCAAATTTTGAATGTCTTGACAGCCGTTCTTGCATATTTGATAGTGGCACTTTGGGGAACTGGAAGCTTGACTGCTTGCTTTTCCCTTAGTTTATCTCTGCTTTTCAAAATTATCATCGTAAATGTTGCGTTGCTTTTTATTCTGGTCTTTATTTTGAGAGGACTTAATGTATTAAACATTTGGCATATGGGGGATATTTTCTCCAGCTTAAAGATTTTCTCCAGAGACAAAAATGAAGATAATTTTATTTATGTTTTTGAAAAACGTTCTAATCTGAAGTTGTCCGGAAATTTCTTGAGCAAATCGGATGAAAAAATGGATTATAATAACGTTTTAACGTGCGTACAAAATAAAAAAAAGTTGATTTTGCATTATTCACTTTACTTAAATCTAAGAATGTTAGTCATAATTTTTATTGTTTTCTTTTTATATAGCGTATCTCCTTATAATCAAGTTCAAGGAAATGTAATGACCGTTGTAATTTCCTTATGCATGTATCCATTTATCTTCAGGATATTCGCCTATTCACCGATAAAATCTTATCAATTTTGGAAGTCTCTTGAGAGTTCTTTGGAAAGGTTTATATCTTCAAAGAAAATAACTCCAAACAAATCAATGATTAACTATGAAGAAATACATAAGAAAGTTGAAGAGGAAATGAAAGATGAACAATAATGAAAATGAAGTAAAATTTTTACCACTAGGTAGTATTGTGACCGTTGATAATGCTAGAGAGACATTGATGATAATCAGTCGATTTGCAGAAACAGAGATGGATGGAGAAAGAGGATATTTTGACTATGCAGCCGTTCGGAGTTCCCTTGGACTAATTAAGGCTGACGAAATTTATTTCTTTAACCGTGAAAATGTCGAAGAAGCAAAATTTGTAGGGTATATTGATGCTCGTGAACAGTTGTTTCAAGATAATGCAGAAGATTTTTCAAAAAATATTACACTGCCTCATCTAAAATTAGAGAATAGTCAAGAATCAGACACCTTTGGTTTTTGAGAGTAAATAATACGTATTCTCGATACTCATAATTTTATAAAATAAAATCTAAATTTAGTAAGAAAGGAATCATTTACCATGGGACTAATTTATTCAAGTTCGGATTCACAAAATCTGATGGATGGGATGAATGCGAACCTTGCGATTGCTAAGGCAGCGGTGCAAGATGTTGTGAGTGCCAGTCGTACCTTGACAGGCGCTATTGGCGCAGGCAAGTTACTAGATGGTGCAGCTTTCAATGCGGGTAAGGATTTGTTTTCTGCCCTCATCATTCCGACGATCACGCGTGCTTCCTCTGCTTTTGATGATACCAAAAAACATTTGAGTCGTTATGAAAGTGCAAATAATGAAGTGAGCAGCGAGGGTGTGTTGGATGAGGATAAACTCAATGCAAAGAAAACCTCCACACAAGCGATAAAGACAGCAACGGATAATACAGCCAGTACTTTTCGGACAATAGCTTCTGCGGCAGATAGTGTTTCCCTCCCATTTGTAGGACCGATGTTGAATGCTGCTGCACAGAACTTAGAGAACTATTCGGAGAGTCTTCAACAAGATATCGACAAAATCGACCAGAAGCTCAAAAAACTTCGAGATTTCAATTCTGCCGTGAATGGTTTGTTTAATAATGACCTAAACAATTTGAAAATTATTGTGCAGAGCGTTACTGTGCTTAGTGATACGGTGGTGCATAGTAATGGAACTTATAGTTTACCCGCTGGTACAGATGCTTCTTGGTTCACGAGCGTGAAAAGCGCGAAAGATGTTTCAGAAACAGAAAAATTGGATAAGGTACTTAGTGATAAAAAAGCGAATATAGAAGATGTAAATGTTATATTAGCCTATGCCAAAGCTCACCCTAATGAAGAAATTCCACAAAGTATTCTTGACTGGATAAAGAAGAATGCTTCGGGAATTGGAGGATCGTTTAGTAATGGTGAAACTGTTGGAGACCTTTTAGATGAGGTGGTTGGAAAAGGAATATCGAAATTTGGTGGTTTAGTAAATGTCTTTACAGGTATAGCAGGTCCTGATGGGGTAGGTTCTTTTGTGTTAGAAAATTCAAATGGAATTGGGCGACAAGTTGTACAAACAGGAGAAGACATATCAAAATTTGGAAAATATGCAGGGAAAGGCTTTGCTGTAGCTGGATTTGCTTTTGGAATGTATGATGATATGGCAGATAATCATAAGACAGTTGGGCAAGCGTTGACTCATAATATTGCTTCTACGGCGATTGGTGCAGGCGCGACTGCAGGAGCTTCTTTTGCCATAGGAGCGCTTTTAGTGAGTAATCCCGTTGGGTGGGCCGCAATAGGAGTATCGGCGGCAGCCATAGGAATTGGTGTTGGAGCTACAGCTTTGTTTAATTTGGCATATGATAATAATTTTCTCGGTCTTAAGAGTGGGCTGGATTGGGCTGGAAGTAAGATTGATGAAGGATTAAAAGATGTTGGTCAGGCAGTTGGGAATATTGCGAATGCGATAAACCCATTCAAATGGGGATGGTAAAATAATATGGAAGGAAAATTAATTTCAATCTATAAGAATGATAGATATAAGATTGTTGAAGCGGGAGAAAAGTATTATCTGTTAGATACAGATGATAGAAAGAGTACGATTTTATTATGGTTTCTTGGATTATTTGGTTATCATAAAGTATTAAATATTTCAAAGCTTAATGCAGATGACTTAATTGTTGGGAGGGTAGAACAAAAAAATATTAACAATCGTTCGTTTCTTTACGGTCTTCTGCTTAGTATATTAGGAACAGTTCTTACTTATATTTTGCCAATAAATTATATATCTATCATTATTTTACTGCTTTATAATTTTATAGGAGTGCTTGGTATTAAATTTTTCTTAGCATATGAGGAAAAAAAGAGTATGTTTAATCGTGTGAACTTAGATAAAGAAAATTTTAGCTATATAAAATTAAGATTCTTAATTCCTAATTTACAAAAAACTAAAAGATTTTTTGCTTGGCTATTTCTACAAGTTATGTTCATTGTAGTAGTAGTGGTTTTTGTATTTTACTTTACAAATCCATTGGTTTTGTTCCTTTTAGTTATCGTGACGTTAATGTTTATATTATTGTTTAGTAGAGCGGCTTTTGCTGAAGGAAATTATCTAATAAAGGAGAAATAAAATGTTGTCAATTGGAAGTATTGTGTATTTAAAAGATGGTACTAGAAAACTTATGATTTTAAATAGAGGACCGTTGATAGAGTCAGAAGCGGGGACTCAAATGTTTGATTACTCTGGCTGTACTTATCCATCAGGTTTAGAACCAGAACAAGTATTCTATTTTAATGACGAAAATATTGATAAAGTAGTTTTTGAGGGTTATCATGATGAAGAAGAGGAGCGTTTTCAGGAAATTTATCAAAGTTGGAAAAAAGAAAATCCTAATATAAAAAGAGGAGAGGTGTTAAAACCTATACAAAATATGAATATCTCTGAAAAAGGAAAAGTTAGCAATAATGATGATCAGAGTTTTGGATTTTAAGCAGAAAAAGACATTGATGGCTTTTTCTCTTGGATAAACCCATTTGATTAGAGAAAGGAGTCCTAGATGACGATAATTTTAATCGTATTATTTTTGATATTGATTTTTGCAATGACAGGTCTTATCGTATATTTCTCAATCAGTCGTGCTATGCGCGAAAATAAGAAGTATGAACAGTTCGCTAAATCTCATGGTTATCAGTTTGATAAAGCTCAAGGACAATTATCTTATCGCGAAAGTTCAAAAACGAGTAAAACAGGAATGATTGTTAATTTAAAACTATTTAGAAATCCTTTTGTTGAAAGATATGCTAATTATCAGACTTATCCTTTTGGTAGAGGAGCAGATATAAAAGTTGCTTATGTGATTTCTGGCATTTATGAAGGAATAGAATTTCGAGCTTTTACCTATATTTTCACAGGCAGTACCTTTGATAGCCTTGGTAGAGGAGGTGTATTTAGTATAGTGATGATTAAATGTGAAAAAGAGCTTACTAAAAAATTGCCAGAAAATATATTTTTTGAAGGAGCAACCCTATGTAGTTATTTACAAGGAAATTTAGAGGTTGACACGATTCACTCAAGAATTGAAAAATTAAAAGGAATAGAAGGAGAATAAAATGACAGTTAAAAAATTTCCAAGTGAGGAATTTCCACAAATACCAAGTGTTGAAATAAATGTTCATGAAGGATAGGAGAGTCAAAGTTTTCCTAATTCTGTTATTGGATTGGTAAAAGAAGATTCAGATTTTTCATCAAATATCTTAATTGATGTCAAGAAGGTAGAAAAAACTATGATTTTATAAGTAATACGATAGAACTTTAAAATTATACTCAAAGCTTTAAGAAACTTGATATTTTTTCCAACTCGGTACATGAAATAAATAGTCGTTCATGGAAAGTCGAAGAATTTGCATACATCAACAAAGATATGGGTGCAATAGCTCAACTTGTTGCTGTTTCTTTTATTACATATAATGATACTAAGTTTATGATTAGTTTTACAGGAACAACTAAACTACATGAAGAAGAAAAAAACGAAGACTATGAGAAAATTCAAGAAATGTTGGGGAGTGTTAAAGTAAATGAAAACGAATAAAATTATTTTTTTGCTTCTAGGATTGGCGATAAGTCTTGTGGTTCTTGTTGGTTGCAGCGGTTCAAAATCAATTCAAGGTACATGGAAAGTTCAGGATGCGTCTGGAGATAATTCCACAATTACCTTTACCGACAAAAAAGTGACTGTGGATGGTCAAACCTATAATTATACTCAGAATGCAGTTGGTACAGAAAATGGTGTTAATTATTATGGAATAAAACAAGATGGTCAGAATTATACAATTATTTTCCCAGATAAAAATAAAAATATAGCTATTATGATCCAACCTGATTCAACCGATGATTATCTTAAAGGAACGATGTTATATGCTATGAATAAGACCAATCAACCAAATTATAAGGAATATTCAACAAAATATTTGAAGTGATTTGTGATGTTTGAAAGTAAGGAATAAATATGTGAAATAAAACAAATTGAGAAACTCTCAACTAATCTGGGAAGAATTTGATCATAAGATGCGCAAAATTCGCCCTATCGCCATAGGTGTGATTGTTCTACTGTTAGGAACTCTGATGTTTTTATTGATCCAAAATACGCAAAAGAAAACGCGAACCACAAAACCTACGATTGCATTAGTGAATGAGGATCAGGCAGGGATGTTCAATTGGTGTTAGGGCTACAGCTTTGTTCAATTTGGCATACGATAATTTAAGAGTGTGTTGAATTGGGCTGAAAGTAAGGTTGATGAAGGATTAAAAGATGTTGGTCAGTGAGTTGGGAATGTTGTGAATGCGATAAACCTATTCAAATGGAGTGGTAATGTAATATGGAAGATAAATTAATTTCAATCTATAAGAATGATAGATATAAGATTATTGAAGCGGGAGAAAAGTATTATCTGTTAGATACAGGTGACAGAAAGAGTACGTTTAATTAGATGTATTATAAATAAAAGTGGAGTGTTAAATATCATTCCACTGATTATTAGTGATGATTTAATTCAATTTAATTCATTAGTAATAATTAGTGGACAAAGCTAAAGGAGAAGGTAATAGATATGAAGAGAAGAACGGTAATAACTGGTGGTATTCTAGTAATTGCTATAATTGGACTTGGTGTTTCTTTTTGGTGGTTAAGTCATCCAAAGGAAGCGGCGGGACAGTCGGTGTCCAAACCAACGATTGTGTTGGTCAATGAGGACGAAAGTGGTAAATTTGAAGGGAAAAGCTACAATTTTGGTAAGAGCTTTGTAGACTTAGTTTCAAATGATGACAAGTATAACTGGCAAGTTGCTTCACGAAGTGTCGCAGAGCGAGCTTATAAAGATGGTTCTGTAAATGCTGTGATTTATCTTCCACAAAATTTTACATCTAATCTTTTATCTCTTCAAGCACTTGCACCCGAAAAAGCGGAAGTAAATTATAAAATTGAAACGGGTCAAAATCAGGTCAATAATGTTCAATTAGATAATAAGATCAATGGATTACTTTATGATTTTAACACGCGTATTGTTCAAATGTATTATTCAAGTGTGGCTAATAATGTTTCGAGCGCTCAAGGGGCGATGCAGGATGTTGTTGGAAGCCAAGGTACTTTACTTAATCAATTAGGTGTAAATGTACTGCCCCCATTCAAGACGACAGCTGAATCATATACTTCCACAATCAGTCAAGCTAGCTCTCTTAAGTCTCAGAATAGTTCATGGATTCAATCTCAAAATAGTTTTACTAGTAGTGTGCAAAAAATGCTAGATTCAACAAGTAAGACATTGAATAGTCAGCAGGTTCCTCTGCAAAATTTCTTTAAAGATAATCAAAAAATTGCACAAATCAATGTAGAACATGCTAATGCTGGTATTACTCATCAATTTACCTCAGATACTACATTCTACTTTGACCAATTTAAAGGACTTTATACTACTAACCTAACGAATTTCAATCAATTCTCATCTCAAAATAGTGATGGAACTTCACAAGGTGTTTATCCTGATTTGACAAATCAAATAGCCCAATATAATACGTTAATTACGGAAAAAAGAGATGATGTTGGGAATCAAATCACTCAACTTGCTCAGCAAAGAACAGAGTTATTTGGGTTGGAACAAGAAGTTTTACAACAGTTTTTTGCTTCGGATATCAGTATTAATGATTCTAACTATAAGTATGACAATCTCCAAAGTATCATTGAAGATCCGGATTCAACTTATGCACGTAAAGCGTTAGCTGAGAAATTGGAAAACTCTTTCGCTCAAGAATCGCTATTGGACAGTAAGCAAAATTATTCAGCACAAATCTCCTCTTTATTGGAAGATATTTCTGTCAACTCAAGTGATTATACTGATTTATTTAACCGTTTAGTTGAAAATAACTCACTTACGCAAGGGAAAGCTGGTGAATATCAAAAAGAACTTGACTTTCTTAAAAATTATGCTTCTGCTTTTGGAGTGAAGACTGGTGAATTGGATGAAATAACATTGCCTGATAATACACCTCATCAAACAATGGAGAAGACTGTAACGCTTAAGATTCCGAAAGGGAATATTGGTTATGTTAAGCTTACTGCACCAGATACAACAATCAGTGTTTCTAATGTTAGTGGTTCAGGAGAAAACAATCCAAGTATCAGCAGTGATAATACAACCGTCACATTGAACAATCAAAGTTATACAAAAGAAGAACCTGCATTGGATGCCAATGGTAAACCTATCATGAACCCAGATGGAACGGTCCAAATGATAGAAAAAAGCTATTCATGTGCAGGTGATGCGGTTTTGACAGTGACTTACTCGGTTGATTTTGGTTCTACGCAGATTTCTACTGCAACATTGACGACTTATGATGGAAGTAGTTCTAAAACAGGTACAATCCAATTTGTTTTAAATCCAGAGCAACCATTAAATAATGCAGTCGGTCAAACTTATTTTGAAACTCTGACTAGTATGTTTAATAAAATTGATACAAGTACACAGCTAATTAATTTTATTTATGGGAATCCTGAGGATAACTCATTGATGGTAGCCTCAGAAAATGGGCAATTACCAAGTAAAAATGATTTTCAAACCAATAATGAAAATTCTGTTTATAATCGTTATGGTAACATGGATATCAATACTATCCAGGAACGGTTAGGTAATCAAGATGTTACAGATTATCAAGACTTAGGACAGTCTAACTTAAAACAAATTATTCAAATTTTATCAGAGCTACAAGAACGCATAGATACATTGAGTCAAACGGAGAATACTCTATCAGAAAATCTTCCTAGTTCTTATTTTTCTACTCAAATGGCTGCTCTTCAAAATTGGTATAATACAGCGACTAAAGCAAATGATGAAAGTTACAAATCATGGAAAGAATCTAAGGCTGACTTACTTGCAGTAAAAAATTGGAATGAGTATAATCAAACAGACCCTAATCTCTATATTGACCCTAATGGTGGAGATAGCATCTATAAAATGATTTCTAGTTTGATGACAAATACAAGTAAGTCTGCAACTGATACAGCTAATAATGCTAAAGCAATCAAAGATAATAGTAATCAATTTGAGGAAATGGTCAAAGGGGTTAATGCGACAAAGGCTAATGCACAAAAAGTGCTTGATGGAACGGGAGAGATCTTGAGCGTAGGAGCTAAAGATCTGAAAAAGAGTAAAGATTATTCTACAAACTTCTCAACGGTTCTTGCCAACACTCGCACCCCAGGAATTAATCCAAGTCCAATTTATAATTTCTTTGCTCAGCCGTTGACTGTAAAAAATATTACTCCAAAGGCGGAAAAAACAAAAAGGCAAACGATTAATTTAATTTGGATTCCTGCTCTATTTGGAGGAATCATTATAGGTGGAGTAGGAATGTATATTGTTCGTAGAAAAGCTTGAAAATACAACTAAATGGTAAGTTAAAAGTATGAGACGGAGGTTCTCATACTTTTTTATTGTGTAGTTGGGAATAGTGATTGACATATAATAAATATTTGTGCCATAATTGAGATATGACAAATCTGAAATTAGCTATACAACAACTTGCCTCAGACCTAAACATTCAAAAAATCGGCTTTACAACAGCTGATAATTTTGAATATCTTAGGAAATCTCTTGTAGAGCAAAAAGAAGCAGGACACACAAGTGGTTTTGAACATCAAAATCTTGAGGAACGTTTGCATCCTAGACTTGCAGTTGAGGATGCTAAAACTATTATTTCTATTGGTATCGCTTATCCTAATAGGGCTGAAGAGAAACCTGAGAAAACTGAATATAGACGAGGTCAATTTTCACGAGGTTCTTGGGGGAAGATTATCATTTTGTTTTGCAACGCAAACTCAAATTCTTAGCTGAAGGGATTGAAAAACTTGCAGGTGAGTTTCATTATAAAGCGATGGTTGATACAGGAGCACTCGTTGATGTTGCAGTTGCAGCTAGAGCAGGACTCGGCTTTATCGGGAAAAATGGTTTATTGATTAACAAGGAATTTGGTTCATGGATGTTTTTAGGTGAGCTTGTCACCAATCTTGAAATTACTCCTGACCATCCTGTTGATTATGGTTGTGGTGACTGTACGCGTTGTGTAGATTTTTGTCCAACCTCAGCGCTTCTTGGTGACGGTAGACTTAATGCTTCTCGTTGTTTGAGCTTTCAGACACAAGCTAAAGGGAAAATGCCAGAAGAATTTCGTGAAAAAATTAAAACTGTTATCTATGGTTGTGATATTTGCCAAGTTGTTTGTCCCTATAATAAAGGGATTAACAGCCATTTTCATCCAGAAATGGAACCAGACCCTGAGCTCACTAATCCCGAGCTTCTGCCCTTACTTGATCTTTCTAATAAACAGTTTATCAATAAATTTGGTTCAATGGCGGGTTCTTGGCGGGGGAAAAATCCTTTGCAACGTAATGCTATTTACGCCTTAGCAAATAGCAATGATAAAACAGCTCTTCCCAAGCTCCAAGAAATTAAGAAGAATGATGTTCGAGATTATATGGTTGATGCTGCTGAATGGGCAATCGAACGCTTGGAAAATGGTAAAACACGAATTCGTCCTCGGAAATAAGGGAGCTAGAGTTGGCTCTTTTTATTTCCGAACATTTATCTATCATCAATACATATTTACGCAATATTTACAAACAATCAATATCAATCATGATAAAATTAAAAATGGAGAGCGTGGATGAAAAGACATAAAATAGCACTTATAGATATAGGTTCAAATAGCGTTAGATTGGTTATCCATGATATTCAAAAAGAATATACTTATAAAGAAATTCAAGACATAAAGATGCCAATTCGCCTTTATCAGTATTTGGATGAATATGGTAATCTCTCGCAAATAGGAATAGATGAGTTAATCAAAACTTTGAGAATATTTGAAGATATTATCAAGCTTTATCGTCCTAAAAAAACAATAGCAACTGCTACAGCTGTCATAAGGCAAGCAAGGAATTCTTCGGATGTTCTTAAAGAGCTAGAACAACGTTCAAACTTTAAAATTAGACTTTTATCGGAAAAAGAAGAGGCGGCTTATGGGCAATATGCGGTAAGTCATTTAACCACTTTTGAAGAAGCATATACGGTAGATATGGGTGGCGGCTCTACAGAAGTCACTTATTATAGAGGTAACGAACTTATACATTCACATAGTTTTCCATTTGGAGTAGTTCGGTTGATGGAGATGTTTTTTCAAGGTAAGGAACCAGGTGATTTGGAGGCGATGGCAGCGTGTGAGCGCTATGTTAAGTTGCAATTTAAGACACAGGATTGGATTCATGCTCGCAATGTTCCTATTGTAGCGATGGGCGGCTCAAGTCGTAATATGGCTTCAGTTCATCAACGGATGGTGAATTATCCGATTACAGGTCTACATGGATACTCAATGACCGTTGAAAATATAAAGAGTACGAAGTTTTTCTTGGCTGCTAAATCTTTAAAACAACTTCGGGATTTAGATGGTCTTTCACGTGACCGAGCAGATATTATTATTCCCGCAACAATAACGTTCCAAGCTTTAACAGAAACGACTTCTGCGGAGCGAATGTATTTTGTCAAAGAAGGATTACGTGAAGGGTTACTCATTAATATGATTAATGCAGAGGTGCCTGAAACCTATCCAGTGTCAGGAATCCGTAAAACATCAATAGCGCGTTTACTTGTTAATTATGGGATTGATCCAGAGAATGCAAAGCAACGCTTGAAACGTGTACGGCTTTTTCAGGATTTGATGATTCGAGCAGGTCTTGTGATACCCTCTGAGCAGTTAAATGATTATTTATATTATGCTTCAATGCTTTATTTGGCAGGGTCTTATATTGAAGCTGATGACAGTTCAATGCACACTTTTTATCTACTAGCAAATAGTAATATTTCTGGTTTTAAACATCGAGATAGAATTATTATTGCACTTCTTGCTTCTTATAAGAACAAGTCTTTGTTTAACCAGTACCTTACGCCCTTTCATGATTGGTTTGAGGATTCGGAGATTGAATTAATCTTAAAAGCGGGAAACCTTGTCCGCTTTTGTGATGCGTTAAATGTAATCCCAATGAATAAAATAGAGAAAGCGGAGCTACTTAAAGAAGGAGCAAAGTACAGACTTCGGATAAAATGGAGTCTTACGCCTTATGGTGAACTTTCACGTGCGGAACGACAGAAGAAAAAGATAGAATATATTTTAGGAAAAAAAGTAATTTTAGATTTTTATAATTAGGGGTAAATTAGAATGGGTGAGGAAATAAAATATTTTCATAGAGATTTAAGCTGGCTTTTGTTTAATCGTCGTGTGATTGAAAAAAGTTATGATGAGGATTACCCCATTTTAGAGCAGCTAAAATTTTTGGCGATTGCTTCTAATAACTTAGATGAGTTTTTTATGGTCAGAGTGCCTGCTATACAATCTAACGCGCGTCTTAGAAGTGAAGCACATAAACAAGTTGCTGGAACAGGAATGAATCATGAAGAAATATTAGAAGAGTTAAATCGGAGAAATCAAAAAAATCTTGATTTGCAATATCTTA
Organism: Lactococcus allomyrinae; assembly: GCF_003627095.1. Classification (NCBI taxonomy): domain Bacteria; kingdom Bacillati; phylum Bacillota; class Bacilli; order Lactobacillales; family Streptococcaceae; genus Lactococcus; species Lactococcus allomyrinae. Next base: position 991,283 of record NZ_CP032627.1, on the reverse strand, counting down.
GGTTTCAGGAACTTCTTGAGCATTTAAAAGAGAAGAAGGTTTATTTCAAACGTTATGATGACTTAAATGAAGTAGAGCGTGCACTTGCTGACAATTATTTTGAGCGAATAGTTTTACCAGCTTTAACACCAATTGGTTTAGATTCTTATCATGCAACACCAAAGATAGAAAATCAATTAATTCATCTCTTTTTGCATTTACAAAAGGAAGGAAAAGAAGATACACGAGTGATATTGCCTTTACCTGTGCAGCTTAATCGTTTGGTTGCTTTGGCGGGAACAGAAACTTTCATTAATTTAGAGGAAGTCATTCAAGGGAATTTTGATAAGATATTTTTGGGGTGGCAACTAAAACGTTATTTCACGTTTAGAGTGACCTTAGATCAGAATCCTGACTTTGAGGAAGATCCAGATGATGATATTATTGAACAGATTGAAGATTATCTGGTAGAGAGAAGACGTGGATTACCATCACGAATTGAAATTTCTATTCGTGATGGTAACTTTGATGAATTTAAACATGACTTAGAAAAATTTGAGCATGAACTTTGTTTGAAAAAAAGAGATTTTTATTTTATTAAAGGTCCATTAGATCTGACAATACTTTTTGGATTTATTTCACAAGTAAAAGTACAACATTCGGAATGGCTATTTAGTCCATTTGTTCCCAATCAGTCAGACGATTGGTCAGAAAGCAATATTTTCTCTACAATTGATTCGGGAGATATTTTGCTTCATCATCCTTATGATTCTTATCTACCCGTGCTTAATTTCTTATCTGCAGCTGCTAAAAGTCCAGATACTATTGCGATTAAGCAAACATTGTACCGCGTTGCCGAGGATTCGCGTGTTATTGAGGCATTGTGTGCTGCAAGTAAGGCTGGCAAACAGGTTACAGCAGTTGTAGAATTAAAGGCAAGATTTGATGAAGAAAATAATCTGAAGTGGGTAAAAGTACTTGAAGAGGCAGGTGTTTATGTCATTTATGGGGTGCCGGATTTAAAAACACATTCAAAAGCTTTACTTGTTGTAAAGAAAGTTGGTGAGGGAACGAAATCTTATGTTCACCTCGGAACGGGAAACTATAATGAGAGCACTTCAAAAATGTATACAGATATTAGTTTGCTGTCTGCCAATCCCGCCTATGGTCGTGATTTAGTGAGTTTCTTTAATTTTGTTGCGGGCTATTCTGAATTACCAAATTATGAGCGAATTGTCGTTTCTCCTTTTGGTATCAGTATGATGATTATGAAAAAGATTGACGAACAAATTGGGCGACAAATGACACGTCAGGATGGTTATATTTTTCTGAAGGTTAATGCAATTACGAGTAAGCTTATTATTGATAAACTTTATGAGGCTTCGCAAAAAGGAGTAAAAATTCAACTTATCGTTCGTGGTGCTTGTGTTTTGAAAGTGGGAAATAAAGGACAGAGTGAAACAATAGAGGTAAGGTCAATTGTTGGAAGATTTTTAGAGCATAGTCGAATTTATGCTTTTGGGAGCGGAAAACATCAGGAGATATGGATTTCGTCGGCTGATACGATGACACGCAATATGGATAATCGTATCGAGATTGCAGCACGTTTGTATGACAAGCAAGTCGTAAATCAAGCGCGTGAAATTATCCAAGCATTTACCAAGTATGATAAGAAAACTTTCTTTTTGAATTCAGATGAACTTTATCAAACTCACTTGATTCATAGCGAGTTGAGTCCTCAAACGTATTTTGTAAAAGAAGCGGAGAAATGTTTAGTCGAAGTACAAGAAGAAGTGTATGCGACAAAGAGAGTAAGTTTTTTTAAACGATTATTTAATCGAAGATAGCATTTTTCTTGACAGAAATGTTAATTTGTCTAAAAATGTGATAAAATAAAGGTTATGGAACTATCTGAAATTAGAAATTTACTAGAAGGATACAATGAGAAAATAGAGGATTTTAGAAGCTCATTGGATCTTGAACGCCTCGAAGAAGAAATAGCTCTTTTAGACAATGATATGGCACAGCCAGATTTTTGGAATGACCAAGTGGCTGCGCAAAAAGTAATTGATGAGTCAAATGGTCTAAAGGCAAAATATGATAACTTCATGGCGATGAATAGCATGCTCGAAGAAGCTCAGATGATGCTGGAGATGCTACAAGAAGAAGCTGATGAAGAAATGCAAGTCGAGCTTGAAGAACTGACGATAGCATTAGGTCAAAAAATAGAGTCTTATGAGTTAGAAATCATGTTGAATCAACCCTATGACCATATGAATGCTGTACTTGAAATTCACCCAGGGTCTGGTGGAACTGAGTCACAAGACTGGGGTTCAATGTTGATGCGGATGTATACGCGCTGGGGTGAAGCACATGGTTTTAAGGTTGAAATTTTGGACTATCAAGATGGTGATGTCGCTGGTTTGAAGTCTGTAACAATTCGGTTTGTAGGTCGCAATGCATATGGATTTTTACGAGGTGAAAAAGGTGTGCATCGCTTAGTACGTATTTCTCCGTTTGATTCGGCAAATCGTCGCCATACTTCATTTACTTCAGTAGATGTTATGCCAGAATTGGATGATACTATTGAGGTAGAGGTCCGTGATGCAGATATTAAGATGGATACTTTCCGATCTGGTGGAGCTGGTGGACAAAACGTTAACAAGGTCAGCACAGGGGTACGTTTAACTCATATTCCAACAGGTATTGTCGTCCAATCTACAATGGACCGTACGCAGTATGGCAACCGAGATAAAGCAATGGCAATGTTGAAATCGAAATTGTATCAAATGGAAATGGAGAAAAAACAAGCAGAGGTTGATGAACTTCGTGGTGATCAGTCTGAGATTTCTTGGGGAAGTCAAATCCGTTCTTACGTTTTCATGCCTTATCAATTAGTCAAAGATACTCGCACAGGTTATGAAACAGGGCAAATCGCAAATGTTATGGATGGAGATATTGACGGTTTCATCAATGCATACTTGAGATGGAACTTATGAAAGTGAACAATGCTCTGTAAGTGCTGACAGAAATCTGTCAGTAACTTTTTTGTTATCAAAGTAAATTTTAGATAAAAAAAGAGCTACCAAAAGCGTTCTTTATTTGATATAATTAGAACGTCCATAGTGATTAAAATATATTTTTGTTTGTCAGTTGCTGACAGCATCGCAAGATAATCATTTTTCTTACGAGATGGTAACTAATCAATCAAATCTTATACAGGAAAGGTACTATGAGTATTATAAAACTAAGTAATGTTTCCAAGAAATATTCTAATGGGACAACAGCTTTGCGTAATATCTCTCTCGAAATTGAGCCAGGAGAATTTACCTATATTGTTGGACCCTCGGGAGCTGGGAAATCTACATTTATTAAACTTCTCTATCGTGAGTTGAAGATTGACCGAGGTTCTGGAAAAGTTGCGCAATATGATTTAGCAAAATTAAGACGTCGTGATGTACCAATGTTGCGTCGTTCTGTTGGTGTTGTATTCCAAGACTATAAACTTTTGCCTAAGAAAACAGTTTATGAAAATATCGCCTATGCGATGGAAGTTATCGGAAAACGTCCACGTGAAATCAAGAAACGTGTCAATGAAGTGCTTGACCTTGTCGGATTGAAACATAAGATTCGTTCATTTCCCAATGAACTTTCTGGTGGGGAACAACAACGTGTCGCGATTGCAAGGTCAATTGCTAATGCACCAAAAGTATTGATTGCCGATGAACCAACAGGGAACCTAGACCCTGAAAATTCTTGGGAAATCATGAATTTGCTTGAAAAAATTAATCTTCAAGGGACAACCATTTTGATGGCAACTCACAATAGCCAAATCGTTAATACATTGAAACACCGTGTTATTGCGATTGAAAACGGACGTATTGTCCGCGACCAAGAGGAAGGAGTTTACGGCTACGATGATTAGAAATTTCTTCAAGCACCTTGGTGAGTCATTAAAAAACTTAAAGCGTAATGGTTGGATGACCGTTGCAGCGGTATCATCAGTTATGATTACCCTTGTTTTAGTGGGGCTTTTCCTCTCACTGATTATGAACACGACGAAATTAGCTTCAGATATTGAAAATAATGTTCGTGTTGTAGCATATATGAAATTGGATGTTCATGACCAAGAAGCTAAGATTCAGGACCCTAAAGATAAAGGGAAAATGATTGAAAACCCTGCTCATTTAAAGGTTTACAACGCAATCAAAGAAGTACCAAATGTTAAAAAAATTACGTTCTCAAGTAAAGAAGAGCAGTTAAAACAACTTACTGCGACACTCGGTAAAACTTGGAATCTTTTCCAAGGTGATGCCAATCCATTGTATGATGCTTATATTGTTGAAGCAGATAAGCCTGCGCATGTAAAATCCGTGACAGCAGCAATATCGAAGATTTCAGGAATTGAAAAAGCAACCTACGGTGGTGCAAATACAAATCGTATTTTTGACATTGCTGGAGTAGTTCGGACTTGGGGACTTGCAGCTGCTGGACTCTTGCTATTTGTTGCTGTATTCCTGATATCGAATACGATTCGAATTACGATTATGTCGCGTCAAAGAGAAATTCAGATTATGCGTTTAGTGGGAGCTAAAAACGGCTATATTCGCTGGCCTTTCTTCTTAGAAGGAGCTTGGGTTGGATTGCTCGGGTCAATCGTACCAAGTATTTTGATTATCTGGCTTTATAGACTCGCGTTTGTGAGCTTCACACCAAGCCTTAAAACGCAAGATTTATCAATGCTTCCACCATCAACTTTTATTCCACAAATTGTTGGTATTATGGTTGTTATTGGTGTACTCATTGGGTCATTCGGAGCGCTCTTGTCAATGAGACGTTTCCTTAAAATCTAATAAAAATAAAAAACAGAAAGTCAAATGACTTATCTGTTTTTTTTGTGTCTAAAACGCATACTTAAATTATGTTATTTGCCATAATGTTGCAAAATGATTTCAAAAGAAGTATAATAAACTTGTAAAATACTGTTTTGTAAAATAGTAAAAATAGATATTTGTATAGAGTTGTAGAATAAAAAGTGTAGTGAAAGTTAATCATAATATGCTAAATAAATCAAAAAAAGATCTATTAAATATGGAATTGATTGAAGATAGATACTTTGAGGAAGGAAACTGGGGTTTGAAAATTCGACAAACTTTGGCTGTTCTTTTTTCATGGATAATATTGATTTATCCGATCTTGGTTGCAATAAATTCCTCTACTTCTAAGCCTTTTTGGGATTTTATTTTTCATTGGAGTTTTGCGGAAGGACGTGTATTTGAACACATTGTATTTTCCGTACTGCTCAAAGGTGGGCTTGGAGTTATTCTTATTAGTACAATGTTTCTTATTCATAATAATTATATGGAAGAGCACGTCTTTGCTAAGAAGAAATTATATAACGAGTTTCAGGCTGAAAATCGTACAAAAGTGTTGAATGAGATTTATACAGCACGCTTTGGGAAACAAGAATTTCGTGAAAGCATACAATATTACATCGTTGCACCAGAACAAAATCTCCCAAACCATTTGATAGAGGAGGAATTTAAGAAAAAAGGATGCTGATTTAATTTGTCAAATATATTTGGATTACTATCTTCAGTATTATTTTACTATCCAATGATTGGAGCTATTGCATGGACTGTTGGCGGTATTTTTTATCGCTTTTTTTACAAAGGAAGGCTCAAAACTTTCCAGAGAGTTGCGCCTGAAGATGAGCCAATGATTACGATTATGATTCCAGCACATAATGAAGAATTGGTCATTGAAGATACTATTGAATATCTATTTACGGAATTAGATTATCATAATTTTGAGGTTTTAGTTTGTGATGATGGTTCTACAGATTTGACACCAAATATATTGCAAAGATTGATGCTCAAATATCCCAGACTTCGTGTTGTCCGAATTACTGCAAATAAGGGAAAGGCACACGCTTTTAATATTGGTGTTTCATTTGCGAAAGGGGAATTCATTTTAAGCAATGATGCGGATATTATGCCGGAACGTGATGCACTTTGGCGGTATATGAATTATTTTGTTGGAGATAAGTTTCAAAATACTGGGGCGGTTACAGTCAATATGACGGTTCAAAATCGCTCTCTTTTAGTTGAAAAATCACAAACGGTAGAGTTTTCAAGTATTGCTGGAATTATCAAACGGACACAGATGGGGGTTTTAGGAGCAATTTATGCTTACAGTGGAGCAAATACCATGTATCGTAAGAAAGCTTTGTTTGATGTAGGGATTTTTAGGCAGGATAGAGCGACTGAAGATATCTCCATTGCTTGGGATCAACAATTTCATGGGTGGCAGGCAGTTTACACTCCGGATATTATTGCTTATATGAATGTTCCGAATACTTTTGATGCACTGTATAAACAGCGTAAAAGATGGGCTAAGGGTGGAACAGAGTCGTGGTTTACTAATTTTGGACGTATTTTTAAACATCCGTTGCATTATTTGCCTAAGGTTATCCTTCTTATTGATCAGACTCTGAGTATTGTCTGGGCATTTTACTATGTTATAGGGACGATTATTATGCTAGTACAATTTATTATTGATGTTTTAACAAATAATTATTTGGATTTGAATATTCATTTGGAACGATTTTTTATTTTTTACTCTTATGTTAGTCTTGTTGGTTTTTTTCAACTTTTTTCTTCACTTGCTTTGGAAAGCCATGAATCTAAGATGAAATATATTATTTTTTCTCCACTTTACTTGTTATGGTATTGGATTGTTGGACCTATTACAGTTATTACTAGCTTTAAAGCAGCGATTCAAGGAGTAGTTAAGGGTGAAGCGTCAGGAACATGGGTAAGCCCTGAGCGAACAAAAATGAAAAAAGATTAAAGAAGATGATAATATAAAAAACTTACTCTAGGGTAAGTTTTTTATATTATGAGGATTTTTTAGATATTGTAATCATCGTCAGACATGGCTTCGACTTCACCAAGGAGATAAGAATTACCGACTTGTGAGAAGAAATCATGGTTTGATGAAGAAGTTGAAATGCCATTCATTACTACTGGGTTGACATCTGCTGCAGTATCTGGAAATAATGGGTCTTGACCAAGATTCATCAGAGCCTTGTTTGCATTATAGCGAACAAAAGTTAAAACTTCATCAGTCCATCCAATCTTGTCGTAAAGAAGAGCAGAGTATTTTTCTTCATTTTCATAGAGTTGATAGAGGAGTTCGTACATCCACTCACGAAACTCACTTTGTTCTGCTTCTGAAAGTTCGTTAAAGCCGAGTTGGAACTTATAACCGATATAAGTTCCATGAACACTCTCGTCACGAATAATCAATTTGATAATTTCCGCTGAATTTATCATTTTGTTGTTACCTAAATAGCGTAATGGTGTATAGAAACCGGAGTAGAAGAGGCAAGTTTCGAGAAATACAGAGGCTACTTTCTTTTGGAGAGGAGTACCATTTTCGTAAATACCATTGATGATTTTGGCCTTTTTTTGCATATAAACATTTGTATCAACCCAATCGAACAGTTCTGTGATTTCTTTTTTTGTGTTTAAAGTTGAAAAAATAGTTGAGTAGGATTTTGCATGGACAGACTCCATAAATTGGATATTATTGAAACAAGCAATTTCCTGCGGTGTACGTGAGTCATGCTTGAGGACTTCGGCACCGTCTACAGACTGTAAAGTGTCTAGCAAAGTAAGTCCAGCAAAAGCTTTTGCAAATGTATCGCGTTCAATCTGAGGAAGTTTGCGCCAGTCATCTAAGTCGTTGGAAACAGGAACGCGCGTGTCCAACCAAAATTGGCTTGTCAGTTTTTCCCAAGTATATTTGTCAATAGAATCCTCAATGGAATTCCAGTCAATTGCACTGTAATAGGTAGGTACAGTAAGATTTTCAGTTTCAGACATAATGAAAATGTAAGTCCGACTTTTATGAAGTTCAAAATATATTGAAGTGATTATTTTATCTGTGGATATTAGCACATACTTGCTAAGTTAAAATGATATTTTGAAGTCCATAGTATAACCTAATGTCTAACGTTTTAGGTTACTCTTTTTCATAGGATTTTGTTTAATTGATTATAAAGATATAGCAATCACAATCACAATTACAATTAATAAAAATCAATAAGATTTTATTAGGAGAACTTGTATAAATCCTTTGAGTAGAGATGACGAACTTAGTTCCTTTCTTTTTTTTTACTGACAGAAATCTATCAGTAATTTTTATTGTCGCTTAATTTGTAAATGAGTTTCAGGGATAAGTTTTAAATGTTAATTCTGTCAGTAAAAGATTTAAGTTCTGTCAGTAAATATTTACTGACAGAACTCATTTATATGACACAACTTTCACATTGGTTTGCTCCGACTTCCTCTTCATCATCTGTGAAGGTACGAATGTAATAGATTGTTTTTATTCCCTTTTTGTAAGCATAATTTCGCAAAATACTAAGATCTCTAGTGGTCATTTTGCTTGTTGTAGATTTCCATTCATAGAGTCCTTCTGGCAATGTTGAACGCATAAAGAGTGTCAGTGACAATCCTTGGTCAACGTGTTCAGTTGCGGCAGCATAAACATCAATGACAGCACGCATATCAGTATCATAAGCAGACTTATAAAAAGGAATCGTATCCGTTGAAAGCCCAGCGGCTGGATAATAAATCTTACCGACTTTCTTTTCTTGGCGTTCTTCGATTCGATTGACAATTGGATGAATAGAAGAAGAACAGTCATTGATGTAAGAAATTGAGCCATTTGGAGCTACTGCCATACGGTAAGAATTGTATAATCCAGAAGTCATGACAGCCTCTTTTAACGCTGACCAATCTTCAAGTGAAGGAACTTTGATACCATAAAACAATGCCTGAACTTTATCACTAACCACACCAAAGAAATCATGGTTCAGATACTTATCAAAATAGCTTCCGTCAGCATAAGCCGATTTTTCAAAAGTTTTGAAAGAAGTGCCTTTTTCAACGGCAAGTTTATTTGAAGCAAGCAGTGTGTAGTAATTAATCAACATGAAATAGACACTCGTAAATTCAACAGCCTCTTTACTGTCATAATGAATATGCTGATTAGCAAGGAAACTATGCAATCCCATTGCTCCAAGTCCAATCGCGTGCATCTCATCGTTACCTTTACGAACAGTAGGAACAGTATCCAAATTTGTTGTTTCAGAAATATAGGTCAAAGCACGAACCATCGCCTCGACAGAAGTTCCAAACTCTTTACCTGAAATCATCATATTGATAATATTAGTAGAGCCTAAATTACAGGCAACATCTGTTCCCACGACTTTGTAGGTTTGATCATCATTTAAAACTGAGGCAGTTTGCACTTGGAGAATTTCAGAACAAAGATTTGACATTGAAATCACACCATCAACAGGGTTAGCCCGATTAACAGTGTCAACATTGACGATATAAGGGTAGCCAGATTCTTGTTGAAGTTTAGAAAGTTCTTGTTCAAGCTCACGAGCACTTATCGGTGTTTTACGAATTTCTGGATTTGCAACCATGTTGTTATATTCCGCAGTGATGTCAACCTCAGCGAAAGGCTTACCATAATATTTTTCGACAAAATAAGGCTCGAAAAGATACATTGTTTCACCTTTTTTGACTAATTCATAAAATTTATCAGGAACAGTTACACCTAGAGATAGCGTTTTTACACGGATTTTTTCGTCAGCATTCTCTTTTTTTGTTGAAAGAAATTCCATAATATCTGGGTGGAAGATAGAGAGATAAACAACTCCCGCACCTTGACGTTGTCCCAATTGGTTAGCATATGAGAAAGAATCTTCAAAAAGTTTCATGACAGGCACAACACCTGCTGCAACACCATCGTATCCTTTGATTGGAGCACCAGCAGCACGTAGATTTGTCAAATTAAGACCAACACCACCACCATTTTTAGAAAGTTGTAAGGCGGAATTAATCGTTCGTCCGATAGAGTTCATATCATCTGTTAATTGCAATAAGAAGCAAGAAACAAATTCTCCGCGGCGTTTGCGACCAGCATTAAGAAATGTAGGTGTAGCTGGTTGATATCTCCGGTTAATCATTGAAAAAGCGAGATTTCGTGCTAAACTTTCATCACCAGCTCCCATGTAAAGGGCATTCATCAATACACGGTCTTCAAAGTCTTCAAGATAAAGAGAACCATCATTGTTTTTCATAGCATATTGATTATAGAATTTATATGCTGCCATGAACGAATCAAAACGGAAACCAAAATCAGTCAATTCTTTTCGAAGTGTCGTAATAAATGTTGAATCATATTTTGATAAAAAATCAGATTCTAGATATTCTTCTTGGACAAGCCAGTTGAGCTTATCCGTGTAAGTTTCGGCAGTAAAGCGATTAGGCTCAACGTTTTCTTTGAAGAAAGCAGCAATCGCTTCTTTATCTTTGGCTAATGGAATCGCACCATTAACAGGAATATTGATTTCATTATTGAGTTTGAAATAAGTAACATCTTTGAGATTTTTAAGAGACATATTACTCCTTTTAATACACTAGTTTCACTTTAAAATCCAATCGAATTTTATTAGTGGTAACTGCAATTGACGTATCATGACGCCATTTTTGCGCCATGAAGTTAGAACGCAACATAAATCCGTTGTGGGTTTTTACAACGGGTTAACTATAGAAATGGGACATTTACTAAACTAACTTTTAAAATGGTATATTTTATTGGTTAGCCCAAGGCGACTGCGAAGCATTCCCAATGGGTATGGAGTTGCGTAGCAACAAATTAACCGCTGTATCAGGAAGCGCTTTCCTTTAAAGTAAAAAACAAACTCGTTGAATTATAAAATTAATTACATAATAAAAGGCTTGTAAGTTTTAAATAAAAATTAAAGGAGCTTCACAGATGTGAAGCAGAAGAATAAAGTTAATCAAAAGGGCTTTTTGTAAGTGACACTTGCTCCTTGATCAAGCTTTTTAGCTAATTTTTCGACCATTTCAACATCAGAGGGTGTTCCGTTGAACTCAAAATCATATAAAATAGGAATTTGGTACTTAGCGGAAATTTCCTTTGCAGTAAAAATATAAATTCCAGCAAAATTACGATTGCCTGTACCGATGATTCCACGACAGAATTTATAGTTATCATTGTAGGCCATAAAATCAAATACTGGATCCATGACTTCAATTGATTTTGATACAGTTGGTGATTCTTCGGCATAACTTGGTGTGATAAGAATAAAATCTTCATTCATTTCTAAGTCACTATCTGCCAATATTTCTTCGTGAGGTAAGCCTGTTTTGTTCACGAAGCGGCGGGTTTGACCCGTCAAGCTGAAGTAAACAAGTTTCATATTAAGCCAACTTTGCTAATTCTGATGGACGAAATCCTGAGAAAGCTAACTCACCTTTAGTGATAACAGGTGCGGCACGAAAACCCATTTCAATAACCTTTTCTACAAATTCAGGCTGTTCATCGATATTGATTTCGTTGAAAGAAACATTGTGTTCTCCAAGCCATTTTTTGACCATTTTGCATTGCATGCAGTTATTTTTTGAATATACTGTAACCATTATAGTCCCCCATTTATGTGAGTAAAAGTTATTTTACTTTTCTCGTTATTTTTATAGTCTTATTTTAGCGTAAAAAAAATATCTAGTCAAATGATTACTACTAGATATTGTGTTGAATTATGTAAAAAATATTAGATGGACACAAGATATAGTCCTATTTTTTTATTTGTTTAGATAAGTTAAAACCAAAGGGGACAAGGGATTCTGTATGATTTTTAATTCGTTTTATATTAGATTTATGTCGAACAATAATTATTATTGCGAGGACAAAAATTATTATTGAAAATAATAAATCATAATTTGGCAGAATAAAATTAATACTAGGAAAAATGAGGATACCAATAATTGCTGCAATTGCTGCTGCAATGCTTGATAGACTAATCATACTGAATAAGAAGAGAACAATAAGAAAAACAAGGAGGAGATAGAGAAGAAATAGCGGGCTAAACCCGAGAACAACACCCCCAGAAGTTGCAACAGCCTTTCCTCCTTTGAAGTGGTCAAAGATAGAAAAAGTATGTCCTAACACAGCGATAAGTCCAAAAATTAGAGGAGATATGCCGTGAACATGAAAGAATAGTGGCAATAAAGTGGCTAAAGTACCTTTGAGTAAATCGAACATAAAGACTGCAATTCCAGCTTTAATGCCTAAAATCCGAAAAGTATTAGTTGTTCCTGTATTTCCAGAACCGTAGTCGTGGAGATTTTTTTTAAAGAAAATCTTTCCGACCCATAGACCAGCAGGAATAGCTCCCAAAAGATAACTGACAATGAGAAGAATAAAAATAAGCATAAGTTCTCCGAAGTTTATTTCGTTTAAAATGTATGATTGATTTCAAATCAGATACTAACTCTTTTAACTGTATAATTATATCATATTTTTGGTAAAGAATAATGACAATGCTGCTATCAAGAGTGGAGCTTTTACTGCGATTTTATGTATTTCATATTGCAACTTTGTGTAATTCAATTTTTAGAGTTCTCTATATTGTTTGATAAAATGGATCGTTTATTGAATAAGTTCGATATAGTATAAAATGAAGAGACATTTATTAATTGATAACGGGGTTTTGACAAAGCTTTCTGAACAAGGTACAATAATCAAGGTAAATATTTTTCTGAACTTATAAATATATTAGCTTTTGAAGAACGGTACACGAAGTGTGTGTCATGTTGCTGATATTGCACTAAAAGTTTGGTTAACGACATAGGATTTATAAAAGTGACAGAAAAATAAAATGACTTTTGAAAGTCAATAAAATCAACAAAAATATTGATAAAAAATTGTGATAAGGATAAGAGGAAAGAATGGCTGTAGATATTAATCATTATGGTGATGATGCAATTCAAGTTTTAGAAGGACTTGATGCGGTAAGGAAAAGACCTGGGATGTATATTGGATCGACTGATGGTACAGGACTGCATCATATGGTTTGGGAAATTGTAGATAATGCAGTCGATGAGGCACTTTCAGGATTTGGTAATAAAATTTCTGTTATCATTAACAAAGATGGTTCGATGACTGTTGAGGATGAAGGACGTGGAATGCCAGTCGGGATGCACGCTATGGGAATACCTACAGTTGAAGTTATTTTTACAATTCTTCATGCGGGAGGCAAGTTTGGGCAAGGAGGCTATAAGACCTCTGGTGGTTTGCACGGAGTTGGATCTAGTGTGGTTAATGCCCTGTCCAGCTGGCTTGAAGTGGAGATTACACGTGATGGCGTAGTCTATCGTCAACGCTTTGAAAATGGAGGTCATCCAGCTACAACATTGGAAAAAGTAGGTAAGGCTCCAAAGTCGAAGACGGGAACAAAAGTTACATTTATGCCGGATTCAACGATTTTTTCGACAACGGAATTCAAATATAGTATTATTTCGGAAAGATTGAACGAATCAGCATTTTTGCTGAAAGATGTGACGATTTCGCTTGAAGATAAGCGTTCAGATGATTCAGCAGAGTTTCACTATGAAAACGGGGTACAAGATTTTGTTTCCTATCTTAACGAAGACAAAGATTCGCTGACTCCTGTACTTTATTTTGCAGGAGAACAAGATGAGTTTCAGGTTGAAGTTGCGATGCAATACAATGATGGATACTCAGAAAATATTTTATCGTTTGTTAATAATGTTCGTACGAAAGATGGCGGAACACATGAGTCTGGACTGAAAACGGCGATAACCAAAGCGATGAATGACTATGCAAGAAAAACGAATCTATTAAAAGAGAAGGACAAAAATCTTGAAGGTTCAGATTATCGCGAGGGACTGACTGCTGTTTTGTCTATTTTGGTGCCAGAGGAGCATTTGCAGTTTGAAGGACAAACCAAAGATAAACTAGGATCGCCTTTGGCGCGGCCCATTGTGGATAGTATTGTGGCGGAAAAATTGAGCTTTTATCTGATGGAAAATGGAGAGTTAGCTCAAAATCTGATTCGTAAAGCGATTAAGGCGCGTGAAGCGCGTGAAGCTGCCAGAAAAGCGCGCGAAGATTCAAGAAATGGTAAGAAAACGAAGAAAGATAAGGGATTACTTTCTGGAAAATTAACACCTGCCCAAACGAAGAATCCTAATAAAAATGAACTTTATCTCGTCGAAGGAGATTCGGCTGGTGGCTCTGCTAAACAAGGGCGTGACCGTAAATTCCAAGCGATTTTGCCTTTGCGTGGTAAAGTCATCAATACTGAAAAGGCTAAAATGCAAGATATTCTCAAAAATGAGGAAATCAATACGATGATTTACACCATTGGAGCAGGTGTTGGCGCTGATTTTCAGCTTGAAGACCGAAATTACGATAAAATTATTATTATGACCGACGCGGATACTGACGGTGCTCATATTCAAACACTTTTGTTGACTTTCTTTTATCGTTATATGAAACCTTTGGTGGAGAATGGTCATGTGTATATCGCACTTCCACCACTTTATAAAATGAGTGAGGGGAAAGGTAAAAAAGAGAAAATAGAGTATGCCTGGACAGATGGGGAACTCGCAGAACTTCGAGCTAAATTTGGTCGTGGCGCGAACCTACAGCGTTATAAAGGGTTGGGCGAAATGAACGCAGACCAGCTGTGGGAAACGACGATGAATCCTGACACAAGAACATTAATTCAAGTGACAATTGATGATGCCGCTCAAGCAGAGAAACGTGTGTCTGTTTTGATGGGTGACAAAGTTGAGCCACGTAGAAAATGGATTGAAAACAATGTTAAATTTACTATGGAAGAAGAAACGGTGTTTTAAGGGAGTTTTTTAGCGGTCATCATCACGAATGACCTTCTGTCAGTACTGACAGACTTATTTTTGGTCAAAAAATGCATTGTTCAGTAACCAAGAAAGTGAAACAACTGATGAAAAAAGACGAAATTACTTTTCCTTATACGATTAATTATTCAATCATGACTTTCTGGTGGAGTTGGTGGATTTTTGTATTGGCGATTGGATTATCTCTGCTTTTTATAAATCGTTTATCGCTTTTGATTCTTTTTTGGCTTGTTTGTTTGCTTGGCATTGGTTATTACGGACTGCTTTATCGTACCGTAAAAGATAAAAGTTGTCTTACTTTGCTTGATGAACGGCTGATTTATGACATAAGAGGACTATTTTCAAGTGAACAGATTATAGTCTTTTACAAGGATATTCAAATGTTCAATCTTGTAAGTTCAAGAAGTTCAGTGCTTACGGTTCAAATCAAAAACTTGAAAACTTATCAGGGACGATATTTTAGAGTGTACAAAAATTATGTGATTCCTATCACGGTGCTGTCGCTTGAAAAGTTGAACGGTTGCAGCGTAAATCTATCTTCTTTGGAGCTTGCGCTCAATCAAAAAATAGGAGTTTTCGATAAGAAGCACTAACATAAAAGTGAAAAGAAAAAAATAATTAAAGGGGAAAAATGTCTGAAAAATATGTTGTTTTTGACTTTGAAACGACGGGTTTCTCTGCTCAGAAAAATGAGATTATTCAAATTGGCGCAGTAAAATATGACGAAAATGATGTTGAGTTAGCCCGCTTCAATCAATTGGTTAAAAATCAGCGTTCTTATGTATCGTCAGAGATTACACAACTGACAGGAATCAGACCAGCAGATTTGTTGAGTCAGCCAGTGATTGAACAGGTTTTACCGAAGTTTTTAGATTTTATCAAAGGTCATCTATTGGTAGCACACAACGCTCCTTTTGATATCAGCTTTCTCTATCAAGCAATTATTGACTGCGCAATTACTGATGTTGAGGCATTTCGCGTTTATGATACTTTAGCTGAGAGCAAGCGACTTCTACAGATGAAAAGTTATGCTCTGGAAAGTTTTAAAGACTTTTTAGAAATGAATGATTTACGTTCGCATGACGCTTTAAACGATTGTTTAGTGACAGCAAAATTGTATCAATATCTTCAAGAAATTGAACAACCTAAAGCTGTCAGTATGCTGACAGAGCCTGAGCAAATGGATTTATTTGGTGATATTTCAGATGAAATCACTGACACACTTCGTAGGAAATTAAATTTGCCAATTACAAAAAACTTGGTTTATTATCGTCAAGATTCAGAACGAATATGGCAGCAGTTTGATATTTCAGGAATTCGGATAGAGCGTGAATACTCAACAGGCTCAAGCTTGAGTATTACCTTATATAATGATGAAAAGTTGGCGATTCATTCAGATTTTCTGAAGGAAATGCAAAAAGCAAATTTTCTGACGGATTTGGACGAGAATCAGTCGAATGGTAAGAACTAATACCAGTTAACTTTCAGAAAGTGATGTTTACCGAAACGCAAGGCAGTATTGTAGTTGTGGTGCCAAATTTGCGCCATAAAGTTAGACCGCACGTCAATCCGTTATCGGTGTCTACAACGGATTATCTCAGTATAAGTTTTTAGCACGCTGTCAGTGCTGACAGAATTGGAGGAGAATGATGGAATGGAAAATAAAAACTTTTGATGAACTGTCAACGACAGAGCTTTATCAATTGTTGAGTCTGCGAACGGCCGTTTTTGTGGTTGAACAAAATTGTCCTTATCAGGAGCTTGATGGAAAAGACCAAGTTGCAAAACATTTGTGGCTTGAAAATGAAGCAGGGGAAATTTTAGCACTTTGTCGTTTGTTGCCTGAAGGTGTTTCATTTGCAGAGGCATCTATTGGACGCGTCCTTGTCCATCCAGATTTTCGCCATCAGCATTTAGGACGTCAGTTACTGACAGAAGTTTTAGATTACTTACAGAAAGTTGGTAAGTCTGCCGTCAAAATTGAAGCGCAATATTATCTTAAAGACTTTTATGCTTCGCTTGGCTTTGTAGCAGATTCCGAACCCTTTTATGAAGATGGGATAAAGCATATTAATATGCTTTTGAAGTTTTAATATTATGTTCAAATCATAATGTTTAGTTTACTGACAGCAATCTGTCAGTAATTTTTTACGGTTTTTTTAAGTTGAAAAATGTGATAGAATAGAAAAGTGATTTTGTTAGTACTTACCACAAAATCAAGGATAAAAAATCTATTGACAACAATTCTGTCAGCAGAAAATTTACAAGTAAAGAGAAAAAATAATGTCAAACATTCAAAAATTGCCCTTAGAAGATATTATGGGTGAGCGCTTTGGGCGCTATTCAAAATATATTATTCAGGAAAGAGCGCTTCCAGATATTCGCGATGGACTAAAACCTGTGCAGCGTCGTATCCTCTATAGTATGAATAAAGATGGTAATACTTTTGATAAAGCCTATCGTAAATCAGCAAAATCTGTCGGAAATGTTATGGGTAATTTCCACCCACATGGTGATAGTTCAATTTATGAAGCTATGATTCGTCTTTCGCAAGATTGGAAAATGGGTGAACCTCTGATTGAGATGCATGGGAACAATGGTTCTATGGACGGTGACCCACCAGCAGCCATGCGTTATACAGAAGCAAGGTTATCAGAAATATCAGGATTTTTACTTGCAGATATTGAGAAGGATACCGTGACTCACGCATGGAACTTTGACGATACAGAAAAAGAGCCGACAGTGCTTCCTGCAAGTTTTCCTAATCTATTGGTTAATGGTTCAACTGGAATTTCGGCAGGATATGCCACAGATATTCCACCTCATAATCTGAGTGAGGTCATCGATGCTACAATCTATATGATTGACCATCCAACAGCTGATGTGCCAAAATTGATGGAATTTTTACCTGGTCCAGATTTCCCGACAGGAGGGATTATTCAAGGTAAAGCAGAGATTCGTAAAGCTTATGAAACAGGTAAAGGACGCATTGTCGTTCGCTCAAAAGTTGATATTGAACAATTAAAAGGTGGCAGAGAAAGTTTGATTGTCAGCGAAATTCCTTATGAAATCAACAAAGCAACCCTTGTCAAGAAAATTGATGATGTGCGTGTGAATAGCAAAGTGCCAGGAATTTCAGAAGTAAGGGATGAATCTGACCGAGAGGGATTGCGCATTGCTATTGAATTAAAAAAAGAAGCTGATAGCCAGCTTGTCCTGAATTATTTGCTCAAAAATACAGATTTGCAAGTCAATTATAATTTCAATATGGTTGCTATTGATAATATGACACCTCAACAAGTAGGAATCTTGCAGATTTTACGCGCTTACATCGCACACCGAGAGGAAGTTATTGTCAAACGTTCACAATTCGATCTGACGAAAGCTGAGAAACGTTTGCATTTGGTCGAAGGATTGATTCGTATGGTTTCAATTTTGGACGAAGTGGTCGCATTGATTCGTGCCTCTGAAAATAAGGCAGATGCAAAAGAAAATCTTAAGATTTCATACCAATTTAGTGAAGAACAAGCCGAAGCAATTGTCACTTTACAACTTTACCGTCTGACAAACACGGATATTGTCACTTTACAAAATGAACAAGCAGACCTAAAAGCTAAGATTTTGGAACTAAAGGCAATTATCAATGACGAACGAACATTGTTTAATCTCATGAAACGTGAATTGAGAGAGGTTAAGAAGAAATTTTCGAAAGCCCGCAGAAGTGAGTTACAAGCAGATGTTCAGACGATTGAGATTGAGGCACATGAGTTGATTGTTGAAGAAGAAACAGTTGTTTCAGTAACACGTTCTGGCTATATTAAACGTACGTCACCACGTTCTTTTGCTTCTTCACAAATTTCAGAAATCGGTAAACGTGATGACGATGAGCTTTTGTTCTTCTCAAATGCAAAGACAACGCAACATCTTTTGATTTTTACCAATCTTGGCAATGTGATTTATCGTCCAGTCCATGAGCTTTCCGATATTCGATGGAAAGACATTGGAGAACATTTGTCACAAAGTCTATCCAATTTTGCTTCAAGTGAAAAAGTAATTTTTGTAAAAATTGTTGACGAATTTTCTGGAGAAAACTTTGTTGTCGTGACAAAGAATGGACAAATCAAACAGGTTGAGTGTGCTGCTTTCATGCCTTGGCGAACTTATCGTTCAAAATCAACAGCCTATGCAAAACTTAAAGGTACAGAGGATGAAGTTGTCTTGATCGCACCAGTTGAGTTTGCAGATATGATGTTAATTTCTGAACATGGATACGCCCTTCGATTTAATCTTGATGATGTTCCGATTTTAGGTGCCAAAGCTGCTGGAGTTAAAGCAATGAATCTTAAAGATGGAGATAAGATAAAAGCGGCCTTTTTTGTGACAACAAACAGTTGGTATTTATTGACTCAAAGAGCTTTCATCAAGCGAGTGCGTACCGAAGATATTCCAGCAACAAGTCGTGCAAATCGTGGATTACAAGTGTTGCGGACACTAAAAACAAATAATCATACTGTTTTTGCTGCTGGTCTAGTGTATGCAAGTGATGCTGCATTGATTGCAAAAGAGGAACTTGATTTATTTAGTGCACCTCTTGATACAAATAATGAAAACGAAAAACAAATCTTAGAAATTAGTACTGGTGATAAGAGTTACGAAGTAGTGCTTACTGATTTATCATTATCTGAACGAACAAGTAATGGTCATCCAGTTTCAGAAGATGTCACGCAAGTCGTCAGTGTGAAATTGAAGTGATTACTTCATTGATGGGGTAATTTAGCACACACGTTCTAGGTTAAAATAATAAATAAAAGCGCAAAGAATGCTTAAATTCTCTGCGCTTTTTCTTTGTTTATCAATAAAAACACACAATAGTAACCTTATAATTGATTTTAGGGTTACTATTTGATATTCTATTAGTACAATAAAAAAAATTTTTTATTGTAAAATATATTTTAGGAGTAATTTTTGTGACTAATAATCAAAAAATTAAAGTAATAACTTTTTCAGCGATGATGACAACATTTATCATTGTTTTAGGATTTTTTCCTGCAATTCCTTTGGGGTTTATTCCAGTTCCCATTGTCCTGCAAAATATGGGAGTGATGATGTCTGGCGGATTACTTGGACCAAAATATGGGACAATTTCGGTAGGTTTGTTTCTATTATTGGCATTTATTGGGCTTCCAATATTAACAGGAGGTAATGGTGGTGCAGCTAGCTTTATGGGACCTACTGGGGGTTATTTGATTGCATGGTTATTTACTCCACTGCTAATAGGATTATTGCTGAGAAGAATTCAGGCTCTGCATTTAAATAGTTGGTGGTGGGAACTCATTGTAGTTGTTGTAGCGGGTATTATTTTTGTGGATGTTGCTGGTGCATTATGGCTTTCTTGGCAATCACATTTGCCACTTTTTACAGCTTTGAGTTCAAATTTAGTTTTTATTCCTGGAGATTTTATCAAGGCGGTGTTATCAGTAATGATTACTCGGCGTCTTAGACGTAGTCTAGGATTTGATGATATGTTTATATTATCCAAGTTTTAATTATAATATTTTAGAGTAAAAAATATTTTTGATAATTATAGTAGAGCAATTTTTAAGTGAAATATTTGAAGAACAGATAATGGTTATACTAGTTTACCCCTAAATCTGCTATTGTAGATTTAGTAGACGAACTGTGGGTATACTGTTTTGCGCTTAAGCAAGGCGGTTTACCCAAACTTTAATTTCTAAAAGTTCCTCTCAGAAATTAAACAGTATTAGAAGGTGATTAGCGATGAATTCAACAAAACAATACGTGCTGCAACAACTTATCCGAAAGCAGGATAATTGGGTTTCTGGTGACTATTTAGCTAGTCAATTAGAAGTGAGTAGAGAAAGTATTTGGAAAGCGATTAATACTTTAAAGCGCAATGGTAATCAAATCATTAGTCGTAAAAATTTGGGATATAAATATCTTGGAAATTCCTTTTTGGATGCTGATACTATTAACTTTTATAGCAACCAACAGTTTGAAGATAATATTCATGTATTCAACGAAACGACATCTACACAAGATATTGCTAAAGAGTTTTTAAGTACACATCATGTTACTGAACCTGTGATTTTTATAGCAAATCATCAAACAAAAGGATATGGCCGGCGTGGTCGTTCATTCTACTCACCTCCAGAGACAGGGCTTTACTTTAGTGTGATTTTGCCTAATCCTACTAGCGAGTTATTTCAGGTCGGGTTATTAACTACAAGTATGTCGGTGATTATTGCTAAGGTTCTTGAAAGCTTCTATCCTGATAAGGAATTTCAGCTAAAATGGGTGAATGACATCTATTTAGATAACCATAAAGTAGCGGGAATCATCACTGAAGCTGTCCTAGATCTTGAATCAAATTCTGCAGCAAATTTTATTATGGGCGTAGGGATAAATTTGACAACTCAAAAATTTCCGACAGATTTATCTACTGTGGCACGGGGTATTGAACCAAATGCTGAAATAAATCGTAATCAGTTGGCAGCGACGCTGATTCAACAAGTGATTAAAAATGCATCAGATTACACTAATCCGAAGTTGCTTAGTGAGTATCGTAGGCGTTCGCTTATTTTAGAAAGACAGGTCACATTACAGTTGGGGAGCAATTCTATTCAAGGATTAGCGCAACAAATTGGAGAAGATGGAGGTTTGGTTATTAAAGATAATCAAGGAAAATTACGAACTTTTAAGAGTGGAGAAGTAATTAAAGTGGATTGGAATTAACGACCAGATATAGATGGGTTCCGCTCAGGTGTTCTGTCGTTCTATCAGCACTATGCAATCCGTTTGCTTATAGGCTAAAGTTGTCGAGTCACAATCTGCTGAAGCACCGATGTTAAAGAGCTAGTCATAACTGCAAATGGGAGGTTAAATTTGTATAAGATTTATGGAAAAGGGTTAGATAAGAGCGGACGCTGTTATCACTACCATCAGGATAATGACATCGTTGGACTAAAGTGTTCAACTTGTCAAAAATATTTTGCTTGTTATAAATGTCATGATGAGATGATGGATCATAATTTTGCAGCTTGTGACAAAAATAGCCATCCAGTGATTTGTGGTCAGTGTGGGACGATAAGTAACTTTGATGATTATGCCAAAGGATGTTGCCCTCAGTGTCATACGGTATTTAATCCTAATTGTCATTTACACTGGGAGATTTATTTTACAGAAAATTAAAAGTGAGTAAAGATAGCATGAGAAGATTTCTCATGCTATTTTATTAACTAAATGAATAATAGCATTATAAAAATTGCGAACATGATAAGAAATAAATAAGTTTGAGATAAGGAGAAAATAAGCCGATAAGACTACACTCTTTATAGATAAATCTAAATGAAAAATTGACGGAGTTCGCATATTCCAACAGCCGAGCTCATATGTTAGAGGAGCTCTTATGGAGAGAACAAAACGTGCTAGACGTAAAAAATTAAAAAAATATCAATTGGGTTTGTTCATTATTGGCTTGGTTGTTTTAGGAATGATTCTTTGTTTTTTGATTATTCCACGGGTCACAGAGATGTTAAAAAGAGCAGATGGGAAATTTGTTCAGGAGAATGGAGCAACTTATTATATTTCTGGTAAGGAAAAATTGAAAGGATTGCAGACGATTTCGGGAGAAAAGTATGATTTTGATTTGGAAACAGGAGCGATGAAAACAGGTTTTCAAACGGTAAATGGAAAAACCGTGTATTTTGACTTATCAACTGGAAAGATGGAGACTGGATTGCATGAGATTAACGGTTATTACTATTATTTTGAGTCAGATGGTACGGATAACGTGCTGAAGGCCTACGAAGCAGTGGCAAAAACACTTGATAGTGGTAATTCATCCATTGAAGGAGCGATAAGTAAAGGGTTAAAGTTAGTGGGTAAAAGTCCTTATGTCTATGGTGGAGGTCGGACAGACGCTAGTGTTGCAAAAAATGAGTTTGATTGTTCAAGTTTTGTGGCTTATATGTATCGTAAGGCGGGATTGCCCTTAGTTTATCAATATGCGGCGTCAACGACTTTGTTAGCTGAGACTGGAACGGCTGTTAACTGGTCAAATAAGAGTAGGGGTGATTTATTAGTAACGGCAAGTAATGCTTCTGAAGATGAGCAGCACGTTGCTATTTATCTGGGAAATGGATTCATTTTGCATGACTCAACGAGTACAAATGGGGTGGCAGTGAGCCGATTAAATGAGATAATAAACGAGAAGGTTTTAGGTGATATGACTTGGGCTGAACTTTTTGAAAGTGGTACAGTAAGACGTGAGATTTAGTGTTAGTATTTTTGACGATATCAATATTTTATGTTTTTATCATATCTTGGGAATCGTATTCACATCTTATAATTGAGTTCTGGACAAGCCGTCTCATATTTTGATGTAACTGAGTTTGTACGATTAGAAATGAGTGAAAAAAGATAAATCTCTCCAAGAAACTCCTTTTCTCTCCGAGATTTTCTATCTCCGTGCTTTCAGCACTACGCTGTCCATTGGCTTATGCACTAAAGCACAAAGAGCCAAATGGCATTTTTCATCATTTCTTGCCAATCGTACTCATATCTTGTTATAATATACTCATGGATAAAATTTTGCTTGAGTTCTGGTATGATACCCCTCTGGGACGGATGTTGTCTTTGTCGGATGATGAAGCTTTGTATTTGTTAGAATTTGAACATCGCAAGTTTTTGGATAGAGAGATTGAACGATTAAAAAAGCGACTTTCTGCCAAAATTGAATATGGAGAGACAATTATTTCTAAACAACTTGCAAGGGAATTGGATGGATACTTTCAGGGAAAGCTGCAAGTTTTTACGGTTCCTTTTGAGTTGGTTGGAACAGAGTTTCAAAAGCTAGTGTGGCAGGCGGTTTTACAGATTCCTAGTGGTGAGCGCTGGACTTACAAAGCGATTGCAGAGAAAATCAATAAACCACAGGCGAGCTTTGCTGTGGGTGCGGCAAATGGTGCGAATCAACTGGCACTTATTGTACCTTGCCATCGGTTGGTCAGAACAGATGGTGAGTTAGCAGGATATGCTGGAGGTCTTGATAAAAAAAGATGGTTATTAAATCATGAAAGTGAGTTCAAAAATGAAAGAAAAGTTTAAATTATCGGTAGAACGAGATGTTGGTGGAAAAATTATTGAAGTATTTTTTGATGATGAACATGAAGTCGTCTCTTACGAACAGTTATCAGCACTGACAGAAAAGTTAAAGGATTCTGTCAGCACTGACGAAACAGATGATGCTGATTTTCGGTTGACTTTTGGAACAGAATTTCAACAAAAAGTGTGGTTAGAACTTCCCAAAATTCCAGCTGGAACAACAATTACTTATCAGGAAATGGCTGAACGTGTAGGATCAAAAGGCGCTCAACAAGCTGTTGGACAGGCATTAGCGCGGAATCCGCTACCTGTGATTTTACCTTGTCATCGAGTGACAAGAAAAGACGGGACACTCGGTGGATTTATGGGAAAAAATAATCGCCAAGATATTAAAGCTTCTATTTTGGAATATGAGAAATCACTGATAAAATCATACTGACAGTTTCCTGTCAGTATTTTTTGAAGGAAAATTCTGTCAGTTCAACGCGATTGAAATGAATATTTAATCAGCGGGTAAAAAAATGAATAGCTGTGCTAATCATTCTGTCAGTTCAACGCGATTGAATTGAGCGTTGAATCAGCGGATAAAAGAATGATTAGCTATGCTAATCATTCTGTCAGTATACTGACAGAATGGACGTTGTTATGGTACAATATAACTTATGAAAAAAATACTTTCACTTGTCATTATTGCAGTTGGCATTTTGTTGGACCAACTTTTTAAACATTGGGTTGTCACAAATATTCCTTTGGGACATGTTAAAAATTTTTTACCTGGGATTATGAGTTTGACTTATCTGCAAAATAATGGAGCAGCTTGGTCTTCGTTTGAGGGGCAGCAATGGTTTTTTCTGATTTTGACACCAATTGTATTGATTGTAGCTGCTTATTTTTTGTGGAAAAAAATGGAGCAAAATTGGTATTTTTTTGGTCTGACTCTGATTATTTCAGGTGCTTTAGGAAATTTCATTGACCGTGTTCGACAAGGATTTGTCGTAGATATGTTTCAAACAGATTTTATGAATTTTCCAATTTTTAATATTGCTGACAGTCTTTTGTCAGTAGGTTTTGTTGTCTTGTTTGTCGCTATTTTGCTTGATAAAGATGAGAAAACAAATAGGACGAACTGACAAATCTTCTGTCTGTACTGACAGGATTAATTTTCTAAAAGAAAGAGAAAAATTTGACAAAAGTAATTATCAAAGAAGAAAATAATCTGCTTCGTCTTGACAAAGCGCTTGCGAATCAAACAGAGCTTTCAAGAACGCTTGTCACTGAGTTGATTCGTAGTGAAAAAATGACAGTCAATGGCATCACGACAAAGGCAAAATATAAAGTAAAAACAGGAGATGTTGTTGAGTTTGAACTTCCTCCTGTGCAAGAGTTGGATATCGTTGCTGAGGATATTCCACTTGAAATTATTTATGAAGACGGCGATGTCGCAGTGGTAAATAAACCTCAAGGAATGGTAGTTCATCCAGCGGCTGGACATAGTAGCGGAACGCTTGTCAATGCAATTATGTACGGGATTCGTGATCTTTCAAGTATTAATGGAGTCATTCGTCCAGGAATTGTGCATCGCATTGATAAAGACACAAGTGGTCTTCTGATGATTGCTAAAAATGACAAGGCTCATGAATCATTAGCCAAACAATTGAAAGATAAATCAAGTAAACGGCGTTATCTCGCAATTGTTCATGGCGAGTTTGATAATAATCGTGGAACAATTGAAGCACCAATTGGACGTCATCCAAAAGACAGGAAAAAACAAGCGGTAGTTGCTGGTGGTAAACCAGCTGTGACCCATTTTGAAGTTTTGGAACGTTTTCATGGATATACACTTGTCGCATTGCGCTTGGAAACAGGGCGGACACATCAGATTCGTGTACATATGAATTATATCGGCCATCCTGTTGCTGGAGACCCCTTATATGGTCCAAAACAAACACTTACACCTAATCACGGTCAATTTCTCCATGCTGAAACATTGGGATTTGTGCATCCGATAACAGGTGAAAGTTTAGAATTTCAAGTTGCGGTACCAGAGATATTTGAAAAACAACTTAAAAAATTAAGAGAGCAAGGTTGACTTGCTCTCTTTTTATGACATTGACAATTAAAATTATGATAAACTCTCATAAAACCTTCACCAATCCTCCATCAAAAATTAGTATGCTAATATGTTAAAATGGAAATATGGAAAACAAAAAAATGAATATTATCAAGAAAAAACTTTGGTTGATTATTTTTGGAGTGGCTTTTTTAGTCGCAAATGGAATAGCAGTTGCTTTAACAACAGAATGGGGAGCCAATCAATGGGGAGGGTTATTACTCGGGAATATTATTTTTTTAATTACAGTTTTTTATTTAGTAGGTATTTTTAAACTGGCAAAACACCTGTTTTCCACTGATTATTCTGTCAGTTCAAAGCGTCCAACGCAAATCGGTGAATCGACAGATAAAAAAACCGTCCACGACGTTTCTGTCAGTATACTGACAGAAAATAAAGTAGATAAATTTTATCGTATCAGTTTTTGGGGGATGGCTGTCATTACTTTTGCTCTTCCATTTCTGTTTATGATTCATGTACCTGATAGTCCGCACGCTTGGGATTATTTTGTAATTTTTAATTCAACAACAGAATTACAAGGTCATTCTTTTGCTAGTCTGCCAAACACAGCTTCCAGATTAGGATATTTTTTACGATATCCAAATAATCAGTTTTTAGGAATTTTATTCAATCGTGTTTTTGCACCTTTTGCTGACAACCTCCAACTAAAAGTTTGGGCAGTGACAGCTGTATCAGCATTGTTTACATCAGTGGGAATAAGCAGTACTTCTCTGTTGGTCAAAAATTTGAGTGGCAAAAGACAAGCCCTTCTTTACAATTTTGTAGCTGTTGGTTTCATTCCTTTTTATTTTTATGGAGCTCAGCTTTATAGTGACACACTGACACTGCCTCTCGTTGCACTTGCAGCACTATTTTTCATCTATGCTGTAAAATCAAGTCGCTTATCCAAACAAATTTTATGGTATTTCTTTGCAAGTTTAATCGGAGTAGTCGGATATGAGTTTAAACCAACCGCAGTAATTGTTATTATTGCCGGATTTATCTTTCTTGCAGTTAATAAAAAATGGAAGCAGCTTCTCATTGTTTTACCCCTATTTATTGTTTTGTTTGCAGGAGGACATGAGTTAGTAAAAACAACAATTGCAAGCGAGCCTGCATTTTCTGAACAAGCCAATGAGCGACATAATTTGCCATTAATGCATTGGATTGCGATGTCATGGTCACCCACCAATAAAACAGGAGGATTTAATAAAAAAATCCGTCTTTACTCAGAATCTTTCCCTACCTATGAAGCGAAAAAAGAAGCGGATACTCAGCTTTTTCTAAACAATATTAAAAAAATGGGACCACTAGGAATTATTAGACAGATTGGTAGAAAACTCGGCTACACTTGGACTTTCAGTGACTTGAATAGTTCTTACTATACTTATTATCATGAAAATCAGATGATTCATCGTTACTTCGATTATCTTGACATAGGAGCGAATCATGAAGGAAATGTCACAGGTTGGTTCATGTTAAAAGCTGCTCAAACCTTATATTGGATTGCACTAGTCGTTCTAATGTGGAAAGAAATCTGGTTCCTACTTGCACATAAGAAAAATTGGAAAAACCCGTGGTTTGTACCAGCTTTATCTGTTGTAGGATTAAGTATCTTCCTTATTCTTTGGGAAGCAAATTCACGCTATCTCTACCATTTTGCTCCACTCATGATTGCTTTAGCCACAGTAAATCTAGTAAAAATAGTTTCTGAGTCCAAAACTCATAATAATATTCTAACGAAAAATTGAAGGGGTTACTCCATTGGTGAGGAATTCTTTCTTCCCCACCAATGTTAGGGCAAAACTTCACATCAAAGATATGAGGTCACACCTCCGCTTTGCTACGTTATCCATTCGCTCTATCTCCGCTTCGCTACGTTGTCGATTTCACTAACCGACTAAAGTCGGAAGTTCAAATCGCAATCGACTAAAAGTTGCAAGGCGAAATGATCCTGTCCCTGAAGTCGCTAATACCCTAGAGCAGTAGAGCGAAAGCAGAGCTTGCCATTTCATCTTATCGCTTTGCCTCTATCGTTGCAAGCTCTGCTTGCATACGAATAGAGGATAGCGGAGCAACGGAGTTGCGTAGATCGTTTGGAGAACGGCGTGCGAAGCACGTAGCGAGTTGGCACTTTCGTGCCGAGCATCGACAGTGTAGCCCAAAGAGCGGAGATAGCACGCACTTGCTAAGTTAAAGATAAATTAATAGAATCACAAACATTCAAGAAAGGAACAGTTATGACAACGATTTTATATATGGTCATTCCTTGTTACAACGAAGAATTAGTCATTGATGAAACATCAAAACGGTTGAAAGAAAAATATAGTCAACTGATAGAAAATGAAAAAATTAGCCCAAAAAGCCGTATCGTGTACGTTAACGATGGTTCAAAAGATAAGACTTGGGAAAAAATTCAAGAAAAACATCATGAAGATTCAGTATTTAGTGGAATCAATCTTTCAAGAAATCGAGGACATCAAAATGCTCTATTAGCGGGATTGATGACAGTTAAAGAACTCTGCGACTGTGCAATTTCAATGGATGCAGATCTTCAAGATGATATTGACACGATTGATGCGATGATTGAAAAGTTTGAAGATGAAGCTTGTGATATTGTTTATGGTGTGCGAGATAATCGAGATACTGATACTGTTTTTAAACGCAGAACGGCAGGGGCTTTTTATAAGACAATGGAGCTTTTGGGGAGTCAAAGCATTCCTAACCATGCCGACTTTAGATTGATGTCTAGGCGAGCCTTGGAAGGATTATCACAATTTCCAGAAGAAAATCTCTTTTTGAGAGGGTTAGTTCCACTAGTGGGTTATAAATCAGCTGTTGTTTATTACAAGCGTGGTGAGCGTTTTGCTGGTGAGAGCAAATATCCACTTAAAAGAATGCTTAGTTTTGCAGTGGATGGAATTACTTCGACATCAGCCACACCAATGCGATTTATTTTATGGATAGGTTTCTTTTTCTTTATTTTTGCTATCATTGGAGCAATCTACATTGTTGGTAGACATTTTATTGGAGCACCTGATGTATCAGGATGGGCCTCTACCATGATTGCTATTATTGGATTTGGTGGATTAAATCTCCTTGCAGTTGGGATTATCGGTGAATACATTGGAAAAATATTCATTGAAGTAAAACATCGTCCACGTTATATCATTGAAGAATTTATTAATCAAGAAGAAAATAAAGGCTAGCATCGTTTAAGCCTACTCAAATAAATATAGACACAACTCTACATTTTTCTCTGATAATTTATCATAAAATTCTCTTTAAAACTTGTTTTTTTAGTCAATTTTTTCTAGTAGAATAAAGTGATAAAAATAATATGATGGGAAAAATAAAGATGATGCAAGAAAAACATATAAGTAATTATGAGTGGAATAAAGTGCCAGCAGTTGGTCTACTTTTCTGGATAGCAAAACTTATTTCGACAGGTATGGGGGAGTCCGTGTCTGATGCATCCAATAATATATTAAAAGGAATGTTTGGAGGCAACCAAGTGATTGGTGCCCTATTGACTATTCTTTGGTCAGGAGGTTTATTTGGAGTATTCTTATTTAAGCAAAAACGCGCAAAAAGATATCATCCCATTTACTACTGGGGAGCCGTTGCGCTTTTAGCGGTCTTTGGTACGGTCATCGCAGACTCTCTGACTGCAGCTTTGGGTGTTCCAATCATTTATCTTGTAGGTATTACAACAGTGTTAATGGGGCTGTGTTTCTTTCTGTGGTATCGTGCAACCCAAAATTTATCCATTCACCAAATTAGAAATTCAAAAAGAGAAACTTATTATTGGATAACAGTGGCGGTGAGCTTCGCACTCGGAACTTTGATGGGAGATTGGATGGGGGATCATTCAACTTTTGACTTGGGGCTCGGTTATCTGACTGCAGGTTACGTCTTAGGCGCAATTTTTCTTGGAGTGTTGGTTTATCGCTTGATGGGACATCCTCGTGAAAATGGAGTAATGGAAATTTTGACCTTTTGGATAGCCTATGTTTTGACACGGCCTATTGGAGCAAGTTTCTCAGATTATTTCTGTTACCGTTGGGATAATGGGGTGCTAGGTAATCGAGAAATGTCAATGGTTTTCATTGTTTTGTTTGCTAGTGTATTAGTGGCGATTGTTGTAAAATATATCCGTGAAAAACATGTAGCTCTTGCTTATCCTACAGAGTGATATTTAAACTTAGACAATATTAGCACGTAAAAATAAATGGGGAAGTATTTAATGAAGTATCATGTATTAGTTGTTGAAGATGAGAGAAGTATTTCAGATTATGTAAAAAAAGAATTGACTTTTGAAGATTACCAAGTAACAGCAGCTTTTGATGGTGAAGAAGCGCTCGAACTTTTTGAGAAGGCTCAACCAGCGATAGATGTAGTGTTATTAGATTGGATGATTCCAAAATTAGATGGTCTAACCGTTCTAAGACGGATGAAAAAAATTCAGCCCAATACACCTATTATATTTCTTACTGCGCGTGATTATATCGGGGATAAAGTTGCTGGCTTGGATGCTGGTGCGGATGACTATATCACGAAACCTTTTGAGATTGAGGAGTTGTTGGCTCGGTTGAGGCTAATTTTTAGAAAATGGTCAACGGTACGAACGACAGTTTACGCAGTGGAACATTTAAAAGTAGATACTTCAGCTCACACTGCTTGGGTATCAGGAGAATCTGTTAATTTGACACAACGTGAATTTGCTTTACTGACGTATTTTTTAGAACATCAAGGTGTTGCGATAAGTCGGGCAGATATTTTAGATGATGTTTGGGGCATGGATTTTGATGGTCAGGAAAATACGGTAGATGCCTATGTTCGTTATTTAAGATCAAAAATTGATTTGGATGATGAGCCTTCGTTAATCGAAACGGTGCGTGGTGTGGGATATCGACTTCGGAGTGATACGTTTGGGAGTTGAAGTGATTGCTTCATTGATGGGATTCTTTTCCTCCACCAATGTTAGGGCACAACCTCACATCAAAGATATGAGCTCACACCTCCGCTTCGCTACGTTGTCGATTTCACTAACCGACTAAAGTCGGAAGTTCAAATCGCAATCGACTAAAAGTCGCAAGGCGAAATGGTCCTGTCCTTGAAGTCGCTAAAACCCTAGGGCAGTAGAACGAAAGCAGAGTCTGCCATTAGCGAGTTGTGCGACTTTGACAAGGCACTTTTGTGCCATAGCGAGAATCGACAGCGGAGTAAAGTGGAGATAGTGCTGTTTAACTTAGCAAGTGCTTGCTAAGTTAAACAGTATTACAACGAATTAGCCACAGTGTGAGAACTGGAAAAGATGAGAAGCGAGGGAAAATGGATGAGAAAATTAAATATGAGAGCTGGATGGCTTGATGCAAGTTTTGATATTGTAGTTTTGTTCAAAAGCCTGTTTGCTTTATTGGAGGTAATTGGTGGAGTAGCTTTGTTTTTGGTTCCAATGACGGTTCTCAGAACTTTGCTTAATCAGTTGGCAAAAGAAGCACCTTTACCAGTTTTGGTTCAGTTATTTAATCATACGGCACAAAATTTGACAAGTGATATGACATTATTTGCAGTAATCTATTTACTTGCTCACGGTTTGCTTAAATTAGTTTCTCTGGCTTTGCTGTGGAAGAGAGTGCTTTGGGCATATCCTTTGTCACTGGTTTTACTTTCGGGGTTCATTGGGTATCAAATGGCTGAATTCTCTAAGACTGGGGCGTGGTCAATGATTGCATTAACTGTGATTGATTTACTTATGATGGTTTTGACCTTGCTCGAATATAGAAAGTTGAGCAGAAATTTTCAAAATTTGAAAAAGTCTTATGAAAGGATTTCACAAATGAAGAAAACTATTGAAAACTATAACCTTGTTATTGTAGTGTTTAATATTATTGTTCTTGTAGCAGTGTTTGTGAGTGTACGTTTTGTTGTTTAATCATTTAAAAATGAACAGAAAAAAAATAGTTAATAATAAATCAAAAACAAGTGCTAGTTTAATCACTAAAGTGTCCACTCGGATTTTCTTGATATTTACTCTCCTAAATGTACTAGTTATTTCTGCTGTTGTTGCTTTCAGCAGTTTACAAATTCGTGAGTCGGAGGGAGCTTCTATATTGAGCTCTGTTCATGAAGCGGCTCAAAACGGAAATATTAACTGGAAAGAATTTGAGCTTGGTGAAGAAGATGGAGAGCGTTCTGATTTTATTCGAGTGACTCGTCCATCAGGAGCCGTTGATGAAAGTCATGGTACAACTCAATTTTTAAAGAGCAGAAGTTTGCGCTGGGGCTATTTTAGTTTGTCGGACGACGATGTTTTTTGGTATAGTTCGGTCACTTCTCATGGGATAAAAACGGAGTTATGGCTTGATATTACTATTGTTTTGAATATGGTTTTGCGGACAATTGTGGCGATTGTTATCACGATGCTTGTAGTCTATGTTGGTGCAATGATTGCTTTGAAGCGTTCTGCAAAACGAATTAGTCAACCTATTGAAGCGCTTGCTAAGGCGACAAATATGGAAAAAAGTGAACTTATAGTTCCTGATTTTCCAGTGGAAGTAGAGCGATTAGCAAAGAGTTTTAATCAACTTTTAGGAAGACTTAATCAAAAGATTGAGCAAGAGCAGCAATTTGTATCAGATGCTTCACATGAGTTGAGGACACCGGTTGCAGCGATTCGTGGTCATGTCACGCTTTTAAAACGGCGTTGGCGTGAACATCCAGAAATTGTTGAGGATTCATTGAATTATATTGATGAAGAATCTTTACGGATGAAGCGAATGATTGAAGAATTATTGACAATATCACGAGGGAATCACTTTAGTATGGAAAATGAAAGATTTGATTTAAGCGAATTTACTGACAGAACTGTGAAAGAAATTCAACCTGCGCTGACACAGAAAGTTATTTTTGAAAATGATTTATCATTTTCTGTCAATGCTGACAGAGCAGCCATTCAAAAAATTCTCGTTGCATTTTTGGAAAATGCGGGAAAATATTCACCTGCTGACAGTAAAATTATTGTTCGGTTGAGAGAACAAGGCGATAGTATTGATTTGTCAGTAGCTGATGAAGGGATAGGAATTGCTGATGAAGAAAAAGAAAAGATATTTGAGCGTTTTTATCGCGTTGATAAGTCAAGGTCAAGTGAAATTCCTGGAACTGGTCTAGGGCTTGCGATTGCTAAACAATATGCTGAGGCTTGTGGTGCGTGGATTTTCGTGTCTGATAATTTACCACAGGGTTCTGTTTTCCACCTTGTTTTTGGTCCAAAATAGTATAGAGAAATTACTGACAGAATTTCTGTCAGTAATTTTTGATGATAAAAGAGCTTGAAGGGAAACAGCAGATGTGTTTAAATTTGAAAGAGTAACTCGTTATGTCTTATTAGGTTTTGTGTTGCTTTCACTCTTGATGATGGTCTTTGTTACATATACTGATACAGGATTTGTTAATCCGATTGATGTGATTCTAACAATATTCGTATTATATTTATTCTTCCGAGTCATTGATAGAGGATTGCGAAAGCTGTCAGTGAGGCAGCTAAAGGGAATCATTGCTCTGTCAGTAATAGGTGTCGCTGTCAGCGCATTATTGAATGTCATTCTGATACGAGTGCAATTATTTGGGGATGTCCAGATATGTATAACGATGGCTCGACAGCTCGTGCAAGGTAATTTTAATTGGAGTGAATGGATTTTACAATATAAAAATCTTGTTCCATTAACGATTTTGTATAGTGTCTTCATGAGAGTGGGACAGTTTTTACATCTAGGTTTTAATCCGATTTTTCTTGCTTACAATATCGCTTTGCTTTTGGGAAGTATAATATTGATTATTGCAACTTTATGGCATAAGAATCCACGCGCTGCGGCTTTTGCGGCTTTATTATCAATCATTGTTCCATCATTTTATGGCTTTACTATTCAAGTTGGTTATACTGATGGAGCTAGTATTTTTGCTCTAGCGCTTCTATTGTTTTTCCTCGAATGTGGGAGATTGAACTGGTGGAAGTTATTGATTATTGCATTAGTTTTTGCGTATGGTTATCTTATGAGACCAAATCTTATTATTGCTCTTGTCGCATTAGTGATAATTGGACTATTCACTTATAAAACACAGAGAAATGTTTATAGAAAAGTTGTTCAACTTTTTATTGCATCTATTGTAGGACTTTTGTTAGCGATAGGAGCTGGGAAAGTTCTTGATGCAAACTATCACTATAATAGTACAAATCCAGACGAATTTCCGATAGCACATTGGATTTATATGGGCTTAAATCAACAAAAATTTGGAGAGTATAATCGTTGCGACCGTAGTTATACACTACATCATATCGGTTTTTCTTCTGCGCAAAGTGCAGATGTTTCAGGAATTGCAACACGACTTGCAAGCTATAATCCAGAGACTTTTATTTTTCATTTGTTTGTCAAATATGGTGTTTTGTGGCGAGAAGGAACCTTTCAAACATTGACAGATTACCAAAAAACCTATATTTTTGCACCAAAGTTTTATTTGGAACACATCAGTGCGATTAGACTTATTTTTCAAGTGTTTTCGAAAGCTTTAATAGCTTTATTTCTCATTGCCGTAGGATTAAGATTTTTGAGCAATAAAATGCTAGCTAAAGATTCCCTCTTATTCGCGTTGTTGACCATATTTGGTATAAGTTTATTTCATACATTGATTTGGGAAGTAAAGACACGTTATCAATTTATGACTTTTGGACTTTTATTTTTTGTAGGGGTCTATTCATTGATTGAGCATTTTGAGAAAGTGTCAATTATGAATTCTCATATTGAGTAATTGATCTTCAGGATGAAAGAACAATGTCATGGCACACACTCTGTTTGCGTGGTCTGTTTCGTTTCATGCCACAGGCTGTAAAATCAGCCAAGCAAGGGCACGTTAAGTAGCCGTTTCTCCCTGCGACTTGAAAAGGGGGATCCGTGGTATAAAATTCTACCTGATTTTAAAATGAAACTAGTATAAATTAAACAAGATTAGAAAGAAAAAAATGAACAAAAAAATATCTTACTCCATTGGTACCATAACAGGGATTTTATTTGTAATTCTGGCGGTCTGGGTAAAATTGAGCCATACACAGACACCGCTAAACTTTGATAAGCCAATACAGAATTTTGCTTTCCAACTCCAAAATTCGTCAATTTTAACACATTTTTTTACTGCTTATACCAATTTATTTGGTGATACAGGTGGGATTATTACAGCTGCTCTCGTCGCTTTACTTTTATTTTTCTTGTTCAAACAAAAAATAGGTGGCTTATGGTTTGCTGGATTGACTGTGTTTGGAACAGGATTTAATACACTTGTTAAAGAGGTAATTGGTCGAAGCAGACCAGATATCCATCGTCTTGTAGCTTTTGCTAATCAAAGTGGGAAAAGTTTTGCAAGTGGTCATTCTGTTTTTGCGACAATTTTATTTGGAAGTCTTTTTTTGATTTATTTCACTAAGTTGAAAACACGAAGCGCGAAGCTTGGTTTAGCAGGATTAGCGTTGTTATTAACTGTTCTTGTGATGTTCTCAAGGGTATTTGTGGGGTACATTATCCAAGTGATACTATTGGTGGATTTCTTGAAGGACTAACTTTCTTAATGTTGACTTATCCTAGCTTTGTCAAAAGGAACAATAAAGAATATACGTTGAAGTGATTACTTCATTGGTGGGGAATTCTTTTTTCTCCGCCAAGGTTAGGGTACAACCTCACATCAAAGATATGAGGCCACACCTCCGCTTCGCTACGTTGTCCATGCTTGCTATGGTGCTACGTGCTTTGCATGCCATTCTACAAACGTTCTTCGCAACTTCATTGCTCCCGCTGTGCTAAAGCAAAAAGAGCAAAAGGCAAAGCACCTAGTCGCAGTGGCAACCGACTAAAGTCGGAAGTTCAAATCGCAATCGCTAAAGCGCTAAGACCCTAGGGCAGTAGAACAAAAGCAGAGCTTGCTATTTAGTGGCGTAGCGAGCATTGACCGAGCATCGATAACGTAGCCCAAAGGGCGGAGACAGCAAGCACTTACTAAGTTAAAAATTTTAAAATAAAAAAAGTACTTAGTTTCCTTGTAGAATCTAGGTTTTATTGTGATAAAATTAACAACTATACCAATCTTTCTGCAATAGTTATACCAATTTTATGTATAAATCCTTGACATGATGATAAAGTTATATTATAATGCTATTTGTAATTCAAAAAACGATAAATTAAATGAATATACCAATTTTGTATAATTTATGAATTTGGTATTTAAAGGAGAAAATCATATGTGTGGTATCGTAGGTGTTGTGGGTTCACGTAATGCAACAGATATTTTGATGCAAGGACTTGAAAAGCTGGAATATCGTGGCTATGATTCAGCAGGAATTTTTGTAACGGGAAGCAAAAATAGTAGTCTTGTGAAATCAGTAGGTCGCATTGCAGATTTGCGTAGTAAAATCGGCATTGATGTTGCAGGAACATCAGGAATTGGTCATACACGTTGGGCGACACATGGTAAACCAACAGAGGATAATGCACACCCCATACTTCAACATCTGGTCGTTTTGTCCTTGTCCATAACGGTGTGATTGAAAATTTTGTTGAACTAAAAGAAGAATATGTAGCAAGTGATGTGTTCAAGGGGCAAACTGACACAGAAATTGCAGTACATTTGATTGCAAAATTTGCTGAAGAAGAAGGTTTCACAACACTTGAAGCTTTTAAAAAAGCGTTGAATGTGATTAAAGGTTCTTACGCTTTTGCGCTAATGGATGTTGAAACACCTGATATCATCTATGTTGCGAAAAATAAATCACCACTCCTGATTGGTTTGGGAGAAGGCTACAATATGGTCTGCTCTGACGCGATGGCAATGATTCGCGAAACTTCAGAATTCATGGAAATTCATGATAAAGAGTTGGTTATTTTGACTAAGGATAATGTAGAAGTTGCAGACTATGAGGGAAATCATATCGAACGTGAAAGATACACAGCAGAGCTTGATCTTTCTGATATTGGTAAAGGGACTTATCCTTTCTACATGCTCAAAGAAATCGACGAACAACCTGCTGTTATGCGCAAATTGATTGCGACTTATGCCGATGA
Source organism: Lactococcus allomyrinae (assembly GCF_003627095.1). NCBI lineage: Bacteria > Bacillati > Bacillota > Bacilli > Lactobacillales > Streptococcaceae > Lactococcus > Lactococcus allomyrinae. The sequence continues at coordinate 954,174 of NZ_CP032627.1, read as the reverse complement.
AAATGGGGCAATGAAAGTTGATGAAAATATCGTTAAGGCCGTGCAAGAAGCAGACCGTATTTATATCATTGCTGCTGGAACATCGTATAATGCAGGTTTTGGTGCAAAAATGATGTTGGAAGCTTTGACTTCTACGCCAGTCGAGCTTGGTGTTGCCAGTGAATGGGGTTATGGTATGCCATTGCTGTCTAAAAAGCCATTCTTTATCTTTCTGTCTCAATCTGGAGAAACAGCAGACAGCCGTCAAGTTTTGGTTAAAGTCAATGAGCTTGGTCTTCCTTCATTGACCGTGACAAATGTTCCAGGTTCAACTTTATCACGTGAAGCGACTTACACGATGTTGATTGGTGCAGGACCTGAAATCGCCGTGGCTTCAACTAAAGCTTACACAGGACAAATTGCAACACTCGCTTTTCTTGCTAAAGCGGTTGGAGAAGCTGATGGAAATAAGGCGGCGAGCGACTTTGAGCTTGTTAAGGAACTCTCACTGGTTGCTCAGTCGATTGAGTCTACGCTTTCTGAAAAAGAAGAAATCGCTGAAGTTGTAGCTAAACTCTTGCCAACTACAAGAAATGCTTTTTATATTGGACGTAAACAAGATTATTTCGTTGCAATGGAGGCTTCGCTTAAACTTAAAGAAATCTCATATATCCAATGTGAAGGTTTCGCTGCAGGTGAACTAAAGCATGGGACCATTTCGCTGATTGAAAAAGATACCCCAGTTCTTGCTCTGATTTCTAATAATGAAGAAGTTGCAGCGCATACACGTGGAAATGTGATGGAGACAGTAGCACGTGGCGCTTCAGCAATTACCATTGTTGAAGAAGGCGTAGCACGTCAAGATGATACAATTGTTGTCAATAATGTCCATCCATTCTTATCAGCAATTTCGATGGTTATTCCTACGCAACTGATTGCTTATTTTGCTTCAATGCAACGTGGACTTGACGTTGACAAACCACGTAATCTCGCAAAAGCTGTTACCGTTGAATAAAAATTACTGACAGAATTTCTGTCAGTAAGAGAATCCTGTCAGAATGTGCTGACAGGATTTTTGTCAGTAAATTTTTGAGTCTGTCAGTGACAAAAGATATTATTTCTCGTATAAATAGATATGTACGAAGTAAAAGAGAATCCTTATCCCATGTTGCCAAGAGAAAGACTAGAGCTATTAGGACCAGAGAAGTTGTCGGATAGCGAATTACTTGCTATTTTGCTACGAACAGGAACAAAAAAGTTATCAGCGCTTGAACTTGCCGCAAAAATTTTACAGCATTTTCAGACGATGGAGCGTTTTTGCCATGCTTCTATTTTAGAGTTGAAAGAAATTTCAGGAATTGGTCAAGCTAAAGCAATCGAAATTCGTGCGATGATGGAGCTTGGAAAAAGGATTCAGACCGCAGAACACCATAGGCATGGACAAGTGATGAGTGCTCAAGAGTTTGGTTTGAATTTGGCATTTGAGATGCGTGACTATGAACAGGAACATCTCCTTGCCATATATCTTGATGGTCAAAACAAAATTATCGAGAAACGAACCATTTTTATAGGGGCTGTAAATCATGCCTTGGCTAATCCAAGAGAAATTCTTTATCATGCTGTAAAAAATCTTGCAGTTGGTCTACTTGTCGCGCATAATCATCCTTCTGGAAGTTTGCAACCAAGTAGCGCAGACCGAACTTTTACTGACAAAATAAAAATTTCTTGTGATAATTTAGGTATTTCGTTTATTGACCATGTCATTGTCGGTGGTGGGAATTATTTTAGTTTCCGTGAACATGAAAGATAAAAGAGTTACTGACAAAAACTAAAATGAATTGACAAAACTCTGTCAGTACGCTGACAGAGTTTATTTTGATTTTGTAAACAATTCTTTTGACCTATTTCAAATATAAAAGTAAAATGATAGTAGGTAATTTACCTATATCTCATCTAATTTTACATTGCACCTGAAAAGGTGCTTTTTATTTTAAAAGATTAATCCAATATCGTGCTAGAATGGCTTGGTCTTCTGAATCATAAACCCAGTTATTTAACTGACCTCCTAACTTCTCAATAATATGCCGACTTGCAAAATTATTTTCATCAATCGTAACTAAAATAGAGGTGATATTAACGGAAAGATAGTGCTCAAAGGCGAATTGACACATTTCTTCAGCAATATGTTGTCCTCTAGCAAATTCAGGAACATCGTAACCAATATGTCCACCATACAAAAGTAAGTCATCTTTTTCCAAGTCAAATCGACAACGAATACTTCCAACTATTTTTCCAGCTTTAAAAGCAAAATAACTGATTTGTCGTGACTGGTTCCAGTTTTTCGGAGAAGTTTCAACTTGCTCCAGCTCTCTAAGCAATTGTTTATAATTCCCTGTTTTAAAGTTGGCATAACGATGTCTTGCAAAATGACCAAATGTTGTAAAATCATTTTTGCAAGCTTCAACATAATTTAAAAAAGCTTGTTCATCATGTTCGGTTAATCTTCTAATTTCTAAATGAGACATTTGCGAGTCCTCTCAATAGTTAGTTTGCTTATTATATCATTTTTTCAGCTATACGTTAAAGAATAGCTTTGTGCTATAATTTATAATAAAAGCTCAGAAGGAAATAATTTATGAACGATAGGGTTGCGATGAGTAAAACTTGGATATTTATTATCATAGCAAGTGTCATTATTTTTATCTTAGGACGATATTTTTATCAGCCCATTTTAGAAGTTACAGGTGCCATTGGAGCAGTGGGAGCACTAACTTGTGGTCTGACGGGGGTAATCATCAAATATTTACGGCGAAAAAGAAGAAACAGAGAATAAAAAATAAGCAAGGTATAATGAAAAGAACCTCCTAAAATAGATTTTACACTGCTTTTTTACAATGTCTATTTTACTTGGTTCTTTTCATAACTGCCTGTTTTTGTTTAGTGTAATTTATATTCTAAAAAATAGACTTTTTCTACATTTTATAATAAAATAGAGTAAAGGAGGCGCTTACAATGAGAGACGAATATAAAAGAATTTTAGTTGCAGTAGATGATTCAGACCAAGCAAAACAAGCGGTTCATGAAGCAGTAGCGATTACAAAAAGAAATAAATCGTCGCTGTTTGTCCTGCATATTAAAGATGAAACTATGCTTAGCGGGACACCACTTGCCCTAACAATTAGTTTAGAAGATTTAGAAGAAAAATCAAGAACAATTACAGAAGATATCTCAAACAGTATCAATGAAGAAGTAAAGTTTGAACTTCACAGCTTCATGGGTAATCCCAAAAAAGAGATTGTCAAATTTGCAAAGGAAAATAATATTGATTTAATCGTTATCGGATCCAATAGCAAAGGTCTAATCAATCGTATGCTCGTGGGCTCTACAACAACATATGTAGTAAGTCATGCCCCTTGTAATGTCATGGTTGTAAAATAAGTTAGCCTGCCATGAGTCGAGATAAATCATTGGGTATACAAAAAATCAAGTGTTTTACTATCCAGCATCTCACGCATCAAAGGATAAATCCATGCGCGTTCAAAATATGGAAAAGATTTATCCACGATGATCATCGTTAGTAGCAAACTCTTAAAGTAAGACTTCCAGAAACAAATGGAGGTCTTTTTCGTACAAATTTTTATTTTATAAATTGTCCATATATGTGGACACAGGAAAGTGAGTAAATCTATAGAAAACAGATAAAATAGACTTATGAAGAAAAAGATAGAAACGTGATAAAAAAAGAAAGGATGGAGTTGTGGATTTAAATGCGAATGAACGACAGGTGATGAGCCTACTAAATTTTGAGTATTACGTTGAAGCTGCCAGTTTAGCAAAACAGTTACTCGTATCGGATAAAACGATTCGACGGATGATAAAAAAAATCAATGAACGGTATACAGGACATTATGCTGAACCACTAATTCTATCACAGGCAGGAAAAGGATTTCGGCTATCAGCTTACTTCAAAGATAAGGATGTTTATGCTGAACTATCAGTAGATGAACAAGATGACAAAACCTTGTATGACATTATGCTGACAATTTTATTCAGTCATCCTAATAAAAGGCAATACGATGTTTTGAAAATAGATTATCTATCAAATAGTGCAAAGAACACGCGCCTAAATAAAATTAAACAAGCATTTAAAGATTTTCATCTTATTTTCAAGACAAATCAGTATTATGTTTGGATTGAAGGAGATGAAATTCAAATTAGACGAGCGATTAACGATTTAATTATGACGATTAACAAAAATAACAGTCTCAAACAAATTGGTCTTAATCTCTTTTCAGCAGATAATCAATTTATTGATAGACAAGTAGAATTAATAGAAGAGAAAACGCAACAATATCTAAGCTATCCTTATGATTGGACCGTCAGACTTCATCTCTCTGTTCTTGTTAAGCGTGTTAGAAAAGGGAGTATTCAAACAACCATAAATGAGATAAATGAATTAGAGAAGCAACTTATGATGAAAAATAAGTCTTTAGCAAGGCTCGCAAGTATTATCACGAAAAACTTTTCAAACTATCTCAATGTTGAGTTAAAAGAGACAGAGCAGTTATTAATGTTTCAAACCTTATATGCGATTAATTTAAGTAGACAAGAAAGTCAAGCAATAGATGAATGTTTGGCAGAAGAAGTTACCAAAACACTGATAATCAATGTATTTGAAATAGCTAATGTTACTCTATTGCCACAGAGTCGTAGATTATATGAAGATTTATATCAACATGTGTTACCTATGCTTTCTCGTTTGCGATTAGGAATTAAGATTGAAAACAATTTGCTAGACGAAGTGAAGTTAAAGTACACGAAAACTTTTGAAAAATTGTCAAAAATCATTGATGGAATTAACCATGAACTTGCCTTCGAAACTAAGATAGATGAGGCAGAAACTGGATATTTATCCCTTTATTTTGAGAAATATCATTTAGAAGTGACAACTGACAAACGAGTGTTATTAGTTTGTGCCACAGGTATTGGTACCAGTGAGCTATTAAAAGCAAGGCTCCAAAAGAAAATTCCTAACTTAAATGTTATTGCAGCGATGAGCAATCGTCAAGCACGAAAAAGTCAAGGATTTATTGAAGAAAATATTGACTTGATTTTATCAACACTTGATGTATCCGTTACAAAAATTGGCAAAGTTCCAATTCTGACGATTAGTCCACTTTTAACAGAAAAAGACGTTCAGAAAATAAATTATATTTTAGAAGAAAGTGAGAGAACGAATGACAGACATTGATTTAGGTAAAGTCGTTCATAAGAATTTGATAGTTGTACCATCAAAATCCAAAACTAAAGATGAGGTAATTAATGAACTAGGTCACTTGCTTGCGACCAAAGGATACCTCTTTGATGCTCAAGAATTTATTGATGATGTTTATTTGAGAGAGAAAGAGGGAGTGACGGGGATAGGACAAGGTATTGCTATTCCACACGGAAAATCAATTGCCGTCAAGAATACCACAATTGCAGTTGCTGTATTAGATGAAGAAATTGAGTGGGAAACTTTAGATGAACAGCCTGTCAAAGTCGTCATTATGTTTGCTGTCAAAGATACGGATGCTAATACAACTCATATACTACTATTGCAGCAAATTGCTGTATTACTAGCACATAGTGATTTTCTTGATAAACTCAAAAAAGTCACAAGTGTTGATGAGCTGTATCAACTGATGACGACTGCTAATTAAATCTGCAAGACAAATTTTGTCATAAAAAATTATATTCTATAAAGGAGAACCACAATGGTTTTAGTAACAGGTAAAGAGCTACTTTCAGTCGCAAAAGAAAAGAACTTTGCAATTCCAGCTTATAACTGTGGCTCAGGACAACTCTTAAACGCCACTTTGAAAGCATGTGAAGAAGACCAAGCACCATTCATCATAGCAATTCACCCAGATGAATTGAGCTTCTTGGAAGATAACTTTGTTGCTTCATGTATTGATGCAGCAAATAAGACTAAGTTACCAATCGCAATTCATTTGGACCATGGTGCAAGTTATGAACAAGTCATTCATGCAATCCAACTAGGAATGACGTCGGTTATGATTGATAAATCTTTAGCTCCATTCGAAGAGAATATTGAAATTACTAAAAAAGTTGTTGAAGCAGCGCATGCTGTTGGGGTATCAGTTGAAGCTGAACTTGGAACAATTGGCAATACTGGTAATAATGTTGAAGGAGGTAATCAACAAGGAATTTATACTGATCCAGCACAAGCTAAAGAATTTGTTGAGCGGACAGGGTGTGACTCACTTGCTGTAGGTATTGGAACTTCTCACGGTCTTTATCCAAAAGGGCTTCAGCCCAAATTGGCGATTAATGTTTTGGAAGAAATTGTTAAAGAGACAGGTATTCCGCTAGTATTGCATGGAGCGTCCAATAACTTAGATTCCGAGATTAAAGCAGCAGTTACACATGGAATCAATAAGGTTAATATCTCATCAGATATTAAAATTGTTTTTGCAGAACGATTAAGAGAAGAGTTAAATGATGGTAACACCGAAAAACGAGAACCAAATGTACTCTTCCCAGCGCCTATGAAAGAAACAGAAAAAGTAGTTCATCAAAAGAATCAACTTTTTGGCGCTAGTAATACGGCTAAGTATTATTTTCAGTAATTTGGTACTGATAAACTAAATTTCTCTTTGGTTAAATCCAAAGAGAAATTTAAAAAATGAAAAAGATAACGGTTACAAAAAAATGTGAGGTGACGTATGAAAATTGTTGGAATTGCAGCATGCACAGCAGGTATCGCTCATACCTATATTGCTAAGGAGAAGTTGACACAAGCAGGGATTGAACATGGACATACCATCCATATCGAAACACAAGGACTTGCTGGACAACAAGATAAGCTGACACCAGAAGAAATCGCTGAGGCTGATATTGTTATTATTGCGGCAGATATAAAAATTAATGGTCGCAAGCGCTTTGAAGGTAAAAAAGTTGTCGAAGTACCAACTAGTCTGGTTGTCAAGTCGCCAAACAAACTAGTTGAAAAACTCGAAGAAGTACATCAAGGAGTATAATAATGGGTGTTTTAAAAGATTTAGGTTTTAAAAGACATTTAATGACGGCAATCTCATTCTTTTTACCAATCATTTGTGCAGCAGGCTTCTTGCTCGCTATTGGTAATATTATGGGAGGAGCATCAATTGCTGATTTTTCAAAAGGATTTAGTTTTGCGGATACTATGACAACAATGGGAGGTTATGGATTAGGTTATCTTCCTATAGTGGTTTCTACTGCGATTGCTTACTCTATTGCAGATAAACCAGGTATTGCACCAGGATTGATTGTTGGATTCGTTGCTCATGGGATCAATACTGGGTTTATCGGCGGCATTGCATCAGGATTTGTTGTTGGGATTATTACATTACTTTTCTATGCTAATGTCAAAGTCCCAAAATGGATGGAAGGTCTAATGCCAACTTTAATTGTGCCATTTGTATCATCTTTTCTAGGTGGAATGGTGATGTATTATGTACTTGGTACGCCAATCAACTATCTAGTCAGTTTGCTGACAAATTATTTAAATCATCTTGATTCTTCACAACTTTTGATTTATGGTTTGATTATTGGCGTCCTTGCTTCTATTGACTATGGCGGACCTATTAATAAAACAGTATTTGCAGTGGTGTTTGCTATGTTTTCAGAAAATATTTATGCACCGCTTACCGTTTTGATTGGCGCATCCATGATTACACCATTTGGCTACGGGCTTGCCTTAATCCTTCAGAAAATATTTAAGAAAAATGTCTTTGATAAACAGGATATTGAAACATTAAAATCTGCTATTCCTATGGGATTTTGTCAGATTACCGAGGGGTGTTTTCCAATTATCTTCAAAAATTGGTTAAAAAATATGATTGCAACAGGTATTGGCGGTGGTATATTTGGGGCATTGTCAATGTTTTGGGGGTGTGATAGTCATATTCCGGCATCAGGGATGTTTGCTGTGCCAACTATGACAGGTAATCGTGGATTTCTCTTCGTTATCGCTCTTATCATCGGTTCACTAGCACAAGCTATTGTCTTTGTACTCATAATGAAACCTGTTAATCCAAATGAAATGGCTGAGTTTGAGGAAAAAGAAGAGGAAGATATTGAGTTTGGAGATCTTAAAATTTCTTAAGGAGTGTAAATTAATGTATCAAGGAAAAATTAGAGCAATATTCAAAAATTCAGGTATTGCTTTTACAGGGCAAGAACTAGATAATATAGAGTATGCTGATTTTGGATTGAAAAACATTGAAGAAGAGGGACTTAATCTCATTGTTTATGTGAATAATGATCGCTATTGTGCAAAAGAAATGGTTTTACTTCCTAGACAAACTTGTCCAGAACATCGCCATCCACGACGAGGAATAAAGTTAGAAATTGAAGGAAAAGAAGAAACTTTTCGAGTTCGTTATGGTAAAGTCTATCTTTATGTGGAAGGTGAGGAAAATGTGCAGGAAATCTCAGCTAAAATTCCAGAAAAGAGCAAAGAGTGGTATACTATTCGACATGAAATTGTACTTGAAGCAGGAGAACAATATACAATTATTCCTGATACTTTGCATTGGTTTCAAGCATCAGAAGAGGGAGCGATTATTTCAGAGTTTTCATCGCCTAGTGATGATTCATCGGATATTTTCACTAATCCTAATATCAAACGTTAATGAGTTTATGTAGAGCTAGGCATTAATCCTAGCTCGTTTTTTAGTAATTTGAATCTTGCGTATTGTGGATAGTGCAAGTCAATAGCTTTACCAAAAACTACTAAAATAAGTGGGTGTTGTTTCGCTAAAAGAGATAGATATTCTATTGGTTTGCTCAGAAAATCTTGGAAGTAAATATGTGAGTTCTTCAAATATTTTTGACTGTTGAGAGCGATTAATCTCCCAGAGCCATGGATAATATGGGTGTGGATATAATTGTCTTCTCCGTTGTCGTTAGAAAGAGCATCGGTTTCATGGATGAGACATAGGACATTTCCGTGAGTTTTATCTTTTTTTACATTTTTAACGATACGAGCCACAAGTTTTGCAAGGCTTTTTTTATTTTTGAGAGTATTTGGTATTGTGTAGATATCAATGATTAACATAATTATTCCTAGTAGAACGATATTTTATAAAAAATTCTTGGAAATTTTGAAGTATTTGGATAAATCTGTTTCGATAATTATAGCCAATACTTTAGAGGACACATAAACAGAGAGGAGGGTGAGAAGTGAACGCTCAATTCCTAAAAAAATACTAGAGGGAAGAATTACAAAAAGGTCAGATATAAGCAGGCCCAGACTTTTTCGGATATTGAATTTTTTTTCCAATATTTTAGCAATTAGACTACCACTTGCAGACGTTGCTTTCCCTAAATAAATGAGACCAATCCCTCCTCCCATGAAAGTACCAGCTAAAACAGCGGCAAGAATAGGATAGGGCAGCCTGAGAGGGAGATGTGCTGTAAGATGCAAAAAGATAGTGGAAAGGATTAGAACAAAAACTGTCCGAAAAATTAGAGTTTTATTAAAGTAACGATAGCTAAATATTATAAGTAAACCGTTAAGAAAAAAGTTGGTAAGATAGGAGGGGATGTCAAATAAATAAGTACCCATAGCGATTAGTCCAGGTACTCCCCCTTCACCTAGAAGATTTGGAATTGCTAAACAATTTACAGAAAAAGCAATTGATAGAGACCCAATCATGATTAGTATATATTCTTTGATATTGTTTTTCATGAGTATGTACTTGCAATTTTGAGTTTGCAAGTCCTTTCTTTGGTATTGGTATTTATAGAATCTCAAAAACACTTGTGAAAAGTAGTGGAAAACGTATAATCTGGTATTTTTGAATAATCATTATAAATTACTATACACTAAATATATTGGTCAAAATCAGAACGTGTCATAAAATAGATAAGATTTTATAGAGCGATATGAAAAGAGAAGAAAGTGATAGATTTATCGTATAAAAGAAGGGGCGAAAAATCGTAATTGCTTATGATAAAGTTAACATAGAATAATATAAGGAGGTACAAATTTGAAAAATGTATCGAAAATGGAAATTATTGTTGCGTTATTAATGATGATTTTTATTTTTATTGTTTCTATTTCGTTTATCATAATTTTTATCTGTGAATTCATTTTTGGCATATAAAAACATAGAATATAAAATCTCCTCTTTGTTAAAAAAGGGGAGATTTTTAATTAGAAATAAGAAAGAGGGATTAGATATTTATAATCTATCAAGCATATTTTGATAATATTTTGAGACTTCGGAGAGATTGAGACTATTGAAAATATCAATTGCTTTTTGTATTTGTAGTTTTCCTTCGGAGGTGTTTTTAAAACAAAAATTCCAGTACCCTACGGACAAATTTCTCAAATTTTGATTGAACATATCATGTTCTAGATGATAATTATCAATACAATTTATAACATACTTTGCAGAGTCTATGTATCCACGTGATGAAAAAAGAATGACAGATTTATAAGCAATCTGAAGCAACTTATTTCTATGTTTGGAAGAAGAAAGTAGAGGATGTTTTTCGATTAAAAAAGAATTGATTAATAATTGTGTTTCTCGAGCGCTGAGATTTGGTAGAAAGAGATAAAAAATACTTAACTCCATGTAGCCCCAGATACTGATTGAAAATAAATAATCAATAATTTGTTCACTTTCTATGTCATTCAAGGAAAACAAGGTGCTTTTGGCAGCAAGAGTGAGGAAAGAATGTCCGGATTGTTCAAGTTCATTTATAAGTTTTAATAATTCATTTTTGTCACTATAGAGGTCTGCGACGATGACACGTTCAATTAATTCATCTTGGTCACTATTTGTATAATTATTTAAAATTTGTTCATATTCTTCAAGAGAGATGCTCAACTCTTGTAATGCTAGAACGACACGGTCAAATCCCATCATTGATTCTCCACGTTCAAATTTTGCTAAGGTCGCTTTTGAGATACCAATGCTTTCAAAATGCGAAACAGAGAGCTTTTTTTGTTGTCTTAATGCTCTAAAAATCTCACCATATTTTTTATAAATCATTTAAATTCCTTTCACTGCCCTATAATCCATATTAAAAAATACGCTCTTTATTTTAAAATTGTTTTAAATACTTGTCAAGGGATTATTTATACATAGGGGTAAAAAATTTAAGAGACAATTTTTTATTTTGGAAAAATAAGGTTTTTTAAGGACAAGAAATAAAGGTAAAAAAATGATAAAATGGGGTACTGAATAAAATTATAATTTATTATTTTGTCTCACTTTATTACTTTGCGAGAAAAAGCGGAAAATTGATTCTACAGGGTGAAGCGATAAAAACTGAAAAGAAGTTTAATAGTGAGTATGAAAGGAAAGAAATAGATGAGTACAATCCAATGGTTGAAACGAACCTGCAGTGGATTATTAATGCGGGATTGGCTCAAAAAGTAAATTGGAATGCTGGAAATGGAATGCCGATTTCGATATTTGATGACTTGGCGATTTTCAAAATCTACTTGCTTGACGTAGGATTTTTGACAACAAGCGCAGGTGTTGAGCCTTTAATTATTGTACAAAAAAAGACCCTATTTATTGAGTTTTGTGGCAGATTGGCAAAAAAACTATGTATAACCATTTTTATTATAAATTTATCAACCATCCTATAATTCAAGGGTGAAGTTGATTATTTAATTCAATATCAGAATATAATTTATCCAATTGAAGTCAAAGTAGGCGTGAATGTAAGAGGAAAAAGCTTACAACTCTTTGCGGAAAAATATAAGAGCAAGCTGTGATTCGATATTCCTTGAGGAACCTTTCTTTGTATGAAAATTTGTTGAATATTCCTCTTTATATGATTGATGAAACAGAACAACCGATAGAAGAGGAGGCATCACAAAAATTAGGAATAGAAGAATAATTTGAGTATGAGTTCAATATCTGTAGTATTTGCTACTGCAATTCTCGGAATTGTCTTAGACGTTTTTAGAAAAGCATTAAATAAAGAGGAACGTAGCAAAAATTTTTCTGTTCTTCTAAAAAAACATTATTCTTTCTTTGGCTTTTTCGTTAGGTATACTTTTAAAGTTTGTAAGTATTGACTTTCCGAATTTAATACTATCTGATAGCCGAATCATTCTGATATTTCCTTAGAAATTGCAATATTTACATCCTATCTTGCTCTGCTACAGGGTAATAGTGTCTTATATCAGAAAATTGTTTTTTTATTATACAGGTGGTAAATCAATTCAATTAATAAAAATATTTCATAAAACTTAAAAAGAAAAAATTGAAACTCAAAACAAATATGATATTAAAGATAGTAGCTCCAATCCATCGAATTTGTGGAAGGAGATTAAAGCGCGGAGAGTAGTCAATGGAAAAATTAGTAGAGCTTATGTCGGTTGGTTCTATGTCCTTCTGACACTTTATGCCTTTTTAATGTTTGGATTAGTTTTTAGTTCTAACTCAAGATACCACTTTACAACTAACAGAAAAAGAAAATGACAAAGAAGTAACTTTTGATTTCAGAACTCCCGAAGATATGGAAGTACTAATGCAGTATTCTACGTTGGATATGATAGTTATGGTGACAATAGTTCGAATACTGTTTGGACACCTAAGGCTTCAGGAACTTACACAATTGAATATAGCTTCTACCTAGGAAATGACCCTACTGTCGATTATTATGGTTACGCACCTCCAAAACATAGTAACACTGACAAGAACAGTGACAGTAACACAACCTGCGGTCACATTTACAATAAATTTTGATAGTAATAGTGGTGATTTTATTCCTTCACAGACTGTTGATCTATTCGGAACCTCAACAGAACCTAAGACACCTAAAAAATCAGGATATACTTTTGATGGATGGTATACTGATAAAAGTTTGATATATCAATTTGATTTCACTTTATCAATCATGTCTGACTACACACTTTATGCAAAATGGATTCCAACATCTTCAACAACCACTACTGGCAATGCTAGTGCTTCAACTACGGTCTCGTCTAATACAGGCGATGCTAGTACCTCAACTATGGTCTCTTCTAATAAAAACATGAGTAATAGTAGGCTCACAGCAAATGTAACGCTAACCGATTTGTCAAAAAATAATAAAGCAAATACGAATGTAAACTCAGAAAAGGGGGGGGAATTACCCACGACTGGAGAAAGTTCATCGGTCTTTTTATACATGGTTGGTTTATTCTCACTATTGGGTGCTACTTGGCTTTTATTTCACCGTAAAATAAAAAATTAAAAAAAGTTGTGACTGTAGTTTGTAATGAGCAGTTAAAATAACTAATCAACTCAAAAAAGAGGCTTAGTCCTCTTTTTTGTATACAAACAAATTATAAAGTAAATATTCTTGACAACAATGAACTTTACGAGACAACAATGGAACTTAAAAGATAAAAAAGACCTTTTAGAACTCTTACCTACTGAAAATTCCTTAAGCACTCAGTTTAACAACACGGAAAGTAAGACGATGAGTGCCCTTGTTGAATCTGAAAAGCTCCCAATCATTAACGATAAAATCATGGAACTAACCAAAGTGCAAAGCTGCTCATTGACAAAAGTCTGAACATTCGCAAGCCGCTATTGATGAAATAGAACGATTAGAAATCAGCTCGTCAATAAAATATCAGAGCGTCATCAGTATTTATTTTAAGTAAAATCTGATATAAGAAGCTTAAAAAGATAATTTCTCAGATATTAGACTAGGGAGAAACAATTTGGCAATTAAGAAAAAACAAACTTTGATGACATTACCAAAAAATTTGGGAAAGAACATGATAAAGCACTTGCGGATGCACTAGCATTGATTGAAAAAGATTTTTGAAAAGGTTCTTTGATGCGACTTGGTAAAGTAGCCAATCGAAAAGTATCTGTCATCAGCTCAGGATCTCTTGCCCTTGATATTGCTTTGAGTGCTGGTGGTTACCCTTAAGGGCGGAAAGACTAGATCGCATTTTGTAGTTGAATCAGAACAAAATTTTGTCATTTATTCTTCTATTTAGGAATTTTGGTTATAAACTTGTCTGATAATAACTCTGATTGGAGATTTTATACTCTCGCTTCAGAAATGTTATATTCTGACTATGTTTTTTACTCAGAAGCTGGTGATTTGAGCTATTGGAAGTATCCTGATGCAACAGTTCTTCAAAAAGATGTAAAAGAAGTTTTGGACAAGCTTGGTGGAAACGTTATTGGACAAGCTTGGTGGAAACGTTAAATGAAGAGATGTAGAAACGAGTAAATGATATAAAGATAGAATTTTCACACTATCCTTTATAAAGGAAATACCAAAGGCATATCAAATGATGTGCCTTTTATCATCTTAATGATTGACCGCAAAGGTATTTATCTAATAGTGAACTAATAAATAAGACAAACTATATTACAAGTCAAGTAAAAAGTGATTTTTAGTTTTTGTGCCTTGTTAGACAGATTATAACATACAATTTTGTTGTCCATTTTTACAGTATACATCTAGGGGAGATAGTGGCAAGAAGATGAGTTAAAATAGAAAAATAAGTGCTCGGACGATTGGCACTTGTTTTTCTATTTTAACTCTGGTTCTTTATTTCGTTAATGCTTTTTGAACATCTTTAATCATTAAATGAGTAGATTCAAGTCCACCACCGCTTAAATACCAAACATCTGGTTGTAGTGAAATGACTTTATTGCTACGGCCAGCATTGGTTTGTTTAATCAATTCGTTGTCAGCAACGTTATCTTTTGAAGCATCACCACCAATTGCTTTTGTACGGTCAACAACAAATAAGATATCTGGATTTTTTTCTAGGACATACTCATACGAAACACTTTGTCCATGAGTTGATACTTCAATGTTTTCATCGGCTTGTTTGAAACCAAAAGTATCGTGAACAATTCCGAAACGTGAACCTTGACCATAAGCAGAAAGTTGACCTTCATTAACCAAAACAACTAAGGATTTTTTATCACTAGAAGAAGCTTGTTCTTTAATAGCGGCAATTTCTTTTTCTAGATCAGCAATTTTTTCGTCAGCAATCTTTTCTTTATCAAAAATTTGACCTAATGTTTTAATATTTTGTTTGGTTGAGTTCCAAGTATTTTTAGTATCAACTGACAAGTAAATCGTTGGAGCGATTTTGTTTAACTTTTCTTGGAAATCTTGTTGACGACCAGAAATGATGATTAAATCAGGTTTTAATTGATTAATTTTTTCTAAATCCGGTTCTTTAATGCCTCCTGCAGATTCAACTTTTTTATACGTGTCTAAGTAAGTTGGTAAATTTTTAGTGGGCGCTCCAACAACGGCATCACCAGCGCCTATAGCATCAATTGTATCTAATGAACCATTGTCAAAAACAATGACTTTTTTAGGATTTTTAGGAATTTCTACTTTTCCATTTGAATCAGTTACTTTAATCTTACTTTCAATGCTAGTTTCACCATCTGTTGCTGACTTGGTTCCGTTGTTACACGCACTTAATCCGAAAAATCCCACGATTGATATTGCTACTAATGCAATTAATTTCTTTTTCATTACTCCTCCATTAAACCTGTTATTTTATTTAAACTACTTTTCTCTAAATCACGTAAAATACATACAAAAACGTTTACCTTCAATTTCACAAATTCGGATATTCATATCATATAACTTATTTAAAAGTTCTGATTGGATAACTTCATCTGTAGTTCCGTGTGTATAAAGACGCCCTTCTTTCATAGCGACGATTTCATCTGCGTAGCTTGCAGCAAAATTAATGTCATGTAAAACAATAATAACAGTCTTATCAAATTCATCAACTAGCCGCCGTAACGTCTGCATCATTTGAACGGCATAATTCATATCTAAGTTATTTAATGGCTCGTCCAACAGAATGTAATCCGTATCTTGGGCTAAGACCATCGCAATATAAACTCGTTGCAATTGACCACCAGATAATGTATCAATTAACTCGTTGGCAAGCATCATTAAACCAAGACTTTCCATTGCTTCGTCCACTTTTTCATGGTCTTCTTTTTTTAGGTGACCTTTTGAATAAGGAAAGCGCCCAAAATTAACCAATTCTCTGACTGTCAATTTTAAGTTAATCTCATTTGCCTGTTTTAAAATCGATAACTTTTTGGATAAATCATTTTGTTTCCATGTTTTCACTTCATTATGGTCAAGATAGATTTCCCCAGTATCTTTGGGTATCAGGCGACTCATCATAGATAAAAGCGTACTTTTCCCAGCACCGTTAGGGCCAATAAAAGCTGTTAGTTTCTTTTCTGTAATAGGCAATTGTACTTCAGAGACAACAATTTTTTCACCATATTTTTTTGAAACATTTTTTATTTCAATCATCTACGCTGTTTCCTTTCACTTACAATTTTACGGATGAAATACAAGCCACCGACAAACTCAATCACAATACTTAACGTCGTGTTTAATTTGAAGACTTGCTCAATCAAAAATTGGGCAAAAACTAATAAGAAAATTGCCAATAGACTCCCTGCAATAAATAATTCACGGTGGCGATAGGTATTCATCCATTGGTAACTGACATTGGCGACAATAAATCCTAAGAAGGTTACCGGACCGACTAAGGCGGTAGATAATCCCACCAAACCACTGATAACAAACAGTAAAACTAATTGAAATCTTGGCACATTTATTCCTAAATTTTTAGCCTGATTATTCCCCAAATGTAACACATCCAACGAATAACTTTTTATCCATAGGAAAAGCACTAAGCTCGCAATCAAAATCCCTGCAATCAACAAATGTTGACTATCCACATTCCCAAAGCTTGCAAAGAGTCTCCCTTGTAGTAAATCATATTCATTGGGATCCATTACCACTTGCAAAAAGGTACTGATACTATTGAAAAAGGTTCCTAAAATCATACCAACCATCAACAAAAGGAATAAATCATTACCACTTTTTTTCAACAGAAAATACGACAATGTGACACTGAGGCCCACCATCAACAGGACATTCATTAGAAATGTGGTTAATGAAGTTTCATCTAACATTTGGTGTCCACCTAAAAAGAAAAAGAGCAAAGTTTGCACTAACACATACAATGAATCCAAACCTAAAATATTTGGGGTTAAAAAATGATTTTGAGTCATTGTCTGAAAACTAATTGTTGAAAAAGCCCCAGCAATTCCTACAAAAATAAAGGCAAGCACTTTTTCCCCTCGTAGCTCTAACGCAAAAGTCCAATTGCCATAAGTATTGTAGGATAAATATAAGAAACAAATCCCTAAAACGGCCAATAACAATACCATCACCTTAACCGAAGAACGCTGTTCTTGTTTTTTCATGTCCATCGCCTCCTCATCAATAATGTAATGAAAATGAGGCTTCCTAAAGCGCCTACTACGACACTCACAGGAATTTCATAAGGCGCAATCACTACTCGTGCCAAAATATCGCAAATCAATAAAAAAATGCTGCCACCAATAGCCGTCAGAGCTAGGATATTTTTCACGTGATCGCCATAACGCAATGAAACTAAGTTGGGAACAATAACGCCTAAGAAAGGAATACTCCCCACCATAATTAAGATTACCGCACTAGACAAAGCCACAATCAACAAGCCAAGTAATTGGATTCGTTGGTAATTCAAGCCTAAATTGGTCGCCATATCTTCTCCCATTCCTGCCACCGTAAATTGATAGGCATACAAGTACACCATAATTAGCAATGGAACGGTTAAAAATAATAATTCATAGCCTCCTTTCATGACGGTTGAAAAATTACCTTGTAGCCAAGAAGACATATTTTGCACTAATTGAAATTGATATGCAAAAAAAGTTGCGATTGACCCAATAATATTCCCGAACATAACCCCAACTAACGGGATCATTACTTGATTTTTCGCTGGTAAGAATCTGGTTAAATAGATAAAAAATAACGTCCCACCTAAAGCGAATACAAAAGCAATGAATGACCGAAATAACAACGGTGCACTAGGAAAAAAGATCATAACCACTAAAATACCTAACCTTGCACTGTCCATCGTACCAGCTGTACTAGGAGAAACAAACTTATTTTGGGTTAAATGTTGCATAATCAAACCAGAAATACTTAGCGTACTTCCTGCAATCAATAAACTAATTGTTCTAGGAATCCTTGTTGTCACTAATACCAACTTTTGCTGGGCATCCCATTGAAATAACTGTGCCAAAGAAAGTTCTTTAACACCTACAAAAATTGATAAAACACTCAAAAGAAGCAAGAGGACAAATAGGCCTATTTTTTTCATATACTCACTCTGCAGTTCTAATTGAGAAGGATTTTCATTCTTATTTATATTTTATGAAAAAAATCCCATCTCGTACACTTTTGATTGATTAGCACCTAATATTTTATCTATATAGTCAATTTGTCCCGCATGGGTGATATCAAGTGTTTTCATAGTTCCTCCAATCTGACAATTTTGATAATAATGTAAAATGTTTTTTACATTATCTATTATAGCAAAGCATAAAAAAGAATACAACGATTTATCGAAGAAAACAACACAACCGGGTCAAAAATTGATGTGAAAGCTTTTGCAATGAAATACCAAAAAAACTTTACATAGTAAGGAGGACTGAAATTTTGTACGATACTTTGTTGTATGTATAAAGGAGATTTTAAGGGGAATATAAGACACTCTCTTGCTTCAATGCTCTATAAAGAAAGCCATAGTCAGTCAACAATTAGGTCATACAGATTTATCTACCATTGCAGTATATGCCCATATCGGCAGTAGAGAAATTATGGATATCCTTAACCGATTATAATATTCTATTTCTAAGTGGTTGATAAAAGTTTTTGAGTTAAAATATGATCAACTCTATCGAAAAAATTGTATAAAAAAGAAACCAAACAGTTGATACATTGTTTGGTTTTCAATTATCGTCAAAGAAAGGAACTTGAAACACGAGATAGATCTCTTGGAGATTATGGCATTAGTTATATTATTTCTGTGAATGGTTTACTTTATGCAGATCTAAAGAAAAAGAAAGAGGAAACTGTTGTACGAAATGCAGTGCAGAAATAAAGAGATTAGTGAAATCTAAAGTTGGAAATATCCTATAAATTTTTGTTGTTAGGTATATTTAAAATGGAAGAGATTTACAAAATTTGAAATAAAATCTCAGAATGTTAGGTTTCAAGTTAAAGAGATGAAATACACACAACACTCAAATACAATCTATCCTTTTCTTTCTGAATTTTGATTTGAGTGATTCTCATTGTAATAATTTTTACGAGCTAATATCCAAATGCATATTTCCATTGATTTTTAATATAGTATGTGTGTGCTAATTATTTAGATAGTAAAATTTATATCTGAGTTGATTCAATTGTTCCTAAATACTGAGTAAAAATGGTATAGCTTCAAATATATATGTCATTATTTCAATAGCACTTTTTACTACTTTTAAAGAGAAATATATAAATTACAGTAACTTTTAGGTGTTCGAAATCTCATTAAATTATCATAGTTGTGCCAAAAATATGGTTAGACCTTCTCATTGTTATAATTTATTTTTAATGTGATTTATTTTAAAAAATATCTAACTTAAAGCATCTATATCCAGTATTGGCAAGGTTTATATAATTTCGATTTTCCGAAAAATATGAGTTTTTCGGAAAGTTAGCATATATTCACAATACATTAACTAATGTTTTTGTAATTTTTATCTTATTATCAAACATATAAATGATAACTTTTTTTCTAAAATATGTCAAGAAAAACACCTTTTTTAATTTTACAGAATATTGTATAAAAGTTTCTCGTGAATACGATATTTAATTATTAAGAAACATTATGTTATTGATACATCTATGCGAAAAACTCATATTTTTCGGAGATATGAAGAGAAAGGAGAGGAAAAATAATTTCTAACCATAAAAAAATATTAAAACTTGTTAAGAAGAGAATGAAAGAATTAAAAATTTCGCACATCAAATTATCTACAGAATTAGGGATAACAGCAGTAAAACTCTCCGATCAGCTTTCGACAAGAGTAGATATAGAAGAGGACACAATACAAAATATATTAAATGTTTTAGGAATAGATATGATATCAGAAGATAAAACAGGAGAAGATGAACAAATTAAAGTGAATTTGAATAAAACACAGACACGAGCACTGCTCTACTTTATTAGGGGGCTGATAAGGGAGAGGGGATGACAATTATCAATCTCTCCCAAAGTTTGGATATGGATTCTGCAATTGTTTCAGATATTCTTTATTTTAGGAAGGAGATTTCGGAAACATTTCTACGTGAGCTGTCTCAATTTTTACCCCTTACTGAGAATTTAATGAATGAAGAGGACTTACTCCGCCTGTTAGATTGTCATGGGTATATGTATTTAAAAGAACAATCTATTGTAGTGAAAAAAGATAATTTAGGAGTGAGATGAAAAAAAGCGTTTCAATTCTCTTAGTAAAAGATTAAAAAAATGGAAAAGAAAGAAGAATAACAGTCATGAAACAAAAGTATGTAAAATATCTAATTATCAGCTTATCTGTTTTTTTGCTTATTATAGGTGGGAAGAGTAAAAGTGCTCAGGCAGAAGAAAGTGTTGGTTTTTCAGTTACACCTGTACTTGAAGAAAATCAAATTGAATCAGGGCTTGGATATTTTAATCTTTTGCTGAAACCCAATCAAAATCAAACACTTAAATTTGATATCTCCAATAGCAGTGACTCAGAAATAAAAGTAAGTACAAGTTTTGGGACAGCTTTTACTGGTAATGCGGGAAATGTTCTTTATACACCGACCGAAACAGAAATGGATCCTTCATTAAAAATTAACATTAAAGATTATGTTCATCTACCAGCGGAAGTGGCTGTGCCTGCCCATAGTAAAGTGACCGTTTCAGCGGAAGTGACAATGCCTAAGACGACATTCAAAGGAGTGATTGCAGGGGGTTCAACTTCAGTGAACAAGAGAGTGATTCAGCGACTGAAAATTCAAAGACTTCGAAATCTGCTGCTTCTATCACGAATCATTACACCTATGTCATTGGTTTAATTATGCAGAACTCGAAAGAGAGTGTTTCTCCTAATTTGACTTTGGATAAAGTAGAACCATCACAAGTTAACGGCCGTAATGTGATTAGTGCCAACTTAACAAATTCAGCAATGGCATATTTGTTGGACATGAATGCAAATGCAGAAGTTATTCACCTTGGTGACAAATCAATAAAATACAGTTTTGATAGTGCTACGTTAAAAATGGCGCCGAATTCAAATTTTAATCTAGGGATTCCAGTTTCAATTCAAGGAGCCTTGAAAAAAGGAGAGACTTCTGTACCATTAAAATCTGGAAGGTATCAACTTGAAATGGTGGTTTATGGTAATAAAAGTACTGATGGTAAATATCAAACAATGGTAGATGGACAAGTCACAAAATATGACTATAAGTGGACATTTTCAAAAGTTTTTACGATTACAGAAACAGAAGCCAAGGAGTTGAATGCTAAAGATGTCACTATAGAGCATGCGCAAGATAGTAATTGGCTTGTCTATGGCTTAGTTCTTATTATCTTGGCTTTGGCAATTTTCATTTTTATCCTTTTACTTAAGCGTAGACCAAAAGAGGCTGAAGAAAGAGAGGACTGAGAAAACTTTTTCAAAATAATATTAAAATTTTACTGAGTTTTATGCTTGACATCAAATATTTGGTATCAAGCATAAAACTCAGTAGAAAGGAGCAAAATGAAAAAGATTATTGTTATAGCTTTTCTCTTATTTGTGGTAGCACCGCCAGTAAGAGCAGATGCTAGTACTGTGGAAGAACAGGTGTCGGTGTTCTTTATCGCCAATCCCAATCTTCCTCAATCACCAGCACCAGGAATTCCCCCAGATGGTAATCCTGTGCAAGTTACAATTTCTAAAGGAAGCCTTCCTAAGACTGGAGAAAAGCAGTCTAGCTTACTTCCTCTAGGTATGGTTACCATGATTATAGCAGCTTTTCTTCTTTTGCAAAAGAAGAAAGACGTAATCTAAATTTACTTCTCAATAAACACCCCTATAAAATATTCTTCAACTAAGAAAGGAAGAAATATCATGAAAAAAATTATTACTTTATCTTCAACAGCCCTTACAACTCTCGTATTAGCAGCTTCAGCTTCACCACTTAGTGTTTTGGCAGATACAATTAATACAGCTTCTTCAGACAATACGGTGACCTTTACAGCTCCTACTGAAGTTCCCGACGTAGAAAATCCAACAGACCCATCAGAACCACCTACAGTTATCCCTTCACAACCAGGTGCCTTAGCTGTAGACTTTGCTTCAGCAATTGATTTTGGAAGTCACACATTAGATGGTGCAACGACTACATTTACAGGAGGAGTGACAGCAGGAACAACTGGAGATGCAGGTACTCCAATTCTTGCTTGGCATGACCTTGATGGTACTTCACCAGCAGTTAATTATGAAATTACAGCAGCAGTCACTACACCTTTTGGTATGGATGGTGCAACCGTTACTTATGGTGGAGGTGAATTAATGAATACATCAGGTGCTGGTGTGACAGGTACTACAGGCGTTACAGCATCTGGAGATACCACACTCGGAGAAGATGGCACTCCTGAAACAATTATCACAAGTACGGGCGCCCTTGATGGTCATTATGTAGATGCATTTAGCGGAGTATCGCTTTATGTTCCAGTAGCTTCACAAACAGCAGGTGCTCATTCAGCAACAGTGACATGGACAATGACAAACGCTATTTAATTTATAAGAGTACAGTACTTCCTTTTAAATCTAAAGAAGGAAGTACTACTTTTTGAGGAGAAAAGATAATGATAAAATTTAAAGACTTACTCAAAAAGATAACAGTCATTAGTGTGCTTACTATTCTTGTAGGTGGTTTTTTATCTCCTGCTCTAAGTTTAATTTTTAGCAGTTACTCAGTTAAAGCTGCGACGGGTACTCCTACAACACTTTTACCAAATTCAAATGTTGACACAGGGAACCATGAATTTACGAGAACAGATATGGATGTTGCAGGGAATTGGACAAGTTTCGGACGTGGTGGAGCATCTCCATCTTGGTCAGCTGGGGCGCTAAATATTATCAATGACAAGGCTAGCCAAGCTGGTGGAGCTATCTTCAATTATGGAGTAGATTTCAGCCAAAGTCTGATATTAACGGGGGCGTTCAAAGTTGATCTTGACTGGGCGTATGATTATGCAGCTGGAGATAGTTTGGGCTTTGTTTTGTCTAAAATAAATGCACAGAATATAGTCGGGGGACAAACTGGAGGAGGTCTTGGAGTCGCAGGGCTTCCAGAGAGTATTTTTGCTGGACGAGATTTCTATTACAATTCTGATTATAACGACCCTGATGTGGGACGGGGAGTTGATGGTATATTACTGCCCAATGTCTCTAATATGATTGCAATCCGAGAAACATCTTCGGGAGGTACTTTACTTCCAGCTCCTAGTAGTGCTTCAGCTTCTGTAAATGGTGCGAATTGGCAGGCGGGTTCAATACTAAACTGGAGGAATGTTTATACTGACTATGTTCAACTCAAATGGAATCCAACTAGTGGTGTTGGAGCAAACGGAAGAGTGTCAGGGAGATTAACAATGACCTATGGTTCGGGTGCTGATGCGAGTGGAAATATCACAGGGCAAACGGGACAAATTTTTGATGATTGCGAGCTTAACCAGATGTTATCTATTGGTGTAGTTGGTTCTACTGGAGGACATTGGTCCAAGATGAGCTATTTAACTTCTTCTGGATATCTGAAGTCAACTAAAGCAACTCAACCAATTAGAGTAAATTATATCAATTCAGTTACTGGTCAAGTCATTCAATCAGCACCTTATACTACAATTAAAGCAAATGTTGGAGATAAAATTGGTGTTGTAAGTCCAACGAGTTCAGCAATAGCCTCTGATGATTATGACTATAGAGCCCCAGATTTAAGTAGTTCAGGTTATACATTTTCTGGAGTTTCTACAGGCAGTACGGTAAACACAACGTCGACTTCACAAGTAGGAACAGTACTAGTTTCTAATAATGATTCATACACTAGTACGGGGCTAATAACCCCAGTGAATAATACGATAAATGTTTATTATCAGCCTTCGACAGTTTCAGCTTCATTTATATCAGTATATCTTGGAGGAACTCCAGGTACAACAGCTATTAGTACTAGTACAGGTACAGGAATTGTCTATGCGACTCCCTCTCTTACACCCACTTCCCCTGGTAAGGCACCAACCTTAACTGCTATTCCTTCAATATTGGGTTCAATTGGAACGAGCGTTTCTGCTCCCACTCTTAATATTCCTGATGGTTACAGTGTTTATGGAGTTGTTGGTCCAGATGATAAGTCATATTTGATCTCAACATACGGAAGTGTTACGGCTACACTGAATGCAGCTCTAAACGCTAATCCTTTGACATTGGCTACAGATGTGGTTCCTTCTGGGTGTACAAATCAGTTCACTATCATTTTTCAACCGAAAAATCACTATGTAGATTTTAAATATGCGTATGATTCTAACACTCCAGGGATAGGGAATGAACCAGGGCTGGCGCCTCCATCTTTACCAACAACAGTAGTGACTCAACAAGGAGTAACAGGTCAACCCTTAGTGGATCCAGGGTTATCTTATACGCCTATAGGTGCAGGATATCAAGTAAGGTCCATTTTAGTTGCTTATCCTGATGGTAATTATTCAGTGTCTGGTGGACAAATTACTATTTCGCATGTTTTTGATAAGTGGCCTTATATGTCGTATGTGTATAAGAATCAAGAACTTAATGTTGCTGATGCCGATTTACACTTTACTTATCAGGTTGGTGCCATGCCGCAATCAGGTACAGTTAACTTTAAATATGCAGTTGGAACACCAGGAACAGACCATTCGGGTAATCCTGTACTAGATGCTCAGGGAAATCCAGAAGCGGTCACAAGTGATGCACAAGGAACTTTAGGTCTTGCCTCTGCGTTACCAGAGGCGCTCACTTTAAGTGGGAAGACAGGTGGAGTTTTAGATTTCGATCCCAGACCGAGTATTCCAGAAGGATATGCGATTGATACGATAACTGGACCAGATGGTACGATCTATACGAGTGATGATACCTCAAACGACTCTATATTACATTCTGCCTTGGAAAATAATCCATATTTTAAAGACGTCTCACAAAGTACAAATAGCTTCACAATTACTTTGAAAGCATTGCCGTCAAAAGCGATGATTCAGATGAAATTAAGTGAAGGAGATATTCCAGAAGGTATTACAATACCAGAAGAACAAAGCTTTCAATTATCTCAAGGTTTAGTAGGGTCTCCTATTTCCAATTCGGACATTTCAAATGCAATAGCTACATTAACAACAGGTGGAGGTGTCCTTGATACAACAAGTGCCCTTTACAATAATTGGTATGTTACTGATTTGGTAGGTCCACATGATGATACGATAGATACTACTGGAATACAGAATAATGCGACAGCAGTAACAAAGTTAACTGATTTAATTGCTCATACGCCTTATATTTTGTCTTCGGATAGTAAGAATATTTATACTATTAATATGAGTTATTCTGGCACTTTATCTTTGGAAGTTCCTGAAACAATTTCTTTTGGTTCACATGAAATTTCGGGAGAAAGTGTAGATTCTAGAGGAGCACTAAGTAGTGATGTTTCAGTTTATGACGAACGTTCTGCTCCATCCTCTTGGAGTATGACGGTTCAACAGACTGCAGCACTTACTGCATATAATACAACAACAGGATTGATTATTCCTAGTTTAAATCTTGATGGTGCTTTGCATTTCATAGATAATTTAGGAACCGATACTGTTTTGACAGGTACATCAGCCCCAACTGTTTACAATCAAACGGTTGGAGAAAATAGTTTAGTGAATGTGCTGAATGCTAATAGTACAACTGGTGCAGGGTTATATTTGAATGTTAATCCTAGGCAACAAGTTTCTACTTGGCAAGGAAGTGCAATCACTTTTAAGGGGGCAGTGACTTGGACAATTTTAGATGCTCCATAATAGAATAGGAAAGGGACTATATTTATATAGTCTCTTTTTCAGAGATGAAGTCATAGGAATGAAACAATGTTAGAATTTGCGGAACGATTAAAAACACTAAGAATTGAAAAAAATTTGAGACAAATTGATATAGCGAGAGCTTTAAATAAAAGACATGGTGCAGTTTCAGCTTGGGAAAAAGGAAAAGCTAAACCCAAAATGAAAATAATAAGTAAACTTGCGGAACTTTTAGATAGTACGGAAGATTATTTATTAGGGCGTACTAAAACTAGAGATAATGAGATTATATTGTACACAAGAAAATCTTGCCCCTCTTCTAAAAAAGCGAAAAGATGGCTAGAAAATCATGGAATTCGCTTTAAAGAAATTGATCTTTTGAGTAAACCACTCACTAAAATAGAATTTGTACGATTGCTCCAGTTGACTGAGAATGGAACTAAAGCACTTATTGGAGAGAGAAGTTCTGCTTATCAGAAGTTAAAGCGAAAGATGGATTTTAATGAATTAACAATCCGTGAGCTTACAGATTATATCCAAGAATATCCGACGTTACTCAAGACTCCAATAATACACGATGAAAAACAAATACAAGTTGGTTTCAATGAAGAACGGATCAGAAGTTTTATCCCAAGAGTGAGACGCAATCTAATTTAATAAAAAAGAGGTTTGAGTCTCTTCTTTATTTTTCAATAATATTGTAATATGCTTTGCTGGCAATTTATTCCGCCTTATAAATTGCCAGCAACAGTATGACAAAGGGGAGTTGGTTAAGCGGGAATATTCCTTTTTAGATTTATTCGTGTTTTCCCATTAATTGTTAATCTTAATTTCTTTTTTTCTCTAGGCAATAATGGTCTTTTAGCCTCAGGCTATCGCACGAAGGATATTTTTGATAAGGCTAAACAAGTCATTGGTAAAGAAGTGCTGCTCTACCGAGGGTATGATAAACAGAAATATGTGGCCATTATTGATTTAGATGTAAAGTGGAAGTTTTCGCAAAAACAGATGACCACCTGAGTGCTTTTTAATCATGGGTTTGATACCTCTTTGAGCTTCAAGAAGTCATTCGGAGAGTTAGGGACGATTTGAACCATAAGGAAGTATCACAAACTGTTGGAACACTCCGTTGGCGAGAAGATAGAATATTATTTTATCCCTTTGATTAGGAGCTTCTGAATGCCTATATTTACGATTATCCTAATTCTCGGGTGCGTAAAGTTTTCAAATTTTGAGGGGTGTAAATACTCTGCTCCTATACGTTACAATGGTCATAATGTTGTTCTTGAAATTGATGAGGATTACTTAGAAATCTATGATGGAAGTGTGAGCGTTTCTGAGCATAAACTCAGTGATAAACGATTCAATCTTAATAAAATCTGTCATAGAGTGAATCATCACTAAAATTTTTAGTTAAATTTATTTCTGGATGCTTGGTTGACAAAAATTTATAATTATTCTACACTTTGGCTTGTAAGCTATTTTGAGTATAAAAGTATTTATTAATTTTAATTATAAAGGGGAGTAGATGATGGATTATAACTATGAAAAAGTTCAAACACTTAATGATTTAGAATCCTCTATTTTTGAGTATATTCTTAAAAATGAGACTATTGCTAGTACAATGAGCATAAGAGAAATGGCAGATGTTGTGCATGTTTCTACTGCAACTGTGATGAGAATGACAAAAAAGTTAGGTTTCAGTGGCTGGAAGGAATTTTGTTATCATTTAAAAAATTCGGTAAGAGAACTTAAGGTCTCTACACAATACCATGAGAATATTCGTCAATTTGAATTTTTTTTAAGAAATCTGTCTGAAAGTGAATACATATATAAAGTATCGGATGCAGTGGCACTTATTTCAAATGCTAAACGAATAATTTTTATTGGAGTTGGAACTTCAGGTGCTTTGGCTGAATATGGTGCACGATATTTTTCAAATAGCGGTTTGGAAAGTCACGCAATTACTGATCTACACCAATCACTTAGAGCACGTGTTGGAGAAGATAGTTTAGTTGTTATTTTGTCTGTTTCTGGTGAAACGAGTTTATTAGTTAAATCAATTATTGAGTTAAAATCAAAAGACATTAAAATAATTGTGATAACAAATCATGATGATAGTACATTATCTAAGTTTTCTAATATTACTCTTAGTTATGAATTTAAGGAGATATTTTCTAACTATGATGCTATAGAAAATTTGACATCATCTCTGCCTGTTATTGCGTTAATAGAAATACTAGTATCAAAAGTTACGGAAAGTAAAAAGGTGTGACAAAAATATGTAACCGATGCCAAAAGCCTAAATACCCCTTGTATGCGGTTAGTACATGTGGTATTTTTTTATTATCAAATACATGGAGGTATTTAATTTATGAATAAGTTCATAAACGATAAGTTATTGCCACCTATCATGAAATTCGTTAATACGAAAGCCATGACAGCGCTCAAAAATGGGATGCTATATGCGATGCCATTTATCATTGTTGGGTCGATTTTCTTGATTTTGGCAAATGTTCCAATCCCTGCTGTTGCAAATTGGTTGTCAAATAATGGCTGGTCGGCTATTTTTAGTCAAGCGTTCAATATGTCATTTGGTATTTTAGCGATTTGGGCAGCTGTTGGTATTGGCTATTGTTATGTACGTGAGGAAGGATTAGGGGATGTTGCTTTGCAAGCAGGTCTAACTTCACTGTCAGCATTCTTTATTGTTCAAACATTATCTATTGATAATCCTTTAAAAGCAGTGATGGCTTCAGGAGCGGGGAATTTGACGGGAGAGCAGGCAACAGAAGCAATTCATAAATTGCCTGAAGCTATTCAAACGGTACTTAATAGTCCAGTAACAGGGGTACTGAACTTGACTTGGCAAGGTGGTCAAGGGATGATTGCTGCGATAATTATTGGCTGTTTGACAGGTTGGGCTTATAGCGCAATGATGAAAGCAGGCTGGAAGATTACTTTGCCTGAGCAAGTTCCTTCAAATGTTGCAAATCAGTTTACATCAATGATTCCATCGGGAGTAATTATCATTGGTGCAACAGTAATTTATGGATTGTTTGACAAAGTTGGACATACGGATTTGTTGCAAGAAATCTATCACTGGTTACAGCTACCATTACAGGGACTTGGAGATTCATTTTGGGGGATTACACTTATCGCTTTACTTATCCCTTTCTTTTGGTTTTTTGGAGTGCATGGCGGAATTATTATGGGGGCGATTAGTTCATCCTTCTTACTACCAAATACTTTTCAAAATGCGGAACTTCATCAAGCAGGAAAATTAAGTTTAGCTAATGGTGGGCACATTGTGACAAATGAATTTTATAATAATATTATTCAAATGTCAGGTTCCGGTGTAACCTTTGGTTTAATTATTTTCACAATTTTTCTTGCTAAATCTCAACAGATGAAATCAATTGGTAAAGTTGAGTTAGTACCTGGTTTGTTTCAACATTAATGAACCTTTCCTTTTTGGACTACCTTTGGTACTTAATCCAGTACTGGCTGTTCCATTCTTTTTAACACTAGCTATTGTAGGAGCGACGGCTTATGCGGCTATTGCAATGAAAATTATTCCACCGATGAATGGAGTTGCTGCGCCTTGGACAACACCCCCAATTATTTCAGGTTTTTTAATTGGTGGTTGGCAATATGCTGTTTTACAAGCAGTGGCTTTAGTGGAATCAACTTTGATTTATTTACCATTTGCACATAGATATGATAAACAACTTTTGCAGGAAGAGGCCGAAATTGAGAAAGAAAAAATGGTAGCTGAATAAAAAAATAAAATTCCGAAGAATCTTTTCTTTGGAATTTCTTAATAAATATTTAAAATAAACGAGGTGAAGAAATGAATAAACAACTGCCAAAGGGATTTTTCTGGGGGAATTCCACGTCATCAATGCAAACAGAAGGTGGCTGGAATGAAGGTGGGAAAGGCTTGTCTGTTTATGACACAGATAAAGCAGGACGTAATGCCAAAGATTGGCAAGTAACGGTTGACCATTTTCATGATTACACACAAGATTTTGATTTAATGAAGTCGATGAATATGAATATGTATCGTTTTCAGATTTCCTGGTCGCGTATTGTTCCAGATGGGGATGGCGCATTCAATGAAGAAGGAATTGCTTTTTATAGTCAGCTGATTGATGATTTGCTAGCGCGCGGCATTGAGCCAATGATTTGTTTGTATCATTTTGATATGCCCCTAGCGCTTGCAGAAAAATACAATGGATTTCTTAGCCGTCATGTCAAGGAGGCTTTTGTACGCTTTGGTCAGGAAATGATGCGTCGCTTTGCACCGCGTGTGAATTATTGGATTGTATTCAATGAGCATAATTTGTATTTTGCCGATGGATTTGAGAATTATTCAGGGGTCCTAAAAAAGGAATCGACACTTTCTGACGTATACACTGTTTTTCATCATACTATGCTTGCGCATTGCGAATTAACTCAATTTTTACATGAAAATTTTGAGGCAAAAATTGGTGGAATGCTAGCAGCGACAGAGGTTTATCCTGCTTCAATATCAGCAAAAGATAATTTATATGTACGGAAATTTGATGAGTTTTATAATCGTAATCTTTGTGATGTTTATGCTTTTGGTCATTATTCTAAAGAGGTATTGACTTTTGTGAATAATCGTGAGATTGATATGGATTGGCAAGCGGGGGATGAGGAGATTTTGAACCGAGGAATTTCAGATTTTATTTCATTTTCTTATTATCGGTCAGTTTTACTAGATGCTTCGCAATTGTCAGAGGAGGATGCACCCAATAGTTATTTGACCAAGGGAATGCGGCTCAATCCGCTACTTGTACATAATGAGTGGGGGTGGTCAATTGATCCTGAAGGCTTCAGAGGAATGCTTGGTAAGCTTTATCATGAGTTTGGTCTGCCCGTTTTTCCGATTGAAAATGGAATTGGTCAGCAAGAAATTTGGGATGGTAGTAATGAAATTCAGGATGATTTGCGAATTTCCTATCATCGTAAACATCTTCAAGCGATGTGTAATGCAATATTCATTGATGGTGTGGAAGTTCTTGGCTATTTGGGTTGGGGGTTAATTGATATTCCTGCATCAAGTGGTCAGACTGAGAAACGTTATGGTGCTGTTTACGTGGATTATGAAACACAACAGCGTATTCCTAAAAAATCATTTCATTGGTTCAAAAAAGTATTCTTAAGTAATGGAAGTAATCTAGAATAAAAATTATGCTATTATTGACCTAGATGTATTGGAAGGAAAAATTAACGAAGAACACTTGATAAAGCATCAGGTGTTTTTTTATGTATTTAGATAATATTTTCTGAATAATTACCTTGGAAATAATTTCATTTTTTGTCTTTGTCATTCTTTAACTGTGGAGGAAAACGATGTTTAACAAAGGAAAATTTCTTAAATATATGTTGAGTTTATGGGGATTTGAGTTGCTCATAATTGTACTGCTTATGATTCTCTGGTTCTTTTTAGGAGATTCATGTGGATATTACAAGACCTCCAAAAATAAAAAATACGAAAGAAAATGCAGAAGTTGTAGATGTATGAGATGGAACAGACTATGGAAATGAGGAGATGGAAAGCCATCCATAGCAGATAGAGTCGAAAAATATTCGAGTTTTAAGTCTATCATTTTTTAAATTAATTCCTCAGTTTTTATTCGCACCTTTATTCAGGAATAAAAAGAGACTCCCGAAACAGAAGCTTAAAAATTTCCTTAAACAAAAAGTGGCCCATCAGTTTGAGCGATATGAGCGGTATACGATGCTTCATCAAACGAACCGATTACTTTTACTGATGGAAAGCCTAATTGTATTTACGACGATACTAGGTGCCTTTTGGCGAAATCTTATTTCACGACTCTTTGTCCTTATCATGTTGGGAACCATTCTGAAGAAGTATGAGATTGATATTACTTCCATCCTTAACCAAGAATTTGATGAATTAGAGAAAATGAAATTTTCCAAAAGTAGCGATTAACCAAATGTTTTTGTTAATGGCTACAGGAAATTTTGTTTTTACCACTTCAATTTTCCAAGCTTCTGTGCAAAGCAAAGTGGACCGAATATTTTAAATTAATGAGATGCTTAATACCTCAGGGGATGGTTTCTTTTCATCTCAGACAGCGCAGACGCTTTGGGGGCAGTCCAACAATTAGTCGTTTTGTTTACTTATTACTCGGTTTTGCGATTGACTTTTTCACGTATTTTGGTCGTTATTATGAGAATTTCTTAAAATGGGACAAATTTTACAATCACTGGCCTAAAGGGAATTGGTTTGATAATCCTAAAATGCTTTCTTTGAGAATACCCAGCGTACCTACCTTAAGAAGATGGTTTACCTGCTCAAACTTTTTTATATGATTCCGAATGATTTAGATAGGAATTTAAAAGGGAGTACACCGACTTTTGAATCTTTCAATCAATAAAAATATAGTGAGGTGCTTTGGGAACGTAAACTTATCCTTGGGCAATACATCCAAGCTCTGGAACATAAAAAAGAGACATTTAGCTGGAGTGGAAAATAACTGTTAATATATTATCAATTAAATATAAATTATGATATAATTGATAGTATGTTATCACTTAGGACTAATAGCGATATTCTTTTAGATATTGCTCATCGAATAAAAGAGAGAAGATTGGAGTCCAATTTTACTCAAGAAGATTTAGCAAAACGTTCAGGATGTGCTCTTGCAACATACAGAAGGTTTGAACGAACCGGAGAGATTTCATTGAAAAACTTGGTACTCATTGCTTTTGCACTCGGATTTGAAGATGACTTTGATTTGCTATTTCAAAAGAAAAAATATGCAAGTATTGACGAACTGATTCAAGAAGAGGTGAAAAAACGAAAAAGAGGTAAAAGTTCATGATTGAACCTAAAGAAATTCAAGTTATGCTTTATGGAAAAGTTGTAGGGAAACTTGCACTAACGCCACAAGGTTTGACTGCTTTTCAGTATGATTCAGACTTTCAACAATCAGGATATTCAATTTCTCCATTAAAGTTACCTTTGAACTCAAATGTTTTTGTAGCTGACTCAATGCCATTTCAAGGGAATTTTGGTGTTTTCGATGACTCTCTACCTGATGGTTGGGGGAGACTGCTTCAAGACAGAGAATTGAGAAAAAGAGGAGTTGATCCACTCTCAATCACTACACTGCAACGGCTTGCTATTATAGGTGGGAATGGACGTGGAGCTTTAGAATACAGACCAGTAGAAAGAGGATTTTCACAAGAAACGACGTCATCGTTTTCTTTAAGAGAAATTGCAGAAGCCTCAGAGTATATTTTAGACGATAAAGAAGTCCCTGTAGAACAGTGGCGAGAAATTGTTAAGGCAGGAGGGTCATCTGGTGGTGCAAGACCTAAAGTATTTATTGAATCTGATGGAAAAGAATGGTTAGTTAAATTTCCTAGCCAATTAGACAGCCCTAATGTTGGGGAAATGGAATATAGAACGGCTGATTTAGCCCGAAAATGTGGCATAGTGATGCCAGAAACGAGATTATTTGATGGAAAATATTTTGGAACTTGCCGATTTGATCGATTCTATGAAAATGGAAAAGTGGTTAAAAAATTGCATACTGTGAGTAGTGCAGGGCTATTAAATGCAAATTATCGTATTCCTTCACTCGATTATTCAGATTTGCTTATTTTGACTCAGATTCTCACACGAAATATGGTACAAATTGAGCAAATGTTTCGTAGAATGGTATTTAATATCATGATTGGAAACAGAGATGACCATGCAAAGAATTTTTCGTTTGTCATGTCTGAGCAAGGAGGGTGGGAACTTTCTCCCGCTTATGATCTATTACCTTCTGAGGGATTCAACGGTTTTCACACCACAACAGTTAATGGAAATGGGCGGCCTACGGAATCAGATATGATAAATATTGGTTTAAAAGTCGGCTTCTCAAAGGGTAAAATTATACAAATTATAGACGAGGTGCAATCTGTACTTGAACTCTAAAAATAAAGGAAAATAATTATTAAATGGTACCTCAAATCGTTGTGGAGTTATCGTGTTTCTGCTATAATATGTGTATACGCTTTATATGATTTTTTATTTCCTGATAGCGTTTGGAGCTGTAACTTAGTGAGTTATTAGAAAACTTGTCATAATGCGTAGAATGGCTAGTAATCTTGTTTGGAGGATTAACAATGGTGTTGTCCGTATTACTCACTGCATATTTACTTGTTTTATTGGACAAGTTTAACTTATTTTAATTTTAGGATATCTCGTCGGTTATAATATATTGAATATATAGGGGAACTCATGGTGAGTCCTCTTTTGTATTTGTAACGTTTTTAACCCTAAAAGGGCTGCAGCATCAGTAATGATGTCATGACCAATAGGGATAGAAAAAATTGGAATCATGAATGATATTTATCTATATTTGTTACATTATCTATTGATCTATAATAGGGTGGAACAACTAATGGGAAGTGATGGGTGACTTATCTCCACTACTTTATAGAATCTCAATATCCTCGGAGTAATCAGCTTATCAAGAAAAATAGAATTCAAATTTATAATGCAGAAAATTGGCAGAATGGATTTTCTACCGTTTCAAAAATTCAGGATAGAAAGAAATCAGCAAGTTATATCACGAAGTATATTACAAAAGAATTGATTGAAATTCCTAGTGCCTTTCATCAACCGAGATATTTTGTAAGTCTTAGTTTGAAACAACTTGAAATCTCTCTGAAGTTATTACCTGACGATTATTTCAAAGGATTTAAACCGTCTTTTATAACAGACAATAAGAACTTGGCAAGTATTGAATTTGAAGCTGTTGTTTCTATTTACCAACTTGATATTTCAGAAGAGGGAGAGTTAACGCAATTTTTCTCACGAAACAGTTTGGAAACTTAGACACGAAAAAAGCTCTGATGGCAATCAGGACTTCCCAAAATAATTTTGTAAGGTGATTATATCATGTTTTGGTTAATGACCAAAAAGAGGTGGGTATGAAATTTAAACATGTGCCTATTGATAGTAATGCTGTGTGGACGAGTAAAAAAGGAATTTTGCTACGTTACGAAAATTTGAATGTTTATACGTTGAACAGATGGCTTTCTGAGATGCTAAATAACAAGAGATTTAGAGCGGGTGTAATCAATCCAACGAATAAATTAGTTTTTATCAACATAGAAATATTTGAAGACTTTTTATATTGGAAACAACATGATTATTCAAAAATCAAGGAAAAATAGGTAAAAAAATGATAAAATGAAAGTTGTTAATCATCTTTCTATTTTATCTTTAGAGGATAAGATATGTATTTTAAAGAAAGAAAAATAAGGATGGAAAATCGTTCTATGTACTAACAGAACGATATGTTGCCCCATTAACAGGTAAGAAAAAACGTGCATCTGTGGTATATTATGCAAAGACAGCAAGAGCTAGACGATAAGCTGGGTGTGATTTGATGGATAAAATTGATGAGATTATCGCAAAAAACCAAGGATTTTTCAAAGGCTCCTCAATGACTACTTTTGTAGAGTTGAAAAACAGTTGGTTTAATGTTTGGCAAACTACTCTTAAACCTCAAACTATCAAACGTGATTGTTATTAGACAATTTGCTGGAAAATATCACGCCTCTACTTATTCAAAATTGTCTAAATAAGTGCAGAGAAAAATATCAGTCCACTCATTCAGCGTAAATATACTCTGAATAAAATTTTTGATTACGGTGTTCTGCATAATGCAATTCCGTTTTCTCCATCAAAAGTTGTGAAGCTGAGTGCTACTGTTGAGGAGAAGCGAGCAAAAAGACAACGATTGAAACAGAAGTTTTTGGATGAGCGGGAGGTAAGAGTATTCTTATCAGAGTTGAAGATGAGAAGAAACCAGAATTGTTATGACCTTGTATTGTTTTTTATTGGTACTGGTTGTCGGATTGGAGAAGCTTCTGCTTTAACAATGTCAGATATTGATTTTGATAATCATCTGATTACTATTGATAAATTACTGCAGGCCCATGATTTGAGAGTAGATGATTTTTATCTTGATACCACTAAAACAGAAGCGGGCGAGCGCATTAAGCAGTTGCCAGAGTTTGTGATAAAGGCATTAAAAAGAGTAATTGAACGCAATAAAGATTTTGATGAACATATGGAAAATTTTCCATCACAATTCTTTAGAAACTCTGATTTTCTTTTTAGAACCGAATACAGTGCACCCATTGCTTCACATAGTTTTAGAGAAATTTTAGGACGAGTGAACAAACATTTGTGCTTAGAGTGTAAAGAGAAGTATGGGTTTGAATGGATAAAAAATGTTATTCCTCACAGTTTTGCATATTCATGTACTGAGAAATGACCCAACGGTTCCATTGAAAGAGATTCAGGCCCGTGTCGGTCATGTTCAAGAAACAACAACAAACGAATATACTCACTTGATGAGCACGTCTCAACAAAAATCAGTTGATGCGATTAGTCGTTTTATTGAAAAGGTGGCAGTAAAGTAAAACATGCTAAAATTAAGTAATTTTGCTCAATTTTTGCCTAAAAATAAAAATTAAAGAGTTGAGGGGCGTTCAAAACCTTGATATTAAAGGAGTTATAGAGTATGAGTACAATCCAATGGTTTCCAGGACATATGTCAAAAGCAAGGCGACAGGTGCAAGAAAATTTGAAGTATGTCGATTTTGTGATTGAGCTGGTAGATGCTAGGTTACCGATGAGTTCAAGAAATCCTATGTTGGGACAAATTATTGGTGATAAACCGCGAATTATTGCTTTGAATAAGGCGGATTTGGCTGATTCTAGTGCCGTGAAGGACTGGATTGAATATTTTGAGCAACAAAACTTTATAACATTAGCGATAAATTCTAAGGAAGAATATACTGCGAAACGTTTGACGACAGCTGCTAAAAAGTTAATGTCAGCTAAAATGGCGCGTGACAGCGAACGAGGAATTGCTCATACTACTTTGCGGACGATGATTATTGGTATTCCAAATGCTGGAAAATCAACATTGATGAATCGTCTAGCTGGTAAAAAGGTAGCCGTGACGGGAAATCGCCCTGGTGTTACCAAAGGACAGCAATGGATTCGTACAAATAAGGAGCTGGAATTACTTGATACTCCAGGGATTCTGTGGCCTAAGTTTGAAGATCAGCTTGTGGGATTGAAATTAGCTTTGACGGGAGCGATTAAGGATGATTTGCTTCCGATGGATGAAGTAACAATTTTTGGTTTGGATTATTTTTTGAGGCATTATCCTGAATTGGCAAAGAAACGCTATCGCATTAATGATGAAGATTTAGATCTAGAAATTCCCGAATTAATTATGGAATTGACACGTCGTTTTGGGTTTCGAGATGATTATGACCGGTTTTACAGTCTATTTGTAAAGGATGCCCGAGATGGGAAGTTAGGACTTTTCTGCTTAGATAGAGTCGGTGATTACAAGGAATAATGTTGTTTTTATGATGTGAAAAATGCTGACAAAATCTTGTCAGTAATTTTTTCTTGAAAATGGGAATTTATAAAAATGGGACAAACGATTAAAGAAATTAAAGAACAATTGTCAGAACTGACAGACTTGTCAGCACCTGAATTTGAGATTTTTGAAGCTGATTCACGCTCAGGTGTTCATTTGGCAATCAAGGCTCGAAAAAAACAAATTCTTGCGGAATTTGCAGAAAATGAACGTTTGGAAAAAATGCTTGAATTTGAGCGGAATTTATATGCGCAAGGCATTGAGTTAATTGCTGGAATTGATGAAGTGGGACGAGGACCACTTGCAGGACCAGTAGTGACGGCAGCGGTGATTTTGCCTCCTAATTGTAAAATTAGAGATTTGAATGATAGTAAAAAAGTACCAAAATCAAAGCATCATACGATATTTAATGAAATACAAAAACAAGCTATCGCTATCGGAATTGGAGTGGTCAGTCACGAAAAAATTGATGAAGTAAATATCTATGAAGCGACAAAAATCGCAATGTTACAGGCGGTGGAAAATTTGAAAGTTGTCCCAGAACATCTGTTGATTGATGCGATGGTACTTGATATTGCGATACCGCAGACCAAGATTATTCATGGGGACGCAACATCGCTTTCGATTGCTGCGGCTTCAATTATTGCAAAAGTGACACGTGATGAGATGATGGCAGAGTTTGCTCTTGAATTTCCTGGTTATGATTTTGAAAATAATGTTGGCTATGGTACAGCAAAACATCTGTCAGCACTGACAGAGTTGGGAATTACACCTATTCACCGAAAATCCTACGAACCGATTAAGTCTATGGTTGAATCTGAAAAATGAAGTCAAGACTTATTCAGGAAAAATTTTGACTCGCTGGTGAATTTAAGGCCCAACCTCTAGTGGCAACAACTAAGTGACTAAAAAATGTTCTTATCCAAGGAACTTAAGTGCTAACACCACTTTGCTTTGTTGTCTAATCTGTGCTTTGCAGACTGCTTGCTTGGCTGCTAAAAGCAAGAGTAAAAGTTAAAACCACAAGTCAAGGCGCAAAGCATTAGTGTTCCATGGCTGTCGGACGAAATTCGAAGTAATGCGTCTTCAATGAATTTCCTATAAGTTCTTGAAAAATCGCTTTAGCTTTGCTACAATGGCTTTGTAATTATATTTTAAAGAATTTAACGAGGGATTTTTCTTTCAAGATTGCTATCATTTGTTTCAAGCAGTTGAGTTTAACCTCGAAAAGGAGATGAAATGGATACTGAATTGATTAGAAAATTGGTTGAAAATGCAGAGGAGTCAGGTTCTTCCAAGTATCGAGCTTATGTTTTGAAAAAACAAGACCAATCGTATGAGTTACTGATGAATGGTAAGCAGATGGCTAAGTTTATTGTGACAGGCTATGAGCAGGGCTACTTGGAGAATAATGCAAGTAAAACGGACTACCAAATCAAAACAGTTGCTAGTTTAGAGAAATTTTTGACTGGACAGTATTGAAAAAACGTGAAAATTGATTCACGCTTTTTTATAGTAACTGACAAATGTTCTGTCAGTAAATTTACAAACCTGTCAGTATGAGTTGTCATAATATTTATCTAAAATTTCCATTTTTAAAGCTGGAAGTTCGGCTGATGAAGCAGTTAATGTGCTACGGATAAATAATTTTTCTTCATGATTAATAATTCCTGCGAATTTAACTTGCGGATAATCAGCATTTACTGATAAAATATGTGCTTTTGTTTCTGTCAGTACTGACAGGTCTACAGGAACATCAAGATTGACTGTGCGAGCCGTATAAGAGTAGTTTTTTAGTGCGGCAATGTTACGATTTGGGATAAAAGTAGTTGCGCCATCTGCCCCAATGACAGTAATAGAGCGGATACCTACAGTTTTGACAATTCCTTCAATATCTAAACCAGAAAAGGCCACAGTATCGCCAACATTAATTTGATGTTCAACAATGATAAAAAATCCATTGATAATATCAGCAACTAAATCACGTCCCGCAAAGCCAAGTGCCACACCAATAATTCCAGCGCCAGCTAAAACGTTGCCTACAGGAATGCCGATAAGCCCAAGAACCGTGTAGATATATAGAAAAACGGTAAGGTAATGGATGCCACTGGTTGTAAGTCTAGAGAGTGTTAAAATTCGAGAAGTATCCGTCCATTTTTGTTCGCTATAGTTTTTGAAAAGTCGCTTTACAATTCGAGTTCCAGCTTGATAAAGAATAAAAAAAAGTAGGCTGACAAGGATAATAGTGATTAATTTATCAAGGAGAAGCGCGCCTAAATCTTCCCAATTTATTTTTAAAAAGTTCATAATTCTCCAATCGCTGATATTTTTATTAAAGGCTATGAAAGCTTGGTATTATGCTGTTTTATCAAAACAAAACCGAACATTGACTGAATTTTTAATAAAAATTCTGAATATTTTCTTGTTTTCCTTTTCAGAAAATAATATAATCTATTATAACAGAAAATTTTCGGAGGATGTTATGACGATTGATTTAGATTGGGAAAACTTAGGATTTAACTATACAAACTTACCATTTCGCTATATTGCCCGCTATAAAGATGGACAATGGAGTACAGGAGAACTAACAGGAGACAATCAACTCCATATTAGTGAATCTTCTCCTGCTCTACATTATGGTCAACAAGGTTTTGAAGGACTGAAAGCTTATCGCACAAAAGATGGCTCAATCCAGCTTTTTCGTCCAGACCAAAATGCAGCACGACTCCAAAAAACAGCTCGTCGCTTGTGCATGGCAGAAGTTCCAACAGAAATGTTTATTGATGCAGTCAAGCAAGTGGTTAAAGCTAATGAAGATTTTGTGCCTCCTTATGGTACAGGTGGGACGCTTTATCTTCGTCCGCTTCTCATTGGGATTGGAGATATTATTGGGGTGAAACCTGCGGATGAATATCTTTTTACTGTTTTTGCAATGCCTGTAGGTTCTTATTTTAAAGGTGGTTTGGCACCATCAAATTTTGTTATTTCGCGCGATTATGACCGTGCTGCTCCTTTGGGGACAGGTGGGGCAAAAGTTGGAGGAAATTATGCTGCATCGCTCCAAGCAGAAGTTGGTGCTAAGAAAGCGGGTTATGCTGATGCCATTTACCTTGATCCAGCAACACATACAAAAATTGAAGAAGTCGGAGCAGCAAACTTCTTTGGGATTACAGCGGAAAATGAATTTATTACGCCGTTGAGTCCATCTATTTTGCCATCAATTACTAAATATTCACTCTTATATTTGGCAGAACATCGTCTGGGTTTGAAAGCAATTGAAACAGATGTTCCTGTGAGTGATTTGAATCAATTTGTTGAAGCTGGTGCTTGTGGAACAGCTGCTATTATTTCACCTATTGGACGTATTGATGATGGAGAAAAACAGTATGTTTTTCATTCGGAAACAGAGGTTGGACCAACCATTAAACGTTTATATGATGAACTTGTTGGTATTCAATTTGGTGATGTAGAAGCACCTGATGGATGGATTGTTAAAGTAAATTAAGAGTGATTCATATCAAATGAGTAAAAATCAAAAGCGGTTTTCCGCTTTTTTAAACCAGATAATAGTCAGAAAATAATCAATTATCAAAATTTAATGACTGAGAGGGAAAGAAATGAAAGCTGAAGCAAAAAAAGCATTGAAAACAACTTTGTGGCAGCCAGACTTTGAGTCGGATGCTTGTGGAATGGGCTTTATTGCTCAAATTGATGGTAGGGCAAGTCATCAACTTG
The DNA here is from genome assembly GCF_003627095.1 of Lactococcus allomyrinae. Lineage (NCBI taxonomy): Bacteria > Bacillati > Bacillota > Bacilli > Lactobacillales > Streptococcaceae > Lactococcus > Lactococcus allomyrinae. The sequence goes on along the minus strand of NZ_CP032627.1, from coordinate 912,996 downwards.
TTGAACACGCACTTACTATGCTTAAACGGATGAATCATAGAGGGGGGACAGGTGCCGAACCGGAAACAGGAGATGGAGCAGGGATTTTACTTGCTTTACCGCATGAATTTTTTGTAAAAATAGCCGAGGAAAATAAAGTAAAACTTCCAGCGAAAGGACACTACGCAGTAGGGCAATTCTTTCTTTCACGTCAAGAAAACAAGCAAAGGCAAGCATTAGAATCCATTACTGCCGCAGTAAAAGCGCAGGGGCATGAAGTTTTATTCACACGTGCAGTTCCTTTTCATTATGAATCATGCGGATTGACTGCTCAAAAAATTATGCCTGCTTTTGTGCAAGTGTTCATTGAACAAAAAAATGTCAGTGCCGACAAAGATTTTGAAAGTGATTTATTTGATATTCGTCGTTCACTCGAAAAAAGATTCGATGAAAATGACTTGTATATTTGTTCTTTGTCAAGTAAGACAGTGGTCTATAAAGGAATGTTGCACGCTTATCAGGTTAAATTATTCTATCCAGATTTATCTGATGAAACTTTTAAAAGCCATATTGCTTTGACACACAGTCGCTTTTCTACAAATACTTTTCCATCATGGAATCGGGCGCAGCCTTTCCGTTTTTTAGCGCATAATGGCGAAATTAATACGTTACGTGGTGCTGAAAATTGGATGAAAGTTCATGATATTGAGATGTATAACTCTGAGAACTCTGACTCAGCAAAACTGGAAAATTGTATGGAGTATCTTTATAGAAACGGGCGAGAAATGCCCGAGAGTTTACTTGCAATGATTCCAGAAGCTTGGGGGGAAAATACAGGTTTGGCTCCTGAACTAAAAGCATTTTACGAATACAGTACGGCACATATCGCACCTTGGGACGGTCCAGCTGCGCTTGTATTTACTGATGGAACAACTGTTGGTGCCAGACTTGACAGAAACGGGCTACGACCAAGCCGTTATCTTGTTACAAAAGATAATTTTATCATTCTATCTTCAGAGTCTGGTGTTGTGGATATTCCAGCCAATCAAATCGTTGAAAAATCAGTACTTGGTCCAGGTAATATGATTTTGGTCAACACTGACAAAGGCGAAATGATAAGAAATGATGCAGTCAAAAAATATTATGCGAGTAAATATCCTTACCAAGATTGGCTATCAGCAGGTTTAAAAAATCTGTCAGCACTGACAGAAAAAATATCTACTGACAAAATTCCGTCAGCAAGCATTAAAGCAATGTGGAAACTGTTTGGCTACAATGACGAAATGATTCGTACGGTTATGTTACCAATGGCAGAAAATGCAGCAGAGCCTACAATATCAATGGGATTTGATGCGCCATTAGCTGTTTTGTCAGAACAAGCGCAGTCACTTTATAACTTCTTCAAACAACAATTTGCTCAGGTCACTAATCCACCCATAGATGCGATTAGAGAGCAGATTGTTATTGGCACAGAAACTTATCTTGGTGAAGATGGTAATCCAGCTTCTATCAGCAGTGACAATATTCGTAAACTCAAATTAACAAGCCCAGTCCTTTCAACAACAGACTTTGAAAAGATTTTAGCACTAAAAGAACCTCAATACCACGCAGAAGTTGTTTCTACGTTGTATGATGAAAATGACATTTTAGAAAATGCGCTAAATAAATTGTTTTATAAAGTCGAAGGACTCGTCAATGCGGGTGCGACAATCATTGTTCTGAGTGATAGAGCCTTTGAAAAAGGAAGGGTGCCAATGCCCATTTTGCTTGCTTTATCAGGATTATATCACTATATGCTTGGAAGACGTGCCGCATCAAAATTTGCGATTGTTTTAGATACAGCAGAAGTTTCCGAAGTCCATCACTTTGCAACACTTGTGGGTATGGCGCATCTGCAATTCATCCTTACGGTGCTTATGCGACACTATCAGATTGGGAAATGGGCTCACCCGAACAACTTGAAAATTATCGTCATGCTGCTGAAAAAGGAATTGTGAAAGTCATGAGTCGTATGGGGATTTCAACCATTGTCGGCTATAAAGGGGCTCAGCTTTTTGAAGCCATTGGTTTATCAAAAGAAGTTGTTGACAAATATTTTACAGGGACGAGCACAAGAATCGGCGGACTTTCATTGGCACAAATAGAAGATGAATATCGTGCTAGATATAAAAAAGCGTATGGTCATCGTGCAAATGACTTACTTGAAACAGGCGGAAGCTTTCAGTATCGTTCGCTTGAAGATGGTGGAGAACATCATATTTATGATCCAATCATGATTTATGAAATCCAAAATGCTGTCCGTCAAAATGATTATCAAAAGTTTAAAAAATATACAGGATATTTGACTGACGAAGCGAAACAACATCCAACAAGTCTGCGGCATATCTGGGAAATCAAATCCGATCGTAAACCAATAGCGTTAGCGGAAGTTGAACCTGCCTCAAACATTGTCAAGCGATTTAAAATCGGTGCAATGAGCTTCGGATCACTATCCAAAGAAGCGCATGAATGCCTAGCTGAAGCGATGAATTCCATTGGCGCCAAGTCAAACTCTGGAGAAGGCGGAGAAAATGCGAAACGTTATGGTACTACATTTAATTCTAAAATCAAACAAGTTGCCTCAGGTCGCTTTGGTGTATCGGCAGCTTACTTGATGTCTGCTGAAGAAATCCAGATTAAGATTTCACAGGGAGCAAAACCGGGTGAGGGCGGACAATTGCCAGGTAAAAAAGCCTTTCCGTGGGTTGCAGAAGTAAGAAATTCTACACCTGGTGTGAGCTTGATTTCACCTCCACCCCATCATGATATTTACTCTATCGAAGATTTGTCTCAGCTTATCTTCGACCTTAAAAAAGTTAATCCCTATGCTCAAATTGATGTGAAATTAGTTTCGTCCACTGGAGTAGGAACAATCGCTACAGGCTGTGTCAAAGCTGGTGCTGATAAAGTCGTTATTTCTGGCTATGATGGTGGTACTGGGGCGAGTCCAAGAAATTCTACACGTGATGCAGGACTTCCGTGGGAAATGGGACTAGCTGAAGCACACCAAACATTGACAATGAATAATTTGCGTGACCGCATGATTTTAGAAACTGATGGCAAGGTTGTGACAGGTCGTGATGTTGCAGTTGCGGCAATGTTAGGCGCCGAGGAATATTCATTTGGTAGTCTTGCTTTAGTCGCTATTGGTTGTATTATGACAAGAAATTGTCATTTGAATACCTGCCCAGTAGGGATTGCGACACAAAATCCAAAATTACGTGCAAATTTCATGGGAAAACCTGAGCATATTGTGCGTCTGATGCATTTTATGGCAGAAGAACTGCGAGAAATTCTTGCAGAACTTGGTTTCCGAACGATTGACGAGCTTGTCGGTCATGCAGAGTTGCTTCATAAAAAAGAACAGCTTCCAGATAAGATGCAAGGTTTAGACTTTGAGCGAATGATTGGTCACACTTTACCTATCGCTGTCAAACATGAAAATCCATTTGATGAAAGTCGTCCTTGGCGTGAGCTTGACGCAACATTGGAATCAGCAATCAACTCAGGTGCTTTTTCGGATGTTCATGAAGAAATTAAAAACATTAATCGTACAGCTACAGCGAGAATGGCGGGATGGATTGCAGAACGTTATGGTAATTTTGGGCTGAAAGATGCTACAGTACGTTACAGCTATGATGGTGTTGCTGGGCAATCTTTTGGAGCTTACGCGACAGCTGGTATGGAGTTAACCCTTATCGGTGAGGCAAACGATTATATTGGAAAATCTCTATCTGGAGGACGATTGATTATTAAGCCACCTGTTGATGCTGCATATAACATAGAAAACACCTCTATCATTGGGAATGTCGCCCTTTTTGGAGCAATCGGTGGTGAAGCTTATTTCCGAGGTAGAGCAGGTGAACGCTGTGGTGTCCGAAATTCTGGTGCAGAGTTCGTTGTTGAGGGTGTAGGTGATCATGGTTGCGAATATATGACAGGTGGAGTTGCAGTGATTTTGGGCACAACTGGTCGTAATTTTGCAGCAGGAATGTCTGGAGGAGTCGCTTATGTATATGATGTTGCAGGAAATTTTGCAGGAAAAGTTAATCATGAAATGGTAGAACTTTATCATCTTGGAGAAACGACAGGCGATGATAAATTACAAATATTGTTGAAGAAACATTTACAATATACAAACTCTACAAAAGCACAATATATCTTGGAAAACTGGGAAACCGAACATCAAAAATTTATTAAAGTTTATCCGAGAGAATATCATCATATCAAAGATGTAGAAGAAACACTTGCCAAAACAGGTTTGTCAGGCGAAAAGCTTACGATGGCAACCTTTGAGAAAGTATCGGAGGTAATCTAATGGCAGATCCAAATGGATTTTTAAAATATCAAAAAGTAAATAATCCTTATAGGGAAGTTGCGGAGCGTGTACGCGATTTTGCAGAATTGCAAGTTCCTTTATCCGTAGAAGAACGAAAAAGACAAGCAGCGCGCTGTATGCACTGTGATGTGCCATTTTGTCATCAAGGAATCTTTTATGGTGGCAAACGAGTAGTTTCTGGTTGTCCAAATGATAATCATATTCCAGAGTGGAATGATTTGATTTATAGAGGAGTTCAGAAAAAAGCTTATGAACGTCTAGTATTAACTAACCCATTTCCAGAATTTACAGGACGAGTTTGTCCTGCACCGTGTGAAAAATCTTGTGCTGAAGCACTTCATGGTGAAGGGATAACTATTAAAGATAACGAACGTTTCCTTGGAGATTTAGCCAATGATTCAGGTTGGGTATTTGAAGCTGGGCAAGCAGCAGAGCCAACAGGTTTTGAAATTGCAGTGATTGGTTCAGGTCCTGCAGGTCTAGCTGCAGCCTGGAGGCTTAATCAGCTTGGACATACTGTCACGGTATTTGAAAAATCAGACCGTTTTGGTGGTTTGCTGATGTATGGTATTCCTAACATGAAGCTTGATAAGGACGTTGTTCAGGCACGAATTGATTTAATGGAAAAACTAGGTGTCCAATTTGTAGCGAATACTGAGATTGGACGTGATTTAAGTTATGATGATTTAGATAGCCGATTTGATAAAGTAATATTGGCAATTGGAGCTGGGGTACCAAGAGATTTACCTATCGCTGGTCGCGAATTATCAGGGATTCGTTTTGCAGTAGATTTTTTAACTGAAACAACAAAAACTGTACTCGAGATTGGTGAAAATAATGTTCCGAAATCACTTGAAGGAAAAAAAGTAATTGTTATCGGAGGTGGAGATACAGGAAATGACTGCATCGGGACAGCCGTTCGTCTCGGAGCAACTCGTGTTCAACAACTTGAAATTACGCCTCCTTTGCCTTTTGAGCGGACAGAAAATAATCCTTGGCCAGAATGGCCGATGGTTCTAAAACAAGGTTATGGACAGGAAGAAGCACAATTTGCGGGAAATATTGATTTGACTGCTTATAAAATGACTGCAACACAGTTTATCAGTAATAATCAAGGGCAAATCAAAGCATTACAAGTTGCTGAAGTTGGTCCAGATTTTAAACCTGTTACAGGTACTGAAAAATTACTAGAAGCTAATCTTGTATTGCTTGCGATGGGTTTTGTCAGTACTGACAAAGATTTACTGAGCACTTTCGGGGTAAAAGAAATTTACGATAATTATACAACTAATAATGACAAGATTCTGGTTGCTGGAGACGCAAGGCGTGGCCCCTCTCTCGTTATCTGGGCCATTCGTGAAGGGAGAAAAGCAGCTGAGGTTATTGATGAACAGCTGACAAAAATGGTTACGAGTTACTGATCAAAGTCTATCAGTAAACTAGAACATTCTGTCAGTAAAAGCTCAATTTGTCAGCAAGATATTTTGAGCTTTTTCAGTGATAACAGTGTAAGAACTAAGCTCATAATAGTTCATGTCTTGTAATTAAATCCATTGATAGGCAAGAGAGAAGGCAAGAGCGTTCCATATTTCTTGACGATGTCGTTCACCTCTGGGTATAACAGAGTTCTGGACAAGCAGCCTTACATCTTGTTATAATAGAGCAAAGAAAAAACATGGAGAATACTATGAAGATCCCTTTTGTAACAAAAACACAACTTGAACAGCTCACTGCTGAATATCCAACGCCCTTTCATTTGTATGATGAAAAAGGAATCCGTGAAAAAGCACGCGCACTTCATACTGCTTTTGCGTGGAATAAAGGTTTTAAAGAATTTTTTGCTGTAAAAGCGACACCTACACCAGCAATTTTAAAAATACTACACGAAGAAGGTTGCGGAGTAGATTGTGCAAGTTATGTGGAGCTGCTAATGTCACAAAAATGTGGATTTTCTGGTTCTGAAATCATGTTTTCATCTAATGATACACCAGCTGAAGAGTTTAAATTTGCCAAAAAAATTGGTGCAACAATTAATCTTGATGCTTATGAACATATTAAATTTCTGTCAGCACTGACAGACTTTGAATTTCCTGAAACAATGAGCTTACGCTATAATCCAGGAGGCGTATTCTCAATGGGAACAAAAATCATGGATAACCCAGAAGAATCCAAGTTTGGTATGACAAAAGCTCAACTATTTCAAGGAATTAAAGACTTGCAACAGCTTGGTGTGAAAAAATTTGGAATCCACAGTTTCCTTGCTTCAAACACTGTAACGAATGAATACTATCCAGAACTCGCTCGTCAGTTATTTGAACTTGCTCTTGAAATTCATGAAAAAACAGGTGTAACGCTTGATTTTATTAATTTATCAGGTGGGATTGGAGTGAACTATCGACCAGAGGAAAAGGCAAATGATATTGCCATTATTGGCGAGGGTGTCCATCAGGTTTATGATGAAGTTTTAACACAAAATGGTTTGGGTGAGGTCAAAATTTTCACAGAACTTGGAAGATTTATGCTTGCTCCTCATGGTGTTCTGGTCACAAAAGTACTTCACTTGAAAGAAACATATCGAAGCTATGTTGGTGTAGATGCAAGTGCTGTAAACCTGATGCGTCCAGCATTTTATAATGCCTACCATCACATCAGTGTGTCAGGTAAAGATAATGATGTAGCAACAGAAATTTATGACGTTACAGGTTCTCTTTGCGAGAATAATGATAAATTTGCTAAACAACGCTCACTTCCTAAAATAGAAATTGGAGATTTACTTGTTATCCATGACACAGGTGCTCATGGTTTTTCAATGGGTTATCAGTACAATGCCAAGCTCAGAAGTAGTGAGATTTTGCTCCAAGAAGATGGGAAAAGTCGAATGATTCGCAGAGCAGAGAAACCAGAAGATTATTTCGCCACACTTCAAGGTTTTGAATTTTAATAAAAAAAAACATACATTTATAAATAAAATGTATGTTTTTTTTATAAATAAAAGTAATGGAATGACATTCTTTTTCTAAAACATTCGCATAAAAACGAAGAGGTCAAAAAACTACAATTTTTCGTAGAAATCATCAGATATTTTAGCAATTAATAATCTATTTAATACATTGGCTATATTAATAGTATACAAAACATATATAGTATGTCAAGCTTTTTCTTTAGTATTTCTTAATAAATATTAAAAAATTATGATAAATATCAAATAAATCGTGATAAAATAATGATAATGCTGACAGATTCTCTTTCTATAATATTACTATTTTATTACTATTTCTTTCCGAAAAATTGTAGTTTTTCGTAGAAATCATAAAATTAAGGAGAGTTTATGAGTGAGAAGAAGATTAACGCGGGATTTAAACTAATGCTTCGTGAGAATTTAGCCAGTATTAAAAGAGAAAATAAATTAATATTGACGAATTCAATTGTGGAAGAGAGCAGCCTATGATGACTACCACGAAAGAACAAGTAAGCATCAGTACACGTATAAAACAGTTAAAAGCAGAGATGCGACACCATCGTCTTTCCATTTTAAAACTCTCGGAAGATTTAAACTATCCCGCCACATTAATAGCAGATATCCTTTTTTTAAGAAAAAAACCTGATATGGATTTGTTGGACAAGATAGAAAATGAAATAAAAAATTCCTCGAAAAATAGAAAAATATCACAGAGAGTCCGTAATTTTCCAGATAATCCCATGGAAATGTCAAATAAATCCTATCAATCTTTAGATTTTTCTCACTCAAACATTCCCAATAAGCTAGGAGAAAAAATTAAAAAAATTCGTACTGAACTCAATTTTTCTGAATTAGAGCTTGGAGCGACTCTTTCACCTAGTGTTCCTGCAAATTTTATTGAAGAAATGGAGAATAATCAATTCATTCCATCAATAGAGCATCTCATTGAGATCTCAGATTTGGGAGAAACCACACTAGACTGGCTACTCAGAGATTAGAAAAGGCATCAGTAACATAAATTTCATTACAAAAACTACTGACAAAATACATAAATTTTGATATAATAAGGTGTCATCAATGGCGAAAGCGTTTCGCCAAATTTAGGAGATTCAAAATGAACTTATTGTTAGCTATCTTGCTTATGGTTGTCTGCCTTCTGGCTGGTTTCTTTGGGGGAACATGGTTCTCACAAAGACAAACTAAAAAAATGCTCATGGATAACCCGCCACTTAATGAAGATGCTGTGCGTCTTATGATGGGTTCAATGGGACGTAAGCCAAGCGAAGTACAAGTTCAACAAGTTCTTCGTCAAATTCGTGCTGCAGCAAAACAAGCCGACACAAAGAAAAAATAAGTAAAAGTGTATACGCTGAGCAAGTAGCAGGGACATTGTACCAAGCTCTCTCAGCGTTTACTTTTATCGGTAGCAAAAAAGGACGCTGGATAAACATATACAGCTTCTTTAACTCTTGAAGGAGAAGAAAAATGGACAACCGACCAATAGGCCTATTAGATTCAGGTGTCGGCGGACTGACCGTTGCTCGTGAGCTCCTCAGACAGCTCCCTAACGAAGAAATTGTCTATATCGGAGATACGCGTCGCGCGCCTTACGGCCCTCGGAGCAGTGAGCAGATTCTTGCTTTCACTTGGGATATGGTCAATTTTTTGCTTTCAAAGAATGTAAAAATGATTGTTATGGCTTGCAACACAGCAACAGCGGTGGCACTCGAAAATGTAAAAACTAAACTTGATATTCCTGTTATTGGAGTTATATTGCCCGGAGCTTCTTCAGCAATTCAACAAACAACAGGTAAAAAGATTGGTGTCATCGCTACACAAGCTTCTGTAAGGTCGGGTGAATATCCAAAAGCCATACATTTCAAATCACCCTCAATCGAAGTAACCAGTTTAGCCTGTCCCAAATTTGTTCCAATTGTTGAGTCAAATGAGATGGATTCATCAATTGCTGAAAAGGTTGTTAAAGAGAGTTTAAAACCTCTTATAGGAAAAGTTGATACACTTATTTTGGGATGTACTCATTACCCATTGTTACGTACTTTAATACAAAAAACAATGGGTGAAAATGTTAAATTGATTGATTCAGGAGCTGAAACCGTACGTGATATCTCAGTTTTACTTAATTATTTCATGCTAAATGGAACAGAACGTGAACAGATTAATCATCAGTTCTATACGACGGCGGGTATTGAGTCATTTCAAACTATCGCAGAAAAATGGCTGAATATTGGTCATATAAATGTTATGCACACTGAAATAGAAGATCGCAAGGAACTTTAAATGGAAAATACATTGATTATTGCCACAAGGAACAAAGGAAAAACTAAAGAGTTTGAGAGTCTGCTTGGTGATTTTGGCTATGAAATCAAAGATTTGACAGACTATCCAGAACTTCCCGAAATTGAGGAAACTGGAACAACTTTCGAAGAAAATGCACGTTTGAAAGCTGAGCAAATTTCAGAACTCACTGGCAAAGTAGTGATTGGTGATGATTCAGGACTCTGTGTAGATGCACTGGGAGGATTACCTGGAATTTGGTCACATCGGTTCTCCGCACCAAATCCTACTGATGAAAAAAACATCACCAAACTTTTGCATGAACTTGCTCCAACAGCAATTTCACCAGAAAAAAGAAGTGCACATTTTCATACGACGCTAGTTGCTGCCAGACCTAACCATGAAAGTTTAGTTGTTGAGGCTGATTGGAATGGTTATATTGGATTGACGCCAAAAGGAGAAAATGGTTTTGGATATGATCCCATTTTTCTAGTGGATGCGTTTCGGACAGCAGCTCAATTATCAGATGAAGAGAAGAATAAAGTTTCTCATAGAGGGCAAGCGCTTCGAAAGCTGATGAAGGAGCTTCCAGAGTGGTTGAATAATTGATTTTCATAATGCTATTTATGTAATATAAAATTTATTTAAGAAGGTATCTATGTTTGTAGTAATGTCAGATTCACATTATGATCGTGAGGTCATAAAATCAATTAAAGAGAAGTATCAAAATACTGCAAGTCACATTTTTCACTGTGGAGATTCAGAACTTCCCAGTTCAGATGAAATTTGGAAAGGGATTACAGTGGTTGCTGGCAACTGTGATTATGATGATGGATATCCTGAGTATGTTCTCAAAGAAGTTGAAGGAAAAAACGTGTTGATTACTCACGGTCATTTATTTTATGTTGGCTTGGGATTGGAACATTACTCATACTTTGCTGAGGAAAAAGAAGCAGATATTGCTTTATTTGGACATATTCATAGACCCGTTGTTCAAAAAATCAATCATACTGTTTATGTGAATCCAGGTTCTGTTGCACAACCAAGAGGAGAATATGACATTAAAATGTATGCTGTGATTGAAATTGAGGAAGAACAATATAATATCTCTTATCATAATCTTCAGCATGAACCAATCCCAGAATTACAGTTTAAACTATAACTTATATCTTGAGGGGGAGTAAGTGATTGATAAAAATATAGAAGAGTTTATTTTAAGTAGAAGTGACACCTTCATTGTGCCCGCAAAAAATGTTGCAGTTCTGTACGCAGAGCATAATATTGCACACGCGAAACTGTTACTCAGTCAATATAAGTATTCACGGGTTCCAGTATTGAACAATCAGAAAGAATATGTAGGCGTGCTTGGCTTAACAGAAATAGTTGAGTTTGAAATGGAACATGATTTCTTTTATGAAAAATCACAAAACACAACAATCTCAGAGATTGTAAATAAAGAAGTGCCAACTTTAAGACCTTCAGCTACTCTTGAAGAAATTATGAATAAACTCATTAAAGAGCCTTTTTTGCCTGTTGTTAAAGGACAAGAATTTATTGGAATTATTGTTCGACAAGAAATATTGAAAGCATTCAATGCTTTTTCTCATGACTTTACAAAATATTATGAAATTACCAAACGAAATTGATGGGTATTTGAGTAGTAAGGATTTTTCAGCAAATACTCGTTTGAACTACTACTATGATTTAGCTTCTTTTCACGATTTTTTTGAAGAAAGAACAATATCAGAAGAAGCATTGGAGCTTTACAAATTACATCTTTCGGCGCTTTCTCCATCTGCTCAACGGAGAAAGCTTTCGAGCGCAAATCAGTATCTTTTATATCTTTATCAAAACAAAAAAATAAATCGTTACTATAAATTAGAACAGATTTCTCAAAAGAAAATAGATAAAACTCATAGTTATCATCCAAAAATAAAGGAATTTCCAGAATTTTACGGACCACTTACTGGTCCAGGACAATTTTTAGCTTTATTAATTTTAGAGTTTGGTTTAAATTTTTCAGAGATTCAAAAGTTAAAGTGGGAAAATTTTAATTGGAAATTTAAATATTTGACAGTTGAAAAATCTGGAATTAAACGTGTACTTCCCATTAGGGAGAAATTTTCAATGCGTGTTAAAGCAATCAAAAATGCTGATGAACTATTTGCAAAATCAAGGCAATTTCTCTATACTGAACTAAAAAAATTTACCCCATATTCTTCAAAAGAAATTAGAGAACAATATATTTTGCATCAGGTAAAAAATGGAAAAACAATTTACGAAGTTGCAGGATTATTAGGGTTATCAACGATTACTACACTTGAGAAATATTATAGATAGAGGAATTACATTATTAAAAATATGTAAATATGATAAAAGAAATAAATATAAAGATTGACAACTTTGAAGGTCCGCTGGATCTCCTTTTACACCTTGTTAGTCAATATCAAATGGATATATTTCAAGTTCCATTAGTACCAGTTATAGAACAATATCTTAATTATATTAGAAAAATGCAAACTCTTGAGTTAGAAATTGCTGGTGAGTATATGCTTATGGCTAGTCAGCTTATGCTTATTAAATCTCGAAGACTTCTACCAACGATCTCTGATGATTTTATAGAGAATACGGAACAGTTAGAATATGACTTACTTGCACAAATTGATGAGTATCGAAAATATAAGATGTTATCTCAAAGTCTTAATAATCTACATGATGTGCGAAGTCATTACTATTCAAAGTCCAAGACAGAAATCATTACGGATGAAACGAGTCTTATCAAAGATAAAAATGCAATAGATTTATTTTTGGCTTTTAATAAAATTCTTGAACTTCAAAGGCAACAGATAGAGGATGAGAACACAACAATAGAAGCTGAGAAATATACGATAGCTGATAAAATTTTAGAACTTACTAAAAAGTTTACAAAACAAAAAATATGTAAATTTTCGAGTTTGTTTTCTGAAGGTGCTAAAAAAGAAGAACTAGTCACGACTTTTATGGCATTACTAGAATTGATTAAAAATCAACAAATTTCTTTTTCTCAAGAAGAACTTTTTGGGGAAATCATATTAGAAAGAAAAGGAGAGCTGAAGTATTGAATAAGACTGCTACTTGTGAGCTTTTACTTTTTGTTTCTGGTGAATCAGGCTTGACCCTTACCGAGTTGTCATCACTGGCTGAACTTTCTAAACAAGCCTGTCAACAGCAAATCGTTTATCTTCGAGAAAAATATCATGCTGATGAAGAGTCTGCTTTAACAATTATTGAGACCGCGGGAAAGTATAGAATGGCAACAAAAGAGGAATTTTCTGATTTGCTTAGCACTTATGCGAAAACACCGCTTAATCAGTCTCTATCAAAGTCAGCGTTAGAAGTATTATCTATTATTGCCTATAAGCAGCCTTTAACTCGATTAGAAATTGAACAATTGCGTGGTGTTAATTCATCTGGAGTTATTGCTACTCTGCGTGCTTTTGATTTGATTGAAAAAGTAGGAGAGCTTGAAGCTCCAGGACGTCCTAGTCTTTATGCAACAACAGAGTTTTTCTTAGATTATATTGGGATTAATCATCTTGCGGAACTTCCAGAAGTTGATGAAGAACAATTTATAGCAGAGAAACAAATTTTATTTAATGAAAGTGATGAAGATGCGAATTAATAAATATTTGGCACACGCTGGTGTGGCAAGTCGCCGCAAAGCAGAAGAATTAATCTTAACAGGAAAGGTTGTAGTTAACAATGTTCCTATGACGAATCTAGGTTATCAAGTTTCCTCAGGAGATGTGGTTGAAGTAAATGGTGTAGCGGTTTATAATGAAGAGCCAGTCTACTATTTATTGAACAAACCACGTGGTTACATTTCTTCTGTAAGTGACGATAAAGGGCGACAAACAGTAATGGATTTAATGCCTCAAGTAAAGGAAAGAATTTACCCTGTGGGACGTTTGGATTGGGACACAAGTGGTTTACTTTTATTAACTAATGATGGTGAGTTCACTAACTTAATGACACACCCAAAACACGGTGTAGATAAGGTTTATGTTGCCAAAGTTGAAGGGCAGGCGAATAAAGAAAATTTACGTCCACTGACTTTAGGAATTAAAATTGATGGGAAAAAGATGAGTCCCGCACGCTATGAAATCATCAAACAGGATAAAGTCAAAAATCACTCTATTGTTAGTTTAACAATTCATGAAGGACAAAATCATCAAGTTAAAAATATGTTTGCGGCAGTAGGACTTCCAGTTCAAAAATTAAGTCGTATTCAATATGGAACATTGGTTTTAGATGGAGTTCCTACTGGGCAATATCGTCGTTTGAATAAGAAAGAAGTTTCGCAATTAATTAATGCGGCACAATCTTAATAAAGAGCATCCTGTAGGATGCTCTTTATTAATTTATCTCTATTTTGGAATATTGTTCGGTAAAAAAATATAGTAATCCAGTATGAGAACTTAACTCTTGAAAAGAAGAATCTACTTGTGCTATAATAAGCTTATCTTCAGGGCACCGTGAGATTCGGGACCGGCGGTAAATAGGGCTTTGACCTTATGACTCCGCGATTCGCAATAGCGATTGAAGCAGTGAGAACCTGCTAGCGACAGTTAAATGTGACCAAATGGGAACATTTAATCAATAGATTTTGTTTAACAAAATTTATTGATTTGATAGTCTGGATGGAAGAAGATGAACAATTTTTGTGATGTAATCACTGCTTTTTTGCTATGATTATCGTTTTTGGCCAAACAAAAAAATGTCTATCAACTTCCTCGAAATTTGAAGAATCATTTTCTCATATTTGGAGGTTTTTTTATGTCTAAAACACGTCGTATGGTGCTTATTGCTATGCTTGCTGCACTTTCTACAGTTTTATTATTGCCTATTTTACAATTTCCACTTTTACCAGGGATTGATTTCATGAAGGTTGAACTTTCGATTATTCCTGTATTAGTAGGGGTATTTACTTTGGGGCTTGGAGATGGATTTATTATCTTGTTTATCCGTTCAATTCTATGGTATATCTTATTTAATCAGGGTCCATCGACTTGGATTGGTGTTCCAATGAATTTTATTGCGCTTGGGATTTTTATGACAATGGTGTGGCTCTTTACTAAGAAGAAGTTTTCAATCAAAAATTATATTGTGGGTGTTGTTTTTGCAACGATTTCGGCAGTAGTGGTCATGATGATTTTGAATGTATTCTATGCCCTCCCACTATACCGTCTGGCAGCAGGATTTGATGTTGACAAGATTTTTCCTGGGGCAGTTCATCTTTTTGATATGGGATCTTTGGCGGTAACGTTCAATCCTAACTACTTGATGAGTGTTGTTCTTCCCTTTAATACGATTGAAAACTTAATTTTTGCGCTTGTCTTTGGTTTAATTGTTGCTGTTTTCCGAAAAAATAAAGTGGTTAAATTTTATAATGTTTAAGATAAAAGGTTGATAAATCAACCTTTTTTGTTTTATTCTGAGTTTTTATGCTATACTAATCTTTAGAATATTATAAAATAAATTGGAATAAACTTTATGGGAATTTTTAGAGACCTCTGGTGGTTTTTTAAATCAGAGAAGAAAGGTTATGGAATAGGTCTATTTGCACTTTTTATGGTGTCAATGACACATCTGATTCCACCGTTAGTGATTGGAGAAATTATCGACCATATTGTGAAGCATACGTTGTCTTTAACGTTAGTTCTAGAATTTTCTGGAATTTTATTGGCAACTGCGGCTTTTGAATATGGTTTTCGCTATCTTTGGTCAACAAATATTTGGGGCGAGGCTTTTAAGCTAGAAAAAATCATGCGGGTGCGCCTTTTTCGGCATTTTTTGCGGATGGATACACTTTTTTATCAACGAAATCGTACAGGGGATTTGATGGCTCATGCCACTAATGATTTGCAAGCAATTCAGGAAGTAGCTGGTCGTGGCGTTTTAACGTGGGCAGATTCATTGATGACGGGTGGAACAACGATTATTGCCATGCTTTTGTTTATTGATTGGCGTTTGACAATTATTGCTGTGCTTCCTTTACCTTTTTTAGCATTAGTTTCAAAGATTTTGGGTGATAAAATTCATGTGAGTTTTGAACATGCTCAAGAGACGTTTTCTGAGATGAATGATAAGGTACAAGAGTCAATTACTGGAATGAAAGCGATTAAATCTTTCGGAGAAGAAACGCAAGATATGGCGGACTTCCAGCAAAAATTAGATAACATTGATGAGGCTTTTGTCAAGGTCAATCGAATTGATTCGATGTATGATCCTTTAATTACACTAATTGTTGGTGTATCCTATACTTTGACGATTGCACTTGGAGGCTATTATGTGGTACATCATGTATTAAGCTTAGGTCAATTGGTTGCGTTTATGACTTATATCGGTAATTTGGTTTGGCCGATGTTTGCAATTGGTGTGTTATTTAATGTGATTGAACGGGGGCGTGCATCGTATTCACGCGTGGATAAATTATTGGCTCAGGAGGCTGAATCAAAAGTTTCTGAAGGAAAGTTATTGATGCCTGATTCGGGAGATTTGACTTTTAATGTTCAGAATTTTACTTATCCAAATGAGCATGAAGGGCGTAATCTACAGAATGTTCAATTTGATTTGAAAAAAGGTAAAGTACTTGGTCTGGTTGGACGGACGGGTGCTGGAAAATCGACGATTATCAAGTTATTAATGCGTGAGTTTGACCATTATGAAGGTGAAATTGATTTTGCTAGTCGAGATATTATGGATTACCAGCTTGATGAATATTTGCCTGCGATTGGCTATGTGCCGCAGGAACATTTCTTGTTTTCAATGTCAGTAAGAGATAATATCCGTTTCGCGCGAATGATGGCTTCTCAAGAAGAAGTTGAGCTTGCTGCTAGAGCTGCGGGAATTCACGAGGATATTGTTGCTTTTCCTGCAGGCTACGATACGCTGGTTGGAGAACGTGGTGTTTCACTTTCTGGAGGTCAAAAGCAACGTTTATCCATTGCTCGTGCTTTGCTGATTCAACCTAAAGTTTTAATCTTAGATGATGCATTGTCTGCAGTAGATGCAAAGACTGAACAGTTGATTTTATCTAATTTAAAGGCACTTCGTCATGAAAGTTCGACTTTGATTGTCAGTCACAGACTTTCGTCAGTAATGGATGCTGATGAAATTTTGGTCTTAGAAGCTGGTAAGATTGCGGAACGTGGCTTGCATGGAAATCTGATAAAAGCTGAGGGCTGGTATGCGCAAATGTGGCAAATGCAACAGATTGAGAGTCACCTTGAAAGCCAAAATTCTCCATATTCACTGACAGAAAAGCGGAGCAAGGACGACGAGTCTGTCAGTATGCTGACAAAAGTGAAGGGAGGCAATAATGATGGAGAATCGTGATGAAAAAATGTCTGTCAGTGAGAGTTGGCAAGTTTTTAAATTTATTTTCAAATTTTTGCTTCCTTTCAAGCGGTATTTTATTTGGGCGTTTGTGTTTAGCGTGATAACAACGGCATTGGCTTCGATTATGCCTTTCGTTCTTTCTGCTTTTATGGATTCTTATTTGACACCGATGAGAGCAACCGACCAAATTATTTTTTATTTTGCAGGACTTTATTTAGCGCTTGCAATTATTAATTCAATTGCTTTTTTCTTCAAATGGAACTATCTCCAAAATGGATCGATTTTTGTTAATCAATATATTCGTAAAAAGGTTTATGCAAAAATTCACACTTTGGGAATGAGGTATTTTGACCAAAAACCCACAGGGTGGTTAATTACGCGAATCACTAATGACACGGATTTGTTTGACTTTTGGCAGATGCTGTTTAATGCATTAACAAGTGTGTTGTCTATTATCATTGCTTTTATTGCACTATTTTTGATTGATCATCAAATTGCATTAGTTATGTTAATTTTTTTGCCGATTTTGTTGTTGTCAGTGATGCTTTATCAACGTGTTAGTACGCGTGTTTATCGCGCAATGTTGGCAAAACGTTCGGAATTAAATACAAAGTTAAATGAGTACATTTCTGGGATGCGTATTATTCAACAATTTCGTCAGGAGTCTCGATTAGGAAAGGAATTTGAAGAAACAAATGATGAATACTATGGTTTCAGACGACGAGTCATTCAAATTAATGGAATATTACTCAGTCCATTAGTCAATTTCTTGATGGCAATCTCGATTATTGTCGTTTTGGTCATGTATTCTGATAGAAGTATGCACACCGTTGTTGCAGCTGGCTTAGTCTATGCTTTTATCAGCAATGTGCAAATTTATTTTAATCCAATTTCTGGGCTGATGGATTCTTTATCAAATTTTTCAAATGGTCTAGTGGCCTCAAGTCGAATCAAATCTATCATGGAAGAAACAGAATTTTCACCGAAACAGGCTACTGATGGTTCCGTCAATAATTTACCTACGATTACACAAGGAAAAATTGAATTTCGAGATGTAAGTTTTTCTTATGATGGGGAGCATCAGGTGCTTAAACACATTTCGTTTGTGGTAAATCCTGGAGAAACCGTGGCTTTTGTCGGACATACAGGCTCTGGGAAGTCAAGTATAATCAACGTTTTCATGCGTTTTTATGAATTTTCCGAAGGGCAAGTTTTGATTGATAACCGAGATATTCGTAGCTATTCGAAAGAGGAATTGAGAGAGAAATTAGGCCTAGTTTTGCAAGATTCGTTCATGTTTGTTGCATCAGTTACTGACAATATTAAAATGATGAAGCCTGTCATTACTGACAAAGCTGCTAAAGAAGCTGCAAAATTTGTTCAAGCTGACCGATTCATTCAGCAACTAGAAAACGGTTATGATACGCGTGTTATTGAGGGCGGGGCAGCTTTTTCAGCAGGTGAACGGCAGTTGATTAATTTTGCTAGAACGATTGTCAGAAATCCTAAAATTCTTCTCTTAGATGAAGCAACCGCAAATATTGATACAGAAACAGAAGCACTGATTCAAGCAGGGCTGACCAATATGCGTCAAAACCGTACAACAATGGCGATTGCTCACCGTTTATCAACGATTAAAGATGCCAATCAGATTCTTGTACTTGATAAAGGAGAAATCATTGAACGTGGCAATCATGATGAACTCCTTGAGCAAAATGGTTATTATGCGGATATGTATCGGATTCAAACCCTACAAAATGAACTTTAATGATTTCTGTCAGTACTGACAGAAATTTTTTATCAGAAAAACTGATATTTTATATTGACAAAGTAGAAATATTAGAATATAATATAAGAAAAACTGATAAAAGGGGCTGAGTAATGAACTTTGGGAAAAATCTTAAGCAACTTCGAATAAATGCAAAGCTTACTCAGAGCCAGCTTGCTGAACAACTTGGTATGAAACAAAGTGCCTATGTCCTTTGGGAACAAAAAGAGAGCAATCCAACACTAGAATTATTGGCAAAATTGTCAGAAATTTATGAGTTATCTATCGAAGAACTCATCAAAAAAACTGATTATTCTACCGAAAAACAGCTATTAAAAAATTATCGTTTGCTGACAGAGGAACAGCAGGAATCTGTCATTAATTTTACTGATTTTTTGATTGAGCAAAATAAATCAAATATTATCGAGTTAAAAACTTATTCTCGGAATTCACTTTATTATGCGATAGTTGAAGATGAAGAGTTGTCAGCAGGAACGGGAAACTCTGTCAATAACACTGGAGGGTATTATAAAGCTTATACTACTATACCCCTTTCTCGTTATGATGGTGCTGCACGAGTTAAAGGAGAATCTATGGAGCCTAAGTTTCCTAATTTCTCTATCGCAACATTTTTACATACTGGTTTTGGTCGTAGCGGTGATATCTATGCAATCGCTGAAGGGGATTTGGGAGAAGAGCAACTTTACATTAAACAAGTTTTTGAAGAAAAAGATTGCTTTAGAATTCATTCACTCAATCCAGACCCACAATATAAAGATTTTTATCTAGGACAGGCAGATAATTTTCGTATTATTGGGCCAGTTGTGGATCATTTTGAAGAAATTGAAGAAGCACAGATTGAGGACTAAGAGTAAATGATAACTTGGATAAAAGATATTTTACCGATTTTAGGAATTGGGGTAGTTTTTGCACTATTGTATGAATTAGTCCTCTGGATTTCCGTAAAACTTGATGAAAAAGAGATAAAAAAAACAAAAAAGCAGGAGCAAGAGATGAGTAAAATAAAAAATTTACATTTCTTCAAAAAGGAAAAAAGTATTGCTTGAATGATTTTAAAAAATAAAATTTCTTAAATTTTCTCTTGCAAATCTATGAAAATTTTGCTATACTGTTAAAGGTTCTAAAAGAACTGACCGAAGACAGTAGGGGACGTATGTCATAATATTCCTACCGAGGACAAATATCACAGTAAAAAATGATAATTGAACTCTCTATGTCTATGGTCGGCATAGTTTTTTTATGCCCGACAATAAAATATGGAGGTAAAAAAATGAGCGATTACAAAGTAAATGAAGCAACAATTGCTAAGAAAGCAGAATTGGTTGATGTTTACACAAAAAAAATGGCTGATGCAGCATCTATCGTTGTTGCAGATTCACGTGGTTTGACAGTTGATCAAGATACTCAACTTCGTAAACAACTCCGTGAAGCTGGCGTTGAATTCAAAGTGGTTAAAAACTCAATCTTGCGTCGTGCAGCTGAAAAAGCTGGTCTTGAAGGTTTATCAGAAGCTTTCTCAGGCCCATCAGCAGTAGCATTTTCTAACGAAGATGTTGTAGCACCTGCAAAAGTTTTGGCTGACTTCGCGAAAGAAGCTGAAAATCTTGAAATCAAAGCTGGTGTAATTGAAGGTAAAGTTTCTTCAAAAGAAGAAATTCAAGCTATTGCGTCTCTTCCAAGTCGCGAAGGTCTTCTTTCAATGCTTCTCTCAGTGCTTCAAGCACCAGTTCGCAACGTGGCCCTTGCAGTCAAAGCAGTTGCGGAAAAAGAAGAGTCAGCAGCTTAATGATAGGCTATTTGTTGCTCAAGCAACAAATAATCGGCGGATTTACGCAACAAAATAAAAAATTAATAGGAGAATATTAAAATGGCATTGAACATTGAAAACATCGTTGCTGAACTTGAAACAGCTACAATCCTTGAACTTTCAGAACTCGTAAAAGCAATTGAAGAAAAATTTGACGTAACTGCAGCAGCTCCTGTAGCAGCAGTAGCAGGTGCTGGTGAAGCAGCAGCTACTAAAGATTCATTTGACGTTGAATTGACTGGAGCAGGCGATAAGAAAGTTGCAGTTATCAAAGAAGTTCGTGGTATCACAGGTCTTGGTCTTAAAGAAGCTAAAGAACTTGTTGACGGTGCACCTGCACTTGTTAAAGAAGGTGTTTCTGAAGCAGAAGCTAACGAAATCAAAGAAAAACTTGAAGCAGCTGGTGCTTCAGTTAACCTTAAATAAAAATTATTATCAATTTGAATAAGCTAGAAATATTTTTAGCATTTCTAACAAAAGTCTACTAAAAATTTAGTAGACTTTTTTCATTTTTTATAAAAAAAGAACTATTCATATATTTAAGTTAAGAAGTTATCTATTACTTAATAATGGACTGAATAGATGCAAAAAAACAGTGCATAAGGTATTTTATGCACTGTTTTTTTGTAGAGGTATGATAACTGGAAACGGTACTTCTAAAAAAGTCAGTAGTATGAAATATAACATTTTCAATTGTTCAAAAATTATCTAATAAAATCAAAAATAATCAGGAATAGGTTCTAAATTTATTCCTGATTATTAATCAATTGATATCCATTTCATTGATTACTTGATGTCTTTATAGATTAAATCATACATTGAAGTCCTTATTAAAAAGCAAAATTTAGGTTTAAAAACGCAAGGTTTTACAGGATACTGTTCGCTTAACCAAATAGATATTATCCCAAAGAAATGATTATTCCAAAGAGAATATAGTTTTTTAGGTGAAATAATTGGAGAAAGATTGTTAATTTTTACAAGAAGTTCATAACGTTTCTTTATCCAAGGGAAAGACAATTCTGTAAATTGTATTATAGCCTGATGAAGTCGATCTGAAATTGATAAAATACGAATCACATCGCGATGTTTCCATAATATATTTAGAACGATATCTGCGAAAATCTCAATGGGGAGTTCATTTGGGTCATGCTGGAAAAGCCGATCATTAATTTCAGTTAAAATCTGTGAATAAATGAAATCGAAAATACCATCAATTCCCTGATTGTTAAAATTTTTTTGTATTGTATTACGAGTAACCCCAGTTCTACGAGTTATTTCTTCTAAGTTGAGTATGCCGTTTTCGGACATAATATTAAGTAAAGCCTGAATAACAATTTGCTTGGTATCTTTTGCCATAGGGCTCCTCCTATCTAAAATATATTTCAATTACTTTATTTTAATAGTTATTTTGTCAAAATGAAAGTAAATATTAGTAAAATTATTGAACCAATCACTTTATTTTTTAGAGTGTTTTTTACTACCCCAATTAGAAAACTAATAAAAAATAGTATTAACGTGGATTAGTTTGTTTTAAATAAACTAAAATCATGTATTAATAACTCAAAAAAAGATTGTATTGATAATATTTTACACAAAAAAGCCTTAATCTCTTAATGAAATGGGTATAATTAACGGAAGTAATCAATTTTAAATTATTTCATTATTGTTTGTAAACTAATAGAAATGTGTTTTAATAAATACATATAACGTAGCAAAACGATTACAAAGATTAAAAATATTTTATTTTAAGGTTTTATATTGCAAATAATAAAAAATATTTTTTATCATAATTTGTACTGAAGTATGAGCGATGTTATATAAATCCTAAATACTAATTTATCTTCTGGAATTATACAATTTGTATCGACTACCTAGTTAATAAAGAATTTAGTATTTTAATGATTTTGGCTATATTTTTAGCAATACTATATAAGGAGAAAGAATGAACAAAAAACATTTATTTGCATTGCTTCTGTTGCTTTTAATGATGCCTACAGTTTATGCTCACGCAGCCGAAACAAAGTATAACACGCAAGGCCGTGTAGGGTTTACAGGTGTTTGGACAACGCCCCCGTCCTCAAGTGGTGAGAATGTTGCTCCTGCGGAATCTAAACCAACTCTTCCTAAGGAGCAAAGTATTCTTCCCAAAACGGGAGATGCAACAAATTCTTCAGTTATAACAAGTTTTGCAGGAATGATTCTTTTATTCCTCATTACAGTTTATAAAAAGCATAAAAGGAGGGAAGCCATATAGGAAAATACTAAAGCCAAAGTTTTATTACTCACCATTTGAAAAATAATTTATTTCTAATGGATTAACATTTAAGGAGAAACAGTTAATGAACAAATTAGTATTAAAATCTTCAGCACTATTAGCAACAGTTTTAATTGCAGGACCAGTGCTTATTTCTACCGCAGGTGCAGCAACGACTACTGGTGGTGACTATACTTCTAGTGCCAACCTTACTTTGCAAGCAGGTACAGGGCCAGTAGACCCCCTTGACCCCACTGATCCAACGAATCCCGTCACTCCCGTGGATCCAGGCACCCCAGGAGCACCAGGGAACTTGACAGTTGACTATGGTTCAACACTTTACTTCGGTACACAATCAATCTCTACACAAGCACAAACTTATTATGCTCACCCTGACATGGTAGTAGATAAAGATGATGCGACTAAAATCGTACCCAACTACGCGCAAGTAACTGACCAATCAGGAGATCTGGCAGGCTGGACGTTGACCTTGACCCAAGCCTCAGATCTTCACTTGAGCTCTGGTAGTTCTTCAGATGCAGGTTATGCACTTACTGGAGCACAAATTAACTTCACTGGTGGAACAATTGTAGGTGGGAACGGAATTACCTCAGGTACACCAAGTGATGTTGTGACCTCAGGTTCACTCACACCAGGTGTAGCGACTAAACTTGTTTCAGCAGCTGAAAATGAAGGAGCAGGAACTTGGCTTTACAACTTTGGTGATGTAGATGCGTATGATGCAGCATCAGTAGATACTGCAAACACCTCAGACCAATCCAAAGTTGCGACAAAATCAGCAATTAGTTTAACCGTTCCATCAGGTTTGGTAGAAAAAGCAGCAGCTTATACGACAGATTTATATTGGAGTCTCCAAGCAGTACCAGGCAATGATTGGTCAGGTAACACATCTGCAGTCAGTCAATAAAATCATATCAGATTAAAAATAGGATTATTTAAAAGGAGACAACTCATGAATAAAATGTTACTGAAATCAGCATCAGTATTGACAACATGCCTTGTAGTAGGACCTATGATTGCTGGTACTGTAAGTGCTGCAAGTACAGGTGGAGACTACACGTCTAATGGTTACGTTAACTTTGAAGAAGGGGATAATACAGGGATTAGCCCAGTTGACCCATTAAATCCAACAGTTCCAGTAGGACCAACGAACCCAGATGGTACAGACCCAGCACCAGGGACAGGTGGCGCGCTTTCTATTGACTTTGCGTCAAGTTTGAGCTTTGGTACACAGAAGATCTCATCTAATGATGCCACTTATTATGCACATGCTCAATGGATTAGCAAAGATAAGGATGGAAATGACGTTGATATCACTCGTCCTAACTATGTCCAAGTCACAGATACACGCGGAACATGGGATGGTTGGACTTTAACTGTTGCCGAAAGTGACCAATTTCAAAATTCAGATGGAGATCAGTTGACTGGAGCAGAGCTATCTTTCAGCAAAGGCTATACGGAGGGGACCACAGCAGCAACACCAGGTTATGTTAATACTGATAGTTTTACAGTAGGGACAGCAGCAACTAAGATTTTAGGTGCAGGCACTAATCAAGGAATGGGGACTTGGGTTTACGGTCTTGGCGGCAACGCAGACTACCAAGAAAACGGAGGCCCTCATCTTGATAATGATGCAGTATCAACAGCATCACCAATTACTCTTAAAGTTATTGCAGGGACCAATAAAGCGACAGCTTACACGACTCAACTTAATTGGTCATTAACGAATGCTCCAGGGAACTAAGTCATTTGCTTAACCTCAATAACATGAAAAGGAGGGTACTGTGAAAAAAATAACATTGTTAAGCGTGCCTCTCATCCTGATTTCATTGGGTTTAGCCCATAAAGCTTACGCCGCCACGACACAGACCTACGATTCACAGGGAATTGTTGGATTTAGTACAGGAAGTGGTGTTCAACCCCCTGTAGATCCTAATACACCTGATCCTACCCTTCCTGTAGATCCACAGAATCCAGACGGTTCAAAACCTACTCCTGGCGGAGATGGCCCACTTACAATCGATTTTGCATCAAGCTTTGATTTTGGAACTCACGATATCTCAAATGAAGATGAAACCTATCTTGCGAAAGCTCAAAAGTATTTTAATTCAGAGACTTTAACGCCCAATTACGTCCAAGTAACAGACAGACGTGGCACATTTTCGGGTTGGGCTTTAAAAGTTGTAGAAACTTCTCAATTTACGCAAGTTGGTACAGGTCCCCAGAAATATAAAGTGCTTAACGGCTCTGCGATTTCTTTGAAAAACCCAGTTCCAGCATCTACAAATGGAGCATCTGCTCCCAAAGCTCAAGAAGTACTCAGCTTAATTCCAGGTGTAGAAACGCAAGTCGCACTTGCTACATCTGGTGAAGGTGCAGGGACTTGGGTGATTCGTTGGGGAAGTCAAACTAGTATTACGAAGGATGGTCTCACCCCAGATGTAACACTATTTGTACCTGGTACGACACCAAAAGATGCAGCAGCTTATACCACAACACTAAATTGGATATTATCTGATTTACCAACGAATACTCCAACTTAATACAAGAGGAGTAAGCGATAAAAACTTATTTATATCTCAGAAAGGCAGGACAATTTCATGTCTAAATCAGCAGTAAAATATATTTCATTAGCCACACTTGGACTTTTGGCCGCTTCCATTGCGCCACAAATTGCTAGTGCTGCAACAACACAAGTATACAATTCACAAGGTGAAGTTACATTCACACCTGGTACCGACACAACAGGACCAGTTGACCCACAAGATCCAACTACTCCCGTCACTCCTACAGAACCAGATGGTGTTAACCCTGGAGGTCCAACAATGCCAGATAGCGGTTTGACGATTGTTTATGCATCAAGCTTTGATTTTGGTAGTCATCCAGTCAGCAATAAAGCAGAAGTTTATAATGCAGCAGCACAAAAATTGGACGATGGTACCACACGTACAAACTATGTTCAAGTTGCGGATAACCGTGGAACATTCTCTGGATGGAACTTAAAAGTACAAATGACTGACTTCACTACTTCAGATGCAGGGCTTGTTGCTAATGGTCATGGAACACTTACTGGTGCAACAATTACACTTGGAGATGCAGAAATTCAAGGTGCTGGTACAGCAAATCCAGCCGATATTTCAGCAGCATCAACAGTATTGACACCAGGTGTTCAATCGGGAACAATCCTTGGAGCAACAGCAGGACATGGTTCAGGTAACAGCTTGCTTGACTTTGGTGGCAAAGATGGTGCAACCAAAGATACAGCCGTAACACTCGCAGTTCCAGCGGGTGTAGCTGGTGCAGCTCAATATACAGCAGACCTTACATGGACCCTTGATGACACACCTGCTAACTAATTTTTTAATAATATGTTTAGTGGTGAGAAACAAGTAAGGGAGATTTCATGCAAAGAAAAAACAAATTTAAACTTGTGACTTTTGCAATGTTGCTAGCATTGGTCCCATCTATGAACCTGGGGGCGATTCCTCAAGCTTTTAGTAGCGGACGTGTTACGCCAACATCTCTTGGGAAGATGTTATCACCTCAAGAAGTAGGAGCGACAACGTCTAATACTAGTATGAGTACCATGCTTAAAAGCGTTGTTCCCACTAGTAGTACTTTTAATGGTAAATCAGTTTCACAACCTAGTCGTACCCCCCTTCCTCAAAACACAGTTAGTGATGCAATTGCTCCCAATAGTTTTGGATGGCAACAAAGTATAGGTGGATTAACTTTACCAGCAAATCAGGTTACTGCTGTTCAGAACGGTACAGTTCTCGGTAGTTTTCCCGCAACGGATGCAGGTGTTCAACAAGCATTATACATGATGTATAGCGCCTCTAATGCGAGTACTTCAGATTTTGTACTTTATTTTGGCAGTAATACAACTTTAAATAATTCATTAGTCAAAGCTCCTGTTTCTGCACCAAGTGCAACCAGTATGACGTTTAGTACACTTGTTGGTCATGCTAAAAGCTTAACATGGGTATCTAACCCAGCAGATGCTTTGACCAGTTCCAATACTTCTCAAGCATCGGGGACAAATTACACCGTAACCCTACCGAACAATGTTTATTTTGGAGTACCTACGATATTCCGTAATGTGACTGTCGCTGCTAGCGGTGATAATATTTATGCTCAAGGGAATGCTTTTGCGACAACGAATGGTTCTTGGATTACTGGTGCTCCAAATATTTATGGAGGGACAGATAATACAAACCTTTCGGGGAGTACGAATGTTTATATTGGAGCGACAGGTGGGACGGCAGGATGGAACATCTATGGCGGTAATTCATCTGGTGGAACAATCTCTGGAGATACTCATGTTACGATTACTCAGGCATCGTCAACCCTCACTAATGTAACAGGGGGGAGTGCGGCTGGAGCAACAATCTCTGGAAATACTAACTTGGATATCAAGAACTTCCAGACGACCATTTCAAGTATTTATGGTGCCGGAATTGGTACATCAGCATCTCCAGTTACAGTCAAAGGAAATGTCATCAATAACATTGTTTCTACAAACTCTTCTTCAATTTATAGCAATAATATTTGGGGAGGGGCATATTATGGAAATATTGGAGGTACCATCTATAATACTTTTGGAGGTTTAGGTACTTACTCAGGAGCTAATGTCTTTTCGGGAGGATCGTATCAAGGAAACATTGGTACAAACGGTGTAACCACTGATGCTATTGCCACGAGCTATGATAGTTCAAAGTTTAGTGGTACAACTTCTAGTTACTTTGTAGGAGCAAATTCACCTGGAAGTATTGGAGAGATTGGTACTGCTAAAGGTACTATTTATGGTAATATTACTAGCTATGTCAAAGCGGGGTTCACCACAGGCCAAATTTATGGTGTAGAAGGTGGTTCTACAGGAACCCCTGCACTTTTATCAACGGGTGCTTTGGGTATCCCAGGAAATAATGCGGGAACTTTATCAACTTGGCAAGCTTTAAATCCTAACACTGTCAATACTACGGCGCAAAATATCGCAACTGCAGCTATCTACGGCAATGTTTACACTTGGGAACAAAGTGGAATTATGTCACGGGGAGGTTCTGATGGTTATTCTCGCGCAGGTGGACGTTCGGGTTATGTTCAAGGAAGTACAGTTATTGAACTTGGAACTCTGAACGCTGATAATTCTTGTGGTGGTGCAGGATTGGTTACCTCAAGTTCTACATCAGGAACTCCAGGTACGCAAACCTATGCTTATTCCAATAATCCACCTACACGATATGGCTACCAATCTGGTTGGGATATCGTGGGCGCAGGTGGTCAAGAATCTGATGATTATTATTTTCAAAATGGTGATAGTTGGATTATTCATAATAATGATATTTCTCGCTGGACTTATGGAGGTAGTTTTGGCGGTAATCAAATCGGAAATGACTATAATATCTTGAATGGGGGGATTGTAGATACTCTAGAAGCAGGACCCTACGATGGGAATGCAGTGTGGGGGAATGTCACTTCTCAAGTCAATAATGGTCAGGTTGATTGGTTTTTAGGGGGGACATGGTCTGGGAATTACATTTCTGGTAATGGTCAAGTTATTGTTTATCAAGGAACGATTAACTCCTTAACAGGTGGTTCATATGGTAATGGTTCGATGATTGCTGGTAATACAGAAGTAGATGTTTATGGAGGAGATTTTTCTGGCTCTCCTACCCCAGGCGAAGCAGGTTCATCAGGACCGAAAGCACTTTGTGGTGCATCTATGACGGCAAGTTCATCTGTATATGGTAATTCTACACTCAATCTTGATTTAACGGGTTCAACAGGAAGCACATTCGTACCACTTCCCAAAGGGTCTTATATATCTGGTGGTGCCAATTATGGTACAAGTGGCTCTGTTGTTGGTACAAAAGGAAATAACAATACTATTAACTTAAATATTAATGCATCAGCAGGAAGTGATGTTTTGAATGGAATTACGTGTTATGGAGATGGTTCAACAAATGGAACGAATACTAATGTTTCAACTATTAACATGAAGATCAATGCGGATGGTTCAAGTGTAGGTTCTCTCTATGCAACAAATTACGTTGCGATGCCCTCATCTGGTCAGCTCTATAATACCAATATTGAAGTCGGGGATGGAACAACTATCTCAGGAACGGTCTCTTCAGGTGGAAGTAGTGATAATTTGACAGATGCTATTGCATCGGCCAATACTAATACCTCAATAGTCACTCTGGGAAATAACACTTCTCACAATCCAATCACAATTAATGGTTCATTGATTAATTTCAATAGTGCAGAACTTACCTCACAAGCTACAGTTAATGTAGCAGGTTCGTTTAAAAACGGGGGTGGAGCTACAGCTGCGACCCATGCGGCGACATATGCGAAGCACGGAACGATTCAAATGGATAGTAATTCCACGCTTGGAATTACTTCCATATCATCTGTTGTATCTGGTAGTAAACTCATTGTTTATCCAAATGCTACACTCTCTACCCCTTACGTTCAAACATCGGGATTAATTAATCTTTCAGACTTGGATATGTCAACTAATAATGGGAATTTATTATGGGAGCCGACAGGCACTCCTCCTACAAGCACTACTAATAATCCTTATTATAATGGAGCTTATTGGGGACCACAATCAGGATTTCCTGTGTTAACTTTCAATGGTGGAGATGCCTCCACAAAATCTGGTGCAGCGAATATTACACCTGATAATTTCTCAGGCATGGATCTCACGCGTAATTATGCTTTTCTTGGAGATTACACAATGGATTCAGGGAGTAGTCCTACGACTCCCACCTGGATTGGTTATGTGGTTCCTGGACAGATACGTGTTTTCAATACTACAGGTTTGAATAGTTCAACAGGTAATTGGCAATATAATCTACCAGGTGTAACTACAGGCACTCCAACACCAGGAACGGCTATGCAAGCGTGGGCATCTGTGGATCCAAATACACCAACATCAAGTTTTGAATTGAAATATGTCATGAACTATAGTCCAGATTTAAGTAGTATGGCTAATAATCAACCATTTTCTTTCAATTCTGATGCCCCTGGATATATAAAATCTCGTTCGGCATCGGCTTACAATGGAAATGTTTTGAACAACTACCCACAAACAAACCCTAATTTTGACGTTAGTGCGGGGACAACAGGGGCTACGCGGAGTTTTGCAACCAAAGACTACTTTGTAGGCAACCAACAAGATGGCTCAAATGACCCAACCACTTTTGGAAGCTATATTATTCAAAATGTGGTCACAGATAATACAACTTCGTTGAGTGCAGGAAATTATATCCTACCCAATACAAGTTCAGAGACAAATGCTTCTTCATTGACTCAGGCTCAACTCCAACAAATAGTTGGTTTGAAAGGGGTCGGAGTAATGTCTGATATTACTGTGAGTGCTGGGACTTTATCGAGCATTAACACTGCAGGTACAAGTATTCAAGACCCTACTTCCTCAGAGACAAATGCGCAAGGTCAATCTTATGCAGAAGTTCCAATGACTTGGACACTGGGAAGTAGTACGGCTAAAAGTAATATTGTTGTTGTTCCACAAGCTGCGGTTATTTCCTCAGATCATCAGACTGCTGTGAATGCTTATGATACAAGTATGACAGGGGATGATGCACATGCGCTTAAAAATCAAGCGGATTTAGATGGAAATTGGACTTATGCCTTGGGCTTCAAAGCAGATGGGACAATAGAAGATCCAACGATTTCTACTCCAGTAGATTTAGTCGGCACTTTACAAACCATTACGGCTGATCATCCAATCATTGATGAAAATGGGAATATCGATCCTGTAACTTATACCTACAATGGGGTATCAAAAGAAATCACGATTAATTTAAGCTTTGGATCAATTAGTTTAACCACTCCTACGATGTATGACTTTGGAACATTAAATGTTAGTCCCAAACCTTTGGTTGCTTGGGCACAAAGTCCTTCAAGTGATGTGACAGTCACGGATACTCGTACAGGAACAGGGCTTAAACCTTGGGCCGTTACCGTTGCGCAAACCCAAGATTTGCAAGGCGTCACAAACGGAAATAATCTTGCTCCCTATCTTATCTTCAAGGATGGAACAGGAAGTCAACAAATTACAAGTGCTGCTATGCAAATTTACGCAAATACAGCACCAACAACAGGGACATTCAATTTGAATCAAAATTGGAATTCGGGCACTGGACAAGGGATTCAACTGAATATCCCTGTGCAGAGTCAAGAAAAAGGAACTTACGAAGGACAATTGACTTGGTCTCTCAATGATGTACCAACCAATTAATAGAAGGATTGGTTAATTTGTATTTTTGTTCTAAATGGAAATTGCTTTCCATTTAGAACAACGGACTTATTTTATATTTATAGTAAGACAACGATTTACTAATAGAATGATCACTTCATTTTTAGAAAGAGGGAATAATGAAAAAATATAGAAAAATTTTGTTATTAATTGCGACAATCTTTACGCTTGGAGCAATGAGTAAAGTGGCTTATGCCAATGAGTTTAACTTCTCGGTGAACCCCGTTCTCCCAGAAAATCAAATCGGTCAAAGTGGGTATTTCAATTTAGAAATGAACCCTGGTCAATCTCAGACTTTAACGGTTACGCTCAAAAACTCAACAGAGAAAACGGTAATTGTTGAAGAAGCAATCGCAAGTGCGACAACGAATATTAATGGCGTCATCGAATATTCTCCGAATAAGATTAAGCCAGATCGCACTTTAAAGTATAATCTTGCAGACTATGCGACGATGCCTAAAGAAATTACCCTTACTCCTAAATCATCACAACAGGTAAAAATTAATGTTAAGATGCCTGATGAAACTTTTAAAGGGGTTATCGCAGGTGGGATTACATTTAAAGAAAAAGATTCTGGCACAACAGCTTCCAAATCTAAAGGGTTGAGTATTCAAAATAAATATGCGTATGTCGTTGCACTTTTGATGCAACAAGATAAAACAGTGGTTGCACCAGATTTAAAAATGAACGCTGTGGCCCCAGGCCAAGTGAATTATAGAAATGTCATCAATGCTAATCTACAAAATCCAAATGCAGGATACCTTAATCAAATGTATGCGCAAGCAACGATTAAGGGATTGAGTAATACGAGTTTGTCCTATACTGCAAATAAAGAAATGATGCAAATGGCGCCTAATACTAATTTTGATTATCCTATTGCGATTGGTGAAGGAAAGCGTCTTGAGGCAGGGAAGTATCGTTTAACAATGACGGTCTATGGCCAAAAAGATGCAAATGGAAAGTATTCATCTAAAGATGCGGCAGGTAAAGCGCAGAAATTTGATTATCGCTGGCAATTTACGCGAGACTTTACAATTTCTGGAGAGACGGCAAGAAAATTAAATGCTAAGGATGTCACGGTTAAACCAGAAGCTTGGTATAAAAACTGGTTGATTTGGATGGGAATCATCCTGATTCTTTTGGCCCTGCTTTTCCTCTTCTTTCTCTTGTGGAAACGCCGTAAAGATGAGGAAGACGAGGAAGAACAGCCCTCCGAAAAAGAAGCACTTCAAGCTCAACTTGAAGCGATTAAAGCGCAATTGAATGAAGAGAGCAAAGAAGTTTCTGAAAAAGATGAGTAATAGAAATATTATAGGGAAAATAATTAATCACAAATTTATACGGAATATACTATACTCGGATTTTTTGAGAGACGAAGAAGTGAGGAGTATACTTATAGGTTTGAGGTTACTATAGAATGATGTGCTAGAAAGGGGAGCTATGAGTGAGTCTATAATGGAACAAACTGAAGTTGATGAACAAATTAAGAATTTTAAAATAGAGATGCGTCGTTATAGAATTCCTATATTAAAGCTTTCAAAAGATATAGGATATCCAGCGGCATTGGTATCAGATATTCTATTCCTGAGAAAGAAACCTGATATTAAGCTACTACAAAAGATAGAGGAATCTTTGAATGGTTCTATTCAGGATAAGGGTGAGGAGAGATATCTCAATGGTAAAGGGAGAATTTCTACTTTACCGATGGAAACAATGAATAAATCGTACCAATCGTTAAGTTGTGCTAATTCTGATATTCTGAATAAACTAGGCGGAAAGATTAAGACGATAAGAACACAACTTAATCTTTCGGAGGTAGAGTTTGGTGCAGAACTAACACCAGTTGTTTCTCCGAGATTTATCAGAGAAATAGAAGACAATCGATTTGTTCCTTCTCTAGAACATCTTATTGAAATCGCAGATTTGGGTAAAGTAACATTAGACTGGTTGTTGAGGGTATAGAGCGGGTATAATGATAAAGGTTTGTGAAATGTCTCGTAAAAAATTATAAAAAGTCCTTAGGGACTTTTTTATTTTGTATACTTTTTGGTATATACTGCATTTTTCTTACATAAATGTAAGTTTAGTTCTCTGTTAGGATGATAAAATGTATTCAATAAAGTGAAATTTATCTATTCGTTTATCTAAATGTGATGAAATAAACTTTATTTGATTGTAAAAGGAGGTGGAGGGTGAATAAAAAAGAATTCGTTATATTTTTTAGTAAGACAATATTTTATTTTATTATCATCATCATACTGCTTTATCTGTACTCGTACAGCCATACGGGAGGAGTACATTTTATTTATGATGAGTTTTAGAGGAGAAATGAATGAAATTATTAGAACGTATTTTAAAAATTGCGCAGGAATCTCCTGATAAAGTAGTTTTTTCTGAAGCTGAGCGCTCATATACTTACCGTGAATTGATTGGTATGATGTCATTAATTGCAGATAAAATTAAACAAAAGCGATATGAAAATGAGAAAGAGAAATTGCGTCCTATTTTGATTTTTGGTAAAAATGATTTTATAACATTAACTTCAATGCTTGCAGCAAATATGACGGGTCATGCCTATATTCCAGTAGATGCGCATACGCCTTTTGAACGAACTGAAATGATTTGGTCAGCATCAAAAGTCACAACAATAATCACAACGGCGGAGCTGTCAGAGGAATTTAAGAAACTTTTTGCTGACAGAATTTCTGTCAGCGCTGACAGCATTGAACAGCTTTCTGTCAGTAAAAAATTTCCAAAAATCAACCTAGATGATGCGATATCAGGCGATGATAGTGCATATATTATCTACACTTCAGGTACGACAGGAATTCCTAAAGGAGTTGAAGTCAGTCATGATAATCTGGCTAGCTTTACAAATTGGATGAATCATGATTTTTTACAGATTGAAAATAATCAGATTTTATCTCAAGCTTTATATAGCTTTGACTTATCCATTTTTAGTATCTATCCAAGTTTGACTACAGGAGGAAATTTGGTTTCTTTATCAAGAAAAGAAACAACAAATTTCAAGCTTCTCTTTGAACGATTGAATTCAACTGTAATCAATACATGGATTTCAACCCCATCATTTGTTGATATTTGTCTGCTTGATTCTTCGTTTGTAGAGAAAAATCATCCGCATTTACAACAATTTATTTTTTGTGGTGAAGAACTGACGGTAAAAACGGCAGAAAAATTACTGACAGCTTTTCCGTCAGCAAGCATTTTTAATACTTATGGACCTACAGAAGCAACTGGAGCTATTTCGTCAGTACAGATTACTCAAGAATTACTGAAAAATCACACACGTTTGCCTATCGGCTATGCAAAACCTGATGTAGAAGTAAGAATAATAGATGGAGAAATCATTATTATTGGTGATTCTGTCGCAAAAGGTTATTACGAAAATCCAGAAAAAACCGCTCAAAGTTTTTTCAGCATTAAGGGAAAAAAGGCCTATCATACAGGGGACGCAGGTTCTGTCAGTACTGACGGAATGTTATATTATCAAGGACGAATAGATTTTCAGGTTAAATTCAATGGTTTTCGAATTGAACTCCAAGATATTGAAGCAAATATGCAAGAAATAGAACAAATTGAGAAAGCAATTGTTTTACCAAAATTTAATACACAGCATAAAGTTACAGCACTTGTTGCTTTTGTAAAAACGAATCAAAATTTATTTCAACCAACTGATAAATCAGCAATGCGTGCATTTACAAAACAGCTCAAAGCAGAATTATCCAAAACAATTATGGATTATATGATGCCGACACAATTTATTTATCTGGAAGAACTCCCCCTTAATCAAAACGGAAAAGTTGACCGAAAGGCGCTTGCTCTTAAAATGGCAGGAGAGTGAACGTGCAACCTTATTCAACTCCCTTTTATTTTGTAATTCTTAGTATAGCTCTGGCACCGCTTGTTATTGCACAGATTTTTGGAAAAAAAATGGTGTGGTATCAGTTTGTATTTACTCTTGGTTTTCTCTGGTTAACTTTTTCAGGAAGCATCACTTTCTTGGCGTTGATTGGTTTTGGCATTTTTCAAACATTACTTATCAAAGGGTATGAATGTTTTCGGATTAAACAACAAAAGAATTGGACAGCTATTTTTTATCTAGCGATTATTTTAGCTATTTCTCCTCTTGTTGTTGTTAAAGCAACTCCGCTCATATCTCCCGAACATCCAGCGTCAATTATTGGTTTCTTAGGAATATCTTATATCACTTTTAAAAGTGTCGCAATGATTATGGAAATGCGTGATGGATTGATCAAGTCAGTTCCACTCAAAGATTTCCTATACTTTTTCTATTTTTATCCAACAATTTCATCAGGACCGATTGACCGATTTAGAAGATTTAGCAAAGAACTAAAAGCACCCGTTTCTCAAAAATATCCAGAGCTACTAAATCAAGGAATTTTCCGAATTTTTCAGGGCTTTCTCTATAAGTTTATCATTGGGTATCTTATTGACCAATATTGGCTTCATGGAGTAGCAATCGCAGCAACGCTTCATCCTAATTTTTGGACAATTACCCAGTCCATGTATGCCTATGGTCTTTATCTCTTTTTCGACTTCGCTGGTTATTCTCTATTTGCGATTGGTGTAAGTAATTTGATGGGATATGACCTTCCTCATAACTTTAATAAACCCTTTTTAGCCAAGAATATCCATGAATTTTGGCAACGCTGGCACATGACTTTAAGTTTTTGGTTTAGAGATTTTGTTTTTATGCGTTTAGTGAAAACATTCATGGTAAAAAAATGGTCAAAAAACATGGTAACCATTTCTAATATCGGTTACCTAACGAATATGTTGCTTATGGGATTTTGGCATGGTCTGACATGGTACTATGTGCTCTATGGACTATATCATGCGTTTCTAATGATTCTATATGATGCATGGAATCGTCTGAAAAAACGTCGCAACTGGGTAATTCCAAACACCAAATGGACAAGGGCAATTAGCATTTTTATCACATTTAATCTTGTATTTATCGGTTTTTTGATTTTTTCAGGAATTCCAAATTACATTATCATGCATTATATCAATCCATTTAATCCACTACCTAATTTTTAATTCTAAATAAAAGATACAAGGAGAGAAAGCAAATGAAAGAACAAATTTTTGACATTATTGAAACAATTGCAGCTACAGATGAATTTAGAGAAGATTTAGATATGGACCTATTTGAAGAGGGAATTCTTGATTCAATGAAAGCAATCATGCTCATTGTCGAGTTAGAGGGAAATTTCAATATCAGCTTACCACCATCTGAAATGGATCGAGAAGACTGGAATACAGCGAATAAAATTATTAAACGCGTTCAGGAAAAAGTCAATGAAAACTAAAATCTTTAAAGCTTTGGGCCCTCTTTTCGCAGCACTCGTTTTGACAGGTATTTTGATATTTGTTCCTATCAATGTTGGAACAAGATACTCACAAAAACAACTTACAAAATTTGCCCAAGCTCCCTACAATACGCCAAGTTTCACAGGATACTCAGTAAAAAAACAGGCATTTTCAAATTCCAATTTTTTACCTCTTCTAGGGTCATCAGAGCTAGGACACATTGACCCTTTTCACCCCAGTGCTTATTTTTCGAAATATCCAGCGGGCTTTACTCCATATCTAGCGGGGCAACCAGGGACAACAACGCTGACACATTTTTTCTATGTGAATTCAGTAGCTGAACAATTAAAAAATCGGAAAATAGTCTTCATTATAAGCCCACAGTGGTTCTCCAAGCGGGGAATTACAGAGTCAGAATTTGAAAACTTTATCTCCAAGGGTGAAATCTATTCTTGGATAAAAAACGCAAATTCAAAATCTATATCAACTCAAAAAATGGCACAACGTCTATTGAACTTCAGATCACTTGAAGCTGAAAAAACGATTCATTCAGCAGTTGAACGGCTAGCCGCCGGTAAAGTCATGACCAATTGGCAACATCTATTAGTTTCAATGTCACTACAATTTTGGCGTAAAGAAGATTTACTATTTTCAGGAATATCACAGATTACAGCAAATCATATTGGCCTATCTCCAAAAATACATAATTTGTCACATCATCTTCCTCAGATATGGAACATTGAAAAATTAGACCGATTAGCATATCTAAAAGGAAGAAAAGCTGCTGATAATAATCCATTCTGTATTAACAATACGATATGGAAAAACAAGATGAAAGCAATTTATAAAAGTCGTAAAAATCGGATGGGAAGGGTAAACTATTTACGAAGTCCAGAGTATACAGATTTCCAACAATTGTTAAATACATTCGCAGCAAATCACGATGATGTTCTCTTTGTTATCCAACCCGTGAATGGTAATTGGTATCGCTACTCAGGACTATCTGAGAAAGCACTACAAGACTTCAGTATCAAAATTCGTCAGCAATTGAATACTCAAGGTTTTAATCAAGTGGCGGATTTCACGGGAATGTATAATACACCATATGCTGTTGGCGATACGATTCACTTTGGCTATAGAGGTTGGTTAGCTGTAGACCAATCCATAAAGAAATTTATGAAACAACCGAGCAAAGTAGACTATCATCTTGATAACTCACGATTTTTATCTCAAGATTGGGCAATGAATGAAGAAAACTAATCATAAAAATAACACCCCGGACTCTGGGAGTGTTATTTTTTTATTTATCAAATATTTAAGAATAGGTAGTAGATCATATAGTTTTTAACTATATAAAAGCATATTATAAAAGTATTATTAATGACCTAGCGAATTTGATAAGATAGACTCATTAGAATTTTGGAGCGTTTAACTATGAAAAAATCAATTATTGCTTTCCCACGTATCGGTGAAAATCGTGAATTAAAATTTGCCCTTGAAAAATATTTTCGTAAAGAAATATCAGAAAAAGAGCTACAACAAGTCGCCAAAGTTATTCGTTTAACAAACTGGCAACAGCAAAAAAATGTCGGGATTGAGTTCCCGATTTCTAACGATTTTTCATTTTACGACCAAACGTTGGATTTATCTATTGCCCTCAATGCTATTCCTGAGCGTTACGAAGAATTAAATTTAAACAAGCTTGATACCTTATTTGCCCTTGCGCGTGGTTTTCAAGATGAAGCACACGATGTAACGGCTAGACCAATGAAAAAATGGTTCAACACAAACTATCACTATTTAGTTCCAGAAATAAATAGTAAAACAACAATCAAAGCGAACTTCTCTAAACTTATTGACGAATATAGAGAAGCAAAAGAGAGTGGCATTGAAACTAAACCAACGATTATCGGACCTTATACTTTTTTAACTTTAGCTGAGTATCTAGAGGATACCACAGTAGAAACTGTTTTATCGGAAGTCATCAATGCCTATCATCAACTCCTAGTCTCTCTTAATCAAGAAAATGTAAAGTGGTTACAAATTGAAGAACCTGCTCTTGTTTTGGATCAAAGCAAAGAAAAAATTGTATTATTTGAAAAAATCTATCAAGAACTGTTAAAGCACAAAAATAAAGTTAAAGTGCAGCTACAAACCTATTTTGGAGACATCCGTGATAGTTATACTAGTGTATGTAAACTTGATTTTGATGGCATCGGACTCGATTTTGTTGAAGGAAGAGAAACCGTAGCACTTATTCAGAAATATGGTTTTCCTAAGAATAAATTATTATTTGCAGGAATCGTTAATGGAAAAAATATTTGGCGCAATAATTATCAACAATCACTTGAAGTTTTAAATGCTATAAAAACAGAAGCACAAATCATTGTCAATACAAGTTGCTCTCTACAACACGTACCGGTAACGACCAAAAATGAGACTAAGCTAGACAAGGATATTTTAAAACATTTTGCATTCGCAAATGAAAAATTAGAAGAAATTAGCCAGCTTGCTGACATCTATTTCACTGAAAATGAACAATTACTCCATCAAAATGAAGTATTATTTAATGAAAAACGAATACAAGAAAATTTGCAATTGAAACAAGCGATTGACCATTTAGCTGAGAAAGATTTTGTTCGTCAACCCAGTCTGGAAAAACGTCGCAACCTTCAAAATGAAGCATTACATTTACCACTTTTACCTACAACAACAATTGGTTCATTTCCTCAAACCGTAGAAGTCCGGCGAGCGCGTCTGAATCATAAAAAGGGTGAATTGAGCAGTGAAGCCT
Source organism: Lactococcus allomyrinae (assembly GCF_003627095.1). NCBI lineage: Bacteria > Bacillati > Bacillota > Bacilli > Lactobacillales > Streptococcaceae > Lactococcus > Lactococcus allomyrinae. The sequence goes on along the minus strand of NZ_CP032627.1, from coordinate 873,695 downwards.
ATGATACATTTCTAGAAGAAAAAATCCGTGAATGCATTGAGCTTCAAGAAAAAATAGGTTTAAATGTTTTGGTTCATGGTGAATTTGAAAGAAATGACATGGTGGAGTATTTTGGCGAACAACTCGACGGATATGTGTTTACTCAAAAAGCTTGGGTACAATCTTATGGTACGCGTTGCGTTAAACCACCTATTGTCTGGGGAGATATTACTAGACCTCATTCGATGACAGTTCGTTGGTCAACTTTTGCTCAAGACCAGACAGCTAAACCTGTCAAAGGAATGCTTACAGGACCTGTCACCATCTTAAATTGGAGCTTTCCAAGAGAAGATATAAGCTTACGGGAAAGTACCTTGCAATTGGCTTTGGCTGTTCAGGCAGAGGTCTTAGATTTAGAAAAAGCGGGAATTAAAATCATTCAAATTGATGAAGCGGCTTTGAGAGAGAAACTACCTTTACGAAAAAGTGATTGGTATAGTGAATACTTAGATTGGGCTATTCCAGCGTTTAGACTTGTTCATTCAAAAGTAAGACCAGAAACACAGATTCATACTCATATGTGTTACTCAGAGTTTGAAGATATTATTTCATCTATTGATGCAATGGATGCCGATGTTATTTCTTTTGAAGCAAGTCGCAGCGAATTATCTATTATTGATGCACTAAAGACCCACCATTTCCAAACGCTTGTAGGACCAGGGGTTTATGATATTCATTCTCCAAGAGTTCCTAGTACCAATGAAATCAAAACACAAATTTCGCGAATTTTAGACAAACTTCCATTAGAACAAGTCTGGATTAATCCAGATTGTGGATTAAAAACGCGTGGAAATAAAGAGACCATTTTAAGTCTTGAACATTTAGTTGAAGCGACGAATTTAATTAGAAGTGGGGTTAACGAGTATGGTGAACAAACCAAAGAAAATGCTTTCGTTTGAGGTATTTCCACCAAATACTGAAGTAGGCACATCAAAATTGTTTAAGACACTTGATGATTTAAAAGAACTGTCACCAGACTTTATAAGTGTAACGTGTAGTAATAATAATCGTACAGATATAGGTCGTACTACGATTAGAGTAGCAGATTATGTTAATAATACTTTAAATATTCCTGCGGTGGCTCACTTATCTGCTGCCTATTTAGATAAAAACCAAGTGAAAGAGATTTTGGAGCAGTTAAAAGCTAAGGGTATCTACCAAATATTAGCGCTTAGAGGAGATATTACAACTTTACCGGCTAAAAATGATTTTCATTTTGCAAGTGACTTAGTTCGTTTTATCAAAGCGTATGATGAAACTTTTGAAATATCAGGAGCGTGTTATCCAGATATTCACCCTGAATCTTTGAATCGTATAACAGACTTTCATTATCTAAAAGAAAAGGTTGACTCAGGGTGTGATAAATTAATCACGCAACTGTTTTTTGATAATAATACTTTCTACGATTTTCAAGAAAGATGTGCTATTGCGGGAATAGAGGTTCCTATTCTTGCAGGAATTATGCCCATTGTCAATCGAAATCAAGCGATTAGACTTTTAAAAACTTGCAATACCCCATTACCAAAGAAATTCGTTAGAATTTTAGAAAAGTATGAGCATAACCCTATTGCTTTGAAAGATGCAGGAATTGCTTTTGCAATTGACCAAATCATAGATTTAACAACAGAAGATGTAGATGGCATTCATTTATATACAATGAATAATGCTGAAACCGCAAAGTCTATTCATCATGCAACTTCATCGTTATTCTATTAACAATTATCTTAAAATATATCATAAATAAAAAGCTCAGTGATGGGCTTTTTATTTATGATATTAAAGATAGGATATAAATTATGTTCTTATACTTATAAATATTAATCTGTGTTTTTCTAATTGAAATCAGACAAATTAGAAATTTTACATTTTCTAAAAAGAAAGATTTGTAAAAAACAGAGGTGTTGTATATAATTAAATCAAACGATGTAATAAAAAGCGGACAATATGTTCGTTTAAACTAGGTAATGGAGGACTAAAAACAACGATATAATAGGAAACCTGACGATATGTTCATAAGGAGGACACCAATGAAATGGTATCAATTACCCAAGGAACAAGTCTTAAATGACTTGCAAGTAATAGAAGAACAGGGATTAAGAAAAGAGGAACGTGAACAACGTTTAACTGAAGACGGTCCCAATTTGCTAACTGGTGAGAAAGTTGAGGGTTCAATAAAGAAATTTTTCAAGCATTTCAATGATTTGCTCATATATGTGTTGATTGTAGCGGGAATACTAAAAGGAATCAGCGGTGATTACATTGATATGAGTATTATTTTTGCAGTTGTTATTATCAATGCATTGATTGGCTTTATTCAAGAAGCTAAAGCAAATAACTCATTGGATGGCTTAAAAAGTATGATGGGAGCTGATGCTACAATCTTGATTGGTGGCGAGAAACAAGTGGTTCCAGCAGATACGTTAGTAAAAGGAGATATCGTTTTACTTAACTCAGGTGATATTATCCCAGCAGATGTCCGAATCTTGGAAGCCTATAATTTGGTGGTGGATGAAGCGATGCTCACAGGTGAATCAACACCAGTACAAAAGAATATGATTGCTATTGGAGACGAGGTCGATTTAGGAGATCGGATTAATATGGGATATTCGGGCTCCTTAGTCAATAGTGGTAGCGGAAAAGCTGTTGTTGTAGGAGTTGGAGATAATACTGAGATAGGAAAAATCAGCACTCACTTGAAAGAGGTGGGTGTGACTGAAACACCATTAATCAAGAAAATGAAACATTTGAATAAACAAATTTTCATTATTTTGCTGATATTGGTGATTGGCTTAATTATTTTTAGTCAATTTCATCGTGATTTTTCATTTGAAGAAATGGTATCTTGGATGATTGTCTTAGCCGTTTCTGCTGTTCCAGAAGGATTGCCAGCAGTATTATCAATTATTTTATCTGTTGGTGTGACAAGAATGGCTACGAAACAAGCAATTATTAAAAAAATGCCGGCCGTTGAAACCTTAGGAAGTATGGGTGTAATCTGTTCGGATAAAACAGGAACACTTACAAAAAATGAAATGTCTGTGCTTGCTATTTTAACTAAGCAGCAAGTATTTGAGAAAAGTCAAACGAACCAATGGAAAGACGAAATCAATGTGTTCAATCATGATGCGCAATTGAAACGGTTAGTGGAAACAGCGCTTTATTGTAATGATACAAAGATTGATTATCACAATGGTCAGAGAGAGGTGATTGGGAATCCGACAGAGGGCGCTCTATTGGATTGGGCTTATCATATGGAATTTATTCAAGATGAGAAAGTGTTGTATAAAATTCCTTTTGATTCAAGTTATAAATATATGGCAACTTTAGTTGAAGTAAATCATCAACGCTTCATCTACCTAAAAGGTGCGCCAGATGTTTTACTTAATATGGTGGACTACCAGTTTGGAAATGATGCTGTAGAGAAAATTGATTCTAATTTGTGGGAAGCAATGATTTCAAAACAAGCCAAAAAAGGACAACGTATATTGGCAACAGCATTTAAAGAAGTTCCTTTAAATCAAGAAACGATTAGCCATGAAGAGTTGTTTAATGATATGATTTTGGTTGGAATGTATGGCATTATTGATCCACCAAAACCAGCAGCAATTGAAGCTGTGCGTGAAAGTCATCAGGCAGGTATATCTGTGAAAATGATTACAGGAGATCATAAGGATACAGCTGTCGCTATTGCCAAAGAAATTGGTTTAAAAAATACTGATAGAGCTGTGACTGGACAAGAAATTGAGATGATGTCTGATACAGAATTATCGAATATCGTGATGAATCATGATGTTTTTGCACGAACAACTCCTGAACATAAATTACGCTTGGTAAGTGCTATTAAGTCCAATGGACAAATTGTGGGAATGACTGGCGATGGTGTCAATGATGCCCCAGCATTGAAAAAGGCTGACATTGGGATTGCGATGGGACAAAAGGGGACACAAGTCACAAAAGATGCCGCAGATATGGTGTTAGCAGATGATAATTTTGCAACTATTGCAGAGGCTGTTCGTGAAGGGCGTCGTGTCTATGATAATTTGAAAAAGACGATTTATTTTTCACTACCGACCGCTTTTGCTCAGGGGCTGTTAGTTGTAGTGTCAATATTGATTGATAGACCTCTCCCACTGACTTCAGTTCAGATTTTGTGGTTAAACATGGTAACAACAATTACATTATCCTTTGCCTTAGGTTTTGAACATGAGGCAAAAGATGTGATGCATCGTTCACCGCGTAATCCAAATGAAAATATTTTAGATAGGTATGCGATTTTTAGAACGATTTATGTATCAATTGTATTGGCTTTCCTAGGTTTCTTAGTAAATAATATAGTGATATCTGAAGGTGTTCCAACTGCAGTGGCTCAGACGACACTGTTGATGACTATTGTCTTTGGTCAAGTATTTTATATGATAAATTGTCGTAGCATTCACAACTTCTCTATTGATAAAGATATGTTGAAAAATCATGTACTTTGGATATCTTTGGTAATATTGGCAGTTTTACAGCTGATGATTATTTACGTCCCAGTAGTTAGTAATGCACTAGGAACGATGAATATCGGATTGCATAATTTGAATTATGCTTTCTTAGCTGGCCTTATCTTGTTTGTGCTCGTTGAAGTTGAAAAGTTGATTTCTCGACAATTTATCAAGAGTTAAGAGATAATAAAGGATACCATATTTGAAAATGCTGCTGAGTATTTTATGAAAAATAGACAAATTTCATTCTGAGTTGATTTCTGCAAAAAATTTAACTTTGTGATAAAATTAATCATGTAAAGATGAACTATATAGTTCAAAATTTAAGGTATCTGTGGTAAACGAAACAGAGCCTCAAAGGAGAAATAAAATGTCACGCAAACCAATTATCGCTGGTAACTGGAAAATGAACAAAAACCTTAAAGAAGTTTTTGCATTCATGGCTAATATTGATGGCAAATTACCATCGGAAGATAAAGTAGAAGTAGCTGTGGCTGCCCCTGCAATGTACCTTGTACCACTTGTTCATCATCGTGGAAAAAATCCACTTAAAGTTTCAGCTGAAAATGTTTACTTTGAAAATTCGGGTGCATTTACAGGCGAAATTTCACCTGCAATGCTCGCTGCTGAAGGGATTGAATATGCAATTATCGGTCACTCAGAACGTCGTGAATATTTCCATGAAACTGATGAAGATATCAACAAAAAAGCTAAAGCTCTTATTGCTGCAGGCGTGACACCAATTCTTTGCTGTGGTGAAACTTTGGAAACATTTGAAGCTGGCAAAACAGCTGAATGGGTTTCAGGTCAAATCGAAGCTGGTCTTGCTGGCATTGACGGTAAAGATGTTGCTAACATGGTTATCGCTTATGAACCAATTTGGGCAATTGGTACAGGTAAAACTGCAACAGCTGAGATCGCTGATGAAACTTGTGGTGTTGTCCGTTCGACAGTTGAAAAACTTTATGGTAAAGAAGTTTCAGAAGCCGTTCGTATTCAATATGGTGGCTCTGTAAAACCAGAAACAGTCGAAGAATTAATGAGCAAAGAAAATATTGACGGAGCGCTTGTAGGTGGTGCGTCACTTGAAGCCGATTCATTCCTTGCTTTGCTTAAAATGTATATGTAATCTGGAAATTTCGTTTCGGATTAGTAAAGTCTGTCAGTATACTGACAGACTTTTTTATATTAATTCTGCTCTATCAGCAGTTGAATTAGCGAGTCATGAAAGTGATTGTGTGCTGTGAAATTGAATTGCACCATTATTTTAAAACTAGGGTGCTGACAGAAATCTGTCAGTAAGCAAAAAGTGAAGTTTTTTGATAGTATGGAAGATACGGGACAAAAATAGAAATAATATGGGGAGAACAATTATGTGTACTAGTTTTCAAATGAAATCAAGTGATGGAAGCTTACTTTTTGCAAGAACTATGGATTGGCATACTTTTAGTGCTGAACCGCTTGTTTTACCTAAAAACTATACATGGAGAGCAGTGTATGATGGAAATCTGATTACAAATTTATATACGATTTTAGGTGTGGGCCGTGATTCACCAGAGCATCATGCGGATATTTCTGATGGAATCAATGAATTTGGTCTAGCAGCACAAAAATTAACATTCTCTAATCATTCGGAGTATTCTGTCAGTGCTGACAGAAATAAAATTCAACTTGCAGCTTTCGAATTTGTCATGTGGATATTGGGAAATTGTCAGTCAGTAGCTGATATTCGAGAAAAAATCAAAAATGTCCAACTTATGACAGATGACCATGCAAAAATGAAGTATGGACGTAATGATTTACATTTTTCAGCGACTGACCCAACTGGACAAATGATAAATATTGAACCTAGAGAAGGAAAGTTAGTGATTATTGATAATCCAATCGGTGTGGTGACTAATGCTCCAAAGTTTGAGCGTGAAGTTGAGAAATTGGCTACCTATATGGACTTATCAGAGCAGGCTGTCGGTTTAAATCACATTTCTACAGGAAATTTCAGTGGTAAACCAGTATTTCCGGGAGGATTCACACCAACTTCTCGGTTTATTCGTGCTGCTATTTTTAAAGAAAGAGCGATATTACCTACAAATGAACAAGAAAATGTAATTGAAACTTGGCATATTTTGAATGGTGTGACTGTACCAAAATCAGATGGTCGCTCAGATACCTATACTGTCTATCGAAGTGCAGTAGATGTCACAAGTCGTAGACTTTACTTGCAACGGTATAATGATTTGAGTATTACAAGCTATCGTTTTCCAGAATAGATAAAATAAAGGTAGTCAGAAAACTTGAAGTTTTAAAATAGAAAATTAGGATTTATCATGCATTTATTTGTAATTTTAGGGGCACTTATTTCGCTGTCCTTTTCAATTTCAACAGTCATTGCCATTATACGAGGAAGAGTGAAACCTAATCGGGTAACGTGGCTTATTTGGGCGATTGCTCCTCTTATTAGTGCCGCGGCGGCGATTTCTAGCGGTGTGACTTGGGCAGTTTTGCCTGTTTTTATGTCAGGCTTTGGTCCTACACTTGTTTTTACAGCCTCTTTTTTAAAAAAAGAAGCTTATTGGGGAATTGAGCGTTTTGACTATATTTGCGGTTTCGTTTCGATTTTAGCATTAATTGCTTGGTACCTCACGAAAGATCCTAGTGTAGCAATTATACTTGCTATCTTATCTGATGTGTTAGCAGGGTTACCAACTTTGTTTAAAGGTTGGCGCTATCCAGAAACAGAAAATGGTTTTCTTTATCTAGGAACACTTTTTTCAGCAAGTACAACTTTTACTGAAATCAAAAATTGGAATTTAGCAGAAGTTGCTTTTCCAACTTATCTTATCCTACTTAGTTTAAGCTTTTTTATCGTCATAGAGGGCAGAAGAAGATATCTAAAAAAGCACCGTGGCGCACAATGAATACCTTTGAGAAAAGCGAATAATATGATACAATAACATTGAAAAGTAACATGATTGAAATTTAATGTCATTGATATAGGGGTGCTATGGATTTATTCAGAAAAAAGAAAATTGGGCTAGAAAAAACCGAACTTGAACGTAGTTTGAACAGCATGGACTTAGTTCTATTAGGACTCGGAAGTATGGTAGGGACGGGTATTTTTACCATAGTAGGTCCTACCATTGCTAAAGTTGCAGGACCTGCTTTGATGATTTCGATTGTTATTGCAGCAATTGCAGTAGCATTATCTGCCTTGATTTTCTCAGAATTCTCATCTCGAATTCCAACTCAAGGTGGACCGTACGGCTATCTTTATGTTGTGTTTGGAGAATTTCCTGCTTGGATTGCAGGGTGTTTATTAATTGGAGAATTTTTCACAGCTATTTCAATTACAGCAAGTGGACGGGGAGGATATATTAAAAGCTTGTTTGGTTTGAAATTACCGACAGTTTTTAATGGACCGTTAGGGTCAAGTCAGCATTTTTCAATTGATTTGATTCCAATGTTGGTCATTGCAATAATAACAGCTTTAGGATTTTTAAGTGCTAGAGCGATGTTGCGTTTCAATAATATTCTAGTGATTTTAAAATTGACTGCGTTGATTGTTTTTATTGTCATTGGAGTTTTCCATTTGAATCTGGATAATTGGAATAATTTTGCACCTTTTGGTTGGTTAGATCTTCTTAGTGGTAATGGTGTAACAGCAGGTGCAGCTTTAATGTTTATGGCATTTCTCGGTTTTGAAACAGTATCCGCCTCAGCCGATGAAGCACGATATCCGAAAAAGACGATGCCTCAAGGAATATTGGGTGCTTTATTTGTTACAGCAACTTTATATATTTTAGTCACAGTAGTGTTGACGGGGATGATAAATTACACTAAGTTAGATGTTCCAGATGTCTTAGCGTTTGCTTTGCGCTCGGTGGGGTTAACATGGGTGGCAAATCTTATCTCTGTTGTTGTTATGCTTACCTTGATTACTGTAGGAATTTCTATGGCGTATGCTTTGGTACGGATAATCTATAGTATTAGTCGGGATGGGCTTTTACCAAAGCGTTTAAGTAAGATATCTGGAAAATATAAAGTTCCCCAAAATGCGACTTTACTAATGGGGATAGGAGCAATGCTTAGTTCAGGTCTTTTCCCAATCGGTAAACTATCAGAATTTCTAAATTTAAGTACTCTCATTTATTTGATGATGCTTTCTTTAGGAATTATTAAGTTACGTCGTGATTTTGGAACACCTGATAAGGGGGAGTTTAAGGTTCCTTTTGTTCCGATACTCCCTGCCCTATCTTTTCTGATAAGTTCAGTTTTAATCATCCAATATCACTGGACAACTTGGCTAACCTTGCTTATTTTATTAGTTATAATCACTATTATCTATTTTCTATATGGCTATAAGCATTCAAAATTAAGCAAAATAACAAAGTAATAGTGTTCAATAAAAAGTAACCCCCACTATCTAAAACCTGTTTACAGTATTATTAAATTTTTAAAGAATCATTTAAACCTGATTTTCTGTTATAATGAACTTATGCAATTTTTGATATTTATTGGAGCGGCGGTATCGCTGGTTTTTAACATTCCTTATGCCTGGGCAACTATTACTGGTCGTGTAAGACCTAATAAAGTGTCTTGGCTCTTATGGACGATTGCCCCTGCAATCGGCTTTTTTGCTGCACTTTCAAAAGGGTGGACTTGGGGACAATTTCCTGTCTTGATTTCTTTCTCAACAACGGCATTAATTTTTATATGTTCCTTTATTAATAGAAAATCTTACTGGGCGATTGAACGTTTTGACATTATGTGTGGTGCTGTGTCAGTTTTGGCATTATTAGTATGGGGAGTGACGAGTAATCCTAATCTTGCGATTTGTTTTGCAATTTTGTCAGATATAATGGCAGCGATTCCCACAGCGATAAAAGCATGGCATTATCCTGAAACAGAGACATGGGAGCCCTTTGCTGCGGGAGTATTTAATGCAGGGACAGGATTTTTTGCGATGACGATTTGGACTTTTACAAGTTTGGCATTTCCAATTTATTTAGTTATTATTAACGGAATACTTGCGTTAATCATTTTACGGAAGAAAATTTGGAAAGGGAAAGTAAATGTCTGAAAAACCTCTAGCCGCTTATGTTCATATCCCATTTTGCTCACATATTTGTTATTACTGTGATTTCGCAAAAGTGTTGATGGAAGGACAGCCTGTTGATGATTATATTGATGCACTTATTGCAGAATATCAAGCTTATGATATCAAAGAATTAAAAACACTGTATATTGGTGGAGGAACTCCAACAGTTCTTTCGGCACAACAGTTAGATAAACTTCTCTCAAAACTTACGGAGCATCTAAATCTTGAAGTTTTAGAAGAGTTTACTGTGGAAGCTAATCCGGGTGATTTATCTGAGGAAATTATCGAGGTTCTTGCTCAATCAAAAGTTAATCGAATTTCGTTGGGCGTTCAAACTTTTGATAATAAACTACTCAAAAAAATTGGAAGAACTCATACTGAAGCACAAGTTTATGAATCCATAAAAAAATTGAGAAATGCCGGTTTTGAAAATATCACAATTGATTTGATTTATGCGCTTCCAAATCAGACAATGGACATGGTTAAAACTGATGTTGAAAAATTTCTTGCATTAAATTTACCACATGTTGCACTCTATAGTTTAATCTTAGAAGATCACACGGTATTTATGAATAGGCAGCGTAGAGGACTTTTGCGATTACCAAATGAAGATAAAAACGCCGACATGTATGAATATATCATGGATATCTTGGCGCAAAATGGCTACAATCATTATGAAGTGTCTAATTTTGGAAAGTCTGGTTTTGAAAGTCAGCATAATCTTACTTATTGGGATAATGCTGAATATTATGGTGTTGGTGCTGGTGCTTCAGGATATTTAGAGGGGATTCGTTACAAAAATCATGGACCTGTTCACCATTATCTTGAGGCAACTAATAAGAGAGTTAGTGAAGAAGTTTTGTCAAAGAAATCAAAGATTGAAGAAGAAATGTTCCTTGGTTTACGAAAGAAAACAGGTGTTTCTGTAACGAAATTTGAATCAAAATTTTCTTTATCTTTTGAAGAACTCTATGGTAAACAAGTGCAAACATTAATTAATCAAGGGCTTCTTTATGATGACCATGAACAAATTCGTATGACAGATAAAGGTTTTGAATTAGGGAACAATGTTTTTGAGGCGTTCCTTCTTGAATCTGGAGAGTTTTGATGACATTTGATGAAACTTTTGTTACAATATAGTTAATGAAACCTAAAATGAGACGTAAACTGAAAGCGTTAGGAGCATTTTTTTTCTTAGCAATCATGGTTGGAGTTATTGCGTTACTTGGTTTAGTCAGGATACGTCCTATTTCTATTTCCAAGTTGTCCGATCCTAAAATTGTAATGAGCGATATTCTAAATGAAAAAATTCTAGATTTGAATAAACCAGTAGTTGATTTATCAGGCTGGCAACCTCCTAATGAAATTGATTATAATACACTGAGTCAACACATTATTGGTGCAATTATTCGTGTTAACGGTTCCTATGGGCAGGCAGATAACTCTGCAAATAAACACGGAGAAGATACTGCATACCAAACCCATATTAAACAACTTCAAGAGCGAGGAATTCCTGTGGCAGTATATGCATTTGTTACAGGAAAAACAGAAGCTGAGATGAAAAAGCAAGCGAAAGATTTTTATCAAAGAGCAAGTGTTTATCATCCAACCTATTACTGGCTTGATGTTGAAGTTACGAATATGAAAAATATGAATGAAGGAATTGAAGCCTTTCGTTCAGAATTGCAAAAGCAAGGGGCAAAAAACATTGGAATCTACGCTCAAGATTGGTTTTTAAAAGCAAACCAAATAAATGTAGGCAAGTTTGATGCAATTTGGATTGCAGCTTATGGACGTAATACAGGTGTGTGGGATGCATCGCCAGAAACAAGTTTAGATTATGGTATACAGCAATATACTGATAAGGGAAGTTTACCTGGTTACAAGGGAAATCTTGATTTGAACATGGTGCTTAATCAGGAAAGTTATAATAAACTTTTTAAAAACAAGAAATGATTTCTTGTTTTTTTTATTTTCTCAATAGTTAAAAATTATCACAAGTTTCAAAAAATCTGATGTCTTAGACATTTTTTTCATGTTAAAATTTTGAATATATAAAAATTAAAGTGATTACTTTCATCAGTGGGAATGTTTTGTGCCAGAAATGTTAGTAGCACTAATTAAGTTAATGGAAATCAGGTAAAGATATGACAATTACTGCACAACGTGGAAATGAACTCCGAGCAAAAGGGTGGCGACAAGAAGCGCTTCTGAGATTATTGGAAAACAATCTTGAAAATGGGGAAGACCCAGAAAATTTGGTGGTTTATGGCTCAATCGGGAAGGCAGCGCGTGATTGGCCAAGCTATCATGCGATTGTAGATATTTTAAAGCAGATTGAAGAAGATGAAACTCTGATTATTCAATCTGGCAAGCCGATTGGTCTCCTAAAAACTCACAAAGATGCTCCACTTGTCATCATGGCATCCAGTAATTTAGTTGGTCATTGGGCAAACAGTGAAGAATTTTATAAGCTCTATGACCAAAATCTGACGATGTGGGGAGGATTGACTGCAGGAGATTGGCAATACATTGGCTCTCAGGGAGTGATTCAGGGGACTTACGAAATCTTTCAAGCCATCGCAAGAGAACATTTTGAGGGGGATCTTGCAGGGAGATTTATACTAACGGCAGGTTTGGGTGGAATGTCGGGTTCACAGCCCTTGGCTGGTGTGATGGCTGGCGCCGTGATATTAGATGTCGATGTGGATGAGACTAAGGCAGATAAGAGGATTGCGACAGGCTTTTTACAAAGAAAGACGTATGATTTGGAGGAAGCTTTGGCTTGGGTTGATGAGGCATTAAGCACTAAAAAGCCACTTTCTATTGGCTTAATCGCTAATGCAGCAACAATCTATCCTGAACTGCTTAATCGTGGCATTATCCCTGATATTGTTAGTGACCAGACGGCAGCACATGATTTGCTCTATGGTTATGTCCCAGAGGATGTTGGGCTGTCTGAGCTTGCAGCATTACGCAAAACCAATCCAGAAGAAGTGATTGATAAAGCCGGTAAGAGTCTTGCTAAAGAAGTTCGTGCGATTTTGGATTTTAAGGAGCAGGGAGCCATCGTATTTGATAATGGAAATAATATCCGAACTCAAGCTAAGGCTTATGGTGTAGAAAATGCCTTTGAGATTCCTATTTTTACAGAAGCATTCTTACGCCCACTGTTTGAAAGGGCAATCGGCCCGTTCCGATGGATTGCTCTATCTGGTGAGGTACAGGATATTGAGTTGATTGATGAATATTTGCTCAAAAATTTCTCAGATAATGAAATCGTGACAAATTGGATAAAATTAGCTGGGAAATATGTTCCCGTACAGGGCTTGCCTGCTAGAATCAGCTGGCTAGGGCATGGAGAGCGCACGAAGTTAGCTTTAGCGGTCAATCAGCTTGTCGCAGAAGGAAGATTAAAAGCACCTGTGGCCTTTACGAGAGATCACTTAGATGCTGGAGCGATGACACATCCTAATATTATGACTGAACATCTCAAAGATGGCTCAGATGCAATTTCTGACTGGCCGTTAATCAATGCAATGGTGGCAAGTAGTTCAAAAGCAGATTTGGTTGCTATTCATGCTGGAGGTGGTGGCTACGCTGGTTATATGCAGTCCGCAGGATTAACAATTGTCGCAGATGGCACATCAGAGGCGGCTGAACGTTTGAAGTTGGCTTTGGACAATGATACGAGTCTTGGTGTTCTGCGTTATGCGGACGCAGGCTATGAAAATGCATTAGATGAAGTGAAGAAAAAGGGAATTCGGAGGGTAGAACTCTAATGGTTAGAAAATTAACGAAAAAAGATGTATTGGCAGCGGTAAAAGGTGGCGCAGTTTTTGCTTCTGGTGGTGGGGCGTTTTATGAGCATGGACTTAAGATGGGATATGCTGCTTTGGCTTTAGGAGATGTTAATCTCATTTCGATTGATGAGTTGCCTGATGATGCCACTTTATTGACTCAAACGGCGATTGGTGCACCTGCTGGAACTACGGATTGGCAAATGCAAGGGAAGGACTATATCAAAGCAGTCCAGTTAGTTCAGGAACAAATATCTGAAAAAATTGTCGGTTTGTGGACACCACAAAATGGGAAGTCCTCATCAACAAATGGATGGATAACAGCTGCTGCTTTGGGTTTATATATTGTTGATGTGACGGGAGATATTCGAGCTCATCCTACTGGAGAAATGGGAGATATTGGGGTAAACTCTAGAGCAGACTATATCACAACTCAGGCGGCAGTTGGAGGTAAGCATGAAACAGGAAAGTATGTTGAAGTGGTAGTCAAAGGAGCTTCAAAAACGACATCAAAGATATTGCGCGCAGCTTCTGACCAAGCTGGTGGCTTTATTGCGACAGCGAGACATCCTTTGCCTGTGAAATATGTTAAAGAAAATGCAGTGATTGGTGGCTTATCGAAGGCAATTAATCTAGGATATCGTATTCTTGCGGCTGAAGGAACAGGTGCAAAAACTGTTATTAACAATATTGCTCACGCAACGCAAGGAGAGGTGATTACTACGGGGTGCGTTGTATCAAAAGAAATGTCATATACTACTGAAGCCTTTGATATTGGGAAAATTCAAATTGTCAGTGATAATGGGCATCGGTACACAGTTTATGCGCAGAATGAGTTCATGGCGATTGAAAATGAAAACGGAGAAAGAATTTCTACTTATCCTGACGTTCAAACGATTTTTCGTGCGGAAGATGCTTTCCCATTATCCACTAATGAAATTGAAAAAGGACAAGAAGTAGTGTTATTCAAGATTGATAAATCTCATTTTCAACTTTCAACTGGTGTAAAAGACGCTGGAGTATATCCAGATGTAGAAAAAGCATTAGGGATTGAGCTTTACAAATATTCATTTCCAAATGATGAAAATACTGGGGGAGAAGAATAGTGAATCCAAGAAGAAGAAATTTATTTTTTGCTCTTTTACTTCTAATTGTGATTAGTTTGATTGGGGGATTAAGTTGGAAAAATCATAATAAAAAAGTGTCGGCAAGTTCGCATCAAAAAGTGGTGATTATTGGGAGAATCGCAGGAACGAAAAAAGACGATGCCATATGGGAAGTAGTTACAAAGCAGGCAAAAGAAAAATATGGAATCAGTTTGAAATATAAATTTTTTACTGATTATTCTCAGCCAAATGTGGCTTTATCGAATGGAAGCATTGATTTAGATGCTTTTCAGATTTATGCTTTTTTGGATAACTGGAATAAGGCACATCATTCTAAATTGGTCTCAATAGGAGATTTATGGATTACACCTTTGCATTTGTTCTCTGAGAAAGTTAAATCAGTCTCTGATTTACAAGATGGAGCAACAATTGCTGTACCTAATGATACTTCAAATGAAAGCCATGCCCTTCATCTTTTGGAAGTTGCTGGATTGATTAAGTTGAATGTATCGGATTCTGCGCTAGCGACCATTCAAAATATTTCTGATAATCCAAGACATCTGAAAATAAAGGAGTTAGATGCGGCGCAGACAGCACATGCTCTTGGCTCTATAGATGCTGCAGTAATCACGAGAAACTTTGCGGATACTGCAAAAATTCCACTATCAGAAGCTATTTTTTCTGAACCACTAAAAAATTATTCTAAGCAGTGGGTGAGCTTGGTTGCTGCAAATAAAAAATATGAACATAATAAAACTTATGAAGATGTGATTAAAGCACTTCATTCTCCTGAAGTAGCTACTGCGGTAAAAAAGAATTATTCAAATGGAGAATTGTTGCCAGCTTGGAAATTCAAGACAGCAAACTAAAGGGGAGTGGTTAAAGAGGCTGATATTAGTTATCATAAATGATAGGCTAAGAAAGGAGTTTTATGGCACATAAAATTATTTTGACAGGATTTGACCTTCAAATCGTCGATGTGTTAAGAATTGCCCGCGAAGATTATGTGATTGAACTTGATTCAAAGTCTATGCAAAATGTTCGAAAAGCACGGCAAATTGTGCTTAAAAAAGCAAATGGAACAGAAAGAATTTATGGCTTAAACACGGGTGTCGGGCAAAATAAAGATCAACTCATCGCTTTAGATTCTTTTGAAAATTTCAATCGGAATTTGATTTATTCTCACTTAGTGGCGATTGGCGAGTTGGTTCCAGAAGTTCAAGCGCGTGCTGTTGTCTTGATAAAGCTCCATTCGTTTTTACGTGGCAATGCTGGTGTCGGCGAGGAAATCATCTTTCTTTTAAAGGAATTGCTTAATCGTCATATCACTCCTGTGATGAAGGCAACATCGTCAATCGGAGAAGCAGATTTAGGAACGCTGGCTTTTCTTGGTCTTGTTTTGATGGGAGAAGGCGAGGTTTATTATCAAGGGAGGATTTTGAAAACAGCAGAAGTCTTTGAGAAAGAGGACCTAAAAGCGGTGGTATTGGGTGTAAAAGATGGCTTATCTATTGTATCTTCTAACGCTTATTCGCAAGCTTTATCTATTTTTGCGATTGATGAGATGAGGCGGCTTTTATCAAATATGGAATTGATTTATTCGCTGACTTTGGAAGCTGTTGATGGAAATATTACGCCATTTTTGTATTATCGTAAGACGGCTCCTGAGGGAAGTGGTTATCGGCTTGCTGCTGAGAAAATTTTGACAAACTTGACAGATTCTTATTTGCTTGAAAATCATCAGCGTAAGTCAATGCAAGACCCACTTTCTTTTAGAAATTTTCCTAGTGTTGTGGCAAGTCTTTATGATGCTTTGGCTTATTTGTCAACGATTGTTTCGACAAATTTGACGGTTTCTGATGAAAATCCTTATGTTGATTTGGAACGTGAGGAAATATTATCAACGAGCAATTATGATACGACATCAGTCGCACTAGCTCTCGAAATGGTAAACACTGCACTGTCACAGCTTGCACGAATGAGTGTTTTCAGAATCATCAAGTTGGGGGATTCAAGTTTTACTGATTTGCCACGATTTTTGGCAGCAAATGAACAAATGCTGGGATTTCAAACCTTGCAAAAAACAGCTGTGCGATTAGAAGTACAAATCAATGATTTAACCAATACAACGATTAATAATTTTTATCCGATTTCTTCTGGGATTGAGGATTATGCAACAAATTTACTTCTGATTTTGTCAAAAAATGCACAAATTCTTTCTTATTTTAATTATATTTTAGCGATTGAGGGGCTGTCAGCAGCGCAAGCGATTGATTTACGTCATGTCAAACGACTTGGTGCCGCAAGTCAACAGCTTTATAGTAAATTTAGAACACTTGTTCCATTTCTTGATCGAGATTATAATCTATCAGAATTGGTTGAGAAAATTGCTTCTGAGTTGATTGGAAATACTTTGGGTATTGCTGCTTCATTTGGCGCAGCGCAATTATAGGATATTATTTTAAAGAAAAAGATGCTTTTTCTTGATATTTTTAATTTTAAAACATACACTTAATATACCTTATTTTATTAAAGTAGTGGTTTGAAATCTGTATGTCGGTTCTTTGACTTATTAGTGCTGCTTAACATTTAAATGTGTCGTTTAAATGTTAGATTTATATTCTATAAACCGCGTTTTGCACTTGGTGTTTATAGTGTGGTGGAGTATTGCAGTTCATCGAATAGGTCTTGATTTTATTGATAGGAGAATTTATGAATCAATTTTTACAAACAGTATCACAGCAAAAAGGAGAGATCTTACAGGCTATTTTTGAGCATTTGTCAATGTCTTTACTTGCCTTATTGATTGCTGTACTTATTGCTATCCCCTTAGCGATTTTAGTGGCACATAGGCGACGTGCGGCAGGGATTTTGCTTCAGGTGACGGGTGTTTTTCAAACTATTCCTTCACTTGCTATTTTGGGACTTTTGATTCCTTTTGTGGGGATTGGTGTTGTGCCAACTATTATTGCGCTGATTGTTTATGCGCTTCTGCCTATTTTTCAAAATACTTATGTCGGGTTGGCGGAGATTGATCCAGCGCTTCTGGAGGCGGCAGATGCTTTTGGCATGAGGCGTTATCAGCGCTTGATTCGTGTTGAGCTGCCTCTGGCGTTACCTGTGATTATTTCTGGTATTCGTACAGCACTCGTCTTTATCATAGGTACTGCTACACTTGGTGGTTTGATTGGTGCTGGGGGTCTCGGAACTTTTATCATGTCTGGGCTGACCAACTATAATTATAATCTTGTTTTGATTGGGGCGCTTGGCTCTGCGCTTTTGGCGATTGTATTTTCAAGTCTTTTAGGTTATTTGTCGAAGCGTCGTCCACGTGTTGCGATTGGAATTTTAGTCTTGCTTGCTTTGGTAATTGGCGGGGTTAATTTGGCACAGTCAGACCTATTTGATTCTTCTGCAAAGTCAAAAGAAACCATCGTGATTTCTGGAAAATTAGGAACAGAGCCTAATATTTTGGATAATATTTACGCTGGCTTGATTAAGGAATATGACCCTAATGTTAAAGTCACTTTGAAAGAAAATTTGGGAAACACGACTTTCTTATTTAGTGCTTTAAAAGACGGAAAAGTTGATATTTATCCTGAATTTACAGGAACGGTGCTTGAATCTTTGGTCAAAACGCCAAAATCAATTGCTGACAAAAATCTGTCAGCAAATGAAACTTATGAAAATGGTAAAAAGTTGTTGTCAGAGCAGTTTGACATGACTTACAGCAAGCCGTCAGAGTTTCAAGATACTTATGCGATTGCTGTCAAAACATCATTTGCCAAAAAATATCATCTTAAGACGATTGCGGATTTAGCAAAGGTTGAAGATACGGCAAAAGTCGCTTTTGATGCAGAATTTATGGCACGAAGTGATGGATTTGCTGGTCTAAAATCAACCTATGGCTTAGATTTTAGCAAGGTTTCAACGGTGGATAATTCGCTTGCTTATCCTGCGATTAATTCTGGGAAAGCAGACATTATTGATGTCTATTCAACGGATTCTGGAATTAAGCGCTATGGCTTGACCGTGCTGACAGATAGCAAACATCTCTTTCCAAAATATCAGGCAGCACCACTTATGAAAACGAGTTTTGCGGATAAAAACCCAGAGATTGTCAATATTTTAAATAAGTTGAACGGAAAATTGACCGATGAACAAATGAGAACGATGAATTATCAGGTCGATGTTCAGCACAAGACGGCGCAAGAAGTTGCCACGCAATTTCTGAAATCGGAAGGATTGGTGAAATGATGACAGAAGCAATTATTGAGTTTAAAGGCGTTGGGCTTTCTTATGGCGACAAAAAAGTCGTGCAGGGGCTTGATTTTAAGATTGAGAATGGTGAAATTTTTGTCCTCGTAGGACCGTCAGGTGGTGGTAAGACCAGCACGCTAAAAATGATTAACGCACTGGTTGTACCAACCGATGGAGATATTTATTTTTCGGGTAAGCGGATTAAAGATTATGATTTACAAAATTTGCGTCTGAGGATTGGTTATGTTTTGCAACAAATCGCATTATTTCCTAATATGACGGTGCAGCAAAACATTGAGCTGATTCCAGAGTTACGCGGTTGGGATAAGGCAAAACGCCATGAGCGGACAGATTATTTGCTGAACAAAGTCGGGTTGGAGGCGGATAAATATAGAGGGCGTTATCCGCATGAGCTTTCTGGTGGTGAGCAGCAGCGGATTGGCATTTTGCGTGCGATTGCAGCGGAGCCTGATTTGATTCTGATGGACGAGCCGTTCTCAGCGCTTGATCCGATTTCGAGGACGGCATTGCAGGATTTGATTCTTGACATTCATGATGAGCTTGGAACAACGATTGTCTTTGTGACGCACGACATGAACGAGGCGTTAAAAGTTGGCACACGGATTGCTGTGGTCACGGACGGTACGATTGCCCAGCTCGATACACCCGAAGCCATCAAGAACAATCCAGCGACTGAGTTTGTCAAATCATTCTTTAGCGCAGCGAACTTTTCTCAAAAGTACACTTTGCGTGATGTGTTAAGTAAAATCAGTCTTGTCAATACTAAGCAACCTACAGAGCTTGCTCTGTCAGTGCTGACAGATTTATCAGTGGCTTATGAACATCTTGTCAGTACTGACAGCATTGCAATTTTTGATGAAAATGAGCAATTTCTTGGAAATTTGACGCGTGAGAATGTTTTTGAGTTTCTGTCAGTAGCACAATAGTACTGACAATTTGCAGCTTTTCTTGAGTTATGTTATAACTGAATTTGCAACACAAGAAGCTGGAGGGAAAAGGCAAAATGAAACCTGCTCTGAGTAGAAGCATATTTTTCTATTTCTCTACGCTTCTTGACGGTGTTGCGCACATCTTGATATAATAAATCTAAAACTTGAAGGATGATTAATCATGACTGAAAAATTTACTAGACCAAGTAAAGATGAGTATTTTAAGGAAATTGTGCAAGTTGTTGCTAAACGCTCGACCTGTACTCATGCGCAAGTCGGGGCGCTTTTGGTGAGCCCGAGCGGACAATTGCTTTCAACAGGCTACAATGGTGCGGTGTCTGGGATGCCACATTGCACAGATGTTGGTTGCACAGAAGATAAATATGGACATTGTGTTGCAACAGTTCATGCGGAGCAAAATGCAATTGCACAAGCAGCAAAGCATGGTGTTTCACCTGAAGGAGCAATTTTATATACTACACTTTTCCCCTGTTTGGCCTGTTTAAAACTCGTGGTTGCGGCTGGTGTAAAGGAAATCAAGTATATTGAAGAATATCATGCCAAAGACCCTTACGAAGAATTTTTGCTTGACACTTTGTCAATTGAATGTCAACAAATTTGAAAGTAGCGGATGCATAAAAGATGAGCGACTTTATGAAAGTTACTCATTTTTTTGTTAAAATAGATGTGGTTGCATTTCATGTTCTACTGAGGCTAATTTTGCTGTAAAAGATATAATGATTTGCAACGTATGAGCAAAATAGTGCTCTATACTTTATGAGGTTATCAATAATGGGTTTAAAATATCAACAAAATTACCGCGTGCCTTTCTATGAAAGTGATGCTTTTAAGAAAATGAGAATGTCAAGTATTCTTGCTGTAGCTTTACAAATTTCTGGTGAGCAATCAACGCTGCTTGGACGTTCGGACGTTTGGGTGAGTGAACGATTTAATCTTTTTTGGGCTGTGATTGAATATGAAGTCAAGATTACACGGTTACCAGAGTTCAATGAGCAAATCATGATTGAAACAGAAGCCACAAGTTACAATAAGTTTTTTTGCTATCGAAATTTTTATTTTAAAGATGAAGCAGGTAATCAACTGGTTGAGATTCATTCGACATGGGTTTTGATGAGTAAAAGTTCACGCAAAATTGAACGGGTGTTAGACGAAATCGTTGCTCCGTATGACTCGGAGAAGATTTCTAAAATTTTACGTCCTCATAAGTTTAACAAGCTAGAGCATTTTGAGCAATGCGAACAGGCAGTCTATCCTGTACGATTTTCCGCCCTTGATATGAATGGTCATGTCAATAATGCTAAATATTATGATTGGGCGGCTGATATGATTGACTTTGATTTCCGCAAATCACATCAGCCAACAAAATTATTTATTAAATATAATCATGAGGTACTCTATGGTGAGAAAATCCAAGCACTGATGAGTTGGGATGGATTAGTAAGTCACCATAATTTTAATGACGGAAGCACTCAAATTGAGATTCATTGGTCAGAAGTTACTGACAAAAATTCTGTCAGTAAATAAAAAATGAGAAAGAAATTAAAATGACAAATAAAAAGTATAAAGGTTATTTGATTGACCTTGATGGCACAATTTATCTTGGTAATGAACGGATTCCTGCTGGTGAAAATTTTATTCATCGTTTGCAAGCGGCGGGAATTCCCTATCTTCTGTTGACAAATAACACGACAAAAACACCTCGAGTTGTTCAAAAACGACTGCATGACAAGTTTAACATTGATACAGCTCTTTCAAGTATTTATACAGCAAGTCTTGCAACAGTTGATTATATGAATGATTTGGGATTAGAAAAAACGGTTTATATCATTGGTGAAGATGGTTTAAAAGAAGCAATCTATGAGGCGGGATACAAAAAAGAACGTGAAAATCCTGCCTATGTCGTTGTTGCGCTTGATACAGATCTGACCTATGAGATGTTGGTTTTAGCGACGCTTGCCATTCATAATGGAGCAACATTTATCGGGACAAATCCTGACTTGAATTTGCCAAGTGAGCGAGGTTTGACTCCTGGAGCAGGAGCTTTGATCAAGATGATTGAGGCTGCCACACGTGTCAAAGCAACGATTATCGGAAAACCAGAAGCAATCATTACCGAAAAAGCAGTCAGCAAATTAGGGTTTGAAAAATCAGATATTCTGATGGTTGGTGATAACTATTTGACAGACATTCGTACAGGGATTAACAACGGTATTGATAGTTTGCTTGTTACGACAGGTTTTACTAAACCAGAAGAAGTGCCAGAACTTCCAATTGCGCCAACTTATGTTGTTTCAAATCTTGATGAATGGGACGTTTGACCCGCAAGAGTTTCCATCAGTTTAAGGATAAGCTCTAAATATAATCATGAACTTCTGTCAGTGTACTGACAGAAATTATTAGAAGAAAATGAACTTCTGTCAGCATACTGACAAGATGATCAGAAGAAAATATAAGAAATATATGCGAGATAAATTTATTTTTGGGCTAAGTGTGTTATGGATTATTGCCCTGTCAGTTACATTAACGATTATCCTCTCCATTCCGTTATTTGCCTTAGAAATGTCATGGTATCACCTTGCTGATTTGGCACAAATGTCAGCTATGCGCTTGTGGCATAATTTTCTTGTGCTGATGAATTACCTTCTCAATCCATTTATTGGTCAGCTCCATATGCCCGATTTTCCTTCATCAGCGAGTGGTCTTGAGCATTTTGCGGAAGTCAAAATGTTGTTTATGCTGACGCTAAGTTTGACAATTGTTCTGATTCCAGCTTTTGTCATTTTTGTGAAAGAAAATCTCTCACTCTTTTTCCATAATGGTTTGAGAATTGTCATGGGCTTACCTATTGTTGCTGGATTATTTGCCCTGCTCATCGGCTTTGACCAGTTTTTTGTCATTTTTCACGAAGTCCTATTTCGTGATAACAGTTGGTTATTTGATCCTTCAACTGACCCGATTATCAATGTTTTACCAGAACAATTTTTTATGCACACTTTTTTGATTTTCATTCTCGTTTATGAACTCCTATTCTTTATCATCTATCGACGAGGATTTAATTTCAGAAAAAAATAGCACTGACAGCTTTCTGTCAGTATTTTTTATAAAAAGTTCGGAAATGACGAATTATTTTTGCCAATATATAATGAAAACAATAAAATAAATAGAAAAAACCGATTGTTTAAGGTAAAATGAATAAGGAAAGTTGAGTGGCAGAGATTTTATTTTTATAACTTTTGAGCTTGAAAAATTCATTAAGTTAATATAAAATCACTCAACTAGCGAAGCCACAGGCTTGGTCGGTCTTTCTGTAAATCTTTCATTTATGGAGAACAAAATATGAATAGTTTAAACTCAGTATTTGATTACGAGGATATTCAGCTTATTCCGAACAAATGTGTCATCAACAGTCGTTCAGAAGCTGATACATCTGTAACTCTTGGGAAATTTACTTTCAAACTCCCTGTAGTGCCTGCAAATATGCAAACAATTATTGATGATAAAATAGCGGAAATGTTAGCAAAAGAAGGCTACTTTTACATCATGC
Organism: Lactococcus allomyrinae; assembly: GCF_003627095.1. Lineage (NCBI taxonomy): Bacteria > Bacillati > Bacillota > Bacilli > Lactobacillales > Streptococcaceae > Lactococcus > Lactococcus allomyrinae. The sequence continues at coordinate 850,396 of NZ_CP032627.1, read as the reverse complement.
ACCGTTTTGAAGCAGAAAATCGTTTAGCATTCATCAAAAAAATGCATGGACAAGGACTCATTGCCTCAATTTCAGTTGGCGTGAAAGCAGAAGAACACGCCTTTATTCGTGAAATGTCAGCACAAGCAGTGATTCCAGAATACATCACGATTGATATTGCGCATGGTCATGCCGAGAGTGTCATCAAAACAATTCGACTCATTAAACGCCTAATGCCACAATCTTTTGTCATTGCTGGAAATGTTGGTACACCAGAGGCTGTGCGTGAACTCGAAAATGCAGGAGCAGATGCGACCAAAGTTGGAATTGGCCCAGGTAAAGTTTGTATCACAAAAGTCAAAACTGGTTTTGGTACAGGGGGCTGGCAGCTTGCTGCGGTAAGATGGTGTGCAAAAGCTGCAAGCAAGCCAATCATTGCGGACGGTGGCATTCGTACAAATGGAGATATTGCAAAATCAGTTCGCATGGGGGCAACGATGGTAATGATTGGTTCTCTCTTTGCTGCTCATGAAGAGTCTCCGGGAAAAACAGTAGAAAAAGATGGTCAACTTTTCAAAGAATACTTTGGTTCAGCTTCTGAATATCAAAAAGGTGAGCACAAAAATGTCGAAGGAAAGAAAATTCTATTGCCACATAAAGGTTCACTAAAAGACACCTTGAAAGAAATGCAAGAAGATTTGCAAAGCTCGATTTCCTACGCTGGCGGACGAGATTTGAGTGCCTTGACAAAAGTGGATTATGTTGTAGTCAAAAATTCGATTTGGAATGGTGATACGATTTAAAACATTATTTAAAATCAGTGTTCAAAGCTTCTTAAACTTATCCTTGAAAATTAAATTATATCGACTTTGAAATATCTTTTGATGAATAATTGTGATACAAAAGAGTATAAATATAGGTGGTTAAATTTTAAATATCAAAATGAAAAGTTACTCTAAATAGGAGTAACTTTTTTATATCTCAATTTAGATTAGTTAATATGCCACTATTTATTGAAAAATCAAAAAAAACAATGTAAAATGAATGTAATTATAAAACAACAAGTTGTTAAAAACAGACATGGAGAGAGTTATGAAAAAACGAAATAAAATAATATTAGGAGTTACTATCCCAGTCATTTTAATCGCAGGAGGAATCATCATGACACAAACACCTTTCGATCTTTTTTTAACAAAAAACTTTACAGCACAATCAAAAGAGAGCACTCGACAAATGCAAGTTGATTATCTTAAAAAACATGAAAAAGAAATGACGGAATTTGTCATGAGTCAAAACAAGACTCAAAGTTCTGAACATCAAATTAAAAGTATTCAGTGGGATTGGGAGTCTATTCAAGTACAAGAAGGAGGAGGTCCCATCAGTTCTAGCACATGGTTAACAATTTCTGGAGGATTCAATCATATAAAGGATTCAAACTTTTCATTAGATTTCACTTTAGACAATACTAATGATATACCTAGTATAAAAGCCGTTGATTTATCTCAATCTTTTACAGTAGATGGAGGTCAGAAAGGGTATGAGTAATTTAGAAAACTTTAATAATATTTATGCAGATTTAGCGGAATCTGCATATACAGGTAATAGACCTAATAATTTTCCTCCAAAAAGTAATAAAGATACTTCACAATATTTTAATTTTTCCAAGTCTAAAACTACAAATATTGGTACAAAAGAAAAACCAGTTTATCAGACAACTCAAGGCGGAGAAAAACTTCCTAATAATGGTATAGTCTACCTCCAACCAGATCCCACAGTGCATACAGTTGATGTGAAAACAAGCCTAAGTATTCCCAATCCAAATGGTGGATATCATACCGAAAGTTATACTACGAGTACCTATCAAAAAGGATTACTTACGGATGAAAAAGCTGGGTTCAATGCTTATTTCCTGACTGATACGTCAACTGTAAATCAAGAAACTAAGAAAGCCTATCTTGCCATCCGTGGTAGTGATGCCATAAGTGTCGAAAATCTTAACGACTGGGTATACAATGATGGAAATTTTGCTTTAAATAATGCTCATATTCCTCAAGCTAAACTCGCAACAACTGCAATGAAAGAAAAAATTGCAGAATTATCCGCGCAAGCTCCAAATGTCAAATTGAATATCACAGGTCATTCACTTGGAACAATGGTTTCAGCACAAGGAGCTGCCCAGCTGATTAAAGATGACCCAAGCGCAATTAACCGCTTAGGAAACATCGTTCTCTTTGATGGACCAGATGTCACACAAAGTTTAAAAAATATGGGACTTTCTGACCAACAGATTAGGGCATTGGGCGATAAAACAACCTACTATGTTAATCCGCTGGACATAGTGAGTATGCTCAATCGGACAGCTCCTCTGAAAGAACAGTTTGGTCATGTCAACATTATCGTTCCGCTTAATTTTACGACCACATTTGATAAATCAAGTGCTCATGATTTTGGAGAATTTCAGATGGGTGCAAATGGGTTCCCTCTAGTTGCTTCAGCCAGCTTTCATCCCGAAATGTTAGTTGCAGGTCATAATCTTGCCTCGCTTATTGATACAACATTGAGTAAACTTAAAGGCCTAGTGGCTGTAAGTGTTCCCACAACACTTCTATTAACGGCACTTTCTGGAGGTGTGACTGGATTAATGGCGCTAGGTATGACAGCTGCTCAAGCTAAGGAAATTTATGATGAATTTGATAATTCTTACAAAGAAATCGTAAAAAAGGCTAAGAAAGAAGCTAAAAAATGGGACGAGCAAGCTATTCCCAAACTTCAAAGTCAAATTCAAAGTGCTAGTAGTAGTCAAAAAGTAGTCTTGCGAGCCGAGCTTTTACAAACGGTAGCTCAAGATGCAGTTCTCTCCGCAGAAGATTATGTCACAAAAATCAAAAGTACCCTTTCAACTTCAAAAGAAAAAGTTCAAAACTCTATTTCTACAGGGAGAGAATCTGCTTTCAATATTGCACATTATTTAGAGTTTTACGAAATTGAAATGCTCCTTTCTGACTTTCAGATGAATAATTTTTGGGATGAGAGTCTAGAAGATGATACAAATAGAGCGGCATCAAAATTTCAAATGAACCTTGAGCAATTTTCCGAAACTTTGATGAGTATCTCTCAAAAAATTCAGGAAACGGATAAAGAAGGTGCCGCTGGTTTCAACGATATGTTAGCAAAAGTTCAAACGAATTGGGGGAAATAGGATGTGGGAAGCAATGACAAATAATCCTTACTTAGACACCGACTGGTTGGATAATCAATTTTCTGCGGCGATGAAAGAACAAGAACGTACAGCTATACTTGCTATTTTATCAGCGAAAAAAGCGGAAATATCGAATGAAAACATAGAATTATCTCAAAAACTGACTCAGCAATCATCAGAAATGAAAGATTTTACCTCTAATCGTCTAGTTTCACATTTAAAATCTGGGCTAGAAGGTAAAGGAGCAGATGCTGCTAATGAATATCTCAGTCATACCTTGAAAAAACCTAAGCTCAAAAGTCCAATCGAAGGAGCGGAGTGATGAATAATAATGAAAAATGGAAGATTGAAGAAGCTCATGATGTGGCAATGAGAGCGCTTAATGAAGCAGAAGAGAGGTTAGATGATTATCGTCAACGCTTCTATCAAGAAACCGCTAAACTTTCTGATTTTGTGTCTAATTTTTATCATCATCTGCCCAATACTTCGTCAAATTCTTTTTACAGAAACTTTGAACAGACTGTAGAAGAATACAATTGGGAACTTCGAAAAAAACAGCAGCAAATCGAAGAAGCGCGTGACGAAGAACAACGAGATTTTAACCGTAAGTTAGATAATTAATTTTGATTTTATTTAGTAATTTTTAAAGTTCTTTAATAATATTTATCAATTATATCATTGCATCGTTTTAAGCTCCTTCAGGAGAAGACAGTAAAACTTTCATTTTGCATTTCTTTTTGTTAGAAACTGACATTATGTTATAATCAACAAAGAGCGGAGTGGGTGCATACTAGTATTTAGTTTTACATAATTTCACGGGAGGTGGAGTAATGCTTAATTTCGATGATAGAGTACAAAACATAAAATACAAAATGACACTTAACGAAGAAGAATTAACAGACTATATAAAAAAGAATATACAATCTGTTTCTCAAATGAAGATCATTACACTAGCAAATGAATTATGCATCGCTCCAAATACAATTACTCGATTTTGCGCTAAACTAGGCTATGAAAATTTTTCAGAATTAAAATTATGTTTGAAATACGAAACAGAGGATAATATATCAAGAGGACAAAGATATATTTTAAACAAAAATTTTGATCTAATTGACGCAGTTCGAGAAAAGAAAGTTGCCGATATGATGGCAAAAGCACGAGCAGTCAACTTTTATGCCTTAGAGCAAACAGGGTTACTACTGAAGGTCAGTGTGAATAATTTTTACGTTTGGGAAAGCAAATTTCAAATTTTTGAATATCAAAATGAAATTGAAACGCGAATAAAATTGAACTCCGATGAAATATTTTTCTTCGTATCACTTACAGGTGAAAATCAATATATTATTGAACTTGCTAAATATGCGAAAAATAATAATCATAAAGTTATAAGTTTGACAGATTTATCTGATAATACTTTATCTAAAATTTCAGATGTTTCACTATACTGTTATACGAAAAAGCATAAGATAAATGATTATGATGTAACGGATAAAACCCCAATTATGATTATTATGTATTCTCTCTTTTTAACATTTTGTAAAATATAACACATAAAAAAACTAAATATAAAAGATTTGGTTTTTTTTTATGATTTTAAAGGAAATAGATTTCTTTATGATATATTTAAAGTACAAATTCATATATTTTAAACAAAAAATGTTTACTTCCAATGTCTTGTTTTATAAGATTTCTAAACTACTAAATCAAATACCGGTATCAATTGACTATATAAATTGTAAAAGATCTATTAGCTAAGGAAGGAGAAAATATGAATAATTTTAATGGAAAATCTGTGAAAGTATTGTTAATGATTATAATATTATTAGTAGCAGAAACTTCACCAGTACTTGCAACCGTCCATGATGAAATTTCACATAATTTCCAAATTACAGAAACCACAGAGGGTAAGATAATCCCAGAAACAATTGTTTCTGAGGAGGAACCTAGCACTCGAACGGAAGAAGAGAGAGCTATAAAAGCTGGTAGAAATTCAGAGACCAGCTTACCTCAAATTCAGTTACCACTTCAAGTCCCAGAATTTGGTCCTACACAAGAACTATCCAAACAAATTAGTCCTGCATTGTTGGATATAAAAAATATCACTGTCCTACCAGGGCGTATAGAAAAAATTTTCGATAGAAGTAGTTCAATTTCTTCTGCAACTCATACTCGTGCTAAGATTATGATTGATGATGTATCAGTGGAATACTCGGCTACTGTTGCTTTCTCTCATCAAAGTGTTGAACGCGATAGTTCAGGAAATGTCGTTGATAAACCAGTCAATGTTACAGATTTTAAACTAGTAAATACAGAGATTGAGCTTACTTCGGAAGAAAGGGAAAAAATAATCACACAGCTTTATACTGGAAGAATCAACCCCTTTAAGATTACAGAAGAACATATTAATCTTGGAACCCTATATGTGAGACATAGTAGTAAGGTTTATGATGGAAGTCACTCTGCTACTCCTTCTAACACAAATGCATCTGTTAGTATGAATTTGGGAAATACTCCTTTTACGGCACAGTTCTATATGTTCTATATGTATATCTACTCGAACGATGTCGTCGGTTCAAGATTTCTCCAGAAAGATGTGGGGAATGGTTTAGAAGTTCATGTAGATAGCATCAAACTCACTCCTTATTATTCAGGTTCAGGCACTGACTTTGAAGGTGCGATGAATAGGCAGGGAGATTCATATTACAACTATGATTGGGAGCCACTTGAAAATTATATAGCTACTCATCGGGTAAGACCAGCGAGTATTTCAAAACGTGCCTTAAATTGGATATCAGGAGAGGTAAAGGATAAGAGATACGATGGGACGACAGAGGTAAAACAAGTCATTCAAAATCCAATATTGACAGGATTTGTTGAAGGGGAAAATCAAGAAAATACTAATTTGACGACTAGTTTTTCTAATCACCAGTTTGTAGATTCTTCAGTGGGTGTTTGGGACATTGAGGCTGATTGGTTGTTTGAATCAACTTCTAATCAATCCCCACCTGAAAATAGTAACTATTCTGTAAGGAGTCAGCCAAGTTTTAAAAAAGCTGAAATTATGAGATTTAACCCAGAGGAACTCTGGCTCGAAGATATTGATGTTATAGCAGGTCATGTAGAGAAAGTTTACGATGGAACAAAAAGCTTAACAAGAGAAAATGCTAATATTACAAAAGCACCTCAAATTACAGTCAACTCCGTTTCTCCAATTGTTCTCAAAGTAAGTGTTGATGATGGAGAATGGAATTTCAATGATATTGATGTCAACTGGTATCCAACAGGGATTATTGATAATGTTCCTTTGACAATAAATGATGTCCATATCGAAGATGAAGAGGGAAATCAATATGCACTAAGAGAAGAAGACAAAAGAGAATTCCTATCCTCACTATTTTCTGGTACAATCCTTCCACGTAAAGTGGCTTGGACTAAGGGGAAAATTGATGATAAACCCTATAACCAAAGTAAAAATATTGACTTGAATACCATTCTTGAGTGCCCAGAGCTTGCTAATCTCATTCCAGATGATAAAGTATACCTTAGTATAAATAAAGGAACACTAGAGTTCGCAAGTAGCAATGTTTCAAGAGGTATTAATCAAGAGATTCTTCCTCAGCAAATTTTTGCCACAGGCTGGAGTGTCAGTGAAATAAATAAGAATGTCATCAGTAACTATCTTCTTGTAGATTCTGTTGATAGTGACACTGAAGGGATTCGTATGATTGATGGAGAACCAACTGAATTTCAACCAAGCTTTGAAGAAGCAAAAATCTTACCTTTACCTGTGACTTTTGTTTCCAAAATTACTGCCAAAAAAGTTTTTGATGGGTTATCTAATTTTGATGAGCGAAATAGTAAACATCTTTTCTCTATTGATAAAGGCAATGAATCAAATTTTACTGGTGTGTTGCCAGGGGATGAGTTAATTCAAACAGTGGCTAATCTAAAAGGAGAACATCTGAGCAATGAAGATGGTAAGATATCAGGAAACTCAGGTTCAGGGGTACTTCTTGTTGATGATAATTATGTTGCTAAACTTGAAGGTGCTCAAGCTGATAATTATTATTTAGTAGAAAATTTAATAGTAAATAGTGAAATTACTAAAGCTCCAGGACCTTCTGTAGAGTTGATCGTTAATAAAATTACAGCAACAACTCTAAATATTGATTCAACTATCATTGATAAACATGAGTGGTTCCGACCACTTTTACGAACTATAGATGGCCCCCATACAGCAATTTATGCAATCAGTACAGAAGCTGATTCGGCATATCATCAATTAATTTGGCAAAAAACACCAAATTTTACAAAGTTGACCCCTAATAGTAAATATTACATTTATTCTTATGTCATAGAAAGTCGAAACTTTTTTGAGGGAAATCCAACGATTCTTCCTGTTTATACTTTGAAAAGTGAAGCAAATGATTCATCAGAGCAGGAGAAGAACGAACAAAAACAACAATCAGCTGAAACCAAAGGAATCATTGGTAATCTGGGAGATTCGGCTCCTGGATTTAGTTTAGTAGGAGTTCTATTTATGGTGTTAGTAGCATGGTTAAAAAAATATAAACAATAAATAAAAGAATGAAAAATCAATGTTTGATTTTTCATTCTTTTACTTTAAAGATAGATATGAGAATATTAAAGATTAGATCTACTAAAAAGAAAAATATTATTTTGAAAAACGTCTTCATAACAAGTTTAGCATATACCATATGTTTGTTGAAGTTTTTCTGTTTTTATGGGATGAGAGAGATTATTCATATCTTTAGATATCAAATATAAAGAGTTGAAAATCTGCTCTTTTTGATAGATTCTTTATCATTTTTATGTTAGAATATAATTCATATTGAGTTTAAATGACTCAAAAATCTAATCTTATTTATACCTAGAATATGGCTGGGCGTTTCTACCTCGTACCGTAAATGCGAGACAATAAGAGAACTCAATTTTTTAATTAAATTTGATTCTTTTTTGTATGTTTGAAACGCTCTATCAGCTGATAGGGTGTTTTTTTATTTGTTAAAACTTCATCTTATTTTCAATGTTCCGAGTCAATTTTGACCTTGAAACAGGTGATTTTAGAAATAAAAATTCTCAACTGATACAGGTTGTGTTAGGTATAAATGTAAAATAATATAGCTGTAGTCCACTGGATTCGATGATATATTCGTTTAGAAGTGGCCAAGTATAAGGGAGAAATAATGAAATTATTAGAAGACCGTATTCATTTAGAGGGTCGTGTATTGGGGAATGATATTCTTAAAGTTGATCGCTTTTTGACCCATCAAATTGATTACAAGTTAATGAAAGCAATCGGAAAAAGATTTGCGGATGTATTTGCCGATTCAGGAGTAACAAAAGTTATTACAATTGAAGCTAGTGGAATCGCTCCAGCAATCTATGCAGCAGAAGCACTTGATGTACCAATGGTTTTTGCTAAGAAAGCCAAAAATATCACGATGAATGATGAGCTTTTAACCACAGAAGTTTATTCATTTACTAAAAAAATGACTTCAACAGTACAGATTTCTAAAAAATTTATTGAAGAAAATGATAAAGTTCTTATTATTGACGATTTTCTAGCTAATGGGCAAGCAGCCTTAGGTTTGATAAAACTTATGGAGCAAGCTAATTCAGAAGTTGTTGGATTAGGAATGGTCATCGAAAAATCTTTTCAAGACGGGCGTAAACAGCTTCTGGATAAGGGACTAAAGTTAGTTAGTCTTGCTCGTATTGAGAAATTCGAAAAAGGTGAAGTAGTTTTTGCTAAAGCAGATGACTCATCATTCGACGAATAGCATGGATAAATAATCTGGTTTTACCGTTGTAAAATCAGGTATAGTCGAAACCACAAAGAGGGACAATCAAAAAAATGTTTCAAAAAAATAAACAAAACAATTCTAAAGCCGCAGTATTAGGGCTTCAACATCTTTTGGCAATGTATTCAGGTTCTATTTTGGTTCCTATCATGATTGCAGGAGCTTTGCATTATTCTGCAGCTCAACTTACTTATCTTATTTCTACAGATATTTTCATGTGTGGTCTGGCCACTTTCCTGCAACTTCAGCTTCGTAAACAATTTGGTGTAGGCTTGCCAGTTGTTTTAGGGGTTGCTTTCCAGTCGGTTGCTCCGTTGATTATTATTGGGCATAATCATGGTCCAGGTGCTATGTTTGGATCACTGATTGTTTCTGGAATTTTTGTTCTTTTGATTTCTGGCATATTTTCAAAGATTCGTAAGCTTTTTCCACCGATTGTAACTGGATCAGTAATCACAACAATTGGTTTAAGCTTGATTCCTGTTGCTATTGGAAATATGGGAAATAATGTGGCAAAGCCAACAACGCAAAGCTTGATTCTTGCTGTTTTTACTATTATTGTTATCTTACTTATTAATATTTTTGCGACAGGTTTCATTCGTTCTATTGCGATTTTAATTGGGTTAGTGGCTGGTACATTACTTGCTTCAGTAATGGGATTAGTTGATGTCAACGCTGTTGCTCAAGCACCTTGGGCTCATCTGCCCCAACCTTTCTTTTTTGCTGCTCCTAAATTTTATTTGGGAGATTGTTTAATGATGATGATCATTGCAGTTGTTTCACTTGTTGAATCAACTGGTGTTTATCTTGCATTAGCAGATATTACAGGGGAAAATCTTGATGAAAAACGTCTTCGTAATGGATATCGTGCTGAAGGATTCGCAGTATTTTTGGGCGGTATTTTCAATACTTTTCCGTATACTGGATTTTCTCAAAATGTTGGATTAGTCCAATTATCAGGAATAAAAACTCGTAAACCTCTTTATTTTACAGCAACATTTTTAGTGATTCTTGGATTAATTCCAAAGTTTGCAGCAATTGCTCAATTAATTCCTACTCCAGTATTGGGTGGTGCAATGCTCGTGATGTTTGGCATGGTTGCTACTCAAGGTGTGCGAATGCTTGGTAAAGTCAATTTTGACGGGAATCAAAATCTTCTTATTGCGGCAGTATCAGTAGCAATGGGGGTAGGGTTCAACTCAACTAATTTATTTTCCGCTCTTCCGAATTTTATCCAACCGTTCGTATCGAATGGGATTGTAATGAGCACCGCTTCAGCGATTATCTTAAATCTTGTTTTTAATCATAAAAAGTCAGAAACGTCTTCAAAAGTAAAGAAAGAAGTTAAACTTGCAAAATAAAAACTCTGTCAGTACTGACAGAGTTTTTTTATTTATTTGCTTTACTGATAGCTATTTTAACTTATCTTTTTCATACGTGTGAATGAGTTCCAATCCACGAAAATCTTGCTGCCTTAGCGCTTCATAGACAATCATGCAGGCACAATTTGATAAGTTCAAAGAGCGGACATGCTCGTCATTCATTGGAATTCGGATACATTCATCACGATGTTCATTCATAAATGCTTTGGGTAATCCTGTGTCCTCACGACCAAACAGAAAATAATGGTCAAGACCATCATCAGAATAATCGACATCAGAATAAACATGTTCTGCAAATTTACTGACAAGATACAGTTGACTTCCGTCAGTAATAGAAGACATAAACGCTTCCAAACTTTTATGGTAAACAATATTTACCTTATCCCAATAATCCAAACCAGCCCGTTTCAAATGCTTGTCTGAAATTTCAAATCCAAATGGTTCAATCAAGTGAAGCACTGTGTTTGTGGCTGCGCAAGTTCTTGCAATATTACCTGTGTTAAAATGAATACGAGGTTCAAAAAGAGCAATATGATTCATAAAGTCACACTTTCTCATAGTTTGTCAGTACTGACAGAAATTTCTATTATAAAAATAAAAAAACTAGGCCCCTCGGAGTCAATCTCAGCAAGAGGTCTAGTTGGGGGACTAATTTGCTTTAATCATAACAGGCAAGATTGAAACAAATTAATATGTCTATTATGATAACACTTATCTTTTAATTTGTAAAGAAAAAACATATATTTTTAACAAAAAAGGTATCTATTCGTCAGTAAAAAATACTAATGAATTAAAATAAAAACTAGTATTGTAATTTTATACACCTAGCATTATATTCAGCGAAAATAGCAAATTTTTGCTATAATGATAGGAGCGAATTTTTAGAGAAAGGGTATGCTATGATTATCGGAATATGGGCAGAAGACGAACACGGTCTCATTGGAAAAGAAGAAAAAATGCCTTGGCATTTACCCGCAGAGCAGCAACATTTTAAAGAGACTACGATGGGACAGGTTATCCTGATGGGGCGTAAAACCTTTGATGGTATGAAAAAACGTGCTTTACCAGGTCGGATTAGTATCGTTCTTACTCGCGACAAAAACTATGTGTCAGAAAATCCAAATGTAATCATCATGAACAGTAAAGAAGATGTTCTCAAGTGGTATAAAGCACAAAACAAATCTTTATTTATTACTGGTGGAGCGGAAATTCTGAAACTCTTTGAATCAGACCTTGAACAGATCTATCGTACAATTGTTCAGGGCGTATTTGAGGGTGATGCTTACTTTCCAAGCAGTTTTGATTTTAGCAAATTTACTGAAATATCAAAGAAAATGTATGAGAAAGATGCAAAAAATCCCTATGACTTTATAATCAAAAAATATGAAAAGGTGAATTAAGAGCAGCTAATCTAAAATTTGCTCTTAAAACAATGTTATGCGACTTTGGGAAAAACAACAGATAGCATTACAAAGTTTCATAATAATGCCAATATATCATCATTTCTTACGATAAATTGGCCATAGTATAAAAAGTGAGCTCAAATATGACAAAATCAATCTTTGGACTCTTCACAGCTATCCTCTGTTGGATCTGTGTCGTTATTTCCATTCAATGTTTTAGAAAAAAGCGATGGGGGTTAGGAACGCTCTTTCTCCTTAATGCTTTCACTAATTTAGTGAATTCTATCCATGCTTTTTTTGGAACTCTATTTTAAGAAACAGAGTTTCCATATTAAGATTATTTTACTTTACTGGAAAGTATAACAAACAGCTATAGAAACGAATAACACCATGTCAAATACACAAACTCCAAATATTTATTGTTCATTTTGTGGGAAAAACCAAGATGATGTAAAAAAGATGATTGCAGGCTCAGATGTTTATATCTGCAATGAATGTATTGAGTTATCAACACGTATTCTGGAAGAAGAAACACGTGAAGAACTGGCCTCTGAAATGCTTGAAATTAAAACACCGCAGCAAATGCTGGAACAGTTGAACGCATACGTCATTGGACAAGAACGCGCAAAACGTGCGCTTGCCGTAGCCGTATATAATCATTACAAACGAATTAACTTTGCAGGCAGTAAAGAGAATGATGACATTGAACTTCAAAAATCAAATATTCTTCTTATTGGACCTACAGGTTCAGGTAAAACCTTTCTTGCCCAAACATTAGCAAAATCACTCAATGTACCTTTTGCTATCGCGGATGCAACAAGCCTAACTGAAGCAGGCTATGTTGGAGAAGATGTAGAAAATATTCTCCTAAAACTTCTCCAAGCAAGCGATTTCAATATTGAGCGCGCTCAACGAGGAATTATCTACATTGATGAAATCGATAAAATTGCCAAAAAGTCAGAGAATGTTTCCATTACACGCGATGTATCAGGAGAAGGGGTACAACAAGCTCTTTTAAAAATCATTGAAGGGACTGTTGCAAGTGTTCCGCCACAAGGTGGACGCAAGCACCCTAACCAAGAAATGATTCAAATTGATACTAAAAATATCCTCTTCATCGTAGGTGGAGCTTTTGATGGTATTGAAGAAATCGTTAAACAAAGATTAGGCGAAAAAATTATTGGTTTTGGAGCAAATAATAAGAAACTCGATGAGGGGGATTCTTATATGCAAGAAATCATTGCAGAAGATATCCAAAAATTCGGACTGATTCCAGAATTTATTGGACGTCTTCCTATTGTTGCGGCTCTGGAGCGTTTGACAGAAGATGATTTAATTCGTATTTTAACCGAGCCAAAGAACGCTTTGATTAAACAATACAAACGATTGTTGTCCTTTGATGATGTCAAGTTAAAATTTGAAGAAGAGGCGCTTCGTGCGATTGCCCAAAAAGCGATAGAACGCAAAACTGGAGCACGTGGTTTACGTTCTATTATTGAAGAAGTAATGATGGATGTTATGTTTGAAGTTCCAAGCCATGAGGACATTAAAAAGGTAGTCATCAATCAAGCAGTCGTTGAGGGAACACAAGAACCTAAAATGATAAGAGAAACTGGTGAATAATGGCGATTAATACGAATAATCTAAAACTAACAATTTCTGCCGCTTCGAAAAAGCAATATCCAGAAAATGATTGGCCTGAAATAGCTCTTGCAGGTCGCTCTAATGTGGGAAAATCTAGTTTTATCAATACTTTACTTAACCGTAAAAATTTTGCCAGAACTTCTGGACAACCAGGTAAAACACAGCTTTTAAATTTTTACAATATTGATGACCAAGTTCATTTTGTCGATGTTCCAGGGTATGGTTACGCTAGAGTTTCTAAAAAAGAGCGTGAAAAATGGGGCAAAATGATTGAAGAATATTTGACAACTCGTGAAAATCTTCGTGCAGTAGTGAGTCTTGTCGATATTCGACATGAACCGTCTGAAGATGATATTATGATGTATGAATTTTTGAAATATTATCATATTCCCGTTATACTGGTTGCGACAAAAGCCGATAAAATCCCTCGTGGAAAATGGAATAAGCACGAATCTGTCATAAAAAAATCTATCAAGTTTGATAGTACAGATGACTTCGTTATTTTTTCATCAGCCGATAAAACAGGGATTGAGGAAGCTTGGCAAGCTATTTTAAAATATCTCTGAAAAAAATGCTATGAAGAGATTCATAGCATTTTCTGCCAATTAAATTAATATCACAACGAATTTTTCATTTGTGCAGTTTATGTTAGAATTTTTCAAAAATTAAAGATATAGGGTTAGAATGTATAAAATTAAAATAAATAACATGAAATTTAGAGCTCATATCGGGGTTCTTCCTGAAGAAAAAATTTTGGGTCAAAATCTTGAGATAGATATTATTGTAGAAACTAATTTTGATTTTTCAGGTAAGGATGAGCTGACTGAAACTTTATCTTATGTTGATTTTTATGAACTTATTAAGAATATTATTAGTCAATCTGAAGCTGATTTGATTGAAAGTTTAGCATTTGATATTATCAAAAGTATCAAAGCAACAACATCAAAGATTACTGCGGTTGAAGTTCATCTTAGAAAATTGGCTGTTCCTATTGAAGGGATTTTTGATTCAGTTGAAATTGAGATGAGAGGCTAGAAAATAATATGGAGGTTTTATGCAAACTGTTTATTTAAGCTTAGGAAGCAACATTGGTGATCGTCAATACTACTTACATGAGGCATTAAGATTGTTGGGCGAGCATCCACAAATTTTGCTTGAGCATCATTCAAAATTTTATGAAACCTCTCCTGTTGGAGGAGTTGAACAGAATTCTTTCATCAATCTTGCAGCAAAGATTTCAACTTTGCTTTCTCCTAATGATTTGTTAGATTTTATTCATGAAATTGAAGCGAAATTAAATCGTGAACGTAAAGTACATTGGGGACCTCGAACGATAGATATAGACATCTTATTTTATGGGGAGCAACAAGTTGATGAACTACAGCTCACTATCCCACATCCGGAAGTTTTTAATCGTCTTTTTGTCCTCATCCCATTGTCAGAATTGACGGATAAAAGTTTTAAGTATAATGAAAAAATCAAAAATGCGATAAACCTTCTCAATAAGACTAAGCAGGAAGTAAAAATGGTTGATGAGGAACAATCCCCACAAACTCGAATTGAGCGAGCTATTCGTGAAATTCTTTTTGCAGTTGGCGAGAATCCTGAACGAGAAGGACTGATTGAAACACCAAAACGTGTGGCAAAGATGTATGAAGAAGTTCTTTCATCTCAACGTTTGAACGAATTTGATGAATATAAGCTTTTTAAGATTGACCCTAGTAAAGTAGATTCGATAGTAACGGTCAAAGATATTTCTTTTTATTCAATGTGTGAACATCATATGCTCCCATTTTTTGGAAAAGCACACGTTGCTTATATTCCAAAAGATGGAAATATTATTGGACTTTCAAAAATTCCTAGACTCGTTAATTATGTTTCCCGAAAATTATCTGTCCAAGAAAATATAACGCGGGATATTGCGGAAATCCTTGAGAAAATTTTGGCTCCTAAAGGTGTAGCAGTAGTAGTTGAGGCGCAGCATCTGTGTGTCGAAATGCGCGGTGTTAAAAAAGAGAACGCCCTTACTAAAACCTCTTATTTTCTTGGAGAATTTAACGAGAGTGTCGATAAAAGAATGGAATTCCTAGAAAGTTTGTCTTAAAAATTTATGAAAATTATAGAATTAAATCAAGATCAGTTTTCTTTAAAAAATATCATGATACAATTTGAATGTGAAAGTTCTAAAAAAGCAGCTGAGTTGATGAAAAGGTTACATAGAAATGGTAATAAAGTGCAGCTTACAGAGTGCTCTATTCTTGTAACTTTTGATATTTTTGAGCTTTCATTATTTGTAGAGTCATTTCAGACAAGTTCTGATAAACAGGAACTTCAAAACATTCTACATCGTCATCAACTCATCTGGTCAGGAAATAATTTTAGTTTTGATTTGACTAAAAAATCAATTATTTATTCTATCTTGAACATTACGCCAGATTCGTTTTATGATGGTGCTCCTGAAAATCTGACTTTAAGCCACATTTTAAAACGAGCGGAGTCAGATATTAATCATGGGGCTGCTGTTCTTGAATTGGGAGGCAAGTCTTCTCGTCCAGGCTATTCAGACATTACACCAAAAGAAGAATGGTTGAGATTGGAAACTCCTTTGAAGGAAATTAGGAGAAACTTTCCTCAAGCTATCCTTGCTGTTGATACAGATGAAGCTTATGTTATGGAACGTGTTTTGGATATAGGAGTTGATATTATTAATGATATTGATGGTTTTGATACCGTTGATAAACTTAAAGTTGTCGAAAATTACCATCCTACTGTGGTAGCAATGAATAATGGACGAGCTGGATTTTCTTATGCCGACAATGTTTATGAAGAACTTTCTCAGTTTTTCTTGAAGAAATCAGAGGAGCTTTCTCAACTAGGACTCAAAAGAGAGCAGATTTGCATTGATCCTGGTGTTGGATTTTTTACTGGACCTTCTGGTTCAGATAGTGTTCAACGCATTAATACAACTGAGATTCTAACACGTTTAGGTTTACCTGTCATGATTGCTATCTCAAGAAAATCTTTCATGGGTAATATTTTTGGTGTAGATGTCGATGAACGTTTATTTTCTACTTTAATGTTTGAAGCAAAAATGATGTTAGAAGGTGGAAGGATTTTACGGGTACACGATGTAGCGGAAACAAAACGTTTAATTGATGCTGTGGAACTTTATAAAACTTTTTGATGAATAACGAAAAATTAATCTCATCTCTCAAGAAGCTACGAGAGTTTGAAGATACAAAAAAAATAGATGAAATTATTGAATTATTAAGAGTGACACACGGAGAGCTTCGAGGGAAAAAAAATCTTGACTTGCAACTTTCTGCGAGTAGTCTTGTCTTTCAAGCTGAGCAATTATATTTTATTGAGCATCCTTATCAAAAAGAGCTTTTGCTTCCAGCTGGACATGTAGAACTAGGCGAATTTCCGTTAGAGACAGCAATCCGTGAATTTCATGAAGAAACAGGATTTTATGCTGAAATGGATGGTATTCTCGTTGATGTTAATCTTATTAAGATACCATTCAATGGAATAAAAAATGAAAAAGCTCATTTACATATTGATTTTAGATATCTTTTGAAGAAGAGCATTAAAAAAGCAAGTAGAGCTGAGTTACCAGTATTTCTACTCACTCAGCAAGATGCTCCAGAGGAATTTAAAAAGTATTATCAATATAGTAAAATGGACTTGCTTTGATAAAAATAGATAGAAAACCCTATTTTTCAGTGTGAACGGGTGTTTTACAACTTAGAGGATTAAAATGATTGTTGAAGAAGCAGTGGAATGGATTCATTCCCGTTTAAAATTTAATATTCGACCAGGTTTAAGTAGGGTTGCAGCATTGCTCAAACTCCTTGGAAATCCTGAAAATGAATTATCAATGATTCATATTGCAGGAACTAATGGGAAAGGGTCTACAGTCGCATTTACGCGCTCTATTTTTATGCAAGCAGGACTTAAAGTCGCGTCTTTTACTAGTCCTTTTATAGAAACTTTTGGTGAACGGATGAGCATAAATGCCCAACCTATCCCTGATGATAAATTAGTTTATTATGTGAAGTTGATTAAGCCATTGGTAGAGAAATTGGATACTGATGAGCAATTATCTGGAATTACAGAGTTTGAAATTATTACAGCAATGGCCTTTAAATACTTTGCTGATGAGAGCGTAGATGTTGCAGTTATCGAAGTCGGTTTGGGCGGTTTGTTAGACAGTACAAATGTGATTACACCTGTTGTTTCTGGTATCACGACGATTGGGTTAGATCATATTGATATTTTAGGTTCGACTTTAGAAGAGATTGCTGCGCAAAAAGCAGGAATTATCAAACCTGGTATTCCTGTTGTTACTGGCAATGTCGTTCATGAAGCTTTACAGGTTATTTTAGAAACGGCTAGGAAAAACGTTGCTAGACTTTATCAGTTTAAATATGATTATCGAGTAGAATTAGAAGAAAATGAGCATTTTGATTTCTATTCTTCAGGACAGATTATTGAGGATATTGAAAAATCGTTGACTGGCTTACATCAGGTTGAGAACGCGGCGATGGCAATTGAATTATCACTTGTTTATGCTGATAAAGTAGGAATTTCGTTAACAGTACAACAAATTAGAGAAGGAATAAAGAAAGCATATTGGCCTGCGCGTATGGAAAAATTAGGCGAAAATCCTCTTGTTTTGCTAGATGGGGCGCATAATGTCCATGCAATGGAACGTTTGTTACAAAATTTGAAAACTGAATTTTGTGGTAAGAAGATTACCATTATCTTTTCTGCAATTAATACAAAAGATATTGCACAAATGGTTAAGATGCTTCAAACAGTTGAAAACTCTCGATTAATTTTGACGACTTTTGATTATCCAAAGGCATTGCATTTAGAAGATTTTCGCTATCTTGAGGATGATGACGTGGAGTTGGCTCCAAGCTGGCAACTTGCTTTGGTGAGAATGAAGAAGATGTTAAAAGAGGATGAGGTGCTGCTTATTACAGGTTCTCTCTACTTTTCGTCACAAGTGCGAGAATTTTTATTGAATGGATAACTTTGAATGTCATAAAAGTTGAATTTTGAGCTATAATATATTAGGCTGACTTTAATGAGATGAGTGAGTCAGCAAAATGATTTTTGAATAAGGATAAAATATGATTCTTGCATCTCATGTTTTGGAGAGGATGATTTTTCATTTAATGAATCATAAGAGGAGGAAAATAGAATTTTGATCGTATTAGCAGGTACTATTGGAGCGGGTAAATCAAGTCTTGCAAAGGCTTTGGGAGAACATTTACAAACGGATGTTTTCTATGAAGCGGTTGATAATAATCCTGTACTTGACCTTTACTACCAAGACCCTAAAAAGTATGCTTTTTTGTTGCAAATTTACTTTTTAAATAAGCGATTTGAATCAATTAAAATGGCTTATCGTGAGGATAATAATGTTTTGGATCGTTCGATTTTTGAAGATGAGTTATTTTTGACTTTGAATTATAAAAATGGGAACGTGACAAAGACTGAGCTTGATATTTATAAAGAATTGCTTGCCAATATGCTTGAAGAGTTAGAGGGAATGCCTAAAAAGCGTCCTGATTTACTCGTTTATATTGATGTATCATTTGATACAATGTTGTCACGTATTTCGCAGCGAGGTCGTTCTTTTGAACAAATTGATGGACAACCTGCTTTGAGGGAATATTATCATCAAGTTCATGGAGAATATCCAGATTGGTTCAATCAATATGATGTATCTCCTAAATTACGAATTGATGGTGACCGAATTGATTTTGTTAATAATCCGGAAGATTTGAATGATGTTTTATCTCAAATCGATAATGAGTTGAAAAAATTGGATTTACTATAATCTGTCAGTATACTGACAGATTTTTTTACAGTGATTCTGACAGAATTTTCGGTAAAATTATGAATAAAATGATATAATATTATAAATTATACTATGATGAGGAATTGAAATGACAATAAACATTGCGCTATTGGGATTTGGGACTGTAGGTTCTGGTTTGCCAGGCTTACTTTTAGATAATCAACAGAAGCTAGGAATGATTCTAAATCAGAAAATTGTTATTTCTAAGATTTTGCTTAGAGATCAAGAGACAATTAATCGAGTGAAAAAAGATGGTTTTGATTATCCTTTTGTTTTGTCTATGGATGAAATTTTACAAGATGACAGTATTTCTATTGTCGTCGAATTGATGGGACGCTTGGAGCCTGCGAAAACTTATATCTCACAAGCACTTTCTGCTGGAAAAAGTGTGGTGACGGCAAATAAGGATTTACTTGCGATTCATGGGAGAGAGTTACGCGCCTTGGCGAGAGAAAATCATGTTGCTCTGTACTATGAGGCGGCAGTTGCCGGTGGTATTCCAATATTGCGAACTCTTGCTAATTCATATGCTTCCGATAAAATTACTCGACTTTTAGGCGTTGTAAATGGAACAAGTAATTTTATGATGAGTAAAATGGTAGAAGAGTCATGGTCTTATGATGAGGCTTTGCGAGTGGCACAGGAATTGGGTTATGCTGAGTCAGATCCAACAAATGATGTGGATGGTATAGATGCTGGTTATAAATTAGCGATTTTGAGTGAATTTGCTTTTGGGATGTCGCTTTCGGCATCAGAAGTTCAACATAGTGGGATTCGTGAGATTGATAAGAGTGATGTAGAAATCGCACAACAGTTAGGTTATGTCATTAAACTTGTAGGTGAAATTGTCGAAGTTGAATCAGGGATTTTTGCAGAAGTAAGCCCAACGTTCATTCCGAAAACTCATCCACTTTCAAGTGTTAATGGAGTGATGAATGCTGTATTCATTGAGTCTTTAGGAATTGGTGAGTCAATGTTTTATGGCCCAGGCGCTGGGCAAAAACCAACGATTACGAGTGTTTTAGCAGATATTATCCGAGTGGTAAAACGGATGAATGATGGAACGATTGGGAAAAGCTTTAATGAATACTCACGAGAAACAAAGCTTGCCAGACCTGAGGATGTTAAAAATAAGTATTATTTTTCAATTGAAACACCAGATTCTACAGGTCAATTTTTAAGATTAGTTAAAATTTTCACGAGTGAAGATGCTTCTTTTGAACAAGTATTACAGCAAAAAGGGGATGGTAAACGTGCTATTGTCGCTATTATTTGTCATTCGCTAAATCAAGTACAGTTGAAAAATATACGTGAGAAATTAAATCGTGAAGTAGATTTTTCTTTACTTAATTCTTTAAAAGTGATTTATTGATGGTTTGAGCAAGTTTAATGAGATAGGAAATTGAGATGAAAATTATTGTTCCAGCAACTTCAGCAAATTTGGGCGCCGGTTTTGATTCTATCGGGATCGCAGTAAATTTGTACCTTACTGTTGAGATTCTTGGTATTTCTAATTCTTGGTACATTGAACATGATTTAGGTGAAAATATTCCAACTGACGAACGAAATCTATTGCTGACAACTTTGACAGAAGTTCTGTCAGTAAAAAATGTTGTTTTATCAGAAAAATATCATTTAAAAATGACGTCTGAGATTCCATTAGCTCGCGGTTTGGGTTCTTCAAGTTCAGTAATTATTGCAGGCATTGAATTGGCAAATCAATTGGCGCAGCTTAATCTGACGATTGATGATAAGTTAGAACTTGCCACTCAGATTGAAGGTCATCCCGATAACGTGGCGCCAGCACTTTTGGGAAATCTTGTCATTGCGACAACAAGTAATCATCATACTGATGCGGTATGTGCACAATTTCCAGCCTCTAAACTTTTGGCTTTTGTGCCAAATTATGAATTGAAGACGATGGATAGTCGCAAAGTGCTACCTGAACAATTGACTTATAAAGAAGCTGTTAGTGCAAGCTCAATCGCTAATGTGCTGACAGCAAATCTTCTGACAGGAGATTTGCTGTCAGCAGGGAAAATAATGGAGCGTGACCGTTTTCATGAACCTTATCGAGCTAATCTTGTTCCAGAGTTAGCCATTTTAAGAAAAATTGGAAGGGCGCACGGTGCTTATGGTACCTATTTGAGTGGTGCTGGGCCGACAATCATGATGTTATGTGCTGACGAAGTTCTGTCAGTACTGACAGAACAAATTCATCAGGATAAGCAACTGACTGGACAGCTTTATTCACTTGAAATTGACAAAATAGGCTTAAAAACTGAACATTGAATTAAAAATCTGTATTCTTATACAGATTTTTTTGATTATTTTATAAATAAAATGATATAATCATTAAAGGAAAAAGAATGAGAAGTATATCACTAACTTTTGTTCTATTCTGGTATATATAGGGTTTCGCATTGTAATTTTTAAATAATTAAAAAGCAATAACAAAGTATTTTATATTATTTTATAATTATGAGCATTAAATGAGAAACTTTTGTCGTCCTCATAATTTTTTATCTCAGCAGCTTCTATATTATCATTAGATTGAAATTTTAAATTTTGTATTGAGATAAAAAATTAACCGCATATGATTTGGTGCAAAAGTTGTGTCAAATCACATCTTATAACTGAGTTTGGTGTGCTTGAAATTAGTGAAAATAGACAAATTCCAGAACCGTACTTTCGCACGAACCTGTAATTTTCTAATTTTCCTAATTTCAGGACGATCGCCCCTCACATCTTATAACTGAGTTCGTCCTTCTTGAAAGGTGTGAAAAAAGGTAAAATATTCAATGGACTTTGCCCATTTCCGCATTATCTTATTTTTCAACCGTTCAGAGCCGTCGGACTCACATCTTAAAGGAGCTTACTAATGAATCAAACAAGTAAAGTCAAAGTAAGAAATCTGGTTATTGCCGCGATGCTTACTGCTCTGGGGATCTTAATCCCCGCAATAATGCCAGCAAAAATCATCATCGGCCCCGCCTCATTTACACTCGCATCACATGTTCCTGTTATGGCTGCAATGTTTTTCAGCCCTGTGATGACAGCGTTTGTTGCCATTGGAACAACGATTGGATTCATGATTAGCACACCTGTACCAACGATTTGGTTGCGTGCTGCAATGCATATTATCGTAATGACGGCAGGTGCATATTTCTTAAAAAAACATCCAGAAATTATTCATCAGAAGGTCAAAATTCAAGTTTTTAATGTTATTTTGGGCATTTTTCATGCAGGATTAGAAGCATTTATTGTCTACGTTTTCTATGCTTTTGGTTTTGCAACGCTTGACCAACAGGCGCTTTTCAACTTTTTACTATTGATTGGTTTTGGTGGATTAGTTCATAGTTTTATTGATTTCAATCTGGCTTTAGGCTTGTGTAATGTGCTGAGCAAAGCTTTCCCAATTGATATTTTTGACCGAGCAAAACCATTTTTACTGAAAAATAAAATCAAGGCGAAAAGTTAAGCCATATTATAACGAATGGGTCATAGCATAAGACAAATTGTCAATGTCGCAAGAAAATGATAAAATAATGCTATGTTAAAACAAATAGAACTTGAAAAAATTCCAGATTTACTGGTTAAATTTGATGAACCTCTGTCAAAATATACTTATACTAAAGTGGGAGGACCAGCTGATATTTTAGCTTTCCCTTCTAGCATTGAGGCTCTGACAACATTACTACGACTGGCAAAGCAGATGAGTATACCAATCACTGTGCTTGGGAATGCTTCTAATCTCATTGTTCGAGATGGTGGAATTCGTGGTATTGTTATCTTACTTGAAAATCTAAAACGTGTGAATGTTGCAGGTTTTACAATTGAGGCACAAGCAGGTAGTACGTTAAAAGAAGTCACTCAAATTGCACAACAAAATGCACTTTCTGGCTTTGAGTTTGTTTGTGGTATTCCTGGTTCAATCGGTGGTGCAGTATTTATGAATGCTGGTGCTTACGGTGGTGAAATTTCACAAGTTCTCGTCAGTTGCAAAGTGATTGATACTGACGGAAATCTGTCAGTACTGACAGCTGATGAAATGAAGTTTGGTTATCGTCATTCGATTATTCGAGACAAAAATCTCATTGTACTTTCTGCCAAGTTTGAACTTCAAGCAGGAGACCCTACTCAGATACAAAATGAGATGAATCGTTTGAATTTCCTTCGTGAAAGCAAACAACCGCTTGAATATCCAAGCTGTGGCTCTGTTTTTAAGCGACCAGAAGGACATTTTGCTGGTCAATTGATTCAAGAAGCTAAGTTGCAAGGAATGCGTATAGGAGGTGTAGAAGTTAGTACAAAACACGCTGGCTTCATGGTAAATGTAAACTCCGGTACAGCAACAGACTATGAGCAATTGATCACATATGTGATTGAAAAAGTTCACGCTCATTCAGGAATTATCCTTGAGCCAGAAGTACGAATTATCGGGGAAAAATAAGTTCATTTTTCAACTTGATAAATTATAAATTTTAAGCTATAATTAATTCTGTTCTGTGTAAACAGAAGATTTGACCGCTCATAAAACTCTGTCAGTTCAATACAATTAAAATGGATATTGAATTGCGAATGGAGGGATTATCAGTTTTACTGATGATTTTGTCAGTATACTGACAGAAGTAAAATTTACTGACAACAATAGTCTATCAGTAAATTTGAGCCAAGGCCAGACGGACAGCCGGGTCAAAAGCCGAAATTGGCGACTTTTGTTGCCTTATTGATTAACTGTAAACTCAGTTATGAGGATGAAAAGCCTCACCCAAGAAAAACACGCTTGTGCGCATCAATAAAGTATTTCAGGTTCTTCTGCAAAACAGATTCTACTCGGAATTTATGCCTTTTTGGCTATTAAATATTGAATGTTAACCAAGTGTGTATTGCACTTGGTTTTTATTATTTTCAAAGGAATATTTAATAAAATGACAAAAAACATCATCGAATTTAAAGAAGTCACAAAGACTTACGCAGATAGTAACACTACCGTTCTAAAAAATGTTTCTTTTGAGATTGAAGAAGGTAAATTCTACACTCTTTTGGGTGCATCTGGTTCTGGAAAATCAACCATCCTCAATATTATTGCAGGACTTTTGGATGCTACTTCCGGCGATATCATTCTTGATGGCAAACGAATCAATGATTTGCCGGCGAACAAACGAGATGTTCATACAATATTCCAAAGTTATGCGCTCTTCCCAAATATGAACGTCTTTGACAACGTTGCTTTTGCACTCAAAATAAAAAGTGTAGATAAAAAAGAAATTGCGACACGTGTTTCGCAAGCCTTAAAAATGGTACAACTGGAAGGTTACGAAAATCGTTCCATTGCAAAACTCTCTGGTGGTCAAAAGCAGCGTGTCGCCATTGCACGCGCTATTATCGACCGTCCCAAAGTTCTCTTGCTTGATGAAAGCTTGTCAGCACTTGACATGAAGCTAAGAAAAGATATGCAATATGAACTGCGAGAACTTCAGCAATCTTTGGGCATTACTTTCATCTTCGTTACTCATGATCAAGAAGAAGCACTTGCCATGTCAGATTGGATTTTTATCATGAATGAGGGAGAAATCGTCCAATCTGGTACACCAACGGATATTTATGACGAACCAATCAATCACTTCGTTGCAGATTTTATTGGAGAGTCCAACATCTTAAATGGTAAGATGATTAAAGACTACCTCGTCGAGTTCAACGGACAACAATTTGAAGCTGTTGATGGCGGGATGCGAAAAAATGAAGCGATTGAAGTCGTCATTCGTCCAGAAGATATCTGGTTTACTCTGCCAGACGAAGGCAAATTTAATGTCAAAGTTGATACACAGCTCTTCCGTGGTGTTCACTACGAAATTGTTGCCTATGATTTATTTGGCAATGAATGGCTCATCCATTCCACGCACCGTGCCATTGTAGGTGAAACCGTTGGTGTTGATTTCGAACCTGAAGCAATCCATATCATGCGTCTCAACGAAACTGAAGAAGAATTTGACGCTCGTATTGAAGAGTACGTAGAGGAAGAAGAACAAACGATTGGACTTGCCAATGCCGTCGAAGAGGAGAATGCTGAGGAAGAGGCAGCTATTCAAGAAGCTGTTAAAGAAGCATTAGAGAATACGATGGAACTCACAGAACTTGCTGAAACGGTCAATGAGATTCTACATAAGCAAGAGGTAGAAAATGAACAAGAACAAACGGGAAATAAGAACTCGCAAGTCCCAAAAGATGATAGAGTAGAAGATAGCGGGGTGTTGCCACAATGACCAAGCGTATCTACTCTATTCCTTATTTTCTCTGGATTTTCCTTTTTGTTATTGTTCCTCTTGTGATGCTGTTTTGGCAGTCTTTGTTTGATTTGAATGGTCATTTTACTTTAGCAAACTATATCTTGTATTTCACGAGCGGGACTTACCTGATGATGACTTGGAATTCAGTCATTTATGCCTTGATTATCACTGTCGTAACACTAGTGATTAGTTATCCCGCCGCCTATGTATTGACGAAACTTAAAATGAAGCAATTTTGGTTGATGTTGATTATTTTACCTACATGGGTTAATCTTTTGCTTAAAGCTTATGCCTTCATTGGAATTTTTGGTAAATATGGCTCTGTTGATGGATTTTTGAGTTTTATTGGTCTTGGACGTCCACAGCTTCTATTTACAGATGCAAGTTTTATTCTTGTTGCGAGCTATATTTCAATTCCATTCATGGTTTTACCTATTTTTAATGCACTTAATGACCTAGATGAAAATCTGGTAAAAGCTAGTAGTGATTTAGGAGCTTCAAAGTTACAGACCTTTACTCAGATTATTTGGCCGCTTTCGCTCAATGGTGTACGCGCTGGAGTTCAAGCCGTGTTCATTCCCAGCCTTTCACTCTTCATGTTAACGCGTCTGATTGGTGGTAATAAAGTGATTACACTGGGTACAGCGGTAGAAGAGCATTTTTTGACAACACAAAATTGGGGAATGGGTTCAACTATTGCTGTTGTCCTTGTTATTGCCATGTTGCTTGTCATGCGGCTGACTAAAGAAAAAAGAATTCACACATCGTCTCCGTCGAAGAAAAAATGGAGTGCTAAGTCAATAAAAGAAACGGAGGGAACTCATGCAAAATAAACGTCCTATTGGAAAAATCTACCTTGCTTTTGTACTCGTCCTTTTGTATGCTCCAATTTTTTATCTTATTTTCTATGCTTTCAATGCTGGCGGTGATATGAGTAAATTTACAGGCTTTACATTAGATAATTTTAAAGAACTGTTTGCCGACCAACGTTTAATTTTGATTGTTGTTCAAACTTTCTTTCTAGCTTTTTTAAGTTCGCTTATTGCTACCTTGATTGGAACATTTGGAGCAATGTATATTGTTAGATTGAAGGATAGGGGACGTGATGTTTTACTAGGTTTAAACAATGTTTTAATGGTCTCACCAGATGTTGTCATTGGGGCCTCTTTCTTAATTCTCTTCACAATGATTGGAATGCAACTTGGTTTTGTTTCAGTCCTTTTAAGTCATATTGCCTTTTCCATTCCGATTGTCGTGTTAATGGTAATGCCACTCTATCAAGAAATGGACAAATCACTGGTAGATGCAGCTAATGATTTGGGGCAACTCCTTCACAGACTTTGCGTGAAATTGTGCTTCCTTATTTGACTCCAGGGATTATTGCGGGATTCTTCATGGCCTTTACTTACTCACTTGATGATTTTGCAGTCACATTCTTCGTAACAGGGAATGATTTTACAACGTTGTCTGTTGAAATCTATTCTCGTGCGCGCGCAGGAATATCGTTAGAAATCAATGCTTTATCTGCGATTGTATTTCTCTTTTCAATTGTGCTAGTAATAGGGTATTATTTTATTATGAGGGACTCTGATACAGTCGGAAAATCTCCGAATTTGACTTAAAAGATGGATTGGAGAATCAATTGAAAAAATTACTTTATTTCTTTTTAGGAATTGTGGCGATTACAGTGTTGCTTGGTTTTGTAACCAATCGTATGAAAGCTGCAGATGGACTAAAAACAGCCAATAATAGTCTAACTATTTTTAACTGGGGCGAATATATTGATCCTGCTTTGATTACAAAGTTTGAAAAGCAAACCGGTTATAAAGTGAATTACATGACCTTTGACTCAAATGAAGCGATGTACGCGAAAGTGAAACAAGGCGGAACAGCTTATGATATTGTCGTGCCTTCTGACTATATGATTGAGAAAATGGCAAAAGAACATCTGCTCATGAAGCTTGACCATAAAAAAATCAACGGCTTGAATGATGATGACCCTAAGTTACTTAATCCTGCTTTTGACCCTGGGAATCAATATTCTGTGCCTTATTTTTGGGGAACTTTAGGGATTGTTTATAATGATAAAACAGTGAAAAATCCTCCAAAAGTTTGGAATGATATTTGGTCACCTGCTTATAAAAACTCTATTTTGTTGACTGATAGCGTCCGAGATGTCATGGCAATGGTTTTGAGTAAACAAGGCTATTCGCTCAATACGACTAATAAAAAGGAACTTGATATTGCCTATAAAGATTTACTTAAATTAACACCAAATGTAAAAGCAATTTTAGGCGATGAAATCATGAATTATATGATTAACAATGAAACGCCTATGGCAGTAGTCTACAGTGGGCAAGCAGCTGAAATGACTTCAGAGAACAGTCATTTGCATTATGTCATTCCAGAGCGAACAAATATTTGGTATGATAATCTGGCTATTCCTAAAACTGCTAAAAATGTTAAAGGAGCCTATGCCTTTATCAATTTTATGCAAGAGCCTAAAAATGCAGCTCAAAACGCAGAATGGGTAGGCTACTCTACACCAAATATGAAGGCTAAATCCCTATTGCCAAAGGCTGTGCGTAATGATAAAGAATTTTATCCTGATGAATCTGTCATTAAAGATGATGAAGCCTATAAAAACTTAAGCCCTTATTGGACAGGCTTTTACAATGATTTGTATTTGGAATTTAAAATGCATAAATAAGAAACTAAATATTGAACTTAATATATAGCATTTTGTTATAAAAATAGTGAAAAAGTCCAATTCTATCAAAAGATAGGTGGACTTTTTCAACAATATATAAAAGTATAATATACTTAATTATTGACAGCAAGATATAGGTATGATATACTTTTATCATGGAAGAAGAAAAAAAATACTACGAAACACAGGCAAGTGAAAAAGAATATCTTGCTTGGTATAAAAGTCAGGACTGGAAAAGCTATGAGAAACCAGCTATGACGATTGATAATGTTATTTTTGGTTTTGACCCTAGTGATAATCAATTAAAAATTTTGTTAATTGAGCGTAAAGCACACCCTTTCAAAGGAAAGTTTGCTTTGGTGGGGGATTCGTAGATGCTAGTGAATCTGCAAAAGAGGCGGCTTTACGTGAAACCAAAGAAGAAACGGGGGTTGAAATTACTCAGGACAATCAAATGTGGCAGATTGGAGCGTTTACTGATCCTAACCGTGATCCGCGACAATGGATAATCTCTGTTGCTCATGCGACTTTTCTATATCCTTTTGTGACTCCAATCGCTAGTGATGACGCAAGAAGTGCACGTTGGTTTACAATAAATAGAAATTCAGAGGGAGAGTTGGAGTTTCTTCATCCCAAAGCGTACGTATCTCTTGATGATTTAGCCTTTGACCATAAAGATATTATTTTAACTACTTTCAAACGTATCAAAGAAAGTTTAGATGTCACTCCTGATATTTTGCATGTTTTAGGAGAGGAATTTCTTTCCACGGATGCTTTAAAAGTTTTAAAGTACTTTGATGAAAAATTTGAAAGTTATTCGACAGGAAATTTTGTGAAGATTTACGTGAAAAATAATCCTATCCTTATGGATACAGGCCGATTTGGGAAAAAACCTAAAAGTCCAGGAAGACCTAAAAAGATTTTAAGTTTTAGGAAATAAGGATGGCGAGTGCAATGCGCTCGTTTCATCTTTGAAATAATAAAAGTATAAAATACCTAAAAGGAGAATGGATATTGGAAACTAAAAATATCAATAAACAAAAACTGAAAGGAAAACAGATTGGATTAACATTTGGAGCGTTTGCTCCACTTCATGTTGGACATCAGCAATTGATTTATAAGACTTTAATGAATAATGATGCTGCACTTGTCATTGTAACAGGCTATGACGGAGATAGAGGTGATAAAATAGGTCTTTCATTGGAGAAACGTTTTCGTTATCTTCGTGAGGCTTACAATGATGAACTAAATCTACGCGTAGCCATGTTAAATGAAAATGGAATACCAGAATATCCAAAGGGCTGGGAAGAATGGAGCAAGGCTTTGATAACGATTGTTGAAGAAAGTATTGTAGAGAATTTTGAATCCGTTAGCTTCACACTTTATGTGAGCGAAGTTGAGTATATTGATGAGCTCAAAAAAAATCTTCCGTCAAACTTTACTGTGGAAATACAAGATCGACAGATGATTGAGATATCAGCCACTGAAATTAGGAAAGATCCTATGAAACATTGGGACAAAATTAATCGTGTTTTTCGCCGTCATTTTACTAAAAAAGTATTGATTGCTGGCTCTGCGAGTACAGGAAAATCAACGCTAACTCGGCGTTTAGCACGCTCCATCAATGCTCCCTTCTCTGAGGAATATGCTAGACTTTATGAAGAAGAGGCAAATATTACTGATGAAGAACTGAAAGCGACTGATTACGCTAATTTTATATTGGGACAGAGTGCGGCAAATTATAAGGAAATTTGCAGTCCGTCAAATAATGGCATTACTTTCTTTGATACAGATGCAATTGTTACACAGACTTATGCGGCTCTCTACCTCTCAAAAGAAGAAAATGAACGGCTGAAAGATTTATTTGATATTACAATTGCTAAAGAGAATTTTGATTTAATTTTGATTGTACCACCTATAACAAATTATGTAGATGATGGTTTTAGGAATATGGAGTGGCAAACAAGTCGGATGGAATATCACAATACGTTATTATGGTATTTCAAACAGTATGGTTTTGAGGATAAGATTGTTTTACTAGACAAACAAGGTAAAAATGCTCAGGAAGGATTTTATCTTCGTTATCAGCAAGCCATTAAAGCAATAGAAGTCCGTTTAAATATAAAAATTGAACATTTAAAATAGAAAATATCAGAGGAAAATATGATGAATACAAAATTAAAGATTTTATCTCAGGGAATGAGCAATAGTTTTAATCCTAAAGTGATAATAAAAGAGTTGACGACGCTCTCAATCAGAGATTATATCCTGTTGGCAATTTTACTCCTTTCACAGATTGTCGCTTATCTTTTTTCGGGAACTTTTGATCTGATGAGTAATCTTATACTTATTGTTGAGGTGTTTACTATCGTTAATTTGATTTTAGTCAATCGAGGGCGTTTGACAAATTATACTTTCGGATTAATTGCTACGATTTTCTGGTTTATTGTTGCTGCACATGCTCGTCTTGTCGGAGATATGTTTTCCCAAAGTTATTATCTGGTGATGCAGTTTATTGGCATCTATGCTTGGCAAAAAGATTTGTCTGAAACGCATGGAACAGAAGTGACGCCTAAAAAAATCACTCGAGGTAAAGCACTTTTAGCCATTGGTGGATTTGCAGTGATTTATGGTATTGTTCTTTTGACAAGCCATCATTTGGGAGGGCAACAAATCTTCTTGGATGCTACCTTGCTTCCTTTAGCGATTATTAGTCAACTTCTCATGACTTATGGTTATCGGAGTCAGTGGCTTGGCTGGATTTTGATTGATGTGATTAATGTGGTGATTTGGTTTAATGCTTGGCAAAGTTCAGGAAATTCTTTTTTGGGAATGTTCATTCTTCAAATTGCAATGCTTGTTAATGCCTTTTATGGTGCGTATCTTTGGTTTACAAAGGATACAATGCAAGAAGTGGAAGCACAAAAGATATAAAGGGGATTTTATAACTTGGTCAGCACTGACAGAATTATTGTCAGTATACTGACTAAGTTTTTTTGCTTTATTGTTTTATCTTGCAAAGCTCGTAAAATAGTGATACAATCTATTTGTAGAAATTTTAAACGGTTTCACAACGTTATCTCTTCGGTTGGGGATAGCGTTTTTTATCTAAAAGATTAGGAAAAAAATAGATGTTAATAGAGTTGTTCGAAGCAAAAATTCCCGATTTTAACATGGAAATGATGGGATTGACACAAATTCTCGCTGCATTTCAAAATGGTGATGAGCTAACGATGAAACGTTATAATTTGATGAATCAGCCAGAAGCATTTACTCGTTATCCGCAAGTCATGCAAATGTTGCAAAAAGAGGATACGCTCCCACTTACGCTTGTTGACGGAGAGATTGTGCTGATTGGTGAGTATCCAACAATTGATGATTTGACGGAAATTACAGGAATAAGTTTTCAAAACGTCGGTGGTTGTGGTGATAATTGCGAAAATTGTTCATGTGGTGGTCATTGATTGCAAATAAAAACATTACTGACAGGAAATTTGTCAGTAATGTTTTTTGTTTGTCAGTACGGTACTAGACTTACTCTAAGGATTTAAGGGGAGAGGTCTAGTCAAATAGTATTACAAAGAATCAGCTATAAAAATATCGTTTTATTCACGAGGAAATAAGCGGCTCTGGGGCAGAAATTCAAAGGGCTTTATGTTATAATATGGACATGATAAATTTCAAAAAAAATGAAATATTTGAGGCGGATGTGATTGACTTAACTCACGAAGGACAGGGTGTAGTTAAGATTGAGCATTTTCCTTTTTTTGTAGATAATGCACTTCCTGACGAGCGCATTATGATGCGTGTCTTAAAAGTCGGAAAATCTTTTGGTTTCGGACGTGTAGAGCAGTTTTTAACGCAAAGTGAGCATCGTGTGAGCGGTGTTAATTTGGATTATTTGCGGACAGGAATTGCTGATTTTGGTCATCTTTCATACGAAGAACAACTTAAATTTAAACAAAAACAAGTCTGTCAGTTACTGACAAAAACAGCGCACAAGGAAGATTTTCCTGTCAGCAACGTTATTCCTGCTGACAGAACACTCGCTTATCGTAACAAAGCTCAGGTGCCTGTTCGCGATATTAATGGTCTGTTGACCACAGGATTTTTCAGAAAAAATTCACATACGCTTATTCCAGTTGAAAATTTTTATATCCAAACGCCTGAAATCGATGCTATCATTTTATTTTTACGTGATGAATTTCGCAAGATTGCTGTCAGCAGTTATGATGAAAAAACACGTCAGGGCTGGCTGCGCAATATAGTAGTCAGAAAAGCGTATCATAGCTCTGAGATAATGGTTACACTTGTTGTAACCTCTGACAAATTACCAAAAGATGCTGACCGACTTCTGTCAGCACTGACAGAAAAATTTCCTAATATCAAATCTGTCCAACTTAATATTAATGCTGACACGGGTTCTTTCATTTTAGGTAAAAGGTTCAAAGTGCTTTACGGTCAAGGATATATCACTGATACAATGCTTGGCAAAACTTTTCAGATTTCAGCACCAGCTTTTTATCAGGTCAATACGGAACAAGCAGAAAAACTGTATCAAATTGCCTATGATTTTGCTGACTTGAAAGCAACAGATGTTGTTATTGATGCTTATTCAGGGATTGGAACAATCGGGATTGGAATGGCAGATAAAGTTCACCAAGTTTACGGAATGGAAGTGATTCCAGAAGCTGTGAGTGATGCAAAACATAATGCCAGACTCAATAATCTGAGTAATACTCACTACGAAGTAGGAATGGCCGAAGCGCTTCTTCCAAAATGGCTCAAATCGGGGATTAAACCAGACCTTGTTTTTGTTGATCCACCCAGAAAAGGACTTGATGAAACTTTTATCAAGGTGGCTTCTGAGACTCAAGCACGAGCAATTATTTATATTTCTTGTAACCCTGCCACCTTTGCACGCGATGTTGTTCGGCTTGAGGAGCAAGGCTATCAATTAGACAAAGTTCAACCTGTTGACCTTTTTCCACAAACTCACCATATTGAACTAGTAGCAAATTTCATTAGAAAGTAATTCATGATTCGTATCACACAAATTAAACTTTCAATTGATGAGCCTGTATCAAAAATTAAAGCGCTCATTTTGAAAAAACTCAAAATTTCTGAGCATGAACTCTTAAATTATCGAATTTATAAAGAATCCATTGATGCTAGACATCGTGGTGAAATAGACTTTATCTATACCGTTGATGTTGCTCTGCAAAATGAGGGCAAGATATTGGCTAAAAATCTAAAAAATGTTTCATTGGCTCCCAAGCTTGATTACAAAAATCCTGAACACGGAATCAAAAAAATGCAGCATCGCCCACTTGTTATCGGCTTTGGTCCTGCTGGGATGTTTGCCGCTCTACTTTTAGCGCAAAATGGCTATAAACCTATTGTTTTAGAACGTGGAGAAGCAGTTGATGAACGTGTAAAATCCATTGATGAATTTTGGAAAAAAGGAAAATTAAATCCCAAATCCAATGTCCAGTTTGGTGAAGGGGGCGCAGGAACTTTTTCTGATGGAAAATTAACCAGTCGTGTGCGAGATTTACGCGGTCGTAAAGTCCTAGAAGAGTTCGTCCTTGCCGGTGCGCCAGAAGATATTTTATATAAAGCGCATCCTCATGTAGGTACAGACTTACTTCGAGATATTGTCAAAAAAATCCGTGAACAAATTATTGCTCTTGGAGGAGAAGTTCATTTTGAGGCACAGGTTGAGCAGTTCATCATTGAAAATCAAGCCCTTACTGCTGTGAAACTTGTTGATGGAACAGTAATTAATGCTAATCAAGCCATATTAGCTATTGGACATTCGGCACGTGATACTTTCTCAGAACTTTATGACAAAGGAATTCAAATCACAGCAAAACCTTTTGCCGTTGGCGTGCGCATTGAACATCCCCAAAAGCTAATTAATAAAGCACAATATAAAGAATTTGCCGAAAATAAAAGGCTTGGTGCTGCTGAATACCGCCTCACTTATAAATCTTCTTCTGGTCGAGGGGTCTATACTTTTTGTATGTGTCCAGGAGGTCTCGTTGTTCCTGCTTCCTCTGAAACAGGACGATTAGTTACAAATGGAATGTCAGAACATGCGCGCAATCAAAAAAATGCAAATTCAGGACTGCTTGTTCAGGTTTTTCCAGAAGATTTTCCGACAACTCATCCTTTGGCTGGTGTAGAGTTTCAACGAGAATTAGAAGCGAAAGCTTTTGAACTGGGAGGTTCTTCTTACAAAGCGCCTGCCCAACTCGTTGGTGACTTTCTTGATGGCAAAGCTTCAACTGCAATGGGAACGGTGGAACCAAGTTATGCACTAGGAGTCACTCCTAGTGATTTAGAGCAACTTTTTCCAGAATATATCACGACTCCAATGAAAGAAGCAATTATCGGTTTAGATAAAAAATTACATGGATTTGCTTTATCAGATGCTGTGTTGACTGGGGTAGAGTCACGTTCTTCCTCACCTGTTCGTATCAATCGAGATGAAGAAAGTTTTCAATCTGTATCCACCAAAGGAATCTATCCTTCGGGTGAAGGCGCAGGATTTGCAGGTGGTATTGTTTCAGCTGCAATTGATGGTCTAAAATGTGCAGAGGCACTCATTTCAGAATTTGTTCCTCCTGAAATTTAAGCATGATTAATCTGTTGTAAAACCAATGACGGATTGATGTTACAGTCTAGCAGCATAGCTCTATGAACGCTCTTTGTGCTATCGTACCATGCTGTTATTACTCTACATCTATAAAGTTCACATCTTAATGGAGGAATATTTTTTGGCACATAAACACCATGATTATGAAAGTGAATCCGAACAATTTTATGATCATATTGCGAATAATTTTGAACACACTTTTGATGGTTTTTTAGCTCATTTTTTTAAAAAATTTATCAAAAAAAATCTAGACTTTTCTGAACAAAGTCGCATTTTAGATGTGGGCTGTGCGAATGGCACTCTGCTCAGTATGTTGAATGAAAAACACGCTATTCTAGGAAATGGTTTAGATATCTCATCCGAAATGGTAAAAGTAGCGACAAAACTTCATCCAAATTTTACTTTTGAGCGAGGAAGCGCAGAGGAAATTCCATTTGAAAG
Source organism: Lactococcus allomyrinae (assembly GCF_003627095.1). Lineage (NCBI taxonomy): Bacteria > Bacillati > Bacillota > Bacilli > Lactobacillales > Streptococcaceae > Lactococcus > Lactococcus allomyrinae. The sequence continues at coordinate 814,987 of NZ_CP032627.1, read as the reverse complement.
TACATCGTTTGATTTACTCATTTGTTCAGCAAGTTTTCATCATTTTCCGAATCCTAAGCGATTTTTGTCAGAAGCAACACGCTTACTGACAGCTGACGGACGTCTCGTCATTGCAGAAATTCATATTCCTGTTGTCACTAAAATTTATAATTGGCGACTGAATCGTTTTTCCACTGAGGGAGATGTGAAAGTTTACACTCCAAAAGAGTTAGCAAAACTTTTTGAGAATAACGGATGGAAAATCAATAGGAAGAAAATTTTCTTCCAAATTCAATATTATGAATTAGAAAAAATTCACTGACAGAACTGGATTGTCATTTTTAAAATACTGATAGAATTCTGTCAGTAATTCAAAAGTTCATCAGTGACTTTTGTAAGCAATAACGCTATAACCCATACTGCTCTACCACTCTGTCTGTTTTCTCTAACTGCTGAAACAACTGATAAAAAAGCACCTTAATTTCAAAAAAACTTGCAGAATAACTAATAAAACGAGCAGTCATTCCAGTATAGAAAAAGAAAAATTTAGGAAGAATTATGGAACAAGAACAACATAGAAATATCAAAGCCTCTTGGTTTTTTAAGTGGTTTATCAATAATAAAGTTGTTGCGGGACTATCTATCTTTTTACTCCTGCTATTAAATATATTTTTGCTTAACAAAGTTGGATTTCTGTTTAGACCTATTGGAGACTTCATTACGATTATCTCACTTCCTTTGGTTCTCGCAGCGGTATTCTATTATCTTCTTAATCCTATTGTTGATTTTTTTGAAAAACGGAGAATTCCACGTTTAGCAAGTATTATCGTGCTTTTTGTGATTATTATTGCGTTAATTGTCTGGGGACTAATTGTAGCAATCCCCAATATTATTGACGGCGTAGAAAAATTTGCTTCTTCGGTGCCTCACTATGTCAACATTGCGCAAGATGAAGTTAATAATTTACTCCGTAATCCACGATTCAAACAGTTCCGCCCACAAGCAGATCAGTTTGCAGATTCTATTGGTAATCAGCTCATTGACTGGTCTAAGACATTTTCCGCAACAGCTGTAACTTCACTGACAAGTATTATTGGAAAAACGACAAGTGTTTTGATTTCTCTAATTATTTTCCCATTTGTTCTCTTTTATCTCCTCCGAGACGGGAAAAACTTAAATCACTTTGTCACTCACCTTCTACCTAATAATTGGCGTAAAGATACCTCAAAAGTGTTACATGAAATCAATAGTCAGTTGTCAAACTATGTTCGCGGACAAATTTTGGTTGCGATTGTCGTGGCGATTATGTTTATGATTGGTCTACCTATCGTAGGTTTACGCTATGCTATTCCACTTGCTATCACTGCAGGTTTCCTAAATCTAGTTCCGTTTTTAGGATCGTTTCTTGCAGCAATTCCGATGCTCATTGTTGGTTTAGCTATTGGTGGACCTTTCATGTTAGTAAAAGTATTGATTGTTATCGTTATTGAGCAAACAATTGAAGGACGTTTTGTTTCACCGCTTATTCTTGGGAAACAATTGGCTGTCCACCCTATTACAATTTTATTTGTCTTACTTACAGCAGGGAAAATTTTCGGTGTTTGGGGTGTTTTACTCGGAATCCCATTCTATGCAGCAATAAAAGTTATTGTCGTTCATTTTTATTGGTGGTATCGGGAAATTTCAGTGCTTTATAGAGAAGAAGTCGGTCAAGAAGAGTTTGAAGACTAATACGATTCAAGTCAACCACTTTTGGAGCTTGAGATATACAGACTTAAAAGAAAGGAAATCAGATGTCTTATTCAGAAGATACAATTGATTTTTTACATCAAGGCGATTTGATTGGAATGCAAAATTCGCTTGCTAAAGCACTAAAAAATGACGATGATGAACTCCTCTCAGACCTTGCCGAATACTTACAGATGATGGGATTCATTGATGAAAGTCAGCAAATTTATGATAAAATCATGCAAAATCACCCAGAGTCAACAGACTACCTGATTAATCTCGCTGAAATCGCTGAAGATAATGGTAACTTAGACGAGGCTCTAAGTTATCTTTATCAAATTTCTTCACAGGATGAAAATTATGTTGCTGCTCTCGTCAAAATTGCTGATTTATACCAATTTGATGGGGATTTTGAGACAGCAATCTCCAAGCTAGAAGAAGCTCGTGAATATTCAGATTCCCCATTGATTACTTTTGCTCTTGCTGAATCTTACTATTCTCAAGGAGACTATCAAGCTGCAATCACTGAATATGCTAAACTTTCTGAACGTAAAATTTTACATGATACAAAAATTTCAATTTATCAAAGAATAGGCGATTCATATGCCCAATTAGGTAATTTTGAAAATGCTATTTCTTTCTTAGAAAAATCATTTGAGTTTGATAAAAAAGCAGAAACGCTATACGAGATTGCACTTTTATACGGAGAAATTCATAACGAATCACGCGCAATTTCTGTGTTTAAAAAATTAGAGAAAATGGATGTTGATTTTTTGAGTTACGAGCTTGCCTATGCTCAAACTTTAGAAGAAAATCAGCAATTTGAAGAAGCGTTAAATATGGCAGAAAAAGGATTGCAAAAAAATCCTAACTCCGTTCCACTCTTACATTTCGCTTCAAAGATAAGCTTTAAATTAAAAAATGATGAAGCAGCTGAACATTATCTTATAGAAGGTTTAAACTTTCCTGAATTACACGATGAAACGGTTTTTCTGCTCGCGAATCTCTATTTCAATGAAGAAGATTTTGAAGCTGTTATAAATTTACAATCATTATTAGAAGAAGAACATCCACTCGCTCAATGGCTTTTTGCAAGTAGTTACAAAGCGCTTGAAAAAGACCTAAAAGCAAGCAAATTATACGAAGAATTAATGCTGACTAACCTGTCAGAGAATCCTGAATTTCTGTCAGACTATATCGAATTTTTACGCGAAAGCGGTAAAGCGGGTAAAGCTAAAGCACTCATTTCACAATACTTGGATTTAGTTCCAGATGATGAAGAAATGAGAATATTACTCTCTGAATACTATGAATAAAAGGAAGCAGTATAATAATAACCTGTCAGCACGCTGACAGGTTTTATACTAAATCGCGATTAATTGTAAAAGCATAAAAGTTCTGATAAAATTGAAATGAAATAGTCTGAAATTATTTGATGATTATAATATAAACTTATAAAGAATGAGAGAAGTCATGTCTGATAAAAAATTTGGCGCAGATTTAATTGTAGATAGTCTAATTAATCATAATGTAAAATATGTTTTTGGTATCCCAGGAGCAAAAATTGACCGTGTCTTTGACCTGTTAGAAAATGAAAAAGGACCGAAACTTGTTGTGACTCGTCACGAACAAGGGGCAGCCTTTATGGCACAAGCTGTAGGACGTCTTACAGGTGAGCCTGGAGTAGCTGTTGTAACTAGTGGACCAGGAGTTTCAAACCTTGCCACTCCGCTATTGACTGCCACATCTGAAGGAGATGCAATCCTCGCTATCGGCGGGCAAGTTAAACGTAGTGATAGACTGAAACGCGCTCATCAATCAATGGACAATGCAGCGATGATGCAGGCTGCCACTAAGTATTCGGCAGAAGTTCTCGACCCTACGACACTCTCTGAAACAATTGCAAATGCCTATCGGATTGCAAAAACTGGTCGTCCAGGTGCAACATTCTTATCTATTCCACAAGATGTGACAGACTCAGAAGTTACACTTAAAGCGATTAAACCATTATCTGACCCTAAAATGGGGAATGCTTCGATTGATGATATTAATTATCTTGCACAAGCAATTAAAAATGCTGTTTTACCTGTTATTCTCGTTGGTGCGGGTGCCTCAGATGCAAAAGTAGCTTCATCATTACGTAACTTACTTACTCATGTAAATATTCCTGTTGTCGAAACTTTCCAAGGTGCAGGTGTCATTTCGCGTGACTTAGAACATACATTTTATGGTCGGATTGGACTTTTCCGCAATCAACCTGGGGATATGCTTTTGAAACGCTCAGATTTAGTTATTGCAGTAGGTTACGACCCAATTGAGTATGAGGCTCGTAACTGGAACGCCGAAATTGATAGCCGTATCATTGTTATTGACAATGCCATTGCTGAGATTGATACTTATTACCAACCAGAGCGTGAGCTCATTGGCGATATCGCAGCAACACTTGACAATCTTTTGCCAGCTGTACGTGGCTATCAAATTCCTGAAGGAACTAAAGAATACCTTGATGGTTTGCACGAAGTGGCAGAACAACACGAGTTTGACACTGAAAATACAGTTGAAGGTCGGATGCATCCACTTGACCTCGTAACAACATTTCAAGAGATTGTAAAAGATGATGAAACCGTCACTGTTGACGTAGGTTCTCTCTATATCTGGATGGCGCGTCATTTCAAATCTTATGAACCACGTCATTTACTCTTCTCAAATGGAATGCAGACTCTTGGAGTAGCACTTCCTTGGGCAATCACTGCAGCTCTTCTGCGTCCTGGGAAAAAAGTTTACTCACATTCGGGTGATGGTGGGTTCCTTTTCACAGGGCAAGAACTTGAAACAGCAGTTCGTTTAAATCTTCCAATCATTCAAATTATTTGGAATGATGGCCATTACGACATGGTTAAATTCCAAGAGGAAATGAAATATGGGCGTTCAGCCGCAGTTGATTTTGGTTTCGTTGACTATGTAAAATATGCAGAATCTATGGGAGCCAAAGGATATCGTGCGCATACAAAAGAAGAACTAACTGAAATCCTTAAATCAATCCCTGATACAACTGGACCTGTTGTAATTGATGTTCCACTTGACTATTCAGATAACAGCAAATTAGCTGAAAAATTGCTACCTGAAGAATTCTATTGATTCATCCAAAAATAATAGAAAAATGTCAAACTACTAAATCAAAAGTTCTGTTCATTCAGGACTTTTTTATATTAAACTAAACCCCTCTTGAATATTCAAGAGGGGTTTAGTTAATCAAGAAACTTTTTCAATTAACGCAAGTGCAGCATTTACCTCATCTTCTGACAAATGGTGAGAAGCGATGTAACGGTTATTAGGATGAATACGACACTCCTGAGAGCAACTTCCTAAGTATTTTATTTCGTTTTCCTCAGATGATAGAATACGGCGATTACATTCTGGATTGGCACAGTTGATATAACGCTCACAAGGGCTACCATCAAACCAGTCACGTCCAACGATAATATGTTCTTTTTGATTGATAGATACAGCGATACGACTGTCAAATACATACATCTGACCATCCCACAAGTCTCCTTGAACTTCAGGGTCTTTACCATAAGTAGCAATTCCACCATGAAGTTGTCCTACATCCTTAAATCCCTCTCTAACGAGCCATCCAGAAAACTTTTCACATCGAATTCCACCTGTGCAATAAGTTAAAACACGTTTTTCCATAAATTGTTCTTTATTATCACGAATCCATTGAGGAAGTTCACGGAAATTACGAATTTCAGGACGAATAGCCCCTCGAAAATGTCCGAGGTCAAATTCATAATCATTTCTGGCATCAATAACTACTGTATCTTCAGCTAACATCGCTTCATGAAACTCTTTTGGAGTAAGATAGTCACCAGTCAAATCTAGAGGATTGATATCATCCTCAAGGCTTAAATTCACAAGTTCTGGCCTATAACGGACGTGCATCTTCTTAAAAGCATGTTCTTCAGCTTCGTCAATTTTAAATACCATTTTAGAAAAACGAGAGTCAGCGTTCATAAGCTCCATATAAGCATCAGTTTGTTCAACTGTTCCTGAAACCGTTCCATTGATTCCTTCATCAGCAACAAGAATCCTTCCTTTGAGACCAATTTTTTTACATTCTAATAAGTGTTGTTCAGCAAAAACTGTGCCATCTTCAATTGGAACGTATTTATAATATAGTAGTACTCGATAATCTTGAGTCATTATTATTATTCTCCTTAGGGGTTTATTGATTACAATATAATCCAAATACAATTTAACCATTTTTCTTCAATCTAAAGCAAAGAAAATGCTTGTGCCTTTGCTAACAAAGTTTTTGATGTAGTATTATCCTCTCATTCTCAGGTAATATTCTCATATTATTAATTTTTATTGTGACAATATCAGTATTTTTTCGTAAATAACAATATACGAGTCTCGCTTCACAATTCGTGAGGGGTTTATATCAACCAATAGGATTGATATTGACCATAATTAGTTAATAAAAAATTTGGAGGAACTATGATAACAAATTTCGATTTATTTCGATGGAAAAATGCTGGAATGACCAATTTAGGAGTGAATAAGCTACTAAAATTTTATAGAAGATATGAAAAGAAGATAAGTTTACGTCAAATGGGACAAGTTGCACAAATCAAATCTATCCCAAATTTCATTGAATCTTATAAAAATCAGAATGTTAAAGAACTAAGAGAGAGGTACAAGCAATTTTCATCTTTTTCTATTCTTGATGAAAATTACCCAGAAAGACTAAAAGAAATCTATAATCCTCCTGTTTTAATTTTTTATCAAGGAAATATAGAATTGCTTAAAACACCTAAACTTGCATTTGTCGGAAGCCGCGAATCAACACCAAACGGTGTTAAAGCTGTTCAAAAATTAATCAAGGAACTCAATCAAAGTTTCACGATTGTCAGTGGGTTAGCGAGAGGAATTGATGCTGCAAGTCATATTTCTGCTATTAAAAATCAAACATCAACTATTGCCGTCATAGGAACAGGATTGGATATTTTTTACCCTACCGAGAATCGAAAAATACAAGAATATCTCTCAAAAAAACAACTCATCCTTTCTGAGTATGCACCTGGAGAAAAACCTCTCAAATATCATTTTCCCGAACGTAATCGTATTATTGCAGGTCTATCAAGAGGTGTAGTAGTTGTCGAAGCAAAATTAAGAAGTGGTAGTTTAATTACGTGTGAACGAGCTTTGGAAGAGGGAAGAGATGTCTTTGCTGTACCTGGAAATATCTCTGATGGTTTTTCTGACGGCTGTAATTATCTTATTCAACAGGGAGCTAAATTAGTCTTTAAAGGACAAGATATTTTAGGAGAATATATGTATTAATAAAAAAACGTTAAGACATCTATATATCAGAAGATTATGCCCTTTTTTAAAATAAAATATATAATGAGTTTTCCTATAAGAAAATGAAATAACTTGACATATTGAAAAAAACACTTTATTATGGTGGAAGTATCAAATTTTCATTAGGAATAAATATATGCCAACAGCAATTAAAAATAAAACAAAAACTACATCTAAGAAAAAGGTAACTAGAAAAAAAGTTACCCCAGGGAAAAATCTCGTTATTGTAGAGTCCCCTGCCAAAGCTAAAACAATTGAAAAATATCTTGGTCGCAATTATAAAGTTGTAGCCAGTGTGGGACATATTCGTGACCTCAAAAAGTCTTCAATGTCTGTTGATATTGAACATGACTATGAGCCACAATATATCAATATCAGAGGGAAAGCCCCTCTAATAAATTCACTCAAAAAAGAAGCTAAAGCGGCTAAAGCTGTTTATCTCGCGAGTGACCCAGACCGTGAAGGTGAGGCAATTTCATGGCATTTAGCACATATTCTTGACTTACCACTTGAAGAAAAAAATCGTGTCGTCTTTAATGAAATTACAAAAGATGCCGTGAAAAATGCTTTTAAAGAACCACGTCAAATTGACGTAGATCTTGTTGATGCCCAGCAAGCACGCCGTGTACTTGACCGTCTGGTTGGTTATTCAATTAGTCCAATCCTATGGAAGAAAGTTAAAAAAGGGTTGTCCGCAGGACGTGTCCAATCCATTGCACTAAAACTTATTGTAGACCGAGAGAATGAAATCAATGCTTTTATTCCTCAAGAATACTGGACAATTGATGGTGAGTTTAAAAAAGGAACTAAAAAATTTAAAGCATCATTTTGGGGAATTGATGGCAAGAAACGTGCGCTTGATAACAATGAAGATGTTATAGAAGTGATGCAACGTTTGGATGGTCCAGACTTTAATGTTGACAAAGTAGAGAGAAAAGAACGTAGAAGAAATGCACCTCTTCCTTATACAACTTCGTCTATGCAACAAGATGCAGCAAATAAAATTAATTTTCGAACACGAAAAACAATGATGGTCGCTCAACAGCTCTATGAAGGTCTCACACTAGGAAGTCAAGGACATCAAGGACTGATTACCTATATGCGTACGGATTCTACTCGAATTTCTCCTGTGGCTCAGAATGCTGCTCATAATTATATTGCTGACAAATTCGGTGAAAAATATAGTAAGCATGGTTCAAAAGTTAAAAATGCTGCAGGTGCACAAGATGCTCATGAGGCAATTCGGCCATCAAATGTTTTTAATACACCGGAACTCATTGCTAAATATTTAGATAAAGATCAGCTCAAACTTTATACACTTATTTGGAATCGTTTTGTTGCTAGTCAAATGACAGCCGCTGTTTTTGACACTATGAAAGTGAACTTATCACAAAACGGGGTCACTTTTGTAGCTAATGGTTCACAAGTAAAATTTGATGGTTATCTCACTATTTATAATGACTCTGATAAGTCAAATATGCTCCCTGAAATGGAAGAAAATGAAACCGTTAAGAAAGTTTCTACAAAACCTGAACAACATTTTACGCAACCCCCTGCACGATACTCTGAAGCTACTTTAATTAAGACATTAGAAGAAAATGGTGTCGGGCGTCCATCGACGTATGCTCCAACATTAGAAACAATACAGAAGCGATATTACGTAAGGTTAGTTACAAAACGTTTTGAACCTACCGAATTAGGAGAAATTGTAAATAAACTTATTGTTGAATTTTTCCCTAATATTGTAAATACTGAGTTTACTGCTGAAATGGAAAAAGACCTTGATGAAGTTGAGGAAGGCAAACGTAAATGGGTTGAAGTTGTTGATCAGTTTTATAAACCATTTGCTAAAGAACTTAACAATGCAGAACAGGGCATGGAAAAAATTCAAATCAAAGATGAACCTGCTGGTTTCAACTGTGATGTTTGTGGCAGCCCAATGGTCATCAAACTCGGTCGTTTTGGTAAGTTCTATGCTTGTAGCAACTTCCCAGATTGTCGTAACACGAAAGCAATTGTCAAAGATATTGGTGTGAAATGCCCTATATGTCATGAGGGAAATATCATTGAGCGTAAAACTAAGAAAAATCGTCTTTTCTATGGTTGTGACCGGTATCCAGATTGTGATTTTACAAGTTGGGATAAGCCTATTGGTCGGGATTGCCCTAAATCTGGTGATTTTCTTGTTGAGAAAAAAGTACGCGGTGGCGGTAAACAAGTTGTATGTTCTAATGCTGAGTGTGATTATCAAGAAGAAAAACAAAAATAAAAAAGCTGAGTTTTTACAACTTGGCTTTTAGTGAGAACTCTTAGAAGGTTGAAAAAGCTGAAAATCTTAGCTTTTTTTGCTACAATAAAGAAATGAAAAAAACACATATCAATGTTATTGGAGCGGGTCTCGCAGGCTCTGAGGCGGCTTACCAAATTGCTAAACGTGGTATCCCAGTTAAACTTTATGAAATGCGTGGAGTGAAGCCTACTCCTCAGCATAAAACTGATAAATTTGCAGAACTCGTCTGTTCTAATTCTTTCCGTGGTGCAGCACTCACCAATGCGGTAGGATTATTAAAAGAAGAGATGAGAAGACTTGATTCAGTAATCATGCAAGGTGCTCAAGCGACACAAGTCCCTGCAGGTGGTGCATTAGCTGTAGACCGTGAAGCTTTTTCTAACTTTGTTACCTCTCATGTTTCTGAGCATCCTTTAATTGAGGTATTCCGTGAAGAAATTACTGAGTTTCCAGAAGATGAGATAACAATTATTGCAACAGGACCCCTGACTTCGGATCGTTTAGCCGCAAAAATCCATGAACTTAATGGTGGCGATGGTTTTTATTTTTACGATGCTGCTGCTCCGATTATTGATGCAAATTCGATTGATTTTAACAAAGTCTATAAAAAATCTCGTTACGATAAGGGAGAAGCCGATTATATCAACTGTCCTATGACCAAAGAAGAATTTCAAACTTTTCAAGAAGCATTGATTACCGCAGAAGAAGCACCATTAAATTCTTTTGAAGATATGAAAGTTTTTGAAGGATGTATGCCTATCGAAGAAATGGCTAAACGTGGGTATAAAACCATGCTTTTTGGTCCTATGAAACCGGTTGGTCTGGAGTATCCAGAGGATTATACGGGGCCTCGTGATGGAGAATTTAAGACACCTTATGCAGTAGTACAACTTCGTCAAGATAATGCCAGTGCTTCACTTTATAATATCGTTGGTTTTCAAACTCATCTTAAATGGGGTGAACAAAAACGTGTTTTTCGTATGATTCCAGGTCTTGAAAATGCTGAATTTGTACGTTTTGGTGTAATGCATAGAAACTCGTATATGGATTCACCTCATTTACTTGAGCAAACTTTTCAATCACGTAAACAAGAAAATCTTTTTTTCGCTGGTCAAATGACAGGTGTTGAGGGTTATGTTGAGTCTGCAGCTTCTGGTTTGATAGCTGGAATAAATGCCACTCGTTTATTTAAAGGTGAAGAAACAATTATTTTCCCGCAAACAACTGCAATCGGAAGTTTACCTTATTATATCACTCATGCTGATAGTAAACATTTTCAGCCGATGAATGTTACTTTCGGAATTGTTGAGGAGCTAGATGGTCCACGTATTCGTGACAAAAAGGAACGGTACTCGAAAGTAGCTGAACGGGCGCTAAGAGATTTAGAAAAAACAATCTCATTAATCAAGTAAACTTGATTAAAAAAGTGTTCTATTTCGTATTTTGAGCAGAATAATGTGAACAAAAAAGTCTATTAGATAAAGCTAATAGACTTTTTTTGAGGTAAAATACAGTATTTTGTTGACAATTTAAAATATTAAGAGTATTATAATATAAATTAACAAAAGAGGAACTTGAAATGACATATAAACAATTTTCATTGTTGTTGATCAAGGTGGACCTACATTAGCTATCAATTTGGCTAAAATGTGTAGGTCCTGTTTGGCGATAGTCATTTCGAGGACCAGAGAGACGTCCTCAAGGACGTCTTTTTTGTTTTTAATATTTTAAAAAAGGAAGAAAAGAACATGAGGAAAATTGAATTTTTTGATACTACGCTCAGAGATGGAGAGCAAACACCAGGAGTTAGCTTCTCAATTGCAGAGAAAGTAGCTATTGCTAAACAACTAGAAAAATGGGGAATTTCCGTTATTGAAGCAGGATTCCCTGCAGCAAGTCCAGATAGTTTTGAAGCTGTAAGGCAAATCTCAGAAACATTGCAGAAAACAGCAGTTACGGGCCTTGCTCGTTGTGTGATTTCGGATATAGATTGTGCAGTAGAGGCAGTAAGAAAGGCTAAACATCCACAAATTCATGTTTTTATTGCAACAAGTCCTATTCATATGGAATATAAACTAAAGATGACTCCGGATGAAGTTTTAGAAACAATCAATAAATGTGTGAAATATGCGCGAGAGCGTATCGAAATTGTTGAGTTCTCTCCTGAGGATGCCACACGTACAGAACCTGATTTCCTTTTGAAAGCTGTGCAAACTGCAGTGGATGCAGGAGCGACATACATTAACATTCCTGATACCGTGGGTTATACAACGCCTGAAGAATATGCAAAAATTTTTAAAATGCTCATTGAAAATATCAAATCTGAGCGTAAGATTATTTTTAGTCCCCATTGTCATGATGATTTAGGGATGGCAGTTGCTAATTCTTTGGCAGCGATTAAGGCTGGAGCTGGACGTGTTGAGGGCACTGTGAACGGAATTGGCGAACGTGCTGGAAATGCTGCTCTAGAAGAAATTGCTGTTGCTCTACATATTCGTGAAGATTTTTATGAAGCAAATTCTCCTTTGCAACTTTCGGAAACGGTTAATACCGCTGCACTCGTTAGTCAATTTTCAGGTATTGCGATTCCTAAAAATAAAGCTGTGGTAGGTAAGAATGCTTTTGCACATGAATCGGGTATTCATCAAGATGGTGTGCTAAAAAATGCTCAAACTTATGAAATTATCACACCTGAATTAGTTGGTATCTTCCATAATTCACTACCTTTAGGGAAGTTATCTGGACGTCATGCTTTTATGAATAAATTGTCAACCCTTGGAATTCCTTATGATGATAGTGAGATAAATGAACTATTTGCCAGATTTAAAGCCTTAGCAGATAAGAAGAAAGAAATCACTGATGCTGACATCCACGCGCTGGTATCTGGTCATACTATTAAAAATCTTGAAGGCTTCGAGTTTTATAGCGTTAAATTTGATAATACTGTTCATGGTAAACATACTGCAACAGTAACTTTGAGAAATCAAGAGGCTGAGGAATTTGAGACTACTGCTGATGGTTCGGGTTCAATTGATGCCATTTTTAAAGCAATTGATCAAGTGTTTAATCACGAATCACGTCTTCTCAGTTATTCGGTTGAAGCCGTAACTGATGGTGTTGATGCTCAAGCAACAACAATTATTTCTATTGAAAATCTTAGCACTGGTACAATTTTTAATGCAAAAGGGATTGATTATGATGTGCTTAAAGGTGGGGCAATGGCTTACATGAATGCTAATGTGTTGATACAAAAAGAAAATAATGCTTAGAAAAGATGAGGTAGGGAGAAAAGGTGATGAAAAAAATTGTTACATTATCAGGTGATGGGATTGGCCCAGAAATCATGAAGGCGGGTTTAAGAGTTCTCACTCATGTGGCAGATAAAATTAATTTTGATTATGAGATTGAGGAAAAAGATTTTGGAGGTGTGGCAATTGATAAGTATGGACTTCCATTGCCTGAGGATACTTTAGAGGCGAGTAAAAACGCAGATGCTATCTTGCTTGCTGCAATTGGAGCACCTCAATATAATAATAAGGAAATCAGACCTGAACAGGGTTTGCTGGCATTGCGTAAAGCATTAGGGCTTTATGCAAATGTGCGTCCTTTGAAAATCTATCCAGCTTTAGCGAAATTATCTCCAATCAGAAATGTAAAGGATGTGGATTTTGTGGTTATTCGTGAGCTTACGGGCGGAGTTTATTTTGGTGAACATACGCTTGAGATGGAATGGGCGCGTGATATTAATAATTATACTGCTGAGGAAATTAGAAGAATTATGCGTTTTGCTTTTGAGGTGGCACGTACACGACCACGCAAGTTGGTGACCTCAGTAGACAAGCAAAATGTACTTGCAACAAGTAAACTTTGGCGGCGCATTGCAAATGAGGTCGCAGCTGAATATCCAGATATTGCTTTTGAGCATCAGCTTGTTGATAGTTGTGCGATGTTTTTGATTACTCAGCCTCAAAAATTTGATGTGATTGTGACAGAAAATCTTTTTGGTGATATTTTGAGTGATGAAGCAAGTAGTTTGGCAGGCACTTTAGGGGTGATGCCCTCGAGTTCGCATAATGCTTGTGGTCTTGCACTTTATGAGCCGATTCATGGTTCAGCACCAGATATTGCAGGGCAAGGGATTGCAAATCCTGTCAGTATGATTTTATCTGTAGCGATGATGTTGCGAGAATCTTTTGGAGAAGAAGTTGGTGCTGCAATGATTGAAAATGCTGTGACACAAACTTTTACTGATGGTATTTTGACAAATGATTTGGGTGGCAGCGCTACTACCGATGAAATGACAAAGGCAATCATAGAGCGTTTGTAATTTATGTGAGCAATAAAAGTCATTCAAATAGATTATAATCACAAATTTTGATTTGCAGTACTTTGTCAGTACTGACAGGGAAGAAAATATACTGACGGAATAATTTTTGATTTAATACTGTTGCACAAGCGCAAGGTAGTATAATTGCAGTTCATCTAACACTGCTATCCTACTGGGTAGAAATAAAGATGAGCTGGTATAAGGAGAGAGAAATGACAGCAAAAACAATATTTGACAAGCTTTGGGAACAACATATCGTGGCGGGAAATGAAGGTGAGCCTCAACTACTTTATATTGACCTTCATGTGATTCATGAAGTAACGAGTCCACAGGCTTTCCAAGGTCTGCGGGATGCAGGACGTCGCGTGCGCCGTGTTGATTTGACTTATGGAACCCTTGACCATAATGTACCAACAAAAGATATTTTTAATATTCAAGATTTGATTTCCAAAAAGCAGATTGATACTTTTACTAAAAATGTCAAAGAATTTGGTGTTCCTGCGGAAACACATGGTGGCAAGGGACAAGGAATTGTCCATATGGTTGCTCCAGAGTCAGGGCGTACACAACCAGGAAAAACGATTGTTTGTGGCGACAGTCATACCGCGACAAATGGAGCCTTTGGTGCCATTGCTTTTGGGATAGGGACAAGTGAAGTAGAACACGTGCTTGCGACTCAAACGCTTTGGCAAGTCAAACCTAAGCGAATGAAAATCGAGTTTATAGGTCATCCACAAAAAGGGGTCTATAGTAAAGACTTCATTCTCGCTTTGATTGCGAAATATGGAGTTGATGCAGGTGTGGGCTACGCTGTTGAATATACTGGTGAAGCGATTGATGATTTAACCATGGAAGAGCGAATGACAATTTGTAATATGTCTATCGAATTTGGTGCAAAAATCGGTCTGATGAACCCTGATGAAAAAACTTATGATTATGTCAAAGGACGGGACCATGCTCCAAAAGACTTTGACAAAGCTGTCAGTAACTGGAAAAATCTTGTCAGTGACCCTGATGCCATTTACGACAAAGTTTTGACACTTGATGTGAGTCAACTGAAACCCATGGTAACTTGGGGAACAAATCCAGGAATGGGGCTAGAATTTGGGGAAACTTTCCCAGAGATTAAAGATAATATCAATTACGAACGCGCCTATAATTATATGGATTTAAAGCCAGGGCAAGTCGCCTCTGATATTGAATTAGGCTATGTATTTATCGGAAGTTGTACGAATGCTAGACTTGGTGATTTACAAGAAGCTGCCAAGTTTGTCAAAGGAAAACACGTTGCTGACGGATTGACAGCAATTGTTGTTCCTGGCAGCCGTCCTGTAAAAACTGCCGCAGAAGCAGAAGGTCTGGATAAAATTTTTATAGATGCCGGTTTTGAATGGCGTGAACCTGGTTGCTCGGCTTGCCTTGGTATGAATCCTGACCAAATTCCTGAGTACGTCCATTGCGCCTCTACGAGCAACCGTAATTTTGAGGGACGCCAAGGACATAATGCGCGCACTCATCTATGTAGCCCAGCGATGGCAGCAGCAGCAGCAATTGCTGGAAAATTCGTTGATGTAAGACATTTAGTTACTGACCAATTCTAAAAATTATACTGACTCATCTTTAAAAGTTAAACAGTATTAGGAACAAAAATTTCTGTCAGTATACTGACAGACTATCAGGCTAGTTGATAGTTCCTCTATCTCACCCATGCTCATGCGAGTTACATTGAACTGACAGACTTGTCAGCAAGCATCAAGACCAAGAAAGAAGAAAAAATGGAAAAATTCACTGTCTACAAGGGCACGACTGTCCCTTTGATGAATGATAATATAGACACAGACCAAATCATTCCAAAACAATTTTTAAAATCAATTGATAAAAAAGGCTTTGGTAAAAATTTATTTTACGAATGGCGATATCAAAAAGACTATGATGAAAATCCTGACTTTATTCTGAATTATCCAGAATACCAAACAGCAAGCCTTCTCATCTCAGGCGATAACTTTGGTTCGGGTTCAAGTCGTGAACACGCTGCATGGGCTTTATCAGATTATGGTTTTAGAGCAATTATCGCAGGGTCTTATTCTGATATTTTTTATAATAACAGCTTAAAAAATGGACTTTTGCCGATTACACAACCAAGAAATATCTTAGAACAACTTGCAGGGCTTTCCAGTCAAGAGCAAATTAGTATTGATTTGCCCCATCAACTCATTCAGACAAGTGTTGGAGAATTTCATTTTGATATTGATCCGATTTGGAAAGATAAACTCATCAATGGGTTAGATGATATAGGAATTACACTGCAGTATGAGAAAGAGATTCAACAATACGAACAACAGCATCAATAAAGTGGAGTTTATATGACAATTATTAACTTCAAGAACGTTAATCTCGTTCGTGGAAAAAAGCACATTCTAAGAAATATCAACTGGCAGGTAAATCAAGGCGAGAATTGGTCAATACTGGGGTTAAATGGTTCAGGAAAATCAAGTTTACTCAAGCTCATTTTAGCTGAAGAATGGAAAACATCGGGTGATATTTCTGTATTGGATATTAAGTTTGGATCAGGTGAAATTCCACGTCTTAGAAAACGTGTTAGCGTCGTTGGTTCCTTTATCGCAGAGCGATTTAGCTCAACAATAAAAGCAGAGAACTTAGTTTATACAGGAAAATTTAACTCTAGTATGCTGTATAAACCTTATACCAATCAGGAGCTCGATGAGGCGCGCGATTTACTCAAATCAATCGGTGCAGGACATCTTATTGGTCGCACTTACGGAACACTTTCTCAAGGCGAAAAACAGTTGTTATTGATAGCCAGAAGTCTGATTTTAAACCCTGAAATATTAATCTTAGATGAAGCGACGAATGGATTAGACCTGTTTGCTAAAGAGAAATTACAAGTTCAACTTCATCAAATAAAAAATTTAGACAAGTCTCCGACAATGATTTATATCACCCACCATCCTGATGAGATTAGCGAAGATTTTACTCATTTGCTTCTCCTCAGAGATGGGCAGGTTATTCAGGCTGGAGTCAAAAAAGATTTGCTCAACGAAAAGATACTCTCAGATTTTTATCAAGAAAATATAGAAATTCACCAGATTCGTCATAAATACTTTGTTATTCCTAAAACAATGGATTGTAATTTTAAGATGAATAATAAATAATAAAATTTTATTTTATGTATTATATCGAATTTTCTGATAAATTATTGAATTTTATATATTTTAATGATAAAATAGCTCTATTAAAAATTTCTAAGAAGGTAGATAATCAGTGGAATTCAAATATAATGGTAAAACAGAAGCCATCGAACTTAACAAATACTCAAAAACACTAACCCAAGATCCCACTCAACCAGCAACTCAAGCGATGTACTACGGTATCGGTTTTAAAGATGAAGACTTTAAAAAAGCCCAAGTCGGCATTGTCAGTATGGACTGGGACGGAAATCCCTGTAATATGCATCTTGGAACACTTGGTGGGAAAATCAAAGCCTCTGTCAATCAAACAGAAGGATTAATTGGTTTACAATTTCATACGATCGGCGTATCGGATGGGATTGCAAACGGTAAACTTGGAATGAGATATAGCTTGGTAAGCCGTGAGGTCATTGCTGACAGTATTGAGACCAACGCTGGCGCAGAATACTACGATGCGATTGTTTCTGTACCAGGCTGTGACAAAAATATGCCAGGCTCGATTATTGGAATGGCGAGACTCAATCGACCTTCAATCATGGTTTACGGTGGAACAATAGAACACGGTGAATACAAAGGTGAAAAACTAAACATTGTTTCAGCTTTTGAAGCTTTAGGGCAAAAAATTACAGGTAATATCTCCGAAGAAGATTATCATGGTTGTATCAAAAATGCAATTCCAGGAGCTGGGGCTTGTGGTGGAATGTATACAGCAAATACATTAGCGTCAGCAATTGAAACGCTTGGAATGAGTTTGCCATATTCTGCATCAAATCCTGCGGTCAGTCCAGAAAAACAAGAAGAATGTGATGAAATCGGCGCAGCAATCAAAAATTTGCTTGAAAAGGATATTAAGCCAAGTGATATTATGACCAAAGAAGCGTTTGAAAACGCAATTACGATTGTCATGGTGCTTGGTGGCTCGACTAATGCGGTATTACATATCATTGCAATGGCAAATGCCATCGGTGTTGAAATTACGCAAGACGACTTCCAAAGAATTTCAGATGTAACACCTGTTCTTGGTGATTTTAAGCCAAGCGGAAAGTACATGATGGAAGACTTACACAAAATTGGTGGTGTGCCTGCCGTTCTCAAATATTTGCTCAAAGAAGGTAAACTTCACGGAGACTGTTTAACGGTTACAGGTAAAACTTTAGCTGAAAATGTTGCCAATGCGCTTGATTTGGACTTTGAAAATCAAGACATCATGCATTCGCTTTCTGATCCAATCAAAGCAACAGGACATTTACAAATTTTATATGGCAACCTCGCTGAAGGTGGTTCTGTCGCAAAAATTTCTGGTAAAGAAGGCGAATTTTTCAAAGGAACGGCGCGAGTCTTTGATGGCGAGCAACATTTCATTGATGGGATTGAGTCTGGAAGGTTGCACGCAGGCGATGTTGCTGTCATACGTAATATTGGTCCTGTCGGTGGTCCAGGAATGCCTGAAATGCTTAAACCAACCTCTGCTTTGATTGGTGCTGGACTTGGCAAATCTTGTGCGCTGATTACAGATGGAAGATTTTCAGGTGGGACACACGGATTTGTTGTAGGTCATATTGTTCCTGAAGCTGTTGAAGGTGGATTGATCGGTTTAGTTGAAGATGAGGACATCATCGAAATTGATGCTACTAACAATACGATAACATTGAAAGTTGATGATGAGGAAATCGCGCGTCGTCGTGCAGCATACGTGCGTCCGTTACCCAAAGCAACACGTGGTGTACTCGCAAAATTTGCAAAACTGACACGACCTGCTAGTGAGGGCTGTGTGACAGATTTATGAAAATACAGTTCAGAACAGTGATATTATTAGTCTGAACTACAATTAGTTTATAGGAAGGATTGAATGAAAAAAATAAAGTTAAAAACTGCTAAATCTGGTTCTCAATTAGTCCTTGAAACTCTAAAAGACCTTGGAGTAGATATAATATTTGGATATCCTGGTGGTGCAATGCTTCCCTTATATGACGCAATTCATGGCTTTGAGGGCATCCAACATATTCTAGCTCGCCATGAGCAAGGCGCCGTTCATGAGGCAGAGGGATATGCCAAATCTTCTGGAAAGGTTGGTGTTGTAGTCGTAACGAGTGGTCCTGGTGCAACAAACACTGTGACTGGGATTGCGGATGCCTATTTGGATTCGGTGCCATTACTTGTTTTTACAGGTCAAGTGGGACGTGCTTCAATTGGTAAAGACGCCTTTCAAGAGGCTGATACCGTTGGTATCACTGCACCAATTACTAAGTACAGTTACCAAATTCGAGATACAGCCGATATCCCAAGAATTGTAACAGAGGCGTATTATTTAGCGCATACAGGTCGTCCGGGGCCTGTTGAGATTGATTTACCGAAAGATGTCTCAACAATCGAAGTCACTGAAATTAATGACCCTAAAATTAATTTACCCAATTATCATGCAACAGAGCATGCTGACAAAAATCAGCTATCAAAACTGCTGACACAACTTTCTGTCAGTAAAAAACCACTTGTCATTGCTGGTGGTGGGATAAATTATGCTGAGGCAACGGAAGAATTACGAGCTTTTATTGATAAATATCACATCCCTGTTGTGTCAACTTTACTTGGACTTGGAACGGTGCCGGTTGAGAATCCTTTGCAGTTAGGAATGGGTGGAATGCATGGTTCTTATGCCTCCAATATGGCGTTGGTCGAAGCAGATTATATCATTAATTTCGGTTCGCGTTTTGATGACCGTTTGGTATCAAATCCTACTCGTTTTGCTGAAAATGCTGTTGTTGCACATATTGATATTGATCCAGCAGAGCTTGGAAAGATCGTCAAAACTCAGATTCCCATTGTCAGTGATTTGAAGGAGGCGCTACAAATTCTTGTCAGTGCTGACAGAGTGACCACAGATTTTGATGAATGGACAGCACATGTTCTTGAAAATAAACATCGTGCGCCATTTAGTTATGGTAAAGTTAACGATTTCATACGTCCACAACAAGCGATTGAATGGATTGGTCAGTACACTGACGGTGATGCAATCATTGTAACAGATGTTGGTCAGCATCAAATGTGGGCTGCGCAGTATTATCCCTATAAAAATCCACGTCAACTGATTACATCAGGTGGGATGGGAACGATGGGATTTGGTGTTCCCGCTGCTATTGGTGCAAAATTGGCACATCCCGACAAAAATGTCATTCTTTTTGTCGGCGACGGTGGTTTTCAGATGACGAATCAAGAACTTGCCTTACTCAATGGCTACCATATCCCAATCAAAGTTGTCTTGGTGAATAATCATTCGCTAGGAATGGTACGTCAATGGCAAGAGTCATTTTATGATGAACGACGAAGCCAGTCTGTTTTTGATGCAGAACCTAACTTTCAATTACTTGCTGAAGCCTATGGAATCAAGCATTTAAAATTGGAGGATCCTAAAACTTTGTCTGAAGAACTCAAGATTCTATCTGAAGATGTGCCGATGTTGATTGAAATTAATATTTCACAAGCGGAGCAAGTTCTACCAATGGTGCCTGCTGGAGCCCATAACGATGAAATTTTAGGAGTGTATTTCACTGATGGAACTGATGCAATCACTGGAGCTTCAGAGGAGGTAAATCATGCGTAGAATGATTATTGCCAGACTTCATAATGTGACGGGAATTTTGAATCGATTTACTGCGGTTTTAAATCGCAGGCAGGTCAACATTATCAGTATTTCTGCTGGGGTTACAGAAAATCAAGAACTCACACATACAACTTTTGTTGTTGAAGTAGACTCACTTGGAGAAATAGAGCAAATTATCAAACAACTCAATCGGTTAATTGACGTGATTGAGGTTGCTGATATTACTGATCTACCGCACGTAGCACGTGAAGTAGTCCTCATAAAAGTTTCAGCTCCTCCTGAAAGACGAGCTGAAATCTTCACCATGATAGACCCTTTTCGGGTTAATGTTGTTGATGTGAATCGTGAAAATGTCACGATTCAACTCACAGGTGATTCGGATAAAATTGAAGCTTTAATAGATCTCTTGATTCCTTACGGTATTATAAGGATGGCGAGAACAGGTTCAGCAGGCTTTGAAAGAGGGTAGAACATTTTGACAGTTCTGTCAAAGTTAAAAATTTCTATCAGTTCAATGCAACCAATAGGAGTATTGAATCGACCAGATAAATGAAATATCAGTCCAGCTGATATTTCTGTCAGTATGCTGACAGAAAAATAAAATAAAGTCACAAAAGCAATTCTGCTTTCAAATTTCAAAAGTTGTTAGACGAAAGATAGAGTTGACCTTACATGACGAAGTATGAAAAGAAAAAGAGGAAACAAAAATGGCAGTTACAATGTATTATGAAGAAGATGTAGAAGTTGCAGCACTTGCAGGCAAAAAAATTGCAATTGTTGGCTATGGTTCACAAGGACATGCTCATGCACAAAATCTACGTGACAGTGGTCACGATGTAATTATCGGGGTCCGTCATGGTAAATCCTTTGATAAAGCAAAAGAAGATGGTTTTGATACTTATGAAGTAGGAGAAGCCGTCAAAAAAGCTGATGTTACCATGGTTCTTGCGCCTGATGAGCTTCAACAATCTATTTATGAAAACGATATTAAACCCAATTTAAAAGCTGGCTCAGCTCTTGGATTTGCACATGGTTTTAATATTCATTTTGGTTACATTAAAGTACCAGAAAATGTAGATGTGTTCATGGTTGCGCCTAAAGCGCCTGGACATCTCGTTCGCCGGACTTATACCGAAGGATTTGGTACACCTGCTTTGTTCGTTTCTCATCAAGATGCAACAGGTCATGCTCGTGACATTGCAATGGATTGGGCAAAAGGAATTGGTTGTGCGCGTGTCGGAATTATTGAAACAACATTCAAAGAAGAAACTGAAGAAGACCTTTTCGGTGAACAAGCTGTCCTTTGTGGTGGTTTGACAGCACTTGTTGAAGCTGGCTTTGAAACATTGACAGAAGCTGGCTACGCTGGTGAATTAGCTTATTTTGAAGTTTTACATGAAATGAAATTGATTGTCGACCTCATGTATGAAGGTGGATTTACAAAAATGCGTCAATCAATCTCTAACACCGCTGAGTTTGGTGATTATGTAACAGGACCACGTATCATCACTGACGAAGTTAAAAAGAATATGAAACTTGTTTTGGCTGATATTCAGTCTGGAAAATTCGCGCAAGACTTCGTAGATGACTTTAAAGCTGGTCGTCCAAAATTGACTGCCTATCGTGAAGCAGCGAAAAATCTTGAAATTGAAAAAATCGGTGCTGAGCTCCGTAAAGCAATGCCATTTACCCAATCGGGAGATGATGATGCGTTCAAGATTTATCAATAGTTTTTTCCAATTTAGAGTTAAACTATGCTAGAACGGCTAATAAAACCCGCTTGCTCATTTTATTAGCCGTTCTACAATTGGCAAATTCTGGTACGCTTTTTTCGCCAGAACAGGTGCGAAGTTAAATCATTTTATCTTTTTACAAGCTTTAATATAGTATAGTAAAGATAAAAGACAAGAAATAATCAGCGGTGCATTATGCGCCGCTTTTGTGGAGGAATAACAAAGATGTTAAGTGCTAAAGAAGTTGAATCTGCATATGAGGTGTTAAAACCAATTGTTACCAAAACTCCGCTACAATTGGATCCATATTTATCCGATAAATATCAAGCAAATATCTATCTAAAAGAAGAAAATTTACAAAAAGTACGCTCTTTTAAATTACGAGGTGCTTATTATTCAATCAGTAAATTAAGTGACGAGCAACGTTCACGAGGTGTAGTATGCGCTAGTGCAGGAAATCATGCGCAAGGAGTTGCCTTTGCTGCAAATCAACTCAACATTGATGCAACTATTTTTATGCCTGTGACAACACCCAATCAAAAAATTTCTCAGGTCAAGTTTTTTGGAGGAAATCATGTCGATATTTGCTTGATTGGTGATACTTTTGATGAATCTGCTAAAGCTGCAAAACTTTTTTCTCAAAATCAAGAAAAACCTTTCATTGACCCTTTCAATGATGAAAATGTTATTGCAGGTCAAGGAACGGTGGCATTAGAAATTTTTTCTCAAGCGCAAGAGCTTGATGTTAAGTTTGATAAAATTTTGGTGCAGATTGGCGGCGGAGGATTAATTGCAGGGATTACGACATATGCTAATGAGGTTCATCCAGAAGTAGAGATAATTGGTGTAGAAGCAAAAGGAGCAACGAGCATGAAAGCTGCTTTTAACTCTGGAAGACCAATAACTTTGGAACACATTGATAAATTTGCTGATGGAATTGCAGTTGCTACCGTTGGTGAAAAAACCTATGATGCTATCAAAGACAAAGTGAAACAACTTCTCGCTGTTGATGAAGGCTTGATTTCACAAACGATTTTAGAACTTTATTCTAAATTAGGTATTGTCGCAGAACCTGCTGGAGCAACATCTGTCGCTGCTTTAGAATTGATTAAAGATGAGATAAAAGGGAAAAACGTCGTTTGCATTATCAGTGGCGGAAACAATGATATTAGCCGTATGCAAGAAATTGAAGAAAGAGCATTGGTTTATGAGGGTTTAAAGCATTATTTTGTGATTAATTTTCCTCAAAGACCTGGTGCTTTGCGTACTTTTGTAAGTGATATTTTAGGACCAAACGATGATATCACGCGTTTTGAATACATCAAACGAGCAGATAAGGGAAAAGGTCCTTGCCTTGTTGGTATTTTACTCGCTTGCCCAGACGATTATGATTCACTCATCGAGAGAATCGAACAATTTGATAGTCGTTACGTTAATTTACACGGAAATGAAAGCTTGTATGAATTATTAGTCTGAGAGAAGTTGACTTTCACAAATCTGCTATTTATCAACGCAAGTGCTGCTATCTTCGCTTCGCTACGATGCTATGTGCTTCGCGCACCGTTCTACGAACGGTCTAGCTGTCCCATTTGTTTAACTGCTAAAGCAGCAAGAGCAAAAGGCAAAGCAACCTAGTCACCTAGTCGGACAAAATTCAAAGATGTTAAGCAGATTGTTGCAGCTTTAACTGCGTACAGGTCGCTTAGTTGTTACACCTAGGTTTATACCTTAAATTCAGCTCCGCTGAATAAGTCTTGACTTCATTTGTTTTATGAAAAATTTCCAATTCTTTCAAATCACTAAAAATTTGGTATAATTTAAGTGATAATAGTTCGCTTTAATCGTGCTTAATTTTTACTCGCTCATCTCTAAATCTGCATCAACAGGTTTAGTAGTTGAACTTTCGAGATACTGCCTTTAGCTTCTAAATAAAAGGACAGCCCTCCTTGTAATCAAGCGCAAGAATTGAAATTTAATTAAAAAAATGAGGAATTAAAATAATGACAGAAATCACACAACTTTTTCAATATAACACACTTGGCGCTTTAATGGCTGGTCTTTATGAAGGCACAATGACCATTGGTGAATTACTCAAGCATGGTAATTTGGGAGTTGGAACATTGGATTCAATTGATGGTGAGCTGATTGTTCTCGATGGGAAAGCTTATCAGGCTAAAGGAGATAAGACCATCGTGGAGTTGGGAGATGATGTGACTGTTCCTTATGCAGCTGTTGTCCCTCATCAAGCGGAAGTTATTTTTAAACAACGCTTCACTGCTACGGACAAAGAACTAGAAGAAAGAATCGAAAGTTATTTTGATGGACAAAATTTATTTCGTTCAATTAAAATTAAAGGAGAATTTTCTAAAATGCACGTGCGGATGATTCCTCGTGCTAAAGAAGGAACAAAATTTGTTGAAGTTTCACAACATCAACCTGAATACTTTGAAGAAAATGTTAGAGGAACGATTGTCGGCATTTGGACACCTGAAATGTTCCACGGTGTTAGTGTAGCAGGATATCATTTACATTTTATTAGTGATGATTTTGCATTTGGAGGTCATGTTTTGGACTTTGTGATAGAAAATGGTACAGTTGAAATTGGTGCGATTGACCAGTTGAACCAATCATTTCCCGTACAAGACCGCAAGTTCTTATTTGCCAATCTTGACATTGAATCACTCAAAAAAGATATTGATGTTGCTGAAGGATAAACTCAGCCCCTATAAAATAAAGAAGAAGATATTATGGATACTATTTCTACACCTCATGCACCTGCTGCGATTGGACCCTATGTTCAAGGAAAGATTGTCAATGGCTTGCTCTTTGCCTCTGGACAAATTGCATTAAACCCTGCCACTGGAGAAATCGTTGGAGACACCATCGAGCTCCAAACCGAACAAGTGATGAAAAATATTAGTGCGCTTTTAGAAGTTGCCGGGTCAGATTTTGACCATGTGGTAAAAACGACTTGTTTTTTAAAAAATATTAATGATTTTGCTAAGTTCAATGCTGTCTATGCTCAGGCCTTTGGAAGTGTGTTTCCAGCGCGTTCAGCCGTTGGTGTGGCTGGTTTGCCAAAAAAAGCACTTGTCGAAATTGAAATAATTGCTGAAATTCGATAAAAATAGAACTTACAAACGCTCTGTCAGTACTGACAGAAACTTGTCAGCATCTATTTTCAAACGAAAGGAACGATTAGTATGTCAAATGAGCGGATTAACGCCTTCTCTGATGGTGTGTTTGCAATTCTAATTACAATCATGGTTTTGGAACTTAAAACTCCCTCTGGTCCCTCTTTGTCAGCGCTGATGGATTTAAAATTTGTCTTTTTTACTTATTTTGTCAGCTTCATAACTATCGCAATTTATTGGAACAACCACCATCATATTTTCTATTTATTAGAACGTGTTTCTGGACGGATATTGTGGTGGAATATGGCTTTGTTATTTTTTACAAGTTTTCTTCCTTTTTCGACGGCTTGGCTTTCTCAATATCCTGCTGAACAAATGCCTGAAATACTTTATGGACTAAACTGTTTATTAGTGGATATTGCTTTTAATATCTTAGCGATTGGAGTTTATAAGCAGCAAGGTTTATTCAATCGTATGCGAGATGCACGTTGGTTCTGGAAAGCTGTTTGGTCAATTGGAATACTTATGATTAGTTTAGCCATCTGTCTTATCTTTTCAATTCCTTTTATCGTAATAGCAGGAGTTATAGCTAGTTTATTACCTTGGGCAATCCCTGATCGTCAAATTGAAGAAGGAGTCAATCAATAAAAAATCTGTCAGTACTGACAGATTTTTTATTATCATTTCTCAAAGGCTATCTAAAGCATTTTTCTGCTCCTCATCAATAATATGCGTGTAAAGGTCGGTGACCTGAGTAGAAGCATGACCTAATTGATGACTAACAAGAACTTGAGAGTTTGTTTGAGCATATAAGCGTGTAGCAAGAGTATGTCTGAGTTTATGTGGTGTGACTCGAATTTTAAAGGACTGAGAATATTTAGCAACTAATTTTTCAACACTTGAAGCATCAATTCTGCTTGGTATTCCTCGATACAACGTAACAAATAATGCAAGGTCCTTTTTCATTGTTTTGTATCGTTTTTCTCTAATTTCTAAATATCTCTCCAAATAACTTTTGGCAAAAGGTGCAACATTTACTGCATCCCGTTTTCCCCCTTTGCGCGTAACCTCAATCACCATATTGTTAAGATGTAAATCTCTTAAATCAACGTTAACTGCCTCAGAAAGTCGAATACCAGAAGCTAAAATCAATGCAATAATTCCTAAATCACGTTCTTTATTCTTCTGAAAACTCGATAACGCTCGATTAGAGAGTGTTTTTTCATATTCCATATCAATATAATCAAGAAAGCCTTGTGTTTCATCTCCTAAGAAAAGCTTTCCTTTAATGTTTTCTGCACGAGCTGATAAGGTTTCAGGTTTTTTCTTCGTTTGTACTTTTTTCATCACATTACGATAGAAGTAGGGTTCACCATGCTCATTTTCGACTTCCTCAGTCAGATATTTATAGAGGCTCGATAAGGCTGATAAAGTTCGGTTAATTGTCGTTTGGCTGACACCATATTGTGTTGAATGAGTATTCAAACGTGGCCGTTCTCTAAGGTATAAAATAAAAGATTCCATATCTCGTTTGGTAATATTTTCTAGAACAGATAAAGGAATATCACTAATTTTATCATTGTCAATAATGTTGGAGTCAACTAACCAAGTAAAAAAACGTTCATATTCTTTAAGATATTCGTAGAGAGTATTAAGACTGTAAGGAACTGCGAGCTTAGATTGATAATATTCTAGAACATAGTCAGGCATAACCTTTTTTAATTTTTCAATATTTTGTACTAATTGTTCACGCTTCATAACCTTAAGTATATCAGAAGCGATGAATATTTGTCAAGAAAATCTTAGTTTTTCGGAAAGATGTTATAAAACGAGCCGAAATGTCACAAATGATATATACCAAACTCTTATTGACACACTAAGCATTTTTCCATTAATTATTGTTTGATATGACAATTATGCCTGCTTCCTTCATATAATTATGATAAATATCTTTTTAGTTTCTAAATTTTAAATTTATTTGTTATTTTTCTAATGATTACTCAGCAAAATTTCTAGTTTATTTTAAAAATAAAAACCAAGTTATTAGCTTGGTTTTTTTACCTCTATTTACTTCTATAACGTTTTATAAATATATTTTATACCGCCTCAATCAAGGGTTCTATATACATTTACTTTTTAGTTTTATAATTTCGTGCGATATTCTCATCGTCCTTCATTTGTTCGATGAGATGGTCAATATCGTCAAATTTAACCATATCTCGAATTTTGTCTAACCAAAGCACGGTCAAATTTTCTCCATAAATTTCCCCATTAAAATCAAAAATATGAACTTCAACCGTTTTTTCTGTACCATTGAAAGTGTCGTTATATCCAATCGAGGCAAAGCCGCGATGACGCCCACCATCAAAAATGACATCGCAGGTATAGACACCTACAGCTGGAATATGAACATAATCTTTAATCACCAAATTGGCAGTAGGATAGCCAAGTTGACGCCCGC
The DNA here is from genome assembly GCF_003627095.1 of Lactococcus allomyrinae. NCBI lineage: Bacteria > Bacillati > Bacillota > Bacilli > Lactobacillales > Streptococcaceae > Lactococcus > Lactococcus allomyrinae. The sequence goes on along the minus strand of NZ_CP032627.1, from coordinate 787,158 downwards.
GAGCAAAGCCATGAACGACAAGTCCTGAAGTTTCGTATGGGTAGCCTAAAAGCGAATTGGCCTGAGCGATATCTCCATTTTCTACTGCTTTTCGGATTCTGGTAGAAGATATCTTCCCTTGGTTATCCGTAATCTCGGGAATAATAATCACTCGATAATCCTCTGTATTTTTCAGATTTTTCATGTCTGAACCAGTTGTATAATCAAATCCAGTGATTACAACTTTTGGTCGGAACTTCATCACAACATTTTCTGAAAATTCACTGGCTGTTTGATGTGCAAATTTTGAAGTAAAATCTTGGAAGATTAAGTAATCCACACCATTCTCAGCAAAAAGTTCTGCTCTTTTCTTGTCAGAAGTCAATTTTAAAAGCATTTCTGGTTCGAATTTTTCGAAAGTTAGTGTGGGTTTCTCGGGAAAAGTCAGCACTGCAATCTTTAAATTAAGTATTGTAGCCACTTTTCTTGCTTCATTAAAAAGGGCTTGATGTCCTCGATGTAGGCCATCAAAATATCCTAAAACTAAGACCAAGTCTTCGTCAAATTTCAGATTTTCGTCAAATTCTAATATTTTCATCATTCTCACTTTTTATAGCTATCTAATATCTTTTAGTTTTACATAAAAAATTCCCTGAATACTCAAGGTTCGACTAATGCCATTCGCTCTACATCGCTTGAAGTAATAAGACGATATGAGGTCTCAGGCATGCACTTCGTTGAACGGTCTATGTTCGTCACACCACAGGTATCCCTCCGCTCTAGGCTGTTAAAGTGGCAAGGCGATGCACTTCGCTTTTACTTAACAAGCTTTACTTGCTAAGCAAAAGGCAGTAGTTCTGTGTAGTTCAACTAATATAAATTCACTTGTATAAGACTTTATTTGGCTTCCAAATTCCTTCTTTATCGGGGTGTTTCATATATACCGCCACTAACTTATCATTGTAAAATGCCGCAAATTTTGGTTCTGTCAGTGCTGACAGAATTGAAAATTGACTTTCATCAAATTTTTTTCCAACAATTGCCATTTCAAATTGCTCATCAGTGAGCTTAATCTTTGGCAAATCTGTCACCGCATATTCAACAGGGAGGAGAAACGCTGACAGATTATCATTTGCTTTTGCCTGCTCTAGTTTAGTTAGAGTAACTGCATTTTCAATTTTTAATCCATTTGCTGCTGTCCGCTGCAGTTGTGACATATGGCCTGCGTAACCTAATTTTTCGGATAAATCTACAGCTAAAGTTCGTACATAAGTTCCTTTACTACAAGCCACTCGAAATTTAAACTTTACTATCGCTTGTTTTTCATCAAAAATGGGAGCGGACGTTCTTACAAATTCATAAATCGTAATCTCGCGTGCAGGACGCTCAATTGTCTGACCGCTACGTGCATATTCGTACAGCTTTTTTCCATTGATTTTTACAGCTGAGTACATCGGTGGGATTTGCTGGATATTTCCAACAAATGTCGCCATCGCACGATCAATTTTATCTTCTGTCAGCATTGACAGAACAGGTGTTCTACTAACAATTTTTCCGTCAGCATCTTCGGTTTCGGTTGACCATCCAATCGTGATTTCACCTTCATAAACTTTTCCTGCAGCCTCCATGTATTCCAATAATCGCGTTGCATGTCCGACAGCTACTGGCAAAACTCCCGTTACTGATGGGTCGAGTGTTCCTCCATGCCCGATTTTTTTTATCCTTAAAATTCCACGAAGTTTTGCTACAACATCAAAAGATGTCCAACCTGCCTCTTTATAAATATTTAAAATACCGTTTAAATTTTCATTCATCTTGCAAATTATAGCATTTTTTGTGTGAAAAATCACTTTTTGGCTTATAAATCTTCTGTCAGCACTGACAGAAATTTCTGAAAAGAAAAAGTCTGGGGCAATCTCAGACTTTCAAAATAAATCATATCACAGATCGAACAGCGACACATATTACTGACCAGTTGGAACAGTTGTATTTTTTACGGACTGAATTTGTGCCGTACCTGTAGCAAGTGAAGCTTTCGCTCCATATTTGGCAAACAATTGCGCTCCAGTCAATGTTTCTTTGGTTTTCCAATTGACCACAGGCCAAGGATTTTGCATCATTCTCAGTCCTGTTTGTGTTGGGTCAGCGATTTGTAGATAATAGGTTCCATCAGCATTGACCTGAACACGAGCTGTGTTTTGAATGACATTAACAGGGTCATTATAACCAGAAACGCCGTTTGAACCAACATTGACGATATAAATTCGGTAAGCTTCACCCGTAAAAATATCATATTTTCCTTGAGCATTATTAACCCATTGCGCATAAACCGCATCGTGCTGTGCATCAGAAAGTGTGCTCCAACTTGCAGGTGTCGTTGACTGACTGCTTGATGTAGACGTGCTACCTTCTGATGACGAATGAGTAGTTTGTGAACTTGCAGATTCGGAAGTTTCCTTTGTACTTGATTTTTTCTCACTTTTGTTTGTGCTCTTACTGCTTTGAGCAAAGGAATTTTCCTTTTTAGGTCCTACATTTTGAGGGTAAAAAATCTGATAAGCAATAATACCAAGTGCAATGACAAGTAATGCCCCAGGATTATTAGCCCTATTGTCTTTTTACTTTCCTTTTTCTTTATATGTTTTGCCATAAAGTTCCTCCTTATTTATCTTTCCCTTACTTCCATGCTAACTTATTACTTCACAGCTTCAGGTAACATCACTCATCTTCGATTGTTGCTACACTGCTGCGACGCGGTGTTTCACAGTACCTTGGTGAGCAATGAAACTCACGAAGCAGCCTAAAAATTAATTATTTAACAATTACTCTCATTTCAACCTTTATTGCCAATATTATTATTATTTATATGTCATCTATAAGTGTATTATACTTAATTTTAACCATTATTTCAAAAAAACAAGTTTTGTCAGTACACTTTTTCTTCTTATAGAAAACAACGAAAAAATCTGTCAGTATACTGACAGATCTAGTTTTCATAGTAGTCTTAAAATTAATGTTCTGAAGCATTTAACATCGCTTCAATTTTTGAGTAAGGTTGAGCATGAAGCATCCAACGAACACCATATTTGTCAGTAAAATCTCCCATCTTTCCACCCCAAAACTGTTCTTCATAAGCAAGATTAACTTTTACAGTACCAGAGTCTATAACTTTTTTCCAGAACGCATCAGCTTTCTCCATTTCAGCTTCATCTTCCGAATTTAAGTCAATGAGAATGGAAACAGCGTCATATACTAAAGGTTCCATCTGCATGAAGTTGTCAGCAGCCATTACTGTTGAACCTAGAATATCAAATTGTGAATGCATTGTTAAGTCAGCTGCTTTATCAGCTGGTACACCAAACTGCTCTGCTTGAGCAGGAGCCACAGGCATACGAGAAACATTAGTTGCACCAAGAACTTCTTTATAGTATTCAAGTGTTTCCTTAGTGTTATTAAAGGTGAGATACGGATGGATAATTGCCATGGTAACCTCTTTCTTTTCTTACGAAAATATTTATTTTAATCAAAAAATTTAGTCATTCTGACACTTTTTATTCTAACATAAGAAAGCGTTTCAGTCCAATAATTCTTTTTGTCTAAAGCAATAATCCGCGTGATCATTAATCACCCCAATCGCCTGAAGATAAGCATAAACCACAGTTGAGCCAACAAATTTAAACCCTCGCTTTTTCATATCCTTACTGATGCGGTCTGATAAGCTGTCAGTAGCCGGTACTTCACTTTCGTCAGTAATTTGGTGCTGACAGACTTTTCCGTCAGTAAAAGACCAGATATAAGTTTCAAAAGAGCCAAATTCTCGCTGAATCTCAAGTACCCTCTGCGCATTATTAATCGCTGCCCGCACTTTAAGTTTATTCCGAATAATCCCTGCATTCTGCATGAGTTCATCAAATTTTGCTTCATCATATTGCGCCACTTTTTCAATCTGAAAATCATCAAAGGCCGCATAAAAATTTTCCTGTTTATTCAAAATTGTATTCCAAGAAAGCCCTGCCTGATTCATATCTAAGACTAATTTGGCAAATAATTCTCGCTCATCATGCAGTGGCGTTCCCCAAAACGTATCATGATAATGAATCATTTTATCAGAGGATAAGCACCATTTACATCTTGATTTTTCCATCATTTTCTACCTCTTTACATCATTTTTATTATGTAATTTATTTTTTCATGTAAAATCAATAGAATTTCTTTATCCAATCTTCATCATTGATTTCATACCAAAATTCAGCAAAAGATTGTTTCAGCATCATCTCTGCCATTTCAATAAAACCAGAGGATAAATCCAACTCAGGCAAGCGCTGAATCGCTTCCCAATAAACCACTCCCTCATCTGTTTCTCTGATAAGTTCGCCAGAAAATTCAGTTGTCGCAAAGAGAAAAACCATATAGCGTTTGTTTTTCTCAACTTCAAACCAATCTTTTACACCACAAAACTTCAAATGACAAATATCAAGACCAGTTTCTTCCTTAATCTCCCGAATCGTTGAAGCAACTAATGCCTCTCCTTTTTCAACGTGTCCACCTGGAAAAGCAATGCCCTTCCAAGATTTCACCCGCTTTTGCACCACAATTTTCTGATTTTTTTCATCAATAATTGCACACATATTGGTCAATTCAACCTGCTCAAGCTCGTGTTTACCCATCACATTTATGCTTTCTTCTCAATCGGTGCCATTGCGGCAAGGAGACGTTTCATACCAACTTCTGGAAAATTGATTTTCAGTTCCATATTTTTTCCTGTACCACTTACACCTAGCACCATCCCTTCACCCCACTTACGGTGGACTGCAGTGTCACCAATTTTCCAGTCTACTGTTGCTGTCTGAGCAGTAGTCGTTGTACTGTGAGTTACCGCAGGATTAATGATTGCTTTGCGTTGATGTAAAGCGTCTGACATTGACGTTCCTGAGCTGAAGCCACTAGATTTATAACTTGCATTAAAACTGGTATTTGCCTTGCGAGCAATCCCCGTATAATCTAATAATTCTGCATCAATTTCTGAAATAAATCTACTTGGCCGATTATAGTTTGTTTTACCATAAAGCACACGCTGATTGGCATTCATCAGGTAAAGCGTTTGTTCTGCACGGGTAATCCCAACATAAGCCAAACGGCGTTCTTCCTCAAGCTCATCCATATCTTCATTTACACGCGAAAGAGGAAAAATATTTTCTTCCATTCCAATCAGAAAGACAACGGGAAATTCAAGTCCTTTTGCAGCATGCAATGTCATCATCGTAACTTGGTCAGAATCTTCTTCATAGGCATCTGTTTCAGACAGCAGACTTACTTCATTAAGAAAACGACTCAATTTATCCAAACCTGTTTCAATCAAAGGTTCGCCTGTTTCTTCATCCAAAGGAACTTCTGATTTTTCATCAAATCCTTTGGTCACAGAAAGAAATTCTTCGATATTTTCAATACGAGCCTGATTCTCAATGCTCGGTATCATTTGCAAGGCTTTCAGATAGCCTGTACGCTCTAACATCTCTTCAACCAGCTCTGTAATTGTTAAGTTTTCTGTACGTGCTCGTAAGAAATCAAATACAAGACCAAGGTCGTAAATTTCGCCAGCAGCTTTTCCTCTGATATCTGAAATCGTAATATCAAGTAAACTATTGGCTAATGAAACACCACGACTGTCAGCAAAATGACGCAGTTTGTCCAAAGTTCCTGGTCCAACCCCGCGTTTAGGCTCATTAATAATTCGCTCAAAACTCATATTATCCGCAGGATTTGCAACAACATTCAGATAAGCAATGACATCACGAATTTCTTTACGTGAGTAAAATTTTGTTCCTGCGACCATCGTATAAGGGATATTTGATTTCACAAAAGAATCTTCAATCGTACGTGATTGGGCATTCGTTCGGTACAGCACTGCATAGTCAGCATACTTACGTCCTGAGCGTCTTCCTTCTGAAATAACTTCGGAAACCTTATTCGCTTCTTCTTGTTCGTTGCCTGCGCGGAAATAAATGATATTTTCACCATCATCATTTTGAGTCCAGAGCTTTTTAGGACGACGTTTAATATTATTTTTAATGACATTATTCGCCGCCTGCAGAATCGTCTTAGTTGAGCGATAATTTTCCTCAAGCAACACCACTTTTGCATTAGGATAATCTTTTTCAAAGTCAAGGATATTTTGCATATCTGCACCACGCCAACCATAGATGGATTGGTCAGCATCTCCGACCACGCAGATGTTCTTAAAACGACTAGCAAGAAGCTTTACAAGTTGATACTGTGCGTGGTTAGTATCTTGGTATTCGTCCACATGAATATATTGAAATTTCCCTTGATAATAAGCTAAAACATCAGGATTTTTATCAAACAATCTTAAAGTTTGCATGATTAAATCATCGAAGTCCATTGATTCTGCTTTGCGTAACTCATTTTGATAAATTTTATAAACACGTGCAACAACCATTTCATAAGGATTTCGTGCAGTAACTTGCGCCTCATAGGCATCTGCATCAAGCAAATCATTCTTAGCATTTGAAATTGTACCCAAAAGTGCTTTAGGTTCCCATTTTTTAGAATCTAAATTTGCTTCTTTCAAAATGCGCTTCATCAACGATTTTTGCTCACCTGGATCTATAATGGTGAAATTCCGATTGTAACCAATGTGATCCGCATCACGTCTCAAAATACGTACACACATTGAGTGAAAAGTTGCAATCAACGTATCTTGTGCCATAGGTGTCAAAGAAAGTGCACGTTCACGCATTTCCTTCGCTGCTTTATTGGTAAAGGTAATCGCGAGAATATTCCATGGATTAATCATTTTTTCATCAATTAAATAAGCAATGCGGTGAGTCAAAACACGTGTCTTACCCGAACCAGCACCCGCCATAATTAAGAGAGGACCTTCTGTTGTTTGCACAGCTTCTGCTTGCTTATCATTCATTCCTTGAAGTAATGGGTTCATTTTTTCTCGTTTCCTTAAAATATAAAAATAACTGTTCAAGCTTAAAACATTTAACTATCCTAAAACACTCGCAAGTAAGCACTACATCAAACTATGTTGCATTCAAATTAATTTTCTGAGTGGTGTGATTAGAACGATTTAGAAGTCAATAGGTATAAAGTTAATTATTTTCATTCATCTTTGTAAAAAATCACTTACTATTATAGCATATTTTTGGAAAGCAAATGGATTGAGTTTAACTTAGTAAGTACGTGCTAATTCCCCCACCTCTTAAAGGTGGCGGGATAAGCAGCACTATCTCCGCTTCGCTACGCTGTCCATTCGCTCTAAGCGACTAAAGTCGCAAGGCGAAGTGGCAAGCTCTGCTTTCGTTCTACTAACATTGGTGAGGAATTCCCTCTCCCTCACCAATGAAGTAATCACTTCAATTAATCGCATATAGATTTTCCACTGCCAAAAAGCTCACTGAATTCAGTGAGCTTTTGACAACTTAAAGACTTAAAAGTTTCGGATTTGATTGTAGCGTTTTGAAAAAGCACTAACCATTGAGTCTGTCGCTTTTGTGAATGGTGTTTTATTTTCAAATACACCATGAACAATGATACGATGAGTGGCTTCAACATCCGCACAAGTGACTAATGTAATCTCTGTCTTGCCAGGCGTATCATTTAACACTTCGACATGGTCGGGTGTTACGACATTAATTTTGGTAATTTTATACTGATAAATATTGTTCTTATCTGTAATATAAATCGTCATTCCGTCCTTAGCATGTGTCAATGGCGTAAATAAAATTGACAAATCTGAGCTAAATCCTGTCATGTTATGACCTGCTAATGTGTAATTTCCCTGACCCATGACTTGTTCAGGTTTCATTGTCCCCGCACCATATAGAAGAGATGTATTTCCGACACCACGGAAAATAGGTAAATTAATTCCCAAATCTGGAATTGCAATCCCGCCAATAACCGGCAAAGGCTGACGATTAAACTGATTTGCTAATACGGCTTGAAAATCTACTGAACGAACGGCATCAAAGTCAAAGCTAACATCTGCTTCTTGGTTTTTCTTAATCTTTTCACGTGAAATATTATTAAGTTGGTAACGATTACTATTCATCGCAATCAGCATATTTCGAATAGGCTTATTAAAAACTAATGCTAGACCGACTAAAAAGAGCAGAACGATAAGGGTATTAACAATCCAACGACGTTTTTTCTTTTTTCCCTTTTCTTGTCGTTTCATTTTTTCTCCTTTGTCTATGAGTAATATGTAATTTATTTAACTCTTATCTTACTTTAATTTTACCATGCTTTCAACTTTAAGTCAAAAACCGTACCACATCATATAAGAATTAATAGAAAAATCTTGCTGATAAAGCAAGATTTTACTTCAAATCATTGATATTTCCTAGTTCAAAAGTTTTTGTTTCGGTCAATTTGAATTTATCTTTTAAGCCTGGTGTAATGTAAACTTTATTGTCTTTGTCAACAAAGACTGCCTGCACATTTTTTAGCTTTTCAATATATTCATAGCCTTTTTTGGTTCCCATTGCATAAATCAAAGTTGAAAGTCCATCACCATTTGTCTCATCTTTTCCTGAAATCAAAAGTGTAATACTTGCAATATCATTGTCAAATGGATAGCCTGTTTTGGGATTTAAAATATGACTATATTTGTGACCATCAACTTCTAGATAGCGTTCATAAATCCCAGATGTATTGACATGCTGGTTTGCGGCATAAAGTATGCCCATTTGTTTTGCCGTAGGGTCATTGGGGTCTTTGATACCAATGCTCCAAGGACTTTCATCTCCTCTTGGTGAATGTCCTATCACGTAAATTGAGCTTGAACCGAGGTTTACAATCCCAGTTGTAACCCCTTCTTTTTTGAGCAAATCTACCATTTTCATCGCCACAAAACCTTTAACAATCGAACCCAAGTCCAATTTTGCCCCTTTTTGTGTCAAATAAATCGTTTGCGCCTTATTATCAAACTCAATGTATTTATAATTAATCAATGGTAAAACATGGTCAATTTCAGACTGGGAAGGCTTGCGCGCATTTGGCATTCCAATATTCCAAAGACTGGTCAGTGGACCAATGGTAATATCATAACCCAGATTTTTAGCAGAATAATTATAGCCCGCTTTAATCAAATTATAAACGCCTGGATCAACCTTGATTGGTTTAATCCCTGCATTTTTATTAATCGTATCAACTAAAGAACCTGTTTGATTTACTGTTGTTAGCTTATTGTATTCAACAGGAATCTTAAGTGCATCTGTGACTGCTCGCTCTTTTCCTTTATCATAAACAGTTACTTGAACAAAAGTGCCCATCGTTGTAACGTCTTTATTTATTGGTGTTTTCAACAAGTGACGTGTGTCTTTTGTCGCATCTTTGCTAGAGCACGCAGCTAAAGTAAACAGACTCAAGCCAGCCACAAAAAGTAATGTTAATTTTTTCATGTTCCTCTATATTTCTTTCGGAAATTTTTAACCCAGCAAGTGCCTGCTGATCCCTAAAAAGATAACATTTTTTTGATGTTAATAAGGGCAATTGCTTGGATAAGTTATTTTTATTTTATAATAAACTTACAGAAAAGCGGTCAGCACTATTTTATCAGTAGGAAAGTCTGTCAGTATACTGACAGACTCTTTTTTATGCTTACTCACTTACTGATAGATACCGATTTTTTCCTAGAAATTTATTCTTCAGGTTGTTCAGGATTTTCAACGCTGTTAGTGTTAGAACTATCCGGTACAGCTACATCCGTACTGACAGAAGTTTCGTCAGTAACTTCTTCATCACTTTCAGCTTCTACGAGTGCAAAGGTTACAATATGTGCATCTTCGTCCAATCTCATCACTTTCACACCCTGAGCACTACGACCTGTTTGGGAAATATTTTGAACATTTGTACGAATGATAACGCCAGTATCAGTAATGACCATGATATCCTCATCACCATTTACCGCAGCAAGTCCTGCTAATTTACCAGTACGTTCTGTCACATTCATGACTTTAATCCCTTTACCGCCACGACCTTTTGTTGGATATTCAGAAGCACGGGTACGTTTTCCGAGACCATTTTCTGAGATAACTAGCACTTCTTCATCATTATTGATGACTGAAGTACCTACGACGAAGTCGCCATCGCGCAAATTAACCCCTTTTACACCAGTAGCACTACGTCCCATGTCACGAACAACAGCTCCTTTGAAACGAACAGAATAACCATTGTGAGTCCCAATAATCACCTCGTCTTCACCTGAAGTGCGCAAGACATTAATCAACTCATCACCTTCACGTAAATTCAAAGCTTTTAGACCATTTGTACGAATATTGGCAAACTGCTCTGTTGAGGTACGTTTGACTAAACCATTACGTGTCGTAAAGAAGAGATATTTTGCTGCCTGCTCTCTATCTACATTAATCACCGTCGCAATACGTTCACCATCATCTAACTTCAATAGATTAACAATCGGCAATCCTTTTGCTGTCCGGCCGTATTCTGGGATTTCATACCCCTTCATCCGATAAACACGACCACGGTTAGTAAAGAAAAGTAAGTGGTCATGCGTAGAAGTTGACACTAAATGTTGGACAAAGTCGTCATCCGACATCCCCATGCCTTGCACACCACGTCCACCACGATTTTGCGCCCGAAATTCATCACTTGCCAGACGCTTGATATATCCTTTATTAGATAATGTAATTAAAACATCTTCTTCTTCAATCAGGTCTTCATCTTCAAGATTCAACACTTCACCAACAAGAAGCTCTGTGCGACGCGCGCCTTCCTTGGTATCAGCAAATTTCCGTTTAACTTCTTCGAGTTCTTCACGAATAATCTTTTTAACACGCTCAGGTTTTGCTAAAATATCTGTTAAATCAGCGATCAAGGTAACTAAATCTTGATATTCTGCCTCAATCTTGTCACGTTCTAAACCAGTCAAACGACGTAGGCGCATATCAAGAATGGCTTGCGATTGTTTTTCGGAGAGCGCAAACTCATCCATCATTGTTTTTTGAGCAATGCTATCTGTCTGTGATTCACGGATAATCGAAATAATGCGATCAATATTGTCTAAAGCAATTCGCAAACCTTCCAAAATGTGGGCACGAGCTTCTGCACGAGCCTTATCAAAGGCAGTACGACGTTCAACCACTTCAATCTGGTGTTCAATATAGTCTACCAAAATTTGTTTGAGCGAAAGAATCTTTGGAATCCCTTTCTCAATCGCCAACATATTGAAGCCAAATGATGTCTGTAGTGAAGTCAGTTTAAACAAATTATTTAAAATAACATGAGCAGATAAATCGCGACGTACCTCAATAACGACACGAATTCCTTCACGGTTAGATTCATCCCGAACAGCTGTCAAGCCTTCAATCCGCTTTTCATGATTCAAACGAACAATATGTTCAACCAACTTCGCTTTATTAACCATATAAGGAAGTTCAGTAACAACGATACGTTCTTTCCCACCTGGCATTTCTTCAATATGTGTTTTGGAGCGGAGTGTGATTGACCCTTTTCCAGTTTCGTAGGCCCTGCGAATTCCCGCTTTCCCCATAACCAAAGCACCAGTAGGGAAGTCTGGCCCAGGCATAACACGCATCAAGTCTGCCGTTGTTGCATCAGGGTTTTCCATAATCATGTCAACTGCGGCAATCGTCTCACCCAAGTTGTGCGGTGGAATATTAGTTGCCATCCCAACTGCAATCCCAGTTGTCCCGTTTACAAGTAAATTAGGGAATCGGGCCGGAAGAACTTCTGGCTCACGCTCTGTACCATCGTAGTTATCTACAAAGTCAACTGTATTCTTGTTGATGTCACGAAGCATTTCAAGGGCAATCTTACTCATCCGTGCTTCTGTATAACGTTGCGCCGCCGCACCGTCACCATCCATTGAGCCAAAGTTTCCATGTCCATCGACCAGCATATGACGATAAGACCACCATTGCGCCATGCGCACCATCGCTTCATAAATTGAGCTATCACCATGTGGGTGATATTTACCCATAACATCCCCTGTGATACGGGCGGATTTTTTATGCGGTTTATCTGGCGTATTACCTAGCTCATTCATTCCGTACAAAATCCGACGATGAACTGGTTTCAATCCATCACGCACATCTGGAAGTGCACGCGCAACAATAACCGACATGGCATAGTCACGAAAAGAGGTCTTCATTTCCTCAGCTAGATTAACATTCACAACATTTTTATCTTGCATTGATTCTCACTTTCACAAGTTAAAATTCACGAACATGAACTTTCGTTCATTAGTAAACATACTTGTTTTAATTATACCAAAAAAGCCAATATTTTGCTGACTTTTAACGATATTACTCAAGGAAGTTCAAAGCTGAAATCATGTTGGTAGATATAAGCAAAAAGTTCAAATTTTCGGAACAAATAAATTGCCGAGGGTTGCCGCCATAACAGCTTTAATCGTATGCATACGGTTTTCGGCTTGTTCAAAAACTACAGCATTTTTTGATTGGAAAACTTCGTCGGTCACTTCTAATTCATCAATGTTATATTTCCACTTTATTTCTTTCATTATCTCTGTATTCAAGTCATGAAAACTCGGAAGACAGTGCATAAAGATAAAGTCTTTGTTAAGAATCTTATCCGTGAGCGTTTTGTTAACCTGATATGGGCGTAATAATTTTATTCTATTTTCTGTTTGTGCTTCTTCACCCATGCTGACCCAGACATCAGTGTAGATAATGTCAGCATTTTCCACTCCATTGATGTCTGAACGAATCGTTATTTTACTTTGTGTCTTCATCGCATACTTACGGGCAAGTTGCTGAATCGCATGGGGTGGCTGCAAAGATTCTGGCGCAACAATAGTAACATCTACTCCCAATATCGCGGCTGTCACAAGCAACGAATTAGCGACATTATTTCGTCCATCACCAACATAAGCTAGAGTGAGCTTATCTAGTGTTCCAAAATGTTCTTTAATTGTCATGAAATCAGCAAGCATTTGCGTGGGGTGCCAGTCATCAGTCAGACCATTCCAAACTGGAACATCGGATGCTTTCGCAAGCGTTTCTACATCACTTTGTTTAAAACCTCGAAATTCAATACCATCAAACATTGAACCAAGCACCTTTGCAGTATCAGTGATGGATTCTTTCTTTCCCAATTGAATATCGTTTGGTCCGAGGAACTCTGGATGTGCGCCGAGATCAACTGCAGCAGTCGTAAATGCAGCACGTGTTCGTGTTGAAGTTTTTTCAAAAATAAGTGCAATGTTTTTATCTTGTAAATACTTATGTGGAATATGTTGCTTTTTCAATTTTTTAAGGTGAATAGCAAAATCAATCAAATAGAGTAATTCGTTTTTATTGTAATCAACCTCTTTTAAAAAACTTCTTCCTTGAAACATCTTCTCTCCTTTTCTCATTCTGTCAGTATGCTGACAGATTTATCAACCTTGCTGATAAAGTTCTCTATCTGCAGATTCAATGCTTACTTTGGACGCATGAACTGACAGATATTCTCAGACCAAAGCACTTCCTGTGGCAGATACAATTTCACCGAATAGTTGGTGGCTGTGAAAGAGAAACAGTATCAGGATGTTATCAGCGTGCCTTGCCCTTTGTCAGTAAATAATTCTAATAACAGAGCATTAGGAACTCGACCATCTAATAAAACTGCCCGACCAAGTCCTTCTTCCATTGCATATTTTATTGCTTCGATTTTGGGAATCATGCCATCAGTGATTTTTCCATTACTGACAAGTTTTGAAAGTTCTGTCAGTGCTATCTTTTCGATAAAACTTTCTTCATCAGGGTAGTCAGCGTAGAGTCCTCGCACATCACTCAACACAATGAATTGTTCGGCTTTCAAACTGCCAGCAATTCGGCTTGCAGCAGTGTCTGCGTTGATGTTATAGATTTGACCATCTCTACCAATCCCTGCTGATGCAATGACAGGAATGGCATCAGTACTGACAATTTGTTCAATCAAAGCTGGATTGATTTTTGTAATTTCACCCACATAGCCAAGTTCATCCGACAATTTTTGAGCTTCAATCATCTTTCCATCAATACCAGAAATTCCGACAGCATTTCCACCAAGTTGTATTAAATCTTGCACAAGTGTTTTATTAACTGCGCCAGCTAAAGCAGTCAGAGCTAGGTGAGCAGTTTGCTCATCGGTATAGCGTAATCCTTTGATAAATTGACTTTCTACCTGATATTTATCAAGTAACTCTGCAATTGCAGGACCGCCACCGTGGACAAGCACTACTTTGATTCCCACAGTTTTGAGTAATAAAATATCCTTTAAAATACTTTCTTTAACTTTATCATCAGTCATTGCATTCCCACCATATTTGATGACAACTGTTTGATTTCGATATTTAAGCAGGTAAGTTAAACTTTCTGTCAGTATTTTTGCAATTGTTTGTGAATCTGTCATAACACTTTCTCCAGTATTTCTGCTCCCTTTACCAATTCTGCTTTGGTCATGATAAGTGGAGGTAAAAGGCGAATGACATCATCTCCCGCAGAAAGTGCAAGCAAACCCTCATCTCGAAGCATTCCTAAAATTTCTGTAATTTTTTGTCCATCTGTCAGTTGTATACCAAGCATCAAGCCTACTGAACGAATCGCTTTTACTTGTGATTTTACTGACAACTTTTCTGTCAGTACTGACAAGAAAAATTCCGACTTATCAGTAACTTCTGACAGAAAATCAGGTGTCATAGCAGTCAAAACTTCATTAGCGCTTGCCATCGCTAAAGGATTTCCACCAAAAGTTGAACCATGTTTTCCTTTTGAAAAATAATCAGCGTATTCATTTTTGCAAAGCATTGCCCCTGTTGGAATACCATTTGCCAAAGCTTTTGCAACTGTAAAAATATCGGGCTTCAAGCCAAAATGTTCAAAGCTGAAAAGTTTTCCTGTACGCCCAATGCCTGTCTGAACCTCGTCAATAATCAATAATATCCCTGCTTTTTGTGCCTCTTTCAACACTTGGACAAACTCGGGAGTAATGGGTAGCACACCACCTTCTCCCTGCACCATTTCTAGAATTATCGCCCCAATATTTTGATTAGAAAGCACCTGCCAAAGACCATCTACATCATTGTAGTCGCTACACACAAAATCAGGTAACAAAGGCGAAAATCCAGCTTGAATTTTTTCCTGCATCGTTGCACTCATCGCCCCAAAAGTCCGACCGTGAAAACCATGATTAAACGCTAGAACTTTTTGCCCACTTTTTATCAAACGAGTCAGTTTCAAAGCCGCTTCATTTGCTTCGGTTCCACTATTACAAAAAAATGCTTTGTATTCATGATTTTGGCTTAATTTTGCAGCCACTTTTTCCTGCAATGGATTTTGATAAAGATTTGAAAGGTGAGAGAGTGCGTCAATCTGAGTTTTTACAGCAATTTTACCTGCTTCAAAACTATAACCCATATTCATCACACCAATTCCACTTGTAAAATCCAAATAACGTTTCCCATTCTCATCAAATAGATAGACCTCTTCGCCTTTAATTAGACTGAAAGGAAAACGACTATAATTTTCTAATAAATCCGTCATAACAATACCCTCGAAATATCCTTTTTTATGAAATTAGCTCGTATATAATGCATTGATTTCTACATATTTATAGGTCAAATCACATCCCCAAGCCTGCCCATTACCTGTACCACAATTCAAATCAACTACAATCGAAATCATATTTTCTTTTAATTTTTCAGAAAGAAACGCTGCTTCAAACTGAACAGGGGTAGAATGATAAAGTACAAGTTCATCCTGAATTTTAAGTTCAATATCGTCCACTTCAAAATCAGCAGCTTGACCAATGCTTGATACAATCCGCCCCCAGTTAGGGTCTGCACCAAAAATGGCTGTTTTGACTAGACTTGAACCAACGATTTTTTTAGCAATTAATCTTGCGGACAGACTATCAAATGCCCCTTTCACCGTTACCTCAATAAGTTTAGTGGCTCCTTCACCATCAGCAGCAATTTTTTGGGCAAGAACTTGGCAAACTTTTTCCAACATTTGTCTGAATAAAAGATAATCTTTTGTACCCTCTAGGATTTCTTCATTGGCGGCCATACCATTTGCCAAGATAAGAACGGTGTCATTCGTTGAAGTATCTCCATCTACGGTGATTTGATTAAAAGTTGTTTCTATCAGTGCTGACAAAGTTTTTTGAAGCAATGACTGTGCAATTTTTGCATCAGTTGTGATAAAAGCAAGCATGGTTGCCATATTAGGATGAATCATACCAGAACCTTTACACACTCCACTCATTTTTACAATTTTTCCACCGATTTCTTCTTCCAAGTTTATCGTTTTTATTTTTGTATCTGTAGTCAATATTGCCTGAGCAAAGCCCGCTGGATTGCCCACCTTAGATAATTTTGATATTCCAGTAGCCATTTTCTCCATAGGTAACTGAACACCGATAACCCCAGTTGAGCAAACTGCGACGTGCTCTTGTACCAAATTAAATTTATCGGCAATCATTTTTTGAGTTTTTAATGCATTTTGCCAACCCTCATCCCCTGTTACAGCATTAGCTACTGCCGAATTACAAACAATTGCTTGTGCTTTTCCATTTTTTATAATTTCTCGATTCAATTTCACAGGCGCCGCATATACTTTATTCGTTGTAAAGACTCCTGCGATAGCAGCGGGAACCTCGCTCAAAATAATTCCTAAATCTAAATTCTTATATTTTAACTGTGCATGTACTGCATCCGCTGAAAATCCTTTTGGACTCGCAATCGTTCCTTCTACTTCTTTCATCATATCCTCATTATTCTAGATTTGCGGCATAAACTTAAGCCCTAAACACTCATCATAACCAAATAGTTGATTGAAATTTTGTACTGCCTGCCCTGCAGCACCTTTCATCAAATTATCAATCACAGAAACAACTGTCAAAATATTTGTTACTGGATTATAAGCCAAACCAATATCACAAAAATTTGTACCGGTTACATCTGACAATTGTGGCATTTGTCGTCGAATTCTAACAAAAGTTTTATTGGCAAAGCATTTTTTATAAGCTTCATAAACCTGTTCAAATCCTACTCCCGTTGATAATTTTACATAGCTACTTACAAAAATACCTCGTGTCACAGGGATTAAGCTCGTTGTAAATTGTAGAGCATGAAAATCAGAATTCCAAACCTTTAACTGTTGGGCAATCTCTGGAATATGCTGATGCATATTTACTTTATACATACTCATATTGTCTGAAACATTTACGAAATGACTTGCTTCGCTCAAACTTTTTCCAGCACCTGAAAGTCCCGATTTGGCATCCACAATAATACTATCCAACTCAATTAAATCTTGCTGTACCAAAGGAGCTAGAGCCAATAACGTAGCTGTCGCATAGCAGCCTGGATTCGCGATATAAGGCTTCGTAGCTTTTCCCAAATCAGCTAAATTATATTGTGCTTTGAATAAATATTCCATATCCACATTTGTATTTTTATACCATTTTTTGTATGTTTCAGGATTTTTTAGTCGAAAATCACCAGATAAATCAATAACAGGAAAACCTTGTTCAATAAAAGTTAAAGCCAGCTCTTTACTTACTCCAGAAGAAGTTGCAAAAAATATTGCATCACACTTTTCAATCACTTCTTGTCTATCAAAGTTTTCAATAACCAAATCCGTCAACCCATCAAACTGAGGAAAAACATCTGCTAATTTTTCACCGCAATGTGAAGTCGCATACACATTTACAACCTCCACTTCTGGATGATAATAAAGCAACCTAAAGCACTCTAATCCACTATATCCAGTAATACCAACTATTGCTATTTTCTTCATATATTTACTCGCTTCTTTTTGTATATTTATACATAATACTACTCTTGATTTTAATTGTCAAGAATTAAATGTAAAAAAATACAGAAATATATTTTATTCCTGTATTTTTATGCTTTATTTAAAAAACTTTCTATCTTTTAGATTAAATTAAAGTGCGTTAAGTGCAGTGGCAATTGGCGTTGCTCCATTATGCATTGTAATGACTTTACCGATTGAATGTTCGGTATTCACGAGTTCTTTCAAAGTTTGCGCCACATCCTCAATAGTATTAGGAGCAGAAATCTCATCATTGATATCAATCAATCCAGTTTCTTTCTCTTCAGTTAAATAACCTGGCTGCAAAATTGTATAATCTAAACTTGTATTATTAATCAAATACAAATCTGCAAAATGTTTTGCGATATAATAATCTTTCAACGCAATAAACCCTGGTGTCGTCCATTTTTCGGGCTGCAAAGCAAAAATAGTGCTCAACAAAATAAACCGTTTAATCCCAGCTCTCTCTGCAGCTTGCATCAATTTCACCGCTCCAAACAAATCAACCTGAAGTAAACTTCCCCAGATGAACCCGCCACATCAATGATAATATCCATTTCCTTTATGACTTCAACCATTTGATCAGGTGTCCAATCCAAGTCGAAGCTTACAGGAGTTACATTTTGAATAATAGGCACTTTGTTCTTTTGACGAGCGCCAGCAAATATCTGATGTCCCATTTGTGACATTTTATCAAGTAAACTCAACCCCACACGACCAGTGGAACCCGCAATAAATATTTTCACATCATTCTCTTTTCTATATTTTTTAGCTGTTGAAATTTTTTAGCTGTTGAAGTTAGAATTTTAAATTTTACTCCAACTTAATATACCAGCACAAAACTACGCAATATTTTTCAGACCTCTATAGTTCGTCTAATCCTTATATTTTAGCAAAAAAACCGCATCATGCGATTTTTAAAAATTCTATAATCTATTCTTCATCCATTGACAAAACAGATAGGAAAGCTTCTTGTGGTACCTCTACCGAACCAATTGATTTCATTCGTTTTTTACCTGCTTTTTGCTTCTCAAGCAGTTTACGCTTACGCGAAATATCACCACCATAACATTTAGCAAGGACATTTTTCCGAAGTGCTTTAATGTCACTACGTGCCACAATTTTTTGACCAATAGCGGCCTGAATAGGTACTTCAAACTGTTGGCGTGGAATGAGTTTTTTCAATTTTTCAACGATGATTTTACCACGTTCATAAGCAAACTCTTTGTGAACAATAAAGCTTAGTGCATCAACTTTATCACCATTCAGCAGGATATCCATTTTCTGCAGATTAGACACACGATAGTCACTGATTTCATAGTCAAAGCTTGCATAACCTTTGGTTGATGATTTTAATTTATCAAAGAAATCAAAGACAATCTCACTTAACGGAATATGATAAATGATATTAACGCGATTGGCATCAAGGTAATCCATTGTCTCAAAAACACCACGTTTGCGCTGAGCAAGCTCCATCACACTTCCTACAAATTCATTGGGTACCATGATTTGCGCTTTAACATATGGTTCTTCGATATTTTCAATTCGTGTTGGATCTGGAAATTCAGAAGGATTGGCAACTTCAAGCAATTCACCATCTGTTGTATTGATATGATAAACGACAGATGGTGCTGTCATGATCAGGTCAATACCAAATTCACGCTCTAAACGTTCTTGGACAACATCCATATGCAAGAGTCCAAGAAAACCACAGCGAAAGCCAAATCCAAGCGCTTGTGAGGTTTCTGGCTCAAACTGAAGGCTGGCATCGTTAAGTTGAAGTTTTTCCAAGGCTTCACGCAAATCATTGAATTTATTGGACTCAATCGGATAAATCCCTGCAAACACCATTGGATTCATTTGCTTATAGCCACCAAGTGCTTCTTTTGCTGGATTATTTGCAAGTGTTACTGTATCACCAACTCGAGTATCAGCAACTGTTTTGATACTTGCCGCAATATAGCCAACATCTCCTGCCATCAGAAAGTCTCTACTCACTGCTTTTGGCGTGAAAATCCCAACTTCTGTCACATCAAATTCTTTTTCATTGCTCATCAGTTGAATACGATCACCAACTTTAACTGATCCATCAACCACACGAACTTGTAAAATAACACCACGATAAGCATCATAAACAGAGTCAAAAATCAGCGCTTTTAGGGGAGCATCTACTTCACCACTAGGTGCTGGTACTTTCTCAACAATCTGCTCAAGGATTTCTTCAATACCAATCCCTGATTTCGCGGAAGCAAGTACAGCTTCCGAGGCATCAAGTCCAATAACATCTTCAATCTCTTGACGCACTTTTTCTGGGTCAGCAGCAGGAAGGTCAATTTTATTGATGACAGGAAGAATTTCAAGATTATTATCCAGAGCCAGATAAACGTTGGCAAGTGTCTGTGCCTCAATTCCTTGTGCTGCATCCACAACGAGAATTGCTCCTTCACAAGCTGCAAGGCTTCTAGAAACTTCATAAGTAAAGTCAACGTGACCTGGTGTGTCAATCAAATGAAAAATATACGTTTCGCCATCTTTTGCAGTGTAGTTAAGTTCAATAGCATTGAGTTTAATGGTAATTCCACGCTCACGCTCCAAATCCATTGAATCCAGCATTTGAGCTTGAAGTTCCCTTTTTGAAACTGTTTCAGTTTGTTCAAGAATACGATCGGCAAGTGTTGATTTCCCGTGGTCAATATGCGCAATAATACTAAAATTACGAATTTTTTCCTTACGCGCGTTCATTTCTGCGATGTTCATATTTATTCCTATACTAATCAAAGAATTATTTTTTATACTTTGCTGAACTTACAAAAGTTCTGTAAGCAGAGTGTTTAAATTTTAAACACTCTAAGTTTAATTAAGCTAATTATACCATAAAAGCAACTGAAAAACCGCTTCTCTTTGTGAGAAACGGCTCTGTCAAACCATCTTTTACTTCTGTCAGCATACTGACAATTCTACAGGATTAAAATATGTGATGAATTCAAAGAAAAATGCTATCAGTATGCTGACAAAAAACAATCACTACAAGTTAGAACTGATGTTTTTCAAAGTTTTCATTATCTACAGGAAATTCTTGTTGGATGTTATCAATTTTGCCAAACTCCACTGTCACCTTATCAATGACAAAGTCCTGAACGTGGGCGCTAAAAGTCTTATCACTACTTACAAAATGTAAATGAAAACCATCACCAAAAAGGTCTGCCAAATGTTTAGGAGACCAAATTCCAACGATTGTCCCACAGGCATTTTCTCTTGTAAAATGAGGTTGCTTAGAAAGAATATCAAGATAAGGCTCAGTATTTCCTGCAGGCTTACTACTAACCGTCATGGCTTTAAAAAAACCTGCAATCACAATACTGTAAGCAGCACTTTTTGTTGGCAATTTTTCTGTCAGTGCTGACAGAAATTCGGAAGCCGAACTTCCAGAGTTGTCAGTAAAGCTTGTCAACGGTTGATGGTCAACAACAGCAACATAAGGGAGTGTTTCATCTTTTTCTACAACACGAACTTTATTTTCAGATGAGCCATGATAAGCCACACCGTCCAAAATAGTGACTTCGCCATTTGCTGTATCAAGTGTACCAATTCCAGCACTTCCATGTTTCAATGCTTCTTCAAGGGTGATGGTTCCTTCATAAAAACCGCCGTAGAGTGTATTATATGTATTATGTTGAAATATTTTACTGTTTGTCATGAGCATATTATACCAAAAAATGGAATGAGCGATTATTATTAAGTCTTAAAAATTTTGCTTTTTGTCCACCAGTTTGTTGTAAGTAGGTCGGAGATAAAACAATACTGGCTTTCAACCTCCACCCAACTACTTACTCTAGTTATTATACTGGCCTTTTACTCCTCATTGCTTAAAGATATTATTATTTTGAGTATAGTTTGGTACGATACAGATTACTATTAGGTAAGTTGACTTTCTTTTATACTGTAAAATTCCTATTTTTATTGTATTATACTTTAATGTATTGTCCTGATTTCATTAGATTAACTTTCTTCTGTTGTACGGAAAATGATTTTTGCCAAAAAATGAGATTATATGGTAGAATATTGCATATGACTATAAAAACTTCATTTGCGAGTTTTGTTGGGAAATCATCAGCTTTTGTCTTGGAGAAATTTTTTAGACGTGGCTCAACTTTGCCTGGCAAACTTGCATTAAAAATTGACCCAAATATTCTGTCAGTACTGACAAAAAATTATGAAATTATTGTCATTACTGGGACTAACGGTAAAACACTGACAACAGCTCTGACAGTAGGAATTTTGGAGAAGGCTTTCGGTCCTGTCGTGACTAATCCTTCTGGTGCCAATATGATTACTGGAATCGTCTCGACTTTTTTGAAAGCACCAAAAACAAAGACACCTCAGAAAAAATTTGCAGTGTTAGAGATTGACGAAGCAAGTCTGCCAAAAATTACAGAGTATATTAAACCCTCACTTTTTCTATTTACCAATATTTTCCGCGACCAAATGGATCGTTATGGCGAGATTTATACGACTTATGATTTTATTGTCAAAGGAGCTGCAAACTCACCTACTGCGACAGTTCTGCTCAATGGCGATAGTCCATTATTTAATTCCAAGAAGTTGGTGAACAAAGTCAAATATTACGGTTTCGACCACGAGGAACACACTCCAACTCATGCTCACTACAATACTGAGGGAATTGTTTGTCCTAGGTGTCATCACATTCTTGCTTACAAGATGAATACTTACGCTAATCTTGGAAATTATATCTGTGTAAATTGCGGATTCACTCGCCCATCACTTGACTATAAGCTGTCAGAACTGACAGAAATCACAAATACTTCGTCACGTTTTGTTATTGACGGAAATTCTTATAAAATCAATGTCGGCGGGCTTTACAATATTTACAATGCACTAGCTGCAGTTTCTGTTGCTGAATATTTTGATGTGCCAGCAGAAAAAATCACTGCTGGCTTCAATGAGTCAAAAGCTGTCTTTGGTCGCCAAGAAACACTTGAAATTGATGGCAAACAAGTCACAATCGTATTGATTAAAAACCCCGTTGGTGCCAATCAAGCCTTAGAAATGATGAAATTGGCAAACTATCCATTTACCTTAATCAGTCTTTTGAATGCAAATTATGCTGACGGAATTGACACAAGTTGGATTTGGGACGCTAATTTTGAATTGCTCCGAGAAATGGAAATTGACCAGATTATCACAGGTGGTGCTAGAGCAAGCGAAATGGCACGTCGGATGCGTGTCACTGGTTTTGATGCCGACAAGATTTCTGAACGTGACAATCTAGCCAGTGTTTTGAGAGACATAAAATCATCCAAAACCGACCATGTCTATATCCTTGCGACCTACACAGCAATGCTTGCTATGCGTGAACTTCTTTCAAAAGAACATCTAATTGATGGAGAAATGAAGTAATGAAAAAAATTGATGAGTACGAGTATCCTAATAAAAAGCATTTCATAAAATCTGCACTTGGCTATAATCGTGGTGAAGTCGATTTATTCTTACGCCAGCTAGCTGAAAATCCCTTACCTTCTGAACAAATCAAGAACAAGAGTTTTTCAAGCAGCGCTATGGGTTATGATAAACAAGACGTTAAGTTCTATCTTCAAGAACTCGCTGCTTATCGTTACAACATTGAACACGCAGATGAACAAGAGAGCAAACGTCTTGAATCTCTTGCAAAAGTTGACCTTGCTCATCCTAATTTCAAAGTCGCATTTCGAGGCTATAATACTACAGAAATTGATGAGTTTCTTCGCCAAATACATACACCAGAAGAAATTTATGAAGCTCATTTTACCAAGCGGTTCCAGGGCTATAACACTTATCAAGTTGACTTTTATCTTGATGCATGGATTCAAAAACTGAAAGGAAATTTATGACTTATATTTCACTAAAATCCAATCTTGAACATCCAAAATTTGATTTGACAGTCGCCCATCTTTACGGTGATTTAATGAATACTTATGGCGATAATGGTAATATTCTCATGCTCAAGTATGTTGGCGAAAAGCTTGGTTGCGAGATGACCTTTGAGATTGTATCCCTCGGTGATAGGTTTGATAAAGAACGTTACGACCTCGTTTTTTGGGGTGGTGGACAAGATTACGAGCAAGAAATTATCGCTGACGGAAGTCTGTCAGCGCTGACAGAACCTCTAAAATCCTACATTGAAGCTGACAAACCTCTGCTTGCCATCTGCGGTGGCTATCAAATGCTCGGTCAATATTATGTCAATGCTTCGGGTCATAAAATCGCAGGAACTGGGATTCTTGGTCATTACACAGAAAACTTGCGCACTGACCGTTTTATCGGTGATATTGAAACACACAATGACGAGTTTGGCGAAACCTACTATGGCTTTGAAAATCATTCTGGCATCACTTATTTATCAGAAGATGAAAAACCGTTGGGGCGTGTTGTCTATGGCGGTGGCAACAATCCAGATGATGATACCGAAGGATTGATTTATAAAAATACCTTTGGTACTTACTTTCATGGACCTATCTTATCAAGAAATAGCCGACTTGCTTACAGACTTGTTACTACTGCTTTGCGTCAAAAATATGGTCAGTCCATTTTACTTCCAAGCTTTGAAGAAATCTTGTCAGATGAAGAAAAAGGACAAAACATCACTGACATTAAACGCAAATCCGAAAAATAAGTGATCAGTTCAATATGATTAACGTGAGCATTGATTCTGCGAATAAAAAATCTGTCAGCAAGCTGACAGATTTCATTTCTCACGTTGACACAAAATAAAACTTACTGACAAAGTGCTGTCAGTAAGTTTTTTGTAAGATCTAATCGGAAATCAAGTAAGATAAGTGCATTCTGACTTAGCACGCACGATCTCCACTTCGCTACGCTGTCCATTTGCTCTAAAGTGGTGACCGCATATCTTTGATGTGAGGTTGTGGTTGTATCCTAACATTAGTGATGGAGAAAGAATCCCCATCAATAAAGTAATCGTAATCACTTCAATCAATTGATTTCAAAGCGCCCAACATATCTACACGTTTTAATTTAAAATGAACAAATAGACTCAGAGCAAGAGTTGTTGCCATCGTAATCGTTGCAGACAAGAGTAAATTTGTCCACAATAACGCTAGGTTGAACATTACTAAATCAGGAGCGACCTGCTCAATAATAAACCGATGGAAAAAAGCGCCCAATCCAAAACCACAAAGTATACCAATGAAGCTCAATAAAATCGTTTCACGATAAATATACATTGTCACTTCTCGGTCATAAAATCCAAGGACTTTAATCGTCGAGAGTTCCCGAATTCGCTCAGAAACATTAATGTTTGTCAGATTATAAATCACTACTACCGCAAGCAAAATCGCACAGATAATCAAGACAAACATGACACTATTCATTCCTTGCATAAACGCATCAATCGTATTGCGCATATCAATATTCTGTGAAATAGCTGCCACAGCAGGTAAGCTCATCAACTTAGCTGACTGCTCCCGAACATTACTCTCTTTAGAATCTGTAAGTTTAATCAATTGAGCATTTGCTGTAAAGTTCTTACCAAAAACGTGTTGGTATTCTATTGGACTCATAAACAGATAATGTCCCATATACATCTCAGTAATGCCAGAAATTCGAATTTTAAACTGTTTATGATCAGCATTTTCAACTGTAAAACGATCACCTACTCTAACATTCAACAAATCAGAGAGTTTTTCGGAAATAATCGCGCCTGAATCTGTCAAGGGCAACTTTTTCTGTGAGATGCGGTTTCTTAAAGTGACATATTGTGAAAAATGGTTTGTTTGATTTGGCACAATCATACTAATTTGTTGTGTTTCATTATCATCTGTCTTTTTAGTCAATTGTTCAAAATGCACCGACAAATGTGAATCAATTGTGTCCGAATTCAATTTTTTATCTAATTCATCTCGCTCAGCATTGGTCATCTTCTCCTGCTCTACTGCAATCATATCGTAGTGCAAAATGTCACCAAATTGCCGACTTGCAAGACCCGAAATCGAATCACGAATACCAAATCCCATCACAAGCAATGCCGTACAACCTGCCACCCCGAAAATCGTCATCAGCATCCGTTTTTTATAGCGAAAAAGATTACGAGCCGTCACTTTATAAGTGAAACTCATCCGCCGCCATATAAAACCAATCTTTTCCAATAAAATACGTGAACCTGCCTTCGGAGCTTTTGCCAAAAATAGTTGAGCAGGTGCCGCACGTAACTCCTGATAAACCACCCAATACGCAGGTAACACGCTACAAGCAATTGCAATTAAAAATGCTACAATAGTCCAAAAAACAGAAAAAGTCAACCGCAAATTAGAGAACGTTGACGAAGCAGTATAGGCATTAAATACCGCAATCGGCAAAAAAGTATGCCCCAAAATTGTTCCAGCCACTGCCCCACTTCCACTAGAGACTAAGCCATAAATGATAAATTTCTGATGAATTTGTCGATTAGAGTAGCCTAAAGCCTTGAGTAAACCGAGATTACTTCGCTCCTCCTCAACAAAACGAGTCATTGTCGTCAAACTAACCAAGAGTGCAATCGCAAAAAGCACAA
This sequence comes from Lactococcus allomyrinae, assembly GCF_003627095.1. NCBI lineage: Bacteria > Bacillati > Bacillota > Bacilli > Lactobacillales > Streptococcaceae > Lactococcus > Lactococcus allomyrinae. The sequence goes on along the minus strand of NZ_CP032627.1, from coordinate 760,782 downwards.
CTGGAAAAACATTAGATAACGTATCAATTCGAGTGGAGTCATCAAGAAAGCTCTGATAACCTGGATTGCCATCTTTACGATTATTAACAGTATAGACTGGCGCCACTAAGCGATTGAGCGCCTCTTGCTTTGTCTGCAAGTCAGATTGAGCACTCGTAATTTTTGATTGTGCTTGTTTTATTTGTTGCTGTCCATCGTCAATTTGAGTTTGCATCTCAGGACTCACAGGTAATCCCGTGGCCTCGGCAGCTACGAGTTGCTGTTGTTGTTTATCTAACTGTGATTTTTGCTGAGCAATCTGTTGCTCTTTTTGCTCTAACTCAACCTTTGCTGAATTAATCTGTTGCTGTGGCTCAGTTTTTAATGCTTTCAAACGATTTTCAGGCTGATTTTTGAGTTGATTTTCAACTTTTGTTTGATAATGACTTGCCAAATCATTATAGCGTACGTCGTAGATTGATAAACCTTGCATTCGAGTAAAAGTCATTCTGGCAATCATATAGACGGATGAATCAAAAGTGTTCTTAGGAATTATCCCATAACCATTGAGTTGTCCTGTACCAATCGTTGTCCGACCAAAATCATTTTTATCTACGTACTCACTTGATTTAACAAATCCAACAATTTTAAACGAATGTTGGCGCAAAATATAATTTCCATCTGATTTTTCTTCCGTAAAATCAATGGTGTCACCCAAGTGAAACTGTCCTTTATAAAGATAATCCAGTGCAATCTCACCCGTCTGTGTTGGCATCCTTCCAGCTTGCAGTGCATAGGTGGATAAATCTTGAGGAGGAGAAAACAAGCGCAAACTTGTATGTGTACCTTTGAGTAATACATCACGAAAATAACCAAACTCTACCTGTTTCACACCCGAAGTTGCTTTAATCAACTTTTGATCGCTGTCATCTAATCCTAAAGTTGAAGTCACCGTCAAATCTGCCAACCTGTGCTGTGTATAAAAGTGTTCTGCTGTTGCACGCATATTTGGTCCTGAAACCTTCAATCCCACAAATGCAAAGACACCCAGTACCATCAAAGAAAAAATAGAAAGAAAACGTCCCAAAGAACCAGTAATAGAACGTCTAACATCCTTATTTATTGTCTTTTTCGCCATAACTCACCACTCAATTCCCTCTATATCTTCTGGCTGCGGATTGATTGAGATAGCCTTGATTTTTCCATCATGCATCTGAATGACGCGATTGGCAATTCTCGCAATTGCAGCATTATGAGTAACAATAATGACCGTTGTTCCTTGTTTTCTTGTCCGATCTTGCAAGAGTTTTAAAATCTGTTTTCCTGTTTGATAATCTAATGCCCCTGTCGGCTCATCACACAGCAAAATTTTTGGATTTTTGGCAATCGCGCGTGCAATAGCAACCCGTTGCTGCTCTCCTCCTGAAAGCTGTGAAGGAAAATTATGAATGCGATGCTCAAGCCCTACATCCTTTAGCACCGTTTCTGGGTCTAGTGCTGTATCAACGATTTCTGAAGCTAATTCTACATTTTCTTTCGCCGTCAGATTATTCACCAAGTTATAAAATTGAAAAACAAATCCTACAGCATACCTACGATATTTAATCAATTCTTTTTCTGAAAAATGGGCAATGTTTTCTCCATCTATGAATAACTCGCCTTCATCACAGGTATCCATTCCTCCTAGAATATTGAGTACGGTAGATTTTCCTGCCCCTGACGAGCCTAAAATAACTGCCAGTTCACCCTTTTCAATCTCAAAATTAACATGGTCGTTGGCAAAGATAACTTCTGAGCCCGTTTGATATTTTTTTGATTCATTGATGATTTCTATGAATGACATCTTTAACCTCTTTTCCCTCAAATTGAGCCGTTCTTGTAAGCCTTTTACTTTTGATTATAACATACTTGTAGCCTAAGTTTCAGTGAAATCGAAAAAACTAGCTCATCCGTTTTGAAGTGATTACTTCAAGTATAATGCAAAAATACCTTTCTGATGAGAAAGGTATCATTTTTTTCATTTCCAAAAATCATCAAAAACAGTAATTGGAAGATGCCGTTTATGTTGAGTTTTATTCCACCATGCTTCTATCTTGGTTGCAGCCTCTTTGGGAATCGTTTTGCCTTCCAAATAATCATCAATATTGTCATAAGTGACGCCAAGTGCTACTTCGTCAGCAAGACCTGGTTTTCCATCCTCGAGGTCTGCGGTAGGTATCTTTTCGTAAATAGCAGGGTCTGCACCAAGTTCTGCCAAGAGCTGTTTACCTTGGCGCTTATTTAGGCGAAAAATTGGTAATAAGTCTGCGCCACCATCCCCAAATTTTGTAAAGAATCCTGTGATATTTTCGGCCGCATGGTCAGTACCGAGGACTGCTCCTTTGTATTCACCTGCTACTGCATATTGTGTAATCATACGTTGACGAGCTTTAATATTTCCCTTGTTAAAGTCTGAAACATTGACACCAGCTTCTGTCAGTGCTGACAGCTGTCCGTCAACAGCTGGTTTGATATTGACCGCAAGACTTACATCAGGTTTAATAAACTTCAACGCACGCTGCGCATCGGCTTCATCAGCTTGGACACCATAAGGCAAACGAATTGCGATAAATTGATAACTGTCATCACCAGTTTCTAGTCGCATTTCTTCAATAGCAAGTTGTGCCAGACGTCCAGCTAAACTTGAGTCTTGACCTCCAGAAATACCCAGTACAAATGATTTGATGAAAGGATATTTCTTCAAATAATCTTTTAGAAAATCAATAGATACACGAATTTCTGCTTTTACATCTATCTCAGCTTTTACACCTAATGATGCTATAATCTCAGTTTGTAATGTCATTTTTTCTCCTGATAAGGTCATTTTATAGTTCTTATTTTATAGGATAGAATCCTCAGCAAAGCTGAGGATTCTATCAGTATACTGACAGAGTTATTCAAAGATTTTACTCATGTAAAACTCATCAATAAATTCATCATCAACACACATTGACTGACGACGTACACCTTCAATGGCAAAACCGTGTTTTTGATAAAGCGCAATTGCTGTTGTGTTTCTTGACATGACTGTGAGCTCCAAGCGTTTGAGCTTCTTTTCTTTTGCCCACTCGTCAAGTTCGTCGAAAAACCGTCCTCCTAAGCCTTGATATTGAAAGTTTTCTAAAACACCAACTACAATATAAGCCGTTTGTTTAATGCGATTTGCTTTTCCGCACTTTGCTGACAAATATCCGACAAGCTTTCCATCAACCTCAGCTCCAATCAAATAATCCATTCTAGCAATCTCACCGATTGTTTCACCGAAAACAAACTTCCGTTCATCTGGCTCTAACATCATAAACTTTGTTTCTGTGTCTAATTGTTTCTTTAACTCCCAAAAAATTTGGGCGTCACTTATATCTATCGCTCTTATTCTCATCTTTCATCCAACTTCATCATTGAAACGAGTGTACGCACTTCAGAAATCAAACGCATTTTATGATTCCACAATTCCTGTGACAAGTCAACAGGATAAGGCTGAGGATTCAAATCTCTCTTATATTCATCCCAAAGTTCATCAAGATTTTCACGCGCAAAAGTTTTGATTTCTGGAAGGCTTGGCAAATCATAGACAAGCTCTCCATTAACAAATATTGGCTTTAACAACGGCTTCGCATTAAAATCACGAATGTTTTTGTTGATATAGGTATAAAGTGGGTGGAACATATAGATTTCCTCATCTTGATCAGGGTGCTCATCGCTAAATGTGATATAATCCCCTTCAGATTTTCCATCCGCCTTTTTGGTAATACGCCAAACTTGCTTCTTACCTGGTGTAGACACTTTTTCGGCGTTGCTTGAAAGCTTAATTGTGTCTTTCATTTCGCCTTGTTCATCTTCCATTGACACCAGCTTATAAACAGCACCTAATGCTGGCTGATCATAGGCCGTGATTAATTTTGTCCCAACACCCCAGACATCAATTTTTGCTTTTTGCATCTTTAAACTCAAAATAGTCGACTCGTCAAGGTCATTTGATGCATAAATCTTTGCTTCTGTAAAACCTGCTTCATCCAATTGTTGACGAACTTTTTTAGAAATATAAGCCATATCTCCAGAGTCAATACGCACCCCTTGAAAATTGATTTTGTCTCCAAATTCACGTGCAACCCTTATCGCACTAGGCACACCAACTCTCAATGTATCATATGTATCCACGAGGAAAACACAATCATGGTGAGTCATAGCATAAGCCTTGAAAGCATCATAGTCATTACCATAACTTTGAACAAGTGCATGAGCATGGGTTCCACTTGCCGTCAATCCAAAAATTTTAGCTGCTCGAACATTAGAAGTCGCATCAGCTCCACCAATGACCGCTGCACGTGTTCCCCAAATCGCAGCATCCATTTCCTGCGCACGTCTTGTTCCAAATTCAAGCAAAGGATCATCGCCAATGACTGATTTTATCCGAGCTGCTTTTGTTGCAATCAAAGTTTGGAAATTAATAATATTTAAAATTGCCGTTTCAACCAGTTGACACTCCGCAAGTGAACCTTCTACTTGAACGATAGGTTCATTTGCAAATACAAGCTGACCTTCTTGCATTGCCCGCACATTGCCAGTAAATTTGAGATTTTTCAAATAATCAAGAAAAGCTTCCGGATAATCAAGTTCTCGCAAATAAGCGATATCCGTATCAGAAAAAGATAAGTTTCTCAGATAATCAACCATACGCTCAAGTCCAGCAAACACTGCATAGCCATTTTCAAAAGGCATCTGGCGGAAAAAAACCTCAAAAACTGCATGACGCTTGTGACGTCCAAGTTCAAAATAGGTTTGCATCATATTAAGTTGGTACAAATCGGTGTGCAGCGCGAGGCTGTCATCTTGATAAAGCTGTGGCATATTTACTTTCCTTTCGGTTACTGCTGTTTGACAGAATAAAAATCCAGATAATTCCGCTCCAATTACAGTATTCAATACTGTTTATGATTACATTCCGTGCTTGATGTACTGCGTAGGATTTAAGAAGAACTAGCATAAACCAATTTTTTTGAGTTCAGTACACATTAGCTCTATTTTGAAATTTCGCAAAATTTCATTACTAGCGACTATAATTGATAAACCATTGCGCTCGTCAAGTCATTTCTAATGTCTATTTTATCAAAATTATCAGTAAATTTGTACTTACAGAGCTATCAATAACTTACATTAATTCGTCAGTATACTGATAAAATAATAACCTATCCCTAACTCTCTAAAAGTTCCTTGATAATGAGTATTCAATAAACTTCGACATTGTCAGTATACTGACAAAATTTTTAGGCTTTGTCAGCAAAAATATTGAACCTAACATCACAACTATTTTATGTCCGAATCCAAGGGATCATCCCCTAGATTTGTATTTTTATCATTTCTTGGCAATCGTGCTCACATCTTGATATAATCAATTCATGGAAAAAAGAAAAAAAGTAGGACTTTTGGGTGGAAATTTTAACCCTATTCATCACGCCCATTTGATGATTGCCGACCAAGTCGCTCAACGGCTGAATCTTGACACAGTATTGCTCATGCCTGAAAATATTCCACCTCATGTTGATGTGAAAGAAACAATTGAAGCAGTCCATCGTGTAAAAATGCTTGAACTCGCTATTAAAGACAACCCACGTCTGGGGTTGGAGCTTTGCGAAATCGAACGTGGCGGAAAATCTTACACTTATGATACTCTGTCAGCACTGACAAAGCTTCATCCTGAGTGCGATTTTTATTTTATTATTGGCAGTGACATGGTTGACTACCTTCCAAAATGGTATAAGATTGATGAATTAATTCATCTTGTTACTTTTGTTGCAATCAAGCGCTCTGAGACCATTAATCCTACCTCGTATCCTGTAAAATGGATTGATGTTCCGATACTTCCCATTTCAAGCACCCAAATTCGAGAACTGTTCGCAGCTGACATCACCCCCACCTATCTCTTACCAAAAGCTGTGATAGACTATATCAAAATTCAGAAACTCTATCAAAAAGAGCATGACTAAGCCATGCTTTTTCTATTCTATTTGCAATGATATATCGCAGAAATTATTTTGCTAACCAAAGTCCTAACAAAACCGCTATAAATCCTAAACCATAAGAAAGCAAAAAGTATTCTGCAAAATGTTTATAATCATGGTTTTCAAGTAAATCAAACAACTCAAAATTGTAAGTTGAGAATGTTGTCAAACCACCACAAAATCCAGTCGCAAAAATTTTGTAAGACTCAGCCTGACTGCCAAATCGCCCAAAAAAATAGCCAATCAGTAGTGAGCCGATGATATTGACCAGATAAGTCCCAATCGGAAAGCCAATTTTCTTGAAAACGATGCTCAGATTGCTCATCAAATACCGCGTCACAGCGCCAATGCCTGAAGCCAATCCAACAAGTACGATTTCGCCGATCATTTTGCTTCCTCTCTTTCTTCATTTGCCTCTTCTTCGAGCACTTTTGCCGAAGGATAAGCTGCTGCAAGCCGTCCGTGATACATACCAAGTGCTGCCATCGCAAGACCACCGCCGACCGTCAACACAACATAAAGCGCAAGTAAGCCATAACTATGCGCCACCAAAAGATTGTCGCTATCCATCATAAACGAGCTAAAAGTCGTGAAAGTCCCGATATAGCCCGTTCCAAGTGCTAAAATCGTCCGTGCCTTGGCATTCGTTGCTTTCAGATAATTTTTAATCAAAAAAGTAAAAAGGTAGCAACCCACGAGGTTAATCAAAAGCGTCGCAATTGGAAAACCTCCGATTTTGGGCAAATGCTCGCTCAGCTCGAAACGACTCAAACCACCCAAAATCCCAAAAATAAATACAATAATAATGTTCATCTCAATAATTCCTCACAAAAAAGTCAAAGCTTGTCAAAATGCAATTTTTTACAAGCTTTGACTTCATTTTTTATCAAAGCAAGTGCTGCTAATCCCCCTTACCTCTTGAGTAAGGGGATTAGCAGCACTAACTTTGAATTTCGTCCGACTACATTTAGTGGGAGGTAAACCTCCCACTAAATAAGGCATGACTTCATTATTTTAGCGTGTTTTCATCTGATTTTCAAATATTTACTGAGCAGGGAATTTGGCAAGCGTTGCTGCCGTGCCAAGTTCTTCTTCAATTCGTAGGAATTGATTATATTTCTCAATCCGCTCACTGCGTGCCATTGACCCCGTCTTAATCTGACCTGCGTGCATGGCAACCGCAAAGTCAGCGATAAAGCTATCAACCGTTTCGCCTGAACGATGGGAAATCATGGTGTTATAGCCTGCTTTACGCGCCATTTTGATGGCTTCAATTGATTCGGTGACGGTTCCGATTTGATTGAGTTTAATCAAAATCGCGTTTGCTACACCTTTTTCAATGCCTTCGGCGAAAATCGCAGGATTGGTAACGAAGATATCATCGCCAACAAGTTGAATCTTATCTCCCTGAGCTTTTGTTTGAGCGGCAAAACCATCCCAATCGTGTTCAGAAAATCCATCTTCAATCGAGATAATTGCAGGGAATTTGTCAACAAGATTTTCATAATAAGCGAGCAAATCACTGCTCGTCAGTTTTTGACCTTCAAAATTGTAAACGTGTGCTTCATTGTCATAAAATTCGCTCGACGCGGGGTCAAGTGCGATGGCGATTTCGCTGCCTGGCGTGTAGCCTGCGGTTTCTATCGCTTTGTAAAGTGTTTCAATCGCGTGTTCAGTCGAGCCGAGTTTAGGAGCAAATCCCCCTTCGTCACCAACAGCCGTTTCCAGCCCTTGGTCTGCCAAGATTTTCTTTAAGGTGTGATAAACATTCGCCACTTTTTCGACACCATCGCGGAAACTTTCGCGTTTGACAGGTGTAATCATGAACTCTTGCACGTCAATACCAGAATCCGCGTGAACACCGCCATTGATGACATTAAAGAAAGGTTGAGGCAGCTCAAGGTCCACACCGCCAAGATAGCGATAGAGTGGTATTTTTTCGCTATTTGCTGCTGCTCTTGCAACCGCCATTGATACACCCAAAATCGCATTGGCACCCAATCTTGCTTTATTTGGCGTGCCATCAAGCTCAATCAATAGTTGGTCAATTTCAGCTTGGTTAAATGGCGATTTACCGACTAGAGCGGTTTGGATTTCGGTGTTGACATTGGCGACCGCCTGAGCGACGCCTTTTCCTTGCAAACGCTTGCCGCCGTCTCGAAGTTCAACCGCTTCGCGGTCTCCTGTTGAAGCGCCAGATGGTACAGCCGCACGTCCAAGCGTGCCATCGTTCAAGATCACATCAACTTCGACGGTTGGATTGCCACGAGAATCAAAGATTTCGCGCGCGTGGATGTTTTCGATAAGTGCTTTTGACATTTTGTATGTCCTTTCTAAAAATGCGAGTCCAACTCTATGAAATCATAAATTGGAAAATGTAACTCTGGTACTTTGAAGCACAGCTTCAACACCATATTGTTTTCATTTTAACTTTTTTGATCTCAAAAAGATAAACCCTAGTGTTTAAGACGCAAACTCAGTTTACATAGCATATCTGAGTTTGATTTTTTTTCAAAGTTCCTTCTATTATGAGTTTGGTTATTATTTTCGGATGAAAAGAAGGAAACTTTGAAGTATATTTTTACATACAAAAAGGCGCTACAACGCAAGGCGAAAAGACCTCTTTGCATTGTAGGCGCCATCAGATTTAAGATATGAGCCCGACCGCTCAGAAACGATGAAAATTAGGACTTAAACTGTCCTATGGACAATTTAAGGTTGGTTGCCTAAAAACAATGAGCAACCAAACGCTTCTGCGCCTGCGCAGATTCTAGCTTTTATCTATTTTCACTCGTTTCTAGAAGAGCAAACTCAGTTATCTTAAAACGGTTATCGGGTGTGCACCATACCCATTCGTTATTGTTTAAACTTATTTTACCATTTTTTCTCAAAAATTCAAGAAATAGCTCTAGCTCATCTTCTCAGAATCCTACGTTAATCACGCATTCCTTTTTCACGCTGAATATTTTTGAGTTTCTCAGGAGTAACATCCTCTCCTGTATTTTCATCTATGACTTTAATTGTCTCAACTTGAGAGCGAAAATTTGCCTTGATACTATCAAGATAAACTCGACGTAAAACAGCTTGTTCTTCAAGTTCTTTATCTGTCAATCCCTCTTGTTTCTTCTTGCGCGCCAATGCATTAATACGCTCAATTTGTTCATTTGTAATGGACATTTTACCTCCAATATTTCATTTTTCTTTTGTCAGTATGCTGACAAAGGCTTTAGATTTCTGTAAGCAACCCGCTCTTTAAGATAAGGTGAGCACATATCTTAAGCTGTTGATTATAGTTTGTCAAGTAGTTACATCATGGAGATTATGCACTGACAGAATTCTGTCAGTAATTCCTAGATTAATTTATCAAATTATTTTGTGTTAATCAAACTAAAATCTGCAATACTGCTTGTCAAATCTACCACATGACCAAGCAAAGCTAAACGGTTATCGCGAATACGTTCATCATCTGCCATGACCATCACATTGTCGAATAACAGCTCAACCGCAGGAGCTAAAGCATGAACAATCGCACGGAATTTATATTCCGTTGGCATTTCATCCCATTGTTCTTTAAGGTCACAAACCGTATCATAAAGTTTTTGCTCGACTTCATTTTCAAAGAAAACAGGGTCAGCTTCTCCAAGAATCTCAGCTTTTTTCACAAGATTGATACTACGCGAGATGTTCTCAATTGCAGGTTTAAACGGTCCGTGAAGCTTATGACTGTCGATGACATAAGCACTTTCCATCATCCCGGCAATATCGAAAATATTACTGTTAATCGCTGCTTCCACAATATCATAACGGTCAAGTCTTTCAAGCAATAGCTTTTGCACACGTGCGCGAATAAAATCTAAAACTTCTGCATGATTTTCACCCGCAAACTGAGCAATAAATTCTGCTAAGTCAAAATGCCAATCAAATTTTTCAATAACACGAATCAATCCTTGTGCTGCTCGACGCAAAGCATAAGGGTCATTTGAGCCTGATGGAATCAATCCAGCATTAAAGAATGACAAAATACTATCGAGCTTGTCAGCAATAGCTAATACTGCACCAACTTTGCTTTCGGGAAGAATACCATCTGCCACTGTTGGCAAATAGTGTTCACGAATCGCCACAGCAACAGCTACATTTTCACCTGATAACAGGGCATATTTTTCACCCATAACGCCTTGCAACTCGTCAAATTCACCAACCATTCCTGTCAGTAAATCAAACTTGTAAATATCGGCAGCCCGTAGTACAGCTTCTTTTTCGTCTGATGATAATTTTGTCAGCACTGACAGCTTTTCACCAATCACTTTTGTACGTGCCATATGTTCTGTCAGCGTACCAATTTTGGCATGGAAAGTTACTTTCGCAAGTTTTTTAACCAAATCATCAATTTTGAGTTTTTGGTCTTCCTTCCAGAAAAACTCGGCATCTTCAAGGCGTGCCACCAAAACTTTTTCATTACCTGAAATGACATTTTCGATATATTCACTATTTCCATTTCTTACCGAAATGAAATTTGGAGCTAAACTACCATCTGCAGTATAAACTTCAAAATAACGTTGATTATCACGCATTGAAGTCACCAACACTTCTGCAGGAATATCCAAATATTTCTCATCAAAACTCCCTACAAAAGCTGTTGGATACTCTACAATATTATTGACTTCTTCCAGCAAATCTTTGTGCAAAGTCACTTTCCAGCTACGTTCTGCAGCCAAAGCCATGATTTGTGCTGAAATTTCTGCTTTACGATGCTCGCTATCTACGATAACAAAATGTTCAGGCAATTTGACAGAATATTCATCGGCATTGTTAAGCACCACCTCAACATTTGATAGAAAACGATGTCCACGCGAAGTTCGTCCAGCAGTCACATCCAAAAGTTCAAAAGGTACAATGACATCATCTAAAAGCGATATCATCCATTGAATCGGACGCACAAAGAGAAAATCGTTGTTGCCCCACTTCATATAGGTTGAAAAAGTCATCTTGCCAATCACTTCATCACCGATTTTTGTGAGAATATCACTCGTCGCAACTCCCTCAATATGCTTGTTTGCATAATAATAATCACCACGCAAAACTAATTCGTCAGGATTGATGCCTTGACCCCGTGAGAAACCTTGAATGGCCTTTGACCAATTTCCCTCTGCGTCTTTAGCGATTTTTGCTGATGGTCCTTTTACTTCCTCATCCTTACTTTCTGAAGTTTCAGCAATATTTTCCACCAAAATAGCCAGGCGGCGCGGTGTTGAATATTTGACAATTTTATCAAATTGAACACGATTTTCAAGCAAAAACTGCTGAGTACGCTCTGCCAACTGATTAATTGATGGCGTCACCAAGTGCGCTGGTACTTCTTCCAGACCAATTTCTAATAAATAATTACCCATTTTATTTTGCCTCCTTTTCAGCGATAACTGGTGTATATTTTCCATTCACACCCAGATATTTTTCTCTAAGCGCCTCATCTTTCAACAAAGGAAAACCAAGCTTTGCGCGCTCCTCAATAAAAGTCTTCGCCACCTTGCGTGCCATCGTCCGCACACGGTGCATATAGCCCGCACGTTCCGTGACCGACACCGCACCACGCGCGTCCAGCAAATTAAAGGTATGAGAAGATTTCAAAATGTAGTCGTAAGCAGGGTGCACCAAGCCCTCGTCCAGCAGGCGCAGCGCTTCCGCCTCATACTCGCCAAAAAGCTGCAACAAAAGCTCCTGATTGCTCTCCTCAAAAGCAAATTTCGAGTGCTCGTACTCAGGCTCTTTGAAAATATCGCCGTAAGCCACGCCATTGCCCCATTCGAGGTCATAAACGCTATCCACCTCCTGAATGACCGTCGCCACGCGCTCCAAGCCGTAAGTAATCTCGCTCGTCACACTATCAACCTCAATCCCGCCGACCTGTTGAAAATAAGTAAACTGCGTACATTCTTGCCCGTCAATCCAGACTTCCCAGCCAATTCCGGCACAACCCATGGACGGATTTTCCCAGTTGTCCTCGACAAAGCGAATGTCATGCTCAAGTGCGTCAATCCCAAGCGCCGCAAGACTTTGCAAGTACAACTCCTGAATATTTTTTGGCGAAGGCTTCAGCACCACTTGAAACTGATGATGTTGGAACAAACGATTTGGATTTTCGCCATAACGGCCGTCAGCAGGACGGCGCGAAGGCTGCACATAAGCTGCTCCCCAAGGCTCAGGTCCATTTGAGCGCAAGAACGTATAAGGCGACATCGTGCCCGCTCCGACCTCATTGTCATAGGCTTGCATCAGATTCGCCCCCTGCTTTGCCCAGAAGCCTTGCAAGGTTAAGATAATGTCTTGAAATGATAGTTTTTTGTTCATGTTAGTTTTCCTTTTCTACGAGCTGTCTGCCCATTTTTTCAGCAAAATCAAGCACTTTTTTTATAGCCTGATTAGCACTCAAATTTGAGTACAAATAAGTAGTATTGTCAATTTTTTTATAACTTGCATAAGGCTTTATTGGCGGATTTTTCGCTAAAATCGTTGCAAATTTTGCTTCTCCTTCAGAAATCAATCCGCTATTTTCAACTTCTTTTTTATTTTGTAGATAGAAGTTGATAAGATAATTGATATAGGCTAGGCGTAAACTCTTATTGCTTTTCCCAGAAATAGCGCCGTCAGAGACCTCAAACTGATAAACTTTATCCGCAACAACTTTCTCATCAGGTGTATCCAAGTCCTCGCCCGTATTCGGCGTAAAAACATCATATTCCCAGAACTGAAACATCTCCAAAATATCTCGGTTTAAGTTTTCAGCATCAATCTTGTCCGACTGAGATAAAAAAGATTTGTTCCCCTGTGTTGCATTTTTTCGATCAAAATCTGTTTCTGGAAAATTTCCAATCCAGTCGCTCTCCAACAAATCAAGCTGTCCTTTACTTAGATTGCCATTTTCCATGCCAAAAAACGCCATAAATTCAAAGTCTTTTTCTAAATCGCCTTGAGACTTATGCGTGCCTGTACGCTGGTCTAAATTGACCGTTTGCCCAACATACCGATAATTATTTTTCAAGCCGATATAAATATAAATCCCAGCATTAGAAAACACAAACGACAATTTATCCTTCGCAAGCTTCAGCTCTTCCTTTGGAAAAATTGCCAGATAATGATTATCTTTAACAAAATAATTAATTCTATCCTTCTGATTATTTTCATCAGCGATTTTAATAACCTTCATTCTTCTCCTCTCCAAACCAAAAACCGCACATCACACCCTGTCAAAAACTGACAAAGGGCGCAAATGCGCGGTTCCACCTTTATTTTTTACTTTACTTTAATATTCATATTATTTAAGCCATTTTTTACCCTGAGCTTACACTACCCTCAAGTCGCTATGTTTAGATTTTAGCCTTATTCTTTGGATTTGTCAAGAAGATATATGTCCAAATCTTTGATAGGAAGATGTTGAGAGTACAAAAACCAAAGCACAGTAAATCTTATCAAAATGATAGGTTTTACTGATAGGAAAATGTTGAGAGTACAAAAACAATTCTGGTTATACAAAAACTTCATCAGAAGTTTTACTGATAGGAAAATGTTGAGAGTACAAAAACACCAAGCACATGTAGCCCTTATATCGTACGGTTTTACTGATAGGAAAATGTTGAGAGTACAAAAACTTGGCTTTATATATTTTAAATGGTATCAGAGTTTTACTGATAGGAAAATGTTGAGAGTACAAAAACGGGAGGAGCTTATTTTATAATGTTGATTAAGTTTTACTGATAGGAAAATGTTGAGAGTACAAAAACAGCTTCAATGATAATTCTCAGCATTTCACGGTTTTACTGATAGGAAAATGTTGAGAGTACAAAAACTAACACTAAGAAGATCAATCCTTTTAAATAGTTTTACTGATAGGAAAATGTTGAGAGTACAAAAACTCAGGTATGGAATGGTACAGCTCAGTTAAAGTTTTACTGATAGGAAAATGTTGAGAGTACAAAAACTATCGCGGGGTATGCTCATGAGTTACTATCGTTTTACTGATAGGAAAATGTTGAGAGTACAAAAACAAGGAGAAAATTATCATGATTAAAAAAACTGTTTTACTGATAGGAAAATGTTGAGAGTACAAAAACTGATGTTTTCAAGCTCTCGCTCGGTCAAATGTTTTACTGATAGGAAAATGTTGAGAGTACAAAAACACTTCTTCAATTCCGTCAAGCTCCCAGATGGTTTTACTGATAGGAAAATGTTGAGAGTACAAAAACTGCTCCCCCCTGATACTATATCAATATTGTGTTTTACTGATAGGAAAATGTTGAGAGTACAAAAACCTAAACTAGAAACAGCTTTGATTAAGTCGTGTTTTACTGATAGGAAAATGTTGAGAGTACAAAAACGGGCAAACCACGAGATAACAACGCTTCAGCGTTTTACTGATAGGAAAATGTTGAGAGTACAAAAACAGTAGCCTGTGTATCTTCTTGGAATAGTACGTTTTACTGATAGGAAAATGTTGAGAGTACAAAAACGGACTTACTAATGTTTTACCGCTGGTATAGGTTTTACTGATAGGAAAATGTTGAGAGTACAAAAACAGTCCTGCGGCTACTCCTTTGTTCCCGCTGGTTTTACTGATAGGAAAATGTTGAGAGTACAAAAACTCTACGTCGATGATAGTATTTCCATGATAAGGTTTTACTGATAGGAAAATGTTGAGAGTACAAAAACTGCTCCATTTATATGAATTGGTGGCATCAGGTTTTACTGATAGGAAAATGTTGAGAGTACAAAAACCAGACCATGAATTTGGTTAAAGCCAATTCTGTTTTACTGATAGGAAAATGTTGAGAGTACAAAAACTCTGCTTTTGTTCTACGCAGTACATTTTGAGTTTTACTGATAGGAAAATGTTGAGAGTACAAAAACCATTGTTTGCGGACTTAACAGAAAAGCCACGTTTTACTGATAGGAAAATGTTGAGAGTACAAAAACGGCATTCTCTGAAATGGTGGATGGATATAAGTTTTACTGATAGGAAAATGTTGAGAGTACAAAAACCATAATCAGGGTCAAGAAATTCATTATCATGTTTTACTGATAGGAAAATGTTGAGAGTACAAAAACACTAGATGGGAATATCTACACAGGGGTCACGTTTTACTGATAGGAAAATGTTGAGAGTACAAAAACAAAAAACGTAATGCTTGTTATTAACCATAAGTTTTACTGATAGGAAAATGTTGAGAGTACAAAAACTGGCTTGAGACAATCCCCCACCTTTTCCGAGTTTTACTGATAGGAAAATGTTGAGAGTACAAAAACCAAGGCATCCATAGGAGCAGCGGCAGATTTGTTTTACTGATAGGAAAATGTTGAGAGTACAAAAACACAAGCTGAGAAAGCTGCTAAAAGAGTTTTGTTTTACTGATAGGAAAATGTTGAGAGTACAAAAACCAAAACGCCATGAGCGGACAGATTATTTGCGTTTTACTGATAGGAAAATGTTGAGAGTACAAAAACTAAGTTCACTCAGATATTTTTGTATTTCCTGTTTTACTGATAGGAAAATGTTGAGAGTACAAAAACGAACAACAACTGTCATCGGTGCATGGATTTGTTTTACTGATAGGAAAATGTTGAGAGTACAAAAACATAATGTAACCCGCCCCATTTCATAGCCGAGTTTTACTGATAGGAAAATGTTGAGAGTACAAAAACCAGAGCCGTGACTGGTCTTCTTATGTATCTGTTTTACTGATAGGAAAATGTTGAGAGTACAAAAACATACTATAAATAAGGAGAACAATAATGGCATGTTTTACTGATAGGAAAATGTTGAGAGTACAAAAACAATAGCGAAGGTGACATGGTTGTATACTTTGTTTTACTGATAGGAAAATGTTGAGAGTACAAAAACAGATTAGTTGTCTGATTATATTACTTTTCAGTTTTACTGATAGGAAAATGTTGAGAGTACAAAAACAAAGCCAAGCTAAAACAGCAAGCCCTGCCAGTTTTACTGATAGGAAAATGTTGAGAGTACAAAAACCCACTTGCTGCATTACCATCATCATCTTCAGTTTTACTGATAGGAAAATGTTGAGAGTACAAAAACAAAAGTTTCATTGGTTGTCCTCCTCAAATAGTTTTACTGATAGGAAAATGTTGAGAGTACAAAAACCTCAAATTAAAAACTTTTTGGTTTTTGCTCCTACGATTTCCAAACATTCTTGAAAATTCGTCAATCCTCAAGAACTAAGATAAGTGCGTTCTAGCTCAGAAAGTTCATCAAAATTGATAGAAAATGATGCACTTTCAATACCTAAAATCTCATTTATCACCTTTAATAATATCATATTTTGATAAGATTTTCCAGCGACTTTTGCCTTGCTACCAATGCTTGAGACGATTTCATAAAAATTTTGACAGAGCGCTTCATCTGACATTTTCAAACTTATCGGATAATGATTTTCAATACTTTTTCTAAAAGTGTCAAAATCTGGCATTTGATAAACATCATCTGTCAAAACAATCGTACTCGGCACATCATTTGGAAAATACACTAGTTCAAGCGTTTGCTGGCTAATGACAAACGTATGGACAAGTTCCGTTTTTTCTGTCAGCACTGACAGACCCTCTAGCAAGTCTTGTATCTTTTCTGTCATTAAAAAACTTGCTGGATTAATCAAAATAATCCATGTTTCTTTAGGCTGATGCTCCAATTTCTGACCGAGCAGTGCCAAATATTCATCCACAAATTCATTGGCATCCATCATTTCTAAAGGGAAGTCATGATTATCAGCCGCATAGGACAAAAACAGATGGTTTTTCAATAAATCTTCAAATGACAAATCTGTCAAATTTGACGAAACATTATTCGAAACTTGACGAAGCTGTCCATTAAAGAGCAGCTCAATCTTCAATAAGTGGTTTTTGATTTCTTCAAGTTCCGTAGTGATCGCCATATTTTCCGTCAGAGCTGACAGGAAATCAGTCATCAAACTCTTTCTGTCAAAGCTGACTTCTCGGTAAAGAGAGGCATTATCCTGTAAGAAATGGATGTCGATATTTTTTTCGTTGAGCCGTTCTTTCTCTCGGTAAATTTCAATCCCATTTTCACCGTAAACCAATTCTTCCAAGTCATTCAAAGTTTTTTTATTAGCAAATCTTTTCAGGCTGCGAACAAGTTCTTGCGCAACTTTTTGATTTTGACCATAAAAAAACAAACGCGGCATTTCGTCAAATTCAATAAACTTATTATTTTCTATTTCTATTCTCATATAATTACCATTTTGTGATTACCGACAGCGACTTCTTGCGGTGCTTTTTCACCCGTCAAAAATCGTCGGTCATTAAACTGTTTCTCCGTCACATACATCAGCTCAACCAAGCCATTGTAAGGAGTTACCCTTTTGAGCTGCTCCTCATATTTTGTGAGTTGACTCCGATTGGGTAATGTTCTGACATAAACTGATTCTTGTACCATCACAAAGCCAAGTTCTATCAGTTTTTTTCTGAAAACGCGATAATATTTCTGTTCCTGTTTCGTTTCCATTGGCAAATCAAAAAAACACATCAATCTCAATTTCTCATACACCTCGCAATCCCTCCTAAAGTAATTTCTGTCAACTCTGAAAGATTTTCATTTTTCATTACTTTAATAAAAGAATTGACATAATCCAACATTACCAAATCAATCGTTGTTTTCTTCCCTCTGTAAAAATAGGGCTGATTCAAGAAATCAATCAACTTACAGCGCGCTTCCCAAGTCAGATATTTCGGGTAATTCGGTAAAATTTTCTCCAAAATATACCAATCCATCAAGGGACGAAAAGGTTCCATCAAATCATCCACCAAGTTAAACGAATTAAATTCATTCCGATGAAAAACGCCTAAAGTTGGAATGAGTCCTAAACTCGTCACCAGCCGCGCCATATAAGCTCTGATAATGGTGTAGCCGTAATTCATCGCGCCATTTTCCAGACAATCCTGCTCCCGCGTGAATTTCATGCCGTACAGACTGTTAAAATAAACCTTTGCCGCATGTCCCTCACGGTTCGTCGCATCCGCCAGTTGGATGTGTTCAATCAACTCCTGAAGCTTGTCAATCCGCTCTACATCTGCATCATGCGCAATGAGTACCGCTCGTTGATTGCTCAGCTTTTGTCGGATAATTTCTGTCCAGACTTCATTTCGTAGCTTTTCACTCCAAGCAACCTGCTCCAGATTGCGCTTGGCCGTCCGATGATACTGCCCAAAGCCCATGAAAATACCACAAGGCACATATTTATTGTCACAAACAATCACGGCAATATTATGTTGTGCTAACTTTGCAAGCAACTTAGTCGTTAGCGTCAAAATATTGCCTTCTAGAGTGATTGTCGCAATATCTGAGAGTGGAATACTAAATTTTTGTCCACCTTTCTCAATTTCTAAGTTATCTAATTTTAGACGAAGATAGTCCCCGTCCTTAATCATCACATTTCTCCAAGTCATAAATAAGATGTGAGACCGATTGCTCTGATGGCTTGAAAAATAGGAATTTGTAGTTCTGTCGCAAGTGTCAGGTTCCAATTTATCTTTTTTCCAGCCGTCAAAGAGGTCGAACTCAATTTTCCTTTCTAAAGAAAAACAAAAAACTCGCCCAAAGGCGAGTTAATGATTTCGGCATAAAGCCTTATCCTTGTAGATTCTCAATCATTTTCCTATCAATAAAAAGATTGAATACGCTCCGTCGAGCGCAGTAGTTCGTCAACTACTCCTTTATTTTAGCAAAAATTTTGAGTTCCTGCAAGCGTCACGTAAGCCTTTTCTTAATTTTATAAATTTAATTTTGGTTGATCTGATTCTTTTTCGGTGTAGTAGGGTGTGCCTAGAATTCCCGTGTTGACTTTGTAGAGTTTATAGCCCTTTTTAGCTAATGGCTTTAGAAATCTACCAGAAGATGTTTTTCCATAAAAAGCAATCTCCTCTGCACCTTCAAATCTCGCTTTGTGGATAGGTTTCATCTCAACATAACCCTCATTGTTTCCAGCACGAGACCCAAACAACAACTCAATTTCTTCCCCTTTATCGTCCACAATCTTCACACGATCATTTCGATACAAACTAAACCGAAACTCGCTGTTCCGCCCAATCGGTTTCCACAAAATCGTGCCGTCCGCTTCAATCCCATGTTTCAGCTTTTCATAGGCTTCCTCCGTGATTCCGTAAACTCCTTTTGTGAATTTCAAATCTGCATATTTGAGACCGAGAAGTTCATATTGCTGCGTGTCAGGATTGTAGTAAACGTCCGTCCGCCAAGGCTTCAAGCTTTGCAACACGACTTTATTTCTAGCGTTCTCAGGCGTAATATCAATATGACTGCCGATTTTTGAGTCGTAATATTTCAAGCTCACCACTTTTGGCCCATTATTATGCTTGGCATATTTAGTAATAAAACCATTTTCA
This sequence comes from Lactococcus allomyrinae, assembly GCF_003627095.1. NCBI lineage: Bacteria > Bacillati > Bacillota > Bacilli > Lactobacillales > Streptococcaceae > Lactococcus > Lactococcus allomyrinae. Next base: position 741,343 of record NZ_CP032627.1, on the reverse strand, counting down.
CGGCGATAAAGCTCAAATGGAGAAACAGGGATGACTTTGACTTTTCCATCTGTCTGCGTTTTTTCTTCAAAATCAGGCGTGTTTTTCAGAATTTTAAGCAATTTTTCCCAAGTTTTTGGGTCTTTTTCTTGCATCAAAAACTTGACATCCTCTTTTTTGAGCGCCTCATCGTACAACTTTTTGAATTTCGCAAAATCATCTACGTTATAGATGTTTTTTATCGTGCCAAAGATATATTCATCTTGCACAATTTCCGTTTTTCCACGTTTTACAACTTCTGTTTCTTTCATGCGCGTGCCGTAAATCGTCTGATTGGCAACGGCGCGATTGGCTTTTTTATCGACTTTGTGGCTGAATTTGACTGGATTTTCTGGGTCATCAATGTCATTTGCCAATTCAACTTGCTTGAAAAGCGGAAAATCAAAAATCTCGCTGTCTAATTTTTCAAATTCTTTTTCATTCGGAATCGCCCATTGCGCCAATAATTCGGCTTCACGCGCTTTTTTGACCGCTGCTTTATCTTGCAAAATTTCGCCCGTTTCCTTGTCAATATCAATCAATTTGACCGCTTTGTCAAAGGCTTTCAGCAATGGAAAACTGGCGATAATGCTGGCATCAATCGCGTGATGATGATGCGTGTCGCGCGTTTTGGCAAGTCCACCTGCGCTATTCCATTTTTTACGCATTTGTGAAGTCCATTTGCCACGGACGACCTTGACTTTTGTGGGCAGATGGTTTGACTTGAAAAAGCTGTAAAACTCGTCCAGCACCACGCGTGAGGCATAGCGCGTGTCATTAAGATTTCGCTGAATAAAACTACGACGCGTGATAATGTCGTTCAAATCCGCGTCGTTGAGCAGATTGTCAACTTTATTTTTGTTGAAATTTTTATTTGCCTTAACTCTGGCAATGTATTCCGCTTTCGTTTGCCCAAATCCGCCGCCGTTGTTAATCCAGCCAAGCGGCGTTTGCTTTTCCTTCGCTTGATTGCACTGACTATGGACAAGCACTTTATTATTTTGCGAGTCATCAAAACTGACTGAAATCGGGATGATGTGGTCAATTTCAAAACTTTCATTATTGTTGATGAGCTGAATCACCTTGATTTTCTCGCCGCAGTATGGACAAAAAGTTTCTTGCTGATACCAATAACGCACTTTTTGTGATAGACCTTTGAACTTGCGATATTGAGCAAGTAAGCTGCTGTCAGGAATTGTCATTTGTTGTTTGACGAGTTCGTCAGCTGCATTTTTCTCGGCTTCTTGTGCTTTCTGAAACTTTATTTTTTGCTTTTTAACATCGTCTTCATTGTCTTCGCGCGGCAATTCAATGACAACGTGCGCAATATTTTCTGCGCCGACACGTTTTGCAATCGCATTGAAAACATTAATGGCTTCGCGCGTTGATTTTGCGACGACAGGATTGTAAATTTCTTCTGTGATTTGAGCTGCTGGAATATTCTTCAAGCCTTGATATTTCTCATTGTCAGGCTTCATCAAGCCCAGACCTGTCAAAATCGTCATCTGTTCATCAGAGGTATTGAGCAGCTCAGGAATGAGCAAATTCAAGGTTTTGTAAGAAAAACTGTGCCAAGTCGCACGTCCGTCAACGAGGAGATTTTTATTTTCTTTGACAATGAGTTCTTTTACCTCGTCAGAAATGGCAAAATCGGCTTTATCCAACTGCTTGCGGATTTCAGCTTTTTCAGTATTTAACGTGAGAATATCTGCGATTTTATCGAAAAATTCGGTGGACAAATCATTTGCTTCAATATTGCTTTCTGCAAGCGCTTTGCGGAATTTTCTGTAAGCAAAAAGTGTATGCTTAAATTCAATTTCTCCACCTTTTTTGGTTTTAAGTTCATCAAATTTTACTCCAATTAGCTTACAAATCTGAACTTTCCCAAAAATACCCTCAGCCCGCTTCGCAGCTGACAGAATTTCTTTTTTCGTTTCAGTCGTCAATTTTCCATCTTCGGTGTTTGGCACGGTCAGGTTATTCAAATCATTGAGCAAATTATAAATCTGAGCGGTCAAACTTGACGCAGATGCCCGTTTTTCGCCGTTGATTTTGTCCGTTCCGATGAGTTCGTCAAAAAGATTATCCAGCGTCCTACCGTCCGTTTTGTAAATCCCGTAATCTGTACGTGATTTTTCATTGCCTGGACCGACAAAATATTCGCGCTTGCGAGTAATCAGTTCATTGATTTTCGCGATAAATTCGTCCGTGATTTCAGGATAATATTCAGCCTGCTTTTCCAAAATCTGCTTGGCTTCGTCCGCATAGGCAGCTGACGGAAAAACATTGAGCAAAGTTGTTTCATCATCTGCTTTGACCTGACCACGAACTTGACCGAATTCATTCAGCCGTTCAAGCTGAATTTGCCCAATCGTCTTTTCACGCAAAAGCTGGCGGTTGATATTAATCGAAGATTTGTAGTCACTAACACCGCTCGTCCCGTCGTCTTCCAAATCGCCCAAATCATAGGAAATCCCACGCCGATTGACAATATGATAAAGTGCAGTTGCCAATTCTTCCTTTGATAGTTGCTCTGCCAGCCCTTTGGAACGAAGGGCATAAGGATTTTGATTTTTGTCATTACTGACAGCAAAGCCATTTTCAGCCAAAAACTTCGTCAAATCTGACAAACGATTTTTTCGCCGTCTGATGAGTCGCCGCGTCCCACGAAAACTCCGTCTGTCTTGATTTCCAGCAGCATTTCCAGATGGAAAAATCCGACTGCCTAAATCTATAATCTCTTTTTTCTCAATATCAATAATGCTCCAGCCGCAGCTTGCTATACCGATGTCCAAACCGACACTATACTTTGTCATAAATCTCTCCTGTATACGTTTTCTTTCATTTTATCATATTTTGCTTTGAAAAAATTAAAATGAAAAACCCCAGTTAACTTGCACTGAGATTTTTAAATATTTACAGTTTTAAAATACTATCCGTTAGTCCTCAATGTTTCCGATTATAGAAAACACTAGAGATAAATGAAACGACAATAATCACACCACCTAAGAGGCCTGTGATGGCTTCACCGATGTCCCATTTGATACTACCTAAAATGAGAAGAGCAAGGGTTAGGATTGCCCAATGCGCGCCGTGCTCCAGATAGACGAGTTCGTTGAGCGTGCCTTTCTTGACAAGGTAAAGGGTCAGCGAGCGCACAAACATTGCCCCAATCACACCGAGTCCTAAAAGGATGATGATGGGGTCGGAGGTAATCGCAAAGGCACCAATCACGCCGTCAAAACTAAATGACGCATCAATCACTTCCAGATAGAGAAAGAGGGCAAGTCCTGCTTTTCCTGTGGCAATCACAAAGTTTGACATAGAGCTTGAAGCTGCTTTGCTATGGCTCATCATCTCACCAAAGCCGTCAACGACCATAAAGGTCAAAATACCAAGTAGACCTGCAAAAAGAATCGTCTGCGCATTTTCTGTCAAGGTCATTGAAGCAACTAAGAGTAAAGCCAGTGAAATAATAGCATTTGCGGCAGGAAAGTGACCAATTTTTTGAAGGACTTTCTCTGGAAGTTTGAGCCAAGTGTGCGCGCGTTTATCGAAGAAAAATGCCAGCGCTAACATGAGCAAAAACATACCGCCGAAAGCCGCAATCTGAGGGTGTGCGTGGTGGAGAATGTATCCATAAGTCCCTACAGTATGTGGATTACCTTTTTCAAGCGCTAAACGCAAAGCCTCGATTGGATTGAGCTGCGCTGAAACACTCACAATGAGCAGGGGAAAAATCAAGCGCATTCCTACTACGGCAATCAATATCCCGACGGTGAGAAAGACTTTTTGCCAAGTCGGACTCATGCGTTCAAGAATCCTCGCATTGACAATCGCATTATCAATCGAAAGAGAGATTTCAAGAACAGCAAGAATCGCTGTGATAAAAAGTGCATCCCAGCCACCGTAAATAAAAGCAACGATAAGTGCAATGATACTAACAATAATTGAGCCTCTGAAAATTTTCATGGGGTTCCTTTTCTTATATTTTGTCTTTTCTAAAATAAAACGACTTTTATCATTTTAACATAAATATCACACTTACTTACATCATTCGTCTAAAGAAAAGTCTACCAATCCAGATTATGATGAAAACTATCATAATACATCCCAAAACAACAATATTTCTATCAACTTTGCGCTTTTGTCCTAATTTCATAGCAATACTATAAAGACTTAAACCAATAAGTCCTCCTAAACTATTAGTGATAAGGTCAGTCACATCACTCGCGCCAATGGACAGCAGATATTGCAAACTTTCAAATAAAAAACTGACTGCACAGATTATCAAAAATTTTAATAAAAATGGAATTTTTCTTCCTACCATATTCAGTAATACACCAAAAGGAACAAAAATAAAAACATTGAGTAAAACTTCTCTCCGTCCTCCTGAAAGAGCAAATGGAACCAAATTGAGACTTCTTGTGTTTACATTTACCAAAAAGTTAATCGGATGAAAAGAAAGTTTAAATAAAATAATCCAAATCAGAATAAGACTATATATGATAAATAAAATTTTAGCTAGTGTTTTAGTCATTGAATCCTTTCATGGCCAAATAAAATCTACTTAATTTGTGCAAAATCGACTTCTGTCAGTCTGATTTTCCCTTTGTCAGCGGTGATTTTACTATTAAAATGCTCTGTCAGTGCTGACAAAAAGCTGTCAGCACGGTTTTCGTCAATGTATGCGCTCACTTTGATTTCTGTCAAAAATTCACTCTGTGCGATGACGAGATTTTCTTGTGTCAAAAAACGCTGTAAGCTGTCATAAAGACTGTAATCAAGGCACAATATCATTTCTTGCTGTTCAACCAACTTTACCAGTCCAACAGCTTCAACCGCGTGGTTAACAGCACCTGCATACGCACGAATGAGTCCGCCTGCGCCCAGCTTGATACCGCCAAAATAGCGCGTGACAACGGCACAAACATTGGTAATTTCCTTCTTTTTTAGGATTTCAAGCATGGGAACGCCCGCAGTGCCTGACGGCTCTCCATCATCACTCATACGCTGGATTTCCTGCCGCTCGCCAATCGTATAGACCCAGCAGTTATGATTGGCGCGAGGATTGGCTTTTTTGACCTGTGCAATAAAATTTTGCGCTTCTTCCTCTGATTTAACACGCGCGAGCTGACAGATGAAACGTGATTTTTTGATTTCTTCTTCGTTTGTAAAGTCGGTTTTTATCGTGATAGTCATCTATTTCTCCTCAGCAAGTCTTAGCACAATTATAGCATTTTTACATATAGAAAATGCAAAGTTCTACAGCTTTGCATTTCTCTATTTCATCTTTTATTTTTCTTTTTTAGCGGATTTTTTATGTTTTTTGAGTCCTTCTTCAAGCGCGACAGCTGCGGCGCCAAGCGCAATAGCGCCACCTTCTACTTCTAGAAGCTCATCAGTTTTATCGCCTGTTTTTGGCATATTGACGTCCTCACCACCTACAACAAACCCATCATCCATTGGCACTGGTGCTGGCTCATCAGAGGTAAAGCTATAAGTTGGTGTCAAAGTAATCATTGGCTCGGGAACAATCTCAGCTGCCTCGGTTTCTTCTGCGACCTTTTCCTCAATCTGAGGCTCCGTTTCTTTCTCCTCTTCTACGATTTTTGGCTCTGGTTCTGGGATAGGTTCCGGAATTGGCTCTGGTTCTGGTTCATTTTCTGGTAAAACCAATTTAACCGTCGTATTCCAGCTTGCCGAATATAGATTTTCAACCTCTGTATAATAATACCTCAGTCCTCGATACCACTCGTTTTCACCAGGAATTTCTGGATGGTAAGTAGATTTCAACCAATGAAAGGCTGGATTCTCCGCTGTACCATCCGCAGTCCTCGTCAATACAATATACACATAATGATCTGTCCCTACCAAACTCATTAGGGCAGGGGTTCGTGATTGATTGGCATATGTTTCAAGTGGACTTCTCAGAGTTACAGATTGTCCAACCTCAAGAGAATACAACAACGCTTTGAACGAATCATTGTTTAGTGTTTCGACAATAATCGTATGGTCTTCTGGACTCACGACTTGCTGATTAAAGCCAAAGCTCAGCACCCAGTTCGATATCGCCATCGTAGGACTCGTCGTCCATGTACCCGAACTGTGCGCGTTATAATTCTGCGTTCCCGATAAGAAAGTCGCTGTTGAGCCATTGATTGAGTCAAGCTCTGGCGGAAGAACCGTCGAACCAGCTAAAAACATCGTCGCATCAAATCCTTCATGATAGATGCCGTCCGCAAATTCCCCATCAAGCCCATGTGCAAATATGGTCTTACCGTCTTTTGTGACATACTCCCATGCCGTCGGGATGACTCCGTCAGGCAGCTTTCCTACAGGACCCATCTCGTGCTCAATGCTTGCAGATTCTTCTGCAAAATGATACCTTTCTTTTTCCTCAGCTGTAAAAGCTGGAACTTTAGATAAATCATCTACCCCAAAAAAGAGCGTTGCTTCATTTTCCGTTCGGTCAAATTCATAACCTGTAAAATTCTTAATTCCAAATTGATTAAGAATATCCTTGACATTGACATCAGTCTTAATCTTGGTAATATCGCCAAAAAGAGTGATTAAGTAGTTAATATCTTCACTTTCCCACAAACTTGTGAAATCAACCTTTGCGAGACTTTCAACATCCACTTCCTCCGCGGCGGCAGTTTCTCCTAGCACAACCTCTGTTATTTCTTTTGAAAGATTTCGAGAAATTTGTGCCAAACGTGCAGTCAAAGGTGATACCTTGGACAAGGTTGTTGTGAGAAACTCAATAGATGGGATTTCTTCCGGAAATGGACTCCCTGCAGCTCCGAGAATTCCTGCAATTGCCGCCTCCATGCTTGAACTGTCGCCCTTCTTTTTCTTACTTTTTGTATCTTTTTTAATCATCACTGACTTGATGAAAGATTTCGCAGCAGCAAGCTCTACTGGTGTTGCTGTCGCCACGACAACAGAAGAACCTGCAACTATTCCTGTTGCGATGAGTAAAATTCTGAGCATTCTAGATTTAATATGATTCGATTTCATAGCTTTCCCTCCATTTTTAGTATTTCCTATTAACTCTATTTAAACAAATTTTAACAAAAACACATAATAATTTAACGTTTGTAATATTTAAAATACACGTTACATCAAGCAAAAATTTACGTATAACTATTTATGAAAGATTTATATGGACGATTATTACTAACAGCCGATTTTAATCGTATCAGACATTCTGTCAGCAAGACTGATTTTAACCAATCTCCTACCATGACTGCTGTCAGCACTGACAGCATTAAATGTTTGCGATGTGGCAGCGTTCACAAAAAAGTTATGGTTCAACTTCCTCTGGGATGTTTTTATTGTCCAACTTGTATTAACTTAGGGAGAGTACAATCTGATGAATCGCTCTATCATTTTCCTCAGCAAAATTTTATTGCACATCCTTATCTTCTTTGGTCAGGGAAACTAACATCAGAACAGCAAAAAATCGCTGACAGCCTTATCACAGATTGCCATCAGCGCTCACAGATTCTTGTCAGAGCTGTCACAGGTGCAGGAAAGACAGAGATGGTCTACCCAATCATCAATCAATATTTAAGAGATGGAAAAAGTGTCGCAGTTGTCAGTCCTCGAATTGATGTCTGTATCGAGCTACATAAACGATTTTCTCGTGATTTTTCTTGTAAAATATCTCTCTTGCATAGCGAAAGTCAACCTTATTTTCGTGCACCGCTTGTGATTGCCACCACGCATCAACTCTTACGATTTCGTGATGCTTTTGATTTATTGATTGTTGACGAAGTTGATGCCTTTCCTTTTGCAGATAATCCAATGCTTTATTTCGCTGTAGAAAATGCAAGAAAACCTGATTCTTGTTTGGTTTACCTGACTGCCACAACCACCGACTTCTTAGAGCATCAAATCAAAATCGGAGCTCTCCATCAACTTGAATTAACCCAACGTTTTCATGGAGGTAAACTCACAGTTCCAAAACTTTTATGGCATACAAAATTTATCCAATGTTTAAAAAAGCAGAGAGTAAGCCGTTTTCCACTTCTTATTTTTGTACCTGAGATTAGATTTGGAGAATCATTTACAAAAAAGTTAAAACAAAAATTTCCAGAAGAAAAAATTGCATTTGTATCCTCCAAAAGCAAGCAGCGCTTAAATATAGTTGAAGACTTTCGTTCAGGAAACTACTCTATCCTTGTTACCACAAGTATTTTAGAGCGAGGAGTTACTTTCCCAGAAATAGACGTATTTGTCCTCTTCGCTCATCACACTAATTTTACAAAATCAGCCCTTATCCAAATAGCAGGACGAGTTGGACGCTCAAGCACACGCCCTGATGGATTAGTCTACTTTTTTCACGAAGGACGAACTAGAGCCATGCTTAAAGCCGTTCAGGAAATCAAAAAATCAAACCGTGGAGGTGGTGTTTTATGACTTGTCTACTCTGTCACACTAAATTTCACATTCATTATCGCTTTTCAGATTTGCTTCTTCTCAAAACCCCTGAGCAATTTATCTGTCCAGATTGTCAACAAGCTTTTATAAAAATCCCAGCAGAACACTGCCCACGTTGTTATAAGTCAGGGAACTCACAGATTTGCAAAGATTGTCTAGAATGGGAAAGTAAAGGTATCTTGATTAACCACCAAGCTATTTTTCAGTACAATAATGCAATGCACGACTATTTCAGTCGTTATAAATTTCTTGGAGATTATCAACTTCATAAAATTTTTAGCTCATTTTTCAAAAAATTTGACAAAAACTTTACGGTTGTTCCTATCCCAATCAGTCCAGAACGTTATCAAAAGCGTGGTTTTAACCAAGTTTCTGCATTTCTAAAGGAGCCTTCTTTTACAGAATTGCTTGTTAAATCTGATACCCTAGCTCAAAGTTCTCTCAATAGAAAATCCCGCTTAAACTCAAAAAATACGTTTTCTATTATAGAAAACGCAATCCTTCCTAAAAAAGTCCTCTTAGTCGATGATATTTACACCACAGGAGCAACCTTACAGCACGCTGCTCATCTTCTTAAAGATTCAGGTGTTAGAGAAATCAAGACTTTTTCGTTATGTCGCTAAATTTAATACTGTTTAATTTCTAAAATTTCCCTTTAAAAATTAAAGTTTGCGTAAATTCCAACCATTTCTTGCGCTTAACACAACGCGTTATGGTGGCGGATAAGAAAAGCAAGTTTTTTCCCAATCGTCGCATTGTGCGCCGTTCGCAGAACGGTCTACGTTCATTTCGCTCACTACGCTGTTCGTTTGCTTAGCAAGCGAAGCTTGCAAGAGCAAAAGACAGTATATTTGCAGTTCAACTACCAAATTCGCTTACGCAAAATTAGAGGTAAACTAGTATAAGTATCGTTTATCAAAGTTTTTTCAACCCTTATCTCAAGACCCTGCTGACTCGTATGCCGCAATTCCCTTATTCCAAATCCAGAGTGCAAAAGTCATGAACATGACAGAAACAAGTATTGTCCCCCAATATTTAAAACAAAATTTTGCCCTTTCAGTAAGAAACTCGCTGGATAATAAGCTGTAAAGGCAAACGGTACGATAAAGCTAACTAAAAATCGAACTGGAAAACTATAAATCGTGACAGGATATTTTGAAAATCCATTGATCTGGTAAAAAACATAGAGCAAACTTCCGCTTTGCTTCATCCAAAATGCCAAACTTGAAAGTATTATTTTCAGTGCTGTATAAATCAATGTCGCAAAAGGAATGCTTACAATAAAAGCAAATGCTTTGAGTGGAGTCCAAGCAACAGTCTGCCATGTACTTGCCATTAATAATATCCCAATTAACATCTCACCAAAACCATCAACTTGAAACATTTCAAGCGCACAGTAAATCAATGGACTAATCGGACGCGTCATATATTTATCAAAATCTCCCCTACGGACCAGTCGCTGTCCAACCGCCCAAAGATTATCTGTTAGCACATGGTCAATCCCTTTGGGAAGCGAGCCATAGCCATAAATAAAAATAATCTCAGGTAAACTCCAGCCACGTAAACTTGGAATCTGCGTAAAAATAATTCCAATCAGCAAAATATTTAGCCCTTGTGTCAAGAAAACACCAATAATTCCCACCAAAAAATCTGCTTTGTACTCCATCAATTGTTTGAGATATTGTGCGGCAAAGATTTTTTCTAATCTTAAAATTCTTTTCATAGTTCCTCCAATGTTTTACTCTGCTTAAATCGTCGTTCCAACTTACTTTAACCCCCTTGCACATTGAGACGCTTTATGGTACTGCGCCAAATTAACTTTGATAATCCCATGAAAATTAAAAGCCAAACGACTTGAATAGCAAAAGCGATTAAAATTTGGCTCGTATTTTCTTTCCCTAAATAAATCATCACTGGTGTGTAAATCAAACTAGAAAAAGGTAATAAGCCCAATATATGTCCAATAGCTGGTGGAAAAAAGCTCAACGGAATCAACGAACCCGACATAAAAGCAACGACTGCACTTTTCAAAACATTGGCTCCCCACAAATTTTGGAACACAAACGCTGTGAAACCATAGCATAGATTAAAATAAAAATTGATAAAATAAGCAAATATTGAACTCAAAAGAAATAAAGCAAAATTAACGAAACTAAAACTTACCGTTGTAGGATGCAAAAATTGATAGAGTAAAACACCACCAAAAATCGGTACACTAAGCATTCCAATCGCAACAGATTTTCCGCCCAATTCGTTGAACAAAAAAGTTGCATTAAAATTAACAGGTTTCAAAAGGCGCATCGCAACTGATCCATCTTTCACTTCATCCCCAAGCGCCCAAGCTCCGTCTGAATATGAAAGTTGAGAGGTAAAAAAACTCAAAAAAACATAAAGTGTCATTTCTTGGACGGTAAAACCGTTCAGATTGGTACGTGATGAACTCAGAAAAACAGCTTGCCATAGAAAGAAAGTAACAACGGCTCCCATAATATCGCCCAACCTGTAAATCAAAAAATCCATCCGATATGCCATCAGACCTTGAACTCCCGCACGTAGGAATGGACGATATTTTCTAAAGTTATAATAAAATCCTCTCACTCTAAATCTCCTTTCTAAAAAATCTACGAATAATTTCCTCAATATCAGCATCTTTAACTGAAACATCCACCACTTGAGCTTGACTCATCACAGAGTGCAAAAGCTGTGGCACTGTAATTTTTGTCGCATCAAATCGAACTTTTATCTGTCGCCCCATTTGTTCGACTTCAACTTCTGAAAAGCTAGTAAAATTAACCTTTTTTACCTCTTCTTCGCTGAACAATTCAAAATCAACCTCGTGAATCTTTCCAAATGTCGATTTTAATTGGCTGACAGAACCATCAAACATTGCTTCTCCTTTATCAATCATATAAATTCGATTGCAAAGTAGTTCAATGTCCGCAAGGTCATGTGTCGTTAGGATAATCGTTGTTTGTTCTTCTTGATTAATTTGCATAATCGCTTTTCTAATATTATCCTTGACCGCGACATCGAGTCCTATGGTTGGCTCATCTAAAAACAATACTTTGGGACTATGTAGAAGACTTGCTGCAATATCTGCTCGCATCCGTTGACCAAGTGAAAGTGTACGGACAGGGTCCTTGATAAACTCTTGCAATTCAAGCACTTCATTGAGAAAATCCATGCGTTTTTCAAATTGTTTGTCGGGTACTTCATAAATTTCTTTAAGCACACTATAAGTTTCTTGTAGTGCCAAATCCCACCAAAGTTGCGTACGTTGACCAAATACAACACCGATTTCTTTAACATATTCGGTACGATTTTCTTGCGGGATTTTTCCATTAATCGTGCAAGTTCCGCTCGTCGGAGTTAGAATCCCTGTTAACATCTTAATTGTTGTAGATTTACCCGCACCATTTGCACCAATAAAGCCAAGAATCTCCCCTTTTTTTACATCAAAAGTTAGATTTTTTACTGCTTCAAAGGTTTCATACTCTGGATTGAAAAGAGATTTAACGGCTCCTTTTAAACCAGATTGTTTAATTGTTTTTTTGAAGCTTTTACTGAGTTCATTAACCTCTATCATTTTTTCCATAATTTTCCTGATTTCTGCTGATAATAAGGGTTTTGACAGTCCTGTCAAAACCTGACATACGTAGTATATCAAACTTCGCACAAAAAATTTGATAGCAGTTTCAAATATTTTAGGAGGAAACGGCGCTATCAAATTTTATGTTTTTATTGTATAATGACTTGAAAGCGAAATCAATATTTTTTAGAGTAAAATTTCGCAGATATGAGAGTGAAAAAATGAACGATAATTTAGGAAAAGCTTATAAAAGCTTACGTTTAATGAGAAATATCGAGGCAAAATCAATCGCCTGTGAAAATCTTTCTTATTCTCAACTCATGAAATTTGAAGCAGGGAAAACCACTCTGACGATTGACAAACTTATGGTTGCGCTCAATGGGATTGGAACAACCTTGATGGATTTTGAATATGCTTATCATGAACTAGAGGAAAATAAAAACTCTACGAGTTGGCAAATCTGGCAGAGTTTTTGGCAACGAAATATTGCGAAATTAGAAATTCTCATTGAGCAACAAAATCAAGAATTATTGAAAAATCCTGATGATACTGCTGTCTTTCTCTATAAAATGCAAGCAGAGGCTTTTTTGAAGCAGCTCAATCCCAGGTATCATGTTAGCCAAACAGATGTTGACCATCTCGTCTCCCATCTCCTTAATATTAGTCAGTGGTGGTATGTTGAGTGCGAAATACTCATGAATTGTGCGGTTTTATTTTCAGATAAACAGTTGGCTGATTTGACTAATCAAATGATTTCACCTAAAGTTCAAGTGAGAAATTGGGAGATTTTACAAGGAAAGATTGATGCCGCACTACTTTCTGTAATTCGTATTTTCATTGCAAATAAACACTTTGGACCTCTGCGTGAAATTTTTAATTACTTGGAAGCTCATGTCTTGCCAGATTATAATATGTATGAGCGAGCTATGTTTGCTTATTTTAAAGCACTTTACAAGTTTCGTAAGCAATCTAATTCTGAACATTTAGCAGATGTTGAACGTTGTATCGATGCTTTTAAAGTTTTGGAGTGTTTTGGACTTGCAAATTTAGCAGCTGAAGAACTTGAACGTTACAAAAAAGAATCGCATATTTGAGAAATTTTATTAAATTTGATAAAAAAGCGTACTGATAGAAAGTTGTCAGTACACTTTTTTAATGATAGATTTGTTGAGAATACTGACAGAATTTCTGTCAGTAATTTTAGTGTTTATCATCAGGCCAAGAAAGTACAGTCAATCCTTGAAATCTTTCTTGCCATTTTTTTGCCTTAGCAAGATACATCTCACGTGTGATATCATCATGCACCAATGGACGAATTGTTCTTGAAAAAATATCATCTAAACCATAGGGTGCAAAATAACGAATCCCTGCCTGTGTCTGAGTAATACCGATAGCATGAACCGTTGCAATCCAGCGTTCAATTGCATTTTCACAGCTCGTATAGGGTAATCTGTCAGTACCATGCCAAAGATGCATTTGAGCTTCATTGTGTACGTCAAACTGATAACCAAATTTTACTGACAAACAACTTTCCAAAGCTTTGTCAGCAATTTTAGATTCATCAGCTGACAAATGCGAATCAAAATAAACAAGATCTATATCATGAACACCATTCATCAATGGCTTGCCCTCCTGAGCATTCCATACCGTTTGAAAAACACTTCCGGCAGCAATGTACCAATGAGGTAAATTTAGTTTTGATACTTCCTCAACAATCATCATCAGTTCTGTATTTTGCTGCAAAATATTTAAAAATTCTGTTTCTTTATCCATCATTTAAAAATTAAGCTCCAAATTTTAGGGAGGAAGACAATCAAGCCAACCACAATCGCAAACCCTGAAATCACAAGGACTGCTCCAGCTGCCATATCTTTTGCACGTTTTGCCCGCATATGAAACTGATAATCAGAGGCTAAATCGACCACATTTTCAATCGCCGAATTAAAAAGTTCCGCCATAAAAACAAGAAAAATAGATAAAAGCAGAAATAACCACTCAAACTCTGAAATTTTGAAAAATATCCCGAAAGCAATTGCTATAATCGCTGACAGAGCATGCTTTCTCATATTTCGCTCATAACGAAAAGCAGTCAAAATCCCTGTCAAAGCAAAATTCAAACTTGAAAAAACATCTCTATTTTTCCACTTATCGCGTGAATTAGCATTTTTGTCATTCGGATTTTTGAAATCCTTCTTGTCATAAACTTTAAAATCTTTATCGTGTGAGTCCATAGGCAGTCAAAATCTCCTCTTGAAGTCCAAACATCTCTGCCTCTTCCTCAGGCGTATAGTGGTCATAGCCATTGATATGTAAGAAACCATGTACTGCAAGCCAGCCATATTCACGTTCAATCGAATGTCCATAATCTGCTGCTTGCTCAACTGCTTTATCAATCGAAATAAATAATTCGCCAATAAAAGGATCCATCTCATTGAGCAATTCTTCAGGGATTTCCATTTCTTCATCAAAGAAGATTTCACTTTCATCAGGTTTGTACTCTAACGAAATTACATCTGTTGAACGGTCTGTATCACGATATTCCAAATTCAATTCATGAGAGCGAGCGTTGTCAACAAATGTGACTGCCATCTCCGTTGCATCTTTCAACTTCAATTTTTCAGCAGCAAATGCCAAGATTTTTTCAGTTTGCTCAATGATGTTTTCAGGAACCTTTCCTGTTTCATCCGTCATTTCTACGTACATTTTATATTTCCTTATTTTTTGTTACTGACAAGCTTTATAATATTATCAAACACCATTCTCGATTCGTAAGAGCCAATTTTTTACCAAGAATTCAAACACTTCTGACTGCTCCATTTGCAAATTGTGTCCTGCTAAATCCAAAATCGCAAAAGTGGTACGTGGATAATCTTTTAACAAACTAATTTGGTCAACAAATCCTACCGTTCCATCTTGATGCCCCAATAAAATCAAAGTCGGAGCATTGAAAACTTTGACATGAGTCGTATCAAAACTAAGCGCATAAGACCCACGCAAACGTGCCAAAAATTCTGAATTAGCATCTCGCCAAAGCTTGTCTGAGCGGACACTTGCTTGTTGGCAAATTTCGGTGTCATAAAACCATTCGACATCAGGCAAAATTCTAGCATCTGTATCTGGAATGACCATAGGTTCGAGGAGCAACAAACCTGATACCTGAGCACTTTTTGCTACCATTGCTCTTGCCAAATATCCGCCATATGAATAACCAGCTAACAAAAAAGGCTCATCAATAACTTCTTTTGCAAAGCTCATCAAAGTAGATAAAATCATGTCCGACGAGGAAAAAACATCATGAACAGATGAATCTCCCATTCCTGGTAAATCAACGTAAATCCGTTTATACCCTATTTTCTCATTGAAAATTGGTTCAAAAACTTCGGTCATCGTTGCTAAATGAGCTGCCCAGCCATGCAAAATCAATATCGGCTTTCCTTCACCCATTACTTCATAATGCAGCTTAAAATCATCGATTTGAAAAAACATTTTGTCCTCTTTTTATTCATTTTTTATTTCTGTCATTTCTGACAAAGTGCTCAAAAACTCCTTGTGAGCATTTCTTTTGCAAAATGCAAAATCGGAGTTTTTGTAGATCGTGTAATATCATCTGGAAGTTGATTAAAAGCGAACCACCTACAATCTGTCACTTCTGACTCTTCCATGACAATATCACCCGAAAAATTTTTGCAAATAAAAACAGTATCCACAATGTGAACCTCGTCACCATTAGGATAAAAGAAATGTTGCTCTTTCCCTGATGCTACTGTATAAAGCTCCATCTTCAAAGCAGAAAGCCCTGTTTCTTCAAAAAGCTCGCGCTTTGCTGCTTCTTCCACTGTTTCGTCAGGTTCCACAGAACCTCCATGATAACACCACTGACCATTATCCTTGCGTTTTTGCAAAAGAATGCCCCGTGTTTCATCATAGATAATCACACTCGCACATGCAATTACCATCGGAATATGCCCGATTTTCTCGCGCAAATCCATGATATATCCTTCAGCCATTATTCAATATTAGACCACTAAATCACTGACAGAAAACTGTCAGCAATCTTTTGTCTTTTCTCCTTTTAAGCTTTAAGTTAAACTTCTCATCAAAATCACTCATCGCCGTAAGCTTTGATGATTTCAGCCACTACCGGATGTCGCACAACATCTTTTGAAGTAAAATATACAAAATCAATCGCATCAACATGATTCAACTTATCCTTAGCATCAATCAAGCCCGACTTTACTTTTAGAGGCAAATCAATTTGTGAAGTATCTCCGTTGACAATCATCTTCGAATTAAAACCGAGACGCGTCAAAAACATCTTCATCTGCATTGTCGTTGTATTTTGTGCTTCATCTAAGATAACAAACGCATCGTCTAATGTCCGACCACGCATATAAGCAAGCGGTGCAATCTCAATAATACCACGCTCCATCATACGCTCAGTGGCGGTTTTCCCCAAAATAGTAAATAAAGCATCGTACACGGGACGAAGGTAAGGATCAACTTTTTCCTGTAAATCTCCAGGTAAAAATCCTAAACTTTCGCCAGCTTCAACCGCAGGTCTTGTCAATATAATACGCTTCACAGCACCATTACGTAAGGCTTGGACGGACATTACCACGGCAAGAAATGTTTTCCCTGTTCCGGCAGGTCCAATTCCAAAAACAATATCATGATGTTTGACCGAGTCCACATAGGTTTTCTGCCCCAGATTTTTGAGCCTAATTGGTTTATTATTTGCATCTTTAGTTAGCTCAACTTCATAGAGCGTTGTAAAGTTCTCAATATCATCATTCAAAACCATTTTTACAGCGATAACCACGTCTGACGTGTGCACGGGAAGTCCTCTTGAAACCAAGACCTGAAGAGCTTGAAGTGCCTTTCGCGCTCGCTCACCTGTTGCCTCATCATCAGACAAAATTTGAACCATCTCGCCACGATAATTTACCTCAACACCTAGTTGAGTCTCAATTAATTTCAAATACTTATCTTGCACACCAAAAATCAAACTTGCATCTTCTGGATTTTTAAGCTTAAATTCAATAGAATTTTTATTCAATAAACAATCTCCATTTAATCGTTTTCTTATATTATAGCATATTTCATTTTTTAATATAAATTTCAATTTATCCAAAAAACCCCGAGATAACATATCAATCTCGGAGTTTTTTGTTAACTTTGGCCTTCTTCAGCTTGCCGTTTTTTACGTTTTCGTAGAATAACTGCAAGGCTACTGATTCCAGCCCCTAGGATAACTATGAGCAAGATACCAATTCCACCAGTATATGGCAACGACCATGTCGTTTTCGTATAGTAAATTGTAAAACTCAAATCCGTGTTTCCAGTTGTTGTTGTATCTGCAGAAACACCCGTTTCAAATAATTTACTTAGAGCACCGATAGTTGCACTAGAGCTTAAACTTGTAGTGGTTGATGTAGGTATTACCGTATTTGAACCAGCTTTTGCCACCTGTCCCTTCAACGTATAAGTATTGGAGTTTCCAGTTGTTGGAGTTAGTGAGATTGACTTATTGGTACCACCCGTTGTATAGTCATTTTCAACAGCAGTTGTCACAATATCATACTCGGAGAGTGGGGGTGCTGCGATTTTACCTGCAATATTTGTAATTGAGTCAAAGCTAGGATCCGTAGAAAGTAATGTCCAGCCAGTAGGTGCACTTACTGTCCCAACCGTATTGGATGACGTGTAAGATACTGTAGGATAAGTTGTAGGGATACCATCATACCAGTAAGTGGCATAAACACCTGTTGTTGTTCCTGAACCATTCGTTCCACTCATTGCATTCACAGTGATAAAGGTAATCGTCTGCTGAGATGTTGTCGCCACCTGATGCGTTGTATCAGTTTGAGCAACATAGTTCACATGCTCTGTCGTATAAGTAGGACTATTAGACATCGCAATACTCGTGGACGTATTATAATAAACATTCAGAGTAATACTAGAAATTGTAGGAGTATAGCTATTAGTTGTTGGGTAACTGCTTGATGTCGTGTATCCAGCAAACTGTGTGCCGCCAGTTGCTGTTACTGCTGGCACTTGCGTTGGTACAGGCGTAATCACTACTCCAGCATTAGTTACTGCATTGATATATTTCCCAGAAACCGTAGGAAATGAAGAAGATAAAAACTGAGGTGGACTACTTGAATTATAAGTACTCCATCCTGTCGCTGAAGATGCCAAACTTCCATCATTGTTAAGTGCTGGAGCACTACTTGATGTTAGAGTAGGTTTACTTGTCCCATAATTATACCAGTCAGTATAAAGAAGATTTCCATTGACTTGATCATACACATTACTAAAGCCAATATAATTTGTTACCGCGGTCGCCACAGTTGCAGTACCAGCTGGTGCAGTAGCCGAACCAGTATTAGTATAATAATTTATCGTCTCAGCTTGTAGTATAGGAGTCAAAGCCGTACCATTGATACTAGAAGTAGCCATATGCGTCAAATAAATCGTAATTGTCTCAGGGGTATTTTCTGCCAGTGACCAGTCAAATGTTAAACCACTTGTTGATACATCTGTTGCCGAGTTTGTTCCTGAAGAATTAGGGATTGTTGGTGTTGATGAGCTACTTGGGGACGAGCCAGTCATAATCTTATTTGTACCAGCCCCAGACTGACCTGTCGTGTTGACTGCATAACTTAACTGATAGCCCGCTGGAATAGCAAAATTACTACTGGCATTTGTTGTCACAAGATTTGTTCCTGTCGTTTTAGCGTTCGTATAATTGCTGGCAGCATAACTAACGGCTGACAAAGTTGCTCCGACTGTACCTTTATAAGCAATTGAAATTTGTGTAGGTGTATCCTTATTAGAACCTGTAATACTTGGATCAACATAAGTTGGGGTTTTGCCATCGCTCCCACCATTCAAATCAACATAAGTGACATTAGCATATTCTGTTGCAGGCTTGTAGATATAGTACAAATAGGTATTATTCGCAGAGAAAGTTCCTGTATATTTTCCAGACATTGATGTGCCATCATAACTTCCTGTTGTTGTATCTAAGTTTACTGCTGCTGTCGTACTTCCATTAATATAAATATTTCCTGAACTATCCCCAGATAGTGAAGTGATACTACCCGATGCCGTACCATAAATTCCCGCATAAGTATAATCAGGCGATACACTAAATGGATTTGTTGGACTAAAAGGTGTTGTACTCTTATTGAATATTTCAGCCGGAACCGCTGTTCCATCTCCTGGGTCAAAACTTCCTCCACTTCCGCCTACATCGGGAGCAAGAGTTTGATACATCCGACTAACTTGGTCTGTAAATTCATTTCCAATATTGTTTTGAGTTTTTCCATCAGGTGTAATCATTGTCGTCACTGACTTCGCTGTTGGGGGTGAAACATCCACTCCTGATGCATTTTTAGATTTGATTTGTGAGATTGGATTCCCAGCATTATTGACAAGTTGTTGTCCCGACAAGTTAACTACAGTATTTTTGGTAAAGTCAACATAACCTACTGTCACATAACCTGGTGAAGGAGAAAAGCCAAAGCCTTGATTAGACTGCATTGCATTAGCTGTTGCATCTCCTTGAAATTCTACCTGTTGCAGATTCATTGAACCACCAGTTGATCCAAGAAAGGCAAAAGACATTGAAGTTGTTCCAACTTCTGAAGCACCACCAGCATTATATTCTAATTCTGCAACAGGAATAGACCATTTGAAATCACTACTTCCATCAACAGAGTTCGCAGAATATGTAGCAAAGCTTGCATACCAGTAAGTTACTGATGTGCTTGTACTTGTCGTGGTACTCGATTTCGCTACAATCACATTAGAATACGTGATTGTTGGTGTTGAATAAGAAACAGTACCATAACCACTTGTAAATGATGATGAAGTTCCTTGTTGAGTATATGAGAATGTGGTACCAATTGGGTATGGTGTACCTTTGTAACTAAAACTCTTTAGAGCTATTTTCATCCCAGTCAAAGCTGAACCATAAGTTACTGTTGGTGCTGTAGAGGCCGCCATATTACTAGCTATTGTAATTTTATAGTTTGAATTGCTACTTGCGCTACTTTCTGAGCTAAAAGCAACTGCATTTGTAGAGTTACCATTGCCTTGAATTGCCCAAGTTGAACCATTGGGAAGTATTGTTGTTGTGCCACTTGTTGTCGCATTTCCAGAAGTTGTAACACTCGGAGCTGAAGCAGCGGCTAAATCTGCTCCATACTCTACTGCGATTGTCCCTTGAGCAAGGTCAGAAGCTTTGGTGGATTTTGTTCCTGGTGTGTATTGAAGCGTAAAGTCATGAAAGCTATTATCCAAGAAACCTGAAATATCAGCTGTAGGACAGTCTGTTAAGTCAAAGACAGAATATGCATTTGCTGCCGAACCACCTGAAGGTCTTGAAAATGCCCAACCTCCTCTTGCAGTATTTGTTCCCCCGCCTGTAGTGAAGTTAAGCGCTAAATTTTGCGTTGTGGTATTCGTCCCACTATTTGATACTGTAGCACCAGAAGTTGGTAAAGTATAATTCGATGGTCCATCTGAACCTTTATATGTTCCATTAGTTCCTGTTGATGTACTATCTGAACCTTGTAGCAGATACGCTGGGTCTGTTGTGGCTCCTGCCCCATTGGCATAAGTATCCGCTGTCCATCCAAAAGCACCAGACAAGCCTCCTACACCGAGGTCTAATCCTTTTTTACCGATTTGTCCGACATTACCTGGATAGAGTGCAAAACCAACACCATCAGCTCCTCCAGTACCACCAATTGCTACTTGCCCCCAAAATTCCAAGTCTTTGTCATGTCAAGTTTATAGGAAGTCAATTCAGCTGCACCGATTTGATTACCTGAGGCTGGTGTAAGTGTGAGGATACCTTTTGAAGCTGTTGTTAGATTGGGTCCTATCGAAATCACTTCTTGATCGTTTGCAAAGTTTGAGTAGAAACTCCCTGATTTATTTGGTGTTCCTGTAGCACTAATAGCGTTTGTTCCTGAGCTATCTGTAGAGGTTTGATTAATAACTGGTTCTGTGATCGTGGTTGCTGCACCATCCCAGACAATTGTCATATTTTTTGAAGCATCTTCTGAGTAGGTAATGGTACAAGTCACACCCGTTTCTTTACCACCTGTAACAGTAATTCCAGAAAGTTGGATAGGGTTTCCTTTTGAATCATTGGCAATCATCTTTCCTGCTACTACTGGGGTTAATGTTGTTCCTTTACCATTCGAGATTTCTGCGTAATCTCCTGAATAGGTTGTGCCGTTAGGGTCTTGTTGTCCCGAATAAGTAACCGTTGTTCCTGTCACAGTGTTTCCATTGGCATCTTTACCCGACACTGTAGCACCAACATAAGTGATTACGCTCGTGATTGAACCTGAACCTGCAAAGGATGAACCATTGTAAGCATCAAAGTAAGAAACATCTTCTACTTGCGTTGCAATAGCGTTATCCCCTGGATTGACTGCTTGAATCGGGTAAGTTGCTTGTGTATTCGGGTCTTGGTCTGGTTGGATATAGCCTGTTTTAGCTGAACTTAGGTCACTTTGGTAAAGGATTTTTGTTGTAAATCCTACAGGAGGATTAAAGGAAGTCGCACCTGTTGTTGAACCTACAATCGTCCCTGGTGTACCACCTGTTCCTCCTGTCTTTGTTCCATCTGGATTGTCCAATGTGATTGTTGTCGCGGAGGAAGTCTTGGTATATTGTTTTCCTGAGTTTCCAGCAAGAACTGTACTATCTTTAGGATCGGGTCCAAGCACGATACTGCTACCATCCGCAGGTTTCATTGTATAAACAGTCGCGATTTGATTTGTACCATCAACACTACCCGGAGTATAGACAAATGAACCTGCTGTAGATGTTACTGATTTACCTGCATTAGCTGGAGCTGTGGTACTTGTCACATTAGAGGTTTGTGGGGTGGTATAAGTTCCAGTTGTTGGTGTTGTCGGCTGCGTGCTATTATTTGTTGCTCCTGATTTATTTCCTAGAGTATAAAGATAAGGAATACCATAAGTATTTTGTGGCCATTCTGAGAAGAAAGAGTTTATCAAGGGCAAGCCTGTCCCTGTACCCAGCGAACCTTTAGGATTAATGGTAAAGTTTCCTGTACCATTGATTAAATCATTGGAAATACCATTTGTATAGCTTGTACTGTCTGTCAAATCTCCAGCCGTCTCAAGTCGTTGTGCAGGCATTGTACTTGCGTCTCCTGAGGTTACGAATCCTAAGTCTGTAAAGTAGTACAGAAAATCATTTGCTCCGACAGTATTCAACGTACCAGTACCATCATTACCAGAAACGGCATAGACTTTTAAAGTATTTTGATTTGCCTGATAAACTAACCACCCCGTTAGCGCGCAAAGCATGATAAATGAGGCACTAAAGCGAAATACTTTTGGATGCTGGGAAAGTTTGATAGATGATTGTTTCTTTTTATTTTGTCGCATAACACTACTCTTTTTTGTTTTTATACCAAAAAATCTTTAATATTTGGACTTTTGCATAGATAACTTATAGTCTTTGTTATTTATGTTTCTTGAGTTAAATATCTTTAGATTTTGTAGGTTTTCCTATTTATACACTAAATCTAAAACTATTTTATCACTTTATGTTTATAATTACAATTTCATATCTTTTATTTCTTTAATTATGTTTTTAATTTAAAGAATTTACTCTGCGAATGTCTTTTATATATTACTGTTTTTGCTAATTTATGGTTATATATTAACTGAATCATTGTAATTTTTATGTAATATTAAAAGTCTACAAAAAAACTCTGCCCCACGGCAGAGTTTAAAATTTCAATATTTATTAGTGATTATTTAGCAACCACTGGATAAACTGATACGTGTTTTTTACCACGTTTCATTTCGAATTTAACAGTTCCTTCGATTTTAGCGAAGAGAGTATCATCGCCACCACGGCCAACATTAGTACCTGGATGGATATGTGTACCACGTTGACGGAAAAGGATTGAACCGCCACTTACAAGTTCACCGTCAGATGCTTTAGCACCGAGACGTTTTGATTGTGAGTCACGTCCATTGGAAGTAGAACCTCCACCTTTTTTGTGGGCGAAGAGTTGCAGATTAAGTTCAAGCATGTTATTGCCCTCCATTTTCAAATTTAAGTGTAATGTATTGACCGTAATTTTTCTCTACAGCTTTCATTGCATTCGCAAAAGCTTCAAGCAAAGTTTGAGCCAATACTCCTTGTTTTTCAGGTGTGCTCAATGGGATTTCAACATACAAATAACCATCTTCCATCTTGGTCACAGGTTTAATGTGAGCCATATCATAGATATTATTTGCAGTAGTAATCGATAGAACGCTGACTGCGGAACAGACCACATCATGACCGTATTCACCAGACTCAGCATGTCCTGAGATTTCATAAGAGACAATCTTATCTCTTTTTGTCCTGATACAAGCTTCAATCATAATTAAGCGTTAACTGATTTGATAACAACTTTAGTGTAAGGTTGACGGTGACCTTGTTTGCGGTGTGAGTGTTTTTTAGGTTTGTATTGGAAAGTGACAACTTTCTTTTGTTTACCATGTTTTTCAACTTCACCAACAACAGTAGCACCTTCAACGAGTGGTGCACCAACTTTAGTTGTGTCTCCTCCGACAAAGATAACTTCATCGAAAGTTACGTTTTGACCAGCTTCAACGTTAAGTTTTTCAACGTAGATCACTGAACCTTCTTCAACTTTAACTTGTTTACCACCAGTTTTGATGATTGCATAGTTTGACATTGTGATTCCTCCTTATTAGATTTGGTCGCTTTTTTAGTCAAGCGACTGTCAGACTCGCCTTTGTTCGTGGGCTTTTTGCCACTTTAAACGAAACTTCGTGCGGTTGTACTTCATGAGATTCCACAAAGACAACTATATCATTATACTACTTCTTATATTGTTTTTCAAGAATTTTTTTCAAAAAATTTGAATTTATTCTTCATTTTCTTTAGAAACGGTAACTTTGTATATTTTTCGGTCATTCCATAACATATTAATCAATGTATTCACTAAAAGGAGGAGCCAAGCAAAACTTAGACTGAATGAAAGAATTTCAAAAGCTGTTAGTGTTAAATAGTGAACAGGATGCCAAAGAAAATATGAAAACAAGATAAGTCCGACGATAATATAAGACATTTGATAAAGACTCTTTCCAGCTTTAGGCAAAAACCATTGAATCCCTAAAATAGACAATGCCATAAAAAATACAATAAGTTGAGCAGCCACATCATGAGCGATGTGCATCCATCCTGCATTATTCGGTATCAATCCAACTAATGCAATCGAAAATGCACATAAAGTAAGTAACACCTGAAGTATTGTTTGTCTAAGATGTGTGCCGTATTTTTCTCGAATAGAAACAAAAATATAATCTACCAGCGCAATGAACAGCGCAGCAGACACAATCAATGTCAAGTTAAATTGCCAACTAGAGTGTGAGGCTTCTGTTCCTAATAGACTAAAATTCCGCTGCCACCAGTATTGATTACCATTTGTTGCCATGCTTGACACTAAACCGCCCACGGAAACCATCAATAACATATTAACCATCATATTAATTGAAAAAGTGTCAACAACAAAAATCATCACATAGTTAAGAATTCCTGAAAAAATAGCAAAGATTAGTGTTGAAGTAAATAAACCAAAATTTACACCGTAAAAAATTTGTCCTAAAAACCAAAATAATGCCATCAGAGCTAGTGTTACGATGATTAATATTGATACTGTCACTGTGACAAAAGTCCTCCAATAAATCCGTTTGGTCATTTGACGATAAAAACTTTTTCTACGACTGAAATAGGCAGAGATAAAAGTAAAAATCGCTAGGGCATTCGCTATTACAATCACTGCTGTCGCAATAGATTCATTTCCAGACAAAGGAATCACATGAGGATGGTTAAAAAAGAAAGCAAGCGCAATAAAAATCAATGTTGCAAAAATCGTAGGTACAATAAACCAAGTAGGTGCATAGTCTGATTTTTTACTAGTTAATCGCCGGACGGTGAAACTGTCTGCTGCTATATCAATCACTTCAATTTCCTCGTCAATTGATAAATCAAGTTTGTCATAAAGTTCTTGTGGAAGATGAATTTTTTTCATCAATTTATTTTACTCCTTCTTTCTCTTGTTCTTCTTCATCTAACCAGGTGATGTGAAGTCTATAATCTCCGATTTTTAAGTCATTTTGTGCAAGTTGATAGTTGATTTTTACTAATTTTTCTTGAATATTAACTGACAAATTTTCTGTCAGCACTGACAGACTTCCCAAGCCTTCGTAAGTCATTTCACTAGGAAAATCTTCATGAAAACGCATAGTTACAGGCTTGTCAGTAAATCTTGTCATTGTAAGTTCTTGTTCATCAAATTTGAGAAGTACCTTTTCTTCTGCTTCATTCTTGTAAATTAATACTGTTTTTCCTGCAATTCTTTTTAGTTCGCCATTGTAAGTTTCTTTGATTATTTCTTCGTGCTTATCAATTTTTATCTGATTTCTTATTGTGATTTTCATAACTTATATTTTACTATAATTTACCCCATAATCATAGCTGTTCATTTTTACTTAGGATGTTTTTGATGTGTCTGTAAGAAATGGTATTTTAATTTAAAATGGGTTATAATTAGAGAAAATGAGCTGTCAAAGAGATTAGCTTTCTGTCAGTAAATTTTCGTATTGGCAGATTATAAAATTTGTTTCTCTTGACTCTATTTCAAATTTTTGATTAGTGATAATTATAAGCAACTCAACTCATCACAATAAATAGGAGGTCCGTTTTGGAAAAGGTTTTTCGTGACCCAGTACATAATTATATTAATGTAAATAGTCCGATTATTTCTGCTTTAATTGATACTGCAGAATTTCAACGGTTACGTCGAATTAAACAACTTGGTACATCGAGTTTCACGTTTCATGGTGCTGAACATACTCGCTTTTCCCATTGTTTAGGCGTTTACCACATTGCTAAAAAAATCACTGATTATTTCAGTATGAATTTTCCTCTTGAATGGAATCCTGATGAAAATTTGTTGACTCAGTGTGCTGCACTTTTACATGATGTAGGTCATGGTGCATATTCTCATACTTTTGAAGGTTTGTTTGGAACTGACCATGAAGCTGTAACACGTGAGATTATTACCTCTGAAGAAACGGAAGTCAATGCTATCTTACGACAAGTTTCACCTGACTTTCCTGAAAAAGTAGCTTCTGTAATCTCTCACGAGTATGCTAATCCTCAAGTTGTTCAGCTTATTTCCAGTCAGATTGATGCTGACCGGATGGACTATCTTCTACGCGATGCTTATTATACTGGTGCGGTTTATGGACAATTTGACTTAACCCGAATTCTACGAGTTATGGTACCTACCGAAAATGGTATTGCCTTTAAGTATTCTGGAATGCACGCTGTGGAGGACTACATTGTCAGTCGCTATCAAATGTATATGCAAGTTTATTTTCACGCTGCTTCGCGCTCAATGGAAGTTCTACTCCAAAAAATGTTAGCACGAGCAAAATTTTTGTATGCGCAATGTCCCGATTATTTTGCAACAAGTAGTCCTTGCCTTGTTCCTTTCTTTGAAAAAAATCATAACCTGAAAAACTATCTTCGTCTTGATGATGGCGTGATGAATACTTATTTTCAAACTTGGATGGAGCACGAAGATAAGATTTTATCAGATTTAGCAACAGCTTATATCAATCGTCATCTACTTAAATCTATCAAATTCGATCGCAATTCTATTAAAGAAAATGAGCTTGATGTTCTAAGTCAACTTGTCAATGAAGCAGGTTTTGATCCAGCTTACTATACGGGTATCCATAGTAATTATGATTTACCTTATGATTTTTATCGTCCAAGTTCAAGCAAACCTCGCACCCAAATTGAGATTTTGCAAAAGGATGGAGAATTAACGGAACTTTCCATGCTTTCTCCATTAATTCAAAGTTTAACTGGAACAATCCATGGTAATAGTCGCTTCTACTTCCCAAAAGTCATGTTGGAAAATCCCGAATTCACAAAACATATCAAAAACGATACTTTTGTTAGCACTAATGGTGTCATCAGTACTATTTTAGATTAAAAATACATCATTAAAATTATGTAAAATATAGAAAGAGATAAATTTATGATTAAACTTGTAGCAATTGACCTTGACGGAACTCTCCTCAATCCTAATCGGCAAATTACTGATGAAGTGAAATTAGCTGTCGCTAAAGCAAAAGAAGTCGGTGTCAAAATTGTTATTACAACTGGACGTCCTCTACCTGGTGTTACTGATATTCTCAAAACTTTAGGCTTGACTGAACAAAGTGACTATGTTATCACATATAATGGCGCTCTAGTTCAAAGAGCAACTGGTGAGGAGTTTATCAAAGAAACATTGGCTGCTGAGGATTGGCTTGACCTTGATGCTGCTGCTAGAAAAATTGGATTACCAATTCATGCCATCACCCGAAAGGGAATTTATACACCTAATAGAGACCTCGGAAAATACACTGTTCATGAAGCTCAAATGGTTAATATGCCTCTTTATTTCCGTCAACCAGAAGAAATCGCGGCACTAGAAATTGCAAAAGTTATGATGGTTGATGAACCCGAAGCTCTGGATGATGGTATCGCCTACCTCCCATTTGAATTTTTTGAACGATACAACATGGTAAAGTCGACGCCTTATTACCTTGAATTTATGAATAAAAAAGCAAGTAAAGGCTCTGCTGTAAAGCATTTAGCTGAGAAACTTTATCTTGATTTGGATGAAATTATGGCAATTGGTGATGAAGAAAATGACCGTTCTATGCTTGAAGTTGCTGGACATCCAGTAGTCATGGAAAATGGTAAAGCTGAACTCAAAAAAATTGCAAAACATATCACTAAGTCAAATGCAGAATCTGGGGTAGCTCACGCTATCAATGAATGGGTGCTTAAAGATTATAACTAATCGTAAACATTTGTAAACCAAAAGCATGACCTTTCTCTCAAAAAATTTTACAATAGGGATATACAGGATAATCTGATACATATAAATTTGGAGGTGTAAAATGAAAATTACATTTGATGAAAAGACAGCTGATAAAATCAGAGCACTCGGAGATGTTGAACTTGTTTTTGATTTCGACCATACTCTGAGTGAAAAAAATACGGAAGTTGATGCTTGTGCCGGTGGTATTTCACGCTATCGGATTGTTGCCGTTGAAAAAGGAAATGTCCCTAAAGAATTTGATGCACATATTGATTCAGAGTTTGGTCCTATCTACTATAAAGGATATGGTTCTTACTTCTTTCACGATAATATGACAACGAGTATCAACACTTCTTATAATCTTATTGAACTTAAAAGCCCTGCAGAACTACTTAGTCCCAATCTTCTGATTGTTGATTTTCGTGGTAAAACAAGTGTTACTTATTAAAAAAGACCTTACGGTCTTTTTTTATATCTTATATATCATAAAAGGGATTGGTATTCACTTTACTTTCAATTATTTCAACATCTGTCTCAAAACTACGCATTTTTTCCGCAACTAATGGAATAAAAGCTTTTTCAATATAATGACCGGGATCAATACCTAGAAGTCCTCTAGAAAGCATATCATGACCTGCATGATAATAAATATCCCCTGTTAAATACACATCAGCTCCCTTTTCTTTTGCAATTGGCCAAAATTTACCGCCAGAGCCACCACATAGCGCAAGTCGAGTAATTTTTTCCAGCATATCATGATGATAAGTTACTATCCTCAGCCGTTCAAGATTGAAGACCGTTTTCACTTTTTCTGTCAGTGCTGACAGAGTTGTCAGCGGAAGATTCCCAATGCGTCCAACACCTTCATCATCATCTAGAACTTCAATATCTGTCATCCCTAAAAGTTCACAAAAATAATCGTTCAATCCACCTTTAACGACATCAATATTAGTGTGACTTGTATAGACTGCAATCCCTGAACTTACCAAATCTAAAACAAGTTTCTGCTGCTCATCAAGCGTAGTCAAAGCTTCCAAAGCTCTAAAAATCAACGGATGCTTCGCAAAAATTACATCGACTCCTAAATCAATCGCCTCTTGAACCGTTTGCTCTCTAATATCTAGTGTCACAAGAACTTTTTTAACCTCTTTATCAGGATTACCCACTTGTAATCCTACAGGATCACCCTCTACTGCAAGTTCTTTTGGACAAAACAACTCATATTTTGCTATAAAATCTGCTAATTTCATTTGAGTATCTCCTCAATTTTTTGTTTTTGTTCTTGGAGTTCAACACGTTTTATAACTTGTTCTTCAGGCAATCTTTTCAGTATTTTATTTAAAGTATCTCGTTCTTTTTCCCATTTTTTACAAAAAATGTCTGATTTCTCAAGTAGTAATTTAGGACCAAAAATCAATTCCTTCACTGACAGTCTTCCGTCAGTACTGACAGAATTTTCAGTAAAACAATCAGTAGACTCTGCTACAATAATTTCATAAAATTTACCCGCTTCTAGCAGAATTTTTTCATCAACTATCTTAAATCCCTGATTATCAAGCCATTGGCGTAAGGTATCTTCATGATTATTAGGTTGTAAAATCAATCGTTTTACTTGTTTTAACTTTTTTATGTCAGCACCCAAAATTTCAGAAATTAAAATCCCCCCCATCCCTGCGATGACAATATTATCAATTTGGTCATCTTTTTCTATTGCAGCAAGTCCATTTGCTAATCTTACATCTATTTTATTATGTAAATTTATATCATTAATGTGATTCTTGGCGATATTAAACGGACCCTCAACAACTTCTCCAGCGACTGCAAAATCAATCGTTCCCTCTTGTACCAAATAAGCCGGTAGATAGGCATGGTCAGAACCAATATCTGCAACTCTTGCCCCTTTTGACACAAAATCAGCGACTGATTGAAGTCGCTGTGATAATCTAATTTCATTCATTCTCTAAATACTTCTTTCCAAACTTACAATACTCTAACACTGGACATTCTGAACACTTCGGTTTTTTAGCTGTGCAGTGATAACGACCAAAAAATATAAGATGATGATGTGCTTGAACCCACTTCTCCTCTGGGATAAACTTCATTAACTTTTCTTCAACTTCTACTACTGTCGCTTTTTGGGGAACAATATCTAATCTTTTAGATACGCGCTCAACATGAGTATCAACTGCAATCCCAGGTACACCATAAGCTTCTGCGAGGACAACATTAGCAGTCTTACGCCCGACACCAGGCAAAGTTTGCAGAATTTTTTTATCTTTTGGAAGATTTGGTAATAAGTCACCAAACTCTTCTGTCAATATCTGAGCAGTTTTTAAGATATTTTTAGCCTTTGTTTTATAAAGGCCGATGGTTCTGATATATGACTCAATATCAGAAATATCCGCTTGTGCCATTGTTTGAGCATCTGGATAAGCTGCAAAAAGTGCAGGAGTAGCCTTGTTCACTCCTTTATCTGTCGCTTGGGCAGATAGGATTGTTGCAATAAGCAATTGAAAAGGGGTTTCCCAAACTAACTCTCCATGTGCATCTGGAAACATATTTTCAATGATTTCTAAGGCTTCTAAATATTTTTTCTTACTTAACATAATTTTTATTCCGTAATCAGTTATTCCAAGGACCATCCATTGGAATATAAAAATCTTTCTGTGGCGTCATTTTTCTAGATTCTTGACGTTCAATCTGACGATTTTCTACTGCTTGAACAGAGTGAATCCCCTCATTTTTCCAATTTCGCAGAATCGCCTTGATGTAGTTTAACGAAACTTTCCGATTTAAGACTGCCTCACGAAGTGCTTGTTTAATTAAAGCAAATTCATAATTATCCTCAAATAGCCATGCCCGTAATTCTTCCATCTGGACTGGAGAAATCACCCCCATTTCAGCTTCAAATAGACTGATTAGCTCTTTGAGTGTCCCTTCAATTTCTTCATTCGCATTTGTACTACTATCTGAGTTAAGGAGTTCATCCAAATGTTTAAAAGCTGGACTGACATCAAAAAAAGTCTCCATTTCACCGTCAATCTCTATCAAAGTTACTTTCATAGCTCCAAATTTCGCCAAACGGTCAATCGCGTGATTAATTTCCGCAGGTGTACTCCCAATTTTTGAAGCAATTTCGCTTGGAGCAACGTCACTATTTTCAAAAAAATAAAGCCAAACCAAAAAATCAGAGCTAGAAGGAAAAAGCTTATTGAAATGTGTCAAGAGTGCGCTCGGCAAAACCAAGTGTCCTTTGCTATATTCTTCATAATAATTCATTTTATATTGTTATGCTCCTCTTTGCTCATAAGTTACTTTAATCACCTGGTATATCCCAATCTTTTACCTTTATTTGATAAACTTTGGCATATACCAACCTGTTGTTTGTTATCCTACTGGGATACAAATCAATTAATTAAGTTTTGGAACAACTCTATTATAGCATTTCAGAGGATTTTTTTGTACTTCATAATATAATAAAAAACATCAGAGGTTTCTGATGCTTTAGTGTTGTTGATAGACAACTTTTCCTGAGCAAATCGTAAATTTTACTTGCCCTTTAACTTTTTGATGGCTGAAAGGTGAGTTTGTCGCTTTAGAATCAAAGTATTCTGGCACCGTGAAGTCATGATGAGCATCAAAAATTGTCAGGTCAGCTGAAGCATTTTCTGCCAGATAACCTGCATCAAAATGATAAAGTTGCGCTGGATTGATTGTCATTTTTGCAAGTAAATCTGATAAGCTAAGATGACCAGGTGCTACTAGATGAGTCAAACCAAGCTGCAACGAAGTTTCCAAACCAATCATTCCACTTGGCGCTTTTGCTAGCTCAACAGCTTTTTCTTCATGGGTATGTGGCGCATGATCGGTTGCAATGACATCAATAGTCCCGTCTCGCAAACCTTCAATGATTTTTGCAATATCCTCGTTACGACGCAGAGGTGGATTGAGCTTAGCATTTGTTCCTTGCTCCAATACCGCCTGCTCTGTGATTGAGAAGTGCTGTGGTGTCACTTCTGCAGTCACTTTCGCCCCCAACTTTTTAGCAAAACGAACAACTTCGACAGATTCGGCTGTTGATAAATGTTGAACATGAAGGCGAGCATTAGTATCATAAGCAATCATGACATCACGCGCCACCATACTGTATTCAGAAACTGCAGGTGCACCCGTAAAACCGCATTGATGAGCGACCGCACCATCGTTTACTCCCAGAGTTCCGATAAGATTTGGATCTTCTTCATGAATGGAAATTAAACTGTCAGTTTCTAAAGCTTTTGTCAGTGCTGACCGTAATACACCAGCGTTTGTCAAAGGGATACCGTCATCAGAAAAACCAACAGCACCTACTGACAGAAGTTGGTCGAAGTCTGTCAGTTGCTGACCATCAAAATCCTGTGTAATCGATGCAACAGCTCTTATATGAATGGATTCCTGACTAGCAATTTCTAAGGTTTCACGGAGAATTTCAGCCGTTGACAGCACAGGTTTTGTATTTGCCATCATGACAACCGTGGTAAAACCTCCAGCCGCAGCGGATTTGGCACCTGTATGAATTGTTTCCTTATGCGTTTGTCCAGGTTCTCTAAAATGAACGTGAATATCAATCAGCCCCGGCGATACAACCAATCCTGTTGCATCAATAATCTCATCAATTTTAATCCCTTCAACTGACAAACTCTTCCCGATTTTTACAATTTTTTTATCTTGAATTAAAACATCACAAACACAATCTAGTCTAGTTTTTGGGTCAATGACACGCCCGTTTTTAATCAACAAATACATGACTTCTCCTCTTACTCTTTTCTGTCAGTACTGACAGAAATACTGTCAGTATTTTTTGCGTCATCTCATCCCGTTTGACTTTACGCAGCTACTTCTTTACTCAAAGGTAAATCAATCTCTTATAGTTAATCTAATACTTTTCTAACAAAAATTAAAAATAAGTCCGCAAAGCGATTATTCGCTCACGTCCAACCAAGTTTCTTGATTTTCTTTAAATTTCTTGAGCAAGGCAAGTTCATGGGAAGTAACATAGCCCGTTTCTTGAGCAATTTCAATCAATTCAGAGTAGTTGGTAAGTGTCGCCAATTTAACACCAGCTTCGGCAAATTTTATACTTGCTTTTTCCAATTCGTAGGTAAAAATTGCAACTACTCCGAGGACATCTGCCCCTTCTCGTTCAGCTGCAGCAACTGCTTCCAAGACTGAGCCTCCCGTAGAAATTAAATCTTCAACAACAACCATTTTTTGCCCCCTAGCTACACGTCCTTCAACTTGATGACCTGCGCCGTGGTCTTTGGGTTTGCTCCGAATATAAGCAAAAGGAAGTTTCAAATAATCCGCAATAATTGCCCCATGCGGAATGCCAGCTGTCGCCGTACCTGCAATGACTTCAACTTCTGGAAATTCTGACTTGATCAAGTCTGCAAAGCCTTTTTCAATCTGTGTCCGTACCTCTGGATAAGCAAGTGTAACACGATTGTCCGTATAAATTGGCGATTGAATACCAGAAGCCCAAGTAAAAGGTTGACTTGGTGACAAACTAACGGCCTTGATTTTTAATAAATCAGCTGCAATATTCTTTGACAATGACATAGAAAATTAACTCCTTTTAGTAAGAGATGAGAATATTTAATACTGTTATACTTATTTTGCGTTAATACAACTTGCGCTTGACACAATGCATAAAAGTTGGTGTTTAAAGCATAACGAATAAAAAAATGAACTCAATTAATTGTGTAGTGTTATAACAAAAAAACTTGCAGAAACACTGCAAGTTTTGAAAAATTTTGTAAAAGTTTTCTGTCAGTATACTGACAGCTTATTGTATAAGCCGATAAAGCGCTCGTTCAATACAAATCAAGCCATATTGAACGGACAGACTTTTTGTCAGTACTGACAGATGATTATTCTACACCTGTTCTCAACCTTGCTAGTCTCTCTGGACTATCCTAGGACTTCCCGTCACTAGAACAGGGCAATCTCACAGCAAGCTGCAAAAACCAACCCTAAATTAAAAGTTTTATTAGAACGATTCTATCAAAGATCAGACAAATTTGCAAGTCTTATTCTAACTCTTCTAGTAGTTCCATCGCTTCAAGAAGCATAAGCTCAGCTTCATCTTTTTGCTCAGTCAATGTATCAATACTTGCCTGAAGTTCTCCAAGCTTTACAAAGTCTTCCGAATTTTCATGCATCTGCACCAGTAACTCTTTTATCGTAAACTCTATTCTTTCTAAAGTTTCTTCCGCATTTGCAACATCTCGTTCAATTTTGCGTCGGTTTTTTTGCGCTTCTTTTTGTGCTGCAAAGTCTTGCTGACTCGCTGATTCAACAAACTCTCGCCCCCTAACGCTTCCCTTGCAAACTCAATTTCTTCTTTCTTTTCCAAGTAATAATCATAGTCGCCCAAAAACTCCATACTCCCCTCGGCTGAGAGTTCAATCACTTTTGTTGCTACACGATTAATGAAATAACGGTCATGCGAGACAAATAAAATCGTGCCTGCAAAGTCAATCAAAGCATTTTCAAGCACCTCACGCGAATCAATATCCAAGTGGTTTGTTGGTTCATCCAAAATCAAAAAATTATCATGGTTCATCGCCAATTTTGCTAATAATAAACGTGCTTTTTCACCTCCAGACAGCATTCCTACCGTCTTTTTCACGTCTTCACCAGAGAATAAAAAATTTCCTAACATATTGCGAATCTCGACCTCATTAAGAAGACGATGTTCATTCCACAACTCGTCAAGCACCGTATTAGATGAAGTTAAACGTCCTTGCTCTTGATCGTAGTAGCCCAGTAGCACATTTGCACCAAGTTTGGACTCACCCGAAATAAAAGGAATTTGACCAATAATGGATTTAATAAGTGTTGTTTTCCCAATCCCATTTGGGCCAACAATAGCAATCGCTTCTCCTTTACGTTCATCAAGGTTAATTGACTTTGAAAGTACCTTATCAGGATAACCAATCGTGGCATTTGTCACTGTCAGAACCACATTACCTGAAGATTTTTCGGGAATAAAAGTAACGTGTGCAGACTTTTCATCTCCAGAAGGAGAGTCCAGACGCTCCATTTTTTCCAATCTTTTCCGACGAGATTGCGCCATTTTTGTCGTTGAAGCACGTGCAAGATTGCGTGCTACGTAATCCTCTAACTTCGCAATTTCTTTTTGTTGTTTTTCAAAATTTTTAAGTTCAGAAAGTAACTTTTCTTCACGAAGTTCAACATATTTTGAATAATTTCCAACAAAACGAGTCAACTCACCTCTGGATAGTTCTAAAACTTCATTCACGACTTTATCCAAAAAATATCGATCGTGACTAACAATCAAAAGACTTCCGTCATAATTTTTTAAATAATTTTCCAACCAAGCCAGCGTTTCAATATCCAAATGGTTCGTTGGTTCATCTAAAATTAACAACTGCGGCTTTTCCAAAAGCATTTTTGCTAAAGCAAGGCGTGTTTTTTGTCCCCAGATAAGCTTGAAATTTTTCTATCCCACATTGATTCATCAAAGCGAAAACCATTCAATACTGCCTTTATCTCTGCCTCATAGGTAAAACCATTTAAAACTCGAAATTCTTCTGAGAGATGGTCATATCGTGCCATAAGAACTGCTAAATCGTCAGACTCTAGTTCTCCCATCTGCATTTCCATCTGACGAAGCTGTTTTTCCATCTGACGTATTTTTTCAAAAACTGTCAGCATCTCATCAAAAATAGTTAAATCCGAGTTTAGTCCCGTATCCTGTGCAAGATAGTTCATCGACAAATCTCTAACTTTTGAAATCATTCCTGAACTCGGCTCCTCAACTCCAGCAATAATTTTTAATAAAGTAGATTTTCCAGCACCATTTCGTCCAACCAAAGCCATACGCGACTTATCTTGCAAACTAAAATTAATATCTTTAAATAAAACATCGCCACCAAAAGTACGAGCGATGCCATTTCCTTGTAGTAAAATCATAATTCTATTTAAACCTCTTCATAAAACGATGTCCTTTAACTTTTTGAAGTATGCGAATTTCATTTTAAAATCCAGTAGGATTTTATATCACCATTGTTCATTTATTGTCGTTTATTCACGACGGATTAGCTCTACTTCTATTTTTAGCTGTTAGGCATTCATGTTTATTATATCATTTCAAATCGGCTTTTGGTACTCTTTTTCTAACTCATCATTGAAGAAGCGATTACTTCATCAATAATTACAATTCTCCTTCTTTTCAATATTGAGATATGAACAAAGGCAAAGCTAGACTTTTGCAAAATTGAAATAGACTTACTCGTATTGGTAAGTCTACTTTACTCATTTCCTCATGCTCAGGCTAGAACCATTCTTGATTTCAAGGCAACTCTACGTACTTCCGTAGGAATAAAGCTACGAATTTTTTCTTTATTATAGCCTATCAGCAATCGTCTTTCATCCAAAATGAGTGGTCTTCTCAAAAATCTTGGCTCTCTTTGGATTAAAGCGATAGCTTCATCTAAGTGCAAATTTCCAAAATCATAAACAACTTCCAAGTATTTCTTGCTTCGACTAGAAATAATATCTTCAAAACCATTTTCTGATAAGGATAACATCTTGATTAAATCCTCCTTACTCAGCAAATTTGGTGATAATTTAATTTCTCTAAACTTGATACCATGACTTTGTAACCATTTTCTTGCTTTTCTACACGATGTGCAAGAATTACTGAGATAAAGTTTAATCATATTTTCTCCTTAACTAAATACTCGCCAAGCCCTGAAAGCCTTTGTTTCTATCATAATTCCATTTTATCATTAAAAGAATACATTTGAAAACGTTTTAAATATCACAGGATGATTTGACTTTATACTATATTTCATATAATATAGTATTATAAACGATATAGAAAGGAAATCTATGGAAATTCAAATCCCAAGTCTTTTACTTGACGGCACCGTTTTAGCCTTACTTAATCAAGAAGACCTTTATGGTTACATTATCACTAAAAATGTCCAAGAACGGCTTCCTATAAGCGAATCAACAATGTATCCTGTACTCCGCCGTCTCAGGAAAAATGAATTACTTGAAACCTATGATATCCCTTTTGAAGGAAGAATGAGACGTTATTACAGAATCACTTCCGATGGAAAAGATGAACTCAAAAAAATTACAGAAGATTGGAAGAACTTTCGACAAATTATTGATGAAATGTTAGGAGAAAAAGATGAATAACTATCTTAATGAGGTTCAAAAGCACCTTACGGGTATTCCTCAAAAAGAATCTATTGAACTTTTGGAGTACTATGAAGAATATTTTCTTGATGCAAACCTCACTTTAGAACAAGTCTCAGCAAAATATGGAACACCAAAGAAATTCGCTCAAGCACTTAAAATGACCTATTTCCTAGAACAGGATGCTGAAAATAGTACATCTGTTCAGCCTCAAAACACCAAACATAGATTGCAATTGGTTTGGTTGATTGTTCTCGGACTCTTCGCTTCACCGCTGTTGCTTCCTGTCGCTTTAAGTCTTTTTCTTGTTTTATTCGCTTGCTGCATTGTGCTTATCGCCTTATTATTCTCTTACTATATTGCAGTAATTGCCCTGATTTTAAGTGGATTTTTTACTCTGATTTCTGCCTTTGGAATTCTCGCACAAAGTTTGGTAACTTTCATCTTCTTCACAGGGATTGCTTTTGTTGCTATCGGTCTTGGATTTATTTTTGCTCCATTGACACTCAAACTTACCCATGTTTTGTTTAATTTATTCATGAAACTTATCAAATGGATTGGGTACAAATTAACAAGAAAATCGAATATTAAGATGAGGGGAGCAATTTGATGAAATTTAAAAATCTTATGATAGCTGGTGCTGTACTTTTGGTTTTAGGTTGTGCACTCGGACTTATCGGATTCGGGATGGGAGCGTCTAGAAGTATTGTCTGGAAAAATGGTCATCCACAACTTAGTAAGATGGTAGTCACTCATCAAGCTCTCAATTCTTCTGTAGAAAATCTTAAAATTAATGCATCAGATGTCAATGTGTCATTTAGAGAAGGTTCTGAATTTAAAGTTGAGTCACACCTTCTTGAACGTAATACAGTGATTACTTCTCAAGGAAAAAGTGCGGTCATTCAGACAAAATCAACTAGCTCTGAAGGTTCAACTTTATTTAGGGCTCCAACTTTGTCTTTTGGTTCTGCTCAGAAAGAAACGTTAATCATCACACTTCCCGACAAAAATCAGATTAAATCTTTACAATTACAACTTTCTGATACAACAATAACACTAGAACATTTTTCTTTGAAAAATTTTTCAGGTCAGTTTCGTGATACTAAGCTGACTGCTCGTCATTTGTCAGTAGCTTCTCCTGCAGCACTTAACTTCTCAGATAGTCATCTTGAGATTTCAGACAGTCAATTTTCAACCCTTACTTCCAAAGGGAGAGACTCTCAGCTCGTACTGACCGACTTACAGACTGACATCTTTAATGTCAGTGCCAATGATTCTGCTTTTGATACAAGTGCACTTACTGTCAAAAGAGCTGGCACATGGACACTTAATGACAGCAGGCTCACATTAAATTATCCTAAAGTAGCTGGTCTGATGATTGACGGACAAGATAGCAGTCTCCATGTGAATCATCAGCGCCAAAGTTTTCCCTTTACTGATGGTAATTTGAATCAGTCCCTTAAAATTTCTGTCAGTGATAGTCAGATTAATTTGAATCACTAATTAATTACAGAAAAAGTTGTCAGTATGCTGACAGCTTTTTTATACTTCATTTATATTATTTATTCTTCTGACAACACATTGTCAGCGCTGACAATATCGGTCATAATTCACTTCTGTTATTTTTGGTTGATAATTTCACAAACTTTTGGTAAAATTATCACAAAAGAAACAGATTTAACTTTTGAAACAAAAATTTAAGATGAAATGTGTCAAAATACACATTTTATACGGAGAAAAAAATGACTGACACTAAATTTAGTAAAACTTTGCCAAAAGCAACCGCAAAACGTCTTCCTCAATACTATCGTTTATTTAAAAATTTGGTTGAAGAAAACATCACACGGACTAATTCGCAGTTGATTTCTGAAAAAATTGGTGTGGATGCTGCAACAATTCGCCGAGACTTCTCTCTTTTCGGTGAACTTGGGCGCCGTGGTTATGGCTATGAAACACAAGTATTACGTGACTTTTTCGGCGAATTACTTGGGCAAGATCAAGAAACACATCTAGCACTGATTGGAGTGGGAAATCTCGGACGAGCATTGCTCCACTACCACTTCCAAGAACGCAATAAAATGAGAATTACTCAGGCCTATGACATTTCTGGAAATCCATTAGTGGGTACACAGACAGATGATGGTATTCCAGTCTTTAATATTTCCGATTTAGAGAGAAATGTAAAAAAATCAGATATCAAAACTGCCATTCTTTCTGTTAGAAAAGAAGACGCTCAGGAAGTCGTTGATATTTTGATTAAAGCTGGTATCAAAGGAATCCTAAATTTCGCTCCTATTCGCCTTCGCGTCCCATCAGATGTTGTCGTTCAATCTATTGATCTCACTAAAGAACTTCAAACTTTGCTTTTCTTCATGAATGACAATAAATAAAAATAGACAAACTGTAAAAAAGAATCACCAATAGAGTGATTCTTTTTTGTTAAACCAATTAAAAAATATAGACATAAAGCTAACAAATGTCCATTTTTAAACTTTGAACCTTGATTAACTATTCAACTTTTGAGTTATCATTCTTATTTATCCCTTCAATATTTCCATCAGGATTAGCCCTAAACTCGTTAATCTTAGTTTTAGTACTATTTGCAACTCCTCCATTTTGAAACGAAATATAATCAATCTTGAATACATTTGCATAAATTAGATTGCTTTTAGAGTATGCATCTACATCGCACACTCATTCTATCTAAAAATCACACAAATGTCTAAGTTCCATAATTTCCGTAAATGATAAAAAAACAGCTCTATTGAACTGTTTTTTAACTTAAAACTGTTGACAGAAATCAATCATTCTCTCCTACTCCTCAAATAGCTACCAAGAGCCTATTAATCCCTTAAGAGCCAGTCTAATGTCACATTTCCCATATCTGCAATTTGGATAAGATAACTTAGTGATGGAACAAATTGATTGTTTTCCATTTCATCAATAGTATAAACTGATAGACTTGGAGAAAGTTTTTCACCAAATTCTTCTTTTGAGTATTTCAAAGTATAGCGAATACGTCTTATTTTTACGCCAAACTTTACTGGAACTTTTGAGTCTAAAAATCCTAAGTCTTCAAATGAATTCTTAGTTCTTTCTTCTCTATCATGTTGCTTTGCCATCGTATTCAAGCTTCTGTTTTCTCTAACAATCCCCTCCAATGCTTTTTCAACTTTTTCCAAAAAATCATCCCCAGCTTTTTTTCTAAAAAACAAAACGTCAGCCACTATCGTTCCTGGATAATCTATTTTTTCTGAAAGCTTTAAAATTGGAATTCTATAACGCTGGATGACTTTCTTAATCGCTTTTATTCGTTCATTGATTTCTTTTTGTTTTTCCAGATTGCCCATAAATCTCTGACTCCTTTATCACTCCTATCACTTCTTTTCTAACACAAAACTCAAAGTAAATTTAAAAAAAGAATAGGAACCATTAAAAGTAACACAATAGGAATAAGAGTTTGCATCGGATTATTAATAATAGCCGCTGCAATCTTCATCCCTAAAACAGTAATTGACGAATAACTAGGACCAGTATATATTTCACTAGATAACTTAGATGCCATCCTACTCATACCCAAAGCCTTTAAGTCTTGATTATTTAGTTGACTTATTGACTCTTTTTTCACCAAATCTCCCTGAACAACACGACGAAATTGAGTGCCCATTCCACCTTCACAACGAATGAGAGTAATCACCGCCTCACCTCCCCTATCTTGTGGCTGTTCAATATATTGTGTTTCTGTCTCCTTAACGACCTGATTTGTTGTAACTTTATAAACATAAACATTTTTGAAATCTGAGGCATAAATCACATCTCCCTTTTTTAATTTATTGATTTTTCCCAAAAGAACTGGACTTGACTCTCCCTTGTTATTAGGAATATTATGTGCAAGCAAAACATAATTTCCCTTTCCCAACTGTTGCTGAACACTATACGTAGCTGCACCATTTAATAAATTATCATTATTCATCCCAGCCAATATTGGAAGATTAATTTGTTGACTAGGAATCACTATTTTCCCTACACCCCAATCATTGACCGTCTGATTAAAATTTATCTTAGCCTCAGCATAATTTCCGATCCCAACAGATGTGACATCTGACTCTGTATAATTAGCACGATTAATCTTATCCAAATTATAATTCGAGAGCTGTTCTGTTTTTCCTACATCAATACTATTCATCTGCCTCTGATGTTGAATCTGTGTGTAACCATAAATGGCAAATCCCAAA
This sequence comes from Lactococcus allomyrinae, assembly GCF_003627095.1. Classification (NCBI taxonomy): domain Bacteria; kingdom Bacillati; phylum Bacillota; class Bacilli; order Lactobacillales; family Streptococcaceae; genus Lactococcus; species Lactococcus allomyrinae. The sequence continues at coordinate 699,876 of NZ_CP032627.1, read as the reverse complement.
ACTCCAACCATCACGATAATTAGCGTGATAAAAAGGATTTTGACTGCTTTAAATAATCTACGCAACCTTTTTTCTGAAGTTTCTATATTCCCATGATTCATCATCTTAACTGCTTGGTTATATTGACCTTTTAATACACGGTATAAAATCAAAATAACAATAAATAAAAGGGCACAAAGACTCAGTGAAGCAATAACCACCTTAGTATAGCTGAACAAATCTCTATGAGTTACTTTTGCTTTTTGGGCTTTACTATATGGGATACGAACTCCATTTACCAAAAGACGATAAGTATTGATTCCTGGCGGAGTACAAGTAACCAAAGTAACCATATCTTTACCAGGAATAATCTTGACTTTATCTACCTGAGAAGGGAGAACTTCATCCATAGATTGAATCTGATAGGCCAATTTTTTCTTTAAAACATTAATATAAAAAATATCTCCTACCTGAAGATTTCGTACATTTGTGAATAATACCTGATTTTGTAACCCAGAGTGTCCTGCAATAACAGCACGGGTATTCTTTCCTCCAATCGGAACTGATGAAGGCTGAAAATGCCCCAATCCATCATTCAAAGTCAACTCATTCGTACCATGAAAAACAGGCATATTTTTAATATCAATCGCTGGAATATCTAGTGTTGCCATAACTCCATCAAGATTAATTGTGTTTTTATACTTAATATTAGGATAAGGTGCGATTTCACCTTGCTGCTGAGCAAAAATATTATCATTATATTCTTGAGCATCCTTTAATTTCTGTTCAATATCTGATTTAGAAATTTTTTCTAATCGATTATCATAATGAGCAACAGCTGTTGAACGCTGTTGATTCGCAAAATAATCTCCTACAATAGGATACACTAATGCACCAATACCAACAAAAATAAAGACAATTGCGGCAATTAACAATACTGGAATTTTTTTCTTTCTCATCGTTCCCCTCTTTCTTGTGGTAATGAATAAAATAATTACAAATATTATCTCATTCATTACCACAAGAAGAATTTCTTCCTGTGATAACCGTTAATATAGAATTCAACAATAAAAACTTGTTAAAAAAGATAGATAAAAAGGAGAAAGAAATAGTAAGAGTATTATCATCAGAGCACGCAAATTTTTAAAATTAATCATGACACTTGTCCTACTCTTCCTCCTTTTTATCATTATTTAGTGTAATGTTCAGATTTGATTATAAATACACCATATAATCCTGCACAAATCACTATGACTAAAGCAATATAAATAGGATATAAAGAACTTTCACTTCCAGAAGTTTGCGGAATGTTACTTATCTCTTTATTTCTTAAAGGTGTTGTTTCTTTTTGAGCAGATATGACACTAGATTTTGGATAGAGATAAACGTGATTCAAAAACTGACCATTTTGTAGAGTCATTGGAAGTTGAACGATAACAGGAGCTGCAGGATTCTGAACCCCTGCTCCTTGAAGTTCTGTTACTCTATAGATTCCTGCTGGAAGCGTAATCGTTGCTTGTCCCTCATCATCTGTAGTAATCACTTGAGAATGATTGTTAGGAGCAATTTCAAACGGTACATTCTCATCATTACTTGGGATGACTTCATCAATCTGATACTGAACCCCTGACATTATTGTTAAATCATTTCCCGATGAATCTTTAGCTTCATTAGCTCCCAAAATCGAACCTGTTGGCTGTTTCGGCAAATTAGAATTTTGAAGCTGTGATTCAGAAAGTTTATATTTCACAATTGTCAATGACGTATCAGGAATTGATGTGTCTGCAAAGGTCAAGTTTTTAGAGACAAAACTGAAAAAGAGAAACGAAATGAATAGGAATATTTTAAAAGCAGTTGAAATTTTTATTTTATTCAATAACATCATTTTCCTCTCCTTTCTTTCTCTTGTTTTGGATGAGGTATCCTGCACCTACCGTAATCAGTCCTACAAGTCCTAAACTACTTGCTACGATTAATGGCACTTGATTTGAACCATCACCTCCTGTGCTAGGAAGAATGGTTTGTGGACTATCACCTGCAAATGCTACTGTAACACCATTATTTGATGATGAAACCGTAACAGGAATTGGTTTTTTCAAAAGTTCATATCCTGCAGGAGCTTTTGTTTCTACAAGAGTATAATCTCCATACCAAACATTACTAAAATGAATTTGACCGTATTGGTCTGTTGTTGCAGTTCCTACTGTTTTTCCGCTCGCATCAACCAAATCAAAGACTGCACCAGCCAAAGGATTTCCCTTAGTCAAATGATAATTAGAGTCAATATCTGGTTTTCCATCACTATCTGTATCCACAGTTGTACCTGTTTCAAATTTAAGCAAGTATACATCACCTGTATAGTTTTCCATTGCAACCCCAACTTTGATTGGTTCAATAACTTGGGAAGTATTTTCTTGATAAGCAAAGGAATTCCAAGCTGCCCGATTTGTTGGATTGCTTGTAGGGTCTCCTGACACATTAGTTGCAAGAGCATTTGTTTCTCCTGCTGAGATAAGTTGAGCCACTGTTGGAGCTTGCATCGTGAAAGTATAAATCAAATTAGAAATATTACTCCACGTATCCCCAGTGTTTTGTTTAATCATATAGCTATGAATTTGAGACCAATCCGTTACTTGACTAGCAGTTTGCCAATTAGCTGTCTGAACTCCACTCGGATCTGTCAATTGAGTCGTTGTATCAGGATAGACCACATTAGCCGTTAAATCTGAACGAGATGGATTCTTAGCTGTAGAATAATAAACTGTAACATGACTATTCCAAGAACTAGGTAAACTAATAGGTCCCGTCAAAATAGGAGTAAATTGAGAACCTCGAGCAGCATTGTCCGTAATCCCTAAATCTCCCACAGATGGAAGTACATCTACAAAGACAAAGTTCGTAAGTGTCTGATTTGGATTACGTGTAGTTAATGCTATTTTATAATTAATTATCCCACCAGGTGAAACATGACCAAAGGTAGAATATCCTGAATCCAAATTCCCCTGTACTTGCTTTTGAACATTTAAACCATAGTTACTCAATACCGTATATTGATTGCCTGATTTAACCAACTTATCTGTACTGCTACCATTATTATTGATATCTGCTGTTTTTGCAATATCATCTGAACCGTTATCTATCAACAAGAACGAATCCGTTATTTTGCTTGGAGCAGTAGGAACTGTAAGGTTTGTATCACTTGATGACCCAAAAGTATAGAGTTGGATAGGGGAGGAGGCTGTACTGTCTATGTTTACATTAAAGCCGTACCATAGAGCTTGGCCTGGTTGTAAAATACTATCACTTGTCCAACTAATTAAAATTTGTTCCTGCCCTGTACTGTTATAATTTGTAGAAAGTATTTTAACAGTACCATTAGCATTATTTCCATCTGTCGTTGCGCTATCCCATGAGTTACCAATCGCACTCTTTAGCTGATAGCTAGGATTTGCCGTGTTAATTGTTACACCCTTAGGTAAGATAACCACTGCTGTAAATGGGCCGTTCATATTTGAAGTTGATGTGTTGATATTTCCAAAATTACCTGTCACACGATTAGCCCCTAGATTTACCACCCCATTATTATTTGTGTCGAAACTAATCTTGGAAGTTGCCACTGGAGGACTCGGCACTGGACGAGCAACTATTTCTGCTGTTCTTGCTCCAACAGCATTACTAGGGTTTGTAGAATTAGATGTAGTATCAATGGTTACTGGTTGACCTGCAGCGTTATAACCCGATATTTTATAAACCACAGTATTTGTGACTTTCCCCACATAACCACTTTGTATCGTGAAATTTAATGCCATATTACTCGCATACATTCCTGCGGGAGCATAATTGTAGTTATATCTCACATTAGAAACATGGCTATCTTGAGGTAATCCCAATTGAGTAAAGATTGCACTCATCTGGTAAGTTGTTAAATCTGTCGCATTAGTGACTGCTTTGTATTCTGTCCCATTTACTGTAATATAAATATCCATATTAGGATGCTGCGCACCAACCATAGCCGTGCTCGGGTTGTTAGCTGCATCGTAAGCTAAGACATAACTTGGAACATACAAAGAACTTAAGTTCAAATGTGGGTCGATTGAATAGTAAGCCACATATGAAGTCATATCTTTAGTTTGACTATTAGCCGCATTATCTCGAATATTAAAAGCTGTCGCCCAAGTTTGATCATTATAAAGCGTTGGATCTGGATTTGATCCTTGAGTCCACTGTGTTTGATAAAAACCAGCAGCTGCATTTGCACCATGTTGCAACGCCCAAATATTTCCTGAAGGTACTTCTGGAGCAGACGGATCGCTTAATCCCATACTAACCGATGCTGATGAAGTATTTGTTACGGGGGTTCCATTCAGGTCTGTCGCAGTTGCTTTCACACTATTAGTCAGTTTTGAGAAATTAGTTGTGCTAGATATCATCGTTTTTACATTGATTGTCTTATTATATAAATCTCCTGTTGCTGCTTGTTGTTGAGCAATGGTTGGTGCTCCAAAAGTCCAAGTAACTGTATTATTCGAAGCATTATACACACCACCAGAATCATCACTAACATAAGTCAATCCATCTGGAAGAGTGTCTACCACTACAATATTAGATCCTTCTTTAAGATACAATAAACCCGTTGTTTTATTAATATCTGCAACTTTAATCTGCCAATTAATGAGGTCATTGGTTGCAGGAGGACGTGAGATAGTTTTACCACTTGAATCTGTAATTGAAGCCGCTGTTTTAGATGTACTGATTGTATTAGATGCAGTAACTGTCACTGATGCATTGTCGGTTGCATTTCCATCAAAATTATCTGCAGTAAACTTAGCAGCTAATGTTAGTGACGTTCCATTCGGAGTAGAACCATTAGTCGTTGCTACTTTTAAGACCAAAGAATAATCTAATCCAGAACTAACCGTCCCTAAATTATAGGTTAAAGTATTAGTTGTAGTATCATAAACAGGTGTTACTCCATTAATCGCAATACTATTTAAAGGCATATTGGTAGTATCTAAACTAAAACCTGTTGGAACATTGACTGTTAATTTAGCATTATTATACGTCGTATTAATCCCTGTTACTTTGAAATCCATACGATATAGGGCATCTTGCCCAGATAATGTAGAACTCATCATACTCGAGACATTAACATCTACGTTCAATGTTCCTACAGCAAATACATTAGCGGCTGGAAACAGTGCTGTAAAAAGAAGTATCAACATTCCTACAAAAGTACCTACTTTTTTCTTCACTTCTGCTGTCTCCTTTCTCTAAAAATTATGCTTCCTTTGATTGACGTTTTTTACGCGCTACAATAATCGCTGTACCAATACCAATTGAACCAAGTGCAAGAGTTACGAGTAATACTTGTCCTGCTCCACCTGTAAATGGTAAATCTGTTGATTTTTGGTCTGCGACTGTTAATTCTATTGTTGAATCATTCGATGTTGTGTCATTAACTGTCACTTTTTGCGGAGTTTTTAAAAGTTCATATCCTGTTGGAGCTTTTGTTTCAACAACCCAGTAATCAGATTGAACAGTGTCTCCATCTGAAAGTTCTCCTGGGTCAATGATTCCATTACTGTTGCTGTCTGTCCAGTCAAGAATACCATTGCCGTTGCCGTCATTAAAGACCAAAGGTAATCCATCAAAAGCTGCGTGTCCATTACTATCAGATGTAGAGGTCAAGAAACTTACACCACTTGGTAATGTATCTGCTGTTGTATAAGAATTACCATCAGATGCAAGATATTTTCCTGCATTTGCATTATCTTCACTCGTGGCAATCATGAATTCAGCACCAGCAAGTTCAGCTTTAGTGGAAGCATCTTCTTTTACAATATCAAAACCGCCATCAAAATATTTAGGCGTTTCTCCTGGTGGTGGAGTAACATCAGTAGGTGGGACTGGAGGGGTAACTGGAGGGGTAACCGGTGGTGTTACTGGGGGATTAACTGGAGGGGTTGTTGGAGTTGCTGCTTCTGTAGGGGTTTGATAAGTTGCTGTGAAGTTATTTTCAATGACCCCATCCCAATTTGCATCAACCTTAGTGTTAACAACCGCACGAATTTGAGGTGTGCCGCCTGCTGTTTTTGAAGCTGCTACTTTAGCAAGTCCTGATTCTGTTAATTCGAATGTAAGGGTTGTTTTACCCGTAGTTGCATAAGTATAGTCGCTAGATTCTAAATCAACCCATGCACCAGAGGCATCTTGATATTGCATTTTTTGTGAGTTGACCGTTAGTTGATTAGACATCTGGTCAGTAATTGTATATAGGCTTGAAGGAGCTAAATCAGCTACTGTAAGAGCCGTGCTTGAACCATTCGAGTAAATAGGCACACCACCTGCTGCTGCAAAAGCATCTGATGCTGAATAATAAAGTGGATCTCCTGCTTTGATTGCAACCGTTACAGGAGTACCATCCGCGTAGTAAACAGCATTTCCAGCTTTATCTCGTACTTGCAAAGAAGTATCTTTCGTTGCTGTTGAATAAAGACCTGCAGGAATATCTGTTTTTAGATACCAGTTAAAGTTATTTCCTGCTACTAATGAATCTGTTTTACCATCCTCTGTTCCAACATTTTTGACGGGATGAATATCGTCAATAATTTGGTTTTTAGGTTGAGCTTGGACATCATAAATAAGTCCTGATTGTGTTCCGCGATTTGTTTGTGGAATATAAGCAAAGAAAGGTGCAGCTGGACTCACAACTGTAACAGGTTTCCCTGTTGTAGGATCAATAGCTCCTGAATCATCAACCTCTGTCACAAGATAGATTCCATCATTGTCAGTGCCTGTTCCTAAATCAAATTTGACTTTACCGTCTGAACCTGTTGTTCCTGTTTGTGCTGTAAAGCTAGAATCAATCGTATAGTCTGTTCCTTCATGTTGAAGTGCAGGATTAACTAATTGTGCACCGTCTTTTACTGGCAAAACACGTTGAATTTTAAACTCAACTCCTTGAAGTAATGGAAGATTTACTGTACCGCCAGTTCCATCTCCATTAATGCCAGATTGGTTAGCTTCCGTAATTTGATATTTGGTAATAGTCAATGAACGGTCGCTTGTAGAATCTGCGACGGGATTAGTGGAAAGATTTGAGGCACTGTCCGTCGTAGCATATGCCTGAAATGCTGGTACTGCAGCTCCGCTCGCAAGAATAAGAATTGTAGAACTAGCCATCATTCTTGAAAAAATTGCTTGCTTAAGTGTTTTTTTCATTTAATTTTCTCCAATAAATAATTAATCAAAATTTAATCAAAATTTGATTTTAGCAATGAATTGTTTTTGTGAAATAATTTTTTCACTCATCTTGTATGTTGTTTCTTTCTCTGCCTATTTCTCCTTTCTATTCCTTGTGTAGTAGACATTCGCCTTTCTTCTTCTTTTTTTATTACTCTTTCAAGAAAACCATAATTTTTCTGAAAGCAAAAACTCTAGGGTATAATAGAGTTAGTCTTAAAAACCATTTAAAAATAAATAATCGTCACAAATTCCGAATCTATGAATTCTAATTTTTTCACAATTTTAATTATTGATTTCTTATATATCTTTTGCAAAACTGTTGACATATTTATAAATTGTTATATAATGTATTTGTAAGGTAGTAATAAGCATTACTGTTTTTATCTTATGTTTTTATATTTTCTTTCAGAAAAATTATGGCTTTTCGTATAAATATTTGATATAAAACTCTAATTAAATTAGCCTTTTTGCTATTTTCATACGCTAAATAAGTTTTATTTTGTTAATAAAAAAACCTCTCGAAGATACGAGAGGTTTTTTATTGTGCTTTATTTTTATTTTTTACTTGATTTGTACTCAATATTGGCTTTTCTAAAGTCATTTTTTAGATTTGGGTACTGCTTTTTAATCACGCTTGCAGAAATATAATAGAAAACGATAACCAAAATCAATAAAATGATGGTTATCAAAGATAAAAGCGCAGATAAAATAATTTCATTTGGAGATATAAAAAGTAAAATCATGAGTGGAATAGATACAACATTATAGACATAATATAAAATAGGTGCAGTGTAACAGATTTTTGGTACTTCTGCTCGCTTATAGTTAAGATGTGTGATTACCGCAAAAATAAATATAAATGTTCCAACAACATTTATCTTAATTCCTACCAGAGTAAAGAGATAGAGTATGATTAATGTTGAAGGGAGGATAATACTATTTATCCATGACTGATAAGGAGCAATTTGTGTTTTGTACCGTTGCTTGGGTGTTGTTTCCATATTTTCTCCACAATTAGTGACTTAACTCAGCAAAAGCTAGATCATTCATTTACTGACTGAAATGATAGCGTTGTTCTACTATTCTACGCTCTCGATGAATGAATTGGCGCAATTCTTCTTCGTTATATCCTATTTGGAGTTTGTGGTCTTTAATTGCAATTGGACTTTTTAATAAATAATGATGTTCCAACAAAAAGTCAAGCATTTCCGGCACAGTATATTTATCAATTGCTTGATTCAAAAGTTTATTAAGGCTTGGATTTTTTATTTTTGATCTTATGATATCTGAAAATCCTTGATCTGTTAAATATAAAATATTAAGCAATTCTTTTTGGGTCAGAGAGCCAAAGGTTAATAGCTGATATTCCATTTGATGCATCTGAAACCACTTTTCTAATTTTCTGACAGTGGCACTTTTTCTTCCTACTGAATAATAGACTTTTATCACTTCGTCGCTCATATATTAACTACTCACTCTTCTATAGGTGATTCATATTCTCCATTTTTAACAATACGTTATCTTATGATTACGTTAATTTTACATATTTCTTATCGTTTTTGCAAGTTTTTTAGATGTTGTTTCTGATAGAATCTAAGCTATTTTTACTATAAAAGCCTATATTACTTGTTCTTAAAGTGATACTTTAACGACTTCAGTGATTTTTATTTTATAAGTTTTTTATAGAATCTTGATATTTTTATTTGAAATAGTACAAATCATTTATATTTCTTTTTGTGAGCTTATGTTTTAAAAAAATATTTCAATATAAAAACAAAATAATGCAATCAATAAAATACATAATAAAAGTTAATTAAATAAAACCAACTTTAACAAAAAGATATCTTTTAATTTACTTCAAATGATAAAATTTAATCATGTATTAATGTTAGTCATGAAAAAGACCAACAAGTTAAATAAAGGAGTCTTATAAAATTGAAAAGAAAACACATTTTGTCTTTAGCTGTATTGCTTCTATTTGTAGCATTCACCGGTTGGAGAAGTCCAAAAGTACAGGCGAATACACCAAATTTCGGTGCTGCTCTTTATTATTCTTTTGATGGTAATAATTATCGAAATATCTCTTGGAATCAAGTTTCTGATATTAATCTCAGAACAACTTCTACCGTTTATATTCAGGAGCAACTCATTGCAACAAGTAATGGAGCACTGACTAATAAACTATGGAGTAGCTTCACTAATGCTGATGCATCTGGAAATGAATGGTTTACATTTGCAGATTACCCTACCTTGTCTGGAAGTAGCAATTTTTTACCTTTAGTAAAGATGACTTATACGACTGATGGCATTAACTATACAGATACAAAGCCTCCACTAAGTGAATTGAAAGGTGTTAAGGCGACTCTAAATGGAACACTCACCAGTCCTGAGTCTGACGGTACCAATCCATTTGTTAGTATTACTGCTCCATTGATTCCTAAAAAGGATGATATTATAAACAATAATATGTTAAATCAACCGATGTTCCCTGTTATGGGCCAATATTCTATTTTTTATGATTGGAGTATTCAAGACTGGTTTTATGAGCTAAATCCATCAATGATCATGGGACGATTTCAATTTTTAAATCCTGCTTTATCTGGTAAAGATATTACTGTTTTGTACCAAGATGAGAATGGCAAGGAAATTGCAACTCCTGAAACTTTAAACGGAAATATTGGAGATACTTATACAACTGAACAAAAGAATATTTCTGGTTATACTTTTAAAGAGGTGCAAGGAAATACAAATGGAACTTTTACTGACCAAGCCCAGACAGTAATTTATGTTTATCGTATGAATCAAGATTTTTCTAGTATTATTGTTCATGATTCAAACTTGATCGTCGGAGAGTATTGGTGCGCTCAAGATAATTTTGATTCTGCAACAGATTATTGGGGAATCCTGTAGATTTTTCAAATATTATTGTTAGTGGTGATGTAGATACTAGCAAAGCGGGAATATATAAGGTGAGCTATACAAGAGGCGTTCCTAATTTCTTTTCGAATTCGGAAAATCATGGGATATATAGTGCTGTGGCTACGATAAAAGTTAGTGATAAATTGCCAGATAAGGGAAATGTCATCATTAACTATGTGGATGAAGCTGGAAATACTCTCTCAAAATCTATAATCTTATCTGGTGATGTTGGTGAAAACTACTCTTCAGAACAAAAACATATTGATGGCTACACTTTTAAAGAAATTCACGGAAATCCTGATGGACAATTCACTCATCAAACTCAAAACATAACTTATATTTATAAAAAAGATGCTGTTTTGCCATCTGATCCAAAGCCATCTATCCCTACCTCTCCCTCAAAAAAGGATACTCATAAAAACAAGAGTATAGATAAAAAAGTTGAAAATAAAAAATTACCTACTACTGGAGATTCTCCTTCTGAATTTCTTTTGGTCCTTGGTGGTACTTTGATAGTTATTAGTTTGGGGGTACTGTTATTTAGAAAAATACAAGCACGATTTATTAATAAATAAACTAAGTAAAGCTGATATGCAATAAGTTGAATTTCTGTTTTTCTCTTTGGAGAATACGACGAGATAAAATCACTAAGAATTCTTAGTGATTTTTTATATTTTATTGATTTTGGGATAAGAGCTTCGCTATATCAATGTTGACAGATAGAACATTTACTGTTTTTTCTCCAAGAAATCCGAGTAATTTATTTTGAGTATTTTTTCTGACAATTTCTTTTAATTTACTTTCACTTAATCCTGTTGTTTTCGATAGCTCTGGTACTTGAACAAGCGCGCTTTCTGGACTAATGTCTGGGTCTAAGCCTGAACCAGAAGCGGTCAGTAAATCCGTCGGAATTTGTGATTTTGTTATTGTCGGATTTGCCTTGAGAAACGCAGCTTGATCTTTTTCAACACGGTATTGAAGTGCTGGATTGCTTGGAGCAAGATTTTGAGAACCTGATGACACTCCTGTGTAGATTCCTTTTTCTTTTTCTTTGGCGGTATAGGTATTGTAATTTACAGCAGAAGGGCGTCCTTTCATATATTGTGGCGCTGTGAATTCCTGTCCGATTAATGACGAACCTATAACTTTTCCGTCAGCAATAACTTGACTGCCATTAGCTTGATGGGGAAAGAGTGTTTGACCTAATCCTGTCATAAGCAATGGATAGAATAGACCGCAAATAACAATGAACACGAATGTAGTTAAGAATGGTGTTTTTATTTCTGTAAGTGATTTTTTCATATTTTCTCCTTTTTGTCAGCACTGACAATCAGTATTTTTTAAAGTCCAATCATATGCAAAAGTGGCGCAATAATAAAATCAATGATTTTGATGCCGATAAATGGTGCGATTACTCCGCCTAATCCATAAATGAGCATATTGTGTGTCAACATTTTTTCGGAACGTTGGGGTTTGTACTTGACCCCTTTCATCGCAAGTGGAATCAGAATAGGAATAATGATGGCATTAAAAATCAGAGCCGATAAAATTGCACTTGACGGAGTCGCAAGTCCCATGACATTGAGCACGCGCATCTCTGGAATCGCTAGCATAAACATCGCTGGAATGATGGCGAAATATTTGGCAATATCGTTGGCAATGGAGAAAGTGGTCAATGCTCCGCGTGTAATCAGTAATTGTTTTCCGATTTCAACAATATCAAGAATTTTGGTGGGATCGCTATCAAGGTCAACCATATTTGCTGCTTCTTTGGCAGCACTCGTTCCTGAATTCATAGCGATTCCTACATCGGCTTGAGCCAATGCTGGCGCGTCATTTGTCCCATCCCCTGTCATCGCAACGACTTTTCCTTTATTTTGCTCTGCTTTGATAGCTTCTATTTTATCCTCTGGTTTACATTCGGCGATGAAGCTATCTACACCTGCTTCTTGGGCAATGGTTGCGGCAGTCAATGGATTATCGCCTGTGCACATAATTGTTTTTATACCCATTTTACGCAAACGCGCGAATCGTTCAACTAGACCTGGTTTGATGGTATCTTTTAGATAAATAACACCCAGAATTTTATCATTTTCGGCAACGGTCAATGGTGTGCCGCCTGCTGATGAAATTTCGTCAGTGATTATTTTCAAGTCTGAGGGGATTCTTCCCCACGTTTTGTGACAAAAGCGGTAATCGCATCTGTCGCACCTTTTCTAATCGTCCGTCCTGTCAGAAAATCCACCCCACTCATTCGAGTTTGAGCTGTAAATGCTACAAAAGTCATATCAGCAGGTGTCATAAATTCTTTATCTTCTTGCTCCTCAGCCAGTTTGACAATGGATTTTCCTTCTGGTGTTTCATCCTGTAATGATGTCAGCACCGCACTCTCTGTCAGTGCTGACAACGTTACTCCAGTAACAGGTATAAATTTAGATGCCATTCGATTACCAAAAGTAATTGTTCCTGTCTTATCCAAAATCATGGTATCAACATCTCCACTCGCTTCAACAGCTTTTCCTGACATAGCAATCACATTGAAACGTGTCACACGATCCATACCAGCAATTCCGATGGCAGATAACAAGCCACCAATCGTTGTTGGAATCAAACAAACGGTCAATGCAATTAGAGTAGGTACAGCAAGCTTCACATGGACAAAATTTGCAATAGGATAAAGTGTCACAATGACAATCAAGAAAATGATTGTTAAGCTGACAAGAAGCGTGTTCAAAGCAATTTCATTGGGGGTCTTTTTGCGCGATGCTCCTTCGACTAAAGCAATCATTTTATCAATAAAGGATTCACCAGCATTTGATGTAATTTCGATTTTAAGCCAGTCACTTGAAACCGTTGTTCCTCCTGTGACAGAAGCAAAGTCTCCTCCTGATTCTTTGACGACAGGTGCTGATTCACCCGTAATGGCCGACTCATCAACAGAAGCTATCCCTTCAATGACTTCGCCATCATTTGCAATAAGCTCGCCTGCTTTGACAAGAATAATATTGCCTTTTTTCAGTTCAGAAGCATCAATTATTTTCTCGTCAGTACTGACAGAATTTCTGTCAGTACCAACAAGTCGTGCTTTCATATTTTCTTGCGTTTTTTTCAGACTCTCAGCCTGTGCTTTGCCTCGCCCTTCGGCAACGGATTCAGCAAAATTTGCAAAGAGAATTGTCAGTAGCAAAATCAGGGCTACGATACTATTGTAAATCTGTGTTGAACGACTCACTGGGCCAAACAAATCAGGAAAAATAGATAAAATCAACGTAATCGCAAAACCAATTTCAACCACAAACATCACTGGATTTTTTATCATATACATTGGGTTGAGTTTGATAAACGCTCCTTTGATAGAGCTTGTCAGTATTTCCCGATTTAATAATTTTTTATTTTTTGAAACCATCATAACACCTCACAAAGTTAAAGATTCAGCAATCGGCCCTAAAACTAAAGTTGGTAAAAAAGTTAAAGCTGAAATCACAATGACAATGACAAATAGCACAATGGTAAAAGTGCCTGTGTCTGTTTTTAGCGTTCCTTGTGATTCATTGACTGGTTTTTTCATCATCAATGAACCAGCGATTGCAAGTTGAATAATCATAGTCACATACCGTCCAAAGAACATGGCAAATCCTGTTGTGATATTCCAAAATGCAGTATTATCCTTCAGACCTTCAAAACCTGACCCATTATTAGCTGATGATGAAGTATATTGATAGATAATTTGTGACAAACCGTGAAAGCCCGGATTGCTCACTCCCGCAACACCTGCGGCAAGTGAAACAGCCAGTGCCGAAAAACTTAAAATGAGAAACGGATGCACAATGATTCCCATTGCAGTCAGCTTCATCTCTGTTCCCTCAATTTTTTTCCCAAGATATACAGGTGTGCGCCCAATCATCAAACCGCAGATAAAGACAGCCAAGATAACGTATAAAATCATGTTCATCAATCCAACACCTTTACCTCCGAAAATGACATTAAACATCATATTTACTAGAGCAACACCACCACTCAATGGCATCAATGTATCATGCATATTATTGACTGAGCCTGTTGTAAATGCTGTTGTAATTTCAGTAAAAAGTCCCGACATTGTCACACCAAATCGTGTTTCTTTTCCCTCCATATTGCCCATAGACTGACTAAGACCAATATGCTGTAAAATAGGATTTCCTTTAGACTCTACCCAGAGAATAACAATAAGACCAGCGATAAACAATACACTCATGACAATAAAAATCGGGCGTGCTTGTCTTCCGAGCCAAACTTTTTTAATTTTTTGAGTTTTGTCATTTACTGACAGCTTTTCAGAACGTTCTGTCAGCACAGATTGATTATCCGCAACCATATGTCCGAAAGCAACAAGGATTGAACCAGGTAAAAGCATCATTGACAGCATTTCAACAAGATTAGTAAGCACATTTGGATTTTCAAAAGGCATAGCTGAATTTGCCCCGAAGAATCCACCACCATTCGTTCCCAAATGCTTGATAATTTCAAGCGCTGCAACAGGCCCCATCGCAATATCTTGAAATTTTCCTTCCAAAGTTGTCACTGTCAAAGTGTGCATGAGCGTTTGAGGAACTCCTTGTGAGATAAGAATCAATGCGCCGATGATTGAAAAAGGTAAAAGAACGCGCGTAATAATCCGAACAAAATCAACATAGAAATTTCCCATATCTTGAAATTTGCCCGACAAACCACGAATAAATGCCATTGCAGCCGCAAAACCTGATGCAGCTGATGTAAACATCATAAAAGTAATCACAACCATCTGGCTTAAATAAGACAAAGCTGACTCTCCAGCATAGTCTTGCAAGTTAGTATTGGTGATAAAAGAAATTACAGTATTAAAGCTCAAACTTTGCTCCATCGCCGAAATTCCATTTGGATTAAAAATAGGCAAAGCCTGCACCCGTAAAATCAAGTAACCCCAAAAAGCCATTACCGCATTGGTCAAAACTAATGCAATTGCATATTTTTTCCAAGTCATCCCTTGTTTTTTTACCCCGATGCACTTATAAATCAGCGCATCCACACGATTCATCACTGAATCAGCAAAGGTGCGTTGTCCCGTTGCAATATGATAAAGATATTTTCCTGTAGGGAGCATTAAACAAACCCCAATTACTAAAACAAAAACACTTTGTAGCATCTCATTTTCCTCCTAAAACCGCTCTGGATGAATCAGCGCATAAAAGAGATAAAAGGCCAATAAAATAATAATAATCCCCAAAACAATAAACACTTCAACACCTCTTTCTAATTTCTCTTCATCTGATGATTACACCAAGTAATCAAACCAAAAATTAGTGCAAAAAGCACCACAAATATTATAAGCATCAATAAATCCATCAAAACATTATCCTCCTCTTTGATATCGAAATCATTCTAACATTTTAAAAATTAAGCTGGTATAAAGATTAGCCAAGTCATATAAAGATGATATAAAGATTTTATTTTTGAGATAAAAAAGCCTGTCAGCACTGACGGGCTAAAAAAACTTACTGACAAAAAATCTGTCAGTAAGTTTTTATCTTATCAAAGCAGGTACGTACTAATTCTCGATCTCTGCGGATAAAGTAGCACAATCTCCGTCCTCTCATGCTCCTCGCTCCATCACTAAAGCACTTAGTCGGAATGACAAATTTCGCATTCCGCCTTGGCTTCATTTTTCATCAATTTTAACCATTCGATAACCTACGCCAATATGCGTTTGGATAATTTTAGGATGTGCTGGATTAAGTTCAATTTTCTTGCGCAATGTATTAGCGAAGACACGCAAAGCCGAAAAATCCTCCTCATAATAACCCCAAATTTCCTTGACAATGAAATGATAAGTCAAAACACGATCAATATTTTCAGACAAAAGACAAAGTAATTTGTATTCAATTGGAGTCAGGTGGATCTCTTCACCATTGACAAATACACATTTTGACAAAAAATCTATTCGCAGCCAGCCGTTGATAAATTCTGTTTTTTCTGTCAGTGCTGACAGATTCTTGTCAGCAAATTTTGCTCGTCGTAAGCTCACACGCAGACGCGCTAACAACTCATCAGTGCTAAAAGGTTTCGTCAAATAGTCATCTGCACCCGCATCTAACGCACCGATTTTATCCGTCTCTTCACCGCGCGCACTCACCACAATAATCGGTAGTTGTGAGAAACCGCGCACTTTTTCAATGATTTCACGACCATCCATATCAGGCAGTCCCAAATCCAAAATCAATACATCAGGGCGGTGCGTTACTAACTCACGTAAAGCATCTTTACCCGTCTGAACCGCCGTATAATCATATTCTTCAACTTCCATCGTTAAAGACAATAATTTATTGACTGACGGATCATCCTCACAAATCAAAATTTTAATCACATCATTCTCCATCTGCTAAAACAACCTCCACTAAAGGTAATGTAAAACCAATAATTGCACCTTTTGGATAATTATCTCGTGCATAAATCTCACCACCGTGCGCCACGATAATACTCTTACACAAGGATAGACCAAGACCTAAACCACGTTTTGAATCCACTTGACGATTTCCTGTTGTATAAAATAAATCAAAAATTTTCAACTTTGCTTCATCTCTAATCCCAACCCCATCATCAGCAACTTCTACCACCATTTTTCCGTCCAAACGCTGTGTGCTTAGCACAATCATTGAGCCAACAGGCGTGTATTTTACAGCATTATTAATAATATTGATTAATACTTGAATCATTAAAGAAGCATCCATTTTCGCAGTCAACACCTCAGATGATAGTTCCAAACTAAATTGATGTTGACTCAAATGCCTATCCACATGTTTCAAAGCCTCCTCAATCACTTCGTCAATGATATTTGTTGTTAGCTGCAACTCCACATCACCATCCAATTTTGTGATAGAGAGCAGATTTTCGACTAAGTTAATCAGCCACATCGCATCATCATAGATATACGCTGAAAGCTCATTTTTCTGAAGCTCGTCCAGACTTTGACCAGATTCCATCAGTAATTTTGCATGACCTGAAATACTTGTCAGTGGTGTCCGCAAATCATGAGAAATCGCACGAAGTAGGTTAGCGCGAAGCTGCTCTTGTTGCATCTTAAGCTCCGTTTTCTGCTGCTCCTCACGTAAAATTTCTTTCTCCAAAGCTAGTGCAGCCTCACCTAAAATCGCAAAAACGACTGATTTTTCAAAAACTTCCAGTTCAGATTTTTCAGTCATTAATATTCCAATCACAGCAAAAACCTGATTTTTACCTCGAATAGAAAGATACAAATATTTTGAAGCAGATAAAGTACTCGTTGTTGCTCCCGCTCGCTTGTTATTATGCATCACCCACTCAGCTACGCCTTTTTCCTTATAGGATTCATAAGTGGCTAATGTACGATTAGACTGTCCCGTAGCAAAATAATGTGGTTCGCTAAGTACGCCTTCTTCAACAGGATAGACAACAATATCACGCTCCAACAATTTTTCAACTTGATAAGCTGTAGCCTCTAAAATATCTACTACCGAATCAGATTGTGCCAATTCCTTATTGGTTTGAAGTAAAATTTCCGTACGATAAGACTTCTCAGCAGAAGCTCTCACTTGCTCCTGAATCCTCTTAATCAATGTTGCTGTAATTAACCCTGCAGCAAGCATGATAAAAAAAGTTACTGGATAATTCGGACTAAATGCCACAAAAGTGAAATAAGGAGCAGTAAAAAAGTAGTTAAAACAAAGCACTGAAAGCACTGACGAAATAACGCTAAAAATTCTTCCCTTTGTCAGCACAGCATTAATCTGAACCCCTAAGATATAGATTGTAATAATATTTGCAACACTGAAATTCCAATATCGAAAAGCCAGACCGACTACCGTCACAATGACAAGCATCAGTAAAGTTTTAAATAAATCGCTGACAGAAAAATGTAGTTTTGCCAGTTGATAAAACTTTCGATGTGATGTCTCCTCCAGTGCTCTCCCATTTGGGATGACATAAATATCTAAATTAGGCGCCGTCTGACTTAAAAAATCAACAATATTCACCCTTCGCCAAAATGGTTGTTCCGCACTTTTACCTATTACTAGCTTTGACACATGACTCACCTTGGCATACTCTACGATTTGTTGAGGGAGGTCATCCCCATAAACAACCGAAACCTTTGCTCCTAGCTGTTCAGCTAACCGTAAGCTCTGACGTAACCTCAATTTATCTTCGTCACTAAAAGATTCAGTCTCCGCATTTCCCACATAAAGCGCCGTAAATTCTGCTTTAAACGCCATCGCCAAACGTGCCGCTGATCGAATCACGTGCAGTGCTGATGGTGAAGGAGAAACACAGACCAAAACATGCTCTTTCGTATAAGCACTATTTCTATTTTTATCCATGCGAACCGCACTATGGTTCACTTGGTCAGCTGTTTTGCGCAATGCTATCTCACGAAGAGCAATCAACTTCTCCTCTGTAAAGAAATTTTGCATTGCACGATAGGCTTGAGCTTTTTGATAAATCTTTCCCTTATCAAGACGTTCAAGCAAATCCAACGGCTCAATATCAACTAATTCTATTTGGTCAGCCTCATCAAAAATATCATCAGGAATCCTTTCATTCACACGAATTCCTGTTATCTTTTCAATAACATCATTCAAGCTCTCAATATGCTGAACATTCACCGTTGTATAAACATCAATTCCTGCCCGAAGTAACTCCTCAATATCCTGAAATCTTTTCTTATTCCGTGACCCATAACCATTAGTATGTGCCAACTCATCAACTAGCATAATTTGCGGTTTTCTTACAATTGCAGCATCAATATCAAATTCCTGAAGTTTAATTCCCTTATAAATCAAACTCTTAGTCGGTAATTTCTCCAATCCATCCAGCAATCGCATGGTTTCAGGTCGTGCATGAGGTTCAATATAACCAGCCACCACATCAATTCCATCTTTTTGGGCTTCATGCGCCCCTTCAAGCATAGCGTAAGTTTTCCCAACACCAGCCGCATAACCGAAATAAATTCGTAATTTTCCTTTTTTCATCATTTGCCCCTGATATTTAGTTGCTCATATTATAGCATTTATTTTCAAAGAGTTAGCCTATAAATCTATTTTTTGTAATACACGCCTCACAACATCACCTCTAAAAGAAAAGCCTGCATAATAATTATTATGCAAACTTTTAAAAATTTGTGAAGTCAAAACACTAAATTACTTCTTCAGGTATCTCTTCATGAGATAAGTAGCAATCAATACCAAGGCACCTATACCAGTGATACCAGCACTAACTACTCCCAAACTAGGTAATTTTGAACTTCCTTCATCCTTAACATCTTCATTATTACCGTCATTATCTCCATTACCATCATTAGGTTCTCCAAGTTCAAAGTTAGCAAAAACCAATCCTATCTTATCATCAAGAGTTCCACGATATTCAGGAAATTCTTCCAAGGCACCAAATTCTAAAAGATTAGGATTATTAGCTGAACGACGGGCTAAGCGGATGTGAATATCTGCTACATCACTATAACCTTGAGCTTCATCCATATAAGCAACAATCACTGTGTTAGTTGGCTGATAGCCAGCTGGTGGAGTATCCTCACTAATAATATAAAGATTCCCCCGAGACATATGATCCAGTGTTTTAGAACCATTAACCGTTGAAAGTGTAGCACCCGTCGATACATCTACCTCTGTTTCACTATCTTCGTCTTCCCCTCCAGAAAGTTCTAAATCCTCAAGGTTTAAAGTCTTCAGTGAATCAAAATCTGTCGCAGGAACAAATCTCTGTACCCATCGTAAGATAAATTGTGTATCCATAGGAGCATTAGTTCTTGCATCAACTTTCTCAATCGTAAACGGATGTGTAATATTTGAATGAACTTCAAAAGAAATAACATAAGCTGATGCTTCAGTATTACGTGACATCTTTAAAGCAGCCCTTGCATTAGATTCTAGATTTACCATTGGTTTGAAATCTGCATTTTGTGTTGTGATAAGTGAAACATAGCCTACAGGAGAAGGCGGATGAACAACAGAATCAGAGATAGCTTCATCAGGTGTTTCAATTAGGTCATCTCCTGAGATAGTTATAGCACTATTTGCATTAGCGTGTTCCTGTACTTTTGCAGCAGTCGGTGTTTTAATTGTCCATTGGCTCAATTCTCCGAAGTTTGGGAATAAACCAACAGTATCTTTTTTAACTAGTTGATACTCTGTATCATAATCTAATTCAATAGGGTCTGCATTTTCTATCAGATTTCCCTCATCGTCCAAAGGCGATAAATGTCCAGAATCATTTGATTTTAATAAAACAGTATCATCCAAAGCTACACTATCAAAAAGTCTCAAAGGAGTAACAGGTTCACTTGCACTTGTATTTCCATCCTCTCCATTGATTCTTCCAACTTTTGTCAGTTCAAAAGTCACCCCTGCTAATGGAGAAGTAAAGTCAGCATCCCATTTTGTTACTTCAAGATAGAGTGGAGGAGCAGCTTGATTATGAAAGATGAGGGTAAGTATAGGATTATTTTCTTCATCTTTTTCAAAGATAAAACCATTTTGCCCAATCTCTGCTTCCTCTAAAAACGGCACTTCTTCACCCTCAGCATTTATCGCGGTAAATCCACCCTCAAAATCAATTCTGAAATATTGAACCTCATCATTACGGAAATATCCATTTGGTGCTGCAACTTCTTGTAAAGCATACAACCCAGGTAACAAATTATCAAAACTTTCCAAAGCTGTCAAATCCGCTAAATCATCACTAAGCGCATTTAGATGGTATAGGTTAAAGTGTGCTCCTGAGATTGATTGCCCAGTTACTGCATCTCGTTTATCAACTTTTACAGAATTTTTAAATGCTTCAACATTAATCTCATTTGTGATATTAAGTGTAAGAACAAATCTATTATTCTCAGCATCCAACTCTACCTTCTCATCCCCAACAAATACTACAGGTTTTCCTTCCTTAATTTCTGCTCTTATTGTCCACGGTTCTGTTGGTTTATGACCCGCTGGCGTTGTTTCAGACAAGCGATATTCTTCTCCATAGTTCAATCGGAAATCTTCAAAAAGAATCTCCCCAGATTCACCTGTCCTATCACGCGCAACCTCTTTTCCTTCACTATTTTTCAGGATAAACTCTACCCCTGCTAATGGTTTATTAGTATGATTGGAAGTCTTAATCAACTGTAAACGGAAACGTTCTGTGTTGACAACTGTCATATCTGTAGTACCAGTTACATCCCACTGGTAAACATTAGACAGATTCTTATCTTCATCAGAAAATATTTCATTATTAACTTTGTAATTAAAATCTAGTCCAAGATTACTAAATTTCGGAAGTTTAGACAGTGAAGCTCTCCAATCTTCCTCACTACTTAATAAAACTGATTTTTCCCAGTCAGAAATTCCATTTTCTGTAGAACGGCCCAGCACCAGCTCTAATTGTTTAGGAATGCTTTCAAGATTAGCAACCCAATGTTTAGCAAAATCCAAATCCACACCAGGAGCATTACCCGATGGTACCGCAAATAGCGCTTCAGCTCTACTATTCACAGAGTTGGTATTATTTACAAATTGGGTAGCTACAGGGTCAGAGATATGATACCACTGCTCTGGAACAAAATTTTTATCCTCAGTCTTGATTCGTACTTGATGATAAATTTGAACTTCCTGATTAGCTCCTAAGCTGATATCAGATAATACTATAGAATCATTAGCAGAAGTATCTATAGCACCAATATTTCCTCCAGTTCCCACTAAGTTGGCTTTAACACTGCTTGATTCAAGATTAAATTGTTCGCCAATTTTAATATTAATTTGCCCGTTGTTAACAGTATTTAAATGATCTTGAAGTATACCGGACAATTTCTGAGAAATAAGATGAAAATCTCCACCAGGAAAATTGGTAAATTTTGATTCATTGCTTTCGTAATCATAATTTTCTCCATCAACTAGACGTTCAAAATTCTTTTTTACCTCTTCAATATTAAAACCACGTTCTGTTCCACTAGTATTCGTTGCAGCAATGTTCATCCCAATACCATAAAGTTGTATTCCATCTTGCTGCATCTTATCTGCCTGAAAGATTGTCGCTGGAAAAACATTGTCATACTGAGGGTTACTAGAACTAGAACCTACAGCATTTCTAGGACGAAGGCCACCATTAACTCCTTGAGACCAATCAATAATACGCCCAGAATTATTGTATCCATTACCATTACCTGCAACAGTAGTATTAGCACCAGATGGAGTCTGTGCCGCTGGGACGCCATCACGTATTGTTGAGTTCCCTTCACCAGTCGTTTCTGTAACTTCACCAATATCTATAGTATTATTAGAATTTTTATTATCAAATGCCGTTATTGAATTAGAAAACGTCGGAATCCCATCTGTCAGTAAGATAACAATCCTTTCACGACTTCCATCAGTTACGTCAAACATATTTTGAGCTGCACGAAGTCCAGCTTGAGTGAACGTATAATTAGAGGAAAGCGAAATCGGTGTTTGTTGAGGATTAGCAATCCTTTTTAAATCTTCCGCAGCCTGACCATAATTTTTCAAATTAAAGTAGGTCGCAGTATTTGCATCGTTTCCTGTATTATATACTTTTGACCCGAAAGCAACGTGTCCCACTCGAACATCGTCCGCTTTTACTCCCTCATAATTGGTTAGTAAGTTTGAAAATTCGTTGACTGCCCCTCGCCAATAATTCATACGCGATTGACTATCCATAGACGCCGAAAAATCTGATACTAAAATAACATCAAGCGGCTTGGTTAAGACATGCCGATAGCCTTTAACATGAGTGAAGACATCATATAGACCAGGAGTTTTAGTTTCTTTAGCAAATTGAGTGATATCAAATTCTGGTTGTGACATTGTACCATATTGAATCCAGGTATTATCTAATGTATTACTTGAGCCTATTTCTGGAAAATCACTTTCTGAAGCATCAGGTGCATTTGTT
Organism: Lactococcus allomyrinae; assembly: GCF_003627095.1. Taxonomy (NCBI): domain Bacteria; kingdom Bacillati; phylum Bacillota; class Bacilli; order Lactobacillales; family Streptococcaceae; genus Lactococcus; species Lactococcus allomyrinae. The sequence continues at coordinate 676,785 of NZ_CP032627.1, read as the reverse complement.
ATAAAATTATTTATTCCTCTTATAGTATTTCCTGTATGATTCAGAACCCGTTCATGGTCAGCAACTTTCCAAGTGTTAGCTGCCAAAGGTCGTCCGCTTCCTCCAATATCAGATTCTTGGTCTTGATAATTCGGATTAATCGCACCAGATGTTTCTCCTGATGTTCTGATTGTACCAAATCCGCTAAATAAGGGGAGAACCAGAGCCAGAATCGCAAAAAGCTTTATTGACTTTTTAAATCTTTTTTTACTCATGGATTTTTACTTGAATTAATGTCCAATTTAACACTAATTCTTCCTTTCTCTAATATTTTCGTCATCTAATGAATACATTTTATTAACTTATAATTAGAATTATCTCATATAAAATTTAATTTACCTAATGATATGCAAATATCGATGATGGATAAAACCTTAATTTTACTGACTTTTTAAAGATTTTATCTATTTTAGTCAAAAGAAAAAGAGAGCTGAATGCTCTCTTTTGGTAAAATATACATTAAATGACGATCAAATCTTTTTTTGATTATTTATGAAAGCAATAGCTTCCCTATTCTGAATCTTCAAGTCCACACCTTGCGCTTTAGCAGCATAAATACATCCACAATAACATTGACGATAAACATCATATTCTTTACAAAGCTCAATAGAACGTTTATAGCCGTTATTTTTCTTAAAATCACTTGGAAGATAATTTACACTATATATTTTCTGAATATCAAGACCAATTTCATTGATAAGTTGACTATTTTTCTTTGGAGAAAGCGTCAGAGCACTACCAAAATAGTCAAACCCTAGTTCTTTGGCTTTCTCAGCCACAATATCCAATCTCATTTGAAAACAAGCCGTACATCTTTTTCCACCTTCAGGCTCACCAGCAAGATGATTTTCTTGTATCATTTTTATGAAAAGATTAGGCTCATAATCAGCGGAAATAAATTTAACTTCATTACCTGTTCGTTGATTGAATTCTTCAATAAATTGCTGCTGAACAATTTTTCGTCTTTCATATTCGCTAGCAGGATGTATGTTTGAATTAGCAAAATAAATTGTCACATCAGCTGTACGAGTAAGATATTCAAGTGAATAAGTGCTACATGGTGCACAACAACTATGCAGCAATATTTGAGGTCGAATCCCCTGCTCAATCCAATCTTCTTGTACTTTTTGAAAAACTCTATCATAATTAATTTTTTGATTTTTATTCATTTTTTCTAAAATTTCTGATGCATTTTTCATATTTTCTTCTTCCTTCAATCTTAAAAAATAATTATATCATAAAAAAATACCCTGATAATCTTATCAAGGTATTTTTTGTATGATTATTTCACCATAAGTTAAACCACTATTTTGCTTTTAAGATTTCTTCTTTACTATGAATCAGTTGTGTCAAAAAATCACAGTAAGGTGTTGCAACATGATATTTTACCCCTTTTCTTGATACTGCACCATTAATATAATCAATTTCTGTAAGACGATTATTTTTAATTAAATCTTGGTACATTGAGGGATAGTGCATACCGATGGTATCGGGATTAAAACAAGTTTCGACGTGCTCAACAACCTCAGATATATCTAAATTTACTCCTTCATACTTGGCTACAGCTGCGAATTCATCGACAATAGTGACAACCGTATCATGAGCAAATTGTGTAATTCCAAGCCCATACATATTAGTGTCTAAAATCGTACATAAACCATTCACTGTACCATTTACACAAGCTTTACGATAAATTGAATAACGAATATTCTCTGAATATTTAGCATTTAGACCAGACTCAAATAAAACTTTAGCAAGTTCTCTAGCAGCAGCTTCTTGCCCCATCGCCAAGTTCTGTAACTCGACTGAACCATCTCCAAATAACTTTACTCTACCAGGCGCTTCCAAGCCCGCAGTCCATATTGTGTTTCCAATGAAAATATTCTCTACTGGAACATATTTCTCAACAATATCCTCATGTCCAATCCCATTAAGTAAGCACAAAACTTTCGTGCGTTTATCAATTAGCGGCTTGATATCTTGAAGCATTTTATCCAATTGCATCGCTTTAGTAAATAAGACAATCAAGTCTGTTTTCTCTTGAGAAGAAATATTTGATTGAAGCTCTATTGGCAAATGAGCCACAATATCTTCCCCATTAAAATTAGCTTGTAAGCCATTTTCTTTAATTGCATTCACATGGTCAGCCCAGCCATCAACTAGGGTAACATCATTGCCGCCTTGATGTAGCATTAAACCAAAGCGACTCCCCATTGCACCAGCTCCTGCGATTGTAATTTTCATTTATCTATAGCCTCCAAGATTGTTTTTTCTGCTTGATATAAAATTAAAGCATACGAGAAAGATTGTATCTTTTTATGACAGAAAAATCAAATTCTTACTCTCTTTTTATGATTAGAAACCACCTTGTGCTGTTGCTTTTTCAGCTTCACTTAATCCTTCTTCTTTCATATATTCAGAAAATGGTTTAAGAATTTCAGCATGAAATCTAGTTTTGAATTTATTGATTTCTTCTTTTGAGAACCGTTCTGAATCTAATTTTAAAGCTTCGGCAGGAATAGGACTTTCTCCAGTTATTTTGGCATCAACCAATACAGGAATATTTTTTTCGATATCATTCAAAGCTTGTTCAAAAATATGATCTAACTCTTCAACTTTTCGAACAGTATATCCTTTAGCTCCCATAGCTTCCGCTATTTTTGCAAAATCAATACCTGTAAATTCAACACCAAGATATCCTTTGTTTGTAGCTTCTTGTTCATCTTTTATAAAACCAAATTGTTCATTTGAAAAGACAACATTGAGTATACCTAGTTTTTCTTGTACTTGGGTAGCTAGGTCTTGCATCACCATGGAGAATGCACCATCACCTGACAATGACCAAACTTGTCGTTCAGGATAATCTAGTTTTGCCGTAATTGCTCCTGGAAGTCCAACACCCATCGTTGCAAAAAGTCCTGATGTACGCCACATTTGTCCTTTACCCATCTTCAAGTGACGTACTGAAGTCATTGTAACATCACCCACATCAGTTGAAAATAAAGCATTATGAGTCGCCACTTTATTAATGGCGTGATAAACTTGATACATATTTAACGGAGATTGAACATCTTGCTCAAGAGAATCTGTATATGATTTCCAGTTAGCAACATTTTTTATGTTAGCACGCCACCACGCTGTTTCTGATTTTTCGTTGATATTTTCATTTAATGAATGAACGACTTTTTTGGCATCAGCTAAGATTGCTAATTCTGTTTTTTGTCTTTTTCCAAGTTTTGCTGGGTCAATATCAACTTGTACGACATGCTTCACATGTTCAAACATATTGGTCACATCAATAAAAGGTTGGTTGGTACCAAGCATTAAAACAGTATCTGCATTTGCGATAGCTTCATTTGCTGGTTTTCTTGATACACGGATTGCTGAACCTAAAAATGCTTCATAATCATGGTCAATAATATCTATCGCTAAGGCTGAAATCATGATAGGGGCTTTAAGTTTTTTGGATAGAGCAATTACTTCATCACCTGCTCCTCGCATTCCAATCCCTGCAAAAATCAAAGGACGTTCAGCATTTTCTAGAATTTCAGCTGCTTTTTCTATTTGTTTTGCTTCTGGATTAGCTAGTTTTGGTTGAGCATAAACTTGACTCGCATCAAACCAACTGCCTGAAGGAATTTCTTCCCATCCTAGATTAACTGGAAGTTGGACGACTGCGACTCCTCTTTGGCTATAAGCTTGTCTAATCGCTTCATCAATCACATGAGGTAAAGATTGAGCGGTCATAACTACTCGATGGTAAACAGCAACATCAGCATAAATGGGGTCTTCATTCATTTCTTGAAAAGTATCCATATTCATCCCACTTGTTCCAAACTGTCCAATGATAGCTAAGACTGGTACATGATCTTCTCTAGCGTCATAGAGTCCATTGAGCAAATGAGTCCCACCAGGTCCTGCAGAACCAAAAGCTACTCCAATATGTCCAGTGAATTTAGCGTGCATACTTGCGGCCATTGCTCCTACTTCTTCGTGACGAACTTGAACATAATGAATGTTTTCTCTTTCTTCTAAAAGTGCATCCATCAAAGAATTAATGGATCCTCCGGGAAGACCATAGATATTTTTTACTCCCCAATTTTCAAGAACTTTAACTGCAGCAACGCCTGCTTTTACGGTGTTTTTCATAATATTCCCTCCAGTATTTAATCATCAATCCAAGTAATACTGCTTGGTTTCTTTCTTCGTTTACATTTGTAAACCATAATTATATTATATGCCTATTTCTTATAAAAAACAACTCCGTAATTAAAAAAAATCAAGAAAAATGATATTTCGCTTGATTTTCATAAATATTTGTGAGCTTTATAACCCTTAATTGCAGGCAGCTCTTTCTTCATCCCACATTCTAACATTATCAATTGCACGTGCGATTTCTATTTTTCGTACGGAGCGAGGGAGAAATTGCCGAATATCATCTTCATTGTAACCCACTTGCAATCTGTATTCGTCTACAAGAAGTGGACGTCTTAGAAGTCCTCTATTTTTGCTGATTAATTTTACTAATTCACTTAGGCTAAGTGTATCAAAGTCCAAATCTAATGCCTTATAAATATGACTTCTTTTTGAAAGAATTTCTTCTGCACCCAATTCTGTTAATGAGAGTATTCTTAGAATATCACTTTTTTCTAACTCATCTTCTATCAAATTAACTTCTTCAAAGTTTAATTCATTTTTAATCAACCACTGTTTAGCTTTCTGGCTTGATGAGCATCCTGGGAAGTAAAATAATTTTATCATTGTTTTCATGTCCTTTTGTTATTATAATGTTTTTCTCATTTATATAATCATATTATAATAAAATTAAAAGTTTATGTCAATACTTTTATCATATTTTTTTAATTATTTTCTTATTATTTTTCTAATAAGAAAAACCAACACTAATTTGCTGGTTTTTTAATCTTAGATTTCTTGTAAATATTCTTGAAGAGGACTGGTATCTGAGATTCCCAAACATTTGATAAAGGGGAGCAGATAACCGATATCTTCACTCCCAATATTTTTGAGAATTGTGATTTTTCCTTTTCCTTGATAAATCTCTACTGTACTTTTATGACTTTCTTCGATAAAAAGATGCACATGCTCCTTGTTTCCTTGATGAATACTTACTTCTACTTCTGTGCCATTAGAAAATGTTCTACTTTGATTTCCTTGAAGATAACTATCAATCACAAGTTTCATCATTTCGCTTTCGATGACTGGGTCAATGTCAACAAACTGTTTGATTGTTGCTCTTTTTATCTTTGTGGCTCCTACTTTTCTTTGCTCCATATCGGCAATCTCCTATATTTTTATATTTCTATTATAACAAACGGTTTTATTAGAACAAAATGAGATATAATTAAAAAAGTGATTATCGAAATTTCTGATAATCACTTTATTTTTTTATCAAAACCAGTGTGTGCTAAGCCTTTAACTTAGTCTTGACTTCATTTTGAATGTTCTGTTATGAATGCTCCAATAGGTTTTATTGATTGAAGAGTTGGGATAATAAACATTAGAATACAAGTTTCGAGTGGAACTTGGAGTAATAACAGGACTCGGCCGCTAAGCAAGGTCATAAAAGTTGAAAAGTTCGAATTTGGTATCATCAACGTTATCCATAATGTATTAAAAAAGGTTGAATCTATGAGCATGATTATCGCAATCGCTATGAATACGAAGAACCAATGTTTTTTATTTTTTATGTCTAGACGTTTTTTATAGAAAAATATGCCATAAAGTATCCCTACAAAAAATGCAGAAATCGTAAACCCTGGGAAATAGGGCACTCCTGATAAGACAGCTCCTAGAATATCACCTATCATTAGGAGAATTCCTCCCCATAATGGTCCTGCAATCATTCCAATTAGTGCATTAGCAATAAAGACTGGACTAAGTCTAAAAAAACTATTGCCAATGGCTAGTCTTGATAGTACTAACTGTAACGCCAATAGAAAGGCCAAAAGGACTAAGCGTTGCAGCTCAATTTTTTTCGTAAAGTTTTTCATGTTATTCTCCTTGAATAAGATATGAATTTGACCATTTTGGAGTCATAAATCTATCACCTTGCTTGTAAATTTATTTGCTTACGCAAACAAATGAATAGCTAGTTAGTTTCATAACTTCAATCCTGCCAAACTCCGCTGGGTAAAGTTCCCATAAATTTAAGGTAGAGTAACACTGATTATTGTGCAAGACACAAAAAAACCAGCGGATGCGGAGTTGTACCGCGTACAGTATTTGTAATTTCAACAAATCTGTACTTCGCCTGCAAGCAACATCCCGTCTTGCAGTACTTAACGCACTTCCCCTACTCTGTGTGACATTTTTCATTATAGCATAATTATTTTCTCCTACTTTCACTAAAAGTTGTTGATTCATCAAAAATAACTCTGAAAGTTCGGATATCGCATTATCATTTGATTGGTATATTTTATATAAAAAAATCATCAGTAATCACTGACGATATCTTTTTATTTTCTATTTTCTGCGGTGAGTATCTCCAGTTTATGCTTCCATTCATTTTGGAACCATCGGTTTTCAAAAGTATCAGCAAGGATTGCATTTCTATCATTATGATTCTTGCTATTTTTTACGACTTTTATTGAAGCTTTTTTAGACATTTGATTTCCTCCTGTCAGTGGTCAGTAATAGCTGACCCTCTTAAACTGGTTTTCTCAAGAAGCCACCCCTTTGCGGCTCTTCAAAATCTAAACATAACACTCTGGAGATATCTTTTGATAACTCTGTAATAAATTATATCAAAAAATTACGATTTATTGAAATTAAAGCACTTCTTCTTTATTATTCCTTGTCAATTCAGCTCTGTCAGTGCTGACAGAATGCAAAAAAGCAAGCTCCTCATGTAAAAGGAGCTTGCTCAATGTTTGTAATTTGAAAAGAATTTCAGAGATGCCAAAGTTGGATAGGCTTTGACTTTATTATTCTATCGTATTCTTTTGATATTTACTAAAAATTTGCTTACAAATTTATTTGATAAATTTTAGCTTCTGTCAGTACTGACAGAATATTTTAAAGTCAAGATGACTAAAGAAAGTTTACTTTTTTGTTTTCTCTTCAAGAATTTTCATTCGTTTAATGAGCTGATGTTCTCCAAACAAAATAAGGAATAGCACTAAACTCCAACCGCCTAATAAAGCCGCTGAATCCTGTAAATCATCGCCACGTTGACTTGTAAATACTCTTGAAGGGTGGTCATTAACAACGTAAACCGTGATTTTATCCCCTTCATCTCCAAGTTTTCTAAAGTATACATCTAATGGACGACGAACGAAGTGTTTACCTTCAAACTCGTAAGAAACCTCATGAATCGCTTTGACATCGTCGCCATAAACAATTTTCCCTGAAACGGGTGTTTTTTCTAAATTTTTGTTTGCCTGATGAACTCCTATCAAAAATGATGCGCCACCAAGCATTGCTATTGCGACTATTAACGTAATAATGCGCAGAATTCGCTGGATAATTGTAATCGTTTTACTCATTCATTATTCCTATTTAAACATCTTCTATGTCGAATTTACTAAAAAATACAATATTTTAACTGGTTTCACTCTAAAATCCGATAAATTTTATATTACATACAAATATAATTACAAATCATCTATTCGGAGAGTAGCCTCTTATTATTCTACCATTTTTTGTTAATAAAAGTCGAATCCTTGATATGTCTATTATTTTATAAAAATCTAGTAAGGATGAATTTGTATAAACTAGTAAAATCTTATTGATACATTTGGAAAGACAAGAAAAAAACGCTTTTTTTTGATAAAATGGTCTAAGAATTTTTTAATTTCACTAGATGTGTGAAAGCAACTCTGTTTTTTGTCAAACGATCCTTTTGTATGGCATAAATGTCATTTCGCAACACCATGATTACGCTTCATTTAAAAGCAAAACAAATTGCTCTCACATCTTTATTAAACAAATCACTGACAGTTTTCTGTCAGCACTTATAGAAATGAAAAGAGGTGAAAAATGTCTTTTGATGGTATTTTTCTACACCACATGACCGCTGAATTGCAGCTCCTTGTCGGCGGTCGTATTCAGAAAATCAATCAGCCTTTCGAGCAGGAACTTGTGCTGACCGTGCGTGCAAATGGTAAATCACATAAACTTTTGCTGTCCGCTCATCCTGTATTTGGACGTGTTCAATTGACGAAAACAGACTTTCAAAATCCACAAAATCCGACTAATTTTGTCATGATTCTGCGCAAGTATTTGGCTGGCAGTTTCATTGAAAAAATTGAACAAGTTGGCAATGATCGACAAATTATTTTCCATATTTCCACCAAGGATGAAATTGGTGACATGATGAAAATCGCGCTAATTGCAGAAATTATGGGCAAACACAGTAACATTATCTTACTTGAGCAAACTTCAGGTAAAATTATTGAGAGTATCAAACACATTGGATTTTCACAAAATCAATATCGAACGATTTTGCCAGGTTCGACTTACATCACACCACCGCTGACAAATGCTATTAATCCTTTTGTCAGCACTGACGAAAAAATTTTTGATGCGCTTCAGACTGACAGCCTCTCAAAAGTTTTTCAAGGTATTGGGCGTGATAGTCGAGAGGCGCTTTCAGGTCTGTCAGTCAATGACTTTAAGCAAAAATTGACTAACGTTGTACCATCAATTTATTCTGATGATCGTTTTTCAAGTATTCAACTGACAGATGATTTTGTCAAATTTGATGATTTGTCAGAAATGCTGGATATCTATTATGCCGACAAGGCGGAGCGAGACCGTGTCAAACAAGTCGCAAGCAGCGTCATCAAAAAAGTTCAAAATGAGCTTAAAAAGAATCGTGACAAACTTAAAAAGCAAGAAACAGAGCTGTCAGCAACTGACAAAGCTGAAATTTTTCGTCAAAAAGGTGAACTCCTCAACACTTTCCTCCAGCAAGTGCCAAATGACAAACCATCAGTAACATTAGAAAATTATTATACTGACAAACCGATTGAGATCGCCTTAGATTTATCCCGAACGCCTGTGCAAAATGCTCAGCGCTACTTCCATCGCTATCAAAAATTAAAACAAGCTGTCAAATTCTTGGGCGAACAAATTGAGCAAACCAAACAAGCTATCACTTATCTTGAATCTGTTGAATCAAATCTTTCAAATGCTGATGTTCCTGAGATTGCAGATATTCGTGAAGAACTTATTCAGACCGGATATATCAAGCAAAAATATCGTAACAAGAAACAAAAAATGCTACCACCCGAAAAATATCAGGCCCCCGATGGCACAATTATTCTCGTCGGCAAAAATAATTTACAAAATGAACAAGTCACATTCAAACTCTCAAGACGTGGAGATTTGTGGTTTCATGTCAAAGATATTCCTGGAAGTCACGTACTTATTACGGGAAATCCCACTCCTTCTGATGAAACGATTACATTTGCTGGAGAACTCGCTGCTTATTTCAGCAAAGCACGTCACTCCAACCTTGTTCAAGTTGATGTTTTAGAAGCTAAAAAATTACACAAACCTACTGGTACAGCGCCCGGATTTGTTACCTATGACCGTGAAAAAACGATTCGCGTCACACCAGATGAAGAAATCATTAAAGCCAGAAAGATTTCGAGATAGGCTGATTTCTCATAATTAGCTCATCTCTATATGACTTTGACTTTAGTTGTTTAGTCAGACAAACTCCACAACTCAACTGTCTTACGCTTGCTTTTTGTTCCTTCCCCTTCGTCTTAAAAGCTTTAGTAATTTAGAACAAATCTACAACGTAATACAACAGAGTAACTTCTAAAACACTTTTAGAAGTTAAACAGTACCAGAAAGAATGATAATGAATGAAATATTAAAATGTCCTGTCTGCGACCAAGCATTAACTCCACATGAAAAAACTTATGAATGTAGCAATCATCATAGTTTCGATTGTGCTAAAGAAGGATATCTTAACCTTTTACTTAATGCCAAAAAGACAGCGGGTGATTCCAAAGAAATGATGGCAGCCAGACGAAATTTTCTCGCAAAAGGCTATTACGAAAAGCTGTCAGACCATATCAATACTCACTTACAAGCCGTCAGTACTGACAAAAGTTCTGTCATTGATATCGGCTGTGGTGAGGGCTACTACCTCTCACGCTTTCAACGTCAAATGGCTCATCATGCAGATCAGTTCTATGGTCTTGATATTTCAAAGCTCGGTATTCGTATGGCAGCAAAGAAAAATCCTGACATTCATTGGCTTGTGGCCAATTTTTCCAAACTTCCCTTTACTGACCATTCTATCAGCAGTGTTTTGTCCATGTTCGCTGAATATTCTGTCGAAGAAATTGATCGAGTCCTTGCTGACAAAGGTACTGTCATTATTGTCAGAGCTGCAAGCGACCATCTTTTGGAATTAAAAAATATCATTTACCCTGAAATTCATGAAAAAGTTAAAGCAGCCAGCATCAAGTATTTCCCAGGTTACCATGTTGAACGTGAAAATTATCGCTACAAAACAACGATTAAAACCACTGATGACCTGCTCAGCCTACTTCTAATGACACCTCACTACTGGAAAATAAAACCTGACGGTATTGACAAACTCAAAACATATAAAGAATTAGAAATCACTGTCAGTATCGAAATTGACTGTTTGACACGTCAATTTCATTAATCTAGTAAAATTTTAACATAAGTTTTTCCCTCACTAAATCCTGAAAGCGTTATTTTTTTCAAAATGAACAAAAGGCATTGAAAATTTTTTCTTTCGTGTAAGCGCATCCTTTCTGCCTGAAAAAACACTTTCATAAATGTTCAAAATTTGCTATAATTAGCTGTAATTATTTTATAGAAGGAGCCACTATGGCCAACGAAAATGTCATTCAAATGATTGATGTGACCAAACGATTTGGTGAATTTGTCGCTAACGACAAAATCAATCTTGAGTTGAAGAAAGGGGAAATTCATGCGTTACTCGGTGAAAATGGTGCCGGTAAATCAACACTAATGAATATCCTTTCAGGACTCCTTGAACCTACTTCTGGGGAAGTTCACGTCAACGGAAAACTCGAAAATATCGATTCTCCATCTAAAGCAGCCAACCTAGGAATTGGTATGGTTCACCAGCATTTCATGCTAGTTGACGCTTTTACAGTCGCGGAAAATATCATTCTCGGTAATGAAATCACAAAAGGACTAAACCTCGACCTCAAAACAGCGAAAAAGAAAATCCTTGAACTTTCTAATCGCTATGGTCTTACAGTAGAACCCGACTCTCTTGTGCGAGATATTTCTGTCGGACAACAGCAGCGTGTTGAGATACTAAAAACACTCTATCGTGGAGCAGATATTTTAATCTTTGATGAACCAACAGCCGTTCTGACTCCCGCCGAAATTACTGAATTAATGCAGATATTAAAAAATCTCATTAAAGAAGGTAAATCTATCATCCTCATCACACACAAACTTGATGAAATTCGTGCAGTTGCTGACCGTATTACCGTAATCCGCCGTGGTAAATCTATTGAAACCGTTGAGCTTGGAGACAAAACAAACCAAGAACTCGCAGAAATGATGGTTGGACACGCTGTTTCTTTCGTTACAGAAAAAGAACCTGCGCATCCTACTGATGTCGTTCTCCAAGTAGAGAATCTACAAGTCAGAGAAAATCGTGGTTCTCTTGCAGTTAAAGGACTTTCACTTGACGTTCATGCAGGCGAAATCGTTGGACTCGCAGGTATTGATGGAAATGGTCAAACTGAGCTAATCAAAGCAATTACTGGATTGATGAAAGTTGATTCAGGTACAGTAAAATTACATGGTAAAGACATTACAAATCAACGCCCTCGTAAAATTACCGAACAATCTGTCGGGCACGTTCCAGAAGACCGTCATCGTGATGGTTTAGTCCTCCAAATGACCGTCGCTGAAAACATTGCGCTTCAAACCTATTACAAAGCTCCAATGAGCAAATATGGATTCCTTGACTACAACAAAATCAATAGCTACGCTCGTGATTTAATGCATGAATTTGATGTTCGTGGTGCTGGAGAATGGGTTTCTGCTGGTTCTCTCTCTGGTGGTAACCAACAAAAAGCAATCATCGCACGCGAAGTTGATCGTAACCCAGACCTGCTCATTGTTTCGCAACCTACACGTGGACTTGATGTTGGTGCGATTGAATACATTCACAAACGCTTAATTCAAGCACGAGATGAAGGCAAGGCTGTCCTAGTTGTTTCTTTCGAACTTGATGAAATTCTCAATGTCTCTGACCGAATCGCTGTTATCCATGATGGTCATATTCAGGGTATCGTTTCTCCTGAAACAACCACAAAACAAGAACTCGGTATTTTGATGGTCGGAGGTAATATTAATGAATAGTAAAATGAAAAAAATTCTCGTACCAATCATTGCCGTTCTTGCTGGTTTTGTACTCGGTGCGATTATCATGGTGGTTTTCGGTTACAACCCACTGTGGGGTTATGAAGATCTCTTCATCTCTGCATTAGGTAGTGCCCGCTCAATTGGCGAAACACTACAAACTACTGGTCCACTTATCCTAACTGCCCTTTCCTTTGCAGTAGCAATGAAAGCTGGTCTATTCAATATTGGGATGTCTGGTCAAGCACTGGCAGGTTGGATTACTTCCATGTGGTTTGCACTCAGTTTTCCAGATATCCCTCGTGTACTTATGATTCCACTTGTTGTGATTATTGGGATGGTTTTCGGAGCTTTGATGGGCTTCATTCCTGGGATACTTCGGGCCTTACTTGGAACCTCAGAAGTCATCACTACCATCATGCTCAACTATATTATTTTATTCTTCTCGACCTATATGATTCATGATATGTTCCAAAAGAATATTTTGATGGAAAATACAACAGACCAAACAAAACTTATCAGTGCAAATGCTTCTTTCAGAACAGGCTGGATGTCTTCTCTTACAGATAATTCCACACTCAATATTGGGTTAATTATTGCTTTAATCGCCTTAGTGATTATGGCTATCGTCTTCTCAAAAACAACACTTGGATTTGAAATCAAAGCTGTCGGATTAAATCCAGATGCTTCTGAATATGCAGGTATTTCTGCAAAACGTACAATCATTATGTCAATGCTTGTTGCAGGTGCTCTTGCAGGTCTTGGTGGTGTCGTTTACGGATTTGGCTATATGCAAAACTTTGTTTCGCAGTCTGCTTCCCTTGACATTGGATTTAACGGTATGGCAGTAGCCTTATTAGGAGGCAATAGCCCCGTTGGTATCCTATTTGCTGGTCTCCTCTTCTCTATCCTTCAGACAGGCGCTCCCGGTATGATGAATGATGCTATTCCGCCACAAATCGTACAGGTCGTTACAGCTTCAATCATCTTCTTTATTGCAGTGAAATTCATCATCGAAGTAATGCTGCCAAAAGCAAAGGAAATAAAAGCTGCTGAAAATGCTAAGAAGAAAGGAGAAAAAGCCTAATGAATCTCGTTAACACTTTGCAAATTATCGTTGCAAATATGCTTATTTACTCAACACCTTTCATCTTCACAAGTATTGGTGGTGTATTCTCAGAACGGGGCGGTATCGTAAACGTCGGTCTTGAAGGTATCATGACCATGGGAGCTTTCAGTTCCGTTGTATTTAACCTGACAACAGCGAGTATCTTTGGAAGTTTGACCCCTTGGATTTCTATCCTGTTTGGTGCCTTGATTGGAGCAGTGTTCGCTTCGCTTCATGCCGTTGCCACAGTTAATTTCCGCGCAGACCACATTGTATCTGGTACTGTACTCAATTTAATGGCACCAGCACTGGGCGTTTTCCTTCTCCAAGTTCTCTATAATCAAGGACAAATCAACATCAACGAACAAATTGGTTATTGGGATTTTCCACTTCTCTCAAAAATTCCTATCATCGGTCAAATATTCTTTAGCCAAACTTCATTACCTGGTTTTCTCGCAATTGTTGTTGCATTTATTGCTTGGTATGTTCTCTTTAAAACTCGCTTTGGCTTACGTCTTCGCTCTGTTGGTGAAAACCCTCAAGCAGCAGATACACTTGGTATCAACGTTTATGCTTATCGTTGGGCAGGTGTCCTTCTCTCTGGTGTCCTTGGTGGTATCGGTGGTGCAATCTATGCCCAAGCTATTTCTGGTAACTTTGCTGTGTCAACCATCGTTGGTCAAGGGTTCATCTCACTTGCAGCAATGATTTTTGGTAAATGGAATCCAATCGGAGCTATGCTCGCTTCACTTCTCTTTGGACTTTCTACTTCACTTGCTGTTGTTGGTGGTCAAATTCCAGGGATTAAAGAAATTCCATCTGCTTTCTTGCAAATGGCTCCTTACGTCTTTACGATCGTCGTCCTTGCACTCTTCTTAGGAAAAGCAGTTGCTCCAAAAGCAGACGGTGTCAACTACATCAAATCTAAATAACAAAAAAGTCAGTTTAACAGCTGACTTTTTTCTATACATTTATTTATCTAATATCCTTTGACTAAATGTTGATATCTCTGAAAATCCTGCACTCTGAATCAAATGTTGAGCCTCTTGAATCCGATCAAGAGTTCTATCAGCTTTATGATTATCCGTACCCAAAGTTACAATTTTACCATCTGCCATCGCATACTCCGTAAGCAAGTATTGATAAAATATTTGTGCTTTTGGAAACTGGAATAATCGAGTATTTACTTCAATCCCCTTACCATTTTCAACTAATTTTTTGATAATTTGATGAATAATCCCCTCAAACTTATCATAATCAATCAGTTTATCTTGATACGGTCCATAACGCGCTACATAATCCAAATGCCCTAAACTATCAAAGCACTTAAATGTGTCTATGCACTCTAATAAATGTTCAAAATACTCTCTATGTGCAGTTATTTTGGATTTATTCTTATAATAATTTGTGTCTTCATAAACTTCAATATCATCAATTTCATGAATTGAACCGATAACAAAGTCAAAATCATGTTCATTGACAAATAAATCTATTTCCTCTTTAAATCGGCTGTCTAACCCTATTTCCAGTCCTTTTTTTATTTTGATTTTTCCTTCAAATTCTTTTTGGAGACTCTGTATCTCATCAAAATAAGCAGAAACATCTAGATTAAAACTTAGCCCTGGAAAATGAAATTCATGATGTTCAGTAAAACATATCTCCTCTAGTCCGTATTTTATCGCCTCTAAAACTTGATTTCTGGGGTTTTCTTCACTATCTGCAGAGAAGTATGAATGGAGATGATAGTCAACATTCCGCATCAATAACTTCCTTTCTGATGAAATATTTTTTTGTTTTGCTCTTTTTGATGACGTACTTTTAGTTTATCCTCTACATCAGAAAGAGTAATCTCTCTTTGATTCATCAATACAAAAAGATGATAGAGCAAGTCACAGATTTCTCCAACTAATTCTACTTTATCAGGATTTTTACTGGCAATAATGACTTCGCTTGCTTCCTCACCAACTTTTTTTAACACTTTATCTATTCCTTGTTCAAGAAGGTAATTAGTATAAGACTGCTCAATTGGATTTGATTTACGTTCTTCAATCAAGTGTTCTAGTTCTAAAAAAATATTTCTATCATCAAAAGCTTTAATTTCATTGAAAAAGCAAGAATAATTTTCTGTATGACAAGCTGCTCCAACTTGCTCGACATAGACTAACAACGTATCTTCATCACAATCAAGCATTATTCCTTTGATTTTTTGGATATGTCCAGATTCTTCGCCTTTATGCCAAAGTCTTTGCCGTGAACGTGAATAAAACCATGTTTCTCCTGTATCAAGCATTTTTTCATAGGCTTCCTCATTCGTATAAGCGAGCATCAAAATTTGCTTACTTTGATAATCTTGGACAATTACTGGTATCAAAATTTGTTTTTTAAAATCTGGTTTCATTTTTCTTTTTTCTCCTATTACTTCAAGTTCTCATGCTCAAACGACGAGCTGGAACTTTATTTTTGATTAAAGCTTCTTTTACCTCATCAATAGTTATTTCTTTATAGTGAAATAAACTAGCTACAAGCGCCGCATCTGAACGAGTTTCTTTGAAAACATTGACAATATCTTCGACACTTCCACAACCTCCGCTTGCAATCACAGGGATATTTACGGATTCACAAACTATATTGAGCATATTAATGTCGTAACCTGATTTAGTCCCGTCCTTATCCATAGACGTCAATAATATCTCACCCGCTCCAAGCTGCTCACATTGTTTAACCCACCGGACAAGGTCTAAACCTGTGTTTTCTCGCCCACCCTTGATATAAACATCATAAGAACCTGCAGAGTTTATTTTGGCATCAATAGCAACTACAACGCATTGATTACCGAATTTTTCTGCTGCTTGCGTAATAAGTTTTGGATCTTTTACTGCTGCAGAATTAATAGATACTTTATCAGCCCCTTTTGATAATATTTTCTGAAAATCATCAATCGTATGAATTCCGCCACCTACTGTAAGTGGAATTGATAAAACACGCGCCGCATGTGAAATGATATCTCCAATAATTTCACGATTTTCATAAGTTGCTGTAATATCAAGAAAAATAATCTCGTCTGCGCACTGTTTTTCATATTCTTTGGCAAATTCTACAGGTTCTCCTAGTTCTTTTAAGCCAATAAAATTCGTTCCTTTTACTACTTTACCGTCTTTAATATCTAAACAAGGAATAATACGTTTACTCAACATTTCTCAGTACCTCCTCAAGATTTATCTTTCCTTCATAATAGGCTTTCCCAACGATAATCGCATAATAATCCTTTTGCCTGGCTTGAATAATATCTTCTCTATCTTTCACACCACCTGAAACTACAAATTTAAGACTCGTTTTTTGAGCTATTTCTTCATATAATGAAAAATTAGGTCCTGTCAATGTCCCATCTCTAGAAATATCTGTGATTACAACATAACCGACACCCATTTTTTCTAGTTTTTTTAGAAATATGAGATAAGGAACATCACTTGTTTTTAACCAACCACTTGTTGATACGTATCCTTTTTTTATATCTACACCCACCACTATTTTCTCTGCTCCATATTTTTTTAAAGCTGTTTTGAGAAAATCGGGATGTTCTAACGCGGCAGTTCCCAAAATAACACGGTTTATTCCTAGTTTTTCTAAATAGAGAGCAAGAACTTCAGGAGTTCTTACACCACCTCCAACTTGAATCTGAAGTTGAGTTGTTGCTTTTATTTTTTTGATTATCTCTATATTAGTCGTTTTACCTTCTTTTGCACCGTCAAGATCCACAACGTGGAGATGTTTTGCTCCCATTTTCTCAAAATTCTGAGCAATTTGTTCAGGAAATTCACTGTAGGTCGTTTGATTTGAATAATCACCGTGATAAAGGCGAACCACTTTTCCGTCTTTTAAATCAATTGCTGGAATTATTAACATAGTATCATCTCCTTAAAAGCTTTAAGTATGAGTTGACCTATTTGAGCTGATTTTTCAGGGTGAAATTGGCAACCCATCACATTACCAGAAGCTACGATAGCTGGGATTTTGACATCGCCATATTCTGTGTAGGCAATGAGTTCGTCTTTTGGACATTGCACTGCGTAGCTATGCACAAAATAAGTTTCATCATTTTCTTTTAAATATCTAAGTAGTGGATGATTTTGTGTAAAATGAAGTTGATTCCAACCCATGTGTGGAAGTTTCTCCACCGTTTGTATCAAGTTAACACTTCCTTTCAATAAGCCAAGCCCTTTTGTTTTTTCTTTTTCTGTGCCTTTTTCAAAAAGTATTTGCATTCCAAGACAAATTCCTAAGATTGGAACTCCTGCTGCTGCACGTGTTTTTATTAGTTCAACTAGATTGTACTGCGTAAGCTGTTTCATTGCTGTTGGGAAAGCTCCTACTCCCGGTAAAATCAGAGCTTGAGCTTTATTAATTTGTTCGGAATCTCTTGAAATAATACACTCCAATCCTAGTCGCTCTATTGCTCCTTGAACACTTTGAAGATTTCCTACATTGTAGTCAATAATAACAATCATTTTCTGCCTATTGTCTTTCTTATGGATGCTGATTTTATAAAATACCTTTTGAAGATGGAATTTCATCTATTTTTTTATTGTCTATGGCAACTGCTTGTTTAAGTGCACGTGCGGTAGCCTTGAATATTGCCTCAATAATATGATGAGTATTTTTTCCATAATGTTCATTGATATGTAGAGTAATCCCCGCATTAAAGGATAAAGCTCGGAAAAATTCTTCTGTCATTTCAGTATCATAGTCACCAAGTTTGTTATTAGCTGATAAATCAGCATTAAAGACCAGATAAGGGCGACCACTAATATCGAGGTCACAAGTAATTAGTGACTCATCCATCGGTATCGTAAAGCTCCCATAACGTTGAATCCCTCGTTTATCATCTAGTGCTTGGTTGATACACTTCCCAAGAACAATCGCAACGTCCTCAATCAAGTGGTGAGCATCCATTCCTACACTCTCATTATCGCCATGAGCTTTTAGTGTTAGGTCAAAATCTCCGTGATAAGCTAAAAGTGTGAGCATATGGTCAAAAAAACCAACTCCTGTAGTAATGTCACTTTGCCCTGTTCCATCAAGGTCAATTGTGATTGTAATTTGAGTTTCTTTTGTATTGCGCGTAATTTGTGCTGCCCGCATTTTTTCTCCTTTTGGTTTTAGATATGGGATTTTATACTAGTTCATCTTTAATTTTTCTAAGGAAAGTTATTAGACGAACTGCAAATATACTGTTTTGTGATAATTGGTAAAACATCTACAGCCTTGATACTGTATGTCAAGCGTAATCTTTAGTATAATTTACTCTTTGTCAAATCTTACTGTTATAGAATTCGCATGAGCACTCAGACCTTCTGATTTTGCGAACTTTTCTACATCTTCTTTAAATTTTGCTAGACTTTCCCGTGGATAGTAGCTGTATGAACTGTATTTTACAAAATCATATACTCCCAACGCAGAATAAAATTTTGCTGTGCCTCCTGTTGGAAGAACGTGATTGGTACCACTCATGTAATCACCTAATGGTTCTGGGGTATGCTCTCCAAGAAATATACTACCAGCGTTTTTTATCAATGGAAGTTTATTGAGCGGTTCTGAAGTTAGAACCTCTAGATGTTCTGGAGCGAGTTGATTGGAAACCTCAAAAGCTTCCTCAATCGTCTGAGAAAGAATTGCTCCACCATAATTTTTAAGTGAACTTTCGATAATTTTACGTCGTTCAAGTTGTTGAATCTGTCGTTCAAGTTCCTGATTGACTGCTTCTACAAGTGGTGCTGAAGTGGTGACGAGTATTGCTGAAGCAAGTTTATCATGCTCTGCTTGTGCCATCAAGTCTGCTGCAACATATTTAGGATTAGCCTTTTCATCAGCAATAATAAGCACCTCAGATGGGCCTGCAATCATATCAATATCAACACTACCGTAGCAAAGTTTTTTCGCAGTCGCTACGAAGATGTTGCCGGGTCCTACAATCTTGTCAACTTTTGGTATGGAGGCTGTGCCGTAGGCAAGAGCTGCAACCCCTTGAGCACCACCTACTTTATAAATTTTATCTACCCCTACAACTTTAGCTGCTGCAAGAATCACAGGACTGACCTTACCTCCTGCTTTGGTCGGAGTAATGATTACAAGCTCTTTAACCCCAGCAAGTTTGGCTGGTACGGCATTCATCATGACAGTAGAGGGATAAGCCGCTGTTCCTCCTGGAACGTAGAGCGCCACTCGCTCAAGTGGACGAACGATTTGCCCCATGATGATTCCTTCATCTTTGTAGATAGACCATGAGTTGCTCAACTGATGTTTATGGAATTCCTCAATTTGAGTTTTTGTACGCTCCAAAATACGGATATAATCTTCGTCTATTTGCGAAAGTCCTTCTTCGAATTCTTCTGGTGTGACCATCAAATTTTTCGTTGTGAGTGTTACTCCATCAAATTGTTTCGCATAATTAAAGAGTGCCTCATCACCTTTTGTTTTAATATTTTCAATAATTTTTTCAACAATATTGGTGATTTCTTTGGAAACTTGGGATTTTCTTCCTTGAAATTTCGTAGTTAAATCTGTTAGATTTTCTGTGTTTTCTATGATTTCTAAGAGTGTCATTTTATTTTTCCTGCTTTCTCAAATTTTGTTACCATTTGTAAAATATTTTGTTGTTTAAATCTAAAGCTGGCTTTGTTTACAATCATTCGTGTCGAGATGTCACTGATTTTTTCAATAATTTCAAGACCATTTGCTGCTAAAGTATTTCCTGTTTCCACGATGTCAATGATGGCATCTGATAGTCCTACGACAGGCCCTAATTCAACAGAGCCTTCTAGTTTGATGATTTCAACATCTTCTTTTTGGTTGGAAAAGTATGCTTTTGCCACTTTTGGATATTTGGATGCAATCCTTTTTCGGCGGTGGAATGTTTTATTTTTAAAATCTGGGTAGGCAGCTAATGCGAAATAACATTGACCAACTTGCAAATCAAACAACTCATAGTAATCATCAAAATCACTCTCTTGCAAGGTGTCTTTACCAACAAATCCAATATCAACAACACCATGTTCAAGAAAGGTGACAACGTCATTTGCTTTGCCAAAGATAAACTGTAAATCATCTGTTGTGGTCACTTCCAAACTTCGGCCCATATTGATGATTGGTTGTGTATCATAGCCTGATTTTTGAAGTAAAAGGATAAGTTGTTCTTGAATACGACCTTTTGTAACGGCGATTTTAAGCATTTGTTTCCTCCTCTATTGCTTTGAGAATATTGTCCATATGACAACAAAAACCAATCGCAGTAGTTTTAAGTTCAAACCTTGATAAAAGTTCATCATAGCGTCCACCTGAGATAATGGGTTGACTGACAACATCACTGTAAGCTGTCAGCATCAAGCCTGTGTAATAACTCATGGCTGGAACCATTGCCAAATCAATGACAATCTGATGGTCGTCAGAAAATTGCTGACAAAGTTGAGTAAGTGTACTGACAGCTTCAATCAGTATTTCATCTTGGGTAGCAGCAACTAATTTCAGTAATGACAGTGGGTCTGTCAGCACTGGCAACTTTGTCAGTAAATTTTTGAATGCTGACGGAAATTGATTACTACTTACAAATTGCTCAATACCGCTGATATTTCTTTTTTTGAGAAGTTCTGTCAACTCTTTTGATTTTTCTTGCCCAACTAATTCGCAAAGACGTTTGTAAAATTTTGCTGAGCCAATTTCAAGGACGGAATGTTTGAGGGGAATTTGTTCTAGTGTCGCAAGACTCAATGCAATAATTTCCTTGTCCGCAAGTTGTTCTTGGGCTCCCAATAATTCAATGCCAATTTGATAAGACTCCGTACGGCGACCTTTATGCCGTTTTTCTTTTCTAAAAACCTTGCCAAAATAGACATAACGTTCAACTTCTGAATTTCTTGTATAGGCATAAGTTCGTGCTAAAGGGATGGTGAAATCGTAGCGCAAAGCGATAGATTTTCCTTCATGATTAATCATCTGAAAAAGTTTCTCTGATTTAAAATCTGAACCAAGTTGGGTGTAAAGTTCAACGTATTCAAAGTTAGGCGGCATTACTTCTTGATAGTTCGCGTTAATAAATATCTCGCGCAATATTTTTTCAATTTTTCTTAGATTAGCTACTTGTATAAGTGACATTTCCGCTGACTCTTCTGGAAGCAGATAGTGATAGTTGTTCATTTATAACTCCTTATAGTTAGAGTGTTCTGAAAGCTTTTGATTTACTTTATTTGAGTGCTGTTGGAGCATCTTAATGAAATATACAAAATATAAATTTTTTATTGAAACACTTTTATTTTTTTCTTTCTTCAAGATATTGTTTTAAAAACTGCGCAACTCTTTTCATTTGATCATCAGTACCGATTGTAATGCGCAACCAATCGTTAAGACGCGGTTTTTGCCAATGTCGCACAATAATTTTTTCATCGTAAAGCGCATTAAATAACTCTTTTCCCGAAATTTTAGGATGTTTAACAAATACAAAATTGGCTTTAGAGTCTGTCAGTTCAAAACCAAGCGTTATCAGCGATGCTTTGAACCATTCTCGCGTAGAAATAATTTTTTTAACAGTATGGTCAAAATATTTTTGGTCTAAAATACTAGCAATCCCGATTTCTTGTGCCAAACTATCCACAGGATACGAATTAAACGAATTTTTAACGTCATATAGTTTACTAATCGCAAACTCATTCCCCAAAGCTACACCCAAACGGATACCAGCAAGCGCGCGTGATTTTGAAAAAGTTCGTGTAATCAATAAATTTTCATATTTATCCAAGAGGGAAATCGCTGATTGTCCACCAAAATCAACATATGCCTCATCAATTAAAACAAGAGAATCTGGATTTTTTTGCAAAATATACTCAATTTCGTGTAGATTTATCGCCAAACCAGTCGGAGCATTAGGATTAGCAAAGACAATCCCACCATTTGGCTGACAATAATCTGCAAAAACTAAACGGAAATCCTGAGTAAGAGCTACATTTTTATACTCAATATCGTACAAATCACAGTAAACAGGATAAAAGGAATAACTAATATCTGGTATTAACAATGGCTTATCACTATTAAAAAAAGTTAAAAACGAAAGAGAAAGCACCTCGTCAGAACCATTACCAATGAATATTTGTTGCTCAGATAACCTATAATATTGAGCTAATTCTGCACGAAGTCGATCGGCATCAGCTTGCGGATAAAGCCGAAGATCCTTACTGTCATACTGACGAAGCTGTTTCGTCACTAAGGGACTGGGAGGATAGGGGTTCTCATTCGTATTAAGCTTTATCATATCCATAAAATCAGGTTGTTCACCCGCAACGTAAGGGTGAACTTTACGTAGATTATCTTTCCAAGACATAAACATTCCTTTCATAAGTTCCTTTTTTTCTGTCAGTATACTGACAGAAATTGATATAAAAAAACCGCCTAAAAGCGCGAGGCTTAAAGGACGGCATATCAATCGTGGTTCCACCTTTTTTCGTACTCTTTTCACAAAAAGTACCTCTGTAAGTATAAACTCAAGTTATAACGGGACAAACGTTTTCTGTCAGTGCTGACAGAAAAAAGATTGCGATGAGTGTGGTTCATTTGTCATAACAGACCTCTTTCTCAGCAACGAGGCTCTCTTTTCTGCTACAAACAAATTACTCTTTCATCTCTATTTTTAAATTATTTTAAATTATCTGAATTTTAGCATAAACATTATTTTCTGTCAAGAATAAATTTATTCTTTTTTTCGTTTATATAGTCCAGTGATAAAATAAAAAGGAATAACAACAACCAATGCTCCAAATTCCCAAAGCAATTGTTCAACTTCAACCTGTGTGAGTAATCAGATACTGACTAAAATAGCCACACTAGGAATAACCTAACCAAACGGCAATCTAAAAGACTGTTTAACCTCTTTTTTAGTTTTTGCAAAGACCAAAACAGCGAGACAAGTCGGGACATATTGAGCAAAGTGCGAAAGTGCTGAAATCAGAGCAAGCTGAGAAAAAGCACCTGACCATGCGATTACAAGAACAATGATACTAGGAATAATAATAATAAAAATACAAGGTGCATTAAATCTATTTCTTCTCGCAACCACTTTAGATAGCATTTTATTTTCGGTTAAAGCATCCTTCAAATAAAGCAATCCTCCTGTTGAAAGCACTACTCCAGCTGCAATTAGATCTCTATCAAAACTTCCTGCAACTTTTTCAAAAGCATCTTGAATAGGCACTGAACTTGCTGATAACGAATGGCTTTCTAAAATACCAACTGCCACTACTTGTATTAAAACATAGAATACCACGATGGCAAATGTCGTCAATATAAAAATACGAGGCAAAATTTTCTTTGGATTTTCCATATCACCAGCTACGACAACTAGCTCCTCAAAGCCTGTAAAAATATAAAATAAAGTAACCGTGTTGTTTTTTATTCTAATTTATCTTTGATTTCTCACAACACTCTACAAAGTGCTCAAAAATCTCTAGTTGCAACTTATTTGAACGCCACATATTCTCTGGATGCCACTGAACCGCTAAAATATCTTCTTCCTTTGATTCAATCGCCTCAACAACTCCATCATAAGCTGTTGCAATCACATTAAAACCTTTCGCTAAATCTTTAACAGCCTGATGATGGCGCGAGTTAACATAAGCCTCAGACCCAAAAGTTTCATACAAATGACTTGACTCGTCAATTTTTACGTGATGTGTTGGGAAACCGCCTGGTGCAGATTGACTGTGTTTGAGATTGCTCCCCAGATTTTGTACGGCCAAATCTTGATAGAGTGTCCCTCCAAATGCCACATTAATAAGTTGTAAACCACGACAAATCCCAAATATAGGTTTATTTGCTTTCCTTGCAGCTTTCACTAGAGCAATTTCATAATAATCGCGTTGATAAGCTGTACGACCTATTTCACGAATTGGCTCCTCACCAAAAAAAGTTGGATCAATATCTGGACCGCCTGGAATAATCAACCCATCAAATAATCTCACAGCTTCTCTGGCAAACTCGTCAGCAAGACTCACATTCTCAGGAAACGGTAATATAATCGGAATTCCTCCCGCTTCAATAATCACTTCTTTCAAATCTCTTGGAGCAAAATCAGCAAAATTCTGATTGATAACTCTAGAAGGCTCGACCATACTATCTGCTGTTATAGCAATAATTACTTTCATCATATTTTTCCCCACTAAAAATTTCACTTAACAAAAGCTAATACATTTATTTTCAGTCAATCATCTGGTTTCTTCACTCTGAAATCACTATTATAAAGTATGTACCAAAGTATCCACAATTATATTCTTTTTTATATACAATTGCAATAACTTATCAATAATATTAAATGAAATATATTTTTATAAATAAAAAAGTTCATGGCAGAAAATAATTCCACCATAAACTCTTATAAAGTTAATAATTATCAAAAATTAGTTTTTTATCGCTGAAGCAAATTCTTCTTTTTGAAAAGCTTCTTCAATAATTGATTTCAATTGTGCACCAGAGGCTTGCATTTTTTGCATTTCAGCATCATTCAATGGGATATGAATTGGATTCACAACACCTTCAGCTCCGACAACTGCTGGTTGACCCAAGTAGCAATCGTCAATTCCATATTGGCCATCTTGAAAAACAGATACTGGCAAAACAGAATGTTCGTCGTCAAGGATTGCTTTTGTGATACGAGCAAGAGCTACTGCTACACCATAGAAAGTTGCACCTTTTTTGGCAATGATTGAATAAGCGGCATCACGAACAGATTCGAACAGTTCAACAATTTCTTCTTCATTGAGATATTTATTTTCTTGGAACCATTGTTCTAATTTAACACCCGCAACATTGGCATGTGACCAAACAGCAAACTCTGAATCACCATGTTCACCCATGATATACGCATGAATTGAACGAGCATCAACGCCAACTTTTTCTCCCAAGGCTTGACGGAAACGAGCAGTATCAAGTGATGTTCCTGAACCTACAACACGGTTTTTAGGGAAACCAGAGAATTTCCATGTTGCATAAGTCAAAATATCTACTGGATTAGCGGCAACAAGAAAAATTCCTTTAAATCCTGAATCTACAATTTTAGTAACAACATCTTTAGTAATACGAAGATTTTTTTCAACTAAATCAAGACGAGTTTCACCTGGTTTTTGTGGTGCTCCAGAAGTCAAGACAACAAGGTCAGCATCATGAGCATCAGAGTAATCTGCAGAGTAGATTTTTTTAGGCGAAGTAAATGCCAATGCATGAGAAAGATCTTCTGCATCTCCTTGAGTTTTTTCTTTAAAAATATCAACGATTCCCAATTCTTGGGCAATTCCTTGGTTTACGAGCGCAAAAGCATATGATGAACCTACTGCACCATCACCAACGAGGATTACTTTTTTACGTTGTTTTTCAGCCATGATTTCTTTGATTCCTTTCAAATTACGAATGAGTTTATGTTTTAATTTAGTGAATATCTACCCTTATTTAGCATTGCTTAAAGAACAGATTGAGCTATTTTTGTCAAAAATATTTGACATTGTATCAGGAAATAAAGTCTGTCAATATTGACAGACTTATTTGTCATATTCTTTTTTTCTTTAGGTTTATTTAACTGTACGAATACGCATTGTATTTGTGCGTCCTGAACCAACTGGTACACCAGCAACGATGATAATATTATCACCAGATTCAACTAAACCAGAAGCCAAAGCCGCTTTTTCAGCTACTTCAAACATATCATCAGTTGAAGCAGGTTTTTCAGTCAACAATGGAATAACTCCCCAATTAATCATCAAGCCACGTTCAACTTTTTCGTCAAATGTAACAGCCAAAATATCAGCGTCTGGACGATGTTTAGAAATCAAACGCGCTGTGTTACCTGACTCAGTCAAAGCAACAATCAACTTGATATCCATTGCTTCAGCAGCATTTTTAACTGATGATGCAACAACTTCTGTTACAGTTGCTTTATCATATTTTTCTGGATGAAGACGACCGTATTCTTTCAACATTGTTTGAGCATTTTTGTTAACAGTAGCCATTGTGCGAACTGATTCGCGTGGGTATTTACCATTAGCAGACTCACCTGAAAGCATTGTAGCATCTGTACCATCAATAACTGCGTTGAACACGTCAGAAATTTCTGAACGAGTTGCACGGGGTTTTTCAGTCATTGATTCAAGCATATTCGTTGCGGTAACAACCATCTTACCAGCTTTATTAACTTTACGAATAATTAATTTTTGGTAAACTGGAACCATTTCAAACGGTACTTCAATCCCCATGTCCCCACGAGCAATCATGATACCATCTGCTGCTTCAATGATTTCATCAAGGTTATCAATCCCTTGTTGGTTTTCGATTTTTGCAAGAAGTTGAACATGTGCATTGCCAGTTTCTTCACAAATTGCACGTACTTCATTAACATCTTTAGCAGAACGTACAAACGAGATGGCAATAAAATTCAAGCCTTGTTCAAGCCCAAAACGGATGTCTGCATTATCACGTTCAGCAAGTGCTGGGAAAGGAATTTTTGTGTTAGGAATATTGACACCTTTTTGTTTACCAACAAGTCCGTCATTTTGAGCTTCAACAACAAATTCACGAGTAGCAACATCTTTTTCAAGAACAGTCAGACCCAATTTACCATCATCAATCAAAATAGTTTGACCGATTTCAACGTCGTCAAAAATATCAAGTCCACCAGCAACATTCAAAGCAATTTTTTCAACAGTTGAAGTCAAGCCTTGCTTAGTTGCCACGCGGAATTTATCGCCTGTAAGGAATTTATATTCGTCTGCGCCGTCTTCATAAACTTCAGTACGCATTTCAGGACCTTTAGTGTCAAGCAAGAAACCAACTTTACGTCCAGCGATTTCTTCAGCACGACGTACAGTTGCCATACGTGCACCTTGTTCTGGGTGATCACCGTGTGAGAAGTTGAAACGGAAAACGTCAGCACCTTCCTGAATTAGAGACGCAATTGTTTTTGCTGAAGTTTCAACATCAAGTTCTTCTCCCCAATAACCTTTTTCACCAAATTTTTTACCACCGCGAGTTTCAACGGCAGGGCCAAGAGTTGAGACGATTTTTACACGTTTATTCATTATGTGTTTTCTCCTATAAAAGATTTTATTATCTGTCTCTAGCTATGCGTACTTCAACACTTAACTAGAAACTAGAATGCAGTAACTTAATTAAGGTTGAGATTGTTCAGGTCTGAATTCAGACGGTAGAGTTCAAGACCAGCTTTGTGTGGGTTGTTCACTTTGATACCACCATCTTCAGTCAAACTGAATAAGGCATGTTCTTCAGCGCTACCTAAAATTGGGCTTTCCACAAGTTCTTCATTATGAATACCAACGGCTACGCCTCCGATACCATCACGAAGTAATTCAACGGCACGAGCACCCATACGTGAAGCAAGAACACGGTCACGAGCTGTTGGAGAACCCCCACGTTGAATGTGTCCAAGAACAGATACACGCAAGTCCCCTTTATATCCAGCTTCCTTGAGTTTTGAGGCAAATTCCTCACCTGACATTACACCTTCAGCAAGAACGATGATATGGTGATTTTTACCTTTTTCATAGCCTTTGTTGATATTGTTAACAACGTTTTCAAATTTGAAGCTCTTTTCTGGAATGCAGATATCATCTGCTCCAGCCGCAATACCTGACCAAAGTGCAATATCTCCAGCATTACGTCCCATTACTTCAACTACAAATGTGCGGTTGTGTGATGATGATGTATCACGAATTTTGTCAAGAGCATCAACAACAGTTGAAACAGCGGTATCAAAACCAATCGTGAAGTCAGTTCCCACGATATCATTGTCAATAGTACCTGGAAGGCCGACTGCTGGGAAACCATGTTCAGTTAGGCGCATTGCACCATGATAAGAACCGTCACCACCGATAACTACTACACCTTCGATGCCATGTTTTTTTAGTTGTTCAATACCAGCAAGTTGCCCTTCAATTTGAGCAAATTCTGGATAACGTGCTGAATACAAGAAAGTACCACCACGTCCAATTTTATCACCAACTGATGCCGAAGTGAGCGGGAAAATATCTCCTGCAACCATACCAGCATATCCGTGATTAATACCGTAAACTTCGATACCTTCAGAAATCGCTTTACGAACAACGGCACGAATAGCCGCGTTCATTCCTGGTGCATCACCACCAGAAGTCAAAACTGCAATGCGTTTCATTAGAGATTTGTCCTCCGAATTATAAGATACATAATTCCATCAGTACTGACAAGGATTTATCAGTAACTTTATAAATCATGCTCATTTATTATCTAGTTCATTATATCACGTATTTTCAAAAAAATCCTCTAATAAACTGTGTAAACCGTTTACATTACAAAAAATTTTTGAACCCTTAAGTTGCAAAGGTTTTCTCGTATTTTTTAATGAAATTTTTCTGCCAATTCAAAATTTTCATGGTTATTATTAGTAAAAGTTTTTCATTCTCATCTACGACAGTATAGCATAAAAAAGTAAAACATTTTTTACAATTTTATGTCTTAAATACACGAGTATAAATCATTTTTTTAACTTATCGACTGCTTCCATTTTGTCTATAGTTTTAAATATTGATTTTACTTTGATGGGCTAAATTCAAAAGCCGAATATCATAACGATATTCGACTTTTATTAGTATTACTTGTTCTTAACCGAATCTCTTTTGACCATCAAGATAAGTCGCAACAAGGTTCATTTCGCTATCAAGGACAATGAAATCTGCGTCCAAGCCCGTTTTAATTTGGCCACAAACATCGTCAATATTAACTGACTTAGCTGGAGTTAAAGATGCCATCATAATCGCTTGGGCAGGAGTTGCAATCCCCCAATCAACAACATTTTTTACAGCTGTTTTCAATGTTAAAATAGAAGCTGCGGGACGACCTGTTGGAAGCCATGCTGCGCCATCACGTACTTCAACTTCGTATTCACCAAGCATATATGGTCCATCTGGTAGTCCTGCTGCACGCATCGAGTCTGTAATTAAAACAACATGGTCAGCCCCCTTCATCTTCATCACAATTTCTGCTGCTTCAGGGCGAACATGATGACCATCACAAATAAGCTCAGCATAAGTATTTGGCGTGTTTAGAATCGCCCCCACCATCCCTGGTTCTTGATGAGTCATTCCTGACATCCCATTGAATGTATGAATCCACATCGTTGCACCTGCTTGAACTCCTGCTACAGCTTGTTTATAAGTCGCATTGGAGTGACCAAGGGCAATGGTTACACCTGATTCTGTAGCTTTTCTGATAAACTCCTCTGAACCTTCACGCTCAGGTGCCAGTCCGACTTTTTTTAACATCCCATGTGCTGCATTTTGCCAATCTTCAAGTTCCCACATTTTCGCATCACGCATATATTTAGGATTTTGCGCTCCTTTGTGTTCTTCTGTGAAAAATGGTCCTTCAAAGAAAATACCGCGTACTTTGGCCCCACGCGCTTCTTGGTAATGCTCGCCAACAACGCTACAGACTTCTTTTAATCCCTCATGATTATCTGTCAATGGACTAGGTAGAAATGAAGTAACTCCAGCCGATAATAGCCCTTCAGACATGGTGCCCATGATTCCCTCAATTTCGGCATCTTGTGCATCAGCCCCACCAAATCCGTGAATATGTGTTTCTACAAGTCCTGGTGCAATAGATTTTCCAGAATAATCCAAAATTTCAGCGGAAGTTGGTATTTCTTCTGTCCAGTCACCAAATTTTCCATCAACAATTTCAAGAAAACCACCTTTTTTAATTTCATAAGGATAGAAAAATTGGTCAGCTTTGATGTAATAAGTCATAAAATCCTCCTAGTTTAACACATGAGCAATGCAGGATTAAAATTAGAGTGCTAAAAAATTTTGCAGATTCTAATTTTAACTTTTCTCAAGTTTCTTGCATTCTGAATAATTTGCTCTTTTTCAGTTTATTTTATCACGATTTTTACCTTCTGTCAATAAGAAGTATATACCAATTAAACTGACAGAAGTTACTTTCATACTGAAAAAGTCTGTCAGTATACTGACAGACTTTTTGTCATTGCTTATTAGAAAGTTGTAGAAGCTTTGTTTTGATTTCTTCTTCCATTTTTGCCATTTCAATCTCACCTTGTTGACGTTTTTGACGACCATCAGCTTGGATACGCATGGTTTCTTGAATCGTATCTACTAAATTTTGTTGAGTTAATTTCAATGTTTCAATATCAACTAACCCACGTTCATTCTCAATAGCTGCTTCAATCGTTGAATTTTTGAGCATCTCCGAATTTTTCTTGAGCAAATCATTTGTCGTCTCAGAAACAATCCGCTGGCTCGTCAACGCATCTTTTTGCTTCAGCAAGGTCAATGCAATCGCAACTTGATTTTTCCAAAGCGGAATGGCTGTATTGATTGACGTTTGAATCTTTTCTGCCAATTCTTGATTGGTATTTTGAATCAGTCTAATCTGAGGCGCTTGTTGAATTGTCAACTGGCGAGCAAGACGTAAATCATGAGCACGTTTTTCCAAACGATTTTTGTAAGATTCCAAATCATTCACTTTTTGGACAACGAGAGCATTATCTGTTGATTGCTGCGCTTCAAGGCGAGCCTTAGGCAACGTTTCATTATCCAACTCCTGAACTTTTAATTCCGCTCCTGCGATAAAAACATTGAGCGCTTTAAAATAATTCAAATTTTCATCATAAAGTTTGTCCAAAGTTTCATTATCTTGCAATAATCCCTGTTGTTCATTGTTCAATTTTGCTGAAATCTTATCAATTCCCGCCCCGATTTTTTGATACTTTTGAGTCACCTCAAAAATTGATTTTTTAACTTTTCCAAACATCTTAGTGAACAAACCTTTGTTCTCCGCGACTAACTCATTAGGATTAGCTTGCTGTAAGTTAAACATCAGGTCTGTCAGCGATATCCCCACTTCTCCGAGGTCTTGAGCTTGTACTTTATTTAAAACACTTTGCGAAAAAGCCGAAATTTTATCTTGCGCATTTGCTCCATAAGCAATGACAGACTGTGCGCTATTTTCGTCAAGCTGTTTTGAAAGTTCTTTTGCTTTTTCCAACTCCTCAGGTGAAAGTGCGTCAACAGCCGCTAAGGAAGCGCTTTTATGCATCTCTACAATTTCTGACTTTTGCTGTTCATCAAGTTGCTCGGCATCTTTGATGACCTTATCATTATTTAGTAAATCATCTAAAATCGGATTCTCCATGAATTTTTTGTCCTTTATCTATTTTTCTTAATTATAAACGATTCCTGCCAAAAATGACAGGAATTTTTTAATAATTTATTTCTGTCAGTATACTGACAGACTTATCAGCTATGCTGACAACTCTTTTATTCGCTGATAAATACTTACAGTAATCACACGCATCGGTTGTGCTATCAGTCAAAATTCACTTGATGTTTAATCACATTAACATCATCCATAAGAATTTCATGATAATTTTTTGAAATTGCTCCTGACAAAGTTTTAATCAGTAATAACGTTTCATCCAAATCACGTTTAATATCATCAGTTCTTACAGATTGCTTTTTCATCTCAATGAATTTTTCTGTCAGTTTGACCATATTTGGTAAGTTTTTGTATAGAAACTCATTTTGCTTTGTCAGCTCTTGAGGATTTTGCACAATATATCTGAAAGTTTGTTTACTTGAGTCAAGCCCACCTGTTACAGACTCAACAACTTGTAAATCATCATCTTTCTTTTGATGTGTTTCCCAAGTTTCAATATTTGCTTTTGCTTCAGCCAAATTTTCACGTAAAATCTTGATATCGCTATCAGAAAGTCCTGCTTCATGGTAACGTTCCATATTTTCTTTCAAACTCATTGATTTATCCTTATAACCTCCACGTTCCTCACGACGATTTTTGCGCATAAAGCCAATACCAATAATCATTTTTACAATCAAGAAAAAGAGAATCAAACCAAAAATCATGTTCACAACTCCCCAATGTCCACCACCCGCCATCATTCCTTGATGATTCATAAACAAACTGACTGGCATATTTTTTTCCTCCTGCTTGCGTCCTGTTCTCACAAGTTTCTAATTTCAAATTCATTTTTATTTTAGCAAGTGCCTACTAATTTTTCCATCTATGGTGGTAAAACAAACAGCACTCAGCTCTGTTTTCGTTAGTACTAACATCTTTCTAAAAAAATGAAGTATTCACTTCAAACTAGCCCTATCAGGCTATATCTATATTTTATCACATTTTTGGATAGTGAAATCATACTTAGGGCTGATTTTTAATCTTGCTTATGATAAAATGAAAGGGAAATAGAAATACATGAAAGCGTCTGTTTTTTTATACTAAACAAGTGATAGTAAATAAAATCGGCTATTTCACATCTTATGAGAGAGGCTCATTCATATGAAACCACAAAAAATCGCGGTCCTAGGCCCAGGGTCATGGGGTACTGCCCTTTCACAAGTCCTAAATGATAATGGTCATGAAGTACGTATCTGGGGAAATAATCCAGAGCAAATTACGGAAATTAATGAACAACATACAAATCAACGTTATTTTAAAGAGGTCATTTTAGATAAAAAAATCAAGGCATTTACAAATTTAAGTGAAGCTATTGATGGAGTTGATGCTATTCTTTTTGTTGTTCCTACAAAAGTTACTCGCCTTGTTGCCAAGCAACTTGCCGAAGTTTTAAAGCATAAAGTCCATATTCTTCACGCATCAAAAGGTCTTGAGCAAGGAACACATGCCCGTATTTCAAGTATTCTTGAAGAAGAAATCCCTGCTGAATATCGTGGAGAAATTGTAGTTGTATCTGGACCTTCTCATGCCGAAGAAACAATCGTTCGGGACATTACTTTAATCTCTGCTGCTTCAAAAAATCATGACGAAGCAAAATATGCACAAAATATTTTTAGTAATGACTACTTCCGCCTTTATACCAATACTGATGTGGTTGGAGTGGAAACAGCGGGTGCGCTTAAAAATATCATTGCCGTTGGTGCTGGTGCTCTTCACGGTCTTGGATTTGGAGATAATGCAAAAGCCGCAATCATCACACGCGGGCTTACCGAGATTACACGTCTCGGTGTAGCAATGGGTGCTGAACCTTTAACTTATAGTGGACTTTCTGGGGTTGGCGATCTCATCGTCACAGGAACTTCCGTTCACTCGCGAAATTGGCGCGCTGGAGATGCACTTGGTCGTGGAGAAAAGCTTGAAGATGTTGAGCGCAATATGGGTATGATTATTGAAGGTGTTTCAACAACAAAAGCCGCTTATGAATTAGCACAACAACTTAATATTGATATGCCAATCACTGAAACTATTTATAAAGTTTTATATGAAGGACTTGATGCTAAAGTTGGTATTCTTGACATTATGCGCCGAGAAACACGAGCAGAAAATGAATTCACCAATTGACATATCTTGTGAATACAAATAAAATATGTTATATTTGTAACTGTTTACAAAAAAGGAGCTTCTATATCTTATGAATCAAACTAAAGCTAGAAAAGTCCGTAAGGCTGTTATTCCTGCGGCAGGTTTAGGTACTCGTTTCTTGCCTGCAACAAAAGCAATGGCAAAAGAAATGCTTCCAATCGTTGACAAACCCACAATCCAATTTATTGTTGAAGAAGCCTTAAAATCAGGCATTGAAGATATTTTGATTGTTACAGGTAAGGCAAAGCGTCCTATTGAAGACCATTTTGACTCCAATCTTGAACTTGAGCAAAATTTACTGGAAAAGGGTAAAACTGAATTATTAAAACTCGTTGAAGAAACCACAGACATTAATCTTCACTTTATCCGTCAATCTCATCCAAAAGGTTTAGGCCATGCTGTACTTCAAGCTAAGGCTTTTGTCGGAAATGAACCTTTTGTTGTCATGCTTGGGGATGATTTGATGAATATCAATGGTGAAGGTACTCCACTTACTAAAGAGCTTATCTCCGATTACGAAAAAACTCACGCTTCTACTATTGCTGTAATGAAAGTCCCTCATGAAGATGTTGATAAATATGGTGTTATTGCACCTGATGGCGAAGTCTCTAAAGGACTTTATAATGTCAATCATTTCGTTGAAAAGCCAAAAGTTGAAGAAGCACCTTCTGACTTAGCAATCATTGGTCGCTATCTCTTAACACCTGAGATTTTTGATGTATTAGAGTCACAAGCACCAGGTGCAGGTAACGAAATTCAATTAACTGATGCCATCGAACGCCTGAACAAAACTCAACGTGTTTTTGCACATGAATTTACTGGAAAACGTTATGATGTTGGAGACAAGTTTGGTTTTGTTGAAACAACTATTGAATATGGACTTGAACACCCTCAAATTAGCGAAGATTTGAAAGCTTATATTATCGCTAAAGCTCAAGAACTCACTAAACAATCAAATACTAAGGTTCCATTAACCAATAAAAAATAAGAAAGTTGCCCTCAAGGCGCTTTCTTTTTGCAGATTTCGTGAAAAATTTCATCAATTTTGCTATAATAGTTCAATAATGAAATTCCTTAAAAATACGATACTGTTTTTTAAAAATATAAAGATTAAACCTCTAGATTTTGTCATTATTTTCGTATTGTTTATCGCTTCTTTTTCTACTCTTTTTTTCCTAACCAGTCACCAAGCTGGAGCTGAAGCACAGGTGCGTGTGAATGGAAAGGTAATCAAAACTTTTGATTTAACAAAAAATCAAACTTGGACTTATCGGGCAAAAAATGGTAATTGGAATAAAATCCAAGTCCTTGATGGAAAAATTCGAGATAAGGCCGATAATTCTCCTGACCAAATTGCTGTTCATCGAGGTTGGATTTCAAATGTGGGAGAAACTGCTGTTTGTCTTCCTCACAACCTTGTCATTGAAGTGATGAGTGGTAAAAAAGATAATCAGGTGGATTACACAGCATGAATATTAAAGAATATGTCTACGTTTCCCTATTGACAGCTGTCGCTGTTGTTATGGGAATCATCGAAAATATGTTTCCACCTTTTTTTGCATTTGCTCCTGGAGCCAAAATTGGTCTTGCCAATTTAGTGATGATTATTGCTATTTTCACTTTGAATTGGCGTAAAGTTTGGGTAATGGAGATTCTTCGTTTACTTATTACTGCGCTGTTCACAGGCTTTTCTGTGTTTCTTTATTCTTTTGCTGGAGGAATATTATCTCTTCTTGCAATGTACCTCATGAAACAATTTGGACCCAAGTTAGTTTCATTAATTGGAATATCAGTTGTTGGCGGCTTTTTTCATAATTTTGGTCAACTTGTCGTCGCAGCTTTTCTAGCAAAGGCTGCCTCTGTCATGCTATATTTACCCTGGCTGGCTTTTTTTGGGATGTTAGCTGGGTTTGCAATAGGAATTGGTGGTAATCAATTAATTACGCGAGTCAAACCAATACAGGAATTATTTATCAAAGAAAGTAAACAATGGACGTAAAAAACACAATTTGGAAAGATTATCCAGTACTTGGAAAGCAACTTTCAAAAGTGCAGAAATTGATGAAAAGTCAAATTTCAATCAAAAATGAGTCGATTAAGTCGGCGATTTTTGATATTTTTGATGCGGGAGGTAAAATGCTTCGTCCCGCTTATTTGTTGCTTTTTGCTGACTTTACAGAGTTAGACGAGAAAGAGAAATTAGCCTTAGCAGCAAGCGTGGAGATGTTGCACACCGCAACTTTGGTTCATGATGATGTTGTTGATAAAGCGACGACTAGGCGAGGAGTTGCGACAATATCCGCAAAATATGGCTCTGAAGTTGCCGTTTATGCAGGTGACTATCTTTTTGTTGCCGTTTTTAAATTGATGTCTGAGTATTCTTTAGAATTAACAAATTTGACAAAAAATCTTGGTTCAATTGAGCGATTACTAGGTGGTGAATTAGGCCAGTTAAACAAACATTTTGACCTTGAACAATCGCTTGAAGATTACATCGAAAATATTTCTGGGAAAACGGGCGAACTCTTTGCTATGTCTGCTTCTATCGCACCTTTAATTGCCAAAAAGAATCGTCTTTCTAGTTTATCTTATAAGATTGGGATGAACATCGGCATTGCCTTTCAGATTATGGATGATTATCTTGATTATGCTTCTACAAGTGGTGTTTTGGGTAAACCTGTACTTGAGGACATCAGACAAGGCATTTATTCTGCACCTGTCCTTTTTGCTTTGCGTGAAGATTTTAATCAAGTGTCTGTCTGGATTAGAGATGAAAATTTTGAAGCTGTGGATGAATTTATCAAAAGCTCACAAGCATTAGCTGAAACAAAAAATCTTGCAAAATCTTATACTACTGCTGCTCTGGAACTTATTGAAAAGTTACCAAAAAGCGAAAATAGAGAAATGATTAAAGAAATTACTAGAAAACTTTTGGAGCGGACTTTATGACCCCTGATGAATTTTTGTCGCTACTTACAGAATTTAATATTATACTTTCTGAACACCAAAAAGAGCAGTTCCAACGCTATTTTGAGTTACTTGTTGAGTGGAATGAGAAAATCAATCTGACTGCAATTACCGAGCAATCAGATGTCTATTTAAAACATTTTTATGATTCAATTGCTCCAATTTTGTATGATGTTATTGCTGACGATGCGACTACTCTTCTTGATATTGGCGCTGGGGCTGGTTTTCCTAGCTTACCGATGAAAATAATTTTCCCGTCATTAAAAGTAACGATCATTGACAGCTTACAAAAGCGGATCAATTTTCTGTCAGTACTGACAGATGAGCTAGGACTTAAAGAGGTAACTCTACTTCATGGACGGGCGGAAGATTTTGGCCAAAACCCGCACTATCGTGGACAGTTTGACTTAGTTACGGCTCGTGCTGTGGCAAGACTTTCGGTCTTATCGGAATTCACCATTCCATTTTTAAAGAAAGATGGTCGTCTTCTATCGCTGAAAGCCAGCCAATTCACAGAAGAGTTATCAGAGGCAAAAAATGCCATTGCCATCCTCGGAAGTAAATTCATCAAAGAAATCGCTTATGAATTGCCAAATGGTGATGAACGGCATATTGCTATCATTGAAAAGAAAAAAGAAACACCGAAAAAATATCCTAGAAAAGCTGGATTGCCAGCTAAAAAACCACTTTAATCACTGTTAGTTTAAGTGATGATGATATACAGAAAACTCTGTCAGCACGCTGACAGAGTTTTCTGTATATCAAGTTTTAACTTAGCAAGTGCTGCCTTCGTTTTACTGCCCTAGGGTCTCGATATTTTAACACTTGCGATTTGTGCTTGTTACTTTTAACAACTTAACGAGATAGACTTCAGGGACAGAACCATTTCGCCTTGCAATTTTTAGTCGCTTAGAGCGAATGGATAACGTAGCAAAGCGGAGATGTAACTTCATTTCTTTGATGTTAAGCATACTATTTGCGTACAAGTCACTTAGTTGTTACATCACCTAACATTGGTGGAGAAGAAAAATTCTCCACCAATGAAATAATCACTTCAAATCAACTTTAACTTTCCAACAAAATTTATTAGCTTAATTCATGCAAAAATAGTCCTGATAAAAGCTTTGGCTCAAACCATGTTGATTTTGGAGGCATAATTTTTCCTGCATCTGCAACGGCGAGAAGATCTGCCATCGTTGGAGGATAAAGTGCAAAAGCGATTCCAGCTCCAGCATTTACTTCGTCTTCAAGTGCTAAAAGTCCACGAATACCACCGACAAATTTAATATTAGGATTTGTCTTTGGGTTATCTATTTCTAGCAATGGTGCCAAGATTTCATTTTGCAAAATTGCTACATCTAAAGCCTCCACTTCATCCGTTGGAATGAATTCATTTTTAGGTGTCAACCTAAACCATTGATGATTCGAAAATGCATGGATTTCATGTGTTTTCTGTGGAATTGAACGTTCAATTTTTTCAAAATAAAATTTTTCAGCAACTTTCTCCCAGAAATCTTGCGGTAGAGCTGTTTTAATCACTCGATTATAATCCAAAATTTCTAATTCATTATCCGGAAAAATAACAGATAAAAAATAGTTATATTCCGCATTTTCATCATCATTTTCAGCAGCTCTACGCTTTGCTCCTACTCTGAATGCACTCGCACTCCGATGGTGGCCGTCTGCAATATATAGCGCAGAAACTTGAGAAAAATACTGCTCAAGCTGCTCCACAACATCGTTATCATCAACAAGATAAATGCGATGTGCAACGCCATAAAAACTCGTAAAATCATAAATCGGCTCATGACTCTGTTTCCATTCTGAAACCAAAGCTTGAATTTCGTATTTTTCATGATAAGCAAGGAAAATAGGACTAGTATTGCAGTTTGTTGCCTCAAAATGATTAATTCTATCTTGCTCTTTTTCAGGCAAAGTCAACTCATGACGTTTGATTTTGCCGTTTTCATAATCTGAAATTGAAGTACAGCCAACAATTCCCGTTTGAGTCCGTCCATTCATCGTTAACTCATACAAATAAAGTCTATCTTCATCTTCTTTTTTCAACCAGCCAGCCTCTAAAAAATCTTTTAAGGCAGTCGCAGCCTGCTGATATACCGCTTCACTATGCGAATCAATATCCACTGGCAAATCGACCTCAGCTTTATCAATATGCAAATAAGAGTAAGGATTATCAGCCGAGAGCACCCTTGCTTCATTGCTAGATAGGACATCGTAAGGCAAAGTCGCTACTTTCTCAACCAAATCCTCTCGTGGTCTAATCGCCTTAAAAGCCTTCACAATGACCATTTTTTAATCACTCTTACCCTCACAATATTTTCGCTATTTTCAAAATGCTCAACTAAAGCTTGAATTTTAGATTCATTTTGTTCATCCAAGTCAATCAAAGTATAAGCAAAATCACCTTTTGAACGATTGATGATATTGCTGATATTAATATTTTTATCCGAAACAGCCACCGAAATTTGTGCCACTACATTTGGAACATTTTTATTAATCAATGTAATCCGATAAGGAACTTTTAGCTCTTGCCGTACATTTGGAAAATTCACAGAATTAATGATTTCACCTGTTTGAAGATAAGCTTGAATTGACCTCGCGGCCATCCTTGTGCAATTCAAACTCGCTTCCTGAGTTGAACCTCCCAAATGAGGGCTCACAAAAATATGTTCTTGATGATAAAATTGCTCTGAGCCAAAATCCGTTGCAAAAAATTGAATCGTCCCATTGGCAATATAATCAAGAACAGCCGATTTATCAGTAATCTCATCTCGTGCAAAATTCATCAAAATCACACCTTTTTTCATCTTTGAAAAATTATCATAGCCGTACATTTCTTTTGTTTCTTCGGTCAATGGTGTATGAATCGTGATATAGTCTGCTTCCTCAAAAATATCATCAAGATTCGTTACCCGTTTCACATCATGAGAAATATCCCACGCGCGCTCAACAGAAATATAGGGGTCATAACCTAAAACTTTCATTCCCAGATTCGCCGCATCATTTGCTACACGAGAGCCAATATTACCCAAACCAATAATACCTAGTGTTTTCCCACGGATTTCACTCCCTGCAAAAGCTTTTTTCCCTTTTTCAACGGCTAAATCAATTTCTCTATCGGTTCCTTTTTGGCTGGTCAACCATTTATTTGCAGGTTTGAGATTTCTAGAACCAAAAATCATCATGCAAAGTACCTGCTCTTTTACCGCATTAGCATTTCCGCCAGGTGCATTGAACACAACAATTCCTTCACTAGCACATTGCTCAACTGGAATATTATTGAAACCTGCTCCTGCACGACCAATCGCTAGAAGATTTTTTCCAAACTGATAATCATGAAAGTTCTGAGCACGACAAACAAAGGCATCTGCTTCATCTTCTTTTACAGCATCAATGACAAAACCTTCGCCAAATGCTTGTAAACCTAGAGGGTCAATATTATTTCCAATTGTTTTGATATTATAAACCATTTCTTTTCTCCCAATTTATTTTAACTTGCTATCTCCGCTCTTTGAGTTATGGGCATTGCTGCTCACTGCTGAGTTTCGGAACAGATTTAATGTTCTTTTTCAAATTTTTTCATAAACCTAACCAACTCAACCACACCATCTCTTGGAAAAGCATTGTAGATACTTGCTCTCATCCCACCTACTGAACGATGCCCTTTTAGGTTCTTTAAGCCTGATTCATCAGCCTGTTTGACAAAGAGTTGGTCAAGCGATTCATCAGAAGTCGTAAAAGGAATATTACAAATTGAACGTTCTGCTTTATTTTTGATTGGTGTTTGATAAAAAGTAGTGCTGTCAAGATAATCATAAAGTAACACTGCTTTTTCTCGATTTAACTTCTCCATCTCATCAACACCACCAAGCGATTTTACCCAATCAAAGACAAGCCCCGCCATGTATATTCCAAAAGTTGGTGGTGTATTATAAAGCGAATGATTTTTGATTAAAAGTTGATAATCCAGCATTGAAGACAGCATTTCTTGATGAGGTAAGAGGTCTTCTCGCACGATAACAATGGTTACCCCTGCTGGTCCAATATTTTTTTGAGCACCAGCATAAACTAGTCCAAATTTATTAATATCATATTTTACAGCAAGAATATTTGAACTCATATCTCCAACAATTGGCACACCATTAGTTTCAGGGAGTTCATATATACTGCTCCCTTCAATGGTATTATTCATTGTCAAATGAACGTACGCAGCTTCTGGGTCAACTTGACATTTATCAAACTGTGCGATTTTGGTAAAATGATCACCTTTACTCTCAGAAAGGATAATCGGTTCCAAATCCAATTTTTTAGATAATTTAACGGCTTCTTCGTATGCTTTTTGTCCGAAAAGTCCCGATATTGTATAATAAGCTTTTTTCTCAAGTGCCAAATTTAGCGGTACCATTGTAAATTGTGTAGATGCTCCTCCTTGTAGAAATAAAATTTTGTAATGGTCAGGAATGTTCATCAACTCGCGCAAAGTTTCTTCTGCGTGCGTAATAATTTCACTAAACAACTTGCCCCGATGTGTCAACTCCATCACACTCATTCCCGAGTTCGCATAGTTTAAAAACTCTTTTTGCGCTTTTCTAAGCACTTCTTGTGGGAGTACGGCTGGTCCTGCTGCAAAGTTATAAATCATTATTTCTCCTTTAAGCTGTGAGGAATGGTCATTAAGCTACTGTAAAAATTTAATATTTCAGAAGAAATGGATAGCTTTATCCTCAGTATGAAAATTAGAATTTTTATATATTGTAGCATAATTTTCAGATTATTTTAATATCCATGATGTTTCTAGCCATAAAAAATGGATAAGTTCACTTATCCATTTTATTTTTAACTTTTATTGATTGGTTCATAATTTAACTTATTGATTCCACTCTGCTTTAATATTGTGGTAAGCCTCAATAGGATTTTGTGCTTGGGTAATAGGACGACCGACCACGATATAATCTGCGCCAATCTGATGGGCTTGCGCTGGTGTCATTACTCGTTTTTGGTCTCCTGAAGCTGTTCCAGCTGGACGAATACCAGGTGTTAAGCAAATAAAATCTTCATGAGTTGCTGTTTTTATCTTTTCTACTTCGTGTGCTGAACAAACCACACCATCAAGTCCTGCTTCTGCTGTTTTTTGAGCATAATTGATGACAGATTCTTCCAGACTTGTCATGATTTTTTGGTCATTGTGCATGATTTCTTCAGAAGTTGAGGTCAGCTGAGTCACTGCAATAAGTTTCGGTTTTCTCCGTCCGGTCGGTGTACCTGCCTCCAAACCTCGTCTTGCAGCAATCATCATTTCAACACCACCAGCCGCATGAACATTAACCATATCTACACCCAAGCGCGCAAGAACACGCATTGAGGATTCCACTGTATTCGGAATATCGTGCAATTTCAAATCTAAAAATACACGATGTCCAAGTGATTTCACATAATAGACAACTTGTGGACCTGCAGTATAAAACAGCTCCATTCCTAACTTAATATAAAGTTTCTCTGAAGGGTCGAATTGCTCCAAAAAATCTTTTACATCCGCAAATTCTGGAAAGTCTAAGGCAATAACTGGTCTATTTTCGTGTGTCATGTTTTCTACTTTCTTTTAAAAATTGTCCTTTTTTCTTTTTGTCACTACTTACAGCTTTGTAAAATCGTTCCGTTTGAGCACCAAAGTATTCAAGCGCACTCATATTTCCCCAATCAATTTTCCCGTCAGTAAGGAGCCTTTTATCAATAAATCTGTCAGTGATTTTTATAAAAAGATGATTAATTCCATCCATCGAAACAACTTTTTCAATCTGCCCAATAATTGATACTGAACCATTTTCCAGGATCGGAATCTCATCAATCTCTGTCAATTCTGCTCCCATTTCTGTCAGTACTGACAGCCTTGTGCGACTACTGACAAGACCTGCAATATCAGCTAAAATCCCATTTTCAGCATCCAAATAATTTACTGACAATTTTGTTCCAACTTTTAGATGTGAAGCTGTATTTCCGTCAGCACCTGCTCCTATGACAAGCCAGTTATCCAGCATATAAGACGAGCTATAAGTCGTCGCAAGGATTTGTTCTGTGTCTATTTTCACAAGAGTAATAAACACAGGAAAACCTGTATAAAACATTTCTGAATTAAATCTTTTTTTGGTCAATTTTACTCATCCTTTCAAATTTTGTTTTTTCTCTTAACCTATCAATTTCCCATCAGTTTATCTTCCAAACTTTTGATATCGTCGACAAGCCAAGTAGCACCTGCTTCTTCAAGTTCTTTTTGATTTCCAAAGCCATAGAGAACACCGATTGAGTTTAAGCCATTTTCTTTTGCACCAATGACATCAAAGGCACGGTCGCCAACCATCACAGTATTTTCCTTTGTAATACAATGAGTTTCTATCGCATAGGCAATTACATCACTCTTTTTGCTCCGACTTCCATCCATTGTCGCACCAGCGATAAAATCAAAGTACTCGGAAATAGAAAAATAATCAATAATCTGCTTGGCATAAAATTCAGGTTTTGATGTTGCAACACCGAGTTGCTTGCCACTTTCTTTCAAAGTGTGCAAAAGTTCTGAAATCCCTACATAAAGCTGATTTTCAAACAAGCCATTTTTACTGAAATACTCCCGATAGTTAATAATTGCCTGCTCAGTTTGCTCATCATTAAACCCACAAAAAGTTTTGAAAGATTCGGCAAGAGGAGGTCCGATAAATTTGAGTAAATCTTCTTGATTAATCTCAGGTGCGGAAGACTTTTGCAGCGCATAAACCAAAGCGTTGACAATGCCCCGTGCTGGATTAGAGAGCGTTCCATCTAAATCAAATAAAATTGTTGAATAAGTCATTTTAGTTTCCTTAAATCTTTGGCTGTGAAACCATAAATATAACGACTTTCACCTTCTCCATCCCAATCTCTGAGCAGTCCTTCACGGTGAAAATTAGTTTTTTCTAGCAATTTTTGTGAAGGAATATTTTCTGGATTGACATAAGCTGTCACGCGCGCCAACTCCCATTCTGCAAAAACTTTTTTTAAGAAAAGTTGTAACATCGCCCCTCCATAACCCTGTCTTCTGACAGCTGGCGCCACGATATAATCAACCTCAGCTCGATGGTAACGCGAATCATAGCGCTTGATTGTTATAAATCCAATAAATTTTTCACAATCAAACATAAGATAACGAATCATTTCATAGTTTTTAGCACCTTCAATATAATGATGAATCAAACTTATAATCTCTAACTTATTCTTCGCTAAATCTCTTCCAAAATACCGCATTGATGACTCATCTGTATAAAGTTCCCAGAGATATTTTACATCATTTTCTCCAATTTCTCGGCATCTAAGCATACCTTCTCCCTTACAATTGATAAATTGGATTTTATTATAACTGATTCACTATAGAAAAGCAATAAACAGTTGCTCTCAGGACAAACTCTGAAAGTTGGAACCGTTCTGTATTACTTTTTGCCTGATTTTACCTCTTCAATCAATCCTTCCAATGTGTCAATGCCATATCTATCCATCAACTCGGGAAGATTTTCAATAATCTCAGGGCAGACCGTTGGATTGGCAAAATTTGCTGTACCTACTGCCACTGCTGACGCCCCAGCAAGGTACATTTCAAGGACATCTTGAGCTGTTGCTACTCCACCCATACCAATAATCGGAATATCAACTGCTTGTGATACTTGATGAATCAACTTGAGAGCAACAGGTTTTATCGCAGGACCAGAAAGTCCTCCTGTGACATTAGCAAGGATAGGTTTTCTAGTCTTTAAATCAAAACGAACTCCCATCAAAGTATTAATCATTGTGATACCATCTGCACCAGCAGCTTCAACCGCCTTTGCAATAGGCACAATATCAGTCACATTGGGCGAAAGTTTTGGATAAATAGGCAAGTTTGTTACTGCTTTACACGCGCGAACAAGGCTTGCCGCTACCTCTGGGTCGGTTCCAAAAGCTTGTCCTCCGTGCTTAACATTTGGACAAGAAATATTTAA
Source organism: Lactococcus allomyrinae (assembly GCF_003627095.1). Lineage (NCBI taxonomy): Bacteria > Bacillati > Bacillota > Bacilli > Lactobacillales > Streptococcaceae > Lactococcus > Lactococcus allomyrinae. The sequence continues at coordinate 631,860 of NZ_CP032627.1, read as the reverse complement.
TTCAATTGCTTTGACATTAGGTGCTTCACCAATTCTAGCACACACCGCTACATAGTCAGCTTCCTCTGAACCCGCTACATTCGCGATAATAGGAAGCTTCTTAAAATGTTCATTGAGCCATGAAAGCTTATGAGCTAAAACTTCTTCAAGTCCTGGATTTTGCAAACCAATTGCGTTGAGCATACCACTCGCCGTTTCTGCAACACGCGGCGTCGGATTACCAAAGCGTGCCGTCAAAGTCGTTGCCTTGACCATGATTGACCCAAGTTGATTAAGGTCAAAATATCTGGCATATTCTTCTCCAAAACCGAAACAGCCTGAAGCTGGAATAATCGGGTTTTTCAAATCAAGTCCTGGAAGTTTTATCGATAATCTATTTTCAGTCATTTTGTCCTCCTTTGACCATTTTTACTTCGTGAAAAGTCATACCATCATTTTCGTATGAAAATGTTTCTTGTTTTTCAAATCCAAATTTCTCGTACAAGTTTTGGGCAACTGAATTGTCTAATTCTGCACTCGTGTAAATATCTTGTCTTGGATATTCTTTTTTGAAAAAAGCTAAAAATTGCATAAGGGCTTGGCTTGCGATGCCTTGATGTTGATAAGAATGGTCAATCATCAATCGACTCAATGTCCAGCCACCCATCTTCTCATCAAAATCATACAGTAACAATCCAACGGCTGTTTCATCTTTATAAATTGCAAGCAGATTCAACTCAGGCTCATAGGCTGCCTGCAATAGACTTTTCCAATTTGGTGCAACGAAGTTTTGCTGCTCCTCTGAAACCTTCAAATCTATCAAGACCTGATAATTTTCTCCGTTGACTTGCCGTAAACTGATTTTCATAAAAGAACCTCATTTCCAGTAAAAACTGGACCGTCTTCACATACCTTCAATGCTTTTGACTCATCATTTTTATCATGTTCAACGCAGGCATAACAAGCACCAATCCCGCACGCCATCCGACTTTCCATGGAGATATAAAGTCGTTCAAGTGTATCATATTTTTGAGCAACCGCTTTGAGCATCGGAGCAGCACCGCAAGTATAAACAGCGTCAGGTTCAAAGTCTAAATCATTCATTAAAAGTCCCACATGACCTTGTGTTCCATAACTTCCATCATCAGTTGCAACTTTGAGCTCAACATTTGATAACTCACGAAATTCCTGCTCTAAGATTTTGACTTCTTTACTGGCGAAACCAAGTAATACTGTAATTTTACAACTCACTTTACTCAAGCGTTTAGCCAACTCATATAATGGTGGAACGCCGATACCACCACCAACAATCAAAACACGTTCTCCTTTTTTGACTTCGTCAATCGGAAAACCATGTCCAAGAGGTCCCATAACATCAATCTTTTGTCCTGCTGTCAGTACTGACAAAAGTCTAGTTCCTGTCACTTCATCCCCAGCTCTGTATAAAATCGTGCAAGTATTAGTTTCAGAATCCCAACTTGAAATGGAAATTGGTCGTCTGAGAAGCATTGCATCATTGGGTACTTTGATATGCAAGAATTGTCCTGGCACTTCCATGTCAGCAACTATTTCACCTGTCAGCACCATTTCGAAAATATCTCGTGCAACTTCACGCTGACTGACCACTGTCATCATTTCTTGTAATTTCGGCATTTCTTTCTCCATTTCTGTCAGTATGCTGACAAAAGTTGTCAGTCACACAAAGCTTGTCCAAAATCTCGCTGAGCGGTGGAACTAATACTGTTTAACTTTTAAACGTATCGTTTAGAAGTTAAAGTTTGCACAATATCTGCAGCTCATCTAACAATTCTATCTCCATGCTATCGCACTTCGTAGAATTGAAGGCGAACGAGTATAATACAAAAAACACTCGCAGCTCAGACTACAAGTGTACTAAAAACTGTCAGCACTGACAGAACTATATCAAACATTGTCAGCACTTCACATTCTATTTTCTGTATCCTTGTAAGCCTCTCTGGACTCATTTAAAGGTTTTAAATTATTATAACGAAATTTATCAGTTTCGTCAAAGATTATCGAATCATTTGATGATTTCCTCGTTTGACTTTTTGGTCAAATTTTGGACGAACACTTTTTGTCAATGCAATAATAACAAAAACTGGACCACCCACCACTGGAATAAGCAACCAACAGAAATTACTTTTTCTATAATCAAAGAAGGTCATCACAACGAGATAAAATAGGATACTTAAAAGCAAAGTAAATCCTAATACTTGGTTTCCCTGTGTAGCGACCGCATGATTTTTGCCTGCTGCCAAGGTACGTTGTACGTTAGAAGTAATGGCGAAGACATACCAAAAATTCGTAATAATCCCAAAAATCAGCGCCACAACAAGTAAAACTGAGCGGAGTATTTTATTTTTAGCCAAAGCTGGCAAGCTTCTGTCTCCAAGTTGAGCTGGTATATTTTTTAAAAATGCCTTGAAGTTAGCGATTTGCTGACTATCCGCATATAAAATAATTAAAGCAAGGGTTAAATACAAAGCATAATCCATCAAGACAGCGCTCAATGAGGTCACTTGCGAACTCACTCCACCCGTAAAAACTAATGCCGCAAAATCTTGCATAGCATGAAGAAAGATTGCAAACATCAGATTATTTGTTTTGATATAAATCGCCGCCAAGAACATTCCTAAAGGAAAAACATAAAGCACCTGTAAAAAAGTGTTTAAAAGTGGTTGATGAAAGATGTTGACCAAATGCAAGCAAGCAAAGAGAATAGAAGACACCGTCATCGAAAATAGGAGTGATTTTCCTTTGGAAATCAAGTGTCCCAAAATAAGACCGCGAAAGACAAATTCCTCTGCAAGCCCAATAAAGATTGCTCCTACAAATAAAGCAATAAAAATGCCTAGTCCAACTTGACGGTATATTCCTGCACCAATCGCTACACAAAACATTAAAATCGTATAAAAAGAAACGCCTAGTCCTTTTCCTAAAGGATATTTTTTGAAAATGATCTTTTGTTTCCAAATAAAATGATTAAGGAAAAGCATGAGCACAATAATTGGAATTTCTTCCAGAAAAATCTGAGCAGTTATACTATAAGCTCCAAAATGTTTTATCATCTCTCCAAGCTGTAAAAAATCAATGATAAAATGGAAAGCTGTAAGATAAAGAATCTCTACAACTAAGATACTTATTATTTTCTTCATATAGATTCTCCTTATATTAGTTCATCTAGCGATTCCACTATAGATAATATTGTCTTGTGACGCTTGGAAGGAAAAGGCGATACTTTTCTCATTCATAGCCTTGAAAAGCAGCATTAAGCGCAAGAGATGATTCGCGTAAAATTTTCAATTGGTACGTTTGAAAATTAAACAGTATTAAAAATCCCCTCACCTCTTGTGTACTATGGATAATTCTAAACTTTTACTTTTAAAAATTCAAGCCACAATTTTTTCAGACTTTGGACCGATTTTTTAAAAAATATGGATATAATATGGGTTTTAAACAGGAAATTTGTTATAATGAAAACGGATAATAAGTTTATTGAATGATAAAAATATTCTATTTTGGAAGGAACGATTATGGGAATTATCAAAGCAGCAACAAGCAGTATTGGTGGAGCACTTTCTGACCAATGGCTCGAAGTGATTGAGCCAAATGAAATGTCTGGACAAACTGTTTTTACAAATGGCGTTAAAGTTAGAAAAGATGATAAACGCGGTTCAAACCGCAAAGGAACAAGCGATGTTATAACGGATGGTTCAGTCGTACACGTCTATGAAAATATGATGATGCTTCTTGTTGACGGTGGAAAAATTATTGACTATACTGCCGAACCTGGCTATTACACTGTTAAAAATGACACTGCACCAAGTATGTTTAATGGTGATTTGCGTGCCTCTGTTCAAGAAAGCTTCTTCCGTTTCAAGTTTGGTGGTGTCACTCCACAAGCTCAGAAAGTTTTCTTTATTAATTTACAAGAGATTAAAGGTATCAAGTTTGGCACAGCAACACCTTTGCAATACTTTGATAATTTTTACAATGCAGAGTTGTTTTTGCGAACACATGGGACTTATTCAATCAAAATCACAGACCCATTGGCTTTTTATGCGAATGCGATCCCTAAAAATGCTGACCGTGTAGAAATTAATGACATCAATGAGCAGTATTTAGCTGAATTCTTGACTGCATTGAACACCTCAATTAATCAATATTCTGCACAAGGAGAACGCGTTTCATTTTTGACTTCTAAGTCAATGGAATTGTCAAAATATATGGCTGATGCCTTAGATGAAGATTGGACAAAACTGCGTGGCATGGAAATCGTCTCTGTAGCCGTCGCCAGCATTTCCTATACAGACGATAGTCAAAAACTTATCAATATGCGCAACCAAGGCGCAATGTTAGGTGATCCTAGTGTGCGTGAAGGCTATGTGCAAGGTGCAGTGGCACGTGGTCTTGAAGCTGCTGGCAGCAATCAAGGTGGTGCAATGAATGCTTTCATGGGCATGAATATGGGAGGACAAAATCTAGCTGGTTTTTCTAGTACAAATCAAGCACAAATGACACAACAACAAGTACAAAAAGAATCTGCTGGAACTTGGACTTGTCCTGAATGTTCGACTAAGAATACTGGAAAATTCTGCTCCAACTGTGGGCATGGTAAGCCTGAACCCGTCGCAGCTTCTGATATCAAAATGGCTTGTAACGAATGTGGGGCTGTTGTCAATTTAGCAAATGGTGTCCCTAAGTTCTGTCCTGAATGTGGGAAACCTTTTGTTGCAAGGGCTTTGTGAGGTCTTTTATGAAAGCCTCTCTAATTTTGAGTCTGATTGGTAATATTTTTAACTCTGTAATTTTTGGTTTCCTTTGGATTGGTGCCATCAGTCAAATTTATGAACATCAGTATCTGTCAGATATGATTGGTTATTTATTATGGTTTAGTATTGTGCTAGTTTTCGGCTGGTTTTCTCGCGAGTTAATGAAAAGAAAAGGTGCAAAAACAATAAAAACTGGGCGTATCTTAATGCGAATTGTTGCTATTCTTTCTTTACTTGATTTTCCTGGTGCCCTTTTGCTCTTCATCGCCAGTTTCTTGGGAAAAAAAGAACAAGAACACTTTCGAACTCTCGGTGTTTTAGAAGATGACGACCCTAGCAATGACTGGGCAGATTATTAAAAAAGGAGACCTTATGAGCGACAGTACTGTGCTTACGCACAAATGTCCCAATTGCGGTGGACCGCTCTTATTTGAACCTAAAAATCAAAAATTCCATTGTGAATATTGTGGTTCTACTTTCACTGAACAGGAAGTGACAGAGTTTGAAGCTAAGCAGGCTGATGCAGCCATTACTGACAACTTATCAACAACTTCTATCAGCACTGACAGCAATGAAATTGACGCTAAAACCAAAGAAGTCGGCATTTTTCTGTGTCCTTCCTGCGGTGCTGAAATCGTGACAGATGCAACAACAGCATCAACTTGGTGTTATTACTGCCATAATCCCGTTGTGCTTACTTCTAGACTTTCTGGTCAATTTTTGCCAGAGAAAATTTTACCTTTCCAGATTGAACGAGATGATGCTGAAGCAAAATTTTTAGATTGGGTCGGTAAAAAATTGTTCGTCCCTAAAGAATTTTTTAATAAAAAACAAATTCAAAATCTTTCTGGTGTCTATTTTCCATACTGGGCTGTTGATGCAGATTTGTCTGGCGAAATGTCTGCCGATGCAACTAATTTACGCGTTTGGATTGCTGGGGACATAGAATACACCGAGCACTCACAATATTCTATTGCGCGTGCTGGAGATAGCAGTTTCAAGGATTTAATCAAAAATGCTTTACAAAAAAATCTGGCTGATAAGATGGTTGGTTCAGTTCAACCTTTTGACATGGGTGCAGCAATTCCATTCAAAAATCAGTACCTATCAGGTTTTCTGACAGAAAAACGAGATATCGAGTTCACTGACATGAAAGAAAATGTTGAACAAGAGTTTCGTCAGTATGCTGACAGACTTATGGAAAATACGATTAGTGGTTACAGCTCTGTCAGTAATGTCCGCAGTCAGCAGCAAATCAAAAAACTTGATGAAGATTATGTACTTCTTCCTATTTGGCTTGTCACTTATCGTGAAGCAGGCAATGATAAACTTTTTTACTATGCAATGAACGGACAAACAGGTAAAGTAGCTGGTGTCCTACCCATTGACAAAACAAAGCTTTGGATCTGGGCAATAGGACTATGCGTGCTTATTTTAATTTTAGGAATTTTAGTGGGGTATTTCATTTCATGAGAAAAAAATCAACACTTTTTGTCCTTTCTTTTTTGACTTTATTTTTTATATTCTTTGCTCAGCAAGCTACAGCACAGACTTTTCCTTCAAATATTGAAGATAGTGCACAGATTTTAGGAGATAGTGTTTCAACATTGTCCCAAAAAGCTCAAGAAGTTGCGCAAAAAACAAGAGCTGGCGTCTTTGTCGTCACGACAGAAAATGATATATCAGCAGGCGATTACGCAAGAACTTATCTGGCAGACAAGGTGGGTAGTGGCAATAATGGCGTTGTCCTCGTCATCAATATGAATTTGCGCAAAGTTTATATCTGGGCAACAGGAAATATGAAATATTATCTGCCAAGTTCTCGGATTAATGCCACGCTTGATGTCGTGCAACCTGCTTTATCAGATAACGATAACATTGGTGCAGTGAGTGTCTTCTTTGACAAAGTTGAACATTATTATCAAGCTGGTATCCCTACTTCTCGCAAGTATACAGTTAACCCTGAAACCGGCGTCATTACCTTTCATCGAAGTTTTCAACCGCTCAATATTTTAATCGCAGTCATTGTTGCATTTATTGTTGGTGGCAGTTTTGTCTGGACGATTTATCGACGTTATCAAATGAAGGGCAGCCATTCGATTTGGCGCTATGATTACGGGACAAACGGTAATCTTGAACTCAATGAACAACAAGATGTTCTCGTTAATACTTTCATCACAACACGACGAATTCCTCGCCCTTCTTCAAATAGTGGAGGTAGTTCAGGTGGAGGTTCCGGCGGAGGTCGTAGTTTCTAGAAATAAAAAATTCATCTCACTGATGAATTTTTTATTTTACCTCTACATCTACGCTAGTATTTGAGTAAAATGAAGTCTGTCAGTATGCTGACAAACTTCATTTTATTATTTTATACTCACCAGATTTGAGATCTCCCAAATCATACTGACCAATAGACCTACGAATCAACCGCAAAGTTGGAAAACCAACGGCTGCTGTCATTCGGCGCACCTGACGATTTTTCCCTTCCTTAATCGAAATCTCTATCCAACTTGTTGGAATATTTTTTCTCTCACGTATCGGAGGTGTTCGCGCCCAAATCCAATCAGGCGGTGCAATCTTTTTAACCTTTGCAGGTAATGTTTTCCCATCTTTGAGCAAAATCCCGAGACCTAATTTCCGAGCTGCTTCATCTGAAAAATCTCCCTCAACTTGCACCACATAAGTCTTATAAGACTTCAATTTTGGGTCTGTCAGCTGATGATTAAGCTGCCCATCATCTGTCAGTAAAAGTAAGCCCTCACTGTCTTTATCCAATCGCCCAGCCGCATAAACATTAGGAATTTTGATATAGTCCGCAAGCGTTGCTCGACCATCATTATCTGTAAATTTTGTCAATACATTATAAGGTTTATTAAAAAGTACAATCATAATTCATCTTTCAATATAGAAACAAAGCCGTTTGCAGCAATTGCAGCTTGTGTTGTTTTTCCAATTGCAATCAATTTCAAAGAGCAATCAAAATTTTTATAGACACTATAAAATCTTGCCCACGCTGATGGACTTGTCAGATAAACCGCATCTAAATTTCCTGCTGACAGAAGCCTTTCAAGTGCTGAAGTAGCTGACAGATTTGCCCGATTCTCATAACAAATCACATTTTTAATGACTGCATTTGTCGCCAATATCGGCTCTGCCAAGTCTGACATCGGATAAAAAATCTGTACCTCTTCAGAATACAAATTTTTCCATTCAGCAATAAAATCTGCCTTATTTGCCTTTGACGAAACAAAATCAGGCTCATAACCGCACTGACGAATTCGGCCTGCCGTATGCTCGCCAATACAAGCAATTTTTATTGGCTTTGTAAGCAGCGACAGAATCATTTTTACTGGCGTCTGACTCGTAAAAATAACCCAATGTGACTGATTCAAATCCTGTATCTCTCGTGCTGTTAACGCCCTCAAAACAAGCTCTGACAGAGGCAAAATTTGACTTACGAAATTTCTGTCAGCAAAAAACTTTTCATCAGCAGCAGAATTTTTTCTCGTCAGCAAAACGCTCTTCGTATGCTCATTTTGTTGATGTGTGCGTGAAACGATTTTCACTTCATCAGCTCCTCATAAGCTTGCACAGCAAGCGAAAGTGGATTTACCCCTGTAAAACGAACAGAACGTCCTGCATCATTATCATCTTTGGCAAGAAAAGCATTAAACACCCATTCCTCGTCAAATCTCTGTGCCAAAGCTCCAAGCGGAATATCACAATTTCCATTCATTAATTCTAAGAACTTACGTTCCGCAATTGCCATCTGTTCTGTTTCAGGGTCAGAAATCTCTTTCAACAGTTGAAAGACTTCCTCATCATCCATCCGACATTCCACACCTAGAATTCCCTGCCCAACTGCAGGAACAAAATTGTCTGGACAAAGTGGCTCATACAACAAATGATCTAAATAACCCATGCGCTCAAGACCAGCACAAGCCAGTACAACACCATCCAAATGTTCATCCAACATTTTTTCTAAACGTGTCTCGATTTTTCCACGAATTGGAACCGTTTCAACATCACTAAAATGAAGCCCAAGCTGCTTAATCCGACGGCTTGAACCAGTACCCAATCGCAAACCACCATCCGAAATTCTTTTTTCAGAATATTCAGGATAAACCACACAATCCAAAGGATTTGCACGCTTTGGATGTGCCGCCAAAACTAGACCCTCAGGTAATATTGCCGGCAAATCTTTTAAAGAATGTACCGCAAAATCAATCTCCGAATCAATCAATTCTCGCTCTACTTCTTTTGCAAAAATTCCCTTTCCACCAATTTCGGAAAGCTTAGATTTTTGGTCTCTATCTCCTAATGTCGAAATTCCAACAATTTCAATCCCAAGTTCAGGATGTTTGGCTTTAAGCATATCAACGACCAGTTCCGTTTGTTTCATAGCAAGCGGACTCTTACGCGTTCCAACTTTTAAATTTCTCATGTTTCTCTGTATTTCCATCTCTACTAATACTGTTTGACCTTTAAATGTGTCATTTAAAAGCTATCTCTGCTTCACTCTGCTGTCCATACCACAGTTCTCCATTCGCTCTAAACGCCTAAAACTTCTCTCGCTACCTCGTCGAATCCCAAAGTTTATATATTACGCTTGAGGCACGGCGTCAAGGTTTCAGATAAGGAAAGCAGCATTTTCCCCAATCGTACCGCTTCTTGTGCTTGCTACGCAACCACCCACCCCAAAAGCATTTTTTTGCAGACTAACCAATAAAATCTATCATTTTAACTTAGCAAGTGCTGCTTTCGTTCTACTGTTCCAGGGTCTTAGCACTTTAGCGGTTGCGATTTGAACTTCTGACTTTAGTCGGTTGCCACTGCGACTAGGTACTTTGCCGTTTGCTTAGCAATGAAGTTGCATAGACCGTTCGTAGAACGGCGTGCTAAGCACGTAGCACCATAGCAAGCATGGACAGCGTAGCAACGAAGTTACGGAGATAGTAAAATTGACAGCATAGCAAAGCGAGATAGACCTCAGGGACAGGACCATTTCGCCTTGCAACTTTTAATCGATTGCGATTTGAACTTCCGACTTTAGTCGGTTAGTGAAATCGACAACGTAGCAAAGCGGAGATAGAGCGAATGGATAACGTAGCGAAGCGGAGGTGTGAACTCATATCTTTGATGCTAACATTGGTGAGGAAGAAAGAATCCCCTACCAATGAAGGAATCACTTCAAAATTAGTCTAGTATAGAAGTCACCCCTCCGTCAGTTCAATTTTCTCTTACCAATTCTGCAAAAGCACGGTCACAAGCTGCTATTGTTGCATCAATATCTGCATCAGTATGTGCTGTTGACAAGAACCATGTTTCAAATTGTGAAGCAGGTAAATAAATCCCTTGCTCAAGCATTTTTTTGAAAAAACGTGCAAACATCACAGTATCAGCTGTTTTTGCTGTTTCAAAATTAACAACTGTCTCATTAGTGAAAAACACACCCATCATTCCTCCCACATGACTTGTAGATAGAGCAATTCCATACTTCTTAGCCGCCAGCTCAAATCCTGACAATAATCTAGCCGCTTTACGCTCAAACTCCACGTAATCATCAACTGATAACTGTTTCAAAGTTTCCAAACCAGCTGTCATCGCTAAAGGATTCCCAGATAAAGTTCCAGCCTGATAAATCGGTCCACTAGGTGCAATTTGTTCCATTATTTCACGACGTCCACCATAAGCTCCAACAGGCAAACCACCACCGATAATTTTTCCAAAGCACGTAATGTCAGGTTCAATACCAAATTTACCTTGAGCACAATTGTAATCCACACGAAAGCCAGTCATCACCTCATCAAAAATCAAAAGCGCGCCAAACTCTGCTGTAATCTCACGTAAGCCTTCCAAAAAACCTGCAACAGGCGGAACACAACCCATGTTTCCTCCCACTGGTTCAACAATGACTGCTGCAATATCAGCACCAAAATGTTCAAAAGCAACACGCAAAGCTACCAAATCATTGTAAGGCACCGTCAAAGTATTCTCCGCAATACCAGCAGGCACTCCAGGAGAGTCAGGTAAACCAAGCGTTGCCACACCAGACCCCGCCTTAATTAACAACGAATCCGCGTGTCCATGATACGAACCCTCAAATTTCACAATCTTATTGCGCCCAGTCACACCACGTGCAAGACGCAGAGCAGACATTGTCGCCTCCGTTCCTGAATTCACCATCCGAACCATCTCAACAGATGGCACTCGACGAATGACAAGCTCAGCTAAATCAGTTTCAATTTCTGTTGGTGCACCAAAAGACGTCCCACGTGACACACTAGCCTCTAAGGCACTCACAACCGACTGCTCTGCGTGTCCAAGAACCAATGGTCCCCAAGACAATACATAATCAATATATTCATTGCCATCAATATCGTAAAGCCTGCTTCCAGCACCATGGTCAATAAATACAGGGTTCATATCAACAGATTTAAAAGCCCGTACAGGACTATTTACCCCACCAGGTAGCACTTTTTTAGCTTCATCAAAAGCTTTTACTGATTTTTCAAACATGATTTTCTCCCATAAAAATATAAAGAATACTCGTTTTAAGGATATGAAATTAACCCCTATCCAGAACACCATATATTTGAAAAAATTTATCTTTTTCTCAGATTATAGCATCCAAGTTACTCTTTTATACTCAGAAATTTGTTTCAATTCACCTTTCTATTTTACCAAAAAAAACAAGCAATAGCTTCTTTAAGGATATTTTCTGACTTTTTCACTTTGTGAAATTTCATAATTCTTAAAAACAAACCAATTTTTCTATTTTCATCAAAAACAAGCAATAAACAAAGCAAATAAAGCATTTATATTTTTAGACAAATTATAAAGTTTGTTCACTTTGTGAATTTCAAACTTGAAAATGTATTATTCTTGTAGTAAAATAGAAATCGTTTTCAGAATACGTTTACAAATGTTAGAGTTTATTTCAGTAAAATTAAAGTAGACTCATACCTTAAAGGAGGAACACATCTATGTCTGAAGGATTACCATTGCAATCCACCGAACAACCACAATATATCATGGCGATTGACCAAGGTACAACAAGCTCGCGCGCCATTATCTTTGACCATGATGGCAAGCACGTAGGAACTAGCCAAAAAGAATTTACCCAATACTTCCCTGAAGCAGGCTGGGTCGAACATGATGCCAATGAAATTTGGAATTCTGTTCAATCCGTCATTGCAGGAGCCTTCATTGAATCAGGAATAAAGCCCTACCAAATCGCGGGAATAGGAATCACCAACCAACGTGAAACGACTGTCGTTTGGGATAAAAAAACAGGACTCCCTATTTATCATGCGATTGTTTGGCAATCTCGCCAATCCGCAAGTATTGCAGACCAACTTAAAGATGCTGGTCATGCTGAACTTTTCCACAAAAAAACAGGACTTATTATTGACTCCTACTTCTCTGCAACCAAGATTCGTTGGATTTTGGACCATGTAGAAGGTGCACAAGAACGTGCAGAAAAAGGTGAACTTCTTTTCGGTACCATTGACAGCTGGCTGGTCTACAAACTCACCGATGGCAAAGTTCACGTCACTGACTATTCTAACGCCAGTCGTACCATGCTCTTCAACATCAATACACTTGAGTGGGACCAAGAAATCCTTGATATTTTAAATATTCCAGCAGCTATGCTCCCTAAGGCTGTATCCAATTCAGAAATTTATGGCCTCACCAAAACTTATCACTTCTTTGGCTCTAAAGTTCCTATTGCAGGAATGGCAGGTGACCAACAAGCCGCACTCTTTGGGCAAATGGCTTTCGAACCTGGCATGGTAAAAAATACTTATGGAACAGGTTCGTTCATCGTGATGAACACCGGAGATAAGCCACAACTCTCTCACAATAATCTACTTACTACAATCGGCTACGGCATTAATGGTGAAATCAACTATGCCCTTGAAGGCTCTGTATTCGTTGCCGGATCTTCTATACAGTGGCTACGTGATGGTCTCAAAATTATCACTAAAGCCAGTGAATCCGAAGCTGCAGCACTCGAGTCAAAAAGCGAAGATGAAGTTTATATGGTTCCTGCCTTTGTCGGACTTGGAGCGCCTTATTGGGACCAAGACGCACGTGGCGCTATCTTCGGATTAACACGTGGCACAACGGATAAAGACCTGATTAAAGCAACTTTGCAAGGCATTGCCTATCAAGTTCGAGATATTCTGGGTGCAATGGCAGAAGATACAGGGATAGATATCCCTGTACTAAAAGTTGATGGTGGTGCTACTAACAATGACTATCTTATGCAATTCCAAGCCGACATCTTAAATACCTCTGTTCAGCGTGCGGGCGATTTAGAAACAACAGCACTTGGTGCAGCCTTCCTTGCAGGACTTGCTGTTGGCTATTGGAAAGACCTTGATGAGCTTAAATCCTCTGCAAAAGAAGGTAAACGTTTTGATGTCCAAATGAATGATAAACGCCGTGAAAAGCTTTATTCAGGATGGAAAAAAGCAGTTGAAGCAACACGTACTTTCAAATAACAATCCGTTCATCATATCTTAGTTAGGAGTGAGAAAATGCCGATTTCTCGTGAAAAAAATATAGAAACTCTCAAAAATCATCCTGAAGGATGGGATTTTATTATCATAGGTGGAGGAGCAACAGGACTGGGAGTTGCCGTTGATGCTGCTTCTCGTGGATATAAAACTGTTCTACTTGAACAAAATGACTTTGCAAAATCAACTTCAAGTCGGTCAACAAAACTCGTCCACGGAGGCGTTCGCTACCTTGCACAAGGCGATATTGCTCTTGTTCGAGAAGCCCTTCATGAACGCGGCCGCCTAGCACGTAATGCTCAGCATCTTGTTAAAAGTCAAAAATTCATTATCGCCAACCGAAAAACTTGGGAACAACCTTTTTACTCCGTTGGTATGAAGTTCTATGACGCCTTAGCTGGAAAACTCAATATTGGAAAATCAAAAATTTATTCCAAGAAAAAAGTTAAAGAAGGGATTCCTAAAATCAAGTTTGATGGCTTAGTTGGCGGTGTCATGTACTATGATGGACAATTTGATGATGCCAGAATGGCAATAAATCTCGTCCAAACCGCGACAGAACATGGTGCTGTTCTAGTCAACTATGCTGGTGTTACAGGATTAAAAAAATCAAACGGAAAACTTTCAGGAGTGTCCGTCAAAGATAATTTTACAGGTGAATCTTTTGAGCTAAATGGAAAAGTTGTCATCAACGCTTCAGGCATCTTCGTTGACCAAATTATGTCTATGGACATCAAAAATCACAAACCCTCGGTTCGTCCATCCCAAGGAGTCCATTTGATTGTCGATGGAAAATTTTTGGGAGGCGATGATGCGATTATGGTTCCTAAAACTTCAGATGGCCGCGTTCTTTTCTGTGTTCCTTGGCACAATAAGGTTATCTTAGGAACAACAGACACGCCTTTAACAGAGTTTACTCTAGAGCCTCGTCCACTTGAAGAGGAAATTGACTTTATTCTTCAAACAGCAGGTGAATATCTTGAACAAGCACCAACCCGTGATGATGTACTCTGTGCCTATGCAGGACTTCGTCCACTCGCTGCCCCAAAAGAAGGTGCTGATCCTTCCAAAACAAAAGAAATCTCACGAAGCCATAAACTATTCAGTAATGATTCTGGTCTCGTCACTATCACTGGTGGCAAATGGACAACCTATCGTCAAATGGCAGAAGAAACTGTTGATCTAGGGATAAAAATTGGAAATCTGCCTGTTCATGACTGTATCACAAAAACACTCACTATTCATGGTTCAAAGACAACAACAACGCAAGACCGTGAAGACTGGATTTACGTCTATGGAACCGACGGTGAAAAGATTCGTCAACTTGAAAAAGAGAATCCAGACCTTGCTCAGCCACTCTCTGATAAATATGAGTTCACTGGAGGTGAGGTCGTCTGGGCAGTTCGCGAAGAAATGGCACAAAAACTTGAAGATGTCCTCGCTAGACGTGTTCGTGTTTTATTCCTTGATGCACGCGAATCTAAAGTAATTGCTCCAAAGGTCGCTCATATTATGGCAACAGAGTTAGGATACAACAAAGATTGGGAACTTGAACAAGTCAAAGATTATAATAAATTAGCTGATGGATATATTTTATAAGCCACTTCTTACTGATGATGAGCGAGTATAAAAATAATGAATTAACATTATTACACAACTTCATGGCGCAAAAAAAGCGCCTGAGTTGTCTATTCCGTCTTATTATAATGTATATACCATCTAGAGATAGTATATACTAGTTAAATTAAAAAATAATGAAAGGTAGGCTTATTAAAAATAACGATATTCTTTTCCCAACATGCCGTAAAAAAACACCTTTTTTAAAAAGTGTTAGTATTTTGTGCGCCCTGATGAAAAAATATCGCTATTTAATAAACCTTTTATATAGGTGCGTTATGCATTCCGTTTTGATTCAATGTCTTGGTGAATTTCTTGGAGATTTTATCATTATCTTATTTGGCAATGGTGTAGTTGCTAGTGTTTCTTTAAACAAAACAAAGGCTCAGGGAACTGGTTGGCTTGCAATCGCTCTAGGTTGGGGCTTTGCAGTTCTATTTGCGGTAATGATTGGTGGTGTCTTCTCGCCTGCAGCATCATTTAACCCTGCTTTAACTCTTGCTATGGCGATAATTGGAAAATTCAGTTGGAATCTTGTTCTTCCATTCATCCTTGCTCAGTTTCTTGGAGCAATGGTAGGGCAACTTTTTGTCTGGCTTTTCTTCTATCCCCATTGGGCAGAAACTAAAGACTCAGCTACAATCCTTGGCTGTTTCTCTACTGGTCCTGCAATCAAACATACTCCATCTAACATCTTTGGAGAAGCAGTCGGAACAGCCATTCTCCTAATTGGAGTTCTTGCTTTTGGTCAAAATAAACTTGTGGCAGGTGTTTCACCAATGATGGTAGGATGGCTTATCATGGCAATCGGTCTTTCATTGGGGGCTACTACTGGATATGCCATCAATCCCGCACGTGATTGGGGACCTCGTATTATGCACAGCATACTCCCTATTGCAAACAAAGGAAAATCAGGTTGGAACTACGCTTTAGTTCCTCTAGTTGGTCCAATTCTCGGAGGTGCTCTTGGAGCACTACTCTACCAAGGTTTATTAGGATTACTCCATTGATAATATTAATCAAAAAAGCCCTCAATTCACGAGGGTCTTTTTATTCATCATTTATTCTTTACAATTCAAGTCTTTCCAAACCCAATCTGTAAATTCTGGAATATCTATTCCTTCGTTACGCGTTACCTCGAAATGATGCGCAATTGTTCGCTTCATTCGGTCAATAAATGCCTTTGCCAATGCTTGATTGACTTTGCGTTCGACATACAGAATTTGGACAGCATCAATCGCTTGATGAAAACGATCCAGTTCTGAATAAACCCGCATATCATACGTCGTAGTGATATCACCATCTTCGCGGTAACCATGCGCTTTCAATCCCAGATGCCCTCTTTGATAAAAAATTGATTCGATCAAATCTTCATAGCCATGAAATCCAAAAATAACTGGTGTTCCTGACGGACCAAAGTATTTTTCAAATTCTTCATCCGAAAGTTCACGCTCCTGATTAAGTAAACCATTCTTTTTCTGTAAGCGCCCGAGTTCAACAACATTGACATAACGGAACTTCACTTCTGGGAAAATTTCATTTACCAGCTTCAAAGCTGCCAAGGTTTCAATCGTAGGCTCCGCACCCGCAGAAGCAAAAACCAAATCAACCCTTTCCCCTTCTTTAGCCGTCGAAGCCCAATCAATAACGGCAAGACCATCCGTTGCTAATTTTTCCGCTTCTTCAACTGTGAACCATTGTTGGCGAGGTTGTTTTGAGGCAACAACATGATTGATTTTGCTCCTATCTTGAAAAGCACGATTAAACACAGCCAGCAAAGTATTTCCATCAGCTGGTAAATACTGACGAATAAAATCAGACTTCTTTTCCGCCAAATGTGTCAACATACCAGGATCTTGGTGAGTATAACCATTATGGTCTTGTTGGAAAACTGTTGAAGTTGAAATCACATTTAAAGCTGGATAATCATGCCGCCATTTTTGATCAGAAGCCTGACGAATCCATTTAAAGTACTGCGTCAACATAGAATCAACTACACGCAGAAAACTTTCATACGAAGCAAAAACTCCTGTACGACCAGTCAAAGTATATGCTTCCAAAAATCCTTCTGCTTGGTGTTCTGATAATTGGGAATCAATAATCCTTCCCTCTGGTGCAATGGACTCATCATTAGGATTTTTGATGACTTGCATCCATTGACGATTGGTCACCTTAAACATTTCCCAAAAACGATTAGACATCGTTTCATCAGGGCCAAACAGGCGGAATCTTGTTGGATTGAGCTTCACAATCTCGGCAAAATACTTAGACAGCACATTCATATCCATATTGTCATTGACTACTGGCAATAATTTACCGCGATTTTCCGCTGTAATATCATTTGCAAACTTTTTCCAATCTGGTAACGTCAAGTTTGAACCATCAATTCCACCATTCGTTACAGGATTGGCTGCCATGCGCATATTCCCTTTCGGAGAAAACTCACGTAATTCTTCTTTGAGGGTTCCATCAGTATTAAATAATTCTTCAGGTTTATAAGACGTCATCCACTCTTCAAACTCTGGCAGAGTCTGCATATTTCGACTCGATAATGGCAATGGAACTTGATGAGCACGGAAACTATGTTCAATCGGCATACCGTTCCCGTGGAATTTTGGACCTGACCAATCATTAAAACGAGGTCCGCCCCAACCTTTCGGGAGTCGTGCAATAATAACGGGCCAAGCTGGAATTTCTCCGTTTTGATAGCGACCATGTTCACGCGCATCTGACCAGATCTGATGAATATCTTCTATCGCTTTATCAAATACTTCCGCTGCAATTTTATGATAAGTCATGTAATCATGGATATCATCGTTTTCGATATATCGCGGACTATATCCTAGTCCTTCAAAAAATTTACGAATATCCACATCAGAAGTTCGAGCAAATAGCGTTGGATTAGAAATTTTAAAACCATTCAAGTCCAAAATTGGTAAAAGCGCGCCATCATTTTTAGGATTAATAAATTTGATAGAATGCCAACCTGCCATCAGAGGACCTGTTTCTGCTTCCCCATCCCCAACCACAGCAAAAGCAATTTGGTCAGGTTGGTCAAGGATTGCTCCCGTCGCATGAGAAAGCGTATATCCCAATTCTCCCCCTTCATGTAATGAACCTGGCGTTTGTGCCGTCATATGTGAGCCAATACCACCTGGAAATGAGAATCGTTTGTACAAACGTGTCATGCCTTCAAGATCTTGTGTGATTTCAGGATAAGCTTCTGTATAACTTCCATCAAGATATGAAGGAACAACCATCGCCTGCCCGCCATGTCCAGGACCTCCAAGATAAAACATCTTCTGTTGATATTTATTAATCAAACGATTGGCATGGGCATAGAGGAAAGTTTGTCCTGAAACAGTTCCCCAGTGACCAATTGGATTGGCCTTCAAGTCTTCTGCTTGAATCGGTGTTTTAGTTACTGAAAAAAGTGGATTAGATTTCAAAAAAATCATTCCTGCACCAAGATAGGTTGCTGCTCTCCACCATTTATCAAGATTTTTAAGATACTCATCTGAATTATAATTTGCCACTATATTCTCCTTTTAATTTCTATCTCCATTTAAAATTTACAAACAAGCTTGATTTTATTATATTTATCCGTTAAGATGATGGACACGATGAAGTAGTTCTGCTTCAATTTGTTCCAATGTCTTACCGCGAGTTTCGATAACTTTCTTACTCGTAAACCAGATTGATAGAAAACAACAAGCTGCATAAAGCAAGAAGATTTTACCCGTACCAAAAAATGAAAGCAAAGGCAAAAAAGTTAATGAAACCACCCAATTTGCAGCCCAGTTAACTGCAGCTCCAAAGGAGTTTCCAAGTCCACGAATTTTTAGGGGGAAACTTTCACCAATCATCACCCACATTACAGGGCCCCATGTTGCCGAGAAGAAAGCAATATAAACCGTTAATGCAATAACCGCCAAATATTTCCCAAAACCAATATGTGCATTTTCAGCCAAAATCATTCCAACAGACATCAGCACAAGAGAAATTCCCATTCCCCAAGCCCCAAAATTCAACATCCATCGACGATTAACTTTATCCATTACTTTCATTGCAATATAGGTGACAATCACGTTAAAAATGCCAATACCAATGTGAGCAAGCAATGCTGCACTTGCTCCAAAACCAACAGAAACAAAGATTGATGGAGCGAAGTATAAAACAGTATTACAGCCCATCACTTGTTGGAAAACAGCGAGTCCAATCGCCATAATTAACACTGGACGTGACATTTTCCCAAATAATTCTTGCAACCCACCTTGTTTTTCTTCACTAGCCATAAGCTGTATATCAGAAATTTCGGCATCAATAGAATCAGGATTGTCATTAATCATCTTTAAAATATCACGCGCTCCCTTTTCATCATCATGACGTACAAGAAATCGTGGAGATTCAGGTAAAAATAACCCACCAATAAAGAGTAAGGCAGCAGGAATTGTCGCAAGCCCAAGCATCCAATGCCAGTTTCCTGCCACTCCTTGTAAAGCATAATTTGAAATGTAAGCAAGTAAAATTCCAGTCATAATCATCAATTGGAACATCGTAGATACTCCACCACGAATTTCTGCAGGTGAAAGTTCTGATAGATAAGTGGGAACTAATGCAGATGCTGAACCAACAGCCATACCTAAAATAACACGTGAAATGATGAGTAGCTCTGCACTATTAGAAAGTCCAGAACCTAAAGCTCCAATAAAAAATATGATTGCTGATAGTAACAAAAGTCGTTTACGTCCAAACCTATCACTCATTGGTCCAATAACAATAGCACCAATTACCGCCCCCATCAAAACTGCTGCAGTAATCCATCCTTCCATCCAAGCCCAACTACTAACATGCCAACTCTCTTTTTCAATGAAAAGTAATGCACCAGATATAACACCCGTATCATATCCAAATAATAGCCCACCTAAAGCTCCAAAAAAATAGATGAAAGTGGGAGAAAGTTTTCTCATAACAATAACTCCTTAATTTTATTTTCGCAAGTTTCTCTTGCATTGTATTATTGCACTTAAATGATACCGCTTTCTAATTATATTTTCTTGGAGAACTTTGATATTTTAAAACGGAAAGGTTGCGTTTATTTCATATAAAAAAAACCGTCTTTTTTCATCAGACGGCTGTAACCTATCATCAGTATCTTTTTAATATACGTGCTGGATTTCCAGCAACCATGCAATGACTGGGAACATCTTTAGTGACTACACTTCCTGCACCAATCACAACATCATCTCCAATTGACACCCCTGGTAAGATAATCACAGTTCCTCCAAGCCAACAATCATTCCCAATCGTAATCGGTGCATCATATTGCCAACCTTGTCTTCTTAATTTGGGATTACTAGCATGATGATTAGGAGTAAATAATTGACAATTTGGACCAATAAAACAGTGATTTCCTATCGTCACTTTTCCAGCACTAATCACTTGTATTCCAGAGTTAATAAAACTTTCTTCTCCAACATAAAAACGCTCAGGATATTCTACACTCGTCAACGGAAAATAGATTTCGGCTGTCTTAGAAAGATGAGGCAAAAAGTCTTCGAGAAGCTCTCTTGCTTCTTCAAAACTTTCTTTTGATTTATCATTTATTTTTTGTATGCTTTGGCTGCTCTTTTTGACAATTTCTTGCAATTCTGGTGCTTTGCCAAACTGATACCAATCTCCATTTTCTATTTTTTCAAATAGGGATATCTTGCTCAATCGCTCAATTTCTTCATCAGTAAGTGTTCTTTGCACTTTATTCCCCTTTCTTACCATTTATCTTCTGTATAATTTTCATCTGGCGCACCCATTACTCGCTCTCCTTTTTGCAGTTCGTCAATGGCTTGTTCATCTATTGGTGTCAATGACCAATCAAAAATACTAATATTTTGTTCTTGCCTTACAAAATTCGTTGATTTTGGAATGGCAGTAACCCCTTTTTGAACAAGCCAACGTAAAATAATCTGCCCAACTGACTTATGATACTTTTGGGCTAATTCTATTATTTTATTATCATTTAGTTCTTGACCACCATGACCCAAAGGACTCCATGCCTGAGGTTGAATTTCTAACTTTTTTAAATAATCATGAGTAACATGGTTAGAAAAATAAGGATGCGTTTCGACTTGGTCAACTGCAGGCATAATTCTTGCTCGTGTTAAAAGACGATCAATATGATTGGGTTCAAAATTTGACACTCCTATCGCTCTTACAAGCCCCTCATCATAGAGTTCTTCCATTGCCTTCCATGTTTCAAAAAAAGTTTTTTCTTTTGGCCAATGAATCAAATATAAATCCAAATAATCCGTCTGTAATTCCTTGAGTGTTTTCTGAAATGCAGCCAATGTTTGTTCATAACCTTGCTCATCTTGGGCGACTTTACTCGTCAACCAATATTCCTCACGATTACATTCTAAAGTTTGTAGCCAATTTCCAAGCGCAATCTGATTGCCATAGTTTGATGCTGTGTCAAAAAGGCGATACCCCTTATTCCAAGCGCTATTATAAACAGCATCAAAATCAGAAACATCTGTTTCAAGAACAGAACCAAACCCAAGGATTGGCATCTTTATTCCATTGTTCAATGTTACAAACTTTTTTCCATAATTTTTGTTCATTTTTACCTTACCTTTAGAAAACTCACTTCGCCTTTAAAGATGAAGTGAGCTATTTTCTTATTAATCAAAACGAGATTCACTAGCTTCCCAGCTGTACGAACCATCCTTAAGAAGTTTGTCGCCTAGTTCTTGATAATCAAAATAATCAAACTCAGCTTGAACATCATATCCAGAATAATCAACAACAGCAAGTCCTACAAAAGCACCCGTGAAGAATCCACCATAAGACTGCACCACATAATCATCTGACAACACGGCTGCGTCCAAATAAACTGGAATTTCTATAAATTCTTTGCCATCAAACGAATATTCATAGCTATATGTTTCTTTACGAACTTTTGTTCGCAACCAAACATACTCTGTTCCTTCAGGAATTTTTATTGCATTATCTTTCAAATACGATGTATAATTGCCACGATTATTTTCTCCAACTTCGATGACATGACCTTTGATTTCATTCCATGTCACAAAAGCAAAACTCCAATGACGGTCGTTATAATAGTTGGTTAAACCAGCCATTTGTTGATAACTGAAAGGGTTAAATTTAATTTTGGTTTCAGCATCAAAGTAAAAAGTTTGCCATCTACGAGCAATTAAAGATAAGTCATGAACATTAGCAAGTGATCCTTGACCCACTAGAGTTAATTTACCATTTCCCACTTGACCCATTTTTTTACTAAACGGTACACGAAGAGTATTCCAATTTATATCTAGTGTGTCATTTTCAAAATCATCGTGTTGCGAGTGATGAAGAGGAGCCTTTGTCTCAATCGCATCTTTGGGTCCTTCAACAAAAGTAGTACCGCCATGTCCACCGACAATACGAGGCCAACCTTCTTTGTCCCATTCAACCTTTTGAATAGAAGTTTCACGTCCTAATGTTGACCAGCCACGTGGATCCGTGCTGGATTCATTTTCTCTATTCCAAGGTCGAGCGCAAAGGGAAGCATAATACCATTCTCCCTCAGGTGTTGAAACTAAGCCACCATGTCCTTGTTTTTGAATATATGAATCAGGTGTATCAAAATTGGTAATAAAAGGATCTCCAGGCTCTGTTTCAAACGAGTTTGCTTCTAAGGTCTTAGATCTGGCAACGACTTCTTGGTGAGTAAATATTGTCCCGCCTTGAGCAACAAAAAGAAAATAATAACCATTTACTCTATAAAGGTGTGGACCTTCAACTAGCTTAACGTGAGTTCCTTTATAGATTGTTCTTGCTGTTTCTGGACGAAGTTTCATCGTTGATACATCAAATTCTGTCAATGTAATTCCATCAAAGGGATGATGATATTCACGGTGATCCCAAGTTTGTTGGACAAGATATTTTCTGCCATCTTCATCATGAAAAAGTGAAGCATCAAAACCTACACCATTAAGCTTAATTGGTTCAGACCAAGGACCATGGATATCTACTGCTGTTGTCAGATAATTTGTCATATCCTTAAAAGCCCCCTCGGTAATTTTTACATCAGTATAAACCAACCAAAATTTTCCATCAGAGTAAGATAAATCTGGTGCCCAGATTCCTCCTGATGATGGATTTCCTTTCATATCCAGTAAGTTTGTGGTCGATAGAGGTGATGGAAGCAAGTTCCAATGTGCTAAATCTTTTGATTCGTGTAAACGCACGCCTGGAAACCACTCAAAAGTTGAATTTGCGATGTAGTACGTATCATCTACACGAATGATTGAAGGATCCGCATTGAACCCTGGTAAAACCGGATTTTGAATTTGTGCCATTCTAAAAATTCTCCTTAATAAACATAAAAAACAATGATAATCACATCTTTATATTATTTCTTTTACACTTCTAATAGTTACTCTGGTTCAACAGAAAATGTATAAGTTGAAATAAAGGTCTTTTCCTCACCTAATCTAAGTTCTATCGTTCCCCATTCAGGATGATGCACCATGTCAGGTAATTCTTGGAATTCAATAGCAACTCCTCGATTAGGTGTCATCTTCTTTCCCGATATTGTTGATTCTTGTTCAGGATTGGTAGCTGTATAAATGACTACTGCCTGACGATCCGTTATACAGGTCAACTTTCTTCCCGATTTTTTCTCGAAAAGATTTAGAGTTTTCTCTGTGTTTTGTTCTGGAAATACGAAGCAGTGATCAAAACCCTGAGGTTTTTTTTCTAAAATACTCCTGATAGATACTGGTTTTCTCAAATCATAAACCGTATCTCCCACAGGAACTAGATTTCCCGTTGGAATATTTTCTTCATCCACTTCAACTACTTTTGTCGCTGAGGTTTGTAAAATATGTTCCAAAATATTTTCTTTGTCAGCTGTAAGATTAAAATATGGGTGAAAAGCTGGATTGAAGACCGTATCTTTTTCTGATATTCCTGTCATTTTTACCGTTAGACATGAGCCTTCAAGCTCATATACGACACTTGCAGAAATATTTCCTGGAAAGCCTGATTGGCCATCTCTCAAAGTTAGCTTAATTCCTATTTTTTCTTTCTCTTTGAACACCTCATAATTCCAAAATTGTCTTTCCCATCCTTTGCTGCCAGAATGAAGCGTATTTTTTCCTTCATTTGCGTCTAATTTAATCTCTCCATAACTAGCTTCCGCAATCCTACCAGCTACTGGCCCACAAATTACTCCATAGTATCCTCCATCATGTATATATGTTTCGGAATTGTCTTTAGAAAGGAGAATATTTTCAAATGTTCCATACTTATCGGGCGCAAAAATCTGATGGATACGCGCTCCAAAGTCATGGACGACAATGGTTAGATGCCCATTTGAAAGAGTAATTTCACGGATGCTCTTACCTGGTAAAAGCGGGAGCTCTTTTTCAGAAATATCACTTATCATAATCATTTTAAGTTCCCATCATTAAAGTCTACTAATTGATGAGATATATTTTTTGTTACTGAATAAACTTGTTTCCAGATTTGATAAACTTTTTCATATTCAGCAACATTTTTAGCAATTGGCTTAAAGGTTTCTGTCTGATAGTGAACAAAAGCTTTCGTTACTTCTTCAAGCGTTGGATAAAAACCACAACCAAAAGCAGCAATCATACAAGCGCCAAGTCCTGGTCCTTGCTCAACGGTTAAGCGAATCATTTCTGTATTAAAAATATCTGCTTGCATTTGCATAATATCTGGATTTTGTGCACCTCCACCTACAGAAATCAAGTATTTGAATGTTTTTCCCTTTGTTGATTCCATTATATCTTTTGAATCTCGTAAAGAAAATTGAATCCCTTCTAGGACTGCACGTGAAAAATGTTTTTGTTCATGTGTTGCTGAGATTCCTATAAAACTACCGCGGATTTTAGAATCAAAATGTGGCGTACGTTCTCCTACAATATAAGGTGTAAACAAAAGCCCACTAGAGCCTACAGGTACAGTGTTCACATCAGAAAGCAATTCTGAAAAACCTTTACCATTCCCAAAAGTTTCTTTGTACCAATTCAATGAATTACCTGCTGCTAAAGTGACCCCATAGAATAGTAAGCCTGAGGTACAGTGTGATTAAAGAAGTGAAGCTTACCATCATAATTGGTAAACTTAGACTCAAAACTAGAAACAACTCCTGATGTTCCCATTGAGATTAATCCAATTTCTTCGTCAATCAATCCAACGCCAAGAGCTGCTGCTGCATTATCCGCTCCACCAGCAAAAACTTTTACTTCATTTTCAATACCAAATTTATCTTTGATTCCAGCGGTCACTGTGCCAATCTGTCCTACAGACTCAACCAGCTCTGGTAAAACTTCCATTGAAATATTAAAAGTATCTGCGATTTCTTTGGACCACTCATGTTTTTCAATGTCTAAAAGCAAAGTCCCTGCTGCGTCTGAAAATTCTGTATGAATGTTTCCTGTCAAATAAAGACCTAAATAATCTTTGGGCAACATTATTTTTTTAACACGTTCCCAAACTTTTGGTTCATTTTCCTGAAGCCATAAAATCTTAGGTAAAGTAAAGCCTTCAAGCGCGATATTACCAGTAATTTCAAGTAATCTGTCACCCATTTTGCTCATAATCTCTTGACATTGCTTACTTGTTCTCACGTCATTCCACAAAATAGCTGGGTAAATAGGTGTATTGTTTTCGTCTAATACAACTAACGAGTGCATCTGACCTGAAAAACTAATTCCTGAAAGTGCTGTACCAAAATCTGAAACTTCTTGCGATATTTCGGTTAAAACTTTTTCTAGCGCTTCTACCCAAATGACTGGTTTTTGCTCAGAAAAACCTTGCTTGGGATTGTCAATATCATAATTTGCGCTTTTTGTTGTAACTACTGAACCTTCTTGGCTCAGTAGAATTCCTTTTAAACTTGATGTTCCAAGGTCTATTCCTAAAACGTATGACATTTTTATTTCCTTTCAATCTATAACTTTTTATTTAAATCCAATTTTATCTCTTTTGTTTCTAGAATAGTAGATGTATGGTTCTTCGTTGAGTTGATGACCTAATAAATCTGGAATCGTTTTAAAAATAAAGTCGTTTTTTTGTAAATAATCTATTATTTTAGGTAAGGCCTCTGCTTCCGCTTCCTGATAATCGTGCATGAGAATGATATCACCATCCTTTGCTTTTGTAGCACGCTCTAAACACTGATTAACATCATGATGATTCCATGACTCTGTGTCTAAAGACCAACAAATAATAGGTCGATTGACTATTTTTAATGTGTTGAAGTCTATATCACCAAAAGGTGGTCGGATAAACTTGGGAACCTCTCCAGTTAGTTCTTTGACGATATGGTCTGTTTTTTCTAGTTCTTTCCTAATTTCTTCCTCATCAATTTCAAGTAAGGAATGATGGGAAAAGGTATGATTACCGAAAGAAAATAGTTTGGCTGCTGCTGCTCGTTTTACAAGTTCTGGATATTGCTTAGCATGCTCGCCCCATATCATGAATGTTGCTGGAATTTTTTGAGCGATTAACTCATCTAGTACTCTTGGGGTTGTTAGCCCCCAAGGACCATCATCAAAAGTTAAGGCAATTTCTTTTGTCATCTTCTCATACTTTCTTTTGTCATTAACCTTTAACACCACCAGCATTACCGCCACCAACGATAAATCTTGATAATAGGAGATAGACAATTATGATAGGAACTACTGTGATAGAAAGTCCGACATAAATAGCACCCCATTCTACAGTGTGTCCCCCTGCGCCCATCGCTGTGATCGTCTGAACAATCATTGGCAAAGTATACATACTTTGTTTTGAAATTAAAATCAATGGCATCAAGAAGTTATTCCATGAGAAGACAAACCCAAATATTGCCATTGTAGCGAGTCCTGGCTTCATCATTGGCAACATGACACGGTGAAATATTTTTAATTCTCCTGCTCCGTCTAAACGGGCTGAATCTGCATAGTCTTTGTTGTAAACGGTTGACATATATTCAACGAGGAAAAATACTGTTGCTGGTGCTGCTAAGCCTGGTAAAATCAGGGGTAGAAAGTTATCCAACAGGTTTAATTTAATCATAAATTCGTAGAATCCAATCATTGAAACTTGACTTGGAATCATGATTAGAGCAACAATCGCACCGTAAATCAATTTTTTTCCTTTAAAATCATATGCTACCAATGCATATGCCGCCATTGCAGAAAAATAGACTGAAATAATAGTCGATGCGGCCGCTACAAAAAAGGAATTACCTACTCCTCGAGCCATATTAAATCCATATTGAAACAAAACTTCAATATTGTGAATCAACGAGCTTCCAGGAATCAATGATACACCAGTATTGATTTGAACAACGGAACGTGTTGAATTGATTAACATCATGATTAACGGTAAGACACTGATTATCGTCAAAATAGCAAATACAATATAAATTAATATCCGTCTTGTCCTCAATGCTTTGCTCATACTACTCTTATTCATCATTTTTTACCTCCAATCGCAGTATTTGTAGTTCTTTCTCGGAAGAATCGGAACATAATAATGGATACGATTGCAGCAATAACTAGTAAGATAATTGATGCTGCGGATGCAATGCCGTAGTTACGATATTGAAAGGCTTGATTGTAGATAAAGATAGCCAAAGTATAAACCGAGTTAAGAGGTCCTCCTGAACCCTGTGTTAACAAATACGGAATATCGAAAACTTGCAAGCCTCCGACAAATGATGTTACGAAAGTGTACATGATGATTGGACGCATCAAAGGCATCGTGATACGACGATAGATTTGACCATCAGATGCACCGTCAATACGTGCAGCTTCAAATAATGATTCGTCAATAGATGAAATTGCTGCGACAAACACAATCGAAGTTTGCCCATACCACATCCAAAACTGAAGGAATATTGTAATTCCTCGCGTTCCCCAAACAGACTGTAAGAAGTTGAATGGATGACTAATCAGATGCAAATTCATTAAGAATTGGTTAGCTGGACCCTGAGGATATGAAAACAAAATCATGAACAAAGCAGCGACAGATGCCGCCATAATCATATTAGGAAGATAAAAAACTGTCTTGAAAAAACTAGAGCCTTTCAGAGCTAGTTTCCTATTTGTCCACCATGCTGCCAAAATCAATGCCATCAGTATTTGTGGTATAAAATTAAGCAACCATAAAAGCAATGTATTTTGAAGACTTTGTATAAATAATGGTGTCTTAGTAAGTAAAGTTACAAAGTTGTCGAATCCTACATTTGTTGCTGTTGATAACGTCTGCCAACCATTCATACTCGTAAAAGCTATTCTGAAAGTATAAATAATTGGATAGAGTTGAAAGAGTAGAAAACCAATGAAAAACGGAATGAGAAAATAATAACCATAACGATTATATTTTTCAAACTTTAACTTTTTCGTTGATTTTTTTTTATGTTTTTCCATGTTATTCTCCATAAAAGAAGAACCGAATAAGTTTATTCGGTTCTCTTATTTGCTAATTGAACCACTGAATTTAGTCGGTAGTCAATTCAGGATAAGCACTTTTCACGTCAGCTTTGAAAGTTGCCAATGCTTTATCTTTAGTTGTTTTACCATTAGCATATGGGTTAATCACATCATTAATCCAAAGGTTTTGGATATTTTGGTCGTATTTAGTGATAATTTTACCATTGATATTTTTAGCTGCTTCTGAGAATAATGAGTATGGATTTTGAGTACCAATTGGACTTCCTTTAACTGGATTATTGTCATAGTCTTTTGCAACAGCTTCATCAACTTTTTGATCTGCTACAAAGTCCGTATTAGCAGATGCTTGCCAAGTTTGGAATTTTTTGTCTGTTGACCAGTAAATTGCAAGTTTTGCTGCATTCGCTTCATCTTTAGTTCCTTTGACTGCACCAAACCAAGTACCACCCCATGAATAAGATTGAGGGCCTTGAATTGCTCGCCAATCTCCTGCTGTTCCTTTAGAATAGTCTTTCAACCAGTAGAATAGTCCCCATGAAGGTAGTGAATACGCTACAATGTTATCAGAAGACATTCCTGCAAACCAGTCAGAATTTTGTCCCACAGTATTCTGTGTTAAACCTTTATCAACAAATGTTTTCATCAAATCAAGGTTAGTGAGTAATGATGGGTCAATCTGAAGTTTATTATCTTTTGAAACCCACCCCTCAGTACGTCCACCAATCGCTGGCATATACATATCTTGCAAAGATGAGAAGAGATATGCTTTACCTCCAGATTTTTCTTTAATTGTTTCTGCTGTTTTTTCTACCTGATTCCAGTTTGAGAAAGCTTGTTGAGCTGCTTTTTGGTCATCTGGTGCAATCCCTAGATATTTTTGTAATAATGATGCACGATAGTAAACAGCTCCTGGAGCAGCTTGATAAGAAATGGCGACTTGATTACCTTTGCTATCTTTACCAATATCTAATGTATATGAGAAACTATCTTTTGTAGCACTCTTAACACCATAAGGCTTGAGATTAGCAAGCATTCCTGAGTCTACATATTTACTCACAAATCCTGCATCTAAAGCAACCATGTCAGGTGCTTTATTTGTACCGAGAACCTTGTCTAGCTTTGTTTGGAAATCAGCATAGGGAATAACTGTTTCTTTTATCTTGAAACCATTGGGATTCTCTTTTTCATATTCTTGGATTTGCGGTTTCATATCTGCAAAAGTCCAAAGATTGATATTTTTATCTGTAGCCTTTGGCGTAGATGATTTTGAAGCACTCGTTGATGAACCACAAGCTGCAAGCAGCCCCGCACTAGCCAAAGCAATGGTTCCTAAGATAACTTTTTTTGAAGTTTTCATGAATATTCACTCCTATATGAACATTTTATTTTGATTTTATTTGCTTAAACAAGATAGTCATTCAAAACTGATTTAATGTGTTCGAGATGATTAGATTCTAATTCAATTTCATCACCATGTTCAAGAGCATAGGCTGCAAGACTTTCAAAGGTTGCTGTACCATCTTCAATTGAGCGACCAACTTCTGTTGTTTTGTATGATTCATAGCGATGTTCAACAATATCTGATAAGAATTTATCTTCAATGATTGCTGCTGCTCCTTTAAGTGCACGCGCATAAGTATCCATACCTGCTATATGTGCTAAAATCAAATCTTCAGCCTTGAATGAAGTACGACGTACTTTCGCATCAAAGTTAATTCCGCCTTTACCCAATCCGCCGTTCAAAAGGATTTGATGCATTGCCAAAGTGATGTCAATCACAAGTGTTGGGAACTCATCTGTATCCCAGCCTAGCAAGTAATTTCCTTGGTTGGCATCAATAGAGCCGAGCGCATTGAAGCTACGGGCTGTGTTCAATTCATGTTCAAAAGTATGACCAGCAAGCCAAGCATGGTTCGTTTCCAAGTTGAGTTTGAAGTATGATGTCAAATCATATTTTTCTAAGAAAGCCATTGCTGTTGCAGCATCATAATCGTATTGATGTGTCATTGGTTCTTTTGGTTTTGGTTCAATCAAGAAGACTGGTAAATGGTCAATCGATTTTGCATAATCAACAGCCATATGGAAGAATTTAGCCATGTGGTCCATTTCGAGTCCCATGTCTGTATTCAAGAGTGATTCATAACCTTCACGGCCGCCCCAGAAGACATAGTTTTCACCACCGAGTTTTTTAGAAAGTTCCAAACCTTTTTTAACTTGTGCAGCACCATAAGCAAAGACTTCAGCACGGTTAGAAGTTGACACCCCATTCATGTAACGTGGATTTGAGAACATATTAGCTGTGTTCCAAAGCAATTTGATGCCAGTTTCTTTTTGTTTTTCAAGGAGGTGGTCAGTAATTTCGTCCAAGTTTTCATAAAATTCTTTGAGCGAACTACCTGCTGGTGCAATATCGATATCGTGGAAACAATAGTATTTCACTCCTAGTTTTTCAGCAATTTCGAAGAATGCATCTACGCGACGGTGAGCGATTTCAAGCTCTGTCCCGCCTTCTAAATCCCAAGGTCGCTCCATTGTTGCTCCACCAAATGGGTCTGTTCCATCCATTGTAATTGTGTGCCAGAACGCCAATGCAAAATGAAGATGTTCAGCCATTGTCTTTCCTAGCACCACTTCTTCAGGATTGTAATGACGAAAGGCAAACATGTTTTTTGTTTTTGTACCTTCATATTGGATGGATGAGATGTTGTTAAAGTAAGCCATTTTATAGCTCCTCCTAAGTAAGATGTATTTTAATTATTTCTAAATTCCTGCGAGCGCTTGCAAAAATATGTTACAATTACTAACAGGAGGTTGTAGACGTGAAAAATGAATTGGAGAATATTTATCATTCAAAGATAAACAATCTGAATTTTTTGTTAGTGGATATTGCTTATCGTAAACCCCATTTGCACTTTGATATGGAAGTATCATTTGTTCTTGAAGGAAAAGGAAAAATTAGAACTCAAGAACAAGAATTTACCATCCAAGCAGGGCAAGGTATTATTTTTAATAGTTGCCAGATTCATGAGTTCATCTCAGAGCAAGCCATGAAAGTCTTGGTCGTGCAGTTTAGTACAACGATTCTTGAGATTGTTTTTCCACAGTTGGATCGGACCAACTTTGAGAGCCAACCTTTTGACTTGGAGAATAATCCTGAAGTCCTTTATTTTATTCTTCAAGCAGCTCTGAGCTACTTTGAAGAAGGGACACATTCTCCGCTGCGCGTGCATGGTTATACCTCGTTGGTTCTGGATGGGCTGATGGAAATCTGCAATTATGACATTTTGAGTGCGGCTCAACAAAATAAATTAATGGACTTACAAGAGCGTATCCAACGGATTTCTTCGTACATCCATGAACACTACACCAGCAAGATTTCTCTGGATGATTTAGCTACACGTGAAGGATTTTCTCGGACTTACTTTAGTCACTTTTTTAAAAATAATTTTGGCATTACTTTTAAAGAGTACTTGGATAACTTACGTTGTGAAAAAGCACGCACCCTTCTCGCCTCGACAAATGAAAACTTGCTCACGATTTCCTATATCTGCGGTTTTTCTGATATTAGGACGTTGAATAATGCATTCTCTAAGTGTTATGGTGTTTCTCCAAGGGATTATCGAACGAATAACCTGAACTCTCCCTCATTGGTAGAGATGTCTTTTAATCAAGACGAAATTGATAATCAACGAAGTTATAATGATAAAGAAAGTTTTGATTTGCTTCAGCACTATTTTGATGAGAGGTTTACAAGATTTGTTTTTAAACGTTAATTCTTATTTCCCCCTTGCACAATAACAATGATACCGTTTTCCTAAATGTTTGTCTTACCAATTCTTTCGATTTTAAAGTGGAAACGTTGTCATTTTTATAATTCGTTTTATAACTATCAAAATTAATATATAAAAAACGATTCTTTTATTAAGAATCGCGGAAAATAGATTTTGTAAAAAATGAATTTGATAGAATATATATGCTTCGTGATACAATACTAATAACACGTAAACGAGGAAATTTAATATGGTAAAAGCTACAAATAAATCCGAACTTATTTTCTACTCTCAAAAGAATTGGGAGAAACTTTGGAAATTAATTAATGATATGGATGAAGAAATGAAAAATGGAACTTTTAGATTTAACCCCGAAGGGAAAAAAGAGCAACATTGGTCGAGAGATAAGAATACTAGAGATGTTTTGGCACATTTATATGAGTGGCATAAACTCCTACTCAATTTTGTTATGAAAAATAGACAGGGAGAGCATATCTCCTTTCTGCCCATCCCTTATTCGTGGAAAAATTATGGAGATATGAATGAAAAATTCTGGGAAAAAAATCAAAAAATTTCTTTTGAAGATTTGAAACAACAAATTTTTCAAACACATCAAGAATTAATTACTCTCATTGGTACTTTTTCTAATGATGAATTATATATAAAAAAATATTTCAACTGGACTGGGACAACTAGTCTAGGACAATATTTTCAATCTTCTTTACCTTCCCACTATGACTGGGCTTTGAAAAAGCTAAGGCTTCATAAAAAGACATTTCAAAATTAATAAACAAGTCTATCAAAAATAAAAAGATTCATTCAGTTATAATAGTTAATAAGGGATGTACTTCTAACCTCTAGGAGTCATGCTTTTTTATTTACTCCATAAATAATCATAGTTATACAATCTTCAATCTGCTGGATAAACGTTTGTTCATTCATCTGTGATAAATTTATGATTAAGACAATGAGATGTAAAATTTCGCTTCAGTTGATTAATCATCCATCTTCTTGTCTTGTGTAAAAAACAAATCGTTTTAGAAATTGGGGGAAAAACCATACCCTTCTCTACCAGTTGGACAATTTTTAACAACTTGAAATTTAAAATTTACACTTTATTTGAGGTAGAAAAACCTCCTAAAATAGATTTTATACTGTTTCTTTGCAGTATCTATTATTTTAAGAGGTTCTTTTTATTTTCGACTATTATCATATCTTACTGTTTCTTTATTTTACCATGCTTACTTCCATAAAGTGTATAAACAATAATTCCAAGAATAAACCAAATAAATGCTCCTAGTTTTGCTGCTGGATCAAGCATTTCAAAGACGATGACTGAGCCAATCGCTCCAAGTGCTGGCAATATAGGGTAAAATGGCATTTTATAACTTGCGTCGGGTAAATCCTTTCCTTCTCTTGGACGAAGGGCAAACATTCCTAAGGAAACAAAGATAAATGCTACCAAGGTCCCAGCAGAAATAAGTTGTGCCAAAAAGGCAAATGGGAAAAATGCGCCAATGACGATAGCGACAACGGTCAACACTAATAGTCCATTGGACGGAAGTCCTCTTTTATCTAGGTTTCCTACTTTTGCTGGAAGCATTCCATCACGTCCAAATGCATAAAGTAGACGAGAACCCGCCAGTACCATCCCTAGCAAAGCAACAAACATCCCTGCGTCCGCAACTACTGATACAACTACTGAAAGTGTACCAAAACCAGCTTTTTCCAAAGCCCAAGAAACTGGTGCAGCATTTCCTGCGTATGAAGAATAAGGGTGCATACCTACTAGAACTAAAGTTACCGCTGAGAATAGAACGACTGCAATTAGTAGTGAACCAAGAATACCAATGGGCATTGTACGTTTCGGATTTTTAGCTTCTGCTGAATTAGCAGCAATGGAATCAAAACCGATGTATGCAAGGAAAATCATTGATACACCTGATAAAATACCAGAAACTCCTCCAAAACCTGTTTTTGGATTATGAGCTGGGATAAAGGGAACATAATTGTGTGCTTTAATGACGGTTAAACCTACAAAGATAAAGACTAGAATAGCTGCAACTTTTAGGACGACAAGAATCTGGCCGACTCGTCCTGCATCTGATGCTCCTCGCCAGACAACAAAAGAGGATACAGCAATAACTAGTAGAGAAATCAAATCAACAATACCACCCTTTGTACCAAAAGGGCTTGCTAAAGCTGCTGGCATATGAAAGTTGAGCTGCCCAAGTAAGTTTTGAAAGGTTGCTGAGAATCCAGAACCTACAAAGGCAACTGCAATGAAGTATTCAGCAAGGAGTGCCCAACCTGCAATCCATCCAAATCCTTCTCCAAATAAGACCGAAATCCATGAATAAGCAGAACCCGCAAATGGCATAACTGTTGACATCTCTGCATAGGCGAAGGCTACTAGACCAGCTACAATAGCGGCTAACAAAAATGAGAATACGACTGCGGGTCCTGCATATTCGGCTGCTACAATACCAGGTAAGGTGAAAATCGAAGTGGAGATGATTGTTCCAACCCCGAGGGCAAGGAAATCTCTCACTCCTAAAACTTGTTCTAATTTTTTATCTTTTTGATAATATGTGCTAAAACTTGCACGTTTTGTGAATCCCATGTTTTTCTCCTAATGCTTTATGTTATTTCTTCTTTAAACGACTTTACTGCAATGGTAAGTGTCGTTTGTTACCAGCCTATTTTTTCTGAGTGTTCTGGTAGGGTTAGCTCATTATTTTTATAAGCCTCAAAGGCAATTTCAATTTGTTTGAATCCTTTGTTGAGCTGCGCTTCAGTAATGACTAGTGGTGGTTGAAAGCGGAGAATATTTCCTCGTAAACTAATCATAATGACACCAAGTTGAAATAATTTGTAGATGATTTTAGTCGTTCCATCTATATCTGGACTACCATTGCTATCAACAATATCAATGCCTCCATCAAGTCCATACATTCTTGTATCTCCGATGAAGTCATATTTTTCTTTCATTGTTTGAAAAAATTCGAAAGATTGTTTTCCAAGCTGTTCCGAGCGCTTGACAAGTTTTTCTTCTTCAATGACTTCTAGAGTTGCATGGGCTGCTGCTGCACATATCGGGTTTCCTGCCGTAGTAAATACGTGAGCTGGCGCGGCTAAACTATCCATAATTTCTGTACGTCCTATGAGAGCAGACAACGGGAGTCCTGATGCCAGTGATTTCCCAACACTGATTAAATCTGGTTCAATGTTAAAATGTTCAACAGACCACATCTTCCCTGAACGTCCAAGTCCTTGATTAATTTCATCAACTGCAAAAATAATTCCGTGTTTTCTTGTAAAATCGTATAGGCGCTTGAGATAGTCTTTTGGTGCTGCGATGATACCTCCATCTCCCTGAATAGGTTCAATGATGATCGCTGCTACTTCTTCAACTGGTAACCATGTTTCAAAAGGGAGTGTAAACATCTGCCACATTCTATCTATAAATTGGTCATCTGTTTCATTTTCCATTCTTAGATGTGTGTCGGGGTAAGGGAGTTTTATAATATTAGGTAAAAGTGGTCCTATTTTTCTTGACATATTTAGGCTGACTGAGGACAAGCTTAATGAACCATAGGTTGAACCGTGATAAGCTCCGGTAAAGCTAATAATATATGGTCGTCCTGTATAGGCGCGAGAAAATTTTATTATTGCATCATTAGCATCCGAGCCAGACGTTCCTAATGCAACTTTCTTGGAAAAATTTCCTGGAGCAAGCTGTGCTAGTTTGGTCAGTAGTGAAGCGGTCATTTCATTTGCATAATAGGCAGGAGTGAAATGAATGAGTCGCTCTGCTTGCTCTTGAATCGCCTTGACAACTTTAGGGTGACAATGACCTACATTTGCAGAGGATGCGCTAGAAAGGAAATCAATATATTCTCGTCCCTCCACATCATATAACAATGCACCGCTCCCACGTTCAAGCACAATATCAAAGTATTTGACGCGTGAGCTCTCTGGAATACTTTCTGCTTCTTCGGTTAGGATACTGTGGTTATCCTTCATATACTCTCCTTTCTTTCTAGTTAAGATGAGTTGCTCTTTTCATCTTTTGAAATGTTATTTATTTAGTATAAATAAATTTTATAGAATTGTCAAAATATTATTAATAATATGGTGTTCTTATTTGCTTATTACATCATTCGTGATAAATAAAACACAATCGAAATCTTGATTGTGTTTTTTAGATAATAAAATTCAATCTTCACTGAGCCATTTCGCAACATCTTTTGCAAAGTAGGTAATAATCATATCCGCTCCTGCACGTTTCATGCTGGTTAGCTGCTCAATGACAATGCGTTTTTCGTCGATCCAACCGTTCTGCGCTGCTGCTTTAACCATAGCGTATTCGCCGGATACATTGTAAGTCACAAGTGGGAGATTGCAGTTATTGCGTACATCTCGCGTGATGTCCAGATAAGACAGTGCAGGCTTGACAATCAGAAAATCTGCGCCCTCGTCAATGTCAGACTGCATTTCACGCAAGGCTTCAAGGCGATTTGCTGGGTCCATTTGATAGGTTTTACGGTCAAAGGGTCCTGTGCGTGGGGCAGAGTCTGCCGCATCACGAAATGGGCCGTAGAATGCCGAGGCGTACTTGACCGCATAGCTCATGATGGGAATATTTTCAAAGTCCTTTTCATCAAGTCCAGCACGGATTGCAGCTACAAAACCGTCCATCATATTTGACGGTGCGATAATGTCTGCTCCTGCTTTCGCCTGCGAAACTGCTGTTTTCACAAGAAGTTCAAGGCTTTCGTCATTAATGACACAGTCATGCTCAATCATACCACAATGTCCGTGGTCTGTGTATTCACACAGGCAAGTGTCAGCGATAACAAGAATGTCTGGATGACTCGCTTTAATTTGGCGAATAGCTTTTTGCAAAATTCCATTATCATTGTAAGCTTCGGTGCCTAGGTCGTCTTTATGGTCAGGAATGCCAAAAAGAATCACTGCTGGAATGTTCAGTTGAGCGATGACCTTCATTTCTATTTCCAACTGGTCAAGGCTAAATTGGTATTGACCTGGCATCGAAGAGATTTCTTTTTTTATATTTTCTCCTTCAACAATAAATAAAGGATAAATCAGGTCTTCTTTGCGAATGAAATTTTCGCGTACCATACTGCGCATGGTCTCAGATGACCGCAGACGGCGATGACGGTTAAATTGTAAGTTCATTTTTTCATCTCTTTCTTTTTTGTCAAATTTGACAGTGCTGACTGATTTCTGTCAGCGTTTTTGGTCTTCTGACAGGTTAAATATTTGTTTGAAAAGTGTCAGTTTTTCTGGTGAATTTTCATCAGTAGCGAGTGATTTGACAGTCAAAATGGGCTCACGCAGAAGCTGATTGACAATAGATTTTGTCAGTTTATTGATGACTTTTCGGTCATGAACGGATAAATCTGTCAGTTTATGGTCAATGGTCTCCATGACTTTTTCTTGAATCTGCATTGATTTTTCTTGAAGTTCGGCAATAATTGGTGTAACTTGTTGCGCTGA
This sequence comes from Lactococcus allomyrinae, assembly GCF_003627095.1. Taxonomy (NCBI): domain Bacteria; kingdom Bacillati; phylum Bacillota; class Bacilli; order Lactobacillales; family Streptococcaceae; genus Lactococcus; species Lactococcus allomyrinae. The sequence goes on along the minus strand of NZ_CP032627.1, from coordinate 594,184 downwards.
CAGCCAGTTTTTAAATTCATCAGTCGCTTTTAGAATCATTTTTTCTACTTCTTTTTCTGCTTTCTGCCGTTCTGACTTGTTAAATTTGACCAATCGTTCCAAGTCATCAATATCGTAAAGTTTTACCCCTGTGATATCTCTGACAGATGGTTCAATATCTCTTGGCACCGCCAAATCAAAAAGAATCAGCGGCTTATTGTCACGCTTTGCCTGAACAATGCGAACAAGACTCTCATTTAAAATAAAGGATTTACTGGAAGTTGATGAAAAGGCAAAATCCACTTCTGTCAGTAACTTTTCAAGTTCTGTCAGTTTGACAGCCTCAGCATGATAGTGTTCGGCGAGTTTCTGCGCTTTCTCATAAGTGCGATTAGAAATGGTCAGCCCTGCAATCTTCTGGGCGGCAATATATTTCGCTGAAAGTTCCGACATTTGTCCTGCACCAATGACAGCTGCTTTTTTGTCAGATAAATCTGACCAGATATTTTTGGTTAATTGCACCGCAGCAGAGCCTACGGACACGGAATTTCGAGACAGAAGGGTTTCCGTATGTGCCTTTTTGGACAGTGTAATGGCTGATTTAAACAAGGTATTGAGAACACTTCCCGTCGCTTGATTTTCCTGAGCGAAGAGAAAGCTCGATTTGACCTGCGAGAGAATCTGTTCTTCCCCAACAATCAATGACTCCAGGCCACAAGTCACTCGAAAAAGATAGTTTGCGACCTCTAATTCTTGATAAACATCCAAATATCCAGAAAAAGTCGTAATCGAAAGATGAAACCAATTTGCCAAGAAGCGTTTGAGGTAATCTTCACCTCGCTTCGTTTGGTCAACTACAGCATATATCTCTGTCCGATTGCAGGTGGACAAAATCACATTTTCAAATACAGATTGCGATTCTTTCAAAGTTGCCATCGCTGCTGCCAATTCTGACTCTGCGAAAGCGAGTTTTTCACGGAGTTCTATAGGAACTTTTTTATAATTTAAACTTAAAGCTAATAAATGCATTTTTTTATCTCTGCTTCATTACAAAATTTAGTGCTTCGTTGCCATATTTGCGTCCTGCAACAACATTATCAGGCAGGCCGATCGCATCGTAAGACATTCCTGCAATGAAAGTACCTGGTAGTTTTTCAGCAAGAGTCTTCCGTGCTTCTTCCAGACGCGCTTTGTGGCCTACTGTATATTGCGCCATTGAGTTGGTCAAGCGAGAAATTTCAGCAAATTCTGGCTCTCCATCTAAATCCATAATTTGTCGTAAATCTTTGAGTGCAAGTGAAATCAGCTCCTCGTCTGAAAGCGTTACATAACGCTCATCGCCAGGCTTTCCCATGAAAACACGGAGCGTAATCTTGCCTGCTGGTGTCGTGTGCGGCCATTTTTTGTGCAGCCAAGTGCAAGCTGTAATCGAAAAATCAGAATTTCTGGACACTAAAAATCCAGTGCCATCAAAGTCTTTTTTGAGTGCTTCAGCAGGGAATCCCATTGCAATCGTAACCACAGAAGTCGATGGAATATCTGCAAAGCCCTCCATCACACCATAGGCTGCCAAAAGTTGCACCGAAATCTCATGCGGAGTAGTCAAAATAATACTGTCAGCACTGATAAAATTTCCGTCAGCAAATTCTAATCGATAACTGCCACTGTCAGCCAAAATTTTTATCACAGGGCTACTCAGACGCACCTTTTCTTTAGGAATATGGGCTTCAATAGCATCTACTAAAGTTTGCAAACCTGTTGAAAAATTTTGAAACATCCCTTTAACAGCACCACGATAAGGCATTTTTTTCACATTTTCTTTGGCTTGTTCACGAAGTCCACCAATCAAACTGCCATATTTTTGCTCAACTTCGTAAAATTGAGGGTAGGTTGAAAGCAGACTCATTTCATCCAGATTTCCACCATAAACACCTGATAATAAGGGCTCAATCAAATTTTCAACAACTTCATCCCCAAGTCTACGACGGAAAAATTGCCCCATTGATTGGTCAATTTCAGCTGGTGATTTTTCTATTTTAAAGTCATCCATCGCCCTTTTTTTGGCTTCGTCAGAGAATAATCCTGATTCCAAAAAACTTTCTTCATTGGTAGGAACACCCATGATTGACCCCGCTGGAATCGGATATAACTTGCCATTCATCGCGATATAGGCTTGACCTGTCGCATTATTTACAAGCTGCTCAGCGACTCCAACTTCTGCGGCAAGTTCTGCCATCGCTGTTTTCCGCTCCAAAAATGAATCAGGACCACGCTCAATAATATAGCCAGCGTGCTTGACTGTTTCTATTTTCCCACCTAAGCGTGGTTCAGCCTCAACAAGCAAGAGTTCAACAGGCAAATCTTCATTCAAAACTCGTTTTTGCATTTCCATCATTGCTGACAGTCCTGTAATTCCGCCGCCGACAATGACAATTTTCTTCTTATTTATCATTTATTTCTCTTTGTTTTTTATAAAATACATTAAAAGCTCTGTCAGCACTGATAGAAAATACATCAGCACTGACAGAGACTCCTATCTCTTATTTGTCAAGGGGTTTCAACTCTTGGAACTCTTTGATTGTTTCAGGAGCATGTTTTCCTTCTTTATCTTTCAAAATATCAAGGTTAATTGTTACATCCATGCTACCAAGATATTTGCCAGTTTCATCGCGAACAGCCATGAATTTTTGATAAATTTGTCCTGGTTGACCATTACGTTTAGGGAACCAAAATTCAAATTCATCTGCTTTTCCTTCACGAAAATCATCAAGCACTTTTTTCACATGGTGAGCAACTCCTGGGTGAAGCTCTAAAACAGACTTCCCAAATGCTTCTACACGACGTTTATGGACACGGTCAGGATTATTTGAGAACCAACGGAATTTATCATCAGCATCACAAAATCCCATTTCAAAAGGCAACATTTTGATAATTGTATCTAAAGTGCTTGCCTTAATTGTGCCAGTTTCAAATTTGATAATAGCTTCTGGACCAACAACTTCGCTTAATTTTTCTTCAGTCATAACGACCTCTTTTCTATTTTTTGTTTTTGTCAGCACTGACAGAATTTCTGTCAGCAATTTTTTGTCTTGAATAATCATGAACAAAAGCGGTCAAACGCTTCAGGACCTCAGGATTAACTTCTGGGAAAACACCATGTCCTAAATTAAAAATAAATCCAGCCTGATGAGCCATTCCCATGTCTAAGATTTCTCGTGTCGCTTGTTCAATCACATCCCACGGTGCCAAAAGTAACGAAGGATCCAAATTCCCCTGAATTGCTTTCGTCACGCCAAGCTGCTCTGCTTCAGCAATCGTCATGCGCCAATCTAGGCCAATCACATCACAAGGTAAATCGTTCCATTCCAAAACCAAATGTGATGCTCCCACCCCAAACAAAATCAACGGCACTTTTTCCTCACGTAAACTTGAGAAAATTCGACTCATAATCGGTTTAATAAACCGGCGATAATCTGCCACATTTAAACAGCCAACCCATGAGTCAAAAATCTGAATCACAGTTGCCCCTGCTCGAACCTGCGCCCGAACATAGCGAATCACCATGTCACCCAACTTATCCATAAGTGCGAACCAAGCCACAGGATTCGCATGCATAAAAGCCTTGGTCTGATGATAATTCTTTGAAGGCCCCCCTCAATCAAATAGCTCGCCAAAGTAAATGGTGCACCAGAAAATCCAATCAGTGGCACCTCAAGCAATTCCTCTGAAAGCAAGCGAATCGTCTCAAGCACATAGGGAACATCCTGTTCAGGATGAATCTCTCCTAAACGCTCAACATCACACAATGTCCTTATCGGATTTGCAATCACTGGACCAATCCCCGACTTGATTTCAACATCTATACCAATTGCACTCATCGGCGTCATGATGTCTTTATACAGCACCGCTGCATCCACATCGTAATGTTCCACAGGAAGTTTCGTCACATAGGCACAAAGCTCCGAGTCATGTGTAATCTCAAATAAAGTATGGTTCTCCTTTATTTTACGATACTCTGGCTGTGACCGTCCAGCTTGACGCATATACCAGACAGGGACGTGGTCTACCATCTCACCTCTCGCAGCCTTTAAAAAATTGTCATTGAAACTCATTAGTTCAACTCCAACTTTTTCATGATCAAATCTGTGATGCTTCCGACAAAAGTGGGATTCGCGTTCGGCATCCCTGGACGGTGGTAATTCACCCCTAATTCATCACAAACTATTTTACATTCATAATCATTATCAAAAAACACTTCTAAATGTTCCGTAACAAAACCAAAAGGACAATAGATAAAATGTGTGTAACCATGAGCCTGATACAAATCACGTGTGACATCTTGAACATCAGGCCCAAGCCATGTATCCGCCGTTGCACCCTCTGACTGCCAAGCCTGTACTGCGTGTTTAAGATCAGCCTTTTTGATAATTTCAGCAGCAGAATCTGCTACTTGGTGCTTATATGTGTCTTCAATTGCCATCAATTTTTCAGGAAGAGAATGTGCTGATAAGATAACCACTGTTTTATCATGGTCTTCCTCAGGAATTTTAGAAAATTCTTCTTTGATATTATTTGCCCAGAAATCAGAAAACTTCTCTTCTTTCCACCATTCCATAATATCAGTAAAGTGCATATCAGGATATTCTTTTGCAACTTCATAAGCTGCATCATGATATCCTTTCACACTAAACGCAGAATAATGTGGCGCCATCGCAACAGCAACAACTTCACGAATTCCATTTTCGTGCATTTCACGCACCTTATCACCAATAAATGGGGCAACATGTTGAAAGCCTAAATAAAGTTCAAATTCTACTTCAGACTGAACTTCATTGACTTGCTTGTAAAGTTCATCTGCCTGAGCAATCGTCAATTCTATCAACGGCGACAACCCAATCATTTTAAAACGATTAGTTAATTCTTGAAGCTGTTCAGTCGATGGTTTGTGTCCGTGACGAATTCGAGTGTAATAATCCTCAATGCCCTCGTAACTTGATGGTGTTCCAAAAGCCATCACTAATAATCCTACTTTTTTAGTCATGTTTAACGTGTGAAAAACCGATTATAGCACGGTCTTACAATCCTTCTTTCTCTAAAGAATGTAAAAATATCTTTACAACGATTTTATTATACTAAAATTTTTAGATTTTTTCAGACTTTGCGAAAGTTAACATTTGGTTACAAATCACACAAAGTTCACAAATAATTCTGACTTTAACGACACCGTGTAAATTTTGAACGTGAGTTTTATCTAATTCCTAAAAAGAGGGCAGGCTTTAACATCAGGCTTTTAAGCAAAAATAGATTCCTAATTTATATATGACATTATCTTCTGAGAAAAACTTTTCCAGTACAAAAAAGATTGTGCAACTCTCTTTACATAATCATTCATAAATAAAAAAACTTCAAAGTAAACGAGTTACTTCAAAGCTTTTAACTTAATACTATCTACAGTTTCTTATAAAGCTTACAAACATAATCAAAGATAAACTAGTATAAAAAGTCAATCATAAACACTCAAATCATGCGCGTTGAAAAACTGCGACTCTCCATTACTTTAAGAATGGCCGCAACTGTATCAAGTGCGGTAAATAGTGGAATTCCACGACTTATGGCTTCTTGGCGAATCCTGAATCCATCTGTTTCTGTTTGCAGTGATGCACGATTATTTCCCATTGTATTAACAACAGCTTGCACGCGTCCACGTCTGATTTCTTCAATCAAGGTTCCGTCTTCTTCATCGCCAGACAATTTTTCAACTTCTCGAACATAAAGTCCATGGTTCGTGAAGAATTGTGCTGTACCTGTTGTTGCTACAAGGGAATATCCGATTTCTGCGAAAGCTTTTGCAAGCTCCAAGGTTTCTTCTTTATCCTCATCTGCAACGGTAAACAAGACTGATCCGTGGTCCGCCATATGAAGTTTTGCAGCTTCAAAAGATTTATACAACGCTTTTTCGAGTGTTGTATCAGATCCCATCGCCTCACCCGTTGATTTCATCTCAGGTCCAAGTAAGCTATCCACTTTTGCTAATTTTGTAAAGCTAAATACTGGCGCCTTGACGTGTACCATATCAGGAGTAGCTGCTAAACCTTCTTTATAGCCTAATTCACTCAAAGTTTTACCTAATATCATCTTTGTTGCTAACTGTGCCATTGGGATATTAGTAACCTTTGATAAAAACGGAACTGTACGCGAAGCCCGTGGATTGACTTCAATCACGTAAACCTGATGATTATGAATGACAAATTGAATATTCATCATACCAATACAATTTAGACCAAGTGCAAGGCGTCTTGTATAGTCGACAATGGTATCAATGATTTCTTGTGAAAAGGTTTGAGGGGATAGACTGCCATAGAGTCTCCCGAATGGACTCCCGCACGTTCGATATGCTCCATAATACCTGGTAACAATACCTCTTTTCCATCGCAAATCGCATCCACTTCGCATTCGCGCCCTTGCAAATAGCTATCAACTAAAACGGGATGTTCAGGACTTGCTTTTACTGCACGATTCATATAATCTCGCAGGTCTTTCTCGTTATTAATAATCTCCATAGCACGTCCACCAAGTACAAAAGATGGACGAATAAGAACAGGATATCCAATTTTACCCGCTGCAATAACCGCTTCTTCTTCGTTTGTTGCTGTGCTTCCTGGTGGTTGTGGGATAGATAATGCTTTAAGTGCTTTTTCAAAAAGATCGCGGTCTTCTGCTCTATCCAAATCTTCAACTTGTGTCCCTAAGATTTTTACACCTGCTTTTGATAAAGGCTCTGCCAGATTAATCGCAGTCTGTCCACCAAACTGAACAATCACACCAAGCGGTTGCTCAAGGTCAATGACGTTCATGACATCTTCAAAAGTCAAAGGTTCAAAGTAAAGTTTGTCTGAAATCGAGAAATCTGTTGACACTGTTTCAGGATTAGAATTGATCACAATGGCTTCACGCCCTTCTGCTTGAATCGCTTTGACACAGTGAACTGTTGCATAGTCAAACTCAACCCCTTGCCCAATCCGAATCGGACCTGAACCTAAAACAATAATTTTTTCTTTATTAGATTTTACAGACTCGTTCTCCCACTCATATGTTGAATAAAAATAGGGTGTAGAGCTTTCAAATTCGGCAGCACAGGTATCAACCATTTTATAGACAGGGATGAGTTGATTGTCTTGTCTTCTACGACGGACTTCATCAGCATTTACATTCCAAAGTTTAGCGATTTCTTGGTCGGAAAATCCATTTCTTTTAGCTGTTTTTAAAAGGTCTGGGTCGAAAACATTAACTTTTAGCGCTTGTTCAATTTCAACAATATGAAGTAATTTATCAAGAAAAAAGAGGTCGATTTTTGTTAATTCGGCGATTTCTTCTATTGGAATGCCACGGCGAATGGCTTCACTAACGTAAAAGAGTCTGTCATCTTGGACACGAACCATTTTCTCATAGAGGATTTCATCTGTCGCTTCTCGTGCTTCTTCAAGGTCATTGTGAAACACACCAATTTCTAATGACCTGACGGCTTTGAGAAGTGACTCTTCAATGTTACGTCCAATCGCCATCACTTCGCCTGTTGCTTTCATTTGAGTTCCTAAATGTCGGTCTCCATTTTCAAATTTATCAAAAGGAAAACGCGCAATTTTGGCGACAACATAGTCAAGTGCAGGCTCAAACATGGCATAAGTTTTGTTAGTTACTGGATTGATAATTTCATCAAGTGTCATACCAACAGCGATTTTAGCTGACATTTTCGCAATAGGATACCCTGTTGCTTTTGAAGCGAGCGCCGAGCTACGACTCACGCGCGGATTGACTTCAATCACATAATATTTATAACTCTCGGAGTCAAGTGCAAGTTGGACGTTACATCCCCCTTCGATTTTAAGCGCACGGATGATTTTTAAGCTGGCATCACGCAACATTTGATACTCATTATCAGAGAGTGTTTGGCTAGGCGCAAATACAATAGAATCTCCTGTGTGAACACCTACTGGGTCAAAATTTTCCATATTACAAACCACAATAGCATTATCTCTTGAGTCACGCATTACTTCATATTCGATTTCCTTAAAACCTGCAATGGAGCGCTCAATCAGACATTGTGTCACTGGGCTAAGTTTCAATCCATTTGCGGAAATTTCGCGAAGTTCTTCTTCATTGGCACAGATTCCGCCACCTGTTCCACCCATTGTGAAAGCTGGTCTTACAATAACTGGATAGCCGATTGTATTGGCAAAAGCGACCGCTTCCTCAACAGTGTGCACAATTTCTGATTCTGGAATAGGTTCGTTTAACTCTTCCATGAGTTTTTTGAAAAGTTCTCGATCTTCTGCTTGGTCAATCGCACTGAGTTTTGTTCCTAAAAGCTCAATATTTAGCTCTTCCAAAATCCCAGTATTAGCTAGCTCCATCGCCATATTCAATCCCGTTTGTCCACCAAGTGTTGGTAGCAGAGCATCTGGACGTTCTTTGCGAAGAATTTTGCTAACAAACTCAACGGTAATCGGCTCAATATACACTGTATCTGCAATTTCACGGTCTGTCATAATTGTTGCCGGATTTGAATTGACAAGAACGACTTTATAACCCTCTTCTTTTAAAGCAAGACAAGCTTGAGTTCCAGCATAGTCAAATTCAGCAGCCTGTCCAATAATAATTGGTCCAGAGCCTATAATCATAATTTTCTTAATATCAGTACGTTTTGGCATTTGTTCTCCTTATAATTATTCAGCTCTAAATAAGATGAATTGTAACTCTGTTATTTTGCATCTACGTAAGGTAAAGTCCACCTTAAACAAGATAGCATGAGATATGTGCTAAACAGCGCATTTTTATAAAAAAACATCTGCCAGAAATCTAGCAGATGTGTACCAAAATGCTTCAATAATTTACTGACAGAAAGCTGTCAGCAACTTACAGAATGATATTTTTCTCGTTCACAACCTTGCTAGCCTCTCTGGACTAGATTAAAAGTTTTATTGTTTAATAGTTTAGCAAAATTTCTTTTAGATTTCAAGTATTTACTGACAAAAACTCTGTCAGTAAATATTCATTCTGACAGAATAATTATAATGTAAATGGAAAATTTATAAAAAGAACTTTTATATTAGAGTATCAGAGCAATTTTTCAATAGCAGCAACCATATCTTTAGGCTCAGTTGCTGGTGCAAAGCGTTCAATGACATTACCTTCTCGGTCAATCAAAAATTTTGTAAAATTCCATTTGATTGTGCTTCCAACTGTTCCTTTAGCTTCATTTTTCAAAAATTGATAAAGCGGATGCGCTTCTTTACCATTGACTTTAATTTTTTGGAACATCGTAAATTTTACGCCATAATTCAACTGACAAAACTCATTAATTGTGGCGTTTTCAGCAGGATCTTGTCCAGCAAATTGATTACAAGGAAATCCTAAAATCTCAAGTCCTTGACCTTTGTAAGTTTCATACAAATCTTCTAATCCTTCAAATTGTGGTGTAAATCCACATTTGCTTGCTGTATTGACAACAATGACAACTTTCCCTTTATAGTCAGCCATTGATTCGTTTTCACCATTCATCTTAATGGCACTAAAATCATAAAAATTCATTTTTCCCTCCATGATTTATCTTATTTATTTTTCACGTATTCTGATACTTTTTTCATTTCTTTATCAGAAATTCCTACATAAGCATTAGGTTTAATGACAAGTAATTTTCCTTCTTTTATTAATTCTGTCAGTACTGACGAAGCTGTCAGCAGCCAGTGATTCGCATTGTCATCAATAAGAACAAATTTTTTACCTACATTTTGCTGACAGAAAATTTCAATGGTTTCTAATTTCCCCCATAAATAATTTTTGGTATGATATTTAGAAAAATCTAAGAATCCTTGACAATGGAATGCTAACTCATGTTCAAAAATTTTGGCATTGGCTTGCCAAGATGTTGCCCAATAAATTTCAGATTTCTCACTCAAATCTTGTAACCATTTCCGCAATTTTTTACGTACAAAAACAGGACCAACTGCAATCATTTTGTGTTGAGGATACGGACCAAATGGAACCAAAACTCCATCAACATCCAACAATATCACTGTCTCCACTGTAGCTTTAACCTCCTTTCATACCCAACTCCTCAAACTTTTTATTATGAAGTCCAGTCAGAAAATTCTTTGGAATAACTATAGTATATCAAATCCCCCATTTTTAGCCAATAAGTTGATTTTTATGTTAAACTATATAGTATGAAAACTCAGACTCGGCGAAAAAATAAATATCGACTCGCCCCTTTTTTCTTAAAACTTATTTTACTCATTCTCATCATTTTTTCAACGATTTTTTATAAAACCGTTACTACTAATAATTCTGTAAGTAGTGCTAAACTCTCAACTCAGTTGCAAAAAATGATTCAGTATAATTTTATCAGAGAGATTGCTCCTCTTGCTCAAAAAGCTTACAAAGAAGACAAGGTTCTTGCTTCTATTACCCTTGCTCAAGCCTGTCTTGAGTCTGACTTTGGACAAAGCACCCTCGCCAGTAAATATCATAATCTCTTTGGAGTCAAGGCTTATGGTAATGTCCCAACCGTCAAACTTGATACACAAGAGTACGAAAACGGACAATGGATAACCATCAAGGGAGAGTTTCGTGTTTATCCAAGTTTTGAAAAATCTGTCCTTGGTCACACTAAGCTTTTCCTTGAAGGAACGACTTGGAATCCAAAACAATATGCGAGTGTCCTTGCTGCAAAAGACTACACAACAGCCGCAAAAGCCGTTCAAACATCTGGCTATGCTACTGACCCCAGCTATGCTGATAAATTAATTCAAATGATTCAGACTTACCATTTGGACAATTACGACCAAAAATAAAAACGCCCAAAGGCGTTTTATTTTTGATATTTTTTCTTCAAAATCATTCTTAAACGGAAACGTTCAAAGCCACCATTTACTGCTTTCAAAATTTCCATCAAAACGACTGCCAAAAGAGCAAGACCAGCAGAAATCAGCCATTGATTCCAGCCAAAATTCGCTGGAATTGAGAAAATATTGCGCAATATTGGTAAAGTAGTGATTGTATATAGCGCCAAACAGAAAGCTACTGCACCAAAGACATATTTATTTGAAGCAACTCCCTGTCTGAAGATAGATTGTGAATTTGAACGTGCAGAAAAAGTTTGCAATGTCCTAGCCAAAATAAGTGTCGTGAATGCCATTGCAACACCCATTTCAGGCGAGTCCAAAAGTCCAACCGCTTGTGAAACAATCGTTGCAATCCCAATCAAACTTCCACGAATTACAATAATTCTCATCAACCCATTTGCAAATATTCCCTCTTGCAAACGCCTCGGTGGCTTTGACATCACATCAGGCTCCGCTTTTTCCATCCCTAAGGCAATGGCAGGAACAGAGTCATTCACCAAGTTGATAAATAAAAGCTGCAAAGCTGTAAACGGATTTGCCCAACCAACGATAAGCGCAAATACAATCGCAATGATTGCTCCCAAATTACCTGAAAATAAATAAGCAATTGATTTCTTGATATTATCATAAACAACACGACCGATGGAAACAGCTTTCACAATTGACACAAAATTATCATCTGTCAAAATCATGCTTGAAGCATCTTTTGCCACATCCGTTCCAGAGCCCATCGCAATTCCTATATTTGCTTGTTTGAGTGCTGGTGCATCATTAACCCCATCACCTGTCATTGCAGTGACCTGATGTTTCTCCTGCCATGCTCGTACAATTCGTATTTTGTTTTCAGGTGAAACACGCGCATAAACAGTGATATGCTCCAACTCGGCTGACAATTCCTCATCAGTCATGGCATCCAACTCCTGCCCTGTTAACGCGCGTTCATTGGGCTCCATCAGTCCAATATCTTGTGCAATCGCACGAGCGGTCGTCTTATGGTCTCCAGTAATCATGATAGTGCGAATACCTGCTTTTCTCGCTTCAGCAATTGACTCATAAACAGCTTCACGTGGTGGGTCAATCATTGCTGACAGGCCAATCAAGACCAATTCATTCTCATCTGACAAGTTCAACTCATTTTTGTCAGTACTGACAGCTTTATAAGCATAAGCAAGCACTCGCAATGCTTTCTGACTGAAGGCTTCATTTTGTTCTTGGAGTAACTTTTTCCATTCATCTGTAAACACTTCTTGCTTTCCATCAACAAAAATATGACTGCAGCGTGAAAACAAAACATCTGGCCCCCTTTAACAAAAATCATTTGACGCTCTTCAAAGTGATTTAAAGTGCTCATCAATTTACGCTCTGAATCAAATGGAAGCTCTGAAATTCGAGGAGAACTATTTCTCAATGCTTGATAAGGTTGATTCAATTGATTACTGTAAGCAATCAAAGCAAGCTCTGTCGGATCACCAAGTCCTTGTCCTTCCGCAGTAAAACTCGAATCATTGCAAAGCACCATTGCATTGAGCAAAAGTTGGTGCCGCTGTACTGACAAGTCTGTCAGCATACTGACAGAAAAACCAGATGCTGACAAATCACTGACAGCCCCCTCTGGTAAAAAAGTTTCAACGACCGTCATCTTATTTTGCGTTAGTGTCCCCGTTTTGTCCGTACAAATGACCGATGTCGAACCCAAAGTTTCCACCGCAGGCAAATTTCTCATAATCGCGTGTTGCTTTGCCATTTTGTTCGTTCCAACAGAAAGCACAATCGTGACCACCGAAGATAGAGCCTCTGGAATCGCAGCAACTGCCACAGCTACGGCAAACATAAATGCACTAAGAATATCTTTTTGGACATCAACAGCTTGAGAAGTCGCAAATATTCTAAAAGATTGAACAGCAAAAATCAATAAACACAATCCTAAAATAGCAAAACCGAGCTGTTTACCAAACTTCTCTAATTTTTGCTGCAATGGTGTTTGTTTCGCCTGAGCCGTCTCCAGCATCTCAGCAATTTTCCCAATTTCAGTATTTGAAGCAATTGCTGTGACTACAAACTCACCACGCCCATAAACCACGAGGCTACTACTGAAAACCATATTTTTTCTGTCACCAAGCCCAACTTCGCCATCAATACTTGCTGTCATTTTTTCTACAGGTTCTGATTCTCCTGTAAGCATCCCTTCTTCCAAACGTAGATTTTGACTTGAGAGCAATCTACCGTCTGCTGGCACAAAATCGCCAGCCTCAAGCAAAATAACATCTCCAACTACCACTTCACGTGCTGGAATCGCTATCTTATTGCCATCGCGTAAAACCTTCGCACTCGGAGCAGACATTTTTCTCAAAGCATCTAGTGAACCTTCAGCACGCTTACTTTGAATCACCGCGACGAGTGAATTAATCATAAGAACCACTAAAATAACGATAGACTCTATAAACTCACCTAAAAACAATTGGATAAACGCAACCAAAAGTAAGATGATGACCATCGGATCTTTTAAAGTGTCAACAAATAAAGCCCATGTCGAAACTTTTTTCTTTTCATTTAGCTCATTGTATCCCTCTTGAAGTTGTCTTTTTTTAACCTCATCAAAATTAAGCCCTTGCATTTGACTCATCGTTTTCTTCAAAACATCATTGGGGGACTGGTTGTAATATTGCACGCTAGTTCTCCTTGTAAATAAGATGTGAGAAGCGCTCGCTCTGAAATGATGAAAATTAGGAAAATTCAAGTTTCTGCGCTGATGCAGGTTCTGACTTTTATCTATTTTCATGCACTTCAAGCGCTTCAAACTCAGTTAAACTATGGGGATGAAGATTCGCTTCAAAAATTTTATCTTTTTCAAGCTTCCAATCTTTCTCACTAAATTTATAACAAAATAGAGTATTTTTAGTAAAAAAAGACCTTTGCCAGAAATCCTATCTGACAAAGGTCTTGCTTAACATACAAAGTATGTCAACAAAGCCGATGAGCAAGCTCATGAATTGACGACTTTGTTTCGGTTTCCCGCCGCTACTCCCCTTTGGAATAATTAACTTCCTATATTTTATTAAAAAAATTTAATATTGTCAAATCAAATCTAAGAATTAATTAAACATATATTAATTTTCCTGATAAATCACACTTTAAAACGCAAGAAAAAATTACCAATGTGTTATAATGATTACATCACTTAATTATTGGAGAACTTTTATGGAACAGCAAAATTTCACTACAAAATGGAACTGGGGTGCTTTCATTGACCCTATCGGTTTCGCCATCGGTAACCGCGCCTACCTTGGCCTCCTTGCCTTAATTCCTATCTTGAATATTGTCTGGATTTTTATTTCAGGAGCAAAAGGAGAGCAGTGGGCACTCTCTAATCAAAACAATGAATATCGTGATGAAGAAGAATTTAGAAAAGTTATGGACAGCTGGAAACGCGCTGGTTTCGTACAATTCCTCATCTTTGTAGGAGTTCTAGTCCTCTATCTTATTATCATGATTTTAGCTTTCAGTGTATGGAGTTTTAATATTAATTAACTAATTATTACAAAGCGCATCAATGCGCTTTTTTATTTTCCTAATATTTTTGTTAAACTAGACTAGTAACCCTTAATGTATTTTTTAGAATAAATTAAATTTTATATTTCATATATTTTTAATTTCCTAGAGTGAAAGGAGAACTCATCGTTTTGCAAAATAAAAAAGGAATTTTACTAGTGGCACTAGGAACGCCACGTTCTTATAAAACTGAAGACGTCAAAGAATATCTCAAAGAATTTCTAAGCGATCCTTTAGTAATACAAAAACCAAGATGGTTCTGGCTTCCAATTCTTAACGGAATTATCTTAAAAGTCAGACCAGCAAAATCTGCAGAAATGTATAAACAAATATGGTCAGAAAATGGCTCTCCCTTGATGAATCATACAAGCGCTCAAACAAAACAGCTCCAAGAAATCTACCCAGAAGCGGATGTAAGATTTGCCATGACATATGGCGAACCTCGCATTGATAAAACAATAAAAGATATGCAAAACTTAGGGATAGAAGATATCACCATCCTTCCTCTCTATCCTCAGTATTCGCTCACTACAGTCGAACCCATTGTTCAACAAGTAAAAAAAATTAACCCACATCTTAAAGTGATTAAAGACTTTCATAAAATTGAAGGATATACCGACTTACTCGTAAACTTGATTAAGAAAAAATGGAACTCAGGAGAATATGATAAACTTATTTTAAGCTACCATGGCATCCCTCAATCTTATGTCACAAAAAAGAAAGATCCTTACGAAAAACAATGTCAAAAAACAACCGAATTAGTCATCAATAAACTTGGGCTCAAACAACATCAATTTGAGCATACCTATCAATCAAAATTTGGTCCAGAAAAATGGTTAGAGCCTGCAACTATTGACCGTGTCGCTCGTCTTCCCAAAGAAGGAGCAAAAAAAGTACTAATTTGTTCACCAGCATTTGTCGCGGATTGTTTAGAAACCTTATTTGAATTAGAAATAGAGAACAAAGAGGTCTTTATTTCTAATGGTGGCGAAACCTTTGACTTCGTTCATCCCTTTAATAGTTCCATAGAATTCACCAAAGTTATAAAAACTATCCTTGCAGCCACAGATTAACACAAAAACCACTCATATGGGTGGTTTTCTTATGATTTTATTTCACCAAAACTACTTCTTCATCTAGTTCTTGAATTACTTCCTGAAGTTGCCGAAACATTGCTGGTTCAGAGATTACCACTGTTTTTTCCCACGATAACGTTCCTGGCTTACAAGCCTCCTTCAAAACCATCTTTTGAAAAGCTGATAATTCCTCACAATGTGTCAAATAGTCAATTTCATTTTTGGACAAATCAATCTTATCCCGCTGAATTGCTTTATTCAAATAACGAATCCAAAGTTCAGAATCATCCCTTGACTTTTTTGCAGCTTCTATGTAGTATTCAATCCATGTCATTTTAGTAACCTCATCAAATCTGGATTTTGTCTCAAATATTCTTTTAAAGCTTCTTTTCCATAGGCAATGCTATAAGCTTCAAGAATAATTGCTGGGTCTGTCTCCCCCTCTGAATGTTTCATCATTAATTTTAACAAGCCATCTGGTTGTGTTATTTCCAGATACTGCATAATCTTTGCAACATCCCAAATATCTTTTGTACGACCTGCCTGAAGCTTATCAATCAAAACCGATTCAAGGGAAGAAATAGTCACAGATAAATTAGTATCTTGAAAGATAACTATCTGATTTTTCTCACTTGATACAGACATGACACGCCCAACAGCATGATTTAACCACGACTCCTTACTCGTACCAACGTTGAATTCCTCGCCCACTTCCTTAATCAAATAATCAATTTTTTCGGAAGAATCATAAAACGCATCAATATCATTTGTTGCTTTTAATCCGTAGTATTCTAGTACAAATCCACCCACACAATGTAGTCGTAAAGTCAAATTATTCTCAGCTAATTTTTGATTTAACCGAAAAAACAATTTCTGATAGTCCATACTCAAATCCTTTTTAATCTCCCCCATATTATAACATAAATTTACTATATAAAATCATCAAATTCTTAAAGAATTTCAAAACTTATAGCATTAAGAATACAAAAAATTAAAAAAATACTATAGAGCTAGTACAAGACTTAACAACGCTAGTAAAGCTGGTCCAACTTGTATAAACCATATTTTTTTAGTAACAGTTAAACCACCATAAGTACCAACAATAACTACAAAAATCATTGATAAAATAAGGCTATTGACTGCTAAGTTAAATATTATAAAAGCGATAACCAACAGTCCAAGTGAAACATTATAAATTCCCTGATTGGACAGGGCTATTTGGAGAGTATTGCTTTGCAGTTCTTTTTCTGGAAACCCAAATGCTTTGGATTGCACTTGAACACTCCCAAACATTTCAATATAACCAAACAAGAGGTGTTCAAGTGCTACAAAAAATACAAGTATAAGTGATAGCATGAGTCTATCCTTTCTTTTTTTTAATTATATCATAGTCCATCTATGCGCAAGCGCTTCCCCGCTCATATCAAAAAAGCACTCATAGAATGCTTTTTAATGAAAGTAATCTAAAGCTTGAAACTTCGTTATTCGCTTGTTTTAAGTTTTTTAACAACAAAGACCCCTATACTCCATACTAAAAATGCAACAATTAAAGCGATAATTAATAATCCAATAGATCCATTTGCAATAGACCGAAAAAGTGCCAACCCACCAAAGGCATAAATAAATCCCCAAGCCAGATATCCTGGAAGTGCTACAAGTGTATATTTAAACCAATTCCAATCAAGCAAGCCCGCGCCGATTTGCACAACTGATTGAAATCCTACTGTCAAAAAGCTCAAGGGAATGACTGGCCAGCCATATTTTTGCAGTGCTGCAATTCCTGCCCGTTTTTCCTCTGACCGTGTTGTATTTTTCGACAAATTGGTTTTTAAAATTCCTTTATACATCAATTTCCCCAACCAAAAAGTCAGCTGTGCCCTAAAGAACACAACTATAAATAAAAATAATGTTGCTTGCCACAGAGGCAGACTTGCTACCCAATTTAGCATATGATCAACCAATTATATTCCTCGCTTTACCTAGGTTTCATAATAAAAACCAGCTATTTTATATCATACCACAAATTTTTATTCTAAAACAAGCAAATAAGCCAGCAATATGCTGGCTCATATTAATTAGATGTTTTTTCACACTATCACTTGTTCCAATTATAGAAATGAATAATTTTAATTAGGCCAATGATGATGAACTCAATTCCCAGTAATATCCAGAGTGCAACTGCTCCCCAAAGTGGTGAAAAAAGTAACATTGCCCCTGCAACTATACTGATAATACTCAAAATAACCCCCCAGAGTTTATTATTAAATTTACTCAAAGCAGTTAAGTTAACAAAACCATCAATTATCCAAAGCATTCCAACAAAGATACCTACAAGAATGAAGAGAGACTCCGCAGCCGCATTTAAATCTATAAACACGAAAATACCTGCAAAAAGGTACATAAAGCCTAGGAGAAAATGCCCCACTCTCCAAATTTGTCCTTTATCATCCCTTTTTTTAATAAAATTTGCTCCGATATATGTAATGCCCATTATTACAAGAGCGACACCCACGATAGAAGCCGCAATAATAGCCGTTTTAGAAGGTAAAAAAAGTATCAATAAACCAATAATTATCGAAACAATACCACTAAATCCTACTCCACGACGAAGTTTTTCAAAATCCGTTAACATTTTTCTGTACCTCCTAATTTCTTACCCACAGTATAACAACTTAACTTCTATTTTTCAATAATATAGCCTATTTTTTAGATGACGAATCTATAAAAATTTTTTGAATATGAGAGTCACATTAGTTCTGAATTAAATTAAAATATACTTTTAAAAACAAAAAATTCCCACCACTACAGCAGGAACTATGTCTACTTGATATTATAACATTTATTTATCACTAAGCGCTGAAAAACGTTTTATACCAATGTGTAAATTTCCCCTCAATTCCTCAATAATTTTTTAGATTTATAATTTTATAATTAAAAAAATCACCCAAAATGGTGATTTTTAGATTTATCTGACAATCATAACGTTACAAGTTGCGTTGTCAACAACATACCGTGTAGTTGAACCAAGCATGAGTTTATCGAAGAAGCCTGCACCTGTTGAACCGATAACGATTAAATCAATCCCCTCCTCTTCTGCAAACTTAACAATTCTGTGTTTTGGATTACCTGCAATCTCTTCTGTTTTGACTTCTACTTCGTTTTTTACCAACTTAGCAGCTTTTGCTAAAATATCCTCAGCAATCCTATCAAGTCCTGGAGTTTCAATCCTACCAGCTCCGGCCATTCCGTAATAACGATTAATGTCTTTTACCGTTAAAATAACTAATTTAGCCTCGTTACGTTTTGCAATTTCAGTAGCTTCGCCCACAGCGTTATAAGACTGTTCAGAACCATCTACTGCAACCAAGATGTTCTTGTATTGTTTTTTCATAATAAGCACCTCCCATGTAGTTATCTTTCTACTTCAATTATATACTAAATACCTCTAAAAGAAAACACCATATAAAGAAAACATTCGTTATCTCAACTTTACTCTACCCGCTATTTAACAACTATGACATTACAAGGTGCATGACTAATAACATATTGAGTCGTTGAGCCTACAATAAATCGATCAATTGCATCAAGTCCCGTTGAACCAATAATTATTAAATCAATATTATTTTCTTTAGAAAAATTGACAATTTCTCTTTTAGGCGTACCAGTCAATCTTACTATCTCGAAATCATGATCTTTACCATCAATACGTCTGTGTATTTGTTCCACAACAAAGTCAGCATGCTCTTGAACACTCTTGTAAAGTGTTATTGTGTCCATATGTACTGGAACATTCGCTAATTTATCATTTAATACATACAATATCTTTAAACGTGCCTTGTTTCGTTTTGAGATATTTATTGCTTCACGAACAGCATCATACGATTGTTCAGAACCATCCACTGCTACTAAAATATTCTTGTATTGTTTAACCATCATAACACCTCCCTATCCTTATTATATAACTAAATATAGTAAGATACCATCGTTAAATATCTTTGTTATATCAGAGAATTATAATTAACTCTAGATATGGATACTTTCAAGATTTACATTATAAATAATGATGTAACATCATAATAAACATACTCACCCCAAAATCACCTATTGGAATCATTCTTATTCTATATTTATACTCTTTTCCATAAAAAAAGCTATCATTGCTGATAGCTTGAATAAATCTTATTTTATTTATCTAACGACCATCACATTACATGATGCATGACTAACAACATATTGGGTCGTTGAGCCTACTAGTAGTTTGTCAATAAATCCTGTACCAGTCGCCCCTATAACAATAAGGTCAATATCATGCTCTTTTGAAAAATCAGCAATAGTATACTTTGGCACTCCTGAAACCTCATAAATTTCAGTTTCCACTTCATTTGTAACTAGATGAGAAGCTTTATCTAAGATTTCTTCAGCACTTTTATCAAGTTCCAATGTGTCGGTTAAAACAACACGACCTGCCATACCATAGTAACGCCCAATATCCTTGACTGTCAAGATATGAAGTTTCCCATCGTTTCTTTTGGCTACTTCTGCAGCCTCACTTACAGCATTATAAGCTTGTTCAGAACCATCTACTGCAACCAAGATGTTTTTGTATTGTTTTTTCATGATATTCACCTCCTGCATCGTCTAGTCATTCTCTACACTTTAATTATATAATAAATCTCCTTAAAAGAAAACCCTGCAGAGATAGCTATTAAAATAAAAATCGCTCTGTTACAAGATTTTATGTCTAACACAGTAAATTTTGTATCATGTTATTTTTCTAAGTTTGGAACTACTTAATTTTTCATAGTTCATACCAACATCAAATAATAAATATTACTCTTCTGAAATATTTGTCTATCATATCAGTGTTTTAGAAGTATTGGATAACATATTTATTTCTCTCCTGCAGGGTCCATTTTATGATATAATTGTGAGATATTGTTTGTGATTTTTAAGGGTATGCTTATTGGTTTCGCTGCGATTGCGCCAATTGGTATGCAAAATATATATGTATTTAATAACGCACTGACGAATAATATAAAAAAAGCACTATTTTATGCTTTTTTTATATGGTTTTCTGATGCGATTTTCGAAATTGCTGCGTTTTATGGAATGGGAGCTTTAATTTCTTCAAATGAAATCTTTAAACTCATGGTGATGGGTGTCGGAGGTGCATTATTAATTTATATTGCACGTGGAATCTTGAAAGATGCTAGAGCGTCCCATTTCGATGAAAATACTCAAGTAACTGCTTCTCAAACTCTTGGCAAAGTTCTTTTATCTTCATTGCTTCTTGTTTGGGCGAACCCACAGGCTCTAATAGATGGTTCTCTGATACTTGGAGCATTACATGGCACTCTATCAGGTATGAATGCCATCTATTTCATTTCTGGCGTACTATTAGCTACTATCTTGTGGTTTTATGGAATCACTTTATTCGTAGGTCTTTTAAAAGAAAAACTGCCAAAATTTATCTTAGTCTGGGTCAACATTATTTCAGGTGCTATTGTCTTAATCTATGGCATATACTTAGTCATTCATGTCTTAATAATTCTTTTTCAATAATGATGAGTTTATAATGAAAAACAAAATCCTTTATCATATTTGGTAAAAAAGCCATCCTTCCGATGACTTTTTTATTTATCTGACAACCATCACACTACATGGAGCGTGAATGATAACATATTGTGTCGTTGAACCCAACATTAGCTTGTCAATAAAACCTGCACCAGTCGCTCCAATAATGATAAGATCTACATCATGCTCTTTTGCAAACTTGACAATTAGATGCTTGGGAGTCCCTGCAAGTTCATAAGTTTCAAATTCAACTTCATAATTAACTAATTTACAAGATTTAACTAGTATGGACTTAGCAATTCTATCAAGAGCTGGAGTACCCGTTAAATCCATTCTTCCTGCTAATCCATAATAACGATTGATATCTTTAACTGTCAAGATATGGAGCTTTCCCTGATTTCTTTTAGCCACTCCTACAGCTTCCTTTATAGCATTATAGGACTGTTCTGAACCATCTACTGCAACTAAGATGTTTTTGTATTGTTTTCTCATCACTTTCACCTCCTGCATCGCTTAGTTATTCTCTACACTTCAATTATATAATAAATAATCTTAAAAGAAAACATCACAAAAAAATCTGCCAAAATAGTAGATTTTTTATTTATTTTCCGACAAAATCTATCTGTGGCGGCTTTGAATAACTAGCCTCTTACTGTATAGTCCTGATATCCTTTTAAATTTATCACCTATATTTTTATTCCCTCATCACTATTTATTGACTAATTCAGTTTATTTTATTTGCAAAAAGGTTTATAATAAAAAGAAAGCGGTAAATTTTATGGCCTATCGAATTACACATATTCATTTATCCACTTCTCCCGCAAAATCGCCTATGCAAATTAAAGAGGTAAAATTAGAAGGCGGGGCAATAGAAACTGCTGCAGAAGTGGCGTACTTTATTGGTTTAGGATGTGAGTACTATTATGTTTCACCAAAAGGAACACTTTCCTATGTTGAATCCGTTCACCAACAAATCAAGCCTCCTTATATTCGCTCTATCCATCGAGCAGTAGGTTCAGACGAGCTTTGTCAGTTACCTCTGTTTTAATTTAGATTTTTCATCAAAGTCCTTTTATGGACTTTTTTATTTTCTAGTTTTTTCGGATACAAGACGCTTTTCTCTACTGAGTTTTGGAACTCCAAAATTAGAAATTCAATTTTTTCAAAATAAAAAACGCTCTATTACGCGATTTTAAATTCTATTGACCCTGATATGCTCTTATAACAAAGATGAGAGAAGATTCGTGTAACAATAGATGTCCTCTCGGATAGCTCTAGAGACCTGTTTCAGTGTTCTCAATTGGTCGATATATTTATATGGTTCTTGCTGGACTCGAACCAGCGACCGAACGGTTATGAGCCGTTAGCTCTAACCAACTGAGCTAAAGAACCTGAAAGGAAGTTGAAATTATCTAGCTTACCTTGATTAAAGATATTCTTATTATAACATAGATTTTAACAATAAAAAAATCTCTGTCAGTATGACAGGGAAATAATTCCAATCTTGTAGCAAACAGACATTTACCACAACTTTTTACCTGTGCCAAAGATTTTACGAATCCATTTAAACGCCAATTTTTGCACCTCATTAAAGTATTTTAAACTACATTTTTATTATAGTCCTCTATAAAATACTTTGTCAAATCTTTATCGCGCAAAGTAAAAAAGTACCTCGAAAGGTACAAAAATACTGATTTATTATTGGTTGCTACTCACTGCTGAATCTGCTTTCTGGCGAGTGGCTTGTACATCACTAACAGCTTGATTCAAATCACTATTACCTTGATTTTTCAAGTCATTAATCTGTTGGTTAAGACTAGCAATTGTTTGGTTAGCGGAGTCAAGTTGTTGTTGCACAGCTGCTGTTTTTTGATTTCCATCACTAATCGCTTGATTAACTTCATTAATTTTTTCTTGAATTTGAGTCTGAGCAGAAGTGTTCGCTTGTGTCAATTGATCTTGAAGACTACTAAGTTGCGATTTATAGCCATTTACTGAATTTTGTGAATCACTGAGTTGGCTTGTCAAAGTTGTCACTTGTTGAGATTTACCTTGAATTCTGTTTGATAATGTATCAATATCAGCATTGATTGCTTGAATATCACCGTGACCAGACCAGAATTGATCCGCTAAAGTCTTTACTCCAAAAGCAGAAAGAGCAATAAGAAGAGCCGCAGCAATAGAAATTGTAAGTTTTTTATAGTTCATTATTTCCTCATGTTGTTCATTAATATTATAGTAATTTCATAACATTACATTAATAAAATTACCATTTTCGACAACTTTTAAAGTATATTACTTTTTCACATTAGCGTCAATCACATTTTGATTAAATCATGATTATGTTTTTTGGCTTATTGTGTTTCTTTTAGATTACGTTATTTGATGTAGAACGAAAGATTCTTAAAAAACTATTGTACTCAACCACGATAAATTCGCAGTTACCTGTGATATATTTGTCAATTATCGCTGAATCAAAACATGTCATTCATTTCTAACAACATTACTCCATAAAACAAAAACCACTCAACAGAGCGGTTTATAGAAATTTATAAAAAACTTATTATTGAGGCAAGGGAAATTAATGTTTTATTTTAGAATATAGGTAGTAAGTTAATAATCCTAGGAGTGTCAACACTAATATTGATAACACTAGTATACCTGTACCAAGCATGAGCAGTGTTACTAATCGCTCAGGACAAAATACTCCTGGCTCCTCACCATTATGGATTTTATCCATCCATTCTACTAGTTTTGAATAGATTAATCTGTAAAGTCTCACTTTTCATCATTTCTCCGCTATTTTCAACTTCGCCAATATGTTCAGTATATCACAATTTTAATAATATTTAAATCCTGTCAGTATGGCAGAATGTATATAATCTTATAATTTATTCACATTCAATCATTTTTGCAGAGCTTTTACAGCATTAGAAACGGGAATAATCACACTGTCTTATGCTGTTCCTAGGTATTTCTGCAAGACATTTACCACGTTTAAACCTGCTAGTGATAAATCAAAATGAACAGCGCATATATTTTGATTAAATAACTGTTTATATTGATGACTGATGATAGCATTTCTTTATCTGACGTATCAAAGTATTTTTGAAGGGCTCTTGCTGTCGCATCTATCCGCCATTAACTAAACTCTCCCTTTTATGATATAATCTGGCTATAAAGTGTTATTCCCTGTACCATTTGTGGTTTATGGTAGACATTTATTTGAGGAGTACTTATGATAAAACTTACTAAAATGAATAAAAAATCTTTCGAAGATTATATGGCAACCTCCGTCGAAGTCTTTGCCAAAGAAAAGGTCGAAAATGGAACATGGGACAAAGCGAGTTCTATATCAAATTCTAAAAAAGAATACGATAGACTTCTCCCCGAAGGACTACAAACACCAAATAATTATTTCTACTCAGTTCTATATCATGAAAAAATAATTGGATACATCTGGATTGCCAAAAGTACTGATAACGAAAATACAGCTTTTATATATGATTTCGAGATTTATCCAGAATTTCAAAACTTAGGGTTCGGAACAAAAGTTATTGATCTCATTGAAATTCAAGCAAAGCAGCTTTCTTTCACTTCTTTAGCCCTACATGTTTTTGGAAATAATTCAAGAGCAATACACGTTTATCAAAAAACTGGTTTTCAGATTACTGATATTAATATGCAAAAAAAGTTATGATTGTAGCTTCTCAACGCCAATTGTTGTATTGTAAGTATTTGAATATTATAGAAAGTATATTTTTCTACTGATACTATCATTTATCATTCTCCATTTCTGTTTTTATTCGAAACGTGATATAAGCTAATTATCAAACTAGGGCATATCAAATCTTGGCTCGCATTCCCATGCGAGTTTTTATTTTGCATCGTAAGTCCAAAGTGTTGTTTTCGTTACCATACTTCATGGTAGGCTTTGCTTTACATTGTTTGTTGGTTCAGTAAAAATTTTCTGACATTTCCTTGCAGTATTCCTTTGAAAATCGTGAGATTTGTGCCAAGTTTTACTCATAGAATGACTTATAATCTTGCTTGATATTTTTGACCAATTCGAGTCGTTATGACTTTCATTGATTATTTGCGTGGGGAACTATTTTCTTTTTATGCTTAATACTTGATTGTTCATTTCTTTAAAATGTAAATACTTTTTAATAAAATTTCCACTAAAATAAAATTGTATACTCATTTTATTTTGTTATACTATCTGTGAATGAAGTTATAAGTTACTTGATTTTATTCAAAATATTATAATAGAAGGTGGTACTTCATATGGAATATCAAATAACCCATATCCGTGTTTCTGATAACTATGTATCTTCTACTGACAAGATTACTGATGTTAAACTAAGCAGTGATCTAGAATATTCGGTCGCAGATATTATTCGTTTTATCAACAATGATAGTCGTTTTTTCTACACCTGTGCTTATTCCCAAGCTGATAAAGTATACCTTGAGGCTGTTTGTTCAGCCAATGGAATACTGTGTCTCCATACTGAAGCCAACCCAATAAGTAACGATAATTTGCTTAGTTTACCAAGATTCTAAATCCAAGACTCATTATTTTTATAATGGGTCTTTTGCTTTTCTTCTCTAGATTAAGAGGTTCTGTAAACCAGTTAATAACCAAATCTCTTGATTACTTTACACTCGATTTTTCATAATTAATTTCAGTAAATTTTAGATACGGTTTAAAGCTATTACAAACGTACTTTCGTCTTTACAACCTATCAAGTCCATAGCTTCGTTACTAAATTTAATAATCATAAAGAATATTTAGGCAATAACAGTTCTCTTGATATAGAATGAAAATCCTGAAAACTTTGAATACGCACAAACCTTATTTAATGGGGAATAAATAAAAAATCCGCCAAACTTTGGTGGGGATGATGGATTTAGTTCAAATAAAAAAGAAACGGAATAAAAATCAACTTTGGAAATAAAATCTTACAAATCATAAAAACAAAAACCACTCAACGGAGCGGTTTTTTAATCGTTACAGATTCATGAAATCTGTATTATGGAGGCGAGGGGAGTCGAACCCCTGTCCAAACACCTTGCTACATCAACGTCTACAACTATAGGACTTTCTCAAATTTAACAAAATACCAAAGCCAGTCTCAAACAGCGATATTTTGCGGGGCTTGAAATCTCTTTTGCTGTGTCAAGCCACCACAGCAACGTATCTGACTGAAGGTTTAGACCGAAAGCATCATCATCAGCGAACGAAGTTTCGGCACGCATGATGTTTTTTAGGCAGCCATTGCGTAAGTTTGTGTATTATTTTTAGCAGTTATATTTATCTGCGGATGATTATCCTGATCCCTCAGCAGTTGCAGTTCATGCGCGACAATGCCTGTCGAATCCGTAACGCCCCCTTGTAAAAAGTTTAGAAACTATCACTAAATCTTAGAGAATAATTATAGCATATTTTCTACATTCTGTCAGTACTGACAGAATAAATTTGAACTTTTATCAGCAATAGAATTTATTAAAAAGAGTTGTATTTTGCTAAGTTTGTGCTTATTGTTAAAATTCTTCTTCATCAATTTGTTGAATTTCACGAAGTTTACTGACAAGATATTCGTCAGTACTGTATTTTTCTGTCAGTGACTCTAATAATTGGTTTCTGACAACGTAGTTACTAAACAAATGAAGTTTTTCCTCATAACTCTCTAAAACTTTTTCTGTTCGCTTGATATTATCATAAACAGCTTGACGAGAGACATCAAACTCTTCTGCAATCTCGGCAAGACTGTAATCATCCGCGTAATAAAGCTCAATATAGTTCATCTGCTTGTCTGTCAGTAGTGTAGCATAAAATTCAAAGAGAGTGTTCATTCGATTTGTTTTTTCGATTTCCATTCTTACATTATAACATACAAGCAACCTCTCCTCGTGAATAGGATGAAAAAACACTTAAAAATTATTAAGCATTTTTCATTATTTTCCAAAATAAACCTGCTGTGCCTGAGCACCTCCATATCGCGCTTCTAATAATTGAGAGACAGTCACAAAAGTGTAGCCTTGTGCCTTGAGCTGCTGGATGATTGTCGGTACCGCAGCAACAGACCAAGGATGAATATCGTGCATCAAAATAATCGCACCATCATGAGCATTTGCAAGTGCATTTTGAATCACTGGTGCAGAGCTGTTGTAGCGCCAATCATTTGTATCGACTGACCAATTTATTGCAGTGAGAGGAGTTGCGGCAAGCGTTGTTGCATTATAACTTCCATAAGGTGGGCGGAAAAGCGTCACATTTTGTCCTGTGAGTTGATTAATTAAATTATGAGCCGACATAATTTCTTGGACTTGTGCACTTTGCGACAATGTGGTCAAATCTTTATGATCCCAGGTATGTGAAGCAACTTCATTTCCTTGAGCAGCTTCTTGCTTAATGATTGATGGATAAGCCTGTGCTTGCTGACCAAGTGCAAAAAAGGTCGCATGGACATTATAACTTTGTAAAGTTTGTAAAAGCTGAGGAGTTGTCGATGGGTTTGGTCCATCATCAAAAGTTAGAGCAATCATTTTTGAACTTTTCGTAGTTTCTTGTTGTTCTGCTGCAGCCTTTGCTTTCGCATCTGCCTCTGCTTTTACCTTCGCTGCTACCTCCGCTTTTGCTTTTGCTAATTTCTCTTTGTCAGCATTAATCTGTGCCTGTAATTGAGCTCTGTCAGTACTGACAGATTTGCTTGTCAGTTGATTTACTTTTTCTTGTGCATTAGCAATCGTTTGATCCGTTTGATTTTTGTTTGCCTCTGCAACCAGCGCCTGAGCATTTGACAAATCTTCTCTTATCTCTTTGACCTGATTCAGTTGCTTTGTCAGTGAAGTACGGTCAGATTTTTTTAGGCGATTAATTAATTTTTCACTCCTTGCAATATCCTCGTCGGCAAGCGTTTGTTCTGCTTTTTGCTCAGCCTTTATTGCTTCATTTTTTAATTTTTTATAAGCTAAGGCAACTTTTTCTCTGTGAACTTTGGCATCATGTTGATGTTTGATATTCAACCCAACAAAAATACCAGCCCCAATCAGTACAATAACAACAAAAATCCCAATTACTTTCTTCATAACACTCTCTTTAATCTAAACTATTCTAACTCCAAAATGCTTTCAGATATTGATTGTACTAGCGAATGATAATAATCTCCGTAGCCACTCTCTCATCCATAGCCGTCCCGTTTGCATTAATTATAACTTAAAATAACAGCAAATTCGTAGCCTCAATCTTACATTTTTGTAAGTTTTCTCAATTAAATAAATTAAAGCGGTTACCTAAATTAGAAAAAATAAAAAGAGTTAGTAAGAAAAACTTACCAACTCCTCATTTATTAAAAATTAAACGACTATTTATCCTTTTTATCCTTCACAGAATCAACCACATCATTAAACTTTTCCGCAACATCATCAGCGAGTTCAGAAGCTTTATCTTTAAGTGTTCCAAGTTCTTCTTTGGCTTTTCCAAGAAGTCCCTCACCTTTGCCTTTAGCTTCTAATTTTTCATCTCCTGTCACTTTTCCGGCTACTTCTTTAATTTTTCCACTTGTCTTATCCTTAGCTGCGTCAAGTTTATCATTTAATGTCATGAAAGTTCCTCCTTAGTTGTTAATGATTTTTAAGTTATTTAGGTGCCTATTTTTTATTATTTATCCACCTCCATCTTTATCTATCAAATCATACATTGAGAGTTGTTATAGCTCACAATAATTATGTCCTTTTATTTGAACGTCCAAAGATGGCCGATACAATCAAAACTAGAATGACTGCGCCAATAATGGAGGGAAAAATAGCCATACCTGCCAATTGAAGTCCCCAATGTCCTAGAAGTCCTTCACCTATAGCCGAGCCGATTAAACCAGCCAAAATATTACTAATGATTCCCATTTTCGCTCCTCGACTCGTGATTGCACCTGCAATCGCACCAATAAGAGCACCAACAATTAATGACCATATAAAGTGCATATTCACCCCTCCTTTTATTTACTTTAATCTACTTATTATTTTATCATTCGTAATATGAAAAGTACAAAAAAGTGCTTACAATTTTCAAATCTAAAACTCAGTATAGTGACTGTCAATAAGCTTTATTTGAACCACGCATCCACCTGTTTTTGATGCGCTTTTATCCATATATCCGCTGCTTGTTCCGGATTTTTGCCATTTTGAATATCTAGCATTACAGTTTCCATATCTTTTTGGGTCCAATTAAATTTATCTAATACTTTATAAGCAACAGAATTTTCTTTCTTTAATCCTTTACGCACTACAGTATTGATATTTTCTTCTGTTCCCATCGTTCCTTTAGGGTCAGATAAATATTTCAAATCATATTTATTAAACATCCAATGTGGTGACCACCCTGTCACAATAATATCCTTATGTTGTTTAATCGCCTCTCCAAGCGCAACTGTCATTGCTCCAGAAGATGATGGAACCAAATTCCAATCTTTAAGATTATTATAAGATTTAAGTGTTTTTTCAACTGCAGCCATTTCACCAGCTCCTGGTTCAATTCCGACAATTGTCCTATCTGCTTGATTTGTTAATTCCGAAATAGAATTGACCTTCATATAACTTGGAACAACCAAACCGACTTTTGCCCCTTTCAAGTTAGGTCCTAATAAGTCAACAGATTTCCCAAATTTTTTCCACTGTGTTTTATGAGTGTTAGGCAACCAAGCTGAAACCATACCATCTGCTTGACCATTTGCTACAGTCTGCCAAGCCACTGTATTATCTAACGCCGTCGTCTTAACTTGAAAACCATGTTGCTTCATTGCCTCACTCAAAACATTAATTGAGGCAATCTCTGAATCCCAGTTCATATAAACTAAGTCAACTTTTTTCTCAGCCGTCTTGTTCTTAAAAGAGACTCCTGAAAATCCCCCAATGATAAGAACAACTAGAGATAACAGTGCAACACGGCGCTTCCAAACTCTAAATTTAGCATTTTCCTGTTTTTCAATTGGCGATACATTTAATTTTTGGGTAAAACGGTCAATGATAATAGCAAGAATAACCAGTGCAATACCATTAACAAACCCTTTACCAATATCTGCTGACTGGACAGCTGATAATACTCCACGTCCCAATCCTGGTGCGCCAATCATAGAAGCAATCACAACCATAGATAATGCCAGCATAATCGTTTGATTAACCCCTGCCATGATTGTCCCTTTGGCTAATGGAAATTCTAGCTTGAATAATTTCTGTCTTGGTGTAGAACCAAATGAATTTGCAGCTTCTACCAACTCTGTAGGAACTTGTCGAATCCCCAAATTGGTCATACGAACTGTTGGAGGTAAGGCAAAGATAACCGAAGCAAACACACCAGGAACAACTCCAATGCCAAAAAATGCGACAGCTGGAATCAAGTAAACAAAACCAGGCATAGTCTGCATAAAATCCAAAATAGGTTGCACAATTTTAGCAACAAGCTCTGACTTCGCCATCCAAATTCCTAATGGAACACCAATAATAATTGATAATAAACTAGACAATAGCACCAAAGTTACGGTATTCATCAAATCCAGCCAAAGTCCTTGGTTGGCAATCAAAACTAAACCTAAAAATGTGAAAATAGGAAAACCAATTTTTTTACCTGAAACTAAAATCGCTAATAGAGTGATAACAATAATCATCAACCAGAATGGCACAGCCGTTAACCCAGCAGTCACCCCATTCATTATTGTCGTCCCAGATTTTTGGATGATATCAAAACCAACCGCTAAATGGCTTGTAATCCAATCTGTTGCCGTTGAAACCCATTCTGCCAACGGTAATTTATCAATTGATAACTCAAACATTAATCTTCTCCCCTGTTTCCGTCGGCGTATCTGCTAAAGCTTCTAGTACACTTCCTCGAATTAGAACCCCTTTTAAATATCCCTTGTCGTCAACTACTGCTACTGGTGTTGGTGAATCATAGATGATTGGTAAAATATCACTGACTAATGTTTCTTTACCTACTTTCCCAACTTCTGTTGTCATCACCTCACGCAAAGATTGATTGCTCTTTCTTGCTGCTAAGGCTTGCTCACTTGTGACAACTCCTTGAAAATGGCGCTTTTTATCAACGGCCATCAAAGAACTGACTTCTTCTGTCTTCATCTTTTTAAGCGCAACACTTGGACCATCAACATCAACATTCGTTGTTAAAGCTGGAATCATAATGTTTTCTGCTGTTATTACTTTAGCTCGGTCAACATCTTCTACGAAGGTTTTTACATAGTCATTTGCCGGATGGGTTAAGATTTCCTCACCTGTACCAATTTGAATAATTTTTCCATCTTTCATAATCGCAATACGGTCTCCGATTCGAAGAGCTTCATTTAAATCATGAGAGATAAATATGATTGTTTTCTGAAACTTTGCCTGAAGTTCCAATAATTCATCCTGCATTTCTCGACGAATCAAGGGGTCAAGCGCAGAGAAGGCCTCATCCATGAGCAGAATTTCAGGGTCATTGGCTAAAGCACGCGCTAATCCTACACGTTGCTGCATCCCACCTGACAATTGATTAGGATACTGGTTTTTGAAATCAAGTAAGTTTGCATTTTCAAGTGCATTTTCTGCTCGTTTCCGTCTTTCTTCTTTAGGTATATTTTGAATTTCCAAGCCATATTCTGTATTCTCCAAAATAGTACGATGAGGAAATAGTCCAAAATTTTGAAAAACCATACTCATGGTTTTACGACGAACTTTAAGCAAGTCTTCCTTATTGAGTGTTGCAACATCTTGTCCATCAATATAAATCTTACCACTTGTAGGCTCTATCAAACGGTTTAACAAACGTAATAAGGTAGATTTTCCAGATCCTGATAAACCCATGATCACAAAAATTTCTCCTTCATTAATCTCAAAATTTGTATCATAGACACCGACAGTTGCACCTGTCTTTTTCAAGATTTCATTTTTGGATTCTCCTTGTTCAACCATTGCTAGTGCGTTTTTCACGCGCTTACCGAATATTTTGGTAAGATGTTCGATTTTAACTTTTACTGGCAAACTTTTCTCCTTTACTTTTTTAAAATTCTTACAACTAACCATAATCACTTATCCAATACTGTTCTTTTAAATATATGTAAAGTGACCACTTAATAATATCAGCAAGTTGTCACTTTGTCAAACATACCGTTTGCTGTAAAGAAAAAGCATTGTTTAATCAAACAATGCTAATCCTTGGTATAAAAGAAGTTTTGAAGAATTTGAAGTGTATCAGATGTCCCAACAAAATAAAGTGTATCTCCTTGATTTATTGTTGCATACGGTCCAGGGGAGATCACTAATTCATCGTTTTGGAGGATTGCTATAACTGTTGCACCTGTATTTTGCCAGAGACTCATCTCACCCAACGTTTTTCCTAATTTTTCAGATGCTTCTGCAAGTTCAAATTCGACAGGAGTCATTGGATTTGACTTTTGAAAATGTTCTGTTTGTCCCACAAGTTTATCAAGAATAGACGAAAAATTAGCTAATTCTTTTTGTTGGCGAGATACGCTTTTTAAAATCTCTGTTTGTAAATCCTGAATACTTTTTACTTCTTGATATTGTCCTAAATATTCTTGAGCTTTTTGGCGTGACGCGATGACAACTCCACTTCCATGAATCGAGTCAACGATACCCAAATCACCTAATACACTAATTGCTTTTCTAGCTGTTTCGGATGATACACCAAAGGTGGTGGCTAAAGTCGAGCGTGCATATATTTTTTGTCCAACTTTGAGCTCATTATGAACTATTTTTTCAGCAATTAGGATAGCAATTTGTTGGTACCTTGGCTGTCTCACTTCTTTCACGCTATATCTCCTCTCCATTTTATTAAGTATTTTTCTAGTGTCGTGACTTCATTAGTGGAGGAGTCGTTCTCTGACACTAAGTTAAAAGTTTCAACATATTATAGCTTTTTATACCCTTTTTTTCAATACTGTAGATCGTTCATCATGAAAAATCAGCGCTGCTAAATATTCATTGCAGCTTTTACTAGGCCTTTCGCTTTATCGATTTAGTGTTTTAGCACAAATAAAATATAAAATTGTAAAAAAAGAGGGCACAAAAGGTTAGCGTTACAGTTCTAGAGTAAAAGTATTTATTTTTTTATAATCATTTTGATGGCTTGTTCAATTTTATCTTCTTTTTTCTCAGCAGTTTCTGATAACAAGCATGTTTTCAAATTTTCAGCTACGATAAGACCAATGAGATTATCTAAGCTAGAACGTACAGCAGTAAGCTGCGTGACTATGTCAATACAATCTTTTTCTTCTTGCATCATGCGCAGGACTCCTTGAAGCTGTCCATCTGCGCGTTTTAAACGATTTGTCATTTTTTTATCGTAATTATTCATTTTTACTTCAACCCTTCATCTGTCACTGAGCTGTAAAGTCCATAAGCACCATCTAAATTTTGGACTTGGAAGCCATTTCCTTTTAAAATTCGCTCTGCATTATAAGAACGCAAACCTGATTGACAGCTTACGATATAGGCTTGATTTTTATCTAATTTGTCAAGATGATTCCTAAGCTCATTAAGTGGAATATTGATAGAATTTTTAAACGCACCAAGCTTAATTTCACTAGGGTTGCGCACATCAAGCAATTGCTTACCTTTTGCAAGTTCGTTGGCTAATTCATGCCACTGAATATTTTCTGACAATCCTAAACTGATGTTCATTGCCGCATAGCCCAACATATTGATTGGATCTTTGGCAGATCCAAATGGCGGTGCGTAAGTCATCTCCAACTCAGGTAAATCAAAAATGGTTAAATTACCCTTGATTGCTGTTGCCAAAATATCTATTCGCTTATCAACACCTTTTTGCCCAATTGCTTGTGCACCATAAATTGTCCCACTTTCTGGGTTAAAGATGAGTTTTAATAAAATTGGAGTTGCATTTGGATAATAGCTTGCATGGTCATTGGCTGTGATATGAACGACTTTATGATTTAATTTTAATTCTTGTGCATATCGTTCAGAAATCCCTGTGGTTCCGATGATTAAGTCAAAAACACGAACGATTGCAGTTCCAATGGAGCCACGATTTTTGACTTGCAATCCAGATAAAACATCTGCAACTTGGCGTCCTTGACGATTGGCTGGGCTAGCTAGAGAAATCAAGGTATCTTGCTCAGTAATCTGATTTTTGACAATAATCGCATCACCGACAGCATAAATATCTTTTATCGAGGTTTCATAATTTTCATTGACTAAGATACCGCCACGTAGTCCTAATTCTATTCCAACTGCTTGAGCCAATGCTGACTCAGGTTGCACACCCACTGACAGAATCACCATATCTGCTGACAGAATGCTACCATCTTCTAAAATAATGTTGTCCGTAGTAAATTTACTGACAGATACTCCTGTCAGTATACTGACAGAATTTTTAGCTAGTTCCCTTTGAACCTGAACAGCCATTTCTATATCAATCATCGGTAAAACATGAGTTGCTTTTTCTACAAGTGTGACTTCTATTCCCCGTTTTTTGAGATTTTCTACCATCTCCAACCCGATAAAACCTGCACCAATGACAAGCGCTGATTGTGGATGGTGTTTTTCAATGTGTGCCATAATTTGGTCAACATCAGGAATATTTCGTAAAGTAAATACATTCTTTGCTTCTGACAGGCCTACTATTGGTGGAACAATAGATTTGGCACCTGGTGATAAAATCAATGCATCATAACGCTCAACATAAATTTTTCCATCACTACTTACAGAAATGGTTTTATTGTCAGCATTAATTTTTACTACTTCAGCATTCTCACGGATGTCTAAGTTAAAACGTGCTTTTAAAGCTTGCGCAGATTGAACAATTAAGTCATCACGATTTTCAATTGCACCACCAACATAATAAGGCAGGCCACAATTTGCAAATGACACATGGGGGCCTTTTTCAAAAACAATGATTTCTGCATCCTCTTGGAGCCTTCTCAATCGTGTTGCGGCAGACATTCCGCCAGCAACACCACCAACAATGAGATATTTTTTAGCCATTATTTACCAAATTTCCTTTCCAAGCAAGCGTGCCACCACTCACATTTGTTACGTTCAAGCCCTTACTTTCTAAAAATTGACAAGCACGTTTTGACCGCGCACCAGATTGACAGATAATATAAGCTCCATTTTCAACCTCATTTACCCGCACGGCAAGCTCACTCAAAGGAATATTTTTTGCCGTTGGTACGTGCCCTGCTTTATATTCATTGCTTTCGCGGACATCAATAATAACTGATTTGCTAGCCATTGCTTGTGTTAATTCTTGTATTGTTACAGCTTTCATTTTACTCTCCAGTTTTTCTAGCTTGCTCTACTTCTATATTTCTCGATATTTTCATGGCGCAAAAACAGCGCATAATATGCGAATTGCTTTTCTACAGATATCTTTTCAAAGTAGAAATAATAGTTTAATGAATTCATTATATACCCCAATGGGTATATTGTCAAATAAAATTAACTGTTTTTATTTAGCAAAAGATATGAATCTTTGGGAGCAAAATCATCATTCATTTGTTATAATAAAAAGTATGAAAAAAATTTTAATTGCTGATGACGATCGGTCAATTTTGACCCTTCTCTCCTATCATTTCCGTCAAAATGATTTTGAAGTGACGACAGCTGATGATGGAAAAAAAGCTTATGATAAGGTGAGAAAAAATCCATTTGATTTAATCTTATTAGATCTCATGATGCCTGAATTTTCTGGGATTGAAGTAACAAAAAAACTTCGTAAGGAAGGAAATTTTACACCGATTTTGATTTTGACAGCGCGAGATGATGACGAAATGAAACTGACAGGTTTGTCAGCAGGTTCTGATGAATATTTGGATAAAACCACTCCAATGAAAGAAATTATCGTACGTGCCAACGCATTGATTCGTCGTAGTCAGATGTATAATGATGTTACTAAAAATTCTGTCAGCACTGACAACAACAAACCGACCTCATTGATTACTGACAGAATGGAAATTGATTTTGTCAAAAAAGAAGTCACTTTTGACGGGAAAATTTTGGATTTAACCAAGCGAGAATTTGAAATTTTAGAACTTTTAGCAGAAAGACAAGGCGAAGTCATCAGTCGAGAAGAGTTGCTCAAGCATTTTTGGGGAATTTCAGAATCCGCAGAAACAAGAACTATTGATGTTCTTATCTCAAAAATAAGAAAAAAATTAGACAATCGATACATCAAAACAAAACGAGGATTTGGTTACTACTTTGAAGAAAACGAAGCTTAGAAACATCGTCATTTTGACGGTGATTTATATCATCGCAACTTTGAGTTTAGTTATTTTGCTCAATCAAAATATTCTTAATAATGATACCAATCGAGTGCTTGAACGCTCAAGTAATATTCAACTTTTTCTTGAAAAACATCCCAATGTTTCTCTCCCTAAAGGTTTTGAGCTTCTCCCCAAAGCTACAGATGATTCTGACACAAGAAAAATTGCACATGGTGCTGCTTACTCAAGGGATTTGACCCGATCTAAGATTACGATTACAAGCCCGATTTTCGATGATGGGCAGGTCAAAAATTATCTGCAAATTACCGAAAGTAGAACACCCTCTTGGTTCATCAGCTTTGCCACGGTTACTTTTGCTATTTTAATTTATCTCGGTGTAGGCTTCCAAGTCCTCAATCGAGCTCGTGAATTGCGCAATTTTACCGAAAACACTGTTGCAAAAATTAAAAATATTGAGCGTAGCCCACTTACTCAAAGTTATCTCATCAGTGAAAAAGATGACCGTATCACAACAGCACTAAATACACTTGGCGAAAGCATTCAGCGACAAGCATTATCTCATACTGAGAAAAAAGAAAACCTCTATGAATTCATTGAATTTTTCCAATTTCCTATCTTTATCTACAACAACAAAGGTAAAATTCGTAAAACCAATGCTGCCTTTAAAAATGAATTTACAGATACGCATAATCTTGATATTTTTAGTCCTTATGCCGATTTTCTGACCTTCCTAGTTGATAAAATGCTCCATCCTGATATTCAAGAAAAACTCTTTTATTTTGAAGAAATAGCCGCCTATTATCAAGTTCGGATTACACCTTTGCCAGAACTTGATAGCCGTTTTCTCGTTACTATGATGGATGTTACAAGCTACTATCGTACATTAGATGCTCACAACGCCTTTATTGCCAATGTTTCGCACGAATTGAAAACACCTCTTACTTCTATCAAAGGCTTTGCTGAACTTTTGGAATCTGATGATATCTCTCAAGAAGAAGGTAAAAACTTTGCAGCAATTATCAATAAAGAAAGTTCTCGTTTGATGAATTTGGTGCAGGACACTCTGCTTTTAACCAAACAAAATCATCGAATTGATAAGAAAAAGCTCAACCTTACCACACTCATCCAAGATATTTTGAACACCTCTCGTCCGCAAATCTCGGAAAAAAATCTCCATTTGGAAGCTCAAGTTGACAATATAACTTTTAAAACCAACCAGCAAATGGTTCATAGCATTTTTGAAAATCTCATCGAGAATGCTATTAAATACACACCAAATGATGGGAAAATCATTGTCAGCCTTCAAACCAAAGATAGAAAAGTAATCTTTAGTGTCACTGACAATGGACCCGGGCTGACAGAAATCCAAAAAGAACGTATTTTTGACCGTTTCTATCGTGTTGATGAAAGTCGTTCAGAAGTCAGAGGAACTGGACTTGGGCTCTCTATTGTCGAAAAAAACGTTCAGGAACTTCAAGGACACATCGACGTCGTCAGTATTATCGGAAAAGGGACAACTTTTACCGTTACCCTATAAACAAACACTCTGTCAGCATACTGACAGCTTTATACAGCTTCAAGCAATAGATATAGACTTCTGTTAGTGTACTAACAGAAGTCTTTTTATCTACCTTTATTAAACTTGTCACTCATCATAAAAAATTTTTAAACCCATCTCTCCTCAAATAAGATAAAATCAAACTATAGCCAAACCATTTTAAAAATCACAATGATTTATGGTACTCCGCACCTGTTCTAACACAAAAAATGCGCCAGAACTTGACAATTGTAGAACGATTAATAAAAATACAATCCCATTTTAAAGTAGTTCTAGTAGATTAACTACGAGTTCCTACAGAGTTTTTAAAACATCTGTAGAAACTCAAAATTCTTGAAGGAGATTTCTTATGAGCAAACCTAGTATCCAAGGTGTTCCTCGTCCACTTGTACGCACCAATCAAACTGTAATCGTCATCAGTATTATTCTTGCCGTTTTCACCCAATTTTATTGGGTCCTCCTGCTCCCTATCCTTGCTGGTTTTTTAGGTATTTTCTTTGAACGAAATTTTGTCATTCTTATTGCAAAACGTTTTCTAAAAAAGAAAGCTTCTGAATATCTCTTGGAAGATAAGTCTGATTTACGTTTTAATCAAATTATTGCCACTGTACTCTTAACAGCAAGCCTAACTGCTTCGCTTTTTGGTCATCTTATTCTCGCTATTATCTTTGCCACGCTCGTTTTCATCGCAGCAAGTGTAGCCTTAAGCGGTTTCTGTGTAGGTTGCTGGCTTCATTTTCAAATAAAACAATATCAATATAAAAGGAAAATAAAAAAAGGAATCTCATAACACCACAAATAAAAGAACCCTGCCAGTTAATCTGGCAGGATTTTGAAGTAGCTACTTCATTGGTGGGAGATTCTTTTTCCCACCAATGTTAGGGTAAAACCTCAAGGTGTAACAACTAAGCAACCTGTACGCATCTAAAAGTGCAACAGTCTGCTTAATCTCAAGCTATGAGGTCACACCTCTCGCTTTGCTACGTTATCCATTCACTCTAAGTGACTATCTCTAAAGTCTATCCTGCCATCTTTAAGAGGTGGGGGAATTGCGATTGTGACTAGGTGCTTTGCTTTTGCTCTTGCTGCTTTAGCAGCTAAGCAAATGGACAGTAGAGCAATGAAGTTGCATAGAGACCGTTCGTAGAACGGCGTGCAAAGTACGTAGCCCCATAGCAAGCATCGACAGCGTAGCCCAACCAAAGGTCCGATAGTATGCACTTGCTAAATTAGAACAAAACTAGCGTACTATAATACTTATACTATCTTTCCAAATAAAACTCAAAACGGTCTCCAACGTACTGAGAAAGCACATACTCAAAAGCTGTCCCATCAGCAAGATAAGAAACTTGAGTTAACCCTAAAATTGCAGAACCTGCACGAGTTTTTAAATACTCAGACACCTCAGTGCTTACCTTTTTAGCAGAAACGATTTGCTCACTACGCGAAATCACATGCCCATGCTTTTCCAACGTTTTAAAGAAATTACTCGTAATCTCCTTCTTATCAAAGTTTTTCACTAGATTAAAAGGAATACTCGCCACTTCAAAACAAATAGGAATATTATCCGCATAACGAATCCGCTCCATACGAATGATTGAATCTTTTTTAGTGATATTCAGTTTTTCGCATTCTACTTCATTGGGAGCAGTTTTGATATAGCTTAATACTTCAGTTGAAGGCACTTTACCTTGTGATATGATAATCTCTGTGAAAGAAGTCGTGCCCCGCATTTTTTCACGTACTCGACGACTTGCAACGTAGGTACCAGAGCCAACTCTTCGGTCCAAAATCCCTTCATCTACCAAAGCGGTTACCGCCTGCCTTGCAGTCATGCGACTTACACCAAATCGTTCCGCCAAATCTCTTTCACTTGGCAGACGTTGACCAATTTTCCAGATGTTTTTCTC
Organism: Lactococcus allomyrinae; assembly: GCF_003627095.1. Classification (NCBI taxonomy): domain Bacteria; kingdom Bacillati; phylum Bacillota; class Bacilli; order Lactobacillales; family Streptococcaceae; genus Lactococcus; species Lactococcus allomyrinae. The sequence continues at coordinate 554,380 of NZ_CP032627.1, read as the reverse complement.
AACTTCATCTTTAAGTGCATCATGAATCTTAATATAGTTTGGCACTGCTTTTCTCATGACCTCTCCCCTCTGCTAAAAAATCTATACCGATTTATAATCTGTCTATATCATTATAACATAGTTTATCACTATTTTTATACAAAAACATATAATTTAACAGACAATTCAATCCAATATAAAAAAACCAACACATTCGTTGGTTTTTTATTTTTATTATTTAGATGGAACAGTAATCTTACCAGAAATAATATCAGCTTTTGCAGTAGCAACAGCATCTTTGATTTGTGGTGTTACATTATCAAGACCAAGGTCTACCCCACCATTTTTGAGGTTGTAAGTAACGGTTGTTCCACCAGGGAATTTGCCATCCTTAGTTTTGTCGGCAATATCTTGAACGACTTTACCAACTTCTTTGATTGTTGAAACGAGGACAAAGTTTGATTTTTTACCATCTTTAGAAGTGTAACCACCAAGATATTTTTGGTCTTGGTCAACACCGATAAGCCATACTTTATCTGCTTCATTCTTTTGAGCATTCAAAGCTTTTGCTTCACTAAATGCACCAACACCAACACCACCAGCACATTGATAAACTACATCATCACCAGAACCATACATTGCTGCTGCAATAGTTTTACCTTTGGCTGCATCTGTAAATGAACCAGCATATTGAACATCTACTTTAATGTTAGGATTTACAGATTTTGCGCCTGCTTCAAAACCAACTTGGAAACGAGTGATAACATCAGATTGCATTCCTCCGATGAAACCAATCTTATTTGTCTTAGTTGCTTTTGCAGCAGCTACACCGGCAAGATAAGCCCCTTCATTATCGGCAAATGTTGCTGAAGCCACGTTCTTTTGACCAGTAATTACTGAGTCAATGATAACGAAGTTTGATTTTGGATTGTTCTTAGCTGCTGCAGATGTAGCATCTTGAAGTGAGAACCCAATACCAAACAAAAGTTTATAACCTTGTTGTTCAGCTGAGTTAAAGTTTGTTGTATAATCTGAAGCTGAATTTGATTGGAAGTACATGAAACCTTGACCTTTTTTAAGGTTATTTTCTTTACCCCAAGCTTGAAGACCTTCCCACGCTGATTGGTTGAATGAACGGTCGTTGATACCACCGGTATCTGTGATGATAGCTGCTTTAAGGTCTGTCTTAGCTTTACCTGATGATGACCCTGCTGCATCGTGTGAACGGCAGCCTGCAAGGACTGCCACTGAAGCAAGTGCAACTGCACCGACTGCGATTACGCGTTTGTTCATGGAAACGGAACCCTCCGAATATTTTTTAATGGCTAAACTTTAGCTTAAGACTATTTTAAGCTATCTGTTTCTTTTTTTCAAGCATTATACAAAGATTGAAGGCACTTTTCACTTAACGTTCGGTATTACCTTACAATTTTTATAGAATACCATTTTTCTACTGGAAATGCGCTTACTTTTTTCAATTATACACACAATTGTGTCCAATTTTTAAATTACAGCGCTTTCTTTAATACCCTAATTTTTCTGCCAATGAATTTCACTGGCAGAAAATCTGAGTCCTTGCTTTTGTGAGAAAGCAAAATTAAATAACATTACCTCCTACTCTTAATTAGTTCAATTCTGTAAACGAATAAGGTAACAATTCACCTACAGAAGTCATCTTAACTTTATCAGTCTTCGACAACAGATAAACTGGCATGTCTGCAGCACAAAACTCTGCAATCACTTGACGGCAAGCGCCACAAGGACTAATCGGTTCTTGCGTTTCGCCATAAATATAAAGTGCATCAAAATGCGTTATACCCTCTGATATTGCTTTGAAAATCGCTGTTCGTTCGGCACAATTAGATAATCCAAAACTAGCATTTTCAATATTACACCCTGTAATGATTTGACCATCTGGTGTGTGAAAAGCTGCACCAACTGGAAAGTGCGAATATGGAATATAAGCTTGCGCCGCCGCTTCCTTCGCAGCTTTCACCATTTCTTTAGTAACTGTCATGACTTGTCAGCCCTTCCATGATAGCAACTCCTGCTGATACACCTAGACGGGTTGCTCCTGCATCAATCATTGCTTTAGCTTCTTCGAGATTATGCACACCACCTGATGCCTTAACACCCATATCAGGTCCTACTGTAGCACGCATCAATCTAATATCTGCAACCGTTGCTCCAGCAGTTGAAAAACCAGTTGATGTTTTGACAAAATCTGCCCCTGCACGTACTGCTGCTTCACATGATTTAATTTTTTCATCATCTGTAAGGAGACTTGTTTCAATAATGACCTTCAAAAGTTTGTCTTCTTTTACTGCATTTACTGCTGCAATATCTGATTCAACGAGCTCCCAATTTCCATCTTTAGCCGCACCAATATTAATGACCATATCAATCTCATCAGCACCGTTTTCAATGGCATTTTTTGCTTCAAAAGCCTTAACTTCTGATGTATTTGCTCCAAGAGGGAAACCAATGACTGTGCAAACTTTAACATCTGTCTCTTTTAATTGTTTACTTGCAAAGCTTACCCATGTTGGATTAATACATACACTCATGAAGTCATATTTTTTAGCTTCATCAATGATTTGTTGAACCTTTTCTTGCGAGCTATCCGCTTTAAGAATCGTGTGGTCAATATATTTATTAATTTTCATTTTTAAGAGATGAACTCCTTATTTGGAGCTCAATTCCTTTCTTTATTGTTTTTAAATTTTATCTTTTACTAGTTTATCTCTAAATCTAAATCTATATTAGCAGATTTAGTATGCGATAAATGATAAAAGTAAGGGCAAACATAAGAGATGGTTTGCGTAAACACTAGGTTCTGTTTTTATTCCACTTCAAATAAACCATTCCGACAATGATATAAATAATGACGAAGATGATAATAAAAGCGATAAGTTGTATAACCCAACTATAATTTTGCAAGAGCAACTTTATTATTGCACCAGAAAGTGCAGATAACACGACTTGAAGTCCAACAATGACTGGCGGAAGTTTTAAATCATCATTCATTTTAGCGAACAATTTCTAATATTTCTTTCTGATGAACTTGTTCGTCAGAAATAACAATGCTATCGTTAAACTCGGAGATGAGTTCTTCCGAAATTTCACGATTACTGTAAAGTGTTGCAATTAAATCGTTGTTGCTAACTTTATCTCCAACTTTTTTTGCAAGTAGAATTCCTGCTTCAAAATCAATTGTATCAGCTTTTGTAGCGCGTCCAGCACCCAGTTTCATGGCGAGAACACCAACACCTAATGCTTTTTCATCAGTGATGAAGCCTGTTTTGGGGGCACGAATTTCAACTTTGTATTTGGTTTTGAGCGGTGCAGTCAGATTTTCAAAGGCTGTTGGATCGCCTCCTTGGGCTTTTATCATAGCGACAAATTTGGCATAGGCAAGTCCATTATCAAGATTTTGTAGGATTTCTGGGATTGTTTTTTTATCGCCTGCAAGCTCCAGCATAATCTGTGCTAATTCAGCAATAAATTGGCGAAATTCAGCTGTTCCCTTACCATTTAGCGTATTGACTGCTTCTGTAATTTCATTACGATTTCCAATGGCATAGCCTAAAGGCTGACTCATGTTTGTGATAACAGCAACAGTTTCACGGCCAACAGATTTACCTAGGTCAACCATGGTTCGTGCCAAAATTCGTGCATCTTCCACAGACTTCATGAAAGCACCATCTCCTACTGTCACATCAAGTAAAATTGCATCTGAACCTGCGGCAATCTTTTTAGACATCACAGAGCTTGCAATAAGAGGAATAATGTCAACTGTCGCTGTTACATCTCGGAGCGCATAAAGGAGCTTATCCGCCTTTACAAGCTCATCTGATTGTCCAATCACAGCAATCCCAATATCTTTTACCTGTTCAATGAATCCCGCCTCAGTTTTTTCAATATTAAAACCTGGAATAGACTCTAATTTATCTAAAGTTCCACCTGTATGACCAAGTCCACGTCCTGACATTTTTGCGACAGGAACACCGAATGAGGCAACGAGTGGGGCGAGAATTAGCGTTACTTTATCACCAACACCACCTGTTGAATGTTTATCTACTTTAATACCTGAGATATCACTCAAATCAAATTCTTTTCCTGAGTGAACCATTGCCATCGTAAGATTTGATATTTCAGAAGTATTCATCCCTTTGAAATAAATTGCCATTGCAAGTGCCGACATTTGGTAGTCTGGGACGCTGCCAGCCACATAATTTTCAATCATCCAGTCTATTTCGGATTGATTAAAACTTCCACCATCTCGTTTTTTTTGGATGAGGTCAACCATTCTATAGGTCATTTTTGCTCCTATTCTAATTTTACTATCATTTTTTGTAACTTCTCAAAATGAAGTAACCCTTATCTTTCGCAATCACAATACAATTACCAAAGACTTCTTCCATCTTTTTTTGAGCAGATGGTGCTCCTTGTTTTTTCTGAATGACAATCGTAAGCGTTCCTGCATCATTGAGATGTTCAAAACTTCCTTCCAAAATGCCATGAACGACTGATTTTCCTGCCCGAATCGGTGGATTGCTGATAATTGCATCGTATTTCCCGCTGACAGTATCATAAATATCAGAAATTTTGATTTCATCAATACTGACAGCATTTCTGTCAGCATTTTGACGGCACAAATCCAATGCACGACTGTTTACATCAACCATTGTGACCGCTAAATCATATTTTTTAGCTAACGTCAATCCAAGCGTCCCATAACCACAACCAACATCCAATAGTGTTTTCGCATTTTCTGGATTAAAATTCTCTAATAAAACTCGTGAGCCATAGTCAACTCCGTTTTTTGAAAAGACACCACTGTCTGTCAAAAATTTCATGGCTATTCCTAAAAGTTCAACTTTTATTTCTTGAATATCATGCGCTAAATCACGATTATCCTCGTAGTACATATTTGTCTTTACCATTATCATTATTCTATCATAAATCATTTTTTTTCGCGCTGAAAATTTTTTCATAAGTGCAATTTTATCATGTAAACTCTTACATTCGTTTAAACGTAATGTCACTAACCTCCAGCGCTAGAGTTGTTTTACGATATTTGAGTCCCTTACATCCTATATTTAAAGTGATTCCTTCATTGGTAGGAGATTCTTTCTTCCTCACCAATGTTAGCATCAAAGATATGAGGTCACACCTCCGCTTCGCTACGTTATCCATTCGCTCTAAGCGGCTAAAAGTCGCAAGGCGAAATGGTCCTGTCCTTGAAGTCTACCTCGCTTTGCTGTGCTGTCAATTTCACTATCTCCGCAAAACTTCGTTGCTATGCTGTCCATGCTTGCTATGGTGCTATGTGCTTTCTGCGAACGGTCTATGCAACTTCATTGCTCCATTGTCCGTTTGCTTAGCTGCTAAAGCAGCAAGAGCAAAAGGCAAAGCACTTGGTCACAGTGGCAACCGACTAAAGTCGGAAGTTCAAATCGTAATCGCTAAAGCACTAAGACCCTAGGGCAGTAGAACGAAATTAAGGATTAATGCTGCTAAGTTAAACTTATAAATTTACCATGAAAAACACAGATTACTGCTACTGACAACTGACAGAAAGTTTGTCAGTAATGACAGAAATATGATAAAATATTTATCATGAATGAATTCATCAATTTCGACGAAATTAGCCGTGAAACTTGGCAAAATCTTTATAAAACTTCTATCGCGCCTCTGACACATGATGAGCTTGAATCTATTCGCTCACTCAATGACGAAATTAGTCTGAAAGACGTGCAAGATGTTTATCTACCGCTCGTCCATCTCTTACGTTTATACAAAAAAAATTTAGAAGATATGAGTTTTTCTAAAGGACTTTTTTTACAAAAAATAGTAAAAACGCCGCCATTAATTATCGGTATTTCTGGCTCTGTCGCTGTCGGAAAATCAACTACAGCAAGACTTGTGCAGCTTTTACTTTCACGCGCTTTTCCTAAACTCAGTGTTGAGTTAGTCACGACTGACGGTTTTTTATATACTACTGATGATTTGAAAAACCGAGGAATCCTTGATAGAAAAGGTTTTCCTGAAAGCTACGATATGGAGCGACTTCTTGCCTTTCTCTACCATGTAAAAAATGGTGAAAAATGTGAAATTCCAATTTATTCACATGAAACTTACGACATTCTGCCCGACCAAGTTCAAACCATTGACAGTCCCGATATTCTCATTGTTGAAGGAATCAACGTTTTACAAAATCCACAAAATCAGATGCTCTATATCAGTGATTTTTATGATTTTTCAATTTATGTCGATGCCGAAGAAGAATTAATTGAAAAATGGTATCTGGAACGTTTTGATAGTCTTTTAAAATTAGCAAAATATGATACGACAAATTTTTATCACCAATTTACTAAAATGCCCGTAAGTAAAGTTGTCAATTTGGCAAAAGAAACCTGGGCAAGAGTTAATCGAATTAATTTAAAAGAATACATTGAACCTACGAGAAATCGTGCAGAAGTCATCCTACATAAATCAGAAAATCATTATGTTGATAAAATTTATCTAAAAAAATTCTAATATTATTAATTGCAAAAACCTGTCATCATACTGACAGGTTTTAATTTTACTATAACTAATTCGTTGTGAGAATCGACAATGGATTGATGCCGTAGCGCAAAAACAGCGCCGTGATGCACTAATTGCAGTTACCACTAACCCTTTCACCTTACAGATTTAGTCGTTTAAAGCGGACAGGTATCTGTCGTATAAAATTCCTATCGGATTTTAAAGTAGAAATAGTTATGACAAAAACCTATCATCTACTATAATGTTCATCAAATTCATCAATTTCAATATAAATATAACATTTTTTATCTGAGAGTTTTTGTCGAATTTTCTCCTCAATACTATTGATAATTCCGTAACCATGCGCTTCTTCACTACTTATAATATCTATTTTTGCTGCAATCAAGATTTCTGTTGGGCCTAGATGAGTCGTTCTAATATTGATGACTTGTTTAATTTCAGGACATTCAAATGCTGATAAAATTTTAGAAAGGTCACTATCTGTTACTCTCTCCCCGACAATCAAACTATAAAATTCTCTTGTCAAGAAAATCGCTGCAGCCATAAGTAAAAAGCCGATTAAAAGACCACTTATTGCGTCAAACATTGGATTGGACGTAAACATCGTCAAAACAGTTCCTAAAAGCGCCAAGAGTAATCCAATAATTGCACATAAATCCTCAGCAAAAATAACCAAAATTTCGCTGTGACGACTCTCGTGTAAGAACTTGAAAATAGGTAATTTATCTGTGTTCAACTCTGCAATTTCTTTAAATGCAATTCGCAATGATGACCCTTCAATCAACATACCAACGAGCAAAATCGCAATAACAATCCAAGGATTTTCAACCGAATGTTCAGGGTGAATAAGCTTTTCAAATGCCTCCATCACACCAATCACTCCCCACCAAAAAATAGAAACGTTGCAACAATCATGCTAAAAAAGTATTTTGCTCGCGCCTCACCAAATTGATGCAGATTACTTGAAGCCTGTTTCGCCTGCCTATCACCGAAAAGTAACAAAATCTGATTACCACAGTCTACAACCGAATGAATACTCTCGTTGAGCATCGCAGCGGAACCCGACAGCCCAAAGCCAATAAATTTACTGATTGCCACCAAAACATTGGCACCAAGCGCTGCAAATACAGCAAACATCCCCGAGTTTTTCTTTTCTTTTTCCATATACTCCTCTAAATCATTTTAATCTAACTTAACATAAGCACAATTATATCAAGATGTGAAGCTATTTGTCCAGAACTCAGAAAAATTAGGAAAATTTAGAAATAATACTTACTCATTATAGACATTTATATGCAGTTCCAAAGAACAGAACTCCACTATAAAATAGGAAATCTAGAAACAAAACAAAGTTTCTTAGAAAATTTTATATTTTTAGTCTTATCCACTCTTATAATTTTAATCAACCCAAAAACAATGTCTGAGATGCTCCCTCATTTATGATACATAAAAATTCCGTCAACTTTGACGGAATTTCTTATCCTTTTTAGAGTTTCTTACCATTTGAAGCAATCACCTCTTTGTACCAATCAAAAGATTTCTTCTTAGAGCGTTGGCCTGTACCATGACCTAAATCATCCAAATCAACATAAATAAAACCATAACGCTTACTCATCTCACCCGTGGAAGCCGATACCAAATCAATGCAGCCCCAAGGTGTATAACCCATAAGCTCCACCCCATCTTCTATCGATTGATTCATGGCAACAATATGTTTTCTCAGATAGTCAATCCGATAATCGTCATTAATCGCCCCATCTTCTTCAACTTTATCAATCGCTCCTAACCCATTTTCAACAACAAATAGTGGAACTTGGTAGCGACCATAAAGATCATTTAAAGCATAGCGTAAACCATCAGAATCCACTGCCCAGCCCCATTCACTTTCCTGTAAAAATGGATTTTTGACTCCACCAAGTACCATATTTCCACTTGCAGAAGTCCCTTCACCAGTTTTTGATTCTACTGTTGACATATAATAGCTAAATCCAATATAGTCCACACAACCATTTTTGAGTAAAATTAAATCTTCTTCTGTAATCTCCAAATCATCCGATTTGACACCATATTTTTCATGTAAACGCTGAGTAAACACAGGATATTCCCCACGTACTTGCACATCATTACAAAAATAATTAAACTCCTGAATACTTTGTTGAGTCGCAATCTGATTGATTGGATTGGCATCAAACGAATAAGTCGTAGAATAAATACTCATACATCCAATTTGTAAATCTTTATTTAGTTCATGCCCAAACTTAACTGTTTCAGCACTTGCTACAAATTGATTATGCCAAGCCTGAAAGACATTTGTTTTATCAGCTCCACCATTGGACGGGACCAAGCCTTGACTAAGTGCAGAGAAAAAAGTAGCTGAGTTAATTTCATTAAAAGTCATCCAATATTTAACTTTATTTTGATAACGCGTAAGGAGAACTTTAGCATAGCGAACATAGAATTCAATCAAAGCACGATTTTTCCATCCGCCATATTCTTTAGCCAGATGTAAAGGCATTTCATAGTGCGAAATCGTGATAACTGGCTCAATCCCATATTTTAAACACTCGTCAATCAAACCATCATAAAAATGTAAACCCGCCTCATTTGGCGTCGTTTCATCTCCTTTGGGAAAAATTCTTGACCAAGCAACCGAAAAACGATACGCTTTAAAGCCCATTTCCGCAAACAGTGCAATATCTTCTTTAAAATGATGATAATGGTCAATCCCATCATGATTAGGATAAACGTAATGCTTTTCATCAATCGTCCAATCAAATTCTGGAGAAGCAAGGATGCTCATGCGCTGTTTCCCACCAGGCATCGCATCAGCAACAGAGAGTCCCTTTCCATCAATATTATACGCACCTTCCAACTGATTGGCCGCTGTCGCACCACCCCATAAAAAATCATTTTTAAATCCCATTTTGTCTCCTTATTTTTAGTTTCTTATCGTTTTTCTCTTCTACTTATTGATATTTTTTACTATGCAGGATTTGCTACCAACTGAGTTGCCTGCGCTGCAACCGCTGTTATAAGCATATCATCTTTGCGAACAAATTTCTTATCCGTTGCAATGACATCCATATAATCATCAGTGTTTGTCACGATTATCGGAACTTGCGTGCTATACCCAGCATTTTGAATTCCTTCAATATCAAATTTAACAAGTAGATCTCCCTTTTTAACGGTTTGTCCTTGTTTTACAAAGGCTTCAAAATATTTTCCATCAAGTTGCACGGTATCTATACCGACATGAATCAAAATTTCTGTGCCTTGATTTGAAACCAGTCCCACTGCGTGTTTAGTTGGAAACATAATCATGACTGTCCCATCAAAAGGCGCTCTCACTTCACCAACTGTCGGTTCAACTGCTACACCTTTTCCCATAATTTCTGCTGAAAAAGCGGGATCTTTTACTTCTGCAAGTGGAAGAATCTTTCCTTCAATAGGTGTTAAAATGACTTCTTTTTCTGTTGTTGGTTTAAAATTTACAGGCTTTTTAGAAGTTTCTTCAATAGGTTCACTACTATTATCATCTTCAAAACCTAATATCCAAGTCAAGCCAAAACCAGCGATGACTGAAATAGCACATAAAATCATCATTGTTATTGCACCAGAAACATTTCCGTCAAGGGAAATATTGGCAGTAAAACTAAATATTCCAAATGCAGCCATTGTATAAGCTTTAACTCCCAATGCCATTGCTGCTGCACAAATTACTGCACTAACAATACATGAAGCCCAAAACGGACGTTTTTTAGGAAGGGTAATCCCATAAATCGCTGGTTCCGTAACGCCAAACCATCCTGAAATAAAAGCTGGTATTGCAAGTTCACGCAAACGTTTATCTTTAGTTTTCATCATAACAGCACCTACAGCCCCAGTTTGTGCAAAGGAAGCTGTACTTGCTGCTGTTAAAAGTGTTGTAGGCTCACCTTGTGCAAGAGCAATGATTGCAAATGGTACAAGTGCCCAGTGAAGTCCGAACATTACCATAATTTGCCAAGTGAATCCAAGAACCAATCCAAAAATGATTGGACTAAAGCCTTGAAGCGCCATCAATCCTTTACCAAGAGCATCAGAAATAACATTCATCACTGGACCAATAATCAAAAATCCTAAAGGAATCGTAATCAATGCTGTAAAGAACGGTGTCAAAAAGAGTTTAACTACATCAGGAATAATTTTCTTAAGTTGATGTTCAAGAAAGGCTGCAAATGCTGTAATTGCGATAATCGGCATAACCGAAGAGCCGTAACCTGCAACAGGAACAGAAAATGGAATACCAAAGAAACTTAAACCACCACTTTCCGTAAAAGTTTTTGCTACTGAACCATCTACAAATCCAGGATAGACAATCGCAGCCGCAATCATCATTCCAACGAATGGTGAACCTTTGAATTTTTTCATTGCTGTATAACCAATGAAAATAGGAAGGAATAAGAAAAGTCCATCTCCCATCGCATGGATTACTGCATAGGTTGATGATGCCTGAAATCCTTTACCAAGTGCAAAAGAAAGAATCGCATTTAATCCCTTAAGCATCCCTGCTGCTGCAAGTGGTGCCAAAATAGGTTGAAAAATTCCAGAGATTAATTCAACAAAACGGTCAAAAAGACTTCCTTTTGGTGCTGTATCCGCAGCAGATGTATCTAATTTCCCGATAACTTCATCTACATCTGCACGCACATCTGGCACATGGTTACCAATGACAACCTGATACTGTCCTCCAGCTTGCATAACAGTGACCACACCGTCCATTTTCTTTAGGACATCAGTATCTGCTTTTTTCTCATCTTTGAGTTTAAAGCGCAACCGTGTCACACAATTTGTTAGTGAGAGGATATTTTCCTTACCTCCCACATTTGCTACAATGTCTTTTGCAAGAGCTTCATATTTGCCCATTACAAACCTCCAAAATAATATATTTTTTAGAGGTTTCGCCAACTTAATGTCACGATCCAATTGTTACCAAGATTAATTTTTCTGGATTTTTTCCAGAATTCGTGCAATATGCACGGTCATATAAATTTGCTCACTTTGAGAAACTTGATAAGCACGTGTTTGTTTCAAAAACTCACTTATTTTTGATGTTCCAAGGTAAGCTCTGGGATATTTACGAACAATGAGCGCAAATAAATCCTCATCTGCTGCTTCATCAGATATTGACCCAGATAGGATACGTTCTGCAAAAAACTTGAGATGTGTGATAAAACGTTGAAAATAGGCATCTTGCTCATTAAAATTGACTTGTAAGGTGTATTTTAATGTCGTTAGGATTTCTTCCATAAGTTTAGTTAACTGAGTCGCATACTCATGCCCACTACCCAGTGTTCCATTAACGATATGCATCGCCAAGAAACCCGCCTCATCTTCTGGTAATGAAATTCCAAGTTCTTGCTTCACTTTTTCTAATGTTCCTAGACAAATGTTGAACTCTTCGGGAAAAAATCTTTTAATATCCCACAGCAAGAAATTTTTGATAACAATATTTTCTTTTGTACGAATGATTGCTGCATTGAGATGGTCAGCAAAAGAAACTAAAACTGTATCTGAGATTTCTTTTTTGAACTTTGCTTTCGCTTCAGAAAGCGTAACCATTGATAACTCAATGATATGACTTGGAATTTCTGAAAGAATTTCATAAAAATTCTGCTTATCAGTACTAGCTTTCAGAGAAAAAATCTTTTCTATTTTTTTATCCTCTACAAACTCCCCTGACTTTTTTCCAAATCCAAGACCTAGTCCCATAAGAATCGTCTCTTCTCCGTTTTCATTCTTCGCAATGACCACATTATTGTTCAGAACTTTTTTGATTTTCAAATTTTACTCCATTATTTCACAAAAAAGACCTTACCCACCCTATAGATATAGGGTATGATAAGGTCTAGCTTAACTTAATAATCACTATCCATTTTTTGTGAAACCGTTTTATTTGACTATAAGTATAACATTTCAAGAAACCGTTGTCAACAATAAATTAGAATATTTATTTTATTTATTATTATTTTGTGTAGCTGATTGGATAAACGCAAGCACTTCGTCTTTTTTGCCTTCATGCAAATCTCGGACAATTTTTGAGCCAACGATGACGCCGTCAGCAACTTTGTTAAAGCGCTCAACATCTGACAAACTAGAGACACCGAAACCAACGCAGACAGGGACTTCTGAAAGTAGCGACAGCTGACGTAAATGCGCATCCAGCTCATCAGAATAGGCATTTTCTTTTCCTGTCACGCCGTTAATAGCGACAGCATAGACAAATCCTTCGGCATTTTTGACCAGTTCTTTTTGGCGTTCAGTGCCTGTAGTCAAGCTGACGAGCTGCACCAGAGCAATGTCCTTGTCGCCAATAAAATCTGTGATAAAATTTTGTGCTTCCATTGGCACATCAGGGACAATCAAACCTTTGACAGCAGTTTCTGTCAGCGCTGACAGAAATTTGTCAGTGCCATACTGATAGACGGGATTCATGTAAGTCATGACAATCAGCGGCACAGCGCTACTGACAGCCTGTAAGTGCGCCACGATGTCTGTCAAATTCACATTTTTCGCCAAAGCCCGCAGTCCGGCCTGCTCAATGACCGGCCCGTCAGCCACGGGATCGCTGAAAGGCACGCCAATCTCAATCGCCGATGCACCTGCATTTGCAAGCAAGTCAATCGTTTCTTGCAGTCCGTCAAGTCCTTTCTCATGGTCGCCCGCCATGATGTAGGGAATGAATACTTTGTTAATATTTTTTAAATGTTTTTCTAATGTTTTCATTTTTTCCTCTTTCAATCTGCATCCAATTTTTTCATAATAACGAATGTTGTCCGCTTTAATCCCTGCTAATTCCTCCGCTTTTTTGATATTCATCTTTGTTTTCCTCAATATTTTCTTGCTCAGAAAACTTATTTTCTAAAATCTTGCGCCAATCTTTCGCATGATTGATAAACCCAAGATGTCCACCAGCCAAGCGAACAAAATCACAATCTAGCCTTTCACTACAAGCTTTGGCAGGTTCTGCTAACCAGACTTTTTTATCTAAAGTCCACTCGCCTGCCGCGAAAATCATTTTTTCCTTTGATTTCTCCAATACAGCAAAGTCAGGTAAGAAATTCGTTACGGATAACAGCTCCTGCTCAATAAAAATTTTATCAGCAAGTGCAGCGTAAATCTTTGGCAAACTTTCCTTTTTAGCTTCGGCACTCAGATAACGTTTCAAATAAAAATCGGCTAAAAGCGGCTCAAGCGTAAAACGCCCCACGATTCCCATGCCAAATTTTGTTGCTGCCTTAGAAGCCCCTTTATCCAGTGCCAACTGATAGCAATCACTCATGAAAGTCTGCCATTTTTCAGAATTTTCCGCCAAGTGAGTCAAAGGTGGCTCGTGAAAAAGCGCCTTCCTGACCGTATCTGGAAAATCTTGCAACATTTTCAGCGCAATCACTGCACCACTGCTATTGCCTAGCAGATAAGCGGAACTTTCGCCAGCGGCATGAAGCACGGCTTTAGCATCTCGCGCCTGTTGTGCCAAGTCAAAATATTCGGGAGAATGTGCCGTAGAGCGACCGTTGGCACGTCGGTCATAGCTAATCACCCTGAAATGCTCCGCCAGCTGGTCTGCGAGTGGAAGAAAGCTGTCTCCCTCACCACCACCGCCTGCAATACAAAGGAGTGGCACGCCCTGACCCGTGATTTTATAAGACAATACATCTCCGTCTATCTCAACTTGTCCATAAATTCGTTCTTTCATCATGTCCGCCCGTTTTGCAATATTTTTATAACTTTTCTCAACTATGATAATGTTTTCTCAAATAAATTACAGCAAAAATTGTGAGTAAAATGCTCCCCAATATTGCCCAGATTAATCCTAACAGTATGCCTAGTTGTGATTTGAATAAAAAAGCAGCAATTTCCACTGGTACAACGAATAGTATCAACCAAAAGATAGTGAAAATCCATCCCCCTATCGTCTGTGGTCTCAAACCCCAGCCAAAACGCCGAGCACGAAACATCCATTTTTTATCGTTCATTTTTCATCAAAATTTCCACTGTCGTCTGGATTTCTCCAATCTTTGGAAACTCATCTTTGATAATTTTTTCATAACCAGAAGCATTTCTATCCGCCGTTGCATCACGCACCAGAACGACGTCAAATCCTTGCTCTGCGACGGCATCTTTTGCTGATTTGAATACGCCATTACTTGTAGAAATCCCTGAGAAGAAAACTTTCGTAATACCTTGTGCTTTCAACTTTTCAGCTAAACCTGCGTCCGACTGCGTGAAAATTGATGGACCAAATTTTATTACTTCTTCTACGCCTGCAATATCTGTAATGAGCTGCCGTCCGAAAGCTTTTCCCCAACTTTTCGGCAAGATTTTTGGTTGCACACTGGTTACAAAAACAGGACAATTTTCCGCCAAAAAGTAGCTCATCAAAGCGCGATTATTTGCCTCGATTTCCACCCATGAGTAGGGGTACGGATGACTTACGATTTTTTGTATCGCTGCATTCAAATCAACAACGATAAGTGCTGAATGTTCTAGTTTCATTTCTCAATATCCTTTTTATACATCTTTTCATAATGTTCAAGACTTGTCTCGCCAGTTTCTAATCTTTCTTTAATCTGATTGACATCTTTGTCCCCACGACCAGACAGGCAGACAATCATCGCCTTATCTTTGCCGAGTTCCTTAGCCAATTTCACGGCGTAAGCAATGGCGTGCGAGCTTTCGAGTGCTGGGATAATGCCTTCTTGACGGCTGAGGAGTTGAAAAGCTTCGACCGCTTCGTCATCAGTAATATCGACGTATTTTGCCCGACCAATCGCGTTGAAATAGCTGTGTTCAGGGCCAATGCCAGGATAGTCAAGACCTGCAGAAATACTGAACGCTTCGAGGATTTGCCCGTTTTCGTCCTGCAGCACGTCCATCAGCTGCCCGTGGAGAATGCCGGGGCGACCGCTGGTGATTGTTGCTGCATTGTAAGGGCTGTCAATTCCCAAGCCCGCTGCCTCAACGCCGTACATTTCGACCGTTTCGTCATTGACAAAAGGATAGAAAAGGCCCATCGAGTTGGAGCCGCCGCCGACACAGGCGACCAGCGCATCAGGGAGCTTGCCCTCTTTTTCGAGAAATTGCGCCCGCGCCTCACGACCGATGACCGCCTGATAATCGCGCACAATCTGCGGATAAGGGTGCGGACCGAGGACGGAACCCATGACATAGTGCGTGTCCTCAACATTCGCGACCCACGCACGCAGCGCTGCATTGACCGCATCTTTGAGTACGCGCGAGCCGTCCGTCACACTGTGAACTTTCGCACCGAGCAATTCCATACGAAAGACATTGAGCGCTTGCCGCTTCACATCTTCTTCGCCCATGTAAATCGTACATTCCATGCCAAAAAGCGCCGCCGCTGTGGCTGTTGCCACGCCGTGTTGCCCTGCACCTGTCTCTGCGATGACCTTGTTCTTGCCCATTTTGCGAGCGAGCAGGACTTGTCCGAGGGCGTTGTTGATTTTGTGCGCACCCGTGTGGTTGAGGTCTTCACGCTTCAGGTAAATCTTGGCACCACCTGCGTAGTCGGTCAAGCGCTTTGCAAAATAAAGCGGATTTTCGCGCCCGACATAGTCTTTGAGCAAATAGTCAAGCTCCGCCTGAAATTCTGGGTCTTGTTGACTTTCTTCGTAAGCGGTTTCGAGTTCTTTAACGGCAGTCATCAGCGTTTCAGGGACGAATTGTCCGCCGAATTTGCCGTAGAAGCCTTTTTCGTCTGGTTTGTTGTAAGTCATGATTCTTCTCCTTCATCTGTTGTATTGATTAAATTCTTGCCAAGCTTGTATTCATGATGCTGATACCACGCTGCAAATCCGAAAAATATTATCAAAGTTCCTAGAAAGCTTATTCGAGCAATCCAGCCACTTTGCTGTGTAGTTCCAAATACTATTATAACAATAATTAAAACAATCAAGAATATCAATGATACCCTTTTTCTTATTTTTTTATCACTACTCTTAAAGTCCCCAATAGTAATATTCCATGTTTCATAAATTCTTTTTATTCTTCTAATTTTTACATCCGACATCTTTTCCAAAACTAATAAGTGATTTTGAAGTAACTCATAGGGTAAAATTAAGAACTGAGTTTTTTCTACTATGGGTTGTAGAAGGACACTATCTTTTAATATTCTCTTAAGAACAATAAATTCTTGTTCTTCCCCATCAATCTTTAATTTGGTAACTAATTTTTGTTGAAAGTCTTCTTGATACCATCTATTTAATGCCCAATAAATTAGAGATACTAGTAAAAACCCCGATATAATAATGTAGACAACAGCATTAGAACTTGAAATCGAGTTCTTTGGCTGCTTTCCTCCTTTTTCACTTAACGTGGTATAAATGCTTGTAATTATTATCGTAAAATATAATGTTATTTCGATTATATTGGATAGATGCCTAAAAAAACGTTGGTAGTTATTTTCTAAATTTCGCTCTACAGGAGTTGCTGATACTCTATCAATCAAAAATCTAGCCGTTATAATTACAACAGTCATCCAAGAAATAGAGGAAAGTACAATCTTTATTAAATTCATTTTTCTTCCTTACCAATCCACTGTTTTTCCTTGATAATCCAAAAACTGAATGCCAACTTCGCCTAAGTGTTGCGTGATGACTTGCACTAAGCCTGCGGTGCTTTCTGTGACGGTCAAGGGTGCTTGTCCCGCGCTATTTCCCAAATCAGTCTTCACCCAGCCTGGATGCAAAAGCAAAATGGACTGTTCAGGATTTTTTGCACTGTAGGATTTCATCAGTTGGTTCAATGCAGACTTGCTGGCGCGATATACCGCATTGTCTCCTCGTGTATTTTGACTAATTGATCCTTGACGTGAGGAGGTCAGCGCAAGTGTGCCCTTGTTCGTTAATAAATTTGCCATCAGCTCAATCAATTTTGCAGGGGCATAAGCGTTGGTCAGCATGATTTTGCTAAATTCGTCAGCTGTAACCTCACTGACAGGTTTGTCAGCAATCGCGATACCTGCATTGACAAGGATTAAATCAAATTTCTGCGCTGACAGACGACTAATCAACGCACTCACTTCGTCATCTCGCGTAATATCGACCTGCTCAACTTGGATAGCTTCTATTTTTTGTGCCAAATCATGTAACAACGTTCCTGACGACTGACGGACTGTACCTGTCACTTGCCACTCTTCCTCAGATAAGGCTCTGACAAGCCCCAAGCCAATCCCCCTTGAGGCACCTATAATTAAAGCGTACTTCATCTTTTCTCCTCCTTGATTTTTTGACTAAAATGCTCCAAAAACCACGTTTCAACTTGCGCTTGAATTTTTTCTGCATCAGGATGGGCATAGAACGCGAGATGTGTGCCATTTTTCACTAGGATAAGCTGACTATTGCTAAGCCGTTTGTGTGCATTTTCACTGTAAAAAGGAAGCACATCGGTATCTACGTCACCTTGGACAATCAGTACTGGACAGTGCACTTTTTCTAACTCTAGGCGATCAATCTTGGCATAATTTTTAACATCATTGTCCCAACCTGGCTTTCGCTTACCGACCCAATTCATGGTTTTTGCCACGTCAAGAACGGCTTTACGCTGCGCTGAATGCGCCATCACGCTTTCTGTCTGCTTCTGAACTTCTGCATTGCTGAGCTTTCCCTCACCTGCCAGCGCACCGCTGATAATCTGTTTTGGTGTAACCTTTGCAAGAAAATGAACAAGAGATTTCCCAAAGGCTGTGCCATAGAGAAACCTGTCCGACGCAGGATAAGGTGGGCAAATCCAACGCTCACTCACTGCTGCAATCATCACCATGCTCGAAATCTGCTCTGGATGGCGCACCGCCAAACGATAAGCAGATGGACCGCCACCTGACCAAGCCAAAACTGCTGCACGTTTAATCTTTAGATGCTCAAGCATTGCGGCAATCAAATCGGCTTCGTGGTCAATCGAATCATCTTTTTCATTCAGCAGCGTTCCGAGATAACCAGGTCGTGAAAAGGCAATTTTTTGAAATTTGTCTGATGGTAAAAAATCAAGCATCATTTTCGCGCCGTCCCAGCCGCCAGGACTGCCATGAATGGCAATAACTGGAAAGCCTGTTCCTTCTATCTCTACTTCAATCTTTCCCTGTTTTGTTGTGATGATTTCTGGCATTTTGTTCCTTTCAGTTCTGATTTTTAGAGGTACCCTTAAGCATTTCTTGAAATAAATTCAATCCGATTTCCACTTGGTTCATGAATCATAAAATGGCGTGCTTCTGTTGTACCGAGGGTTTCTGGCGCAAACTCAATGTTGATCGTTTGCTCATTTTTTATTTTAGCAAATAACTGGTCGAGCTGCTCATGATTTGGGACACGAAAAGCGAGATGGTGGAGTCCAATATGATGCCTACGGTCAAAATCCAGAATTTCAGCGTCATCTTTTGCCTGCCAGAGCGTCATCATGACTGCGTCATCAGCAACAAACACCGCTGGATATTCTGGACGCTCGCCCACTTTTTTGAAACCTAAGCAGTTGATGAAA
Source organism: Lactococcus allomyrinae (assembly GCF_003627095.1). Classification (NCBI taxonomy): domain Bacteria; kingdom Bacillati; phylum Bacillota; class Bacilli; order Lactobacillales; family Streptococcaceae; genus Lactococcus; species Lactococcus allomyrinae. Next base: position 535,315 of record NZ_CP032627.1, on the reverse strand, counting down.
AAGTTCGTGCTGGCTGTTAAATCTTTCACGGTTAGACCGATATGGTCTATGCCAGATGTTGAATACGACATTTTTGTTCTCCTTGAAGTGATTACTCCATCGTTGAGGGAGAAAGAATCCCCCAACGATGTTAGTAGAACGAAAGCAGAGTTTAGTGCTGCTTATCCCGCCACCTAAGATAGGATCTAGCGTTTAGAGATATGCTAGTTGTTACACCTAGGTGGGGAATTAGTACGCACTTGCTAAGTTAAACCTGTTACAAATCAAACAACTCTTTCAAACTTTCAACTTCCAAATCTGGCTCATAAGCCCTTGAAATCGGTATCTGATAAGCTCCAAAGCCTTGTTTGACCCATATCGTTTTCATTCCAAGCTGTTTGGCGGGAAAGATATCATTATCCAGTCTATCCCCAATCATACAAATATTTTCTGGCTCACAATCACAGAATTCCAGCGCTGTTTTAAATATTTCCAAGTTTGGTTTTGCAATACCAAAATCTGCGGATGAATTCATGAAATCTATTTTATCTTGTAACTGCCATTTTTTTAGAAGATCTGCACCTGTCAGCGATTGGTTGGCGATGATTCCTATTTTATAGCGTTGTCGCAACTTGTCTAAGAGCGGCAAGGTCTCTGCATAGAGTTGCTCAAGTTGATGGGGATAAGACACTATTTTGTCGCTCCCCAGATTTTCCATGACTGCTAGATACTGCGGTTCATAACGTTTTGAAGCATTGCACATTTCCTGAAAAAATTGTTGTTCAGTCATTGAAATACCTTGCTCTACAAGGAGTTTCACACTTTCTCTGATTCGTATTTCTTGTGCTTTTTCTTCGTTGATAAGTGTCGAACCTAGGTCAAAGAAGAGCCATTTCATATTTTTAAACTTAGTCATAATTCTTCTCTCAGAATCCCATATTTCACCGAGTCATACCAATTTCCCTGCCAAAAGCGGACTTTGCGGATTTGTCCTTCGCGCTGTAAGCCACATTTTTCGCCGAGTTTCATCATGCCTGGATTTCCTGACCAAGTGGTGAAGCCAAGGTGTTGGATTTCGGGGTAAGTGTCGAAAAGTTGCCGCATCCATAGGCGTACAGCGGCTGCGCCAATACCTTTGCCCCAAAGCCTGCTGTCATAGATAACAAGTCCAAACTCCAGCCAGTTTTGCAAGTCGCCGTCATACCAGTGGCTCGAAAGTTGCCCGACAATCTGATTTTCATAGATAATCAGTGCAAAATTCGATTGGTTGATTTTAGGAGCGATTTTTGCTGAAAATTCTTCCCAAGTCAAAATCGGGTTTTGAAAATACGGACCGTTGTACGCCATCCAGGTCAAATCCGCTTTTTGACCGTAGCTGATTGCCCATAATTCATGTAAATCCGCTTTTTGAATGGAGCGAATCGTTACTTCGCTTTCAGCGGTCATTTTCCAGCTCCTTTAATTTTTCTAAAATCACTTTATCTTTGTACTTATCATTGCGCCAGTTGTCGCGAGTTGCTGCTTCGTAGATTTTGATATTTTGCTGAAGATTTGGCAAATAAAATTCACCGAGTTCACTTTTTGATAACGCTGTAAAATCAACGTTAGCATAGTTTTTCAGCGTTTCAACATTGGCAAAGCCAACATGGATATTCCCTTTTTCAAACTTGTGCTCGTGCCAATCAATCAAGTGGTAGCCTAAGTCTTCCATCAGCACTGACAGTCGGTCAAATTGCGCAAAATCAGACTGTCGAAGCTGAATGTCGATGTCGTCAGGATTGGTCGAAAACCCAGCCACCAACTGGACGGCAACGCTTCCCATCAGATAGGGGATGATGCCATGTGCATTGAGCCTTTGCGTGAGGGTCAGAAACGCTGTCAGCAAATCGTCATAATGTGCCAGACTTGCATTTTGAATGAAAGTACAGATTTTCGTCAAATCCTTGACCCCATCTGTCTCCACACCAGACGACACGTCCACGCCGTAAAAGTGAGGAAAATCCTGAAAATGCTGCACCGCTGCTGCCACATTGTCGGGGGTCAAGCCGCCCGCCACAAAAAAGGGCAATGACAGGCTGTCAGCCCGCACGCTTGTCCAGTCAAACGTCTGACCGCTGCCGCCTTTTGGGCTGTCTAAAAGCAACATAATATTTTCATATTGGGCAATCTTTGCGAAATCACTGACAGCTTTAATCACAGGCACTGACATCTGACGGATATAGTCCATGTCTTCGTCACCGTGCAGCTGCACGAGGTCAAGCCCAGCAATCGCCACCGCATTTTTGACAAATTCAATCGATTCGTTGACAAACACGCCAACTTTTTTGACCGATTTTGGTAGGTTTTCTGTCAGCGTACTGACAGCTTCTGGTGTGACTTGACGGTGCGATTTTGACAGGATAAAGCCGAGGTGTGTTGCGCCGTTTTTGACCGCTTCGTCAACGGCAGATTTTGTGCGGAGACCGCAGATTTTGATGTTCATTTTTTAATCCTTTTCATAAGCCACTAAATCCATAAATTCATTATAACGCTGAACTTCTCCAATACGCTTATACCCCAGTTTTTCATAAAGATGTACGTTCCCTTTTTCCTGAAAAATCGTGTCCAACTCCCAACCATTTTTTGGATGATAAAGTTGTTCCAACTGGTAAAACATTTCTTGTGCCAAACCCTGATTTTGAAAATTGGGCAAAATTCCCAATGGTGACAAACGCACACGCTCTCGCTTTTCAGGGAAAAATTTCAGCTCAATCACACGCACAAATCCAACATTTTTTCCATCAGTTCTGACAAAATATACCGTTGTAAAATCTTGTGCAAACCAGCGTGCAATCCGCTCCTGCGATAGATTCGCGGGGTTGATTTCATTATCATGGTATTTCTCAAGCAAAGGCGTGAAAATAGTTTTTAGCATCTTTGTCAGTTCTGACAAGTCTGTCAGTTGGACTTTTATTAATTCAATATTCATCTTTTCACTTTTAATTCTGTCAGTGCTGACGAAACATTACCCGACTGCATCAGCGCCGTCCCGACTAAAATTCCGTTGAAACTGTCAGCAACTAATTCTGCCTCGAAAGCAGAGAAAATGCCACTCTCCGAGATATAGACATTTTCAGGCTTAAAATATTTCACTAAATCCAATGAACTTTGCAAACTGACCTCGAAAGTTTTGAGATTGCGGTTGTTCACGCCGATAATTTTTGCACCCAGTGCATGTGCACGGTCGAGCTCAGGCTTATTGTGTGTCTCAATCAACACTTCAAGCCCTAATGAAAGCGCATACTCATACAATTCTTGAAGCACCGAAAAATCATTTTCAAAACAAGCGACAATCAGTAAAATCACGGTCGCACCAGCATTCACGGCTCGGTCAATCTGTTTTTTGTCAATGATAAAATCTTTGTTCAGCGTCGGAATGCTCACGACGCTCGAAATCTCACGCAAATACTCAATATCGCCCTTGAAAAACACAGGGTCGGTCAGCACGGAAATCATCGCCGCACCCGCCTTTTCATAGCTTTTCGCCTGCGCCACCAAATCCACCTCCGTGTTGATGTCCCCCAAACTTGGCGAGGCTTTTTTGCACTCTGCGATAATTTGGAGCTGATTGCCATGATTTTTCAAGAAATCGTAGAGCTTGTATGTTGCACGCACTTCTCGTGGCTGTTCCTGCTGCATTTCCGCGACTTCACGCGACTTCTGCGCGAGGATTGTTTCTAAAAATTTTCCTTGTTCTATGTTCATATTTCTGTCATTTCTTTCTTAGATAAATAGCTCGTTCCATCAAACTCTAGTTTGATGATATAGGGCATCACATCCGCAATCCGCAGAAAATCTGCCACGCCAAAGCTCGAATCATAATAGTTGAGTAGTGTTGAAAGTGCTGTGCCATGCGTCCCAACAATCAGCGTCCGTCCGTCATTTTCTGTCAAAATCTGCTTCAACGCATGAATATTTCGCTTCTGCACCTCTTGTAAACTCTCGCCATTTTCATGTTTATAAGAAAAATCAGCCCACTGTCGTCTTGTATATGCTTCAAAGTCCAAATGCCAAGCCCCGTTTTCTCGCTCACGCAAATCCGAGATTTCCAAAATTTCCAGTCCCTTTATTCGTGCAATCGGCTCAACCGTCTGCACCGTTCGCAAGTAAGAACTAGAATAAATCTTGTCAATTTTGACAGCTTCAAAGCGCTTGACAAGTTCGTCAGCCCGCCTCAGACCCTCATCAGTCAAGGGACGATGCGCATCATTTTTGACCGACTGGTCAGAACGGTCAGGCACTGAGTGCCGAATAAAATAAACCGTTGTCATCCTTTTTCTCCCCACTTTCCAATCACAAACTTAAAATTTCGACGTGTTTTCTTTCTGACCGAAAAATGCGGACTTTGACTATCAAAAATCAAGACAGTTTTCCCTAACCAAATTCTAACATAACGTGAGACAAGTTTATCAGGTTTGACCGAAATTTTGAGCCGTTTCTCCGTGCCATCAGCATGTTCAATTTCTACGCTACGTCCAAAACCAAAACGATTATTGTCAAGGTCAAAACCGATTTCTATGAAAATTTTATTCATAGCTCAATCGCCATCATAAAATCCTCGTGCCCCAAACGCTCATTTTTAAAGGCGCTACTCGTTAACACAAAACCCATTTTCTTGTAAAATCCAACTGCTGTCCCCCGCGCTTCCACGATACATTTTTCAAAATTTTGCGCAAGTAAATCAGTAAATAACGCCTGAACCAATTGACTACCAACCCCTGATTTTTGTCGGTCAGATTTGACAGCAAAAGCACAAAGTTGAGCTGTTTTCGATGTTTTCTCAAAATAATTGACCGTGCCAATCAGCTCATCATTTTCAAAAGCACCTAAGAAAATATTTTCAACTTCATAATCCAGATTCTCATCATAAATCGTCACACCAAAGGGCTGACGCAAAATCTTATCCCGCAAAGCAAGCGTTTCAGCATAATGCGCTTCATCAGCCCTCCGATATTTTATAATTTCCATCCTTTACCTCATCCAAATATTCAGCACGTGTCAATGCCCAATAATCCGCCAGCACAGATTTTTCTTCTTTTTTCATATAAATCCAAATCCGTCCAATTTTATGCATCCCCACTTTTTCCATCACTCGTCCAGACTTCTGATTCACAGCATAATGGTCGGCAATAATCACGTTTAATTTAAGTGTATTAAAGGCAAAATCACGCAAAACACTTGCCGCTTCAGGCATCAAACCTTTCCCCCAGTAATTTCGATTTAAAGCCCAACCAAAAGTACCAGAATCTCCCTTTATCCAGAGAGCGATTGTTCCAATGACCTTATTTGTCGCTTTGTCAACAATTCCCCAGTTTTCTAAACGATTGGGAATAAAGTAATTCACAATTCCATCTTTCGTTATGTCCAAGTTTTCATGTGGCGGATAAGTGACATAGCGCGCTACCTCTGGGTCACTTGTAAACTCAAACATATCCTCAGCATCCGCCAAAGAAATTTTTCGCAAAATGAGTCGATTCGTTTCAAAAGTCTCGTGCTCTGCTAAAATAATTTTACTATCATTCATTACTTGCTCCTTCTTTCATCGCTCCTCTCAATCGCTCAATAGGAACATTATTTTCATCATAAGTTTGTCGTTCTTTTACAAAATTTGTTGAACCAATTTTTTCGCCAGCATAGCGTGGGAGGAGCTGCGCATGAAAATGATTGGCTTTTCCGTCGCACATACTACAAAGATACACGCGCTCTGCCTTTAGCTCCGTTTTCAACACATTCATCAATTTTTTAGCAATGATAAAAACGTGTGCACAAAGTTCATCGGGCAAAGTTGCCATATCGTCATAATGCGCCTTAACAAGAATAATTGTATGACCTTTCGCACGAGGTCTTTCTTCTAAAAAACAATAAAGCCATTCATCCTCAAAAATCAGACGCTCTGTAAAATTGGAATATACGCCACCATGTTCAAAATTATAACAAGTTGGGCAAATCCCTTGCTCCTGCAATTCTTGCACGATTCCCATGTTTTTTACCTCTCTTTTTTGAAATGATTACTTCATCAGCTGGGAATTTTCCCCTTGCAGATGTTAGGGTACAACCTCACATCAAAGATATGAGGTCACCTTGTCCCTGAAGCCTATCTCGCTTTGCTACGCTGTCGATTTGACTAACCAGCTAAAGTCTGAAGTTCAAATCGCGATTGCTAAAGTACTGAGACCCTAGGGCAGTAGAACGAAAGAAAAGCTTGCTATTTCGCCTTATCGCTTTGCCTCTATCATTAGCATATGGATAGAGGACAGCGGAGCAACGGAGTTGCGGAGACCGTTTGGAGAACGGCGTGAGTTGCGACTTCGACTAGGCACTTTCGTGCCGTAGCGAACCACTTCGCCTTGCTGCTTTAGCAGCTTAGAGCGAATGGATACCCGTGGTAAATCGACAGGAGATATAGCGAATAGATAAAGTAGTGAAGCGGAGATAGTGCTACTTTATCCATCCACCTCAAAGAGGTGGGGGATTTAGCAAGCACTTGCTTGGTTGAATTATACTTTTCCCAATTCTTTATTTTTTATCCCACTTGCTCAGCCTGCAACTCTCGCAATTTTGCAAGTGCACTCCCCTCTGCAATGACTTCGCGCGCAAGCTGAACACCGTCTTTCACGCTTTCGACTTTGCCATTTGCAAAGAAACCTAAGCCTGCGTTTAAAACTGTTGTTTCCAAGAATGGGGAGGCTTCATTTTCTAGTACTTTGACTAATATTTCTGCATTTTCAGGGGCTTCGCCGCCTCGGATTTCGTTGAGTTGGATTTCTTTCATTCCGAGGTCTCTAGCTGTAAACTCATGTAGGCTGACTTCGCCATTTTCAAGTAGCGCATAGCGATTGACACCAAAAAGTGCTGCCTCATCCATACCGCCCTCGCCTGTAATCACCACTGCACGTCTGCGCCCTAAGCCTTTTAAGACATTTGCCGTCAACTCTAGCAAATCAGGACGTGAAGTGCCGAGGAGCTGCGTATCAAGAGAAACCGGATTAATCAAAGGCCCCGTCAAGTTCATAATCGTTGGAATTTCAAGCTGTCTACGCACTGGCGTGAAATATTTCATCGCAGGATGTAAATTTTGTGCGAAAAGAAAGACTAATCCAACTCTATCAAAGACCTGAGCTAGTTTTTCTTCTGGCAGATAAAGGTTGATACCAAGTGCTTCAAGCACATCTGCCGAGCCAGATTTGCTGGTAATTGAGCGATTCCCGTGCTTTGCCATGTGGACACCACCAGCGGCTAAAACAAATGCTGAAGTAGTAGAGATATTAAAACTAAACGAGCGGTCACCCCAGTTCCGCAATTATCCATCGCATCCGTGACTTGAGTTGGAATTTTCAGACTGGCTTTTTGAAGGGCGCGCGCCAAACCTGTCAGCTCACTCGCCGATTCGCCTTTCATTTTCAGTGCGACAAGAAAACTTGCGATTTGCACCTCGCTGAGTTCGCCTTGAATAATACTGTTTGCCAGCATATTCATTTCGTTTTCGGTCATATCTCGACCTGCAATTACTTTTTCGAGTTCATTTTTCATAATAAGATGTGAGTTCGATTGCTCAAGAGCCTAGAACACTAGGAAAATATGGTTCTCTCGCATAGCGACAGCTTCCATTTTATCTAATCGTCTAGCTCCCCAAGAGGGCGAACTCAATTCCTTTCTCTATTTTCTATTTAATTTTATCTTTAGATATTTGTCAAAATTATTTTATCTCTGTTAAAAAATTTCTGTCTAGTCCATGTTCTTGCCCATTGTGACAAACGGCTTCAATTCGATAGCCATCAGGGTCAATGATAAAAGCAGCATAATAATTTTCGTGATAGTCTTTACGGTATCCAGGAGCACCATTATCTACTCCCCCATTTTCAATTGCTTCCTTATAAAATTCGTCAACTGCTTCATTACTTTTTACTTCAAAAGCATAATGAAAAGGATATGGTTCTCCTTCAAAAAAACAAAAATCACCAAAAGGATCCTGCGAAATACCATCTGTATAGCCAGTTTCTCTAGTACCTGTGCGATGAATCTTGTAACCAAGCGGTTTAAGCGCTGCGTCATAAAACTTTTTTGAACGCATACAATCCTTAACTGCAATACCGAAGTGATTAATCATAATTTATATCTCCTTTTTTTAAAATTTTGTTTTGTCAGAGCTGATGATTTCATCTGTCAGATTTGACAGTTCTTTCAAATTCTTTCACTATTTCATAGCTCCTTGCGAAACACAAAACTCGTCCGCATCAGTTTCATCTTTTCTTCGTAAAAACGATGGGCGTCCACACGTTGCAGCCCTGAGGTCAAAACCAACATTTCACAGCCCAGACGTTTTCCTTCTTCTGTCAGTGCTGACAGAAGTATTTTGCCGTAACCTTGACCTCTGAGCGCAACGTCCGTGACCAGCTCGTACACGAAAATGTGCCGCCCCTCATAGAGGTTGAGTTGTTCAGCGAAACCTGCGTAGGCGATGATTTTGTCAGCAACGGTCAGCACGAAAACGCGGTAGTCTTGCATTTGTGCGGTTACTGACAGAAAATCTGTCAGTGGTAAATCCTGCCGTAACTGATGAACAAGGGGATATGCCTGCTCAAATTCTGCCTGCGCCAGCTCTTTTATGATAAGTTGCTCAGAAATTGCTTTGATTATTTTCATAAAGTCATCCCATTTTTTTCACAAAATTCTCAATCATCGTCATACCATCAAGCGTACCAATACTTTCAGGGTGAAATTGAAGGCCATAAATGCCCAACTTCTCGTTTTCAATCGCCATAATTTCGCCGTCATCTATGGCAAGTGCGGTAATCGCAAAATCAGGCAGCGCAACATTTTCGTCCATCACAATCGAATGATAGCGCATGACTGAAAATTTGCTGGGGAGATTACTAAAAAGCAAGTTTCCTGAAGTCTGACGGACTTGCGAATTTTTGCCATGCTTGACCGCGTGTGCCAAGCGTAAGTTTCCACCAAAGCTCTCGACAATGGCTTGAAAACCGAGACAAATGCCCAAAACTGGTTTTTTACCCGCAAAATCCGCAATCATCTGCTCCATCTTCCCCGCATCAGCTGGCCAACCTGGTCCTGGTGAAAAAATCAATCCGTCAGCCTGCTCTGCGACATCGTAAAGCCGGGCATCATCATTGCGCAACACCTGCACATCGGTCAAACTACCGACATACTGGGCGAGATTGTAGGTGAAACTATCATAGTTGTCAATTATTAAAATCACTGTTGTTCCTTCTTTCAATTCAGACTTTGGTCTGATGATTAACCTGTTTTTATGTGCTAAAATAACTTACAGATCGGAGATTATCAAATGTTACCCAAAATTAAAGCCTTTATTCAGCCAAAAATGCTTGTCGGAATTCTCATTAACTGGATTATTCCAATTATTCTCGTTGCTCTTCTCAAAATGCTACATTTTTCTGATGCGAGCGCCTTGTTATTATCTGCACTTATCCCCGTAATTTACACATTGGAAGAAAGTATTCGCAAGCACAAGCTCGATCCAATGGGATCTATTAGTGTCATTGCTTTTGCAATCAGCTTACTTGTCGCCTTTTTCTCACATGGAAATGGCTTGCTCATCAAGATTTTTGTACCTTCGATTTATCTTATAATTGGTCTTATTTTGATTGGCTCTTTTTTGGTCAAGAAGCCTTTTCTCATGAAGCTCATCACGAAAGCCAATCGCACGCTCGCTACACGAGCCCATGCGCACCCTGAATGGGTAAAGCGCATTGATACGTTAGGCACGCTGATTTTCGGCGTAATCTTGGTAGTTCATTCTGCCTTGCAAATTTGGCTGGCTTTTAACACTTCTACCGTCACCTATGTCTGGGGTGGAAGACTGCTGACACTTGCGACTATGGTCATTTGCGGACTGGCTGCTTTTATCACTATGCGCCACAATAAACGAACATTGAGCAAATAAATTTGGAGATTACCCTGAGGGTGATCTTTTTTATCTGAGTTGATATTTCATTATCAAGAACTCTCTTTCCTAAAAATAGCTCACTATTCCCCAATCTCCAACAATCCCCGTGCCTTGTTCAATGTTTCTTGATATTCCAATTCTGGCACAGAGTCGTAAACAATACCTGCGCCTGCTTGCACATAGGCTTTTTTGTTTTTCAAAATCATCGTCCGAATGGCAATCGCAAAATCACAGTTTCCGTTTTTCGTCAAATAACCAATCGCACCACCGTAAATCCCACGCTTGTCTTGCTCAAATTCGTAAATGCGCTGATAAGCACGGTGTTTTGGAGCACCTGACAGAGTGCCAGCAGGCAAAGTCGCAAGCAGGGCGTCCATTGCGCTAAATTCTGGACGTAATTGACCTTTTACCTCACTTGTGATGTGCATGACATAGCGATATTTTTCTACTTTCATAAAGACTGGAACACTGATTGAACCGTACTCTGACAGCTTTCCGATGTCGTTTCGTCCAAGGTCAACCAGCATTTTATGCTCAGCGATTTCTTTTTCGTCATTTTCCAATTCTTCAATGAGTCGTTGATCCTCAAACTCCTCTGCGCCACGTTTTCTCGTTCCTGCGATTGGGTTGGTTGAGACTTGATTGCCATGCACTGCAACCAGCCGCTCAGGCGATGAGCCAATCACGTGAAAATCGTCAAATTCAAGAAAATACATATAAGATGACGGATTTTCCACGCGCAACTGACGGTAATAATCAAAAGGATTTTCTGTGAAATCTGCACTCAATCGTTGTGACAAAACGATTTGGAACATATCGCCATTCTTGATTAAAGCTTTGGCTGCCTCAACTTTTTCCTTGAACGCCTCCTTTGTCGTGTTACTTGTGAAATTCATTTTTGAAAGTTTCGGAATTCGTTTTTCTGCTTCTGTCAGCACTGACAGCACCTCGATTTTTTCTGTCAGCGCTGTTTGGAGTGCTGCTTCTGCTCTGTGACTGTAAATGTTATCTTCAATCAGGATCAATTTTTCGCGCTTGTGGTCAAAGACAATCGCATTTTCATAAAGCATAAAATATAAGTCTGGCGTGCCGATCTCATCACTCAGCTCTGGCTGAATGTTCTCAAAGAGACCGTAAGTGTCAAATCCTGCGTAGCCAATCGCACCGCTCGTAAAAGGTAAATTGTCTTCATCATTTCTGTCAGCAAGACAAACTAACTTTTCAACAAACTTCAAAGGCTTGTCAGTACTGACAACTTCATCATTCACTGTCAAAACTTCGTCAGTAAACTTCACCTGTTTAACAGGATTTAAAGCAATGATTGAAAAACGTGACTGGTCATTTTCTCTTGGAATCGACTCCAAAATCACCTTATTTTTCCCCTTCAAACGAAGATATACTGAAATGGGTGTCAATGTGTCTGCTGGGATTTCTTTTATTATTCTCATTATTTTCTCTCTTTTTGTTTTACTTTTTTAATTTTTTATACTCATTTATTAAATTTTGCCATCGCTTCATTGCTCACTCTCCTTTTAACTGGTTCACAGTGGCACGCCCATAATCCTATTAGGATTATGGACTACAACTGCGTTAGTTACAAAATGAAAAAATAATCATTTTTCGTTTTGAGACGTCAAAAAACCCGCAGAGTAAAAATACTCTACGGGCGTATTCCACGCGGTGCCACCGTAATTTAAGAGTCCAAAAGGTACTTAAAAAGACTCATCTTCTTCTCGTCCAACAACAAGTAGCTCGGTATCGGGAGCATCCGTGATTTTTATTGTTTCAAATCATTTTTGCGATAAAACATTATCAACTTTAAAATCAGTCCATTCACTCTCTTGAATCTATCTGCTCGCACAACCGCAGACTTCCTGAAAAATTTTTATAGAGAGCTACTCTTCTGATGTTGTTCATATTGTAAAACTTTTCTATAGGCTTGTCAAGGATTTTATAATAAAAAATTCAGATAATTATCTGAATTCTATAAATGTTCTTCGTTTTTATCTTCTGTAAAAATAAACCTTTTCAATACAACCACACCAATGATTAGCAACAAAATACTACTAGATATTGCAATCAAGCCAATCAGTTGGTCATGGTAGGTCAATAATACTCGGATTAAAGAAGTAATTCCTAGGGATAATAAGAAAATAAGTGAAACATGGCCTTTATTTCGAATTGATGTAATGATCAATGTTAAAAACTCAAAGAAAATAAAGAAAGAAAGAATACTTTGTAAAACTTCATAATAATGTGTTGATGAATCAGCCTGAAACGCCATTGTTATCATACTGTAGATTTCCCTAAAAAGAAAAAATACAATAACAAGTCCCACAACCATCAATGACAAGAAACTAATTCTTGACAAAAATTTCACCATTTTCTCATCAATATGGTCAAAAAATTTTTTCACAATATTCCCCTTTTAAAATATAATCCACTATCTTGATTTCTTCGTCTTTTTTAACCTAGTAAGCGTATACTTTCGTTCTACTACCCTAGGGTCTTAGCGCTTTGCAACTCGATTTGTGGCTTTAGCCACTTAGCAAGAGTGGACAGCGTAGCGAAGCGGAGGTGTGACCTCATATCTTTGATGTGAGGTTGTACCCTAACCTTTGTAGACAAGAAAGAATCCCTCACAAATGAAGTAATCACTTCAATCAAAAATCATAGAGCTCTGTCGATAAATAGCGCTCACCATTATCTGCACAAAGTGCTAAAACTCTTTTACCAACTCCAAGTTTTTTGGCCACCTTGTATGCTGCGCAAATTGCTGCACCTGAAGAAAAACCAATTAAAAATCCTTCATTTCGTCCAACTTCCCGAGCGGTCATAATTGCCTCATCAGTCGTTACATCTATTATATCATCATAAGCCTCGTTATCTAAATTTAAAGATGCGAAGGGAACTCCAATTCCTTGAATTCCATGCTGTCCGCTTTTTCCACCAGATAAGACCGGAGATTCAGCAGGTTCAACCACAAAGGTTTTTATCTTTGAATTTATTCTCTTTAACCCATGTGAAACTCCTGATATTGTTCCCCCAGTACCTGCGCCTGCCACAAAAGCATCCAATCCTTGATTTCCAAAAGCCGCTAAAATTTCAGGAGCTGTCGTTTGTTCATGTGCAGTAATATTAGCTGAATTCTCAAATTGCATTGGCATAAACCATCCCTTCTCTTTGACCAGATGTTTTCCCAAATCAATTGCAGCCTTGATTCCTTCAGATGCAGGAGTTAAAATTAACTCCGCACCATAGGCTTGAATAAGTTTACGTCGCTCAATAGAATAATTATCAGGCATAATAATCACAACTTTATAACCTAAAGCTGCGCCGACAAGAGCAAGTCCTATCCCTGTATTTCCAGAAGTCGGCTCAACGATTGTTCCTCCTTCTCTCAGACGCCCATCCATCTGTGCTTGCCGAATCATGTTTAAGGCAATTCGATCCTTTACCGAACCTCCAGGATTAAAAAAATCTAATTTAACATAAACATCCGCGCTCCCTTTTGGAGTATTTTTTAGTTTTACAATTGGCGTTTCACCGATGAGTTCAACAATATTTCCAACAATTTTATACATTTCATGCTCCGATTAAATGAATGGCACGATTCAAATCACCAACAAGGTCATCTATATCTTCAATGCCTACAGAAACACGAATCAAACCATCCCTAATACCAGCTAGTTCACGAACTTCTTTGGGAATTGATGCATGAGTCATTATGGCTGGCACTTCAATCAAACTTTCCACTCCACCAAGTGACTCTGCAAGAGTAAAATAGTGTAAACTTTCGACGAATGGTTTTACTTTTGACTCATCAACCAATTCAAAAGAAAGCATTCCACCAAAAGCATCCATTTGAGATTGTGCAATCTCATAACCTTTATGGCTTGGCAACCCTGGATAATAAACTTTGGCTACCGCTTCTGATTCCTCTAAAAATTTTGCAACTTTTTCTGCACTCTTGCTATGAGCATCCATCCGAAGTGCAAGTGTCTTAATTCCACGTTGAATCAACCAGCTGTCTTGTGGACCAAGCACTGCTCCAATTGAGTTTTGTAAAAAACCAATTTTTTCTGCCAAGTTTTCCGAATTTGTTGTTACTAATCCTGCTACCACATCAGAATGACCACCAAGATATTTAGTAGCAGAATGCAACACAACATCTGCACCTAATTCTAATGGTCGCTGTAAATAAGGAGTTGCGAAAGTATTGTCAACCAAAGTGAGTGAATGATGGGCTTTAGCAATACGAGCAATTTCTTTAATATCAAGGACTTTCAGTAAAGGATTTGAAGGTGTTTCAAAGTAAACTGCTTTTGTTTCAGGCTTAAAAGCAGCCTCTAAACTTGCTGGTACACTCAAATCAATTAAATCATAAGTGATGCCACTGCGTACTAACACTTTGTCAAGTAAGCGGAAAGTTCCACCATATACATCATCAGCTAAAATAAGATGGTCTCCAGCAGAAAACATTGAGAGTACAGCATGGATTCCTGCAAGTCCCGAACTAAATGCAAATCCTTTCACTCCACCTTCAAGCTCTGCAATCAAAGTTTCAAGAGCATGGCGCGTAGGATTTCCTGAACGTGAATATTCGTATTCTTTGGGCTGACCTAAAGCATTTTGCTTATAAGTTGAAGTTTGGTAGATAGGAACAGATACTGCTCCTGTTGTACTATCTGTTGATATACCGCCATGGATTACTTTTGTTTTTAAATTTGCCATTTTTCTCTAGACTTTCTAATTATTTTCTATATATAGATTACCATGAGCTTATGTACATTGTTATAAAAATTTTTTATGATGACTTTAACTATTTTTATAGAGAAAAAAAGCAGGCAATTGAAATTGTCTGCTTTTTTAAAATTCCTATTGTAAGTCGGTCTTAGACTGGCTTTTCTTTTTGAAGAAGTGAATGAAAAAAGTACTAAGAATCATAAAATTATGACCTTAGTACTTTTTAGTACTAAATTTTCGGATATAACACAGTATGACTTGTTCGATACCTTTTGTTTATTTTGGTAAGATTTATTTCGTTCTTATTCTAAACATGGATATCTTTAGATATTGCAGTGCTTGATATTCACTAAACCAGAATGAGAAGCTTATTACAAATAAAACTT
This sequence comes from Lactococcus allomyrinae, assembly GCF_003627095.1. Lineage (NCBI taxonomy): Bacteria > Bacillati > Bacillota > Bacilli > Lactobacillales > Streptococcaceae > Lactococcus > Lactococcus allomyrinae. Next base: position 520,240 of record NZ_CP032627.1, on the reverse strand, counting down.
AAGTTTATCTTGGTCCTAAAAATCTATCACCGTTCAAATGTATCATATGATCTGGCATTGCCGATATCCATACTTCTGTTTCCCACGCAATTGTTGTAGCAAATTTTTTGTAAGTTGTAAAATCAAGAAATGCAGTGACAAATACTTTTCCAGCTTTTACATTTCTAGTCATCTGAGTAATCTCTAAAATTCTCTTAGGGTCCATTGGCCCCACACTAGTAACTGATTCAATAAAGTATATCCAATTTTTTTCTTCACTATATAGTACAACGTCAGGCATTTTGTCATGTTTAGTAATTGTAAATCCAAGTTTTTTTAATGTTTCAATATTATTTACTAAATCTTTCTTTATAGTATCCCCAACATATAGACATTCAGATCCTGGAGCAAATCTAGGTGCAAATTCCTCAATAATATATTTTTGGAGTTCATTGTGTCTACCTGGAGAAAAAAGAAAATTCTCACCATTAATTTTTACGGGCATCTTCTCCATTCTTTTCTTAGATGCGTATTTATCAATTAAAGTTCCGTGTTCATTTTTAAATTCAATTAAAGAACTATCCCAGGAATCCTTTTTAAATGATTTTATCAGAGCTAGAGCTTCCTCGGTTAGTCTATATCTATAATTTGGTGAATTAGTTGCTTTTCCATTATCTTCAATTATTGCAGCATTTCTAAAATGATGAATAGCCTGTTTTCTAAAAGTTTCCCTAGAATTTTCCGCATATATTATGTCATATTTTTCATTTAGGAATTGAATAATATCGTGAATTCTAATCCAATCATTCTTGCTTGAATTCCAAGTATCCTCTTCACTAACAGAGCTCATAGCAATAAGAGTATAACCACATAAATCAGTTTGTTGTTTCTTTGGCATACCGATTTCTTGTAATATCAACTTTGCTTCTTCAATTTTTTTCATTTCATAACCTCTCCTAATATAATATCGCACATTTCTACAGAAAAAACATTAGACAATATCAACTTTTCTCCTAAATATTTTAAAATATTAATTTTGGGCATAGGTATGCTATTTATTTCCGTGCTATTGACCTGAGTTGATCCATTTAAGATTCTGTAATATCTATCGTAAATGGTAGAATTAAATACCACGTACAGCCCAAAAACCAAAGATTCATCAATAATCAAGTTATTAACTGAGTCAATAAAATTTAATTTGTTTTGTGTACTAATATGGCTATACTCTGGAAAATTTTTAGATAAATATATCCCACATTGGAGCCTTCTTTTTTCATCTTTAGAGGTAAATCTTTTAACAAACAAATAGTTCTTATTTTCCTGAATTAACCCTGTCTTGCTATCCACTACATATTCATAATCTTTACCTATAGGAAATTGAACTAGACCTTCTTTAATATGCTGGGAATAGAATAATGGAATAATGCCATCTCCAGATTCATCTCTCAAAAACTCTCTATTCCTAAAGTCAACTGTGATACCTGTTTTCATCTTTAAGTTCAAATCAAGAAGAGTGCAGTCAAATTTGTCTATTTTACTTAACACCTCTAGTTCTTCGTTATTAGTAACCAAGTAAACATACTTTTCATCTCCAGATACAGCTATTTTATAAGGAACTTCGATATTTTGGATAGTATCAAATTCAGTGCTGTCTTTTGAGGTAGTTATTGATATGAACGGATAATCTGCGTCTGTTTTTTCAACTCTAATAATTATAGTTTCTTGAAGGACAGTTTCATTATCAAATACTTTATCTCTACTAGCAAAAAGATGGATGTTCCGCAATTTTCCATTTGATAAGAAATAATCTCTAAATTTCTTAAAATAGGAGCCAGAAGTCCACGATCTAGGCATAATATAAACCATCTGACCATTTGTTTTTAGATTAAATAAGCTCATACTTGCGAAAAGAAAGTATAGATTTGGAGCACCGTAACATACACTAGGCATTGACATCGCTTCTGGTGAATTTTTAGAAATTTTTAAATAGGGGGGGTTTCCAATAACTAGATCGTACTTTTCTAGGGGGTGCCAGCTTCAAAGGCGAGTCCCTGGCTAACCAAATAATTATCTCTAAAAATCGTATAATCTATTTCAATTGTGGATTTATTTTTTATGAATTCTAAATTTTCTACCAATATATTAATAATGTCAAGATTGTTTTCATAACAAGTTATATAAACTTTATTAAGTGTACATTCGCTTTCTAACCTTTCAATCAATGCAGCAGTTAGAATACCAGAACCAGCGCCTGGATCTAAAATACTTATGGAAGTTTTGTTACCGAAATTAGTAATATCAAACAAACTAGCCATATATTCTGCTGTTTTTTTTGAAGTAAAAAATTGTCCAATCTTTTTTCTTTCCGTTTTACTTTGTTTCTCAATATATGTGAGCGTATCATTAATAATATATTCTAACATTTTTCACGAACCTCTCAATAAAAATAATATCAATTATGCTACCTTATCAAATATTCAGTAACACTATTTGGTGAAAATTTAGATAAACAAAAAATAAAGGCGATTTTAAAAACTAATATGTGGGAAGAGGCGTAGTAACATTTCAGAACTTTTCTTCAATTCTCATTTAGTTTTTTCTTATTTTTTGTATTATAAAAGGAATAATGGTAAACATGAATTCTAGATCGCATATTTACGACGACCATTTTGAAGAATTAAATTAAAAAAGTACCAAGAATCATAAAAATATGACCTTAGTACTTTTTTTAGTACTCAATTTCTCGGTTCAACTTAGAAAAAGTGAGGCCTGTAACAGATAATTCAGTGTAACTTAGCGCCTTTCGGTTCAATAGTTTTTGTTAATCATAGTAGATTTTATTGCCACTCAACAGTTGCTGGCGGCTTACTCGTAATATCGTAAACGATACGATTGACGTGATCAACTTCGTTGACAATACGAACTGAAATTTTTTGCAAAATATCCCATGGGAGACGGGCAAAGTCAGCGGTCATACCATCAATTGATGTAATTGCGCGAATCGCAATTGTGTAATCATAAGTTCGTCCATCACCCATCACACCGACAGAACGAACATCTGTATTGACTGTGAAATATTGCCAAACCTCACGTTCAAGACCTGCTTTTGCGATTTCCTCGCGTAGAATGGCATCTGACTCGCGAACAGTTTCAAGCTTTTCTTCTGTCAAATCGCCAAGAACGCGGATCGCTAAGCCTGGACCTGGGAATGGTTGACGCCAAACGATTTCATCGGGCATTCCTAGCTGAGTTCCTAAAGCACGTACTTCATCTTTAAAGAGTGTATTCAAAGGTTCAATAAGTTGGAACTGCATATCTTCTGGCAAACCACCAACATTATGATGTGATTTGATGGTTTGAGCTGTATCTGTTCCAGATTCAATCACATCAGTATAAAGTGTACCCTGAGCAAGGAAATCTACACCTTTTAATTTACTTGCTTCATCATCAAAAACATAGACAAATTCGTTACCAATAATTTTACGTTTTTGCTCTGGATCTGAAAGTCCTACAAGCTTGTCCATGAAGCGTTTTTGAGCATCTACTTTGATGATATTGAGCCCAAATTTTCCACCTAAAGTTTCCATGACTTGGTCAGCTTCGCCTTTACGAAGAAAGCCGTGGTCAACAAAGATTGATGTCAATTGGTCACCAATTGCACGTTGCAAAAGGACGCCAACAACTGATGAATCTACTCCTCCTGAAAGACCTAGCAGAACCTTTTTATCTCCAACTTTTGCACGAATATCTTTGATTTGCATATCAATGAAGTTTTCCATTGACCAGTTGCCTTTAGCTTCACAGATATTTAGTGCAAAGTTACGAAGAAGGTCTGTCCCGTGAACCGAATGACGGACTTCTGGATGAAATTGGATGCCGTACAAGTTTCGTTCCGTATTTTCAACAGCTGCAAATGGACTATTTGGTGAAGTTCCTACAACGTGGAATCCTTCTGGAATTGCTGTGACACGGTCACCATGACTCATCAAAACATCTTGAACTTCAGGTGTACCAGCAAAAAGTGCTGATTCTGCTTGGAGAGAGAGGGGAGCAACACCATACTCACGTTCTGAAGCACCTTCAACCCTACCACCAAGTTTATAACTCATCAGTTGCATTCCGTAGCAAATTCCTAAAATAGGCAAGCCAAGTTCAAAAATTTCTGGATCAATATCGAATGAACCTTCATCATATACGGAATTTGGACCACCTGAGAGAATAATACCAATAGGATTAATCTCGCGGATTTGAGCGGCTGTGACTTTGTGACTCATGAGTTCTGAGAAAACACCAATTTCGCGGATACGGCGTGCGATAAGTTGATTATACTGTGAACCGTAGTCAAGCACGATGATTTTTTCAAGTGTGTTGTCGGACAAGGGACCCTCCTCTGTAAGATACAAAAGCAACCATTTAAGGACCGTTAAACTCACATATCTTGTGACTATTTTTTGTCCTGGATGCTTTTGTTCAATTAAAATTTATTAGGTTTATTCTATCATAAATTATTAACTTTTGCAGAGATGATTTTTAGATGATATGTAAAAAGCGCTATCATTGTTTTCCGTTATTGACGACAATAAGCGAAATAGTAAATCTTTTTAAATAAATGCAGCATTGACCAATTTTCTAAAATGATCATCATCAAAATCTATGCCTCTGCCATCTTTTTCTAATTGTAGTTTTACTGTGGTCAGTGTTGATGATAATCTGGGATTAAAATCTTTTAGTCCTTGTAGAAGTTCGGTATTGCTAGAAGTTTCTTTTATCCCAACCAGTGGTGTAAATCTTAATGTAACCTCTTTTGTTTCTCCTTTTGTCACGACTGATGTGATTTCAAAGTCTTGGATTTTTGTCAGAGCATTGACCGCTTTGTCAGCATAATTTTTAATGATTTCTGTTGCTGGGATATGATTAAGACTAAGGGTTTGGATGACATCTTTACCTCCTAATATTTTTTCTTGCTCTTCTATAATGTCTTCTTTCAGCTCTGAGATAATCTCAGAAGGGGCATCATTTGTGACTGCTCCTATATTTCTTGTGTCATTATTAATGAGAAAATTCATTGCATGAGTTGTTGCTTGTCTTGCTGCAGTGTTATTTGAAGCTGACTCATTAGTGCAAGCTCCTAACATCAGTAAACTTCCCGCTGTCAAAATAATAATTAATTTTTTATTCACATTTTTATCCAATCTTTTTCTAATTTTTATTTCATTTTATCAAAAAAACGTTAGGAGACCTAACGTTTTAATAAATATCCAAGAGGTGAGAAAGGCTCAACCAGAAACTGTGAAAAATAGGGAAATTTTTGGTTCTGCTTAAGCAGCAGGTTCAAAATTTCATCTTTTTTTCGCAAGTTTCTAGCCTTCCGAACTCCGTTGATTAAAGAGTCCGACTGCGCTAGGGTCTTAGCGCTTACGACGGGGTTGTACCCTGACATTGGTGGGGGAGAAAGAATCCCCCGCAATGAAGTAATCACTTCAAAAGTTGACTGCCATTCAAGCTTACAATAATTTTGCAGCTAAAGCAAAGTTACCAATGGTCGCTGAACCGTTGTCAGCAACTGATGGAGTGACAAGATATTCTGTCAGTGCTGACGGAATTTTAACGTAGTTTGCAAGTTGTTTTTCAAATTGTTCGCGTACTCGCGAAATCATATGCTCTTGCGCCATCACTCCGCCACCGAATACGATTTTTTCTGGTGCTAAAGCCAATGTTGTATTAACGGCGATTTGTGCGATATAAAAAGCTTGAATCTCCCAAACTTCACTGTCAAGTGGAATATTTTCACCTCGAATACCCGTTCTCGCTTCAAGAGAAGGACCGGCTGCAACTCCCTCAAGGCAATCCCCATGAAAAGGGCAAACTCCTGCAAAATCAAGGTCTTTTGGATGTCTTTTAACATACTGATGACCCATCTCTGCGTGTGAAACACCACCAATGAACTTTCCGTCCTGAACGGCTCCGCCACCAATCCCTGTACCAATCGTGTAATAAACCAGAGAATTTCCCCCTGTCACGACCATTTCACCATATGCAGAGCTGTTTACATCTGTCGTAAATTCCATCGGAATCTGAAGCGCCAATTTAAGCTTGCCGAGAAGGTCAACATTTGCCCAGCCTGCTTTGGGTGTAGTTGTAATGTAGCCATAAGTTGGACTTTCAGGGTTGATGTCAATGGGACCAAAAGACCCAATTGATAAGGCAGACACAGGATTGTCTTTGAAAAACTCAATGACGGATGTAATTGTTTCTTCTGGAGTAGTTGTTGGGATTTGTATTGATTTAATAATGTTAAATTGTTCATTACCGATAGCAAGGACGAATTTTGTTCCTCCTGCTTCTACTGAACCATAAAGTTTTGTCATAATTTTTCCTTGAAAATAGTATATTTTTGTGACTTTTTGATCTTTTTTTCGTATATAAAAATGTATAAATAGAGTTATTTATTGAATGTCTGAACAAAATCTACTGTTGCTCCGATGAGATTTGCATCATTCTTAAATTGGCAAGCAGTAATCTCAGGCATAAATGGTGCAATCTTGATCGTGTCCATAATCTTTTGGAGTTGTTTTTGTATCTCTGGAATAAGCCATTCTGCTTGAGAAACTCCGCCACCAATAATGACACACTCAGGGTCAAAAGAATAACTCAGATTAAAGATACCTTTAGCAACATTAAATGTAAAAATATCCATTTCTTCTTTAGCTATTTCGTTACCTGCAAAAGCCAATTTAAAGATATCAATGGCATCAAGGTTTTCACTTGTGCGTGTGTTATAACGTTCTGCCATGCGAACAGTCGTACCAAGCGTTGAAAATGAATTTTCTTCGTCCATGAGCATAAATCCAAATTCACCACCAAAAAGGTGTTTCCCGTGGTGAATCTTTCCATCAATGACAAAAGATCCGCCTACCCCTGTACCTAAAACAAGAAATAGCACATCTGAATGACCTTTAGCTGCCCCAAACTTGACTTCTGCGAGCGCAGCACAATTAGCATCGTTTTCAATAGAAACAGGCAATCCAAAACGTTTCTCAAATTCGCTATGAATGTCAAAGTTATGAATATAAGGCAAAGCACTAGCACCTTCAATTACACCAGATATTTTATTTACTGCACCTGGTGAACTAATCGCAACACCACAAACATCGCTATTTTCCTTAAATTGCTCTACTACCGCACTCAGATGTTGATAAAAAGTATCAAGATTATCGGGCGTTGCAAATGCTCCTTGATTGCTCAATTGACCTTTATCAAAACGTGCATATTTAATACTTGTACCACCAATATCAATCGTTAGTAATGACATATTTTGCTCCTTTTATGATTTATATTTAATTATGTAATCTCATAACACGAAATTTGAAACGAAAATCTTCTTCCAGAAATGATGAACTTACTGACAGAAATCCTGTCAGTAATCGTCAGCATATTTATTGATAATTTGCTGGCTAACCTCAAGTACACCAGCAGTTGATAGGCTCTTGAACCAATGAGCTGATTTCTTCAGTGTCTTGACTTGTGTGTGAATGTCTAAGGCAATCAATCCATAACGGTTTTTATAAGAGTTCCTCCAACTCCAACAATCAATGGGTGTCCAAACATGATATCCAAAACAATTTGCACCTTCGCTGATTGCTTTATGAAGCCAATAAAGATGCTCCGTTGTAAATTGAATACGATAATCGTCTTGAATGACACCGTCATTGTCAGCAAAGCGTTGTTCATTAGCAACACCCATCCCATTTTCCGAAATAAACCACGGGAGATTCTCATAATCTTTTTGTATTCTTTTGGCAATTTCATAAACCGTTTGTGGATGAATTTCCCAACCACGATCAGCATTCATTCGCACACCTCGTTTATTGTATGGGGCATAAAATTTATCTGGACGAAAATCTTGGGCTAAACTATCACTTGAAAATTCTGGCTCTTGAATACGACTGGGATGATAATAATTTACACCTAAAACGTCAATTTTATACTGACGAATTGCTGACAAATCCTCATCAGTCGCTTTCCAGAGCGCATTTTCTGCTGACAGCATTTCTGTCAGTACTGACGGAAATTCTCCTTTCACCGAGGCGTCCAAAAATAGACGATTTTGCCACAAATCCGCCATTTCTGCTGCAAAAACATCTGCATGATGAGAGCTTGCAGGATAGGCAGGAGTTAGATTCAAGATAATGCCAATTTGCCCAGCGGGATTTTGATTGATTGTTCTAAATTTCTTAATTGCCAAACTTGACGCCAATTGCAAATGATAAGCGACTTGAACTGCTCTCTTGCCATCCACCACATCAGGATAATGGAAACCAAGCAGATAACCACACTCTACAACAACCATTGGCTCATTGAAGGTAAACCAGTCACTCACACGGTCTGAAAAAAGCTCAAAACATTTCCCAGCAAAGTCCGCATATAAATCCACCACATGACGACTTTCCCAGCCTCCGTACTTATGCAATAACTCCACTGGCAAATCAAAATGATGCAAATTAATCACTGGACGAATCCCATGCGTTAAAAACTCATCAATTACTGCATTATAAAATTCAACCGCTTTTTCATTGAGCGTACCAAGCTCCAAATCATCAATCAAACGCGACCATTGAATACTTGTTCGCACAGAATTCAAACCAGCAGCTTTCATCAACTCAATATCATCACGAAAATCATTGAAAAAATTGCTTGCTGTATCGGGACCAATTGCTCCCCAAAATCGTTCTTGAAAATGATCAAAATCATAATCAAAAACATTATCGTGCTGTTTTTTAAACCGACCTTCTGTTTGTGGACCACTCGTTGCCGCTCCCCACCAGAATTCTTTCGGAAATTGTAAATTCATAATCCTCCTTCAAGCGATAGTTCCCCAAAGTAAAATGGGAAAATTTAACTTAGCAACACTACCTCCGCTTTACTCCGCTGTCGATTCACCACGGGTATCCATTCGCCTTGCTGCTTTAGCAGCTTAGAGCGATAGATAACGTAGCGAAGCGGAGGTGTGACCTCATATCTCTGATATGAGATTGTACCCTAAACATTGGTAGGGGAGAAAGAATCCCCCACCAATGAAGTAATCACTTTAATATTTACTCTGCCAATTGTTCATCAATTTTCACTCGCCACTCTTTTGTTACTGTTACACAGTAGATTTGTAAAACTCCAATTACAGCAAACAAAATCAAACCTTTAAATTGCCAAGTTAATATCAGCAAAATTATCGTTCCCAGCAATAGTTTCAAATAAGTTCTAAAACTTACAAAATTTGAAATAAAACTGATTTTTAACAGATTTCCAAAGCTCATCTCAAACTGACTATCTAAAATCATCGAATACTCAAAGGCTGTTAATACGTATGTCAACCCAAAAAGTAAAATAAAATCAATAATGAAAAACAGCAAACCTCGAATTTGAACAGATAAATATAGATTGTAAATCAAAAGCAAGCTTATTGCGGCATAGAACCAAAAGATTAAATTAGCACGCCAAAAATTGCGTTTGAAAATACGGTAAGCCTGTTTTACTTTAATCGCTGTATGCTCAAACCCCTCTGCTAAGTAAAGCTCTGTTACGACTTTAAAAGCTGGACCAAATCCCAAAATAAAGCCACCAGATAAACTTAATAACCAGAAAATCAAGGTCAATTTTACTACAACCCAAATTCGGATAAATAATACTTCTAAGGCTCTTCCAATCATTCTTTTATATCTTTCTAATACTGCTTAATTTCTATAATAAGGTTGTTCAAAAACTCGTTCTGCTTTTGGAACATAAGGTATAACCTCATATCTTTGATATTAAGCAGACTGTCGCAACTTTAGCTACATAGTTACACCTAGAGGTTTACCCTAAAGATGAAAGAATCCCCTACTAATAAGTAATCACTTCAAAATGAGACCAGCGTAATTTTACTTTCATTTTATTCTTCTTTATACATTATATCATTTACTTAGAAAAATGTTAGGGGTTACATTGTTTCACTCAACCTCCAGAGCAAACGCATCCCAAGCCTTCATTTTTATTTCTGTCAGTGCTGACGGAAAGCTCTCAGTACTGATAATTTCAGCTTTTTTCCTAAAGTTACTGACAAAAGTATTTTCATGATTTGACAGATTTGCGACAATAAGAAAAGTTTGATTTTCCGTCTTTCTTAGATAGGCAAATATTTCATCAGAGCTATCAAGTAGTTCATAAGTTGCAGTATACAGCCAAGCTTGCTCATGACGAAGGGCAATCAATTTTTGGTAGGTGTAGAAAATAGACTGCTGATTCTCTAAGGCAAGCATGACATTAATTTTCCTGTGGTTCGGATTAACCTCAAGCCAAGCTTGTCCTGTGGTAAAATCTGCTTGTTCACTACCATCCCATTGCATTGGTGTTCGAGCATTATCACGACTCATTTTGCGCAATACGTCCATAATTTTTTCATCAGACCAGCCCATGTTTCGTTTATCTTCCACAAAATTAAGAGATTCAATATCATTTATTTCTGAAAATTTTTCAAACGGAAAGTTTGTCATTCCAAGCTCTTCTCCTTGATAGATAAAGGGTGTACCGCGCATCAGATGTAGTAAAATCGCGAATGCTTTAGCTGATTTTTCTCGATATTTATCAGATAATTCTCCCCAAAATGATACCAAACGTGGCAAATCATGATTTCCCCAAAATAATGAATTCCATCCTTCATCAGGGGCAATCTCCTGCCAAGCCGACAAAGCTTGTTTGAGCTTTGGAACATTGAGTGGAAGATAATTCCATTTGTTCCCTTCTCCTGCTGAAGTCAAAATATGCCAAAATCCAAAAACCATAGATAACTCATGCCTATTTGGCGCTGAATACAACTTTGCAAGTTCTGGCGAACTTGACCAGGCCTCACCGACTGTGAGCAAGTCGTTCCCAACGAAAACTTCACGATTCATCTCTTGCAAATATTCATGCAATTTAGGACCATTTACTGTAATATTTTCATCTGGAATTTTTCCAATTAAGTCAATAACATCAAGCCTAAAACCACTAATTCCCTTTTTTAGCCAAAATTCCATCATTTTGTGAATTTCACTGCGAACATCAGGATTTTCCCAATTTAAATCCGGCTGATTTTTGCTAAATAGATGAAAATAATATTGTTGAGTTAGCGGATCAAAAGTCCAGTTTTTATCATTGAAAACTGGCTGATCTCGCCAGATATAAAACGAGCGCTTGGGATTTTCCAATGTTTGTCGTGCTTCTTTAAACCATTTATGCTGGTCAGAAGTATGGTTGACAACCAAATCCATAAGTACTCGAATTTTACGCACTTTCGCCTCTGACACCAAACACTCAAAATCATCCATTGTACCAAATGATGGGTCAATGGTTAAATAATCACTGATGTCATAGCCATTATCGATCATTGGTGACTGATAGACAGGTGACAGCCAAATCGCATCAATCCCTAATTTTTGTAAGTAATCTAACTTCTCAATAACCCCCTGTAAGTCACCGATACCATCTGCATTTGTATCTTTAAAACTTCGTGGATAAATCTGATAAATTACCGCTTTTTTCCACCAATTTTCCATTAAACCTCCCCATATTTTTTGACAAAAATAGGAAGCAGCTCCGCCAAATCAATTAAAATTTCACTGACAGACTTCGCTTCCGCCTTGTCAGCCCACACTGAAAAATAAGTGCCACTGACAGACTTCATTTCCTCATTTGTCAGTATTTGTTCACCTGAAAACTTATTTCTGTCAGCAAATTTGATTAATTTTTCAACCGATGGATAGTTGTAACCCGCATTTTCCCCTAGCACATAGTACAAATCATTATCACAGAAATTAACCAAGCGATAACCCGCACGGAGCCAGTCCCCAACTAATGCCATATTCACATCCCAATTCGTCCAATAACAAACTTCAACATCCTTTGTCAGTACTGACAGACTCTCAAGGTCTTTCCGTAAAAAACCATCATTCCAAACACGTACTTTTTTGCCCTTTAACGACAAATATTGTGCGATATGATTGACAAAGTCAACATAAAATTCCAAACCTGAAGCCTTCTCACCATAGTATTCATGGCTTTTTGAAAGTAAATATGGATAAGCCTCCATCCGCCTAAAATCAATAAACTCATCTCCCCCAACATGAAAAATATTACACTCAGAAAACCACTCACAGCACTCACGAATGATGGATAAGAACCATTCGCAAGCCAAAGGATTTGTCACATCTAGCGCACATCCTTCTGTTGCTGGAAGTGCAAACTCTGGTCGATTTCTCAACAAAGCTCGTAAATGCCCTGGTGCATCAATGTCCGGAATCACTTGAATTTTATAGCGATGTGCAAATTTTAATATTTCCTGAATATCATCATAAGAATAAGTCCTGTCATTAACTGATGACATTCTGTCAGTACTGACAGCTTCCAAATTCAGCCTAAATGCTTCATTTTCACTCAGATGTAATTGTAAATGAGTCAAACCCGTTTTAGACAGAAGCTCAATTAACTGCTTTATTTCATCAATTGACCAAAACTTACGACCTACATCCAATAAGAGTCCTCGCTCCATTTCCTCAGTTCCTCACTTATAATAAAGTTATTCACAAACTTACATTACTTTTGGCAGCAAACCAAAGGCACAACCTCACATCCTCAATATGAGGTCATGCCTCTACTTCGCTACGTTATCCATTCGCTCTATCTCACCTTCACTACACTGCCGATTTCACTATCTCCGCAACTTCATTGCCACGCTGTCCGTTTGCTTAGCTGCTAAAGCAGCAAGAGAAGAGCAAAAGGCAAAGCACCTAGTCGCAGTGGCAACCGACTAAAGCCGGAAGTTCAAATCATAAACGACTAAAAGTCTCAAGGCGAAGTGGTATTGTCCAAGAAGTTTAGTCGCTCTATGACAGTTTTGCATTCATTTACTCTGCATAAATGTCGAGCGCTTGACAGTATGGGAAATGTCAAGATTTCGGATGAAGCAACCGTAGTTTGGCAAAAAGCAAAGTTTCTAAACACACCTAATATTAAAATAAGACATCCAAACCACACTTTTTGGAATCTGGAAGGGAGTCTTATTTTGTTTATGTCTTCTTAAAGAAACACCTAGTTTTTCAGTCCGAGCACTTGAATTTCATACCAACGAACAGCATTGTCAGAGCCTTGTGTTGGCTTAACCGCAGTCAATTTTACGTACCTTGCATCTGTTTGTGCAAATGAATCTTTAGTTTCAGCAGCAGTATTATTTGTTACATTAACCACCTCTGTCCAGTTCTTATTATCCGTGCTGACCTGTACCGTGTATGCTTTTGTATTCATATCAGGAGATTCACCACCAGCTTCCGCGTGATCAATTACCACTTCATTAATCTTTCTCGTATTTCCGAGATCAATTACGATATTATGTTGTGTTGTACCAACAGCACACCATTTCGTCTTGACATTTCCATCAACTGCATTTGGCCCCCACTCATTATCATTCGTAAAGCTATCCACTGACGTTTTCGCTTTAAGCGCATAATTTTCAAGACCAGCTTTTGCGGCATCAGTCACTGTGATGAATCCTGTTTTCGTCTTAGTATCAGTCTTACCTTTACTATTAATCGCTTCAAGCGTCACCTTATAAGTTCCTGTCTTAGCATAAGTGACTTTAGGATTTTTAGCCGTAGAAGTCGTCTTATCTGCCCCTTCAAAGGTCCATTTAAATTTCGTTGAAGGTAAGTTCGACTGATTGATAAAGGTAATCGTAGCACCAGACGCTACAACCGTTTGGTCAGCAGTAAAGTTTGCCTTTGGCAATGAATTATCTGGCCAAGTGATTGAAGTCGTCGCACCAGCTCCAACTTCTCCTTGCTTGTTGATAGGGACAACTTCGAACTTCGTCGATTTAACATTTTTACCACGAACAAGCGCATCAACAAAATAATGATTAATATTACTTGCTCCGATAAAGCTACGTGTTCCATCACTATTCACTTGATAAACTTCATAGTTTTGTAAATCCTTATTATTCGTTCCATTCCAAGATAAACGAACACCAGCGACCGTTCCTTCTTGCTCAAAAACTTTACTCTCAACTTTCACATCAGAAATACTGAGTTTTTTAGATATACGGTTGTCTGTGAAATTAAGCACACCAAGATTTATTGCATTCCCCGCAAGCAGCTTATCTGACTCAAACTTCAGCCCAATCTTAGTGATTGTTTTGCCAATCAAGTCTTTCGTATCAAATTTAATCAGTCCCCATTTATCCGTTGCAACCGTATCTCCATTGATTGTTTTGCTGCTCCCATCAGAAAGTTCAACAACCGCCGCTACATTCAACTTGCCATCAGAGCGCATTGCTACGGAAAATTCAGTATTTTTGTTTGCCTTTAGTTGTGAAGCAAACAAAGTGACCGTGGAAGCCTTTCCAGTATCCATATTCGCCATAAATTTCAACGAATTTCCACCATTATAAGCATTTGCCAAATCAATACTTGGTGTCAATTTATTATTACCCTCATTATCAATCATCCAACGATAAGTTGGCAGCACCTCAGCTAAACTTCGATTAGACCATTGTTGAGCTGAAACTTTTTGTCCATCTTTGAACCAATTGTAGCCCACACCAATATTGAAATTTGTCGAAAAATCTTCCCCTTGAACAACGGATTTCTCAACCACATACTTAGATAAACCAATCCAAGAATAATTTGTTGATGCGCCAACTTCACGAGGGTCGCCCTGACTATTGACCCAAAAAGCAGACTCTTGTGTTTGAAACTCATCAAAATCACTCGCATTAGAATAAGTTGCACTTGGAGAATACAGACCAATAGAAGTATAAGTAGAATTTTTACCAGATTCAATCAATGGCCAATTGACCTGTGTGCTGACTCCACCACCATCTCCAACATCAATCCCTGCGTAAATATCATAAGGATTAACACCAATTTTCTTTGCATAATCTGCTGAATTTTTTACCAGATTTGGTGTTGATTTTGCTTGATTCCAATCAAAGTTTAAAAATATTGAATTCGCAACTTTTTGACCATTATCATCAATGAACTCAGCATTTTCACTGTTCAACTGATTTTGCCAACCCACTTTTCCATCTTTGGTCATGGCATCATACCACATAATATCCAATTTGGGATCAAGTGCTTTGACTGCAGCAACAAGCTCTTTCATTTTCGTAGCTTGACTGCTATTTAAACCTTCTGTTTCCTGATTGATGAACCAACCGTCAAAACCATAAGCTTTAGCTACAGCAACCATTTGTTTAGCAAAAGGAAAATCACCATTCTTATCTTGCTTAATCATGGTTTCAACCCATGAAGTTTTTCCACCATAAACCGTAGGAGGACAGAAAATCGTTCCTAAAACTGGCACACCATTTGTATGTGCATCATCAATCACATCTGCACTTGGAGGAACAATCGTTCCCTCACCAGCTGAACCTCCCCAATAAACCAAAGTATCAACATATTGCCAATAATCAAAAGGATAAGCATTGATGCTATTTGTACCTCGTGATGGATTTCCAGATGTTGACGAATTCATATTTGATAACGCAACAATTTTTGTCTTTTTGTTTTGTGTTGCATTTGCCGGTGTGAGCTTAGAGCTTGCAATACGTTTAGCAAGTGGCACAGTCGATTTGTTATAAGCCAAATCCTTGTCTTTACTGGCTGACCATTTTAAAAATTGATTTGGAAACCAATATGACGCAATCGGTGCATTTTTACTCGTTAGAACATCAGGTGTCAGCATGGTAGTACTACTTGTTGTTTTGTATTTGATATTTGCAGAGCTGTTGCTAGAACAAGCCGAAAGCACTCCAACACTTGCAGCAATCAGTGCCGTTGCTCCAAATGCAATGGACACTTTTTTTGAAGCTTTCATTTGAATCTCCTTAAAATTTGAAACTAATAAATTAATACTCTTTAACTCCTAATCATTCTGCTTAAAAGTCACTCCGCTTTGCTACACTGTCGATTTCACTAAGCCACTAGGTAAAACAACTGGCATATCCGTAAGCACTAAGCGCAAACGGTTATCCTATAATATGGCAAGTTCAAATCGTAATCTGCTAAAACAGCAAGGCGAAGTGGTTCACACCACTGTCCGCTTGATTGCCATTTGGCATTACTTCTATTCTTGTCATTTTAATGACTTAGAGATAGAGGACAAATGCATATCGGTACTTTAGTGACTTACAGCCAATGGCTTTTGCTCTTGCTGCTCTGGTAGCTAAGGAAACAGACAAATGTTTTATAGTCATGCGTAACTAGCAAACAAAACTTGCATCTACGCTATCCCTCCTCGCTATGATACTGAAACACCCAGTCGGAATGGTAAGAGCAAAAGGCAGTATAACTACGGTTCACCTCTAAAATTTATATTCAAAAAACATAAGAAAACAAGACTTCTCAACTACTTAAAAAATCTATAGAAAGAAGTCTTGCGCGTCAAGATATACTTAGTTATTTGCTGCTTTGAACGCATCATATTGTTTTTGCATTTCTTTCAAAACATCATCATAACCAGCTGTTTTAAGCTCTGCATCCATTTTCTTGATGGTTGTTGTTGGGTCAACTGTACCAGTATTGATGTCATTGATATATTTGGCCATAACATTTTGGATTGCTGTGATTTGTGATTGTACGCTGGCTGTATCAAAGTTAAAGCCAAGCAATGGAGAAGTTTTAGCTGCCGCAATTGAGGCATCACGTTCTTTTACTTGTTCAGCCGTAACAGTAGTTGGTAAATACAAGATAGCGTTGTTTCCTGTGTTCCAAGCAGCCATGTGAGTGTTACCTTTTGCATACTCGGATGTCAATTCAATTTGTTTAACACCTGCTACTTCTTTACCAGTGAACTTCCAGTTTGTACCTTCTGGACCATAAACCAAACCGTTCAAAACTTCAGGGTCAGAATTAATAATATTAAATGCTTTAACAGCTAATTCTTTGTGTTTAGACGTATTTGATACAACAAAGTTCGCCATTTGGGCTTGTGAAGTTGTAATCAATGGAACGGTAATAGGCTCAGATTGTACATCTTGATTGGCTGCCAATTTTAATGCATTATCTCCATAGTCGAAAGGCCCTTGTGTCTGTACTTGAGCAAACCATGTATCCCCATTCAATGGATATCCTTGGTTAAATGTTGCAGCACCGGCAGGAATGATTCCTTCTTTATACCATTGGCGATGAACTTTCAAAATATCTTGGAAGTCTTTTTGATCATAAGGATTGACAATCTTTGACCCATCTCCTGTGGTAGATACCGCAAATGGTAGAGTATTTCCTAAGACATAGTCGTAATCACCCGAAGCCACATAACCTTGACCAATGGCAAGTGTTGCGACTGAAGGATTAGCTTTGTGGAATTCTTCCATCACTTTTGTTGCGTCAGCATAAGTTTTGATTCCTGAAACATCAATATTATATTTCTTTAAATAAGCAGAATTGAACGTCAACATTTGTTGAGCATAGATATTTGCATTTGTAGGGACGGCATAAAGTTTACCATTTACTTCATTCCCTTTGATATAATCTTTACTCAATTGTTTATAATAATCAGGCGCATATTTAGGCAAAAGCTTTGTCAAATCTGCATACGCACCTTTCCCAGCATTAACAACATAACCATTTGAGAGTGACATATCATAGTTTTGACCTGATGAAACGATAACGTTCATCTTTGTCGCCCAATCTCCCCAACCGATATATTGAATATCCAATTTCGCGTTGATTTTCTTTTCTAAAACCTTATTCGTATTCGCCAACAACGTTTTAAGATTGACAGGTGCGTCTCCAACTTGATACATCTTTAGCGTAACAGGTCCGCTTGGCTTTTTTGCTGATGCAGAATTTCCACAAGCAACAAGAGTCAAAGCAGAGAGCACTGAAACTGCGCCGAGTACGACTTTTTGTGATGTTTTCATTATGTTTTACTCCTTTGGGGTTTGCCCAATTATTATTAACAAATTAATTTTTGTAAACGCTTTAAAAATAAATTATTTTTTCACTGCTTCAACGCTTTGTCAAAGCAGTTCATAACGATGAAGTCAAGAACTTATTCAGTGGGAATTTCAACTTACCACTGAATTTGGGGACAACCTCACATCTCCGCTTCGCTACGTTGTCGATTTCACTAACCGACTAAAGTCGCAAGGCGAAATGGTCTTGTCCCAGAAGCCTAAGTGCTATCTCCGCTTCGCTTCGCTGTCCACTCTCGCTAAGTGGCTAAAGCCACAAGTCGAGTCGCAAATCACTAACACCCTAGGGCAGTGGACAAAATTCGAGACTTAGTGTTGCTTTATCTCCACTTAGAGGTATTAGCACGCACTTGTTTCGATAAAAAGATCAATGAAGATGTAACAGATTGCCACTGTTATCAACTTGTGGCATCTAATGGTAAAGTTTGGTGTTTTATTATTCTTTCACACCTCCAATCGTCAATCCTCGAACAAAATAACGTTGGAAGAATGGATAAGAGATAACGATAGGCAAGATAGATACAACAACAATTGCCATCCGAGCAGACTCACCAGGTAAAGAAGCTAATCCTCCTTGAAGTTGTGCTCCTGCAACAGCATTTTGCATCAGATATTGCAAATTGTTTTGAATTTTCATCAATAAATATTGCAATGGGATAAGATTGTCATTTTGAATATAGAGCAGAGCATTGAACCAATCATTCCAATAACCTAGCGCTGCAAATAATGAAATCGTTGCTACACCAGGCACTGCAAGTGGTAAGACAATTTGTGTAAAGATACGCATCTCACTTGCACCGTCAATCCTTGCAGACTCAATAATCGCATCAGGTACAGAACGTTTAAAGAATGTTCGCATAACAATAATGTTGAAAACATTGACCATACTTGGGACAATCAGTGCAAAGATCGTATCACCAAGATGTAGTAAGTTTGTAGTGACCAAATAAGTTGCTACCATCCCTGGTGAAAAGAGCATTGTAATCAGTGCAAAGATAGTGAAAAACTTGCGGAATGGAAAATTATTTCGAGAGATAGCATAGGCATATAGAGAGACAATTGACGAATTAAGAATTGTCCCCGATACCGTAACAGTCACAGTGACCAACAATGATTGCAGGATTTGGCTTTTCATTTGACCGAAGAGGAAAGTGTAGCCATCAAAACTAAATTGACTTGGCCAGAAACTATAGCCATGCGACATGATTGCAGATTCTTTTGTTACCGAAATTGCCACAACAAACAGGAAAGGTAAGATACATGAGAGTGCAAAAATAGCAATGATAATGTTGAAAATCAAATTGACAGGCTTATTAAATTGGCGCACACTCACTTGGGTAATTTTTTTCTTTTTCATAATTTTAACCAGATGATGATTTTCCTTTCCTAGAATAATGCTGATTCGTTGTCAACACGACGTGCAAGCCAGTTGGTAAACATCAGAAAGACAAAACCAACAACGGATTGATAAAGGGCAGCAGCTGTTGACGTACCAAGGTCTCCCGTACTCTTTAAACCATTATAAATATAGGTATCAAGGACTTGTGTCACAGAGTAAAGCGCACCAGAGTTTTGCGGAATATTGAAGAATAATCCGAAGTCAGCTGAGAAAATCCGTCCCGCTGCCAAAATCGTCATGATGGTAATCAAAGGCGCAAGTTGTGGAATGGTAATATTTTTGATTTGTTGCCATTTCGTTGCACCATCGACCATTGATGCTTCATAGTAAGTAGGGTCAATCCCCATTACTGTGGCAAAATAGATAATCGAATTGTAGCCAATATTTTTCCATGTCCCAATGAATAACAAGATAAATGGCCAGAATCTCGGATCGGAATACCACTGGATTGCAGTTCCACCATGTCCTGTAAGCCACTGATTAACCAAACCTTTGTCTACGCTCAAGAAAGCATAGACAAAGTATCCAATGACGACCCAAGAAAGAAAGTATGGTAAGAGCGTCATCGTCTGATAAACTTTGACTAAACGCTTGTTACGTAACTCAGACATGATAATCGCAAAAGTCACAGAGATAATCAGATTTAAGATGATAAATCCCAAGTTATACAAAACTGTATTTCTTGTAATTTCAAAAGCTGCGCCTGATTTAAACAGGAATTCAAAGTTTTTGAATCCCACCCAAGGACTCTTCATCAGACTATCAAGGAAACCATTTGGACTAAATTGAAAGTTTTTGAATGCTACAACGTTGGCAAGTACTGGTATATAGAAGAAGAAAATCATCCAAATCGCACCCGGCAATACCATTAAGACGAGTGCTTTATAGCGCCAGAGGTTTTTAAAAAATTTTCTCAATTTGATTCCTCCTTCGGAGATTTCATCTGCCGAGTAGAATCTTCTCCATCATTAGTTAGACCTTCTTTTATCAACAAGGTTCTAATCTCATAAGGAGCGAGATTTTCTGGTTTTTCTCCGATTTCTTCTTCAAGTAAATTTAGTGAAGTCGTTTCTGCTTTGACTTCCATTTTTTCATTTTGATTTGATAAATTATAACCTCTCAAAATCAATCCATTATCGCTCTCGCGGCGCTTCAAAGCTGTAATTGCAAATTTATCAGCATCAACTTCGATAACTTTTCCTTCATGAGATAAATTAGTATGCCTATCGTTTTCTGTCAGTGCTGACGAATCAAGGAGAACTGACGAGAATGGAATCTGTGCAGCATAAGCATTTTTATATGTTTCATAACGCTGCTCAGGTCTGCCGTGAAGCTCTAAACTGTAATTAAAAGTGTGTGACCCAAGTGTTTGTGCTTCTGGCGTTGGGAAATATCCCCAATCTCCTAACTCACCCACTGCTCTCAGAAGTGTCAGTGCAATAGTTGAACGATTAACAATTTCATATTCATTGAGTCCAAAGTTACCAATTGTTATACCATAATCATCATTATGTAGATTGACAAAAGCGCCCTGATGTTGCGGATTAGTTGGATTTTTCCATGTTTTTGGCATGCTATTTGGACGTTTGACCACTTCATAAATGCTGTCAGCTTCATGCGTATCTTCTGTCAGTTCTGACGGAAATAGCACGCGCACACGGTGGTCTTTCATCTCATTGTCAAAAGTTGTTTCAAAATCAATTTTACGTGAATTTTTTCTCACTGTAATGACTGTGTTCAACTCAAAAGGCACCAATTCTATAGAGCGTTTTGCTTGTCTATGATGAAATTCTTTGACTTTCTTTTGTTCTTCATCAAGCAATTCGTCAGCAGATTTTGGAATCATCATCGTTTGTATCAGCTGAATTTGTGCGATTTCAGGTCTGTCAGTTCTGACAGAAACTTTGGCTAAGCCGTCAGTAGATAAAATCGCCTGTGTTCCCGTAGGTTGGAAAAAGATATATTCATTTCCAATATCGCCCGTATCTTCAAAAATAAGTAAATCATTAAATGTGCGATTAAGCTGTTTATCCGTTACTGACAAACTTCCATCAGTGCTGACAGAAACTTTTATAAGTTCATTTTCAATCGTGCAACCAGAAATCATACTCTCATCAGTAGTTACTTCTTCTGGTATTTCTACTAAATCAAAGGTCTTCCAAGACAAAGCATCCATCTCATTTAAAAATAGTTTCACTTTAACAAAGCGTTTCATATAAGGAATACGGAAACGGTCTTTAGGAAGGTCATAATCAAAAAGAACTTCCTCAGCACTAATTTCTGCTGGAACTGCAATTCCCTCACTATCAACTACTTTGTAAATATGCTTAGGTTGTGCTTTCAGTTCATCATATAATTGCTCTGGTAAACCTTCTCTGAAAAGTTTTCTTGTAAGGACTACCTCAACGTCAACTTCCCCTGTTTTTTTGTGACCCGATGTGTTGAAAACAACAAAAGGATGTTCACCTTCAAATGATATACCTTTTGATAAAGTGATTAAAGCATCTTCAATTAAATAGTCAGCCACAGACTCAGATTTTTCAAAACGTGTCATCATCTCACGATGAACCTCATCCAATGAGCATCCACAAATACTGTCATGAGGATGATTTTGGAGCAAAGTTTTCCAAGCATAAGTCAACTTATCATGCGGATATTCACCTGTCAAACGATATGCCAAACTCGATAGAGGTTCAGCAATATTTTCTAACTTTCGCTCAACTTTTGTATTGAACTGCTTCAAATAAACTCGACTAGATGCAGTATTAGCAAGCGTGTACCAGCCATCTGTTTCTTGTGAAGTCAACTCTCCGTTCACCGTTGATAAATTTTCTGGCAGATCAGATTTCACTGCTTCCAGATATTTTGGCCAGTTTGAATGAACAAATTCATAATCGGGGAAAAGTTCGTTTGCCAATCTAATTGCGGCACTTAAATCCTTTTGCACAGGCTGGTGGTCAACACCATTCATCATCAAAAGATGTGAGGTTGAAGCAAATTTCTCAACATCAGTCAATTTTTGCTTCCAAAACTCAATGGCTGCCTTTTTTTCTGCAGGAATTTCATTGCCATTAGAGTACCAGTTTGCAAATAAAATCCCCAAGATTTTCGTACCATCAGGCCCTTCCCACCACATCTCAGAAAATTGTGAAGTATAGGCTTCCTCTGATTGCGCAAGCACCTGATTATCAAAACCAATCGGCTTCACACCTCGTCCAAACGCCGCCACATCAAGCCTTGCTTGTTTCATCAATTGAGGCGTTTGTCCCATATTACCAAAGGTATCAGGGAAATAACCAAGTTCAACAGGTGCTCCGAAACGCTCAGACTCCTTGCGCCCAATCAACATATTACGTACATTTGATTCAGGAGAAATCAGAAAATCATCCTGCAAAATATAGAAAGGACCGATTCGAAGTTTGCCGGCTGCAATCGCCGCACGCACCTCAGCTTCCCGCTCTGGTCGAACCTGTAAATAATCATCCAAGATAATCGTCTGTCCATCCAAGTGAAAGCTATCAAAGTCAGAATCCGTCTTAAACAACTCAAGCAAGTCATCTACCAAATTAATCAATCGCATATGGTGCTCTTCATAAGCCATATACCATTCTCTATCCCAGTGACTATGGGAAATGATGTGTACTGTTTTCTTTTTCATATCTTCCTTTTTTAAGAATTAATTCTTTCAATATAAAAATATTTTCATAGTTTTCATGTTGGCTAATCAATTGAAAAGACAAATGATACTATTTTTATAGAATGTCATATCTCAACACGAATATCAAAGTAATCCATGACAAGTTCGCAAAACATCATATTCGCCCAACTAAACCACTCACGTGTATAATGATCTGGATTATCCACATCAAATCCCTCGTGCATGAGATGTGTTCCAGCATCTGTCGCAACCAAGTGATTTAAAATCCGCTCTTTTTCAAGCTTATCTTTTGTAGTCATCCCTTCCATCGCGAGAGCGATAGGCCAAACATAATTTTCTGGCGTGTGACTTGAACCAATACCACGCGCAAACTTTCCTTCATAGTAATAAGGATTTTCCTTACTCAACATCGTTCTTCTTGTGTTCAAATAAAGCTCGTCGTCGGAATCACAATAACCTAAATAAGGAGCTGCGATTAAGTTTGGTACATTGCTGTCATCCATAATTGCTTGATGCCCCAAACCATCAACATCGTAAGCCCAAATTTCTTGCCCCGCTTCATTTTTAACCCTAGCAAATTCATCTAGTCCTTGTTGAATCGTTCGTTGCAATTCATCCGCCTCACTCGCAAGCTCTGTATTTTCTATAATTTCACTAAATATTGATTTGATATATCCTAATATCACTACCGCAAACATATTTGATGGAACAAGATATCCATATTCACAAGCATCATCACTCGGTCTAAAACCTGACCAAGTCATCCCTGTATAAGCAACCTCAGCACCTCGCCCCTCCCGTGTCAAAGTGTCCTCTTTACGTTCAGTATCACGGGTAAAACGATAAGGAGATTGTTCATGATTTATTTCTGTCTTGAACACTTCCAATATTTTCTGGACACCATTTACAAAATTTTCGTCAAAATGAGCTGTCGACCCTGTATTCTTATAAAGTAAATAAGCAAGCTGTACTGGATAACAAAGCGAGTCAATCTCGTATTTTCTCTCCCAGATCCAATTCCTATTTTCATTAAAATTAGTATGGTCAGTCTGGTGTCCAGCGCCATTAGCCGCTTCATTAAAAGCATTTGCATAAGGGTCAAGGTTAATAAAGAAGAATTGTTTTTGAACCAAACCAGCAATCATCTTTAAAATATCCTTATCATCTTTAGCAAGGACAAGATAAGGACGTAATTGAGCTGTCGAGTCTCGCAGCCACATTGCTGGAATATCACCCGTCAAGAGAAAGGTACTGCCATCATCATATCGTTTTACGGTTGTTTCCAACGTATTAGAAAATGATTGATTAAAATTAACTGCCCAATTTTTGTGTTCTATACCACATAAATTTGTGATTTCATTCATAAAGTCTGTCACTGATTTCGGAATGATGGGATTCACTTCCTCTCCTTTTCATCATTTCTGCCTGAAATAATGCTCATTTTTTATATTTGATATATCATTTATATTCATTGTATTATTTTTCTTTTTGATTTGCAAGGGCTTACTTGATGTTTTTCATTAAATTTATGTTAATTTTGCAACCTAAATGTATTATTTCTGAATTTCAACTTAAAAAGGATATGTCTTTTTTGAAAGAGTAATCGTTTTCTTACTCAAAAGACTTGTATTTTTGTCAAAAAAGAGTAAAATATGGTATATCAATTAATTTATAGAAAAAGGGACAATCGCATGAATGTACCATTATACCAACAAATTTCTGATGAATTAAAGAAAAATATCATTACTAAAAAGATTCAATCTGGTGAGCAACTTCCTACAGAAAAAGAGCTTTCTGATACTTATAAAGTCAGTCGCATTACTGCTAAACGCGCGCTGACAGAATTGGAACAACTCGGCATGGTTACTCGGACAAGAGGAAAGGGAACTTTTGTAAAAAGTCCCAGTACAAGCAATACCGCTCTTCTTAAACGAGTTTTGTTTGTCATTCCTTTTGAGGGAATGTCTTTTGGAGATTTTACTCAGGGGCTTGCTCCTGCTTTAAAGGAAAATGATACGACTATTTTCATCACTTATTCAAACTATTTAAAAGAAAACACTGCGGCCCAAATCAAGGAAAACTTCGATGGTTTGGTTTATTATCCAATGCATACCGAAGATTATTTAGATGTTTTACTAGAACTTTCTCTTCAAAACTTCCCTGTTGTCTTGCTTGATAAGCAAATCTATGATTTGGGATTTCCTTGTGTGGCCTCTGATAACTTTAATGGTGGAGAGCAGGCTGCCCAAGCGCTTGTCAGTCTTGGACACGAGCGTATTGCCTTTGTCATGAGTAATGAAGAACATCATCCGCATACAACGCGCAATCGTTATCTCGGATATGTCAAGGTTCTAAAGGAAAGCCACTTAACTTTCCATACTACTTTAGATGATAAAAATGTAAACGAGGACTCCATTATTCACTTAATTAATGAAGAACAAGTTACAGCTTTAATCTGTGAAAACGACCTTGTCGCATTGCAAACGATGGCAAACTTACAAGCGCAAGGAATTGATATACCAAATGATGTTTCGATTATCGGATTTGATAATATCTTAGCAGCAAGTTTATCAAATCCACCACTTACAACAATTGCTCAAGATTTCGCTGGAATTGGAAAAAAAGCAGGAGAATTACTTGTAGAGTGGATTAATACTGGGCTTGTACCAAATGATGTAAAAATTCCTATTCAACTTATTGAACGAAACACAACAAAATAAGGCTGCTCTAATTTTATCCTGTCAACGATTGAACTCAATCGCTTAACCACTTATAAAATCTTATCTCAAAGGAGTTGAAATGAACCTCAGCACAATTGACACACGTCATGCAACAGCAAATTCAGGGAGTTTTTCTCACGGAAATTGTTTGCCCTACACTGGACTGCCTTGGGGAATGAATTATTTTGCCCCTTCAACGGCCGATAACAAGGGAGCATGGTGGTTTCATCCAGAAGACCAAACGTTTGAGGGCTATCGTCTGACGCATCAGCCAAGTCCGTGGATGGGAGATTTTTCGCATTTTACGATGACGCCTGTGGCAGGCTATTTGCCTGAAACATCACTCTGGCACACGATTTCATCGTATCGTCCGAGAGAAGCTGTGATGACCCCTGCACAGATAAAATTGACACAGTTGCGCTATCAAATCACTTCACGCTTGATTCCATCAATGTATGGTGGTGTTTTGGAAATGGAATTCAACAATTCAGCAGTTCAGGACAATGCGCTAATGTTGCATTTACCTGGAAAATATGAGCTGTCAGTACTGACAGAAAACGAAATCGCCTTTTCAGTCGTGAATTTTGCAGGATGTGAGGACAAAGATTTCAAATTCTACGTTGTCATGGCATTTGATAATCCTGTCAGTACTGACAAAAATTCGGTAAGTGCTGACAGAAAATGCTCAGGCACTGACGGCGCTGTCAGAATTGATTTTGGAGCGGTCAGTAAGCAAATTGTCCGTTTTGGCACTTCATTTATCTCATATGACCAAGCAAAATTAAATCTTTCAAGAGAACAAGAATGGTCAGTTGAAAACTATTTGGAAAACGCCGAAAAAGCATGGAATGAACAGCTTTCTAAGATTGAGATTGAACATCATGACGCAAGTCAAGTCTCAACTTTTTACCACAATTTGTATCGGGCTTTCTTATTCCCACAGACTTTTTATGAATTTGACCAGAAGGGAAAGAAAATTCATTATGACACCTTTGACAAGTCGGTCAAATCTGGTCCACTCTACACCAATAATGGTTTTTGGGACACTTTCCGCACCGTCTATCCGCTTTACTCGCTCATCGCTGTGGAGCAATACGGCGATATGCTCGAAGGCTTCTTAAATTCTTACCGTGAAACAGGATTTTTGCCGAAATGGTTGTCACCTGACGAGCGCGGTTTAATGCCAGGTACCTTGATTGACGCAGTCATCGCAGATGCCGCAGCAAAGGGGATTCGTCCAGATTTGATGCCTGAGTTTTTGAGCGCAATGAAAAAATCAGCGACCGTGCAATCTGACAATCCGAACTACGGGCGGCAAGGGACAGCGGATTATTTGAAATACGGATATGTGCCGCTTGCCCACCACGAATCGGTCAATCACACATTGGATTATTCTTTTTCGGATTATTGTATTTCACGTGTTGCAAAAGTTGTTGGAGATAATGAAACGGCAGATTTTTACGCCAAACAAGCACTCAACTATCGTAATATTTTTGATAAAACGACTGGATTTATGCGAGCAAAAGACGAAAATGGCGAATTTCGACCTGATTTTCTTGATGTTCGCTGGGGGCGTGATTATGCAGAAGGTTCTGCTTGGCAAACCTCTTGGTCTGTCTTTCAAGACTTCGCTGGCTTGATAAATTTGCACGGTGGAGCAGATAATTTTGAACAGAAATTGATT
This sequence comes from Lactococcus allomyrinae, assembly GCF_003627095.1. NCBI lineage: Bacteria > Bacillati > Bacillota > Bacilli > Lactobacillales > Streptococcaceae > Lactococcus > Lactococcus allomyrinae. The sequence goes on along the minus strand of NZ_CP032627.1, from coordinate 492,820 downwards.
GAGCTTTGCAATCAGCGACCAAACTTCAATGTTGAAGGATATGGCTTTGAAATCCACGAGATGAGTGAGATGGCAGCGCTGGAGTTCGGGCAAGTCGCAATTTCCAATCAGCCAAGTTTCCACTATCCTTACCTGTTCAGCTACATCGGCAAGCCTTGGATGGCGCAACCTTTGATTAAAAATCTGCTCACGCAAGCGTTTGACGATACGCCAAACGGCTATCCAGGAGACGAGGATAATGGCACAATGGCGGCATGGTATATCTTTTCGAGCCTTGGTTTTTATCCTGTGACTGCTGCTTCGCTTGAGTATGTGATTGGGCTGCCTTTATGGGATAAAGCTGTGATGCATTTGAGTTCAGGCAAAGATTTGACGATTCTGTCAGAGCCAAATCAGCCACAGCAAATGTTTGTTCAATCTGTCAGCACTGACAAAAAAACGGTCAGTACAACATTTTTCCGTCATGATGATTTAATGGCTGGTGGAGAAATAAAATTTGAACTAGGCATTGTACCAAATCCGCAGCAATACAAAGATTCTGAACTTCCTTATTCTTTGAGTAAATAATTTTTTATTTTAGTCTCATTTTAGCCTTACTTTAGTAAGTGTTAAGTAAGATTGTCTATAATAAAATCATTCCAATAAAACTTTTTCATTAAGTTTACTCCTAAAACACAAAAAACACGGTTGGTTACCGTGTTTTTTGTGTTTTACCAAATCTTTGTTTGCTCAATTTCTTTCAAGGTTTCGGCAAAATCATCTGTCAAAATCGTGAGATGTCCCATCTTACGATTGTGCTTTGCCTCTGGCTTGCCATAATCATGCTGATGCCAGTCAGGATGGGAATCCGTAAGTTGTTTGACTGGTTCAATATGTTGTCCCAAGACATTCAGCATCACCGCAGCTTTTAAAAGCTGAGGCTCTGGCAATTTTTCCCCTAACACACCTTTGATATGCAAATCAAACTGTGAAAAGTCACACGCTTCAATCGTGTAATGTCCGCTATTATGAGGTCTAGGAGCCAATTCATTCACAAAAATCTCACCCTCAGCTGTCAAAAACATCTCTACACATAAAGTTCCTGCAAGACTCAATTCACGTGCAATATCAAACGCCATTTGACGCGCTTTCTCAGCAATTTCGTCACTGATTATCGCAGGCGCAATCGTGCGATGTAGGATATTTTCACGATGAGTATTTTCTGCTAACGGAAAAGCAACGAATTGTTCGCCATTTCCGGACATTATCACAGAGATCTCACGTTCAAATGGTACAAAATCTTCCAGCACACATTCTGTTGCAGTTACCAATTGATGTGCTGCAATCAAATCTTCATCCGTCTTCAAAACAACTTGTCCATGACCATCATATCCACCTGTTGTAGTTTTCAAAACCTGTTTTTTCACAACATGATGTGGCAAATCAGAAACACTTGAAATCAATTGCCAAGGGGCCACATGAACTTTTGCCTCCTCAGTCAAAAATGTCTTTTCAAACTTACGATTTTGTGTAATCTCAAGTAACCGAATACCCTGAGGAATCGCCACACAACTCTCGATTTGGTGCAAAGCCGCCGCATCCACATTTTCAAACTCATAAGTGATGACATCACAAGCATAAGCAAGTTTCAGCAAACTCTCGACATCATCATAATCTGCCACAATCATCTCATCAGACACTTTACTACTTGAACAGGTCGGATTCGGGTCTAGCGTAATGACTCTGTGTCCCATGTATTGTGCCGAAATAGCCATCATTTGACCAAGTTGTCCACCGCCAATAATTCCAATTGTTTTCTTTTTATTTGACATTTTGTCAACCCTTTTCTAATACTGTTTAACTTCTAAAATGCTTTTAGAATCTACATTTATTCCGAAGAATGAACTCCCAATTCTTATATAACTAAATTTTACGACTTTTGTTCGGAAATTTCTCATAAAAAAGGTATTAAATTAAAAAAACCGAAACAATGTTCGGATTTTGTGTTTGTTAATATAATTGTTTTTACATATTCCACAACGATTGTATTTAAAATTAGACGCCCATTAAATCAAACTAAATCGTGATTTGATTTTTCAACCATTTTTTTTGCCTGCTCCCGATAATCCACCAATTTCTCATGCAAGGCTTCATCATAGACAGCGAGCATCTGAACAGCATAAAGTGCTGCATTTTTGGCACCGCTATCACCTATTGCCATTGTCGCCACAGGGACACCTGCGGGCATTTGGACAATGGAGTATAGGCTGTCTAAGCCAGATAAGGCACGCGATTTGACGGGAACACCGATCACGGGGAGTGTCGTCATTGCCGCCGTCATTCCAGGCAAATGCGCAGCCCCTCCTGCTCCAGCGATAATCACTTTGTAGCCTCGCGCGCGCGCAGTATGTGCGAATTCTGCCATCAACTCAGGGGTACGATGCGCCGATACAACTAATTTTTCATACTCAACCCCAAATTCATCTAATAAATCTGCTGTATTTTTCATGGTTACCCAGTCCGAGCTTGAACCCATGATAATTGCTACTTCTGCCATTTTTTCTCCTTTAAGTCCTTTAAGATTTTTCGCTAACTTTGAATGCTCTGAAATTCAGCAAAAATTGTGCAATATTTTTTTCTGTCATATGAAAATCTGCGAAATCAAGCTCAGAGTGGTTGCCCACTGCTACTGAAATCTTTGCATTTCTCAAAAGCTCAATGTCATTCTCATCATTTCCAATTGCAACATAGGGTTCTTGCGGAAAATAATTCCGAAAAGTCGTATATTTATTGACATTTTTTGCTGTCAAATCAAGACTTTGAGTCTCATCATCACGTTTGATTTCCACTGTCAAATCTGACAGTCCTCCCTCAATTTCTGTCAGCACTGACAGATTTAGCAAGCTACATTTGATGATATTTGTCAGTTCATTCATAGATACATTTTTCGCTAAATGGTTCGCATCAACTTTGCAATTAATGTTCGTTTTTTCATCATTTCTATTTTTTAATGAATAGTTCCACTGACCATCAACCAAATAGTCCAAATCATTTGATTTAATCAGTCGCTTTAGATATTCAAAATCCGAATCTGAAATCTCTTGAACAACTTCAATCTGACCAAAATTCCGAACAATCGAACCATTACCACCAATCAGAAATTGACTTGGAAACATCTCAAGTAAAGAAAGCATATCTCTGACAGGACGAGCGGAAGCAAAAACGAGTGGATGCCCCCGTTTTTCAAGCGTTGTTAGTGCTGACAGAATGTCATCAGAGATTTTTACACCATCAAAACAAATCGTTCCGTCAAGGTCAAAAACAAAAATCATCTACTCTCCACTTCAAAACCATTTTCCCATAGCAAACGCGCCGTAATTCCCATTCCCGCTGTCATTTTTCCAGAAAATGTGCCGTCATAAATTTGTCCAAAGCCGCAAGACGGGCTGCCTGATTTTAGAATGGCTTTTGTGCAGCCAAATTCTTGCGCCAAACGCAATGTTTCTTGCGCTCCTCGCACAAAATTTTCAGTAAAATCTTCTCCAGTAGCGCTCAAAATTCGTTGTCCTACAAGCTCCGCTGCAGGACGTGGCGTAGGCAAGCCGCCAATTTGTTCGGGACAAATCGGAATTGCGAGTCCTTGTTTGACCAATTTGACAACTTCAGGGTCAGTTTTTGCCTTTCCGTCATATCGGCAAGGAAAACCTGCTAGACAGGCACTCACAAGGAATTTACTCATAAGCCGCGCGACCCAATATCATGCCGATAAAACATTCCGCCATTATCCAATTTCGCCAACTTCTCATAAACCGATTTTTGCGCAGAGGACACATCTGCTCCCGTTTCCGAGACCAAATAAACACGCCCGCCATTCGACACAAGCTTGCCATTTTTTTCGGCAACGCCTGCATAATAAACGTTTAAATCAGCTGGAATATTTGGTATTTCCAGATCTTTCGTACTTGTTACAGGATAACCATCAGAAGCCACGACAACGCCAAGCGTGACACCATTTTCAAGCCAAGTCAGCTCTGGCTCGCGTCCATCCAAAATCGCATCAAGCGCTAGCGCCAAATCACTTGTCAAGCGCGGTAAAACGACCTGCGTCTCAGGGTCACCAAAACGAGCATTAAACTCTATCGTTTTCACGCCATTAGCAGTCAAAATCAAACCCGCATAAAGCACGCCAGTAAAGGATTTCCCCTCAGAAATTAGACCTGCAACTGTTGGTCTAACAACACGCTCAAGTGCTTCATCTACCACACTTTGTGAAAGATGTAAAACAGGCGAATAAGCCCCCATCCCCCCAGTATTCGGGCCTTTGTCGCCATCAAAAGCACGCTTGTGATCTTGCGCAATCGGCATTGGATAAATCTTGCCCTCATGCACAAAGCTAAACAAAGAAAACTCCTCGCCATCTAAAAATTCCTCAATGACAACTTTGCCTCGCTCATCCTCAAAAATATCAGTCAGAGCTACCTCAGCAGAGGGCAAGTCCATTGCCACCGTCACACCCTTGCCAGCTGCCAAACCGTCAGCTTTGATGACAATCGGTGCGCCCTTTTCTCGCACATAATCTAATGCCTCGTCCAACCCTTCAAAAGTCGCATAGTCCGCTGTTGGCACTCTATATTTTTTCATGAGTCGCTTGGCAAAATCTTTTGAGCCCTCAATCTCGGCCGCCGTTTTTGTTGGTCCAAAAACACGTAAATGAGCTGCCACAAAGCAATCCGCCACCCCATTCATCAAGGCTGTTTCGGGACCAACAAAAGTCAAATCAATGTTTTGATTTAGGGCAAATTTTACTAAATTTTCATTATCAAGTTCGGAAATATTGATAATATGAATTCCGTCTTTTTTCATGCCAGCGTTACCTGGTGCGCAAAAAACCTCACTTACCTGAGCGCTCTGCGTAAACTTCTTTGCAATCGCATGTTCACGTCCACCACTACCAATCACCAAAATTCTCATTTTTTTATTCATACTTTCATTTTAGCCCGAACGACAAAAATAAAAAAGCCTGAGTCTGAAGTCAACCTTTTTTATCTTATTATTGTTCGGAAATAGCTTTCATTCATATTTGAAAAATTTCACAGTAAGTAATCCAAAGACGATAATCCAAGCAAGCGTAATGTAAAGCGCTCCACCTACAAAAATATTACCACCTGTCCATGCCGTCATCATCATCTCTAACGCACTAAAATTGGGCAGATAGTCCAAAATTTGCCTTACATTTTCAGGAAAAATCTGTTGAAATTGTAAGAGACCAATCAGTCCAAAAAATCCAATATACATCAGTGACTCTGACATTTTAGCATTAGGAACAACATTCGCCATAAACATACTCATCAGATAACACATGACAAAACCGATTAATAGTGTAAGACCAAAGCTCAACCAATTTCTTCCACTCAAGTCTTTCCCCATTTGTAAGTTCATCACAGCAAGCAAAGCAATTGCCATTGTCGCTAAAATTGGCAGGCAAGCTGTAAATCCTGTGAGCAGAAAATCTTTTGCTGTCACTGGTGTCATACGTAAACGGCGAAGAAAGCGAGTTTTTCTGGTATGAATATGCCCCCATGCAACACCAAAAAAAGTCAAAACCATTCCTGAAATAAACAGCCAAACAACAAAGTGGCTTTCAAGAAAAGCCGAAAGTTCAGCTTCTGGGATTTGCTGACTCAACGCAAAAAGCATAACAAAAGGAAGCGCTAATCCAAAGAGTACATTCAGATAATCTCGCGACAGTACAGTAAAGTGGTATTTCATCAATCCTTTAAACATGGTTTATCTCCTTTCTCATATTTTTTCGGACAAACTCTTGTAAGTTTTTCACATCATGCTTAACCAGTAGCGCTTTTGGATTTCCTGATTCAAAAATCACACCCTCTTTGAGGAAATGAACATAGTCACAGAGCGCTTCAACCTCGTCCATATAATGGCTGACGATAAAGACTGTTTTACCTTTGTTATTATATTCACGAATAAACTCACGCACATCTTCACGTGTCGCCGCATCCAATCCTGTCGTCAACTCATCCAAAATTAACAACTCTGGCTGATGAAAAACAGAAAGTAAAATACTCAATTTCTGTTTTTGTCCACCAGATAACTTCGTTGAACGCTGATTCATGATTTCATCAATACCTAAAATCTTTATAAATCGTGCAATTTCAGCGTCTGGCTCTCCATAAATATCACGCCACAGTCGAATGATTTCCTTGACCTTTAAGCGCTGGTCAAAGTCAGCATTTTGAAGCTGCACACCAATATGCTCAAAAAGTTTTTGCTCATCAAAGTCATAGTTGATTTGTCCACTATTTGCCTTTTTAGACTTTGTGATAATATCAACAATTGTTGATTTTCCAGAGCCATTATTACCGACAAGTGCCGTACAAGAGCCTTTCTCAATCGTCAGATTGACACCTTTTAAAACTTGATTATTGCCATAGGACTTTTTCAAATCTTGAATTTCTATCATCATGTTTCTCCTTCTTCGATTTCACGCTGTATTTTCTTTTTAAATCCTCCAAGAATCAGCCGATAAGACTCGTCAATCATCTTTTTGATGAGTTCATCAGATAGATTTTCTGCGAGATAAATGCTGTTCCAATGCCTTTTATTCATATAATAACCTGCAATAATTTTATCCTTATGTAGCTCACGCAATTCTTCTGCGTGTTCGGGCAAGAGTTTGAGGGTCAAAATTTCTCTCCCATTTTTATCAGTCGCGTGCATGGCAAACATTTTCCCACGGACTAGATAACGATGTGCTTCCCAATCAGTCTGAAAATCTTTTTCTGCACCAATTTTTGCTTGCAAGTAAGCATCAATCGCTTGTTTCATCTTTTTTCTCCTTGTTATTTTCTGTCGCTATTTTTCAGAGGAATTCTCATTTTATTCTAATTAATATTTTAACAAAAAGTCATTCATATCAAAAAAAATATAGATGTGTTAAGCTCGGGCAAAGAATGAATTAAGAGAATTGAAAGATTTACCTAGTAAAATATATACATTATTAGACAAAAAGGAGAGAAATTGAGTAATAACTATCAGGCTAGGACAAGAAAAAAGAGTATGACTCCTCTATTGATTCTGACTATAATGCTCGCGATAATCTTTGGTGCAGGTGGGTTTGCTGGCGGTTACTTTGTCGGACAGAGTCATGCCAATAGCAAAACTTCGGCGAATTTTACTAAAGGACAATCAGGCGGATTCGCTGGCAATAGGCAAAATGGCGATATGGGAACGGTCAGTGCGATAAGCTCGTCGTCAATTACTATCAAAACAAGGTCTGGCTCGTCTGAAACTTTCACAATCAATAGTAGCACAAGTGTTCAGGAAGCTCAGATGGGACAAGGACCAAATCAAGATGGAACTAGTAGCTCATCATCTGATGATTCATCAAACGGCGCAAGTCTTAACGATGTCACCACAGACTCAAATGTCGTAATTGTCCCAACAAATAGCACATCAAAAACAGCAAAAACAATCATGTTAATGCCGAGTGGTATGGGAAATAATGGCAATTCTACTGCTGAGAACCAATGACGTCAAGACTTATTCTGAGAGTTTCAACCCTTAACTGAATTTAATATCTTCGATATGAGGTCACCTTCTCCAAGAAGCCTTGCCCTATGGCAAGCGAACAAAATTCAAAGTTAGTGACTTCAGAAGGTAGGGGTGTTAGCACTCTTTTACTTTGATAAAAAACAGCTCTATTTCTAATGCGAAATAGAGCTGTTTTTATTCAATCATTCATGAAATTCAATCACCATTTTTATCACTTCTTCACGCGTTTCGGGTCCGTTGTGTTTTGCCCAATTTCCCAAGACATAAAATAGACCTGCTGCCATGAAATCGTTCCACCATTAGCGTTTGGTGCTGACGTAGTCTTCCCAAGTCGTTGTTTTGTCATAAAATTCGGCGAGTTTTTCGGTGAAGACTTGAAAAATCAGGAGATAATAGCCTGATTGCGTGGCTTTTCTGATTTCAGCACCTTGACTGGCAAAGAAATCAACGAGTTGTTCGGCAAAGATTTGGCTGTTGATTTCTGTCAACTCCGATAAACTTATCAAAAAATCACCATATATTGGTGTGAAATACTCCAGCACCACCTGCTCTTTGCTCTTGAAATGGCGATAGAATGCCATGCGACTGACACCTGCCCGCTCGCAGATCTCGGTAACTGACAACTCTGAAATTGTGCGCGTATCCAAACATTGCATGGTCGCCGTGACAATAAATTCGTGAAAAGCTTGATACTGATTTTTGCGCTCGATCATGTTACACTCCTTTGAAACTGTCAATTTTAGTGCTTTGACAGTCGGTTTATCTTGAAAAACGATATTCAAACCGTTACACTTGTATCATATCATAAGGAGCGAAAAAATGAATCAACAAATTCCATTTGACGACTGCAAAACAAGTGATGAAAGACATTGACCTGACGGGGAAAATTGCGCTGGTAACGGGCGGTTATTCGGGCGTTGGACTTGAGACGGTCAAGCAATTTGTCGCTGCTGGCGCGCAAGTCATCGTCCCTGCCAGACGGCTTGATGTGGCGCAGGCAGCGCTTATAGATCTGTCAAATTTGACAATCTTGCCGATGGACTTACAGAATCCTGTCAGCATTCATGCGTTTGCTGACAAGGTCAAAAGTCAATTTGCCAAGATTGATATTTTGGTCAATTCAGCTGGGATCATGTATGTGCCGCTACGGCGTGATGAGCGCGGGATTGAGTCACACTTTGCGACCAATCATCTCGGACATTTTCAATTAACGTTGGAGCTTTTGCGCTTGCTAAAAGCAGCTGAAAATGCCCGTGTCATCACGGTTTCCAGTCGCGCGCAACAGTCCACACCGTTGCTGACAGACTGGAACTTTACTGACGAAAGTACTTACAGCCCTCAAATCGGCTATCAGCAATCTAAAACGGCAAATGTCCTGTTCACCGTCAAGCTTGACGAACGCGGACAAAAAGACGGGATTCGCGCTTTCGCCGTTCATCCTGGCATGATTCCGCTAACAAATATCGGCCGCGAGCAATTTCATATCGCCCCTTGGCTGCGCACAGTCGCTGACAAACTTGGCTTGATTCATCTTCCTGTCTTTTTTCAAGCTCTAAAAACTGGCTTTGACCGGAGCAAATATCGCTATTTCAAAACCATTCGGCAAGGTGCGGCAACACAGGTTTGGGCAGCGGTTAGTCCTAATCTTGCAGACAGAGGTGGCATTTACTGTGAGGATGTAAATATTGCAAGACTGATGATAGACAGCGAAGCTGACAACTTTGGCGGCGGTGTCCGTCAGCACTCGATTGACCCAAAAGCTGCTGACAGGCTCTGGGAAATTTCTGTAAGTGCGACTGGATGGGATTATTAAGGAAAATACTATACTAAAAGCGCTCAATTGAGCGCTTTTTCTTATTCTCCTACCAGCTCCAAAATCTCTAACAAATCAGAAATCTCACGCTCAGGCTTAATATCTTCTGAATATACGAGATGCTTTGGATTATACCAAACCGTATGAATCCCAGCGTTTCGTCCACCCAAAATGTCCGTCGCAAGGCTATCACCGACAATCGTAAATTCCTTACGTTCCGCGCTATCAATCTGCGCAAATACACGGTCGAAAAATTCGCGAGAAGGCTTATGCGCCCCTACTTCTTCGCTAATAAAAATTTCTTGGAAGTATTCGGCAATCCCCGCTTCCACAATACGAGGACGCGACACACGTGAAGTGCCATTGCTGACAACATACATCTCCTGACGGCGCTCTGTCAGCACTGACAGCAATTCTTTTGCATGGCTCATCAGCTCATGCCCTTCCGACAAATAGGTCTGATATTCCGCATCAATCGCGACACCATTAAGCTCATCAGACCAAACATTCAGCGCCTCAAAAGCCTTTACAAACCGCGTCGAAGTCAATGCCTCGCGCGACATTCCGCCCGACTCATGAATCCGCCAAAGCGCCTTATTTTCTCGTGAATAAATCGCCCGATTTTCAGCCGTATCAGCGATATGATAATGCGCAAAAATCTTGCCCAATGCATCATACTCAGCCTTGTCAAAATCAAGGAGAGTGTTGTCAATATCAAAAAGTAGTACCGTCATAATAAAATGTGAGCCCGCCCTAGGGTCTTAGCGCTTTAGCGCTTGCGATTTGAACTTCCGACTTTAGTCGGTTGCCACTGCGACTTGGTGCTTTGCCTTTTGCTCTTGCTGCTTTAGCAGTTAAGCAAACGGACAGAGAGACCGTTCGTAGAACGGCATGCGAAGCACGTAGCACCATAGCGAGAATGGGCAACGGAGCCAACAAAGGCGAAATAGGAAAATGAGGTTCTGCACGTAGTGTAGGGTTCCATTTTATCTAATTTCCTAGCTCCTAGGAAAGCGAACTCAGTTCCTTTCTCATTTCTTAGAAAATATTCTATCTCATATTTTATCAAAAAAAGACAGCTCTGTCAGTAAATTGACAGGCTGTAAGTTGATTTCAATGTCTAAAATGTCTCACCCCAGTAAACACCATGGCAATCCCGTACTTATCGCAAGCGTCGATGACCTCTTGGTCGCGCACCGAGCCGCCAGGCTGGACGATTGCTTTGACGCCCGATTTTGCGATTTCGTCAATGTTATCAGCGAAGGGGAAGAAAGCATCTGATGCAAGCACGGCGTTTTCTGTCAGTGCTGACGGTTTGTCAAAAGCAGCTTCAAGTGCAAGTTTAACTGAGCCGACGCGGTTGGTCTGACCAGGTCCAACGCCCAAAGTCTGATGTTCATTGGATACCAAAATTCCGTTTGATTTGACAAATTTGACCGCTTTCCATGCAAATTTCAAAGCTTCAAACTGCGTTGCCGTGGGCTGAGTTTTCGTTGCGACTGTCCATTCTGCCGGGGTTTCTACAATGACATCCTGATTTTGCACGAGCAAACCGCCAAGCACACCCGTATATTCCATTTCTTTTTTACTGACTTCGGCTTGCGAAAAATCAAGTTGCAACAAGCGCAAGTTTTTCTTCTTCATAGTCAAAATTTCTAAGGCTTCATCAGAATAGCTTGGTGCAATGATGATTTCAAGGAAAATTTTGTGCATTTTTTCAGCCGTTGCTGCGTCAACCTCGCGGTTCAACACGATAATGCCGCCAAAAATCGAGACAGGGTCAGCTTCAAACGCATAATCCCAAGCCTGCTCAATCGTCTCCGCCGTGCCAATGCCACACGGATTCATGTGCTTCAGCGCCACGACAGTCGGCGCATCTGTGAAATCGCGCGCAATTTTAATCGCCGCATCTGCATCACGAATATTATTGAAAGAAAGCGCTTTTCCGTTAAGTTGTTTACTCTGCGCAATCGAATAACTCGTTGGTAGCGCCGTCTGATAAAAGACCGCCGCCTGATGCTCATTTTCGCCGTAACGCAGGCGTTGATTGACATCATAAGTCAATGTTGTACGCTCAGGGTCTGTCACATGGATTTCCTTACCCAAATAATCCGCAATCAACGCATCATAGCTCGCTGTCAGCCGAAAAACTTTTGCCGCCAACTGCTGACGTGTTTCAAACAAAGTTTCGCCATTTTCTGTCAGCTCTGACAGCACTTGCGCGTAGTCCGTTGGGTCTGTCAGCACCGTGACAAAGGCATGATTTTTCGCCGCTGAGCGCAACATCGACGGCCCGCCGATGTCAATTTTCTCAATCATCTCCTCATAACTTCCGCCAGCCAGCAGCGTTTCCTTGAAAGGATAAAGGTTCACGATCACAAGATCAATCGGCTGAATGTCATGCTCACGCATGGCTTCCATATGTGTCGCCAAATCACGCCGACCGAGCAAAGCCCCATGTACCAAGGGGTGCAGCGTTTTCACGCGACCGTCCATCATCTCAGGAAATCCCGTCACATCGTCAACGGAAACGTTCGGAATTTCTGCAGTATCCAAAGTCGCTTTTGTTCCCCCAGTTGAAATAATCTCCCAACCTAACTTGACCAATTCTCCCGCAAACTCTACAATCCCCGTCTTATCTGAAACACTGATTAATGCACGTTTTGACAACTTTATATCCTCGCTTTTAACATTATTTTATCTCTATCAGCGCGCTGACAGCCTGTCAGTATACTGACAGAAGTTTATAAATCTATTTTAAGCTTATTGTTCGCGAATAAAAAGTCCTAGAGTAAATTTCTAAGACTTTTCAGGTTTATTGTTCGGAAATGCTATTTTTTATTTTTGTTTACAACATCTGACAAAAAACAAAGATATACACTCATCTTGTCAGTGCTGACAGACCATCATCAGACCAAAAACTCAGTCTTTAATCAAAAATTCCTGATTAAACACCCCAATGTAAGGCAGTTGACGATAGCGTTCCGCATAATCAATCCCATAACCAACGATAAATTCATCAGGAACCTCAAAACCGACATAATCTGCTTCAATCGCCACTTTTCGCCCAGCAGGCTTGTCCAAAAATGAAATAATTTTCACGGATTTCGCCTGCCGCTCTTCAAGCAGGCCTTTCAGATAGAGCAAAGTATTTCCTGTATCAATGATGTCCTCTACAATCAAAATATCACGTCCATGCGCCACGGTTGATAAATCCTTCAAAATTCTCACCTCGCCCGATGAAGAAATCCCGTAACCGTAGCTCGTCACGTCCATAAAATCAACCTCCGCATCAATCGAAAGCTCCTTGAGCAGATCAACAGTAAACATGATTGACCCTTTCAAAATACCGACAACTAGTGGATTTTTTCCTGCATAGTCCTGTGAAATCACCGCTGCTAACTCTTTCACGCGCACAGCAATTTCTTCTCTAGTAAATAAAACTTCTTTTAAATGTGGATGCATTTTTTTCTCCATTTTCATAAACTCTAGTAAATCTTTCCTAAAAAACCAAAGTTCTAGGGTAATTTTAGGATGCTCCTCTATTTTAGTGTATTTTTCAATAAACAAAAAGGAATAATCACCTCTAAGCCATTTTTTCTCCTTTTATTGTTCGGAAATATCGAATGGTTTATCAAAAAACGTTTTCTCTATTTTTTAGTTTATAATAAAGATACACGATTTGAACAAGAAAGGAATCAAAAAATGAAAATTGCTGAAAACGTTGAAATGCTCGAAGTCAAAATCCCTAGAGGTGAGCAAACCATGACCCTTTATCCAACCCTGATATGGAATGATAACCATCTCATCCTTATTGATGCTGGACTCCCAAGTTCAGGTGAAATCATTGCTCAAACTATCAAAAATGCAGGTTTTGATGTTAAAGATTTGACAGAAATTCTCTTAACTCATCAAGATATTGACCACATTGGTGGCACTCGTGAACTTCTCGACTTTGCCCCTCAAGCCAAAGTTTATGCTCATGAAATTGATGCCCCTTTCATTGATGGCAAGAAAACACCAACCAAACTTGATGCTTTAGAGCAACGCAAAAACACTCTTTCCCCAACTGAACTCCCCTTTTACAATATGCTAAAAACAGGCTTTGCTACGGCTCAACTTCCTGTTGACACTCTTCTTCGTGATGGAGACGTCCTTGACCTATGCGGTGGCATAGAAACTGTCTTCACACCAGGACACACCCCAGGTCATGCTAGTTTCTACCTTCGCAGCAGCAAAATCATGGTCGTCGGTGATGCCGCAAATATCGCAAACAACAACGAACTTCACGGCTCAAATCCAGCCATGACTTGGGACAACGAAAAAGCTGAAGCCTCACTTTCGAAAATTAAATCTTATGACCTCGATGGCGTAATCTCTTATCATACAGGCTATCTGAAATTCTAATATTGTTTAACTTCTAAAAACTCTTCTTAGGAGTTAAAAGTTTGAGTTTCACACAAGCCACACTCTTTACATAAGTGCAAGGTAGTAAAGCTGAACTAGTAGGAATTTCCTTGTATAAAAACTCTGAAAAAACTTTTCAGAGCTTTTATTTTCACAAAAAAGAAGCCAGCTACTACTAGCAACTTATACCATAGCTAATCCATTGGGAAGCCAACAACGGATTGATGTTGCAATATAACTTCACGGCAAAGAAACAGCGCTATGACATATATTCAGTGCACCATTCTGTAGACAGTCTACGTTCATTTCACACCACAGATATCCATCACTCTATCTCCGCTTTGCTCAGCTTCTAAACAAAAGACACACCCCCAGTTGCTACTAACCATTTTATCTTCGTTTAGAGCGAACGTATAAAATCCTATTGGATTTTAAAGTGTAACTAGTATAACTCATCTTTACTTTTAAACAGACTACTTTCGATCTGCGAAAAATAAATTCTCGTGTATTTTTTCTCTTGGAGTCTTAGCTCCTAAACAAATAATCAACAAAAATAACACGTACTGTGACTTTCAAGCATGATTTCTAAGAGTTGAACAGTGATGATTACCTACAAATCATCTTTTCTATCACATCAGGATAAAGTCGATATTCCACCTCATGCACGCTTTGCTCATATTCTGCTAGATTCTCAAGGTAAGGTAGCGTCACTTGCGCAATCACATCACCCGTATCCACACCCTCATCAACATAATGCACCGTCACACCCAGTCCACGATTGGCTTCCCAGCTTTCTTCGATCGCGTGCGGTGAACCTGCAAAATTAGGCAAAAATGATGGATGAATATTGATAATTCTTCCCCCATACTTCTTCAGCAGAGTTGGACCAATAATCTTCATATAACCAGCAAGTACAACCAAATCTATCTTTTCACGCTCTAAAATCTCAACCAGCTCTGATTCATAAGTCGCTTTATTAATAAACTCTTTCAACTCAAAGCTTACAGCTGGAACATTCAACTTTTCCGCACGTTTCAATACATAAGCCTCATGATGGTCAGAAAATGCCAACTTCACATTATTTGGAAATTTCTCCGCTAATACCTGAAAATTAGAACCATTTCCTGACGCAAAAACCGCTATATTCATTTGATCTCCTATCCAGAAAACTACGCTAGCAGCTAGGAAATTAGATAAAAAATCCTCATTGATTTCATCAATTCTACGGATTTTTTCCTAAATTTCTACGCTGCTACCAAGCGCAGTTTTCACTTAATTATAACCGCCTTATCCGTCCGTTCCACCATTTTACCAATCTCAAAAGCACCAAGCTCACTCTTCACTGCTGCCACATTTTCAGGCGAAACCGCCAACACCATACCAAGACCCATATTGAAAATCTCAAACATTTCTTCGTGCTTGATTTTTCCATATTTTTCAAGCGCTTTGAAAATCGGCAAGACTTCCCAGCTCCCCTCAACAATCTCCGCAGCAAGTCCATTTCCGAACATTCTCGGAATATTTTCAATAAAGCCACCGCCAGTAATATGAGAAATTCCCTTGATTTTCTTTTCTTTAATCAAAGGCAAAAGCTCGCGAACGTAGATATGCGTTGGCTCAAGCAGCTCATCAATCAGCTTTTTGCCGTTCAGCTCTGGCAAGGTCTCCTTCAAATCAAAATCCGCAAAAACCTTGCGCACCAGCGAATAACCATTCGAGTGAATTCCAGATGAAGCCAAGCCCAGCAACACATCGCCTGCAACGACATTTTTCTCGCCATCAATCAGCTTCGACTTCTCCGCAATCCCAACCGCAAATCCCGCAATATCATAGTCATCCTCAGGCATCACGCCAGGATGTTCCGCCGTTTCGCCGCCAATCAGCGCGCTTCCAGCCTGCACACAGCCCTCAGCCACTCCCGCAATCACGCGCTCCAGCTTCTCAGGCTTCGTCTTGCCAATCGCAATATAATCCAAAAAATACAACGGCTCCGCGCCCGCAGCGATAATATCATTCACGCACATCGCCACACAGTCAATCCCAATCGTATCGTGGCGGTCATTTTCAATCGCCAGCACCAGTTTCGTCCCAACGCCATCCGTCCCCGAAATCAGCACAGGCTCGTCATATTCCTTCAGCGCCGACAAGTCAAAAGCACCGCCAAATCCCCCAGCGCGCCCAGCACACCTACACGCTCCGTCCGCTTGACGTGCTTTTTAATCCGCGAAACCACCTCATAGCCAGCTTCCACATCCACACCAGATTTTGCATACGCATTTTCAGACACTATTCCATCCCCAATTTCACATTTAGTATAACTCTATACTAAATGATTTGTTCGGAAATAAAAAGCTCCAGCAGGCAATACTAGAACTTTTTAAATTTATTGTTCGGATTTAGCTTTTACTCAAATTTGGAATTTCGCTACGCGGAATGACACGCACATCTACCCTTTCCAGTCCGAGCAGCTTGGCTTTCAGCAAACGATGCAAACCATCCAAAATCACATATCGCCCCTTATTTTCCATAATGTCAATCGGATAAGCAAGATCCGCCTGCATCGTCCGCTCGTATTCTTTAGCATATTGCTCTGGAAAGTTGGCGACATCAATCGGTTTAAGCGCGTACCACTTTTCCCCATCATTCCAAAAAGGCAAATCAAAATGCCACGCCAACCGTTGCAATTCCATCACTTCCGTCGGATAATCAAGCGCCCACACCTCCTGTGGCTCCCAATCAAAATCAAACCCGACCTCTTCAATAACTTTTGGTATCGTCATTTGGACCTCTTTCTTCTACATTTTCCTAGTTCATCACTTTCAATATCCACTAAATTTCAGAATTCGGAAATAGATTTTATATGTTGCCACCAATTCCCTTAAATTTCTCAACAAAAGCACTTATCTTTTCAAAAACTGTTTGTTTTTTCGTATGATATACCGGATTGAGAGGGCTCATTTTAGGGAGGCTTTCATTAAGAGCATTGCCATTTTCACTCGCATATTCTTGTTTAAGAGATGCGCGAATATACCTTATAGCACTCTCAGGATTTAACCCTTCTTCTTGAATCAAATCATGTACTTCTTTTTGTTGCTCTTTTTGCGCAAAAGAATAAAACTTCTCAAGAATCTCTGGACGATTTTTAATCGCATCAATGTCTGTATGACGGATAAAATCTACAATTAGACTCTCCTTCGCACGATTTCCAACGCTTGCGCGGATTGTCCGTATAATTTCATCAATCAGCTTATCTTTATCCGAAACCTTTTTATTTGTTTCAAAAATAAGTTCCAAAATATAGTCCAAATTAATTTCTTGGGATTTCAAGAGCTCTACTTCAAAAGTGATCGAATCCCAATCTACAGTTGATTCTTCTTGCTTTTGGTTCCGTCGTTCATTCGTGTACCATTCGCGAATATCATTATAAGTCGAGCGATAGTCTTGTATTTCTCGAACATTTGGAATTTCTAGTTGTTCAAGTTCCTGAATCTTTTCATCATCCAAATAAAATTTTGTTTTGAGCTCCTCAACAGCCTGCTCATCCGATAAATCAATTTCTTGTAAAGCCTGCAATCCTGCAAACTCATCATAGTTTTGCAAGATATTATCCAGTTTCAAAAATTCACCGAAGAGTTTAACAAATTGCTTTTTATCTGCTTCCTTAACAATTTTATCCGGCTCTGGAAATTTCTCTTTTAGCTCATGAACAACCTCTAAATAACCTCGCCTAGCTTCATCAGTTTCATCATCTTTAAAGCCATTCATATATTCGTTATAGGGGCGTTCAAGGAGCACCTCTGCTGTTTGAGATTTTCCAAATAAAGTAATCGCCGCTTTTGTTTTACTTTCCAAATCACGGAAGGTCACAATATTTCCAAAAGATTTTGTTGCATCATAAATTCGGTTAGTCCGTGAAAAGGCTTGAATCAAGCCATGATACTGCAGATTTTTATCCACAAATAAGGTATTTAATGTTGGCGCATCAAAACCTGTCAAAAACATCCCGACCACAAGAAGCAAATCCACCTCTTTGTTTTTAACACGTTTGGCTAAATCCTTATAATAATTTTGAAAACTCTTCCCCTCGACAGAAAAAGAACCGTTAAATTTCTTATTATAGTCGTTAATTGCACGAGTTAAAAACTCCTTAGCGCTATAATCTAAGGCTGTGGGTTCAAAAGTTTCATCTTCAATATCACCAATCGCATTTTGGTTTTCATTTGCTGCAAAAGAAAAGATGGTCGCAATCGTCAGTTTCTTCTCAGATTTTTCTTGCAATTTTTGGAGTTCTTCATAGTAAAGTTTTGCCGCTTCAACACTTGACACAGCAAACATCGCATTAAACCCTTTTCCTGCTGTTCGGTGCGTTTTTTGTGCAAAATGATTTAAAATATAGTCTGAAATTTCATGAATTCGTGTGGGATGAAGTAAGGCTTGCCGATTTTCAGCCGCGGATAATTTTTTCTCATCTATTTCAGCTTCTAGCCTTGCAAACTGCGGACGAACATCGTTATAATCCACCATAAATTTTAGAACTTTTTGGTCGCGAATGGCATCCGTAATCACATATGAATGTAATTCTCGTCCAAAGACAGAAGCTGTGGTTTCACTCCCCAAAGCATTCTCAGGAAAAATTGGTGTCCCTGTGAAGCCAAATTGGTAATAATGCTTAAACTTCTTTTTCAGATTCTTTTGTGCTTCACCAAATTGACTACGGTGGCATTCATCAAAGATAAAGACGACTTGCTTATCATAAATCTCATGTGCCTCTGTCGTTTTCATGAGATTATTGAGCTTTTGAATGGTTGTGACAATAATTTTATTGTCTACTTTTTCAATATTTCGCTTCAAACCAGCTGTACTATCAGAACCATTCACACTATCTGGTGAAAAACGTTGATATTCTTTCATCGTCTGATAGTCGAGGTCTTTACGATCCACCACAAAGAAAACTTTGTCAATAAAGTCCAGCTCCGTCGCAAGACGGGCAGCTTTAAACGAGGTCAACGTTTTCCCCGAACCTGTGGTGTGCCAAATATAGCCACCTGTTTCAGTCCCTGCTTTTAGTTTTGAATCATGAGCGGACTTGATTTTCCAAAGAATACGCTCCGTTGCTGCAATCTGATAAGGACGCATGATTAAAAGCGTATTACTCGAATCAAACACAGAATAGTTCATCAAAACATTGAGCAGCGTCCGTTTACTTAAAAAAGTCGCCGTAAAATCTTTCAAATCTTTAATCGGTTCATTGTCTTTACGTGCCCAATTCATGGTAAAATCATAGGAATTTTTATCCCGTTTGGTGGTATTAGCAAAATAACGGGTGTCTGTCCCGTTTGAAATCACAAAAATTTGGAGGTACTTGAAAAGAGAATTTTCTCCGTTAAAACTTTCTTTACTGTAACGATGAATCTGATTAAAGGCTTCACGTATCGACACCCCACGCTTTTTCAGCTCAATCTGCACCAAAGGTAAACCATTCACTAAAATCGTCACGTCATAACGATTCGCATGACTCCCTCTTTGCTTCATCTGATTGATGACTTGGACTTTATTGCGCGCAATATTTTTCTTATCCAATAGATAAATATTTTGAATATGTCCATCATCAAAAATAAAGTCATAGACATGGTCATCATGAATTTTACGAGTGCATTCGATAATGCCATCACTTGGTTTATTGAGATACTCTGATAAAAGGCGCTCCCACTCTCTATCTGAAAAATGAACAGCATTCAAATCTTCCAGTTGCACACGCAAATTTTCAAGTAACGTTTCTGGTGTTACTAAATCATTCGCATAGTCATAGCCTTGATATTGTAAATCTGAAATCATTTCACGTTCAAGGTCTGATTCGGATTGGAAGTTTCCTTTTTGCTCAAGTTTTGTCCATTTGTCTAGGACGATGAAATTATTGGATTCGATGATTGGGAAAGTTTCGGTTAATTGTGACATTTAATTTTCCTATTCCTATTTTATAAAATAGAGATCATTTTTTCTTACTCTATTTGATGTTTTATAAAATAGAATTTTCTTTAAGTTGTGAAATGACTTTCTCTGACAGTTGATGCATCGACGGCTTTTTCTTAGTCTGTATCAGCAGGCTCTGATTGCGCAATTCCGTCGTCAACTTGTCCACCTTTTGTCTCGATACTTGCAAGACTTCTGTCAACTCAATGTCTGTCACTGTATTTGAAATATCAAAAATTTCTTGTTGAGAAAGTGCAAAAAGTAGCGCCAATTCATCCTTATTCTTCGACAGTTTTTTCAAAACATCAATAGAATTTTCCAACCGCTTATCAGCTCTCTCTAAATTTTTAAAAATTTTCTCCTGCGATTCGAGCAAAATTTCAAATAAATCCAAGATAAAAAAAGTCATCTCTCCAAAATTTCTACGATTCGAGACTTCTTGAAAAGCTTTCAAATACTTTTTTTTATGATCCAATATTGCCCCAGAAACTCCTATCGCAGAGAGATAATCAAGCTTGCGTGCTAAGTAGGAGCAGAGTATAAATCTCCCTGTTCGGCCATTTCCATCATAAAAGGGGTGCGTATTTTCAAATACAAAGTGGCTGATAAAGGCTTTCTCAAATGTAGGGATGTCTTGTCGGTTCATAAACTTCACGAGTTCATCAAGCGCCTTGATAATATTTTCTTGACTTTCCACGCCTTGGTGTACTTTTTTCGAGTTTTTAGAATCGACAATCCACACTGATTTTGTTCGAAAAAGTTCCCCTTCTGCTAACTTATCACTTTGCTCAATCTCATCATCCAGCAGAGCATCATAAATACTCCGAATATCCTCAACTTTCTTGATTTCACTATACTCGGATTTTTGAAAATTCATGTACTGATTGACTAAACTTTTAAACCGCTTCTTGTCCTTTGACTTTTCAAGAATCGAAGTAATGGCTTCTCGAATTTCTTGACGTGTACTCTGAACACCCTCAATATCATTCGTTGCTTGAATTTCATCAATCAACAAATGATAAAAAATATTGTCCTTTGCAATCTTAGGAAGTTGGCTCAGGAGTTTATCAATCTTACGAGAATTTTCGCTCATTTTGTCTTTGAGTAATGAGATTTTTTGTAAAATAAGATAAAAAAGCTCTTCTTTTTGATTCAGTAAAATTTCTTTTTTTTCATCAAAGGGACGGATAAATAAACTTGTATGCACTGCCCCAATCGCATTTTTTCGTCCTTCAACAATTTTTTCAAAATCCGTAGGATGCTCATAACTTAACACTCTTAACTTTTGATAGTCTTTCATCTCTCACCTCTCTATTTTATATTATATCAAATAGCCAGCAAAATTGCTGACCTATTTGATATAATATAAAATAGGATGACAGAACTCGAGCAACTGTTCTCGCCAATACTCATACTGCTTCTGACGAAGTTCGATTTCTTTTGGTAAGCCTGCTGAAAAATCTATACTAGCCTATCAATTTTTTATAATTCGTTTATATTGAAATGATAATAATCCCTCAATTCATTGTATAATTTTTTTAAAATTTCTATATCATCTTTTACAATATAATTTGAATCAATATCCGCACGCCCTCCATGTGTCAAGCTGTGAAGCGTCCTTATAGCCATTTTTGCACTCTCATTATCAGACTTTTTCAATAAGTCTGGAAAATCATTATAATTCAAAAACGTTGCCGTTTTTTCCAATGTGCTCCGCAACATGGCAAAATGTTTTTGTGATATATTTCCACATCTTAAATCTTCTCCGATTTCCTGTAAATTAAAAATATGGTTTGAAAACGGCTTTTCATCAATATTTTTCAGAGAATAATACTCACCTTGTTTCATCAGCAACCGTTTTTTTGGTTTTTTATTTTTTAACTCAAATGCTAAAATACTATAAAATAGTGTATGGTGTGTCATTACAATAAACTTAACATTCTTGCAGTACTTTTTAATAAGCTCTGCTAAACTTATAGCCATGATTATAGAATTATTGTCATCGAGCGATGAAATCGGATCGTCAATTAGTATGTACTCTAAATCTGAATACTTTTGGTAATTTTCATCTCGTTCTTCATCTGGCTGCTCCAAATTTTCAAGAGTTTTCTTCATGATAACAAAGAATAAAGTCCAAACGAATATTCGTTCTTCTCCCCTAGAAATTTTTATTTGCTTTCTCTCGCCTCTCTCTGTAGGAATTGTAAATATAACTTTACTAGTTCGAAAATCAAATTTTGGTTGAATTTTACTTTGAGTATATTCTTTATACAAATCAATTAACTCGTTTTCAAAATCTGGTTCAATGTCCTTTGTTGCGCTTGGGTTTTCTCCACTCGCAATTATATTTAGAAAGTTTGTTTCTTGCCTTATTATATATTCTTGATTTTCATTATTCCAATAAAAAAGATCTTCTGTATAAGCATTATAGTATAAAAGGTGGTGCTCTTTTTCAATAGTATCTATACTTTCTCTATTAGCTTGCTTCTTGACTTTATTAATTTTTCTCAGTTTTTTATTTTCGAGATATTCTTCAAAATCAACCGTGAATCGCGTCTTCCCCGTTCCATTAAATGCATACCAAATTTGAACAATATTATTAATTTTCGAATTTTTATTGTTCATTTTATTCCTCTTCTTTGTTTCACGAGCATATTCATTATTTTCTTTATTATATTCCTTAATAAAATCAGAAATTAAGCGAAATTTTATCTCAGCACTCATTTCCTACCTCCTTTGAAACTAAACAACTGTTCTCTCCAATACTCATATTGTTTTCTTCGCAATTCAATCTCTTTTGGAATTCCAATGAGTACATCTGATGTAAGTGCATCGAATTTATTCAAAATAGATATAATGTGTTCTTGCTCTTTAAGTGTAGGAATAGGTAATTCAAATTTACGAATATTCTCCATTGTCAAATTCTTCATTGACGAAGATTGCATAAATCTATCAATTTGCTTTCCTATCAAGTTTGATGAAAAATAATATCTCATAAATTCTGGAAAAACTTGAGTCTTATCAAATCTGATGCGGGCAACATTGGGAGCAAGGTAGTATTTATTATTTTCATCAATCAATGCAACTTGTCCAACGGTTCCTACATAAGTGAACATCATATCGCCAGCGAACAACTTGCTTCTTTTTAATTTTGAAAAATCACTATTATCAATATATTTGACATCTGTCAAGTCTAATTTCCCTTTGATATTCAAAGCTCGAAGTGCAATAATTTTTCCTGCATCCTGGTATTCAACATATTTGGTAAATTCAAACCCTGCAAGTTTTGTTACTTCTCCCACTTCCCCCAAAGTCGTCCAACGCACTTCAAACGGCTCATCTTCCGAAAAAGTCAGCAACTTATCACGATAAAAAGAATATTGCTTTTGGCGTAACGTCAGCTCCGCCGTCAGCTCCGTAACATAATCTGTCATTTTGTCAAGTATTTCGACGATTTTTTGTTGGGTGGAGAGGGGTGGGATGGGGAAATCTGCTTTTTTGAGTGCGTCCATTTGGACACTTGGCATACTTGATTGATTAAGATTGTTTTTGGCAATATCATCAAGAACATAGAAATAATAGAAAACAAACTTATCATCAAGTAATTCTCGATATTCTTCTTTGATTGTGAAGTTTGTGAACTGTTGATTACTCATGTAATCAACAGTAATCATGGCATGCTCGCCAATCGTTGCCGTCGTTGCCATAATAATTGAACCAGCAGGAAAAAGTTGTCCTTTTATCCCCCTATGATGACAGGTCTGAATTGCATCAGATAAAATATGACCGTTTATCCGAATATCTTCCATACGGAACCATGGGACATCTCCATTTTCCCAATATTCAGGTTTTGATTTACTTGGTGTGTATCCATTTTTTAACATGAAAACTTCTTGAACGGTTTTCCACTCCACATCAGCCCCTTGAATAAGATTTAATAATTGCATAGTCATTTACTGCTCCTTATAAAAAATATTGTTCCAGTTCAAATTTTTCTATTCCTTTCTGATTTCCAATGTATTCTTTTAGGTTTTCCGAAGCTTTCGCATTACCATAATCATCAAGGAAGATATTATCAAGTTGCCCATCCTCTTTTAACTTATTAAATAATGTTCTTGAAATTCCTAATTGCAATATCTCAAGTTCTTTGGAATCAGATGTTCCATAAAAAAACTTATCATAATCACTTTGAGATATAATTTCAAATTTTAATAGCGTATTAACCAATAAGCTAATTTCATGGCTTACATACTCCTCATCAATTTGTAGCTTCACAATTGCTAAATTATTAAGAAAATATCTATCATCTCTGTGCGCCGTCAAATTCACATAAACTTTATTGAAACTATTAGGATAATGAATAGAATCAAAAACTTCTTCACCATAACTTCCCCCAACATAGATTTTATATCCCGACTCTTTCTTCTCCCAATAATTAACTGTTTTATTAATCCTGTCATTAAGTGTTCTCGTTCTAAAATCATCAACAAACATTTTGTAATAAGTGATTGTTTCAGTATTACGTAAACGATAGGCATTATATTCAGGATTAAAGTCAACATGTTCAGAAAAATCATCAAAAAAAATGATTTTGATTAAATTAAAAATATCGTCATCTTCGGTTTGAGTAAATAAGTTAAATTTCTTCTCCAACTTCGTAAGACCTTCGGGAGTATAATTCAAAATTTGCTGAGCGCCCGCAAGTGTCAGTTTTTCTTTAAACTTCGGATTAGTATAGTTTTCTATAATTTGTTTTTCTGTATTTTTTATTTCATCTGCATTATTTTGATTATTTGGGTCAATTTTTGAATTCTCTAAAAGAGGATTTTTTATTTCATCATCAAAATTTGATCGTAATTTTTCTACTTTATTTCTCAATTTTCCATGAGGTTGAGGAAAGTCTGGCATATCCACAAAGTTAATTGGAATAAGAATTCGAGATAAATCTTTGTTTTGAGGCGAAAATATTTCATTTAACCGATTAACTCGACCAAATAAATTTTTTAAATCTGCCAACTTTGAGTACCCGGAAATATAAAACAAATTATCAATTGGCATATTCATGCCTGAAAGAACAACAGAGTTAGCTACAAAATGTTTTATATAGTTTGATTCACGGACAAATTTTAGAATATAATTTTTAATTAGGGATGGGATTTTGGCATGTAGATATACTATTCCTTTATTTAAAAAACTAACCATTTTAAAATCTTCATGTACTATCATCTTAAGCTCTTGGATTAACTCTTCAATATCATCTGGAATAGAAATATTAGTTTCCAATGAATCATATAATTTTTCAGTATATTGTTCAATTTGAATCGGACGATATAAAAAATGTAGATTTTTATCTTTGGAGTTTATTTTTATATATTCAAATTGATCTGTAACTGTTCCAAGTTTAATAAATTCACCAAGATATAAATCATACTGTTGTACATAGTCTTGAGTAATGTATTTGATATTCAACAATTTTAGATCGTTAAATATCTTATGTTGCTTTATCGTTTGATTTTCAAGAAAACTGATATTTTGCGCTTTGTTAATCACTGGTGATAAATACATATACTTACAATTTGAATTTTGGAGCAAAGTAATATTCATCAATCTTGATAACAATAAACTTCGATTACTTTGCTTTTTCCCAAAATCAAAAGAAAATATTTCATGCGCTTCATCAATGTAAAGTCTATCGAAAATAGCACCTTCCTCAACAAGTCGCAGTGCTCGTTCCTGAGTAACAACCGCCAAAATTCTTAAATCATCATTTGAATAATTTTGATCATGTGTAATAATCTTACGATCTGTAATTCGTTTCCGAGCTTCTCTACTTACTTGATCAATTAGCGCTTTTGTTGGCGTTATGATAGCAATAACATTTTCAGTATTATGCTTTTTTATATGTTCAAAAATTATCTCACTTTTCCCATAACTAGTTGGAGCCAAAAAACTTGTAAAATTTTCATTGTCATTAAGCACTTCTAAAAATATTTTGCTTTGTTCAAGAGTCAAAACTTTATTTTCATCAACAAAATCATCTATTCCAATTTCTGCCAACCATTGATTAATTGTTGGTGTCTCGATTAATTTCAATTCGCTAATTTTTCGAGATATTGGATAATACCCATAATTTGTAGCAAAATCATAAAGCGCCATGTAATTATTAGACTTTAAACTAGTACGAGCAATGATATAATAGGCATAATCTAAAAATAAATGTTTCGTTTTATTTTCTTCGTATTCATCAATGAGTAGCAATGCAAAAGAATATAGAAAAGTTAAATCATTTGCAGATAATACTTCCTTTAGATAAATCAGATTTATCAGCTTTGCACTAACATCTTTGTTATTTTTTATCCTTGTTAAAATACTTTTCCCATTATCAACCATTAGCTATCTCCTCTAACACTTCAAATAATAACTCGATATTTTTATAATTAACTACAACAATTAACTCTTCTTTAGCTTGATGATTGGTTATATACTTTTGAATTGCTTCAATATCTTTTTCAATTAAAGATATATCATCCGCCACAACAGTTGATCCAACAATAATTCTCCAATCATCAATTTTTTGGAATTTATTGTTCATATAGTCAATACTTAACTCTTCAAGTTTTTTAAGCAGAGATTTGTTAGCATTATCTGCAATTTGTACATGATTTGCAGCATTTTCCCAAGGATCGTTTGGAGTATTTCCTGAAATCATATCTGCTATACCTTTGTAACTCCTATCAATCGTTGTTTTATGCTTATTCTGATGTGAAGTTTGAGTAAATGCCGATTTACTTTCCAAAATCCAACTATCTCCATTAAATATATAGAAACCATCAAAAGCCTTTTTGGCTGAGTTTTCTTCCAAATTACTAAATAGGTATTTCTGGCTAAATCCTTGATTTCGTAATATGATTGCTTGTAAAAATTCTGCTGACAATCCATTTTTATTTTTATCAGTAGCCTTTTTAAATTGTTCTAGAAGTTTTTTAGCTACCGTGCTAGAAGGAAAAGATGAACTAGCGCCTTTACAAATTTCAACTAACTTTTTCGTTATATATTGTTTTTCTTCATCAGAAAAATCCTCAATATCAACGATAATAATATGAGCATTAGCTTTATTCGTACCTTGTTGTTGATTATGCAGTAAATTTGCCATTTTTTCTCCTAAAACAAAAAATATAGCTCTTATCGTAACATGAATTTATCTCTCAATTGAACACAATAATTCCCTAACTTATTTTCCAGACTCCAAATACTAAGGATTTCTCAATAACCCAATCTCTGGATAAAAATACCCCACCCACTCTTTATAAACATCTTGCGCCGCCAAACAAGTCTCAATCAAATAACCCGATTGAGTCGCAAACTCACGCAAACCACGATAGTAAAATAACTTTTTATCATTATCAATCACAAAAGGCACAATGTCGTGCTTCAAACATTCCCGAAAAAGAATCAAACGTCCAACACGACCATTCCCATCTTGGAAAGGGTGAATCCGCTCAAAATACTCATGAAAAGCGATTAAATCATTAAAAATAACTGCTGGTTTTACCAGATAATCCTCAAGAAGGTTTGAAATATCTTTATCAACATTTTCTGGCAGACTAGTTTTAATATCACCGACCTCATTAGGAATTTTCTTCCAGTCGCCCACATTAAAATAAGCTTTGTGACTATCACTTGTACCTTCTTTTAGGATTTGATGAAACGTTTTGATGATTTCCTTGCTCAAATCTTGGTCAATCGTGTCAAGTAGATAATCAAAAGCCCGAAAATGATTGCTGGTTTCGATAATGTCATCGACTGGCAGACCGTCCGCATCAAAACCAACCGTCTTTGTCTCAAAGACATAACGCGTCTGTTCTTCGGTCAGCTTACTGCCCTCAATACGGTTGGAATTGTAAGTCAAGCTGACTTGCGTTTTGTGATAGAGTCCACCTTTAAGCCCATTTTTTCGTTCCTCTAGTATTTTCTCTAAAATCTGATTTTTCATTTTGTCAGCTCCTTGACAATCTCATCAATCTCAGCTCGCAATTTATCAATTTTCTCAACAGTCGTCTTGATATCTTGATTAAGCACGTCAATATCAATCTTTTCCGTCAAATCCTCAGCTTCCACATAGCTTGAAACAGAGAGATTATAGTTATTTTCGACAATCGCATCAAATTTGACAGCTTTTGAGAAATAGTCCAACTCTTCTTTTTTATCAAAATGAGTAAGGATCTTATCAATATTATCAGTCGTTAGAATGTTATTATTCGTTTCTTTTTTGAACGCTTTGCTGGCATCAATAAAAAATGTATCAGTATTCGACTTATTCTTTGCCAAAATCAAGATACAAGTCGCAATACTTGTCCCAAAGAAAAGATTAGCCGGCAACTGAATAACAGCTTCTACAAAATTATTGTCAATCAAATATTTTCGAATTTTCTGCTCGGCACCGCCACGATAAAATATTCCTGGGAAAGTGACAATAGCCGCACGTCCTTTGGCTGACAAATAACTTAAAGCATGCATGATAAAGGCAAAATCAGCTTTTGATTTGGGTGCTAAAACACCTGCTGGACTAAAACGGTCATCATTAATTAAAGTTGGATTATCTGAACCAATCCATTTGATGGAGTACGGCGGATTAGAGACAATCGCATCAAAGGGCTTATCATCATTGTGTAGCGGATTGATAAGCGTATCCCCACGTTTAATATCAAATTTATCATAGTTGATGTTATGCAAAAACATATTCATGCGTGCAAGGTTATAGGTAGTCATATTGATTTCTTGACCAAAGAATCCTTCTTCGATGATATGCTCTGAAAATTGCTTTCTCGCTTGGAGCAAAAGAGAGCCTGAACCACAGGCTGGGTCATAGATTTTGTTAATTTTATTGTTCTCGTCTTTACCTAGCATGACGATTTTAGCTAGTAGTGCTGAGACAGATTGCGGTGTGAAAAATTCGCCGCCTGATTTACCTGCATTTGAGGCATAGTTTGAAATCAAAAATTCATAAGCATCCCCGAAAAGGTCGATTTGATTATCTTCAAAGCGACCAAAGTTCAGTTGATTGATTCCTTCAAGGACATCGGCTAAACGTTTATTCTTCTCTGCAACCGTATTTCCTAAGCGATTACTCGTCGTATCCAAATCATCAAACAAACCCTTAATATCATTTTCAGAAGCATAGCCAATCGCACTTGATTCAATGGCGGTGAAAATTGCTTTGAGGTCTGTATTCAAATCAGCATTTTCACGCGCAGTCTTCACAACATTTGAAAAAAGTTGACTGGGTGCAATGTAATAACCCTTCGTTTTTACTGCATCATCAATAATCTCAGGGGTGATTGCTTCATCTGGGTAATCCGCATAATGAACTTCTGGGTCGCCCGCTTCTATATAATTTTGAAAGTTTTCACTGATAAAACGGTAGAACAAAATCCCTAGAATATACTGCTTAAAGTCCCACCCGTCCACAGCGCCACGAACTTGGTCAGCAATAGACCAGATATTTCGTTGTAGTTCTTGTCTTTGATTTTGTGCTGTCATATTTTTCTCCAGATTTCTTATACTGCCTCTTATTTTACCATTTTCTCAACTAATAATCAGCTTGAAAATAAACGAAAAACCGCCAGCATCAGCTAACGGTTTAGTCTATTTATTCAGCAGTCGTTTGAATTGCAAAATCAATCTTGTTATCTTCGAGATTTACCACAACTTTTGCCTTCGGCAAAATCTTTCCCCCAACAATCAATTTCGCCAGCGGATTTTCAATGACTTTTGTCAGATAACGTTTCAGCGGACGCGCACCATAGGCAGGTTCGTAGGCATTTTCAGCAATCCAAGTTTTGACTTCGTCCGTCAATTCAAGGGTCACTTCCATTTCTTCCAAACGCTTCACAAGCAAACTTGTCATTTTGACAATGATATTCTTGATATTTTCAAGCGACAAAGGCTTAAAGAGAATGGTATCATCAATCCGATTGAGAAATTCGGGTTTGAAATGTAAACGGAGTTGTCCGAGGACATTTTCAATCGTTTCTTCTGAAATTTTACCATTTTCGTCCACATTATCCAGCAGATATTGCGAACCAACATTTGACGTCATGATGAGGACTGTATTTTTAAAATCGACCAAGACACCTTTGGAGTCCGTCAAACGTCCATCGTCCAAGACCTGCAATAGGATATTGAACACATCAGGATGCGCCTTTTCAATCTCATCAAGCAGGATAATCGTGTAAGGATTGCGCCGCACAGCTTCGGTCAGTTGACCCCCTTCATCGTAGCCGACATAGCCTGGAGGGGCGCCGACTAAGCGAGAAACGCTGTGCTTTTCCATGTATTCACTCATGTCAATCCGCACCATGTGTTCCTCAGAGTCAAATAGATTTTCAGCCAGAGCCTTCGCCAGCTCCGTTTTACCCACCCCAGTCGGACCAAGGAAGAGGAAGGAACCAAGCGGACGATTAGGGTCTTGAATCCCCGCACGCGCACGGATAATCGCATCAGATACTGCCTCAACGGCTTCATCCTGACCAACCACACGCTCATGCAAAGTTTCAGGCAGATGAAGCAGTTTTTCACGTTCCCCCTCAACCAGTTTGGTAATGGGAATACCTGTCATGCGCCCGACCACTTCGGCAATTTGCTCCTCTGTGACCGACTCTTGGACAAGCGTCAAATCATCAGATTTCGCCTGTTCTTCAAGTCCCTTGAGCGTTTTTTCAATTTCAGGAATTTTGCCATAGCGCAGAGCGGCTGCTTTTTCGAGATTGCCATCATTTTGCGCTTCGTCCAGATCATGACGTGCCTTTTCTAACTCATTTCGCTTTTCAGAAATCTTGCTAACTTCCTTTTTCTCTGCTTCCCATTGGCTTTTAAGCTGGTTATTTTCCTCACGAAGTTCAGCGATTTCGGCATGTAAGATTTCCAGCCGTTTTTTAGACGCATCATCGCGTTCTTTTTTGAGTGCTGCTTCTTCGATTTCAAGCTGCATCAGACGGCGATTGGCTTGGTCAAGCTCAGTTGGCAAGGAATTCATTTCCACCCGAATGGTCGCACAAGCTTCGTCAACGAGGTCAATGGCTTTGTCAGGTAAAAAGCGGTCAGTGATATAGCGATTGGATAGCGTTGCAGCTGCCACGAGCGCATTATCATGAATGGTCACACCATGATGAATTTCAAAGCGCTCTTTCAGCCCTCGCAAGATAGAAATCGTATCTTCAACTGTCGGCTCTGTCACCAAAACCTTTTGAAAACGCCGTTCCAATGCCTTATCCGTTTCCATGTATTTGCGGTATTCGTCCAAAGTCGTCGCGCCAATCAAATGTAGCTCACCACGCGCCAACATTGGTTTGAGCAGATTTCCCGCATCCATCGAACCTTCAGTCTTGCCTGCGCCCACAATCGTGTGCAACTCATCAATGAACAAAATAATTTGTCCGTCAGACTTTTTGACCTCGTTCAGCACCGCTTTCAAACGTTCCTCAAACTCACCCCGATATTTCGCACCCGCAATCAACGCGCCAATATCTAGCGAGAAAATCGTCTTGTCTTTCAGATTTTCAGGAACGTCTTTGCGCACAATTCGCTGTGCCAAGCCCTCGACAATCGCCGTTTTACCAACACCCGGCTCACCGATAAGCACCGGATTATTTTTTGTTTTCCGAGAAAGGACGCGAATCACATCACGAATCTCCTCATCACGCCCAATCACAGGGTCTTGCTTGCCTGATTTGACTTGCGCCACAAGGTCAACCCCGTATTTTTCCAGCGCCTTGTAAGTTTCTTCTGCATTTTGACTCGTCACTTTATCACCTCCACGTAAATTTTTCACGGCTTCATCAGCCTTTTGCTTGCTCGCTCCATGCGCCATCAGATATTGGGTCAATGGGTTTTGCTTCAACTCAAAAAGCGCCAGCAAAACAATCTCTGTTGAGAGATATTCATCGCCCATTTTCTTAGCAATCTGATCCGCTTCATTCAAAAGTTTGAACAAGTCTTGACTCAACCCTTGCCCATAGCTGACCGAGCCGCCCTCTACTGACGGAATCTTATCAATTTCTTGCTCAATCATTGAGGTAAATTCATCAAGATTAATCCCCAAATCCTTATAAAAATTTGCGCCAAAACTATTTGGTTGCACAAAAATCCGCCACAAATGCGGAATCTCAATCGCCTGCTGATGCCGTGTCTGCGCAATTTGCTGCGCCGCTGCAAGACTTTCTTGCATTGTTGTTGTCATTTTTTCGATGTCCATAATCAAGATGTGAGCCCGCCCTAGGGTCTTAGCGCTTTAGCGCTTAGACTTCAGGGACAGCAGAAATCTGATAACCTAGTTGTCAGATTTTCGTTGACTGCTCAGAGACGTAGAAAATTAGGGAAATGTGGTTCTGACACCTCGTGTCAGATTCCATTTCATCTATTTTCCTAGTCTCTAGGAGGGCGAACTCAATTCCTTTCCATGAAAATTCATATTCTTTTTAGGTAGTGATTTTAACTTTTTTCTCACTACATTCTTATTATAACTCATTGGTCAGTATTGGTCAAACTTTTTGATTATAAAAAATACTGACCGTTTTGTCAGCATTTTCTATACGCCAAACGCATGATTTAATTGATGATGGAGTTTACAATTTGCATATGGATGGGACGGTTCATGGGAAAAATGCTATACTTGAGAAAGTTATTTGACAAAATTTTGGAAGCATTATAAAAATCAGATTCGTTTGAACCTGATTTTTGTGTTATCTCGCTTCATTCTTCGCTAAACTCTCCAAATATTCCTCCTCATAATCATAAAGTGGCGTAGGATATTTCCCATCAAAATAAGCGAGGGTGAGTTTGTCGTGTCCGATGGCTTCGACGAGGCCGTCTTGGCTGAGGTAGGTCAGGCTGTCGGCGCCGATGAGGTCGCGGATTTCGTCGGTGGTGTGGGTGGCTGCGATGAGTTCGTCGCGGTCTTGGATGTCGATGCCGTAAAAGCAGGGATATTTGAGGGCGGGGCTGGCGATGGCGACGTGGACTTCGGCTGCGCCTGCGTCTTTGAGGAGGCGGACGATGCGCTTGCTGGTCGTGCCACGGACGATGCTGTCGTCAACCATGATGACGCGCTTACCCTCAACGACGCCACGGACGGCGCTGAGTTTCATGCGCACACCTTGCTCGCGGAGTTCTTGGGTAGGTTGAATAAAGGTTCTAGCGACGTATTGGTTTTTGATAAGTCCCATTTCGTAGGGCAGACCACTTTCCTCGGCGTATCCGCTGGCTGCGCTGAGGGAAGAATTGGGTACACCGATGACGATGTCTGCGTCAATATGCGCTTCGCGGGCAAGAATGCGTCCGCTGCGTTTTCTGGCGGTATGGACATTGACCCCATGGATGGTGCTGTCTGGGCGGGCAAAATAGATGTATTCCATGCTGCAGATCGTGAGGTTGGTGCTGTCAGTGAACTGATCAACGTGAATGCCGTTGTCGTCAATTTCGATGATTTCGCCTGGCTCCACGTCTTGAATCCATGTTGCGCCGACGACATCAAAGGCGCAGGTTTCTGAGGCAACGACGATTGCACCATTGCTCATTTTTCCAATGGAAAGCGGGCGGAAGCCGTTCGGGTCAAGCGCAGCGAGAATGCTGTGTTCGGTCATGATGAGGTAGGCAAAGCCGCCATGCACGGTGTTCAGCGCTTCTTTGACTTTACCCATGAACTCTGGGTGGTGGCTGCGGCGAATGAGGTGCATGAGGATTTCGGTGTCGGAGTTGGAGCTAAAAATCGCACCATCGCGCTCTAGCTCACAGCGCAACGACTGCGCATTAGTCAGATTGCCATTGTGCGCCAATCCAAGTCCACCATCGTGAAAATCAAAATGAAAAGGCTGGATATTGTTGATGTCAGCCGAGCCTGCGGTGGCGTAGCGGACGTGTCCAATCGCTGACGAACCTGTCAGTGCTGACAGGTCTTTTTCGTCTTTGAAAACCTCTGTGACCAGTCCTAAACCACGGTGGCGATTGAGTTTTCCGTTGTCATTGACTAAAATTCCTGCACCTTCTTGTCCACGATGTTGCAGGGCATGGAGGCCAAAATAAGTCAGTCGGGCAGCATCTGGATGTCCCCAAACGCCGAAGAGGCCGCATTCTTCGTTGAGGTGGGAGCGCTCGTCATCGGGGTGCGTTTGCCACCAATTTTTTCTTACGTGGGTGGGATTGGTTTTTATTTTGTCAGCCATTGGTTACTTTTCCTCGTCAATTTCTTTGTTTATAGCTTTATTTTAGCTGGATTGTCTGGAAATATAAAGCCCTGAGCGGAGTTTTTCAGTTTTATGGAAAAGATTGTTCGGAAAAAACAGTTTTTGTCATCTGTCAGTATGCTGACAGAAATAAAATGAACTGACAAATTACTCTGTCAGTCCATTTTTCTAATCTTCGTAATAAGAGCGTGTCTCCGTAACCTTGCCACTCTTATATTTTACTTTTGATGCTTTGATGGTCTGGTGCGTTGTGCCATCAGTATGCATCATTTTTTGAATGCGCTTATCGTTTTTGATTTCGTCAGAATAGGTCGCTTTGTCGCCATTTTCCGAAAGCGCATCGCCCACGGATGCGATGATGTCAAATAGTCCCATGTCAATCTCCGTTCATCGCATCAATCCCGCACTGGATGAGAAAATCCGTACAGTTTTCGCAGTAGCCGTCTTCTAACTCATCTTCCCAAAATTCGCCGCCGCATTCTTCGCAGATGGCTTTGCCCTCTTCAAGTATTTCGCTCACAATGTTGCCTCCAATGTTGGTTTGACAAATTTTGTCAAACCTGATGTACGTAGTATATCAGCGATTTTTGAGCAGCCATTGTACGGAAAATTGGCAATCTGCTATTCCCAATAAGCTTCATCGCCAAAATCAAGGTGCTGCGCGTCTTCTTTGTAAGTCTCAAACTCATCAAGTGCCGCTTCAAAAACTTGCTTGGTGAGCTGATAAGCGTCCTTGCCCATGAGATAGTGCATGGGTGGATTGTCCAGCTCAGCCACTTTGATGAAAGCCTTTGCGGCGAGCGCTGGACTGCCTGCTTGCGTACCGAAGTAGTATAAATTCTATTTAATATTCTGGTGCTTCTGCTTCGCCAGCAGCGATTTTGACCATTTCTTCTGAGAGTGGTTTTTCTTTCATGAAGATGGCGAGAATAAAAGAGATTGCCATGAGCGGCAGCACCCAGAGAAATGTGACAGAGAATCCGTGCGCCAAATGTGCTGGAAGCTGGCTGTTGTCCGTCGCATTTGCCAAAATAGCAGCAAAAATAACGGAGCTAAATGAGCCACCAAGACTCTTAAAGAAATTGAGCGCACCTGTGGCTGCCCCGATATGCTGAAAAGGTACGGCATTTTGCCCCGCAACAGTGACGGTTTGAATCATTGCCCCTTGTCCAAGACCGCTGATAAAGAGTGCGACTACGACATACCAGACATTGGTATGAGACCCCAGCATTCCCATCATCACCGCACTGATGGCAATCAGCGCACTCGCAAAAATAGGGAGAATTTTATAACGCCCTGTGCGTGTGATAAATTCCCCAAGTGATGCTGAGGCGACAATCACCCCAATCATCAGCGGAATCACGGTTGCGCCTGCGCGACTTGCAGAATAACCACGTAGCATTTGGAAATACATCGGCGTAAAAAGCATGAAAACAAACATCGTTGCTGAAACCAAGAAAAATTGAATCGTAGAAATCGTAAAAATATTGGATTTGAAAAAAGTCAGTGGTGTAATCGGTGATTTGACCTGTCTTTCGATCAAGATAAAGGCTGCGAGCATGACGGCAGCTGTCGCAAATAAACCGATACTTTGTCCTGAAGCCCATGTCCACCTGCTACCTCCAAGACTGAGATTGAGTAAGAGCGTCGCTGTCGCAATCGAAATCACGAGGGCGCCCCAGATGTCAATCTTGCCTGAAAGTTGACGTTTTTCAAGATGAAGCGCACTGGCGATAAAAGCGAGTGCCACGATGCCAATCGGCAAATTGATGAAGAAAATCCAATGCCAGCTGAGTTGGTCTGTAATAAAACCGCCCAAGAATGGTCCTGCAACCAGTGCAACAGAGGGAACCAACCCAATCAAACCTTGATAGCGTGAGCGTTCGAGCGGTGGGACAAGGTCGCCGACCACTGCCATACAAAGCGTAGCGAGACCGCCGCCACCAATACCTTGAAAAGCACGGCTGGCAATGAGCAACCACATATTGCCTGAAAGTCCACACAAAAGCGAGCCCATCAAAAAAATACTCAGCGAAACTTGAAGCATGAGCTTGCGCCCAATGCTATCACCAAGTTTGCCAAAAATCAGCGTTGTAACGGCGCTTGTAATCAAGTAAGCCGTCGTCACCCATGTGACTTGATTAGCATCGCCAAGTGCTTTGCCGATTGAGCTTAGACTTGCCGCCACGACCGTTTGGTCAAGCGTCGAGATAAAGAGCACCAGCATGAGGGGCACCATGAGCAGGCGCATATTGTTGTGTTTTTCCATTGTGAAATGACCTGATTTCCTTTTAGTAACTCAGTTACCTTTTACAAATAAGATTATACTCGGTTACTTTTTATTTGTCAACAATAAAGTTACTGAGTTACCAAAAATGTGTTATAATCAATTTATGAGCTTAAGAGAAGAAAAGAAAAAAGCCAAGCGGCTTGAAATTATAGAAAATGCGCTGCGCCTTTTTGAAGAAAAGGGCTTTGATGGCGTAACCACCGAGGAAATTGCGGCAGCCTCAGCGATTGCCAAAAAGACCCTGTTTCAATATTTTCCGAGCAAGGATGATATTATTTTTAATGATGAAACCGTTCTCCTGGATTTGATTGCATCTTGGCTGAGGGCAAATCCTGACAAGGTTTGGGAAGGCTATCCTGACTTTATCCGTCAATGTATCGCTGACGATGACGACCCGAAAAACTTTTTCACTCTCCCAAAAATCATTGACGAGACCCCACACTTGCGGCTGCGTCTCCTCAAGACATGGACGCTTTATGAGCAAAACATTACCGAGCTGCTTGTCGCGTCTGCTTATTCTGCGCTTGACGCGCGTATTTTGGCGAATAAAATGGTGCTGATTTTGCGACTGCTTTTTGAGGGTTCTTTTTCGGTGGAGGATGTTTTGAGTCGTGTTTGATTAGATGTAAACTACAAATATACTGCCTTGTGTACGAAAGAGAAAAGCTTCGCTTTTCTTATCCGCAACTTCAACGCAGTGCGTTGAACGCAGGAAGTGGTTTGCGTGCAACGCAAAGGTTGTCACTTCGCGTTGTCGCTTTGCCCTGCCAGCGTTTGCTTTAGCGGGCAGCTGGAATAGACACGTAGTAGCGACTTACAGCGAATGGACATGCGCAGCTAACTTCTAATGCTTTTTTAGAAATTAAACAGTATGAAAAGCGCTTGGTTGAGCGCTTTTTCTTATTCTCCTACCAACTCCAAAATCTCCAACAAATCGGAAATCTCATTTATTGCGTTTATTGTTCAGAAATTTTATTGCTTCCAATAAGCTTCATCGCCAAAATCAAGGTGCTGCGCGTCTTCTTTGTAAGTCTCAAACTCATCAAGCGCCGCTTCAAAAACTTGCTTGGTGAGCTGATAAGCGCCCTTGCCCATGAGATAGTGCATGGGTGGATTGTCCAGCTCAGCCACTTTGATGAAAGCCTTTGCGGCGAGTGCTGGACTTCCTGCTTGCGTACCGGAATAGCTGTTCAGGCGGTCAAGCGTCTTGTGCGCCGCCGCATAATCCGTAATCTCAGCGGGACTGCTTTCTTTCGAGCGTCCTGCCCAATCCGTGCGAAATGAGCCAGGCTCAATGTTCGTCACAAAAATTCCCAAGGGCTCAACTTCTTTACGCAATGTTTGGAAAAGCCCTTCCATCGCAAACTTTGTCGCATGATAGTAGGCAAGCGTTTCCGTCGTTGTCAGTCCGCCACGGCTGACGGTGTTGAGGATACGTCCTGATTTTTGCTTGCGCATATAAGGCAAAACAGCGAGTGTCATGTCATTTGCGCCCCAAAAATTCGTGTCCATCATGCGCCTGACGGCAGCTTGGTCTGATTCTTCCATGACACCGAAATAGCCAAAGCCTGCATTATTGACCAAAACGTCAATCCGACCAAATTTTTCAATCGTGGCAGCGACTGCGGCACTGATGGAAGCTTTATCAGTCACATCAAGCCTGGTTTTGAGGACGTTTTCACCATCTGACAAGTCTGTCAGTGCTGACAGCTGACGTGCGGTGGCGACTACTTTGTAATTGCGCACAATCAATTCTTCGACAAGCGCGCGTCCGAAGCCTGTTGAAGCGCCTGTTACGAGCCATACTTTATCATTGTTTTTCATTTTTGAAATCTCCATTTCTTAGTTGATGACTTCATTATAAACCTTGGAGTGCGCTCTAATGCAAGTAAAAAGTTTCTATTTTGACTGTTCTCCAAGCAGCTTGACATTTTTATAATACACGCCAATCTTCCAGTCCAGATAATCTAAGGCATCTGTCAAATTTGACAGCCGTTCTCTTGCCGCTTTTGCCTCTACAATCAACATTTCGCGCTGTTCGTCGTCATGATTTTCTGTGTCGTCAAGCAGCGCGCAATATTTTCTCAGAAAGTCAATGCCACAGCCCGCCGCACGCATCTTGCTAATGAAAGTCAAGCGTTCCACATTTTGCGGAATAAAGTCACGATAGCCACTGCTATTTCGTGGGATTTTGATGAGATTTTCTTTTTCGTAATAACGGATTGTGTCGGGGTTTAGACCTGTTTTTCCAGCGATTTGTTTGATGTTCATTCTTTAAATTTCTCCTGATTCTTCAAAAAAAGCGTAAAAACAACACCAATCGCGCCGAGCACCACCGCCAGCAAAAAACTTGCGGAATAACCTTTTATCGTGGCATTGATGAATTTGGTGAGGTAGAGGGCGAGATTTTCGACTTTCAAGTGCGCTGACGGAAGATGGTCTTTCGACACTTTGGTCGTCACGCTCGTAAAGACGGCAACAATCAGCGCTGACGCGACTTGCTTGAGCGTGTTACTCAGAGCGGAGGCGTGCGTCATTTCACTCGGCCTGACCGCATCCATCACGGCGCTCATCATCGGCATCATGACAGCGGCAATACTGACAGCACGAATGGCATAAAAGAAGATTATCCAGCTGTGAGGTGTGCTACTGCTGACAAAAACAAAGGGAACGGTCGCAAGTGTCAGGGCACTGAAACCGCAGATGGACAGGATTTTTCCACCGATTTTGTCATAAATACCACCAAAAACAGGCATAGCAACAGTCATAATCAAAGTCCCAGGAAGTAAAGTCAAACCTGAACCCAGCGCGCTCAGTCCACGAATTTCTTGCAAATAGACGGGCAAAATAATTTCCACACCCATCATCGCCATCGTCACAAAAGCCAATATCAGCGCGGCAAGTGAAAACTGCTTATTTGTCAGTAAACGTAAATCCAAGAATGGAGCTGTCATTTTTAACTGTCGTAGACTAAAAATGACAAGCAAAATCAGTCCTGACAGCGTTGGTAGCAAGACAGTGTCAAATTTGATCCAGCCGTCAGCACCAGCATTCGTCAATCCATACAAAAATAGCCCAAAACCTGCAACGGTCAAAATTAAAGACAGAATGTCCAATTTGACAGTCTTATTTTTCAGAACATCGCGCATGATAAATGGTGCTAAAAGTAGACAAATGCCGATGATGACCGTTGGCACAATGAAAATCGAACGCCAAGAATCACTCAAAGTCAACCCTAAAAAGCTGTGATTTTTATGCAACACCCAACCTGCAAATGTTGGTCCCAAAGCAGGCGAAACCGCAAGTGACAGCCCTGCAATCGCCATCGCCTGACCACGCTTTTCTTCGGGAAAAATCTCCGCAAAAATTACCATCTGTAAGGTAATAATCACACCAACGCCCAGCGACTGAATCACACGCCCCACGATGAAGAACAGATAATTGCTGCTCGGTGCAGTAATTGCCACGATGCCGCCCAAAAACAGTACCGCAAGCGAGAAAAGATACAAAATTTTCGTCGGAACACGTGTCCCTAAATAAGCCGTGACGGGAATCATGATGCCATTGCCTAGCAAAAACCAAGTTGAAGCCTGCTGCGCGGTCGAGAGCGAGATGTTGAAATCACGCATGAGGGTTGGTACCGCTGTTGCCAGCATGGTCGCGTTCAAGTCTCCCGCAAAGGTCGCCACCAAAACCAATAGCGCCAAAGTCCAAAGAGAATAGACTTTCCCGTGAATATCTTTTGCCATCTCAGTCCTCCCAGTCCAAGCTTTGCCGCTCGGTAATCGTCAGATAGCGACTCATTAGCACGATAAATTGCTCCGCATCGTCTTGCCCCATTTCTTCCAATACATTTGAGATGCGAGTGAGTGCTTTCTCTTTTTCTTGCAAAGCCGTCTGATTGCCCAGCGTAGTAACGCTGACCTGAACTTTGCGACGATCCTTGACATCCGTTTTGCGGACGATATATCCCTTTTTTTCCAGCGTATTCAAGATTTTCGCCACGCGTGTTGGACTAGTGTGCGTTGCCTCAGCGATTTCGCTAGGAAAAATCGTCTGTCCAAATGCCCTCGCCAAATGCACCAACACCAACATTTCACCATGTGCATACAAGTTGAAGCTCTCCACAGCTTCTGACTGGTTCACCGCCTTGACAATATCCGTAAAACGCTCCGCTTGTTCTCTTGTCATTTTTTATTTTCCTTTTGATATAATTGACAGTATCAATTATATCTCTTAACGATTATTTTTGTCAAGGGGAACGCGAGTTAGAGTGGAATTTTGATATTTGTCAGTGTACTGATAGTTTTATCACGCATGAACCTTTTTCAATCTTAAATCGCTATGTGACATTTCTCACACTTATTTGTGAAATAAATAGTATGTCTAGCTGTAAATGTTTTATTCATAAAAGTTTCATATCAGTCCTCTCAACAAAAAAGACGCAAAATTTTGATTCGCGTCTTTTCAGATCTCATTTCATCAACTCAGGTAAAGCATTTTCATAAATAGCAAGCGCGTCGTCGCTACTAACAGAAATATCGTTAATATTCAAAACAGCACTATCAGTAACCTCACCAATTCTGTCAAAGATGACCGAACTGTCAGCAGCCAATTTCTCAAAATCAGCAGTCTTGTCAGCACTGATAGATAGGATAAAGCGCCCTTGTGTTTCACTGAAGAGCTGTGCATCAGTACCGTCAAATTTGACAGCCATACCTAAATTACCTGCAAAAGCTGATTCAGCCAGTGCAATCGCAAGCCCACCCTCTGACAAATCGTGTGCAGACTGCACCAGACCAGACTTGATTGCGGTCAGTACCAAATCTTGATTACGTTTTTCAGCGTCGAGATCAAAATCAATCGTTCCGCTGATTTCACCTGTCAGCATTTTTTGTAACTCAGACCCTGCAAAATCATCATCAGTCGTCCCAATCAGATAAATCACATCGCCAGCCACCTTGAAATCCTGTGTCGTGATATGGTCAGTATCCTCAATCAATCCAACCATACCAATCATCGGTGTTGGCAAAATCGCAGAACCATTCGTTTCATTGTAGAGCGATACATTACCCGAAATGACAGGTGTATCAAGTGCCAAACAGGCGCGAGAAATACCGTCAGCCGCGGTCGTCAGCTCCCAGAATTGCTCAGGTTTTTCAGGATTACCAAAGTTGAGACAGTCCGTGATGGCAAGCGGTTTGCCGCCAGAAGCCACGATATTACGCGCTGCCTCAGCGACTGCAATCGCACCGCCCTTTTCAGGGTCAAGATAGAGATAACGTGCGTTACAGTCAGTCGTCATTGCGAGTGCCTTCTTTGTCCCACGCACTCGCAAAACAGCAGCATCAGAGCCAGGTGCGACAACAGTATTGGTCATGACACGGCTGTCATAAGTCTCATAAATACTGCGTTTGCTGGCAATCGTTGGTTGAGCAAGCAATTTTTTAAAGATTTTAGTAGCGTCAGAAATGACAGGCATATATTTCGCTTCGTCAGCAAATCTCGCAATCCGTGCAGGCACTTTTGCTTCTCGGTAATAGACAGGCGCATCCTCGGCAAGACTGTCAACAGGCACGTGTGCCACCAGTTGCCCCTTGTGGTACAAAGTATAGTAGCCATCGTTTGTCACTTTGCCAATATTGACAGCATCAAGGTCATATTTCTTGAATAAATCCACGATTTCCTGCTCATGCCCTTTTTTGACACAAAGCACCATACGCTCTTGGCTTTCAGACAACATCATCTCATAAGGAATCATGCCTATTTCACGCTGCGGCACGTCATCAAGATTCAGTCGTAAGCCAGAGCCAGCCTTTGAAGCCATTTCGGAAGTCGATGAAACCAATCCAGCCGCACCCATATCCTGAATGCCGACCAAAATATCACCGTGTTTTTGAATCACTTCAATACAAGCTTCTAGCAGCAATTTTTCCATAAATGGATCGCCGACCTGTACTGCAGAACGCTGTGTTTCAGAGCCAGAACCAAATTCTTTCGAGGCAAATGAAGCCCCATGAATGCCATCACGACCTGTTTTCGCACCGACATAAAAGACGCTGTTGCCGACTCCTTTCGCCTGTCCCTTTTGAATGTCTTTCTGGTCAATCAAACCCACGCAAAGCACATTGACTAGCGGATTTCCAGTATAAGACTCATCAAAAGCCACCTCGCCACCAACCGTTGGAATCCCGATACAGTTGCCGTAGCCCGCAATCCCTGCCACGACTTGATCCACGATATGTCTCGTATGTGCATTATCAATCTGCCCAAAACGGAGACTGTCTAAAATCGCAATCGGACGCGCCCCCATTGAGAAAATATCACGAATAATTCCACCAGAGCCAGTCGCAGCACCCTCGTAAGGCTCAACATAAGAGGGATGATTGTGACTCTCCGCTTTGAAAACAACGGCCTGACCATCGCCGATATCGACCACGCCAGCCCCCTCACCAGGTCCCATCAGCACCTGCGGACCAGTCGTTGGAAACTTCCTCAGTACTGGCTTCGAGTTCTTGTAGCAGCAATGCTCGCTCCACATCACGGCGTACATCCCCGTCTCCGTAAAGTTCGGCAGCCGCCCACCCAAAATCTCATCTTTGATTTTCAGATATTCCTCGTCCGTCAAACCCCATTCACGATAAATCTTTGTCTCACGGATTTGCTCAGGTGATAATTCAACAGTCATCAGGCGTTCACCTCTTCCACTTTCACAAAATTCTTCAACACACTAGCAAACAGCTTCGCACCATCACTCCCACCAAGCAAATCCTCCATCGCACGCTCTGGGTGAGGCATCATACCAAGCACATTACCCTCTTTGTTAATAATTCCTGCGATATTGTCAACCGAGCCATTCGGATTGCCGTTTTCATAAGTAAAGACAATCTGATTGTTCGCTTTCAGCTCAACAAGCGTGGCTTCGTCTGCCACATATTTCCCTTCGCCGTGGGCAATGGGCAAGTTGATGACTTCATTTTCACCGTATTCTGTTGTGAATTTTGTTTGCTTATTCAGAACATTTAAAGTTTGCCATTTGCTGACAAACTTTAAGCTGTCATTTCTAATCAGCACCCCTGGCAAAAGCCCCGCTTCAACCAAAATTTGAAAACCATTGCAAGTGCCAAAAACAGGTTTCCCCTCCGCGGCTAGACGCTTGATTTCAGGCATAATATTGGCAAAAGAAGCAATCGCTCCGCACCGCAAATAATCGCCGTAGCTAAATCCCCCAGGAATCAATACTCCATCAAAACCAGAGAGAGAGGTCTCATCATGCCAGACAAACTCTGCCTCAGCCCCCATCACATCCCGAATCGCCCAAAGCAAGTCAAAATCGCAGTTAGAGCCAGGAAATTGAATCACTGCAAATTTCATTCTTCTACCACCTCAACTCTGTATGTTTCCATATTTGGATTAGCCAAAAGCTCACTCGCCAAGGCTTCGACTTGTGTTTTCAGCTCTTCGGATGAGCCTGTTCCTTCAATTTCAAAATATTTACCGATACGGATTTGTGCGACCTTGTCATAGCCAAGTTTGCTTGCCGCCTTTTGCACTGCCTGTCCTTGAGGATCAAGAATGCTTTCTTTGTAGGTTACGTAAACTGTTGCTTTTGTCATTTTTGCTCATTCTCCTCTTATTTTGTCGCTTGTAGTTTCGCTAAAACTTCGCTATAAACCTCAATCAAATCGCCAATATTCCGACGGAAAACATCTTTATCCATATGATTTCCAGCCGCATCCCAAAGCCGTGAGGTATCAGGAGAAATCTCATCCGCAAGAATAATCGTACCGTCGGCCAAACGACCAAATTCCAACTTGAAATCTACTAAAGTCAGACCAATTTCCAACCAAATCTTTTTAAGGATTTCGTTGATTTTACGAGTTTCAGATTTCAAAAATGCAATTTCGTCATCAGTCGCAATGTTCAGAAATTTCACGTGCTCATCATTGATAAAAGGATCGTCTAAATCATCATTTTTGTAATAAAACTCAACGATTGGGGCAGGTAAAACAAATCCTTCAGAAAGTCCAAAACGTTTGGCAAACGAACCTGCTACCACATTTCTCAAGACAACTTCCAATGGAATAATCTCTACTTTTTCATTTAATTGTTCGGTTTTAGATAACTTTTTAATAAAATGAGTAGTTATACCTTCGGAATTTAATCGCTCGAAAATCAAAGAAGTAATCTGATTATTCAATGCTCCTTTACCTGCAATTTGTTCCTTACGCGCACCGTTTAATGCGGTTGCTTGGTCACAATATTCTACCCAAAGCACCTCTGAATCGTCAGTAACATAGAGTTTCTTAGCCTTACCCTCATAAAGCAAAGTTCCTTTTTCCAAAATAAGTCTCCATCCTTCCACGGAATTCTTTATGCTTCTTATTCTAGACTACCGGAACGAATAAAAAAAGTTCTAACCCATAATATTAGAACTTTTCTATTTCATTGTTCGGTTTTTTCGAACGTTCGGAAAAAATATATGTTTACTTATAAATCTGTCTTCCTTGATTATCACTTATGTCCGACATCCGATAAAAATAAGTATTCACTTGGTCACACCAATTTTGAGCATTATAAAGTTGCAAATTAAGTCGCTCCGCAACATTATTATACGTATCTTCATCAACTTCTCCACGAATACTTTGCCAAACTTCAATATAGTTTTTAACACAT
Source organism: Lactococcus allomyrinae (assembly GCF_003627095.1). Lineage (NCBI taxonomy): Bacteria > Bacillati > Bacillota > Bacilli > Lactobacillales > Streptococcaceae > Lactococcus > Lactococcus allomyrinae. Next base: position 447,873 of record NZ_CP032627.1, on the reverse strand, counting down.
GATACCCCTTCAAAGTGCTGATCATAAATCGTTTGAATCAAAGTTTTTCCATTATGTAAAATATGCCTATAGTTTACGTGATGAAAAAAGAGTAAATCTTCATCGGCAATCTCCTCTAAAGACTCGAACTTTTTAGCTATACTTGATTCATAAAGACTAGTATACCCTGTTCCAGTTGCTACCGTACGGTCAACACCCACACCATTGCAATCAGCAAAATGATAAGCTCCCCAGCGATCGTATTCGTAACCATTAATCGCTGGACCATAATGATAATGCGGTACCATCATGCTCCCCACAGATAAAGGAGCATTATAAAGTTCATAGGTCCGATTTGAGCTGATAAGAATCGTGAATATTTTCTTCTGTGTGATAGCACTTATTTCTGTGAAAGTTAAGTTTAACCACTCATCCAATATTTGCTCTGCACTTAAATTATTATCCCAGCACATCCGACCAAAACCATAAAAATTAGCTTGAGCCAATTTATTTCCGCACCAGTTTTCATCCATCCCAACATTACTAATCGCGACAAAACCTGAGTTGTTCGGAACAGGTGAATTATCTCTTACAGTATCTTTTGCTTGTCCATAATTACTAAAATGAATCATAGATAACCACTGTGGAACAGAATAATTTAAATCAATTTGATGTCCTAAGTACTCTGCGGTAATCTGAAATTCCATTAATTGATTCGTCTTTTTCAACGCACCAAACAAAGGCATTAATGGTTCACGTACCCCAAAATCAATGGGTCCAAATTTAATCTGTAAGATTACATTCTCTGCAAATTTACCATCAAGTGGCATAAAATTCTCATAGGCAGCTTTTGCACGATCACTTTTACGATTTCTCCAGTCAGTTTGCGAATTATAAACAAAAGTTCGCCAAATCACTAATCCTTGATAGGGTTGAAAAGCCTCTGCTAACATATTGGCCCCCTCTGCATGATTTCTACCATATTGATAAGGACCAGGCTCACCTTCAGAGTCAGCTTTTACTACAAAACCGCCAAAATCAGGAATCACTTGATAAATATGTGAAATAACCTTCGTCCACCAAAGACGAACTTCACGCTCTAGAGGGTCAGAACTTGATAATTTGCCGATTAATTTGGGTGCAGCCCAGTTTACTGCTAGGAAAGTCTTAATTCCAAAACTGGAAAATATCTTTGCGATCTCACTTACCTTTTCAATATAAGGAGAAACAATCAGACTCGTTCCTAATCCTCTAACGTTAACATTATTTAAAGAAATAGCATTAATTCCGATAGAAGCAAGAAAGCGACCATACATTTCTAAACGGGTAAAGTCATTACGAAAAATATCTGTTCCAATATCTTTTACTTCAAAAGACCCCTTATCTGTATTATCATTACTTCCAAATCTTCCAAAGAAAATTGACTCCCCAGCATAACCTCGTTCAATCGTACCATCTACTTGATCCCAATGATTAATCATACGCAATGCTTGCTGTGGTGCAGATGTTTCTTCTAAAGGTAATTTTATTAATTTTCTTCTCAAATAAGCATAAAATCCATAAAGCACTCCTTTTGAGGAAGTTCCCCGAATTTGTTGTCCTTTTATCCGATAAGCCTCCAAGTTTTTATCAAGCTTATTGTCAATCTCTAACTTAATAGTAGCCAGCTCCTGTTTTGTGGTTAATTTTAATCCCAACCAATTCACTATCTCACTACGTAAGCGTAAAGTAATGCTATCTTCCTCATCAAAGTTACAATAAAATACTTCGTCCTTCAAAGTATCTTTTATCTTTGATGAATTTAACCACATTTCATCAACTCCCATAATCCCTACCTTCCATTTTATAAAAAATTTACTTCGATCTTATTTTTCTATTTGTTCAAAATAAAGTCGAACAGAAAATCGTCGTTTCAGGTTAAGACAAATCATATAATTAATCGCTCCTCCTAAAAATAAAAGGTAAGCTAACGAAAATCTTTGCAACGCAAAAACTACAATTATAATCCAAATCATATTGACCACTGTTACGAGTGGCAGCTTATAACTTACAAGCAACATAGAAAAAAATTTTTGTCCCATAGAAATCTGACTTGCTCTCTCATCACTTGAAAGAAGAAAAACAAAGAACATACCACTTGCCAGAAAACTAGCTGTGATTAATAAAGGAATGAGTAATAAGCCCCTTTGTGCCATCCAAAGCACTTTTACTTCAAAAATGATAAATGAGGTGAGAAAAGTATAAAACAGAAAAATTTTCCAATTATCCTTAATCATTTTGTGGTAATATTTCCGATAACGTCCAAATGATATTTCGTTTTCTTTCTTTCCTCCTTGCTCTATCATCTTAAACTGTGTAGCCAAACTCACATAAAATAAAAAAATGGGGATGATAAACAAGGGAAAATTATTCAAAGTGAGTTGAAAAACAAATAACATAGCAATAAATAATAAGTTAGATAAAACAAAATATAAATTTTGTACGATTAATTTATAAAACCAATTAACTCCAAGAACGGTCCAATCTGTGATGATGTCAAAATTCCAATTAAAATTCTTTTTCATTTGAATTAACCCTTTATTCCTGAAGAAGTAACCCCTTCAACGAAATACCTTTGTGCACTAAAGAATAAAATAATTGCAGGAAGTAACGAGATAACTGACATTGCAAAAATTTGATTCCAAGGTACAACTCCTGATGAAGTATCTGTGTTTAACTGTAACGCAATAGAAACGGGATATTTCTCAGGAGATGTAATATAAATCAAAGGTCCCAAGAAATCACTAAAACTCCATACAAACTGGAAGATTACACAAGACATAATCGCTGGTTTGAGAGATGGAAGTAAAATTCGCCATAGAATCCCAAATGAACCACATCCATCAATTGTCGCCGCTTCATCAAAATCCTTAGGGATTGAACGGATAAATTGAATCATTAAAAATACAAAGAAAGGCTGCTGCGCTAAAGCCGCTGGTATGATTAATGGTGCATAAGAGTCAAGCAGTCCCACATGTTTAAATAAGAGATAGAGTGGAATTTGCGTTACAACTGCTGGTAAAAACATTGTTGCCATTAAAAGAGCAAAAAATATTTTCTTAAATGGAAATTCAAAACGAGCAAAACCATATCCTACAATCGTTGCTGAAAGTGCTGTAAAAACTACTTTAGGAATAACATATAAAAATGTATTGATATAATAGGTCGTAAAAGTATTGGTACCAGCACCTGGTGATGTCCACCCTTTAATATAAGGAGTAAAATCAATCCTTCTTGGAATGAAGCTAACTTGTGTAAAAATTTCAGCATTAGTCTTGAAAGTTGCACCAATTAGCCATAATAAAGGATAAATCATAATAATAGCAAAGAAAGTCAAAATCACATATCTTGAAATATTACCCAAACGTTGCCGAGTTTTTATTTTTGTATGGTATCCACCTGTAATTTTTTCCATTAGTCATTACCTCCATCAGAATAGTAAACCCAAAATCTTTGAGTAGCAAACAAAATAATTGTAATGCTTACAATAATCGCAAATAAAACCCAACTTGCTGCACTCGCATAGCCCATATTGTATCGTTGAAAGGCTTGTTGATAAATGAATAGTGATGCTAAATTTGTAGTTTGTAGCGGACCACCTTGCGTTACCAGATAAGGACCATTAAACTCTTGGAAAGCATTACTGATTTGCATCACCAAATTGAAGAAAATAGAAGGTGTAATCAACGGAATTGTAATTTTAAAAAATTGTTGAAGTTTGCTTGCACCTTCAAGACTTGCTACCTCATATAAATCTGGTGGTAAATTTTTTAAAGCGGCTAAAAAAATCAGCATAGATGAACCAAATTGCCAAACTTTCAATAATACAATGCTAAACATTGCACCTGCCGTTGTTGATAACCAGTCCACAGAATGGATACCGAATGTACCAAGAAAAGTATTCACAAGTCCCGTTGGATTAAACATAAAACGCCAAAGAATTCCAACCGCGACATTTCCCCCAAGAATTGACGGGATGTAATAGGCTGTACGGAAAAATGAAATTCCTTTGATTTTAAAATTTAGTACAAAGGCGACAAATAACGCAAAAACTAGCTGCAGAGGTACTGAAAAAATAACATAGATGATTGTAGCTCTCAGTGAAACGGTAAAACTATTCGGATTTACAAGCGATGATTGAAAAAGACTCATATAATTTTTTAAACCGATAAAACTTGGTGTAGTAATCATATTATAATCTGTCAACGAATAATAGAAAGACATGATAATTGGCCAAATTGTCAAAACCAAAAATCCGATAATCCAGGGTGCAATATAAAGTAATCCAATCTTATGATTTTTCATGGAATTCCTTTCTTTAATTTTAATGATAGCAGAGTGATGAATTGCTCAGTATCATTGAATCTTTCTAGATTTAATAGCACTGAGCAATCCAACTCTCATTGGATTGCTTAAAAATCCTAGTGAAAAGCCTTAGGAGTGACTTTTCTCTGGTCTTTTTTACTTAGTAAGTTTGTACTGTACCGCTAATTTAGCTGCTTGAGCTTTTGTTTGAGTGTAAATATTTTTAGCGGCAGTTTTTACATCTTGTTTACCTAACTCTACAGCCTGAGCTTGTTGAGTCCAGATTTGAGTCAATGTACCATCTTCATAGAAAGGTGTTTCATTCATTGTCTTAACATTTAAGCCTGCTTCATATGCGGATTTTGCAAAACCGGTTAATTGTCCATTATCCGTGAGCGCTTTTACGGCTGATTTTGATGCAGGAACGCCACGAGTGGTTCCCAAAATTTGATTCGCTTTCTTTCCATTGAGAAAATCATTCAAATATTTTCCAGCTTGCTCTGGATTCTTTTCATCTTTCTTAATTGCAAGTAAAAGTGAGGGTTTAGAGAGGATATTCGCTCCTTTTGCATTATCAATGACTGGATATGGAACAATCTCCATATCATCTCCCTTAGCAGCAAGCGCATCATGGTCAGCTTGTAGCCCTGCATTCCAACCTACACCACCTGCATAATTACCATTGAGTTCCATTTTATTATTTGCTAAGCTGACTGGGTCTGAACCAACATTTGCAATATAGTTATCTGCTGGAACCATTACTCCAGCTTTTACCAAGCCGTAATACCAAGAAACAGCTTGTTCAATGTCATTTTCTGACCAATTAAGATTACCCTTAGCATCAAATTCTGTTTTTCCTGTAAGTTGTTGGAGATAGATTGTCGGCATAAAATTCCAAGTTGGAGAGCATAATGGGTAATAACCTTTAGGGAATTTTTTAGCAGCATCAATATAATCTTGCCAAGTATGCAATTTTGAAACATCTACACCAAATTTTTCATAAACTGTTTTGTTAACCCACATTACCATTACATTTTGACCATAGGGAACTGCAACTTGTTTACCATCAACTTGACCAAATTTCAAGAAACTAGCATCATAATTATCTTTTAGATTAAGACTTTTGATTTTACTTAAATCATAAAATCCTCCATTTTGACCGTACATTGGCACCCAATTGTAAAGCAAAGTCAAAACATCAGCTGATGTTCCCCCTGCATATTGAGTAGCAAAAACTTGATCTAAATTTCCGAATCCTGTTGGACGACCTTTTACAGTAATATTAGGATTGTTTTTTTGAAAATTATCAATTTGTTTTTGAGTCGCGGTGTTACGGTCTGCTGACCCCCACCACCAAAAGCTTAGATTTGCTTTTGCATTTGATTTGCTTGCTGAGGCACTGTTGCCACACGCTGCAAGTGTGGCTACTGCAAGTAATGCTGTCCCTCCGAGAGCGACTTTTTTCCAATTTTGTTTGAGGTTAAATTTCATTTGGTTTATTCTCCAATAATTTTTTAGCTAATTTTTAGTTCAAATGGTGAAGCTGCATTGCCTGCATCATCTGTAATGAATGGTTTTGGATGGTTAGTCCAGTTATATCTAACTAAACTTGTATGAGTCACCTTTAATATTGACGGAAGACGTATTCTGACTTCATTCTCACTTAGTTCAATATCTGTTAACTGATACACTTTCTCATTTTCTACAAGTTCGAGCTCAAGTTGGTGATTGATTTTTAGATGCTTACCGAAAGTTTGAAATTCAATTACGATTTGGTCTTTATACTGATAAGCTTGAGAAGCTAGAGGTCCGTTGCAATAACCCTGAGGATATTTTTTTATTTTTTGATAGGATTGAAAAAGATGTTTTGCAATTATCTCCTTATTGAGAGGGTGAAGGTCGTCATCCTCCCCATCTCCAACTGATACAACCATAGCCGTCTTATCTAATACTAGAGCTGCCTTTTGTTCTTCACGTAATCTTGCCCAATCATTTTCGGGTTCCAAAGCATAGTTAGGAAGTTGAACAAAGAGAAAAGGTAGTTCTGAATCTGAGAAAATCTGACGCCATTCTTGTATCAATTTGCAAAATCTTAAACCATAATTATTAGCTGAAACCGTATCACTCTCACCTTGATACCAAAGAATTGCTGAAAAGCGCGTATGCTTTAACGGAGCAATCATCCCATTGAAAAGACCTGTTGTCTCCCATTGAGGAAAATATTGTGGGGCACGTTCTGGAAGATGATTTCCACGCTTGATTTTCCAATGACCAAAATTATCCAAATCTAATGACTGTGTTTCTGTCAGTAAACAATGGTTTTTTGTCAGTGTTATCCCACCTAAAGATTGATAAATTTTTAATCGGATAACAATGGTCAGTACTGATGAAAGTTCTGTCAGTTCATAAATCCGTGGTGGATACTGATATTCAGTATTACCAACTAACTTTCCATTGATAAAAACTTCATCAGCATCTTTCATTGTTCCCAGATAAAGTTGAGCAGTCTTGCCTACAAATGCTTTAGGTAACACGATTTTTTTGCGTAACCAGATACAACCTGGCGTTCTATATTTTTGTAACCATTGTTTATTAAGCTCTGCTTCTTCCCAATCACTATCATCAAACGTGACAGCTTTCCAATTTTCTAATAAGCCCTTATCTGTTTGCTCGCACATCTTCTGGTAGGCAGTTTGATAACCTTCATCAAGAGTGGTGCGATATTTGAGAAATGTTTCGTCTTTTAATGAAGAATAATATATCGGCAGAGAATTTAATGTTTTAAGCGTTAATTCACTCATCCAACTATTAATCGGACTTCCTCCAACTGCAGCTAATATTAGTCCAATGGGAATCCCGTCCTTTTTATATTTTTCCTTAGCAAAGAAATAGGCAATTCCTGATAGTCTTTTTAAATCTTCCCCGATAGCTTTATGCCAGACTCCTGATTCAAGTTCTTCCCTTTTTTCTTTAAAAATAGGGGATTCGGGTACTTCAAAAAAATGAATATGTGAGTTGTTCGCTTTAGAAACTTCATCTGGATAAATCATCTTTAAGCGTTCCATCGGAAGTTGCATATTTGACTGACCACTTAATAGAAAAACATCTCCAAAAGAAATAGCTCTAATTACCCACTTTTCACAATCAATCTGTATCGTAAAATCAAGATTTGAACTTGCCTCATGCGGAGGAAGTTTAAAGATAAAATAACCATGTTTATCTGCTGAAACTTTTTCAAAGAAATTTTCATAAGTTAAGCTAATACGTTTGTTCGATGCAGTATATCCCCAAAAATGATTAATGACGTTTCTTTGTAAAATTGCACCATCTCGCAAGAGATAGGGAATAAATAGTGATGTTTTCATGAAATGAGTCTTTCTAGATTTCTCTTGTAGATACAAGAGAAAGGGGTACCCCTTTGAATAGAACTGATATATCTGTTTTTAAGTATACGTTTTCATTTATGATTTTTCCTACAATTTTTGTATAATTTTCAGTGTAAACGTTGTCATTTTCATTCTATTCATTTACATCTGACCTAAATTTGTAAAATAAAAAGCTGCTGATTAATTAATCAACAGCTTTTTATTTCTTTACAAGAAATGATATTAAAAACAAATCCCTAGTAATTTTTTTATTTTTTAAAGAAGATTCAAATCGCCAAATCAAATTTTAATTGAGGTTGAACAGGCTCATAATTAAGTAGTTCAAAATCTTCTGGCTTAATATCAAAAAAGTTTGTTCCGTCTGGAACATTCAACACGAGATAAGGTTCTTTATCAGATGATGTACGGCTGAGGAGTTCTCCCGCTTGTTCAAATTGATTATCATAAATATGAAGATTATTGACAAAATAGAAGAACTTTCCAACTTTCCATGAAAAATGCTTGGCAATCATCATCTGCAAAGCGACATATTGCATCGCATTGATATGGTGGGCGACAAGCATATCGTTGCTACGTTGTACGAGGGTTGCATCCAGATAAATTTCACCGTCCGCTTCTCTTCGCACATCAAACATAGTTTGAAAAGCACAAGGGAGCAAACCGTCTGTTTCTTCAAAATCTTCATATTGCCAAAGATTGATGATGTTTCTTCGATTCCAAGGATTTTTTTCTAAACCTGCGAGAAGTTTAGTGATAATATCATGCTTTTTGACTGTTGCACCATAGCGTTGTCCTATCGTACCATCACCAATCCCCCATTCTCCCCAATACTTGACACCATATTTGTCTTCAAGAATATCAAGACGGCTTGTTTGATCTTGGTAAATCCACATCAATTCTTTAATCGCCGTTTTTATAGGAATACGGCGGAGCGTAGTGATAGGAAACTGTCCTTTTTGTAAATCGTAAGTTACAAAAGAACCTGTAATATATTTACTATTAGCAATTTTTCCATCTTTATATTTTGGACGTGCATTTTCTGAAAAAACGCCGTTTTCTAAGATATTTTCGATATTTTGTTTGAAGATTTGGTCTGCATACGTCATAAATTTTTCCTTTTCCTACTTTTTCTTCTTTAATTATATCAAGATGTGAGCATGATTGCCAAGAAATGATGAAAAATAGAAAATTTCAGAAAGAAACGAAATTTCTTGGAGAGATTTATTTTTTTCACTCATTTCTAATCGTATGAACTCAGTTGTATCAAGATGTGAGACTGTTTGTCCAAAACTCATGAAAATTAAGAAAAGGCAGAGATGAGCTTTGCTCATTGGAAACTTTTATCTATTTTCCTGAGTTCAAAACAACCGAACTCAATTACAAAATGTGAGCAACACCATTAAGAAACACTGAGAACTGACATTTGACTCTTTACACTTTGTCTGTTACTCTCGGAGCTTTAGCTCCTAAACGCACATCATAGCGACAAAGTTGCGGTGGTCTGCTCATAGAGCAGTAGAGCAGGTTCCATTTCATCTTTTCTCCTGCCCTAGGATCTTAACTTTAGTGCTTGATAACTGAGCCATCAGGTTATACTTTAGCTTCTGGTGTTGCAAATTCGACGATAAGATGTGTGCACGGTTGATAAGTCCATGATAAAAACTTACAAAACATCAAAGGATAATTTTTTATCATCTTATCTGTTCAGGGACGCTAAAAAATACCACCAACACCACGCCCAAAAAGTTTGGAGCTTGTTATTTTTTCATAGAAATCTGTCATCTTTGGAGTTAAATTATGCCGTAAGGCTAGGGGACGAAGGGAAATTTCTAAGCGCGATAATTCATCCGTAAATCGTTCTTGATTTACTAAATTATTTTTCATATCAATGAGTTGTTTACGCTCCCAATCACGAATATGTTTATCTAAGATGAGATTATAAAGTTCATTGAGCAACTCTTGCTTTTCTGCGTTTTTTTCCATGAGCTCATTATAGCACGAGTGGACTTTTTCCGTGATATAATGAGCCTATAGAGCTTATAACTCTTTTGGGGGAGGTACAAATATGAGTACAGAGCGTGCAATTTTTGCTGGAGGTTGTTTTTGGTGCATGGTTGAACCTTTTGAACAACGTTCGGGTATTTTATCTGTGACAAGTGGCTACACAGGTGGACATGTGGATGATCCAACTTATGACCAAGTTTCTGGAAAATATACTGGGCATACAGAAGCCGTTGAAATTTTATTTGATAATGCAGTGATTACTTATAAAGAATTAGTTGAACTTTATTGGACGTTGATTGACCCAACAGATGAACAAGGGCAGATTTATGATCGTGGAGATAATTATCGTCCCGTGATTTTTGTTGAAAATGAGGTGCAACGTGAGGTTGCAGAAACAAGTAAACAGTTACTGGCAGAGTCTGGAATTTGGGATAAACCTATCGTTGTACCGATTGAAGATGCTAAGACTTTTTGGCCTGCCGAAGATTATCATCAACAGTTTTATAAGAAAGACCCTAAGCGTTATCAAGCCATGCATAAGGCGCGTGAACGCTATCTTGCTTTGAAACGCTTTAAAGGGAAATTTAATTTTTTACGAAAAAAACACTAATTATTAGTGTTTTTATTTTTAATGCTCCTGACATCGGAATCGGTTTAAATCCCAATGATTACTGTTTCGACTGTTTCGACTCCTGCTGTTGTCACGCGTACTCTGGCAAGATTTTCAACAGTATTGACGTCAAAAAAACGCTCACCACTCATATCTTCTTGGATGATTTTGACTGTGGCATCTTGAGGAAGTTTGGATAATTTTTCAATAAGTTCTGCTGTCGTCATGATTCTGCCCTTTCCGATAAGTATTCCCAGCGACCGTATTTCGTTTCTAACTCCTTCGACTTTATATCTCGTTCTTTTTGTAAATCAAGTAAAAGCGTTGTATTAGAGCCATTTTCATTCATTTCTATGTCAATGGCTGTGATTCGATCTTCCAACTGTTCAATTTCAGCTTCGATGCTTTCCCACTCTTTCTTTTCCATGTAGGTTAGCTTTGTTTTTTCGCTGTTTTGCTTTCTGTCAGTACTGACAGTTTTTTTGTCAGTTTTGACAGAGCTGTCAGCAATTTTTTCAGTAGAGTTGCGACTGGAACTTGGCGCTTTAGCGCCTTTAGTTCCATCGACATTCGAGCCTTTAGGCGAGATTACAGCTAAATAATCGCTGTAAGCACCAAAATAATGGTTGATTTCACCATTTTCAAAAGCCAACAATTCATTGGAGACTTTGTCTTGAAAATAGCGGTCGTGTGAGACGGTCAAAACGCTACCAGAAAAATGAGCTAAGAAGTTTTCAAGTACGGTCAAAGTTGCAATATCAAGGTCATTCGTTGGTTCGTCCAGCAAAAGTACATTTGGTTGCAAGAGTAAAATTTTGAGCAAATAGAGTCGTTTTTTCTCACCACCTGAAAGTTTTGAAATCAATGTTCCATGACTACTTCGTGGAAATAAAAATTGTTCAAGCAAATTCACAATTGAAATATTCTCACCACTTGTATTATGTGCAGCTGAGGCGACTTCTTCAAGGAAATTGATGATTCTTTTATTTTCATCCAAACCACGAATTTCTTGGCTGAAATAACCAATTTTCACTGTTTCGCCAATTTCTAAAAGTCCCGAAGTCAATGATAATTCTCCTGCAATCAGATTAAGCAGTGTTGATTTTCCAACACCATTATCCCCCACAATCCCAATCCGGGCTTGAGGTTGCACTAACAGATTGAAATGCTCAAAAATGGTACGATTAGGATAAGAAAAGCTCGCCTCCTTAAAGCTCAACACTTTTTTTCCAAGTCTGGTACTTGCAATATTTACTGACAGACTGTCGTCATCCGTTTTGTCGCTACTTACAGCCGTTTTGAGTTCTTCAAAACGGTCAATTCGTGCTTGCTGTTTTGTACTTCTTGCTTGTGGTGATTTGCGAATCCATACCAATTCACTCTTATAAAGTTGCTTTGCCTTATGGCTAGCAGCCGCTTCTCGTTCTTCATCTTCTGCTTTTTTGGTAAGATAATCTTGATAATTTCCCTGATATTCACGAAGACCACCATTTTCCAGCTCAAAGATGCGAGTTGCGACATTGTCCAAAAAATAGCGATCGTGTGTCACAAACAGCACTGTACGCTTCGCATTTTTTAAATAATTTTGCAACCAAGCAATTGTCTCAACGTCTAAATGATTCGTCGGCTCATCCAAAAGCAATAAATCAGACGCATTGACCAATGCCTGTGCCAACTGTACTCGACGTTTCTGACCTCCTGAGAGCGTCCCAATCCGACTTGCCGGCTCAGGCAAATTGAGTTTTGTCAGCACCATTTTCACATCAGCTTCAACCTGCCAACTATTTAACGCATCCATCTCTGCTTGAACTTTTGTCAGTTTTGACAGCGCTTCTTGACTTTCTGTCAGTACTGACAAATCATTCAGAGCCTGTTCATAAGCCTTAATCACGCGCATCTGTGGCAATTGCTCATCCAGAACCGCATCCAAAATCGTTGCATCATCGTCAAAATCTGGCTCCTGCGTCAAATAAGTAATCTTATAATTTTGTGGATGTTCAAAAGGCGATACATCACCATCAAATCCGCTACTCCCTGAAATCACATTGAGAAGTGTCGTTTTTCCTGTTCCATTTATTCCCAAAAGTCCAATTCTATCAAGATCATGAATGATAAAATTAATCTTATCAAAAACCGTCTTGTCACCAACCGACTTTGTCAAATTTTGCGCAATAAAATCTGCCATTATTTATCCTAATTTCTGTCAATAAGTTGTCGCTCCATCTCTCTTTTTCAATCCATTGGCTAAATCATAACCGAGCAATAAATATGAGATGAAACACTTGCAATACTAAGGTAAATTATACCATATCTTACACTTTTCCTGCTTATTACCCTAAAAACTCTCTGTCAGTACTGACAGAGAGCTTGTCATTGAACTGATGAATTCATCAGCATGAGCCACATTATGACTAATCCCTTGTAAAAGGATTGTGCGGTCAATTAAGGTATAAAATCCTTACAGCTTTTGAAGTGTAACTATCATATTTTGTCGCTACTAACGACCTTTTTATCAAAAAGATTGATGACAAAACTCAGTGCACATAAAACAATTGTAATCCAAAAAACATGGTGAATTGCTCCAAGGACAATTTTTTCAAGCGAGGCGTGCAGTCCATCAGGAACAGCGTTTGAAGTTGTCGTACTGACAAACTCGTTGACTAACTTATAAGTCACTTCTGGAAATTTCTTCAGACCCATATTAATTCCAAGTGAGAATGCCAATCCAAAAATTCCTGTCATCATTGCTTGACCAAGCGTTCGGCCAAGGACAACCATTGAACTCGCCTGCCCTACCATTTCCTTTGGAACAAGTTTTTGAGCAAGCAAAGTTGTCGCCGTCAAAATAATTCCCATCACTGCACCAGTCACACCTGAAATCACATAGAAAGCAAACATTGGAAATTTTGCTCTAGCAAAAACGAGCGGAACGTAACTGATGAGCAATATACCAATAAGCACCGCAAACAAAGGACGCACCATAAATCGTCGCATTAAAAACCCAACAAAAAATGAAGCAATCATCCAAAGGACTGAGCTTGGTGTCAAAGCAAGTCCAGCAACAAAAGCTGGCACACGATAAATAGCTTGAAGCCAAATTGGAAAATAAATATTAAACCCAATCAGACATCCAGACAAAAGTGTTGCAAGCAAAATTTGAATCGTAAAAGTCCTCGTTTTGAACATTTCAAAATTCAAAATAGGATCCGCTGCTTTCTTCTCTGCTCGAATAAAAATCACCAAAGCCATCACAAATATAACCGCAAAGATAACTTCAAAAGTCCAATTAATGACTGCCCCAGCTAAACCTTGAAAAACCATTAACAAAGAAATCAACAGCGCAGAAAGAGATAAAATCCCCATCCAATCCATTAACACCTTATCTTTTCTCTCATGCAGATCTTTATAACCAAAAGCAGCAAGTAAAATCGTAATCAGTCCAAGCGGAACATTAATAAAGAAGACCCAGTGCCAACCCAGCGTATCAACAATCCATCCCCCAAGCAGCGGACCAGCAAGCGCTGAAATCGCCCAAGCTGTATTGTTCAATGCCATGATACTTGCCCGTTCCTCAAAAGTAAATAAGTCGGCAATAATCGTGAAAGTCAATGGCATAACTGCCCCAGCACCTATCCCTTGAACCGCGCGAAACATAATCAACGTCAGCATATTTGGTGCAAATCCACAAAGCCCTGAACCAACTAAAAAGAAAAAGAGTCCAAACATAAAAATTCTTTTACGCCCAATCGTATCGGATAATTTCCCATAAATCGGTGTCGTAATAGCAGTCGTAAGCAAATAAATCGCAAACACCCAACTCTGTAACTCAAGCCCATGCAATTCTGAAATAATCGTTGGCATTGCAGTTGTCACAATTGTTACCTCAACAGAGGTCATAAATGTTGCAATAAAAATGGCCGTAAGAATTCCTAAGCGTCCATTAAATTTCATGTTTTCTCCTTTAAAATGCTACAAATCCGACTGTTCTACTTCCTTGCTAAAAAGGCTTTATGTACCTTGCTCCTTTCCCAAAATAAACCATCCTTCATCACAAGAAAGCTAGGAGGATTTGCTTTCTTCCTCATTTTTGAACAATAGCTCCATTCTAACATATTTCCTCGTCTGAGAAAACTCATCATCTCCCTCACACCTAAAAAAAGACCGCTAAAGCGACCTTTTAATGATGATGTACTGATTCAATCTCACCGTTCTTATTCAATTCTGAGTCAAGTGTGTCAAGCATACCGTGTAACCAATCATGCATATTATTTACTGTGGTCAGATAACCCAAAACCCGTGATTTCAGACTACGAACAAAAGCAATCACTTGATCTTTCTCTGTATTTTTAGTGAATTTCATCGCCGCCACACTACGTCTAGTAATACTAAAACCTTTTTTAAGGTCTTCCTCTTCAAAACTTGAATAGAAAAAATCAAGCTGGTCATGAAGTTTAATCATCTTCTCATGGACAAACATAAACATCGGAATAATCTCATCTTCCGCTGCCTCCTCACTCGCTATCCAACTCATGATTGAACCTACCGTCGCGCGAATATACTCTGTCATCATCTCCGTTTGAAGTTGGATGACATTATAAACTTTTTCCATGTTATCAATATTAGCGGTCACATCTGACTTCTCAGCCGAGTCCGCCTGATTAAACAATAAAAGCGCAATTTCTGAATCTTCATCCCCCGCCTGATTTTTACTACTAAAAACGTCATTAAAAATCATTTCAAAACCATTTGCCTGATTTAAAAACTTATCTTTGATATCCATCTCTTTATTCCTTCTAATCACTATCTAACTTCTAAAAGAATCTTTCAGAAGCCAAAGTTTGCTTATAGGCAAACCACTTCTTGCGCTTAATGCAGTGCAACAAGGCTGTGGATGAGAAAAACATCGCTTTTCTCAACCATCACAAAGCACGCACTTTGTGCGCCGTTCTACGAACGGTCTTCGTTCGTTTTGCTCACCACGCTATCCGTTTGCTTAGCAAGCAAAGCTTGCAAGAGCAAAAGGCAGTATATCTGCAGTTCAACTACTAAGCAACAAAATCGTTTAGAGATGAACGAGTACAATTACTGCTTGAATTCTAAAATATTATAGAATTTAGAATTAGAAACTCCGCTCATTTTCCATCGTGCAAAACAACACTCCAATGAGCCAGAATCACTTATATACGAATATTATATCAAATTTTTCAACAGACTGTTGTTTTGAATCCAAGTTTATACTTATTTTATCGTTTGACACGATAATTCCCCTTTTACAACAAATTAATACAAATGCTAGACCACTTTAGCAACAAACTGCTCCAACTTCTCAATCGCATCCAGCACTTTCTCATCCGTCACCTCTGAATCAATCAGCACATAGGACTCCTTGCTACTTGCAGCAAACTCTGCCACACTCAAAAGTTTCTGACGGTCAAAATCTGTAATATTTAACTCTGCCAGTCGTGTAGGCAAATCGCTTGCCGCATAGAAAGGTAATAATTTTTCAACCTCAGCTAAATCTCCTGTATATGCGAGTTGCACCAAAACACCATAAGCCACCTTTGAGCCGTGCAAAATCGTATGTGTTTCAGGTAAAAGTGATAAGCCATTATGCAAAGCGTGCGCCCCCGACATCCGACCATAAGAACCCGCAAAACCACCGACAGTTCCAGAAAGCTCGATAATCGTATCCGCAATCCTCCCAAAAGCAGATGTAACCTCTTGATTTTCCAGAGCTTGCAAAGCTTCCGCCGAATCCTCAAACAAAATCTTGAAAATAGTCTTAGCACTTGCAAAACCAAGCCGTACAGAAGCTGTCAAGTCTTCAGGCGCCACATGACGCACTATTCCTTCCATTTCATACCATTTAGCGACTGTATCGCCAATCCCTGCCACCAAGTATTCTCGTGGCGTTGCAAGTAAAAACTCCCAGTCAACCAAAGTCAAATATGCCCCTCGTGCAAAATAATCGACTTTATCAAACGTATGATTGCTGTGGTACAGTGCTGCAACAGGTGTATAAGGCGCACAATTTGAAATCAAAGTCGGCACCACCACTAGATCACACCCAAGCTCACGCGCCACAACTTTTGCTGTGTCAATCACACGACCACCACCAATTGCCAAAATCACATCTGCTTTACCAATTTTATCCGCAAGTGCACTTCCATTTACTGTGGAAGCCGTACCATCATAACGAAAAACAGGAAAAGTAAATTCTCCCTGATAAAAGTCTAAAAACACCTGATAAGACTGCTCCCCAGTGACTATCGCAACCTTCTCAAAATCCCCTAGATACTCAGGCAAATCTTTCAACACTCCAACTCCAGAAACATAACGATTCGCCCCAGGACGTACTTCTTCAATTAAATTCATAGCAAAACTCCCTTTTATAATATTCTGAAAATATTTTAATTTTATAAAACATTCTACTCTTTATCAGTGAATTTTGCAAGAAAAAATCAACAGATTATCTGTTGACTATTTATCATAAGTTAGAGTTTTCACTGTTTCTCCACTGGCATTTGTCAATTGGAGTTTGAGTTTGGGATGCTCAACACCTGACTGACTCATCGCATCTAATACTTTATCTGCAATCGTCTGCGCTTGGTCTCCATTCGTTGTGAGCAATGTGTTTACCGCAGCAGCATTAAGTTTTGAAGATTGAACAGTATAGGTCACCCCTGAGTTAGTACTCGTAGCCTTAGCAGAATCAATCAGACCTTGCGACTGACTCACGATAGCATCCGCATTTTCATTCAGTTTATTGGCAATGCCACTAGGGCTCGCAGAGGCAATCTTTCCTGCTGCCTCGTCTAAACTTGACGTATTCGGTACGATTTTTGAAATTATCGACTCCGTCTTGCTTGCAATCACATGACGCTCTAGCATGATAGCACCAAAAGCAATCAATGCCAACACCACGATGATAGACAAGAGCGTAACAACAATCTTTCGCCCTCGATGTTTTTTAACTTTTTTTAGCTTTCTTGAATTCATACCCACCTTCTTTCCCTGACTTCATTTTATCACTTTTAACTTTTTTAGCAAATGAGATGCAAAAAAGCTTGGAAACCCAAGCTTTTAACCAAGCAAGTGCCTGCTAAATCCCCCACCTTTTAAGCGAGAGATATGTAACACTAAGCTTTGCTTTCGTTCTACTGCCCTAGGGTCTTAGCGCTTAGACTTTAGACTTCAGGGACAGGGTGACCTCATATCTTTGATGTGAGGTTGTGCCCTAACATCAGTAGGGGATAAAGAATCCCCCTACTGATGAAGTAATCACCTCAATTTTTCCTTTGTCTGAGCCAAGTTAAAAGTCCTACAAGCACACCTGTACCCAAAAATCCAAAGAGTGGCTCTAGTACATCGCCTGTACTTGGTAAATTTTTAGGATCCGCCACATTTTCAGCACCTGTAGTAAAGTTCTGTTCATTACCACTCTCACCATTGCCGTCCTCTATCTCTTTAGGAACCGTCACATTCCCTAGAGCACTGGTGCGAAGGGATAAAACTTCATGCGCAGTTGCGAGAAAATTATTGGTTTCAGCGACACGGGCAAAGAAATGATAGGTTGTGTTCGGTTGCAGACCAGTGAATGTTGGGCTAGTCTGCCAGGTTACATCAGTTATTGAGTTTGTTGCACTATAAGCATACTCTACCCTTGGTGTATCATCAACTTCCGCACGAGTCAGACTCATAAAGTTTATTGGTGTCATGAACTGCTGTATCAATCCAAAATTATCTAGCGTGTGAGTCAAAGTAACATGATTGTGACTGAAACTTTCCACCTCCAAGTTGAGTTCGAATTGGTCATCACGTGTTGCTTGCGTAATCATCGTACGAAATACAGGTTCTTCTTGCAAGATATAGTTTTCTGCTCCCATATCTGTTTGCTCATCAATCAGCATATAAGATGCCCATTCTTGATTTTCATCAAAAATCAAATGGCTCCAATCAGAACTGGCATTGCTTCCAGCAGCATTTTTGCCTGATACAGTAGCATTTGCATATAATCTCAAATTATCGCCTTCGACCACATTTTCAAATGAATCTAAGTTTTCAGCTGTAAAAGTATAATTTGTCAAACCATCAACCACGCCAAAGAAATCCGTCCCATCAAATGGTCTTGTCAAACTCACAGTACCTGTAAACGTTACGGGACGCGGCGTAATCGTCAGTATCAAAGTCGCTTCAAGCTCATCATTGTGCTTGGCATAAGCCCCAATTTCAAACGTTCCAACCGTCTCAAATTTCAACGAAGAACCCTCAAGTTCTCCATCGTCAGAAAGCAAGCGCAATTCATAATCCGCAAGCGTCAAACCGTCCGCAAAGTCAAACATTTCTGCCACATCTTGCGTGCGTCCAGCATAGACAAGCTCCGTCTCCTCAGCCGTTACACCTTTTGCTGTATTAGCAATATTTTCCAAACTCTCCCCTGCAGAATGATTTTGATTTTCAGCCACACGGACATAGACATAATATTGAGTATTCGTTTTTAACTTAGTAAATTCAGGCTCATCTTGCCAGACTATCCCATCGCCAGAAGAATCCGTTGTAATGCCATATTCTAGTTTGAAGCCCTCGTCGAGTTCTTCACTCGTTTCAACCTCTGATACCATCAATGTGGTCGCCGTCGCGCTGACCTCAAAACTATTTACCCTGATAGTCTGTGGAAACTTCGGGCGAATCCAAGTTCCTGTTACATTGTCAGATTCTGCAGAAGCTTCCATGAGTTCAGAAGATGTCAACGAGCGCAATGTCTCAGATTCTTGAAGTTCCCAATAATCTAATCTAGTAGAAATGCTAGTTGGAAGAGATGTCCCAGAAATATTTGTGTTCGCTCCAAGTTTGATTGTGTTAAGGCTATATGTATCATGGAGCATATTCGTATTAGATATGACAGCACCCGTATCAAAACTACTTAAATCTAACTTCGTCAAACTGCTGGTTCCAGAAAACATATTAGACATATCTGTTACTTGACTAGTATCAAATTTACTCAAATCTAACTCAGTTAGACTTCTTGCACCAGAAAACATATTCTGCATATTTTGGACTTCAGACGTGTCAAAATTCTTCAAATCCAATGCAGTCAGACTGTGGGTATTGTAAAACATAAATCCCATATCTGTTACATTGCTCGTGTCCCAATCACTCAAATCCAATGCGGTCAGGTTTCTGGCATAGTAAAACATACTATGCATATCTGTTACACTGCCCGTGTCCCAACCACTCATATTCAATTTGGTCAGGCTGATGGCATAGTCAAACATACTATGCATATCTGTTACATTGCTCGTGTTCCAATCACTCAAATCCAGGGCGGTTAGTCTGGTGGCATATTGAAACATACTATGCATATCTGTTACATTGCTCGTGTTCCAATCACTCAAATCCAATGCGGTTAGGTTTCTGGCATAGTCAAACATACTTGTCATATTTGTTACATTGCTAGTATCAAAGTTGTCTTCCAAACCTTCAATGTTAGTCAAATTGGGCAAGTAATAAAACAAATAGGAAGAATTTGCATTTGCTGTAACTTTTCCGTCAAAAACTATCGACTTTATATCGGTTCGATGAAAATCTGGTGAAAGAGTACCGAAGTTGTTGTATATATTACTTGCAGGCAAACTACCTCCAGAAATAGTGAGTTCCCCATTATCAGTATTAAAACTATAACTTACATCGCCCCATGTTCCCTCAATTTCACTTTCAAGTGGCATGATTGTCTCGCTTGTCTCGGTATTATCTGTCGTAAAGGTTGTCTCGGTTATGCGAGTAAGGTTCGCGTCAGCTATTCTCTCTAAGGTTTCAGGTGTTTCTTGTGGTTCTGTGTTTTCCTCGATTTCCTCTGTTTCAACTTTTTCATCTGTTGGCGGTGCTTCAGCATGATTTTCATCTTCAGGTTTAGGAGTTTCTTCAACGAGTTCTGTCTTCGGTGCATTCAGCTCATCTTGCACCGTCGCCCAGACAGGCGCAGCCTGACTTAGGACGATAGTACTGAGCATGAGCGCTGAGATGATTTTTCTTTTTTGCATATTTTCTCCTTAGTAGATTTTCTTGATTGTTAATTTCATCAATTTTGCAAGTTTACAGATTAAAACTGCTGCGTCTTGACGAATTAATGGTTCTTCCCAATTATAGTTTATCTCCCCATTATCTTGTCTATCGCCTGAAAATAATCCTATATTTTCTGCCCAATCTGTAAAGGTCATCGGATATTTTTCTCCTCCCATAGGGATCGGAGGTATGTTGTATTGATGATAATATTTGTAAAATATGACTGCTGCATCTTTACGCATTAATTTGCACTTCCAATTAAATTTGCCTGATTCGTCTCCAGAAAATAATTCTACATTTTCTGCCCAGCTTGTAAATCTATCTGGATACTTGAGTGATTCGAATTCTTTTGGTTCTTGCCTATCCATATGATGGAGCTTATAAAATAAGACAGCCGCATCTTGGCGAATGAGTGGCTCTTTCCATCTGTAATTGACTCCCCCATCTCCTACGAAAAGTCCCGTTTCTAAGCTCGCCCAATCAATGTAATCGCCGGGATATTTCATCGGGTCTGGATATTTTCCATGTAATCTCTTACTGTAATGCTTATCCATCAATTCTTTAAAATCTTGTTCAAGTTGTTCTGAAATGATTTCTTTAAGGGTAGAGCACAGCTCTTGTTGTAGTAAATCTTTAACTCTATTGTCTAAGTTTTCATCATATTGATTGATTAGAGCATTTATTCTGTCGTCTAGTTTCTCATCATATTCATTGATTTTTGCATTTATTCTGTCATCTAGTTTCTCATCATATTCATTGATTTTATCATTTATTCTGTCGTCAATGAATGGGACTTTTGTCTCAAACCAGCCTTCATTGATATCATAAAATACTGAGATGTTCTCCTCAACCCATTTGTCAATCTTTCCATCCAGGTTGTGATTACTAACTGATTTACAAGTTTGTTTAGAACAATGGCAGCAATTTTTCTTGCAAATGTCCTCAGATAAAATCGTAATGATGTAATCATCAAAATCTTTATCTTGCCAGTCTTCAACTTTAATCTTATAAATCCTTTTGATTTTCCCATCAGAGCCCTTGACCTCAAAATACTTCGGTGGATTTATAGTAATATTCCCATGAGCAATTTCATGATAATCAATCTCTACTGTGATTTCAAGATTCCCTTCTCCCTCATATATCGCTGTACGCAAGCCAAGATCGGTCGTTTCTTTCTTTGATTTTCTGAAACGAGCATACTCTCGTTTACCATCGTGGATAATGATTTTCGCCGTCGTATCTGCGTTGGAAGTAACTCCAATAGTCAGGTGTTGGTCTTTGATAAGATTATCAAGTCTGATGTTCGTTGTCTTCTTGTTTGTCATTAATTTCTCCCTTTGCTCTAATTAGTTTCTAATATAATTATAATGAAAATCTAAAAAAAAAAAATGATATGCGTTTCACCGCATATCATCTATGTTTTCATTCTCATTATATTATCATTTAATCATTAAAATCAAATCGCAACTTCATATTAGCAGACCCAAGCACCACCATGCGCCCGAGGAGTTCGGTTTGAGCCTCGAGGGCAACTTTGGCGAGCTGTTCGTTCGCTTTTGTGAGATAGGCAGTGATGTCGGTGTCTGGGAGCTTGCGGTCAGTTTCGTTTTGGACTTCATGGAATTTCGCCATCGTGTTGAGCGCATAAGTGTCACGCAAATCGACAAAAAGGTCATAGTTACTATCGCCAAGCACCGCCGTTGTCGCGGAGAGCCAGTACATATTGGTTGGGTCGTATTCGGCCTTGGCATCACGGTAGCAAGCAGGTGTATCGTCAATATTCGTATAGAAAGGCACGACATGATTGAAGGTATTCGCACCAAAAGCCAGCCACTGAACGCCTGCAAGTTCAGCAGGGACATGATTTCTGACTTGAAGGATATGCACGCTATGATTTCGGTTAATGCCAATCGGACGGAAAAGTTTGCGCTCAGCTGCTGTGTTGGTTGTGCTATAAACATCGTAAGGCGTGTTTTCAAAATGACTACTCAGAACGAATTTCACATCTTCAACAGAGATTTTTCGAGTTGCTTCGCAAATGAAAGGGAGGTCATGATTTTGTGGGTCATCAGATTTTTCACCTAAAAAGTTTTGCCCATACCAAGTCCGCGGATTGTTATAAACGCTGTCTTTAATTGAGCTTGAACCAAAAATATGACGCAGATTGTAGTGTGTCGTGTAACCGCCAAAGTCATCAGGATTCAGATGATTTTCATCAATCAAGGCTTTCAAGTCTGGTGAGCAGAGATAGTCATCGTTGTCAAACTTGAACTCGTCAATATTCATGCGATTAGGTGCGACAACGTAGCTATCATCAGGAATACGCACTGCTGCCCAGTGATGTCCACCAATCGTTTCGAGCCACCACACCTCATCATTATCGGCAAAAGCAATACCGTTTGGCTCATAAGTGCCATAAATCGTGAGCAAGTCGCCAAGGCGTTCTACACCTGCACGCGCTGAAGTGATATAAGGCAAGACTAGTGTAACCAAGTCTTCCTCGCCCATCCCATTTTCAACATAAGGGTCAAGCCCAAGAATGCGTGGATTGGTCGTAATCGTTTCGGTCGCAGACATGGCGACATTGGCGCTATTAATGCCTGCAGCAGGCCAAATCCCGTCTTTGAGGACAGCGTTCGGTGTTGAAGTGTAGCGCAATGGATTTTCAGGTAAATCAAGTTCAAGTCCTGAAAGCACTGCTTTATAGTGGCGTGGTTGGTCGTCAGGATGAACAACAACAAAGCGTTGCGGGTCAAGTGCTTCATGTCCGTCATCGTTGCGGGCGATGAGTGTTGAGCCGTCAAGTGATGCCTTTTTCCCGACTAAGATTGTCGTACATGAACCTTTTTTTCTGTCTTGAATTTTCATTATAAACTCCTATCATTCTAATTTAACTTTTTTTACTCATGTCATTTACTCATTCGCACAATCAATGGCGCAATGAATCCAATGAGCAGACTCAAGATTAATTTTTACCTGAATGTCTGCGCATCAATCCTGCATAGCCACAGTCTGGGCAAGTTTCTTCTCTTTCGCCAAAATAATGTGGCTTGAACATATCATCTGTCATCGAGGTCTGAAAATGCGCCTGACACTGTGGGCACTCGTAATGCATGAAGCGTGAAGCGACAAAATTGACGACAAACACGATGATTAACATTGGAATGAGTAACAACGGACTGCCGTTTTGATGAATATTCATTTTATTCTCCTCAACTATCCTGAAGCAGGATTAGCGATAATAAACTCAATAAATTAATAAGCAAAGTTTTCTGTGACAAAGTTCATAATGCTGGCTTTGTCATTTTTTAACTCATTTTTGACAATCTTTTCTTCAATTGTTTTCAAGATTTTACCAAGTAGCGGCCCAGCTTCCAGATTACATTCCCTCATCAAAGTGCTGCCTGTCACTACAATTTCCGATTTATCATGAATCTGTAAAGCATTGTTAATTTTGATCGCTTCAGAAAAATCAACAGCTTTGCCTTCTCCTGCTTTCAAGTCATCAATCATTTGACACTTTTCTAAGCCAAAACGATAGAGGCTCGGTAAATCCCATGCTGACAGCTTATAAGCCTCTGTCAGACTGCTGACAGCCGTGATAAATTCATTAGAAACTTTCCATTGGCGCAAAAATTTCTTGACATCAACCTTATCAAATCTAACCAAAAGCGCTGCCCATGCTTGCTCTGAACATTTAAAGCTAAAATCTACTGACAGCTCCTGTGTCAGTTTTGTCAGTGCTGACAACTCAAATTCAGGTAAATATTTCCAAGCATCCGACTGTGCAAGTAGCAACATTCCATTGCGCCATCCCTCAGCATTCAACAACTTATCCAATTCGATAAAAATTCTTTCCACCGAAATTTTTGTCAGTAATGACGCATGATTTTTCATTGCAATAAAAGTTTCAGGTTCAATTTCAAACTCAAGTGTTGCCGCAAAACGCATCGCGCGCATGATTCGTAGAGCATCTTCATTGAAACGCTCAAACGCACTGCCTACCGCACGTAAACGGCGCTCATGCAAGTCACACAAACCATCAAACAAATCAATGATTTCACCGTCAGCATTACAAGCAAATGCATTAATCGTAAAATCACGCCGCTTTAAATCCTCACGCAAATCACGCACAAAGTCCACAGAATCAGGTCGCCTAAAATCTGTATATTTACTCTCCGTCCTGAAAGTCGTAATTTCATAATGCTCCGTGTCATCACGCAAGTCCTTACCTGCAAGCACCAATACCGTACCATGCTCAATTCCGATATCAATCGTATGCGGAAAAATCATCTTGACTTCTTCGGGATAAGCGCTCGTCGCAATATCAACATCATGAATATCACGTCCCAAAAGCACATCACGCACACTTCCACCTACAAAATAAGCCTCAAAACCATGCGCTTGTATTTTTTGCAAAACCGGCAGCGCTCTAACAAACTCTGACGGCATTTTTTCTAATTTCATTCCTTCATTTTATCAAAAAAACGTGGAATTCGCCACGTTCTTCCCACTTGCTCTAAAGATCGTCCGATAATCTCAACACAATGTTCTAAATATAAAAAAGGTTTACTGACAAACTCATATTTATCTCAAATCAATCCAATAACGACAAACTTTATTGCCATCTATATCAACAATATTTTCAAGCACACCACCACACTGTTCAATAGTCTTACGGCTTGCAACATTATCTTTATCAGCAGAAATCATTACAGAAAAAATGCCTCGCTCCCGATATTTTTCAAGTGCAAAAGTTACCATTTGAGCAGCTAAATGTGCGCCACGAAAGCTCGGTGCCACACCATAACCAATATGTCCGCCCCACTCCAGTAAAATACCCTTTTCAATCTGCCAACGACAAGAACAAACTCCTGCAATTTCACCACCTACAAAAGCAAAATACTTCGTACAAGTTGACCAATCAGGGTTGCGAACTTCTATCTCCTCACGACGAATTTGTTTCTGCCAATCAGCGAAATTTCCCTTAGAAATTTCATTATAAATACTTGTCTCATCAATCTTGAACAGACTTGTATCTGTTTTCCAGTCAGCAGTATAGCGCAGAAAAACCTCTAAATCCGTTGGCTCTAGTTGCCTGATTTCTAAATTTTTCATAAAACTCCTCAATTTTTCTATCCTATCAAGAACATCATAAATCCAAGAAATGCTCCAAACCATACTTCAACTCATTGACTTCCATCACTTCACGCACAGCAAGTGCAACCCCTGTCATAAAGCTCACACGATCATAGCTGTCATGTCGCAAAGTTAATCCTTCACCTACTGACCCAAAAATCACTTCTTGATGTGCGACAAGCCCTGGCAAACGCACCGAATGAATCCTCATTCCATCAACATCTGCACCACGCGCGCCCGCTAAAGTTTCTAGTTCATCTGGTGCTCCTTGCTTATGGCTCTTACGATTTTCAGCAATCAATTCCGCAGTTTTCACAGCTGTTCCTGACGGTGCATCCTTTTTCTTATCATGATGAAGCTCAATAATCTCAACATCTGGAAAATACTTTGCAGCAGATTTAGAAAATTGCATAAGCAACACAGCTCCCAATGCGAAGTTAGGCGCAATCAATCCACCCAACTTTTTCAGACATGAAATCTCAGTTAATTCTGCAATCTGCTCTTCTGTAAAGCCTGTTGTACCAATAACTGGTCGAAAGCCATGTTCAAGTGCAAATTTTGTATTTTCAAAAGCAACGGATGGCTGAGTGAAGTCAATCCAAACATCTGCCGCCAAGCCTTTTAAATCCTCTTTTACATTAAAAACTGGCGCCCCAAAAGCTTCTATTTTCGTCGTAAAAGGGTCAAGCAAGCCCACCAAATCAAAATCAGTTTGTTCCAATACCATATTTACAGCAGTAGAGCCCATACGTCCTTTAAATCCCGCAATAATTACTTTAATTTTACTCATTTCCTTCTCCTCATATCGTTAAAGTTTTCGTTCCAAGAAAACCCTTTCCTATCTAGCAGTCCGTCCAATAGTTCAGTTAATAAAAATCAAAGATGAACTAGCACAATTTTGACTTTTCTGAACATTCACATTTACAGAAAAGCACGCAAAGACGTGCTTTTATTTTTTCGGTGAAATAGCGTAAGCCACAGTATTAAGTCCCAAATGTGTCGCAATTACAGGACCAAAAGTTACAATCTCAACATCATCATAACCTTGCTCCAGCGCATAATCGTATAGTTCTTGTGCCCTCTCCTCTGCACGAGCATGAATAACATACACTTTGTAAGCGGAGCGACTTTCCGCCTCTTGAAGCAATAACTCTTTGATTCGATTCATTGATTTTTTTACTGTACGAACCTTTTCAAAAACCTCAACTTTACCCTCTTGACTAAAAGTCAACACAGGTTTGATGTTTAACAAAGTCCCTAAAACAGCGGCTCCATTGGACAAACGTCCACCTTTAGCCAACCAGTTCAAATCATCTACGAGCATATAAGCTCGGTCTCCATCACGCTGTTTGTCAAATTTTGATATGATTTCGTCAAATAAAGCCCCTGATTCATACAAATCAAGAACAGTTTCCACCATATATCCTAAAGGACTAGAGGTAATAAATGTTTCTGGAAACTTCACTTCCATCTGTTCAAATTCATTTTGTAAATAGAAAGCATTTTGATAAAAACCAGAGATAGCCGCGGGCAAAAAAAGACCTAAGATATGAGTATAGCCTTGCTTTTCCAAATTTTTCAAAAGAACTTCAAGTTCAGCAACACTAGGCTGCGCCGTTTTTGGCACATCCTGCGCTTTTTCCATCAAGTCAAACCATTCTTCATGAGAAATCTTCTTCAAGTCATAGTCCACCCCATCAATTGATATAGGGATATCTAAAACAAAAAGATTCTCATAAGTTTTATATTTCTCAGCATAGTCTGCTGAGGAGTCAGTAATAACAGCTAATTTCATAAAAATATAATAATTTCTTAATTAGAACTCCAAATTAATCCCTGGTTGATCCAAGGCGACTTCCGTTGTCTCATAGACCAAACGTTTAAGCAAATCAAACAATGGTGCTGCAAGTTGCCCCAGCTCTTCTTGTTCAAGTTCTTCCTGTTCAGCAATCACACGATTTCTCACATAGTTAAGCTGACTAACAAATCCAGAAAGTACAATATTGTCTAACGCAATAAGATAGGTCAACACAGCATGAATTGCGGTGTCGCCCTCATTTGCTTTTTCAAGCTGTTCAACAGGAACCAATTGAAATTGAACATTCAAATTTGTTTCAGGCGTTCCGTTTTCTTTTTCCCATTCATAATTACGCGCATCATAATGAAATTGATTAACGAACTCTTGTTCGCGCTCAATAGTTAAAGTCATTTTTAAAGTCACTCCATTTTTTCCATTTTAACCAAGCAAGTGCGTGCTAAATCCCCCACCTCTTCAGGTGGAGGGATAAGCAGCACTAAACTTTGCTTTCGTTCTACTAACATCAGTAGGAGAAAAAGAATCTCCTACTGATGAAGTAATCACTTTAAAATCAAATCATTTCTACCAAAACTCACGGTAAAATTTTCCGATTTCACAGTCAAATCTAAAGTAAATTTAACCTATGAAACCGCATCAATGAAATTTTTCAGTACTCTCTTATTTTACCACATCTTTACCATTTTCGCGTAAAGATTTCAAAATTTTCGTTTCTTCTTCATTCGCTTCATAGTGTTCAAGCAAATCTGGACGACGTTCTAATGTTTTTTTCAAACTTTCAGTTAAACGCCACTTTCGAATATTTTCATGATGACCGCTCATCAACACTGATGGTACTTTCATTCCTCTAAACTCTTCTGGTCTTGTATATTGTGGATACTCTAATAAACCACTTGAAAAAGAATCATCCTCATGACTTGCTTGTTTCCCAAGAACACCAGGAATTAAACGAACAATTGCATCAATCATCACCGTAGCAGCTACTTCTCCACCTGTTAGCACAAAATCTCCTAGTGAAACCTCATCCGTCACTAACGTCTTAATCCGTTCATCATAACCCTCATAATGTCCACAAATAAAAATAAGTTGCTCCTCTTGAGACAGCTCCTCAGCCATGTTTTGATTAAATCGTTTACCCGCAGGATCCATCAAAATCACACGCGGCACTTTTTCTTGAGAAACTGGAATTTGCTCAATTGTATCAAAAATCGGCTGTAGCATAAGCAACATGCCTTGACCACCGCCATAAGGCATATCATCAACATGTCTTTGCTTATTTGCCGCATTCTCACGAAAATCGTGCGTATGAAAGTCCACAATATTTTTTTCTTGCGCTTTTCCTACGATAGACTGATTCAGTGGTGCAAACATTTCTGGAAAAATGCTTAAAATATCAATTCTCATTTTATTCCCTACTAATCGTCCAAACCTTCCATTACTTCAACATCCACATGATGATGAGCTACATCAATATTCAAAACGACTGAAGGAATATATGGTAAGAGTAAATCTCGCTTTCCTTTACGTTTTACCACCCAAACATCATTTGCTCCCGGCTGCAAAATTTCTGAGATTTGCCCAATAAGCACCCCGTTTTCATAAACATCACTTCCAATAATCTCGTGATAATAAAACTCACCATCATCAAGAGAAGACTGATGTTCTTCTGAAACCTTAAGAACACTCCCTTTAAATTTTTCTACCTCATTAATATGATAAAAGCCTTCAAACTTAACAATATAAAAATTCTTTTGAGAACGACCTGATTTAACTTTTAAATCCTGTATATAATTGTCCTTATCATCAAAAAGTGCCAAGACCGCTCCCTTAGAAAAGCGTTCCTCAGCAAAGTCTGTTGATGGTATCACACGCACTTCCCCTTGAAGTCCCTGTGTATTTACGATTGTTCCTACTTTGTAAAATTTTTCCATGGATTAATTATATCATACCCCATCACACGACAAATAGTTTGAAGTCATTGTTACTACAAATTTCTTCCTAAATCTTTATTTATCTTGTTCTAAACATTCATAATCTATAAATATTAGTGTCGCAATTAAGTTATACTATCCTAATCCTAATCCTAATCCTAACCCGTAAAAGCTTTCCATATTCAATGCAATATAGTATAATGTTATCATATTATTAACGTAAGAGGCAGAGAATGGCACATAAATCAAAAAGTCATCACCGACACCATAGAAGAAAAAAACACTTAGCACTCAAGATAATTTTGAGTGTCATTATTACACTTATCTTAATTATAGGTGCAGCCGCTTTTGGTATTTACAAGAATATTGAGTCTACCTTTTCTAGCTCATACGCTAAAAGTTCAGCTACTACACCTATCAATTTTTCAAAATCTAAACCTTTTACGACATTGATTATAGAAACCAATACGGTAAATGGAGAAAATTCCTGTTTTGCAGCAGTTCTAGTCGCCACTAATGCCCAAACCAAACAAACTACATTTTTAAATTTCCCAGTTACAGCTACCCTACCCAATCAAATAACAATTGCTGATAGCTATGCCAAGGGAGGCAAAAATGCTGTCCTCAACGATATTCACAAAAGTTTATCACTTCCTATTAATAAAATCGTACAAATAGACATCGACAAAATAGGAGAAATAGTTGAAGCAACCGGAGGGATTACTCTTCAAAATCCTACTGCATTTGTATCAGAAGGTTACCAGTTTAACCGAGGTACTCTTCATCTTAATACCACTAAAGAAGTTCAGGCTTATCTTTCTCTCGTTGACAAAAACGACCAACAAGCCCTTATCACACGTATCCAAAACGTTTCAATGGCACTTTATGGCAATATTCAAAAGTTAACCAAAGCCAAAAATCTTTCTAACTTTAACTACTATCGTAATATTCTTTACTCTTTTAGTGACACTGTAAAAACCAATATTTCTTTCAACGAATTTAAAGAAATATTAATCCACTACAATAAGGCACTATTAACGACAAGTAAGCTTAACCTTCATACCACTAAGCAAGATGGTAATGAAATCATAACAAACAATGAATTAACAACTGTCAAAAACCTCTTTCTTACTTCTCTCCAACAGTAAATAAAAAATCATGAGTAGTACTCATGATTTTTTATTTACCTCCTTACTCATTTCAGATAAAATCCTCATCTCCTCTAAATCTTCAGCATTGCGATTAATATTATTATTCGCTCCTCGGTTTAATAATAAAACCAAAATGCTAAGAACAACGATGCTACTAATGCAAAATAGTACCAAATCAAGACTCCATTCGATTTTTATAATACTATTCTCTCATTTTTTTCTAATGAAACAAAACAATATACAATTATTTCATCACAATATAATCTGGAACAGCACGATTGTCTTGACTAGCTACAATTGTTTTACCTTTTACAGAAAGCTGACTAGAACCCCCACTATCAAGAAGAAGCATATTCTCTAAATGTAGAGAAGCAACACCTTTCATGATATTATCATAACCAGCATTTGTATCACTCAAAATCACATAAAGATTATTAGATTTGTCATTGGCAATAAAAGCATGAATTTCCCAATTTACACTACCATCACTAGGAACAGTCTTTCCATCACGAATAAGTGCCGTACCAAAATCATAACTTTGTGCTGCACCATTTTTAATGATTGTACTTGCAGGTGTCGTCGAATCATATATTTTACATGAACCATTTTTATTAATGACAAAAGCATATTGCAAATAGTTCCCAACCGCCCAGTCATTTAGTAGAAAACCATTATTAATTTGAAAACCAACTATCTGACCTGTCGTCATATTGAAAGCCGAGGCATTCATTATCAATGTATTAGGATATTCTTTTTCTATATCAGTCATCGAACGTCTTGGTGTTTTCAACGTCGTAACTGTCTTTAGAACTTCAGGGTTATTTATCCGATAAATTGTAAGACCATCTTTTGACATATCTGTAAATCTGTTTAACTGTTCATTTGAAGGAACTTTAACCCACTGAGGGACACCACTGTTTGCTACTATTTGCATACTTCCAGATACAGCTTTTGGCGAATCTGAACTTATATAGCCATTCACTTCATTTGTTTTTTTAGGAGAGTTGTTTGTTTGTGCAATATGTAGTGCTGATAGTTTTTTATTAGTGAAAGTTTTTTCACTCAGTGAATATATGCCAAATGCAATAGCTCCGAAAAGAATTACTATTCCTATTATCCGGATGTGTTTATATTTACTCTTTTTATGCTTTCTATAATTTCCCATAACAACCTCAAACTACTTATTAAAATTAAATTTTCTAACACTCTTCAAATAAACTATTAAAAATCCAGCCATTATAATCAAAACGAAAATTTTTAATATTATTGCATTAGCACTTATATATTCAATTACAGTCATCGCGCTGTATCCAACAATTAACACCAGTTGAAGTCCCCATTTTATCCTAATTCTAATCCATCTGGCAGTTTGTTTAAGCCGCATCACACTCACTACTAAAAAACCTAAAGCCCCAGATATTGCCGCACCATGTACCCCAAATAAAGGAATCAAGATAAAACTCAAACTTAAATTTATAATAGTCCCCCAAATAGTTGTAGTAAACAATCCTTTTGTCTTCATAGCTACAAGATATGTTGTGCCAAGAAAAGCTGATGCGTTAGAAAACGTTACTGTTAACAGTAGAATAGGAACAAATTCCCAAGCTATAAAGAAATCTGGCGCAACGTAATAGCGCATAAACAATTTTATCATACTGACAATAATTGTTGACCCAAAAACAAGGAAGCCCAAAACAACATTAAATGTAATAGAATAAATCCTTGATACATTTTTTTCTTTAGATGTTTCCACAGCAGAAATCTGCCATGCATTTTGGAAAAGATTAAATACAGTAGTAATCATAGACGGGATTTTATTCGCAATTGCAAAAAGTCCATTACCAGCAGGTCCAACAAACATCAAAATAATCAATCTACTAGCATCGTTTGTCATCCACCAAGTAAAAGCATTGGGAATCATAGGTAAACTAAATCTAAGCATTTTGCGAATAACATTTTTGGAGATTAACGCTCTGCTCCAATAGTGATAAAGTTTACCAAAAACTATTAAAAATAAAACCGCAATATAATTTGAGAGAATTAAAGAAATAAGGTAACCTGTTAAACCAAACTTAAAAACTATCATTAAAACGACATTGGATAAGACATTAACGACCGAACTAACTACTCCAGACAATGCATAGAGTTTTATTCTATCCGTTCCACGAGCAAAGTTCTGAAAATGATTAAGAAGAACGACCCCACCCAAGTTAATTCCAATTGCCCAAGTGTATTTTACATGAAATAATATTAAGACTAAACCTATGATAATTGATGTAAAAGCACCAATTCCCGTTATAAATAGACCGTTAGAGAATATTTCTAACTCATTGGTTTCTTCATCCAGCGTCCAACGAAATACTGCTGCAAAAATATTAAGGGATACAACTGGTAAAAGCATATTAACTGTTGTATTTATTAAATCAGATATACCAAATGATGAGGTTGATAAAATATGAGTATAAACAGGTACCATGAAAAAGGATACAATTAATGTTGCTCCATTACCAATAGCAAAAATTGCAGTATTACCCAATAATTTTGAAAATATTGTCTTCATTTTTTTATCCTATGATTATGCCCACTATATCTGATTTCATTTGAATTCATAGTCGAAGTACTTTTTCATTCCCTGATTTATATCAAATTTTGGTTGATAACCAATAGCTTTTAATTTAGAAATATCACTCACAGAATGTCTAATATCTCCCTCACGATTTTCTAAATAATTTACTTTTATGTTTTTTTGGGTTAATACTTGCGATAATTCAATTAATTCGTTTAAGGTACTTTGACTACCAGTCCCAACATTGTACACTTCTCCTAGAGACTCCTCAGATGTAGCAATTAATATTAATGCTTGGATAACGTCTTCAATATAGACAAAATCTCTTGCCTGTTCCCCATCTCCAAAAATATTCAATTCTGTCAAATTTTTCAATCTATCCACAAGTATAGAAATAAAACCAGAGTATGGAGAATTTGGGTTTTGCTTTGGACCGTATACATTAAAAAATCTCGTACAACTTGTTGGAATTCCATATAGAGTATTATAAATTGTAATCCATCGTTCAGATGAAAATTTATCAATTGCATATGGAGTTAATGGGAGAATAGGAGACCCTTCTCTTTTAGGTAGCCTTTTTTCATTACCATACACCGCTGCGGAAGAAGAAAATACCAACCTCTTTAAATTTTTAGGGTGTTTTACTAAATATTCTAATAGTATCAATGTACTGTCAAAATTAACCTCATGTGTTTCTAATGGTTTAGCAATAGATGCAGCAACAGAAGCAACAGCGGCTAAATGAAAAATATAATCAAATTTATATTCTTTTAAAATTTTAGTCATTAGCTCTTTATCAGTCACAGAACCTTTAATTGTTATAAGATTAGTAGATGGAATTAAATTTTCAAACCTTCCCATTGATAAATCATCAACAACAATTACCTTATTATTGTATTTTAAAAGAACGTTTGCCAAAGAAGAACCAATAAACCCTGCTCCTCCAGTAATAAATATTTTACTCGAATGAATCATTTTTATTTTGCATCTCCGCTTCTTTTATCGCATTTACAAGGGGAAGATATTTATTTTCAAATTTAATTGGGAGAATTTCTTGATCAATTACTTCCTCTACAGCCTTCATTATCTCGTTACTATCAAAGCTTTCATCAATAAATCTAATGTTTTTATAGTCTTTCAACCAGTCTTTATAAGTCATTCTTATTTTAGAGTTATAATTATCAAACACAACACATGGAGTGCCTGTTATAACTGAAAAGATCATTCCATGCAAACGATCTGTAATTACTATTCGAGCATTACGAAACTCATCCCATTTTTCATTTACTATTTCCACACGTGTCTTTCTTGTCACAATTTCAGAAATTGTAGTATCAGAAATATACACATTCTTGTATTTCTGAGACAAACTTTTAATCAAGGTACTTTCGTCAGCGTATGTTAACACCTTCTCTGAATCTTTTCTCATACAAAACAGGATATTTTTTCTTTTATTGTGTAGCTCACTATGAAGACTAAATACTATATCAGGTACCAAAATAACTGTATTTTTAGAAAAAATTTGTTCAAATTTTTCTTTACTTTTACTCTCTCTAGCTGTTATTATCAAATTTTTTCCAGCTCTATCGTAAACATCCTGTGAACTTTTCAACTCTTTGAAGGATTGATTAGTACTAGTAAATGTAGCGGATTGCGGGAAAAAAACTATCTTTTTATTTGGAAAATTACTTAAAACTGCCCTTGTACCAATCTCAGCATCCAAATATAAATCACCTACACTACCACCACCATGAAGCATTATTAAATCTTCCGAATCAACTATCCTTTTTATATATTTTATACTTCTTGAAATTATTGGAACAGGTACTTCAAACACTCTATACTTTGGAAAATGCTTCTTTAAAAATTCAAGTTCAGCTATAACTATCGCTTGGTCTCCCAAGTTACCCGAATGAGGTGTACCAAAGAGAAAAATTTTCTTTCCATCATAACGATATTTATCGTATCTAGCATTATATTTTAACGATTTGATATAAATCCGAACTCTTATTGGAATAAATTTTTTTAATATTTTTTTTAGTATTTTTAACAAATTTTACCTCATTCGTTTATAACCATGTTATATAAGGAACGATTTCATCAATTCCTTTTTTGAGTTGAATAACATAGGCAAAGAAAATAATAACAAAGAATAGAGAAAATATGACAACTCTCGCCTGCTTGTTTTTTTTAAAAAGAGCACTCACTTTATCTATAATTATCGGGAAACAGATAATCCCTAGTATTGAGAAATACCATAACATACGAATTATAAGTACATTTTTAAAAAAGATTATTGATAACAACAAACTTATTGAATATGATAAAATAATTTTTATCTCAACACTTGTTAATTGGAGATTGTAAGAATTGATTACATATAAAAAAACCAAAAATAAGCATAATAAAAATAGATAATAAATAACAATCATCCCCGTGCCTTGCGTAGGAATTGTACTTAGAAATTGCTGATTTGAATATATGCTATACTGAGGAAAGATTATATAAAATAAGCTTATTATTCTATTATATAAAAGAGAAATAACAATAATAATTACAAAGAACATAAAAATATTTTTTCTTGTCCATTTGACTACAACAATAGGAATAAAAATTAAACTTAAAATTGCTGTAGAATGGATACCTATAGCAAGGACTGTAAGCAAAATATACTGCATCCACTTTTTATTTAAAATAAACAGGAAAGCATTCGCAATTAATCCCACAGCAATATATTGCCGAGCACCATTCAAGCTATCTCCATAAAAATACATACCAACAAATAAAAAGGTGGAATATAAGCTGTGAACACCACTTCTATAGATAAAAATACCAATTAAAGAACAAATTACCAGAGAATTTGCTATAGTAATAGCATAGGGATTTTGTGAAACAAGCCCTACAATGTGTGAATAAGTAACATAGACAGGGTATCTAGTATCGGGGGTGTACCCATTGATTGTGCTTTCGAAGATATTTTGATAATTAGCTACATCTGATCCTACTGTGTTTGCCCTCAGGCTTGCAATAACCGCTAAAAAAGAAAAAGAACATATCAAAAATAACTTTCTATTTTTGATTATCGGATTATGAAAAGCCAAATAAATTAATCCTATAATAGGAAAAATTAGAAAATAAATAAACATTTATCAATTCCTTTTTACAATTCTTTGACTATAGATATTAAAAATATATCGAAAAACTGGCTGACCAAAATAAGAGGAAATGACTCCAAGCTTTACTTTACTATTCTCAATTTCAAAAATTTTTAATTTTTTTCGGACATTTTTCATTCCATTCCATAGTCTTTCTCTTTCTTCTTGATACTTATCTGTTTTATCAGGTATTTGTCTATAGATTGTTGAATAAGCAGCAAAAATCCTCCCATAAAAAATACTCTGAATTTCAAAATTTTTAGGTAGAAATTCCGAAATTAATCTCTCTCCAACGATTAATACATCCATCTTTCTTTGATTAAAGTCTTCATGTAATAAACTATTATCTCGCTGATAATAATAATAATCTCTGACATTACAAAATGAGATTTTATTAGCTTGTTCCAATAACAGAGGAACTGTTGCCAAATCTTCAAAAGAAAGTCCTTTAGGAAATTTAATTTTATTAAAATATATCCGTGGATAAAGCTTTGCACAGGCAGTTGTTTCAAAATTTCCTTGATTAAACACCTGTTTTAATCCCTCGCGTTTTGACAAGATGATAATATCATCCTTTGCGGAACTAATCTCTTTGAAATCGATTTTCTCATTTTCATATGTTAGGTACCAAGAGACACAAGAAATGTCTGCACCTTTTAAAATTCCTTGATATAAATGTTTAACATAATTTTCACTTACCGAATCATCCCCATCAATCAAAGTGATATAATCACCCGTTGAAAATTTTATTCCCTCATTACGTGCATCGCTCAATCCACCATTTTCTTTTTGAAGAATTCTAATACGATTATCCAATGCTTTAAGAACTTCTAAATTTTTTAATGTATCATCAGTACTTCCATCATCAACCAATATTATCTCAATATTTTTGTATGTTTGGTTTATAACCGAGAGAACACACTCCATCACATAATCAGCTATATTATAACAAGGAATAATAACACTTATTAGAGGATTACTCATTTTTTATTTCTTTCATTTTAATAGTTCTTGCGTTGTTTTTTCAATAAATTTATCCATTGAAAAATTGTCAAGAAATGTTTGTCTAATGTTTTCATCAGAATTTTTTTGTTGCCATGCTTTAAATTTCGAAAAGTCTTCCTCAATATTTGGGCTCTCCAACTCGAAAAGATGTCCATTTTTATTAGGTAAGACTACTTCATTGTTACCAATCACATTACTGACAAACAATGGTACACCAACTCTTATTGATTCCATTAATGAATAAGGTAATCCTTCATACAATGAAGTTGACATATAAGCATCAAAAGCTGCCGCAAGTATGGCAGAATCATCTCGATAACCTAAAAACGAAATATAAGAGTCAATTCCTAAGCGCTTAGCATAATTTTTAACTTCACCTTCTAGTGGTCCATCTCCAATCCAAACAAAATGTATATCTGGATATTTTTTTAATAACTTTACTGCTATGTCCATAAATAAAATGGGATTTTTTTGTTCTGATAATCTACTAATAGTCCCAATAATATAAGCATTTATCGGGAAGTTTTCTTTCTGTCGGATTTTTTCTTTATCTGGAAGTGACATATCTTTCATTGCATTTTTAATAATTAAAAACTTATCTTCCCTATCTAGTCCAACACTGATTGCCGCTTCTTTTTCTCCTTCTGATTCTACAATTGTTTTTGTCGTTGCATACCGACTCAGGAATTTTTCTATTGTAATGAATAGATACTTTTGTTTTTTGGAAAATTCACCCTTTGACATGAACGAATAAGCCAACGGGTTGTAATAAACTCTATTAATTTTATTTCTTTTAGCCGCTAAACGCCCAAGAACTCCTGCCTTTGAAGACAAACAATAAACGATATCAGGCTTATTTTCCCTCATCCACTGATTAATTTTACGAAAAGCTAATACATCTTTTTTTAAATTAATTTCTCTAGTCATTTCTTCTATCGGAATATATACAACATGTTTATTTAAAAAAATACTTTTAATAAATGCAGAATCAGCAAATTTAGGATTATATATAAGATTGATTTGAAAAATCGCCTCGTCTAAGTTCTCTACTAAATCACGTACATATTTACTCGCACCAGCTATTTCTGACTGTATGATAATTACTAAATTTTTTTTATTCATATTTTCTTCCGATGAGCCTTGATTGAACTCAATAGGCATCTGCTCCATGAATTGCCTGATAAATTGTCATTAAGATTATAGATAAATCTATTCGAAAACCATGAATCTTCAAATAGTGGAGTTCTAAGTCTGCTCGTTCTGGAAAAAGAATTTTACTCCGACCATGTGTTGTCCAATAGCCCGTAATTCCTGGTTTACAGGCAAGGAGATAGGGAAGTCTTTCTCCATACTCATCCGCCTCAAAAAGGAGAATCGGTCTTGGACCTACTAAACTCATATCTCCTTTTAAAACATTTATAAATTGCGGAAGCTCATCAATGGACTTGTTTCTAATAAATGCTCCAATTTTTGTGACTCTCGGATCACGCTCTAATTTGTTTCCATTTTCATGATAAAGTTTATTGATTTCTGGGTGAATATCCAGATACTCCTCAGCATTCATTATCATTGTTCGAAATTTTAAAATATAAAAGACTTCACCATGATATCCATATCTTTTTTGCCTATATATCATCGGGCCCTTATCTTTTTCATTAGATAAAAGATAAGGCATAAATAGAATGACTGCCACAATTAAAAAGAGAAAACTACCAACCATACCACCTACGATATCTATGATTCGCTTAAAAAACAGCTCACGATACGTAAAAGGCCTGAAGGCTATTAAATCTTTAACAAGCAAATCCTTTGAATATTCATCAGGAGGTCTGTGATGAATGTTTAACTCCAATTTTTTCTCCTTATTTGTTGTAATGACATAGTCTAAAACAATCCTAAAAACCTTTTATTTTTTATTTTAGAAGGAACAGCAGGATAAATAACTTTATCCTCAATCACTTGACCAGCATTTATCTTATATTCATCCGCGACAGATTGTCCATACTTACTTTTAATAATCTCAAAAGCTTCTTTCATCTTGAATGCTCTTGAAGTTATATTGTGTGCATCAGATGCTACAAAATGCGTAAGATTATTCTCAATCATTTGGAAAGTTAACTTCTGAATTTTTTTACCAAAATGACCCGTGATACTTGAAGCTGTGACTTGCGATAGCACACCTTGATTTACAAAATTATAAAGTAATTCTGGATTATTTATTATTCCCGAATTTCTTTCAGGATGCACTAGAATAGGTTGTAAACCTTGTAATGCCATATCATAAAAAAGATGCTCGGCATATTTAGGAACATGATTGCTTGGGAATTCAACGAGCATATATCGTGTGTTATCCGCTGATGTAACAAGTTTTCCCGCATTATAATCCGCGACTAAATCACCATAAATTCGAACTTCTTGACCAGCAAGAAGTTGAATAGGGAGATTATTTTTTGTAATAATTTTCTCAATCTCTTTTACTTTCTCTAAGATAGTTTGACGCTCATTATTATATTCAGGATTGTGATGTGGTGTTGCTGTAATAACTGTAATTCCTTCTGCAACTGCAGCCTGAAGCATTTTCAGGGTATCTTCTACTGTTTTCGCACCATCATCGACATTAGGTAAAACATGACAATGTAAATCAATCATAAAGATTCCTTAATTTTCTATACTCCATAGTAATAATAGGCAGCATCTTCTGACTCGTATTGAGTAAGCACACATCCAAGTACATTGGCTTGAACATGCTCAAGCAACCTCTTAGCCCTAGATAATTCTTCTTTTTTAGTTTGATTCGCACATGCTGCAACAACAACTCCATCAATAATACGACTGAGTATTTGTGCATCCGTAACACTGACCACTGGTGGTGCATCTACCAGAACAACATCAAAGTTACGACTAGCCGTGGCAATCAAATCTTTCATTATCTGAGAACTCAATAATTCTGAGGGATTAGGTGGTATAGGACCAGAGGTAAGAATGGCCAGATTCTTTGCAATTCGCGTTCCTTGCAGTGCTGTGTCCAATGATGCTTGTCTGGTTAGAACATTCGTCAGACCTATTTTGTTATCCACTCTAAATGTGAGATGGGTTGTCGGTTTACGTAGGTCTGCATCAATCAACAAGGCTTTTTTCCCTTGTTGAGCAAAAACTACCGCTAAATTTGCAATAAGAGTAGACTTCCCTGCGCTTGCTTCTGCTGATGTGACCAATAGTGTCCGAAGATTATTATCAACCATCATGAATTCGATATTTGTACGAATAGTACGATATTGCTCCGAAATTGGAGACTGTGGATTGACACTTGATATAACTAGACGGTTACTGTCTAGTTCCGGTTTTTTCTTTGACATATGATTACTCCCTGTTTTTGACGATTCTAACTTTCTCTAACGTCCTCTTCTCGTTCTCGATGGATTTTGTGCCCTTGTATTCTCCGCTTGAGCAATCTTTGAACTATTAAAATCTTTTGCTTTAGCAAACGCTGTCGTACCAAGTACAGCAAAACCTACTACCTCTACATCTTGTTCAGTAACTATTTTATTGTTGAAAGCTTCACGAATAAGTGCTAAACCAAATCCCAAAACTAGACCTATTATTACAGCAATACCAATATAAAGTAAAGGTCTAGGACTAACTGGTGTTGTATCAACTGTAGCTCCTGCTAAAACACTAACATTCGTAATATTCAAAATATTTTGAGCGTTACTACTGAATACTTTTGCTGTCTCATCGGCAATCTTCTGAGCTGTGTAGGGATTATTATATTTAACCGTTATATTAATGACCTGAGAATTTGTCGCATTTGTTGCTGTTACATGCTCTAAAAGACTAGTGTTGAGGTTTAAGTTGTTTTTGACCTTGTCAAGAATGGCTGGACTAACAATAACTTGATTGATTGTATTAACCATCTGAATATTTCCTGTTACTTGACCCGCATAAACACTTGAACTATCTGAAGTTGGTAACTTTGCTACTAGCTGAGTCGAGGCTGTATATACTGGACTTGCAATAAAAAATGTATAAACAGCTCCAAAACATCCGACAATTACCACACTCATGATAATCATTATCAATCGCTTTCGGAAAATTGATAAAATACCCCTTAAATCCACAACTCCCTCATTTGACTCCTTCATAAGTTCCCCTCTTTTTTTAAATTATTATTTATTATTTATTATAAATTCTAAATACTCTGTCCATTGTATTTTACTTTAATTTAATCTATTTTTCAAGAATGTATTTTGGATTTATTCTTTCGTTAATATCTCACTTATTTTATTATAACCTTAATTCTAAAAAATACTGGTTATTTTAACTATTTTCAATGATTCTTATCTTATCCTCATTTTCTTTTTTCAATATAAAAGCAAGTCCAAATAAACCTAACCCTATAATACAAGCTAATGTATCCTGCACTTCTCCTGTTTTTGGTAAGGTACCTTTTTCTTTTGTAGTATTTTTTATTTGTGCAGAAGGGCTTCTTAAAGGAAAGTCTACACTTGACTTTGGATAAATATAGACCTTGCTCAACTCAATTTTCTCCGAATCCCAGATAGGTAGATCAATAAGAAAAGGTTGAGCCGGAGTATTTAGATGCTGACTTGGATTAGGAAGTTCTTCTACAATATAAAAACCATCAGATAATTCTATATTAGCAATACCTGCTATATTAGTTTTTATTTCAAAAACTTTTCCTTTTCTTGTATAAGTGTCTGGATTTTTCAGAGAAATCTTTGTAAAATCGTTTGTTTTTGGAAAAATCTGCTGAATACGATAATGAATGTCAGCTATAGGAGATAACTCATTATTAAAGTTATCTGTTGGAATATTATTAATCTTCAATCCACTATTTTGAGTATCTTTTTCACAAAATCCTGTTGCTCCTTGGGAGAGGCCATACTTGATAATGATGAGTTGTTGAGTATGACTACTATTCGCTAGCACATATGGCGTTCCTCCTAAAACCAATAAAAGGAAAATAGAAGTTGCCACAATGAATTTTAATTTTTGCATTACCTTTCTTCCTTTTGATCTGTTATCTATTAGTTTTGATCTTAGTTTTTTTTCAGTATTTTGCCTGTGATGAGTACACAATATTCAGAGTCAAATGAGGTACTCAAAGTTATAATATTAGCTCTATGTAGAGGTACTGCTCTTACTTTATTACTTTGCTTTTGGATATTTACTATTTGGAAGTTTTTCTTCCGAAGAAGTCTACGAATATAAAATTGGTCTCCGACAGATAATGTTTCTAGCGCATCCATAGCACTCATCACGACTTTACCTGTATGTTTGGGTAGAACTATTGGTCCTTGGAGAGGAGGCGGTGAGATCTCGATATGATCAATTCTACTATTTGCTCTCCTTACTCTTTTACCATGATAAATCAGTGCAGCATTCAAATGTATTTTGGGTATCCAAAGTCTTCCTAAATGCCCTAATGAAAGTAGCACCATATCTAAAAGCCAGTAAATAAGATAACTCAATCCAATAAATGCTAAAAGCGCCGAAAATAAAATGACCCAAAAATCGTATCCATATTTATTGCGTTGAATACTTTCATTAGGGACTTTTTCACTGTAAGGAACACGTTGCCCTGTCACTAGGAGTCTTTCATTATTAATCCCTGTCGGATAACATGTTACTAGAGTTACTAAATCTTTCCCTTTTACAATACTAAGACTAGAAATCTGATTGGGTTTAACAATTTTTATATTATCAATCTGATATTTCAAATTTCGATTTAATACGTGAATATAGAACACATCGCCAAGTTTAAGTTTATCTAAATCAGTGAATAATGAATCGTTTACTCGCCCTGAGTGAGCTGGGAGTACTGCGTGAGTGTTTTTCCCACCAATTGGAAGTGAAGTTTGAGGTAAGTGTCCAATGCCTCCTGCAAGAATTTCCTCGGTAGCCCCATGATAGATAGGAAGATTTTTTAGTTTAATCTGTGGTATGGTAAGATAACCCATCATCCCTGTTTTATTCACTTCTAGCGCTTGATTATATTGTGGAATCCACCCACTCCAAGGGATTAGACTTGCCTTATCATAGATATATTCATTATATTTTTTAGCATAAGAAAGTTGCTGTGCTTGCTTTTCTTTTGATTCATTGTCATAAGCTTTTTTATAGTTTTGAATGGACTGAGTCATTTGCTTTCCAGCAAGATAATTTGACACAATCGGATAAAACAATACTATAACCGCTAAGAAAAACAAAATCGTGCTTAATACATTACGAAAAGAGGTTCTCTTTTTGGCGTTTTCTTCTTTCCTTTTCGCCATTAAGTGAACCTCCTTCATTATCCATTTATTTATCTTTAAGTTATTTCAAAACATCAATATCAGCTTAAAGTTCACTCACTTTATCTCCATGCCGTTTGCGAATCATCACACCTCCTACGGTAAGCGCTCCAGCAAGAATGATAACACCAATAATCCCTTTTCCTCCTGTAAATGGAAGTGCAAAAGGTTTACTATTTTGTATGAGATTTTGCGTAGGATTTGTGCTGACATTCATACTATTTGTAGGGCCGAAAACATTAGCTCCTGTACTCGGGTTTGGAAGTTGATAACCTGTTGGAGCTT
Source organism: Lactococcus allomyrinae (assembly GCF_003627095.1). NCBI lineage: Bacteria > Bacillati > Bacillota > Bacilli > Lactobacillales > Streptococcaceae > Lactococcus > Lactococcus allomyrinae. Next base: position 404,126 of record NZ_CP032627.1, on the reverse strand, counting down.
TTACTTCAACTGCATAATAATTCCCACCAACTCCCATATTAGAGTTCCCCTGTGTTGTTTTTGATGAATTTCCTGCTCCAGATAAATCTAAGCCTGTGAAAGAAAGAGTTCCATCTGTTGTGCTAGATACTGAAAAAACTGGTGTTGTTGTCGCTCCACTTGCATCTACTGCTCCTGAACTGTTCCCGAGGACAAGACTCGCTGTACCATCTGTAATTTGTTTCGTTGGAATCGTATTATCAAATGATGCTGCATTATCTTTTACTAATTTTTGTGCGTCTGCCCAGCTCGCTGCATTAATCAAGACAAAAGTTGCGCCATTGGCTACATTTTTAATTGGTGAATTATCAGTATCCACCTTTTCAATATCCAATCCACCAACATTTAATGTTGAAGATGCTGTGGTATTTCCCGCACTACCCGTCGTAAGAGTGGTACCAAAGGCATTAGTAACATTTGTTGTTACTAAGTTCATTGCTGACCCGACTGCAGTTGTAGGAACCGTTGTAGCAACTTGAATATTGAGCGTTCCTGAAATTTGTCCCACTGGTGTTCCTGTTGCTATTGCAATCTGATTAGCAATATCAACTTGCCCTTGTGAAGTCAGGGTAATAGTTATTGTTTTACCATCTGTTGATGTTGCTTTATAATCCACATTAGGTGTTAGAGATAACAATAAATCTTTTCCGGCATCATCTCCAGTTGTGATAACAATAGATGGGATAGTTATATCACTTGTCACATCTCCAGTCAAATTATTATTAAGTGTCGCAAGTTGTTGCTTTGTAGATGAATCTGTAGGGAGAATATCTGTAATACCATAATTTCCCGTAATATAGTTATTACCTGATGAATCAGTATATGAAATAGATGTTGTTGAACCGGTGGCTGCATTTGTTACTTGTGATGAATCAAAACTTGTGTTTAAGTTAAAAGAGACTTGATTTCCACCCGCCGCTGTGGTCGTATTACCAGTATCAGATGTGTTTAAGTCTGTCAAATCTGATTGATTTAATGTTGGTGTATTTAATGCACCAGTTTTAGCACTTGTAGCTGGGCTTAAATCGTTTAGTGTAGCTGTATTGTTATTCAACGTATTTGTTACAGCATCTTTAGCATCCGTGACTGCTGTATTCTGCGTATTCATTGTTGTTGTAAGATCAAGTTTCGGATAGACATTTGTTACTGCTCCTGGACTTGTAGGGTTCGTAGTGCTTCCTGTGTTTCCATCTACATTCACAATAAAAGGTTGAATTTCATATACACCACCAACTTTTGTTTCTTGTTGAACAAGATAATAGCCATTAGGCAAGCTGCTCAATGTAGCAACTCCATTACTATTTGTAGTAGCATTATAAGGATTACCACTATTCACTGAATTATTGGTAACATAGCCCGCACCAGTAGTCGAGGTTGTCCCATCTGAAGCTAACGTTGGTGCAACCATATTTGCTGCTGTCTTACCACTTGCCGTATCTGGTGTGATGGGAGTGGCGGAGAAAGTAACATTTGCCATTGTGCTATTTGCGTCCAATGTACTTTGGTCAGATCCATCATTGGTTGTACCAGAAGTGTTCCCTTGTCCTCCTGCTCCAGAGGTTTGACCGATATTGGCATTCCCTGTTTGTGTCCCATCATTGGTCATTTGCGGTGCAGCAGATTGAGCATTAATAATTATCTCACCCGTTGAAGCAGCAAAAGCTGCTGTTGTAGTCAGTAACGCACCTCCTAAAGTTGTTATCGTCAATAATGTTACGCATGATAGCGCAACATTACGGTTAAGTGACTTAACTGTAGGTAATTTCATATTCTTCTCCTTTTTATACAAACAATTCTTTACGATTAGTTTACAAAAATATTCTATTTTTTGCAATTGTTAAAAGATAATCGAAATAGTCTTTTATTATATAATAAAAATCTATTTCACTTGTTTTTTATATAAAATATTAATTAGATTCAGTAAAAATCATATCAAATAATAGATTATTTTAATTAATAATAAATTAAAAAATAGCTGATTTACCCTATTAGAATAAAAATTTTGCTCTATTTTTATCCATAATAGTCAAAAATATAATCGTAAACAAAAGGAAATAATTCATATTTTTTGATATAATCTTATCAGCTATAGATTAGCTAATTCATTTTTGAAAGAATATGTTTATAATGACCAAAGATACTAAAAAAATTATTGTTCGTACTTTACTGGAAATAGCTGCACAACATGGTAGTCTTACTATCGAGGAAGTTTCACGTCGTTCAAATATCACAAGAAATACCATTCAACGAAATTTTAATAATGAAGGAATAAAAGGTATCGTTGACTATATCAATGGTAATATTGTCCAAGAAATTAATAATCAAATTTTTAGACATCAACCTGATGAACTACCATTGGAAATATTTGCAGATATTTTGTTGTCTGTAATGTGGGAGCATCGAGATGAAGCACATATTATTTATACTTCGGATTTGCCATTCAAGCCTGCTTCTCAGACTGTAGAACTTTCATTTTCTTGGCTAGGAGAGCGTTATGAGCGGTTGGTTAAAGAGCATAGGCTTGCCCCAATATTTACAGCAAAAGAGCTTGTTAGATTTTACAATACTTATATCTATGCTCTTTTATCTCTCTGGCTAAGCTCTGATGTTCCCGTTGAACCTAGTGTTTTTAAACCTAAATTTTTATATCTTATGAAAATTTCTATGTATGATTTGATTTATAAAGGAATTGGACATTAGGATAGCAAAAAAACCAATTCGTTTAGAACTGGTTTTTTGTTATCTTTGTTCGCTTTTTATTTAGCAAAGAATATTTTGAAAACTGTGGCTGCAATAATTGCACCAATAATTGTTGCAACAACTGGTACCCATGCGTACCACCATTTTGCATCTTTATCTTGACCAACGATTGATTTTGGCATAAAGCTATAAACCAAACGTGGACCAAAGTCACGCGCAGGGTTCAGTGCTGCACCTGTTGCACCACCAAAGGCTGTAACCAACCCAACAAACATCAGACCAATTGCAAGCGCCCCAACCATTTTTGATGATGAAGCTCCTGAAACTGATGCCCAAATTTGGCTTACTGTATCGCTAGAATTGATGTTTGCTCCTTGTTTTTGAGCATAATCAGTCATCCATTTTATACCTTCGGCACCAAAGAAATTAGTCGTGAAGCTGAGGATACCAAATACAAAGACAAACATCCCAATAACTTCATTCACAAAGCCATTTAAGATAGCTTTGCCACGACTTTTACCATCATCCAAAGCGTTTGTTGTCGCAAATGCTCCAAGAGAGATTGCAGCATCATTTGTTTTAGCAAAGTATTCCTTGTAAATTGCAACGACCAGCAATTGACCGATAATCGCACCGATGAGTTGTGCCAAAATATATTGCGCAACGTGTGCCCAAGGGAAGAGTCCTGCTGAAGCGAGACCAAGCGTAATCGCTGGGTTAATATGTGCTCCTGAAATATTTGCGAAAGCAAGAACAGGAACTAAGATAGCAATTCCGTATCCCCATGCAATGGCTAAGCCACCCATTCCCTCATTTTTAGAGCCTTTTAAAGTTACTCCTGCAATTGTACCATTACCAAGCAAAACAAGGAGCATTGTCCCCAAGCCTTCGGCAAGATACTTTGTCATCCATGAAACATCCATAATTAAATAAGTTCCTTTCTTGTTATAACATAAATAAAAGATGTCAACATCACCAGTTTATCATAGTTTTCTTAACTTATGCTAATGATATGACCCAAAATTTGAATATTTTTTATTTATCTAGTCTGATTCACCTTTTTCTTTTTCAAAATCTTTTTCTACAAAATATCCTGAAAGCCAGATAGAAAATAGAATTCCAAGCATTCCTAAAAGCATCGCAGCAACATCTGCCATTAATAATTTTGAGTTAAAAATCTCTGCCCAACTATATTGAAGTCGTACAAACCAGAGAATTAATCCAACAGTCGCACCCAAAACACCAAAAAATAGTGTATTGACTGCTGTTCCTAATATTTGTTGGGAAATTATTACTCGTTGATTTTTAAATTGTTCAATTGTCATGAATTCATCTTGCTCAATGACTTCATACAAACTTGCTGTCAGCGCCATTGCAGATTCGGCAACAGCTCCAAGCATTGAAATTACCATAACTACAATAGCAATGTTTGAGAAATTTAGTCCAACAGTTAGTGATAGATTTTCTAATTCATCGACATCTTCTGCTGCAAAACCTTGAAATTGTCCAATATGCTGAACAAATACCGCTAATACCATAAGACTTAAAACAACAATGACGCTTGTCTTAAAGGCGATAACTGTCATCTCATTTTCATCCGATGACATGAAAATTGCAAAAGCTAAAATGATTACGGATAAAATAACCAAGACCAAGAGTGCATTGAATCCCCAAGAAATCAAGGTAATGAGTACAAAAATCATACCGAAATTTATCAGTAAGCCCAATAGATTTCGCACACCATCTTTTCTGGCAACCAAGAGCATCAGTACAACCAAAACAATTAATAAAACAAGGAGAGAGTTCATGATTGAATCTCCTTTCGTTCACTATATTTTACTAATCCTATGCTTGTTACAAAAGCTGTAATTGGTACTGCTAGAACGATTCCAATCGCTGATATTACTGTTTGAAGCAAACCTAGATTAAGCCCAACAGTTGCAATATAGCTCCATGTATTCCCATTTCTGAGAAGGAGTAAAGTCATAGGCAGAGCTTCTGCCATAAAAATCATAAAGAGGACATTTGTTAGCGTTCCTATAATTTCTTGACCTATTGAAATGCCTGATTTGATATAGTTAATTCTTGTCATATTGATATTATTCAGTTCATTTTGTCTAGCTAGACCAAAAAGTCCTGCAACAATATCGCCTGTGCCGTCCATAATTGCACCAAGAACGGAAATCATAGTTCCTACAAAGAAAAATTCGGATGGGTTTTGTGTGACGTACTCCAAATATTCAAAGTGAACTCCTGTATTTCCTGTCAGTTTTAAAACGGTTAACGTGAGGACAAAAGTAAGTAAAGTCGTCAGAATAGTAGTTATAAAAGTATAAAACATCTGACGTGTCGCTCCCAAAACAAAAAGTAAAGAAGAAGCTGCAAATATTACTGATAATCCACCGAATAACGCAAGTACTGGAGGGTTGAACTCAACATCTAATCCAATAACAATGACAAAATACACTAGATTTAAAATCAGTGATAAAATCAGAAAAATAGAGGATTTAAAGCGTTGAAAACTAATTAATAAACCGATAAACAAAGTGATTAAGGCAGCAATCAAAGCATCTCTTTTTAAAGTGGAAAGTTGATAATTTCCACCTATTTTTTTCAGGATTACTTGTTGTCCCTTACGATAAATCTGACCTGTCGTTTGTGATTCAGTTACTGTATTTTTTAGGGTCAGTTTTTGGTGATTATTGTTTAACAGTTTAATGGTTAATTTTTGTGTGATTTCTCGGTCTTTGTTTTGAAAATCGTCTGATGTTTCTTGAATATTTGTGGTAGTTACTTTTACAATTCTCCCAACAGGCATTTGATAGATAAAGCTATCATTATCAACAATAACAAAAACAAATACACTGATTAGAATTGGTAGCAGTATTTTTTTTATAATGAATTTTATGTTCATATTTTTATATTAGTTTAAAGAGCTCAAGTCGGAGAAAAAGGCTAAAACAATTTTGTTTTTAGCCTTAATTCTCTTTGTATTTTTAAGTTGATTTAGGCTTTTATTTCTGCTACTTCTTGTTCAGATTCAATAGTTTGTAGTTCTGCAAGTGTTTGCTTGGAGTTACCAAAAGTTAAAAATTGATAACGTTTCCCAGCATAGCTACATTCAAAGCCAAATTTTGTCGTCCTGACTGCTGTGATGTACTTCAAGTCAATGCTTTTCATTTTTACACGAGGAAATGTTGTGAAGTGCAAATGTTTATCTGAGATGAAGAAACGATGTGGCCAAATCAAAACGATAAAAGCAATGTAGGAAATGATTGCTAAAGCAGCCAAAAACCAATTTCCTTTCTTGTCAAGTTCGTAGAAAATAACTCTCTCAAAGCTTAAAATGATGATTGTCCAGAGCCAAGCCAATCGATGATTGAGCGAAACTGGAAGAAAATATCCTGTTTTCATTGATTCCTCTCTTAATAAGTCTAAATTAGTAGGTGCACAAGTCTTTCTTTTAAATATTGACTAAGTAGCACATCTACCATTATTAGTCGGAGAAAGAAACTCCTACTAACAATGTAATTACTTCAAGACTTTATTCTGTTAATATTGACAGTTTCTTATGATTGATTCATTTTCTGTAATTAGAGATACAAATGGTAGATAACTGTGATATAAAATCTTTTTATATTTTAAAGTAAGGTTAATATATTTGACTAATCTTTCACTTTTGTTTTATCCTGCCCGTCTTTAACTTGTGGAATATCGGTCGTATAATCAGGTAATGTTGATTTACCTTGATTTTGACTAAGTAAGCTATTTGATTTTGCAGAAAGATCTTCGTTTTCTTTCTTCAGCCTACTTTCTGTTGGCTTAAGTGCGTAGTTGTATTCTTTAGGATTAACTGGAGTGAAGCCTTCAGGCGTGTAGAACCTAAGGAGATTTTGATTATTAACTTTGTCAGATGCTGATAGCAGCTCTGATACTTTTTCTTTTGTCGACTTGACGTAAGCCTCTTGTGCTGGAGTTAGCTTATCAATCTGCAAACCAGTTTGAGTATCATAATAATAACGACTATTCAAACTTGGTAAGGTAATTGTTGGAGTGACAAAGCCACCATTTCGCAGTGCGACGTAGTCTTGTCTTCCAGATGCAAACATATCTTGACCAAACTGAACGTACTTTTGAGTATTAATACCAAGTAAATGTTCTAAGGTTGGCATAACATCAATCTCACCAGTGTAAGTGTTTATGATATGTCCATCAGTGCGACCAGGAATATCTACCATAAATGGTGTACGTTGCAGCATTGTATTATCAAAGCTATTGAAATCGTCTGAAGTATATCCAATGTACGGAGCCAATGCTTTCAAATCTGAACCAGACACACCATAATGATCACCATAGAGTACAATAATTGATTTTTCATATAAACCTGATTTTTTCAGATAATCAAAGAATTGTTGTACAGCTTGGTCAAGGTAATGTGCTGTTTCAAAATATCCATCAACAAGTTTATCCCCTGAATCTACGGTGGCAAAATTTGGATCTTTGTCTTCGTCATCCATTGTATAAGTCAAATGGTTAGTTACTGTCAGATATTTAATATAAAACGGCTGCTGCATTTGTTCAAGCAATGGTACTGAATCTCGGAATAGGAGTTTATCTTTAATCCCCAAGGACTCATGTTTGAAGCTGAATTATCGAAGAAACTTTGATCAAAGAAATTTTGATAACCCATTTGTTTGTAGGTATTTAGACGGTTGTAGAAGGCTCCGACATTTCCGTGAACAACTGCTGAGCTATAACCATCAGTTTGATTTAGAATTGCTGGCATCGCTTGGAAAGTCTGTGTTGAGCCATATTTCGCAAATAATGAACCTGCAGGCAGACCAAAGGTTGAAGTCTCTAGCATATTTTCTGCATCTGATGTTTTCCCTTGTCCAACTTGGTTAAAGAAATTACTGAATGAATAGACTGAACCGTCTGTTCCTTGATTATTGTAAAGCGAGTTTAGAAATGGAGTTACGACATGTTCTTTGCCGTCTGTTCCTTTGATTTTCAGGTTAATCAAATCTTGTTGGAAAGATTCAAGGTGAATCTCAATTACGTTTCTGTTTTTAGCAATACCAAACATTTTGGCATTTGGTGCAAGATAACGATTAGAAGCAATATATTTTTGGATTTCGTCTAATGTTTCTTTGCTAGCATCTTTACGCTGTGAGTTTGCAAGATGAGTGTAATAACCATCAGTCAACATCCATGGACCTAAGCCAAGATAACGGACAACATATGTTTTATCCGATTGAGCACGACGTAAAATCAATTGATGTTTGTTAAAATCACCAAACCAGAAGTTTAATCCAAAAAGTGCAAGACCCATTGACATAAACGTAAAGGCACGTTTAGCGCCTACTGGTCTATTATCCAATTTGACCTTTTTAGCAATAACTAAAACAATAAGTACAACAAGATCAATCCAATAAACCCAGTCCATCAAATGCACCGGGATTGAGCCAAAATCAAAACCGTGTTGGAACATTCCTGCTCCACCTGTCATTGTATCAATTGTTATAAAATCGGTGAATTCTCGATAATAGAGAACATTGAGATAGAGTAGAAAACTTGCTGCAATACTTAAAATAAGTGTTGCCAAATAAAAGATTGATGTTCTCCTAATGAATAGTAAAACGGCAAAGCAAGTTGCAGTAAACCCGATTGGGTTAATAATCATTAGTAAAAATTCGGCTGGACCTACGCCTCGGAGATTGAAAACTCCAAAGTAGGCAATCATTGATTTAACCCAAACGAAAAATACAATAAAACTAAGCAAGCCAACACGAGTGTTGAACGCAGATAGTAATTTTTTCAATTTTGTAACCCCAAAACTAATTTCTTTTTTGTGTGAAAACGTGCTAGGCTGATTTTTAAATATTTCATTTTATATCAGCGGAATATTTTTTTAATAAATTCAGTCTAGCTAGAAAACCGTTAAAAGTGTTTCGTAGACAGTAGTTTCAACAAAAACATTGACTTTAAGCTATGCTAAAGTGTAGTTCGATGAAAAACATAACCTTTTGAAACAAATTTTTTGTTTTTAGATTGCCTAAATTATATGCTATTTAGCTGCTTTAGGCAAATCATATACAATATTCACACAAAAATTTAGACTTAAATATACCATATTAAGTTTAACGAAATCTTAAGTTATATTCTAACACTATTTAAGCTTCATTGGATTAGGACTTTAATCGTAATAATGAAATATTTTAGTGAAAGATCGTTACCACTATTAAAATCTTATCAAGTTTTTATGTGGAACTGATATAAAGCATTGTCGCCAAAAGTAAATGAATTGTTTAATGTTCTTTTTGTTCAATTTTCAAGCTTGACAGAGATAACTTTGGATACTCCTGCATCTGCCATAGTGATGCCATACATACTCCCTGCTGCCGCCATTGTCCCGCGTCTATGTGTCACTACAATAAATTGGTTGCTATTATCAAAATGATTCATATAGTCGCCAAAGCGCTTGACATTAGCTTCATCAAGTGCAGCCTCTACTTCATCAAGTACAACGAAAGGTACTGTGCGGACACGCAAAATAGCAAAGATGAGAGCGAGGGCCGTCAGTGCTTTTTCTCCACCCGACATTAAATTTAGACTTGATAATTTTTTACCTGGTGGTTGAACTTTGATTTCGACTCCCGCATCAAGTAAATTGTCGCTTGTCAATTCAAGGTCCGCTTGACCTCCTGCGAACATTTGTGAGAAAGTCATTTTAAAGCTCTCACGAATAGCGTCAAATGTTGATTTGAAGCGAATTTTAACTTCATCATTCATATCATCAATTGTTGAAAGAAGTAAATTTTTTGCCTCTAGCAAATCGTCTTTTTGGCTTGATAGGAAAATAAATCTTTCGTTGACTTCCTCAAATTGAACAATCGCATCTAGATTGATTGGACCAAGTGCGCGAATCTGACGCTCAAGCTGTTTGAGTTCTTGTTCTGCACTTGCTAAGTTTTCCAACTGAACAGCAGTATTTTGTGCTTCTTCAAAACTCATCTGATGTTCAGTGTTGAGCGTTTCTTGAAGTGTCATCAAACGTTGCTCTGACTGTTCAAGCTGCATTTCGTAACGCGTTTTTTGTGTACTCAGATTTTGACTTTGTTGGATAAAGTCCTGATTGTGCTGCTCTAAATCTTCCATTTGCGCTGATAGGTCTTCGCGTTCAAATTTGAGACTGACCATTTTGACATTGAGCTCACCGAGCTTTTGTTCTGTTGTTTGGAGTTGGTCAGCAAAAAGGTTTCGCTCTTTTTCATCAAATTTTACGGGGTTCAAACTTGCTTGTAACTGTGTTTTTTCTTCTGTCAGTGCTGACAAATCTGTCAGTAGTCGTTTTTCATCGTTTTTGCTAAAGCGCAATTCACTTGTAACTTCTGAAAGACGAAGCTGTGCTTCTGAACTTGCTTGTGTTTTTTCTGATTGTAAGGCTTTATGAGCTTGACTATTAGATTTGAGTTGGTCAATTTGCTGCTCAATTTCTGATTTACGTTCGGAAATTTTTGTAAGCATTGCCAAAGCAGCTTGATTTTGTTGGGTCAATGTTGACAGAGTTTCTGATGCATTTTTACTGACAGAAAGTTCTGTCAGTGCTGACAAGGTTGATTTTTGAGATTTTAGTTGCTCAATTGTCATGAATAGTGTTTTTTCCTCAAAACGTTTTTCTTCACCTTGTGTTTTTAAAGTAGCAAGTTGCTGTTCTAACTCTAGTCTTTCTTTTTGAGCTTTTTGAACTTTTTTTTCTGCTTGTTTTAGCTGAGTTTCTAATGTCAAGATTTGCCCATTTAACGCATCAATCTCTACATTACTGAAAGTTGTCGTGTTACGCTTGCCAGCACCACCTGCGTAAGAGCCACCAGGATTGATTTGCGTACCGTCAAGGGTCACAATCCGTACGGTATAACTCATACTTCTAGCAATCGCTGTCGCATTCTCTGCTGTGTCTACAATGACCGTTGTCCCCAAAAGTGAACTCAACGCTTTTTGTAAACGTGGTTCAAAGTGTACCAGATTTATCGCTAAATCAATAAATCCTTTTTGTCCAGAAATTCTCGAAAGACCGTTAAATTCACGAGATTTAATCGTTGTTAAAGGCAAAAATGTCGCACGACCTATACGTTTTTCGCGTAAGAAAGCAATAGCACGTTTTGCTGAATTTTCATCTTCGGTAATGATATTTTGACTGCCTCCACCAAGTGCAATGTCAATTGCTGTGGTGTACTTGCTATCGAAACTCAATACATCTGCTACAACACCAATGATACCGCCAATTTTATCTTGGTTTTGCATCACACTGCGCACACCAGCGAAAAGATTACTGTGACTATCACGAATATTTTGCAGTGAAGTCAAGCGCGCTTTTTGTTGATTCAACTCTTGTAATCGGTCATACATTTCATTTTGTGCATGACGCTCTTGTTCTTCATATTGTTTTTTTATGATTGACTGATTTTCATATTCTGATAAAAGTTGGCTGATTTCATTTTTCAACTGCTCGTAAGCTTTTTCAGACTGATCTAGCTCAGCGTTTACTTTTTCAAATTTAGCAAGATTTTCTTTTGTTGATTCATCTTGTTCTGACTGCTTTCTCGTCAAGTTTTCGATTTCAGCTTTATTTCGGACAATGATATTAGATTGTTCCGCTTCCTGCCCTACTAAAGTGACAAATTCATCACGAAGACGTTCAATAACAGTCTCAGGTGCGTCTGACAAAGACTCCAACTCTACTGACAGTTTTTTAAGTGCAAGCTCAAGTGTTGTCTTTTCTTCTAAAAGAAGTTTTTGCTTTTCTGTCAGTACTGACAGTTCTTCTTCCATTGCTGTCAGCCTATCTATCAGTTGTTTCAAACGGTTTTCCCGCTCTAATGCCGTTTTTTCAGAAGAATCCTTCTGCACATCAAAAAGTTCAATTTTTCTCGTCAACTCTGCTTTTAAGCCTGATAATGTCATCTGTTCATTTCGACATTGTTCTTGCTCTTGTTCGACTTCGATACGACGTTTTCTGAGTTCTGACAGTTCATCGTCATAGACTTTTTTACGTTCTGTCAATCCTGTCAGCACTGACAGAACTTCTGTCAGTTGATTTTGAGTTTCATCATACTTTTCTTTCTCAAAAAGGAGTTGTCCGACTAGCACAGAGAGCGAAAGTTCACTGCGCTTGGTTTCTAATTCACGAAAGCGCAGTGCAACATCTCGTTGAGCTTGTAAGGGAACAAGCTGACCGTTTAATTCAAAAATGATATCCTCTAAACGGTCTAAATTATCCTGAGTAGACGTTAACTTTGACTCTGTTTCTATTCTCCGATTTTTGTACTTCAAAACACCTGCAGCTTCTTCAAAAATCGCACGACGCTCTTCAGGTTTAGAATTAAAAACGGATTCAATTCGCCCTTGAGAAATAATGGATAAACTATCACGCCCCAATCCAGTATCTGTAAATAGGTCATGGATATCACGCAAACGGCATTTTTTACCATTAATCAAAAATTCTGAATCACCATTTCGATACAAACGACGTGTGATTACGACTTCATCATCTTCATCATGTCCCATTAAATAATCATCTGTATTATCAAAATGAGCAATCACTTCTGCATAGTTGAGTGCTCTTCTTTTCTCTGTTCCTGCAAAAATAACATCGGGCATCTTCCCGCCACGCAGCGATTTTGCAGATTGTTCACCAAGAACCCAACGTAAACTTTCTACAATATTGGACTTACCAGAACCGTTTGGCCCGACAACTGCTGTTATTCCTTTATCAAATTCAATTTTTGTTCGGTCGGCGAATGATTTGAAGCCGACAATTTCCATTTTTTTCAGATACATTTTTATAAAAAGCTCCACTTTTTAAATTACACTATTACGCATTCGTTGTAGTAAACACCAACAAACTGAAGTTATGGTCTAATACTCTTTAACTTTTAAACATTCTGCTTGGAAGTTAAAATTTGCGATTGCGTAAATCTCTTTTTGCGCAAGCACAAAGCAGCATAACTTCATAGCGAAAAAATGTCGCTATGACACCCCAGTTCAGTCACCACTAAAAAAATCCTATCGGATTTTAAAGTGGAAATATTCTGAACGAATTAACCCTTATTGCCATCGCAATTTGAACTTCCGACTTTATAGAATACCCATTTGCACTACAGTGCTTACGGATTTAGTAAAATCGACAGTGATTCAAGGCGGAGATACACATGGATATCGGCAGTAGGATATTTTAAAGTTAGCGTAGTACATTAATTGCGCTTCTCCACCATTTTACTGGATATTTTTAACTTTGCGAAGTGCTCTTCCCGCATAAAAATAAATTAGTGGTTGCTTTGACCTTTTATCGCATTTTCTGCCGCTTTTTGTTCAGCCACTTTTTTTGATTTTCCCATTCCTCGCCCAAGTTCTGAACCATTATTGTAAACGGCAGCAACAAATGAACGATCATGTGCTGGTCCTTCTTCTGAAAGGATTTTGTATGAAATCAATGCGTCTCCACCCGTTTGCAAAATTTCTTGTAACTCTGTCTTGTAGTCAATAATTTTAACATAATCATCAGCTTTCACATGAGGAATCACGACACGATTAATAAATTGACGTACTTCATCCATCCCTTTGTCCAAAAAAAGTGCGCCCAAAAAGGCTTCGAACAAATTTTCAAGGGTTGTTTCGCGACTTCTACCGCCCATTTTTTCTTCGCCATGTCCTAAACGTAAAAATTCACCAAATCCACAATTACGTGCAAAATTTGCTAAAGATTCCGTCCGAACGATGCTTGACCTCATTTTCGACAACTCTCCTTCAAGTTTTTCTGGATAAGTACGATAAAGATAGTCTGAGATAACAAGTGACAAAGCCACGTCTCCCAAAAATTCCAAACGTTCATTGTTTGCAATCTTTGGGAGCCGTTCTTCATTAGTAAACGAAGAATGGGTAAAAGCTGTTTTCAGCAATTCTTCATCAGAAAAGCTAATCCCAAAATCATTTTTTAATTTTTCCTGAAGCTTACGCATAAAGCCCCTCCATTTATACAGCAGTATTTTGCTTCAAAATACTCGTTTATACAATTTCAATTTTTTGTCTCTTTCGACAGGTCTATGATGACGACTACCGTTGTTTTACAGTTGAGATGCTACATCAATTCAAGTAGCACTTTTACCAAATATTGGTAAAGTCAATCGCTAACAACTAACCCTACAACAAATACAATGTGTCTATTTGCAAGTTCGTCTACTGATTATTCTTAGAAAAATTAAAGATAAACTTATATAAAAAATACATCATTGCTACATGGTCTATACTCACCGCAATGTTGGTGCTAAAAGCTTAAAGATGATTATTAGAAATTTATCTTTTTCGTCTATTGCCCATCATATGAACTCAATTATACCAAAAAATGGTTAAAATTTGTATGACCGCTAAGAACCTACTTATTAAATGAGAGTAATATCTCTCACAATGCGTTCAAAATCGTACATAATCAATAAAAAATTGCACTTTCGTGCAATTTTCTAGTTCTCATAAATTCCGATATGTTCGTTCTGATGTGTCCCTTTATCAATCATATTTACGACTGCATCGGCATAATCTGCATAACTTACTCTACTTTTTCCTGATTTATTTTTCTCAAAAATATCACTGGTAATTGTGTAGCTTCCAGTTTCTGCTCCTTCTGGGTCGAAAAAATCTGCAGGTGAGAAGAAGGTTACATTAACATTAGAATTTTTATAAATTAGACTTGCTTTTCCCATCTCCGCAATGGTTGGGTAGTAAGGCAAATCTTTGGAAAGTTCGTCAACCAAACGACGTGTCCGACTTTCATCCAAGTAAAGCGAACCCGCTCCTCCAACTACGATAAGACGCGTTGCACTTCCTGACAGAATCTCTGTGACATGATGTGCCACTTTAGAATATTCAGCTTCATTCCCTTCAGGGGCACGGTAAGCGAGGACGACAGCGTCAAATCCTGACAAATCTTCTGACGTTAAATCAAAAATATTTTTCTCAATAACCTCTGTCACAGCTACTTTCAGACGCGCTTTATTGCGGACAATAGCAACGACTTCAAATCCTTTTGTCATTGCTTTTTCAGCAATCAAACTTCCTGCTTTTCCGCTTGCTGCGATTACTGCAATTTTTTTCATTAAATGAAACCTCCTATTTCTTTGTTCATGGCTGAAGTTATAAGTCTCACTCTAAAAATTTTTCACCACGGATGTCTATACGCCAGGTGTCCATTTGTTCTAAGTTGCTAAAGCAACAAGACTAAACAACCAGTGGGCACTGCAATTCAGTCTATTTGCAGTTCGTTCAATCATTTTTCATTACAATATACTCATTACTTATAGTAATAGAGGATAAAATAAGGTAATTAGTATATAGAACAACATTATTAATGTGAGTCTAATATAATTATAACAAATCTTATCACTAATGTTTTCTTATTCGTTCAAAAAAGTAGCCTAAAGGCTACAATTATTTCGTTAAATCAATCCGTTTTCCAAGTTTGTCAATAATGAACGCTCCCACAATCAAACTAGCAAACTCGCCCAACGCAAGCGTCGCCCAGTCGATCCAGAAAGGTAAACCAGCGATATAATAAAGCTCAATTGCAATAGTTACCATGCTAATTGAGAAAAAAATGGCGAAATATAAAAACGCTTTATTGAGCTGCCCATTAAATAAATATTGCTTTTTAAAGCGTTCAAATAACAAAACACCCAAACTTAGAAAGACCAACGTTGACAGTCCACCAACGATGACATCTACCCAAGTAAAACTCAAAAAGTTGGAAATCATGCATCCAATCGTCACAGCAATAATATACTTTTTATTATAAAATGCTGTAAAGTTTAACATTTCAGAAATTCTGAACTGGACTGGTCCATAGCTGATAGCGTTCAATCCTGGTGCCACAGTCAAAATGACATACAGCGCCGCGACAATAGCAATTGTCACTACATCATAAGTTCTTGATTTTTTCAATTTTTCTCCTTTAGTGAAACCGTTGAATTTGATTTTGCAATCTCAGTTCACTTGAAATATGCTCAGGCAAAGGTCATAAGTCCTGAGGATTGCTTTTCTCTATTCCTGTCAAAGCAACGTCCCTATTTTATCAGATTTCTTGCAAAATGAAAAGTGCTGACAGACTTTTGTCAACACTTTTATTTACTGACAGATTTCTGTCAGTATTAAATCTACTCTAAAATCCAATTTTTTGCTTATTTATGCCTACAAACGGGGAAAACTGCTGCTTCTTTATCTCACTTCAAACATTGAGTAGGCGAACGCAAGACTGAGCTGGTTTTCAATTCAAAGCTGAAGCTTTTAGAAATCAGTCTATTACTTAATGGTCCAGCCCCCATCAATGGGAACAATTGCCCCTGACATATAATTTGCCTGTGGACTTGCCAAAAACAGCGTTAATTCTGCGACCTCAAAAGCCCTTGCCCAACGTTTAGCAGGAGTTTCAGATGCTACCCATTTTGCCATTTCTCCATCATTTTCTAAAAAATCTGCAGCATTCATCGGCGTGTCAATCGCTCCTGGAGCAATACCAAGCACTTGTATTCCGTGCTGAGCTTCATCTAGCGCTAACTGTTTCGTCAATCCAACAATTGCGTGTTTACTGGCTGTATAGGCAACTCCTCCACCTCCAGCAACAAGCCCCGCAACCGAGGCCATATTGATAATCACTCCTGATTTTTTCTGTTTCATTTTCGGCAAAAATGCTGAAATCATCAAATACATGGAATCAAGATTCATATGTAAAATCCGCTGCCATAGCATAAAATCCGTTTCTTCTATGGTCGCATAATCATCCAAAATTCCAGCTGTATTACACAAAATATCGATGGCGCCCACATCCTCAGCCAACGCTTGAACAGCATGAGCATCAGAAACATCACAAATTTTTACTGACAGATTTGAAAATTTACTGACAGTATTTTTGTCAGTAAATACTTTAACGTCAACAGCAATGACATCAGCTCCCTCTGCCAAAAAAGCCTGCGTTTGAGCCAAACCGATTCCAGAGCTTGCGCCTGTTACTAATACTTTTTTACCTGAAAATCTCATTCGACAAGAACCCAATCATTAGCCAAAACATCGCATGGTGTAGGAGACCACATCGAAAAGCCCTCACTTTCGCCTTCGACATTAATTAGGAAATAAGGAGTTACATCAAGTTTTTCCCCATTTTCCAATATGATTGAATCATAAATTTTCACATAATTTTCGGTACCACCCCAACCTTCTGTACGTACCGCCTTCTTACCAGTTTTAAGCAAAGGTAAAATTTCTTCAAATGTCATATCATCACACTCAATTCTCTTCTATACTAAATCAACTAAAAAGCAGTCCGATTTTTGGTTAATTGTGCTTGCTTTGCAACCACCTAGAGTCAGTCTAGTATGCCAACTCTAAAACAAGATTATACCAAATTTCACGAGCATGGCTCGACGTCGAAACGCCCTCGTTGCAATAGCCGTTAGCCTCATAAAAACCTACCTTTTCTGCCAAGCAAGTCAAGCTTATTGCTTTGCGCTGCTGTTTTTTAGCTACATTTTCTAAAGCAAAGAGAAGTTTTCCCGCAATCCCCTGATGCTGAAACTCAGGTAAAACTGCAAGACTTAACACCAAGAGATAATCGTCAGCTTCTTCATTTTTTCGTACATTCTCAAATAATTCATCTGTAATATAGCGTACTTTTGAAGCACAAGCGACAATAAATCCCACTACTTTTCCTGAGTCTGTCTTAGCAACAAGAAAAGTGTCTTGCACTTTCTCAATACGTTCACGCATTGCGGTTTCCGTCGCTGCTTCTTCAGCCGAAAAACCAGTGGTTTCAATCATCATAACTTCTGTCAGTACTGACAGATTTACATTTTCAATTATCAGTTTTTCTGTCAGTGCTGACAAATCTTGTTTTTCATGTTTCATCATTAACCAATCAATGAACCTGCCGGAATATCCTTATCCACTGTCAACACACGCAATTGGTCTCCAAATTCAGCTGACAAAATCATGCCTTGCGACACATATTTTTTCATCATTTTACGTGGTTTCAAATTTGCGACAATTTGTAGTTTTTTACCAAGCAACTCTTGTTCATTAGGATAAAATTGCGCAATACCAGATAAAATCTGACGAGGCTCACGATCACCAGCATCAAGTTTAAATCTCAACAATTTATCAGAACCTTCTACACGCTCAACTTCAAGCACCTCTGCCACTTTCAATTCAATTTTTTCAAAATCATCAAATTTAATTTCAGGTAAAGTCAAGTTCAATTCAACCTCTTCAGGAATCCATTCTTTCTCCACAGGTTTACCTCCGCTCATTTGTTCTTTAATGTAAGCCACCTCTTCCTCAACATCAAGTCGTGGGAAAATGGGTTCTCCTTTGGCTACTACTGGATTTACAAAGTCATAACCAAATGCTAATTCTTCGATTGAAAAGCTTGTTTCAGAAAGTCCTAACTGCGTAAAAATTTTCCCAGAAGTTGCACGCATAAATGGTTGCAATAAAGTCGCAACAATGCGCAGATTTTCAGCCAAATGATACAAAACGTTATTGAGTTTCGCTTTATCATCTGCCGATTTCGCAAGTACCCAAGGTGCCGTTTCATCAATGTATTTATTCGTTCGTGCAATCAAAGTCCAAACATCAGCAAGTGCCACATTAAACTCAAATTTGTCCATTGCTTCATGGAAACGCGCCACGGTATCTGTAACAACTTCTTCTAAAGATTCATCAAACTCAGTTGTCGCAGCAGTAGCTTCAATTCGACCATCATTATATTTATTAATCATTGAAACTGTACGGTTCAAAAGATTTCCCAAATCATTGGCAAGATCAAAATTAATCCGACCGACAAAATCCTCAGGCGTAAAAATTCCATCTTGACCAAAAGAAATGGCGCGCATCAAATAATAACGTACCGCATCAAGGCCATAACGTTCAATCAACATCTCAGGATAAACCACATTCCCTTTAGATTTAGACATCTTCCCGTCTTTCATCAAAAGCCAGCCGTGACCAAAAACTTTCTTCGGTGCAGGTAAACCAAGCGCATGGAGCATGATTGGCCAATAAATCGTATGGAAACGCACGATTTCCTTACCCACCATATTGATACCCGGCCAAAACTTTTTAAAGTTACTATCATCTTCTGAATTATAACCCAGTGCAGTGATATAGTTGAGCAACGCATCAAACCAGACATAAACGACGTGTTTAGGATTTGACGGTACAGGAATCCCCAAGTAAAGCTTGTTCGAGTTAATGCCAAATCTTCCAAACCAGGCTTGATAAAGTTGTTAATCATTTCATTTTTACGAATTTCAGGTTGAATAAAATCAGGATGTGTTTCATAATAATCCAAAAGCCAGTCCGCATATTTACCCATACGGAAGAAATAAGTTTCTTCTTCAACCCATTCCACTTCGTGACCACTTGGTGCAATACCACCAGTAATCACACCATTTTCATCCCTATAAACTTCTTCAAGCTGTGTTTCCGTGAAAAATTCTTCATCAGAAACTGAATACCAACCTGCATATTTACCCAAATAAATATCATCTTGCGCAAGCAACTGCTCAAATGCCTTAGCTACCGCTTCTTCATGATAAGTATCCGTTGTCCGAATAAATTTATCATAAGAAATATCCAACTTTTTCCAAAGTGCTTTAACATCTTCTGCCATAGGATCAAGATATTCTTTCGGTGTCAATCCCAACTCTTCGGCTTTTCGTTGAATTTTCATTCCATGTTCATCAAGACCTGTCAAATAAAAAGTGTCAAAGCCCATTAAACGTTTATAGCGTGCCAATACGTCACAAGCAATGGTCGTGTAACTTGAACCCAGATGAAGCTTACCAGATGGATAATAAATCGGAGTGGTAATGTAAAAAGTTTTGTTTTCAGTCATATTTTCCTCTTTCCGAGCAAATGAGGCTCGATATTTGAGAAGATTCTCATCTAAATATTATACCAAAAATTTGATATAATTAATCTTATCAGATGACGATTGCTTCCAGTAATCCCTCTCAATCTTATAGAAATCAAAAAGGAAATACAATGAAATACAAATTTATCTCATGGAACATTGATTCTCTCAATGCAGCACTAACAGGCACTTCTGAACGGGCAGCATTATCACTCGCTGTTGTCAAACAACTTGCTGATGCAAAACCCGATGTTCTTGCTATTCAAGAAACAAAACTTCCTTCATCAGGCCCTAAAAAAGCCCATCTTGAAGTGCTAGAAGACCTATTTGCAGACTATAATATTGTTTGGCGTTCATCTAATGAACCTGCTAGAAAAGGTTATTCAGGTACAATGTTCCTCTACAAAAAGAACTTACCTGAACCCATTGTCACTTATCCAGAAATTGGAGCACCCAGTCCAATGGATTTTGAAGGTCGCATCATTACCCTTGAATTTCCTGATTTCTTTGTCACAACGGTCTATACGCCAAATGCTCAAGAAGGGTTAACACGCTTAGATTTACGAGGAATTTGGGATGATAAATACCGTGAGTATCTGAAAAGTTTGGATGCTCAAAAACCTGTATTTGCTTGTGGTGACTTTAATGCTGCCTATACTGAGATTGACCTTGCCAATCCAAAAGGAAACCGTAATACTGCCGGTTTTACAGATCAAGAGCGTGAAAAATTTGGTTTACTTTTAGCCAGTGGGTTTACCGATAGTTTCCGTAAAATTCATGGTGATATTGAGCGCTTTTACACAGAGGGACGTAGCCTTTATACTTGGTTTGCCCAACGCGCAAAAACTTCAAAAATCAATAATTCTGGTTGGAGAATCGACTACTGGCTCGTTTCCAACCGGATTGCTGAACAGCTTCTAACTTCTGAACCAATGGATTCTGGAGAACGCTTGGATCACATTCCTATTTTATTAGAATTTGAAATTTAAAATCAATCATTTTCATTCAAAAATAATTAGCTTTCTTTTGGCTAATTATTTTATTTTTTATCTTTTTTGTGATAAGCTCAAAGTAAATCTATTTGTGAGGTCTCCTTATGTCGCGTTCAGAAGAAATAATCAAAATTGTTAGTGATGCTAAAAAGATAGAAGTCAACAAACTTGCAGAATTGCTTGATGTTTCAAATGTTACCATTAGGAAAGACCTCGATAAACTTGAAGAAAAGGGAATCATCAATCGCCAACATGGTTTTGCCGTGATAAACAACACTGATGACATCAACTTTCGTTTAGCCAAAAATTATGATTTAAAGCGTAAAATTGCTTTAAAAGCTGCTGAAAATATTCTTGATGGTGACGTTGTCATGATTGAATCAGGTTCCACTTGTGCCTTACTCGCCGAAGAACTAGCCTTTAATCGCAAAAATATTACCCTAATCACAAATTCTGTTTTTATCGCCAACTATGTACGTAAATCTGATGCAATTAAAGTGATTTTACTTGGAGGAGAATATCAAAGTAACTCACAAGTTAATGTAGGACCTTTAATAAAAAAAGTAGTTGACGAATTTTATGTTGATAAGTTATTCATTGGCATTGATGGTTTTGATGAGGTTCGTGGGTTTAGAAGTAACGATATTGATAGAAGCGATACGACTCATCTCATGTCAGCTGCCGCAAAAGAGGTTATCATCCTGACAGATGCTTCAAAATTTCAACAAAATGGGACAGTCACGGAGTTTTCATTTTCTGAAATCTCAAAAATCTATACCGATCGTTCGATTAGCAATAAAATAAAAAGTTTCCTCACTCAAAATCAAATTGATGTGATTATCGCTTAACTCAATAAATTATATTTATAAAAAAAATCTGGACTACTTCCAGATTTTTTATTGACAGATTATCTAACTTATGCTATATTTATTTCATAAGAAATAAATATACTTTCAAATGAAATAAATTTTCCTACTAGGAGCACTTAATATGATTACAATTTCGATTATTATCATCATGATAAAATGGCTCTCTACCAAACATCTCCGAAAATAGTGCTCCATAAAAATTATTACATAAAAAAATGAGTCTAACCAACTCATTTTTTTATCAAAGCAAGTGTGTCCTAAATTTCGCATTTCGTTTGACTGCTTTAACTTTTGCTAGGACAAGATTATTTCATCTAGTCGAATCTCCTACTGAATAAGTCTTGACTTCATTTGTCCTATTTCAACTTTGTCTCAATTCGCTTAGAAAAGAATAGCTTCATTATAAGCTATTATACTGTTCTTCTTTGTAACCAATGTGCTGAACTTTTCCATCTTTGACGATGAGCGGACGCTTAATCAACATACCATCTGATGCAAGTAATTGTGCCATTTCTGCTTCTGAAAGTGAATCCAACTTGTCTTTCAATCCCAACTCCCGGTAAACAAGACCGCTCGTGTTAAAGAACCTTTTTGTAGGAAAATCTCCCTGAGCAAACCAGGCTTCAAAGTTTTCTGCTGTTGGAGGGAGCAACTTCAAATCAATTTCTCTATATTCAATTCCAAGAGAGTCAAGCTGCACCTTGGCTTTACGACAAGTTGAACATTTTGGATACCAGTAAAAATCGTACATTTTTCACTTCCTTTTTGTTATAATTATAAATCTGTGTAGCTTATTTCATTATAACATATCTCTGTTTTAATAAAAAACGACCAATTCTAGTCGTTTTTTATTAAACTTATTAATCTTTTCTTATTTTAAGATAGATAAGACTTCCAAAGATAAAAGTAACTCCTGTAATAAATAACATATTTTCTGAATTCTCGCCTGTCCTAGGAAGAGTCTTTTTCTTTATATTTGGATTTGGCTTTTCTTTGTTTTTACTTGATGAAGTCCTATTTTCGTCATCTTTTTCTTTCGGTTTTTGATTATCTGTTGATTCTGAATTCTCTGGCGTTTTTTCTAAAACAGTCACATTTATTGTTGTAGTCGCTCCATGATATGAGTAGTTGACAGGATATATACCAGATTTACTAGTATCTACCTTATCATCTGTCATATTTTGTTCAAAAATAACAGCATTTCCGTCTTCATCAGTAGCTCCATCAAAGTTATCTGCAGGTTTCCAACTATCTCCTACATATAGCGTTGAGTCATGAGCTGCAATAGTTGCTTTTTTATCTTTAATGTATGTGTAAGTTACTGTCTGAGCTTGAGCAGTAAATGCTCCTACTGCGTTATCTGGGATTCTATTTTCATCAATATGATAACCTGGAATTTCTATTTTATATTCTGACGTCGTGGTATCATATGCCTCTCCTGCATATCCAGAAATAGTCTTATCAGCTACTCCACTAATTTTTTCTCCATTTTCATCTTGATAATGAACAGTCACAGGCTGCCCATCCTCAGCAACCTTAAATTGGTGAAGATAAGTTCCTGATGAAATGGCATAAAATGTGTAACCATCAGGTGTGGCATAAGTTCCCGCTGGATTATTTATACGAGCATTGTATTCAAAACTAGTGATATTTTTAAACTCATCCTCAGTCACACCTAGAACTGTTATCCCTTGCTCATCAATCTGTAGGCGATCTGCTGGTAACTGTACCCCGTTGAAATCCAGATATGTATTACTTGCTGTATTCGAAGTTGTAAACGGTGGAATATAACCATCAAAATTTATCATTCGATTAGGCATCATTAAGAAAGGCAAAAATAAAGTTTGATTATCAGAATTATAGTCTAAAGAGGAGCGACCAATCGTGGTAGGCAAATCATTTCGTCCTGTGTTCTGTCCAAAAGCAGCCAAGTTGTTAAGGACTGGAAATTGGTTAATGACAGTAAAGTCTGTAATTCCACAAAACTGAACATTCAATGATTTTAGATTAGGTAATGTCTTTAAAGGTGCAATCGTAGTGATATTCATATTTGAGTCTAAATTTAGAACTGTCAAACTAGTTAATTTTGCAAGTTTAGGGAGTACGTTATCATCTATACTAGTTCTAGCCAAACTCAGATTTGTTAGTCTCGTGCTCTTACTTAAGTCTGGGAAATTACTACTTGTGAGACTTGAGGTTTGGAGATAGACCATCGTTAATGACGATAGTTGTGATAAAGGGCTAAAATCTGTCACATTGTTATTCACATTCATGTAGATGTATGATAGGTTTACTCCATATTCTAGCCCTTCAAAACTACTAATCTGTGCAGAATTTAATGTTAGAGAGGTTAAGCGAGCCATATCAGACTGTGTTACATCACTTCCTGCGGCTAATCCTAGAGCAGATACAATTGCTTGTTTTAGAAAACTATCTGGAATAGATATAATGTTATCCGCAGGGGCTGCTAAGGTATTTGGGGATTGGTTTGATTGTTCTTCTGCTTGGACTTGTGAAGTCATGCTCAAAAATGGCAAACTTATACATAAAAGCATAAGACTCGCTTGTCCTATACGAAATAACTTTTTCTTGTTTTTTATTTTTTCATTATAATAGGTCATCTAATTTCTCCTGAATTTTTGGTTTTTCTTGTTACCAACAAAATTGTTATTACTTGAATTTCAACAATAACAATTCAGGAATGACGTCTTGTTTTCAACATTTTTAAATAGCTCCTTTATCTATCAACAATGTAATATATTTATTACTTTATTAAGTATATCTAAAAAAATGTAATTTTGATTACTTTATCATTTCGTATAAAAAGAAAAGCAGTTACAAATTGTAACTGAATAAATTTATTACGAATTTTATTTTACTTAAATCCAAAACTACTTAATATTATGAAATAATTATTTGTTTATAAATAAAAAAAACCAGTTAAAACTGATTTTTAGTATTTTCTGAAACGCTCGTAGCGTTGTTCTGCTAGTTCATGTGCTGTCAGCACTGACAGATTTTCGATTTGTTCTGTCAGTACACTCTTAATGTTTTCGACAAGATTTTCTTCTGATATGATGCCATCAACTACACCCATATCAAGCAGATGTGGAGCCGTAATCTTCATGAGCTCGGCTGCCTCATCCCGTCTTGTACCATCTTTCCAAAGGATTGTTGCAAATCCTTCTGGTGATAAAACCGAGTAAACAGCATTCTCAAGAATGAATACTTTATTGGCTACTGCCAGAGCCAAAGCACCACCTGAACCACCTTCTCCAGTGATGATGGCAATAATAGGCACTTTCAAATCTGACATCTCGAACAGATTTCTTGCGATAGCTTCTCCTTGACCGCGTTCTTCAGCTTCAATCCCTGGGTAAGCTCCTGCTGTATTGACAAAAGTAATGACAGGGCGACCAAATTTTTCTGCTTGCTTCATCAAGCGTAGCGCTTTACGATAGCCATTAGGTGAAGGTTGACCAAAGTTTGTTGCTAAATTTTCTTCAAGATTTCTTCCTTTTTGGATACCAATAACCGTTACAGATTTGCCATTAAATCGTGCGATTCCACCAACAATGGCTTCATCATCTGTGAATTGACGATCGCCGTGAAGTTCAAAAAAGTCAGTAAAAACATGAGTAATAATATCACGAGCAGAAATGCGGTCTGCTGCTCTTGCTTTATTGATAATTTTAGCAATATCAGACATTTTCATTCTCCTTTTCAGCATGAAGTGCAAGTAAAAGAGCAAGTTTTTCTCGAAGTTCCGTACGCTTTACAATACCATCTACAAAACCGTGCTTGAGCAAAAATTCTGCTTTTTGGAAATCATCTGGCAACGTTTGACGTACTGTTTGCTCAATAACTCGACGTCCCGCAAAACCAATGAGTGATTGGGGTTCTGCCAAAATAATATCCCCCAAGCTCGCAAATGATGCTGTAACACCTCCTGTTGTTGGATCTGTCAAAACAGTAATATACAAAAGACCAGCAGCTGAGTGACGTTTAACAGCAGCCGATGTCTTTGCCATTTGCATCAAACTCATAATTCCTTCTTGCATCCTAGCACCACCCGATGCTGTAAAAACAATAACAGGCAGCTTTTCTTCAGTCGCATATTCAAAAAGTCGAGTCAATTTTTCACCGACAACGGTTCCCATTGAAGCCATGATAAAAGTTGAATCCATAATGGCGAGTAGCGTTTTTTGACCTTTAATCGTTGCACTTCCCGTCATAATCGCTTCATCAAGGCCTGTTTTTGCTTTTGTCGCTTCTAACTTTTCAAGGTATCCAGGAAAATCAAGTGGATTTTTTGTATTAATTCCTGTGAACATTTCTTCGAATGATTTTTCATCCGCTACAAGAGCAAGACGCTCATGAGCCGTGATTCGAAAATTATAGTCACAGTTTGGACAAACTTTTGTTTCACCTAAATCTTTTTGATAAATCGTATGTTTACACGCTGGACATTTTGCAAAAAGTTCGTCAGGAACTTCAGGATTTTCAGCTTGTTTTTCAATGATTGAACGATTCGGGTTGATTTTAATGTATTTTTTCTTTTGGAAAAGAGCCATTTTTGCTTCCTTTTCTCGTTTTTGTTAAACTTGTGAAGTTAATTCGTTTTACGTTTTGACAAAAATTAGTCTTGATACTGTTTAACTTTTAAACCATAGGTTTAAAAGTTAAAGTTTACGTTTCACGCAAACCGCTTCTTGCGCTTGACGCACTGCGTCAAGGTTGCGAATAAGAAAAGCACAGCTTTTCTCAATCGTCGCAAGGCAGTATCTTTGCAGTTCATCTAATAATTTTACGTAGTAAAATTAAAGGTAAACTAGTATGACTTCACTCAGAGTTATTTTTTCTGTCAGTATACTGACAGCTTTAGTTATCGCTGACAGAAGTTCTATCAGTCTTCTTTCAGGTATTCTGGTAAGAAAACATTACCCAAGAAACTTGTGTCGTAATCACCAGCGACAACATAAGGGTCAGCGATGAGTTCTAATTGGAAGTCAATATTTGTCGTTACACCTTCAACATCGAATTCCATCAGGGCACGTTGCATTTTCATCAATGCCTCAAAGCGATTTTCCCCATGAACAATGACTTTAGCAATCATCGAATCATAATAGGGAGGAATCGTATAACCTGCGTACATCGCTGAATCTACACGTAAACCTACACCACCCGATGGTAAGAAAAGATTTGTAATTTTTCCTGGTGATGGCGCAAAGTTAAATTTAGGATTCTCTGCATTGATTCGGCATTCGATGGCATGACCTTTGAATACAATTTCTTCTTGCTTCACAGAAAGTTCTGAACCAGCGGCAATTCGGATTTGTTCTTTGACAATATCAACACCACTGACAAATTCTGTGACTGGATGTTCAACTTGCACTCGCGTATTCATTTCCATAAAGTAGAAATTTCCAGAAGCTTCATCCAACAGAAACTCAATTGTTCCCGCATTTTCATAACCTACGTGCGCTGCAGCTTTGACTGCCGCAGTACAGATTTTTTCACGCAAAGTATGGCCGATAGCAACCGAAGGCGATTCTTCCAATACTTTTTGGTTATTACGTTGCAAAGAACAGTCACGCTCACCAAGATGAATCGTATGACCATGCTGGTCACCCAAAATTTGCACCTCAATATGACGTGCTGGGAAAATCATGCGTTCGATAAACATCGCCCCGTTACCAAATGCCGCTTTTGCTTCGGCTGTTGCTGCTTCAAAAGCTGGGACAAGTTCTTCAACATTATTTACTTTACGAATTCCTTTACCGCCACCGCCTGCTGAAGCTTTAAGCATAATTGGATAGCCAATCTCTTCTGCAATTTTCACTGCTTCATCAGTGGTATGTACTTCACCTTTAGAGCCTGGTGTGACGGGCACGCCAGCTTTAATCATCTCAGCACGGGCATTGATTTTATCTCCCATCATATCCATTACAGAAGCGCTGGGACCGATAAATTTGATATTCATTTCTTCGCAAAGGCGAGCAAATTTTGAGTTTTCAGAAAGGAAACCAAACCCTGGATGAATGGCTTGCGCACCTGTTGCAACTGCCGCTGAAAGAATATTATTCATATTCAAGTATGAGCTTGCTGCACGCGCTGGTCCAATGCAAATCGCCTCATCAGCGAGTGCAACATGTAATGCATCACGGTCAGCTTCCGAATAAACTGCGACAGTTTCTACACCTAATTCACGAGCAGCACGGATAATCCGAACTGCGATTTCGCCACGATTGGCGATTAAAATTTTATTAAACATATCTAAGATGCGAGTATCAGCTATATAAAACGATAACACTCTGTCTGCTGTAATAAGCAAACAGTAGACTCATCATTTCTAAATAGCTGAACTCAATTCCTTTCTCCAAATAGAAAGTTTCTGTCAATACAGAAATTTTTTTGCTTTAATAAAAATTATAGCAAAACTTTTATAACTAAAATTGAAGTGATTACTTCATTGTTGGGGTACAACCTCACATCAAAGATATGAGGTCACACCTCCGCTTCGCTACGTTATCCATTCGCTCTAAGCGACTAAAAGTCGCAAGGCGAAATGGTCCTGTCCTTGAAGTCTACCTCGCTTTGCTACGCTGTCAATTTCACTATCTCCGCAACTTCTGCTTTGCACGCTGTTCTACGAACGGTCTGTGCAACTTCATTGCTACGCTGTCCGTTCGCTTAGCTGCTAAAGCAAGAGCAAAAGGCAAAGCACCTAGTCGCAGTGGCAACCGACAAATCGCAATCGCTAAAGCACTAAGACCCTAAGGCAGTAGAACTCAGAGTTTAGCGTTGCTTATTCCGCTACCTTTGAGAGGTGGGAAACTTAGCACACACTTGCTGAGTTAAAATAAATCCAAAAATGCACCATAACTGAAAAATAATCAGTCATCATTAAAATAAAGCCAAGACTTATTCAGTAGGGGTCTCAACTCACCACTGAATTCAAGGTACAACCTCATCTCTTCAATATGCGGTTAGTCCTTCGCTTCAGCCCCTATCTATGAGCTAGGGGTGTAGCACCGAGTGAGCTACTCCAAAGCACACAACATACGCTCAAACGAATCAATAAATGATCAGAAAACTAAGCACCTAGAGCAAAAGTCAAAGTACCTTTCGCTGCTAATTTTCCATCCACTGTTGCTTGCGCTTCAACCACTGCAATAGGTCCGCGACGTTTGATAAACTTTGCGTGCAAAACAAGTTGGTCTCCTGGCGTAACTTGCTTTTTGTATTTGACATTATCCATGCCGGCATAAAAGACCAGTTTCCCTTTATTTTCAGGTTTTGATAATTCCAAAACTCCTGCAGCTTGTGCCAAAGCTTCCATAATCAAAACCCCAGGCATTACTGGATATTGTGGGAAATGTCCTTGGAAAAATTCCTCATTTATCGTCACATTCTTGATTGCTGTAATCTCATCATCAGCAATATCAATCACACGATCCACCAATAAAAATGGATAACGATGTGGCAAAGCCTCCATAATTTTAGTTACATCAATTCGTGTTTCAGTCATATTCTAAAATTCCTCTAATAAATGCTTTCAAAAATTACTGACAGCTTTTTCGTCAGCATTAAGCTTTACTGACAAAATCATTGTCATGAATTTCTTACTTGATTCGTACCAATTCTTGACCAAACTCGACAACTTCTTCTGCAGAAACCATAATTTCAGTCACGATGCCATCACGTGGAGCAGGGATTTCGTTCATTACTTTCATTGCTTCAATAATAAGCAAGGTTTGCCCCTTCTTCACATTATCTCCAACACTTACAAACTCAGCTTTTTCAGGAGTTGGTTTCAGATAAGCCACACCTACGAGTGGAGATTTAACTGCTTCTCCCTCTGCTACACTTACTTCTGGAATAGCTTCGTCCAAAACCTTCTCAGCATTTTCTACAAGTGGAGCTGCGCTCGGAACAGTTGCGACTAAAGGAGCTGGTGCAGCTGATGCTGCAACGACTCCATGACCATCATTTTTAGAAAAACCAAGCTCGCCTTCTGCATTTTTCCAAGAAAACTCACGTAAAGATGAACCATCAAACTGTTTCATCAATTCTTTAACTTCATTGATATTCATAATATTTCTCCATATGGTTTTTATGAAAACTATTTCTAGCAGTGAGCGTCTTATAAACCATTTCTAAATTCATTAAAAATTAACTTTTAGAATACTCACTGCTAAAAAGCTCTTCAAAAACCGCACAACTCTAATCTCTTTATTCAGACCATTTCTTAAATGCAAGAACGGCATTGTGTCCACCAAAACCAAAATCTTGGCTCAGCGCAACATTAATTTCAGCTTCTTGACCTTGACCAAGCACGACGTTAATCGTCATTCCTTCATCAAGTTCTTTTGTCCCAGCATTCACTGGTGCAAAATTATTTTGCATGGACATAATCGTAGCAACAGCCTCAATAGAACCTGTTCCACCAAGAGCATGACCGTGAAATGATTTAGTAGATGAAACGAGTGCTTTATCCCCGATAACATTATGAATCGCAGCTGCCTCTGTTTCTTCATTTGCATGAGTAGAAGTTCCGTGAGCATTGATGTAATCAACTTCCTCAGGTTTGATTCCGCCTTCTTCAAGCGCCAATTTCATTGCTTTTTCTGCCCCAACACCTGATGGTGTTGTCATATGAAATGCATCGTTTGTATTCCCATAACCTACAATTTCAGCAAGAATATTCGCGCCTCGTGCTTGAGCGTGTTCAAGACTTTCAAGAATTACAGCTCCAGCACCCTCACCCATCACAAAACCATTGCGGTCTTTATCAAAAGGACGACACGCAATCGTTGGATCAGTTTCTTTTGAAAGTGCAGTCAAATTAGCAAAACCAGCAATACCAAGTTCACAAATTGCAGCTTCTGCACCGCCAGCAATCATAGCATCTGCGTAACCATGCTTGATTTCACGAAAAGCAGAACCAATCGAGTTGGCACCAGCCGCACAAGCTGTCACCTCGGCACGAGAAACACCGCGTGCACCCGTCCGCAAAGCAACATTTCCTGTTGCCATATTAGCAATTGCAAGTGGCACATAGAGTGGCGCTACTTTGCGTGGTCCTTTTTGGAGAATAACTTGGGCATTTTTTTGTGACTGTTCCAAACCACCAATACCTGAAGCCATGATACAGCCTAAACGATCGAAGTCTGTATTTTCTTCGTTAATCCCTGACATATTGAAAGCATCAAGTGCTGCATAGACAGCATATAAGCTAAAAGTATCCATGCGACGCGCATCTTTTTTCTCAAAATATTTGTCAAATGGAAAATCTTTAACTTCTGCAGCAACAGAGATTCCCGTTGCTTGCGCATCAAAGTGTGTGATTGGTCCAATACCAGTTTTACCTGATTTAAGACTTTTCCAAAAATCTTCTGGAGTATTTCCAATTGCAGAAACAACACCATAACCTGTGATAACTACACGATTTGTCATATTTTTATCCTTTATTGTTAGATATGTTCAGAAGGCTTTTAACCAAATTTTACTTAATTCAAATTTTTCTCTTATCCGCAAACTTGAAGTGATTACTTCATCAGTGGAGGATTTAGAATGCACTTGCTAAGTTAAAAAGCAACTTCAGGTGAAATCAAATTCTGAACGACTTTGTTCTTTTTGAATGAAAGTACCACACAATTAATTTGCAGTATCCCATACATTATAACTGAGCTAGAAAGAATTTTTTGAGAGTTTATAAATAAGTCTTTCTAGCATATTATTTTATTACATTGCCATTCCGCCGTCAATTGCTAAGACTTGACCAGTCATATATTCTTGCTCTGCAAGGAATTTTACAACTGACGCAACTTCTTCTGGATTTCCAAAACGTTTCATTGGAATTTGAGCTTTCATGGCATCTTTTACTTTATCAGAGAGCACTTCTGTCATGTCAGATTCAATAAAACCTGGTGCCACAGCATTAACACGGACATTACGTCCAGCTACTTCACGAGCAATTGATTTTGTGAAACCAATTAAACCCGCTTTTGATGCAGCATAATTTGCTTGACCCGCATTACCAATCAATCCAACGACTGATGAAATATTGATAATTGCACCACTTCTCGCTCTAGTCATTGGTTTTAGGACAGCCTGTGTCATGTTGAACGCCCCTATCAGATTAATCTTGAGTACTGCTTCAAAATCTTCTTCAGACATTTTGAGTGATAAGCCATCACGTGTAATACCTGCATTATTCACCAAAATATCCACTGAACCCAACGCTTCAACAGCTTCGCCAACCATTCGTTTTGCGTCTTCTGATTTTGAGATATCTCCTGAGATACCTACAGCTTTGATCCCAAAAGCAGTAAATTCAGCAAGTAATTCGTCAGATATACTTGAACGACCATTAATCACGACATTACTTCCTGCTTTTGCAAATTGGATTGCAATGGCTTTACCAATTCCACGCGTTGAACCTGTAATAAAGACATTTTTGTTTTTAATTTCCATATTTCTCCCTATTTTATCTCTGAAAAAACAGATTGACATCACCATGTAACTTCATGCCACAAGGACAGTGCTAAGATATAAACTTCGTGCATCGTTTGCAAAGAATGACACTTGAGTTTTTAAACTATACTAGTCAATTCATTGTTAATTTTTATAATGAATTAGCTAGCGCACTCGTAGTCCAAACTTATTTTTTCTTCTCTGCTTTTGCCATCACAAGATACCCCAAAAGAGCGACAACTGCACTAATATACCAAATCATCGTATTGACCTTGCTAAAAACTAGTCCTGCACCACCCAGTAGGATAATAGCAATTGCGATGATTCTAAGATTTCTTTTAATCATGAATCAATGCTTCAAAACTTGCTAAATCTTCTACATTTGTAAAATTAGCTGTTTTATCTATTTTTTTAATGAAACCTGAGAGCACTCTACCTGGTCCGACTTCTATAAATCGCTCAACACCTAAGGTTCGCATGGTATGAATTGACTCGTAGAAACGAACAGGCTCCATCACTTGACGAGTGAGAAGTGCTTTCACCTCTTCATTTTTCATCACTTTTGCTGTTGTGTTTGAAATCAATGGGAGTTCAAATTTAGTAAATTCTACATTTGAAAGCTCTTTTGCTAATTTTTCAGAAGCTGGTTTGAGAATTGTCGTATGGAAAGGGCCTGAGACTTTAAGCTCAATCATTTTACGAACGCCTGCTTCTTTAAGCAAACTGACTGCTGCATCTACTGCAGCAACTTCGCCACCGATGACAATTTGTCCTGGGGTATTATAGTTTGCAGGACTAACAATACCGTATTGACTTGCTTTTTGACAAGTTTCTTCAATCAGTGTACTTTCGGTATTCATTACTGCAACCATTTTTCCTGAACCTGTTGGTGCTGCCTCGGTCATGTATTGTCCACGCTTTGAAACAAGGATAACGGCGTCTTCAAAAGAAAGTGCACCTGATGCAACCAATGCAGAGTATTCGCCAAGACTAAGCCCTGCAACAATATCTGGTTTAATACCATTTTCAGAAAGGAGGCGAAGAATAGCAACCGATGTGGTCAAGATTGCTGGCTGAGTATATTTTGTTTCGTTTAATTTTATTTCATCGTTATCAATGAGCGCACGCAAATCGTAGCCAAGAAGTTCGCTTGCACGATTAAATGTTGATTTAACGATATCATATTTTTCATATAAATCACGAGCCATACCGAGCTTTTGCGCGCCCTGACCCGAGAATAAAAAGGCTGTTTTAGTCATAATTAATTTCACAAAATTTAATTTTAATTTTTATGATAAATTTTGTGTCTTCCTTATATTTTTCTCTTGTGGAGTTGTACTGATTCTGTTTAAAAAAGTTAAACAGTATTAGTTATTAGTATTATAAAATGTTTTTTTTATAAAAAAAATGACATTTTCATAAATATGAAAGACAATCACTAAGCATCTAAGCTCAGTCTTCCATGCTATAATTTTGAATCATTATAGACAATGAAAGAAGGGGCGAAAGTCGCAAAAGAAAGTATTTTCCTTGCAAACCTCTCACCCCCGTTCCCAATTATTTGTTGTCTTCTACGTATTTTACGAGGTCAGCAACTGTTTTCATATCTGCTTCTGTATCAACTTCAACGTCGAATTCGTCTTCGATGTCGTTGATGATTTGGAAAAGGTCAAGTGAATCAGCGTCAAGCTCTTCAAATGAAGTTTCGAGTGTTACTTCTTCTTTATCTTTTCCGAGTTCATCTGCGATGATATCTTGTACTTTTTCAAATACTGCCATGATTTTTTCTCCTTTAGTGAGTGAAAATATTTATATTATAGCCGCTATGTGCGGAGTATAACCGTTAATAATGTTCACTGACAGAACTAATCTTTTTCTGTCAGTAATTTTTTAGTCTGTCAGTACACTGACAGAAGTTTCAAAGATTGATAATTGTTGTTCCCCATGTGAGGCCACCACCAAATCCTGTCAGGACAATCTTAGTTTTACCGTCCAAAGTAAATATACCATTTTTTACTGATTCTGACAACAATAGAGGGATACTTGCTGCCGAAGTATTGCCATATTCTTGCATATTTTGAAGGAATTTAGAGCGCTCTACGCCTAGTTTTTTAGCCATTTTGTCAAGAATTCTTGAATTAGCTTGATGAAGTAAATAAAAGTCAATTTCTTCTGAAGAAATTTGTGCTTCTTCCAAAGTAGTTTTGATATTTTTAGGAACATCTCTGACCGCAAAATCAAAAATTGCTCGCCCTTCCATACTTAAACTTTTACTTTCATAATTTACAGTAGCAAAAGGGGTATTGATGTCTGTCAGTCCTGACAAAAGGCTGTCGCCACGAGAACCATCCGTTTGAAGTTTTTCACCAATAATCAGAGGTTGAGTTCCTGTATTCTCAAGAAGTACCCCACCAGCACCATCTCCAAAGAGTACAGCTGTTGAGCGGTCAGACCAATCCATGATTTTTGAAAATACTTCCGCACCAATCACAATTCCTCGCTTGTAACTTCCTGATGCCAACAACTTTTCAGCAGTTGATAATGCAAAAACAAAGCCCGAACAAGCAGCCGTTAAGTCATAAGCAAAAGCATTGATTGCACCGATTTTTGCTTGAACTCTTGCTGCCGTTGAGGGCATAAGTGAGTCTGGTGTAATAGTTGCTACAATGATAAAATCAATACTGTCAGCACTGACAGAAGCCTTTGTCAGTAACTTTTGCGCAACATCAGCAGCCAAATCAGAAGTATTTTCTCCAGTTGAAATGTGTCGATTTTTTATTCCTGTTCGGCTGTATATCCATTCGTCATTAGTATCCATGATTTTTGATAAGTCATCATTAGATACTACTTTTTTTGGCACACTATGGGCCACTTGCGTGATTTTCGCAAAAGTCATTATTTCATATTCTCCAAAGAATTATGCAAAGCGGCGAGTTCGCCAGCCAGCTTATTTTCAGTTGTTCCATACACACTATCAAAAAGATTATCTGTGATACCATGGAAAAATTCACGATGTGTCGCACAAAGTTTGTCACCCTTTTCTGTAAGTGCAATGTGCGTCACACGACGGTCAGAAGTTGAACGTTTGCGCTCAATATAACCCTTATCTTCCAAACGATTGAGTGTAATCGTAATTGTAGATAAAGCCAATTTTTGATTTTTAGCAATATCTGTCGCACGAGCTGTGCCCAATGTATGCACCAAAGTCAAAATCTGTAGCTCTTTTACCGTCACATCTGAATACGTCGACTCTTTGAGAAATTGTTCTTCAAGAATCATAAAATCATGGAAGAGTTGAATCAGCCATTCATTTACCTTGTCGAAATCTGTTTTCATCTGTTATTCCTTTTTGGTTAGTTCGAAGTTTGTCTTACGAACACGATTAATATACACTATGCTAGTTAAAGTGAAACTAGCGCAGTAAAATAGCTCTATTAATTATTTTTATATTGCAAATCATTTTCTGTATCAAATTATATTATTTTTCAAATCCTTTTGCAAGTAAAAACAGTCTGTAAGCGCTGCCTGAACATTATTTACTACAGAAAGCAATGACAGACTATAAACTTTTAAACTCTTTTTCTTCATCCAGTGCTGACAGAAACGAAAAATCACTGACAGAAAATCAATCATCCTGTCAGTGATTTTATTATTAATGACAACTTCAATTAGTCTGCTTTTTTATCCGTCGCTTCAGCGACCAGAGAAAACGGACAACGAAGTAAGAGAAACAAACAGAAAGCATTCACAGAATGACACATGAAGTGCACGCCTTTTTATCTTGCAAGTTCTACCTGTTTCAGAGATAGTAAACAGATAACATAGAATAACTGTTATAATACCATCTCCACACTTCATCCCAACAACCTATTCTGGATTACTTGCGATTAATTCCATATTTCCTGACAAAGCCCAGTTTTCAACAGTGCTTGGCAAAATGAAATGATTCCCTTTGGTCAGCGGATAGAGTTTTCCACTGACAGAAATTTGTCCCTTACCATCAAGCACTGACACCAAAGTATAAGGCGCAGTTTTCTTGAAATTATGGCTTCCATGAATGACCCATTTATAGACATCAAAAAAGTCTGACTTCACTAAAGTTGTGATATCGGCTTCAGTGAAATGCTCTGTTTTCACTTGATTTTCAGGCACTTGATTTCCAGGAACATTCAACACATCAATTGACTGTTGAATATGCAACTCACGTAAATTTCCTTGATCGTCACGACGGTCAAAGTCATAAACACGATACGTTGTATCTGAAGATTGTTGTGTTTCAAGAATCACAATCCCACTACCAATCGCGTGCATTGTACCAGAAGGCACATGGAAGAAATCTCCCGTTTTCACTTTTACTTTACGTAATAAATGTTCCCAATCTCCCGCCTTGATCATCTCTGCCAATTCTTCGCGCGATTTCGCATTATGACCATAGATAATCTCTGCATCTGGTTCTGCCGAGATAATATACCAACATTCAGTCTTTCCAAGCTCTCCCTCATGCTTTTGTCCATATTCATCATCGGGGTGGACTTGTACTGACAGCCAATCATTAGCATCCAAAATTTTTGTCAGCAAAGGAAAAACTTCTTTTTCGCTATTTCCAAACAACTCACGATGAGTCGCATAAAGCTCATCTAGTTTTTGTCCTTTAAATTCACCATTAGCAATCGTTGAAACTCCATGTGGGTGAGCGGAAATCGCCCAATACTCACCAATTTTATCTGATGGTAAATCATAACCAAATGCCTTTAAATGATCGCCACCCCAGATTTTTTCTTGCAACACTGAGTCCAAAAATAATGGTTCCTTCATACTTATACACCTTTTCATAAAAATAGTACATTTGCCATAAAAATTATAGCAAAAACCGACATTTCATCTTCTACATAATGCATAAAATACACCAAATAGCTGATATGCAGCTTACATTAACTCAATATGTAACTGACTCTAAAGTAAACCAACATATTTTAGTTCATTATATCACGAAAAATTTTTCTATACAACTTTCACACGACGTCATATACTCCTAGAATTCCTCGAAGTATCCACTTTGTATCTTCACAGTTTCTCACTTCAATCGTATCAATTCCCACCTTTTTCACAGGGTAATCATTCCCACCAACCTGCAGTTTATCTCCTAAAAATAAAATATCTTTCTTTTCAACGTCCAATTCCTCCATCAACCGCGCTATTCCATAAGCCTTATCAATTCCTGGCAGCGTCACATCAATGCTAGTCGATCCGCCAATTCCAACCTGCACACCAAGCTGAGTCATCGCAGGCTCTATCAAGCGAACAATCTCTTCCCTTTTTTTCATCTCGCTATCCCATTTATACTTTTCCTCAGGAGCTGCCCATTGTCCCAAAGCCGAGAAAGTAACTTGCGAACCACGATTTTCTATGATTTCTCCTTTCGGATATTCGCACCAATAACCAAGCGCTCTCGCAGCCTTTTCCAATGCGTCAGAAATCTTCGTGACCTGATTTTCTGTAAGAAAATGTGCAAATTCTCTCTTCCAGCCATTTTCTAGCAATTGATTTTCCTCAAGTACATAAGGTCCTTCTCCAACATAATGCCAAAACTGTGTCCCTGTAGTAGGCATAATAAAATAATTCTCAAAATTAACTCCACCTATCTCCACCAGAGGCTCAATATCATTTTTTCTCATCACTTCCCAATTTGTGCCGGACATAATACACACTTGAAATTTATCCAACAAGCATTTTAGCAATCCAGCCATCTCCTCATCAATCGGTAACTTCGTAATATTAATCGTATCATCTTGATCAAATACAATAACTTTTTTCATCTCACCTCTCCAAAAAACAGTCGCAGAAAACTGCAACTGCTTATAAAATCACATACAACTAACCCGTCCACTCCTTTTTGACTACGCCAATATAAAAAGTAAGATTAGTACAATTCATTTAAAATATCTGAAATACTCATTTCACAGCCCGCCATTGAAGTATCCGCAACACCATAATACATCGTTAGCTTATCCCCCTCAACAACAGCACCACATCCAAACACCACTTCACCAAAGAACCCTTCTTTTTCGTAAGGCAAAAGAGGCATCATAATCGGCTTCTCAGACTTTGCAATAACTTTTGCTGGGTTTTCTAAATCAAGCAATAAAGCTCCCATGCAATAGCGATTATCTTTTGTTGCACCATGGTAGATTTCAAGCCAGCCTTTTTCTGTCTTTAAAGGAACCAATCCACCTCCAACACGCCCATTATCCCAATCTTCTTCACTCGTATTAAGCAAATGCTTATGATTCCCCCAAGATTGTAAATCAGGACTAGATGCAATCCACATATCCATTTTCCCTAGATTGCTAGATACTGGACGGTGAAGCGCATAGTATCTTCCATTAATCTTCTCAGGAAAAATCAAAACATCCTTATTATCTGGTGCAAAAATATTTCCCAAACTCTTAAAAGATTTAAAATCTTCAGTAACAATTAACGAATCACAGACCCCAACAGGAGAAACCGAAGTAAAATTCACATAGTATTTATCTCCAATCTGAGTACATCTAGCATCTTCAATACCAAAAGTTTGATACTCATTAAATGGAAATAAAAATGGGTCATCATCAATTGTAAAATGATGACCGTCCTCACTCCTTGCAATTCTAATATAGGATAAAGAAGTCAGATAAACAAAACCGTCCATATTCTCTTTATCACTAATCATTCTAGGGTCTGCAAAACTATATCGCTCATCATCTTTACTAAGTGATATCGTATTTAACTTTCCTGTTTTAACATCATAAACAGGCGCTTTAATAATATCCTCAACTTCAGAAACAGGTCGCTCCGCCACGCGCAACAACAACAAAGTTTCATTTTTATATTTAGCAACACCTGCATTAAATGCCCCAATTACCTCATAGCCCTCATTTAATGGCTTCACATCCAAAGGGGTAATTAATGGATTTTCTTCAAAACGATAAATATTCATAAACATTTCCTATCTAAATGGGTCATTAATAACTAATTTTTGAGCTTCAGCATCACCCGTACCCGCATAAAGCACAACTTTATCTTCTTTAAAAATCAGACCGCCACTAAAAACCACATCCATTAAATCTGGACGTTTACTAGGGCCAGCAACAAAATCTTTTCGTTCAGCAATAATTTTAGGATTTAATATCTCAGTAAAATTTTCATCTAGTTCAAAAGTCATCGCTCTATAATGGATGTTCCCCAAGTAATCACGACTACCAATATGCCCTAAAACAGCAACTCGATTACCAACAAGATGAATCTCGTTTGCTCCTCCCCACTCCTCATCTACATATTGATTTTTGAGAAGCGGTGCTTTTTCAAGTAAATCAATGGAAAGTTTGCTTAAATCATCAATAACAACAGCACCAATTTTTCCCAGACCACCTTTCATTCCTTGAGGACGAGTTAAAACCAAAATCTTCCCATCAGCAAGTTCTCTCAACCTAATATCTTTCATCCCTATAGGTCCTGAGAAAATCAATTTTGCTTTTTTCAAATCATTCAGCTCATAAAAAATCGTTCGC
Organism: Lactococcus allomyrinae; assembly: GCF_003627095.1. Classification (NCBI taxonomy): domain Bacteria; kingdom Bacillati; phylum Bacillota; class Bacilli; order Lactobacillales; family Streptococcaceae; genus Lactococcus; species Lactococcus allomyrinae. The sequence goes on along the minus strand of NZ_CP032627.1, from coordinate 364,546 downwards.
CAGTATAATACTTTCTCGCTATCAAATGTAACTTCTACACCACCTAAAATAATCTTCTCATCAATTCTTGTAAAAAATGGGTCTTGCAAATTAAAAGACTGCGCCTCCTCAATAAGTTGCCACTGATTTCCAGACTTATGATAAAAAAATCTAATTTGTGAATGTTCAGAATCACGCGCTTCAACACGTCCCGCCAAAATTAATTGGTGATTCAACTCAAAAGGTGCTGAAATATTATAAACATCATAACCTTTGACACCTCCAAAAATTAATTTTTCAGCACAATAAACTTTACTCTTATTCCTATGTTTCTCCACTAATTCCTCAGATTTAAACATTCTTTTCCTTTCCTATCATTATTCCACCACTTAATAACTGAAAGTTCTCATAGTTATACTTCAATACTATTTTCTCTTCTGCTACTGGAAAATAATAACGTTCTACACCAAAGTTCAGTAAGACAATCAACTTTCCCACTTTGTACTGTAATACCTCACCTGAGCAGCTTATCTTATCAAATGTACTCTCACCATTTAGATAATCTTTTCTGAGTTGAATCAATTGCTTGTAGAAGTCAAAAACTTCATTTGATTTTTCATTTTTCTTTCCTTGGCCTATCCACGCATCCGATTTCAGACGCTCCCAAGGAATCATTCCTCTGGAACGATCTCTATTAACTTCATTAGCTGCCACAATATCTTTAGCTTCGTTATATTTATTGATAGCTTGAATATCCCGTATATCAGAAACTTCATTTGGGAGATAATCTCCTATTCCTAATTCTTCCCCTTGAAAAAGAAACGAAACACCAGCATTGATTAGAGTGAGCACTGCCAGTTGACGATAACGTTCAAGATTCTCACTAGCTAAACGATTCCAAGAGCGTGACATGTCATGACTGTTAAAAAAGAAAGTTGGTCTTCGCCCGTCATCATAAACTTTTTTCATAGCAAGTAGTTCGCAGAATATTTTTTCTACTGAAAACTCTTCTAACGAGCCAAAGTTAAAGTTAAATGTAACATCCAACAGCATACGCTCTGAATAAGACTCTATTATTTCTAAACTTGACGAACTAATCTCTCCAACAGTAAATAGCGATCTTCCTTTTTCAAAAATATGTTTTTTAAGCTCTTTTATAACCTCTGTAACTCCTTGCTGGTTTACATCATAAAGATGAACTTGTTCTCCTTCTTCGTTGATAGGGTTATCAAAAAATTCATTGGAAATAGATAAATTGTTGATTACATCAAGTCTAAAACCATCTATTCCTAAATCAATCCAAAAATCTATAACCTCCCAAATTGCACATTTTACTTCAGGATTTGCCCAATTTAAATCTGCCTGCTCTTTAGAAAAACTATGATAATAATATTCCTTAAATCGTTCATCAAACTCCCAAGCGCTTCCGCCAAAAAATGATTCCCAATTATTGGGTAATTCTCGCCAAATATACCAGTCTTTTTTGTTTATATCTTTAAACCAATTATGTTCTGTGGACGTATGATTAATCACTAAATCAACAATCACTTTAATTCCACTTTGATGTACTTTATCAAGCAGTTCCTTCAAATCTTCAATTGTTCCATATTCTGAAGCAATGTCACAATAATCTGAGACATCATACCCATTATCAACCTTGGGAGATGGATAAAATGGTGTCAACCAAATTCCTGTAATGCCCAATGTATTCAAATAAGGGATTTTACCAATCACCCCTCGAACATCTCCGATTCCATCTTCATTGCTATCGCAAAATGATGCAAGGTATATCTCATAAAATACTGAATTTTTCCACCACATATTTTCTCATTTCAAACTAAATTGCATTCCTTCTTGGAACCGTTTTGAAAAAAGAAGGAATAAAATAATCAGCGGAAGAGTCAAAAGAACACTTGCTGCATACATCGGTCCTGGATATGAAGCATAAGGTCCAAACATCTGTGAAACTAACACATTTAAAGTAATCGTACTATTGCTCTTGGATACAATCATATCCCAAAGTAGATTTGTCCATCTATCGGTGTATAAGAAAAGGAAAATCACTGTCGTGATTGATTGAGACATTGGCAATATGATACGAAAAAGAATCGTTAAATCAGTTGCTCCATCCATCTTTGCTGCTTCCAATAATGTATTTGGAATTGCCTTGAAAAAGTTAGTATACATAAAAATCGCCCATAAACTTACCATCGTAGGAACAATCATCCCTGCAAAAGTATCAAGCATATGCAAATGAGTAATCAATAAAAACTGGGGAATAAGCAAAATAATCGCTGGGAAAAACATTTGAAATAAAATAAAATTATCCACAAATCTCTTTCCCCGAAATTCGACTTTGGCTAAAGCGTATCCCACCATTAAACCAATAACAACCATCAAAACTGTTGATATTGTCGCCACGATAAATGTATGGATAAAAGCTCCAATCCACGGCACAGCTGCACTTGTTGTAGCTCCGCCAAACAAAAAGGTCCAAGAACGTAAAGTAAAGTGTGCTGGAATTATTTTTTGGTCCACTTCGTTCCACGCAGCAAATGAGTTTAAGACTAAATAGATAAAAGGAAATACCATAATCAAGGCAAAGATAATCGTCCCTATATAGAGTGCAATTGTTTTTCCTTTTTTCTTATGACCAACCATTATGTCTCCCCCATTTTTCAAGTAATTTTCGGATAACCCCTATAGAGGCAAAAGTCACTACACTAGAGATTAAAGCGATTGCTGAAGCATAGCCGCTATTCAAGTTTTGGAAAGCTTGATTATAGATTTCCATTTGCCATGTGTTTGTTGCATAATTAGGTCCGCCTCCTGTTAATTGATACACTTCAGTAAAAATACCAAAACTTATACCTATTGCGAGCACCATCACTGTGTAAAATGCTGGATAAAGCATTGGAAAAGTAATTTTCCAAAACGTTTTCCATGAAGAAGCGCCATCAAGTGCGGCTGATTCATAGATTTCACCATTAATATTTTGTAAGCCAGAAACTAATATCAAACCGTAATACCCAGACATTTTCCATGCAATCATTAAAGAAATAATCGGAATAACTGTATGGGGATTTTGTATCCAGTTTATATTGATATCAAAACTATTTCTCAACCAGCTATTAAAAGGACCATTATATGAAAGGAAACCTTTAACAATCAATGAAGTAACAACGCCACTGGAAAGATAAGGTAAAAAGAACACAACCATAAATAATCCCTTTAGTCTTGGTAAATGATGAACCAAAAGTGCCACAATCATAGATAAGACCATTGCCATAGGAACAAATACAAGCAAAAACTCATAAGTAACAAAGAACGCTGAATGGACTGCTGGACTTTTAATTGCGTCAACAAAGTTTTCTAAACCAACAAAGTTAATATTAGGCGAAATCATATTCCAGTCTGTTACAGCCAACCATATTGACCAAAAGAGTGGTAATAAGAAAAATATTATTGTAAATATAAGATAGGGGGCTGAAAACAGCCACCCAATTTTATTGTTTTTTGTCATTATTGTAGTTTTCCATTAACTGCTGTTTTTGCAGCTGCTACTGCTTTTTCTGGAGCCATCTTACCTTGCACAACCGGAATCCATGAGTCCGTTCCAAAGGCTTGTTGGATATCATTATATTTTGAATTGTCAATCGCTGGAATAGCATTTGGAATCATATCAGCAATCACTTTCATTTGAGGATTTTTATCGAAATATGAAGTAAATGTTGAATTTGTAGTAACATCATCACGTGCGGGAGTCAGGCTTGTATCGTTGAGCCATATCAAATCATTTTTTGAATCACTAAAGACAAACTTCAAAAAGTCCATTGCTGCTTTCTGCTGTGCTTTAGTCGCTGAAGCGTAAATTGACACACCTTTTGCATCTGAATAAGTATTGATATTTCCTTTAGTACTCATATCATCTGGGACAACTGGCGGAGTGATTGTGTAGGTTTTATTGTATTGTAAGTCTGGAAATTGAGTTGTCCAATTTGCAAATACCCACGCTCCTGTCACTTCAATCAATGAATTTCCATTTTCAAATGGATTTGTTGCTGCTCCAGTTTGTAGAACATTATCTTTAGCCAGAGCACTCATTAGTTCAAAGACTTGTTTATTTGCGGAATGATCTGCAACGTATTTTCCATTTTTGACCCAATCGGCACCATTACTTGCTGCATAATATAATGGGAAATAATCAAACCATCGTTGATATGCTGTTGGGTCTACTAAAGCTGGAGCTGCCCAAAGTGATAAATTCTTATTTCCTTTAAGCTTTGCGGCTACTGCTTCTAATTCCGAATATGTTGTAGGCGCTTTATCAAATCCAAGCTCTTTTAGTTTATCCAGACGCCAAGCCATAAAGATAGGATTAGAATAAACAGGAAGAACATATTGGTTGCCATCGGAAAACTTCCAAGGAGCAATCGTTTTAGACATATCTCTAGTTTTCACAATACTGTCAAAACTCACTTGTTTGTTTAATGGGATAATTGCTTTACTTTCTGAAAGTTGTGCTGCAAAGCTACGACTGATATTTTCGGACATTGTTGGTGCAGTTTTAGAAGCAATCGCTGATTGAATATACGCTTCAGAAGTTGGAGAATTTTTCATTTCTGAAACTTTTACCTCAACCTTTGGGTGTTGAGCTTCATAATTTTTGGCCATTTTATTCCAAAAGGTCAATTGAGTTGGATTGGGTGCTGCCCAAAAGGTTATTGTTGTTTTACCTGTTGCATCATTTCCCTTTGCGTTCCCACACGCAGCAAGTAGAACTAAACTTGCAAGTGCAACGGATGAAATTGTTAACGTTTTTCCAAATTTCATTTCGAAATTCTCCTAATTTTGATTTGTTAAAAGTCTTCACTTATCAAATACTTGCTAACTCCATTTAAAGGAAGAGTTAGGAATCACTAAGCTCCACTTTTATTCTCATGCCTATAGCCCTTCAATGTAAGGCTTTACCTTAACATCGGTAGGGGATAAAAAATCCCCAATAGTGAAGTAATCACTTCGATTTATTATCAAGTAAAATCCTAGGTTATTTCATTTGATAATCTCAAATCAGAAACCGCTTTCTAATTCACAAATATATTATAATAATCTTTAACGTTATTGTCAATAATTATTTTTAACAATTACAAAAAATTATTTTATAAAATAATAATAAAATCCTTGATTTTATCAGATAAAAATATATAATAAAGATATTAAATATAAAATTTGTAAGGTAAAAAATAATGAAACAAGTTTCGATGCAAATGATTGCTGATGCCTTAGACATCTCTAAAAATTCTGTTTCTCAAGCGTTACGAGATGCTGCCGGTGTCAGCGAAGAAACAAAAAAACTCGTTCGCAATAAGGCTGACGAGTTGGGTTATAAATATATCAAACAAAATAAAAGAGTTCAAGGTGAGTTCCTAATATTAGCAACTGAGTTTGCTCTTTCTCAAGTAAGTTTTTTTGGTGAAATTATTAAAAGTATTGATTATAATTGTACGCTAAAAAATTTTAAGACTACAACTCTAGCTGTAACTTCCGAAATGATTCAAGAAAATCAATTGCCTGCAAATTTGACAAATTATAGTGGAATTTTTATTGTTTCTCATATTACAGACGATTATATTTCTAACATTGTTAATCAAGGGATTCCTTGTGTCGTAGTTGACCATCATAGTCCCAAGTTTTTAGCTGATTGTGTTTTAACTAAGAATACAGACGGTGCTTATAGTGCAATTGAATTCCTAATTAAACACCATTGTAAAAAAATTGGTTTTATTGGAGATATTGATTTTTCACCAAGTTATTTGGAACGTTTCCGAGGTTATCAGCGCGCTTTGAAAGAGCATGACATTGATTTAGATTCTAAGATTTTAATTACTAAAATTAAGGAAAATCAAGCTGAACTCTTTTCAAAATTAAAAGAGATTAAACAGATGCCTGATGCTTGGTTCTGCGTTAACTCTGGACTTGCATATATCCTCAATTATTATTTACAATCGGAAAAATATCATATCCCTGAAGATATTAGTATTATTTGCTTTGATAATACTGAATTTACACAAATGTCTAACCCTAAAATTACAAATATTAGTACCGATTTATCTTATATGGGTAAGCAAGCTGTCATTACTATGTCTGAGCGTCTGACTGCTCCAGATTCTCCTTATATTCATAAGCAAATCTTACCACAGCTTTTAGAGTTAGGAACAGTCCATCCTTTGAATATATAAAAAAAGAAAGTATAACTACTTTCTTTTTTTAATTTAGCAAAACTTGCCCTTGCTTTTCCATCAATGCTTTGAAATTTTTCTGCTTTTATAAGACAAGCGTACCTACGGATATGGTAATCTTTTACCTAGAAGGTTGCACTCTAGGTGAAAAATTGTCTGTTGACAAAGTATTATATTACTTTAATATTCTGATTTGTTATTCAAACCACGTAAGAGTTCATCAATTTTTGAACCGTATTCTACAGATTCATCTTTAGCAAAAGTTAAATCCGGTATTTTAAAAATTGTCATACGTTTAGCGAGTTCACTTTTGAATAGACCTGTTGCTTTTTTCAAAGCTGTCGCTGCTTTCTCATTGTCAGAAGCAAGATTCGACAATAAGCTATAATAGACCGTAGCTTGACTCAAATCCCCTGTGACTTGAACATCTGTAATGTTTACATCTTGCACACGGGGGTCACGCACTTTATTACGCAAAATATCATTAATTTCCCGCTGAATTTCTACAGCAACACGATCACTACGAAATGAATTTCCCATATTTTTTCCTTTCATTGGAAATTTAAGTTCTGTCAGTTTTGACAGAACTTTTTATCTTATTAAATTGAGTCCAGAAGGATAAAATCAAAAAAGATAAAATTTTGAATCTGTGCAAGCTCAGACTCAAAAATCTTCCTATTTCTGTTCCGTTTTGATTGAGCCTTTTTTACACCATATTTAACTGAGTTCGGGTCGCTTGAAATGAGTAAAAAATGATGAAATCAGAACCGTGCAGCGCACGAACCTGTATTTCCCTATTTTTTATCATTTCAGACTAAGCGCCTCTCACATCTTATAACTGAGTTCGTAAGGCTAGAAATAAGTGAAAAATGATAAAATGTTCCAATGAGCTGCGCTCATCTCCACATTTTCCTATTTTTCATTATTTCTAAACGAGCCTTTCTCACATCTTATTATTTCCGTTCGATTTCAACCATTTTGTAGACTTCAAATGTATCATCAATGGCAACATCATTGAAGTTTTCAACCATCAAACCACCTTCTTGTGCATTTCCAACTTCTTTGACGTCATCTTTGAAATGCTTCAAGCTAGCGATAGCACCATCATGAATGACAACTCCATCACGAATCACGCGAACAGAGGCATCGCGTGCTACTTTACCACGGATAACCATAAATCCAGCAATCGTACCAACTTTAGAAACGTTGAATGTTTCACGAACAATTGCTTCACCAATGATTTCTTCTTTGAATTCTGGATCAAGCATACCACGCATGGCAGTTTCAACTTCTTCAATGACTTTATAGATGATACTATGCAAACGAATATCTACTTCTTCATGAGCCGCTTGTTCACGAGCAAGACCTGTTGGACGCACGTTGAAACCAATGATAATCGCATTTGATGCCGCAGCAAGTGAAATATCAGATTCGCTAATTGCACCAACAGCAGAGTGGACGATATCCACTTTTACCCCTTCGACTTCAATTTTTTGAAGTGAAGCAGCAAGTGCTTCAGCAGAACCTTGCACATCGGCTTTGATAATAATATTAACTGATTTTGTTTGACCTTCTTTGAGTGTATCAAAGAGATTATCAAGATTAACACGACGTGTACTTTGGCGTTTGATGAGTTGGGCGCGTTTTGCACGTTCTTCCCCAGCATTACGTGCTGATTTCTCATCTTCAAAGACCGCAAAATGGTCACCAGCTTGTGGCACATCAGAAAGTCCAGTCAATTCAATAGGTGTTGATGGAGCGGCTTCTTTGATACGGCGACCAAGGTCATTTGTCATCGTACGGACACGACCGTAAGTATTTCCGACAACGATCGGGTCTTGAATGTGAAGTGTTCCTTGTTGAACTAAGAGTGTAGCGATTGCTCCCTTACCTTGGTCAAGTCTAGCTTCAACTACTGTACCAATGGCACGAACCGTTGGGTCAGCTTTGAGTTCTTGCATTTCAGCAACAAGAAGCACTGTATCAAGCAATTCATCAAGGTTTTGGTTGAATTTGGCTGAGATTTCGACAAATTCAGACTCTCCGCCCCATGACTGAGGCATAACACCGTGTTCTGCAAGTTCTTGAATCACACGTTGTGGGTTTGCCCCTGGTTTATCAATTTTGTTGATTGCAACAATGATTGGCACACCGGCAGCTTTTGAGTGATTAATTGCTTCAATGGTTTGAGGCATAACACCATCATCGGCTGCTACAACAAGGATTGTAATGTCAGTAACAGAAGCGCCACGCGCACGCATACTTGTGAAAGCCTCATGCCCTGGCGTATCGAGGAATGTGATTTTCTTGCCCTTTGTTGTAATTTGGTAAGCACCAATATGTTGTGTAATACCACCAGCTTCGCCTTCAGTAACACGAGATTCACGGAACCGGTCAAGCAATGTTGTCTTACCGTGATCAACGTGACCCATAATTGTAACAACCGCTGGACGTTCAACCATTTTATCTTCGTCGAGATAACCTTCTTCAACAAACAGACGTTCGATATCTGATTTATCTTCTTCTACTTTTTGAACAGCCTCAACACCATAATCCATCAAAATTAATTCAATTGTTTCTTGGTCAAGACTTTGGTTTTGGTTAACCATCGTACCCATCATGAACAATTTTTTAATGATTTCTGCTGATTCACGTTTAAGCAATTTTGCAAGGTCTTGCACGTTCATTCCGATTTCATATTCCACCGATTCTGGCAATTCATGGAATTTACGTTGGGTCGCTGGTATGGATTGTTGATTACGTCCGCCACGTCTATTCTTACCTGCATTCCAGTTAGAATTACGCGCATTACGCACTTGATTACGATTATCATTGACGCGAAGTGGGCCACCCTTACGGTTACCGTCTTGCGTATTATCGTGTGACGAAGTCTTAGATTTGTCACGGTCACGAGAACGACGGTTATTTTTGCCTCCTGCTGCTGGTGTAAAGACCTCTGCTGTTGAAGTCGTCGAAGAAGTTTTATCACGATTTTGTCCTTGAGTAGCTGGACGATTCTTGTCAAAACGATTTCCGCCTTGATTACCTTGCCCCGAATGACGATTGTCAGTACGATTATTTCTGTCATTCCCACGTTTTTTATCAAATGGTTTTTTGTCAGAATGTTTCTTTTCAGGACGGGCAGCAGCTTGTTCTTTTTTGATATCTTCTGCACGTTTTATAACTTTGATTTGAATTCTTGGTTTGTGATTCAATGGTTTTTTCTTTTCGTCAGTAATGACAGGCTCCTTTTTGTCAGCAACTCCTTTGTCCACTTTTGTTTCTTTTTTAGATGTCACTGTTTCAGATTTTATTTCTGGTTTTTCCGCCACTTTAGGCTCAGTTTTCACTTCTGGTTCTACTGACAGTTTTTTGTCAATAGATTGCTTCTCTGACGAAATTTTGTCAGCAGATTTTTTGGCTGACAATTCTTTGTCAGTAGATTTTCCATTTTCAGCAGCTACAACTGTGTCAACAGATTTATGTTCTACAGATTTAGCTGCTTTTTCTGCTTCTTCTTTTGCTTTAATTCGTGCCAAGATTGCAGGGTCTTCAACGATAGCTTTACCAGCAAATGTACGTGGGCCATCCGTTTTCTTTTTGTCAGTACTGACAGCTTTTTTAGGTGTGCTGACAGGTTTGTCAGTAGATTTTGCAGCCGGTTTCACGCCTGTTTTTACGCTTTCAATGATTTTAGCTGCTTGGTCTTCTGTGACTGAACTTGAATGTGACTTAACATCAAAGCCCAGATGCTTTGCAGCATTTACAAGTTCAGCATTTTTCAGTCCTGTTTCTTTTGCAATTTGGTTAATACGTTTCTTATCAGACAATTTAGTCCTCCTTTAAGATGTGAGCCCGCCTGCTTGGAAATAGTAAAAATGATAAATAATAATTTTTAAAAAATTTACCCTTTTTACTCACTTCCAAATCAAACTTTCTCAAAAAGAGAAGCGAACCCAGTTATTTATTCTATTCTTTCATGAGGCTCTCCATTTTCTTTGCAAATCCGTCATCAGCAATCGCAATAACCTTGCGGTTTTGTCCAATGGCTTGCGATAGTTCTATTTCTGTAAAGATTTGTGAGACGGGAATCTCATAATATTTTGATTTATCAGTAATTTTCTTATTCAAATTTGATGCACTGTCTGACGCAAGAATAATCAATCTCGCCTTACCATTTTGGATAGATTTGACGACCAGTTCTTCTCCTGTAATCATTTTCCCCGCACGTTTGGCAAGTCCAATCAAATTCGAAATTTGTTGTTTTTTATCCATGTCTTTTAGTCATAGTCTGGAAGTTCATCTGCAGAATAAGTCGTCTTTTGAAGTTCACGACGTGCCACCTGATGTTCAACATAAGTGATTAATTCATCATAGAATTTATCATCAACTTTGGTTTGAAAAGCTCGATCAAATACTCGCTTCTTTTTAGCAAGTGTCGCTTCTTCATTAAGAAGTGCGATATATGCTCCTCGTCCATGCGCTTTACCAGTTGGGTCAATCGAAATCATCCCTTCTTTATTAAATGCAATGCGAAGCAAATCACGCTTTGGAAACTGCTCATTTGAAACTAAAGACTTTCTCATAGGAATTTTTTTCTGTTTCATAGAAAACCTCATTTCTCAAGAAAATATAAGCTCTGTCAGTACCGACAAAATTCTGTCAGCAAACATTTTCTTAAAAAATTTATCCTTCATTTTCCTCAGTTTCAGGAATTTCTACAGCTTCATCCAAAACAACAGGTTCCTCGATTTCTGAAGCTTCTACAACTTCATCATCTTCACCAACAAACTCATAATCATCAATATTAAACTCATCTGCCGCTTTAATATCAATTTTGCTGTTTGTAACATGGGCTGCAAGACGGACATTTTGTCCACGTTTCCCAATAGCTAATGAAAGTTGGTCACGAGCAACAACGGCAAGTGATGAACCATCCGCTGTAATCAAAACTTGCTCAATACGTGCAGGTTTCAAAGCGTTAGCAATCAAAGTCGCCTTGTCAGCAGAGTATTCAATAATGTCCATCTTTTCACCTGCAAGCTCACGAATAATTCCTTGAATACGAGAACCTTTTGCTCCAACCATTGTACCGATAGCATCAACATTTTCATCATGGCTTTCAACAATAACTTTTGCACGGTCGCCGGCATCACGAGCAATTGATTTAATTTCTACAGTTCCATCAAATACTTCAGGAATCTCTTTTTCAAACATTCGTTTAAGCATATCTGGTGCTGTGCGAGAGATGAAAACACGTGTTCCCTTTGGTGTCAAAACAACATCGGTCACATAAACTTTCACACGGTCACCCACATGATAGTTTTCTTGAGGAATTTGGTCTTTCTTTGTAAGCAAAGCATCAACACGACCAAGGTTAATATAAACCGCACGTGCATCAACTTTCTCAACCGTCCCTTGAATGATTTCATCCTTATAACGACTGTACTCATTATAAATGATTGTACGCTCTTCCTCACGCATTTTTTGCATAATCACTTGTTTGGCAGCCCCAGCAGCAGTTCTTGCAAAATCTTTAGGCTTTTCTTCAAACATGATTTTATCGCCAATTTCATAATGAGGATTTAATTCAAGGGCATCTTCAAGCGAAATTTCGAGACGGCTATCAAATACTTCATCCACGACTTCACGCGTAGAATAAACATTAAAATTCCCTTTTTTCTCATCGAAAATAACTTTCACATTCTGGGCTTGACCATATTGTCGCTTGTAAGCAGCCGTGATGGCTTGCTCAATTGCTTCAATAACAATCTCCGGTTTAATTCCTTTTTGTTCTTCCAACATTGCAAAGGCGTTCAGCATTTCTTTGCTCATTTATATTTCTCTCTTTCGATTTAAGATGTAAGGAGCGCTCCCTGAAATAAATGAAAATGATAAATTCCAGAACCATGCGATGTACGAACCTGTAATTTCCTATTTTTCATTATTTCAAGTGCTCCGAACTCAATTTTAAGATGTAAGCCCGATTGTTCTAAAAGCTGAAAAATAGGAAATGAGCAAAGCTCATTGGAACATTTTATCTTTTTTCATAGCTTTCAAAAAGGGCAAGCACAATTATATTACCAAATGATAAAGCTCAATCAAAATTTAACCATCGTCTGCGCTTTAGCCACACTAGATAGCGGAATTTCAACAGATTTATGACGTGTCTTATCAAGTACATCAAGCACCAGATTTTCTCCATCAAAACTCGTTAAATCTCCTGCAAATTCTTTTTCTCCATCAAGCTTTTGATAGAGTTTGACAAAAATATACTCACCAATCGCTCCTTTGAAGTGCTCGGCTTTTCTTAAAGGACGTTCAGCTCCTGGACTAGCAACTTCAAGCATATAACCTTCTTTAGGAAAAGGGTCTGGCTTGATTTGGTCTAACAAAGGGGAAATCAACTCACTCAACTCAGCCGTTTCATCAATCTCGATACCGCCTTCTTTATCCACCAAAATACTTAAAACCATATCACCACCAAGTTTCCCCCACTCAACTGCAAAAAGTTTAAACGGTTTAGGAATATGAGGTGTGATGAAATCTTCAACAACTTCTACGATTTCTTCCATATTTTATCTCCTTTTCTTTAAGATATGAGGAAGTTTCTAGCCTTCCGAACTCAGTTATAAGATGCGAGGAGCGCTTACCCTGAAATTATGAAAATTATCTATTTTCACTAATTTCAAGCGCATCGAACTCAATTGTAAGATATGAAGAGCACTCCAACCTTATATTTAACCTGACTATCTATCGTCAGAAAATCCACACAAGAGAAGGAGCGTCCTCACGAACGCTCCTTTCTAATAGTTTATTTAAATTGATTATAACACTTTTTGATAAAATGTCAAGAAAAGTTTTCAACAAAATTTACTTTATCTTTTTCCAGTACCTCTCCTAAATCCACTCACACCAATCCTTGAAAAACCAACCTTCAAAGAGTACAATTAAATTATTGTGAAAAGAAATCAAGATAACTTAGGGAGTTAGTAATTATGAAAATATATCTACAACTACTCATTATTTTCGGTTTTAGTTTTATCGGAAATATCATCTCAAATGGGCTTCACCTCCCCATTCCTGGCTCAATTTTAGGCATGGTTCTTCTATTTCTTGCCCTCCAGTTTAAAATTCTCGAATTTAAACACGTTGATGAAGCAGGAAGCTTTCTCATTAATAACATGACGATTCTTTTTCTACCAGCCGGAGTTGGAATTATGGCAAAATGGAATTTGATTAGTCATTTTTGGGTTCAAATTCTTATTATTATCCTTGGGGCTCTTATTATTAATGTTTTTGTATTAGGAAAATTAGTAGAATGGATTAAAATCAAATTCGAAGGAGATTATGCTATCCCAAAGCTCAGTTCTCAACAAATCGCACTTGATGTTATCAATCAACATTCCAAAAATAAAACCACAGAAAATGAAGGTGCCTAATGAATCAACTCACTGCCGACCCACTTTTTGGACTTGTCCTTACTATCCTCGTTTTTATGATTGGTGTGCGTATTAATGAAAACTTTCGTAAACCTTGGACCAATCCGCTTCTCTTTGCTACAGTTGTCATTATTCTCATTCTAGGACTTGCTCATATTCCTTACAAAAATTATTATGTTGGAGGTTCCATCATCAATGACCTCATTGCCCCTAGTACTGTTGCGCTCGGAATCCCACTCTACAAAACATTTCATTTAATGAAACATCACGCACGTTCTATCGGACTTTCAATCGCGATAGCCGCACTTATCAATACAGTATTTACCGCACTCTGTGCTAAGTTCTTTGGTCTTACCAAACTTGCAAGTCTATCCATTTTTCCAAAATCTGTCACTACGGCAATGGCGATGGGAATTTCTGATAAAATGCACGGTATTGAGCAAATTACCGTTGTTGTCGTTGTAGCAACTGGGATTCTCACCAGTGTCCTAGCTGCGCCATTATTGAAACTCTTCAAAATCAAAGATCCTGTCGCTCAAGGGGTCGCACTAGGTGGAACAGGACACGCCGTAGGAACAGGAACAGCTATTGAACTCGGAAAGACTCAGGGAGCAATGGCGGCTTTAAGCATTGGTGTAACTGGTATCATGTACGTTATTTTTGCTCCGCTTGTCGCTCATATTATTCTTGGTTACTAATAAAAAAACATTGAAAGCTCTTTTGAACTTTCGATGTTTTTATTTTTTATTTTTTATTTTTTATTCGTTTCCCCCATTGAATCAAATATGCAACAATCGCACTAAATAAAGCAATCACAAGAATTTGGCTCCATCCAATTCCCCCTGTGAATGGTAAATGAATATCTTGCCCATCATAAGCATAATAAACATTAACTACAATATCATCAAACTTATCATTTACTACTTGAGGAGTCACTTGAGTTTTATCATCTGATAAATAAGGTGAACTCGCTGCTAAATTTCCATCAGCGCCCACTACTGTATAATTTGTAATTTCTGGGTTAACTTGTGTCCCAAAAGATGAATTAAATGATGTCATATCTGCCCAATCTGGATTGGCAGTACCATCCTTAGCAAACGGATGATTATCTGACTCAGGTGTTCCATTTCCTTTATAATAATAAACGGTTTGTTTCCCAGAAGAATCCGTTACCGTTTCAACAGTAAGGCTTTGACTCGTTGTATATTTTGTGGCAATCGGCATTCTGCTATTGACATCAAGGTAATTTATTGTTTCATTGACTTCTTTTGTTGTACGATTTGAAAAACTATAGTTTGAATTATAGTAAACATAATAGACAGAATGTTGAGGATTAGGTGCTCCATTTTGTTGAGGTGCGGTAATATTGATTGTACCATTAATACCACCGTTAAACTCGTTATCTCCCGCTGCTATCTCATTTCCATTGATAAGCTGTGTTGTCTTTTGCCAAGTATATCCTGGTACTATAGGATAATATACTAACCCTGGATTATATGAACTTTGTTGAGTCCAACCATTGATAGGATTGCCATTTGAGTCTAATACATCAGAAACAGCTGGTGTTTTCGGATTACCATTGGCATCCAAAGTTGGTACAAAACTGGTGGAAGAGTACCATATAACATTTGGAGTAGCATCCCCTGGCTGATAAGTAGTTACACCAACCATCCATACACGATAAATATAATCATTCCCAGCACCAACAAGGTTTCCATTACTTTGTGTTGGATTTCCTGTCGGATTAGATTGATTAGAATATGGCGTAGAAGACATCCAAGGCAAAGGATTTTTAGTCATATCTACATAGTGTATCGTCGCATCAGATTCAAAAAAATTATCCGTTACAATACTATGCTGTTTGATTAAATATACATTGAAATTTTGGGTGACACCATCTTGATTGAATACTTTTTTACTTGCATTTGCAGGAGTAAACTCATCGTTAGGATTTTGATGTGGTGAAAGTATATAACCACTTGGAATTTTTACAGTATAGTTAGAGGATCCATTAAACACTCCTGTTGTTGTATCTACAGCTCCCACTTGCTGATTAGTATCCGTATCTATGTATGTAATCGTAGCCGTTTCTGGATTTGGAGCATAAACATAATTAACCGTAATATCATTTGCAGTATAAAGTCCTGTAATTGTATTCGCAGAATTTGTCGCCGTAGAATCTGATACTTCTACATTTTTTAAACTATAACCTGTAATAGTCTTAGGGCTTGTAGTATAACCATCTTTACCAACTATTCCTTGCGTTGAAACACTTGATGCTAATGTATTTCCAGAAGCATCTACATAATTAGCAGTTACAGTGCCTAACGCTTCCGTAAATGTAGCTGATGTAAATTGAAACTGCTGAAGATTCGTCACACCACCTGTACTACCAGAAATGAAAAATGATAATGCACTAGAAGACTCATCACCAGCTAAGCTCTCCAAAGAAGAAATTGGCATTTGCCATGTTAAACTTCCAAATACAACTGTAATCGTTCCCGTAGAAGCTGTATAAGTTAGAGAATATGCATGGAATTTACCATCTGCTAGGCTAGAAATATCCTTTTGAGGATTGTCAGATTTATTATAA
Source organism: Lactococcus allomyrinae (assembly GCF_003627095.1). Lineage (NCBI taxonomy): Bacteria > Bacillati > Bacillota > Bacilli > Lactobacillales > Streptococcaceae > Lactococcus > Lactococcus allomyrinae. The sequence goes on along the minus strand of NZ_CP032627.1, from coordinate 348,293 downwards.
GCTGTCTTTGGTGCAATCGCAGGTGCTCCACCTCCAGAAGGGTATGAATTTTTCACATCATACATTGGATTAGGATTAGCGTAAGACCATCCTCCTACCGCCCAAGTAGAATTTGTACTAGAAGGGTCTCCACCCACGATACCACTATTAGTTAGAGTATAGACAGGGTCTGCACCAGTCGCAGTACTCGGGAGTATGGTCGGTATCGTATAGGAGTTCTTATAAGTATCGGCTGTCCAACCAAAGGCACCACGCAATCCTCCTATTCCTAAGTCTGCGCCTTTAATTCCAACAACACCTGTGTCTCCTGGATACCATCCGAAACTGACACCATCCGCTCCACCTTTGTTTCCTATATTGAGATTACCAGTAATTTTCCAGTCTTGCGACATATCGAATTTAACATTCATCGCTGCCATCCCCACTTGATTAGTAGAGTTAGGTGTTAACGTCAAAGTACCATAGCCAGCTCCAGTAGTGTAACTATACTTTGCACTTCCTGTTTGCGTAAAATAATTTTCAAAATCCTTGGGTTGAACTGTCACAGTTGGACCAATGATAGCTGCTTTGGCGTCTATCAGTCCAAAGATATTTTGGACACCTGATATTGTACTGAATAGAGGGGTAGAAAGTAATGTTACTGCTGATAAAAATGTCAACACTTTTGTTACTATTCTTTTTGTTTTTTTATTACCCTGTCTAGTATTCACTTCTAACTCCTCTCTCTTTACTTATCTTTCCCACCGTTAGCATAAACGTGATACCAATAAGTCCTACTCCCAAGGTAGAGATACTCAGCTTTGAACCATCTCCTGTTTTAGGCAAATTTCCTTTAGGAATTTTAGAGGTTTCTTTGGGTTTATATGTATTCTCTAGCGGGTCAATGCTTGATTTTGGATAGATATAGACCTCATTCAGATAACCATTTTTAGCAGTATTTTCTACAGGAAGCCGAATCAGTATAGGATGTGCTGGTGTTGATAAGTGAGCCAGAGAATTTGCTTGTTCACTAACAATATAAAATCCATCACTAAGATTTAAAGATATAATTCCAGCAGAATTTGTTACAAGTTCTAGCGGTGTACCACTAACAGAATATGAGTCTTTATCACTAAGTTTGATTTTATCTCCATCTCTGGTGGGTATAATTTTTTGAATCACATAGTGAATTCCAGCTATCGGAGCGAGCTCTGAATCGTGGTTATCTACGGGAATATTATTAATTTTTTCGCCTGTATTAGTTGTTTGTTTTTGCGAAAATTGATTTTTCCCCGAGGGAAGACCATATTTTACGATAAATAAGTCTTGAGTATGTGTTGAGCCAAGTTGTGCTTGTGCACTAACTTGAGGTGCCAATCCAGCCACGCTCAAGATAAAGAAAACAAATAAAACTTTTCCAATTGTTGTTTTCATCATTCTATCTTGTTTCCTCCGTGTTCTTACTTCTATTTTTTCTTTTTTCATAATACTTATAAATTAGATATAAAACAGCGAGAATTGCTAAAATAAGTGAACCTAGCAAAACCCAAAAATCATAACCATACTTATCACGTTGTATTTCTTCTTGTGGTGTTTTTGAAGCATATGGAACACGTTCTCCTGTCACAAGAAGTCGTTGACTATTTACTCCTGTTGGATAGCAAGTCACAAGCGTTGCAATATCTTTTCCTTTTTGGATTCCCAAAGTCGAAACATCTTCAGGATTTACAACCTTAATCTTATTAATTTTGTATTTCATCTTAAGATTTAACGTATCCACATAGAATACATCACCAATTTTGAGTTTATCCAAATTAGTAAACAAAGTATTGTTGACACGTCCTGAATGAGCCGAAAGCACTGTGTGAGTATTATTTCCACCAATTGGCAAACTCGTCTGAGGAATATGACCAATCCCTACCGCTAATGTTTCCTCTGAATCTCCATGATAAACAGGAACATTCTCCACTTTGATTTGTGGTATTGAAACATTTCCCATCATGCCACTATTATCAATGTTTAACATTTGATTATAGTTTGGTTTGGACTTTGTGTAAGGAATATGCTGACTCATATCGTAAATATATGTGTTATATTCTTTAGCGCTTGTAAGTAAATGATTAATTTCATTTTTATCAAGTGTAGAGGTTTTTTCATTGAATTTAGTAACAATGTTCGCTGTTTTATTCGAAACAAGAGTATTAGCTACAATCGGATAAAAAAGTGCACCAACCGCAACCAAAGCAAAAATAACACTCAGAATATCACGAAAGGAACGGTTTTTCTTTTTTACAGTTGGCTTTTTTTTAGCCCTCACAATCAATTCCTATTCCTTTCTGATTTTACTTATTAATTTATTCTGATTTATCAGTTATTGTTTTACGGCGACGGATAACGATTGACGCTGTTGTAGCAACTCCAGCAATCACAATAATGCCAATCATACCTTGTCCACCTGTAAATGGAAGTTTAATATTTCCACCATCCAAATTATTTGATACGCCAACTTGAGTCGTAGTCGGATCAATAGAAGCCACTACTTCTACAACACTTGTTGGGAGATCGTATCCTGTTGGAGCTGCTGTTTCAATTACGTAATAGTGAGTATTCGCTGTTGATGTATCACCTGTTTGTTCAGCAGTATCTGTCAGCTCTAAACCGTCAAATTCAATCATTCCATCTGTTCCTGTTGTCAAGCTATAATCTTGACCTGCTTGAGATGGATTTTGAACATAAGTTGCAGTTGAAGTTTTTCCATCAACAAGAGCTTGTGCTTCATCTTTTGAAGATGCTTTAATCAGTTTAAATGTTGCACCTGAAAGTGGAGTTTTTGAAACAGAATCAATCTTTTGAATTCTGAGCGCTCCTAGATAGACTTCAGGGACATCTGTTGTTGAATCTGAAGAACCAAGAAGGTTAATATGCAGATTTGTGTTACCTGAGCCTGTTGTATTACTAAGGTCTACACCGTAAGCATTTTTCACACTAGTTGTGAAATAGTTACCAATTTGTCCATATTTATAAGTATTAGAAACTGTTGTAGTAAGATTGACAATGAATTGATCGGATGATGACTCTTTAGCTGCTTTGATTGCTTTAATTCCTGTTTCAGTCAATTTCAAATCAATATTTCCATCAGTTGTTGTCAATGTATAGTCTGTTGTTGAATCAAGCGAAATTTCTTTTGTCCCTACAACAAAATTAATAGCTTTAAAAGTTAAATTTGAATTTAAAGCATCAGTTAATTCAAATGATCCTACTTTACCATCATCAGTTACCATAGAATCTGAAAAGGCTGAGGCTAAGTTCCATGTGATATCTTGACCCGCAAAAACAGTAGCTTGTTTATTTGTTCCTGTGTTGTCATCAAGCACATTATCACCAATTTCTACTGTTTTATTTACAGCATTATCTTGTGAAAGGTCTGTTTTAGGATAAACGTTGATATCATACAACCAACCATTCACAGCTTGTGAAGAGGATGAATTCAATGGGACTTGAACAATTGAATCTTGCATAGAAGCGACTCCACCAACTGTAGTGACTTGATGAAGTAGGTAGTATCCATCTTCTGTAATATTTAAACTTACTGTGCCGTTAGTATCTGTTTCTCCTGATACTACTGTACTTGTAGTTGTATAAGTTGATGTATCTCCAACTTTCATGTTAGCAGCTGAACCTGTGGGTGTCACAAGTGTTGCAGTAAATGTCACATGTTGCAACGGAGTACCTGTTACATTTTGTTCAGTACCGTCATTAACAAAGCCAGGTTTGTTTGCTGTTGGTGTTCCTTGAAGAGCATGAATTGTAATTTCACGTGTTGTTGAGCTGTCTGGTACGTTAGTATCAGCAAACGCTGTAACTGCACTGCTCAAGCTTACAATTGTCATCAAGGCAACAGTTGCCATTGATACTTTACGGTTAATTGATTTGAAAGATGAAAATTTCATCATTGCGGTTTCTCCTTTTTATAAGGCATTTATGTCTAATTTTAGACACAAACACTACTTTAGATGAATGTATTTTAAAAAATACGTCCATTTGATTTATTATTATAACTTATGTATTGTTATATTGCAATAGCATTAATGAATAAATTTCTATTTTTATTCTTTTTTTACGAAAAAATTTATATTGTTTCCGTTTTCAATACTTTAAAACACTAAGTTTGTAGTTTTTAATTTATTTTTATAAATAGAAAAATAAAAAACACCAAATCATATGATTTGGTGTTTTATTTTGTAATTTTTTTATATTTTAATCTAAAAAGTCACGACCTTAATCTTGGTATGGCTCTTTTTTAAATTTATTTTCGCTTACGAGCAATTAAGTGAATGGGAGTTCCTTCAAAGACAAATGCTTTACGAATCTGATTTTCTAAGAAACGAAGATATGAGAAATGCATTAGTTCTTCTTCATTGACAAAAACTACAAATGTTGGTGGTTTAACTGCAACTTGTGTCGCATAGAATATTTTAAGACGTTTTCCTTTGTCTGTCGGTGTAGGATTAATTGCGACGGCATCCATAATCACATCATTTAGGACAGAGCTTGAAATACGTAGATTTTGTGCATGATGAATTTCTTTGATAGCTTCTGGTAGTTTGTTGAGGCGTTGTCCTGTCTTTGCTGAAACATAGACGATTGGAGCATAATCAAGAAATTTGAATTTGATACGAATTTCTTGCTCGAAGTTTTTCATTGTGCTGTTATCCTTGTCTAGTGTATCCCACTTGTTAACAACAATCAAAATGCCTTTTCCTGCTTCATGCGCAAAACCTGCGATACGCATATCGTACTCACGAATGCCTTCTTCCGCATTAATCACCATGAGCACAATATCACTACGATCAATAGCACGCATGGCACGCATGACAGAATATTTCTCTGTATTCTCATAAATTTTGCCTGATTTACGCATTCCTGCGGTATCAATCATAACAAATTCTTGACCCTCTTCGTCTGTAAAATGGGTATCAATGGCATCACGTGTCGTTCCCGCTATTGGACTTGCAATCACCCGTTCTTCTCCAAGAATGGCATTAATTAATGACGATTTACCGACATTTGGACGACCAATCAAGCTAAATTTAATAACATTTTCATTTTCTTCTTCAATTTCGTTTGGAAGATTTTGCACAATCGCATCAAGAACATCACCTGTACCAATCCCATGCACAGCAGAAACAGGATAGGGGTCACCTAAACCAAGAGAATAGAAATCAAAAATTTCCATTCTCCGTTCTGGATTATCCACTTTATTGACCACTAAAATGATGGGTTTATCCGTACGATAGAGAATATTAGCTACGGCTTCATCTGCATCTGTAATCCCTGTTTCTCCGTCCACAACAGCAATAATAACATCTGCTTCTGTCATGGCAATTTCAGCTTGGGCGCGAATTTCGGTCATAAAAGGTTCATCTGAGAGTTCTATACCACCTGTATCAATGATATTAAACTTACGCGTCAACCATTCTCCTGTGGCATAAATACGGTCACGTGTCACTCCTGGGATGTCTTCAACAATCGAAATACGCTCTCCCGCAATACGATTAAAAATTGTTGACTTACCGACATTCGGACGGCCAACGATAGCTACTGTAGGTAGACTCATTATTTTCTCACTTTCATATCAATGTTTTAATGCTATTTAACTTCTAAAAGAATTTTTAGAAGTTACTCTGCTGCTCTACGTTGTCGATTTCGCTAAGCCACTGGGTAAAACAACTAGCATATCCGCTGCTGCTTTAGCGCCAACAGCTATCCTGTAAAGTAACAAGTTCAAATCGCAATCTGTTAAAACAGTAAGGCGAAGTGATTTGCTATTATTTTTCAGCACCACGCTATCCGTTTGTTTAGCAAACAAAGCTTGCAGCAGGATAGTTGCAGTTCAGCCACTAGTTCTGTTCATGCAGATTTAAAAGTAAACGAGCATAAGGTGACCTCTAAAAATTTGGAATTTAGCCTAAGCTGAAAATTCTGAGGTTTTAGAGGTAATCTTATGTTTTGTTTTCTGCCAGCATACTGACAGTATTCTATCATCAGCAACTAAACAATGTCAATGCCAAATAAACTTGCAAAAAATGAGGCTTGACTTAGATTTATTTTAATATTTTTAGCAAGTTGTGGTGTAATTTCTAAGTGTTCGAACTTATTTGTAGAAAAATCTAAACCCGCAAGCGAAGTTTCCCAGAAATTAGTTCCTTCCAGTTGGTTAGACAGAAAATAGACATTTGAAAATTTACAAGCTGTGAAAAGGCTCTCTGTGCAATCATTTTCAAAAAAGCGAACAGATTTTAAGGTACTTGCCGAGAAATTGGCATAATTAAGCAGAGTCTGTTCAAACTGGACATCTTGTAAATGACAATTTGTAAAATCAACACCTAATAGTTTACAATTTATAAATCGGCAACGGTAAAAACCTATACTGGATAAATTTAGATTTGACAAATCACATTTTTCAAAAATACAGTCCGTAAATTCACTGACAGAACTTTCTGTCAGTAAAAATGTAACATTTATCAACTGACAGCTTGAGAAACGCAATGGATAATCTACTGACAGATTTTCATCAGTAAATTTTGCTTGATAAAGCTCTCCATACTCCCAATCTTCACTGGTGACTGTTCTGTATACCGTAGGTAATTTTGGCTCCAGTATCTTTTTTGTCTTCATAATAATTTTTTATCTTTTAGATTTTCTGTTGATGATGTAATTTCTGGAACGCCCCATTGTCCAACAATCCGCTCTGACCACTTATTCAATCGACGACTGCCTGCAAATTCATCTTGAACTTCATCAAAATCTGAAATGACTTGCTCGGTTTGCTCAATATATTTTTCTTTAAAAGCAATAGCCTCTAAAGGCAAGCGTGGCTTTACTTTGTTGATACGCGCTGGTCTGCCAAGAGCAATGCCAAACAGCGGATAAGTGTAATCAGGCAAATCTAACACTTTTGATATTTCAGCAGACTGGTCACGAATCAGTCCCACCATTACTCCACCATAGCCCAAAGATTCAGCGGCTAAAAGAACATTTTGTCCAGTAACAGCAGCATCCGTCGCTGTAATCAATAAAGACTCTATCCCCTTAGGCTGGAAGTCTCCTTCGTGCATTTTTACCGCTTTTTCGGCACGATTCAAATCTCCGACAAATACAAGATAAACTGCAGCATTTTTAATGGATTTTTGTGGCTGATATTGATAAATTGCGTCTTTTTGCTCTTGCGATTTTACAATAATTATCGAGTAAGACTGAAAATTTTTCCAAGTTGATGCAGCTTGTCCTGCTTTCAAAATAACTTCTAAATCTTCATCTTTTATTTTTTCTTCAGTAAAATTACGCACTGAAGTATGTTTCATCATCAAATTAATGGTTTCATTTATATCAGTCATGTCGTCTGTTTATTCCTTCCAGTCGAAGTTCACGTGATAGATATTTCACACGTTCCATCACGCGTTTTGCTGGCCAAATCTCATCTGCTCTTTTTGTTTCTGCCAGATGTTGTTCTAGCTCATTCATGTTTAAGTTAGAAGTGAAAAATGTAGGTAAATCTTCCTGCATCCGATGTTGTAAAACAACCTGCAAAATGCTATCACGCACCCAAGCGTTGTTTTGTTCCGCTCCAATGTCATCAAGGACCAATACTTGACTTTGCTTGATTTCATTCACCCAAACCTTAGCCGTATCAAAGTCTAAATCTGATATAAATGTTGGGTAATGAAGCAAAGTGGTCGAAATTCCTTTTTTTGCCAATTCATTTGCCATTGCTGCCATCATGAAAGATTTCCCCACTCCAAAATCTCCGTAAAGATAGAGGCCTTTTTGCTCAGGAAAATTCGCAATAAAATCCACCAAAGCTTGATAAGGCTCAATCCGTCCTACATCATCAAGTGCAATATCTTCTAAAGTAACCTGTTTTAAATCTTTTGGTAAACCTATAATTTTCACTCGACGGAGTAATGTTTGCGCAGCTTGCTGTGCGGCAAGCTCTGATGTGGTTTGATAAGATACGTCAGCATATCCATGATTCATGATCAAGACTGGTTCATAACCATCTGCTGCCCGCTTCTCACCTTTTTCAAATTTTTCACGTTCACGCACAAACTCATAAAATTTTGAATAGGAGCGTTGAATCTCATCTGACGTCATTTGATGGGTAGCAATAAAAGACTGAACATCTTTATTTTTCATGACTTCAGCCACAAGTTTTTCAAAATTTCCACGTAAATCTTTGCGTTTATTTAAAATTTCACCAATAGATTCCATTATTGCTGCTCTCCTTTCAGTTTTTGGAGTGAAGCAAGTCGAATTTTCTCAAGCCTTGCAAGTTCTTCTTCACTTGTCTTATTTTCATAGCTCGGATTTGACCACTTTGGTGCTTCTTTTACAATTTTTGTTTGTTTTTTTGTAAAGTTTTGTTTTTCTTGTGCTTTTATTTGAGCTGATTCATTACGTTCTAAGATACGCTTCACTGCCATTTCTGCGGTGAATACTTTATTTCTCATCCAATCATTTGCCAATGTATTCACGAAATTTGAAGACAGAGACGCATTTTTTTGTTGAACTAAAATATAATGAATGAGTACATTTTGGACTTCAGATGGTAGATTTTGTTTAGTGAGATTATTTAAAATCTTTCGTTCATCTCCACTTACAAAACCGCCAGCTTGGCTCTTAATCTGCTGAATAAATTCGACTGGCTCATGTGATTTACTACTCACGATAAGTTCAGCAAATGCTTTGGGGAAGCTTGATAATGCCACCTGTGGCTCAGAACTTGCTGACAGACTTCTTGTCAGTGCTGACAGGTTCAAACTCTTGTCTGCATTAGCCGTACTTTCAGCTTTTTTAAAGAGTTCGTACCAGTTTAGATCAAATTTTTCGGCGAGAGAATAAATGCTCAGACGTTCCGAATTTTCATTTGAGAATGTCAAGCCTTGACGATCCATCAAACTCTTAAAAGCTCCCATATCAAAGCTGTCAGTGCTTACAGCTGATTTTGGTTCGTTGTCAAAATCAACTTTATAAACTTCATGAAATTTTTTGGAAATATTTTGACCTTTGACTTCGATTTTTTTTGAAAGACCAATCACTCTATTTTCACCAATTCGTGAAATCAAAAGTTGCTTGTAAAAATCATCAGACAAAAATTCATCGTAAGTCAATGGACTCCTTACATCAAAATAAATCATCGTGTGGTCATCAAAAACCTTGACTAAACCAAGCCCAGAAAGTTTGTCCAAACTCTCCAAAAATGGATTTAATCCAATGTTCAGATATTCCAAAAAATGAGAAATACGTCCTGTTGAAAAAGTCGCCAGCAGTTGATACAAAGCAAAAGCATTAGAGCCAACAATCGGCAAATAGAGCAACGTAAAAGTCTCAGCATCGAAGCTGATTTTTCCACGATTCACAATGGTAAACGAATCTCCTGCTCTCATATTTCCCTCTTTTCGTAATTATTGTTCACGGCTTCTTTTGCTTTAATACTATTTGACTTTCATGCAAACCACATCTTGCGCTTACCATTTCGCCTTGCCAGCTCTGCTGGCTTAGAGCGAATGGATAGCGTAACATAGCGAAGATGGCGCAATGCGTCAAAGTTGCAGATAAGAAAAGCATCACTTTTATCAATCATTGTTAAATGAACTAGTATAACTCGCTCAAAAGAGCTGACGAACAAACTCAATTTTACTGACAAGTATCAAAAAGTTACTGAGAGCACGTCAGCATACTGACAGACTCAATTTTTCTTCGTAATGTTTTGCAAAAGCGCCTCAAGTTCGCTCACATCCTTGAAAGAACGATAAACACTGGCAAACCGAATATAAGTAATATCATCCAGTTTTGAGAGTTCCTCCATTACAAATTCTCCAATTGTGTCAGATTTCACTTCATTACTATCAAGCTGTCGAATCTTACGTTCAACATTTGCCACGATGCTTTCAATATCTTCACTTGAAACAGGACGTTTGTAAGCCGATCGTACCAAACCACGCACAATTTTTTCACGATTGAACGGTTCACGCTTATCATCTTTTTTAATCACCAAAAGAGGCATTTCTTCAATACGTTCAAATGTCGTAAAACGAAAACCACAATTTTCACAAACTCGACGACGACGAATAGCATCTTCAGCCTGTCTTGAATCTACAACTTTTGACTCATCAGAGGAGCATTTAGGACATCTCATCTCATCACCTTCCTTTTCCTATTTCACTTCAAACAATTAATTTATGGTTGTTATTATCACTAGAGGTTAAATCCGACGGAATTTAAACCTCCCGCTGAATAAATCTTGACTTCTTTGTTTGAAACTTACAACGAACTACTGACAGGATTTTTGCTTCTGTCAGTACGCTGACAGGATTTATCGGCCATCAGTGCTTCTTAAATTTTGCTTCCAATCGATAAATCACCTGACCCTTATTTGAAAATTTTTCTTCATACTCTGTCATTACATTAAGCGGAGCAAATGCTTCATCTTTATGTAAATCAAGCCACACTTTTTTTAGCTCCATCCCATAATTGGTCAATGAAACTAGCGAATACTCAAACAAACCACGGTTATCCGTCTTAAAATGAATTTCGCCCTCTGACCGTAAAATCTGTTCATAAGTAGCCAAAAATGCTTGATAAGTCAAACGTCGTTTTTCATGACGAGCCTTTGGCCAAGGATCAGAGAAATTCAAATAGACCTGATCAATCTCACCATCAGCAAAATATTCAGTCAAAGCGGCACCATCAACTAACATCATCTGCACATTTGGCAAGGCCGCTTCAAGTGCTTTGTCCAAAGCATAAGACAAAACGGACAACTGCATATCAATTGCAATATAATTAATTTCTGGATGGAGTGCTGCCATTCCCGTCGCAAATGCCCCTTTGCCACAACCTACTTCAATATGAATAGGATGATTGTTTCCAAAACGTTCTGCCCAACGCCCCTTAAATTCTGCTGGATTTTCGACCACAATATGTGCGTTTTCGGCAAGCATTTCTGTTGCCCCTTTACGATTTCTTACGCGCATTGCTACCTCATTTTACTTCTAATACTCTTATATTTACTCTTTGTGTTGAAATTCATTACTAAAACTAATGTGTTATAAAAACCAACAACAGATTGACGTACTAACTAACTTCAAAGCGAAAAAATCGTCATGCCACACGCTACTTCGTATGCCTTTCTCCGAATACTCTACGTTCGTTTCACACCACAGGCATCACTCTAAGCTACTAAAAACACGCTAATGCAGTTACCAATTAGTCATTTCGCCTTGCGACTTTCGTCATTTACGGCGAATGGCAACCTGTAGTATACATCCTCTCGGGATTTAAAGTGGAAACTAATATACATCAAATCAATTGCCACAAGCCAAAAAATAGGAAGGAGACCCTAGCCTATTTTTACTAAAATAATTCACAAAAATTTCGAAGGCCTAAAATTTCTTGGTTTACTTCTTTCATTTTTCCTCTGACGAGATATTCAGAAATTTGACGAAGAAAGGATAATTTCCCATACCAAGCGACCTTATCCATCAAGTCTGCCCGTGGTCTAACACCTGAGCTCATCAACCATAAACTCCAGTCTTCGTGCTGAATATAATGCGACAATACATGCGCCATATCCACCATCGAATCAGACAGAAAAACCGTGTCCCAATCAACAAGATATATCTTTCCAGAAGCATCATCAACAAGCCAGTTTTTATGATTCACATCACCATGAACCACAACAACCTCATCATTTTGAAGCTCTGGAATTTCCTGATACATTTCCTCAATGATACTTGATAAAAAGCGATTTGTCTGCAAAGCTTTTGTTTGTTTTACACAATTTTCCAATAGTTGTTTCGGCGGAATAACTTGACTTCCCAGTTTTTTATATGATTCCACAAGCTTTTTAGAATCACGTAAATGTGCCAAAATGTGATTAATCTGGCGGTCACTCATATCTTCCGGACTTAAAGTATGCCCATCAATCCAGGGTTGAGCAGATAACGTATCTCCCTCGGCCGTACGTTTCGTCCATAAGACCTTAGGCGTGATTCCTTCAAGATAAATGCTTGGTAAAAAAGGACTACCATTTTTTTTAATAAAAATGCGCTCTTTATCAATTTTACCAGAAAATGCATTCCCAGAACCACCTTTGACTGGTGTCATATCCCAATTTGCAGTCATCACCGTTATCTCCTCCTTCCAACTTAAATCTTTTGTAAATCCTGAGTTAATACATCATAGCAACTCAAGTTCCACAATGTTGTAGCACCAAATAGTACCACGATATATCTAATAATATAGAGCTAATTTGATTTCATCACCATTCTACAACGCCAAGAAGCTCTTATTAATCTCCAAATTAAGCGTTTGGATAGTGAATCAAGATAGTTTGTGTCAAAATATCAGCATATTGGTACGATTCTGTTGTTTTAGGTCCACGTGCTGGAATATTTTCAATCACAAAGTGAGTAGCATAGGCTTCAATAAGATTGACTTTATGACGATTTTCACGCTTACGACCAAATTGCGAAGTGATTTCAATCGTTTGTCCAAGATGAGCTTTCACATTATTGCGAATATCAACGATTTTTCCAACTTCTTGATTTTGATTATCCATTTCATTTCCTTTCGTAGCTTTGTAATACAAAGCTTAGAGAGATACAACCTGTTTCTTTTGACTACAAGTTTCTCCGAATAAGACGTAAAAGTCGGATTTCTCCGATTCTTCTACCTCCTTGATTTTACATTTCATGCTAAGACAATTTTAGACAATTACTAGTATTATAACACGAAACAGGCCTAAAAATCTAGTCACTATATCGGCTATCAATACTGGCAAATTTATTATGCTCTTTGATAAACAAAAGCTCGACTGTTCCCCGACTTCCCGAGCGGTTTTTCTCAATAATCACCTCAACTTTATTATCTTGAGGTAATTCCTCTCCGTCATCGTCCTCGTCATTTCCCCTATCATAATAATCATCACGATATAAGAAAGCAACGATATCCGCATCTTGCTCAATTGAACCTGATTCACGAATATCTGATAAGACAGGTCTTTTATCCTGACGTTGCTCAACTCCACGAGAAAGCTGCGATAAGGCAATAACAGGAACCTTTAGCTCTTTTGCTAAAATCTTCAGTTGACGAGAAATTTCTGAAACCTCTTGTTGACGATTTTCACGGCCAGTCCCTGAGATTAACTGTAAATAGTCAATCACAATTAAACCAAGATTTTGCGTTTCTTGAGCTAATTTACGCGACCTAGCACGAATTTCAGAAATTTTAATCCCTGGGGTGTCATCAATATAGATACTCGCACGTGACAATGTCCCTGTTGCCATAAAGTAATCATTCCACTCTTGATCATTGAGCTGACCAGTTCTCAAGCTATGAGAATCAATAGAACCTTCCGCAGCAATCATCCGACTGACCAAACTTTCAGCACCCATTTCCAATGAGAAAATCGCAACGGTCTTATCCTGTTTTGTTCCAATATTTTGTGCGATATTAAGTGCAAATGCAGTTTTCCCAACCGCAGGTCTAGCAGCAAGAATAATCAATTCTTCTTCGTGCAGTCCTGTTGTCATATTATCTAAAGCAGGATAGCCCGTAGCAATCCCAGTAATATTTGATTTTTGTTGCGCCCGCTGCTCAAGGTCATCCATATGGATAGAAAGAACATCTGCTATCTTTTTAAATCCATTGGTATTTCTGCCTTGTTGGACATCAATTAGACTTTTCTCTGCCTGTGCTAGGACATCATCCGCAGGCAATTCTTGCTCATAAGCTTTTTCTACAGACTCTGTTAACTTATTAATGAGCTGGCGAAGCAAAGATTTTTCCGCAACAATTTTTGCATAATATGCTGCATTAGCTGCTGTTGGAGTCGCTGTTGCAAGCTCAGCAATATAAGCAACTCCCCCAATACTTTCAAGCTCTCCCTGATTCTCAAGTTGAGATCGAATCGTCAAAACATCAATTGCTTCTCTACCATCTGATAATTTTTCCATTGCTCTAAAAATAACTTTATGAGCCGTTTTATAAAAATCATCAGCGGTTAAAAACTCTTTAATTTCAACTAATCTATCACTATCCAAAAAAACAGCCCCAAGAACGGCCTGTTCAGCCGCTAAATCTTGAGGAGGAGCCTTTATGAGACCAATTTCAGGCATTTTAGGCCTCACTCACTCGGACTTTAACTATTGCAGTCACATCCCGATGAAGCTTGACAGGTATATCTTTCGTACCTAAAGCTTGAATTTTGTTTTCAAGTTGAATTTTACGTTTATCAAGTTTAACTTGATACTGGATATTCAATGCTTTGGCAATATCTGACTTATCAACTGCACCAAAAGTGTGACCAGTTTGACCAACTTTCATCCCAATTTCAACGATTGTATCTTCTTTTTCAAGAATTGTTTTAAGTGCTTTTGCTTCAGCTAGAAGTTGTGCTTCCTCTTTTTCTTTTGCTTTAGCTTGACCTTTAACTTCTGAAAGAGCAGCCGCAGTCGCTGGTTTTGCGAGGTTCTTTTTAATTAGGAAATTTTGAGCATAACCTGTCGGTACTTCTTTAACTTCACCTTTTTTTCCTTGACCTTTGACATCTGCTAAAAATACTATCTTCATTTTTCATTCTCTCTTTCTTTTAACAATTCAATCAAATCTTTTTTTACTTCTTCTATGTTTTTTTCATAAATCTGAGTTGCCGCATTGTTGAAATGACCACCGCCACCCATTTTTTCCATGAGTGTTTGCACGTTGAAACCATTGCGCGAACGCGCTGAAATTGAAATAAAACCGTTAATATGCTGTGTAACAGCAAAAGATGCCGTTATACCAGCCATTTCCAACATGGTGTCTGCTGCTTTTGCTGTAGTAATATTATCGTATTTCTGATGCTCAATCCCTAAACCAAGAGCAATATGGGGTAAGATAACTTTTGAATTAAGGACAATTTCATTTACTTTTTTATACTTCTCAAAGTCTGTTGCCATAATCATCTTAATCAAGTCATTATCTGCTCCGCGCGAGCGAAGATAAGCAGCAGCCTCAAATGTACGTTCTGTTGTTGCTTTAGTAAAGTTTTTAGTATCCATCTCAATTCCAGCAAGGACGATACTCGCTTCAATCGTGGACATTTTCCTGCGATTATTATCGTGAAATTGTAAAATTTCAACGGTCAACTCACTCGCTGAACTTGCCGACGATTCTATATATGAAAGCAAAGCCTGTTCTGGAAAATCATCGTCACGCCTGTGATGGTCAATGACTACTACTTTTTCAAAAGAATTGTAGAAATCAAAATTTAAAGTCTGTCCTGTCTTTGAATGATCCACCATAATAAGCAAAGAGTTAGTTTTTTTCAAGTTTTTTGCTGTTTCTAAACGAATAATATGAGTAAAGCCATCCGAAGATTCATTCATTTTATCAATCGCACGCCCAACATCGGGTAATAATTGCTCTGGGTCATAAACAACAAAAGCTTCTTTCCCACACATATTGGCGAAAGCCTTCATCGCAACTCCCGCACCAAGTGCATCCATGTCTGTATATTTATGCCCGACAATAAATACATCATCTGACTCAGCAATAATTGTACGTAAAGCTGTTGAAATTGCACGCGCACGAGTTCTGCTTTTTTGTGTCCTACTTTCAGAATTTCCACCGAAATAAACGGGTCTAGCTTGCTCTGTATTCTCGCGGAGTACAACTTGGTCTCCTCCGCGCACTTGGGCAAGTTCGAGGTTATTCATCGCTACTTTACCAATCGCTGGAAAATCGTTCCAACCGTAAGAAACACCAATTGAAAGTGTCAATGGAATATTTTTTTCTGCTGATGATTTTCTAAAATCATTGAGTACTGAAAATTTGTCATTAATAATTTTTTCTAAAATACGATAATCACAGAAAAAGTAATGTCGACTGCTGTTGATTCTACGGATATAAATTCCATATTTTCCTGCAAAACTTTCCAAAAAAGTCGAGATAAAATTATTGATTGCTGTGCGTTCACTATCTGTAATCAAATCCGTAGCATCATCATAGTTATCTACAGAAATCGACCCGATAACTGCTCTACTGTCATTAAATTCAGACTTGAAGGCTACTTCTTTTGTTGCATCAATAAGATAAATTAAACTTTTTTCTGAGTCTAATTCGGCCACATATTTTTGGCTGCCAATATTGATGTATTGGTCATCATTAACATTTTTTAAAATAAGTTTAATATCATCACGATTGATAATCTTGTCATTGCCCTTGAAAACCATATCTACAAAAGGATTGAACCACTCAGGTTCTAAACTTTGATTATTAAATCGGATCACTCCAATCGGCATATTGTCCAATGTTGCATTGAGAGAATTCTCGGCTTCGTCATTAATTTTTCTAATAAAATCTTGACGTCGTAACTGATAATTTCTTGTTTGCGACAATAATATCAAAGTAATGACAACATTCAAAATAAGTAAATAAATCAATCCTGAACGGCGAGTATCAGAAAAAATCAGGACGAGTGATTCAATGACCTGAACAAGAATCATGATGATAACAATGGTTAGTGGCGAGAATCGACGGACAAAATTCATAGTATCACTCCTATAGTTTTCTATTTTAACATAGGACGGAGAAAACTTAAAGGATTCGCAGGCTTTTAAAGGAATTTTTTAACGATTAAAGGCTGTCAGTGCACTAATCGTTTCGCCTCAAGCAAAATCAGCCTTGAAATCAATAGATGAAATTTCTGTCAGCATACTGACAGAATCCTCACATATTATCACACAAATCTATAAGTTAGTAGCTATATGTTTACGTCCTCCACTCTTTTTTTACAGACTTGTCAGTAACTTTTGAGCTTCTGTTAGTGTGTCAACAAATCGATCAGCACGTGCTTGGTTCATTCCAAAACGATAGTCTTTAACCGCCCAAACTGTTGCCCCTGCTGCTTTTCCCGCTTGAATTCCTTTTTCTGAATCCTCTATAATTAAACTCTCGTGAGCATTTACTTCCAGTTTTGTCATTGCTGACAGATAAATTTCTGGGTTCGGTTTAGATTCTTTAAAATCATTCCCTGACAATATGACATCAAAATAAGGTCGCAAATGGTGGATATCCAATGCTAGATCAATATCTAACATTGCAGAGCTTGAAGCTAAAGCTATCTTAACCTGTTGAGTTTGAAGATAACTCAGAATTTGCGTAACATCTGGAAAAAGAAGCTCTTTATAAGGCATAGGCGTATTCTTTTTATACAGGTCATATTCAACTTGAAGCTGTCTCGCCTCATTTTCATCATAAGAATCTCTCAAAATCCGTGGCCAAATGTCTTTCATATTTCCGCCAATAAAATCACTAGGTGTCAAATGGTCAATCGAAATATGATGACTTCCAAAAAAATCTGCGCGACGTTGCAAATAATAGCGCTCAGTATCAACCAAAACACCATCCATATCAAAAATAACTGCTTTAAATTTCATACATTAATTATACCAAGATGTGAGCGTGATTGCCAAGAAATGATGAAAAATAGGAAATTTCAAGGTTCTTTGCGTAGCAAAGGTCCTGGAATTTCTCTTTTTTACTCATTTCTAATCATGTGAACTCAATTATACC
The DNA here is from genome assembly GCF_003627095.1 of Lactococcus allomyrinae. Lineage (NCBI taxonomy): Bacteria > Bacillati > Bacillota > Bacilli > Lactobacillales > Streptococcaceae > Lactococcus > Lactococcus allomyrinae. The sequence goes on along the minus strand of NZ_CP032627.1, from coordinate 330,695 downwards.
AAGATATGAGTACGATTTGCAAGAACTGATAAAAAATAGGAAGTCAAGATTTAAGGTAAAATAAAAATCTGTACCTTTGCACGACATCGCTCATTTTTATAAAGCTTGAAAATCCAAGGGCAAAAAACTCCGGCTGCTGTTCTCCCAACCTTATTATATTCTTCAAAAAATCATCTATTTCCTTATCATTTGAGCGTTGAAAATTATCTGAAAATTGGTTATAATAAGTCAAATTGTAAATTTATACAAAAATGGTTAAGATTGAAGGAAATATAAATGAAAGTTGCAAAGTTTGGAGGTTCTTCACTCGCCTCCGCTGTCCAGATTAAAAGAGTCTTTGATATCGTCAATAGTGATGACAGACGAAAGTTTATCGTTGTTTCTGCACCTGGAAAACGTTCTGGTGCTGATACGAAAGTTACCGATGCACTCATTGCTTATCATAAAGCCTGCAAAGCACAAGACGAACGAGGAATTAAAATTTACCAAGACTGGATTGTCGCTCGCTATCTAGAAATTTATAACGAACTCAACATGGATAGTCATATTATCGAGGATATTAAAGACAACATCCAACAACTCGCCTCCTTACCAATTGATAATCCTTATACCTATGATACTTTTTTAGCCGCTGGTGAAAATAACAATGCAAAATTGATTGCTGATTATTTCTCTTCTGCTGGCCTTAAAAGCCGTTATGTCCACCCAGCAGATGCAGGTATCCTAGTTTCTTCTGACCCTGGAAATGCACGGCTTATTCAAAGTTCTTACGAGCGCATCAAATATCTCAATGACTTAGAAGAAACGCTGATCATTCCTGGTTTCTTTGGCGTGACTGCCAAAGGAGAAGTCTGTACTTTTTCTCGTGGTGGTTCTGATATTACCGGTTCCATCATTGCCGCAGGAGTTAAAGCTGAACTTTACGAAAATTTTACCGATGTCAATGGAATCTTTGCTGCCCATCCTGGCATTGTCAAAAACCCCGTACCAATTGCTGAGCTCACTTATCGAGAAATGCGTGAGCTTGCTTACTCTGGTTTCTCAGTTTTACATGATGAAGCTCTTGTTCCCGCCTATCGTGCCCATGTTCCACTAGTGATTAAAAATACTAATAATCCTGAACATCCTGGCACAAAGATTGTTGTGCAACGGGAAACAAAAGGTGCCCCCGTCGTAGGTATTGCCTCGTCTAGTAATTTTTCAACATTATATGTTAGCAAATATTTGATGAACCGCGAAGTAGGGTTTGGTCGTAAAGTTCTATCAGCTTTAGAAAATCTTGGCGTTCGTTTTGAACATATGCCGACTGGAATTGATGACTTATCCGTCGTCATTCGTAGTCATTATTTGACACAACCTGTTTCAAAAGCATTGCTTTCTAACTTGATTGAAACGCTACATCCTGACGAACTTTATATCGACCGTGACCTTTCTATTATTACGCTTGTCGGTGAGGACATGAAAGAACATGTCGGTGTTACTGCTAGAGCAGCAACTGCTCTTTCAAAAAAAGGGATTAGTATCGCCATGCTCTCACAAGGCTCAAGTGAAGTTTCAGTGATGTTTATTGTCAAAGAAAAAGATGAAAAAGAAGCTTTACGCGCTATTTATTCTACCTTTTTTGAATAAAATTCATTACTTAGCATAAAAAATCCCCCTTGAAAAAATCGTTTTTTAAGGGGATTTTATGTTTTTTATGAATTATTTTTAGTTTTCTTTGCTGCAACTCTCTTTTGACGATCTAGCTCTTTTTTTATTTTATTTTCAGGGGCAAATTTTTCTTCCCAATCTTGTGGTTTTAATACTTTATGTGTCACAGGGTCAAAGTGGGGTCTTCCATCAGGGAATATTTTACCCATATTTGCCGTATGTACTGCATTAAAAATCTCATAAGGATCTACACCTGCTAACACTAGTGAACCATAGGTGAAATAAAGTAAATCAACCATTGCATCAACTTGACCTGTAAGCGCATCTTCTTCATGCGCTTTGGAACGTACCTTTGCCACAGCCTTATCCACATCTTGATGCAATTGTTGCACCAGATTTTCAAATTTTTCATCGTCATCATCTGTCGCTGCATAGAGAAATTCAACGATTTCTTCTATCTTGAAACCTGCCCGAAATCCTGCTTCCATAGGAGGAAAAACACGTGGTATTTCTTGACTTTTTCCATCCATGACTTTGTGAAATTCTTTAACTTTATTAAAGTTTTCGTCTTTCGAGATAAAGTCTTTTTCAACAGAAAAGCGGATTAAACCATAGTAAGCAAGCGCCTTTGCAATACCGTCTTGATTATTTGTATCTGTAATATATGTTGCAATTTTTTTAACTTCAGGTAGTGCATTTCCCATTGCAATCCCGTATCCGCTCCCCGCAAGCATTGTAATATCATTTTCTGAATCACCAAAGCACATCACTTGATTTAACTCAAAATCAAAACGTTCACCAAGACGTTTAATGCCTTGCAATTTTCCTACTCCTACCGGAATCAAGTCCACAGAATAGGGATTACTTCTAGTCACAAGAAGTTCAGGAAACTCTGCTTGGAGTTTATCAGTTTCATCATGTGTCGCAACCATCATTGCTTGATAAATCGCTTCATCTTCGTCAGCCAATTGAGAATTTTGAGGAAGAATGCGGCGCACAACGTGCTTAAAACCATTTCTTGCAACACCTGATGTACCATTAGGTAAAAGTCCAGACAAAAAACCTGCGAGACGCGTTTCTCCAAACTTTAATAACCCAGAGCCGTTAACACCGTGTGCTGTCCCAAGTGAAATATCTGAGTGGTTCTGTGTGGCATAATTCATTAATTTTTTTAATGTTTTTTTGTCTAAAGGATTATCGTAAATAATTTCTTTTGGTGTGAAAATGTACTGACCGTTGTAAGTGACAGCAAAATCCATGTCCAAGTCTTCTAGCAATGGCATGGCAAATGCTGGACCTCGTCCTGTTGCTATTCCGACAAAAATACCTTTTTGACGTAATTCTTTAATTGCTTTTCTGGTACTTGCTGCAACACCTCGCGTGGATGTAAAAAGTGTTCCATCTAAATCAAAAAATACTGCTCTAATATCCATTATATTTATCTTTTCTAGCTTAATTTATAAGACTCAATCCTGTAGTTAATCCACTGCAAAAATTGACAACGGATTGACCTTCATAGCACAAATCTAGCGCTATGACACGCTAATTGCAGTTATCATTAATAAAATCCTATCAGATTTCAAATGAGTCTATATCTATAGTTATTACAATTTTTTAGCCTCTAGCCAATTCCGTAGGAAAACTCTACCAACTCCACTTTACAGCAACCTTTACGACACATAATTAGCACCAAGTTATGCAAATTATAGTCGCAACCATCCATCTTTGAATGAATAGCTCAGTGTAATTATTATCCCATAAATATTACAAGAATAACTGGTTACCATTTTTAAACAAATCTGTCAGAAAAAAATCAGTTTCAAGTTAAATTATACAGTAATTTTAGATGGATTTCATCAATCATGAGTGATATTACCATTGTATTTTAAAAATTATTTCTTCATCACTAAAAAATTTGCTTATTTTTTCCTTTTTTAGTATAACTTAATCCTTAACAGTGGTTCTTTTTAAATTTTTTCTAAATTTAAAAGAGCACATATCTATTATGGAATAATTTTTGATATAATTTTTGGTGGCAAACAATTTTGTTCCGACATAATTGATTGAGTCCACACGATTAAAAATAATGAAGAAGACAGTATAGTTTGGCTCATCTTTAAATTTATATATTCAAGCACAAAGAATAACTTATATTTTGGGCTGTTTATTATTAATCGTATTCGTTTCTTGACATCATTTTATATTAAATATACTGAGGATTTTATGAAAAAAATATTGGTACTACACACTGGTGGAACAATCTCAATGGCTGAAGATGAAAATGGGCACGTTTCTCCAAACAACATTAATCCCATGAATGCTGTAACTCTGCAGTTAGGAGAAGTTGAGTTAGTCACGGAGGACATCTTTAATTTACCGAGTCCTCATATCACGCTGACAGATATGTTGGTTCTTAAAAATCGTATCAAAACTGCTTTTGTTACTGAAGAGTTTGATGGCGCCGTCATCACTCACGGCACCGATACGCTTGAAGAAACTGCCTTCTTTCTTGATACGACGCTTTCTCGGGGCAAACCTATTGTTTTAACAGGCGCAATGCGTTCAAGCAATGAATTGGGTACTGATGGAATTTATAACTTACTGACAGCCATTCGTGTTGCTGCTGACGAGAATTCTTATGACCGTGGTGTTCTTGTGGTGATGAATGACGAAATCCACTCCGCACGTTATGTCACAAAAACTCACACAACTAATGTTTCCACTTTTCAAACGCCGACTCATGGTCCACTTGGTTTACTGACAAAAAACAAAATTATTTATTTTCACAAAGATAGTGAAAACCAACATCTTGAAAGCCACACTGTCCACGGAAATGTTCCTATTGTCAAAGCCTTTGCAGGAATGACTGGACAAATTTTAGATTTGCTTGATTTGGAAAAACTAGATGGTATTGTCATTGAGGCACTCGGTGCTGGAAATTTACCCCCTATTGCAAGTCACTCCTTGCAGCGCTTGTTAAAAAATAATATTCCTGTTGTCCTTGTTTCACGTTGTTTCAATGGAATTGCTGAACCTGTGTATTCTTATGAGGGGGGTGGTTCTCAGCTTCATGATGCTGGCGTGATGTTCGCTGATGAAGTAAATTCACAAAAAGCTCGAATCAAATTAATTATTGGTTTAAATGCTGGCTTGACGCTTGAACAACTTCGCGATTTTATGGAAAATTAATTAGAAAATCACTGACAAAATTTCTGTCAGTGATTTTTATCAAAACAAGAGCATGTTAGCACGCTCTTGTTTTGAATTTCGCCCAACTAAATTCAGTAGAAGCTGAAACTCCTACTGAATAAGTCTTTGCTTCATTTACTGACAGAACTCTGTCAGTATCATTTTTTCAAATTATCTTGCAATTCTTGCCAAATCTTTTCATTTTCCTCCAGCGAATATGAATTTGCCCCTGAAGCAAGAGGATGCCCACCTCCATCGTGTGCCTTTGCGATTTCATTAATTGGAATAACTTTTGAGCGCATCCGAACTCGGAAATGCCCATCTGCTTGCTCTACAAAAATCGCCCAAGATTCAATACCACGAATATTCCCTGGAACACTAACAATACTTGAAGTTTCAGCATCTCGAAGTGCAAATTTTTTCAAAAGCTCTTGGGTCAAAAGCACGCGCGCAGCACCATTTTCTGAAAGCTCCATATTTTCATAAACAAAACCTTGTAAACGCGCCACTTTCATATCAAACGATGACATTTCTCTTCCCAAAGCTGCACGATCAAAATCGTACTCAGCCAGCATTGATGCCACTTTTAAGGTGTTAGGAGAGGTTGCAGGATACAGAAAACGACCCGTGTCCCCAACAATTCCTCCATAAAGCAAACGTGCTGCTTCTGCATTCATACTCAGTTTATTTTCGAAAGCAAAATCAGCAATAATTTCGGAAGCAGAGCTACGTTCTGGCTCAACCAATAATAAATTACCATAAGCATCATCATTTGGATGGTGGTCAATTTTAATCAAAAAATCAGCCGTTTTCCAGCGGTCATCATCAATTCTTGGCGTGTTTGCTGTATCACAAACAATGCTTAGATATTTTTCATTTTCCTCTAAAGTTACTGTATCCATTTCTGCTAAATAAGTCAATGTTGGCTCATCATAACCTACTGCGTAAATCTTTTTCTTTGGAAAATTTTCCCTTAAAATAGCACGAAGTCCAGCTTGAGAACCAATTGCATCTGGATCTGGATTTTTATGTCTATGAATAAGAATTGTATTATATTCTTTAATTTTATCTAAAATTTCTTTCATTTTTTCTCTTTCAATTCCTGTAAGTTACTGACAGAACTTTTGTCAGTAAAAAATATGCTGACAGAAAGTCATCATTCTACTTACAAACTTATAAATTTCATCAAAGTAAGTGCGTGCTAATACCCCTACCTCTTAGGTAGGAGATGAAGCAGCATTAACTTTGAATTTCGTCCGACTAAATTCAGTAGGGAGTTGAAACTCCTACTGAATAAGTCTTGACTTCATTTGAACTCTATCAGTATAACAAATTATGTCAATTGAACATTGACTAAAACTTTGGCAACAATATTATTGACATGATAAACTTCGCAGTCAATCATCGCTCCTATCCGCGTTTCACTAATAACTTTGGGATAAATTTCCAAAACATTATCAATTGCAACTGCACCCATTACGTGCATATTCAAAGATTCTATGATAATATTTCGCTTACGCTTTTTTGCCAAAACCCGTCTGACAACATGGCTAATCATTTCTGTAAATACCCCATGTGCCATACTTCCGACACTATTAATCATGAATGGCTCGACAACAATGGTATAGGCCGAACCTTTTTCTTTCAAGCGATTAGACACGTCCTCACTGAAAGTGTGTGCCACCTGACTTTCTTCTTGGGCTTTTTGTAAACTTTGAAGCAAATCAGACTTCGTGATAATTCCAGCATAGGTATGATTATCATACACTACTGGCATCATATCGTAGCCTTCATATATCATTTTTTGAGAAACACTAGCAACAGTCATTCCAGCTTTGGCAACATTTGCCCTTGTCATTAATTTATTGAGCGGTGTGTCATTTCCCTTATGATTAACATCTCGCATCGCAATCACACCCACCACAACATTATAACGATTGAGGACGGCAAAGCGACTATAATTTGTTTTTTTCACAAGGTCTAAGAAATCCTTTACTGTATTTTCTTCACGTAAAGTCGCTCTTTTTTGATGAAAAACATCACCAACTGTAATAATATCTTTTTTTATCAATTCATTTGATAAAGCATGACTAATTCGATTCGCTACTGTAAAAGTATCATAGCTCGTACGTAAAAGCGGAATTCCAAGTCGATTTGCATCATCAATAACATCTTGATCTACATCAAATCCACCCGTCACAAGCACAGCATTATGCTCACGCAAAGACAAATTTTGGATATCCTTACGGTCTCCAACAATGACTAATCCATTTTGTGACAAATATTTTTTGAACGACTCGCGCTCCATTGCACTAATCACAAACTTATTGAACTCAACCTCAAGTCCCGCAAGACCACCCAATACATCCGCGTTCGCAATCTCAGCCAATTTTCCAAAAGTCAACCGATTAGCTACTTTTTGTCCTTTAGCCGCTACTCGTACAGTACCCGAACGGTCATTTACTGCGACCAAGCCTTGATTTTCTGCCTCTTTGATTGCCCGATAAGCCGTACCATCAGCGACTTTCATTCGATTGGCAATCCCTCGAACACTCACTTGCCGACCAATTTCTAATCCTTCAATATAACTTAGAATTTCCTCATGTTTTGACATAAAACTCTCACTTTTTCTTCACTTATAAGTTGGTCAATTGTCTATAAAATTCGCTTTTATTCAACTCATATTTTTCAAAATTTCTGATAATACCCGTATATTGATTAGCAGCTTTAAAGCTGCTAACCCCTTGATAGCCAACACGCAAAGCAAGTTTTTGAGAAGCAATATTTTCTTTATCAATCATAAGTTCCAATTTTTTTAAACCAAATTGCTCAAAAGCAAACTCTGTCAGTACTGACAATGCTTCTGTCATTAACCCCATCTTCCAATAAGCTTTATTAAGCACATAACCAATCTCAGCAGAAGCCGTTTTTTCCGAAATCTTTATAAAATGAATGGTTCCAATCATCTTCTCTTCACCTTTTAATTCAATCGCCCATTTTCCCAAAGGATTTCTCATAAAATTATTGGCAATTGAAAATTCTGTTTCTTCTAAGGACAAATGAGCTAAAAAAATATATTTCAAATTTTGCGGATTTCCCGAATATTCAAACATATCACAAGCATCTTTAAATCGATGCGGCCTCAATAACAAACGAGATGTTTCAATAACAGTAAATTCAGCAAGCTGTCTATAGATATTCATTCAACCCTCTCATTCTCCCAAAACATTTATCCCCCTCATTATATCATCTTAAAAAACTCACCACCAGTACTAAGTCAACTTTTTCCCTTTTCACTATCAAAGTCTTAAGTATCCTAACGAGCAAATAAAAAAGAACTCTTAAAGAATTCTTTTTTATCACATACTAATCATCTGACCTTAATTTCTCAACAACCAATCTAGACTCACTTCTCCCAAGTCTGCAATTTGGACACAATAAGAAACTGGTGGAACCTCTCTATTTTTTTCCCATTTTGAAAATAAACTTTCAGGAATTTCTGGAGATAATAAAACCACAAAATCAGAGGGTAAAAGACGACGCTTTTCCCTAATCATCTTGATTTTTTTACCTAGAGACAGAGAAAGTGTATCAGCATTGGCAGAATTTTTCGGCAGCATTATCACACTTTCTTCTTTCTCAAAATAATTGACTAACTTATTCATCTCCAAATCTGTCATCGGTTTTCCTCTAAATAGGTAGTCCGAAAGGTTAATAGGAAGAACTCCTATCGCTTGAGCAAAGGGAATAATTCCCATTTTTTGTTGAATAAGTCTTTTCTTTATGGTTTTTGTATTAAGCGTCATCTTTATTTAATAGCCTCCTATGGAGCGCTAGTTAACGTCCAAGTCAAGCTTCCTTCAAAATTAGTATTAGACTTTTGGAAGTCTACTGGGACTGACAATTTAAACAAGCTTGATGTCCCTGCATCAATCACTGTCGTTGTGCCAGTTGCAGCCGTTGTTGTAGAATAAATTGTCTCTGGATTGTCTGTCAATACCGTTCCATCGTATGAAAGATAGTTCATGAAGGAAATACCACCCGTCACTGGAACATAAACTGGATTTCCTGAACCATCTGTTCCATTTTGTGTTACCTCCTGAATCGGTGAAGTTTGGGCGACAGAAACCGTCCAAGGTGTTAATAAACTTGTCGCTCTCGTATCAGAGACAACCACAGATTGGTCAAGCGCTCCCGTATAATCTTCTTCACTAGAAACAATAGAATGACTACCAAAGTCAATTGTTGATGGTACAGAAACAAAACTAATACTTCCGTTATAGGTAAGATTTGCTGTATAGGTGTTATTACCAGCAAGTACAACACCTCCAGCTCCTGAAACTGCCTCAGCTAAAGACTTCGTCGAATCAGTATAGCTTTGACCCTCAGGGTCTACATAATTTTTAATTGCCCAACCTGTTGCATTGTTGGTCATCCAATTATTCAACCAGTTTTGTGCTGATGCAATATCTGTTATACTCACTGGAGCACCCGTCAAAGCTGTTGTGATAGTTTGAGAGTCAGGATTAGTGGGCGGATTAGGGCCAGAAGCTTGATCTGCCACGACATTTAGTTCCACCTTTTGCATAAGTGCCCTCAGACTGATTGTAAAATTATTCGCACCATTGACAAAAGTTGAGTTTGCCGCTTGTGCTGCTTGCAAAGCTGTCATCCCTGATGTAGTAGTATCTGTATAAATCTTTCCATCAGGAGCGGTTACTGTATCAATACCATAACCTGTCGGAATCGTTGGAGTAAAATTAATTACACTACCTGTGACACCCGATAAAGAAGTTGCACTTGGTAAAGTTGCCTGAAGTTCACCAACTACCCCATTTTGTCCAGGAACATTCGAAGCCCAACTGTAACTCACTGTCCCGCTTTGTGCCATAGCAGAGATAGTCACTTTAAAATTATTTATACCAGCAATAAAATAATTGTTTGCTGCCAAAGCTGCTGCAACAGAAGAATAATTTACATTATTTGGAGCTAAAACATTAGAAACAGTATAACCAGCTGGAAGAGTGGGCATAACAAAGTTTAAGTCTGAACCAGTCAAGCCTGATAACGCTAGACTAGCAGGCAATATCGGAGCCCCCACAGGAACATTTGTATCATAAGCAAAACTTACTGTACCAGTTTGGTTCAACGCTGATAATGTAATCTGATACTGATTGTTCGAAGCAATTGCATCAAAAGTCGGATTCAATGCAAAAAATGAAGATAAAGTTCCTGCTGTTGTGCTTCCAACCGTTGTTCCTCCAAGTGCCGAAGTAATTTTAGAGATATAGTATCCAGCTGGCACTTGACCTGCTAAATTCATCTGTAAATTAGGAGATGCAGCGACTAAAGTTTGATCTGTAACACCTGATGCTGAAAATAATGGTGGGGCAGTTGGAGTTCGTTGAGCAGTAGGATCATAACTATAAGTAAATCCTGCAGTTTGTGACTGTGGTGTGTAAGAAACATTAATTTGGTTAGGATTTGTTGTACCACTAGGAAAATTTTGAACCGTAACTGGTTGAGAAACTGAAGTAAAACTATATCCCGCAGGTGCTACAGGTGCAAGATAATCATAGTTATCTGCAGCATTCCCTGAACCGCTCGGAGCCACAACACCAATTTTATCTCCTACATTTGCACTAATTGTCGAATTTTGCCAAGCTGTTCCTTTTGGCGCCAGTTGACTACCCGTTGCGGTGTTAAGATAATTAACATTAACTGGTTGTACTCCTTTTCCTGCTGTAGTTCCATTAATTGTTACAGACATTTGAGCATAGTTGCCTCCAGTCGCAGCCATGAACCCAATTGACATACTTTTCTGAACAGTAATTGATGTAGAAGTAGTATAATCAGTACCAGCATTTCTTGAAGTATAACTAATTGTTCCTGTAACTGTTCCATCTGAGTTTAAAACAGGATTAGTCCAACTCATAGAAAAAGCATTGGTGGAGTTGTTATTAGGTGTATAATCAGAGCTTGCACTGAGTATTTTCGCTCCTGAACCATTTCCCTGTGCAACAACACTAGCTGTTTGATAGCCTTGACTTAGATCAAGAAGAGTATAGTAAGGAGTATGAGAATAATTATTACCAATGAAATAGGTTCCTGAACCAAGATTTCCTACTCCAAGATTTCCTCCCGTTGCCCCTCCTGAAAGTTGTGAAGAAGCTAAATTCGTGAGCAAAATACCATTGGCATCTCCCAAGTGTGTTGCTGGATTAATTCCCCCAGCATTAGCAAAAGTAGCCCCACTAATCGTGATAGAATGAGTCATATCAACTGCACCATTGAAGGGCAGCCACGAACCTGTGTTGGTTTGATAGGTTCCAAAATTATAAGTTGAAGAACTCGTCCATCCCGAACCGCTCGTATTTTTACCCACAGGAGTGTAATTGCTAGCCGTCTGAAAATCACTCAATCCCCATGTATGATTACCTGTATCAACGGTTCCGCCCGGTGTCAAACTTGTAGTCGCAGTTGCCGCTGATACTACCGATTGCCCTTTGAGAGCTAGAGTTGGCAACAAGGTACTTACCAAAAGTAAGGCACTTGCGGCAATATTTGTAGATTTTTTAAGTAAGATTTTTACTTTTCCCATTGTTGTTTTCTCTTTCGTTGCATACACCGTATAAATTAGAAAAAGTTGTTTCTTCAATTAAGAAGAGACAACTTTTTTATTCCTAAATTAAGGCGCTGTTGTCAAATCCCATTGGAGAGTTGCTGTATAATTACCTGCCACAGCTGAACCAGAAGGAACGCTTAGAGAGATTGGCCCTCCAACTTCAGTTCCTTCATAATCTGAAGCTTGACCATAACTTGTTAAGTATTGTCCAACCGTACCATCTGTTGACATTACATTTTGAGCATTGCCTGGAGTCAATGTGAAACCTGCAACACTTGTTGGAACATAAGAACCACCACCAGCATTCACACCAGTACCTGCTGAGAAGCTCAAAGCAGCACCATTTAAATCAGATGTACCGTTAGTAAATTGTGCCAACTGAGTAACTGTCAATTGTGTAGCATTTCCTGTTCCTAAACCACGGAGGTCATGCATTTCTACAAATGCTGCAACTGGTGTACTAAATGCTGTTGAATCTGGATTTGCATAATAAGTCGCTTGTGAAGCTGAGATCTCGTGCGTACCAAAATCAAGATCCGAAGCATAGTCAATCGCCAAAGCACCCGGTGTACCTCCAGGACCAGGTTCTCCTGGAACTTCTGGATTTGTAACATCTGGTGGTGTTGTCGTATTTTCTGTGAATGCAACTGTTCCAGTTGAATTCCATTGAGTAGCGGTAACTGAAGCTGCAGATACTGCTGAAACTCCTGTTGCTCCTGCTACAAAAAGAGCAAGAGTTGATGCGGAAAGCGTAATTGCTTTTTTCATGTTGATTTCTCCTTAGTTTGTGAAATATATAATTAAAATTTTTAATTATCAAGTTAAGTAATATTGGGCTTATCTACTTCTTCTTAAGTAAACCAGTCCAGCAGTCAGGTTAAGTAACCCTAACCCTATCCATTCCATAGATGATGCATTGCTTTCTCCCGTTTTAGGAAGTTCTTTATTCCCAGAACTCGCTATCGGCTTTTGGGATGAGCTGGATATTGGTTTTTCCTTAGAGGGAAAGGTACCAGTGAAACCAACTGTTCCCTGAGTCGTACGCACGGTTGCTTCTTGAGCGGAGATAGAGAAGGGGTAAGCAATCACTATCAAGAACCCCATGGAGATAAAAAATTTTTTCATTCTTTTATTCAAAGTTTCTCTTCCTTTCTTTATTAGCTTCTACTCGTCATTCTGTTTATGGCTATCTTTTTTACGTTTAGAGATAAAGATTAGGAATATCAATAGCACTATAATGAGGATGAGCGCAATTCCGATAATCATTAACCAATTAATTGGTTCTTTATAGCGTACTGTTGGGTCACTACGATTGAGCTTACTTGCTTTTGCTCCTGCAATCTCAAAGTCTCTTTCAAAATTCCATTTATATTCATACTTTACAGTTTGACCATTAACGGTTGTTTGATAACGCCCTTCTGCATTTTTTACACCATAGACCGTCATAGAAAGATGATATTTCCCAGGCTGCAGTGCTTTAGAAGTTTGATTAGCCATATTCCCTTGGATAGATACTGGAATAGCTAAGTCAAAATTGGAATTTGGAGCCATTTTCATCTCAGAACTTTGAATGCTATATTTTAATTCTGGATGTGTGATTCCTTTAACCGTAGCTGATGCATTCATATCTTGAAGATAAGCTGATGCAGAATTTTGAAGATTGGCAGAAATAATATTTCTTGAATTAATTTGTGAAGCTTCAACTTGGTTGAGATGGAGTTGGGGAGAAACAGCTTTTGTATTTTGCTGCATGACAAGCGCGATAACATAACGATATTCGTTAATAATTGAAACTCCATTTTTAGGATTTGCTGATGATTCTGAGTTTTTTTCTTTAAAAGCAAAACCACCTGCTAAAACTCCATTAAAATCACTAGTTGGCATTGTTACTTTTGAGATAACTGCTGTCTGAGAATGAGCAGCAAGTGTTATCTCTTTCTGTGGAAGTTTAACGTAATCTTCAATGTTGTACTTTAACGATTCGTCTGCTTTATCCATCGTAGCATCATAAATAGCTAAACCATTTCCATTTGTAGTTGAACGCGCAAATGACATTTCAACTGTAATAGAATGTGATGTTGTATTACTTAGATTAATTGATATCTCCTGGCTTGTTCCTGGCTTCATTAATAAATTAAAGTAACCATGATTTCCTTCAACTTGATTTTGAGGAATAGTTGGGCTAACGGTGAAATCAGAAGTTGCCGCGTAAGTAACCTTAACTCCTAGAAATAATATTAGGGTAAGCAAGATAGCCACTAAGATTTTTTTGATTTTCTTCTGTTTCATTTCTAGTTCTTTCATAATATGTAAATTATTTCAAAATAATATCAAATGATTTATTTTTTTAATAGTATCAATGTTTTTTTCTTAAATCAATGGTTAATTAGGATTATTATTTTACATTTTTTTCGTTTTTCGACTTAATTAAGGATTAAATCGAAAATGCAAGGCATATATGCATAATTTGTTATTTAACTTTGTAATTTATAGCTTACTAATTACTTAAAAAAATTTTAAAATTAATCAATGGATAAAAATTATGGTGCTGTTTTTAAAATTCTCCGATTACAAAAGGGATTCTCAATTAAGGAATTGACCGATAGTAATATTTCTCAATCTACATTATCTCGATTTGAAAATGGACAAGTGAATCTCTCAATTGATAAGTTTTTTCACCTTCTATCAAAAATGAATCTTTCGCCTCAGGAGTACTTTACTCGCTTAGAGGAAACGACTGGAACCTCTTATTCAATCTCAATGCTTAATATTATTACTGCACTTGACAATAGAAATTATCTTGAAATTGAAACATTTTTAAAAAATTTAGAGCGACAAGGGCATGGTGCTCCTATTTCCCGCAGCCTCCAACTACAGATAACAAGCATTAAAGCACTCCTTCATCAGATTGATTCCAATTATAAAATTGATGAGAGAGAAATTTTTAATCTTAAACAATACTTACTTTCTACAAAAACTTGGGGAGAGTTTGAAATCCAGCTTTGTGGCAGAGCCTTTTATCTTTTCGATACAGCAGATTTACGATTATTTTTACAGCGCTTATTAGATCCTTTCAACTATTCAGTTGTGACATTCAATATTCGTTTATACACTTATATCGCTTTAGTGAATCTTACTGACACATTACTTTATAAACAAGAATATGACCTTTTAGACAGAGTAGAAAAGTATCTGAGCGTCAATCCATTTCCAGAACACTATATTTTCCAAAAAGGTACCCTACAATTTAAATTAGCGCTTTTTCATTTTTATACAAAAGATAAGGGGGAAGCATTATTAGAAATGCATGAGATTGTAACTGCTTTCAAGGTGCTGGGTGCTGAAGCTTTTGCTTCTCGTTTAAGGGAGCAAATTCCCGAGTTTGATACGGAGAATTTTAATCAAGAATAAAAAAAGACCGCATTGGTCTTTTTTTAGATTAACATAAAATTAAAACCCTCTATTAATAATAAACAGAGGGTTTTAGTAGCAGGATTTGAAATCTTGGAAATTTTGTAATCCTAAGAATATTTTATCACAAAGTTTTGGTCTATACAAATATACTTTTTTAAGCTACAAAGTTTCCCCCTTTACTATGTCCTGTGTTATAATTCATATTGGTATTTAAAAAATGAACTATATAAAAACAAATTTAATATTAAATCATCCCTTATCTTTTTGGGCTAACTTTGAGGGCGGAGAACGTTTCTTTTGGTATGACAGTACACAAAATCAATTGATTATAGGTTGTGAACGTCTTAAAGCAATCGAAACACCCAACGCTTCCTATCCTTATGCTTTCTATACTCAGACCTTTTTTAATCAAATTAAAGGGAAACTTTGGGAAGATTTTGGTGGAGAAACTTTAGTTTTCAAACATTATTTTGTAAAAAATAATCATGAATCCTATATGCTTTCAGTTGATGGAACTCCTGAAATTAAAGAGGGAAAATTCCCCCTCATCACTCACCGTGTAACTGAAAAATCTTCCGATTTTGGGTCATGGGAAAGACTTTTTAACAAAATTCAAGAAAATTTTGCCCAACATCGTAGTGAAAAAATTGTTGCTTCACGCGAACTTGAGTTTACCTCTGATACTGGTTTTAATGTTGAAAGTATCTTGCAAAAATTAATCACTAATAATCCTGGTTGTTTCATCTTCGCTTATCAGAAAGGGGAAAAGATTTTTCTTGGTGCTTCCCCAGAAATTCTTGTTCAAAAACAAGAAGAAAAAATTCTAAGTTTTGCTTTAGCAGGAACAATGCCTAGACTACCTCTGAATGATACAGCCCTTCTCCATGATTCTAAAAATTTGCATGAACATAATATTGTAGTCAAAAAAATTCGTCAAAGTCTTCTTGAACGGGCAAAACGTGTGACAGTGGGGCAGACGGGTATCATGACATTAAAAAATGTCTATCATCTCAAGACAGTGCTAACTGCAGATAATGAAGATGGCTCACTCATTGACTGGACCAAGCACCTCCATCCAACTCCTGCATTAGGGGGAGAGCCTAAAGAGGAGGCACTAAATTTTCTCAGGAAATATGAAACCTATGAACGTGGGCTTTATGCAGCGCCTATCGGTGTTATTGACGCTAAAGGAAATGGAACAATTGTGGTGGGAATTCGTTCTGCACTCATTGATGGGAATACACTTCATGCTTATGCAGGTTGTGGGATTGTTCCAAGTTCTGATTGTCTTGATGAGTTTAATGAAACAAAAATAAAATTAAAAACGATTTTAGAAGCTTTATGATAGAAAGATAATAATGACTAATGAATATTTGGCTCCTTTTGTAGACGAGCTATTTAATTTGGGAGTGCGCGAAGCAGTGTTTAGTCCTGGTTCACGCTCAACAGCGCTCGCTATGCTTTTTGAAGAATATCAACAATATGATACTTATGTTGATATTGATGAACGTTCTGCCGCTTTTTTTGCTCTGGGTATTGCTAAGGCAAAGCATCGTCCTGTTGTACTTGTTTGTACTTCTGGCTCTGCTGGCGCTCATCATTTTCCTGCAATCACTGAGGCAAAAGCGAGTCGCATTCCACTGATTGTACTAACCGCTGACCGTCCATCTGAGCTACAATTCGTTGGTGCGCCTCAGACGGCTGATCAGACAAGATTTTTTGGTCATTTTGTGAATCACTACGAAAATCTTGAGACACCGCAGGAAACTAATTTTTGGACTTATCCGCGAAAAGTGGCACAACGTGCTTTCTTGGCAGCAATGGGTAATGCGGCTGGACCTGTACAAATCAATGTGCCGCTGCGCGACCCGCTTGTGCCTGAGCTCAATCCTAAATATTACGAAAAAGGGCGTTCTGCTCACGCTTTCCGTGTTTCTGCTGGGAAAATGACGACAAGTTTTGACGAAAAAATTTTCACGGATAAAACTTTGATTTTGGCTGGACCTGATGCAAATGCTGACGCTGACTCTCATCATGCGATTTTGAAATTGGCAGAACAGCTGAATGCACCGGCTCTAGCTGACCCTTTATCAAATTTGCGTCAAAGTAATCATCCTAATATCATTGACAGCTACGATGCTTTTTTGACTAATGCTGAGCTGAAAATGACGTTGAAACCTGAGCTTATCTTACTTTTTGGACAAATTCCTGTGTCAAAACGCGTTCAGCAATTTATCCAACTTCATGCAGACAGTGAATTTGTTCAGGTTGACCCTTCACTTTCTTATCGTAATCCTTCGCAAACGACGACCTATATGGTGCAAAGCGATGCGAAAACGTTTGCTGAGTCGGTTCAATTTGCCAATACGGACACAGCTTATCTGTCAAAATGGCAAACCGCGCAGCAACAAATGCGTGAAAAACTTGATACTGTGATCAATGAATCTGAAAGTTTTGAAGGACGATTTGTTGTTCAACTCCAAGAAAATTTCCCAGAAAATGGGCAAATGCTGGTGTCAAACAGCATGGAAATTCGCGATGTGGATTATTGGTGGCAAAAAGGAAAATCAACGGCAAAACTTTTTGGAAATCGTGGCGTGAACGGCATTGATGGCACAGAGTCAACGGCGCTTGGCTTGTCAACTACTGGACTGCCTACCGTTCTTTTGACGGGCGATTTGTCCATGCTGCATGACCTCAACGGGCTAATCATCGGCAAAACGCACGCGCTCAATCTGACGATTGTCCTTTTCAACAATGACGGCGGCGGGATTTTCCATCATTTGGCGCAAAAAGGCGTGCCGAATTTTGATTATCTCTTTTCTACACCTCACGGGCTGGACTTTTCAGCTTTGTCAGTACTGACAGGCTTGGATTATCATTTAGTTGATAGTTATGACGATTTTGACCAAATTTTTAGACGTTCTGTCAGTACTGACGGCATTCATTTGCTAGAAATTAAAACGGACAAAGACCGTAGTCTTGCCCTCCATAAGAAATACACGGAAAAATGAATTTTACTGAACAAATTTTTGAAATTGATGGTTTAAAATATGCCGTAAAAAGTCATGGTGTAGGCAAGCCGCTTTTTGCGCTGCACGGCTTCTCGGAAGACTCCAGCACTTGGGATTTGCTTGATATCTCGGGCTATCAGATTTTTTCCATTGACCTTATCGGACATGGAAATTCATCAAAACCGACTGAACTGACCGCTTACAGCCTCGAAAATCTGCTGACAGCGCTTCATCAACTTTTCTGTCAGCTGGCTGACGGGAAATCTTTTAGCCTTTTGGGCTATTCGATGGGCGGACGGATTGCTTTGCGCTACTGCCTTGCCTATCCTTTGGCGCCTGTTGAGCATTTGATTTTGGAGTCAACGGGAAGTGGTCTCGCAACGGAGCTAGAGCGCGAGCAGCGACGGATTTCTGATGAAACACTTGCTCAAAAGATTTTGACAAACGGCTCAAGTTGGTTCGCTGATTTCTGGGGAAATCTAGCCCTTTTTGACAGCCAAAAAAAGCTGTCAGCAGACTTACAAAAGCAAATTTGGCAACGTCGCACTGCAAATGCTCCTCACTCCCTTGCTAACACACTACGTGCAACTGGACAGGGTCAACTTGAAGATGTTTCTGATCATATTGATGAAATAAACGCAGATATACTTTATCTTTCAGGCGCTTTAGATACAAAATATACTCAGATTGCAAGAGAAACTTTCGCCCCACATCCTCATATCAAAACGGTCAATATTGAGAATGTTGGTCATAATATTCATCTGGAAAATCCTGAGATTTACAATAAAATATTGACAGAATATTTGTGTTATAATGAGGAGGAATAATTTTTTGTCATCTCCATCAACACTCCGAATACCGATACCACAAGGTGTCCATTCGCTCTATATCCACTTTGCTCTACTGTCGATTTCACTATCTCCACAATTTCGTTACTCTGCTGTCCGTTTGCTTAACTGCTAAAGCAGCAAGAGCAAAAGGCAAAGCGACTAATCGAAATCGCAGTGCTGATAGAAAATTATTATAAAAAATACTAGTAAAAGGAAAAGTTTATGTCAAAATTTAACTGGGTTGCTCTTAATCGCAACTACGAAGATATTATCTATGAAACATATAACGGTATCGCAAAAATTACGATTAACCGTCCAGAAGTTCGTAATGCTTTCCGTCCAAAAACGGTTGTTGAAATGATTGATGCCTTTAGTGTGGCACGTGATGATACAAATGTCGGCGTCATTATCCTGACGGGCGCAAATCACGGAAAAGGTGAGGATAAAGAAGCGTTCTGCTCTGGCGGTGACCAAAAAGTCCGTGGCAATGGTGGATATGTGGGCGAAGACCAAATTCCTCGCTTAAATGTACTTGACCTGCAACATTTGATTCGGATTACACCAAAACCTGTCATTGCGATGGTCAATGGCTTTGCAATCGGTGGTGGACACGTCCTTCATATCGTTTGCGACCTCACGATTGCTTCAAGCAATGCAAAATTTGGCCAAACTGGCCCTCGTGTTGGTTCATTTGATGCTGGCTATGGTGCAGGATTGCTCGCTGCTATGGTGGGGCAAAAGAAAGCCCGCGAAATCTGGTTCCTCTGTCGCCAATACACCGCCCAAGAGGCGATGGATATGGGCATGGTGAACACTGTCGTGCCATTTGACCAACTCGAAGAAGAAACGGTCAAATGGGCTGAGGAAATGCTTGCACTCTCACCAATGGCGCTCCGTATGCTCAAAGGCTCAATGAATGCTGCTACCGATGGTTTAGCTGGTCTTCAACAGTTTGCAGGAGATGCGACTTTGATGTTTTATACCACCGACGAAGCCAAAGAAGGGCGTGATGCTTTCAAGGAAAAACGTAAACCTGATTTTGACCAATTCCCTAAATTCCCTTAAACTAAAAGGTTTGTTTTGAAATTTATCTGGCAGTGATGGTACAACCTGACACCTACGGTATCAGGTCACCATGTCCAAGAAGCCTAAGCGCTGAAGCGCTAACGCCCTATGGCAGTGCTCGCGGAACTATCTCAACAGCAAAGCTGTTGGCAATCTCACTGCAGGATAAATTTCCTAAGATTAGCCCGCTGGGCGGTCTTTGGGGTCGCTTCGCGATTTGCGATGCTTTGATTATACAATGTCAAAAGCCGAATTTCTAATCGGATTTGGTTTTACCTTCAATCTGAGCGTTGGATTTCTATTCAGCGCTTTTTTTGCGTATTTTTGTTAAAATTTTTATATGAAATGGTTAAAAGAACAAGCCGAAAAACGCCCCAAGCAAGCTTTTTTGAACGAACGGACGTTCAGCGAAATTTATATTCAAACGCAGCGGATGGGCAATCATTTGTCGTCCCTTGTTGCCGACGAGTCCAGAGTAGCGCTCCTTTCTGAGAACTCCGTCGATATGGCGATTGTCCTCTTCGCCTTACTCGGATTGAAAAAGGAAGTGTTGTTATTAAATACTCACCTGACCGAGCATGAGCTGACTGAACAGCTTGATGAATTAGGGATAAGCCGCGTTTTTACCTCTGACAATTTAGTAAGAAAAGTTGCGGAAAGTATCAGTTTTTCAGAAATTATGGCAGGTCCTTCCTCAAAGGTTGAATTGGAACAAAATTTTTCTGACGACAAGATTGCTGTCATCATGAACACGAGTGCGACGACTGGAAAATTCAAATCTGTCCCGATTACTTGGGGGATGATTTCCAGTCATGTCAAGGCTTCACAGCTTACCATCGGTGTGCAAGAAGAGGATAATTGGCTGGTCGTCCTGCCTATGTTTCATGTCAGCGGGCTTTCAATCATCATGCGCTCACTTTTTAATGGAACTGCCACCACAATCTTATCCAAGTTTGATGAAAATGAGATTTTACAGCTTATTGATGAGCATAAGATTAATATGATGTCGCTTGTCCCTACAATGCTCAGTCGCATGATAGATAAAATGTCTAAAGGCCATTTGCGGATGATTTTGCTGGGAGGTGAGTTTATTCCTCAACCTTTGATTTCAAAAAGTCAAAAACTTGGACTACCTGTCTATAAAACTTACGGGATGACAGAGAGTTTTTCACAGTCTGTTACCTTTAATATCTTAGAATTTCCTGAGAAACTCTCATCTGTTGGTCAAGCGCTTCCTGGTGTTCAAATCGAAATCCGCCAAAAAGACTCAACAGGTGCAGGCGAAATTTGGCTGCAATCTCCGATGCTTATGACGGCTTATCTAGGTAAAGCGCCTTATGGTGAGGCTTTTGAGACGGGGGACATTGGTTATTTGGACGATGATGGTTTTCTCTATGTGCTCAATCGCAGAAAAGATATGATTATATCTGGTGGAGAAAATATTTATCCCAAGGAAATCGAAGATTTGGTTTATACGCTACCAGAAATTCGTGAATGTGCAGTCGTTCCAAGGACTGATAGGACTTGGGGACAAGTCCCTGTCCTTTTTGTTGCAGGCGAATGCTCTGAGGAAAAATTACGTTATTTTATGGCAAATAAATTAGCAAAATATAAACTTCCTCATGAAATTCACTTTATGGACAGCTTACCTAAGAATGCCTCAGGAAAAATATTAAGAAAAGATTTGAAAGTATGAAAATCAAGCAAATTACCATGTATCATGTTCAACTTCCAATGAAGTTTAATTTTAAAACAGCCAAAGGTGAGGTCAAGTATCGTGACACCATTATTTTAAAGGTCGAAGACGATATGGGATTGGTTGGGTTTGGAGAAGTTGTTTCTTTCACCACGCCATTTTATACCTCTGAAATCTTTGAAAATTCTTGGGAAAAATTAGAAAAAGATTATATTCCTAATCTTTTGGCTCGTTCCATTTCTCATCCGTTTGATATTCATCAACGCTTTGCTCATGCTTTGCCTATGGCAATTGCTGGGCTTGAAAACGCACTTTTAGATTTATATTTCAAAGAAAAGAATGAGAATTTAATTGCAGGGCTTTTTCAGGAAACATTACAAGAAAAAATTCCTCGTGGAGCTGTCTTAGGCGATATGCCGCTTGAGCAATTGCTCAAAGAAACTGAGCAACTCGTACAAGCTGGAGTTGGTCGAATCAAGATAAAAATCAGTCCTAAAGATGGATTTGAACGAACAAAATTACTGGTAGAGAAATTTCCTCAAATTCGCTTTGCAGTGGATGCCAACAGAAGTTTTTCAGTGGCTGACTGGGCAGAAATTAAAAAATTCGATACGCTCAATTTGGTTTGTATCGAGGAAGCTTTTTCTGTCAGCCAGCTGACGGAGCTGACAGAGATTTCATCAGTACTGACAACACCGCTTTGTTTTGACGAATCTGTCCAAACGCTGTCAGAACTGACAGAAATTGCAAAATTGCCTGGAAAAACGATGCTTAATATCAAAATCGGTCGTCTTGGTGGGCTTTATCAGACGATGAAAGCGATTGATTTTTGTCGTCAACAGAAAATTGGGTTCTGGATAGGAAGCATGGTGGAGTCTGGAATTTCCAAAATTTTGCACATCCAACTTGCCGCTTTATCTGGAAATGTAATGGCTGGAGACCTTTCTGATTCTCAGCATTATTTTTATGAGGACTTGATTAAGCCTGAAATCGCTTTTCCTAATGGCTGGATGACTGTACCAACTCGCGTAGGGATTGGCGTTGATATCAATGAAAACGCGCTTTCACACGCTACGATAAGAAAGGAAATTTTCCAATGAATATGATTGAACAGCTCAATATCAGCCCTGTCAAACTTCTCACTGACAAGTCTGAAAACTTCGGTCAACCTGCTGACCGCTTTGTCAGTCAGATGAAACTTAACGATTTTCATGCGCAACCGCAAGGATTTCTGAACGGTGGTGCAACGCTTGCTTTTTGCGAAATTACGTCGGGCATGGCAAGCAATCAGCTCCTTACTGACGGTTTTTTTGCCGTTGGACAAACGGTCAATGCCAACCATCTGCAACCCAAGAAAGCCGAAGGAATCGTCAATGCCTACGGACAATTGCTCCGCAAAGGTCGACACACTCACGTCTGGGAGATTAGAGTAACAGACGAATCCGAGCAATTGATTGCTCAAGTCACTGTGGTCAACGCCATCGTGCCTAAAAAATAAACAAAAAAATCCTGTCAGTCCGCTGACGGGATTTTTTGCACACTATCACGCTCAATGAGCTTACTGTCCGAGTAAAAGTCAGCTGAACTTCCTTTCTCAATAGAAGCAATCAAATTCAACATCGAAATTTCGCCTTTTTCAATCTGATTAATTGCAAGCGTCGTCAATTTTGGAGAGATAAATTGGTCAAACGGAGCATTATCCACACCAATAATTGAAATATCTTTGAAAATCTGATTTAGATTTGCTGCCAAAATATCTGCTGTTGCATAAATTGCCGTAAAAGACTGTTCCATAAGATAGGGTGCAACACTTTCTAAAATCGCTTGATAGCTGGCATTTGGCGTAGAGCGCAGTGTAATTTCTCCTTTGAAATATTTCAAAAAAGCATGATATCGTTTCTCGATGACCCCAGGCTCCACTTCATCAAAATCAAAGCTATAAAAAAGCACACGCTCATGACCCATTGCTTTCAAATAATCCGCGACCGTCTCCGAAATTTTTTCTTCATCTGTCCCAATGAAGTTTCGCGGTTTCTCTTCTAAAACTTGATTTTCCTGCCAATAAGTGTCAATGTAGCTGACTGGAGTTGAGAGCGCTTTATCAATTTTTGCAAATTCTCTGCTTGACACTCCAATCACAACAAAGCCCGCAAAAGCCCAATTTTGCTGTAAATCTTCAATGCCCTTTTTATTATGAACAGAATGAATCATCGTAAAGTAGCCCTTTTCATTGGCGACTTTTTTGATTCCTGTCAGCACTGACGAAATGAACGGGTCTGTAAAATCAGTTTCTCCTGATGCTTTATAAAATAAAACACCAATTAATTTCGATTTCCCAGAGCGCAAATTGGACGCATTTTGGTTGGGAACATAATGATAGGCTTTGATTAATGCCAATATTTTATTTTTCGTTTCCAGTGATACTCGTGCGTCTTTTCCACGAATGACATTGGAAACTGTCATCACAGACACATCGGCCATCGCAGCAATTTCTTTAAGTGTGATTTTTTTCATTATTGTCTTATTTCTATATTGTAAAGTAAGGTAAACCTCTGCATATCATTATACAGAGGTTTAACGTTATTTTCCACTATAAAGTAACTCAAATAAATTATCTTGTAAATCAACATTTTTTAAACTTTTGACAAAAGCAACTCGCTTATCAAACGCTGTCAGTACTGACAGACGACTAAAAATGTCGTCCTTATCAACATAATCAATTTCTGCAATATCCAAACGTCTAAATAAATTTTCTTTGAAGTCCCAGTCAAATTCAGCACTGAAAATTTTCAAATCCAATTCAAAATTTCCTGTCAGATTTGTCGCAACTTCACGTCCCGCGTAGATAATTGTGTGTTTGCGCACTGACAGAAAATCATCTTGCTTCTCAGATTCTGTCAGTACTGACAGCACTCCGTCAGTGACTTTGACCGTCGTTTTTTGCCCATCTTCAAGCAAAACATACTGACCATCAGCACCAGGGAAAATTCTCCAGATGATTTCACTTGGTACTTCTTCATTTTTCAAAGGGTTTTTATCCATCGGGATAATGCTGCCTGCCCTTGCAAAAACTGGCATCTCAGTGATTTCTCGGAATACTTTCAGCTCTACATCTCCATCATACCTTTGACCTGTAAAAAAGTCGTACCAAGTTCCCTTAGGCAGCCAAACTTCAACGTCGCTCATCTGCAACTCAGTATTCATCTTCTTTGTCATTGGCGCGACCATCAGTTGTTCACCAAAAAAATACTGATTCGGATGCCGATAAGCCGCATCATCAAGCGGATATTCATAATAAAGCGGCTCAATCAATGCCCGACCTTCCTGTGCTGTCCTGAGATTTGCAGTATAAAGATACGGAATGAGTTCATGACGAAGCCTCAAAAAGTTCTTCATTGAAGATGAAATAACCGTATCAAAATGCCAAGGTTCCTTGCTCGTAAACTCTGATTTCGATGAATGTAAACGATTAATCGGCGAAAACACCCCATATTGAATCCACCGCAATGTCAACTCAGCATCTTTTGAACCTTGCATATGACCGCCAATATCATGACTCCACCAAGTATATCCAATATTTGTCGCCGTACTTGTAAAATAAGGTTGAAAATCTAAACTCGCCCATGAAATTACTGTATCTCCAGAAAATCCAATCGGATAACGATGAGAGCCTGGGCCCGCATAACGACTCAAAAGCATTCCATTTCCCGATTTTTTCAAACTATCCGCATATTGATAATGATTCAAGAGCCAAAGCGGATCTGCACCAGAGCTAGAAATAGCACCCTGTTGCCAATCCAACCACCAAAAGTCTGTGCCATATTGCTCTAAAAGCCCATGCACATCCTCAAAATAGGCGGCACGAAACTCTGGATTATCAAAGTCAAATTTTGCTGCTTCTTCCAATCCCTTGTCTAAATCCATCCGCTCCGCAACCACAGGGTAGATATCCTCAAAGGCCCGAACACCATCAGCCGGATGATCATTTAGTGTCACTTTCACCCCACGTCGATGCAAGGCACTCAAAAATTTTTCTGGCTCTGGAAATAGCTTTTTATTCCAAGAATAGCCTGTCCAACTCGAACCATATTTTGCTGGAACATCACTGACCCGATGCCAATCCATGTCAATCACCGCAACAGATAAAGGAATTTTTTCAGCTGCAAACCGATCCATCAATGCCAAATATGACGCTGACGAATAAGCATAATAACGACTCCACCAATTTCCAAGCGCAAAACGTGGTAAAGCAGGTGTCGGGCCTGTCAGCAAATAATAATCTCGCAAAGCGCTACGATAATCACGACCGTAAGCAAACAAATACAAATCAACACCGCTGACAGATTGACCCGCAATATCCCCATTTTCTGTCAGTACCAAACTATGATCCGTCAGCACCGCATAACCATTTTTTGACATGATGCCATCTTCTAATCGGCATGAACCATCAATCTTATCAAGCGTTCGCGTCGTTCCTCCCAAGTTATCCTCAATCGCTTCACCAAAATACCAACGATTAGAATAAACTGAAAAATTAAATTTGACATCCGCAAATAAATTTGACTTTGAAAATTCACCACCTGTATAGTACAAATGCACAGACGAAGTCAAAATCTCAAGCGAATTTTCTTTTTCAATCACATCAAAGTCCACAGCAGGAAAATTCCTATTTTGCACAATCTGCGTCTGTCCTTCTTCAAATTGACCCGTTTCACTGTACTCAATCCGAATCAATTGCTCCGTCAGCACCGTAAATCGTGCCTTTTCAAATATAATTTTATTATTCTTCATTTTTTACCATCTATTTCTCGCTGTCAGTAGGCTGACAGAAATCCTGTCAGCTCGCTTTTTTATCTTTCTCTATTTTATCAAAAACTTGCTTAATCATTACCGCAGAAGCAAGACTTATCGCCGCAAAACCTCCAAAAGTAAACACGTAAATCATCGTCAAAAGTGCTTCTGGACTAGAAAATGTGAAATAAATCACAAATCCATTAAAAACCAATAAAAAGATGGTCTGAAATAAATTTTGTAAACTCAAAATGATGACATTTCTCAGCATCATTTTCATCGAATTTTCATACCGTCCCAGATAAGCAAATCCATAAATAGCCACCACAGCAACAAAAATAGCTAAAATCCCCGCAGCTACTCCCAACAAAAATTCAGCGGGAATCGGTAAACGATGAATCAATCGAAAATCAGCAAACAAAATAAATGCAAGCAACACAATTCCTAGCCAAAGTAAAGTCGCCTGTTTAAAATTCTGTTTAAAAGCTCGAAAATAATCTCGCACCAACCCTGACTCGCGATGCCTCAAGATTCTCTGCAAATTAGTCTGCAAAGCACATAAACTCGCCCCTATCGTAATCAGTGGCAAAGCCGTCAGAATAAATAACGTATTCAAAATCACAAGGTCGCAAACACGCGCCATTATCCGCATTACAGGACTATTAACATTGAGTAATTTTCCCATTTTCTCCCACCATCACTAAGAAAAGTCAGAGGTAGGAGGAAACCTCTGACAATGCAACTCACTAAGGTTGTTCGGAAACCCGTTTTGCTTTTTCGTCGTACTGAACTTCGACGAAAAAGCAAGGTACACGACTACTTATTCACTTGTTTTTCATAACGTTTGTAAGCATCATTTTGGATTTTCATGAACTTGTCCAGTCCCATCGCTTTCAGCTTAGATTCATAGGTTGACCAATCTTTATCTACACCACCTTTAGTGACCCATTGTGCCTGCATTTGTGTCGCATAAGCACTCAATTGTTGATAAACCTGAGCAATCGTATTCAACTCTTCATTCGTGTATTGGACATTTGGAAAGGCAGGTAATGCATATTGCTTCAACGTTGCATCCATTTTAAGTTTTAAAGCATCTCCATTGTTTTGGTCTTGATAAGTCACTTTACTGTTATCCGCTTCTGACCAAACCTTTGGTCCAAAATCACGAAGTGAGTTAATCCAAGCTTGAGTATCCGCCGAGTTTTCACCAGTAGGTTTTAACACGGTATAGCCATCTGCTGTTTTCTCTGTACCCACTCCAAATTCACCATAGTAGTTTTGGATAGAAGCATCTTCTGTGTAAAAACTATCCAGCCATTTCATCAAAGCCTTAACATTTTTAGCATGTGTCGTAACCAATACTTCATTACGACTTTGGTTAAAATGATCTGGATCACTCATCACATATTGCTTCCCATCAGGTCCCTTGAGTGCTGGCAAAGCAACATAATCTTTGGCATTCGCACCAAAATTTGCATCTGCTGTCCAACCTGCAGCTACACCTACTTTTTCGGTCGTCGCCATCATTTTGTTTTGTGCCTGAGTTGTTGTTTCTGTAAACATTTCAGGGTCAATCAATCCTTTGGCATAAGCTTCATGCATAGCTTCAATTCCGGCTTTATATTCATCTGTATCGTATGCCCAAGCAACTTTACCATCGTAAAGCTCCATCCCATTTGTACCCGCAGCACCTAGACGATTATTAAAAGGTAAGATATAAGAAAATACTGGATCCCAGTTTCCTGTCGCATAAGGAATACTTCCAGGAATTTTCTCCTTAAATTGCTCTAAAACATTGACAAATTCGTCATAAGTTGTTGGCATCTTCAAACCAAGCTGAGTCAACCATTTTTGATTGATAAACAATTGATTGGCAATGGTTGGACGCATTGGAGCAATCTTAGGCAGACTGTAAATCTTACCATCAGGACTTGTGATGGTTGCCTTTATCTCTGGATTATCCTTCAACATCTTCATCAAATTTGGCATATCTTTTTCATTGATATACTTGCTCAAATCAATAAAATCATTCTGATTTTGCGCAATTTGCTGGTCAGTAAAAGTATTACTTCCCATAAAAACATCAGGTAGATTTCCACTTGAGAGGATTGTTGCTTTTTTATCTGCCCAATTCGCATCCACATAAACATCCCAATTCACCTTGATTCCTGCCTTTTTAGCAAGCTGATTAGGGAATTTTTCAAAGTCTGTACCCCAATCTGCCCACCGGTCTGTTGCCACGGTAAAGTTCTTGTTGGTTGTGTTAGACGCATTACCTTTTGCCTGACCACTTCCACAAGCTGTGAGTAAAGTCACAGCAGCAAGGACTGTAACAGCCCCAATCCCAATAGTAATCTTACGATTTTTCATCATAGGTTCTCCTAAGTTTATAATATAATTTTGATTCCAATTTTTTCTATTTCCAGAGTAATAGAGACTCATTCTTTAATCGCACCAACCATTACCCCTTGATTAAAGTATTTTTGTAAGAAAGGATAGACCAACATAATAGGTAATGTAGAAATAACAATAGAAGCATATTGCATCATCTGAGAAGTCTGTGCCAACTCACTCGCCATCGCACCTGTAGTTTGCGTCTGTAAAGTTTGATTCATAATCAATAACTGTCTGAGTAAGAGCTGTAAAGGCTGCAAATTTGGATTGGTCAGATAGATAAGCGCATTAAACCATGAATTCCAAATCCCTACCGCCGTCCACAGTCCTATAACCGCTAAGATTGCTTTGGATAAAGGCAGTACAATCGTAAAGAAATATCGAATCGTTCCACTTCCATCCACTTGAGCAGCTTCCCATAATCCCTCTGGGATAGACTCCTGAAAGAAAGTTCTAGCCACAATAATATTATAAGGAGATACAGCAAATGGGATAATCATCACCCAAATCGTATTGAGCAGACCAAAATTTTTAGTCACCAAATAAATCGGAATCAAACCACCTGTTACAAACATTGGAATAACATAAAGAAGTGAAATCCATTTTCTTCCAAGCAAGTCTTTTCGCGTCAATGCATAAGCTACAGGAATATTGACCAGTAAACCAAAAGCCGTACCCGCCAAGGTATAGAATATCGTATTAAAATAGGAACGCCAAAGCAAGGGCTGTTGGAACAGGACTTGGTAGCCTTTTAAGCTCCACGACTTAGGCCAAAACCATACCGCACCACTTGCCACATCTGCCGGATTTGAAAAGCTCGCAATAATCACAAACCACAAGGGATAAATAATCACCAAAATGAGTAGAATAGATAGACCATAAACAACAAAATTAAAAATTTTTTCATTTAAAGTCGTTGGTTTCTTTACTTTTTTTGCTTTGCTTGCCATTTTTTCCCCCTAAAATAATCCTGTTTTAGTCAAACGACGAGAAATAAAATTAACCGTTACAAGAACTACCAGATTAATGACGGTTTGAAATAAATTAATCGCCGTCGAATATGAATATTGAAAGGATTGTAAACCAACTTTATAAACATAAGTTGAAATAATTTCACTTCCAGGTAAGTTCAAAGGATTCTGTAAAAGTAACACTTTTTCAAAGCCGATATTAAGAAGTTGACCAACCGTCAATATCAGCATAATCATCATCGTTGGAACTAAAAGTGGTAAATCAATCTTAATCATTTGTTGAAAGCGAGTCGCCCCATCCATTGTCGCTGCTTCATAATAAGTAGGATCAATCGCAGATAGAGCTGCTAGATAAATAATTGAATTCCAACCGACATGCTGCCAAACATCTGACCAGACATAGAGGCTTGCAAATGAGTTTGGATTCCCGACAACATCAGGCATTTTTAAGTTAAAAAGATGCAAGAAATTTGCAATCATCCCAGAGGATGGTGAAAGAAATAAGAGCAACATTCCGCACATTACCATTGTCGAAATAAAGTGAGGCAAATAAGTCGTCACTTGAAAGAACTTTTTAAAAGCCTGAACTCGAATTTGATTACAAATCAAAGCCAAAATAATGGGAAAAGTAAATCCAATGATGATACTATAAAGCGCAATTTTTAGTGTATTAAGTATGGTTGGTAAAAACTGGTAAGAACTAAAATACTGCTGAAACCACATCAATCCTACCCAAGGGCTTCTCCAAACGCCTAGAGCAGGCGAATAATTCTTGAAAGCCATCAGAAGTCCATACATTGGGATATACGCAAACATAATCAATAAAATCGTTGCTGGAGCGAGCAGGAGATAGAGTGAAGCATTATTTTTTAATTTTTCCCTCAATATTCCTTTTTTCTTCTCCATTCTTTGCCCCTGAGCCATTTGTTCCATAACATTTCCTTCTTTAAGTTTAACGTTAAATCTTTTTGATAAACCCATGATAAACCTAAATAAAAAAATTGTCAATAGTTAACTTGAGTATCTCTAGAAACGTAAAAAAAACGAAATTTTAAAGCAACCCAAAATAAAAGATACAGAATTTTATCTATATTTTAACTTAGCAAGTGCGTGCTATCTTCGCCCTTTAGGCTACGCTGTCGATGCTCGCTACGGTGCAAAGTGGAGATAGAGCGAATGGATAACGTAGTGAAACGGAGGTGTGACCTTATATCTTTGATGTGAGGTTGTACCCTAACATTGGTGGGGACTTCAACAGTCTGGGAACTGTTGAAGATGGTAGATAAGCAAAGCATCGTTTTCCTTTCATTGAGTGCCTAACCTGCCCACACCAATGGAGCAATCAATTCAATTTTATATATGTATGAACAAAAAAAAAGAGCACATAAGTAATTGATGCCCTGCGCTTCGTATGGTTAAGTCTTTCTTAATCATCACTATCTAAAAAGCCCCATGAAATGCCCCAAATGATTAAAAAAGAGTAAATAGACAAACAAATTTTCGAGATAGCAATATCTCGTTTTTAAATTGCATTTCAATAATTTTAATAAATATAAATAAAATGTTCTATATCGTTGAGCTTATTCCTCCGTGTTTATTGCTTTATCCCAGCGATTTCTCTATTTTTTGAATTTCTAAGCACCTACTTGAGCACCTTTCCCCAGTTTGCGTGGCAACTATATTGAAAATTTTTATTATGTCCCCATTTTTCAACTTTTATGATATTGATTACTTTGCTCATCAGCTTGACTCTCCTCAACTTCATTTCTAAAACTCTTAACTTCTTCCGCAAAGAATTTTAAATTCCCCCCAGCATCGTTTAAGCGTTCAATCATTGCTTGACGCATTTCTCGCAATGATTCTGGATTCGTCGGATTACCCCATTTAATAATAGCACGCATTTTAAAGAAAAACTTTTTGTATTCTAGGTACATTTGTTCCTTGATGACTTGCTCAAATTCTGTTAAATCATCAAGAAATCGTTGGTTTTCTTGCATATTTCCTCCTTAGAAACTTAAACTTATTGGAGCTGAATAGAAAACTTCAAAAACTTCGTTTGTCAGCGCATTTCCATACTCAAAAGTTCCTGTTATGTTATGAATACCACACTGGATGAAAGCACACAACAGAGCAGTGCGGTCTAAATCACACGCTGTGACAATAACTTTCTTATCCGAGTTCTTCTCTCGCATATTGGCAATATGTCCAAGAATGAGTGAACCTGTCCCACAACACATATCTGCAACTGTCTCTGTTTTCTTTTTATCATCTCCTTGGGATACAATCATACTCATCAAGCGACCAACATAATCTGGGGTAAAAACCTGTCCATCCTTGTTTTCGGTAAGAAAAACTTCGCTGGTAATCTGTCCCAGCCAATCTTTGATTTCCTGCTCATGCAGTTCGCCAAGAATAGTTAAAGCTTCTGAAAATAGTTGAAGCTGTTGCTCACTATATTTACCTTGAATTTGACTAATTTTATCTAAGAAATCAGATACCTTTGCTTGATTTGCCCCATTAACCAGTGCTAAGGAATAAGCAGAAATTTCTACCCAGTCCTGAACCACACGATTTAAGTCCAGTGTTCCCCCAGTTGTTGCTTTTTTCAAACAATTAAAAAGTGGTTGAGCTTCTTTTTCTACTATTCGTCTTGGCATAGAGCTTGCTCCTTCTTCATTTTTCTTTGTACTTTTGCTCCTCTTCTTCAATTTCAATAAAATATTCTTTTAAGAACTTACGTATTTGTTCTTTTGACATTTTCATGCTTTTGCCTTTAGTAAGTTATTTTACGTTGATTGCCATTAGTCCTCGGTTGTGCCGTTCCTTTTTCAAATTTAGAGAGCAGTTCCTCAGCTGCCTTCTGACTCGGTGCTGTTACTGTGACTGTTTCACGACATTCCATATTTTGACAACGACTTTGATAAACTCTATTCACGTTATACTTTAAACCTGACATTTCGTGACAAATTGGGCATTTAATTATTTTACTCATCTTCTCCCTCCTCCAGCCTTCGAGTGCTTGCTGAATGATGTTGTAAAGAGTTTCCTTGGGCTTATTAAGCCCGTCGCATTCTCTATTCATATCTCTTAATAATGCTTTTGATTCTGTCAGTGCTTCAACCGCAGTGTTAAGCTGTAGTTTTTCAACCGAAAGTTTGTCAGTGCTGACAGAGCTGGCAGGAATCTTGTCTCCTTTTGTCAAAGCTAGTCTAGCAATGTCAAATTGCTTGCCTGCACTAGATTGATATGTCGGCTCACTATTCGATTTTTGCTCATCAAGCGCAACATCTCCATTGAATTTTATTTCTTCCAGTGCTTCACGATAGATACGCTCTTTTGCTGTTTCAGTCATTTTATAATCCTCCGTCAAATCTCTTCATTCAGCACTAAATCTACCACGCCATCAGCATGGAACGCCTGACAAATCCCCCAACAAGTGTCTTCTCCTGAAACTGCTACCAAAGCATCTTGTGGCATTTTTTCAAGTTCTTCAATTAATTGTGTTACTGTTAAATTTTTCATTTTCTAATCCTCCGTCAAATCTTCTACCGTGCAGTTGAGGGCTTGTGCTGCAGTTCTAACTAAAATTCCTGAACCATCAGAGTCAGCTCCGTCAGTTTCTATCTCCAATAAAGTTTCTACTAGAAATGGACGATGGTAGCTTTGCTCTATTTCGCACATTTTCAAAGCAAGCCCCATTATCGTCAGCCCTCCCAGCAGTCACGCATTTTTTGTAGCTTAGTTTTCATTTGATTACCTCAATCCCGAGAATCACATAACTGTCAGGCAATCTATCAGCAGAAAAATAGTCGTTCAAAACTTTGTTAATTGTCTTTATGTAAGTTTCTTGACAAGAATTAGCCCATTTAATTGATTGCGGAATTCCATTGACAGACTCATGAAAGTTGTTGTATTCATCTGCTGGCACAACATTCAGAATCTTAGCTTTGATTGTATCAGCCTTGCTTTCAATACAAGGGATATCATCTTTATCAAGATAGGTCTGGCGCCTATTAGTCATGATGGATATTGCATATCTTATTGGAACTAAAAATTTTAGAAACCAACTAACTTTCTTCAACTCCAAAATATCCCCGACCTGGAAATCACGGTCATTCTTGCGAATTTCAAAGTTCTTAATACCATTTTTCACATCATCAAAATATTTGATGTCTAGTTTTAATTCATGTATTTTCATTTCTCGTTCTCGCTTTCCACAGGCACAGGAATCTGTTCATAACTCCCGACTTCCATGATTTCGATTTCTTGCTGAGTGAATTTGTAAATATCTCCATCAGGATAAAAATCATTTTCAAAATAATCATGTCCGAACATTCCTTCATCAACATATGCTAAGGAATGAGATTTTTCACGACACTTACTCATCTCAATATGTTTCAAATAAAACAACTGCTCCTGCTCAACGGTGTAGCCGTCTTGCATACGAATTAGCGTTGTGATTGAATGATTAATCTCATTTCCAAACCACTTACTAAATTCATCTCTAGGCTCAGCCTCTAATTTCATGCAAGTTTCATAAATCATATAATCTAGGTTAGATTTATTTTCTTCATACCAATCCGCCACGAACCGCGGAACTACTGGCAGGGGTTTAGCCTCATGCGCTCTGATATATTCTAAAGTAGCTTGATTATTAGCTTCAATTCGTTGCTCTTCCGCTAGTTTAAGTTTATTTTCGAGTTCTGTAGCATATTCTCTAAATTTGCGATACTGGCTCAAAACAGCCTGAAAATTGTTATTTAAATCAGTGATAGGACCATTATCTGGTCGTGTAAATCCTTCAAAAGTCTTAGTCATCTAATATTCCTCTCCTCTTTCAACTTTCTCAGCTAGGCATTCGCCACAATATCCAGTTGAGAAAATACAGTCATAATCTGTCGTTCCCTCTGGATATGAGCAAGTGCACTCTTCACAGCGTTCGTATTTAGTCATTTCTCATTCTCCAAATTCTAATTATTGCCTATTTGTGGCAAATTACAGTAACTAATTTTTCATTCATACTTAAGTGCCAGTTTTCTTATACATTTATTATCCTATAGATAGGAAAATATCGGGAAAGAAGTCCTTTATTTAATTTTCAAATGCTTAAAACTGGGTAAATAAAAAAACTCGCATTTGACGAGCTTTTTGAATTTCTAATTATTTTTATTCGCTAGAGTACATCACACATATTTTCTAACCATATCTTCCGCATTCCCACCAGAAGCCCAAATGTATGCCATAGCAGGTGCATTCTTATGTGTCTTAAAGTATACTGCGCGAACTTCTAAAATTGGCTCTCCGTGCTCTTGGACAAATGTATTGAAAGCTTGGGTTAATTCTCTGATGGTTGTTATTAACTTCAAAATAGCTGGCTTAGCTCTATCATTGAGTGCAATCAAATCATCAATCTCATTATTATAATAAGCATCCAATACAATCTCACGTCCACGTTTAGAAAATGTTGTCATGGACAAATCAGAAAACAAACCTTGAGCGCGTGAAAGCATATAGTGCAGTTCAATGTATAGCTCTGTTTTGAACTTTAAGCGTGTTGTCACCCCTCTTTTTTGAAAGGTAACCACCAATCCCTCTGTGTAGGCATCATTATGTCCTGCCATCCATTTCTTTAAATCTGATAATTTTGTAATTGGCTCTTCATGAATAGCTTCCAAACCCAGTTGTTGCGCAGTTTTTTGAACTTTCATATAGGAAATGCTTTTACCAGTTGCTGTTTCTATCATTCCATGAAGAACCATCTTTTCTTCTGGATAATCAATGGCAATTTTAGCATTGGGTCCAATATGTTCAAATAGCAATGTATAAGTTTTACCAAATGAGAAAAGCTTTTCTAGTTCATCTTTGCTGAGATGCTGTTCAAACCAATTTCTAAAATATACTGCATGTTCAGAAATGGTCGAGCCAGAGGAAGCAAAAATATTTCTATTCTGGTAATTAGAATAAATAACAAGAGAGCCGTCTAGTTTGTCCGTCACAGTCATTGTGTCATAATCAGTTACCCATTGTGCAAGTGCATTT
Organism: Lactococcus allomyrinae; assembly: GCF_003627095.1. Classification (NCBI taxonomy): domain Bacteria; kingdom Bacillati; phylum Bacillota; class Bacilli; order Lactobacillales; family Streptococcaceae; genus Lactococcus; species Lactococcus allomyrinae. The sequence continues at coordinate 295,017 of NZ_CP032627.1, read as the reverse complement.
TCACCATAGTTAAAAAACTTTGGGTAAGGGCGTGCGACAATTTCTCCTGTTACACTATCCAATACAATACCACGCGCGTCAAGCATATAGGGTAAACTCCATGATAAACCTTGTGGTGCCTCATCATAACCCTCAAAGGTATCTGAGTTTAGATTGTATTTTACACTCATCAGCTGTTTCTCTTCGTTTCGTGTAATGCGCACTAAGTTTTCTTTTTCATACTTCAAAAAATTTTCTAACATATCGCTTGTCATATTTATCCCCCTTCCTAGGAAGCACGATTCAATTATTTTTTCAAAAAAGTCTTTAACATCCGAATTTCCATATATGCTTCTAATTTCTCGCCCTCTAAACCTTGAAAATTTGAGAACTTAAAAATATGATTTAATTTGAATTTTTTGAACGCTTCAGCTTGCTCCTCTGACAAAGTTACAATGCGCTCCGTTCTTCCAGACTCCGATAAAAGTTTATAGCTTTTCATTTTCTTCTCCTCATGCTGGTCCCTCTTCTTTTACAGGAATAGAACATAGAGCATCTATTTCCGCAAATTTTAACAAGTTTATCAATAACTCATCTGAAATGTCGTGTTTTACTTGCCATTTCTTTATCGTTTTTTCTGACCAGTTGCCATTCCGAATTTGGTGAGCTATCATATGCTGATAAACACGCTCTACGGCTTCTAAGCATTCCTCTTTGTCTAGTTCTAACAAGTCCCCAAAGCAATGGATAGCATTAAGTAAAATTTGTGCTCCAACAGCTTCATGTGTCAGGTAGTGACTTGTCCCAAAATTGATACCTCTATTTTTTACATAACCTTTCCCCAAATCATGAAACGCAGCAGCCAAGAAAGAGGATGTATCTTTTGCTTCATAACGCTGAACCGCTGTATTATTTACAGCTAAAATATGGACATCAATACTTTCTGTGTGCCATTTACTTTCATGAGGAGCATAGTTTAGTTTAAGCAATGGTTTGAAAGCATCTGTCGCATAATATACTAAGGCTCTCAAAGTTAATCGAACTCTATGAGCGATGACTTCTCCTTTATCAAACCAGCATTCCCCGCTTAATACAATATCGTCACAATCAACACTCACACGTGGTACTTGTAAATTCATGAATTGACGTTCTATGACATCATTTGGGACAGCTTCATCTCCTATTCTATAAGTTTGTCGCAGTTTTGCCAGTTCCGGATTGCAGAAAACAACTTGGCAAATGACCTTAACATCTGTAAAACGTCGCTTTGCTTCTTGGTATAAATGTGCCCGTCGTTTGCGAGAGAGATTGGTTGCATCATAATAAACGATAGCATCTTTTTCCTCCAACTCTTTGAATACCGTCTTATTCATAATTTCAAAGACACGCGCATTGTGTTGATTTCCTTCCGAGAGCGTACCATACAGTTGGAGTCGCAGTTCATCAGAACTAATTCGTTTTGTATTTTGTTTTACTTTCTCTTGCTCTTTTGCAATGGTAGATTTCCCAGAACCAGAAATTCCGATTAAAATAATTAATTGACGCATTCTACTTCCTCTCATCTTTAATAATACTTGCTAACCTTTCAAAATTCCACGAAAGAACAGAATATACGAGTTCAATCGCTTCATCTGTGTTTTTCAATGTTTTGGGACACCAATAGGCAATTTTTCCTTCATATTCTTTCATTTGAGGAAATTTTACTAAATCATAACTTTCCTGAAGAGGTAACACTTTCTTTTCTTCTAATGCTTTTAAAATTTTACTAATGGTAAAGCTTGCTTTGTCAAAAGAACAACTGGGTCCTTCCGTTTTTTCAAAATATTTACTAAAAAACAATTCCAACATTTCCTGGTGGCTTGAAAGAATTTCTTTGTAGTAAGAAGCCATTTCTTCCTCTCCCCCAAAGATATCTAGCATTTTTTTGATGCTTTCTTTATTCATTTTGTTCCCTCTCATTCCTGTTGTAATTTTTTTAAGTTAAGTAAGCTAAACACTATTCAGCCATTATTTTCTAGTCTGAGTCAATAACCTTTCCAATTTTAATATCTTTAAGGAATTTGATTTTCCTTTTACGGATAATCAAAGTATTGAGAACACCTCTTTTTTCTTGATAATCTATTCTCTCATACTCTAAAAAATATCGGGAATAACCCCCGTTTAATTTTCTAAAGGACGTTGGTATTTAACAGCTGTATCAAATGCTTCTAATAGAGTCGCCCACTCCTCCGTTTTTTCTAATTGATTCGTTTCAAAATAAGGGGACAACAATTCTTTTAATTTTTGACATTCTTCTGGTTGCCAAATACCATCCACATCTGTATGTGCAACAAAGTGATAAAAAATATAAATGTCGTCTGATTTTTGTTCAACATCTAAAAGATTCATGACTCTCTCAAAAATAGGAAAGCTCTCCTGTGTATAATTCTTATTCCACTCATTCTCAAATATATCTTCAGTTGCATTTGTCCAGCCAAGGGCGCGTGACAACTCATTACGCAAAAAGTAAAAGGCTCCATAGCCAATGTCCTCTTGATAAAGCAGTTCACCTGTACGTTCCTCTTCTTCATCAATAATATCGTCACTATAAATTCTTAAAGTCATACTCATATTTTCATTCCTCCTTAGTCAGCCAATCAATGCAAAGTAAATCATCCCGTTTCAAACTAACATCCGTCCATTTCTCCAAAAGTTCGCGCGTGTCAAAACCGTGAGCGATAATTACCCCATAGCCATTTGGTGTTTCGTGTGTCTCTATCTCATTATCTGAAAGTCCGGCGTGATGTAAGTCAGATACGAATTCTTGTATTTTTTCTTTTGGTGCATCAAAATCAAATAACCATCTTTTCTCCAAAGCATTTTCAACTTTAGCTCCAAGAGCTGCCACCTTAGTTGGTAAGGAAGCCAAATTTAATTCTGGGTGGTCTATAAGATAGTGAATAAGGGCTTTGTTTATCTTGACATTATCCCGTTTATTAACGGAAAAATAGAGGCGACTTCTTTCTCCTAATTGCCCTCCTTGAGCAAATGCCTTGAATTCTTCATAAAGTTTTTTATCTTCTTTATTCCTAGTCGTGAGAAAAGCTTTGCGTCGTTCTTTAAAGTTTTCAAGGTGTTGATTATCTTTATTTCTTGAAACCATCAAAGCCACGCGCAAATTATCTGATTCATGTTTTTCGCTATTTTCATCATTCCATTTTGCAAAATTGCTCATAATATTATTCTCCAAATTTCTATTTATTTCATTATCTCATACAACAAACACAGCCGGGAAAATTCTCATTTCTTAAAAAAAAAAACCACTTTGAATTTGTTTGATACTAGCACTTACTGTATTTTCCAAAGTATGTTTGGTATCACGCGCACTTGACTGGACAAATACAGCTGATGGCTCTGTTATGTCTCGTATAGCTATGACACTCGTTTTGAAAAAATTTCCAAAAAGATTAGAGGAATACTTTAATTCTCTCCACTGTAAATATTGAGCATATACTGGATGAGGCACATTCACTCTTGTAGTTGCTTCCCCTATTCCTATCGTTTTTCCATCTATTGTATTACTAATATTCATTCTTACTGTTATCAGATAATTTCCCGCTGGTATAATCGTATTATCTTTTGGAACATTTGAAGGGGGTAAAAACAAACTCTCACCTTTTTTTACTTTCATAAAGTTTACATTAGAAAAATCGCATGTATAACGAACGTAGTGTTTTAACTCGTTTTTTTGAGGTTTAGCCAATGGATGAAAAGGGAAAATAGTTGATATTTCTTGAACCTTTCCACTTGTAATTTTCCTTTGTCCTAGATACATTATTAAGAACAATATTATTCCAAGTATCACAAACAAAATTAAGATTGAATACACTAAAAAAGGTTTTTGATGTTTCTTATTTTCATTTATCAGAATAAAATCTTCCATATTATCAGTCTCCTCTTCTGCATCATGAATGAACCGGTGAAGTAAATCCTATTGACCTATTCTACTCACGCGCCTTTTGAGTTTGGAAAGGTAACAACCATTCGTACTACTTTATGATTTTATTATCTCATAGTTCAAAAAAAGCTGAGAAAATTCCCAGCTCTTGTCTCTCTTGCAGATACCTCTTTTTCTAAAAAGGGAGTGCTTCATCAGGAATATTCATTGGTTCTCTATTCTCAAAGGGATTATATTTTTCGCCTACATTATCAGAACCAGAAATCATCTCAACTTGTTGTGAAATTTGCTCAGCTGCTTTGTTCTCACGTATTGCGCGTGTTTCTAGCATCTGAAAATTATCAACGACTACTTCTGTCACATAAACACGGTCTCCTGATGAATTTTCATAGCTTCGTGTTTGTATATGCCCTGTAACGGCAATTTGAGTGCCTTTTCTCGTCCAATTTGCTAAGTTTTCAGCTTGTTTGCGCCAAATCACACAATGGATAAAATCAGCTTCACGCTCCCCATTCGCATTCTTAAACGGTCGATTAACTGCTAAAGAAAAAGTCGCTACAGCTTGATTTTGAGGTGTATAATGTAATTCAATCTCTCGTGTTAATCGTCCCACAAGCACAACAGTATTAGTCATCTTTTTTATCCTTCGCTTTTTTCAAATAATCTTCAATAATTTTCATTGTACTATCGTTTTGAGCGTTAATTTCTTCCTCTAAAGTGTTCGTCTTAATTCTTTCAGCTAATTTTTCCCAACTTTTTTTAGAAGCTAAATATTGAAATATTTCTTTTTGAGTCCTCTTATCATAAACAATAACCTCTGGACCCTCTCCCGTCATCCATTCTTGAATAATGACAATATAAGCTGGGGTATCATGCCTACCAACAATCCATTCATACATTTTGAATGTTTTATAATCTTCTATTTCTTCATCTGATATTTTCGCTATTGACCTTATAAAAGTAAAGTCTTCTCTTTGAATATATCTATTTACTATTTTAGGAAGGTCTGTCGTTGTTTGCAAGAAATTAAAGTGAATACGTTCTTGTGCTCGTATTGTAAAATAAGGATATTCTGTAAAAATTAAATCGTATCTACCTATTATAGAAGGCTTATCCTTTCTATTCTTTAAATATTTTAATTCAAAAACTTCAACAAGTTCTAATATTGAGCCATTTTCAAAAAGGTATGCAAAATAAAGTCCCTGTTTCCCGTGTTCCTCATCTTGATATAATCCATTGTACCACTGATTCCTATCTGGATATTTTTCATAGAGCTTCTCATCCAACCCAGGTGGATATTCTGCACCAGTAACCATAAAACGCTCTCCAAATGCCAACGTAATTGCCCCACTATCAAAAATTTCTCGTCTCCAATCATTGAGACTTGGTTCAAAAAATTTTCTTTCTTCATTTGATAACTTTTTCATATAATTTTTACTTTTTCTTTTTTTAATTGTATAACTTTATTTATTGAATTTATAATGAATGTTAATTTTTGCCAAAACTACTAATTGTTTACCTTTATCTTCAGTAAATTCATAATATTCACTAGGATATTTTGGATTTACTCTAATAAGCATTAAACCATTCTCAGCAAAATAAATCTTGCGTATCATCTTTTTACCTTGATACTTTATAAAGTAGTATTCTCCATTTTCGAGTTCTTGACCTCTTAGAGGTTCAAGTCCTACCACTTGCTCATTTTTGATATCTGGTTCATGCTCATCGCTCGCATTTATAATCGCACTTATTTTGATATGTCTTAATTCTGTTTTTTCTTTTTCATTTTCCATCATTTATTTTCCTCAATCTTCTATCAATTCTGAGTCAATTTCTTCAAAACAATTGACTACTGGACCTAATATCCGTGCTTCTTCGCTTAGGTAGAAATCTTTATATTGTGGGTCAGGATTTAAGGAGTGACAAAGAAAACCTTCATCATCTTTGAATACCTGCTTACAATAAAGTGTCTCTTCTCCATATCCGCCTTCTGAAATAACATAAATATCTCCATTGATAGAAAAACCACCCATTATAAAAGTAACAATCGAACCATTAGAAATATCTGGTTGCATAGATTCTCCCTTTATCCTGGCAGCACCGTCGTGACGCCCGACGTATGTATCAGTATAAACTTTGTAAGTTTCTTGTGTATTAGACACACCGTTACCAAAACCAGCAGATAACTCTTCATCAGAAACTTCTACTTCATAGAGGTCTGATTTTCGATAGGTTTTAAATTCAAGAACTTGCGCAGAGTTTTTTTCTTTTGTCCTGTTGTCCACTACCAAATATCTCGTAAAGTCTGTCACAACATCTTTTTGTTCTTTTTTGAGTAGTATAAAATTATTGACTAACTCTATAACTTCTGGTGTTGCTTTAACGCTCAAAAGTAGAGTGTCTAAAGAAATATGATAAAGTCCCGATATTTTTACTAGCAACTCAAGAGTAGGGTTTGTATCTTTTTTCTCCCAAAGAGCGTATGTTCCCTGAGATATACCGAGCTTTCCTGCTACTTCTGCCTGCGTTAAATAACTACTCTCCCTGAGTCGCCTAAGTTTTGTTCCTATTTCCATAATATACACCTCACATCATTCATTATTTAATATATCAATATTATATTATCATTTATTGAAAAAATCAATAATAAACCCATCATATTTTGTAATATTGAAAAAGCACGTTTTCACGCGCCTTTATCAAAAATATAAATATTTAAATTATTCTCTAGTAGGGCTTGTCCTATGGGAATAAAGAATACAGTTTCACTTTCTATTAATTGAGACCAAGAAGTACTTTTCGGGTAAAACTCTATCTCGTGAAAATGTGTTAAATTTAAAATTTGTTTTCTTTCAACTTAACATAATCTACCTTTATGTTATTTTTATAGATATACTTATCGTTTATATGATTAAATCCATGTTTCTTATAAAAAGCTATCAGTTGATTTTCACTCAAAGTTTCTTCAAAATTTGGTTCAATCCATAAATAAATATCATAATTTGAGAATTTATCTAAAAACCAATCTAGCGCTTCACCGCCATAACCTAAATTTTGTTTTTTTGAATGAATATAATCAAGAGTAATTGAACCATCTTTATTTTTAGTATATCCAATATCCACTATATTTTTGTAAGTTAATTTAATCATTTAAACTCCTTAGAAAAGCTTCTATCAACTGTATAGCAACTTTCAATATCTTTTTCTCTCAGTGCTTTATATTCTTCTTCATCAATTTCAAGTTCATTTCCAAAAACATCAAAATATCTAACTTCCTTAAAATTTGCTGAATGAACAATCTCAGTTGTATCATCAAACATATCATGGTATTCTGCATCATCCCAAAAAGTAATGCTTGCTTTCTCAGATTTTTCATAATCAACACCTAGTGAAAATAACAGATTATCGAGGATAGCATTGTCTTCATCAATTAGTACATTAGTTTGACCCGGTAAGCCTTGCTTTGTATGAGTGATGTGAACTTTCATTTCGTTTTTCTACTTTCTTTTGTAGTCTCTAATTTTACATTCTGTTTTACTATGATTATATGATACCATTAAATGAATTTCTTCGTGTAAACATATTATTGAAAGAATTACCGTCTGTAGCAATATTAACATTAACTGAAATTCGTACTTCAATACCAATAATCATTTTTGTTAGTTTCAAGCACTTCGTCCAATTTCTGGCATAGTTTTTCAAAACCCTCGTCAGCATCTTCTCTCCCACAAGCATATGCTTCACCTAAAAACCAGAGCATTTCTTTTTTTAGCCATTTTTTAGATACTTCAATTTTATCTTTATTGTCATTCATAGCCCTAACTCCTTTTTTCTAGTAATGGCATCCATATATGCTCATCTACAAATCTGATAAATCCTTTTAATTCTGCTTCTCTTTTTCCAGTAGCCTCATCAATCATCGAAATAATTGGAGACTGTCTTATCTTGAGTTCAGAATGTGTCAATCTATTATACTCTTGCACTAATTCATCGTTACTAAGGCAAGTAGTAACTACTTCTTCAAACGTCAGGAAAAACCTCCTCTAATGTTTATTCCATCACGCGCGCGTGATACTACTCTCTAAACTTTTAGCAACGCGCTTCGCTTGGAATTTCTTTTTCTAGCATTAATGTTACCTCAACCCTTTAATTTCATAGCCCCTGCATATTCAGTGCTTGCATCAACAAAATCAATAATATCTTTTTCTGTTTTAATAGCTTTGCTAGACAAAACTTCTCGACCGGTATCCGTACTAACACGCGCTTCATATTGCGCTTTGCCATTACTCAAATAACCTACCATGAAGAAATTCACAAGACTATCATAGTAAGCCATAACAAATTCAAAACTCAGTTTATTTCGCACAACACGAAAATTATCATCATTTGGTCTGTGTTCAGATAATGTAAAACCTTCATTAAATCCAGAATACTCATTCATCTCGTCATAGAATTGCTTAGAATCAGTCCTTTTTAATCGTTCCCATTCTTCCACCAAAACAGATACGATTTCTGATTTTTCACTTTTCGTGAGCTTATTTGCATGCTTACTCTCTTTCGCTTCATATGTTCCACGTTCATAAAATTTTACCCCTTGATGTTTGATTTCTCGTTTATCTGTCATTATTATTGCCTCTCTATGAAACAATTATCTCATAAGATTAAATAGACTGGGAAACTCTCTTTATTTCTACTTTGATTCCAGATTTCACGCGTGACTTCAAAAAAATTGGTTGTATGAAACAAAATTTTATAGCAAAAAGCCGAGACTGTGCACGCGCCTCGACGACCTTTTGATTTCAAAAAACACTCTTATATTTTGAAGCTACTTTATTATTGCTTCCCTTTAGTACATTTCAAATTTAGTAGGAAATTGTGCCTGTTCTACCTCTTTTAAAATTATTTCTGTGTACTTATCAATATCTTGCTGAGATAACTTTATCTTACATCCAAGTATTCCAATTTTTTCTAAGCTATCCTTGGATGCTGAGTAGCCGTTTACTATCAGTTATCCGCTCACTTCAAATCAAGATAAGAAGAAACCGCACAAAAGTGCGGTTTAGAGCCTCTTTTTTTTGCACCCAATCACCTTTTTAGAAACCGAAACTAGTTGAACTATAAAAACTTGTATCACCTACTTCTTCTAACATTTCTTTGATTTTATCTGCAGATTTTCCCGAAGCTCCTGATGAAAAATCACTATGAATTACTTTAATCTCTGAACTCAAATTTAAATGAGCCTGCTCTAAAAATTGGTAAAATTGATTTTCTTTTTGCGAGTATTCGTGTGCTATTTTGGGAGGGAGTAATTTTTTTATATTCTCTTTCCCATGTTCATACTGCAATAAATCTGTATTCCCACCTAAATTATCAAACATTATTCCCTCTTTTATCTAAAATACTGCGACAAACTTTGGTCATTTTCTAATGTTTTAGACACTAGACTTTCCATATTTTCCGCTACTTTCAATTGTCTTTTATAAGCTCGTTTCAGTTGAGCCTGAACATCTTTAAATTCTGATGCTTCATAAGCACGATAACCTGCAATACTGTGATAAATACTTTTTGCCTCTGCATGAGACATCAAAGGACCACCAGCATTTTTACAAGATTGAATCATTTCTTGTTCTTTCGTCTGATAGTTTTTTTGAATTTTTTCTAAATCTTGAATACTATTCTCATACCAATTTAGCGCCTTTGCTCGTAGTGCTTTCGCAGTATAAGCCACTAATTCCGTTTCTAAAGCAATCTTTGCGGAACCTGACACCCCGCCACTAGCAAGAACTGTTTTCAATTCTTTAATTTTTGGTGCAACCACTTTTTTATAACTTGATTTTATTGCTTTTAGCATTTTTGGACTAAAAATAGGCGCTCCGCTTTGGTCTTTTACATTCCCATCACTATCAAAACGATAAGAATCTAAATTATGACGTCCCAAAATACTATTATCCCCAAACACTCCTGCAGCCAACCATGTTCCATAAGCTTTAGCATTAGACAGCATGGGCACTAAATCATCTGAATGTACAAAATTTAATAATAAATCCTTACCAGCACCACTTGCCCAAAGTTTTTCTTCTGCTGTTAATTGTGAACTGACTCCAGCCGTTGAAAAAGTAACTGACGAGAGATGATAAGCTGCTGCCACTTTTTGGGCTAAAGCCCCACCTAAAGAATGTCCTGTCGTACTGACAACTTTGACATCTGGCATTTTTGATACTTCTTGATAAAATTTCTGTGCACTAGAAAACTGTGAATCTCCATGAACACTTGAATTTAATCCTGTCCGTACTCCAAATTCTTTTGAACCAAAAAAGACATTATTAGCATCAGTATTTATATCTTTTGCATCTTTATTATTCGTTCCAGCATAGGCAATAATCGTATGAGAAAAATCTACTTTTACCCCATCAATTGTTTTTGTGATTGGGGCAACTGCCATACCTTGAAAGCCATTTTTATCATAACCTTCGCTATTTTTAGGGTCATTACTATCTACTGTTTTGAGGACCAAATATTTCTGACCACTTACGGTAATAGAATCTCCTTTTCTTTTTGGAGGATTTTCTTTACTGACATCAACTTTATAGACTAAATTATCTAATTGTGAATATTGTTTCGGTGTAGTCATTATAATTTCCCACTTTCTCCAGATAAATAATATACATTTATTTTACTAGTTGTTGAACCCAATTGAGTTTCTAAAAAATTATCTCCATCAACCGTGCTATAAGATGATACATCTCCCAAATCTAAATCAGCTTTATACTTTTTATCATCAGTATTTGTTATTTCAACGATAAAAAATATACTTCCAGGACTTGCTTCCCCTATTTGTTCAATTTTTAAATCTTTTATATTCTTAAACATACTTTTAGCTTGCAAAGCAATTTTCTTTTCTTGCATCATTTCTTTAGCTTCCTTTTGATTATCCATATATTTTTTTCCCTCAACACCACCAATTATTCCAAACATCACAACAATAATTAACCCAATAATAACCCATCTTTTATTTTTTCTCATGAAAACCTCATGCTTTCTATGGTTACTCATATTTTACCAATGCGTTTTCTTATAATTACATTTATTTTACATATTTATCGTTGATTTTTCAAGTCGTAATTAATAAAATCAGATTTTAGCGATAAAAAACGCCCATCAAAAGACAGGCATTTAAAACCATTTTCAATATAATATCCCGAATCGCCAATCGTCCATGAATTACCTTTGATAATCTTCCCATTATTTTCAATCACATCAAAACCAATTTGTTTTACTCCAGGCGCTCCCTCATGTAAATCCGTTATCTTAATTTCCTTTATATTTTCAAAGTTATTTTTTACCTCAATAGCACCTTTTTTCTGCATTTCAATATTAGGCTCTTGATTCATCTGTACGTACTTTATCCATATATATATTTTCCCTCCAATACCAATTATCAATGCAATAATAATTAACCCCAAAATCAATCTTTTTTTTCATGATAACCTCATATCTTTATTTTCCAAATTAAACCTTTTACAGCTTCCCACGCGCGTGATAGACTAAAAATCATTTTCGCAATAAAACTAAATATTCATCAATTACAGCATCTAATTTTTGAAGGATATCATCTGCCGTTTTTAACTCTTGCCAGTGTTGCTTTAATTTCTGCTCAATATCATTGCGGACGTCTAAAAGCTCTGGTTTTATGGCTTGGACTTGTTGAATATTTTCATCCCAACTTGCTTTTTGCCAATCCTCTAATTCTGATAAATCAAGAGAATTGATAAAAGAAATATTTTTATCTAAAAAATCTATGGTTTCCGCGTTTTGGGTAAACCTATTACGTTGATACAATAAACCATCAATCTTACTCTGTATTCCTATTTTCTTTTGGCAGACATCAACTTTATTCGCTTGAAGACTTTTAAGCATATCCTCAATAATTTTTTTGTACTCTTCTCTCGTTATTTCCATAAACTATTTTTCTCCTTGTACACCATTATCAGACATTGTCACATCAGTTTATCAGACCTTTTTAGATTATGCAGGTAAAAAATTCCAGCAATAATAGCAAAAACTCCTCCTAACCAGCCCAACCTTCCTATAAGCCCAATAGCTCCTCCTATTATCAATAAAATATAGCTTGCATTATTAAAAGCTTGCATTCCTTTATGGTATTTTCTGGATATAATTCCCAATACAATCAAAGATATTTTTATTACAGTAACAATGACAGCTCCCCCAATAACCACTACTGAAAGCACATCATCGCTTGGCATTGAATAATTGTTTGTTTTTCTATAAAGAAGAACTTTAAAAATAATGGAGGCTAAAAATAGAAAAGCTCCCCCAACTATACCTATGATGCCGTTGGCTTTCGTAAGTTTTCTTCTTTTCATACTTATAATCATTCCTTTCCGCTTCGCTCCAAGGCACAACACGAGATGAAAACGTGCTGTTTTTATGCGAAGTTTTTTATTCTATTTTTTGTTATCCTGTTCTTGGAGAACTCTGCTTACACTACAAATCACGGGGAGGTGATTAGGTGTGAAGTTTCACTTTTCAACCCTGCATTCTTATAGGTGTAGCTTAGCTTTACAAGAACAACTAAATGTGACTGAGAGCACGTAAACTTATGTTTGAATAAACGACTCGTTTGTAGAAAGCTTCGCAGTCCCTGAGCAGACATTCTCTAATTTTTATGAGGAGGTTTCTCATGGCGTTAAAAATTGTGTATCCCATTTGTTGTGGGATTGACGTTCATAAAACCTTCGTTGTGGCTGTGATTGCTCACACTAATGACGAAGGAATTACTGAGTATATCCGTCGCCGATTTTCAACCTTTACCAACAATCTTAAAGAACTTAAACAGTGGCTTGAATACTATTCTTGCTTTGATGTTTGTATGGAATCTACAGGCAAATACTGGATTCCAATTTACAATGTCCTTGAAGATTCTTGTAATATCTGTCTCGCTCATCCCAAGTATGTCAAAGCCATACGAGGAAAGAAAACAGATAAGAAAGATGCTCAATGGATTGCGGACTTATACAAACATGACCTCGTCTCTGGAAGTTTTATTCCACCTCTTAAAATTAGACAACTTCGTGATTTGTTTCGCTATCGCATGAAACTTACTCAGCTTCAGACTTCTGAGAAAAATCGCTATCAGAACTGTCTGACTTGGTCAAACATTCAGATTGCAAGTGTCGTTTCTGATGTTTTCGGAAAAAGTGCTCAGAATATTATCACGAGCATCCTTGACAATCCTGAATCACTTGAACTTGAAGCACTCATGGATAGAAGAATGAAAGCAACTGTTGAAGAATTAACCCTAGCAACTGACTGTGATATTACACCTGAACAAGCCAATAAACTCAGAGTGATTAAAGCGCACTTTGATGCCATTACCTTTTGTAAGAACAATCTTGAGCAGCTCATCACGGAATTGGGACAAGAATATGAGGAACAACAGAAGTTGATTCAAACCGTACCTGGTTTTCAGAAACCTTTGACTGCACTTAGAATCTTGTCTGAAATTGGAGTGGATATGTCACAATTTCCAACCGCTGGAAAACTTTGTTCGTGGGCTGGTGTCGTCCCTGCCAACAACGAGAGTGCGGGTAAGAAGTTCTCTACACGCATTTCTAAAGGGGGACATTACCTCAAGCCTTTGCTGGTCGAAGTTGCTAATGCAGTCGTTCGTTCCGAAAAGAATCCTGAACTCAGAAATAAATATCTCCAACTCAAGAAACGTAGAGGTCACAAGAAGGCGATTATGGCGATTTGTCATCGATTACTTGTTGCGGTTTATCACGTCCTCAAGAAGAATGAGGTCTATAATCCTGAGCTTTATCAACGAATAGAGTACGTTACTCCAGATAAGACGATTACACTTCAAGAAGCTGCTAGATATGCTCAGAGTCACGGCTTTAAAGTAATCTAATTTTTTGAGGTTACTCAAATTAAGTTTTTTGTGCGCTCTTTTTTACTCCAGTTGTGGAATTTGACGATTAGCTTCTTTTTTCAAACTTCTCCTAATAACTTTACTTTCCATGTGATTGTATTAGAATCATATCTCATGCGCGTGAGAAAAGTATTTTTTTACTTCCCCTCATGTTAAGGAACATTCTCTAATCTCATTCTTATTTTACCACCATGCTTCAATATTTACAATATGTAATTTTACAGAAAATAAGAAATTAACTATCAAAAAAAATAAAGCTATCATCTTAAAAAAATAAAAGCAGACTTCTCAACGCTTGGTATAATGATTGGGTAATCGGTTAAGAAATAAAGTTATGAGAGAAGAAAAGAATATTCTTCTGAATGATGAGCGAGTGATATGAAAATATCATTCGTTTTTTATTGAAGAAGGGTGAAGAAAAAGACACTTCTTTCGATGGGTGTCTTTCTATAATTTGAAGAAATTATTCAAAAAAATATTTGCTTGCTTGACTTTTCTTCTGATTAAGGCTTTCTATATTCTGACTATTTAAACTCTCGCTCTGCTTTTGAAGATTTTTAAAATTATCACCAAAAGCCATTGTAAATTCACGATGAAAATAATCAGGGAAAGATTTTCCTTTAAATAAAGACTCCAAGTATTGTATAGCCTCTCTATAAGTGAATAAATAAAGTTCAAAGTTTTCTTGCTTACTTATCTCTCCAACCAGAGGCAAGCCATTTAGTGCCTTAATTTTCTTTACAGCAGAAACAAAATTTTCCATACGATGAAATGGGGGACTCTTTCTTTTCCTTTGAAATCCTTTAACAATTGTAGTTTCATCTGTAAAAACAATAATTAACTTGTGCTTTTTATTTGGTTGTTGTTTAGCTACGTAAAGATATCTAGGTATTTTAGACAACAACGCTGCTCTCTCCTCTGTTAGATTATCATATTCAAGGTAAGAAAAAAAGTCCCCCTTACAAAGAATAGCGTCTGGTATTATAATATCCTTAGTATCTGTTTTTATCCGTGGTAATACTAAAGAATCAAAATATGGAGAATAAAATGAAACAAGTACATTTTTTAAAGCTTCATTATGAAAATTGATAGTGTGAGATGGACTTTTTACTGGGAATGCATCTCGAAAAAAGGCAGGCAATATATTGTTCAACACATCTCTAGTTGTTCCAGAAAAAAATTGTTTGATTTTTTCTTGTCTTATGTGATACTGAGCACCACGTTTTCTACCTTCTGCTATTTTTCGTTTTATTATCCCCTCACTTTCTAATTTTTTTAATAAACCTGACGGCATTTTAGTTTTTGACCCCGATGCGTTTTTCCATAGTTGATTTATTTGCGCATAGGAAAGCCATGTAAACGGATATAACAATTTAATAAAATCAAGATGAAGCTCTTGTTCAAATACCATATAAATTCCTCCTTAGATACCTCTTATCATCTCACAACTTATTGCTTTATGAATTAACTTCTCCGCATTCTCCTTTTGAATAAATAATCATTTTTATTACCTTCCGTGCTTTCGTTGCACCTACCAAACCTAACCCAATTTTTCTACTAAAAGTTACGATGTAGAAAAGGTGCTCAAAAGTCGCACCTACACTCTATGTACAAGACATTCTTCTTACTAAATTAAGAGTGGTTATTAAGAGTCACATCCTTTACTCTTTTTCACTCTTAATATCCTTATAAATCGCTCAACCACACGGAAAAGTTAATTATACATTTTATTGATAATAAGATTGATTAATTTTTCACAAGCATTCACTCTTATTGCAGGCTAAAATCGCTTAACAGAGCGAAAGTCAAAATAAGAGTACTCTTAACATTGACAGAAATCGCTTAACAAAGCCATTCATCTTTTTAAAAATTTATATAAAATATCCCTTCTTTTTATTTTAAAAGCACAAAAATTTCATTTTATTGTGCTACTGATACTTCTCACTCTTAACGTCCTTATAAATCGCTCAACAGAGGGAAAGCAAAATAAGAGTGACTCTTAACACCATGATAAATGGCTCAATACAGCGTTTTCTATACTTCTTTCACGACTTTCCACTCTTATCAAGGTAAGAAATGGCTTAATACAGCCAAAGCCAAAATAAGAGTACTCTTAATGCTATTAAAAATCCTATAACAAAGCCTTTTCTTATTTTCAAAATTTGCTTAAATTATCTCGTATTTTATTCAAAAAGCTCAAAAGTTTTAGTTTCAAAAGCAATCAAGTATTTTCACTCTTAAAGGCGGTATAAATCGCTCAACAAAGCGAAGTCCAAAATAAGAGTACTCTTAAAGCCAAGAAAAAAGGCTCAACAGAGCCATTCATCATTTAAAATAAATAAAAAGAATGAGTGCATAATTATGCAAAAATATAATTTTATGCACTCTTGGGACTCCTTCTATTTTCTACTCTTAACAGCACTCAAAATCGCTTAACTCTGGGATTATTTGGCTAATCCTGCAAAAGGATTTGTGATATTATTCTCAATATCAACAACCTCTTCTTCGTGCTTTTCAGTCATTGTTGAGGTTGAAATAGCACTTTTTTTCTTAGTTTTTGTCTGATTTTCAGCCTTCTCTGAGGGCTTCATTTCTTGATTTTGTAACTTATTCTCTGTGTTTGGAGTAAAAATAGCACTATTCCAGCCTAGAGTAAGAGGACTTTCCCCTGTATTTACGGTTTTATTGGCAATCAACTCTAAAAACGTTTGAATTGTCATGCCCTCTTTGTTTAAAATCGAAGAAAAAGATTTCATGACTTCTTCTTCAAGTGAAATTGTAAGGCGTTTACGCATCCTATTCTCCTATTCGTTGATACAATTTGTCGAAGTCTGCTACATTTTGTATCATTTTAAGACAAATTGCAACAGTTCCCAATACCTATTCTAGCACAAATTGTCGTAATTTGCGATAATCTGTATCAATATATCTCAAATTGATACAAATTGCGACATGGATAAAGGAAATTTATTCAATCAAGAACACAAAAAAAATATCCATTTAGGATATTTAGATTTAGTGATGGGTTACTGTTAATTGGTAGCCTTCCGCTTCGTATTCTGCTTTCAATTTATCAAGTTGAGAGGCAATAGTTGTACTTGGCTGTGTCACTTGTACAGAAGATTGTTTTGTCACGCTCACAGTATATCCCTTTGCTTCATACTCTTTTGTCAGTTGATTGATTTCTGCATCCTCTTTTGCTTTATTTGCATCTTCTGATTGAGTTGTTGAAACGTGTTGTTGAGGAACAGATTGTATAGTCTGTTCTTGCGGTTGAGCAGAACGCACGCTGTACACTAGAAACGGAGGGAGCCCTCACTTGTTCAGGAGAGTGAGAAACGCTTGTTGTCGGCTTCTCCTTGGTTTTAGGAACTTTGGGATTACTTTTGGTTTTATCAGGTAAGGTGTGCTGTGAGGTAGAGGGAGCTGAAATATCTTTTTTGATGCCTTGCGGATAGAAATAATGAAAAGTAGCTACTCCACCTCCGCCAATAATCAATACCAACATGACTAAAATACCCGTCAACATCTTAGAATTTTTCTTACTTTTCTTCTTTGAAGCATCTGTTCTACGTTCCTGCATAATACTATTCCTTTCTATTTCCACCATTGTGTGTATTGAGCTGTAAAGAGCTTTGCGTTCTTGTTATTAAATGGCATCGCTTTGATAAATTTTCCTTGTACAATAATTCGATATCGGTCATCACTATAACAGGTCACAAGTGTGATTTCTTGCTTTCCTTTAACATCCTGAATAACATTGCCTTGACTTGGAAGCAAGATTTTTACGCTTGTTGTTTTATACTCATACACCTTTATTTTGTCTGTCAGATAAACTTTCTGACCTGCCTTAGCATTTTGTAGAGGACTAAATAAAAGTCCATCAGCGGAATGTCCATAGACATTGGAAACATGATGACTAGCGAGAGCATAATTACCTTGTCCCATCACTTGGTTCGGTTTCATTGTACCAGCGCCGTATAACATCGTCGCATCTCCATCACCGTTTAAGATAGGTAGACTAATCTTTAAATCTGGGTAAGATACTGCGCCAATCACAGGATAGTTATGATTTTCCATTTGAGCTTTTGCTGCATCAAGAAAATTCACGGTCTTGACATTGCTGCTATCAAAATTACCCTTCTTTTGATTCGCTTTGAGTTGGTCTTTTGAAAGACTTTGTAACGCATACTTCTGTTGAAAGTGATTGACAAACCAATGAGTCAGTGGGACTTGAAAGGTCAAAACCAATCCAATTAATACCAATAGCGACACACTCAGTCGCACCACTATTTTCTTTGTCTTTGATTTCTTTTTTACTAAGGAGTAATTTTTCTTTCGTCTCCTCTTCGTTTTTTGTATATCTTCTCTTTGTCTCAAAATAATTCCTTTCAGCTTATACTTTTTGTCACTATCTCACATAGAAAAAGAGGATTATCATTTCTGATAAATTGATTCTTTTTCTTTTGACGTTTATTCGTTATTTTCGCTACTACTCCAATCTCAATAATATTGACTTTATTATCTCAAAACAAAAAAAGAACTCCCGAAGAAGTCCTTTACTGTTTATTTTGCTTTATCAGAGCCTTTCTTACGTTTCTTGTAAAACGTTGTCCCACCAACTGCGGCAAGAATAGCCACACCGATACCAGTCAACCAAGCAAGAGCTTTCGTTCCTGTATCAGGTAGAATAATTGTCAAGTTAGGTTTCGCGGGAGTTAAGGCAACTGGTGTTGTGACCGGAGTCAATGTCTCTGCTTTGTCATTCTTATCATAGAATGTTGCCAAAGGTTTGTCCGTCTTGATGTCAGCTCCTTTGGCAAAGATGGCTTCGCCCCAGACATAACGAGTACCTACCACATCTTTAGAAGTATCAATAGACTTAAGAACGGTATCTTTCTCCGCTTCTACAGTTGCGTCATCGATAGTGAATGACACGGTTGCTACAATCGTGTCTTTGCCATCAGGCGTGATTTTATGCAAGTAAGCGACTTGGATATCGCCTTTCGGTGCATTTGTCTCTACTGTGTCATACATTTGAGTAGAAGAAGACGGTGTAAAGATTTGGTCTGTGCCTGTTGTATGAGCAGTTGTCTTCACTGTGAGTGGTGTGATGCCATTCCAGTTATCATTGTCCCCTACTGGCACTTTATCAAGTGTTCCAACGCCCGCAATCGTTGCATTATCTGTATGCAGTTCTCCTGCTGGCAAAGCTGGCAAGAGTCCTGTTCCTGTGATGTTCTCATTGGGTGCGAGGGTCAACAATGTCCCATCTTGAAGCGTCAAGTAACCGTCTGCATTCGTTTTAAGGGTTTGTCCTTTGTAAGTCCAAGTAATTGCACCGATAGCAACAGAACCTGCCGTTGTTTTATCCCCGACTTTGATGTCTGTCAAAGGCTCCGTACCATTATTGGTTCCGTTAAAGTAAATCTGTGTGGTTGCCTTGTTCTTTACTTTGTCGGCAGTTGCTGCGGTGTCATGGTCGTTGGTTCCATCATTATTGGCAGTATCGGTGTTATTGCCTTTGCCTGCTTTAGGAGTTGTCCCATTTGCCTTTTCAATATCAATACTTGGTTTTGGGGTTTCCCCATTCCAGTTATCATGGTCTTGTACATCTCCACCAGATTGGATACCGATACCCGAAACTGCGATTTGGTCTGTATGAAGTTGTCCAGCTGGAAGTGCTGGTAAAGTAGCAGTCCCTGTAATACTTTGTCCTACAGACAAAGTCAGGACACTTCCGTCCGCAGTCACGAAGTAGCCATCGCTGTTAAGTGTGACAGTCTGACCATTGTAAGTCCACGTAATCGCACCAATATCAACTGAACCACTCGTTGTTTTATCTTTGGCGGTGACTTTCGTTAAATCATCTGTGCCGTTATTGGTGATACGGAAGTCAATCGTTGTCGTTGCTCCTGCTTTAGCATTATCAGCAGTCGCAACCGTATCATGGTCGTTGACACCAACGTTATTATCCGCATCAGTGTCATTGCCTTTGCCTGCATCTGGGACAGCATCATTGGCTTTTTCAACGTCAATACTTGGCACAGGGAGCTTATCAATGAGTTGTCCGAGATTAAATTTCCCAAGGCTGTTATTATCATCAATCAACTGACGTCCCGATTGACTTGTGCTGTAAGAGACAGGAATGGTTTCATCGCGTAAGACATTACCAGTCACAGTATCGGTAACTTTCAGCTCATAGCTTGTTGGAGCACCTGTGGTATCGGTATCTGGTAAGATATCCACTTCCATCTCATCTACTGGCGCATAGCCTTTTGGTGTGCTTGTTTCTACCAGTTTGTACTTCCCGACTTGTACATGGTTGTATTCCACCCAACCCGCGGATTGATTGCCCTGAGGGTCGGTATAATCATGAGAGGTTTGCGTTGTGCCTAAGAAGAGTTGGCTGACATCGGTCACTGGGATTGCCAGTCCAGTATCAGGACTGATGAAGGTATCTTGTCCATTGATGTTGGTGTCTTTGCCATTATCGAACTGACCAAGACTATTTTGTGTGCCTGTGAGTGGTGTAAGTGTAAACTCTGCACCATTTAAGCCTGTGGCACCTTGGTCTGCCGCATCTTTTGTGAAACTAAAGCCAAAATCAACGACACGGTCAGAAATGGTAGCACTTAGCTTTTGACTATCCTCATAGTTATTTGTGGCAGTATCTACTGTATTGGAAGGAGAGAAAGTCACGGCATCTGGCTTATCATTGATGGCATAACCATACGGTGCTTTGGTTTCTACCCATTGATAATTGAGGTTATTCGTCAAGTCAAGGTTTTCCACTTGTCCTGCGACACCTTTATCATTCGTGACAAGCACAATATTCCCATTGGCATCGGGTGCATAAGTCGTGCCAGAAGTCAGAACAACATTGGCAGCTGCACCCGTTTTGGGGTCAACACCTTGGCTTTGTTTAACTGGTGCGCCTGTCGCATCTTCCAAAGTAAATTCTGCTCCTTGAAGAGTCGCCGCACCTTGTGTCGTGCTATTGCCTGTATCGGCATCCAGCTTCGCAATCGCTGTTTCGCCCATTGGTTTATCCGTCGTTGTGCTTGTTACAAGGAAGTTAGATTTATCGCTATTTAAAGTAGTTGTACTAAACGTTCCTGTAGCCACTTGATTATTTAAAGCATGACCTGCGGCGGGAGAAATTTCTTTCCAAGTGATATCTTTAGAGACTTGTGTGCCATCCATGTTCTTCACATCAATTTGACCTTGTGCATTGGCTTTGACGATAAGAGGTCCATCTCCTTCTTCTCCACTACCAACACTTGTAACCAATGTTCCTGTAACAACATCAACATCCGCTGCTTTTCCTGTCGCTGGGTCTAAACCATCATCAGTCGTAATTGGTGTACCATCTGAATTATAGGCTTCATAAGTTGCATCCCCAAGAGCATTATTAAAGGCTGCGTTTGTAGAGTTCTTATTCAATTGTGCTTCAAGCAACGGTTTATCTGAAATATTTGTGTCAGCGGTTGGGATATTGCCGTCACTATCTGCTGGAGTACTTAAGTTCGCAGAGAATTCTTGTCCACTCCCTGAGGCAGAAATCGCTTCTCCATCTGGAGCATTGACTTCTACCCATTGGTAAGTAATTGTTTTGCCATTACCATCTACTGATGGGAGGTTTTCAACACCCACTTTACCGTCTGAACCTGTCGTGAACTCTAGTGTGCCATCTGATGAGGTGTTCATTTTACCATTAGACGCTTCAACTTCATCACTTCCTGTATCACTTGCATTTACAAATTTGCCAGGATTCTCGTTTTTTAATTCAAATTCTGCACCAGCTTGTGAGACACCTGACGGACTAGCTCCTGATGTCTCTGTTTTCGTTAATACATTTTTCACGAGGTCAGGAACAGGAAGGCTAACCGCACTTCTTCCAAAGAGGGATTCCACGATAGAACCTTGTTGTTGATTGCCGAGGGTATCTGTGAACGTAAGTGCAAAGGAATTAATATTCTTTAAAGTAACATAAGAATTTGCATCCAATGTAGAAGCATCAGAAGTGACTGTATGGTCTGTACTAGCCGTTAATACATTATTTTGAAGTGACAGATGAGTCGGATTAGAAATAAAATATCCAAGAGAATTACTACTAATATCTGCGGACTGTCCAGCATCAATATCTGCTACTTTTACTGCTGAAATGGAATTATTAGGAAGAACTTCGCCCGTATTTTCATTGACATAAGTAACAATACCATTGACACTTTTAGGAATCCCCGTTGTACATCCACCAGAGATATTTCCTGTGCCACTGCCAGAGCCACCACCTTCTGAGCCTCCGCCATTATTCTGAGCAACAACGCCGTTCATAACAACAACATATCCCAAGGTAATGTTCCCATTGCCATCATTGCGAGCAGCGACCATTAATTTATAACCATCGCTAAAGACGTCCCGTGGTGTGGTACTACTTCCGCTATCATAATAAGTCGCATCATTGATTTTGATTTTTAATCCAACAGGGATAAACTTACCAGTCGAAGTTTCATACGCTTCACCAACATCATAAATAGGAACCGCTTGCCCCGGAGCAGTAATGTAATTAAAATTATCCGAATCTGTAAAGCCATCCTTTTGCATAATGGCAACATTCACAAAATTATAATTCGGTTGAGATAAATCAGAAGGGTCTGCGGTTAAAAGACTCCCAAAAGTACCACCATTTATCACTGGGTATTGTGTTTGTCCGTCATACCATCCTAAAGGCTGACCAGCGATAATTGTTTTCCCATCGGAAGCATATTTAGCTGCACCTACATAATAGTCAGGTGTTTGACCGTTAACAAGTGCTTTAATCGCTCCATTGATATTTGTCCATGAAGTATTGGATGTTTGGTAAAGTGGTGCTGAACCAATACTACCAACCTGAGTAAAGTCAGAAGGCATACTTGTCGCCGCTTGCGCGTGAAGTGCGAGAGGTGTCAAATTTGAAACGGCCATTCCTCCACTAACTAATATAGCTAGAACACCAGCAGAATAAAGCCAGTGCTTCCCCGCTTTCCAAGAGCGGAAACCTTTTTCTTTTTTAAACATTTAAGTTCTCCTTTAAGATTTTTTGTAATATCCCCATATGTCGGATATTACAGACATTTTTGTTGTCTCCTTTATTTTCCTACAAAGAAAAAAAGAACCTAAAACAAGTCCTTCTTCTACTTTTTCGTAAATAAAAAAGCAACTTCTATTTAGAAATTGCTTCATTTTCTCTTATCTACAACTAATTTATTATTCTTCATTAAAAGCCAAAGCTTTCATTTGTCATACTAGAAGTATCCACACCTGTAAGCTTTGAAATTGCTTGACTTGCTACAACTGTGCTTGAACTGATTTTATCTGACGTAAATACTCCTAAAATATTGGAAACAAAAAGATATCCGACATCTCGAATATCTTTATCCTTTACTTTTTAGGAGGATTCCAGCCTCCGATAACATCACTTGTCCCCGCAGCACCTGCTGCTGCTTCCGCATTAGCAAGCCCTTGTCCACTGGTGTCTTGTTGCGCAGCAGTTGGTGCTTGCCCGCCACCATTGGATGTCCCTCCGCTCGCAGTTTGACTCGTACCTCCAGAACTTGCTGGGCTTGAACTTCCACCATTAGTATTATTTGAACTCATTGAACCCGAACCCGTATCACTGTAGCCACTGCCATAATTAGTCGTGTTCGTTTTACTTTCAGCTGCTTGTGCCTGAGATTGTGCAGTTTGAGCAACTTGTTGTTTTGCGCTGGCATCCGCTGAAGCTTTTGCTTGTGCGGCAGCTGCCTTTGCCTGTGCTTCACTAGCAAGAATTTCTTTATTCAGCGTTGCTTTGAGTGCTGTATCGTACTTACTTGTCAGTTTGTTTACTGCTGTATGTGCGGCTTTATCCTTAGTTGCATTTCCAGCATCCTTTTGGAAAGTACTGACCGCATTCTTCGCATTCGTTTCCAGTACGATTCGAGCATGGATGGAAGCAATCTCTGCATTCCCTGCTTTTTTAAATTTTGCATTTGTAACCGCATTAACAGCGGATTGAGCCGCAGAAACATTCTTGATGTTATCTACCTTTTCCGCCGCAAGAAGTGCCGCCGTTGCTTTTTGTTCTGCTTGTGTTTCAGCCTTTTTAGCTGCCTTGGCTTTGGCAATTTTTTTAGCTTCTACTTTCTTTTGCGTTGCCACTTGTTGAGCGTGTACCGCATTGCTATGACTCACCACACCAATCGTAGTCCCGCCACCTACTAATACCACAGCAATCGCTGCGCCGATAATCAGTTGTTTTTTACTTGGTTTTTTCATTTCAATAGTTCTCCTTTATTTTGTGCCTATGTTATAGCACAAAAAAATTCTTCACGGGAAAGTTTTCCTTTTTTAACTTATAGCCCGTAATTCTCCCACCTCTAAGGTGGCGAGGTGTAATTAGAAAAAATAATCAAAGGCGGTGGCTTGCCCCGTCGTTTTTGTAGGCTCTACCAAACTTTTGTAAGAGAGGTAACCATGAAGCTTATCCCCGAAGCCCCTCGCTCAAAATCCGTAGGATTTAGCTAGGGGTGCATTGACTATGAATGAGTATCTTTTCCAATTAATTCAGAAATCACTTCTTGTGCCACTATTGAGTTAGAACCTAGCTTTGATGTTCCCATTAAGTAAAATTCTTCTTAAATTTTCATGTGATTATTATTAAGTTTATTTTACAGTTTTTAGAAGGGATTTGCAACTGCTTACCTCATTTTATTTACAATTAATTCTTCAATTTTATAAAACAAAGAGTTGTTAAATTGATAACAACTCTTTGTTTTGTTTTACATGCCCTTTATTAATTACACTCCAAACTCTTTAAAGCATAAATCGAGTCCGTTTTGAAAAAATCACTCCACAAATTACTAAAATTACCCCTACATAGAGCAAAAAGAGGGAGATTACAAGAGAAATTGGAAGTGTTGTAAAAGGAAGTTGCTCAACATTTAATCTCGTTCCAAAATGTGAATACAGGTTCAAAATAATATTTTTCCAATCAAATTTCCCCAAACTAGGAATAACAGCAACATACACGATAAAAGTAACAATAACAGCAACAACACGACGAACAACCATATTTACTGCAAAACCAACTAAAGCTAACGCCAAACCGAGCATAAATGAAATTCCTGTCATTAAAAGACTAGCCCAAAATCTAGAAAAATTAAAATTTGAAACGTGGACATGTGTAATAAAAGGTAAAATTCTTCCTATTGTAACAGAAAATGCAAAGGCTAGTATATATACTCCCAAAATGAGCACGATAATTACTGCAATTTTTCCAGTAATTATTTCTTTCCAGGAACTCCTTGATAATCTGCGCTGATAAGTTTCAAATTTATAATCATAACTAGAAATTAGCACACCAATAATAAAAGCTAGAATAGAGAAAAAAGTTAAACCATAAGTTTTAAATAGAAACTCTGGCAAGCTAGATGCAGAAACTTGTTGGGCTGAAGTATTTAATTGTGCAAAATCATAAGCTGAAAGGTTATCAACTTCAAGCCCTCCCTGACTGTCTAATCTAGAAGAATATCCTTTTTTGATATTTTCTTGAAAATGTATATCATTTTTCTTATCCATATCCACCAAAGACTTTGCACCATTAAATGTCATAACTCCTTGAAAAGCACCTATTAATACAAGAATAATCGTTGCAAGTGCTATTCCCAAAACCATTTTTGATTTAATGCTATAAAACAGCTCTTGTTGCAAAGTTTTCTTCATAGACATCTGCTAACCTTCTTTCCCCCCAATTTATAATTTCAACAATTTGATTATTTTTTATAACATACAAACTATCAATCATTTCTTCATAAAATTCAAATTGATGTCCTGTTAGCAAAACAATTTTTCCCATTTTAGAATCATTTAATTTCTCTCTTAAAGTTTTCAGAGTTTCGTAATCAAGACCATTTGTAACCTCGTCCATAATTGTAATTTGCGGTTTAAGAAGCTCCCAAATAATCAAAGATAATTTTTTCCCTTCACCCAACGAATAATTTTTAACTTTTTTATTAAGAACTTTTTTTGAAAAATAAGATAAAGCTATTTTTTCTATTTTTCTTTGATGAATTTTAAACTCTGTAAATAATTTAATATTTTCAAGTCCTGTCAAATTTCCGTACAAACTCAATTTATCAAAAAGAACAAAGCAATCAAAATTTTGTACACTATTAGCTATTACTCCCTTGTCTACTTTTAATAATCCCGTCAGTAGTTTTATCAGTGTCGTTTTACCGGTACCATTTGGTGCCATGACAAAGGAAATTTTTCCCGATTCAAACGAAACATTAGCATGTTTGAAGATGACCTGCTCATTAAATTTTAGTGCTAAATCTATTACTCCTAATTCCATCATTGCCCCCCTTATATAAAAATATACCACTTGCTTTAAAAATTACAAGCCTAAGCAAGTGGTATATCATAATAGTTTATTAAACTTATCCGTTAAAAGAGTAGTATCCGTATGTTCCATCTCCTTGTATGGCTGTTCGGATATATTTATCTCCGACACTTACACCCAAATGACCGAGACTTCCTGCATTAACTCCTACCCCAACAGTATACTTTCCTTGATACAATTTTTTCCATGCGCCACTACTGTCAATTACTTTAATCCCACCTTTTGAAATCCACACTGATGGAATTAAAGCTGTAACACTTTGACTACCTGAAGAAGTTGTTATTTTACTTCCTGTGTAAGAAAAATACACGTGGTCTGTCATACTAGCAACTCCCTTGATACCAAGAGTTGCAGTCGTTGTTTTAGACTTGGTTGCAGCATTTACACTCAAAGTTCCAAAAGTCCCCAATCCTGTAAGTGCTAAAAGAGTGATGATAGATAATTTTTTGTAGTTTTTCATAAAACTCTCCCTTCACTTGTTCATCTTATCACAAAGCCAAAGGGTAGACATTAACATTTGTTAACAGGCACTCTAGAAAATTTATAAAAATACTAGACTTATATTTATACTGCAAGGTAGTTGTAATCTCCCGCTTTTTCTTTGGGCACATTATCCCAATAAACAGAATTTTCACCTTATCAAAAGTGCCATTCTTATTATGCACTGTAGCAGAGTGTTTTTTATCTCTATGATAATATTCAGATAATGTTCGTCCATTTACATTAGATATAATATACCAAATTCCACCGCCTACATTAGAAACTTTTCTAGTCTGTGCATTACCTTATTTTTTTAACTGTTCTACAGTTAGCCCCTGAAGTCTGGTCATTGTCTGCAAAAGCTACTTTTTCAACAGTTACAATTGAAAACCCTAATACAGCAAATAGTAACACAATTTTCTTCATTGTACTTTCCCTCCTCCTTTGATATAATTACATTAACATCAACTAAATTTGATTATATGTACTCATGTCAAGGAGGGGATTTATGTATAATTACTTAAAACATGTACATGAACAGTTAAATAAACTATCATTTGGAGGTCAAGGGCTAGCTTGGTTTATATCTTTTAAGTTATCAGGTCTTATACTAAGTGGTACAGAAAATGTTCCTGCTCCTTTTTTCACAGTTATTTTACAATTTATCCTATCAATAATCATTCTAATTATGGGAGTATGGCTTATTGATAATATGTTGAAAACTCGAAATATTGATAAAACTTTATAAAATAAAGAGTCGTTAATTAAGTGAAATAAAAGACTTATGAAAATACTAATTCATAAGTCTTTTTTATATTATTATCTGCTTTACACCCCACTTAATGGTGTTATTAAGCCAAATGCTTGAGATAATTTTTATAGAAATTAATTGCTACATTCACCCATGAAATTCGTTCTAACCCTGCCATTGTCCAAGCTTTAATTGCATAAAGCACTCGTTTAACTTCTTCTCTTTGAGGTTCATAACCTCGTTCTTTGGAGAATAAATAGGAAATCTACCAAGTTCTTGCTCTGTTTTACTTTTATAGCAAGACATGGAGTCTTTTCGTCTGTAAACCTTTTAATTTCTCATAAAACTAAAATCCAGTCTTTAACTCTATCAAAAACCAAAGGAATGTTTATCCCACCAACTACGTTCATCATCAGCTTTTTGGAGACGTTCAAGTTCAGATTTTAACTTTCCAAAATAGTCAAGTTGTTTTTCTTCATCTTCTGAACTTCCCCCTGCATAAACAGTATCATATTTAAGAGCATCCCCTAGTAAATCATCTAAACCTTTAAAAGGAATTCCAAACCATACATCTTTCGCCCCATTATATTGCACACAAGCCGTGAAAAAGCCATCGTCAATAGTTTGATAGCCTTTTCCACTCTTGACAAGACCAATTAGAACAACTCTATCAAATTTAGGAAATTTTATAATAATTTGAAAATCATTACTCTCTGGAATTCCTATTGAATCATCTTCAAAACTTAATACTTCAAATCCTGTTTTAAAAACTTTGGCAATGACTTTAACGAGTTGCTCATATTGTTTTCTATTTTGAATAGCATAAATACTTGAGTTCATGTTTGGCTTTCTTCTCCCATTTCTTTTTTGCTTTATGTGATTGATTACTAAGATTGGTAAAGCTATAATAAGTGGAACAAAGCGTTTTTATTTTTCTTTCATTTAACTGCCCACCATTTGCCATCTCTGTCTTCAAAGAAATGCTTGTTCTGACCAAATTTATTGCTTACCTTTTTCTAAATATTTCTTTAAGATTAATAATGAGTTTTCGATAGCTGGCTCATTTTTTCCAAGAGCCCCTTCATGTTTTAAGAAATCTACTTCTTCCGGAGAAACAAGATAAATCAAAAAGTTGTAATAATTTCCATCATTCCCTTTATTCCATGGAGAATGCTTTTCACTAATATCCTCAATGGAAAGATATAAATTACCACCTGCACCTCGCCACATTCCACCAAATTCACGAGTGTCTTCTATGACAATTTCAACCTTAGTATTATAGAGTTTTAGATATAGTCTAAAATCATCCTTATAAAGTTCTTTTTCATTTTGATTTCCTTGTGCCCTTACATAAATCATATCGGCATCTTTTATATTAAAATCAAATACATTTTTTAATGCTTTTTCTAAATTATTAAAACCGAGTGAATTTAATATATGAACTGGTATTTTGTTTCTATCTATCATATTATTTTCCTCCTTTAGTGATATGCCACAAGCCATCAGCTGAGGGTTTATCAGGGATGATATAACCATTTGAATCCAATTTTTGTAATTCTAACTTATACGATTTTCCAATATCAGCAGCTGTTGGGTCTTTACTCAACACAAAGTCATTCCCAGCTTTTATTTTTTCATCTAGCCAAGCTTCATTGATATCTTGCCCAGCCGTAGGTATTTTAATTTCTAATTTATCATAAGCAGAACCCATATCATAATAATTATATCCCGCCCTGTTAGCCAACTGCTCATAAGAAAGGTCATTGGGTTTCCATCCTCCTAACAAAGTAGTTTTTGAAGTTATATTGTTATCGCTCGCTTCAATCAAGGATTGTATTTGGCTTTTTGATAAACGTGTTTGATTTGCGCTAATATTATCCACTATTTGATTAAGTCGTTCAACCTGTACACCTCGATAACCTGCACTTAATTTCCCAAGTTCATCTGTTTTCGCAAAAACACCCGCACCTGCATCTTCTATCAATGCTTCGCCTGCTAATGCTTCAGGGTCAACGGGTACTATTGCTGAAAATAATGCAAATTCCTCAATACCAGATACCACTTGATTTTTCACTCCCTCTACTGCGGAGGAAACAAAGTAAGTGGAATGAATACTTGAACCTTCATAGAAAAATTGTTCAGTGGCTTCTTTATCATATTTTCCATCAGAAAAAAGATAATAAACATAGGGATGATTCGGGTCATACCGCTGTCCTGAGGTTGCTAAGGAACGGACTTCGAAATTTGTCTTTTTGATAGTAATATTTGGCATATCTTCGCCAAAGTAAGACAGAAAGGCTGGGTCAAAACGCTCTCCATTCGGCATCACTACTGACCACTGGGATTTCCCTGACAAACTAGCTTTCGGCATTCCTTCTTGGCTTGTAAAAGTTGTTTTTATAAATAAATCATTGCCTGAATTTTCAATGAAATTATGCAACCCTCTTATCAAGACACTTCCTGCCCCATTAGGTGCCATCCATTGACTCTCTTCTGTCAAATGAAGAATGTCATCCTTGATAAAGTTTTTATATTCTGCATTGAGATATTTCACATAGTCTTTCTCTCCCGTTTCATTCCAGCCTTTTAAGTCCAGATAGGCAAGCTCTTGACGGATTTTATTCTTATAGGCTTTGGCTTCTGAATCACTCATTTTAGCAGTATTTAAAGTCGCTAAGATTTGTTTATACTTTTTAGCATTGACCTTAAGCTCATAATCCTCACCCAGAGAAAGTGCCCAATCAGACATCGCTGAAATTGTAAAGTGTCCGTTATGATAAGCATTACTGCCACCTTTGCCAAGGGTTGAAAAACCCTTTTCAAGATTCCCTTTGATACTCTCTGCTTCGTCATAAGCGTCACTCACAGCACTCGCAAACTCATGAAGGGCTTCAATTTGTTTGCTCAACTCAGAAATTGCGTCACCAAGACTTTCAATTTCGCCTTGGTATTCCCATTCAAGTTGTTGATACACAGGAACCATCGTTGGATTGGCTCGCATTTCGTAGGTCAATTCACGCACCATTTCAACATAATTATTTCTTGCCCTCGTATAGCCATCCATTGTGACCGTCAATAAACTCTCGTCTAAAGGTGTCGGATAGCGAAAGTTATTGACAGCACTCTGGACTTTTTTATTTCCTGCAATCACAGCTTCATTATAAGCAATCTGACCTTGAATAAGTGGAACATAAGCATCTGTACTCGCTGTTTTTGCTGAGTTCCACGTTTGTCCTTTTAGCTGGCTTTCATCCGCAAAGTTTCTCAAAGTTGAGAGAGTAATATTTAAAGAAGCATTATTACTTTCAAGGTGCTTGCCAGTGTTAAGCATTTCTTGCACTTCGTTGATGTCTAATTTTACCATTAAATCAATGTACTCCTTTGTTTGTAGAGTTCTTCTCGTTTGTCATCCAAACGATTTTTTTCTTGTTTAATACTCTTATGCCCTTCTTCTACAAGCTCCGAGAAATGAGCGTTTACTGTCATTGACCGTGATAACATTTCGCTCGCAATTTCCCGATTGTGTCCATTTTGGCTATTAGTACCGAAAATATCCGTTGTCTGTTGTACCAAGCGCTGTGTTTCATTAAAACGGTCTTCAAACTCTGATAGCTTTCTTTCTTGTCGGGAAAGTGCATCAAAATCTTCTTCTGCTTGCATAATTTGTCGATTTACACTTTCAAATGTTTCCATAACTCCCCCTTATTTAAAACCTTTCGCAGCACTTTTGTCATCTGCTACCTTTTTACTTGCCATATCTACCAAATCACTTGCAAAGTTTTTGATATCTTCCTCGATATTCTTTGCATAGCTGGCACTTTGAGTGTTAAGCGTTACCCCTTGATGAATAGCACCGATATCCGTATAATTGACTGACACGGTTGGAGCCGTTGTTTTGAGTTGAATTGATTTTATCTTACTTGTGTGTTCCTCCGCAACTTCTGGAATCGTTTGAATACTCGCCATAAATTACCCTCATTCTCTAATTATTTTAACACTATTTTACTGTTATATATCTTAAATTACAAGAGGTGATGTAAATAAAATGAACAAAGAAAAAGCATCCAATTCACATCAATATTGGATACTTCTTGTAAGTTTTATATTTTTCCCTCTTCTACTGAACTCCCTATAATTTCTATTCCAGGAATCTGTTCTAGCGTCTTTTTTGCTATTTTTATAATTTACTCATTTTTACCACTTTCAGACTATTTCTGCTACTTATGTTTATGGTTCTTGCTGGACTCGAACCAGCGACCGAACGGTTATGAGTCGTTAGCTCTAACCAACTGAGCTAAAAGGAGCTGGATAATTATCCAGCTTACCTTATAAGGTTAAAGACTTAATCATTATAGCATAATTGGCTGGGGTTTAAAAAACAATTTGTCTATCGCGTTAGTGTTCTTATTTATATTTTCTCAAATTCATGTAGACTTCTCCAACATCTAAATCTTTCATGTAGATATCGTAAGTATAGACTTCAAAAAAATATTTATCTACTTCCGAAAAATTTCTCAGTGCCTCAGGAGCAGAAATTTTATTAATCCATTCCTCTAAGTATTTTATTACTTCAACTGTCCGCTCCATATCATCTTTTACTTTCGTTAAAGCATTGGAAGCAATCTGATAGACCACTGGAGATAGTTTTTCACTTTCTACAAAATATTGTAGCGAAATTCGAGTAAATTCATAAAGAAAATTTAAAGCTTCTTTATTATACTTTGAAGAGGATGAAATAAATTTTCCATTAATCCCTCTAAGCCTGCCTATTTTAGCTATTTGAAATACAAGATTATCTTTATCTATTTTCTTCTCACTATTGTTCATTTGGTGTGCCACCTTTACCATATGGAGAGGTCTGATAATTATCATTTTGATAACCATTTGAGTTCTCTAGTGCTGTATCATATCCCTGCCCTATATTATTAATAACTTCCTCAGTATGATTCTCTCTTTTAGGAGGGATAGGATTCGGATTTATATTAGGAGCTATAGTCCCATAAGCCCCTACCATACCTCCTGAAATGTTTTCTATCACTTTTCCAAAATCGACAGAATACGCAGGAGAATTTTTGTCGGTTTCTTTGAAATAAACGCCGGCATTCTCAGAAACATTTTGACCGACTTTTATCCAACTATCCTTAACCTTGGTATTGTCAAAGCCGCGTCCACCGCCAGAACCACCACTGACATGACTACCAAAAATTGATGAATCGTTTTTATCATCTTGTTCTTTTTTCTCAGCGAGTTTTACAATCTTTTCAGCTTGCTTTTTTGTCACATCAAGCAACCCATTTACTGTTTTCCCTAACATCTCAGACAATTCTAAAGCATTTTTCATTCCCTGAACATTACTCTGACCAAGATTAATCTTTTTAAAATCTGGTTTTTCTATCTTCTCAAAACCACTCACAGCTTCTTTTGCTGCCGAAACATTTGATGTTATCTTTCCCATAAATTTTCCTTTGGTTGCACAATCTTACTGATACATTTTTTATAATTACATTTATTTTACATATTTATCTTTGATTTTTCAAGTCGTAATTAATAAAATTAGATTTTAACGATAAAAAATACCCACCAAAAGACAGGGATTCTATGAACCATTAGAGCCGTTAAGTCTAATCAATTGAGCTAAAGAACCAAAAAGGAAGCTGGATAAATTATCCAGCTTACCTTATAAGGTTAAAGACCTCTCATTATAGCACAATTTTAGCATAAAAAAACCAAAGCATCTCTACTTTGGAATCTATTCAACCTAATATTAAGCTTTTTCGATATTTACAGCCTGTGGTCCACGTTGACCATCTTCAATTTCAAAAGTCACTTTTTGACCTTCATCAAGTGTTTTGAATCCACCATCTTGAATTTGTGAGAAGTGTGCAAACACATCCTTACCATCTTCAGCGGTAATAAATCCAAAACCCTTTGTTGCATTAAACCATTTTACAGTTCCATTTGCCATGTTAATTATTTCCTTTCAGCAAAAATTGTAAACCTTATTTTGTGAAAAGTGATTCTAAAAATACATTTAACTCATGACAAAATTTACTTTGTTAGTCTAACACTAATAGTTAAAATTGTCAAATTTAATTAAATCGTTCTGTTGTAAGAACGATTTAATTAAGGATGTAAAAACTGTAAGGGAAGCAACTAATCTTCCCCGTCTCAGTATAACATAATATCTATTAATTACAAAGGTAATAAAAACCGCCCTGTTGTGATTGGACAGGACGGGATTGACAAGGAGTCAAACACTCCCTGCCTGCTAAGTATAACACTTTAAAACTTAATTGCAAGGACAACAAAAAAGCCGCTCAAGTAGAGCGGCTTAGGAAAGGGTTAAGAGAAAGGGGCCTCTTACAGGTTCATTATAACATTTTATAACCATGACAACAAGAAACCACCTCGTGAAAGGTGGTAATAGAAACGTTAGAGAGCATACCTCTCTAAACTAAATGTAACACTTTAAAAACTAATTGCAAGAACAAAAAATGCCCCACAAGGAAGTAGCTTTATCAACTATCGATAAAACCTATAAGATTGATGAGAACCTAGCTTTGTTTACCTTTTTATGATATTAGAAGCATATGGTCCTTGAGAACTATTCGCAATATCAAATGTAACTTTTTGTCCCTCATCAAGCCTTCTTGAACTATCAAACCTGAACCCCGAAAAATATACAAAAGCATCTTTCCCATCATCAGTAATAATGAAGCCATAGCTTTTGGTTATATTAAACCATACTGTTCCTTGTTTCATACTAATACTTCCTTTCACAAAAGTTGTAAATCCTATTGTGCGAAAAGTGTACTCCTAAACATTTAACTCGTGACAAAACCTACAAGTTTATGGTAACACTAATAATCCTGACTGTCAAATTGAGAAACAAAAACCGCCCTAGATGACAAGGCGGCAAAACAGATGGGGAGACAAGCGACCTCCCCATGTGCTAAGTATAGCACAATATAATTTAATTACAAGGGCAACAAGAAACCGCCTCGTAAAAGACGGAATCAAAGAATATGGATGGGAGGGTGCGTCCTCCCAAAACTAAGTATAACATATAAACTTTTAATTGCAAAAAATGGGAAAGCTGCCCCGTTAAGAGCAGCTAGAAGAAAAACAGCTGAGGAGTTTCACCAAGCTCCCTCACTGGTAGTATAACATGATTTCATCGATAAGAAAAGCCTCTACATAGTAGGAAGGCTTTAAATGTATTCATAAGACTAACTTTAGTATAACATTTTATATCTTATTTACAAGAGATATGAAAAACGCCCCGAAGGGCGCTGAATTAACTGCTTTTATATTTTTGATGATTAGCGTCTATTTGGTAAATAACAAGATATCCATCATCATTAAGATAACCATGAATTCTGGAAGGCTTTGATTAAATAAATTTCTCAATTTTTCCATATCAAACCCTTTAGATAATTGCCATTCTGTAAAATCTTTCTTATACATTTAAACCTCCTTGTTTTCCAATACAAAGTTATCCGCCTCATTTTTATTCTTCGCATTTTCTACAGTTTCTTTGGCACCAAAATCTATAAAAGTTATTGAAGCACCTTTTGATATAAGTTGCTCTACAGATTCTCCTTTTGCATCAATTACTATTTTTTCAGTTCCAAAATCAGTTGTCACTGTTATTCTCGTTTTTTCTTTTGAGCTAAAAAGTGAGCAAAAATATTTCCATATGTTTTTTATGATTTTTTTCATTTTACGGGACTCCCTGTAATTTCTATTCCAGAAACCTGCTCTAGCATCTTTTCTGCTTCTTTTTCAGACAAGGCAGTAGCTGTCGTCTCTAATGTCAAGCCGTTACTTTGCTTAGTGATTTTGGAAGCTGAATGCTCCTCCAATTCAAACCATGCGAATTCTAATTCATGCTCTTTGGCGAATCTTTCGAGCTTCTTGATATTTTCATTATTTTCTTCCCATTTTGCCGCATCATTAGTATTGCCAACAAAAATCAGCTCTCCATTAGTAGCTACTCGTTTTAAATAAGCATTCTTGATGCCATCAGGCAATCCCTTAATCCGGTTAACGTTCATCTTTAAACCAACAGCTTTAATTGTTTTACTCATAATTATTTTCTCGCTTTCTTTTACTCCTTACATTATCTCACCGGAAAAAAATAAGAAGGACAAAAGTCCTTCTTTATCGGTTAGTCACTTCCTAATAGAGCACGTAGATTGTTTTTTATTTGTTCCGTGGCATTTTTTTCAGCTTTCAAACGTTCCACTTCATTTTGCATCTCTTTAAGTTCTTTTCCTGCCTTATTTTCAAGGAGTCTGCTGGAATTAGATAATTTACTTGAGAGACTTCTCATGGCTGTAACCAGTTCAATCACTGTTGCTTCTGGAGAATCTAACGTCGCAAGCTTTTCAGCCTTCTGAGCCCGTTTCTCCATCGCCTTGAGGTCATATTTGAGCTGTCTATTCTCTGCTTCAACTTCCTTCATATTTTGCGTAAAGACACTATTCTCACTCAGTTGTTTTTTAAGAGTGGCGTTCTCTTGTTTCAAGGAAAGAAGTTCATTATCATCTTCCTGAATCACTTGTCTTTCTTTAAGGATTGCCAGTTCCTGTCCCAAGGCTTGATTTTCTTCGTCTACTTTTTGAATGTAGTCTTCGGCTTCATCCGCATATTTTCGAAGCTCTACCAGTTCTACAAGTTCTTCCGCAGTTGGCATTACTGGTGTTGATTCAAGAGCTGACACCGGTGGAGTAAAGTTTTGATTCGTAGTAACAGTTGTATTGATAGCCTCGACCTGCTCAGAGGGTGAGAAAAGCGGTGTAATGTCAGGTTCTTCTACCGCCATGGGTTCAGGTGCTGTACACAATGGAAAATTAGATTTTAGAAAAGTATCCAGGGTCTCATCTGTAGGCAATTCTTCATAAGGCAATCGGCTCATCGTTGATTCAAAGTTAGAATCAGTGATTAAATCTGCATTATAAATCAAATCGAAGGTATCCGAATGAATGGCTTGATTGAAAAATTCTTTTTTCTTACTGGCGCTCATATCAGAAATCAAAAAGACACTCCGGTCAACGATGGTAGAAAATTGGTTCAGAAATCCTCTGTAAGCTTCTAGCATTTCAGCATTCTCATCTGTTAAATCCACAAAGAGTTGAACCGTTTGCTTACGCTTTATTTTTGAAAGAGCGGTGCTTAACTCTGCGACAGAGGGGATAAATACAAAGTTTTTCTTTACTTCTTCATCAAGTGTCGCATAAAGCCCTTGAAATTTTGGTGTAGCAGATAACAAATAGAAATCTGGAAGTTTCTTAAATAATGGCATAGTGTCTCCTTTTTATTCAAAGATATATTTTTCGTGTTTATCTTGTGGTTCTTTTGTTTTTTCTTGTTTAAGTTGTTGGACTTTTACTTTTTTCTTTTTTTCTTCAACTTTTGGATACTCTCGCTGAACAAAGTCAGGAAAGATTTCTCCATTTAATAGTGGACCTAACCGTTGGAGGACTTCATTATAAGTGAAAAAGTAGAGCGTCAGATTTTTTTGCTTCTCAAGTTCTTCTAAAAATGGTAAGCCATTTAAAGCTTTAATGTGTCCTGCCTTTTCTGTGAGACTCTGCATTCGAGAGTAAGGAGGACTCACTCTTTTGTTGTTATAGCCTTTCAGTTGGATTGTTTCATCTGTAAAGACACAGATAAGGTTCACTTTTACCTCTGGATTTTTCTTACTCTCATAAAGATAACGAGGGAGTTTGGTTAAAAATGAAGCAGCTTCTTCCGTAAGGTTATCGTATTCAAAGTAAGTCATCCTATCGTCTTTTACAATAATGGCATCAGGTATCATCATATGCTCCACAAAAGTTTTAATCCTTGGAAAAATGAGTGTGCCTGTTTCTGTAGAAATAGTAGAAATCAAGAGCGTTTTTAACGCTTCATCATGAAAGTTTGGCGTTCTTGCTTTGACTTTGACAGGGAGAGCATCTTGGTAAAAAGCAGGAGGGACATCAAGTAAGACATCACGCGCCGTGTTTTCCAACAAGTTCTTAATTTCCTCTTGATTGATAATATACTTGGCATTTCGTTGTTGTCCCTCATCAAGCTTCCGGGTCATTAAACCAAGTCCTTCAATCTTTTTGAGTAGTTGTGAAGAAATTTTAGTTTTGACACCTGATACATTTTTCCAAAGCTGATTAAATTGTGCATAGGTCAATTCATTGAAAGGGTACAAGACCTTGATAAAGTCAAGTTGTAATTCTGTTAGTTGTAACAATGAAAGTTCCTTTCTTTTTTATTTTCCCTTATTATCTCACTCTAAAAATTTCCCTGAAAAAGAAGTCCTCTTTCACTCTTAAAGATAAGAAAAAGCGCAACGTAGCGCCTTTTAATATTTTTCTGAATCTACATTACTCTCATAAGGCTCTTTATCAAGAACAGCGAGTGTAGAATTTATGGCTTCTTCTAAACTCTTTTGTTTTGCCTTAGAAGAATGGACGAGAGGTTCTTGTGGCTTAATCTGCTGTCCAAGTTCTTTCCGGAAATCATCTTTACCACTCCTTATCATCAAGCTCTCTGCTTTTTGACGTTCTTCGATTTGTCGGATAATCTCAACACTTTCCGGTGCAAAGGCATCCACATCATTTTTGCTCTTCGCATTTTCCAAAGCTTCTTGAACGTCCGCATACCATAAATCAAAATCATCACGATTAAAGGCTGGTTTTTGCAGTTTTTCTTCAAAGAAAGGATACGCACGAAGGAGAACAAAGGGTTCTTCTTCTTTGCCATTAAAGTAACGTCCAGCCATATAAAACTGGGGTAAAGTAACCAAATCATCAGGACTCGCATTGGGCTTTTCTACAATCGTTTCTCGTGCGGTTGTACGTCCACCGTCCACATTGCCATCTTCATCATAGACTTGCTTAGAATATTGTGCATCAATCGTTAATTTATTACCGAAAGCCGTTGAATAGTGTTTCGCATCTTCTTCATTCAAATCTTGATAAACAAATTCATTTCGCAAGCCGGTAAGCAAAGTATCACGCGCAGCTTTATCCAAATACAAATCAAACTGTGCATTCGTTTGATGTCCAAATATCCCCATTGCTTTATATTTACGCGAGTTGGACATGAAATCTGGTTCACTACTTGTCAAATAAGGGGGCTTTTCATCGTCGGCACTTGAAAACCAAGCATTATGATTGGCATCTTCTTTTATCTGTCCTCCGCGGTCAATATTATTCATTCGGCGCATGACAGCATTTTGATAGTTCATAGAGACGAGCTTACCGACAATAGGGGCATCCACTCCTAATTCTTCTGTTGAGGTATTGACAATTAAAAAGCCTCCAAACTTCATTAAGACATCAAAATCAAAGGTCGTCTTTCGCGTAAGAATACGGCGAATCCCTGTCTTTTGTGCTAAACGTGCGACATTGACACGGAGTCCATCCACATTATTATCCATTTTATCAATAATGGTCACTTTCCCACTTTTATCTTCTTGAACCTCTAGCCAACTTTTCCAGTTACGCAACGTTGTTTTTGCGATTTTATAACGGTTCTCTAAATCCTCAAAGTCTGCTTCTTCCTGTGGCGTTACTTTTGGTTTTCCTGCTTCTTTGGTGTAGCGATTTTCCAGAATAGCGACAAACTTTTCAAGGGCTAACATTCGTTGGTAACGAATATCTTCTGTCCCTAAGAGGATAACTTCAAAAATTTCATCATAAGAAGGATTGCCTATTTCTTTATCAATCGGATTAGGAATTTCTGATGAAAACTTGACTAAAAAGAGGGCATTTTCAAGATAAGTTTGAGCTTGTGCCGTGAAAAAAGGATGAGGGTTTGTGGAGCCACGCGTCACAAGTTCCATCAAGGTAGAGACGTTTGTTGTGACAGAAGCTTCCAATTTTCCAGAATACGCCTGCATGGCATCTGTCAATGGGTCAGGTGGGTTCAAATAAGTAATCGCTTCACGTGGCACGCCCATTGCTAGAAGCTCTGAAAACATATCCGAAGCTAAGCTATTAGAAGGGTCTATCACTTTCCAGCCATTGATATACTGTCCGTTTCTTTCCTCGACAAACCAGTATTTTTCAAAAGATTTAAAATCTGAAAATTTCCGTCGTGCTTCGGCATAATCATGCCAATACATAAAGACCTTATAAGCATCTTGTCGCAAAACGGGGTGCATGATTGCCGCCGTTTTACCTGTTCCCATAGGACCTACAATGTGTATGCCTACCGCACGAGAACTTGGAGAAAGATACAAGTCAGATTGTGTAGCAACATTAAGACCAATTCTGACATAGGGAACATGTTCAGCTCCCCGGTTTTCAATCACTGGGTCAAAGGTATTTGACTTAAAGTAACGTGATTGTCCCCATTGGTCAAACAGTGGTCGCATCTTAATAAACAACTCAAAAGTTTGCGTATAAACAATCAAACTCGCTGGCAAAAGTGCAGGCAGCATAATTAACAAAGCATAGGGCAGATGGTTATAATTAAACCAAAGCGCTTTTGATAGGGCAGATGGCATAAAGCCTGCATGACTCTCATTTAATAGTTGATTCGTAGCAAGCTGTGTATAGATAAGGGGTTGTAATTCCACGGTCAGAAAAAAAGTGACCGCGATATAAAAATTAGAAGCTATCAAATAGAGATAAGCTTTAATCCGTTTTTCTTGTACTTTTATCTTTGTCTTGGGGTCTTGCTTCAATGCAGACTCACGAGAAGCTAAATCCATTGAATATTTGTAAGCCAAACTCCCTAAAAAAATCGTTGTGATACAGATGACAATGATAAGCAACGGTGATAAATGGACAAGTGGCGAAAAAGCACTATAAAGTGTAACTAAAGATGTGGCACCTGTGACGCCCCATAAAATCTTTTCAGAAACTTCAAAGAAAATAATGAGTTGTTTAAAATCGAAACGTTTGACTAATGCCTTTTCAAAAAAACGTTGGATAGCCTCAGGCAAGTCGAGCTTTACTTGCTTTTTTATTTTCGACTTTTTTCGTTTTTGTATGATATTGGATGATTTTTCTCTCATAGTCCCCCTTACGTCAATACGAGCCAAGTAATCATAAGACCAATGAAAATAACAAGATATGCCAAGCCATAAGTAAAAACAAAGCGAAGATATGAACCTAAATGAAACATATAGTATCCTCCTAATGGTTAATGTTTGTAATAATTTATTATCTCGCAGTACAAAAAAAGGACTCAAACAAGTCCTTTATCTCACCAAAATCAAAATGAGCGTTCCCAAAATGAATGCCATAATAACTACATTTCTTAACGCATTGATTTGTCTGCGTAAATCATCTTCTACCTTTTGAGAACCCCGAATTTCTCGATTCAGGATATTAGCGGAAATATCCCCCAAGCGTACATTGGATAGAACACAATCGCCACCAATTGAATAAGCATGGCAAGCTGTCTCAGAATAGCTTTGACATTAAATGTCGTAGGTAAATGATGTGAATTAGAATACACCAACGGTTGCAAGAATAATGTGCCATAAGCTAAAGCCAACAAGAGCAGAAAAGGCAAAACAATGTTAAGTTTTACTGCCACTAATGTCTCGCCCTTTTCTTTTGTCAACTGTCGTTGATAAAGAAGGACGGCAACCATCGCCCAGATAATGAGGATTGAGTAGAGGACAATAATTGTTAAAGTTATCATATTAACCCCCTTGATGTGTTTCAAACCATGTTTCTATTTCTTCTGTGCTTATTTTCGGTGTTTCGTGCGCAAGAAACCACGTCAGAAAGGTAACCAATTTCGTGGTGGCATAACGCTCTTTTTCTCTCTGGTTTTCCTTGAAACTTTCCGCATATTCTTTTAATTCCTCTCGCACAACTTCAAGCAAGCTGATAGGCACTTCAAGAGTAGAATAGCCGTCTGAATACTTATGTACCATTTCTGAGTCTGGCTTATTTTGTTCTTTTAAGAACAGGTCAAAGTGATAAATGATTGCATCAAGCGTTTTTTTCCTGTTTTCGTCCATAATACTTCCTCACTTCTGTAAAAATTGACTGAGTGTTTCTTTTTCAAGAGCAACTACTTTTTCTTGATGGTCTTTCAAGATACGTTCCAGTCGTTCGTTTCTACGTTCTGTACGCCGATATTCCTGAATGAGGTCATCAGCCACCATTGCAACAAGAGGAGCAATCAAATTATAAAATTCAACAAGGGGAGCAAGACCATTGACATCAAAAGCATCTTTTTCATTTTTATCAATCAATTCCCACAACGCTACGGGAAAAATAGAATCCGCAAGAAAATAAAGAGCCATCATTGCATTATCTTCTGGCATTAAAAACTCCAAGCAATTATCTGTTAAGCTATTATCTGTTGCTATTACTCCACATGTAAGGACTTGACTCACCGTTTCAATAAATGATTTATAACGCTTTGATGGCGTGTAATTCTTATCATTCATCGCAATATTAAAGAAACGAATAATTGGATTTCTTTTAACCTCTACCAAACACAAGGTTTCATAGGGACTGGGTTTCTGATTATCCAAATCTATGGCATCTCTTAATTCTTGTAACTCAGGTGCCCTTGATGTTGCAAGTCCCCATTTTTCAAATTCTTCCTTTTCAACTTCTGTACCATCTTCAACTTTGTACTCTTCGACTTTGTTTTCCAAAATATTGCCTCATATTCTTTCATATTTTTTATACTTTCATTATCTCAAAATGTAAAAAAGGCCTTGAAACAAGTCCTTCACCTTTTATTTTTTTAATGGCAGCAACATATCTAGGCGGTCACACGCTTCGTAATTCTCTAGTTCCTGTAAAAGTAATTCCTTTACAATTTGGCAGTAAGCTGGGTTATGGTGTAACTTTAAGGGACTAGATAAGACATCCTGTTTTCTCATTTTCTCAACTCCGATAAAAAGTTGCACCTTAATTAAGGTTTTAATTGTTGCCTCAGAAAGTTCCTCTCCTCGTACATTCCTAGCATTTTGTTTGAACCACTTTATCGCCTGAGCTAAAGTTTCTACATCGTACTCGTACTTCAATTTATCTTCTGCATCTTTTTCCCAAAGAAAATCAATGAGTGCGTCTTTTTTTGAATAGTCTTTTGCCATCTGAAGGAGTGCTTTAAGATATCTCTGGCGATTACTCTTTTTCAGGCTTTTGTTATACTCAATCAGATACTTTTCATGTTGCGTTCTCTCTGCATCAAATTCTAGTTGACGAACTTGTGCGGCTATCCCTCTTCATGGAGTTGACAGAGTCGCACATTTCGTTGCGCTTCTTTTATCTTTTTTGCCTTAACCTGATAGTAATTCTTATCTAAATCTGCATTGAATTCTTGAATGAATTGTTGGCGGTATTTTTCGAGCATTTATCTTCCCTCCTGTTAGTCACTACTTTCTAAAAAAATTATATCCCAAGAAAAAATACTTGGGATAATTCTCTTTAACTTGCTATTTTTGCGTTACCTGTGCTGTAATCAATCATAACACCTGGTTCAACATTCGGAATAAAGACATTAATATTGACGATATTATCACTAGACTTCGCTTGTATTTGCGTTCCTGATGGCACTTCATTCTTTCCATCATAGATAGGTTTGACGGAATAAGAAATGAGCGCAGATTTATGACTTACTTGTTCTTTACGCACTATATCTTCAAAATAATTTTGCCCATAGCCAGATGTGCCATATTGACCCTCTATGGCTTGATTCGCCCAAGCTGTTTGTGTCGTGACATTATCTGCATAGTATTCCGAAGCGTTCCATTGTCCTTTTTGGGTGGCATAAATTGGCATAGAAAATGAAACACTCTCTCCTGACCAACCAGAACTGAGAGCTGCACCTAGTGAATGACCTTTATTATATAAGTAATTTCCATAAGCAGGGGCGTTGATTTTCAATTGTTTGTAGCCCGCTGGTTCCCAGTTTATTTCAGTTGTTACGCGTTTAGCGCTCATACTGTGTGACAAAATTGCCGTAGATGCAGAAAGTTGTCCATTTGCACTCAAGGTACCCGATTTTAAAAATGGCTGTCCTGTCGGTGATGAAAGTGTTGATTTATCGCTATTGACGTAAAATGAACCATGTCCATCATAAGTCACAGTATTTCCAAGCTGTTTTCTAACATCTGATGTCAATACTGACTCTGCCAAACTTTCTGTTGGTTGTTTATCCATTGTCTTACCATAATCAACATTTCCTTGAGTTGTCGTTGCACTAGATTGTGTATTTGGATTTGCCTTATCTAATGCGGTATTTGCGTTTGAAGCAACATTCCCAGCCACTGTTTTTCCTTTATCTACGGCTGATTTAATACTACTGGTGTTAGGTGCCGAAAATTTCACATCATCAATTCCCTTTGTATCAGAGTTCTTCCATATCCAAGTTCCTGCATTTTTTAAAGTTCCTAAAACATCAAAGCCATGTGCGTTAGCCACGCGCACTGCCACGAAAGCTAATGAAAAAAACAGGACCAATAAAAATAGGATAGCTCCGATGGTTGCACCGCACCCTCGATTTGAATTTCCACCTTTTTTAGCCATACTTTACCTCTTGTTCTTGTTCAATCAATGGAAGAATATTTTGATTGAGCAGTTTTCTATAAAGAAACTCTCTTCCTTTCTGACTCCAGCAAGTATTTACTCGTGTATGTTGGATACCATTATGGTCTAAGAAAGAAACAGTACGGCTCTTAGTGTAGCCTTTTGCTTGATACTTTGCGTAT
The DNA here is from genome assembly GCF_003627095.1 of Lactococcus allomyrinae. NCBI lineage: Bacteria > Bacillati > Bacillota > Bacilli > Lactobacillales > Streptococcaceae > Lactococcus > Lactococcus allomyrinae. The sequence continues at coordinate 250,801 of NZ_CP032627.1, read as the reverse complement.
AAAATCCATTGTCCGTTGACCTTGTATTGAATTTTTAATTCGTGTAAAATCCGGTTGAATTGAATAGCAGACATCCCGTAATCTTGCGCCAGTTGTTTGACGACCATTTCATCTTTAGATTCTAAGATGATATCAAGATACCGTGTTTTTTCTGTCGCTTCTTCTAATTCTAGTTTTAAGTTTTCTTTTTCAAGTTGAAGTTGAGCAGTTAATACTTCTTTCTCTTGAAGCTCAATTTGTAGTCTATCAACTTTTCGTTCAAGAATTTGTCTGCTTCGCATAAGAATCATTTCATCAGAATTCCATGCTTTTTCAACTAAAATAAAGTAATTACGATATTCACGCCCTTTTTCAGTTTTACTTTGCATAGCTAAATGTTTTGCAGCGTCAATCGTCAAGACGTAATCATCGAATAATTGACTCGCTCCATTCCCTTTTTGAACAAGGTAACTTTGAGGTTCCCTTGTAAAATCTTCTTTCTCGATAAGCAATAATGAGTTTTGTTCCCACCACGCTGAAAATTTCTTTGAAAGTCCAAGTCCTTTATGCAAATCCCTTGCACTTACTACTTGTTCGCCATTATCATTTTGTACAACTTTAATCAATTCTTGCATCGTTAAATTTGAATTCATCTTCTTTCCTCCAATTATTTTCTACAATAATTATCCCACAAGAAAAAAAAGGACGAGAAAAATGTCCTTTTATGTATCTGCTTTATCACAAAATGGCTGCTACCACTGTCTCCTTGTAAAAAAATTCTTTGAGTGTTGAAATCGGAATAGAGAGATGCTTTTCGCCTCTAAAATGCACTTCAGAGCTAAACCCATAGAAATGGTCAATAATTTGTTTTTTTTTTCTTTCCTTGAATGTTTTCTTATTAAAATCAGAAATGTGGACTCTCACATAATAATCCCCTTCACGTTTTGTAAGAGCGATAGCAGTAATCCGCCCTTTATATTTTTTCATCCATCGTCCATTAAGTGCTTTAACTAAGTACCATTCATCAGGAAACAACTCTTTAATTTTATCTTCACGCGCCTTGCTGACTTCTTCGGCTTTTTCTCGACTTATGATTTTTTCTTTTTGCTTTTGTTCTTTTTTCACCCGCTCCTTTTTGCGGGCTTCTCGCCGTTTTTCTTGTCGAAGCTTTTCTTCTGAGACTTTCCAAGCTTCCTTCGTTTGAGTGTAAAATTCTTTGTTTTCTTGATAAACAATACCATCTATTTCTTTTTGAGATTTTTTCTGTAAAAAGGCTCGTTTTATTGCCGTTACTCTGTTGCTTTTTTCTTCCATCATGGCTTGAAGCATGGCTTTTCGTAACTTATCATTAGCTGTCACTTCTTTATCAGATGCAATCAACTCTAAAAATTGCTTTTCTATCAGTTTATCAAATTTTTTAATACGCTCTTTTATCTCAGAGTGTTGTATTGAGGAAGAATTCTCTTTATTTTCAATATTTTCTAAGCGTTTTGGTTGATATGTATTTGGATGGATTGAGCGTGGCACTTCCCAGAAGTTTTCTGCTATTTTTCCTATGACTTCGGACGCTTCTACTTTTGTCCATTGGTCAGCCTGTTTAAATCCTTTATCTTTAAGAAGTTTCACTTGCTTCAGCGTAGCTTGGTCTGGTTCACGATGTGTTAATTGATTGATTAAACTCTCAGCTTGTGCGTAGGTTTTAATCAAAGAAGTATCTATATTATTACTATCCAACCAGTTTTTTTGATTTTGACTCATTGTCATTTTCTGGGTTTCATCAGAGAAATCCACACCATTCGCATTCCCTAGAAAAATTTCAAAAGGGTCAAGCTTTTTCCGACGGCGCCGAATAGAAAGAGCTTCTAATTCTCGTGTCAACTGTGCATATTGTGCTTTTTTATATTCTTCTTTCGCTTCTTCAACTAACTCGTCAACAGCTTTTGGTTCGCCATTTTGTGCGAGGAGTGACGCATTATGTACCAGTGCTTCATTTTTGGTAAGAAGCGAAACAGGATGACAGAGTGCGTGCTTAGAACTATTCCAGAGAAAATCTAAAATAAGGCACTCTTTTTTTCCTTGCGATAAGCGAGTTCCCCGCCCAATACACTGTGCATAAAGACTTCGGCTTTTGGTTGGACGAAGCATAACAATACAATCCACAGTCGGACAATCCCAACCTTCAGTAAGCAAAATGGCATTCACCAACACTTCATATTTCCGATTTTCAAAATCTTTGAGAATGGTATCCCGATTCTTAGATTGTCCATTGACCTCAGCAGCACGAAAGCCTTTTTTATTTAGGATATCCACAAAACGTTTGGAAGTCGCAATCAACGGCATAAAAACGACTGTTTGTCGTCCTTCACACGCGAGGACCATTTCATCTGCGATTCGTTCTAAATAAGGTCCTAAAACATCATCAAGTTCAGATTCATTAAAATCTCCTGCTTTCATATGTACGCCGTTTAAATCAATATTAATTGGAATAGTCTGAGCGGTTAATGGAGAAAGATAGCCGTCCTTAATAGCTGTTGCTAAATCGTACTCATAAGCAACACTGTCAAATACTTCTCCTAAATCTAATTTATCTGTCCGGTCAGCTGTCGCTGTGACACCTAACATATTCGCATTGGGGAAATAGTCAATGACTTTGCGGTACATCTTTGCCATAATATGATGTGTCTCATCGACCATAATGGTGCTAAACTGTTCTGGGTCAAATTGATGCAGACGTTTATCATTTTTCATGGTTTGAACAGAAGCAACAACGACTTGTGCTTCCGAACCAATACTTGTCTCTTGGGCTTTCTCTTTTACAGTGGTAAGTGCTGTTGCTTTTTCAAATTTATTCATTGCTTGATTTAGCAGTTCTCCACGGTGAGCAAGCACTAAAATTTGTTTGTCTGGATGAAGACGTTGTTGTTCTTCCGCGACCTTTGCCATGACTATCGTTTTGCCACAGTTATGAGTAATCGTAAAATCATCTAGTAAGTAACGATTATCTCCATCTACTGTAAAACCAACATAATTATCTTTTCCAACAGGAGTCACAGTAAAACCTGTTCTAAGTACATTTTTCTTTTGTTTTCTTTTGGAAGCAATTTTATGCGCTACTCTACATGGAATTCTATCAGTATTTCCACTAATACATACACGCCAATAAATTGCTTCAAAATTTAAACTTTTTATTCCTTTTTTAGCTTCAGACATATAAGCGGCTAAACCAACCGAGCGACAAAGAAATACCAAATCTTCTGCTAATTGTTTTGATTTAGATGTAAAATCATAAGTTGTATTGCTTAAACTTCCATCTGTATCTAATAATCCTGCAATTAATTCTAGTCTATCTTGCGTAGATGCAGTTTTGTAAATTTGTGGAATAAATTTTTCTTCTGAGCCTTTATCAGTTAAATCTAAAGTATCTAAAATATTTCTTAATTTATTATTGTGCTTATGATTATCTAAAAATTTATATGTTTTTGCTCGTCCAGCAGGTGTATGACTAAGCTCCATATTAAGTGCCTTAGTTTGATTAATGAGTTCTTCAACAATTTCTTCATCCATAGTAGTCACATTTAACTGATACTTCAAGCCACCATCTCCAAGAAGAACACCAAGAAAATGAGGGGGAAGAGGTAAAGTAACCTTATTTAGAAATTCAACCCCTGTTGTTCTAACTAATTTATGGATATGCTTTTGTGTTTTACCCCATGAAAGCCAATCATCTACTGATACATCTACAAAAGAAGCATCATACTGATAAGATGGATACTGTGGCGAATTATCTCCACGCCTTCTTGTTTTCACCAAAGTTAGTTTATGATTCCCTGTTACAAAAAAACTTTTTCCTTTGATAGGTTTAATCTCATAAATTTCATCTTCTCCTTCATGCCGTTTTAATACTGTACGAGGAGAGCCGTCACCCCCTAATAATTTATCACCAACTTTGATATTTTCAACTTTTTGAACAGTTCCATCAGCCATTAAAAGACCTTCACCGACTCTATGACACCCTGTTGCCATAACAACTAGGGTTCTTTTGTTGCCTTTTTCCCATTCTGCTTCAATCGCAGCTTTCGCTTCTTCTTGATAATAGCGCAATTTTACGGAAGGAACATCATTTTTAATATCCAATTCTTTAATCAAATCCATATCAAACTTATTCTTTCTTATGCTTTTTCTATTATTATCTCATGTCTTTTCTTTTGTCGGGTAAGAAGTCCGCTGTAGTACCATTTTCAAGCACTAAAGAAAGAAAAATAGGAGGAATAAAATGTTTCTCACATAGAATGAACACTTACTTGTAAAAAATAAGAACTTGTGGTATTCTGAAAGTCCCTTTGTAACCTTTAGGCAAAGGAAAAAGCAGATAATGATTGTCTTTTGCAATCACTCTCTGCTTTTTTTGTTTCTGATTTAAAATACTCCCAAAATTTTGAGTAAAAGTAAAAGATTCAAAAGGGTAAAAATAGTACGTCCTATATTCTCTAAGAAATGAAAGCTAATCACTAATATGACTGCAATTCCTAAAACTATGAGCGGATTCTCTTTAAGAAAATTCCAAAATCTTTCAAGGTCGCTCTGATGCGTTGCCATCATCGCTTTACCTTCTTGCACAAATCGTCCCGTATTGGCTTGAAGCCAAGCAAAGACTCCTAAATTAGAAACAACCGCCCATACTTGAAAGGGATAACGTTTCACTGTTCGTACTAACTGATTCATATTTTCTCCATTTCTCGCCAAAAAATTGGCAAACGCATCATTATACCATAAAAATATTACAAGTCCCAAACAAATCCTTAGCCTGACTATCCGCATGGTTGAGCCAAACTTTTATTGCAATTTTTCTATCCTCATAACATTATCGCCTATTATTTTTTATGCCGGGTAACCTTACAAAAATATCAGCCAGCAATGAATGGGCTGATATTTTTTAATGAATACTTTGATTGATTGCTTTGAGTTCTTGTGCATCTACAATTCCTAAACGTGCCATACGCTCCAGTATAAGGCTCTCTATCGCATCCACGGTATCATTATAGACATCATACTCCGCAGCCTCTACTTCTGCCCACTGAATCGCCTTGATATTATAGGTCTGAAATTTCTGCCTACGCTGTGTCAATGAACGAAGGATGTTACGATAATTTCTCCGTCCTTTATATTTATTAGACCAACGTACCCCGTTCAGTGAAAGGACTGTTGTGATGATAATAATGGGAATGATAAACCCCAAACTTAGTTTTTGATTATAGAGACTCATGAAGAGCGGCAGCTGCACAGCTCCTGCTCCAATATACCAAACATTGACACCTCTAAAGAGCTTCATATCTTTCTTTTGTGTAGAGTAAATTTTAATGGGTTCGTTTAAATATTGACTACTCATTTTCTTCTCCTAGCCCAATGCTTTTGCAATGGCATCATCCGTGGTCGCCTTTTTAACCGCTTCTTGAACATTTATGGCTTTCTTTAGATTTTCCTGTAAAGTCTGTTGTTGAGCCTTTGCTTGAGCGATATTGGCTTGTTGTGTAGCGACATCCGCAGTTAATGCATCCACCTGTGACTGATTGGCATTTAACTGGTCCTCTGTTAAATTCGTTTTATTTTGAGCGTTGATAGCATCAATCGTTTGATTATCTTTATTGAGCTTATTTGTCGCTTGCGTCAACGTCTTTCCCTGCTTGGCAATTTCTTTGTTATACAAGTTAATTTGATAAACCAATTCTTCCGTTATTAAATGACGATAATTTGGGACTTGATACTTCACTTTATTGTTCGGTTTGACTACAAAGGGGTCTGAGACTGCTTGGGCTTCATTTGTCGTTCCCTCATCACTCACTATAGATAAATTCTTTATGGCAATAGATTGAGAGATAATAGGCAACTTAGCTTGTGGTTTATACTCTATCGCAAAGATATGTGCCCCTGCTTGATAGACTTTGCTTTCAACCGCATTCCCATTTTGAGCTGTAAGAGTAGCTGTCACTTTAATAGAGAGCGCACCATCTGTTTGTGGCGCATCAATATAATAAAGAGACTGTGCCATTTTCTTAGAGGCACTAAGACTGGTTCCGATATAATAGATATTCCCGACAGCTGTTACTTGTGAAGTGTTCATTTTCGTCAAGGTGGGCGTCACAGGTTTTGGAGGAGTACGCAAGGTAAATCCAAGAGCAAGAAAGAGTACAAGCACGCCTCCTATGCTCCCATACAGCTTTCGTGCGTTTTTCTTATCAGAGTGGCTAAAATCAATTTTTTGCTCATCTTTGTCATTCGTCTCTCTTAATGCCATGCGTTATTCACCTCCTGAATAGACTTGATTACGTACAGGGTCAAAGTGGACGCTCATTTTCATAACCGTCTTCCCAGACATAAAGACACATTGCCCTTTGTCAAGAAGTGGAATAGCTTTTGCATATTCCTCCGGGAGGTTATCTCCAATCAAATCTTTGATTTCAGCTGAATTATCCAAGTTAAACAAAAAACGATACGTCATAAAATCAACAATCTTATTAATGGATTCAACAGCGGTCATTAATTCTTTTGTTTGTGGTGTTCCAGAAGGACGCATTTCCTTTGGTGTCTGTGTTGCCAACCAAATCGCACCATAGAGTTTACGTAATTCACGCAAAGAGGTCGTTACCTGTTCGGCAATAAATGGATTATGAATATTAATCAAATTATGGCACTCATCTATCATTAATATCGTGTGCATCACACCATCTGGGTCGCCCCCCTCTGCCACATAATCACGCTGTTTTAAGCCCGAAATTAATGCTTGTGAAACAATCAAGTTAAAGGCATTAGCAAGCTGAATTTGCTGGAAAGCTCGGTCTTGGGCTAATAATGTATCCAAATCAAAACAAACTACCTGCTCTTTAGTCAGGTCACGGACATTCGTTATCCCATCAAAGACACCAGAGCCTACTTCTATGAGCATTTTAAGTGCTGTTTTCATTTTATATTCTGTTGAAGCGTCTGTAAAAAGTTCTAGAGTCTTGTAAACAAAGTCTTGAAGGTCAGATAAAATAGGATATTCTTCAGGAGACAAAGATGTCACATCTGGCATTCCAAACTTCGCTAAATCTTCTGGGCTTCTCCAAATACCATAAGCAATATAAAACTGATTCAAAATAACAGACATAGCATTCGATTCGGTATCCGTAATTGTGCGGTCAAGTAATCTGAAATTATTCACGATACTTGAAATATGGGCTGTAAATGAGGCTGAAATATCTATCTCATTTTTTCCCGAACCGTCTTCGTTTACCTTTGAAACAGAGCCAGAAACCTGCATCATGTTGATACGCTCTGTTGAACTAAACATACCAACGACAATCCCATTGACATCTTTTGTCCATTTATTGTATTCATTATTTTTAGAAAAGGTGATGATTCGATTCCCAAGGGCTACTTGAAAATCTAAATTCTTCTTAATGAAGTGAGATTTCCCCGCTCCGGTCTTCCCTAAAATCATGATATTACTTGCGGTACGTTGTCCAATACGATACCAAGGGTCAAAGAAAATAGCCCCTCCTGTGTCTGTTCGTCCCTGATAAGCACCCTCTGGGTCTGTCAACTCTGTATGATTAAAAGGATAGCCTTTGGCGAGGTCGTTTGAACTAATAGAAAAAGGCGCAATTTTATAAAAGGAACTAGAAGTCTGTTCAGGAGAAAGCCATTTGGCATCATAAAGTGCTTTCGTGTCACTTGGAAAAGCTTGCGCATGAAAGCCTCCTCCTTTAAGTGTATTGACTAATTCCGTTAAACGCTCCTGATGCGATTTTTTGTCCACCGTTTTAATGGTGAGGCGCACGGAAATAACTTTTTGAGAGGATTCCCCTTGAAAGGTTCCCAGAATGAGTTGTTGCAATTTTTCCACTTCAATTTGCGCTTCCATTGCCGCAGAGTCATCTTTGGCGTGTTCTAGCCCAAATTTTTCTTCTCGCAGCATCTTTTGATATCGTCGTCTCGTTGTTACTTTGTTTTCAGACTCAATATTCATAATACAAATCACATCTGGGGCTGATTCTGCTAAGTTGACAATCCAAAAAGGCAACGGACTTTGAGGGAATGCATCAACAAGAACTGTCGTTTCTATGCCACTCCCTGTTTGAACATAACTTTCTTCAAAAGTAATCGTCCCTGAGGGCTGTGTTTTGGAAATAAAATCAACATCATAACCCTTTTGACGTTGTTTCGCAATCAACCGCTTTAACTGCTCCAACTTCATTCGTTCGTTTGTATAAGGTGGTCGCGCACTCTCCTCTTTTTGCTTTTCTTTTTTATTGCCTTTTATTTTGATAGTCTTTTTCTTTCCCAATATCGTAGGATTTGTTCCAAGTAATGTTGGTTGTTGTCGCATTCTTTCTCCTTTGATTTATTCAACAAGTTTTTTCTCAATTTCGGCTATTTCATCCATTCCTTTGATTTGCTCATAAGGAAAATCATTGTTAATAGCTCCTAGTAACATGATGCGCTTCTTTAAGCTTCCCAACTTACGGTCAAATATTTTAAAATAAAATACTTTTTGTTGGTCTGTCAGCTCTGCTTCATAAATTTTCTGCATTTCAATTTCCAACAGTTGTAGTTGCTTTTCAGTCTTTGCCTTTGCAATACGTCTTGAAAGATGTTCCTTTTGCAGGCTTGAATCAATCTTAGTCGCAAAACTAACGAACTGAATGCCTTTAACATTTGCTTCCAAGAATTTAGCGAATCCACGAATACGGCGTTCCAAGTTTTCATCAGAAATATCAAATAAATCAACAGCTTCGATTTTAAGGTAGGTATAATAGCCTCCCCCAGCTTTTGGCGAGAGTATGACATACGTATCCTCAGCAATTCCTATAATGAGGGGATTGTATTCATCAAGTGAACCTTTCCCTAAAGAAGCTAAAGACAAGCCTCCGCTAGCATTACCGCTTCCCAAACTTTTTAATTCTGGTAAAAATAAAAGAGCTAATAATCCAATGGTTAGAATTGCCCCAATGATGCCGACAATCAGTAAAATATGTCCCAAAAAAGTACCTCCTTTGTCTTTCTTTTTGATTATCTCAAAATAAAAAAAGAAGCTTGAAACAAGTCCTTCTTTACACTCTTAATAAAAAGAAAAACTCTAAAAATAGGGCTTTCCTTCTGTTTTTATATTAATATTTTTTTGTAGGACGCTTAGGCGGCAATGACATATTGCTATCCACATTTACCTCGTGCAATGGATGACGATTAACTTCCTCAAATCTCATTTCTTTTTGTGCTTTAGGTGGTAAGCTAACATAGGCGGCATATTCCCGTGCAAGACCTATTTTAGATTCTGTTTCATACGCTCTTGTTGTTGCTTTATTAGCCTTACGAACAGCAGAGATGTCATGTCTATGTGGGATTGAATAACGTACAGCATCTTGCTTTGCCTTCGCTTTATTTTCTAAATGCTCTAGTTTTCTATCATCACCATTTCGAACAGCTTCATTCATTTTCTCAGAAGCCCCCGTTCGCTTAGCTACACTTGTATTTTTCATCATTGTTTTACCAAAGTTTCGAGAACCCTTGCGAATAGAACCTGCCGCTTCTATTCCGGGAGAAATAATCCCTGCTCCAAGACCAACAGCAGCAGCTTTTATTTTGCCTTTACTATTGTCATGATGCTCTGCATTCTTTCGAGCTGTTTTTGCAGAAGATTTATGATAAGCATTCATCCCCTCCTGAAAACCACGATTAACTTTACCTCCCATAAAGGAAGCTGCACGCGCTCCTCGAAGATTTGCCAATGTTCCACCTATGGTCGTTTTCCCTCCATTTTGTGCAGCAGAACGTTGCATAGCACCTTTAATATCTGAACCAACTACATTCTTTCCAAGACGTGTGACACCTCCAATCGCAGATTTTGCCGCATTCATTGCCATCATACTTCCCACGAGACCTCGTGTTGTCATTCCCATATTGGAATTTCCCTGCATCGCACCCGAAGCACGCCAGAACCGTGGGTCTTCACGAGAGAAGCCTGCAAACATCAAAAGCAAGATAGGCGTTATTACAGATTTAAGAAGATTTTCATACATCCCCGAAGCTTGCCAACCACTTACCAATGTCCCAATAACCGTTGAAAATCCAATAAACATGTTGACACCAATAACGGTCATAAACAGAGAAAGTAACATTTCAAAGGTCTCATCAAGAATAAACCTTGCCCCTTCTTCTGTTCCTATTTTTACTGCGCCTGTTGGAATGCCTAAAATTAAAAGATTGATAAATTCCCAAGCAATCTTAGCAATTTTAAAGATAGCAAAAATATAAACCATTGTGAGCGCAAACTCACCAATAATAATAGGAAGCCATGAAACGTGCCAAACATAAACACCAGCACTAATACTTGGAATGCCCGATGTCCGTGAGTCCAGATAATAGCTTGCTTTTTTATCTGGATTTGGATTTTCATTCAAGTCTATATTACGTGCTGTATAAATGATTAGGTTTTCTTTATCTACATCCGCATTACCCGAAGAGAAAAAATCTGAAACCTTTGAACCAAAGTCTCCGTGTGCTGCGTGAACCCAGTCTGTGGATGTATGATTGTCACTGTTATAGGGACTATTTTTTACGATTTGGTTGATGTCAATATTATAAATATCAGACGGTTTAGTGTAGGCTTCTACACCTCCCTCACTACCAACGGCATAACCTGAACCAGCAATCGCTCCAATCGGAATGAGTCGAAAAGGATTGAGGTTTGATTCTCCATAATTTCCCTTAATTGTCGTATCTTCTTCATATTTTGCTTTCCCATAAATAGGTAAGTCTTGAGCATTGGCGTCTTCTGCATCAATAAGATTATTTCCTATCATTTGAGAAGCAAGCGTCACTTTGAGACCATTGGCATCTGTTGTCGTGCTATTGGTAAATCCTACTGCTGAAGAAAGCGACTGGAATATCAAAAGTCCAAACATAAGCATATAGGGAGCCAACATAATAATTCCCGCATTTTTGAGAAGCGTCATAATGAGTTCGTTGACTGGACGTCCTTTGCCAGTAAAATAATGAAAAGCATTAAGAGCAATCGCAATCGTCACTCCCACAACAATGACCGCTGTCCCTACAAAAAACAAGAAAGCAAAGGGACTTGCTGCAATTTGGTCACTCACAGAAGCTTTAGCGCTTGACCCTTGGCTAAGAATACTGAAAATTCCTTTTGCGGGAGAGATGTACCATGTCATGAAGTCAGCCAAAGCTTGGTTGATAGAAAAGAAAAATTTAACAATTCCCCATCCTATCAAGCGAAAGATATCCCAAATGACACTTTGCGTGCTCACATAATCTTGCCAAGCTCGAATGTGCTTAATTGCTTCTGCAGAATCTTTTGACATCAAGCTATCATCCGCAAACGCTTGGATACGGAGACTTAACAAGAAAGTGAATGAAACCAAGAGCCCGCCAATTTTCGTTTTTTTAAACCGCATGGTTGCCTTCCTCCTGTTCTATCTCCACTTTGATAGTATAGAGTTCTTCCAAAAGTTGACGGACCTCCCATATCCAATGCCCTAACAGTTCCGCATTTTCTGTTTCAATTTTAGTGTGATAACAGAGTTCAAGCATTGCCGTAATTATCAACGTAAGAGCAGGAAGTGTGATTGTCTGAATGTCCCATTTTATAGTAATTGTTTGTGGGCGCACCGCATAGTCTTCCGTAGAAATAGTAAGACTTATCATAAGTGAGCTTTCAAGGTCATTATCTAAAAACTGGATAGCCTTTAATTGCAGGTCATTCGCAATTCCTATGAATTCTTCTATCATCAATGGACGCGCCAGATTGACCCAAGGAAAAACAACTTTCTTTCCCTTGACTAACAGCGTATTAAATTTGAATTTGATGATAACCCCCCTTTCAAAAGTGGTTTGGTCTCATTATCTCGCAACACAAAAGAAGGACTCAAACAAGTCCTTCTTTATCTCTAGCCTGTAATATCAAGTGGTTTATAACCATTTAATAAAGCATCTGATATGATTTTAGAAACAGGGAGTGCGATTAACATAATGACAACAGCGATGATACACGTCATCAACATCGTTTTCCCTTTCTTTGCCATATCTTCTCCACCCAAGAACATCAAGGCAGCTCCAATACAAGTAAGAACAATTCCAACTAGAATAAAAGCAATCAACAATGCTAAAATGGCATTTCCTGCACTCACAATCGTATCGACCACATCTTGTGCTTTCCCTCCACCAGCAACCGTGATATTTGCAATCTTGACAGCTTTTAGAGCAGTTTGCGCGCCATGTGCTAAAGCAGATGCTAGGAGGGCAATCAATGCCCCTGTAAGAATTTTACCAATAGACTGGCGAGCAGCATGTACTCCATCTTGTCCTCCAAAAATTAGCTTTACGACCGCAAAGCCAATGGCAACAAGAAATAATGCGATAAAAGCTCCCAACATAATCCATACGATGATTGGTAAGTTGTTGTTGATGACCGTATAGATACCAGAAAAAACATCTTTCATTTTTTCTCCTTTAAAGAATTTAATTTTATACTGTTTAATTATCCCAAAATTAAAAAAGGAGCTTAAAACAAGTCCTTTCTTTCATCATTAAAACTGCTAGTCTCCCAATTTATCTAAAATAGCTTCAACGGCAAGTGCTATGAACCCAATGATTCCCATGATGATTGCAAAGATTCCCACGCAAACCGCTAAAGCAGCAATTAAAAAATAGATGATGAACATGACTCGTCCTTTCTAATAGGTTAAGGCATAATCTGGTTGCCAATAAGTAAGACTGGCAATGACTGTACCGACAGATGGATTCTCTGCATTAATCATCTCGTTATTTCCTAGGTAAATACCAACATGTCCACCACCATCAAAAATCAACAAATCCCCTGGCTGAGCCTGACTAAATGGGATGGAGTGCCCCGAAGCCATTTGGTTGTAGGTTGTGCGTCCAATTTCCATGCCGAGTGCTTGTCGATAAACAAAAGAGGTAAAGCCGGAACAATCCCAACCGGAAGGTGTTGTGCCTCCCCAGACATAAGGGACACCCAAATATTGTTTTGCGACGCTGATAATCTTGGCTGCATTGCTACTACTTGAAGATACTATAGTGTTCGAAGCTGTTAGGGCAGATTGAACTTCTGATGCGGTAGTTTTAGTATTGGAAACTGGGACAGACTGGAGAATATTATCACTGGCTTTGTTTTCTTGTGCTTTAAGAAATTCAGCTTTTTCTTTGGCAGAGAGTGTATTATATTCTGTTTGTGCTTCTTTTAGCGCTTGATTTGCTTTTTCTATCGCATCATCAGACTTCTTTTTCTGTCCTTTTAAATCGACAAGCGTTTTATTTTGTGCTGCAATTTGTAGTGCTTGTTGCTTTTGTAAGGTGGAGATGCCATTCATTTTCATCAAAAAATCAGATAAATTCTTTGAATTCGCCACAATAGAGATAATATTATTTCCTGAACCTAACTGACTGGTTTGGACTTCACGCGCCTCTTCTTTTAAAACACTCTGTTCTGTCGTCACTTCTTTATTGAGCTTATCAATCTTTATTTGAATGAGCTTACTTTGATTAAGTTGCTTTTGTGCTGTAGCTTGTGTCGTGAGAATATCCTGTTTTGCTTCACCTGTAGTCTGTGGTGTGGCTGCTACAGGAATTGAACTACAAAGTAATAGTGAAGCTATAAATAAAATACTTATCTTTCTTACTGTCATACATTTTCCTTTTTGTTTTTATATCATTATTCTCTCACAAAGAAAAAAGGACGGGGGTAAAAGTCCTTTTGGAAACTAGCTGAACAATTCTTCAAGAGAAGTTTGTTTCACATTATTTGTGATGGTTTTCTTTTCTTCCAGTTCAATATGTTGGTGTTCTATTAATTTTTGTAATAGTTTCTCAGCATTTTCTTGGTTAGTGGCACTTTTTTGAATAAGTTCCAATAATTCATTATGTAGGGGTTGGAAGTTTTCTGTCAACGCTTCTGACACTTTTTCCTTTAATTCTGTTGTGTCCTTTTCTTTTTGAGTGAGACCTGCTAGTTCTTGCTTTAAATGGTTCAGGTTCTCTCCTTGTGTTGTGACGAGGGTTGTCAACTCCTTCAAGCGTTTCGCTAAGGTATTGAAATACAACTGACTCTTATCATCACGCGCTAACATTTGCTTACTTTCTTCTAGGGAGATGAAAGAGACTGTCCGTGGGTCAAAGATAGAAAAATAGTCCACTCCTTTAAATTGTTGCTTATTAAAGACATAATAGCTATTTACCGGCAATTTTCTCGGATGTTCCACCCAGTCTAATACTTTTTCTTCTGCTTCTGGAAAGATATTCACAAATTCTAGGAGACGTTGAGGATTGGTAATCACAGGACGTGAAATTAAGAAGGAGTCGAAGCCATTTGATAGCGTATATTTATTCTCTGGTCCATGTAACCAATCCTCGAAACGAGCAAGAATAAAGATGGCACGTACATTAGAATTTAATAACTTTGTCAAGGTACTTTTTTTCAAATCGCCTAAAGCATCATCAATAAACATTGTGCAATTTTCCTCAATGATACCCCCTGCAATACTTTCGTCTAGTTTTTCCTCTGGTGTTTGAATAAACTGTTGTGAGGCTTTAAGCTTACCCTCAAGAAAAGCATCTGTTCCTTGCAAATAAGAACTTGCGACATAAAGCAAATTTCCTGCACTGTTAATAATCTTAGAGAAAAAAGGGTTCTGAGATTTATTTGTGATAAAATTTGCTTCTAAATAAAGTGTGATTCCCATTGATTACCAGCTCCCTTCAAAATCGTCATCATCTGTTGATTCTTCAATCACTTCATCGTCAATATCTTCGCTTTCCTCGTACAAGATTTCTTCTTCAACTTCATCATCATTTTGATTTTCTAACGTATTCTCAACTTCAGATATTGATTTTTCTTGCTCAGCACCTGTTTCTATTTCTTCATCCGGCTTTTCGGATAAAGCCTCAGAAAGGGTTGTTTTTGGTTTTTCAATAGGTTCAATAGGTTCCAATGGCTTACTTTCCTTAAAAGGTTGTTTTGCCGTTAAAGCTAATTTTGAAAGTTTCCCATTTTTATCCCAGAAAACAAAAGCTTCTTCAATGCTTTGGTCTTGCATCATTTCAAGAATAATTAAAACAGGAGGATAGGGCAGTTGGTCTAACCCGAATTGTTGATTGATAAACTCTGCCATTTCACGTGTTTGTACAATGACCGCAAAAAGGTTAATGTCCCCCTCAAATCCGGGAATACTTTTATTAGAGTAATTTTCTGCAATACCTATCCAGGCTTTAATGGCTTGTTTGAGATAGAAAGGATTATCATTTTCAAAGTAAGTATAAGCAAAAAGGGATGTCTTGACATGAGAAGCGAGTTCAAAGGTTATTACGCAGTTAGACACAGGTGTAGAATAGTTTATTTCCGCATCAGAAAATCCTGTGAAATGACTTTCATAACCTCTAAAGTTCTTTAAAGCAAGGGATGCCAAAAAGACATCCACGATAGACCATGCACGCGCAAAAGCACGCGGAACTCTTTCAAGGTAGCTATCAGGCGAAGCAATAAAATAATTAATACCAAGCTGCGCACGCAAATGTTTTGCAAAACGATAGCCCTCACCTGTCAAGGATAAAATAGGTACATCAAATGGTGTCTTGTCAGAACCTGTATAAATCATCTTTCTCAAAAGATTATTCTTTTGTAATTTGATAATCGTTTTATCCAAAGCTTTCTCACGTAACTTTGGGGCAACGATTTCTGTTAATGCTTCACAGTAAGAAAGCATATAATGCTCTACTTGTAATTTATGGGCAAAAGTTACTTTAGCTAAGAAACGTAGCAGTTCAAACGCAATCGGGTCATCTTTAATATCCGAAAAATAAACCTCTTCATAGTCTGACGAAGTGAGGTACTTTTTAGGGGCATGATTTTCTTTATAGAATGATAAATCAAGTGAAATGTTGCCTTTTAATGTTTCCAAATTTATGAGTGAAGGGATAACAATAACAGGGGCATCCTCTTCACTATTTTTATTCTTTTTTAAGTATTTTGGAAGTAGTCGGGTAAAAAGTGTTGTTTTTATATCTCTCACTTTGAATTCCTTTCTTAATTTTTACCAAAACCGTTAGGCTTGGCAAACGGTTGGGCTTTATATTCCAACTGATTGGTGAATTGTCGCCAGCCTGCTCTTGCAATAGAGCGAGCAAGTTTGTGATTTTTAATCATGTTAGAGGGTCTTAATGTTTCAATCGCAATGTTAAGTATCAACTTCCTCTCTTATTATCTCACGGAGACAAAATCCGTCAGGCAAATTAACAGTAATGCGTCTTTCATCTCGGCATTAAAATACCGAGTTTTTCGGTGCTGTCCCATAGGTTTTATTATCATTACTTTCCTTTTGAATTTTCTCCTTTGAAATATTGAATAGCTTCTTGAATACTACTCTTATCCGCAGAAAACACTAATTGATGCTCACTATTTAATACTGCTTGGGCTTCTTCAAAAAGTGTGCTTTCATCTGTTTTAGGACGTGTCACAATAATTGTATGTGCTTTTTGTACTTGATAGCGTTGGACAAGTTGTTTTCCTAAATGGCTTCTTACTTCCACAAAATGGACTTGTGCGCGTGGTAAGTCTTTTATCTCCTGTTCAATCGTCTGATGTGCTGCATTACAATAAGGACAACCAACTTTATACAAGATGATAAATTGAGGCTTAGAAAAATCTATCTGACTTTCATGATGCGTATTATTCATCAACAATGGCAATTCTTTTTGTATATTTGCCTTCGAAGCATATTGCAGAGTTTGAATAAAAGGTGCAGGTTTTGTAAATAAATCCCAAACCAAAAACAAACGCAAGGGGAAAGCAATAAAAAAAATTGAGAGAGTAATGAGTATTCTTTGCCATCGGCTCAGTCTGCTCTTCTTCCGCGAAAGTATAAGAAAGCTCGAAAGACAAGTAAGCACGATAATGACAATAATTATCCAAATGAAATCTAGCAACGTCTTTTCCTACTTTCTAAGCAATCACTTTTTTGTGTCTCAAAATTTGAACAACTGTACGAGCAAGATTAGAAAGTTCTTTTTTTTGAGCATCACTCAGTCTCGTTTCATGAGGTTCTTTTTGCTCAATAATTAAACTGAGAAATTCAAAGTCATCGCAAATTTTTATTTTTCTTTTTAAATCAGAAAAGGCAAGGGAAGTTTGTTCTTGTAAAATTCCGCAAGTGTCTAAAAGTGCGATTACCGCTAACTTAGAAGCCATAAATGGGTTCCTCTTTCATTTTAATTTGATACTTTCATTATCTCACGGTTCTATTTTTTTCAGGAAATAAGTCCTTTGTCGAACATTTTCAACAATGCTCTCCAATAAAAAAACGCTTATCAGCGTTCTTTTTCAATGATTAAGCAATGCATTGCAGTAGTCAAAAAACTTATTGTTCCAAATATGTGCTTTCTTGTTAGAGTAAAGGCTTATGACTAGTTTAAAGCCCGACCATACACATCGCCAACCCAACACTATCTGAAAAAGCGTCATCATGTTTCCACTATTCATTTCTTTCAAAAAATCACTCAATTCGCTGGGTTCCGCCATCACAGCAGTCCAAAAAATTATGAATACAAGGAATAAAACTGTTAGTCTCACTGTCTCATAGACAAAGTTGAACAACGTTCCAATACCAAGCATTGCCACTTCAAAACTATTCACGACGTCATTCTGTTTTTTGAAGCGTTCTTCTACACTTTCTAGCATATCTTGTGTATTAAAATAAGAAATAATTCCCTTTCCTATCCTAAATAATACAATCAAAAATAAGGCTAATAGAATAACATTACTTGCTAGTAGGAGAGCGTTATGATTGATAATCATTGCTAGTAATAGGGTAATGGATAAAGGCTGACCTATATCTTTTATCTTGGTTTCAGAAATAATACTTTTCCCTATATTGATGAAGCTTATTTCTATTTCATCTCTCATCTTCATTTTATTCTCCCATTCGCTATTGATACGACTTTGTACTCGGATTCCATATCCAAGTCACATCTTTTTTAATCACACTTACTTTGCCGTTTTGAAGGCTCAAAGAATACATTTCTTTCGTTTGATTATCATTACCGGCAATAGAAGTTTTGTACTCTACTGTCACATCATATTGGTACTGTGCTTGACTAGAATTTTTAATGATAATCGGTGATATATAAGATTGTGTATAGTTAATGGACTCTCTGACATTGTTTCCATTAGCTAGGACATTAGGCATTAAGTAATTGACGACTTTCTCATTGGAAAGTTTAAGCATATTTTCTGCACGCTGATAAGCAGGCATTGTTGAAGTGTTGAAAGTAAGATAATCCGCAAAGAATTCTGTAACAATTTTTTTATTCTGTGCTTCTTTATCTGCTACACTTTCAGATGAAGATGAGGGTTTCGTAGTAGCCACTTGTTTGGATGAAGATGAAACTTTTGGCGCAGTTTGTATTGTTCCACCGTTTAAAGTATTTTTTGTTTTTGATGTTCCTTTGTCTTTTACATTTGGTGAAAGCTGTTCTGTTTTCTCGTTCTTTGATTGGGACGTTTTTTTGAGTGAGTTCCCGCAAGCACTTAATAAAGTTAAACTCGTTAATGAAAGCAAACTCGCTATGATTATTTTTTTCAAACTCATCTTTCCTTTCGTTATTTTAGTTTTCAAAATTCTTTTTTCTATTATGAATTTAAGTGAAACCCAAGAGTACCCATTTCTTCTAAATAATGAATATGTTGTTTGCTTGTTAGATGATAAGCCTGACATTCTTTACAAAAATATTTGCGAATGGGACGATAATCATTATGAGTTTCTTGTGCAGAAACTAACGCATACAACGCACCTAAATTTGAATATTTGATTTTCTTACATTCTGACATTTTCCCCTCTCCTTTCCTACCCATTTTTATTTCGGAACATTTTTTAAATGTCCTTTCGTACTAAAGAAACTCCATCCGTTTGCGGCAGTCAAATCTTTCAAAGGTACTGAGGCAGCATTGATAAAGTTACTTCCATAACCCGCTTGTCCAATAATCGCATTATCACCATCAATGCCAAGAACAACTCCCGTGTGTCCTTCTGGGTTTGATGTTTTCCAGCCCATACCTGTGTCACGTCCCCCTGAATAGAGAAAATGGCATAGACTTCCGGCTTATTCATTGGCTGAATACCATTTGCAGCAGAAAGATTTTTAACAATATCTGCACCATTTCCATGACTCCATTTTAAATCAGTAAAGTTTGCGACAAACCAACCTGAAAAAAGAGTACAGTTATCATGAACGTCGGGACTTCCCTGTGCTTCTCCATAGTAATCACTAGGAAGTGGCGCAGTCGCATAATTTTTACTCATCCAATTTTGAGCAATCGTTAGCTTCATCCCTCCACTAGGAATACTACCAGGAGTATAAGTAGAATCACTTGCAGAACAATCATCATCTGTACTGTCACTGGACTTATCTGTAGTACTGGAATTGGAGTCTCCAGCTGCTTGTGCCTTTGCTCCTTCTTTCCAATTTCCACCAAGATTATCAATATTATTCATCATTGTAGACAACGGGAGATTAAATTTACCTGTCCAATCTCCCGTTTTCCCTGACAAAGTTTCAATTTCTGCGGTTACAGCGGAAGTTGCTTGTACATAGACACGTCCAATACTTCCGTTAGGTTGAGCTTTTAAAAAACTTGTTGCTTCATCAGTTGGCATATCTGCCGGTTCTCCACCGACAGTTGCCACCTTTGTGTTTAAACTTGCATATTGAACAAGGTAATCCGCATCACGTTTTGCATCTGTCACCGCATTCCCTGAGTCAGAACCATAATGATTGATAAATCCACCAGCGCCACCCCCTTCATTGACGACATAAAGCCAAAAGAAAGTTGGAGAAACGCCCTCGCTCTTGACTGCATCTGAAACTTCTCCGATATTTGAAGCGATGAGATTGTATTTTGCAGCCGTTGCACGATTATTCGCAAGAAAATAATTTTCTACATTTTGTTCAGAGACTCCCCAAGTGGATGTCAAGCCATCATTTCCAAACTGTGTGACTTGAGCTAAGGTAAATGTTTCTTTTGAGTTAGAATTGCTGGTTTCAGCCACATTTGTTGAAGCATCATCACTCCCATTACTACAAGCACTTGATGTTGAAGCTAACCCGAAGACTAAAACAATGATAAGGACGAAGCCTGCAATCACAACACCAAAATCCAACAGTCCCCCAATAATCGTTATGACATGCAATATCCCTTTGATACGCTGCAAATGGCGTAATGCTTTATTATTCCCAAGAAATGCTTTTCCTGCTTTTTGGGCGTGTTGCTGTGCAATTTTTACTGCTTTTTCCGCACTTTTAATCAAGACTTTCTTTAGAAGCATAATGATAAGAGAACCAATCGCAATCACCCCCTTTTTTATTTCATTTTCCCACAAAGAAAAAAAGGACTTAAAACAAGTCCTTCTTCTACTTTTCTCCGATTAAAAGAGCAATTTCGATTCAGAAATTGCTCTATTATTCAATTTTCCTAAAATTTTGAGAATTCTCTATCAACATTAATATACTTATGAATACTTAAAAATCCAGTTCTATCACTAATTCACTTTTGTTAGATATGATATTTAAAGATACACAAGTATGTTTCAGGATAATTTTTGCACCAATTCACACCAAATCTAATCATAAAAAGATAGTCATAATAATGAATACAATTTTACTAGCATAATATGTCTTCTCACATTTTTAATAATGTTAAACAAAACTTTATTAAATCTCAGCAATAATCAACCGAGCCTTAACGTTGAGAAGTAAATATTAAGTAACCTAAACCACCTCTTTACTTTAAGACGTGGTTTTTTATTGTTTCTAAAATCCAAAAGAATTTCTTGCTATCTCATCTTCTCTAGCTTTTTTATCCTCTTGTTCACGTTTTAATTTATATGCTCGTAAATCTTCTAACTCTTTTTGAATGAGCGATATATTTTCGTTGTTATCCCACCACTTCAAATGTTTAACTTCTTTTTTTAGTAAATCGGTACTTTCAGATTTACTAATTTTTTCTATTCTTGGTTCCCCATTTGCTAAGACATCTATTACTGTATCCATTTCATCATGTATGAAATAATGTTTGATATTCTCTAAAGAATAGGCATACACCATAGCTTCCTCTAAACTATTGACATAATCAGAATTCTCTATTAGCAATATGTCTGTGCTTAATTCCTCAATAAATTTTGCATCTGAAAAACGTGATATATTCGCCATTTCCACTGTATATCGCATTTCATAAACTGGTCCAAAATATAGTTTATATTCTTCCTTATTATCCGATTCAAATATAATTGAAAATTCTTGATTTCCCCCCATAATATTTTTTATAAACTTGATTTTGTAATATAACTCACTATTTTTTATTTTTTCCATTTTCCAAGCTCCTAAAACCTTATTTTAATTTTCTTTTTAGTAATTGGGTCATAAATTTCAATAGATGGAGGTTCCCCAATATTTTTCGATGATGAGGTATGAAGATTGACCGTATCCCCATTTGAGAGTTTTCCCACTATTGTTTCTTTATCAGTTCCTTGATTATATATTCTAACATTAGATAAATTCATACTATCAAATTCTTTTTTAGCAGCACTGTAACCTTTTGTTTCAGAAGAAAAATTATATACGAAATTAGTGTTTTCTGTATATGTTTTACCACCTAATGCCTTTATAAATACTTCACTATCAGTTATTTTAAGTAATTCTGACTCTTCTAAAATAGTATCCGCAATCAATAATGCTTGGCTTTCCCCTGGGGCAACAACTTTATCCTCCACAACTTTAGATACACTTGCCATTTCTTCTGGACTGGCTTGTTTGGTCACTTTAAAATTTGGAAGATATGCGCCTAGTTGTGTTAAAACAAAGTTTGGCTCCCCATTGATAAAATAATAAGTATTTGTCTTCTCCCACTCCCAACCTTTCTCAACATATTTCGAAACATCAAGATGACTCGCATTGTCCAATAAGAATTTCATTAATTGTGCATTTTCAATCAAAGAATCTATTGGAAAAACATCTCCTGCAGAATGACTATTTGAATTGATTGTCGCTAAGGTTTTGAGATAAGCTTCAAGCCCCTCTTTCGTCCACCCCTGTTTCTGTAGTGTCTTGAGGATATCTGAAACTGACGACTCATATTTATCTCGGTCTTTATCTGTCAAGCCTTTAACATCAAGTCCTTTGAGTAGTTCTTCTCGTTCTGCTTCATCATCTGAAACTAAGGCTGAATCCAATTTTTGATTTGTGAGTGTTTTATACCAATCCATACTAGAATTGTTTGGTATTGAAAAATTACCATTAGAATCAAATCGTCCTTGATTAAGTGCCTTAACCCCTTGCATAGCACTTTGAAAAACAGTTAAACTGTCTTGAAACAAATGACTAGTACTTGAAGAAAACTCATGTAAAATTCGAAGTTTATCATCAATTTCTCTAATTTCATTGGCATAATGCTCGGCGACATTCTCTAATCGTTTCCCCTCATAAAAGAGTGCTTCGGCTACATTTTTTGCTAAATCTCCTAACAAGGTACTATTGAACATGCCAATTTGAGCCACAACTGTTGCTTGCTGTTGTTGTTTAATCTCTTTTAATTGATTTAATCTATCTTCATCATAAATCGTATCATTAAAAGCATTAAAGGCAGAGCTTTGAGCTTGAAAAACTTGAATATCATTTTTGATATCTTCTGTTGCTGACTCTAATTTTGAAAGCACAGGTTGAACTAGACTTGTAAAAAGTGTTCCAACTGCATTATAAGCTTTTCCTGATAATTGAGCTGAACCGCCATTTACCATACTAATTAAATGGTCGCTTCCGTCTTTTAATCGACTTACGATTTCATTCGCACTTGAAACATTATGATTCATAGCCGAAATGAAAAGTTGACCGTCATTTTTATTATACTTTAATCCCACGGCAAAGCATTCCTCTCTTTATGAAGTTGGTCAATATCATCTTGAATTGTCAGTCGAGCTTGACTGTAACCTTGATGAATGAGTTCCGATTCGGTAAAAACAACACGCTGAACTTCTTGACTAACCGCTTGAAATTCTGCCTCTTTCCAGCTTGTATTTTCTCCCTCTTGTTGAGCTTGGGCATACAATTCTTGTTCTGCATTAAATAAACGATTCATTTCACTATGAAAACGTTCAAGTTGACTCTCTTGATTTTGATATTCTCGGTTGATTTCGTCAATTTGATTTTCTTTGAAAAGAATTTCACGTCCTAACATCACTCGTTCATCTGCACTTTTATCTCTCATACTAGAATCCCCAACTATTAGCGTCAGCTTTATCTCGATATTCTATTGCCTGGGCTAGTCCTTCAACTTTATCTGCTTGCTTTTGAATACAAGTAACGAGTTCGCTCACATCTTTAAGTATTTGATTGTTCAGATTCTTCCCTGCTTTCATGCATGGAATATTACTTCCTGCAAATTCAAGATGTTCATTTTGAATCCCTGAAGCTTCAATTCCTGTCAACCTAGAAATTGCACTCTGTGCGGTCATGATATCAGAACTAATTCTTGATGTTCCCATAGATGTAAATCTCCTTGCTTTTTTATTTAATTATCATTAAGTTTATTTTACTTTTTTTGACAGAGGTTTGCAATTAACTTTCCTAAATTTCACTAAAAAAAGTAGGTATTTGCCCACTTCTTTTTTATTATAATTTAAAATTATCCTAATTTATCTCTATTATTTTCATCATCAGTTTCTTTTTGTTCCATATTTTCAAAATTAAAAGTAAAATTTTTACCCCTACTTGTTTCTGCAATAAGGTATGAGCCAATAATTGTACTACGAACTTCTACATCTGGAGCTTCTTCAAGAAATTCTAATATCATTTTTTCTTGCTTTTCAAATTCTTCTTTTGTAATGTCATGATTTGACAATTGTTCTGATAGCTTATCTAAATTTCCTCGAAAAATTTGATAAAAATTTTCTTTCTCCTCTTTGTCAAATTTTACAAATTTCGGAGATTCATCAACCTCTCCCAATAAATAATCGACTGAAGTTCCTAGCTCCCAAGCAACTTTTTTCAATTGAGTATCATTTGGCTTGTCAAGGGTCACGTAAAAATGTAGTTTTTTGGTCATTGAAAATGTAGGGAAATGGTCATCGAAAATGTAGTTTTTGGGTCATTATGTCGGATTTAATCTCCCTATATTTTCTATTTCTTTGTGGTGACTACCCTTGTTTTTCTTTCGCTATAATCTTTCATTCGATAAGAATTACCTGTAATCGGAATAACTTTAGAATGATGAACTAAGCGGTCTAATAAAGCATTCGTTAATTTCTTATCTTGTAAGAACTCTGACCATTGCGACAAGGGAATATTGGTGGTAATAATGGTGGATTTTTTCTCATATCGGGCATTGATAAGCTGAAACAACAACGTAGCGCCGTCTCTGGAAAAAGGAAGATAACCCATCTCATCAATAATGAGTAAATCATAGTTGGCGTATTGCTTTAATGCACGTTCTAAAGCGCCACGCTGTTGGGCTTTAAGCAACTTATTGACCAGTTCATTACTGAGAATAAAATAAGAGCTGTGTCCTTTATCCAAAGCTTCTAAAGCCAGAGAAATGGCTAAATGTGTTTTACCCACACCACTATTTCCAACAAAAAGAATATTGTCATGATTGTCCAAGAAACGCAGCGTATGCAAATCAACGATGTCTGTCTTTTTGAGTTTGGGTTGAAATTGAAATCCAGCATCCTTCGCATATTGTCGGAAGGTTTCGTTGAATACAGCATGAGTGAATTGGCTCTTTGAATGGTCAACGACGGTTTTCATGTTATCAAACCATATTTCTTCAGGAACTCCACCGAGTTCAAAGAAAGCGTTGTTCAAGCAGTCAAATAGGATAGGCTGTTCACGGCTGGTTGTCAGTTGAAGGTATTTCATGCGTGAGTAGCCAAGCACATAGAGAAAAATATTGACCGTGAATACTTCTCCATTTTTAGAAGTCATCTTGAGGTTTTCTTTCCAATCGACTTGAGCGGAAAGTCCAGGAGAAGTTTCTACACGAACAGTTGCTTTATGTTGCTTGGTTACTTTACAAGATTTCACGTAACGTCTGACTGTGACATAACTCCCACTATAACCTCGTTTTTGAATGAGGTAGAAAATAGAACGAGCGGAACATCCTAATTCAACTTTTTCATTGATGAGGGTCTTGAAATTTTCAATTAATGTGGGCGGAACATTGCGCCGAGAAGCTTCTTGTAGGGTTTGTTCTTGTCCGAGTTCATAGTAACGTTTGACGGTACGATAATCACAATTATATCGTCTGGCAAGGGCTGCGAAATTAGGTTTAGTGTCAGTCATAAAATGTAAGCTGAGCCTTTCTAGGATGTCTTTTCTCAAACAAATCCTCCTTTGGATTGAGTAAGAAAAGCATATCATGTTTACGCTTCAACCTACATTTTCAATGACCTTTTTCCTACATTTTAGCATGACCCTTTACAGTAAAAACCGATAAATCATAGAACAAAAAATTATTTTATTATTCTTTTTTGTCGGCGGGGTTTGTGCGGTCATCAAAAATTATAATCTTCATCATTAAGCTTGAATTCTTCTTGCTGTTCTCGATGAATATGAATGTCAGCTAGTTCTTCCGTGTTGAATACCAATGCACGCGCACGAAGATATTTCGTATGAAATTCTGGACTTTCTCTAACAAAAATAACCAGATTGACAAGAACTTTCCCATCTTTTCCAACATTATAAGAAATGTTTGCGGTTATTTTATCTGTCCAATCTTCTTTTGTTTTAGAAAAAATATGAAAACTACTTGTTGGGGCAATTTTTACTTGATAAAAAGTACTTTGCTGATTTTGTCTATTGCGCGTAGTTACAAGACACTTTTCTTCAAATAGTGCTAAATCTTCATCAGAACCAATTCGTTTGACAATAGCTTCAGGCAGAAAAGTAACTGTGCTACGGTCAATCCCGCGGATAGTATTGGGTATTTTATTGTTGACGGCTTGCAAAGAAGCCAGTTTGATTGTGATTTTTGACATTTCAAATGTCCTTTCTTGTGTTTATTTTTTACTTGTTATTCATAATTGAGCCACGCTCCTGCAAAGCCCTGACTATCATATTTTTCTTTTGCATTAGCACATTCTTGTTCTAATGTCATACCAATATATGCAGTGTCTGACTGAAATAAACCAAAATGGGTACTATTATTGGCATCCATATTCCCGCTTGACTCCCGTTGAATAATCGTTGCCCAAGTGCCTGCATCTCCTCCTGTTATGGATTGCATATACTGAGCGACAGCGTTAATATCAACTTGTCCTGATGTCTGGTTCATATTCAAGCCTGACGTTGAACTAGAGGACTGTGATTGTACCTGTGATGTTGTTTGAGTGGTGTTATTACTTCCTTTCGGTGTGGCTGTCGGTTGGCTGGCACTCTCCTTTTCTTGTTGCGCCTGTGTAGCAGCTTCATCTGCTTGCGCTTGTGCTTCTTGTTTTGCCTTTGCCCGTTCAGCCAGTTTTATTTTAACTGTTGATTGAGAGACGTGATTTGTTTACTCATGTCTGCTGTTGATTTTGTCAAAGTTTGCACTTTGACATTCGTTTGAGAAACAGTTGCTTCTAAAGCTTGAATTTTCTTTTGTGCTGTTTCTGCTTTTTTAGCTTTCCTTTGTGCTGCCTGAGTTTGAGCCTGTGCATGAATAATACTCATATGCATGTCATAATTTGTTTTTCCCAAGATGAATGCACCTGTTAAAGCTACCATTGACGTTGCAACAATAATGGTTGTTTTCATCATATGATTTTTGGGAGGACGTATTGATGCTGTCCTTTGAGAATAGTTACCGTTAATATGTTGTCTCATAATTAATGCGCAAGAAGACTCGGTATTTAAATGCCAAGAGGAATGCGCCCTTTCTATGCTCCCGTTGGAGCGATTGTTGCGTATTGTGTGATTACTGAATTTGCTCGGTGTACGAGCTTAATTTTTTTGGCACTATAGCTCCCCTTATTGAGCTTTTCTCCTGTCAGACTACGAAGGTCAAAATAGCCACTGGTTCTTCTTCCAAAAACAAACCAATTTTTGTTTTCTACCTGAACCTTGTCAAACAGTCGAAAACCATGAACTTCTCTTGGAGCTTGATTGGCTTTGCGGATGCCACCTTTAAGAAATTTTGCTTTGTGGAGTTGTCTGTTATGGCAGCGCACATGCTTTCTCAGCTCTTGAAAGTCTAATCTGTCAGCCATTAGATTGCCTGCAATGACGAAGGCATCAGTCATGCTTGTTTTTGGCAAGTCAATTGTGAGTCGTGCTTCTTTGACCAAATAGCCAAACGTTGTCTCCACCTTGTCACCAAATTCATTAATGAGTCGGTCAAGCAGGGTCGAACGCATGATTGACATTGCACTAGCTGGCGCATAGCCTTTTGGTGCTTTCTTTAATTCAAACTCGCCACGGTGGTAAGCTGCGTGACAGTTTTCACACAAAATGATGAGATTGTCAGGGCGGTTACCTCCCACTTTTCGTGAGACGAGGTGACGGACGTGTAACTTGATACCTTTCAAACCATCTGCCTTGCAGTGTTGACATTTGTGATGGTCTCTTGCTAAGACATACTCTCTGACATTAGCAAATCCAAGTTGATTTCCTTCTTGGTATTCTTTACCTGTGATGTCAGGGTTTTTGAGATTTTGAATGTCAAACTGTCCAGCTTCAACGATAATATTAGTTATCGGAAGCTTCTTTATAAGCTTGCGAATGAGCTGGACATGATTGTCAATCTTGACTTCAATACTTGAGGCAAGCCAACCTTTATGCTTTGACTTCACACGATTGTCAAAGCGTGCCTGACGATATCGTGTCTTGTGATTTCTACGAGACCGTCTATATTGACGTTTTGTACTCAAGTTCTTGACAATATCAGTGCGCAGGTTCGTTTCTGAGGCATAATACTCTTGTGTCTCACTTGTCACTGATGCACCAATGATTTTATAGCCGGCATTAATGCCTAATGTGAGTTCTTGTGTTTCTGAACCTATTGGACGGTCGAATTGAATGGTGTCACGTCCAATCCAGTGTGCTTGTCCTGTTTTAATCCATCGACGTACCATGTGCCGTGGTTATTCAGAACATTGATGAATTTGATTTGTTGGGTCATGCTTCCCTCCTTTGAAATTTAATGTAAATCGGAGATAAATCTCCGTTGGTGTCCTTCGTCAATGTTATCAAGGCTTTCTTATTTGATAAGCCGTACCGAGGTTGACCGTTCCGTCTCCAACAGAACTGTTTACAGTGCCTCCAGAGAGCCGTAGATGAGAACAAAGGTCCACGGGTCTGTTAACCAAGATAACGTAGCTATTTCTAGCTTAGACTATTCAATATTTCGCTCGAATCACATCTTGCAATGCGACTGAGCAAAGCGAGCAATCATGGGTTTTCAAACCCGTGTGTCACTGGAGCTATTGAACCTCCTTGATATTTTATTTTTCTATTATCCCATAGCTCTATTTTTTTCAGGAAACAAGTCCGTCTTTGCTTACAAACAACAAAAGAACCGCCCAGTGCGATTCTTTTTCTATTTATCATTCTTCAATATTCGTTCCCAGCAAAAGCTTCTTCATAATCTCAGAAAATTCGCTTATCCTTTGTGCTAAAGCCTCAGCTACTTCATTGTGTCGTTCTGGCAGATGTGGGATAAATTTATCCACCAACTCATCAATGGCAGGACCATCCATGTACAGCTGAAAAGCGATGTAATCTTCAAGTGATACGAAAGGACATTCCATTGCCTCTAATTGATTTACTTTTTCAATAATAAGGTTACCATCAACATTCTTAATATTTTTCTTTGTCATTCTTCTTCTACCTATTAAATTCTTCCTAAAATACCTTCATTTTAATATTTCTCTACTTCTTCAAGTATTTTTATCACTTGTTGAAGTTGCTGTTCTTTCTTTATTGTATTTGCAATCCAAAGCGTACTTATTCCAGCCCAAAGAGCCGTCTGAAACTTGTGCTCAAGCAAAAATAAAATAATAGCAGAGACTGCCGCTAACAACGCTAAAATATTGATGATTTTTCCAACACTTGTTAATTTTCTCAATTCATTTCCTCCTCAAAAATATTATCTCATGATTGCTTTTTCTTCGTGTAAGAATTCCGTTTCTATCTCACGCTTTTTGCTTTTTTATATTTTTCACTGTCCCAATTCGGCATAAAGCCTATAAATTTATTCCCACTAAAAGTTTGATGCTTTAGCATACCAGTGACAGGCTTCCCATTATTTCCTTTAAAAGTAATTTCTTTCCCTTGACTAAGCGCTTCACATTCTTCTTCACTAAAAGTATGTCCAAAAAACTCTTTTTTAAACTTCAACGTTTTACCTGACTTTGTTTTCACTTCCATACGTTCTACTGCTTTGTATTTTTCAATATTGGGGTCAAAATAAGTAAACGTGTCATTTATTTTTGGCAATATCGCATCTCGCCAAGTTGAAATATCCCTTGCAAGTTTATTGATAGCCGTTCCTGCTGGAATTGGTGTTTCTGAGTCTCCTAATCCCTGAATATCTAAGAGAAGTTTACCAAGCTCTTTTGTGGACTCAAAGGTATAAAGTGGCTGATTATACACCAAAGCTTTTCCTACTTCCGTTACTTCATAATATTTTCCATTGTTTTTGATTTGTCCAAAAGAAGTCATCTCTTTAATAATATTTTCTCGGGTTCCTGATGTTCCCAAACCATATTTTCCCATCAGTTCTATGATATTTGCAGGAGTAATACGGACTGGAGGATGACGTTTTATACGTTCCACTTCAAAATTGACATTTTTCAAACCGCCATCCACAAAAGTCGTTTCCTCATCTGATTTCTTTGACTGATTTTTATTAGAATAAAGCTCAGGCAATTCTCGCCAGCCTTTTATTAGAATAGATGAACTGCTTGCAGCAAAGGGCATATCATCAACTTGACTGCTATATTGGCGAACGCTATCAATTCCTTTAGGCATCATCGGCGCAAGAGAGCGCAATCCTATAATCCGGTAAAGTTGTTGTTCCTCTTTTTCTAAACTTTCAAGTTCCGTCTTACTGGGCACATTATCTCCATAGGTATTTGCCATGTGTCCAGCGTTATCTACTTTTTTATTGTTTATCCAAGGCTTATCAAAAATCAAACGATTAGGTAAAGGAAGCTTCACTTCAAGAAGATTTTTAACTTCTTCTGCGCGTGGTGCAAGATTTTCGTCACGAAAAGATTTTGAAATGACATTTATTTCTGTACGAGGATAAGTAATATAGCCTTTAAGAGCCAAATTATTCAAAAAAGGCATAATCTCTTTTTTTATTTTATTTTTTTTCGCCCAAGTCATAATACTAGAGAGCTGTAATAACATTGGAGCATTCACTGAACGCTTTTTATCCTCTGCTTTTATATCAACGGTTGTTATTGTTGAATGTCGTTTTATCCAACCAATAATTTGTGCTTCTAGCGGTGCCTGTCGAGCAGATTTCAAAACAAGTCCATCAGAAGTCGTCATTTTTATACCATACTTATTATTTTCAGGTGCTTCCTCGTCCCAATTATCGTTTTTTTGATTGACCTGTTCTATAAAAATAGCAACACCAGATTTAACACGTCCTATTGAACCTGTTCCTTTTCCAAGATGCCCTTTCAGTGCATTTTCTGACTTCATTAAGGCAAAAGAAGCAATTCCACCAAGCCAATCTACACGTTGTCTTTCCAAACCTGCAACATAGAGTAATTCATCCGTTGCTATCGGCTTTGCCTGACTGAAAGCTTTTCTAATTTGGGACTCTGCCGTATCATGAGCATAAACGCGAGACGTCACTTTATCCATCAATCCTAATTCAATTAAAACCTCACGCCCAAGTAGTGTCCCCTCACGGTCAGGGTCAGTCGCTAAATAAATTTCTGTCACATTGTCTCCTGCGCGTTTAATCTTTTGAAGAAGGTCGTGAATAGACTGCTTGCCAACTTTTCCCTTCTTTTCTTTGATTTTCCATTTTTCTGGAACAAGTGGTTGCATTTCAATTAACTGTCGAGGTTTTGCTTCACGCGCATTCCACCTATCCGTATAGTCAGCAGGTGAATATTGTTCATATAAGTGACCGCCGAGATACCCTATAACCATTGAATTCCCAGCCCACACTCCCTCGTAGAAACCCTCCTTGTTACGCCTGGTATGTCCAAAGAGAGCTTGTGCATATTTTTTAGCTTGTTGGGTGTTTTTTTCGCTTAGCACAAAAATACTCATTTTATCTCGTCTCCTTTTTTCTATCTTCTCAAAAAAGAAAAAAACACCTAAAACAAGTCCTTTTTCTATATGAGTTTCACTTTGTCTTCCACACCTCGGTAGAAATTCTTGATAAATATTCAAATTTGTCCTTATCAATCTTAAAACCGTCTGATGTTTGATAAAGCTTTAATCCATAAGCTAAAGCATTAGAAATCCGCGTTGTATTTCCGGCTTCTCTAAATTGTAAATCCAATAACACAGCTGAGAACATTTCTTTTCCTAAAAAAATATTCTTCTCTGTAAGATATTGTTTCAGTAAATTATACATATTCTCTCTCCTCCATCTTATTTAAGACGTATATCCGCGCACATTCAAATGTTCTCTTAATTCATTTGAATGTAACCCGTTAATAAAAACATGGCGATTTTCACGAGGGACAAAACATCTAATTTCATTCGCATTAAAGCCAATTACTAATCTTTGTTCGTCCACGATAAATAATCCATGAAAGTGTTGAGGATAACTGTGAATGAAGGTCTGTACTTCTCTTAAACTCTCTGCATTTTCTATGGCTTCATGCATCTGTCGCCATGCTTTATTTCTTGCTTTATGGTCAGGGTTAGCTTCTAATTCAGAGGTCCCTTCATCAGTCAACGAAAGAATATGAATGAGTTCTGATAAAGTCATCTCCTCTATGTGTTTTACTTTATAAGAGAGATGATGCGCTTTGAGCCATTGAATGGCTGTTCCTATTGATTTTTTATTATTCAAACCTACAAATACTGTTATCATGCTTCTTCCCCAACCCCATTTTTCAATTTGTAAGCATTATACAAATTTTCTAATTTCTCTTTTTGTTTATTAATTTCATTCCAATTTGCAAAACGATAAGCAAATTTATTCGTTCCAGGGATATGATGTGCTTTAATCAAATAACCCAATCTTGGATAACGCGAATCAACAATTCGTTGTTTCTTTCCTTTTTTAGATTCAACAACAAATTTTAGCCCCCCACGGCTAATCCTTTTAAATTTATTGAAGCCATATTTCACTTTTTTTCCTGTGACATAAGGATAAACCAATCCAACAAATTGGACGAAATCTCCTAGACTTATGGCACCATCCACGCTTTCTTCGCTCTCGTACATTGCTTGATTCGTAATTCGTCCATCATCAATATCACTGTATTGAAAATCACTCATTTTAATCCAGACATGGCTATCAATAATTTTGCCAGAGTTAGCATCAAAAGTATCAAGTCTCGGAAGCGAAATACAAAGTCGCATGACTCCATTAAAGATTTTAGCATCCGTCACATAACCTTCCACTCCAATCCAAGCGCCACTATAATTCGAGAGAATATCACGCCGGTCATTGGTGTTTTTTGTTCCCTTATTAGCCATTCCATACTGAATAGTTAATAAATACAGATATTCATCAACATTTTTTGGACATCGTGGCATATTCGGAATAACAGGAGTCATCAATTCTTGATTGAGCCATTTTTCTTTAATCTCTTTATTATTTTCTTCCCTAGATGTTTTCTTAATCTGCTGAACTTTATAGCGCTGAACAGCACTTTTTAATTTCTTTTGATAACTTGGACTTGCCATATTTTTATATCCTTTTTATTTCCGTTTTTTCTTTTTATTATCTCATTGAAAATTTTTCATCGAGTAAAAAGTCCTTTCTATCAAATAAAAACACCTCTAAGAGAGAGATAGAGGTGTCATAATAGATATTTAGTTTAAGTTTAAGAAGTTCCAAAAGAATTCGTCTTCTTCAATTTCTTTTGGCTGGAACAAGTCATTGTTGACTTCCAAAAGCAATTCATAATTGAGAGCATAATCATACGCTAAATCTCTAAGTGTCTTTTCTTGCTTGCAGACATGAAGCGCTGCTAAGCAATAAGCACGTTCAACTGCTTCGCGTTTGATAAGTTTCATAGAATTCTGTAAAGTCGCCAATTCCATTTCAATAGGCATCCAATCTTCATCATCACGATTGATATAAACACGTTTATTGTGTGATTCGCATGGGTCAGCGTGTGTCTCATTAGACCAATTAACCCATTGAGTCATCAAATCATCTTGTTGAGAGTGATTTAACATTCCCAACTTGCGTTCTATTTTTTTCTTGAGATGATTAAATTGCTTTTCTTCATTCTCGGATTCTGCAATGAGATTGATAAATCGTTTTTCAGAAACTCCAAGATAATCAAGTACAGCATAATAGTTGCCTGTGAACTGTCCAAATCCATTTTCTGTTACAGTAAAGGAAGAGAGTTTATATGTATTGAGAACGACTTTCAAATCGTTGTGTGCGTACATTTTAGCATTCTTCGCTACGTTTTGTAAATTTTTCTTTGTCATATCTTTTGTCCTTTAAAATGAAAAAGGAACAAAATTTAAACTACATCCCCCTACAAGGAGAAAGTAATTCATTTTGCTCCTTGTAGAGTTATTTTTTATTTTATTAAATTAGACAGCTTCATAACCATCTTTTGTTTTGACAAGGTAACCAGCAGAGACACCAGCATCAAGTAGCTTAGATAAAGTAACTTTATCTTCTATACTCATTTCACCTGAGTATAAAAAGTCTAATTCTTCTTCATTACCGTACTATCAAGAACAAATTCTAGCTCAGTTGTTAATGGATACCCACGGTATTCTTTTTTTGTTTTTGTCATTCTATTTCCTACTTTCATCGTTATTGGCATCGAGCTAATGCAAGCGCTTCAGTAAACATCACACGTCTTTGTTCTGGGGTTAATTGTGAAATCTTTTTCCCAAATAACTCCAAACTTCGCTTTACAAGTGCTTCAGTTTTTTCAGCATTTTTTGCACGTACTTCATCAGTGATACGGTCAATTTGACCTTGATACCATTTGTGATACTCACGTCTATAAATAGCGCAAGTCCTCACAGGATTTTCTTCATACCATGCGCGTGAAAGTTTGTAAGGATAATATTTTTTTAGCCAATTGATTTTATCATTAAAAGTCATCATGTAGATGCTCCTTTCTTGTTAAAAGTCCGAAAGCATCTAGTCTTCCCTGTAGGAAAGATTAAATCCTAACAGAGAAGTAATAGTGTTATTTAATAATGTGTTGATTTGCTTCTCTCACAAGTGATAAAAACAAATCTAAATTTTCAATTTGATGTTCCCTTGCCTTTGCCATCATCTGACGGACACCCTCTTCATGTTTAGCAAGTATTACAATTAATTTTTCTTTTATTTGATTTTCAATCATTGTAACCACTCCTTATTCCAAGAGGTAACGACAATATCCTTTTTAATTCCAAATTGTACGCTACCTTTAAAAGCACTGCGTGCAAGAGAAACTAGAAGGGCTTCTCGTCCAAGTGATTTTTGTTTTGGGTCACTTGCGATGCGTTTTACTTCTACAAATGAAACAGATTTTCCCTTATATTGAAAGGTATAATCCAAATCTTCGATAGTAAGCAGGTCGTTTTGGTAAAAACCAAATTTAGAAAGTGTCAATTTATCAGCTTTTGTTAATCTCATTTTTAGTTTTTCTCTCCTTCTTAGACTTCTTCAATAAGTGCATAGCCAAAGGTTGTAAACAAAACTACAATCGTTCCGCTAATGATACCTGCTCCAAAAAAGAGCGTATTGGTCTTGAAGATTATCATAAGAGCAAAGAAGATAGCTGCTACAAAGATAAATACTACTGATAATGCGATATAAGTTGTTGTTTTCATGTTGTGCCTCCTAGGCTTAATTAAGAGCGCATCTGCGCGTGTTTAAATCCTAGTTGACTTCTCTACCTCTAAGGTGTCAAAATGTCCCCTAGGGTGAGATGTAATCTTATAGTTCTACTCAAACTTTTCGGGTAAGCATTCTTTGAGCATAAAATACCAATGATGAATCAAATTTCTAGTTTGACTTCTGACGAAAGCATTCTCTGCTCTTACAGATTTAAAGGGAAAATCCGCTCTATATCTGGAAATAATCGAACCAAAACCATCTTTATCAGAATAAGGCTTACCATTAAAAATATTTTTAACGTTATCTCCCCATCCCCAATATTCCATAATACGCTGTTCAGATGCTAACGCTTCTTCTTTCGTTTGATGAGTGATACCAAGCGACTCCAATATTTTTTTGTTAACTGCTTGTTCAATTCTGTCAAAGTCTTCAATACTTATATCATCTAGGACTTCTCCAAAAACTTTTGAGAGAATTGTCCCATGTATGATATTACAGTGCTCAGCCGTATCCCAAGGTTTACGTTTCAGTACCTTATCCGTTATTTCCATAACTTCTGAATAGTTCAATTTATTTGTTGTTTCCATGATAATCTCCTTAATCGTTCCCAAGGAAATTATCATACCCGAAGGAAATAACAATTTCCTTACGGATTGTTTGTTAGTATAATGCCCGATTTTAGAAGCATTATGTGTTACCTTTGTAACAGCTCATCAGCATATCTGGCATTTTTTGTTAATTTTCAAATCTAAATCCAGCACTATACTAAAGTTTTTTCAACTTCCGTAAAGTCTGTACTAATCAATGTATCAAACCGATGCGCTACTTTAATGCTCTGAATATAGTTGATGAGTCTTTCTATATTTGAATGACTACTTCTGATTGAATAAGCATTTCCATTTTGATGAACTCTTAAATTATCATCTTTTTTCTCCTAAGCATAACCGTGAGTTTCCGCATATTGCATCCAAAACCCATTATCTTCACGGTAAATTTTCCCTGAAAGTCCACCATCTACAACAACAACAACAATAGTTTGAGACCTCTCTGTATTTCTAAATTTTTCATAGATTTCATTCAAGGTCACTTCAACTTCTAGAAATTCATTCCATTCTTGGGATGAATCACCTTTCCATTTGACTTCCTTCCAAGTATGGAGACAGGTGTCATTATCGAAAGTTGTAATGTAAATTTGTGTGGAAACTGCGGGAGAAATTACTTCGATTAGAAGGTTTCCCAACTCAGATTTATTCATTTTATTCTCCTTTACCTTTAAAATTAATAAAGAGAGACACCACTCCAAAGAGTAATGTTTCAGCCCTTTGGGTCAGTGTATTAGATTATGCAACAGAATTATTTTCCTGAGCTTTTTTCTGTTCAAGTACTTTAAGGTATTCCGGATTACGCGATTCAAAAGATTTCACCACATACTCAAACCCATTATCTTCCATAACTGATTTGAAGAAGTCTTTTTGTGCGACAGTTTCAAAGTCAATCGAAAAAATGAGTTGAGCTGGATATGGGTCAATAACCTTTTGATGTGGTGGCTCGGCAGAAGACATCACTTTTGCTTGCCGTGTCGCTTCTTGCTTTGCTAACTCAGCTTGCTTGGCTTTTTCAGCTTTTTCAATCTGTATTTGCTCCGCAAGCCTTCTACGTTCATCTTTTGCCTGTGCATCCTTTTGTATCATTACCAAAACTTCCGCAATAGGTTTCCCCTGCACAAAGAGTTGAAGATACGGACGCGGTTCAAGATTTACGCTAAAAGCCACTGTATTGATTGAATCTGTCGCCAAAGCTAATTCTTTTTTAGCATTAAATTCAACTTCTACTAATTCTTGAAGCTTTTCGCGTGCCACTTTAGTCAAGTTCATATCTTTTGTAAAATTAACAGCTAAAGCCATTTTTGATAGCTCTGCATCAAAGATGCGAGAATCCATAACTTTCCCATTAATTTGCAATTCTTTATCTTCACAAATTTTTTCAAGATTTGCTGTAAGAATTTGTAATCGAAGCTCACGAGTATTCCGTTCGCATTCTTTAATTCCTGCATCAATCTTTGAAATTGTATCTGTTAAAGAAAGTGTTGCCTGTTTAAGCCATCCTGCGAAAGCCTCGTAAGGCTCATTGATATGAGCTTTGACCTGTTTTCTTTTAGACTCTAAGTCTTTTATCACACCGTTCAATTCTGCCCGTGTTTCGCGAGATTCTTTCAATGTTTCTTGAGTCACTACCAAATTAGAATATTTATTAGCAATATCAATAATTTGTTGCTCAAATTCTTTTTGTTGAACAAGTTCAATACTTGCGGGAATAAATTTAACTGACAATTCATTCATTACATTTCTCCTAAACTCAGCCTGTTCCTCACGGGAATCAGGACTTACGAGCTAATATTTTAGCACGCACGTTCAATGACACCCTGTGCAAGGCGGCTTCGTTATGAAGCAATATTTAATTGTTAATTGTTTGCTAATGCTTTCAGCTTATCAGGCGCAAAACCATAAAAAGCGATGTTTTCAGTTTCAACAACAGGGGTTGCCATGAAATTAAGGTCATCTTTTAAATGAGCAATAAACTCAGGATTCTCATCTACGTTGATTTCTTTGAAAGTAACATCATGTTCAGTTAAAAATTTTTTAACCATTCTGCATTGCATACAGTTGTTTTTTGAATAAACAGTAACCATTTGCCTCTCCTTTCGAGATAACGCCCCCTCGGGACAATCAGCCACTCGCTGTGAGTCCCATGAGGGATTACCAATTTAAATTCATTTCACTTTTGTCATATACCGAACAAAATCAATGATATTAGTAAACTTAAATTGTAATTTTCCATTATTAACAATCCAGAGTGACCCTGAAACTAATTCAGTAACAGTTATTCCTTTTTGTGTTGTATATTGATTAAACATGATTGTACTTTCTTCCTACTGCTTTACAAAGTTTTCACATTCTTCGATAGATAGTTTTTCAATGTTAAAATAGTCCAGAGCATTATTGAATAAATTTGCTCCTGCAATGAATTCGCTATCTGTGACTTTACCATTAAAACTGTAAGGTAATCTTTCAGTTTTTGTAAATGCAAACTTCAGTTCAGACGGTAAATAGTAGTCATCTGTTCGAAAATCATAAGCAAACCTAGATAACTCGAACGTCTCGAAATCTTCTTGATTGCTTGCATCCCCATTTAAGGAAATTGTTTTAAGATTGAACTCAGCCTTCTTCGTTCCATCCCAGCCTTTAGTAGAAACGTCAGATAGTTCAACAATCTTTCGTGCTAAAGCAATAAATTCAGAATTAAAGTCTTTTTTAGTTGTTGTAAAATAATTTGTATATCCCATTTTATTTTTATGTCCTTATAATTGTTAGTTTAATAATTTATAAAAGAGAAACACCACCAAAGAAGCTGTTTTCCTTTTATGGTTAGTGTTATTACATACTTTGTACATTTCTCAAGAAAGCTTCCAGACGCGTTTCCCATGTTTCTGAAGATTCAGAAGCAATAGATATATTATTGCCTGTAACCACAGCTGCTAATTGATTAGCCACTTTTTCTTGAATCGTGTTATGAGAAAAAATCTGAATAACATTTTTAACAGTATCTTTCTCTGGAACACCACGAAGCATCCGTCCGTTGCATTGAGTGAAATCTACTGCATTTTTTGGAGTTTGATACCAAATAATGTTGGTTATTTCATCAAGATTTATCCCTTCTTTGACCTCTGTTGTGCAAACAACAAGAATATCCTTGGTTTCATAGTGTTGATGGATGAGTTCTTCTGTTTTTTCTTTATCCTCAAACGTTAAAGTATCAAATCCTTCTTTTTCTAGGAATTCTAAGGCTTTTTTCGTGTTGACATAGACTAAAGTCTTACCAGATAAAGTGAAAGTTTCTTTTCTCAATGCTACCAATTTTTGATTTTCGCATTTATCTTCTGCTTTATACCCTACAAAATAGCGTCCTGTATCTCGCTTAGTAAAGAATGTTTCGGTATCTCCAAAATCCACAAAATTATCAGTCGCTTTTGCGAGTTGAAAGTTTGAAATATCCAATTTACCAGTACGTGCAACCATAAAATCATAGAACGCACGTTGTTCCGAACTCATTTCAATCGCAATTTCTTTCGTCTTTGTAATGTAATGAGGCTGGATATTTTCAGCAGGTTTAGAGAGGGATATACCATGATAAGGAACGACTTGTGATAAATATTTTTTCACTTGTCCGGCTTTTAATCGAGGGACGTCCAAATTTGAAAGGATTAATGCTGCTTTCGCAAATACATTAATTTGCTTTTCAAAAGGTGTGCCTGTCAATCCTAATAAGGTTACCCCTGCTTTTACAAAGCACGAATACAAATTTAGCCACTCTGTATCTTTTACATTATTATGAATTTCATCCACAATAATTAATAAATTTTCTGGGTCAATCGTTGTGAAAATATCAAAATCTATAGTCTCAACTATTTCAGCGTTTTCAACGCCAAAAAGTTTTAAACAAGATTTCCAATTTTTGTGTGTTCCTATTGGCGCAATAATTTTTACTTCTCCTTGCCAATCTTTTGCTATATAACATGAGATATAAGTTTTCCCGACACCAACTTCACCAAATATGAAGAAAGCACGTTGATTTTTATAATCTTCATTTTCCTTATCTAGTAAAATAGCTTTTAAGGCATCAGTGGGTGCTTTTTGCCAATCAAAAAGTTCTCCAGTAATTCCTTTAATTTCGGGAACAGTGATTTGTGTTTCAACTGCTTCACGTTCATACCCTGCCAATAAGTCAAAGAACGAGAGCTGTCCGTTTACTATCTTTTTATTTTTTGCCATTTCAGTATTCC
This sequence comes from Lactococcus allomyrinae, assembly GCF_003627095.1. Classification (NCBI taxonomy): domain Bacteria; kingdom Bacillati; phylum Bacillota; class Bacilli; order Lactobacillales; family Streptococcaceae; genus Lactococcus; species Lactococcus allomyrinae. The sequence continues at coordinate 210,944 of NZ_CP032627.1, read as the reverse complement.
TCCATTTTATTTTTGCTCGCAAGCTTTTAAAGTAAAAAGGAGATAACTTCCCAAAGGGAACGATTATCCCCCTTTGGGTGTTAAAAAGTAAAATTAGTAAAGGATTATTTTATTATTCTTTACCATATCGGCAGTCAATGTTGTTTCTTCATCTGTAGTATATGAAATTTCTCTAAAATCTAAAATTGTTATATTTTTCAAGGTGAGAACATTATTCTCGTCCTCTCCTCGGAATTTAATTTTATTATTTGATTTAACCGTACAGTTGATAAGCGATACATTTTCCAAGAAGATGTTAGCGTTATTTTCACCACCAGTGTGACGCTGAAATGCCGTATCACACCACTTAGAATTCACCAAAGTAAAATTATTTGAGCCTTCAAAGTTTGTCAAAGTGCTATTTTCTAAGTTTAGCTTTGTCCTAGAATTACCATTAAAATTTTCAATGGTTGAATAATAAGCCTTATTAATTTCAGCCGTTACCTTTCTAATAATAGAGTGACTTAGAAAAGCAGTATCTGAATGTTTGTTTTTTAAATTCAGATGCAACATTGAATTTTCAATACGCGTCTTTTCCATCTCAAAAGCATATCTTTTCAAATCATCTTCCCAACTTCCAGTAAAGGTAAATAATGTATTTAAAGCATCTAATTGAGGTAAAAAAAGATTTTCAAAAAACAGAACAGCTTCTGAATAATAATAAGGAGCAATAGCTTTCAAATCTACCCAATTACTTGATGAATCTTTAAATTCAAAGTATGATGCTGCTTTTATTACACCCTCTTTTTCTAACCATTGCTTCAGTTGTTGTTGATTATCAATCGGATTGATAACATTCTTTTGTTGTTCAGTAAGTCTTCTCTCATAAGCTACACGCATTTTCTTTCGATAATCAAGCAATGCTTCCATTTTAGTAATAGGATTTACTAAAGAGGGATAAAACCCAAATCTATCAGAAGAATTACCTGTCCAAAAGTTCCAGTTTGTGATACCATCTTTTGTTTTGGTGTAGTTCACTTTTTGAGTGAGAATTTCATTTTCGTTAGTGGGATAAATAATCTGTTTAGCCATGAGGCTCCTTTCTTTGGCAGATGCCATTATAAAAGCCCCAACTGCTAAAGCAGAAGTCTTATCCCATGATAAAAAAGAGTTAAAAACTCTTGGGCTTATCAAGTGATAAGTGATATTTTTAGTTGTTTTTCTCAAAAATTTCAACAATATGCGTAATAGCAATTTGAGAACTATCCGCCACAACATATTCATCTCTTGAATACATTCCAATATCATGAGCATGAACTAATTCCCCAGGTTGTATAGTTTCGCTTCTGCTAGACGTCACATCAATTTTTTTGTTATATCCAATTTTCATTAAAAAGGCATAACTTGGAGTTGAGGTACTGGGACTAGAAATGTAGTTCAAAACTTTAGAAAATTGAGAAAGGCGACACATATAGACTCCTTCTCCGAACATTTGACCTGAAAATGCCACGGCTTTAACTTTGTCAGATGAAACAAAACCATTGGATAAAATAGATAAAACATTATCATTTTTGGTTCCATGAGCACCATAACAAACGTGTTTGTATCGTGAAAGTTCTTGTACATTTTCAACTGCAAAGACTTTTCCAATGCGGTTATGTGCTTTAAAAATAGAATCAGTCATATTAAACGGAAGTTCCGTCTCTTCAAGCATCGTTTCAGAGAGTCCCAAAAACTGCCAGATATTTTCTTTATTCAAAACATCATTTGTCTCTTCTAAAAAGAATAACGCTTCATCAACATCTAATTTTTCATGCTTCAAAATCTTGTTAAGTGCTATATAAAAATTTTCTATAGTCATACTAAGTTTAGATTTTTCCACACCTTTATTAGCCTGTGCTACCTCTATAGGTCTATTCGCTTTATATTTTTCGAGAAAGTGCTGGATAGAATCGAGAGCGGACGTTCAACATCAACTTCTGTTTCTTTTCCTGATTTTATTTCAATCTTACGAACTTTAGCGATATACTCCACGTAATCTTTGATTTCCGCAAAGGTAATCGTGGTATCGCCATATTCTCCTGTTTTTTCATACAAGTAAAGTAAGTTGATTGCATCTGCTGTGTATATTTCTACTGCCATTTTTTAATATTTCCTTTCAAAAAATGGAGAGATACAGTATCCCCAGAAGGGAATATTGCACCCTCCTGAGTGTTATGCATCACAAACTTTTAAGTAAGTGCTACATTCTTTGCTTGTAAATAAAACAAGTCTGCTTGTGTTTGTTCAAATTCATACTTCTGTACCATTTGGACATAGCCTTTAATTAAAATTTTAAGTCCTTCAAGATATGGTACAAAAAGTTTCAACATTGCTTTTGTTTCTTCAAATCCAAATTCAAAGCGTCTTTCTACTAAAAATAACTGAGTATTTTTGATAGTTCTCTTCACGTTCGCACAAACCTTTAATGAAGCTTTTGCGGACATATAAGAGGCGCGAGTGAACGTAGATTCCTTTAAACCAAAGTAGCGTTGTTTCAACCCTGTACAAAGTTCAGCAACATGAGCCAGTTGGCTAGAAATTGCATGAACTTTTGCTTGATAAGCTTGTACTGCTTGATTGACTTGTTCATTTTCATAAACTGCAACCATGCGGTCTAAGTCGTTATTCGCAATCGCAGCAAAAGTTTCTTTGAGATTTTGATTTGTTTTAATAGTGTTAGTCATAATGTCTCCTTTATTTTTAATAAATGTAGGAACACACCATTCCGCAAGGGAGTGATGAAATCCCTTGCGGTAGTTAATGCCCGATTTTAGCGGCATTATGAATCATACTAAGTGATTGCTACTCAATTAAGAGTTCAATTTATATAGTTAGTTGGGAAATTTAGAAGATAAATACTCCATCATATCAGGAACCGTTTTTGAATTAACTAATCCGGTCTCTTTTAAAATCAAGTTATCTGTAACATCAAATTTTAATATCCAATCATTTACCCAAATTCTTTTTTTGAATGATTCTCCGCGAAACAAAAGTTCTCTTTTCTTTGAATAAGCGGGTACAGTTAAATTTTGAGCCAGTACAAGCTTTTCAGAAGACCCCATCTGCTTATCGTCAGCAATTTCTTTTTCTTTCTTCTCTTGTAAAGAAAGTTCGCGCATCCCATTATAAAAGCATGTGATATTTACCTCATTGGTATCATATGTAAAGCTATATTCTGAATGATAAAAGTGGAAATTATCTCCAAAAGCAGATTTAAATTTTTCAATTATTTCCTTGCGTTTAAAAATATTCTCTAGTACATCAAGAAATTCTTTATCCTCTTTGGTAAGATGCCAATAGAAAGAACTCTCTCTACTTTGATATTCTTTATTCTCTGGATAAATTGCTTTATATTCTCCAGTAAGTGTAATTTCGTTCATTTTATTTACCTCTTCAACCCTTTCGGGGTGGAATTATCCATGCCCGATTGGGTTTAGGTGTACTAATATAAACTAAAATTGAAGTTCATTAACGAACGTTTCATTTTTTTGTGAACTTTGTTGAGGGTCACGAGCAAAACGATTAGGGTTAAATTCATCATTATTTTGAGCCTGTTGTTCGTTACTTACTTGTGTTCCAGTATATTGTGGTTGCTGGGACTGTTGTGCTTGTCCGTTCCCTTGTTGAGAGGAACGAACATCCGGATAGCGGTCGTTTTGAGTGGAAAGTCCTTGTTGTGCGTACTGATTAGTTGGCGCTTGTTGACGTTCCCCTTTTTTCTGAATGCTCTCCATTTTTTGTTTTTCCAATACTTCCTGTCTTGAGGTTTGTTTATACATCCCTTGTTGATTAACAGGATTTCCTATTTGTCCTTGTGCTGGCGTGACATCTTTTCTATCTTTATTAATCAGTTCAGAAGCTTCTGGAATCTCTTCCTCGGCATACGAACCAGAAAATTCTGATGGAAAAGCTGAGCGTAAAGCTTGTGACTCTGCAACTTTAGTAATCATTGTTAAAGGTTTAGATGCCCATAATGCTTTTGGCTCTTTCTCTCCTGTCTTTCGATTATTTTCCCAAACATCCTTCATCTGTACATATTCATCATACATAACAGAGGATTTGATAGGAGAAACATAATCTTTGACATAGACTTTAGCCCAGCCGCCTAATAAGGTGTCTGTTGGTAATTTAACCGCACCATCACGATAAGCAAGCTCTCCATCAAGGTCTGTCACAATAACACCAGATTCAATCCCCTTAAATAGAGGATTCATTTGTGCTCGTTTTCTATAAAAATCACGAGATACTACAATTTGAGCAGGTGTTTTCTCATCATACTTAATAAAGTAAATTTCTTTAAGAAACGGACTTGCTTTAATGTTTTTTGCAATAGTAACCAGATATGCTAATTCTTCAGGGGAAGCTTGTGCCCCACCCGTGATATATTGACGTACAATGCTTGCTGTCAAATTATCTGTGTTTGCAAGGTCAAGTAGTTCTTTTGTCATTTTATTTACTTCCTCAACCCTTTCGGGTTGGAATTATCCATACCCGATTGGGTTTAGGTGCAATTTTATTATAGTTATTATTTTGTAACTTCTTTATTCCTTTTCATTAAAAGGATTATTAATCCCAAACAAATTAGAAAAATAATTTTTTTATAAAGAGAAAGTCTTTCAAACAGTTTTTTTCTTTCCGTCACTGTCATATTCTCTAAATGGTTACAAAGTGCTTCTATGTTTTCCATATTATTTACTACTCTCTTTTTAATTAGGTCCAAATTCTTCATTATTTTGAACTGATTATTTCTTGGAAAAGTAAACAATACCCTCTGAAAGCCACGCAAACTTGCGTCTGCGGGTCTCGCATGGTATAATAATATTAGAGAAGTGGGGTCAGATAGTTTACCAATTTGCTTATCAGTCCTTGGACCAATAGTTGAATCAGTAGTCTAACTAACCACAAGAGAAACCGTTTCGCCTTACGGCGGCGGTTTTTCTTTCGCCTTCGTACCCGTGAGTACAAATTTGAACATCCCAACTAATACCATGCGAGAAAGAAGTGAGGTCATAAAAGATACCTCCTTTCTTTTTACCCCGTAAAAGGATTTACGTGGCTACCACAAGGTATTAGTTTCCTAATACCATTATTTATTTTGTTTTTTATTATAACGATAGGTAAAGTGAAGTGTTACCATATCAAGCAAGCTTGACAGGCACTGACCTCAGGGTTTCATTCCTTCCACACTTTACGTGTTTCTCTCTTTCCCCCGTTCCACACCGTACTTATCGTTTTTAGAATGGCAAATCTTCTGGATTGATTTCCATTGGAGTACCACCTGAGAATGGGTCATCATACGTAGAAGCTTGACCACTATTTGCTTGTGGTGCTTGATAAGCGGAAGGATTTTGTTGTCCCTGTTGTGTACTTTGATTTCCTTGAGCATTTTGATTATGCGAAGGCAAAAAATCAAAGGCTGTGACAATCACTTCCATATTGAAGCGCTTATTGCCATCTTTATCAGTGTAATTACTCGTCCGCAATTCACCATCAATTCCTACTAAATCTCCTTTTTGAACATATTTGGAAAAAATTTCCGCAGATTGTCCAAAAATGATACAAGGAATGAAGTCAGCCTCACGCTCCCCATTGGCATTTTTGAAACGACGATTGACTGCAATAGTAAAACGTGCGTAACTTTTTCCAGCTGGTGATGTTTGAAGTTCAATTACTTTGGTTGTGCGTCCGATGAGTTGTGTGTTATTCATGATATGTGCCCCTTTGTGCATAAAATATAAAAACGCACAATATTAGCCTGAACATACAGACTTTGTGCGTTGTTTGTTCTCAATTCTACTGAACGAAAAACGCACAAATTATTTACTCAATAGAGTAACGTCTAGTGCGTTTTTGTGTTAGTATTATTTTTCTACTTATCAATTCATTTATCAAACCGATTCAATTAGCTTTTCTTATTATTCCACCCGTTTAACACGTCGGTAGCAATAATTAAATGAAGCCCAATCCATAATATCCAGAGCTTCAAGCGCAAGTTTTCGCTTGTTGTCTCCTTCAATTTGTCCTATTGAATAACCTGATGAAGAATGAAGAAAAATAATGTATTTTTTACTAATTTTTTGCATTTTCATGCCTTTCTAGCCCATAAGGGCAAAAACGTATGGTACGTTGACCCTTATGTGTTTAAAAACAATAAATGCTTTGGACAACTACAAACAAATGCCACGCACTAACGAACATTTTGTTCTATTGCCTCTTGTAAAACTGGATGTACTCTTGTACACTACACTTTCGCTCATTATCAGACAGATAAAATCTGTTCTCTTCTGAATACTAGCTCAACAGAAATTTTAATTACATTCAACTTGTTAAGACGCAAGAACCACTTGCAAGCCACTTCTTAGGGTGACACGTCAATTCCACACCGGACGTTACGCTGTCTTAATCATGAATCAGGTTAAACCATTCCACATCGGACGTTTTTAACTTGAACATTTGAATGATGAACAGTCAGATTTTGCTTGTTTTCACAAAACAGTACAAGTTCTCTTATGCACTCAACTTCCAGACTTGGAAATCATTGCTGTTCATTTTAAAATTGAAACATGATGTTTGACCGAGAAAATCAAACCCATTAAATTCAATTTCGGCTATTGGTGCTTGGGTGTAAAAAATGACATAGCATCAAAATTTACAGTTTCACAAGAAACCTATATCTCACGATATTACCTCATAAGAACACACGTTCTCATTTGCCTATCCTCTAACAAAAGCTGCAATGGATAATTAAGTGTTGAATGAAGAAATTTGAACCGAGCGGGAACACATCAAGAAATGATAGAATGGCGATAAAATCGACAAAGCATATCACAACGAGTGAACCTTCAATAAAAATATCCCATACAAGAAACTCAATACACCAAAGCGAAGCTTCGGAGTTCTGGCTGACCTAAGGTCAAATAGAATAGTATATAAAATGTTTACCTGTTTATTATCTCACGCACAATTTTTTGACCAAAAACAAGTCCTTCTTCTGCTTTTTATATATTTTTTCACTTTTCTTAGCAGCTAAAAAATAATTATTTTTATTTAAACCATTATAAAAAGCACGCTCTCACGTGCTTTGGCTGCTCCCTTTTTCAAAGACAAATCCCTCTTTTTCAAGTTCTTCATCTCTACGTCCATAAGTATCTACAACTCTAAATCCAACTTCATTTGAATCAGCTTCTAATCGAATATATCCTTGAGCGTATTGTGGCTCAAATTTTTCAAAAGGAAACCATCGCATTTTACTCGCTTGCGAATATCCCATAATATTTCTTACTCTTTTTATTTCCAAATTTCATAGCTTCTCCTTTTTTCTTTGAACATTCTCGGTACTAAAGTACCGAGATTCTCGCGAACTAAGCAGACTTGACTCCGGATTTGTTTCCGTGTGCCAGAGGTTCTTATATTGAGCGAGCTATCCCCGATTGTCGGTCGGTTCTTTAACAATTACAAGTATTTATTTTAAGAAGCTAATCGTTGTGCTTCTTTGAGAATGTTTTGGCTTGCGTTAAGGTCTCTGTCATGATGGGTGCCGCACTCTGAACACGTCCACTCTCTTTCAGAAAGTTTAAGACCGTGATAGATGATGCCACAATTTCCACAAGTCTTTGAACTTGCATAGTATTGCCCCACGTGTTGTACGGTACGTCCATACCATTGAGCTTTATATTCCAACTGATTGGTGAATTGTCGCCAGCCTGCTCGTGCAATCGAACGAGCCAGCTTGTGGTTCTTTATCATATTAGAAGGTCTCAATGTTTCCAAAGCAATGAATTGGTTTTCTTCAACGAGCTGTTTTGACACATGATGATGGAAGTTCTCACGAACATGACGAACTTTAGCATGAGCCTTTTGTAACTTCGCTTTTTGCTTATAGAAGTTGTTCGACTGCTTGCCTTTGCCTTTTTGTTTTCGTGAAAGTTTACGCTGTTCTTTTATCACTTTGGCTTCCAGTTTTCCGATTTGTTCAGGCAAATCTATTTTTTCGCCGTCCGATGTGATAGCGAAGTCTTTAATGCCAAGGTCAATACCAACTGCACCAGTGGTTTCAGATTGCGTTTCAACTTCAACCGTGAACAAGAAGACGATATAGTATTTGTCGCCCTCACGCTTGACTGTCCATTGGGTCATCTGTTCAATAGGATAGCGGAGGTTGTCACGTTTACGGATTTTAATATATCCTAGCTTCTTTGAAAGTTGGTAGCGTCCGTTTTCACGAATTGTTTTTAGAGGCATTCCATTTCTGAACGATTGAATGTAATCGTGACGGCTTTGAAATCGAGGACGATTTTTTGAATACTTTTTCTTTTTGAAGTAGGCAGAACGAGCTTTACCAAAATCCATGAGTGCATTAGAGAGACTGTGAGCAGGCACAACACTTCCTCTTAACCACTCATTCTCATGTTTAAGGTCTGTGATTTTAGGATAGACTAACTTCTTATTTTCTTCAAAGTAAGTATTGAATACAGCAACTTGGCTGTTATACACAAATCTTCTCGCACCAAAACAATCCGCAAAGAACTGAATTTGCTTCTTTGTTGGTTTGAAAGGTATTTTTTGAGCGATTTTTCGTATAACCATTTATTATTCTTCCTTTCGTTAAGTATCAACTTCCTCTCTTATTATCTCATGGGAAAAAAGTCGTCGGGTAAATTAACAGTAAAGCACCTTTCATCTCGGCATTAAAATACCGAGTTTTTCGGTGTTGTTCCATAAAGCAAACACAAATTGTCTCAATTTGTAGCAATATGTAACGAATTGTGTATTATTAAACTTAATTTGAGTTTGTCACCCAATAATTTATGGCTTGTCCACTATTCACCAAAGCAATTCCCTGATTGATAGCACTTTGTAAATCATCAAAATAAGTTATACTTGTTCTTCCTGATGAGGAAACTGTCTTTAACGTATATTTCCCTGAACTACTTGTCGGTGTATCTGATGGTGCATTAGATGACATTTCAGGCACATTAGAAGAACTAGGAAGTGTTTCTTGCGTTTCTGTCATCTCCGTTGTATCTAAGCTAGAAGATTGTATCGTATCTTTGCTTGAAAAGTGTTTCTTAGCGCTACTTTTCTTTACACTTACTTGCGCAAAATTCTTCTGTGTTTGCGGTCCTGCCGGTGTCTTTGTTGCGAAAACTACGACTCCTACAAGTATAAGAATAAGCGTGAAAATCAAAAATAGAAGCCACCATATTAAAAGATTGCTATGTTTTTTATTGCCTCTCTTATCCTTTATCTCCTCATCTTTGAGATAAACAACTCGCTTTCTTTCTTCAACTTTATTTTTTTCAAAGACCGGTCGATTCCAATAATCTTCATTTTTTTGATTTTTCTTGCTTCTGCGATACTGTGACATGGTAATTCTCTCCTAACTCAACATATTTCCAACCAACACCTGTAAGTTTTACGCGCACCAGCCGGTTATTGACTTTCAATACATCTCCTTCGTGTAGTGATGGAGTTTTAATCAGTTTTCTGTTATTCATCTTGATTCTTCAAAAAATAATGCTGCATGAGCAACATTATTCCGTTTTCTCTGGCATATCTACTAATTCATAGCCAGCATTAAGCAAGTCATGCTTACGCTGCTCATTTGCTTTAAAGCCATAAAAAATCCAACCTGCAAGCAATAGTGCATTGCCTCCATCTAAGTGAAACATGACCATTAGTCCAGAAAAGGCAATAATGATTGCTACGGCAATACCCGCAATTTTCCATTCTCTGCGAAATAATAATACAATTATTCCAAATAGCATAACTGTCCAAGAATAGCCATTTTTAACTTTTCTAAGTTTTCCGCTTTTCGGAGATTTGAAATATTCAAATTTAGGCAATAATGATTTTGTATCTCTCATCCTTTTTACTTCTTTCTTAAATATATAGTGGTTCTGTGTGAGTATCGAACTCCTATCCAACCCAAATTTGTTTGGATACTCTGACTGTTGAGCAAAACCATTTGTAAAATCTGAATAGCAGGATTTGAACCTGCGCTCTCCTGTTCCCAAAACAGGTGCTCTACCAAACTGAGCCATATTCAGAGTTATTATGCTATCAAAAATCATCATGATAACTACATGCTTGGTAGGACTTGAACCTACAACCTTTGGCTCTGTAAGCCAACACTCTACCATTGAGCTACAAGCACTTTCGTCTTTCCGATTTGTCAAAGAGGAAGCGAACGCTCTTAAATTGCATCTGCTAGAATACCACCAAATCTACTAGCATAGATTTGACGCTTATAGAGAAGAACGGATTTGAACCGCTGACATATGGAGTGTAAAACCACTGCTCTCCCCGCTGAGCTACTTCTCTATGAGAGGTAGGATTTTCAGCAAAATTCCTACCAAAACAATAACAACAAAAACTAGGTAAATGCGCCACAATGGCAAAGGAGAAAGTCGGATTTGAACCGACACACCGCATTTGCGATTGCTAGATTTCAAGTCTAGCCTGATACCAAATTACATTCTATTTCTCCAAAATATTGTCCCGGTTTTTCTCCAAACAATGTTTTACTCCTCTTAATTATGCGACAATCCCAACAGGCTCTACTAAGAGTAGCAACTCTCTTAGCTCCTATTGCTTTTAATGATTGGGCGAGAAACAAAATCTCCCAACTTTCACCCGATACAGATTTCAACATATAATTTAGTAAATGTTTTTATTATGAGTATGTGTCTTGGGCTACTTGAACTTCTCGCTTCTCTTATACCCTGATTTCTCAGTTTCACGACACAGCAGATTGCTTAGCAATACTCAGGTTTCCTTGCCAGCTAGAGCAAGCCTCACTGAGCTATACGGCTGCTTGTGGTTTTCGCAACAACCACCGTATAATTCTATCTACCGAAAAGAAGAATGCACTAAAGTGATAAAACATTGCCACACCTTCCATTTCACACTAGCTTTTACTAGCAAATTCACGCTCACACGCTTCAATCTTCGCGCTTAGGGGTTATCACCACTAAAACTTACAAAGGTTACTTTCATACACCACTAAGGGCATACTTAGAAAGGCTCTCGGAGGGTTATCAAGCCCTGTATAACCGAGATGAGACAATAATTGCAGAGGATGGACTCGAACCATCACCAATTCTGGGTATGAACCAGATGAGCTGCCATTGCTCTACTCTGCTTAGATATTCTAGGAGAACGTACCTAGAATAAAAGTTGTACAAAGATATAAAGATATAAAGATATAAAATCTCACATTATTATTTTATCATGACCCAAATTTTGTCGGGAAAATACTCCGTTTTCCCATTTTTTCTTCTGCATTTGGTAATTCTTGGATATTATTTACAGCATTTCTAAAGATTTGTCCTAAAATATATTGGAACTTTTTATTTAAAACTTCTCGCACCTCAGCATCCAGGAGTAAATCTTCTACATCTTGCTTGTAGGCATACTGAAAGATTAAAAAAACACCCAAAAATAAGCCTACAAATATACTTGCTAGTAAAGTATATGGTGTAGCCAATACAACACGCAAAAGTGCGAGAATAATCAATGCGCTTAGAATTAACAGACTTCCAAAAATAATAGAATTTCGTTTTTGTTTAGCAGCCAAACCTTCATAAGTGCTATGTTTAAGCATACGAATGAGCGGCATCATGGTGCTCAGTCGGCGGTCATGACTTTTATAAAAACTCTGATAATATAAATATTTCTCATAGTATTGTTCCTTCATTAACAAAAGTGAGTTTTCTTCTTGAGACAATTCGTCATTTATCATAACCCAACCCTCGCCACGTTCTTCTTGCATGAAATCTTCCACATGTCTTGAAAGTACTGAGACGGGAAGATAACGTTTGGCAATCGTTTCAGGCGTATCTACTGTAATTAAAGGCTGAGTAAAATAAGTCGTCATGGCTTCCGTGCGTGCCTTACTTGCACCACGCTGTGTTTCGTGAGAACTTTCATAATTACTATTACGTTGTCGCATGATTATCCTGACTTCCTAGAGCAGCAATACGTGCCTTAAAATCACTTTGGAACCATCCTGTATCTTTAGTAGTAATGTCCCGCAAAGTAGCTTTCTTTTTTTGTGGGTCATTAGGCAAAAAATTAAATTGTTGGTGTTTAGCTGTCATAGCGAAATTTTTCCCTTCATAATTACTTCCCCAAAATCTTGTTGAGTGAGTCTTTACACATTTCTTGATAATGTTTCTTTTCAAAGCGAATGCGCTCTGTTTGATTTTTAGAGTAAGTATCCAATTTTTCAGTTTCTGTATTTTCGATTTCAAGTAATGTTTGATTCAGTGTATTTGCTTCAGCATCTCGAACTGCTTCTTGCTCCTCCTCTCGCTGTTTTTTTATATAGCGCTGAACTTCGGCAATTCTCTCTAACTCTTGTGCATGATAGAATGCATCTAAACGTGACACTTCCTTTTCCTGGCGAGCGCGTGATGCTTCTTTAGCCTTATCTTTCAATTCCACTCGTTTATCCATTTTTTGAATTTCAGTAGCTAATTTACTTACCTCATCATCTTCAAACTTTGCAATCGAACTTTCACTCGCTTCATGAAGAGCCGGTATTAACTCAAACAGATTTACCGTTTTTGCTATCTCACTTTGTTTGACTTGTAACTGTTGTAGATAATTATCTAATTTTTCTTTTTGAGGAGAAGTAATATGACTCTGTTTAGCTTCCAATTCTTTTTGGCGACGTTCAGCTGCTTCACGGGCTTGTTGTCGTTCACGTTCTAAATATTCTTGCTTCTCAAGCCCTTCTTGATGTCGAAGGCGTTCGGCATTCTCTGCCTGTTGACGTACTGTTTCTGCTTGCTGTTGGAGGCGTTCGTCTTCAACCTTTTTCGCCGCCGCTTTGTCAGTTTCTTCTATATGCTTTAATTCCTCAAGTGTTTCTTGCGTTTCCTCAGCAGCGCTATCTACCAATTCTTCGTTTAAATCATCTAAGATATTTTTCTTTTTTTGACCAAACATGTGTATTTTCTCCTCTAACAACAAATTTTGCCTCTACTTTTATTATCTCAAAAATAATTTTTGAGCTTAAAACAAGTCCTTAATCTAATAAATCTTCCAAAGGACAAGTTAGAACTTTCGCTAAATTTTCAGCAAAATCACTTGTTCCATCATCAATGTGCATCAGTTTAACATGTTGATTTTCAATGAGTTCAATCCATGATGCAACGATATTTATTTTTCTCTCTAAATCTAGCGTTGTCCATAGCTTTGCATCAGTTCGAATTTTGAGTGGTTTGACATAACTCTGGTAAGTTGGCTCGAACAAGCGCTTCTGCGCATTGTGGAACCACCATGTTCCCAATTCTTGCGGTTTGTACGGCTTTACTTACTTTATTTCCTTCGGGGTCTCGGTCGATAATGTAGTCTTCGGGCAATCCTTGGGCTTTAGAAAGCTCATGCGGTTGCAACATCCGCATTGTGATATCGACTATCCGATAATCTTGATTTTCAATTCTAACTAAACCAAACCGGTCCTTAGTTGGAATCGTGTGAAGTGGGTCATTGAGGCTTTGACCCGTATCCGAGCCATAATATTTTATCAGGAACGCTTCAACCAATGCATGATGGTCAACCTGCGTTATTGTATCGGTTGGATTTCTGACATCAATCCCTGCACCTTGATAATTTCCGCCATAATGCTTGCAGAGAAAAGCCGACATAACACCTTGATGAACACTTTGTGCAGTAATCGTTCCAACAGGCTTACTGATATCTGTCCCTGTGGATTTGGAGTAATCTTCTTTAATCCAACTGGTTTGAATAAGTGCCTGATGCCCGCCAGTAGTAATTGTTTTGAGTGGTTCAGTAACACTTGAACCCGGATGTCCAGAGGTATTAACCATAATGGTAGGCGTAACCAAACAGTGTTCTGCTTTTGTGGTAATTGTGGTTAATGACTGCTCTAAGGAATAGGAAAGTCGGTCTCCACCAAATCCTGTTTGTCCGATTCTGACAATAAAAGGGTTTGGATTATGAATTACAAATTTTTGTAAACCTCTGGCAATCCGCTTCATGGTATTTTCTGCCAGTGGTTTCTTTCGGTCAAAGATAGATTGTCCAGGAATATTCCAGTCAATGCATTCTGCAGCAGAATGGTAAGGAAGCTTTAATCCACTAAGCACCTCTAAAGTATCTTTGGGGGCATGAGTTGCTTCAGGAAAAACAATTAGCTTGCCGTCCGAACGTGCAATAAGAAACAGCCTTTTTCTTGTCGTGGGGGCTCCATAATCACAAGCTCTGAGTTCTTTAAATTCAACGATGTAACCACATTTTTCTAGCTCATACTTAAATTCTTCAAAGGTTTCGCCTTTGTGAGCTGGGTCTGGAAACAATCCCTTTTCAGTTTCTATCAGTGGTCCCCATGTCCGAAATTCTTCAACATTTTCTAAAATGATGACCCGCGGTTTCACTGCTTTTGCCCATTTGACCGCTACCCAGGCTAAACCTCTAATCTTCTTTGAAACAGGTGTAGAGCCTTTTGCCTTAGAAAAATGCTTACAATCAGGACTAAACCAGCAAAGTGCAACGGGGAGACCTCTCGTAGCTTCATGAGGGTCAACTTGAAAAACATCTTCACAATAATGTCTTGTAGTCGGATGGTTGACCTTGTGCATTGCAATAGCGTTCGGGTCATGGTTAATCGCAACATCCACCGAGCGACCAATTGCCATTTCTATTCCTGTTGAAGCGCCACCGCCACCTGCAAAATTATCAATTATGAGTTCTCTCATGTAACCCTCGATTCATTTAATAGTCAATTTTTTTATTAACCATATATCATCTACATCTTTATAATCTTGATAAGCGTTAAATATATCAAGATTTTCATGAATTTCACTTTCTTTGAGTGATTGATAACCATTCTTATCATAAAATTTAAGACCGCTTGGATAGTAAGAATCAGTCCCTATTATCAATGTCGTAATTCTTCTCAATATCAAGCCAATCTCCACGGTAACGCACTGGTGTTGGCTTAAACTCATTAATAACTTTAGCGTACATCTCAAACGCTTCTTTAGATTTATCATTGGTACATCGTTTAACTTCAATCATCTATTTTCTCCTCCAAAATATTATTTTTTATGATTTTTCCTCAATTCCGTAGCATCATGCTTTAGCAAAGAGGTTTTGGTGCTCAATTCTTTGGTACATATATATCTATCTCCACAAAACTCTATTGCACTGACAAAAAGAAAGGCTTTATCAGATGCTTTACTCATTATCCGCATTGTAACTGGCAGGTTTCTGAGGGAATTCAATCTTGACTAAAGGTTGATAAACCTTTCTGGTACTGACAATCGTTGTAAAAGTAACCTCTTGAGGGCTACTAAACCAAACCTCATCAAAAAATTTTTGCTTCGCTTCTTCCACGCTTTTATAACTAGGGGTAGTAAAGTCATTTCGCCCATCAATAAATACGTCATTTTTTAGAATCCCTTTAACGGAGTAAACTTTTTGAGTTTGACTGACAGGAACAAAGAACAAAAACAATGTAGAAACAGTAATTATTCCTAGAATTGTCCCTCCAAGCCATTGCTTTCCTCTCATAAGTAAAATAAAACTAGCAATAACCGTCACAACTAATAAAATAATTCCCAGACCTCCTGTGACGAATAGGATAAATTTGAGAACGGTATGATTATAATTAGAATTATAGAGATAATCAACGACAGACATACTATGGTCAACACTTGCCGCATAGGCCGCTATACTCAAAAAAGTAAATACAGCACTAATCCCTAATAAAATAAGCAGCCCAATAATGCCGCCAACAACGATATAGTTTAAATGCTCATTCAACGTTTTGAGCTCTATTTTTTGTTTTCCTTTATACATTTCCCCACCTTTAATAATCAAATATAAATACTCTTTTTTGCGCTTTCGTCAGTCCTAATTAACTTATCCTACTCGCACGCCTTTTGAGCTAGGAAAGGCAACAACCTTTTACTCTCTTATTATCTCACGGAAAAAAATCTGTCGGGCAAATAATTTTGTATGCTATTCAAATCCAAATTTCATTCGTGCTCAGCCTTTGAGCATCTTCCTTACTAAAGTTTGACAATTCTTCTTTAAGTTCCGCCTTATCAAATTTGCTAAAATAAGCGTGGAGAAAATTCTTCCCCTCTTCCTCAGCTTGATATTTTGCATTTTCTTTCCAGCTGTAAGAACAGTTTAAATCAATAACCAGCGCCGCAAGCCAAAAATTTTCCATCATCGCCGTAAAGAAAGCCTCAATATTTTGAATTGGTTTCTCCTTGCGTCTGCTCTCTTTAATCACAAATATTAACTTTTGAACTTCATTCTCTAAATCATCTTGCCAAAATTCTCCCTCAATCCGTGATTTTTCTCTATCAGGAAATCTGAGCTTTAACTGCTCGTGGTATTCTTTTTCAACTTTTAGTTTGGCTCTAAAAATGATATCTTGTAATGCTTTGGCTTCTTCACCAAAATGTGAGAGTTGTCCAACGGTTTTAGGCGTAAGAAAAAGATGATTCACTCCTTGAATGAAGTTATTCGGTAAATCGTCAAGATTTACGTATCGATTAGTATCGTAATTCTTTGTTATACCTGGTTGGTTATATATGGTTAATGCTGCTGCCATTTTGACAGCTTCCATGCTATCATTTTGACAGCATGACTGTTCATGCGGCTTCCCAGCTTTTTTTTCGTTAATTTTCTCGTTTTCACCATCTGAACCGTTGGTATCACTCATGTTGTCATTTTGACAGCATGGAACAACACCAAGAAATTCCTGCTCTAATTGGGTTAAAATTTTATTCACTGCCTCTGTGACTTCATCTTTTATCACTTGTTCATTGAAATCACTAAACTCTAAAACGAGTTCTTCTGCTCGTTGTTTTGCTATGACCTTTGCGTTGGAGTCAAAGAGTTTCTTTCTTAATTGAACATTCGTAAGAGATGAATTTTCTACATTTGGCTGAAAGTCAAGCCACTTTTTTAATTCCCAAGTCACGCGTGTGACAATCACTTCTTGCCATCTTTCTATAAATTTTTCGGAATAATACCGGTCCAATGCTTCATAATCAAGTGAATACCAAAGTGTTTTATCTCTAGCAAGCTTGTTCTTATCATTGTGCTTGAGTACAATTCCCGCACTAACTAACGACTTTACTACACGATTAAAACTGGATTCTGAAAAATGGTAGAATTCTTCTAACCATGAAGGAATCGTTTGATGTTGGCTAGGCTTTAATGTCTTAAAAATATACATTCTATTTTCTGTGTTAACCCAACCACGAACAGGTTCACCGTTAGCTAGTTGTGCTTGCAATTTCTGTTGAATCCAAAAATCAAGACGATTGATGAACATATACTGCTCTGGTGAAAATACCAAAAGCAATCGTTCATCCAATTGAAAAAAATGTTCTTGATTGCGTAAAACTGCACTCGCTGAGTGTCTCTTTTCTACTGACATAATAGAACTTTCCTTTTTTATTATTTATAGCAACAAGGCAGAATCTAACCACCCTAAACACCATGTGTTGCTCATAGACGATAAAATATCTAATATTTATTGAGGTATATCCCCTCATAATTCTTTAAATATTCGATGCTCATACGCGTGTAAATCAGAATCAATTTGTTGTTGTAATTGCCGCTTTTGTGCATTGGCGGCAGCTTGTTCAATCTCTAAATGCTCTCTATAATTGAGTTGTACCTGTCTAAATAAATCAGCTACAATTGGTCGGAGAATGCGTTCCAAGGCTTTCTTATCTCCTTGTGTGTCCGCTAATGTAAAACTATTAAAGGCAAATGTCATCACAGCATTAAATAATTTGTATGTTACTGGGTCTTGATAGCCAAAATACTCTAAACCTTTCACACTAAGGTTAGGATACTTTTCAAAGATAGAAAGAAAATCTCTATAATTTTTTGTAGTATGCTTCAAAAAACGAGAATATCCATCAGCAATGCCTTCCCTATCCTCCAATACCTGCAAGACCAACAAAATTATACTTATAGGTATCATTATAGAAACAAAGATAATTTGAGTTTTAGCGAAAATCCCACCAAGAATGAAGCACGTCACAAGCAAATTACAGAGTATGAATCGAAATTTAGGCAATATTTTAATATATCGCTTCTTCACACACAGTGCTTCAAGAGAAGTAGGCTGATTGTTCTCGTAGCGAATAGCTTCTGCCAAAAATTTATCATGTGCTTGACTTAAAATATCATGATAATCATCAAATAATCGTTTCATAAACAAAGTTGGTGAGGTTTCAATCTGTTCAACTTTTAATGAATTAGCATCCATAAACATTTGCTCAACCACTTCAACAATGAAAGCCCCCGCCTTCTCCTGAGCATCAAATAAAAATACTCCACTCCCTTGTTCTGTCCTTAGAGTCCCCATCTCGCTATAATCATAATATCTAAGAGTGTACTCTTCCTTCACTCTAAATTCTTCTTCCGAAGTAAAACCATTACCACTTTTAAGCCATCCTAACCAGCCGTTACCGTCGGACTTCTGGATACCATACATATTTTCATAAGCAATCCCTACTTCCTTCTCAACTAGCCCCCACGTTCCTCTTGCTCCTTCATCAGTTGCTCTATATGCTGCTTTATATTTATTTGACATACAATTCCTCTACCTAATGGCAAACACAGAGTATTGATTGTTCAATACCCTGGATGCACATTTCTCATATTCTTACAAAATAATTTGATTTACAACGAGCAAAAGCTACATAAAATCTTTAATAGACATTTGTCCCTTTGCGACCGTAACATCTGGAGCACTTTCTCCCTCATGCAAATGATAACGAGCAAAATGTGTGCCGTCCTTGGCTTTAAAATCATCATTGGTAATATAAAGATGGTGAGTGTGCCGTAAAACATAGATAATGGCAGATAAACGTGTAATGTTGTAGAGCTGGAAAGCTTCTAAACTTGTAATAGTTTTCTGTTCTTTTAAGTGGTTTAAAATTTTATCAATCTTATATTGTTTCATGATTTCTCTCCTTCGGTGAATTATTTTATTGTCGAGGGTCTGCACCACGTACAAGACCATGACTGATTATTGTTCCTATAATAAGGACAATGAGCAAAATAATAAATAGTATCATATTATTCTTGTTCCTTCATACATTTCCAATCTTCTTGCCATTCTTTAAGAGTGACCGGACGAACGTGCAAGCGTCCACGTTTGTCTTGATATCCCATGCTCATATCTCTGCGCCACAATCCTTGTATAGGTTCAAAGCCTTCTCCTGTTACAAATCGCTGTTTCACATTTTCTATTGAAATTTTATGCTTTGCCGATAATTCGCTAAAAATATAATCAGCGGTCGTTCTGTCAATCCTACTCATACTTTCTTGCCTTCTTCAATGACCTTAAGATGTGGTTCATAATAATTTCCACGGTACCTTTCATAAATAGCATTCTTTTCTTTTTGATAATGTTCTTTCAATACCCGAAGTTCTTCTTCCATGATATTTTTGTCTTTATGCACCATCCACTTATCGCAATGAATACAACGTTGGTCTTCTGCCCAAGCCGTCGGAAAACGATTAGAAGTACCACAATAGGGGCAAAGCAAATCTTTATACTTTGGGTCACTCATAACCATAGGAATTCCTTTCCATCATGACTTTGATACATCTAAATGGTAAAGTTTTAGAATTTCATCAATCTCAAAGTCTTGCCCAATCAAATCATCATGCAGATAGCAGCGTCCTTTTTTATCGGTTTGTTTTCGCAAACCGAACGAGTTCTGCACATAATCACTGTGATTACTATATTCCAACAGATACTTGCGTAGTTTTGTACGCTTGCGCTGTGCGATAACATTTAACAAATACACAAATAGTCTTGTAAAAAGTTTCCCTTCACTTTCTTGAAAATCGCGGAAACGATAACTAATAACTTTATGTCCCGTCTTATCCAATGCTTTAGAAAAGCGTGCGAGTTCTCTTTGATTTTGGGATTGATTGTTAAATTTATCTATTGTATCAATAGATGCAAAGAGGTCTGTGACATCATAATTTTCAGGTTCGCTATCAATATCTTCCCAGTCGTAATAACTGTACATCTCAGGAATAAAGATTTCTAAATCGTCAAGGGAAATTCCCACTTCTGCTGCAATTCTATTGAAAGAGATACGAGCATGCACAAGTGTAGGACTTGCTAGAGAATTTAAAATTTTAAAACCAATCACAAGTCGTTCAAGAACCAAATCATCCACTATCACCAGGCGTTCAAATTCTGTTTGATGACTGTTTAATAGTTGTTCCAATTCCCCCTCATCCGTGTCCTCGTAAAAATAACGAAACAGCGCTTCGTTTATTTTCCCCCAGAATTTCAACCAAGGTAAATTAACTGGATAATAACTAAGAAGTTTCATGTTCCAACAAGCTTCTTGGTAGTCATCGTAAGAATATTTAACTTCTGATAAATAGATACCCAAAACAGGTTGTACTTCTTTTTCAAGCATCATCTTTCTCCTTTTTAAGTTTTATTCCACAAATTCACCCAAGTGAGCTGCCACCCCTAATTTGAAATAACCTTCAACATTAGCAGTTGTTGAATTATTGAGCAGTTCAATGAAATCTCCAGATGCTGTAAATTCTTCGGGAATATTGTAGCTGTTCTCAATTCCTTCAATCAGCTGGTCCACATCAATAAGATATGCACCTCCACCCGTGATAAAAATTTTATTCAAACGAACAGATGAAAGTCGGTCATCTAAATCAATTTGGAAAAATTGAGTTTCAATTTCATGCAAGACAACTTCTGTATAAGCTTTTTTAGCTCTCAATACAATATCTGTAATATCTTTTGGGGCTGCTGTTTTCTCGCCTATAATATAACGTCCTTGCTCGTTCGTATGCCATAAAGCAAGTTCAGCTTCTACTTGAGAAATACTCGCCTCTTTAGCGACTTGTCCCAACAGGCGATGAACACCATTGCGACTTGTTGTTTTAGTTTCTGAAAGGTTAAAATTTAGTCCTTCTACAACATCGCTCAAAATTGTTCCACCGCCAATATCCATGAAGCCATACCGGATGCCTGAAAACTTAGAAAGATTTTGAGTCAAATGATGATACTTTTCTCCGTTCCATTGGAAACAATTATTTGCAATAGAACCAAGATACTGAGGATAAAACGTAATGGAAGCGATATCGAAATTAACTGGCTTATCATCCACATAGATAGTGTGGAAGCCTTTCGCTATTTTCCGAATATAATCTATGACCTTTGGGTCTTTATAATCGCCTGTTGGTAATCCTGTGACAATATCAAGAACAGGATGATTGGTATTCATCTCCTTGACTACGCGTGCGACAGAAAATAGGAAAAGCTCTTTAAAAATCTGTTTGGTATAGCGTTTCATTCCAAAACCAATGGAAGTCTCCCAATGACCTGCATAAGCTTTCCCCCAGCTGTTTATCGTCTCCCCAAAATGGAAAGATTTTTCTTCTTTATCGAGGCGTAAACGATAAATAGACGGTGTATTTTCAGGTTTCCCTCCAAGATAAAAATCTGGTGCATACCGCGTATCTAACAGTACACTTGGTGCAACTTTAACACCTGTTGCGCGTGATTCTAACTTTACTTGTTTATTTCCCAAGTCAATGGAAATGAGTGTCTTCTTAACTGTGATTGCCATTTTTTCTCCTTTTCTTGTGAATCTTTTTCGCTTCACAATATGAGTATATTTTTGTTTCAAAAAATCCTTGATAATTTTTACAAAAATCAATTAATTTTTTTCTACTGCTTCGATTGCTTTTTTCACGCGCAAATATCGTGATAGGTCTTCTGGCGGAAAGCCAAAGTATGCGGCAGCTTCTTTCTTGGATGGGAATTCAATTCCAGCAAGTTCAATAGCTTCAGTAAACCCCATTTCAGTTTTACGATTGTTTAAAAAATCAATAGCTTTCTTGGAATATAAAGTTTTTCCCCCAATTTTTACTACCATCTCTTTGATTTCGGGAAATCGTGAACTTTTATAACTTTTAAGTGAATTTTCTGATAGTCCCGTTTTTTTCATTACTTCTTCTACCGTAAAATACGACTCCTCATTAATTTTAATTTCCATGTATATCCTTCCTGCTTTTTCTGAAATAATCACTCTTGACAACAGTATTTATTTCTTTATATAATAACCCTTGACAAATATTATCGAAAATGATAATATTAAAACACAATAAAAATCCTCTTAAATACTCTACAAACTAGCTTGGGGCAATGTTTAATGTAATTATTAGGTGATTTTTTATTTATTTTTTTATTTCTTACAAGGTTCATTATAATCTTTTTCGAGAAATAAGTCAACAATAAAGTATCTTTTTGGATATTTTGCGAAAGGAATATTATGACTACATTTGAACGAATTAAATCTTTAGCTGATGGACAAGGAATTAGTCTAAAAGATTTAGCAATTAGATTAGGATTTAGCGAGAATAATATCTATAAATGGAAAACTGCAAAACCCAAAGGAGAAGATTTAGCAAAAGTTGCTGATTATTTTAATGTGACCGTTGATTATCTCCTAGGTAGAGCAGATGCTCCTAAGGAAATGTTGCAAAAACCTAAAGTACAAATTCTTGCCCGAAAAATGGATACAGAACTTTCAGATGAGGAAATAGATATGCTAGGGGCTCTTATTGCTAAATTCGCAAAAGATAACGGCTATGATAAGTAGTAAAACAATGAAATGGGAAAATATAATTATTCTAGGATTAACTACACTACTCAGAAAATATTAGTTGAAAAATGCGACATTACATTTCCGATTAATATCTTACAACTGCTTTCTAATTTTCCAAATATTCATCTGGACACCTATGAAAAGTTTAATACTGATATCGCTCCAAAATTAGGGAAAAAAGCAGAACAAATTTCAGATGAAGCTTTCAGCTGTAAAACAGGGACTAATGCTTACATTATTTTTTATAATGACAATACCATTCAGAAAATTCCGCAAAGGATACGCTTTTCTTTAGCTCACGAATTGGGGCATATTCTTTTAGGACACTTTGTAAATTATAGTGGACTTCTCCCCCGAAATGGCTTTGGAAGGGTTAATTCTATACTCGAAGGGGAGGCAGACACTTTTGCAAGTGAATTACTCTGTCCAACTTGTGCGACGAGTGGCGACTGGTCAAAGGAATTTATAGAAAAAGTTTTTGATGTTTCTGCTCTTGTTGCACAAAATACACTTCATACAAGACAAAAGTATCCTTGGCTTCAAGTGACTGAAACTTTTAAAGATTATTTTGATAATAAAATCAAAATCAATTTGCGAAAGAATTATTTTGACATGGGAGCTAGGAATGCTTCCCGATACTCTGGATTACTTTATTCTATTGATGATAACATCTATCATTTTTGTAGAGACTGCAAAAGTTTTGAAATCAATTTAGGGAGTGAACTAAAATTTTGTAGCATCTGTGGCTCAGATAATTTAGAAATTGTTCATCGGGATAACTATTTTCAATTTCATGAAACAGATGAACAGTTAATAGAATTTTTTGCTAGGGGAGATAAAAGAATGAAATATAGGGTATTAAAATTAGATAAAGAGGGGCGATTAGCAGAGCCTTGTCCAATCTGTGGAAATGAACATCCATCAAAAAATTATTGTTCTGTCTGCGGTTTAGAAATCATCAATAAATGTACAGGCATTAAAAAGACTGTAAGTGGAATATTGACAACAACTACTGCTTGTTCTGCACCTTTAAAAGGACATGAGAGATATTGTCCTGAATGCGGAGCAATGTCAACCTTTCTTGAAAATGGGTTTCTTCCTGCTTGGAATGAAAGTCAAAACAGTGATAAAATAAAACCACTCATCCACGAAGATAAAATTGGATAGAGGTTGATATATCCGTTCTATTGTGAAAAAACTATTGAAAACTTTTTATGAGGACGTAAAGCACATGGATTTAGAAGAAATAAAGAAAAAATACGAAAGCGCCAAGGTATTTGATTATGACCCAGGCTTATTTATGGGAAAAGCTCAAAGTTTACTAGAAAATATTTTAAAGCTTGATTTTTCTATTAATACTGGTCAAGAATGGCTTCGAGATAATGGAAACATGGTTGATTTAATTGATGAATTATGGTCAGATGATGATGATTTTCGCAATAATTTACATCATGCAAGAAAAATACGGAATGATTTTGCTCACAAAGATATCATAACAGCAGATGGTGCCTCTTTCTATAAGACTATGTTAAACCTCTATATTACTTATCTTGAAGATGAACAATATAAAATTTCTCAAATATCTGATAAGTCTGCATACAGTAGTATTTTATCCACCAATAAAACTGTAAATGAAAAAACGAATTTTGGTACAATATTACTTTACGGTCTTTGCCCCATTCTCTATTATTGGATAATATACATACTCATTGCTATCTATCGAGGATGGGTTCATCTTGGACATGGAATTTATACCAATTATTGGAAACTACATCACCCTATTCTTTATTTTTGGGAGAGTTCAGCAATGTGGTGGATTGTATTTTTTGGAAGCGTACTAATTTTCATTTGTTTAAGTATTGGTCCAATTAAATCACAAATACATCGGAACAAGCGAAATAAGCACAGCCTATAAGAAAATTTTAATTACATATAAAGAAAAGGACTTGTTTTAAGTCTCTTTTTTTTATATGAGATAATTATTCTATAAGAATTAATAAATTTTGTTGAGAGTTGAGTGAAAAACATTATGGAATCAGAAAAAAAGTATGCCAAAAAAGAAGAAATTGCTAAAATGTTCAGTATTCATCCTCGCACCCTTGATAATATGCTGACTCAGATTCGACGGAATCCTGATTTCTCAGATATTATATTAAAATGGGGAATAAAGTCAGTTAGAATAAGTGTTGAAGGATTTGAAAGCTATCTACGCTGGAAGCAAAAGCAGAGAACTAAAATACTGTAATGATGGTATAATGAGAGTGTCTATTTACTCTCTTTTTAATAGAAATTTTATAAGAAAAGAGAAAATTATGAATATAAAAAAATTACCAAACGGAAAATATCGTTATCGAGAAAAATATCAAGATGAATATAAAGTTTGGCACGAAGTTAATGTCACGCTGAATACAAAAAGTCGTGATGCCCAAAGAGAAGCACGAAATATCTTAGAAAGGAAAATCGCAGAAAATCTCGAAAAATGCAATGAAATAAATGAAAAAGCAAAAAATATCACTGTAAATGAAGTTTATAAGCAAGCAAGTAAAAAACGTGAAATGGAACTGTCTCCATCATCTTTCTCCCAAGAAACCAGTTTTGTTAAAGCATTTTTAAAAAAACATGGTAATAAAAGAATTCAGGATGTTAAGGCACGAGATTTACAGGATTATATTATCAACCACTCAAAATCCGTTAAAACTATGCATGCATTAAAACGAGGGATTAATAGTATTTTTAGATATGCTTATGTTGCTGAATATATCGAAACTAATCCCGTTGACCGTCTTGATTTACCAAAAGATACACGTACAAAGCAAAGTATTGCTAAGTTAAAACAAAAATTTTTCACACTTGATGAATTTAATTTACTCATTCAACAAATGAGAGCTGATGCTGATGACGATGAGACCAACGAAAAAGTGGATTTGATTGAATTTCTTTTTTGGACTGGACTTAGAATCGGGGAAGCTTTAGGACTAAAGTGGTCAGATATTGATGTCTTAGATAGCAAAATTTCAATTAACAAATCATGGGATTATCATATTAGAAAAATGGGAGATGTTAAAACCACTTGCTCTATTAGAGAAATTGATATTAATACTAGATGCTTAAATATTGTTCAAAATTTTAAAAAATATAATTCTGAATTTGTTTTTGTTACACCAAAAGGTGGTCATCTGCATTATCAAAGATTATCCCAATATTTAAAATTTGAAGGAGCACGAACAAATATTTTTGGTAAAAATCCCAACAATTTCACTCTACATATGTTACGCCATTCTCATGTCACCTATCTTATTAATATGGGAGTACCTGAAAAATTGGTAATGGAGCGTGTCGGACATAGTGACCCACGTATGTTGATGGGTGTTTATACTCATGTTTTACCTGAAAATCGTGTAACCCTGCGCCAAGCCTTAAATTACAGACCTTCATGGGGCAGAAATTTAATTTCTGAAAAAAGCCCCATAAATGTCCCAAGAAATAATGAAACATTGTGAATCATAGTGAAATATGAGTAAAAAGGTTCCCCTTGTAAACACTCGGTTTGTAAAGCATAGTGAAACATTATGAAGCATGATGACAATGATACAAAAAAGAGCACATAAGCTCCAAACTTAGTGCTGCTACCGTCAGGTCCTGACACGCTTCGTATGAAACTTATTGCTCCAAAGGTATTATATCATAATTTACTTTTTTCGTCTATTCTTAAAAAAGTTTTGCATGATTGCTGCACAGTTTTCTTGTAAAATGCCTGATTCTACTTGAACACGATGGTTTAATCGTTCATCTTCTAAAATTTGATAAAGACTAACCGTCCCACCAAACTTAGGATTAGTCGCACCAAAATAAACTTGGGAAATCCGTGCTAAACCGATCGCACCCGCACACATCACACAAGGCTCAATCGTAACAAAAAGCGCACAATCCAATAGTCGCCAATTATTTACGACTTGATTTGCTGCTTCAATCGCACAGATTTCCGCATGATGCGTTGCTTTACCATCTAGTTCTCTCCGATTAAAACCGCGCGCGATGATTTCGCCGTCTTTGACAATCACGGCGCCGATAGGAACTTCTTCATTCCCTACGGCCTTTTGAGCCTCTTTCAAGGCTTCATTCATAAAAAATTCTTTTTGTTCTAATGTAAAGTTCATTTATTCTAAAAATTTCTGTTGTTCAAGACAATAAATTTTGACTGGAACGGCTTCAAATTGCTTCAACGTACCGTTGACAATCGTATCATCCAGACAAATATAGTTGGGATGTTTGCCAAATAGTTTACCGCTGACGTGTCCAATAAACACTTGGACATCCGTATTGGGCACACCTAATGTTTTTGCAACACTGTTTCGCCGTTCAAAAGAATCACCAGGAAAATGCGTCCAGAACAAATCAAATGTCGTTTCTTTTTTGTAAGATAACTTCATCAATGCACTATGTGATAATACAACCCACTGGTTGCCGATTTTTTCAATCAGCTGTTGGGGCTGACCAAAATTATTTTTCATTTCTGTCAGTAAAAATTGTCTATCAGTAACTGACAGCTTTCTCCAATTCTCAAGTGAATACTGCCAGCCATTAGGCGGAGCTCCTTCATAAATCTCAACTGCACCAATCGCACCAGAAAGTTGCTCCGCATCCGTTTTACCTCTATCAGCAAGTTGTAACCACATCTGCTCATGATTTCCCATCATGACTGTTACATGATAACCCTCAGCTGGCAAAGTTTTCAGCAAATAAAGCAAAACATCAAAACCAAATCGCCCATGATCAATACTGTCCCCTAAAACAAAAAGTCGATCATTTTTACTAAAATGAATATCGGTCAGTGTTTTTTTCAGTCCTGCCAGTCGTCCATGAATGTCAGAAACAAACAGATTGCGTTGATAATGCTGGTCATCACTGACAAATCTCGTCTTTGTGCTGTCAGCAGTCGTCTTAACGAGTTGCTCAATCTGCGCTTTGGTTTTAGGCGGATTTTGATTCGCCAAATAGGCATGGACTTTGACAGAAGCGATGATAAGGGCTGTCAGTACGCTGACAGAAATGATAAAAATGATTAATTTTCTAAAACGCTTCATAGAAGCTGCCATTTTTTATGCGGTATAGCCAAATCAGTGCTGACAGCATTTCCCGCTGCTTCTCTCGCTTCTGTCAGTAAAATATCCAAATCGCCAAACTGTGGCAAATGCGTCAAAATCAATTGCTTAACTCCTGCTGCCTTCGCGATTTCCCCTGCTTCTACCGACGAAAGATGATTCGGCATTTTAGACTTGTCTTTGAAAAAATAAACATCAGCAAGCAAAACATCTGCATCACGCGCAAAATCTTTCAGCGCTTCAAAATAGCCTGTATCACCAGTATAAACCAAGACCTGTCCTGTCCTACGTTCGCTAATTCTCATCGCATAATTTATCACAGGGTGTACCGTCTTTATAAAAGTAATATCAAATGGTCCAAGTTTTGTTCCATTTTCCACATCATAAGCATGACCTTCTGATACCTTATCCAAGGTCAATTTGCTAAATTCATAAGCATTTTCACGATGTCCATAAATCGGTAACATCATCCCATCCCAACCATCTTGTCCCAAAGGATAAAGCTGACGATATTGACGTAGGCTACCTAAGTCAGCAATGTGGTCTTCGTGATAGTGACTTAAAATAACTGCATCCAATTGAGTCGGCTGCAATTCATGCTCAAGCTCTGTTACTGCTCGTGAACCACAATCCAAAAGCAGATTAAAGCCTGACTCTGACTGTAAAAGATAAGAAGTTGTTCCTGCATCTCGAGTCGGATATCCTCCCCAGACACCAAGTGCTGTTAATTTCATACATTTCTCACTTTCTTCATTTTTTCTCTAAGTCCATTATAACAAAGCATAGTAGATTTCGCTCAAGAAGCATTTTATACTTTTTAATCCAGCAAATACTTACTATCTCCGCCTTTGGGCTCTGCTGTCCTTCTGCTTAGGAGCTAATAGTGAAGTGCTTAATCGAATCGGGATCACAATTCCCTAGCCAATGAAGTAATCGCTTCAAAGTTTTTTCCCATGATTATCCACCAAAAAAAGCCCAATAGAGCTTTTTTATAGATGATTTTATCCAAAATTTCAATTCCAAATTTTATCAGCAATCACTTTGATATGAGCAAGTTTTGCCCATTGTTCGTCTTCTGTGAGCTGATTTCCTTCTTCTGTTGAGGCAAAGCCACATTGAGTTGAAAGAGCAAGATTTTCAAGTGGAATAAATGTTCTCGCTTCAGCCAAGCGTTCCTTAATGTCACTCTCTTTTTCCAATTCTGGATGTTTTGAAGTAAATACACCAAGAACAATCAAGACATCTTCACGATTATTCCAAATCTCAGGCAATGGTGCAAAGCTGCCAGAGCGGGCATCATCGTATTCCAAAAAGAAAGTATCATAGTTCAATTGACCCAAATATTTTGCAACTGGTTCATAACTTCCTTCAAAAAGATAAGTTGACTTGAAATTTCCACGGCAAATATGAGTGGACACACGCAAATCTTCTGGAAGTCCTTCGAGCAAGCGATTTACGACATAAACAATGTCTTCACACATTTTGACATATTTTTCATGATTTTCAGGGTCATCCAAGAGTCTAGCAATCAAATAAGCCCATGTCGTATCATCAAGTTGGATATATCTGGCACCAAGTTCGTAAAAATGAAGCAATGTTTCATGATAAGCTGCTGCTAAATCATCCAAGAATCCTTCCCAAGTTGCATAAAATTCTGGCCAGCGGTCTGAACGTCCATCGCGATTAGGAATCAATGAAGGAGAAGGAATAGTGACCTTAGGTTCAACTCCTTCTGGTAGAACAGATTGTAAAAACTTAAAATCTTCAAAGAAAGGATGTTCAGGATTAAAAGCAATTTTCCCAGTTAACTCAATATTAGTTGTTCGCGTTTTTGCACCATGAAACTTGTAAGAATCCTCTTGTTCATAAGTTCCAACACCATTCAATCCCCAAAGAAAATCAAGATGCCACCATGAGCGATTAAATTCACCATCTGTTACAGCTTTGAGACCAACCTTAGCTTCATTTTTGACTAATTTTTTAATTTCTGCTTGTTGAACTTTTTTGAAATCTTCAAGTGAGATTTTTCCAGCTGCGTAAGCTGTACGTGCTTCCTTTAGTGCTTGAGGACGTAAAAAGCTCCCAACATGGTCAAAATGATAGTGTGTGTGAGTGGTTGTCATACTATTACCTAGATTCTAATTTTTTATCTTCTACCATTTTAACAAAATGAAATTGATTTGGTCTTTGTAATTTTTAATGCTGTAATGCAAATATTTTATGAAAAAAATAACACCATCAAACTAAGCAAAAAATTCACTTGTTCAACGACATTAATTTTTTATACTATAGCTAATCCGTTGTAAAAACCGACAACGGATTGACACTTCACGGCGCAATAACAGTACCATAACATGCCACTTCGTGCCTGGCCCTTCGGTGCAATCTACGTTCATTTCACACCACAGGTATCCATTCCGCTCTGCTCTCCGTTTTCTCTAGTCACTATCTGCGCGAACTCTCCATTTTCTTAGCAACAAAGACCTGCAATGACAAAAAGTCATGTGACTAATAAAACATTTTAAAGTAACTCTAGTATGCATTTTAGGGTTCATTCGGCATAATATTTGTCAAACGTAGTCATCTTCAAGTTTTTCAACATCAAGAATTTCTATGTGTTTGCCATGTCGTCTGATATATCCATGATTTTCAAGTAATTTAAATTTTCTTGAAACGGTTTCTGGTGTAGTTCCCACAAAATTTGCTAAATCTTTCATCTTCATTGGTAGCTCTACCCTCTCTGAATGTGCAACTTTTGCAAGCTGTAAGAGATAGTTAGCTAGTCGGCTCTCTATTGCTTCCATCATCAAAAATGAGGCTTGTTGCTCGATTGTTTCTGATTTCTTAGCGTTGATTTCTAGAAGTCTTAAACTTAATGCTGGATTTTGTATGAGAAGTTTTTTGAAATCTTGCCTTTTCAAGAAACAAACGGTTGTTTCTTCTAATGTTTCACCAAAAAGATTTTCATTTACTGCACCAAAAAGTGCATTTTCTCCCTCATAACCACCTGGCTCAACAACGCGTAACAGCTGCTCTTTACCGTTCGTTGCGAGTTGGTACATCTTTAACCCACCATGTGCAACAATCGTCAGTTGAGGACTTTGTTCTGGTGAAATGACTGTTTCCCCTTTTCCAAATACTCTATGGTGAACAAGCTGCTCCACTTCTTCAATTTCTTTTTTTGTGAGTGTATTAAAAAGTGGTACAAGTTGAACACAGTGGTGTTCACTGGGGTGCTCGTATTTTTTTGTGTTACAACACATCGTCCTCATCCTCATCTTTAAAATCTTGAAGCGTTTTTCCTAAATCTGAAGCCAATGCTCTAATCGTATGTTGGTTAAAACCAAGCAATTCAACTAAAGCTTGCCCCAAAGCAAACTTCTCCTCTTTGGTGGCTAATTTGATTGCGCGTGTAATGAATAAATTTTGACTCATAAAATCTTGAATCAGATTTCCTATTCGTAATTCATCTTCTTCATATTTGAATTTTGCTGATTCCTCGATAAATTTAGCATACTTTGTAAATTCATCAATCGTTGTCGGTATGACTTCCCCTACATCTAAAAGTTGCTCTGAGATAGTATAAAAATAGACTTGTTCTTTCTCTTCAAGTTGCTTGAAGGTTGCTCTATTTTCACGATGTTTAGCATAAAGTACTGCTTGCATCAATTTTACTCGCTCAATAAATAAGTTAGACAGAATATGACCAGTCATTGCACCTGCAGTTGGTTGATGATGATCATGTTCTGCTTTGATGAGTTCTGCTTCGTATTTTTCTTCGATTGTTAATTCTTTTTTCATTTTTGTTCTCCAAGACGGAGTTTGGTGCTTGGATATACTCGCTCAACTTTAATGCTGACAAGTATTTATCCTATGTCTGATTTGCTGTGCTGCTTATATTCAGTATCCACTAAACTACAACTGTCTATCCTATAAAATTAGAGATTCAAAGCGCAATTTACTAAACAACTATTAGTCTACTGCTATAACAATAACCTTAAAATATCATAATCTACTAAGGTCCTCAGTAAGTTCAGTGCAAGGACAAATAAATGTTTCGTCTTGTAATGCCAAACTCAATTTTATCAGATTTTTTTCTTAATGATATGGATAAAATATGGTTGCCACCACATATTTACTATAAAGGAGTAACTTTTGTGTTTTGTACTTCATAACCAAGTCTTTCGACTTTGCTTACTAGCTCTGAGCGACTTACGATATTTTCATCAAATTCAGTTTTGACCTTGCTGGCATTAAAAAGGACTTTGACTGTTTTTACTCCTGCTGTCTGAGCTATTGTACCTTCAATTTTTGTCATACAAGATGGGCAACTTAGCTCGTCAAGTTTCATGATCATTTTATTCATTTTTTCTCTCCTTTGGATGTATTCCTTATTGATAAATTCATTATAGTATTTCTATTTGAAAAAAAACTTGATTCGTATCAAGATTTAATTTTTGGTCTTCTATATCACAGCTTATTCACTCTAGGATTGATTTTTTTGTGAGTGTGGTATAAACTTTGTTTACAATGATTTTTTTAACTTTTTACCAAAGATTTGTTGGTAATCAAAAATATTTTGGAGGTTGAGGACATGAAAGCAATTGGTACAACTGGAAAGTCAATTCATGATTTTATCGAATTTGAGCTTAAAAAACCAGAACTTAAGGCACATGATATTCTAGTTAAAGTAGATGGTGTATCAGTTAATCCCGTCGACACAAAAATTAGGAATGGACTTAAAAACGACTTGGTTGAACCTAAAGTTTTGGGTTGGGATGGTATTGGTACAGTTGTTGAAATTGGGGAAGCTGTAACGCTTTTTCAGGTTGGTGACTATGTTTTTTGGGCGGGCGATGTTACGCGTTCTGGCTCAAACTCTGAGTTTCAAGCCGTTGATGAGCGAATTGTCGCGCTTGCTCCCAAAAATTTAACTGCCGCTGAGGCAGTTGCAATGCCATTAACAAGTTTGACAGCTTATGAATTATTGTTTGAAAAACTTGAAATTACTGACAACATGAATGGAAAATCAATCCTTATCATCAATGGTGCTGGGGGTGTTGGTTCCGTTGCAACTCAGATGGCAAAAAACGCTGGATTAACTGTGATTGCTACTGCTTCCAACCAACGTGCGATTGATTGGGTCACTCATTTTGGAGCTGATTTTACTGTTAATCATCATCAGGATTTGGTTGAGCAGGTTCGTGGATTAGGTTTTGAATTTGTGGACTATATCTTGATTTTAAATGCTGTTTTACAGCATATTGCGGCAAGCTGTGAATTAATTGCTCCTCAAGGACGCATTGCGAATATCGTTGAGCCTGGAGAGGCAATTAATCTGGATAAATTGGCTCACAAATCTGCAAGTTTTAGCTTTGAGTGGATGTTCACAAAATCTGCTTTTATGACTACGGATTTGCAAAGTCAGCATGAGATTTTGACCAAGATTTCGCAATGGCTCGACTGTGGAGCCCTAAAAACAACGCTGACAGAAAATTTGGGTGCTGTCAGCACTGACAATATCCGAAAAGCGCATGAAATGATTGAACAAGGGAGAACCATTGGTAAAATCGTTCTTTGTCAGTGACAAGATTGCAAAGTTTTATATTGACGTTATGCCGAATGGGCTAAAAAATGTACCATTTTAAAGTTGACCTAGTATACTACAAAATCCTGTTTTATCAAATCAAGTGCGTGCTAATACCTCTGGGATAAAGCGACCGAGAGTGGACAGCGGGGCGAAGCGGAGGTGTGACCTCATATCTTTGATGTGAGGTCACACCTTAAATCCAGTGATGAGTCAACTCCTACTGAATAAGTCTTGACTTTATTGATAACGAATGAGACGCATTGCATTTAAGATAACGACTAAAATGCTGGCTTCATGAACAAACATTCCACTTGCCATCGTCACACCTCCAAGCACCAGACCTGTCAGCAAAAAGAAGACGACAGCAACAGCGATGATGATATTTTCTGTCATATTGCGCACTGTGGTGCGGGTAAGCCCATAAGCGTGTACTAACTCAGTAAAGCTAGAGTTCATAAGGACAATATCGCTCACATCAACTGCCACATCGGTCCCAGAACCCATTGCAATACCGATATCAGCGCTTGCTAACGACGGACTATCATTGATTCCATCACCGATAAAAGCAATTTTTCTTCCCTCTTGCTTTAGTGTTTGTATGATTGCGGCTTTTTGTTCTGGAAGCAACTCAGCCTGCACTTCGTCAATGCCTAACTGTCTCGCAACAACTTGAGCAGTAGCTGCGTTATCCCCTGTCAGCATAATCATACGCGAAATTCCTTGCTGACGAAGTCTTGTCAGTGCTGACAGAGCTTCTGGACGAATTTCATCAGCGATAGCATAGATGATTTTGAGCTGGTCATCGACTGCAACGAGTACCGTTGATGCACCTTGCGCTTGAAACTTGAACAGATTCTCACGTTGTTCTTCTGTCAGTACAATATTATTTTCTGTCAGTAATTTTTCATTGCCAATGAGTAAGTTAGTCGCAGAAATTCCTTGACCTTTAATGACAGAAATTTCGTCAGTGCTGACCGCATTAAAATTCCCGATAAAACGGACAATCGCACGTGCTAACGGATGGTCAGACTGGCTTTCTACCGTCGCAATACGGTCTGTCAGTGCTGGCAGGGTCTTGTCAGTAAGTCCATAAGTCTTTACGGCCACAACCTCAGCATTACCAAGTGTCAATGTTCCTGTTTTGTCAAAAACGAGTGTGTCAATCTTGCTAAAAGTGTGCATCACATCACCACCTTTAATCAAAACGCCATGCTTTGCACCATTGCCAATGCCAGCGACATTACTGACGGGCGCACCAATCACGAGTGCACCGGGACAGCCGAGCACCAAAATCGTGATAGCCAATTGAAAATTGCGTGTCACCATAAAAATAAGTAAAGCAAGAATCAATACCGCTGGTGTATAATATTTTGCAAAACGGTCAATAAACTTTTCAGCAGGAGATTTTGCATCTTGCGCTTCCTCGACAAGTGCGATAATCTTACCAAAAGTCGTATCTTCACCCATTTTTTCAGCTAAAATATAAAGACTACCATTTTCAAGCATTGTTCCTGCAAAAACTTTATCTCCACTATTTTTCTTTATACTTCTAGATTCACCTGTGATACTTGCTTCATTCACATAGCCTGAACCCTTGATAACACTCGCATCCACAGGAATTTGCCCACCTGTTTTGACTAACAGCGTTGCTCCGATTTCGACTTCATCAATATCAATGCTTTCTCCAGAAGCGAGTGTAGCAGTCGTTGGTGCCATTTGAGTTAAATTTTTGATTGACGAACGCGTTTTGCTCAATGTCCATTTTTCCAAAAAACTACCAAAAGTAAAAAGAAAAGTCACAATTGCACTTTCATCAAATTCGCCAATCACAAAAGCACCAATCACCGCAATCGAAACAAGCAACTCAATCGAAATTACTCTTGCTCTAAGTGCTTGTACCGCGTGAATCAGCACAGGTACAGCACCTAGAACACTTGCCAAAATCATACCAAGTAAGCTCAGCTCTTCCACTTGGACGCC
The DNA here is from genome assembly GCF_003627095.1 of Lactococcus allomyrinae. Taxonomy (NCBI): domain Bacteria; kingdom Bacillati; phylum Bacillota; class Bacilli; order Lactobacillales; family Streptococcaceae; genus Lactococcus; species Lactococcus allomyrinae. Next base: position 175,578 of record NZ_CP032627.1, on the reverse strand, counting down.
TCGTCCAACAAAAGCAAGTGCAATCAAGCTAGCTGAGCTCCACATCATTTTTGTACTATTTTTCTGGATAAATCTTTGAAATCTCACCATCAAGATTCCCTCCTTTTTGATAACTCCATTCTATCATCGCAAATAAAAATAAAGATTGATTCCCATCAAGAAACAAAAAAAGCCTGAACACCATTAATGAAGTTCAGACTTTTATTTTTTTAAGTAATCTTCTCATGACTAATCAATCAACGCTGTATTTTTTATCTCATCAATCGTTTTAGTACCTGCCAATTGCATAGTGATTGAAAGTTCCTTATTAAGATGTTCAAAAACAGATTGAACACCCAATGCGCCACCAAGATTTAAGCCATAAAGAACAGGGCGTCCAACAGCAACAAGGTCTGCCCCACTTGCTAGTGCCTTAAAAACGTGTTCTCCACGACGAACTCCACTGTCAAAAATAACTGGGACGCGCTTATTGACTGCTTTTGCAATTGCTGGCAATACATCAAATGAAGCAGGTCCTCCATCTAATTGACGTCCACCATGATTAGACACCCAAATACCATCAGCGCCAGCTTCTATCGCAAGCAAAGCATCATCTGGCGATTGAATTCCCTTGACAAGAACAGGTAAACCTGTAATAGCTTTAATTTTTTGAATATCTTCTAATACCAAACCTTGTTTTGCAGCCGCATAAATTTCACCAATCCCTTTACCTGTACCATCAGACTCAGAAAAAGCAGCTAGATTAGGCATAGGAAGTGGAAATTGGAAATGATTGATAACATCCTCTTCACGATAACCACCCAAAGTTGAGTCAGCCGTCAAAATAATGGCCTTTACCCCAGCTTCTACAGCCTTTTTCAGCAAAAATTCGTTAAAATGGTCATCTTTACTCATGTAAAGTTGGAAAAACTGAGGAGCACCAGGAGCTACTGCCGCCGCCTCTTCAACAGAAGTACTACCATAGGTACTAATTGAAAACAATGAGCCAACTTCTGCCATTGCCTTTGCTGTATCAACTTCTCCCTTCATATGAGCAAGTCCTTGTGCTGCAACTGGAGCTTGAATGATTGGTGTCTTCAAATTTATCCCCAAAACTGATGTACTCAAATCTGCTGAGTCTACACCACGCAAAACTCGTGGAACAATTTTTTTATGATTGAACGCTGTGGTGTTTTCTGCCATTGTCCATTCATCTTCAGAACCACCTCTGATATAACCAAAGGCACCTTTATTTCCCTGTGCTTCCATGCGTTCTTTCACACGTGTTTCCAAAGATTTGATGTTGACAATTTCTACTTTTTCTTCATCTGAACTTGTGATATAAGCCATTTTTCTCCCTCTTTCTCTTCATAATGACAATAATCTATCGTTTACATTTGTAAACTACACTTTATATTTTATCACTTTGAAAATCCATGTCAAGAATTTAATACATCATTTTCATCTTTTGATTACTTCTTACAAATTTGAGTCCTATCACAATTGTTTTAATACTACAAAAAAAACCTAGGAATATTCCTAAGTTCATTCTTTTTCTGACCTTTCCAAATTTGTCATAGCAGCAAAATCCATCCATTGCTCAAAATCAGAGGTGCTAACTAAACCAGAAGAAATTGCGGCTGCTTTAAGTGTTAACCCTTCTGTTTCTGCTTTTTGGGCGATTTCTGCTGCAGCATGATAACCGATGTGTGGCGAAAGTGCAGTAACTGTCATCAATGAGTTATCTAGCAGGTCCTCCATACGCCGTTCGTTAATTGCAAGACCTGCTATGGTTTTTTGAGCAAAACCTATGATTGTCCCTGTGAGAAGTTCTGCAGATTCCAGAAATGCTGCGATGAGAACAGGCTTATAAACATTCATTTCAAAGTTTCCTTGACTGCTCGCCATAGTGACTGTTGCATCATTTCCAAAGACTCGCAAAACAGCCATTGTCAATGCTTCTGCTTGTGTCGGATTGACTTTACCGGGCATGATAGATGAGCCTGGTTCATTCGCTGGAATGTTAAATTCACCATAGGCAGCACGTGGTCCTGAAGCTAGAAAACGAATATCATTGGCAATCTTCATCAGGTCTGCAGCAAGTGTTTTAATCGCTCCATGGACAACGCTCAATCCTGAATGATGTGCTAAACCATAAAATTTATTGGATTTTGCACTGAAAGGAAAACCATAAACTGCTGAAATCTGTATCGCGATACATTCACCCAAGTCAGGATTTGCATTGAGGCCCGTTCCAACTGCTGTTCCTCCCACCGCAAGTTCATAAAGCGTCGGACGCAATTGTTGCAAATAGTCTAAATCATGTTTTAACGCTGAAATATAACCTGATATTTCTTGCCCAACGGTAAGCGGAGTTGCATCTTGTAAATGTGTTCGTCCAACTTTCACAATCGCCCAAAATTCTTCTTGTTTCACGCGCAGGCTGTCAATCAACGTCTGTACTGCTTGCTCAAGCTTTGCAAGTGCTTCAACTGCTACAATATTCATTGCTGTTGGAAAAATATCGTTGGAACTTTGTCCACGATTAACATCGTCATTTGGCAAAATCGTAAACTGCGAAGTGCTTGCTAAATGGGCGACAACTTCATTGACATTCATATTAGTCTGAGTGCCTGAGCCTGTCTGGTAGATGGATAATGGAAAATCATCCCTCAGCCCACTCTCTGAACGGAGTAGAAGCTCGTCAATTGTTGTTGAAATAGCATCAGATTTTTCTTTCTCAAGTTGTCCTAGTTCAGTATTTGAAATTGCTGCGGCTTTTTTTAGGTTCAAAAGTGCGCGAATCACACCTAGAGGCATTTTTTCTCCTGTCGGAAAATTTTCCAATGAACGTTGAGTTTGCGCTTGCCAGTTGGCTTCTAGTGGTACTTTGACTTTTCCTAAAGTGTCATATTCATAACGATATTCAGTCATATTTTGGGCTCCAAATCTCTTGCTCTACGGCTTTTTGTGCATCTTGAATTTTTCTTGTTGCAACACCATCATCAATTGCCGCTTGAACGACTGCTTGGGCAACATAGCGTGAAGCTTCGCGAACAAACTTTAATGGAGGTAAAATTGGCGCTCCAAGCTGACTCAAATCTTGCAATGAAGAAATCGCACCTGCTGCTTTTGAGAGCATATTTTGTGTGACTGTACTTGCTTTTGCGACAACAATCCCTAGTCCTAGTCCTGGGTAAAGCAGTGCATTATTCGCCTGCCCAATCACATAAGTATGTCCCTCAAAAAGGACTGGGCTTGATGGGCTACCTGTTACAACAAGCGCTTTTCCGTTTGTCCATTTAATCAAATCTTCTGCTGTTGCTTCGCAAAGTTTAGTTGGATTCGAAATCGGTAAAATAGCTGGACGTTCATTGATTTCAGCCATCTTACGCACGGCTGCTTCAGTAAATGCCCCTGTTTGTCCAGAACAACCAATCAAAACTGAGGGTTTTACCTCTTCAATAATTTCTGTCAGTACTGACAAACCTGTCAGTGAAGTTTCTCTTCGCGCATAACGTTTTTGACCTTCTGTCAGTGCTGACAAACTTTGTGTAACGAGTCCAAAGCGATCAACGACATAAATTTTGTCATAGGCTTCACTTTCTGTCAGTCCTGTCAGCATTAATTCACAACGAATCTGGTCGGCAATACCGATTCCTGCAGTTCCTCCACCGAAAATGAGATAGCGATGTGCATCAATCGTTTTTTCTGTTACTTCAGCAACTGCATAAACTGCTGCTGCCATCATAATTCCAGTCCCCTGAATATCATCATTAAATGTTGTGATTTTGTCCTGATAAGTTTCTAAAATTGTTGCTGCATTCCCTCGGCCAAAATCTTCCCAATGGAACAGGACATCAGGAAATAGTTGACTCGCAACTTTTACAAATTCGTCAATGTAAGCCAGATATTCTCCACCTGTCTTACGTGCTATTTTTTTTCCAATATAATCTGGGTCGGCAAGCAATTCAGGATTCGCGGTTCCATTGTCAATGACAACAGGAAGGACCCGTCTGGGGTCAAGACCTGATGCAACAGTATAAACTGCCAATTTTCCAACTGAAATCATGACACCACCGACACCCCAGTCACCAATCCCAAGTACACCCTCTCCGTCAGTAATGACCATCACATCAACAGCATCAAGGCTTGCAGCAGCTGATTTTAATGCTTTCTCAATACGTTCGGGATGTGCGGTGTCCAAATATGCTGCATCATGAGGCAGTACAAAATCACGAGAAAAATGAGTCACAGCATCCGCAATGGTTGGCGTATAAATGACGGGCAACAACTCCTCTGTGTGTGCAGCCACAATCGCATAATACAAGTTTCTATTTGAATTATAAATTGACATGAGATATTGATTCTTTGCATAATTTTCTGTCAGTACTGACAGCTTTTTGTAAACACGATTAACCTGTTCAGATAAAGTTTCAACAGCTGCAGGCAAAAGTCCATGCAAATGTAATCTCGTTCGTTCTTCATCAGTAAATGCTGTCCCCTTGTTGATAAATGGTTCTGTCAGCACATTTTTTCCGTAAGTTTCATTTTTTTCCATAAGTAAATTTTAACATTTATCAATAAAAAAAAGCCAAAAAATTTGGCAATTATTTTTTAATTTCATCAGTTCATTCGGAAATCACACCACCTCAAGGCGAACAATCAAATAAGCTAGGCCAATCAAAATCGTAGAGCCCATCATCGTCCAATTACCCATCACGTATCCAAGCAAAGTCGCAACCATAGCCCCTGCAAAAAATATCCCAATCAAAAGCGCATAAATCCCAACTGGTCTTAGATTCTCTTTATCTTTTGTGATAAAAAATTGTGCCAGCTTCGCTGCCATTGACTTCATATTCCCCGTCATGAAAATACTTCCGTAAGCAAACCCATGAACTTTCGTGAATGCATCATATTGTATTGACATAAAATAACTGAAAATCCCGACATAGAGTGATACCGGAAGTTGCAATCCCAAACCATAAGCGAGCGCAAAAATCGTCACACCCACCCATTGAATGAAAAGTAGATAAGTTGCATCAAACCGATGTCTTTTTATTAAATAGTTGGAATAAATACCTCGTGTCATCACGCCTAACACAAAGAAAATCATTGGAATCGCGAAGTCCCAAAAGCGCGCAAAATTTCCCTGCGCCATATTAATCCCAGCCTGTATCAAATTCCCTGACTGCGCCCCAATAAATCGTTCATCAAAATGAAAAAATGAAAAACCATCCATAAAACCTGCATTCAAAGCAAAAAGCAAAGCAATTCGAAATTTCTCTTTAATCTGTGTATCCATACTATGATTATAACAGAAAACGCCACAAACGCCATTTTAATCCGTTTTCATAATACTTTTTACTGACAAAAAAGCTGTCAGTAAATGAAGTCAAAATTTATTCAATGAGAGTTTCAGCCCCCACTGAATTTAAGATACAACCTCTAGGTGTAACAACTAAGCGCCCTGTACGCAGCTAAAGATGCAACAGTCTGCTTAACATCTTTGATAAGAGGTCTCCTTGTCCCAGAACACTAACACCCTAGGGCAGTCGAACAAAATTCAAAGTTAGTGCGTGCTTCAATAAAATCATAACCACTCTTGTTTCACAGTAAAAAATGATCCCCGCACTTCTCCAGCAAGTTTTGAGCGTTGACGTGCAAATTTGAATTTTCCTTCAAGTTCTGACGGAATCTCCATCCCTACTGACAGCTTGATTCCAACCGCACGCTTAGGTTTTTTCCCCTCAACCGCTGGTACTTTTTCATAAAGCAGGTTCAGTACCATACCATCCTCATAGTAAAACTCTGGCCAGAACACCTGTTCATCTTCATAAACAGCTACCTCAAGCAATTTTGCAGAAAAAACCAAATCACGTTCTTCCTTCAAGATTTTTGTCATCAACTCAACCAACTCAGACTTTTCGTTTGCTGGATACGTGACATATTCAAACTTATATTTATTCCAAAAATAACGTGCCTCATTTGCACGTAAACCCGCTAAAGCCTCTGCTACAGGTGAATTTTCAAAACCAATCGTTTCCACCTCTTTAAAATTAACTTTATACACCATTGACTTGCCTGCTTTCTTTTATATAAAAATATTATAACAAGATGTGAGGTTGCTTGTCCAGAACTCATGAAAATCGCTATTTGGCTCTTTCTGACCTAATACATAAGTCAAAGGACAACGTAGTGTTGAAAGCACGGAGATGAACAACGCTCATTGGAAACTTTTATCTATTTTCCTGAGTTCTAAGCAACCGAACTTAATTTTATCAAAAAAACAGCTCAAAAAATGATACCTTTTTACTCCCAAATATTCCATTAGAGGTTAAAGCCCATCTTACGTTAGACATCCATTTGTTCTATTCCTCCTCTCACTCCACTATCCTTGTTCAAACATTTTGACACTCGTACCTTTGTATTTAGCAGATTTAGAAGTAAACTTATTCCAAACCTCTGTCAGTAAATTATTATTGACAAAAAGAACTTAGAATTGTAAAATAAATTAAAACGTTTACAAGAACCTCTGCCAAATGATTAAAAAATATTCATCATTTGCGCTATAATGAAATTACTAACTGATTTTGGAGACATTGGACTAGCATTTATTCACAACTTATAAAACCTTAAAGTAGTTAAACATCTAACTCGCTCTTATAAATCTGTCACATATAGCGGAAGATAATCTTATAAATTAAACAATATAAGAAATGAACTCATACATAGTATAAAGATCACTCCAAACATCTTGTAATAGAGCTCGACGTCCACAAAAACGAATAATAATCGTTTCTAAGCACTCGAACTCATATCTTAAATACGACTTGACCTTTAAACATTCAACTTAAAAGTCAAGCCTGCAAGAAACACAAATCATTTCTTGCACCAGCGCAAAGCAGGATATCTGCAGTTCATTTCATGATTTTTCGGCAAAAAACTATGAAATGAAACGAGTATAAGGAGGAACAATCATGAACGGCTATCAACAACAATACGTCTGCGTCAAATGCGGCAATCACAACTTTGAACAAGACCAATTACAAGCGACAGGTGGCGATTTTTCAAAATTATTTAACGTCCAAAACAAAAAATACATTACGATCTCCTGTTCACAGTGTGGTTACACCGAACTTTACAAAGCCCAAACCAGTACAGGCATGAACATTTTAGACTTTTTGTTCAACGGATAATCTTGAAAATAATTTTCAAAATAAGACTTAGGTCTTATTTTTATTTATGAAATTTAAGGTACAATTAAAAAGTAGTATAATTTTAGGGTTGACGAGTCAATCCATTTTAACAACTTATTTAGAAAAGAGAAATTATTTATGCCCGTCTTGGAACTAAAAAATATCAAGAAATCTTATTTTCTTGGAAAAGATGAGTTTCCCGTCCTGAAAGGAATCAACCTCGAATTTGAACGTGGTGATTTCGTCAGCTTACTCGGAGAATCTGGAGGAGGTAAATCCACTCTGATGAATATCATCGGTGGACTTGACCGTAAATACGAAGGTGATGTGCTCGTTGACGGCATTGCTCAAAAAACTAAAAAAGAAAAAGATATGGACGCTTATCGTAGGGATACCATTGGCTTTATCTTCCAATCTTTCAACCTCGTGAGCTATCTCAGCGTTCTTGACAACATCCTTGTCAGTCTCAAAATGACCGCCTTATCAGAAAAAGAACGTCATGCGCGTGCGATTGAGCTCACCAAACAAGTTGGGCTATACGACCATCGTAAGAAAAAACCTGCTCAACTCTCTGGCGGACAAAAACAGCGTGTAGCCATCGCTCGTGCCCTTGCTTCTGACCCTGAAATTATCCTCGCAGATGAACCAACAGGCGCGCTTGATTCACAAAATACTAAAGAAGTCCTCGCTATTCTTCGTGACATTGCTCAATCTGGAAAAACAGTAATCGTCGTTACTCACTCACAAGAAGTTGCAGACTATGGCACACGTATTATTCATTTAGCAGATGGTGTGATTACTGGAGATGAGCGACTCAAAGCACCCTATCCAGCCGAACCTCACACCCGAGTAAATTCAAAAGCGCTTTCTTTTGGAGATACATTTAAAACCGCCTTTAAACACTTTACAAATGCATGGAAAATCAATCTCCTCATCGCAATTGGGACAGCCATCGGTCTTTTCTCTGTCATCTTCTTCCTCGGTTTAGGAAATGGTGGGACAAAATACATGAATGATCAAGTCACCTCTATCGCCAATCCGAACGTTGTAGCAGTCGTCAAGCGTGGACCAAACAATACAACCAAAAATAACCAAGAAGCGTGGTCAAACGCCAACCAAAACATGGCACAAAATGCAGATGACTTCAAACTGACAAGCTCAACCATGAGTCAACTCAAAGCCATTGATAACGTTAAAGATATTCAATCCATGTATGTCATTGGAACACCAACCACTGTAAAACTCGGAGAAAATAGCGGACACATTTCTCAAATTCAAAGCTGGACCGCACTTTTCCAAGAATCCAGCCTAGATGCAGGTAAAAAGCCAGGTAAAAACGAAATTGTTCTCCAAGAGTCTGATGTTCGTTCTCTTGACCAAAAAGCCTTTGAAAACAAAGACTGGAAATCAATGATTGGCAAAACAGTTGATGCAACATTCACACTGACAACAAGCACAGGACCAAAACAAGTCACACAAAGCTTGAAAATCTCAGGAATTATGCAAAGCGTCCCTGGTATGGGTGCAGCAATGTCTAGTGATACAATGAAATCGCTCTTTGAAGCAAATGACTACTCAACTGATCCATTCTTCGCTGTCATCACTACTAACAACAGTAAAAATGTTAAACAAGTAACAAAAGACATCGAAAACATCAAGTCAGATGGTAAAAAAGTCTTTGCTACAAATGGTGTAGGCTCAATCCTTGATACCATTAACAATATCACAGGCATCGTCACCACAGTTCTTGCTTCTGTCGCTGGTATCTCACTTGTTGTTTCAATCTTCATGATTGTTGTCACAACCTATATGTCAGTTGCAGAACGTACAAAAGAAATCGGGATTATTCGTGCAATGGGCGGACGTAGAAAAGATATTTCTCGCTTGTTCACAGCAGAAAGTCTTATCCTCGGTCTATCTTCTGCTATACTCGCTATTGTCCTTGCCTTTGTCGGTCAATCAGTGATTAATGCAGCCCTTCACTCACTTGTTGGAGGAAACATTGTTGCTATCACACCTTATCATATCATTGCAACAGTGATTATTGCAGTAGTTATTGCACTAGTTGCAAGTCTTGCCCCATCAGGTCGTGCCGCAAGACTCAATACCATAGAAGCACTCTCTGCTGAATAAAAATTAACTTTATTATGGCAATAACAATAAAATCCCCTATCTACAGATAGAGGATTTTTATTATTTATATTTTTCTTCCAATCCTGACATCCAAAGTCCAAGAAGAACGCCTACTACAGAACCAATAATTGCGAAGATAAATGTCACTGGTGTCGCTCCCAAGTACGAAATTGATTCTTCAACTTTCACATTTGGAATCAAAATAAGTAGCGTGGAAGCAGCAACAATCCCAATAATGAAATGGTAAACTCTAGAATGTTCGATTTCTAACAAATGTTCCATCCCTTTTGAGAAAAGTAAAATCGCCAAAATTCCTCCGATTGCAATTGGCAGAAAAACCATCAAATCAAAAGATTTAAAACCAGTCAACATTGGTGTATAAAGTCCTAAAATCAATAGTAAATTAGACGGCGAAAGCCCTGGTACTAGGACACCCAATGCAATCAAAACACCAGCCAAAATAAATGTTAGAAAGTTAGCGGGCAAATTGCCCAAAATATATGGTAAAGCATAAAGTAAAACACCACTCACAACAAAAGTGCCAAGTAACCAATTCCAGTCCACTTTATCTCGCTTTTCCTTGCTTTCAGACTCCTTCCATAAAGCAGGTAAAGAACCTATGATTGCTCCTGCAAATGTCCAGAGGACAATGACTTTATAATGTACCAAGAGCCACTCTAATGGCGCAGACAGAAGCCCTATTCCAAGAATTCCTCCAATACCAACAGGTAGAAAAAAGAGAAAATTTCTCATAAAATCACGGCGAATATGAGCTAAAAATGAGAGTAACCTTTCATATATCCCCAATATTGCTGCTAAAACCCCACCAGAAACCCCTGGTAGAATAAAACCTAAAGCAATTATCACACCTTTCACCATTCGAATTAACCAAGACATATTGTTCTCCAATTTTATTATAAACTTACTCTATTTTACCAAAAAAATGAGAAATGGCAAACTCAAATTCTAACTTTTTTCTTATTATAGTCTAACTTAGTCTCTCAAAAATCCCTCTTTTTTTCCCATATCATTTTGAATTATGAAAAAAAAAAAATAAAATAATAAGAGTAATATTAAAAAACTATTCACAAGGAGAAACAAATGTCTAAACACAAAAAGAAACTTCGCAAACTTGGTATCAGCACTGCCACAGCAGCGTTACTTCTCAGTACCCTTGCCCCTTCAGCGAGTACATTCGCCGAAGTACTCTCAGGCACCCCTTCCGTTTCTACGGAACAAATATTAGAAAAAGATGAAAAGACTGAAATTTCTGATGCTGTAGCGTCCCCTGAAATCATTGACGAAGGCGAAACAAATGAGACAGTTGCTCTTGAAAAACAAGATGAACTTAGCCTACCTGAAGACGAGGGCGCACCATTAGCTCCAGAAACTGCTATGACGTTAGAATCTCCCACCGATATCACACCATTAACAAGCGGAACATTCTACGGAGTGGAGTACACCTACGAAGATGGGGTCTTGACTTTTGAGGGAGGAACGTTCGAAACTGGAGCTCAGATTCATTTACTTACTATTGGTAGCATTAAAAAAATCGTCTTCACAGACCATGTCACTGCCGCCGTAAATTCCCAAGGACTTTTTAGCTCCTTGTATGATTTGGAGGAAATAGAAAGGTTAGACTTCTTAAACACTTCATATGTAACAAATATGGAGAGTATGTTTGCTCATACAACACATCTATCCGCTCTTGATCTAAGTGGTTTTCAAACGAGTAATGTGACAACTATGGCACGTATGTTCTACTATTCAGGGATCTCTTCTCTCAATCTTGGCGAACATTTCAACACTGCTAAGGTAACGGATATGAGTTCGATGTTCAGTAATATAACTTCTCTCGCTACACTCAACCTCGGCGGACATTTTAACACCGCCAATGTAGAAGATATGCAATATATGTTCCATAATTCAGGGATAACTTCACTCGATCTTGGAAACCACTTTAACCCTATCGAGGTAAAAAATATGGAAGGTATGTTTTCTAACTTGCCCATAACTTCACTTGATTTGGGAAATTCCTTTCATACGGAGAGCGTGACTGATATGCGTTGGATGTTTTCTAACACGCCTTCTCTTACTTCGCTTAATCTCGGGAGTCATTTTAATACAGCCGAGGTGACAGATATGGCATATATGTTTAATGGCACAGGTCTAATTTCACTCAATCTCGGAAACCACTTTAATACAGCCAAGGTGACAGATATGTCGACTATGTTCCATAATACAACTTCTCTTACTTCACTTGATCTCGGTGAATATTTCAACACTGCTCTGGTCACAAACATGGACTATATGTTTTATAGCACAGCTCTGACTTCACTTGACCTAGGCAAAGAGTTTAATACCGCTAATGTAACAACTATGATGAGAATGTTCGCCAATACAACTGACCTCACTTCGCTCAATCTTGGCGGACATTTCAACACCGCCAAAGTCATAAACATGGAAGGGATGTTCAACAACTCAGCCGTTACTTCACTTGACCTTAGTAGTTTTGATATTCTCTCCGCAGCAGATAGAACTGAGATGTTGGCTGATACAGCCTCACTACAAACCCTTACTCTTGGTCAGCACACCAACCTTTCTGGCGCTGGACTTGATGAGATTACAGGTACGATGTGGCAACATACTGATGGCACGACACAGCTTTCTGCTAGTCTGATGGCAAACTCTGCTGCAACAGATACCGTCACTGGCACTTGGACACGTGTCTCACGTTTTGAAGCAAGTCCGGAGAACTTTGCACTCGACCTCGCAAGCACACTACCTGAAGTTGGACAAGCGACCCTTGAACATCTCCGCCTTCTTGACCTGCACACAGGGACAACAGTCACAACCCTTGATACCAGTGCTATCCAGACTCAACTGATGGATTTACTTGATACTGGAGAGACAGGACAAAAGCTTATCAAAGGAAAGATTACAGATACGGATACAGGATTGACTCATGAAGTTTCATTTACTGTCTTTCTGACTAATGGCGATACTGCAATAGCTGTTGGAGATTTGTTTGTCTCTTTCAACCATTTTGAAACTAACTTCACTGGTCGTCTAGGGATTGGCATTGAAAATCTTCTTGCTGCTGGGAATTTCATGGTCACACGGATTTCTACTCTTGATGATGTCGTACCAAAAAGTGATGTGATTAACTTTAATACAGAACATGTATCAGCATTGACCGATGGTGATACTATCGGTGAGCACCTCATTGGTTTTACCGTAACTGATCCTGTTGCTCCTTCTCTACTAGCAAATCGTGATGATATACTCGAAAACCATGACGGTATACTTGGGGTAACAGTCATGGACGACCGAGTATCAAATGAAAACGGAAATAACGATAATGGTAATATTATCACAGGTGGGGTAGATGTCTCTGTACCAAAGAATCTTCCTTCTACAGGAGATTCAAAGACTGGGTTAACGGCTTTAGGATTGACTCTCTCTAGTTTGACTGGACTTTTGCTCCTTAAACGCAAAAGATAAAATCGTATGATTTTAAATAAGCAATTCTCAATCTATATAAAAAGCTACCGATAAATCGGTAGCTCTAATGTGGAAAAACTCGTCAAATTGATGACAAGTTTTTCCACACTCTAAAATCATATGGAGAATCTCCATATGATTTTTAATTTCATTCTCCAACTGTGAGTTGCTCCGCTACATATTTTGCATAAAGCGGATGGCTTTCGACAAGTTCTGCGTGTTTCCCTGAGCCAGTCACTTCTCCTTTTTCGATGAAGTAGATTTTGTCTGCATCGACAATCGTTGAAAGCCTATGGGCGATAACGAGTGTTGTACGACCTTTCATCAAGCTATCCAGCGCACGTTGCACCATTGCTTCAGACTCTGAGTCGAGGCTGGCTGTGGCTTCGTCCAGCATGAGAATTTTTGGATTTCTGAGGAAGGCACGCGCAATGGCAATCCGCTGACGTTGTCCACCAGAAATTTTCACACCACGCTCACCCACTTTGGTATTGAGCTGGTCAGGCATATTTTCGACAAATTTGCGAGCATAAGCAAGCTCTAGGACTTGCCACAACTCATCATCTGTGAACTCGCCATCAAGTCCATAAGTCAGATTTTCACGGATCGTGCCTGCCATAATGGCGCTATCTTGCGACACAAACCCAATTTGACTGCGCCAGTTTTCTAGCGAAATATCATCAATAGGCTGATGACCAATCACTATCTCTCCTGCTGTCGGTTGATAAAAACGTTCGAGAAGAGAGAAAATCGTTGATTTTCCACCGCCTGAAGGACCTGCAAAGGCGATAATCGAGTTAGGTTTCGCTTCAAAGCTAATATCATGCAGAATTTCTTCTGAATCATCATAAGAAAAATGAACGTGGCGTGCTGAGAGCGTTTTGCCTTCTAAATCAACGCTTTCTCCGTGGTAGAGTACTTCTTGATTTTCATCGAGCAACTCGGTCAAACGAGCTGTTGAGCCCGAAGCTTTCGCAAGCTCTGTGAAGAAAGTGGCAACTGTTGGCACCGCACCAATCAAATTCATCAAGTACATCATCATACCAAGAAGCGTTCCAAGGCTCATGACGCCGGTAGAAATGAGATAAATCCCATAAGCAAGCAATCCAAAAATCATCAACATCATGGATAACATCATGACAGGTGACATCAATCCGTCAAAAATGGCTTCTTTGACACCTATTTTGTAGAGGGCATTGACATCGTGTTCTGCTTTTTCAGAAGCTTGCTTTTCGGCATTTGACGACTTGACGAGGCGAATTTCTGACAAGCTTTCACTGGCTATGCCTTGAAAATTTGCCAAAGAATCTTGTCTTGTTCGACCAATTTTTTGACCAAAGGTCATAATCGGAAACATAATCAGCATCACGACAGGGACAGCGATAATCATGGCTAAGGTCAGACGCCATTGCATCTGAAGCATGAAAACAATCGACCCGACCAACAACAAAATGGACGTGAAAGCTTGGGGAATGCTGTTTGCGATTAGATTTTTGACTTGCGTGGTATCGTTCGCCAGTCGAGAGCTCATCTCTCCTGTTTTGACTTCGTCAAAATATTTTACGGGAAGATGAATCATTTTGTCCCAGACACGTGTCCTGAGATTTTTCACGACTGATTCTCCAAAAATTCCGAGGACAATCGCTGCAATCGCTGAAATGAGCGCTGAGATGATATAAAGCGCGATGACAATCGCCACTTTCCCTCCATTTACACCATGTGAAAAACTATTCACGAGCGGTTGCACCATTTTGGGGACTTGCAGTTGGATTAACGTACCGACAATCCCTGCTAAAATGCCGATGATAAAGAAGAGATAGCGTGGCTTTGCAGCACGAATCAATCTGATGAAATGTTTAGTGGACGTTTTGTCAACCGCTTTTTTCTCGATGCGGCTACCCAATGAACCTCTTTCCATTTTTTGTTTACTCCATTTTCTAATATTGTTTAACATCTAAAAATGCTTTTTAGATGTTAAAGTTTGCGTGTCACGCAAACCATCTCTTGCGCAAGTGCAAGGCAGTATATTTGCAGTTCAACTACCAAATGTGCGAGCACATTTAGAGGTGAACGAGTATAATGTTTTATGCTTTGATATAAGACTCAAGATTTTTTAGGACGATTTCATAGCCTGCTGGCAGCAGATGTGCACCGTCAAAGGTCAGCTCTTTTTTGAGATTTCCGTTATCATCTGCGAGATTTCCGTTGACATTGATGAAGTGAAAATCATGTTTTTCAGCAAGTTTTGCGATTTTATCACTGGCGGCTTGAAAAGCTTGATTGCTCCGCGTGGCAAAAAGTGTCTGCTCATCCTCATCGTCACTGCCAAAATCAACCGTATTTATCGGATAATAGCGCATGACATAGACCTCACAATCAGGTAATTTTTCAGCGATTTGACTGAGTATTTCATCGTAATTGGCGAGAAATTCGGCTTCTGGAACTTGAAATCCGATATCGTTTGTGCCGATATTGATGAAAATTTTACTCGGTGCAAGATCAAAAATCTGTGTGTCAATATGTGCCAACAAGAAAGCTGTCGTCGTCGCGCGCACGGCACGGTTGTAGATGTATTTACCAAAACTGACTTTGCCAGCAGTTTCCCATTGTTCAATCGGGAGAATCTCCATGAGGGAGCTACCGACAAAGAGGATTTGACCTTTTAGCGCAGTCTTGTTAGCTTTGGCGTAGCTTGCGAGCAGATTGTTTTGGAAGGCTTCAAGTTGTGGGTTGAGCGTGAGAGATTTTGTTTGTTCGGTCATTTTTTTACTTCCTTTTCCTTGAGTATTTTGGCAAAGTCCAAAAGTGCTTCTAATCGAAGCGCAATCGGGTGTTTTTTGCTTTCCAGCTTTACCATAGCTTTGGCGACTAGCCGATCATGCCAGCCAAAGCTTGTGAGGTCATTGACTTCGCCTCCGAATTGCTGCATCGCAAACGCCCTTTGGCGCAAAGACTCAGGGATTTCATGAGCGATGACTTTGTCAAAAGTATCTTCCTCCACCATCGTGACAAAGACGGCAAATTGTTTTTCTTGCAGACTTTTCTCGTTGTCCTTGATAAAATACTTGACGGACGGCTCAAGTTTATGACTATACACAGGACTGCCAACGACAATGAGGTCAAAGTTTTCTGGACTGACCTGCTTTTCATTGAGATTGGCAAGTGTCGCTGTCGTACATTCTTTTGCAAGTTGCTTCGCGCATCTTTCAGTCACGCCCGTTTTTCCAGCGTAGGCAATGAGAATTTTCATCGTGTTTCCTTTTTCTTTATCGAAGTAAGTGGGAGTTAAAACTCCCATTGAATAAATCTTGACTTCATTTTAGTCTTAAAAATCATCCCAGTTTTCTGGTCCCTTTGGTTCTTTATTTTTGTCTTTGCCAAAGCCTGGTTGACTGCGGAAATCTTCACGTTTGTGGTCAAAATAACCATGACCATCATCAAATCCGTGACCGTCCCATCCCTCACGATCACCAAATCGGTTTTTCATTTCATTTGAAAAGCTTTCCCAGTGTTCATTGAAATCAGCATCGTCACTACCGCCAAAGTTTTTACGGAAGCTATCTTTCATCATCCTGCCAAGATTTTTCCAATCTTCACCAAATGGCATTGAATCACGCATTGCACGGCGCATATCATTATTTGCGCGTTTCATATCACGTCCTTGGCGTTGCATTTCACGTTGCCAATTTTGCATTTCACGACGCATATGATTTCCGAATACATGACGGTCATGAGCGTTCTGTAGGTTTTCCACTAGTGGATCACCAAACATCCGTGCCATCCTTTGATAATCTTTTTCATCTTTTGGATTATTGTTTGCAACGAGCTTTTCCATCAGGTCTAAGAGTTGAACTTGCTCTTCATCTGTCAAACTACCAAAAATATTTTCTGATAAGTCATCGTGAAATTCTGCACGTTCTTCTTTAGCTGCACGACCTTTATCAGTTAGAAAAACGCGACTCACACGTTTGTCATTTTCATCTTGGTGGCGCTCAACCATTTCTGCTTCTTCAAGTTGTTTAACCTGGGCAGTCACACTTGAAGGCTTGATGTCAAGGAGTTCAGCGATTTCAGCATTGGTAAGACCATCTTTATTCCATAATTCGACAAGTAATCCTTGGGCACCGTTACGATTACCGCGATTTTTCATTTGATTAGAAATTTTATCTGCGCGCAAGGCAAATAAAACATTAGGATTACGTAAAAGTTTTGAGAAAAGATGTAATAAGTTATTTGTTTTTTCAGACATAATTAAATTCTCCTTTAAGATTTTTGTGTCATTATCAGTTGTTCTGTAATTAGAGTGTTCTGGTGCACTTTTTGTGCCAGAACAAGTGCGAAGTATCATACCGTTGATACTTTTTACAATGGTTTAACTACAGTGTTGTGAGTTGTTCATCGAAGGCGAATGCTAAGAGTTCGTTAGGTCTCTCGATAAGCCGTATGAGCATTTTGAATTTTTGTATTAATCTTTTAATCATCATTTGCTCTCCTTTAAAAGTATGAATCCAATGCTCTGAAAGATTATATTGAATAGACGAACTTTAACCTAGCAAGTGCTTGCTCATCCCCTTTCCTCTAAGAGTCGAGAATAAACAGCGTAGTAAAGCGAGATGTGACCCCATATCTTTGATGTGAGGTTGTACCCTAACATTGATGAGTGAGAAAGAATCCCCCATCAATGAAGTAATCACTTCAAATAGCACGATGTCTATCCGTTCTAAGTTGCTAAATCAATAAGACGAAGTTCTTAGTTAGCCTGCTTTTTGTAAATTCAATATCATAATCTTTGATTTTGCGTTAATCAGAGAGGAAGTGGATTTCTTAATTAGTTAGTTTATTATTTATTTACCTAACAAAAAAGATTATAATTTATTTATTTAGTTTTGTCAACAATAAAACTAAATAAATTAAAAAAATCAGCCATTAGGCTGATTTTTCATTTTATTCATTTCCTAAATCCAACTGATAAAGTTGTTTAAAGGTTTCGTTGGATTCCAATAATATTGCTGGTTTACCATCGAATTTTATCTTTCCTTTTTCAAGGAAAACTACTCTATCCATGTGATGCACTCCAAGTAAATGGTGCGTAATGAAAATGATAGATTTATCCCGAAGTCTTTCAAAAAATAGACTTAACAGCTGATTCTCTGTAATTGGGTCAAGAGATACTGTTGGTTCATCAAGAATAACCATTTCTACGTCTGACAGTAGGATTCTTGCTAATGCTAGACGTTGACGCTCACCTCCTGAAAATCGTGTTCCTGCTTCATCTACTGGTTCTAATAGACCTTTAGGTAGACTTTCAACCATTTTACGAAGCCCGACAAGTTCAAGTGCTTCCCAAATTTCTTCATCGGTAGCATCAAGTTTTGCTAATGTCAGATTGGAACGCAGACTGGTAGCAAAAAGATAGGGTGATTGATTAATAACGCCTATTTTAGCTTCAACATTTTTTGCTTTATGAGGTTCAATCCCTCCGAAACGAATCGTTCCAGTTTGAGGAACTAAATCACCTCTGACTAGGCTCGCAAGGGTTGATTTACCAACACCCGAACGTCCTAAAATAGCGATATGTTCTCCTTTTTCAACTTCAAGACTAAAGTGATCAAATATTTTTTGATTTTCTTCAAAACCAAATTGGATATTTTGAATAGATAAGTCAACACTTGAAATTTCGACATCTCTCTTTTCTTCTACTGCGTCTGGAAGTTCATTAAGACGTTTGACAGAGTCACCATAGCGCTGTGTTTCTACAATAGCATCAGATAGAGGGGAAAAAGCATCAAATAACGGAAAAGCCGCAAGACTGACAGCAGCAATATAATTCGGAGCATCCCCCGTATTCAAACTCCCTGATGCCCAAAAAACAAGGTAAATGACCAAGGCGCTATAAACAACTTGTAACACAAGATTTCGTCTACGACCAAAGGCAAGTAATTTTGCTTGTATTTTGCGTGCAGAAGACTCTGATTCTAAATACGAAGTCATGAAATCTTTTTTTCGTCCTGAGAGTACCCAATCTTGCAGACCAAGGATATCATCTGTCAAATGTGAGAAAAGTTGATTGCGATACCGTTTGAGTTCTTCGTCTAACTTGACTGTAAACTTGAATGAGAGATAGGGCAGAACAACGATTAAAACTCCCAAGAATAAGGCAAGTCCCAGTGCCAGAAGAATGGAGAAAAAGCCGCTCGCAATCACTAAGGCAACCGATAAGGTTCCTGCAATCAAAACAGGAAAAAGTGTCCGCAAGAATAAATCTTGCAAATTACCAATATCTTCGTTTAAGATACCAAGTAAGTCACCAAGTTGATAGCGCTCAGAGAGATTGACCGCTGTTTTTTCAAGTCTGAGGTAAAGTTTTTTACGCAACAAGCTCGTAATTCGTAAAATCCAGTTGTGTGAGGTCAAACGTTCAACATAGTGCACAACGGGCCGTCCAATTCCGAAGATACGTACAAATAGTACTGGAACGTAAATCATCAGAATATTTTCAGGTTTTGTGGCTGATTTTGAAATGACATAACCTGATGTAAACATCAATAGTCCTGCCATAGATACTGTCGCTGTACCAAGAAAAATCGCTAAGATAAAGCCACTACGGTATTTCTTTAGAAATGGAGAAATCCAATCATTTCTGAATAAAATGTCTTTAAATTTCATCAGTATTATTCTCCGTTTCTTTTGTCAGTAAGCTGACAGCGCTGTCAGGTGCTTTTTTTACTGACAGATTTTCTGTCAGTGCTGATGGTAATGTTTTTAGATCGCTTCCACGCATTTCTGTCAGTAATTTTTGGTAATAAGGATTAGTTTTTGAAAGTTCTTCGTGGGTGCCGATACCTTCTACTTTTCCTTCATTGAGGACAATAACCAAATCCATTGATGACAGCCAATGCAGGCGGTGTGTTGCTAGGAAAACAAGTTTATGATCAAATAGTGGTAAAATATTTGTCTTGATTTCCAGCTCAGTTTCAATGTCAAGATGAGCTGTAGGTTCGTCTAAGAGCAAAATATTTCTTGATTGGCTCAAGAATGCCCTTGTCAGTGCGACACGTTGTGCTTGACCGCCAGAAATAGTACGCCCTCCTGAACCAATTTTCCCATCAAGACCTATTGATTTTACAAGCGCTGTCAATCCTGCAAGCTCTGCTGCTGCAAATATTTCTTCATCAGTTGCTGACGGCTCATAAAAGGCTAAATTTTCTCGCAATGTTCCTGAGAAAATGTAAGTGTTTTGCGGGATAAACTGGACGGATTCGCGATATTTTCCGTCAGTGAGTGTTGTCAGCGTTTGCTCATTGAGCTGTATTTTTCCTGATGTCGGTGCAAGAAATCCCGCCAACATGGAGAGCAGAGTGGATTTTCCTGAGCCAGAGCTACCAACAAGGGCAACTTTTTTAAAGCCTGAAAGTGAGAATGATACATTTTCTACACCTCGCCCTGTTTCATAAGTTTTTGACAAGTCTGCAATAGTAAGTTTGGAGTCCTCCGTCCACCTGACAGGTTCTGTCAGTACTGACAGCGTTTCTTCTTCTACTGACAGCATTTGATTGACTGCTTCAAGGGCATTTTTCCCATTGAGCGTGGCATGGTAATCACTCGCGAAGTCGCGCAAAGGTAAGAAATATTCTGGTGCCATAATCAAAGTTGCTAAAGCTGGGAACAGCAAAATATGACCATCCATAAGTCGTAAACCAAGAAAAAGTGCCACTGTTGCTACCGACAAGCTAGAGAAAAAATCAAGCGCAAAAGTCGATAACATTGCCATTCGCAATGCTCCCATCGTTTCACGGCGAAATTCTTCTGACGTACGGTAAATTGAACCAGCGTACTCTTTTGATAACCCAAAATACTTCAGAGTGGAAATTCCACGCAATGAATCAAGAAAATGGTTAGACAAAAATTGAAAAGTTTTATATTGACGGTTTGCTCGTCCTTGTGCAGCATAACCCAACAAAATCATGAAAATAATGGCAAATGGAAATGTGATGATAAGCACCAAACCACTCTCCCAGTCCAAAAATAAAACGGGAATCAAAATTAGAATGGGCACAATCATCATGTTTAACACTTTTGAGAGCACTAACTTGATATAGTTCTCAACTTGGTCAATCCCCGTAATTACCGTTGTCGCACTTGAACCCGAACCCAAATCTGCCACACTTGAAGGACCTAAACGGAAAAATTTTTCCAACATATCACTGCGAAGCTTTGTTGCTAAATGGTAAGCAAGACCATCTAACGCTTTTGAACGTATAAAATTAATGAATTCACGACTCAAAAAGCAGGCTAAAAATCCCAATATCATTGGGACTGCCATCATAAAGTTTTGTCCTTGCCAAAGTTTTGTAATTGCTTCTGCCATAAATAATGCCTGACCGCAAATTACTGTTGCCTGTAAAACTGCTAGAATTCCCAAAACAGGGAGCATCTTACGCACTCCAGGCAAGTTAAAAAGAGATTTATCAATCATATTCTAGTTACTGAAGTTTTTTATTACTGACAAGAGCTGAAACTCTTGATTCAATGCTCAATCTTGATTACATTGAACGGACAGAAATCCTGTCAGAAAATAAATATTTTTACTTACAGTTTTTTCTCCTGAAATCTACATTTTTTGATACTTCTTGTGAAATAACTTCTCTGATTTTTTTGTCAGTATACTGACAAAAAGTATCATCAAATTATTATAACAATTTACAACATGATATGAAAATAACTGGCTTAACCAGTTATTTTAAGATATGAACTCACTTGTCCCTGAAGTCTTTCTCACTTTGCTACACTGTCGATTTTGCTAAGTTGCTGAAGCAACAAGCACAAATCGCAAGCACCAAAATGTCAAAACTCTAGGACAGCTTTCTGAAATCAATTTTCAGTTTGTTATTTTTTGATTCTCTTTCTGAAGACATAGTAAGTCCATCCAATATAAACAAGAACAAAAGGTAAGATACACAAAGTCACAATCGTCATTGCTGTCAAAGTATAACCTGTTGAGCTTGCATTTTTAATCAAAATGCTATGTGCAGGGTTTGTTGCAATCATCACTCGTGGGAAAATTCCTTGAAAAATCAAGGCAACTAATGCAACAAAAGTCAAACCTGAAGCAATAAATGCTGTCATTTCTTTTTTGGCACGTACAGCCAAATGAGCAACAACTGTTAGCACAACGATAGCTACCAAGAGTACCAATGTCCCGACAAAATGTTTTTCAAAGAAATCTGTAAAAATGGCAAGCAATACAGCAAAGACGACTTCACCCGCATAAAGTACAAAGTACAAAATATTAGCTACTTTAGCACTACGAGCACGTAAATCTCCTTCGGTCTTCAAAGCAAGATAATTTAGTCCATGAAGCCAAGCAAGTAAAAGCACAGCGACACCACCAACTACTGAGAGTGGATTCACATAAGTTGTAAATGTTGCAGATACATTTCCATGCGCATCCATAGGAACGCCTTGAATCATACTTGTAAACATCAAGCCAAAAAGGAATGGAATAGCAAAACTTGCTACACCAAGTGTTTTTGTCCAAAACATTTTCCCTTTTTCAGAATGAGCATGGTGGCGGAACTCAAAAGTTACTCCACGGAAAATCAATCCAACCAAAATCAAAAATAGGACAAGGTAGAAACCTGAAAACAGTGAGGCATACCAATAAGGGAATGACGCAAACATTGCACCACCAGCCGTCAAAAGCCATACTTCATTCAAATCCCAAACTGGTCCAATAGAACCAATCGTTTGCTCGATTTCACGTTTATCTTTTGCTATTGTAATTGCGCTCATCCCTACGCCATAGTCGAAGCCTTCAAGGAAGAAAAATCCGCTAAAAAGTACACCAACAATGATAAACCAGAAAAGTTGTAATCCTGTCATTATTTATTAGCCTCCTTGTCTTCATTTTCTTTTGAAGTTTCCTCTTCATCTTGCGTGTCATGCACGCTGAAAGATTCTTTATTAAACGGATCTAACTCAACATAAGCTGTTTCTGCACCTTCTGTTCCTTTTCTCATACGCTGAACAGTAAAGTAAATCATTACACTTCCAAGGAAGCAGAAGAGTAGGAAATAAACAGAGTTTGAGAAAATTAGTGAACCAACAGAAACATTTGGAGATACTGAGTCACGAATCGTGAACAAACCATAAACTGTCCAAGGATAACGACCAAGCTCTGTAACTAGCCAACCTGATGTGATTGCGATAAATGGCGCATAAAGGAACCACCCATAGATGTGCAACCAAGGACGATTTTCATAGAGCCACGGTTTTTTCTTCCGTGTCCAGAAAAGTCCCAAAGCTGACAACAGAATCATTAGCATTGAGATACCAGCCATAATACGGAAAGTCCAGAAAAGTGCGTTGATTGGCGGAACAAAGTTACCATGCAACTCCTTGGCAGCTTCGGGATATTTTTCTGCCAATTTTTTGTTAAGCTCTTGAACACCTTGAATTGGAGGGTTCTTGCTTGATGGAGAATGATAAGTCAATATTGATAGCATATAAGGGACATGGATACCAAAAATTTCTTCCTTATCTGCTTGATTATAAAATCCGACCATTGCCCATTCTGCTGGGTTTTCAGTGGTTGTCATTACTCCTTCTGCCGCAGCAAATTTCATCGGTTGAGAATTTTTAACCTCAATCATTTGTTGGTCACCAGCAACAAAATTACCTACTGATGCTATCAAAGCCACAAGGAGACCTAAGCGTAAAACAGGCTTGAACATATCCACTTCTCTATTTTTGAGAATTTGGAAACAAGCAATACCCGCAGTAATAAATCCACCTGTCAATAGAAATCCTGTTGTGACATGGGCGAATTCTAAGATAGTCTGAGGATTGGTCAGCAAAGCGCTAAAGCTAATCAGTGTTGCACGTCCACCTCTTACGGCATAACCGACTGGATTTTGCATCCAAGAGTTCGCTGCAAGAATCCACAGAGATGAAAGGAAAGTTCCGACAAACACAATCCACAGTGTAGCATTGTGCAATTTCTTGCCTAACTTATCCCAGCCAAACATCCAAACTCCAAGGAAGGTTGACTCCATAAAGAATGCGAGAAGTGCTTCAACTGCAAGTGGTGCTCCAAAAATATCTCCGACATAACGAGAATATTCAGACCAGTTCATACCGAACTGGAATTCTTGGATAATCCCTGTCACAACCCCAACGGCAAAAGACAAGAGCATAATTGACCCAAAGAATTTTGTTCGTTTTTTCCATTTTTCATCGCCAGTCTTGACATAGATTGTTTCCATGAGTGCTGTCATGAAAACTGTCCCTACTGAGAGAGGCACAAAGAAAAAGTGGAAAATCGTCGTCATCGCGAACTGAAAGCGCGCGAGATTTTCAATGGTAAACATAATACCTCCATTTTTACTTGCTGAGATGTCTGTCAGTGCTGACAGAACTCTATTACGAGAAAGCTTTAAGATTGCAATATCATAATGAGCAATTAACTTTCATTCATGATAGTTAAGCTTTACTCCTCAAAAATTAGATTATTCTGTCAAATAAGACATTCTCCGCGAAATTAATTTAAAATTACGTTACACTCCATTTTAACACTATGTAAGCGCAGATAGAAATTATTGAACTGTCAATTATATTTAGCAAAATCAACACTATGTTTATTATTTTTTGTGATAAATGAATGAATAAAAGCTGTCAGTACTGACAGCTTTTTAAAAGTTATTTTTAGCGGACATCGCCCATCAATTTCAAAATTGGTTTTTTGATGATAAGGAGGATAATTCCGACTACGATACCAATCGCTCCCACAATTCCAAAGAATTTTATTTCCGTTGAAGCACGGAAGAAAGGTGCGATTTGTGCATTAATCGCTTGCGAGGTTGAGTCAGCCAAGAACCACATTGCCATCATTTGTGACTGGAAAGCAACGGGTGCCAGTTTAGTAGAAACAGACAGACCTACTGGCGACACGAGTAATTCACCTGCCATTTGGATAGCAAACATCAGTACTAACCAAAGCGCGCTCACACGTCCTGCTGTACCGTTCAAAAGCCCTGGAAGTGTCATAACCAGATATGAAGCACCTGTCAATAAAAGTCCAATACCAAATTTTACAATGGTTGATGGTTGACGTTCACCCAGTTTATTCCAAAGACGGACAAAGATTGGTGTCAAGAGTACAATAAAAAGTGGGTTCAATAATTGATACCAAGAAGGGTCAATGTGGAAAGTCACACCAAACCATGTAGGATTCAAATTTGTTCTTGATTCACCCCAGACTGCAATAATTGTTGAACTTTGTTCTTCAATTGCCCAAAAAACAATAGCAGACAAAAACAGCGGAATATAAGCAGTCAATTTGCGGCGTTCATCTGATTCTACTTTTTTAGAGCTGAACATTGTTACAAAATAAGCAACAGGGACAATAATTCCAACCGCAGATAAAACATTAATAAAGTTATTGATGAAGTTACTTGGACTTGCTTGATATAACATGAAAAATGCAAGACTGGCTACAATTATAACAATGACTAAACCAATAATAAAATTACGTTTTGCCTTTGCATCCATAGGATTTGATGGTTCACGTCCAATTTCTGGAAATTGACGCATCCGCCCGAACCAGTAAACAAAGAGTGCGACAATCATACCAATAGCGGCAAGAGAGAAACCAAGATGATAGTTAATTCCTTGACCAACTGTACCGACGACAAGTGGCGCAATCAACGACCCCATGTTGATTCCAACTACAAAAATGTTAAATCCAGTATCACGTCTGGAGTCTTCTTTAGAGTAAAGATGTCCTACCATATTGGAAATATTTGGTTTGAGCATCCCAGTTCCTAGAATAATCAAAAATAAAGCCACAAAAAGTGAAGTCAGACCAAACGGTGTTGCTAAAGCAATGTGCCCCAATGTAATTAAAATACCACCAATAAAAATCGTTTGTGAGGCTCCAAGTAAACGATCGGCTACCCAACCACCGATAATTGTTGAAAGATAAACTAAAGCACCATAGATACTAACAATTGCCATTGCTTGTGTCTTGGGAAGTCCCAGACCAGCATTATCAGCAGTCGTCAAAGCATATAGGTAATAAACCAAAATGGCGCGCATGCCATAATAAGAAAAACGCTCCCAGAATTCTGTCTGAAAAAGCGTTAGCAATCCTCGTGGTTGCCCGAAAAATGTTTTTTCTGTTTTATTTAAGTTTTCCATAAAGTACATTATAAAGTTTTCTATACAACTTGTCAAGTTGTCAAACAATTTCATCTATACAGATTTTTTGAAAAATAAGGGATAAACTACTACAATACGGAACTTTCAAAGTTGAATAGTTTTTTGGACAAAATAACAATAATCGTTCAAAATTTTTCTGTCAGTATACTGACAGACTTACCAGTCCAGTTGATAAGTCTTTTATCCGCTGATTCATTGCCTCCTTTGGAGGCATTAAACTGACAGAACAATTTTTTCTGTCAGTAAGCACTCATTTTTCTGATAAAATTTGTTGGATTTCAAAGTGAAACAAACTGTAGTGGATAGCTCATAAAGTGTACTATTTTAAAACCAGTCTAGTATAGACTCATATGAATTTAGCGTTTCATTTTTAAATCAGTAAAAGATTTTCTGGAAATGACTAAACCTGTCAATGATTCTGTCAGTGCTGACAGGAAATCAAACTCTTGTAAAAACGTGATTTCATCTGGATTGACCGTTACTTCGTCCAGCGTTGGATTCATGATGTAGATAAAAATTTCCGATTCAGTATAACGCAAAATTCCGAGTAGTTTGTCAGTGAAAAAGCTTGAAAACTCACCATGACGCAGACTCTTTTCATTTAAGCGTTTCTTTGCCCAAGTTTGATAAGCGCTGTAGGTATCGGCTGGAATATCATTCCAAGGGAAATATTTCCGATTTTCTGGGTCTTTTCCACCTGTCAGCGCAGCTTCATCACCATAATAAATACAAGGAACGCCAGGTAAACTGAACATCATACTAATCGCAAGCGCATTGTTTTCCTCACCCACCATCGTCAAAATCCGCTCTGTATCATGTGTCCCAAGATTGTTCAGATTATTATAAAAAATATCTTTTGGATAATTCTCACGTAAGCTCATCAGATGATGTGCTGTATCAGCAGTTGTCCTTTGACCATTTAAAAAACTGATGATTAAGTCACGAAATGGATAGTTCATACAACCTTGCAAACTATCACCAAGAATATAGTCACGCCTTGCTCCATAAGAAATCTTATTAGAAGCATCTTCCCAAACTTCGCCTATCAAAACCATATCAGAATAACGATTCAGATTTTTTCTAATCCCTCTGATAAACGTATCTGGCAGTTCATCAGCGACATCTAGCCGCCAGCCATCAATTCCCAGTTGATTCCATTTTGTCAATACTGACTCTTTTTCACCATAGATAAACTCGCGGAAAGACTCATTATCCTTATCAATCTCTGGCAAATCTTTGATTCCCCACCAAGATTTATAATCGAAAGGATAATTATTAAACTTAAACCAACTAAAATATGGAGAATCTGGATTTTTTGCTGCCCCTTCATCATCCCCATAACTTCCGGAAATATTGAAATAACGTGAATTTTTTCCCACATGAGAAAACACACCATCCAAAATCAAATGCATTCCCTCATCATGAAGTAAACCAATCAACTCCTTAAACTCAGCTTCATCACCGAGCATTGTATCAATCTCAAGATAATCATTCGTATCATAGCGATGATTGCTCGTACCTGAAAAGATGGGGTTAAGATAAATCGCGTTAACGCCTAGTTCTTTCAAATATGGAATTTTCTTGATGATTCCACGAATATTGCCACCAAAGAAATCCCAGCGTGCAATATCTCCATTTTCTTCCTTAACATAAAAAGGAGTATCCGAAGTTGAACCATAGATAAAAGAGTTAGGTTTTGGATGACTAATCTTCCCTTCTTCATTACCGTTATAAAAACGGTCAGGAAAAATCTGATAGAACACCGCATCACGATACCAAGCAGGCGCTGGATCTTCTTTATCAAAAACAGTAAGCTGATAAGGTTTTACATCATTTTCGTTAGAATAAAGCACCCCTTCACCACCAAGACCAGAACAACCATAAAAATGGCGAATTGTTCCCCAATCGGATGGCTCCTCAATCTCAAAATAGTAAAAATAAAGCCCCTTGCCTACATCAAAAGGCACAGCAATACTAAAATGCCCTTCTTCAAGCCGCTGCATCTCAAATTCATATCGCGTTCCAAAATCGCGCCTTATGACAAATTTGACCTGCACTCCTGCCTTATCTGTCTTGAAATTAACTTTCATGATTTGTCCAACTTTGATTGCACCAAAAGGCTGTTTATAATCATCATTCCAAGAATTAAAATAATACATTGTTTATTCTCATTTCATTTTTGCTAAATTATTTTTCTACAACTTACTTTTATTTTAACACAATAGTCCGTAATGAAAAAACTTCCTACCAGCTTACAAAGCACATCATTTGCTGACCAAACCTTCTGTCAGTACTGACAGAAATAAAAATATTAAGGAAAAGCCCTGTCAAACTCTGACAGGAGCCTTCTCATGATTATAACCCATTTCTCATAAAATACGTCAACAAATTATCCACCCAACTTTATAGCTCTAAACCGCTACAAATACGCTAATCTTCAGCTACTATAGTCAATCCATTGTAAAACAACAACAGACTGATATTGCTTCGCAACTTAATGGTGCAAATTCGGCACCAGACACGCTCATTACAGTTGCCACTGATAAAATCCTATTGGATTTTATTAACGAAATCAAGACCTACTTAGAGTATATTTTGAGCTAATCATCTTAATATTGTTAAAGTTTCCATCTCATACAAATCGTTTTTTGTGCCTGATATACTATCATAAAACAATACTTTCTCAACTATTGCAAGATAATATCATATATCTGCTGATTATTCTTAATTTTTTGAAGAAAATTAAAGATGAACGAGTATAAAATATAAGTTTACTTTTTAGCCTTAATATGCCAGATGTCATCTGCATATTCTTTTACTGTACGGTCAGAGCTGAAGCGTCCAACATTTGCAATGTTCATCAGACTTGCTTGAGTCCAAGCTTTTTTATCACGATAAAGTGTTTCAAGCTCCTTTTGGGCACGAACATAATCATTAAAGTCACGCAAAACAAAATATTCATCATTATATGTCGTAAGTGAGTCAAAAATCTCAGGTCCTTCCATACTAATATTTGGAATGGTACCATCAATGAACGAATCCAAAATACGATGAACAATCGGATTTTGTTCATAAATATCACGCGCATTATAATTTCCATTACGGTAATATTCATAAACCTCATCCTTGGTCAATCCAAACACAAAGTTATTTCCTTCACCTGCAGCCTCAAATATCTCAATATTTGCACCATCCAACGTCCCCATTGTCAATGCCCCGTTGAGCATGAACTTCATATTTGATGTTCCAGAGGCTTCTTTTGAAGCAAGAGAAATCTGTTCCCCTACATTTGCAGCAGGAATAATCAGTTCAGCAAGACTTACATTGTAGTTTTCCATAAAAACAACTTTAATCTTATCAGCAATCGTTTTATCATTATTAATCATATTGGCAATCTCGTTAATGGCCTTGATTATTGATTTTGCATAATGATATCC
Organism: Lactococcus allomyrinae; assembly: GCF_003627095.1. Lineage (NCBI taxonomy): Bacteria > Bacillati > Bacillota > Bacilli > Lactobacillales > Streptococcaceae > Lactococcus > Lactococcus allomyrinae. The sequence goes on along the minus strand of NZ_CP032627.1, from coordinate 146,108 downwards.
AGGTGCAGCTTTCGCACCAAAAATGAATACACGTGGTACAACATCCAACTCAGGCTCATCTTTAAGCTCAAAATATAATTTAAGAATATGTAAAACATTCAATAATTGTCGTTTATATGCATGGAGTCGTTTAACCTGCACATCAAAGATAGCCTCAGGGTTCACAACAATTCCATTACGCTCCTTAATCAAAGCCGCTAAACGTAACTTGTCATCATATTTTGCCGCTTGCAAACATTCCAAAACTGATTCATCATCTTTGTAAACTTCAAGTTTAACCAAATCATTCAAATCATGACGCCAAGACGTACCGATTGTTTCATCAAGTACACCAGATAAGCGTTCGTTAGAAATCTGAATCCAACGGCGGTCTGCAATCCCGTTTGTTTTATTATTGAAACGTTCTGGGTAAATTTCATAGAAATCATGCAATTCCACATCTTTCAACAAGTCTGAGTGGAGTTTTGCCACTCCATTTGTTGAATGAGAACCAATGATGGAGAGATGAGCCATATGAATTTGTCCATCTCTGATAATACGCGTATTGTGAACCAAAGTGGCACCGATTTTAGGGAGAAGCTCAGCCGTACGACGACGGTCAATTTCCACAATAATTTGATAAATACGTGGCAAAAGATGTTTTACCATATCTTCGGGCCATTTTTCCAACGCTTCAGACAAAATCGTGTGATTGGTATAAGACATTACTTTCACTGTCGTATCCCAAGCACGATTCCAGCCCACTCCATACTCATCTACCAAAATACGCATGAACTCAGGCACACAAAGTGCTGGGTGTGTATCATTGATATGAACTGCGATGTAATCTGCGATGTTACGTACGTCTTTTTTGTGTGTTGATTTATAATGGCGCATAATTCTTTGCAAGCCTGCTGAAACAAAGAAATATTCCTGTTTTAAGCGGAGCAGACGCCCATCATAATTCGAGTCATCAGGATATAATTCAGCAGATAGCATTGAAGTTTGTCGCATATATTCCAGATTTTGAAATTTAGGGTCCAAATCTTGCGGAACTTCAGAACGCCACAAACACATATTGTTAACCGTTGTATTCTCAAAACCAACCATTGGTGTATCATAAGGCACAGCAAGCACGCGCTCTTGATTTTTATAATGAGGTAACAAATTTCCCTTACCATCATCCTCAAGCCACACTTCTCCGCCAAATCTTACTTCAACAGCTTTATCCGCTCTGCGAACTTCCCAAGGATTTCCATTATTCAACCATGAATCTGGCAACTCTACTTGATAACCATCAATAATTTTTTGTTTGAAAAGACCATAACGATAGCGAATCCCATTTCCATTAGCAGGTAGTCCTGTAGATGCGAGTGAGTCCATGAAACAACTTGCTAATCGTCCAAGTCCTCCATTACCAATCGCCATATCTGGTTCTGATTCTGCAACTTCATCAAGATTGATTCCAAGCTCAGCAAGGGCTTCTTTTACAGTATTCAAAATACCAAGATTGAGCAAGTTTGATTTCAGCATTTTCCCTGGTAAAAATTCGATAGAGAAATAATAAGCTTGTTTCTTGCCTGTTTCATCTTTATAGTCGTTATCATCTGCCCAAATCTTTGTATAGTAATGCTTTACAACAGATGCAAGCGCTGCGTACTTTTCCTGACTTCCAGCTTTTGTAATGTCAGTCGCAAACTTTGAAGTCAATCTTTCTTCAAAATCTTGCTTAAATTGTTTTTTAGAAAGTTTCAAATGTCACCTCTTTATTAAAATTTGTTTTCAGCAATTTTATTTTTCAATGTTACATGAAAATTCTATCAAATTTCTCAAATAAATGCAAACGCTTGCGTACAAGTTATCAATCAATGGATTGATATAGTTCGATATATTGTTGAGATTTGCTTTCCCATGAAAAATCTTCTGTCATTGCTGCTGTAATTATTTTTTTCATTGTTTCTGGTTCTTTATGATAAAGGGCAATCGCACGATTAACAGTATCCAATAACACTTGTCCATCAAAATGAATAAAGCCAAATCCTGTCCCTGTCTTTTCATGTGGATTGTAAGGTTTTACAGTATCTTTCAATCCACCAATCTCATGGACGATAGGCAAAGTACCATATCTCATTGCAATCATTTGAGAAAGACCGCATGGCTCAAACGCAGAAGGCATTAAGAAGAAATCCGAACCTGCATATATTTCTTGAGCAAACTGGAGATTAAAGGCGATATTTGTAGACATTTTTTCTGGATATTTCGAAGCAAAATATCGGAAACCCTCTTCAATCTCAGGGTAACCCGTCCCCAGCAATACCACTTGAACCTCTCCTTGAAGTATCTCCTCTAGCTCTGTGAGCGCGAGGTCAAACCCTTTTTGATTAGTCAAGCGCGACACCATCCCAATCAGCGGTACATTTTCTTTTACTGGAAGTCCCACTCGCTCTTGAAGAGCGGCTTTCATTTTCGTCTTACCTGATAAATCTTCTGCATTAAAATGATAAGCAATTTGAGTGTCTTTTTCTGGGTCATAGACATCATAATCAATGCCATTCAAGATACCTGACACTTTTCCTTGGACAAAATTCAAGACAGATTCAAGGCCACAGCCAAATTCTGGTGTTTGTATTTCTTGTGCATAACTTGGTGATACCGTATTTACACGGTCGGCATAAAGAATCCCTGTCTTTAACATATTCATCATATCATTATGACGGACAACACCTTCAAAATAACGCTCCATCCCCATTCCAAAAAGTTCTGTCAAAGCTGTTCCTTGCATAATCCCTTGAAATTCAATATTGTGAATCGTAAGTACGGTTTTGATATTTCTATAAGCATTCCGCCAATTGTATTTCTCTTTGAGCAAAAATGGAATCATGGCAGTTTGCCAGTCATTGACATGGAGAAAATCAGGAATGAAGTCTAATTTTTCAAGCAAATGACAAACGGCTAAATCAAAGAAGGCGTAACGCTCTCCGTCATCGTCGTAGCCATATAACTCTTCACGTCCAAAATAGTGTTCATTATCAAGAAAATAATATTTTACACCATTTTTCATCAAGCTCTTGACACCTACATATTCATGCCGCCAACCCACATCTACAAAATCGTAAAATTCATCTTTTAGGAGCACTTTATGCTCATCTTTCATCGCGTTTTTAAAATAAGGTAAAATGACAGCAACAGCCAAAGTTTCATTCTTTTTGGCCAGTTCTTTTGGAAGAGCACCTAATACGTCGCCAAGTCCCCCTGTTTTAAAAAACGGTGCACACTCACTTGCGGCAAATAAAATTTTCATTTGTTTCCCCACTTTTTTCATTGACAATCTGTCAGTATACTGACAAAGCTTTTGTAATGACGATTATTCAACCATATAAACTGACAGAAAATCTATTATTCTGTCAGTAAGTGTGTTTAAAAACTTTATCAAAGCAAGTGCGTGCTAATCCCCCTACCTCTTAGGTAGGGAATAAAGCAGCACTAAGCCTTGAATTTCGTCTTGACTTCATTTTATCTAGTTCATCAGATAATAATTTCAGGTCAAGATAAAATAAGTTTATGAACACCTTCAATATCATTTTAACAAAAATATAATTCGTCAGCGCTGACAGAATTTTGTCAGCGCTGACTTATACTATTACAGCTCAATGACGTCTTCTGTCACTACTGAACCTTTAGGAATCACTACTGGTTTTTCAGCAGTACCAATGATTTGTACTCCATTTTCAATGACAGCATTTTTATCAATGATAGCATATTTCACGACAGCATCATTTTTAACTTTGCTACTTGTGAAAATCAGTGCTGACTCAACTTGTGCTCCTTTGAGAACCTTTGAACCACGCGAAATCAAAGAATCCTTGACTTCTCCTTCAATGATACACCCTGAGCCAAGCTGACTATTAACGACATTACTATCTTTTGAAAAATAAGTCGGTACTTCATTTTTAATCTTTGTATGAACAGGTTGGCTGCTATACAACAATGATGTGAAGTTTTGAGGTTCTAACATCACCATATTTGCATCGTAGAAAGATTTGATGTCTGTGATGTTACTCATATATCCTGTATATTCATAACTATTCACATCGTAGTCTTTCATACGAGCTCTGAGTAGATGAGCAATAGAAGCAATCTCACCTGCATTCTGCATTTCTTGAACAAAATCAATCAACCAGTCCGTATTTACAATAAAAAGATTAAGACAGAGCGCTTCTTTTTCTTGAGGGTTCTCCAGCTGCTTTGTATAGCAGTTACTCATTTTTCCTTCTTCATCAAATCGAAGAATCGTATCATATTCAGCCGCTAAAGTCGGAGAAACCTTTTTATAAACCGTTGTGATTTCCTTACCCGCAAGTTTATGAATTTTGAGAACAGCATTCAAATCAACATTGCAAATAAACTTACTTCCCAAAAGTACCGTGTACGGAGCTTTAGACTTCTTCAAAAAGTTAAGATGTTGCGCAAAATAAGCCTTACCTTGCTCTTTTAGACGGTCAAAATCCTGTTGGATGTAGACAAAATAACGACTATTAAATCCATCAAGTCCCCATTCAGATCCAGAACCAAGATGGTCAAAAACGGATTGTGTTTCTCCTTCATTGAAAGTCATAAACACATTATCCACATGGGCATTTGATAATGAAGAAAGTGGGAAGTCAATCAAACGATATTTACAATCAAAGGGTAAAGTTGCAATAGGACGTACATCTGTTAATGGGCGTAGCGCTTGACTTGATGATACGTTAGATAACAGCGCACACATTTTGTTACTATTGTTCATTTTTATTTTCCCCTTTCACTTCTCCGTGACCAATCACCGCAACTTCGTTTTCTCCAATGATTTCCACATTATCACCAATTTTTGCATTTTCACCGATGATTGCATTTTTAATCACTACATTTTCACCGATAAATGTCCCTGACATGATAAAACTATCTTCAATCGTTGTTCCTTCTTGAACATGAACATTTTGAGATAAGATGGAATGATGAACTGCACCATTGACGTAACAACCATCTCCCACTAATGCATCCTTAACCTCTGCTTTATCTGTGATAAATTGCGGTGCCGAAATATCATTTCGTGAGTAAATCCGCCACGATTTGTCTGTAATATCCAGTTCATTATTGAGAATATCAAGAAATTCCATATTGGATTGATGGAGTGAATCAATCGTACCAACATCTTTCCAGTAACCTTTAAACCGATAGGCAAACACATTTTCTCCCGCTTCAATATAAGCCGGAATGACATCTCCACCAAAGTCTTCCATTGGGTTTCCTTTTGCATAACCGTTGACCAAAACTTCACGAAGACGTTGCCAGTTGAAAATATAAATCCCCATTGAAGCTAGATTTGATTTCGGCTCCTTGGGTTTTTCCTCAAACTCAATAATGCGGTCATTTTCATCTGTATTCATAATACCAAAACGACTTGCTTCCTCAATTGGAACCTCCATGACTGACACTGTCAAACTCGCTCCACGTTCCTTATGACTCTCAAGCATTGCTTCATAATCCATCTTATAAATATGGTCTCCAGAAAGAATGAGGACATATTCAGGGTTCTGTTGGTCAATATATGCAATGTTTTGATAAACCGCGTGCGAAGTTCCTTCAAACCATTTAGAACCTTCTTGTGAAGAATAAGGTTGAAGAATTGTAACTCCACTATTTACACCATTGAGTCCCCACGGTGCTCCATTTCCGATATGTGCATTTAATGCAAGAGGTTGGTACTGTGTGATAACACCTACATTTTTCACATTTGAATTTGCACAATTCGAAAGAGCAAAATCAATAATACGATAACGTCCACCAAACGGTACAGCAGGCTTTGCGACATCTTTAGTCAACTTACCCAAGCGAGTCCCTTGACCGCCAGCAAGAATAAGACCGAGCATTTCAATTCCCATAATGGAACCTCCATTTTTTGATAAGCTTTTTAATAATTTTTTTACTAACTTCTTATTATTTTATAATTTAACACTTCTAAATACAAATGATATAAATTTGAGTTAATTCTGCTTAATCGGAATAGGTAAGAAAATGAGGTAATTTGGATTTTCTTAGATTTACCTTAAGTATTAATTGATGATTTTACCAAGTTTTTCGCTTAGAATCAGCGATAAAGTCTGATAAAAATTCTGTGAATTCATTATTTTTTGCCAGTGTTTCAAGTGAGAGATGCAAACGATAACGCCAGTAATGGAAAGGATTTGAAGGAATATTGATTTGCTCTGCATGAGCATTTTTATTTCTTATATTTCCATCTGTCGCGAGCCAATCTTGTAATGGCAAAATGACCATCATCGCATCTGAATTAAGATTACGTTTGATAATTTCTTGAATAATCTCTGGTGTAGCTTCATAGGGAGCTTCTCCCCACCAACCCATGATTTCGTTGTAGTAACGCTGCGTCACTTCCCGATTTTCTTCCCACCAAGCGCGTAAAGGACTGGTATCATGACTTGAAGTAGTGACTACTGATAAATACGGTGCATACTGTAAACCATTGACAAAACTGTCATCGGCTGGCATACGTTCAATAATTAATCGTAAGATTTCTAAATGATACATGACATCTGGTACATTGTCTGGCACCATACCGAGGTCTTCCCCACAGGCTAACATTGAAGTAGAATTCTTGATTGCTGGAAGCTTTTCATAGGCACGTTCTTTCCAAAAATCATAATTTCTTCCATAAAAATAATCATTATACAAATGTTCTAAACGTTGCTGATATGCTTGACCAAATTCTCTAAAACTAATGGTGGACATTAGTGTTATCCTAGGATGATAAAGTTCTGGATTTTTATGGTCGGGAAGAAAAATGACATTTTCGTGCAAGGTAAACAGACCATCTCTTACCCAATCTTCAAGATCTGCTACTTCAACCTTCTTTTGAGTATCAAATTCAGTTTTTAATATGTAATTTCCATATTTGTTGTATTGAAGATACTGCTGAATAATAAAATCTCTATTATCCCGTCCAAAAATCTCATCAATCACCCAATCTTTAATAAAAGGTTGAGTAAATCGTTCCACGCCCCATGCACGAAGTGGAATCCCATAAGTGTTTTCTATTTCTTCTGTAGTTAACGCTAAAGCAGGTGAAAACTGCCCTAATAAGCCTCGAACGCTCCCTTTAGGCATTTCCCAAATACGAAAGAAACCTAAAACATGGTCTAAACGATAGGCATCGAAATACTCTGCCATTGCAATCATTCGCTCTTTCCACCAAGCATATCCGTCTTGTGCCATTTTATCCCAGTTATAAGTTGGAAATCCCCAGTTCTGTCCATTTACTGCAAAAACATCTGGCGGTGCACCTGCCTGCATTTCTAGATTAAAGAGCTCTGGATTTGTCCAAGCATCTACTGAATCATGAGCAATACCAATTGCGATATCTCCTTTAATGGCAATCCCCAGCTCATGACAATAGTTCACCGCATCTAATAATTGGGTGTGCAAAAGATATTGGATAAAGATGTAAATATCTAACTCCTGAGCAACTTTTTCATCACGACTCAGTGCTCCAAAAGTCTTGGTCGTATAACGGGGATAACCTCTCCAACTTATGAAATCAGCAGTTTTATTCTTATCTCGCAAATATGAAAATGCTGCATAAGGTTCTAACCATGATTTTCTTGAGTTGTAAAAAGTCTGATAATCTGCCGTTAATTTTACTTTTTCCGCTATTTTATGGTAAATAATCTTTGCATATTTCCATTTTAAAGCCAAACTTTTCTCATAATCAATCTCTTCTTTTTGATTAAGCTCAGCTTCTGCTTCTAATAATTCATCTTTTTGAGCTTGGGTGTATTGTGCTAGAAAAGCATGAATATCCAAGTAAATAGGGTGAAGAGCAAATACAGAAATCGCACGATAGGGATAGGAATCTCTCCAGTCCATAAATGTTGTTGTATCATTAATCGGTAAGAGTTGGATGACATCCATACCCGATTTTTTTGTAAAATCTGCTAAATGCTTGAGGTCAGAAAACTGTCCCACCCCACTTGAGTGCTCCGTTCTGAGAGAAAAGACAGGAATGGCTACTCCTGTATGATATGGCACAGAGCCATGCGGTTTTATTGAAAATTTTTCCGCCATCTTGTACTCCTTACTCCGTTTATTTCCTGACACTGTTTAACGTTGGATGCAGCGCATCAAGACTGCAAATAAGAAAAGTTTCGCTTTCCCACTCACTACAAAACAGTTTGTCTGTAGTTCATCTGATAATTTTTTACAAAAATCAAGGATAAACTAGTATAAAAATGATGTGAAATTCATGAAAAGAAAACGTTTTCTAACAATTTCATTATATATTATTTAGGAAAAATATGCCAATATTTATTGTGAGTTTTCAGAAAAAATAATCCTTTATTCACATTGGAACATTTTTATGTCATTCTATTACTTTTCTTACATGTTTTGTATTAAAAAAACCAACCAGAGAAAACTGATTGGAATTTTATATCAATATATTGCCCCATAGAGGAAAGCTAAATCTCATTTAACCAAATTAGTCAACACGCCATTGACAAATCGGCTTGACTTTTCATCACTGAAATCTTTTGAAAGTTCAATTGCTTCATTGACTGCGACAACATCTGGAGTATCTGTAAACATGATTTCATAAGCAGCAACTAAAAGGAGACTTTGCTCAACTAAAGTTAAGCGCACAAAGGACCAATTTTTTGCTAAATATTTTGAAAGTTCTACCTCAAGCGTAGTTGAGTTTGCAAGGATACCATCAACCAAAGTGGTAAAGTATTCAGGCGCTTCAATAGCTTCTGGGGCATCATTATCATAGTTGAGTACAAAAACTTTTGTTTTTCTCAACAATTCATTCGTTTGAGCTTGAGCTTTAAGTTCAGCTTGACTCAATTTTTCATCCAATTCATTTTGTAGTTGAACTGGGGTAAATAAGTCAAGTGTATACTTCTCCAGAATATTTTCATGAAGCATCGAAAACGTCTTTTTGAAAGTAGCAAGTGCTTGTTCACTCGTTGAATCTTGCGGTAAATCACGCAAAAACTCGAGAACTTTTGGTGCTGTAGGTAGCTCTTCATCAAGGTCAATTTGGAACAATTTCACAAGGTTCAAATTTGCCATGATGCCTTTGAACAAATCATTAGCATCATATTCATTCATTTTTTTCGTGAAACCACCAAAATCACGCATGAAAGTCATTGCTTTGGTCACTGCTGTTTTTTCAACATTTGCCACACCAAGAATGTCATAAATTCCTGCAATAGCTTCTAATGGTTTAGAAAGTTGCTTTGGAAATTTACGAACCGTAATGCGTTCATCTCTATATTCGACTTCAAAACGAATGGGTTGCGCTAAAGCTGCTTCAAGACTTTCTACGTTTTTACGAAATTCGCTAACAACAGTTGTTGCCATGTCATTTTGAACTTTATAGCTAAACAACGCTTGCACAGCACGTCTACGAATTTGATGTTGATTGAGCGTCTTAGGCATCAAAAAATCCCTCGTCAAACAAATCTTCAAGCGCTGGTTTTGGAAGTTTTTCTGTTACAACACCCACAATATGGATATTCACTTCATCAACTATAATTTCAGTGGCTTGAGCGACTGCTTCTTTCACTTCTTTTTGAATTTTTGCAGCAACTGCTGGTACACTCACGCCATATGTGAGGTAAACATAGATGTCAACAGTAACTTTATCATCTTTCGAGTCAATGTAAACCCCTCGTCCTTCATTTTTCTTACCAAGTCGGTCTGAAAAACGTTTATTACGGAGCGCATAAACACCTTCGATTTTGGCTGTTGTAATGCCAATAATAACTTCAAGAACTTCGGGAGCAATGACAATATCACCAAGTTCTTCAGAATGTACAGTTTTTTCTGCCATATTGATTTCCTCTTTTTATACTAGTTCATCTAATAATTTTACTGCAGATATACTGCCTTGCAACGAAAGAGAAAAGCTGTGCTTTTCTTATTCGCAACCTTGACGCAGTGTGTCAAGCGCAAGAAGTGGCTTGCGTGAAACGCAAACTTTAACTTTTAAGCCATAGGTTTAAAAGTTAAACAGTATTAGATTGATGTTCCTCAATATCTAAAATAATAAAAGTAATTTAGATTTTTTGCTCTTGCAGAACATCTCTCATCTTTTTGTCTTTTCAAATTCTCTTCCACTTTTTTCATACTAGCTCATCTAACAATTTTACTGCCTTGCAAATAAGAAGTTTGCGTGAAACGCAAACTTTAACTCTTAAGCCGTAGGCTTAAAAGTTAAACAGTATTAGGGTAAGTAAGTGGATTTTTAATGAATTTTGTTTACAAAATGAACTGACAAAGTTCTGTCAGTACTGACAGAACTTAATCATTATGCACGTTTCAAATATTCGCCTGTCATTGTGTTAATTTCAAGTTTTGTACCTACTTCAACGAAGTCTGGAACGTTAACTACAAGACCTGTTTCCATTGTTGCTGGTTTACCTGAACCTGTAACAGTTGCACCTTTGATTGATGGTTGTGTTTCAGTAACTTCGAGAATGACAGTTGTTGGAAGTTGAATCCCAATCACTTCTGTACCGTAAAATTGGATTTTTACGTCAGTGTTTTCGAGGACATAAAGCAATTCATCTTTAACTTGTTCAACTGGAATTTCATATTGGTCATAAGTTTCATTGTTCATGAAAAATGCTGTATCATCCATTTGGTACAGATATTGAGCATTTACTGTTTCGATAACTGCTTGTTCAAATTTATCTTCAGGGCGATAAGTGTCATCAAAAGTTGAACCTGAGCGTACATCTTTAAGTTTCATACGCATGATGGTGTTGCCTTTACCTGGTTTGTGATGGCTTGCTTCCATAACACGAAGGAGTTTATCTCCGTTCAAAAATGTCATACCTGATTTAAGATCTTTTGCTAAAACCATTGTTTATGTATCTCCTAATATTTTAAATTTAGATATTCTGTCATTTTTAAGCCACTTCCAAAGTTGTCAGCTCTATCTTTTTCTGTCAGTGTACTGACAGAATTTTTACACACGAAAAAAGGGAAATGACAGGATTTAACATCTTATTCTATCACAAGATGGGCGTTTTTTCAAATAACGATAAGCTCTTTAGGTGCTTTTGTCAGCACCTCGCAGCCATTGTCAGTAATTAGAAGATCATCTTCAATTCTGACACCTCCAAATTCTGGTAAATAAATCCCTGGTTCATCTGTGACAACCATTCCACTTTGCAAAACTGGCTCTAGCATCGCTTGACTGAAATAAGGAATTTCATGAACATCTAATCCTAATCCATGTCCAATACCATGTGTGAAATATTTTCCGAAACCTGCTGTTTCAATCACTTCCCGCGGAACACGGTCGTAATCTGCATAAGTCATCCCAGACCTTGCTTGCTCAATCAACAATTGATTCGCCTTTTGCACCGTATGATATATTTCTTCCATTTTCTCATCAACTGAGCCTACGAAAATTGTCCGTGTCATATCACTTGCGTAATGCTCATAATAGCAGCCAAAATCAATGGTTACCACATCCCCAAATTCAATCATTTTATGAGTAGCAACACCGTGCGGCAAGCTGCTTCTTTTACCACTCGCAACAATGGTATCAAATGAAATCCCGCTTGCTCCCATATCACGCATCTTGAAGTCAAGAAAATTAGCAACTTCAATTTCTGTGCGACCCGGTTCAATAAATTTAAGTGCTTCACTAAATGCTTCATCAGCGATTTCACACGCTTTTTGAATCGTTCTAATCTCTGAACTATCTTTAATTTGACGTAATTCAAGCAGATAATTTGTCGTAGCAAAAAGCTCCATTTGAGGAGTTGCTCCTGATAATCTTTTGAAAAAAGCATAGTCCACTGTATCTTCAAAGCCTACATTTTTGACCTGGTCAGCGATTGACAATTCTGTCAGCATACTGATAGCATCTCTGGTTTCAATAATTTCAAAGCCACTGATAATACCACGCGCCATCTCGCTATAACGGCTATCAGTCATAAAGATATTTCTTGTTTTAGTTAAAAAAATTGTTCCAGCTGTTCCTGAAAAACCTGTCAAATAGTAAATGTTTTTCATATCTGTAATAAGCAAACTATCCAGATTCTCACGTGCCATTTTTGCTTTTAGATTTTCAATTCTCATACTCATACTCTCTTTCATTCAAGTTCATTCTAGCAAAAAACACTAGATTTGACTAGCGTTTTCTTTTAAGATGTGAAGAGAACTTGATTTGAAATCATGAAAATTAGGAAATTGCGGGTTCGTGCAACGGCACGGCTCTGGAAGTTATCTATTTCCACTGATTTCAAGCGTTCTGAACTCAATTAAGATGTGAACCCGACTGTACTGAAAGTTTGAAAAATGCCATTTAGTTCTTTGCACGAAAGCAGCCTAAACCAGTGGACAACGTAGTAGTTACACTACGGAGATAGAAAAATGTGGAGATGAGCAAAGGTCATTGGAACATTTTATCTTTTTTCACAGATTTCAAGCGCTCTGAACTCAATTAATTTTTTAAGGGTAATAGAGCGTCCGCCAACTTCGCAAAATCAGCAATCGAGAGTGCCTCTGCTCGGATAGATGGCGAAATTTCAGCTTTTTGCAAATATTGCTCAATTTCAGCTTTGTTTTCTTTACCAAAAGCAGCCTGAAGGTTATTCATCAAAGTTTTACGGCGATGGACAAAGCTGCTATGCATCGTCTTGAAAAACCACGCTTCATCTTTGACCTCAACAAGTGGTGATCTTCTTCGTACCATTTTTAAAATCGCAGAATCCACATTTGGTGCAGGAATGAAAACTGTACGTGGCACAACAAAAGCAACACTTGCTTCCATATAGTATTGCACCGCAATAGATAAGGAGCCATAAGCCTTACTATTCGGCTTCGCTGCAATCCTATCTGCCACCTCTTTTTGCATCATCACGACAAATTCAGCAAAAGGAATTTTGCTCTCAATCAAGTGCATCAAAATAGGTGTTGTAATATAATAAGGCAGGTTTGCGACAACTTTAATGGGCAGATTAGGATTCTTGAAATTCTGGATAGCTGCCATCAAATCAATTTTTAAAATATCCGCATTAACCAAAGTAAAATTATCATAAGGAGCAAGGGTTTCAGAGAGAATTGGAATCAATGTTTTATCAATTTCAAACGCCATTACTTCATGAGCTTCTTCAAGCAAATACTGTGTCAAAGAACCTATACCAGGACCAATTTCGATGACATTAACTTCTTTTGAAAGTTCTGCTGTTTGTGTGATTTTCGACAAAATATTATGGTCTGTCAGGAAATTTTGTCCAAACTTTTTCTTAAAATTGAAATCATGACGCCGCAAAATGTCTTGCGTGCGAATGATGTTTGAGATGCGGTCAATATCAGTATTTGTCATAAAAATATTATACCAAAAATCCACAAGATTGTTCACTTCTGATAATTTATCAGCAATCTCAATCAAATTTTCACGAAATCATTATCAAATTGTCTATTGAACATGGTAAACTTATATAAAAAAGAAATTCATGGAGAAACTGATGCAATTTTTCACGCAAATCGCAGAGAATCACATTTTATGGACAGCAATCGTCAGTTGGGCTTTGGCCCAAATCATAAAAATTTTAATTGACTTAATTCGTTTTCATAAGTTAGATTGGCAGCTTCTTTTTGCGACTGGTGGAATGCCTAGCTCTCATAGTAGTCTAGTCACTGCTTTAGCGACATCTGTCGGATTGGAATACGGCTTTAACTCTGCACTCTTTGCGATTGCAACGGTTTTCGCTTTTGTCGTCATGTATGATGCTCAAGGAATCCGCAGGCAAGCTGGTCACCAAGCTCATTTCATCAATATAATTTTGGAAAATCTTGGTGTCAATATTGACAAGGACTTAAAAGAATTACTTGGACACACTCCTATTCAAGTTGGAGGTGGTGCTATTTTAGGTGTTATTGTTGCCCTGATTTTGAAGTGATTACTTCATTAGTGGGGACCCCACCAATGTTAGTAAAGCAGCACTTGCTAAGTTAAATTAAAAAATACTGTGAAAAATATCTTTCACAGTATTTTTTATTTGATGGTTTCATCAAATCCGTTCATCACTTTTTCTACCTCTTCAAAGCTAATGTCAAACATATTCAAACGTTTAAGCAATTGCTTACCATTAGCATAGCCAATCCGTAGTTGTTCACAAAGAAATTCACGACGACGACGGCTAGCAACACCCATCACCAAGCCAAATTTCATCAAATCTATTTGTGTCAGTGCTGACAGATTTTCTGTCAGTAAACTTTTACCGCCTAACACTCCTGTCAGCGCCTTTTGAAGATTGTCAAACTTGGCGTGTTCAACACCAAGTGAACCTTTTCCTTTAGGACGCGCTTCGTCACGATTTAAAAAAGCGTGCTCTGCGGTTGGAATCGCCTGCATGATGATTTTACGAATTCTCTCCCCCTGAAAATCTGGGTCAGTAAAGACAACAATTCCTCGTTTTTCATGCAATTTTTTGAGACGTTCAACGTCTTCTTCATCAATCGAACTTCCACCCGTCTCATACGTATCACAATCAAAATATCTTTTAAGATTTGCTGTATCATCACGTCCTTCAACGACGATGACCTTATTTATTCTTTGTTTTTCAATCACATTTTCACTTCATTTTATCTTTTGAATTTTTTGCAAAGTAGTTAAATATTTTGCCTTGTCTTTTCGATTTTTCAAAATAACCACCTTGTCCCAAGCATCAAATTTTGTTAAATTTTCTTCAATTTGTGGAAACTCTGTCTTAGGAAAATTCCAAACAAATTTCAAAAATTCGAGATATTCCTTATCCCATTTCTCAACGAACTCTGAGGCCATATCCTGCCGTTTTTGCCCAAGCCACCGAGCCTTTACCGAGCGCTTAACCACGCGCATCACAGCTGTTGGCCGAGGCACTTTTAGCCAGATGATGACATCGGCAAAAGGAATCCGCTCATCCAAAGTAGAGCCATAGTTCCCATCAATAATCCAAGACTCATGACTGGCGATAAACGATCGTGTCGTCTGGCGCAAAACTTCGCGCGGTTGTTGAGTGGTAGCGTGAAAAACTCTATCCAAATGCAAGACTGAACTTTCTGTCAGCACTGACAGCTCCCTTGTCAGTGTGGATTTTCCGCTGCCCGAACTTCCGATAAGTATAATTTTCATTTTGCTCGCTTCTATTCTGCAAAAATCTCGCTCAAATTTCCCTCTGGGTCAGCGAAATAAAAGGCACGTTGTCCCCACGGATAAGTGACGGGTTCCGAAATTATTTTGATGCCCGCCAATTTAAATGCTACAAATTTTTCATCAACTTCGGAATGAGAACCAACCAAAAATGCTTGTTCCATCCGCATATTTAAATCAAACTCAACTGTTTTCCTCCCCAATAACTCCTCAATAAAATTTCGTTGAGAAAGCATCAAGCGAAAACCTGTCACCTTATCAAATAAGTCTGCGTGGTCAGGATTTCCATCCCATTCTGTTGTAAAACCGAGATTTTCACAGTAAAAAGGAACCATCACTGCCAAGTTCTTGACAAAAAGTCCGTATGTATCTAATTTCATTTTTTCTTCTTTCCATAAAGTTCGTGTCTCGAAAGTAGCGTAACCACACCACCAATCGTAAGCACACTCAAGATAGCGATGACCAAAAGCCAAATCCAAAAACCAAAATGAAGCGCTGCCACACCCGACCAAGTCCCCGAAATTGCAACAAACCAAGCACCCCAAGACACAATCGTCCAGCCACGCACACGGAGCAAGTTTTTCTTGTCTCCCTCGCTAAACTCAATGAAAGCCTGCAACACCGCCCCCATGAAAAGCAACCAGCTCCCTAAAATCTCAATCCAAACCATGCGTTATTGCTCCTCTTACAGCGCTCATAACATCTTATTCAACAAGTCATCTACTGCATCAACATCCGTCAAAAACCCTAAAATCACTTGCTTTTCATTTTCCGTATATTTCAAAAAAATTCGTTCATTGAAAATCTCATCAATCTTCTCATGCATTTTATCATGAACAGCAGCGACTTTGCGCCCCTTATCTGTCAACTGATAAAAAATTTTCTTTTTATCCGCATCAAGCTGATAAATTTTAACAAAATGATATGCTGTCAGATTTCCAGCAGCACGTGTAATCGCTCCACGCGTGACCTCCAAATGACTTGCCAGCTCAACACCAGTCAAATCCTTTTCTTTCAAGCTAGACAAGATATGAAGTGCCACAACAGATAAGCTTTTTACTTCTTTTGTCAACTCTTCATCACCTAATTGCCGCAAAATCCACTGCGATTCAAGCGTTCGATTTCCTTTCTGATTACGCAAATCATGCAAAGCCTGAGCGATTGCTTTATCCACTTCTTTTCCATTTCTCATTGTTTCATTATACCAAGAGGTGAGGCTACTTGTCCAGAACTCATGAAAATTGCTATTTGGCTATTGCCGTTTTCTCTTGAAGCTTTACCTCCTAAGCAAATGGACAGCGGAGCAACGAAGTTGCGGAGATAGTAAAATCGGCAGCGTAGCGAAGCGAGATAAACTTCAGAGACAGGACCATTTCGCCTTGCAACTTTTAGCGAATGGATAACGTAGCGAAGCGGAGGTGTGACCTCATATCTTTGATGTGGGGTTATACCCTAATATTGGTGGAGGAGAAAAAGTCCCCCACCAATGAAGTAATCAATTCAAAAGTCTTTTCCTAATTCACGTGCTTCATCGAAGGCTTTTTTCTTCAATTCTTCGGCACGCTCTGGATAATGGGCGTACCCCTCAACAAAGAGTTGTTCACGCGCTTCAATCCCAATCATTTTCATGGTTTGCTCAATATATGCCGCACCCAAATCCTCCGCCATATGCGATGCATCTTCTTCATTATGGTAGAAACCACCAGCTGACTGAATATGTAAACTCTTCTTCCCTTTCAAAAGACCAACAGGACCATTTTCTGTATAACGAAAAAGTTTGCGTGGCACAGCAATCACATCAATGTATTGTTTCAGCTCCGCTGTTGTGAAGCCATTATACATCGGATTGACAAAGACATACTTATCAGCAGCTATAAATTCATCAACATAAGCATTATGACGCGCTAAAAGTACTTGGTCTGCCTCAGTCAAAGTATCTGGAGCATATTTGTTCCGTTTCCAAGCAGCAAAAGTGTCGTTGTCAAGCGCTGGCACTTTTTCTTCAAATAAATCACGAATAATGATGTGTTCATCAGGATGTTCCTCTTCATAGCTCTTGATAAATTCATCAAAGGTCGCTAAAGACCAACTAAAATCATCTGTGTGGGGGTGGGCTAAAATCGCTAGCAAAGTACTCATTTTTTAAATCTTCTTTCGATTAAGATGTAGGGTGCGTTTATTTTCATCAACTCTAAACGCTCCGAACTCATTTCGTCAAGATAGCGTTCATTCTACCAAAAACTGGATTTACATTAAATTCCCAAGTTAGAGAAGAATCAACTTTTTGTTGACAAGCAACATTATACATCGTTTTTAGTTGCCTGTCAACAAAAATATAAGTTGAAGTGATTACTTCATCGGTGGGGGATGCTTTCTCCCTCACCAATGTTAGTAGAACGAAAGCAGAGCTTAGTGCTGCTTATCCCGCCACCTAAAAGGTGGGGGAATTAGCACGCACTTGCTAAGTTAAAAATATTTAAAGCATTTTTGGTTGTTATGCGTGCGATCTCTTCAGCCGAAATTCCGCGTAGTTCTGCGATTTTATCAATAACATACCGTGTGTATCCCGGTGTGTTTTCTCTCCCTCGATAAGGTACAGGCGTCAAATATGGTGCATCTGTTTCCACCAAAATTTTATCAAGAGGCAACAATTGTGCTGCTTCTTGTTCCGCAACAGACTTTTTAAAAGTGACCACTCCTGAAAAGGAAATCATCATCCCAAGTTCGACAAAACGCTTTGCATCTTCATAGGTTCCAGAAAATGAATGCATTATCGCCCCCGAACTTCCTACACCTTCATCCTTGATGATAGCATAAGTATCGTCAAGTGCATCTCTCGTATGGACTTGGAATGGAACATTTGCGCGCTTCGAAATCTGAATCTGCCGTCTGAAAATGCGCTCTTGTTCTTCTTTAGAACGTACCATCCAATGATAATCTAAGCCAATCTCACCAAGCGCAATAACTTTCTCTTTTGAAAGTTGCTCAAGCAAATATTGCTCGGCATCAGCATCAAACTCTGCCGCATCATCAGGGTGCCAGCCAATTGTGGCATAACACGCAGCAAATTTTTCTGCTAACAAAACGGCTTTCTTATTCAACTTATAGTTACTTCCCACGTTATTGATTCTGGTTACCCCAAGCTGTTCAGCTTTTTTTAGCTCATCTGGTATCCGTCCATCAAACTCCTCAGAGTTGAGATGTGTATGTGTATCAAAAATTTCCATGTCTCCATTATAGCTCATTTACCTCATCTTTTCACACCTTTTTTCTAGTAAGCTTAAGTATAGGAACTCAAATGTTCTGGTCATCAAAGCTTTTAAGCATCAAGTGATATAAAAAATTACTGACAGAAGTTTTGTCAGCCAATCACTTACTTATGGTCACTATCTTTTATAGATGACAAAAAAAAGACGCAACTAACGTCTCGAAAAATTCCTTTTTTAAATAAATAATTAGATTGCGCTACGTAAACGTGCACCGCCATTTTCTAAAATGCGCACCGTACGTGGCAGGAAAGCTCGAATTTCTTCTTCGTTGTAGCCAACGTGCAAACGTTTTTCATCCATGATGATTGGACGACGCATAATTTGCGGATTTTCTGAAATGATTTTAATCGCTGCTGACAGTGATAAATCTTCAAAATCAACACCCAAAGTCTTCACAAAACGGTTTCGGCTTGAAATCAATCCTTCCACACCATCATCACATTTTTCCAAAATACGACTGATTTCATCAACTGATAATGGGTCAGCAATGAGATTTCGCTCGTTGAATGGAATTTGGTGATATGAAAGCCAATTTTTAGCTTTTTTACAGCTTGTACAAGAGGGGGCTGTATAGATTGTAATCATCGTCTCTCCTTCGTGTATATTTATTTAACTAATAATATTAAACATCAATGATTGTTCAATTATAACACATTTGAAGGGTTAAAAAAAGACCTTTTTCAAAGTTTTTCATAAAAATTCACAATATTTTATTGACAAAAAAACTGTCAGCACTTTCCTAGAATTTTAGTATGAGGATACTCCAAAATTCTAGGAAATCATGACTCCATATCTTTGATACAAGAGTACATTGTGACAGTATTTTAATCAAAATTTTAGACATTTTCTATCTAATGATTACATATTATTTTACTAACAGGGCTTACTTTTATGCAAACAAAAAGTAAGTTGTAAATCACAGCATCAGATATTATAGTGCTGCTTCTTCAGCATTGCAGGGTAAACATTTTTTGCTTTTTGCAATTCCCGCTTTTTCGCTTCAATATCATCAGTAATTTCGACAGAAAAATTTTCAAAAATTGTGCGCGATTCTTTAAAAATGTAACCTCCATTTTTTAAATCTTGCTCATCATCAAAAACAGCCAAATGGTGTGATAATTTTTTAAAGAAAGTATTCAAAAAATATGTCGGAATGTATAAATTATACATTGATGTATAATTTTTCAAAAAGTTATAATCATAAAAAGGAACTTTAACATCACTTTGAGGATTAATCAATTCCTTGTCATCGCCTGTAATCGGGCGATTAAGAATCTCAATCACTTTTTGATTTAATGTATTTCTAACCTCAATTTCACGAAGCAATTTCTCAATCGTTAATCGTTTTTTATAACGATTTTCATCATAGACTTTATAAATATAAATGCCTGCAATCAAAAGCCAAGCACCGATAAACATTCCAAAAATCATGGCAATAACAAGTTCAGTATTCATAGATTTAATTATAACAAATTTGAAAGCGTTCTGAAAGTTTAAACTCTTTACTAACAAAAATTTTGTCAGTACTGACAGAAAATTTTTATTCAAAAAACTATTTTCTTTGACCTTTTTTGACCAATGAGTTATAATAAAGAAAAATATTAATAGAGTTCACTCTCTTTGAAATCATAAAAATCTAAAGTAAAATCTCCGCAAAGTCCGAGAAAAACTAGTATCCTCATGATTTTAAGAGAGTTAGACTCATATCTTATAAAAGGAGATTCAATTTATGGGTTATTTAGTACCTACTGTTATTGAACAATCTAGTCGTGGCGAACGCGCTTATGATATCTACTCAAGACTTCTGAAAGACCGCATCATTATGCTGACAGGTCCCGTTGAAGATGGAATGGCAAACAGTATTATTGCACAGCTCCTCTTTCTTGATGCACAAGATAACACGAAAGACATCTATCTTTATGTTAACAGCCCTGGTGGCTCTGTATCAGCTGGTCTTGCTATTGTTGACACAATGAATTTCATTAAATCTGATGTTCAAACCATCGTCATGGGTATGGCTGCTTCAATGGGAACAATCATTGCATCAAGTGGTACAAAAGGCAAACGCTTCATGTTGCCAAATGCAGAATATTTGATTCACCAACCAATGGGTGGTGCTGGACAAGGTACTCAACAAACAGATATTCAAATTATTGCTGACAGTATTAAAAAGACACGTGACCGCCTAGAGCGTATTCTCTCTGAAAACTCAGGAAAACCTATTGAGCAAATTCATAAAGATACAGAACGCGACCACTGGATGGACGCCAAAGAAACTTTAGACTATGGTTTCATTGATGAAATTATGGAAAACAATTCATTAAAATAAGTATAAAAAATTCTGTCAGTATACTGACAGAATTTTTTTATGTTGTTTTTATAAAATCAACTAATCTGTCAGCAAATTCCATCGTCGAAAGTTCTCCTCCCAAGTCCGAAGTAACTGCCCCAGACCGAAAAACCTTTGAAAGTGCTAACTTTATCAAATCTGCAACTTCTTGCCAACCGATATATTCAAACATCATCACCCCTGATAAAATCAGACTTGACGGATTTGCTTGATTTAGCCCGCAATATCAGGGGCTGTGCCATGTGTTGCTTCAAAGATGGCATGTCCTGTTTTATAATTAATATTGGCGCCAGGAGCAATCCCAATGCCTCCAACCTGAGCGGCAAGCGCATCAGAGATATAATCGCCATTCAAGTTAAGTGTCGCAATAACATCAAAATTTTGCGGATTGAGAATAATCTGTTGGAGAAAATTATCAGCAATCACATCATCAACATAAATTTTACCCACTTTAAGAGCAGTGGACTTTTCCTTTTCAGCCTTTTGAACGCCCTGTTCTTTTTTTATTTTATCATATTCCAGTTTTGTAAAAGTTGGATATTCAGCAGCCACTTCATAAGCCCATTTTCTAAATCCTCCCTCTGTAAACTTCATGATATTTCCTTTATGCACAATCGTCACGCGCTTTTTATCATGTTGTAAGGCATAGTCAAAGGCAGAGCGTACCAAGCGTTTTGTCCCGTCGGGACTGACTGGTTTTACACCAATCGCTGATGTTTGTGGAAAACGAATGCCCCGAACACCTAATACTTCTGACAAGAATGAAATCAACTTTTCTGCTTCAGATGTGTCAGATGCAAACTCGATTCCTGCGTAAATATCCTCTGTATTCTCGCGGAAAATTGTCATATTAACTTTTTCTGGTTCCTTCACAGGAGCAATAATTCCAGAAAAATATTCAACAGGACGCACACAAGCGTACAAATCCAGCTTCTGTCTCAAAGTTACATTGATTGAGCGAAAACTTTCTCCCACAGGAGTCATCAAAGGGCCTTTGATAGCAATCAGATTTTTTGAAATCTGTTCAAGTGTTTCCTCAGGAAGATACTTCCCAGTCACCTCAAATGCTTCACCTCCTGCCAGTAATTTCTGCCAATCAATCTTCTTCTCTCCAGTAAAAACCTTTTCCACAGCTGCATCAAACACTCGTCTTGCCTCTGGAAAAATATCCCTACCTACGCCGTCTCCTCTGATATAACCAATCGTTGGTACGTCAGGAACAGATAACTTGCCATCTTTTACTTCTATTTTCATCTTCTACCTCATTAACTTACCATCATTTTTTGCGAATAACATAAGGCATAATCCCATCATGCTCATAATAATCCGAGTCAACTTGAGAGTCAAAACGTAACACTACTTCAAAAGTTTTGTCATCTGCATGCACTGTAATTCGTTCATGGATTTTTGGATGTTGGGGTAGTTCAATACGATACACTTCATGCCCTGTCAATCCAAGTGTTTCCGCATTTTCATTTTCTAAATATTGGAGCGGCAACACGCCCATCATGACAAGATTACTCCGATGAATTCGTTCAAAACTTTCGGCAATAATCGCTTTAACACCAAGTAATTTCGTTCCTTTGGCTGCCCAGTCACGACTAGAACCCATCCCATAATCTTTGCCCGCAAGTACAATTAACCCCGTGCCTTCTTCTTTGTATTTTTGCGCCACATCGTATATGGATAAAATTTCACCGTCAAACTTAGAGTAGCCTCCCTCAACACCAGCAACAAGCTGATTTTTTATCCGAATATTGGCAAAAGTACCGCGTGTCATCACTTTATCATTGCCTCGTCTCGAACCAAAACTGTTGAAATCCTTATAAGCCAAGCCTGCGGAGGTCAAATACGCTCCTGCAGCTGATTTTAGCGGAATATTTCCCGCTGGGCTGATATGGTCTGTGGTAATAGAATCTCCAAATTTTGCTAATGCGCGAAGTCCCAAAAGTTGAGTAAAAGAAGGAAGTTCTGCCGTTAAGTGAGTAAAATAGGGTGGATTAGAAATATACGTCGAATCTGCTTTCCAATCATAAACTTCACTCTTATTCGTTTTAATTTCATTCCATGCTTCATTTTCATCAAATATTTTAGCGTAACTCTCTGCATATAACTCTCGAGTAACATATTTGCTCACTAACTCTTCGACTTCTTCCAATGTTGGTAAGATGTCTCTCAAATAGACTTTTTCACCATTCTCAGCAATCCCAAGTGCAGTTTCCGTCAGATTTCTCCTTACAGAACCTGCTAGTGCATAGGCTACTACCAAAGGTGGACTAGCTAAATAATTTGCTTTCACAAGTGGATGAATACGTCCCTCAAAATTTCGATTTCCACTTAGAACACTTGCTACGATTAAATCATCAGTAATCACACTTGTTTCCATTTCAGTCAAAAGAGGACCAGAATTACCTATACACGTCGTACACCCATAACCGACCACATTAAAACCAAGGTCTTCCAGATAAGGAAGAAGCCCAGCCTTTTCGAGATAAGAGGTCACAACTTTAGACCCAGGTGCTAATGACGTTTTTACCCAACTTGGAACTTTTAGCCCTTTTTCTACTGCATTTTTAGCAAGTAATCCTGCCATCATCATCACATGAGGATTGCTCGTATTAGTGCAACTTGTAATCGCTGCAACAGCAACTTTCCCATCCTCTTCTTTTAACGGTCTCTGTTTTTCAGCGAAAGTTTCAAAATTTGTCAATAAATCTGCTAATTCGAGCATATCTTGTGGGCGTGAAGGCCCAGATAAACGTGTTGCAATCTTACTTAAATCAACATCAATGACTTTACTGTACTGTGGTTCATAAGAATTATCATAAAAAAGTTTATTTGCTTTTGTATAATGTTCCACTCTTGAGACCACTTCATCAGAGCGATTGGTCGCGTGTAAATATTTTAGTGTTTCATCATCAATTGGGAAATAACCGCAGGTTGCACCATATTCAGGTGCCATGTTTGCAATAGTTGCACGGTCTGCCAGACTAAGATTTTCCAAACCTGTACCAAAAAATTCAACAAATTTTCCAACGACTTTTTCATCACGCAGTATTTTAGTAATTGTCAGTGCTAAATCGGTTGCTGTTGCAAATATACCAAGTTTGCCGCTCAATCGGACACCAACGACTTCTGGAGTTGTTAAGGAACTTGGCTCACCTAGCATTACTGCCTCTGCTTCAATGCCACCAACACCCCAGCCTAATACTCCCAGTCCATTAATCATCGTCGTATGACTATCTGTACCAAAGACACTATCTGGGTAGAGTAAGCCATTTTTTTCACAGACAACTTCACTCAAATATTCGATATTAACCTGATGAATAATCCCTGTTGCTGGTGGTACAACACGAAAATTATCAAACGATTGTTCCGCCCATTTTAAAAATTCATAGCGTTCATGATTTCGCTCAAACTCCCTCTTTGAGTTTAGCAGCAGCGCACGCTCATTTCCCTGCACATCAACCTGCACTGAGTGGTCAATGACCAAATCTACTGGAATTTCAGGATTAATTAGTTTAGGGTTTTTACCTAATTTAACCATTGCATCACGCATAGCCGCAAGATCAACAATAGCTGGTACGCCTGTAAAGTCTTGTAGAACGACACGACTAGGTAAGAAAACAGTTTCTTTTCCTGTATCCCCTTTTAAGTAATCTAATACTGCTTGGATATGTTCTTGTGTGATACTTGTATCATTCTTTTGTCGCAAGAGACTTTCCAACAACAACCTCAAACTATAAGGAAGTTTGTCAATGTCTTCAATTTCAGAGATATCATAATATTGATAATTTTTATCAGAGATTGTTAAGTCCTTCATCTGTCCTCCAATTTTACATAATTTTTTGATTCTAATACACTCTCATACGCTGGGCGAATAATTTTATTCATATTGATTAATTCTTCGATTCTATGTGTCAACCATCCTACAACGCGAGCAATGGCAAATAATGGTGTGAATAGTTCCTGTGGAATTCCTAATATTTTATATACAAATCCAGAATAGAAATCAATATTTGGAGAGATTGTTTTGTAAGTTTTACGATGGTCTGAGATAACTTTTGGAGCAAGTCTTGCAACTCTTTCATAGAGTTCAAACTCTTCTTCCATCCCTTTTTCTTTCACCAAACTTGCCACATAACTTTTAAACACTTCAAAACGTGGGTCACTAATTGTATAGATGGCATGACCAATTCCATAAATTAGTCCTTGCTGGTCAAAAGCCTCTTTGTTCAAGATTTTGTATAAATAGTCTTCAATCTCTGCTTCATCATGATAGTTCGAAATATTTTGTTTGATATTTTCTAGCATTTTTGCTGCTTTGATATTGGCTCCACCATGTTTTGGTCCTTTCAGACTTGACAATGCCGCAGCGATTGTAGCATAAGTATCCGTCCCACTTGAAGTCACAACATGAGTTGTAAAAGTAGAGTTGTTTCCTCCACCGTGCTCCATATGAAGAATAAGTGCAATATCCAATACTTTTGCTTCTGTATCAGTATATTGACAGTCAGGACGCAACATACGCAAAATATTTTCAGCAGTACTCAAGGTTAAATCTGGATAGTGAATGTAGAGACTTTCTTCTTTGCGGTAGTGACTATAGGCCTGAAAAGTATAAATCGCAAGCAGCGGAAAATTGGCAATCAAATTGAGCGACTGCTCTAGGACATTTTCGATTGAAATATCCTCTGCTTTATCGTCATAGCTAGCAAGAGCAAGTAAACAGCGACTCATAGAATTCATTACATCACTTGATGGATTTGTCAAAATTGTTTCACGTACAAAAAATTCAGGAAGTATTCTTTTATGTGCTAAAATATCTTGAAATTCTTTCAAATCATCGGCTGTTGGTAACTCTCCAAACAATAGAAGATAGGTAACTTCCTCAAATCCGAATCGACCTTCTCTGCGAAGATCATCAACAATATCTTTGATATTGTAAGCACGATATTCTAAGATTCCTGGAATTTGTTTTCCGTCCTCATCAAAAGAATGAATCGCCGAAATATTCGTTAATCCTGCTAGTACTCCTTTTCCCTCAAGATCTCGTAGTCCCTTTTTGACATTGTACTCCTTGTAAAATTCACTGGGAATTTGTGAATTTTTAATCATCTTTTCTTGGTGTTTGTTTAATAAATTCATAAATACCTCCATCTATTTAATTATTATACACTATTTATTAAGAAAATTATATATTTTCTGAAAATTAAATAACCGTATTTTTTTGGAAACAACAAAAAACCTGTCAGTATACTGACAGGTTTTCAAAAAGGTAATTAATCAATTTCAATAAGTAAATCTTGTGTTTGAATTGCTTCCCCTTTTAAAACATGAATATCTACAATTTCGCCATCAAAAGGTGCCTCAATTGTCGTTTCCATTTTCATCGCTTCAGTGACCATCAGCGCTTGGCCTTTTTTAACTTTATCACCTGATTTGACTAAAACTTCAAGAACTGAACCTGGCATTGTTGCACCGATTTGGTGAGGATTTCCAGTTTCAGCTTTACGTTTCGCAACAACCTGTGTCTGAACAGACTGATCGTTGATTACAACTTCTCGGCGTTGTCCGTTTAAGTTAAAGAACAAGACACGATTTCCTGCAAGGTCCGGCTCCCCAATCTCGTCAAGACGAATACTCAACGTTTTTCCTTTTTCGATTTGGACTTCTATTTTTTCATTAAGTCGCATACCATGAAGGAATGTCGGTGTATCAAGAAGAGTCACAGCACCAAACTCATTTTGCATTTTTTGATACTCAAGAAAGACTTGAGGATACATCAAATAACTGATAATTTCATGGTCTGCAGGTGTATAACCAATTTTTTCAGCTAATTCTTTGCTGACAGCCTCCAAATCAACTTTGTCAGCGTGCAAGCCTGGTCTGTCAGTAATGACAGACTTATCTTTAACAATAATTTTTTGTAATTTCTCAGGGAATCCCCCTCTGGTTGCCCAAGATCCCCTCGGAAAAATGAAACAACTGATTCAGGGAAATTCAGGCTACTTCCTTTTTCGTAGACATCTTGCTCTGTCAATTCATTTTGCACCATAAATAACGCCATATCGCCAACAACCTTTGAGCTTGGTGTTACTTTGATAATATCACCAAACATCATATTAACTGTACGATACATTTCTTTAATCTCATCAAACTTATGCCCTAATCCTACGGCAGCAGCTTGAGATTTCAAGTTCGTGTATTGACCACCAGGCATTTCATGCATATAAACTTCTGTTTGAGGACTTGTAATTCCTGCTTCAAATGGTGCATAATATTTGCGCACATCTTCCCAATAATGGTCAATTTGTTCAGCATTTTTCACATTAATCGCTGCATGACGTGGTCCATGTTCGAGTGCATAATAAATAGATTGCATGGATGGTTGAGATGTACCCCCAGCAAGACTTGCCGTTGCCACATCAATAATATCAACACCCGCTTGAGTCGCCCCAGAGTAAGTAATAATCCCGTTTCCTGACGTATCATGTGTATGTAAATGAATCGGCAAATCCACAGTATCTTTAAGCTCAGAAATGAGTCGATAAGCAGCTTGAGGTTTTAGTACACCAGCCATATCTTTGATTGCAAGCAAATGTGCGCCTGTTGCTTCCATCTCTTTTGCCAAATCTTTATAATATTTGAGATTATATTTTGGACGTGAAGGGTCAAGAATATCTCCTGTGTAACAAATCGTTGCTTCTGCAATTTTCCCTGCATCACGAACAGCTTGAATAGATTTCTCCATTTGTGGTAGCCAGTTAAGCGAATCAAAGATACGGAAAACATCAATTCCTTCACGCGCTGCAACACGAATAAATTCTTCAATGACATTATCAGGATAATTTTGATAACCCACTGCATTTGAACCGCGGAAAAGCATTTGGAACATGGTATTGGGCATAAGTTTACGAAGTTTACGCAAACGATACCACGGACTTTCATTGAGGAAGCGGTAAGCAACATCAAAAGTCGCTCCTCCCCACATCTCTGCTGAGAAAAGTTCAGGAAGACCTTGGTCTACTGCTTCTGCAATTCCCTTCATATCCTGCAAACGCAGACGTGTTGCAAGAAGCGACTGATGGGCATCACGGAAAGTTGTGTCAGTCAACAATACTTCTTTTGTATTTTTGACAAAATCAACGACAGCATCCGCACCTTGCTCATCCAAAATATTTTTTGCTGTTCTCTTTTTCTCAATGACTAATTGAGGCTGACGTGGTTCATCGTAATGACGCTTGTCTGTTTTTTCAATACCAGGAAAACCGTTTACTGTAATGGTTGAAAGATAATGTAGAGTCTTTGTACCACGATTACGCAAACGAGGGAAAATGAACAAACTTGGAGTGTTATCAATAAAAGTTGTTGTTGCCTGACCACTTCTGAAATTCTCATTATCAATGACATTGATTAGAAAAGGAATGTTTGTTTTTACTCCACGAATACGGAATTCATGTAATACACGCTCCATCTTCCGAACAGTATCTTTAAAATCTTTTGAGAAAGTACAAACCTTGACTAACAAACTATCAAAATGAGGGGTAACCTCATAACCAGCATAAGCGTTACCATCCAAGCGAACCCCATAACCTGCTGGTGAACGATAAGTATCAATCTTACCCGTATCAGGTAAGAAGTTATTTTCAGGATTTTCTGTCGTAATACGACACTGAATCGCAGAGCCTAAAAGAGGAATCTCATCTTGGGCTGGAATTCCAATTTCTTCATGCAGAGACTTACCTTGAGCAATCAAGATTTGAGCTTGAACAATATCAACTCCTGTCACAAGTTCTGTAATTGTATGTTCCACTTGAACACGCGGATTAACCTCGATAAAATAAAACTGATTATCTTTAACAAGAAATTCAACGGTTCCTGCATTTACATAACCTACATTTTTACAAAGTTTAACCGCTGCTTCACAGATTTCTTTACGAAAATCTTCTGGCAAGCCCACCGCTGGTGCAATTTCAATTACTTTTTGATTACGGCGTTGCACAGAGCAGTCTCTCTCATAGAGGTGCACAATGTTTCCGTGGCTATCACCTAAGATTTGAACTTCAATGTGTTTCGGATTTTCGATGTATTTTTCAACATAGATTTCACCTGAACCAAACGCACCAATAGCCTCAGACTTTGCTCTAGCATATCCATCGCGCATTTCATCGTCGTTGCGAGCCACACGCATCCCGCGACCTCCACCGCCAAGTGCAGCTTTAATCATCACAGGATAGCCATACTCTTTGGAAAAAGCAAGAGCGCCATCAATATCAACCGCACCATGCGTTCCTGGGATTCCCGGAACTTTTGCTTCATCTGCCGCAGTTTTAGCTTTAATTTTATCGCCAAAAATATCCAAATGATGAAGTTCTGGACCAACGAAAACAAGACCTGCCGCGCGAACTTTTGTCGCAAACTCAAGGTTTTCAGACAACAAACCATAACCTGGATGGATGGCATCTGCCCCACAATCAAGAGCAACACGAATAATGTCATCTATATCAAGATAAGCATCAATTGGTTTTTTCCCTTGACCGATAATGTAAGATTCGTCTGCTTTGAAACGATGCACTGAATATTCGTCTTCTTTTGCATAAACAGCAACTGTTGATAAACCAAGCTCATTACAAGCTCGGAAAACACGAATAGCAATTTCGCCACGATTGGCAACTAGCAATTTTTTCATACAATCTCCATTTGTTAAGGTTGTTCAGAAACTCGCTTTATTTTTGTAGACGAACTAAACCTATATTGCGGCTAAAGTTACAACAGCCTACTTGACATCTACAATATGTAACCACACTTCCGCTTCGCTACGTTATCCATTTTCTCTAAACGACTAGATAGATGAAACAATTAGCATATCTGTTACTACTTTAGCGCAAACGAGTATCCTATAAAGTCACAAGGCAAAATGGTCTTGTCCAAGAAGTCTAGTCGGTAAAATAACTGACTTTATGGTAACTTTGCGTTCATTTACCTGACGAATACGTCAAGTGCAAAAATGTAATTCAAAGAAAAAATAGAGTTTCTGAACACGACTAATATTAATTTGGCAATTTTCTGTCAAATTTTTTATTTTTTAACTCTGTCAGTACTGACGAAAACATAGAGTTTTCCATCAGTACTGACAGAGTTATTTTTTTACATTTTTTGATATTAAATATTCGCAGAACTGTATTGATTCGAAAGTTCGGAAACTTCTTGTCGTTTTTCATCTGCTGAAATATTAAGTGCAAAAGCAATTCCTAATGATAAGACAAGGAATGATGAACCACCCTGAGATAGAAATGGGAAAGTTACACCTGTTTCTGGAATTAATCCGACTGCCCCACCAACGTTAACGAATACTTGGATAAGCAACATGGAACTTACTCCAATTGCCATTAAAGCATTAAAGGAACTTCGAGCACGAATACCTACTAGGAGGATACGGACAATCAGGAAAAATAGGATGCTTAGCACAATAATGCCACCTATTACTCCTAATTCTTCCACAACAATCGGGAAGATAAAGTCTGTATGTGCTTCTGGAAGATAACCATTTTTCTCAATGGAATTTCCTAAACCACGTCCAAGCCAACCTCCATTGACGATTGCATAATAGGAGTTTGCTAACTGATGTCCCGAATTTGCCAAGTCCGTAAACGGATTAACAAAGGCTTCAAAACGGGCATTGATGTAAGAAATTTTTAAAAATGATGGAATAATATTTCCCCCTGTAACAAAGAGCATTCCAAGAAAAGCTATCGCAACAGTGAGGACAATTTTTCCATAACCATTAAACCAACGCCAAGAAATTCCACTTGCTCCCACCATGATAAGAGCTAGAGCTGCGAGAATAATGGCATTACCCATATCTGGCATGATTAAATCCAGTGCGAGTAAAATCACAACTGGGAGACGCCAACCTCCAAAAAGTTTTTGGAAGAGTCCTTTTCCTTTAAAAACCTCTTGAATGTCTTTTCTCTGTATAGCCTCCTGCTTTTCAGAGAACACTGAAGCAAGATACCAGATGACAAATACTTTAGCGTATTCCGCAGGTTGAATTGTTCCAACTCCTGGAATAGGAATCCAACCATGTGCACCATTAGCTGTTGTCCCAGGACCTACCCGAGCATAAATCATTGCCAAAATCAGCATTACCATAATAAATCCCAGCATTCTTTGACTCTTGAGTGCTTTTAATTTCATTCGGTAAATGACCGCAATTGCTACGAAACTCAACATCATGAATGCTGCTTGTGTAATAACTAGCCTGTAAGGAGAAAGTCCTCGTGCCAGTTGGTAAGGTACCGTCGCCGAGAAAACCATGACAATCCCTATGGCAGATAACATCAAATAAGGGATTAAGATGGAGTAATTCAAAAAGTTTGTTTTTTTCAGTCCGTCTCTCATTTTTTATTTCATCTCATTTATATACTATAATTTGGTTTGAAGTGATTACTTCATTGGTGGGGATTCTTTTCTCCCACCAATGTTAGGGTACAACCTCACATCAAAGATATGAGGTCACACCCGTAGCGAAGCTTCGTTATCCATTCGCTCTAAGAGACTAAAGTCGCAAGGCGAAGTGGTCTATCTAAGCGCTAAAGCACCGAGACTCTAGGACAGTAGAACGAAAACAGAGCTTGCCATTTCGCTTTAGAGCGAATGGACAGCATACATGGCAAAGCAGAGATAGTGTTGCCTCCTCCTCGCCTAAGAGGAGGGATTAGCACGCACTTGCTAAGTTAAAAATACTCTATAATCGTTATGCCGCAGCTATTAAATATTCATATCGTCGCTGGGAGCTTTGCTATTTATAAACTTATGGACTTACTTCCTCTGCTACTCCTCTTACTCCAAAGTGATCACTTCACTGGTAATGGCTAGTTCGGACAATTTTTATACTTCTGTTCATTTTAATCAATAAGATTACAAATAGTGCTTCAATTTATCTTATTCATTATATCATTTTTTGCGTATATTTTTTGAAAAATGACCGTGATTTCTTCAAATTTGAAATTCTTTTCTTCTATTTCCGTATATTTATTTTTTTGATTACTGATAATATAAAAAAATCACTGATAAAAAACTGTCAATGATTTTATTCCTCCCGATGCAGAGTGACAATGCGTTCTTTTGGACAAAATTTCATTGTCTCAACTTTCTCTGGGTGAGTTGCTTTATTTTTACTACTAATATAATTTTTATTGCCACAAGAAGTGCAGCGAAGTGTAATTTTTATCCTCATTCCATGATGCTCCGTTTATGTAAATATTTCCGGAAATTGATGAATGACCAGACGATATTGACGACAACAAAAAGACTTGTTCCAACGATTGCTGCACGGTAACTAATGTATCCCGCAATTGCTGAACCAACCAAAGGACCTGTCACCATTCCAAGATTTGAGCACATTTGCGCGTAAGCAAAAATACGACTTACTCCTTCTTTAGGCGTAATTTTAGAGAGCAGTGAATTGACCGAAGGCATCAATGCACCTGTACCAAAACCAAGTAAAAATCTCAAAATCCCCAATTGCAATGGACTATTAACCATTGCCATCGGCAAATAAATCACAAATGTAAAGACTAAACCAATCAAAATCAGACGGTGCGAACCGTACTTATCTCCGATACGTCCCAAAAAGCTTGATGACAGCATTGCGGATAGACCTACCGCAGATACAATCAAACCTGAAATAAACATCAAGTTTGTTGTATTTGTTGTCAAAGTTTTGATGTAGAGTGTCACAAAAGGCTCAATAGACTGAGAAGTAATCTGAATAATAAATGTTGTAACAAGTAAACCAAACAGTATTTGTTTATTGCTTACACGCGCAATAATTTCTTTACTAGAAAGCATTTTCCCTTTGGGAATCGGCTCAAAATTCTCATGAACAAAAAAGATTGTAAGTAACGTCGCTAAAGCCAACAAAACCCCAACAATTAAAAATACATTTGCCATTCCAAACCATTGTGCCATCAAACCACCTAATGATGGACCGATTAAAGTCCCAGAAACCATCGCTGTTGCCAGAGTACCAAGCGCATACCCTGATTTTTCCTTTGGAGCTTGTGAGGCAATCATCGCTGTCGAATTTGGGATATAGCCTGAGAAAAATCCCATTAACAAACGTAGAGCAAGCAAAGCCCAGACTCCTCCAAAATGATCAACAAAGGCAATCCCACTCATACAAATTGTCATTGCAATTGATGCACGAACCATCATCGGCTTACGACCGTGTTCATCAGCCAAACGCCCCCAAACAGGTGCAACAAGTCCTGATGCCAAAGCCGTCAATGAAAAGGCCAAACCAGAGTAAAGTTCAACATTTCCACCTCTAACGCCAAGCCCTTGGATATACAAAGGAAGAAATGGCATCACAAGTGAAAATGACGAACCGACGATAAAACAACCAATCCACGTAATAAATAAATTTCTTTTCCAATTAACAGTTTTCGTTAAACTCACCTCAATCTTTTTTAATTTAACACTCTTTTATCTCAAATCACTGACCGAAAGAAAAAGCGAAATATGCCAGTCCCGCATTTATAGTATGGCTAGCTGCCCATACCTCTGACATTAATCTCTTGATTTTTTACAATGAGCGACCGCTAACTTTCTTCACTCTTTATTACAAGACATTATGACTCACTTTTAAGAGTGATCAGTAGGACACAAATCTTCAAGAGCTTGCTGCACTTGACTTTGTAACTGCTCGATTGTTCCACTATTATCAAAAACTCTGTCAGCAAATTTCTGCTTTTCTGTCATTGACATTTGTGTTGAAATACGACTTCTTGCCTCTTTTTCTGACAAATGATTGCGTGCCATCAAACGCTTCAACTGTACGCTTTCAGGTACTATAACAAGCCAGATTTCATCAAATCCAGTATAATTATATTCAATCAATAACGGGATATCCATAAAGATAATTGAATGCTCTGTCAGTACTGACAGAAGCTCATCTCGCTTATAATACAGTTCCTCACGAATAATTTTATCCTGAAGTGCTGACAATTTTTCACGTTGGACTCTATCAGCAAAAATCAAACGTCCTAATTTTTCACGATTCAACTGACGATTTTCATCAAAAAATTCAGCACCAAATTCCGTCAAAATGGCCTGATAAAGTTTTCCATCAGGCTTTTGTAATTCACGAACAACTTTATCAGCATCAATGACTTGAAAGCCTCGAGAAACCAAAAAATCAACCACCGTTGATTTTCCACTCGCAATTCCACCAGTCAATCCAATTACTTTTTTCATCATCTTATTTTAGCATAAAATTTCTATTTTCGAAACTAAAACTCATAGTTTATTAGCTATTTTTATTAATATTTCTCTTTTCACCACAACTCAAATAATCTATACTATTAACCCGCCTTCTTGTCAACACTGACAGAAACTAAAAAACTCTGTCAGTGCTGACAGAGTTTAATTATCATTATCAATTCAAGAATTAGATATTAGTTGTGTGCATTACTTCGTTGTCATCTTGTGAGAGGACTTCGTGGAAGACACGTTCAGTCAATTCTTGTTTTTGTTCAGGTGTGAGGTATTTAGTATTGACACAGTAACCAGAGATACGAACGATAACATCTTCACCATTCATAATCTTGTCATAAACATCTTTGAGATCCATAACATTCAAGTTAACGTGTTGACCAGCAAATTCAGTACCACCAATCAAAGCACCTGGAGTAAAGTATCCGTCAAGGATTTGAACCAAGTTATCCACTTGTTCGTCACGAGTCTTACCAAGTGCACGTGGAGAAACTTGAGTTGTCAATGAGATACCATCATTAGCGTCTTTGAATTCCAATTTAGCCAATGAACGGAGGTTTTGCAACCATCCACCTTTAGCTTTGTTAGATGGGTTAGCACCTGGTGAGAAGAATTCAAGTTTAGATTTGTTCACTGTACCATCTTCATTGAGGAATACACCTTTATGAACTGGTGAGTTACCTGTTTGCTTAGAGTAAGCAACATTAGATGTGATTGTCAAAAGTGAAACAGTTGCTTCAGCATCTTTGTAAAGTTTGTGTGAAGCCAATTTTTCATGGTACATCTTCATCACAAGCTTAGCGATATCATCAGCACGGTCATCATCTTCACCATAACGTGGGAAATCACCTTCTACTTCATAGTCATAGATGTAGCCATTTTCGTCACGGATTGTTTTAACTTTTGCATATTTGATTGCTGAAAGTGAATCAACAGTATTTGCAAAACCGCAGATACCAAATCCCATGTTAGCACGAACTTTAGTTGGCAAGAAAGCCATTTGAACTGCTTCATAGTTGTATTTATCAGTCATGTAGTGGATGATATTCATGGCATCAACATAAGTATCAGTCAACCAGTTGAGTGACTTGTCAAAGTTTGCCATAACTGTATCGTAGTCAAGAATTTCGTCACGAACAGGTTCAATATCAAACACTTTATAGTCTTTATGCACATCATCATAACCACCATTAAGACCAGTTAACATTGCTTTCAAGACATTTACACGTGCACCAAAGTATTGGAGGTTGTGACGTCCTTCTTCATTTTCTGGATCAAGTGGAGAAACACAACAAGAGATACAAGACATCTCACCGTAACCGTCTTTAGCCATTGTTTCAACACCTTCATATTGGATAGATGAGTGTTTGTGGCTCATAGACATTGCGTAACGTTTGAATGAGTAAGGGAGTTTAGAATCCCAAAGAACAGTCAAGTTTGGTTCTGGAGCGTTACCGATTGTATCAAGTGTGTTGAGGAAACGGTAGTCCATTTTAGTTACACGGTGACGTCCGTCGTTACCCATACCAGCCATAGATGTTGTGATGAATGTTGGGTCACCAGAGTAAAGTTCATCATAAGCAGCAGCACGAGCAAATTTCATTGTACGAAGTTTCAGTACGAAATCGTCTGTAAATTCTTGAATTTCTTCTTCTGTGAATGTTCCGCGAGCAAGGTCACGTTCAGCGAAGATGTCAAGTACAATTGGCACACGTCCAAGTGAAGTTGCAGCACCATTAATTACACGACATACAGCCATATATGCAATGTTAACCCATTGGATAGCTTCTTTCACGTTCATTGCAGGTCGTGAAACATCAAGTCCATAAAGAGCACCAAAGTTTACAACTTGTTGCAATGCTTGGTATTGCATATTGATTTCTTCTTTAAGACGGATATTGTCGTCGTTAATTTCAGTAATTGCATCCCATTCTTTAGCTTTTTCTTTCATCAAGTAGTCTGCACCGTACAAAGCAAGACGAGCATAAACCCCAATGATACGACCACGAGAGTAAGCATCTGGCAAACCTGTAACAGTGTGAGCATGACGTGCTTTACGGATAGCTGAAGTGTAAGCGCGGAAGATACCATCATTTACAGAAGTCATTGTTTGCGACAATACATCATGCAAATCAGGATCAATACTAAGACCATGTTCAGTCAAGATTTTTTCAGCAACACGAAGACCACCTTTAGGCATGAAGTTCAAACGGAAAAGTTCGCTGTTTTGCATACCATAAATTAATTCAAGCTCTTTATCGTTAGCATCAACATATCCAGCAGGGATTTTGTCAATAGAAGTCACACGGTCAGTATCAAATGGGAAACCAACTTTTTCGTAGTGTGCTTTTGTATCTTCAATAATTTTTTTAACTTTAAGTGTACGTTCTGTTGGACCAGCAAGGAAGCTTTCATCGCCATCATAAGGTTTGTAGTTTTCTTGTACAAAACGAGTGATGCTTGCTTTGTCGCGCCAGTCAGTCCCTTTGAAGCCTTCCCAGGCTTGTTCAAAGATGTTTTCAGTAACTTCGGTTTTCATTTTGAAAATCTCCTTTGTTCTTTCTGTTTCAGATTACATTTTAATTATATCATACAGTTTGCGGATATCAAAAAAAATCCTGAATAAATCGCACATTCTTTACTAGTACAGTTATTATTATTTTAATATCTGTTATAATATTTTAGCTATTTTTTATCTACTTTCTTTCAATATTTCACAAACTATTTCTTACTAATATTGATAAATACAACTCTTGACTAATCAAAATAATTTTTTCACAAAAAAATAAATAGGATAAATAAATTATCCCATTTTATAACATATCTTTTCGATGCAAAAGCCAGGTTACCCAACCACTTACCACGACAATCACCACTAAAATAGCCCAAACCATCCATTTAATTGCTTGACCAGGAATTGGAACATTCATCCCATAAAAACCGACAATTACCGCGGGAATCCCTAAAACAAAAGTCGCAGAAGTCATAATTTTCATCACAATATTCAAATTATTACTTACAATATTTGAGAACAAATCCCGTAAATTTTCGAGTAATTTAAGTTGAATCTTTGTTTCTGTATATGCTTGGTCTGTTTCAACAAAAATATCATAAATCTTATCTGCAAAACCGTCTTCATCATCTTCTCGTAAATAATCAATAAATTTGCGCAAAACTTGAATATTATTATGTAAAGCATCTTCAAAATAAATCAGACTTGCTTGGATTGCTATCATATCTACAATTTGATCGTTTTTAGTTGAATTTTTAATTCCAACTTCGAGTCTTCTACGCCGAGTCCTAAACTCTCGCAGATAGTCATGATAAGCATGAGTCATTTGATACATTACCTGAAAAATCAATTGATGTTTGTAACGTTTATAATCATACTCTCTATCAAAAATCATACGACTATCAATCTCATGATTGAGTGCAAGAATGACCGATTCATTTTTTGTCCAAACTAAAGAATATGGAAAAGTAGCAACTTCACCATAATTTGAAAGCGCTGGATACTGGAGCAAAATCAGATTATTATCATTATCATCCGTTTCAAAACGGGCATTTTCATAATCATCAAGAATCCCCGAAACATAGTCAAATGGAAAATCATAATATTCCGAGACAGTGCCAATTTCTTCTCGTGTTGGATTCAACACATAGGTAAAGTTTTTCATGTCAGGTGTTGAAGTCAATTTTTTGGCACTTGAAAGTTCGTAGTTTTTAATCATTGATTGTTAATTCATGCTTTCCTATTTCTTATCATAATTGAGCATACAATGCTCATGATTATAGACTAATTGTAACAAATTTTTTCTATTTTTATACTCCTAATGTCACTTTTTAATAATCCAAATTTCCTTAATCTTTGGAGTATTTTTTTTAATACTTCATAATATAATAACCTTTGTAAAATTAGAGGGGAACTTATGAAATTTAAGTATGAACCATTAATTTTATCAGAGAAATTCTCTAACAGCAAAATCATTTTTGATAAAAATCCTCTTACTTTCACTGACGTTGATTCTAGAAACAAACTATCAAACTGTCCACGAAGCAATTGTAAATTCGGATAAAATAATTCTTTTCAAATCAAGTACCTTTGATACTTACTTGCTGGACCTGTATCATACCTAGGCGCAATTCCAACAATGATTTCTTGTCATCTTTCTGTTAAGACTATGGATATATTGACTTTTCATTATACGTGATAAATCTGGTCTCCCACTATTATTGATTGCTCTAAATATCTTGGACAAAAAAAGCTCTCCCTAAGGAGAGTTTTTAACATTTCACATCTTATTTTTTAAGGTTGTAGAATGCTTTAAGACCTTTGTATTGAGCAACTTCAGCCAATTGGTCTTCGATACGAAGCAATTGGTTGTATTTAGCCATACGGTCTGTACGTGAGAGTGAACCAGTTTTGATTTGACCAGCATTTGTTGCAACAGCGATATCTGAGATTGTTGAATCTTCAGTTTCACCTGAACGGTGAGATACGATTGCTGTGAACCCAGCTTCTTTAGCCATTTCAATAGCTTCGAAAGTTTCTGTCAAAGTACCGATTTGGTTAACTTTAATCAAGATAGCATTTGAAGCATTTTCACGGATACCACGTTCAAGGTATTTAGTGTTTGTAACGAAGAAGTCGTCACCAACAAGTTGAACTTTTTTACCAAGACGTTCTGTGAGGAGTTTCCATCCATCCCAGTCGTTTTCGTCCATACCATCTTCAATTGTGATGATTGGATATTTAGAAACAAGTTCTTCAAGGTAGTCAACTTGTTCAGCAGCTGAAAGTTTTTTACCGCCTTCACCTTCGAATTTAGTATAGTCGTAAACACCATTTTCGTAGAATTCTGATGATGCACAGTCGAAACCAATCATAACGCCATCTTCACCAGCTTTGTAACCAGCTGCTTCGATTGCTTTAAGGATAGTTTCTACACCATCTTCAGTTCCGTCGAATTTAGGAGCGAATCCACCTTCATCACCGACAGCTGTTTCAAGTCCACGAGCTTTAAGAATTTTCTTAAGAGCGTGGAAGATTTCAGCACCCCAACGAAGCGCTTCTTTGAATGTAGGTGCACCAACTGGTACGATCATGAATTCTTGGAAAGCGATTGGAGCATCTGAGTGAGAACCACCATTGATGATGTTCATCATTGGAGTTGGCAATACTTTAGCGTTGAATCCACCAAGGTAGTTGTAAAGTGGAACACCAAGTTCATCAGCAGCAGCGCGAGCAGCAGCGATAGAAACACCAAGGATAGCGTTAGCTCCCAATTTACCTTTGTTTTCTGTACCGTCAAGAGCAATCATTGCACGGTCAATAGCTTGTTGGTCTGTAACTTCATAACCGATGATAGCTTCAGCGATGATGTTGTTTACATTGTCAACAGCTTTTTGAGTACCAAGTCCGTTGTAGCGAGATTTGTCGCCATCACGAAGTTCAACCGCTTCGTGTTCACCAGTAGAAGCACCTGAAGGTACCATACCACGACCGAATGCACCGTCTTCAGTGTAA
This sequence comes from Lactococcus allomyrinae, assembly GCF_003627095.1. Classification (NCBI taxonomy): domain Bacteria; kingdom Bacillati; phylum Bacillota; class Bacilli; order Lactobacillales; family Streptococcaceae; genus Lactococcus; species Lactococcus allomyrinae. The sequence continues at coordinate 106,494 of NZ_CP032627.1, read as the reverse complement.
ACTTCAACTTCAAGTGTTGGGTTACCGCGTGAGTCAAGGACTTCGCGAGCATAAATATCAGTAATAATTGACATTTTAGTCTCCTTATTATTTTTAAGTGCTAAGCACTCTTAATACATCTCTGATTTTACTATTTTTCTTCTAAATTTTCAAGTGAAAATCTTAGCAAAGCTAAATTTCACAAGGTTTTACGCTTACATTTTCATTCTATTCTTTTTCTAAAATTTTACCTCTTTTTTATTTAATTTATCTTAAAAATGCTTATTATATTTATCAAAAAATATGACAAAAAGACTAGGAAATCCTAGCCCTTTTATCCTTATTCTGTTTCAATTAAGCCAAAACGACCATCTGTACGACGATAAACGACATGAGTTTCATTAGTGTCTGCATCAGTAAACACATAGAAATCATGACCCAACATATCCATTTGCAGTGCTGCTTCTTCAGCATCCATTGGTTTCAAAGCGACATGTTTTGTACGAACAATGCTGATGCTATCATCTTTTACTTCATCCGCTTGGTCAAGCGGAGCAAACTCATCTGCAAAAACTTGCCCTGTTGGTTTAGCATTGCGAGGTTTACGATTCATTCGAGTTTTGTATTTACGAATTTGACGTTCAAGTTTTTCTTCAACAAAATCAATTGATGCATACATATCTTGTGATGTATCTTCTGCACGTAATGTTACATTCTTAGCAGGAAGCGTCACTTCAACTTTTGCACGTTTTTCAGTGTAAATTTTCAGATTTACATAGGCTGTCACTTCATGACCATCGTTGAAGTATTTGTTGAGTTTTCCAATTTTATCTTCAACATAAGCGCGGATTGCATCGGTAACTTCGACGTTTTCGCCACGGATATTGAATTTGATCATAAGAGTACCTCTTTAACGGACTTCAAGCACATTCAAGCTTTTTTCTAGAGTATATTTAGCACTCTCTTAGAGAAGACTTTTCTGTTGCTTGCAGAACCGTCCTTTCCTTTATTTCTAATGTAATTATAACATGAAACTGCTTACACCTCAAATAATATGAGTGATTTTAATCTTTTTATTAGCCACACCGATAGAAATACTATCGCCAGACTTGATTTCTCCTGTCAGAAGTTGTTCACTCAAAACATCTTCTACTTCGCGTTGGAGCGCTTTACGCAAAGGACGAGCCCCATATTCAGGGTCAAATCCAACTTCTGCAATCAGTTTTGCTGCTGCTGATGTGAGTTTAATGTGAACTTTTTGCTCTGACAGTCGTTTGATGAGAGATTTACTCATAATTTTTACTATCTGTTCAATTTCATGGGTAGCAAGTGGGTGGAAGACGATTGTTTCATCAATTCGATTGAGAAACTCTGGACGATAGTGGCGTTTTAATTCTTCGAGAATCCGTGCTTTCATTGCTTTATAATCAGCGGAGATATCTTTTGCTCCAAATCCAACGGTTTTATCGTCACGTAATGCTGTTGCCCCAAGGTTCGAAGTCATGATGATAATTGTGTTTCTAAAGTCAACTTTTCTTCCTTTTGTATCTGTGACAAATCCATCATCAAGAATTTGCAACATAATATTGAAGACATCTGGATGAGCTTTTTCAACCTCATCAAGTAAAATCACAGAGTACGGTTTATTGCGGACACGCTCTGTTAGTTGCCCACCTTCATCATATCCAACATATCCTGGAGGTGCTCCAATCAAACGAGAAGTTGAGTGTTTTTCCATGTATTCACTCATATCCACGCGAATCATGCTATCCTCACTTCCAAAGACACTGTCAGCTAGTGCTTTTGCAAGTTCTGTCTTACCAACACCTGTTGGACCGAGAAACATAAAGGATCCCATTGGTCTTCGGCTATCTGAGACACCTGATCTTGCTCGTCTAATTGCTCTTGATACTGCTGAAATCGCTTCTTCTTGTCCAACAACTCGTTTATGAAGTTCTTGCTCAAGTTTAATCAGGCGTTCACTTTCAGATTTTGTCATTTGAGTGATTGGAACTCCTGTCAGTGTTGAAGCAACAGCAATGACAGCTTTATCAGTGACTTCTTGTTTTTTGTCAGTGCTGACAGAAAATTTATTAATCTTGTCAGCAATCTTTTGAACAACTTTTTCTTTTTCTCGTGACGCTTTCACATCAAGTTGAATGACTGATTCTGCTAATTCTTTTTTGGCTTCTGTCAGTTCTTTTTCGAGTTCTAAGCGTTTCGTTTGTTGATTTTTTACAGAAATTTTTACTGATGCCGCCGCCTCATCGAGTAAGTCAATAGCTTTGTCAGGTAATTTTCTATTTGTCATGTAACGAACACTCAAAGTCACAGCACTTTTGATGGCTTCGTCAGTAAATGCAACCCTATGGTAATCTTCAAATTTTTCTTTCAAGCCTTGAAGGATAGAAATAGCTTCGTCAGTTGTTGGTTCTTCAACATTTATCCTAGCAAGGCGACGTTCCAATGCTTCATCTTTTTCAATATATTTTTGATATTCATGATAAGTTGTTGCACCTATCATTTGAAAATCACCTCGCGCAAGTGCTGGTTTCAAAATATTTGCCGCATCATTGACTGAATCCATGCCACCACCTGCACCGATAATTGTATGAAGTTCATCAATGAAAATAATAACATCTGGGTCGCTACTTACTTCTTCTACAATTGCTGTCAAACGGTCTTCAAATTCTCCTCGAAATTTTGTACCAGCAACAACAGTCGCCATATTTAATGCCATAATCCGACTATTCATCAGTCCAACTGGAACATCTCCTGTTACAATACGTTGAGCCAGACCTTCAATAATCGCTGATTTACCTACTCCAGGTTCTCCAACAAGCACAGGATTATTTTTCGTCCGTCGACTTAATATATGAATCAAACGTTCGACTTCAGCCTCACGACCAATCATTGGGTCAAGCTTTCCTTCGCGTGCAGATTCTGTCAAATCAGAAGAAACTGAGTCCAGAGTTGGTGTTGTGGACGTCGCTGAAACTCGTTTAGCAAGGTTTCTCTTAGACATTGGTGTGACTGTTTTCCTAGCTTCGGGTATCTTTAGACCCGTCCGCTTTTCTAACTCTTTTCTGACAGATACGATATTCACTTTTTGCAATTTCAACAGTTGCAATGCAAAACCATCCTCAATTTGTAAAAGAGCATAAAGAAGGTGTTCTGTGCCTACAACCTTAGCTCCATTGTGTATCGCTAAAAGTCCCGCCAATTGAATAATTTCTTCTGCTCTAGGAGAAAATCTTAACTTTTCACGTTTAACAACAACATGGCTAGATAAATCTTCCACATCAATCAATAAATCTGAGGAATCAACTTTCATTCCGGCAAGTACACTAAAAGCAATCGAGCCAGCAGTCGTTGTCATTGCTGCTAAAATATGAGCACTTTCAATTGCACCATACTGATAATAGTAAGCATACTCTGCTGCCTTATCAAGTATTTGCTCTACAGTAGTTGTGTATTCTATATTTTCAAATTTCATCATCACGGTCCAATCTGTTTATTATACTTTTCATCATCGTTCCACGCGTAAATGGGCTGATATTTCCGTCAGTAATGACAAGTAATAGTAAGTTTCCTTCTCGTTCTGTCAGTACCTTTTCATCAAAAAGATGCTGAATGACATCATGAGCCGCCTTTACTGACAGATTTGATGGAATCTTCTGATAGAGTGCTGTCAAAAATTCATGCCGTGCCGAATAGTGGTATTTTACAATTTTGATGTAGCCTCCACCACCACGTTTTGACTCAACATCAAAACCTTTTGACGCTGTAAATCGTGTCTTAATGACATAATTTATCTGGCTAGGAACAACATCAAACTGATTTGCCAAATCAGCGCGCTTTATTTCTATTTCCTGTGCTTCTTCAAGTAACCGTCTAAGATAGGCTTCAATGATATCCGATGTGTTTTGAGTAGACATTTTTTCCATCCTTTCCTATTCTTTTCGTATTTGATATTCGTCCAGCCTTGACAAGCATTCAAAGTTGAATGAATACATTCGTACAATTATCATTTTATTATTTCAGTAATTTTCTATAATTAATCCGTTGTGAAAAACAGCCATGAGTTAACATTACTCCGCAACTGTATGGAGCATAAAATCCTGCTAGATTTTAAAATAGAATGAGTGTATATTAAATCATTTATCCTTACAATTTCTTTTATTAGGGAAAAACTTTAGCAAAGTCGGATAATCTAAAATATAATCTTTGACTATTACTGACTATTATACCTAAAATTTAGGAATTTTACCAAAAGAAGCAATTTGCAAGGAACTGACAAACTGACAGAAATTCTGTCAGTAAACAAAAAAGCTATCAGTGATAGCTTTTAATGATTAATTTTTTACTTTATTAACTGACAGTTATAATTTTAGTTTTTTCACTATTAGTACAACCAAAGATTTTCCCAATATCAATCAACGCTGACAATTTTTACTGTCATTTCGCCAACAGGTAAAGGAACATTGACTGTGTCACCCACTTTTTTACCAATAAGGACACGTGCAATAGGTGATTCATTTGAAATTTTACCAGTAAATGGGTCTGCTTCAGCAGTACCTACGATTTGATAAGACTCTTCGTCAGTTTCACCTTCTTCGACAAAAGTTACTCTTTTACCTAATGCCACTTCGTCTTTAGCTATTTTAGCGTTGTCTACAATTTCCGCATAACGAATCATTGTTTCAACTGTAGAAATACGTCCTTCTATGAAAGCTTGTTCATCTTTTGCAGCTTCATATTCTGAGTTTTCAGAAAGGTCACCATAACTACGTGCTACCTTGATACGATCAATCACTTCTGGGCGTTTTACGAGCTTAAGATTTTCAAGTTCAGCTTTTAATTTATCAAGACCTTCTTGGGTCATTGGGAATGTTTTTTCCATTTTTATTTTTCCTTTTTTTATAAACTTTATCCAGAGATGCACTCCCGGTTAAAACAATTTTTCTACTTTCCTCTCATTCAAGTGAGATACTATTATAGAAAAATCATTGCTTTATTTCAATTTATCATTAACATAAGTTTGAACATTTGCATTTTGTTCTTCTAATGTATTAGCAAAATAGACTTTGCCTGTTGTCACATCGGCAACAAAATAAAGATAATCATTTTGAGCAGGTTGAAGTACCGCTTTGATTGAGGATAGACTTGGACTATCAATTGGACCAGGTCCCGTTCCTTGATTCGCATACAAATTGTATGGAGAATCAAGATTTGTATCAATCGTTGCATCTTGCTTCAATGTTGTTTTAGCTCCCAACTGTCCTTCAGCATAGAGAACCGAAGAGTTGGAATCTAAAGTCATTCCCTGATTCATTCGATTATAGAATGTACCAGCAACTTGCCTACGGTCATCATCGTTGTTCGCTTCTTTTTCAACTAAAGCCGCTAAACTCAAAGTTTCATTGACCGTCATTCCTTGCGTAGCAATCGTGCCATAATAGGGTGTCAACTGCGTATTCATCGCCGAAATCATCCCCTCAATCATCGTTTCAACAGTTGATGATTTTGTATATTCATAAGTTGCAGGGAATAAATAGCCCTCCAGTTGATATTTCACTCCTGAACTTTTATCAGGTAAATTGGCAAAGAGTTTTGGATATGCTTTGACCATTTTTGCAATAAAAACAGGGTCTTGTACGGTCTTCATGAAATCAGCCGTCGAAAATGGGGTCTTACCATCTTTGGAATCAGCATTAACCGTGATTCCTTTAGAAATCTGCTCTAGGGTATATCCCTCTGGAATAGTCACTTTTCCTAGCGTTGGAGCAACTGGTTTTGGTGTGCCTCCCTCTTCTAATTTTGAGGCAATAGCAGATAACTCCATGTCGGGCGAGAGATTGTAGTAACCGCTCTTAAAGTCTGTATAGTTTTTAAATTTAGTATAGTATTGGAAAATCATCCCATTTTTTATGATGGATTGTTTTTGCAAAATATCACCAATTTGTTTACTACTTGCACCTTCTGGAATATTGACAGCCTTCACCACATGATTTTTACTGTCTAAAGGTTGCACACCTGCTTTAATAAAGTTATAACCATACCAACCCGTCCCAGCAGCAGCTAAAATCAAAAGTAAAACAATCACAGCGATGATTCGCCCTGCGGTTACCTTTTTCTTCTTTTTAGCACCACGTTTTTTCTTCTTAGAAGGTTTGCGCTTCGGCGGTCGGTTTGCTTGTTTTGGATTTGAAATAACTTCCTCCTTGCCAGACTCCTTTTGATATCGATTTTGATTTCTAGAAAATTGTGAGTAATCTGATTGCTCTTGAGTTTCTTCCAAAGCAAGCGCTTCTAATTTCTCACGTAAAGAGCCTGTTTCCTGAGAAACTGTTGTTTTTTCCTCAGATTCTTCTTCCCAGTCATCATCATCCTTAGGAAAATCAAAAGCAGGTAAGTTATAAGGTTCAAACTCAACCTTCCTCTTTTCAAATGTAGAAGATGATTCTTTTTGATTTAATGTTCTAAAATCTGATTTTGGACGCTCAAAATAGCTCTCATTAGAATCAGGTTCTTCATGAGATTGCTGTGTTGCATTTTCTTCAAGCTGACGCAAAATTTTTTCTTTAAAACTCTCTCGAGAAAATTCTGTTGTGTCTTTATCCACCAAATCTACTCTCCTTATAAGGCCCAAGGGTACAAATTCAAAGAGAATCTACCTTTGCTCATTTGGGATTATTTATTTTTACTCAAATATTGAAATGACTATGTCACCAATAAAAAAACTCTATTAAACTTCATTTAACTCTAATCCCTATCATCAAGTAACTCGAGTTATTCGAGATTAAGAGGTAAGCTATACTAGTTCCACTTTAAATTACCACAGATGTCCATTCGCCCTATCTTCACTTTACTCGACTTCTGATTTCAATAAGCCACGAAAATGGCAAGTTCCAAATTGTAATCTGCTAAAGAGCAAGCCGAAGTGACTAGTGATAACTACGCTTGACATACTATGTTTCTTCGTTATGAAGTTGCACAAAGCAACTTCAATTTGTTGTTGGCTTTTACAGCGGGTTAGCCATAGTATAAGTTAAAAATTCGCTTTTTCTAATTGTAACCATTATCTTGATGTTTTACAAATGATAAGCAAATATTCATAAAAGTGAGGTTAGACACCTCACTTTTATGCATTTTAGTCTTCATCAGTATCGTCTGAGTCGTCGTCGTCATCATCAACATCGAGTTCGACATCTTCATCTACATTATCAAGTTCAACTTCAGCAAGTTCGGCATCATAAGCAGCGACATCATCTTTGTCTTCATCTTCGGCTTCAGCATCGTAAGACATATCATCATCTGTTTCTTTGTTGCCTTCTTCATCTTCTGGATCAATCTCATCTTCAATACCAAAGACATTAACTTTGCTGCGTTTTTTCACTGGTTTTTCTTCTTCGTCATCTTCGATTTCATCAAGAGCAATGACTTCCTCATCAATTTCATCAATTGCATACCAAGAACGAAGTGCCCAAATATTATTTCCTAGCGGAATGAAGCTTCCATCTGTATTAATTTCTGTATAAAAACGTGAAATACTAGCTTTGATTTCGTCGTCTGATTTTCCTAAATAGGCTTGAATTGTCTTTACAATCTCGGCAAATGGCATTTCTTTGCCATTTTGCTCCAAAAGTGCATGAGCGACTTCAATCATTGAAAGTTCTGATATTTGTTGTCCTTCTAAGGCTGTAATCTTCAAGTTTCTGCTCTCTTTTCATTTAAGATGTGAATCCGACTGTTTAGAAATGATGAAAAATAGGAAATCACGCAAAGAAGTAAAACTTCTCAAAGAGATTTATCTTTTTTCATTCATTTCTAGGAGGACGAACTCAATTTTAAGATATCCAAGACGCTAAATTGTTCAAAATTTATATCTACAACTCAACAAGCGACTCGAACTCAGTTATAAGATGTGAGTTTAACAATTAGTGGATGATAAAAATAAATCTTCAAGATGTGAACTCATTTTATCATTTCAAAACAATCAAACTCTATTGGCTGAATTTTCTTTTTATAGTTTATATCAAATTTGAGTTGCTGTCAATATTTTACCTTCTTTTACGCGAAAAAATTTCTGTCAGTACTTACGACTTTCTCCATAAGTTAAGAAAAAATCTTGCTAACAGAATTTTTGAGATGATGATTACTGACAGAAAAAACTAGTAATGCATCAGCACTTTATAATCGTAATCTCCAATTTTTTCACGCCCTTTGAGTTCATCAAGCTCAATGAGAAAGGCACAACCAACGACAACACCACCCATTTTTTCAACAAGTTCAATCGTTGCGCCGATTGTTCCTCCTGTTGCAAGCAGGTCATCAACAATCAGAACACGTTGACCAGATTTGATACTGTCAGCATGCATGGTCAATGTATCAGTACCATATTCTTTTTCGTAAGTGGCTGAAACGACTTCACGAGGCAGTTTTCCAGGTTTACGAACTGGCGCAAAACCAACACCAAGCGCGAAAGCCACCGGACAGCCAATAATGAAACCACGTGCTTCTGGTCCCACAACCATATCAATTTCCTTATCACGCGCATACTGAACAATCTCAGTCGCTGCGTAATTGTAGGCATTTCCGTCAGCCATCAGCGGACTGATATCACGAAAGACAATGCCTTCTTTTGGATAATTTTCAATTGTTGCAATGTAATCTTTTAATTCCATTTTTGTTAGTGCTGACAGTTTTCTGTCAGTTTTCCTTTTCTTCAAACTTTCTATAAGTAAGAAAGTTTTTATTTTTCTGTTAGTTTTTGATAAATTTCTTTGACTGGCGCAAGCGCAAAAAGCTCTTGCCACTTAACCGTTTCCTGAAGTTCTTGATAAATCTTACTTTCGGAAATTTCACGTTTTGCTGCGTTCTTTTCCACAGTCATTAAGCCGTTGTCAATTTTGACAAAACCAAGCTCCTCGAAAATTTGAATCATCTTAACTAGTAAAAGCTCTGGAATTTTCAAATAATCAGCTAAGTTTCGCAGCTTATATCGTACATCGAATTCGGGAAACTGATAAATTGCTTTATACAACTTTGCAAATTGCTCTCGCGTTCCACTACCAGTAAGATAGTAATTTTTATCAATCTTGTTTTTGAAATAAATCAACTTGTTTCCTGCTGACAAGGCTTCCGTCAGTGCTGACAGACCTGTGTGAGAACTTGGAACCTCGTCTACAACAAGCACGTCTTCCATTATACCATGTTTTAACTCATTTTTTGCAAAAATTTTTGTGTTTTCTGGAAAATTAATTTGCTTACTCCGAATGTCAAGAAGCTCTATTCCAACGGCTTGGGCGTCTTCAACCATGAGTTGTACGGTCGTGTTTCCGTTCCAACTATTACTTGATAGCATCACAGCTAGTTTTGTTTCAGCTTGCTCAAATTCTAATTCTTCTGCGCCATGTCCAAAGTAAACTGCATCAATTTGCGCTTTATTTTGCTCGATTTTAAGCTTAAGATGGCTGTTGTCTTTACCCATGCTACGACTTTGAGTTACTTTATAATTTTCCACGAGGAAGCGAGGTTTAGGGTTATTCATACCAAATGGAGCAAGTGCCTCCAAATTATTTATAGTACTCAATGAGAGACGATCCAATTCACAAGTTCCCGAAAGTTCAAGCACCGTTTTTCCAGACATATCAATGTTATTGTCCATGATAAAGTCGATCATTACTTGCTCAAGCTTCTCAACATTTTCGATAGAGAGCGTCATGCCAGCCGCTTGTTTATGTCCACCAAAAGCGATAAATAACTCCCGATGTGAATCCAGTGCTTTAAAAATATCGAAAGCTTCAATCGAGCGTGCAGAGCCACGTAAAATCCCATCTTCTTCTGCTAGCATAATGATAGGCTTATGGATTTTCTCCAAAAGTCTGCCCGCGACAATGCCGAGAACACCCTTATGCCAATTTTCATGATAGAGAATTTGAACAGGGTCATCAGTCAACATTTCCGATGCTTCCTGATAGATTTTATCCACAATTGATTTGCGCTCATTATTTTTTTCATCAATCATCTGCGCAATGGATGTCGCCGCTTCTTCATCCCAGCCAGTAAGTAGCTCAATAGCAGGATTAGGGTCATCTAAGCGCCCAAGCGCATTAAGGCGCGGTGCAATTTGGAAACCAACAGTTTCCTCAGTAATTTTTCCAAAATCGCAGCCAGCAATCTTCATCAGTTCTTGTAGACCTGCACGTTCGGTTCTAGCAAGTTCTTTTAGACCATGTGCAACTAAAATCCGATTTTCATCAGTCAAGCTGACCATATCAGCGATTGTACCAATAGCAACCAAATCTAACATTTCACTTGGAATATATTCCAAAAGCGCACAGGCGACTTTGAAAGCAACCCCAACCCCCGCTAGATACTTGAATGGATAAACACTATCAGGATGCTCTGGATGCACAATCGCATAAGCATTTGGCAAAGTTTCTGGCATACTATGATGATCTGTGACAATCACGTCAACATCATGATTTTGGGCCCATTCAATCGCATCAAAACCTGCAACGCCATTATCCACAGTAATAATCAAATCAATAGATTCATTGTTGATAAAATATTGATAAACATCAAGATTGGGGCCATATCCGTCTGTAAAACGATTAGGCAGATAAACTTGAACCTCTGCGCCCAGTTCATCAAGCGCTGTTTTCATAACTGAACTTGCTGTCATTCCGTCAGCATCATAATCCCCATAAATCAGGATATTTTCACCATTTTCTACTGCTGACAGAATTCTGTCAGTAGCTTTTTTCATGTCATGAAGTAAAAATGGGTCATGAAGTTCTTCCAAACTTGGACGCAAAAAATTCTCTATCGTATCAGCATCCCGAATGCCCCTACTGTAGAGAATATTGCTTGTCAGCTCATCTAATTTATATTTTTTTGTTAATTTTTTGAATTCTTCTGGAAGCACTGTTTCAGTGATTTTCCATGTATATTTTGATTGAATCATTTAAACACCTCTGTTTAAATTTATCGAAGCAAGTGCGTGCTAATACTCCGAGCTCTAGGGCAAAGATAAAGCAGCACTAAGCCTTGAATTTCATCCGACTACCATAGGGCATTGGCGCTTTTAGCGCCTAGGCTCCTTGGACAAAGTGACCTCATATCTCTGATGCGAGGTTGTACTTTAAATTCAGTGCCACTGAATAAGTCTTGACTTCATTACCCAGCTGTCTCTTAGTTTAGTAGCAATACCTTTTGCTCCTGGAACTTTAGTTCCTAGCTTCGCATGACCCCTTGGTTGTAAATGAGCAAAGCTCATAGCGCCAAATGGCAAGCAAACGGACAGCGTAGCGAACACTCTTTCTCCTTGTTGCTTTAACAAGTGGAGACCGCAGAACGGCGCTCGGAGCATCTGCCCTGACTCTGACCTGCTAAATTGCAAAGCAATATCAATTTGGTGTTAATTTTTATAACGAATAAGCTGTAGTATAAACACAAAGCGAACTCCCGAACAACTCCTTCATTTTAACACAAATAACAACAAAAGAAAATCTGATTGTTTCACTTTCATTTGACTACTCAAACCAATAATTTTTTCATTTAAAATCAAAAAATTTTACTGACAGAAAGTCTGTCAGTGTGGGAAATAAAACTCTAAACTTACTGACAACCGTTAATTGCCAAGGTAAGTTAATTTCTCGCTTAGTTTTACCAAGACTCTTCACAATCTTGCGAGCAACTTTTTCAGCAGAAATCGCATTTTTCCCCACTTTTTCAAGATAAGTCTTATTATTCTTGTGAAATTTTGTTTTAACAGGTCCAGTATTGACGGTTGTCACAATAAGTTCTGGTCTTTCCATCCTCAAAACGTCTGACACCACAATCAACGCTGCTTTTGAAGCCGCATAAATACTTGATTTGGCAGTTGGAAGTTTACCTGCACTTGAAGCAATATTGACAATTTGAAGCTTAGGATTCACTTGCCGAATCAGCTGAATCGGAAACAGTGTGTTAATTACAAATTGTTCTGTAACTTCTGCATCTGTCAGCTCTGACAGAGTTTTAAAAACACCAAATCCTGCATTATTAATCAAAATATCAACACTGACAGAAATTCCATCAGCAAGTACTTGTTCATTTGTCAACAAAGTTACATTTGACAAATATCCATAAAGTTCTGTCAGTGCTGACAGACTCCGAGAAACCAGAATCAACTGTTCCTGCGCTAAAAGCTTGACGATTTCTTGCGCAATATCACCTGTCGCCCCAGTAATCAATATGTTTCTAGTCAATTTTCTCCTCATAAAAATCTTTAACAACAAAACTATTCTTATGTACTGCCTGAGCCTCACCTGCAAGTTGTCCGACTTTTGGTCCTACATAGCGTGCGCTAATATGAGTTAGCAAAAGTCTTTTTACCCCCGCTTCTTTAGCAACTTCTGCCGCCTGCTTTGATGTAGAATGACCATGCGCTCGCGCCATTTTACTCTCAACTGCTTCATAAGTCGCTTCATGAACGAGCAAATCAGCCCCCCAAGCCAAACGCACAGCAGCATTTGATTTTCTCGTATCGCCTAAAATCGTTACCACTTTTCCGATTTTTTCGGCTCCAATATAGTCATCCGGATTAAATATTCTTCCTTCAAATTCAACAATTTCACCTTGCTTAATTTTGCCAAAAAGTGGTCCAAAAGGTAGTCCTGCGGCAAGCAGAGCTGGCGCATCTAACTCACCAACTCGATTTTTCTCAACCACGCGGTAGCCTAAGCAAAAAATCGTATGATCCAAAAGCTCTGTATAAACTTCAAAACTCTCATCTTCAAAAATCTTCCCTGCCTCATCATATTCATGAAAATAAATCTGATAGCCAAGTCTTGAACCAGAAAGTCTGAGACTCGTTAACACAAAATCCTTAATCCCTCTAGGACCATAAATATCAAGATTCGTCTGTTCTTCAGCAGATTGAAAACTACGGCTGGACAAAAATCCTGGTAAACCAAAAATATGATCACCATGCAGATGTGTAATAAAAATTTTGCTAATCTTTCGCGGACGAATTGCTGTATTCAAAATCTGATGTTGCGTTGCTTCTCCACAGTCAAACAGCCATATTTCATTACGTTCATCAAGCATTTTTAAGGCAATTGCCTGCGTATTGCGAGATTTTGACGGTTGCCCAGCACCCGTTCCTAAAAATTGAATCTCCATGATTCCTCCACTTAATATCGCTCATTCATCATAAAACCAATGTTAAATCTAATTTTCCAGAATGAATTTTTAACTTAGCAAGTGCGTGCTAATTCCCCCACCTCTATAAGGTGGCGAGATAAGCAGCACTAAGCTCTGCTTTCGTTCTACTAACATTGGTGGGGGAGAAAGAATCTCCCACCAATGAAGTAATCACTTTAACATCAGTTTAATATAGAGCATTTCACTCTTTTCCAAAATACAAACAAGAAAAATTGTGAGTCTCCCCACAATTTTCTCACTGAATCAATTAGTGACCCGTGCTGGGCTCGAACCAGCGACCCTTTGATTAAAAGTCAAATGCTCTACCAACTGAGCTAACGAGTCTTAATAAATATGTGCTACCTCAGTTGGTAGCAAGGAAACAAACTACGTTTGCTTTATCCACTTACCTTGAAGCAGTGCCTCAAGCCAACTGAGCTAACGAGTCTTAATAAATATGTACTACCTCAGTTGGTAGCAAGGAAACAAACTACGTTTGCTTTATCCACTTACCTTGAAGCAGTGCCTCAAGCCAACTGAGCTAACGAGTCTTAATAAATATGTGCTACCTCAGTTGGTAGCAAGGAAACAAACTACGTTTGCTTTATCCTGTATTTTAGGAAAAACACAATAATATTGCAATGCGTCCGGAGGGAATCGAACCCCCATCTCAAGAACCGGAATCTTACGTGATATCCATTACACTACGGACGCGGACATGGTTTCCCAACCCTTTTATTTTACCTGAATTACCCTAAAAATGCAAGAACAAGCCTAACATTTTGCCAAAGAAAAAAAGTAATCAAACACTCTGAACTGTAGCCATTCAATCAAGCTACAACCAGAGTAAACACACTACAACTTTCATGTAGAGTGCCATTCGATTACTTCTAATCCAATTTCTCTTATTTTGCTTTTAAGGCAGATATAATCTGTGTCCGAATATCCTCAGAACCCGCAGCACCAGCTGGTAGGAAAATCGTTGAATTGCCATGCTCAGCAAATTGATTAAGCGTATCGAGGTACTGATTGACAATCAAGACGGACATGATTTGTTCTTCTGAGAGATTCACTCCTGTATTTTTCATCTCAGCAATTTGTTGCGCCAAACCATCAATGATTGCTTTACGTTGTCCCGCGATACCTACCCCACGCAAACGATCTTTTTCTGCATCCGCTTCAGCTGCTGTGACAATCTTGATTTTGTCGGCGTTAGCAAGCATTTGAGCTGCATCACGTTTCCGTTGAGCCGCATTAATTTCGTTCATAGATTGCTTAACTTCTAAGTCAGGCTCAACTCTCGTAATCAATGTTTTAACAATAATATAGCCATAAGTTTCCATTTCTTCCGCTACTTGATGCTGTACTTCAAGTGCTATCTCATCCTTTTTCTCAAAAAGTTCATCCAAAGTCAGCTTTGGCACAGCAGATCGGAGAGCATCTTCAATATAAGACTTGATTTGTTCTCCAGGATTCATGAGTTTATAATAAGCATCCTTGATGCTATTTTCATTTACACGATATTGTGTTGCAATATTCATCGTAACAAAGACATTATCACTTGTTTTTGTTTCAACAGTCATTTCATTTTGCAAGAGACGGAGTTGAATTCGAGCTGCAATACGGTCAATTCCCCAAGGCAATTTTAAATGAAAACCAGGTCCAGCTGTAAATTGATATTTCCCAAAACGTTCCACAATAGCAACAGTTTGTTGTTTTACCACAAAAACCAATGTGCTCAAACTTAGAATCAAAATCAACAAAATAACTGCCAAAATAATCAGCGGAATAATAAACATAAAAGTTCCTCCTTTTTATCTGGTAATCTCATCATATCATAGGATATGGCAAAATCCGACGCACCAAGTCTCTTACAAGTCCCAATCACTAGCCTTTAACAGACTTCCACCCCAACTGCGTTAAACTGACAAAATAGTCAGTAATCGTTTCCATAAATATAACATTTCTCTAAGAAAAAATCAAAATTTTATGACAATTTTGTAATAGAAAAGCTATCAGTATACTGACAGCTTTTAGTTCACTATTTTTTAGAAACCTTTAGAAATATAAAGATTAAATTTTTGATGACCATATTGCAAAAGAAGCGGTTTAAAATAACCAATTTTCTCTGCTGACTCAAGCAAATCATCAATATTATATCCTGACAAACGCATAAAATCATCATTTTCTGACAGAGTCGTCAGTACAGTTTCATCTCTGACAAATTCAAATTCCGTAGAAAAAACAGCAGGTTTCATCAAAATTTTTCCATCAATTTCCTGTAAAAGATAATGTGGAAAAATCTGTGCAATTTCAAAAATTAATTCTGATGTAATTTTTACTGGAAATTCGCTGAACACCACAGCTTCTTCTTGATTATTTTTATAGCAAAATCCAAACGACTTACCAGAAAGGTTCAAGCGTACAAAACGAAAATTTTCAGCTCCCGCCTTTCCTTCCAATCGAAAGTCAGGATCATCCTGAAAAATATCCAGCGCACATGAAAGTTCAAAGAAATAATCTGTCGCATCCTTAGGAGAACGTTTCTGATAAAGTTCGGCAAAATAAGCATTTAACACTGATGCAGGTGGCGTCGAAAGTAGTCGCTTATCAGTCATCTTTGTAAGTAGTGACAGCCGATTCTCTAAAAAAATGCGGTCTTGAGCCATATAACCTCCATATTTCATTGCTAAATCTATCCATTTTTTGTCATTCATTTCTCATATTCCTCTAAATTTATCAAATTATCTTACTGACAATTTTCTGTCAGTACGCTGACAGCCCTGTCATCATCCTTTATTATAACATTTTTCAAAAAGTCCTTCAGTTCAAAAAATCAGCCACTTTTTCAAAGACATTCTCAGGATAATTTTCCTCAAAAACATCAAAAAACTCAATTGCCATCCGATTTTTAAACCATGTCAATTGACGTTTAGCATAGCGTCTCGAATTTCTTTTGACTAGCTCGACTGCCTCTTCTAAACCCATTTCTCCAGCAAAATAAGGGAAAAATTCTTTATAACCAATCCCTTTTGCAGCCTGAACTTCTGGATAATCCTCAAATAAATGACGTGCCTCATTAAGCACACCCGCATTTATCATGCAATCCACACGTTGATTTATCCGTTGATAAAGCACACTCCGATCTGCATTTAAACCAATCAAGCAAAAATCATAAACTGGTGCTACATTTTTTTCTTTACTTGCACCAAATTTTTCCAATTCTAACGCACGAATTGCACGCCTACGATTCATTTCAGGAATTCGCAACCCATTTTTCTTAATTTTGGCAAACAATTCTTCGTCTGTCAGTACTGACAAATGCTCACGAAGTTCCATCATTGCTTCATGATTTTCTTGTCCTCCAAGATGATAGCCCTCTACCAGTGCTTGAATATAAAGTCCCGTTCCGCCAACAATGATAGGAACTTTCTCCTCTTTCAAGAGCTGTGCAATCTTCTGATTGGCCGCAACAACAAAATCATGAGCAGAAAAATTTTCTGTTAAATCACGAATATCAATCAAATGATGTCTCGCTAACCGCTGTTCATCACGTGTTGCTTTTGCAGTGCCAATATCTAGTCCTCGATAAACTTGTTGCGAATCTCCAGAAATAATCTCACCATTCATCTTTTTCGCAAGTTGAATCCCCAGCAACGTTTTTCCTACCGCCGTAGGTCCTACAATAACTAAAACTTTATTTTTCATCACTCTATTATTAAATTCTCACTTTTATATCTAATCCTATTTACCACTCAACACATTAAAATATTAGGATGAAGCAAACTAATTTTTTGTCAATTCGTCAACTTTTACAATCACTAGACTTTATTATTTCAGATTTCGACAATAAATTCAAACATCCTATCAAAAAAGCAATTGAACCATGTTCAATCACTTTACATTTTTTATCAAAATCAGTTTCCGCCTCTTAGTCAGAGGATAAAGTAACACTATCTCCACTATACAACACTACCTTATTCTTTTTCCATTAACCTTCAAGCCGCAAAAACTTTTTTGTAAACTTTTTTACCCTTTAAAACCAATCCTTTACGATATTCAGGACGCCCTACAATTAAGGTCACCTTGCTAAATATATAGCAAGATAATAAAGTCACCGCAAAATTAGGAAGCGCAAGATAAGTCAAAAGTGATAGTCCCAGTACAACAACATCCACCATAAACAACACCTTATCAATCTTAAAATTCCATTGTTCTTCCAAAATTCGACTCAGCAAAATTGAACCGCCAAATGTCCCTTCAGAAATAATAACTAATCCTGCACCAATCCCCGAGAGAATTCCATCACTTATTCCAGCAAAAATAATATGCGAAAACTCAATTCCAGAAACACCTAAAGCCTCATATAAAAGCAACCACAAACTCATTGACAAAGCCCCAGGAATACTTAATAACAACACCCGCGGTGCAAGTAAACGCCATCCAAAAAGAAAAAGCGGAATATTAACAAGAAAAAAAGTTAAGGCAGGATTGACACCAAAAACAAAGTCCATCAATACAGAGACTCCAGCTACACCATTACTCGCCAAAAAATTGGGAATAACGAACATCTGAACAGATAAAACATAAAGTCCCACACCCATGATCAGAATAAATAAGTCCTTCATAAACTTTTTGTCAATCTTTACACCAGTAATTGTCATCGCAGTTTCTACCTTCTTTCTTTTTTATGAATTTATTGTTTTTTACCAACTCCCTCCATCGTACCACACCAAGCCCATCTGAACCTTAACCAGTTAATTTTTATTGAAAGCTCATCAATCTCATTTTTTCATCATATTATTATCCATTTTAAAATCTTTAGCTTATAATAATAATATAACAAAATATAAATTATAAGAAACAAACAGAAAGGAACTTTATGAATAAGTTACTCAAAGGCTATCTCATTGGAAAAGCCATCGAAATCACTATCGCAGGAACCACTCTTCTCGTCGCAAAACACAAAGGTTATCTTCCAGAAATGTCACAAGTTTCAGCAGATATTCCAAATATGGAAAGACATAAAAAAGCGATTCGAAAAAGGCTTGCACGTTAAACAAAATTTGGAGGAACTATTATGCACAATAAATCATTCATCACAGGTTTCGTCGCAGGAAAAGCATTCACGCTTATCGCTCTTACCGCTGGCGCACTCTGTATAAAATCCCAAGTCATCAATCCAATCAAAGAGAAAAAACAAATGATTGACAATGGGCGTAAAAGAGCTGCCAGAAAACGTATTGCTCCTTAAAAACAATCATTTTTACAGGAAATTATTAATACTGTTCAACTTTTAAGCGTGTCATTTAAAAGTTATCTCTGTTTCGCTCCGCTGTCCATATCCCAAGTGTCCATTCGCTCTATCTTCACTTCGTTACGCTGTCGATTTTACTATCTACGCAACTTCGTTGCTTCGCTGTCCACGCTCGCTATGGGTGCTACGTGCTTCGCACGCTGTTCTGCGAACGGTCTATGCAACCGCTGTCCGTTTGCTTAGCTGCAAAAGCAGCAAGAGCAAAAGGCAAAGCACCTAGTCGCAGTAGCAACTGACTAAAGTCGGAAAGCGAAATAGCTCTTGCTACGCAAGTAGACTTGCTAGTCGAATCACAAGGCAGTATATCTGCAGTTCATCTAATAATTTTCTAATAAAACTTAAAGATGAACTAGTATAAACGAACCTTTTTAAAGAAGCGTTCCACAAAAATGCTAATTCCCAAATAAAATAAAAAGAGCTTATCGCTCTTTTTATTTATAGACTCATTGAGTCGGCTCAGTCTCTGTTTGCTCTAGGCGTTCATGAATTTCTAGATTACGAACATCTGATAGAACCAATGGCACAGTTTCCACCGTTACCTCAGAAAACTGAAGACCGAACCAACGTACTGGTGAAGCTGTAATTTTTTTAATTTGTGCTTTAGTTTGAAGTACAAATCGTTCAAAACCAGGCATTTGCCGCGCATTCATCAATTTTTCTTCTACCACGACAAAACGGAAATCTCCGACTTTTCGACCTGGTGTAATACTATAATGCTGATGTTGCTGTGGCAAGCGACCCGACTCCATTAAGTCAGTCACAATAGTCCGCAAATAGCGTGGTACTTCTTGACGCATACGGAAACCTAAATACAAATTAACCCGAACGATAAAGTCCGTCCCCAACATATCGACTTTATACTCAGAAGTATAAGGCTCATCAGTAACCTTCACATTAACAAACCAATAAACTTCTGCTCGTTTTGGACGTTTATCCAAAATTGAATATAAGATTGAACGGTCAATCCATTCATGGTCCATTCGACTTGTCAAATAAACCACATTAGTCTGATAAAGGTCATAAGATTCATCATGACGTAGCGTATTTAGTTGCTTTTTATAATCATTGATATTCAGTGATTTAATGTATTTCAGAACAATTTTATGGGATTTACTCCAAATAAACATCACAAAAATGATAAGCAGAGCAATCAGTACAACAATATATGCACCATGAATAAATTGAACTAAAGAAGCCGCGAAGAACGAACCTTCAATAACAAACAGAACCACTGCCACAAGGGCAACAGCAATTTTAGGTATTCCTTTTTGAATTAAGAAATAAGTCAAAAGAGTTGTAGTCATCAACATAGTGATTGTAATAGCAAGGCTATAAGCCGCTTCCATATGTTCAGAAGTTCTAAAATACAGCACAAAAAATGATGTTGTTACCCACAAAGCAAGATTAATTGCAGGAATATAGAGTTGTCCTAGTGTTTGTCCTGGATAATAAATTTTAAGTAAAGGCAACAATTTCAAACGAATAGCTTCTGAAACTAACGTAAATGAACCAGAAATCAAAGCTTGAGAAGCAATAATCGCAGCAAGTGTTGCTAGTATAACAGCATAAACAACCAAAGGTTGTGGCAAAATAGCAAAGAAAGGATTTAACTGCTCATAACTTTCGCCACGGTGCGCAAGAAGCCAAGCCCCCTGTCCACAATAAGATAAGATAATACATACCTTAACAAAAGGCCAACTGAAATAGATATTTCCACGACCAACGTGCCCCAAGTCTGAATACAGCGCTTCAGCCCCCGTAGTAACCAAGAAAATAGAACCAAGAATAAAGAAACCAGCTTTATTTTCAGGGCTGAGTAACAAATGAATCGCATAATAAGGATTTACTGCTTTTAAAATAGATAAATCCAAAAATGAGTTAAGAAGTCCACTTACACCAAGAAAACCAAACCACAAAAGCATGATTGGTCCAAACAAACGCCCCACAAGACTTGTCCCAAATCTCTGAATCAAGAACAAAAAAGCAAGGATAATCATTGTTGTGATGATAACCGCTGTTTGGTCTGAATAAATATGAGTAAGACTAGGCACTCCTCGTAATCCTTCAATCGCAGAAGTAACTGTTACAGCAGGAGTCAGTGCTCCATCGGCTAACAACGTAGCACCACCAATCATTGCAGGAATAACTAACCATTTTCTCATGCGATGCACAAGAGTAAAAAGTGAGAAAATCCCTCCCTCATGATGATTGTCCGCTTTCAAAGCCACAAGTACGTATTTAACCGTAGTAATCATCGTCAATGTCCAAATAACAAGTGAAACTGCACCCAGAACAAAGTTTTGAGATATATTTTCCAATCCCCCTTGTCCTCTGACAATTGCTTGCATGGCATAAAGAGGGCTTGTCCCAATATCACCATAGACAATACCTAATGCAATAATAAAGCCAGCTGCACTCGCTTTATTAAACGACTTATTGCGTGGATGACTCAATTCTTAATTTCCTCAACTTTCTTACATTACAAATAGTAACTAACTAATAGTGAATTTATTTATCCCCTTTAGCTAACCATATTATATCAGAAAGCCTCTTATTTTTGCAGTTTGAACTTAAGCTCATCATTTATTTCAAAGAACTGTGCATAAATCTGCACAGTTCTTTCATTTATCATTTAAGACTTCATCAAAAACTCTATTAATCATTTTCTGGCACTTGGGGAATAATACGTTCAATAATCTCCAAATTACGTACATCCGATAAGACCAGCGGTACTTTCTCAATAGAAACTTCGGAAAATTGCAGTCCAAACCAGCGTACAGGCGATGCCGTGACATTCTTTATTGTGGATTTTGTTCTTAGTACAAAGCGGTCAAAATCTGACATTTGACGTGCATTAGTCATCCTTTCTTCAATAACTACAAAACGAAAATCTCCCACTCTCCGTCCTTTAGTAATGGAGTATTTCTGATTTTGTTCGGGTAAACGTCCAGATTTCATCAGATTTGTCACAATTGTACGCAAATATCGTGGCACTTCTTGACGTTGTCGAAATCCAAGATAAAGATTAACTTTGACAATATAGTCAGTATCTAGCATATCTACCTCATACTCTGCAGTCCAAGGTTCATCCGTTACATTTACATGAACAAACCAATAAACCTCTGCTCGTTTCGGACGTTTATCCAAGATTGAGTACAAAATTGAACGGTCAATCATCTCTCCATCCATCCGATTCGTCAAATAAACCACATTCGTTTGATAGAGATCATATGATTCATCATCCCGCAATGACTTTATTTGCTGTTTATAGTCATTAATATTAAGCGATTTGATATACTTAAACACAATTTCATTTGCCTTGTGCCAGATAGACATAACAAACAGAATCATAACTGCAAATATAACAACAACATATCCTCCATGCAAGAACTTCACTGCAGAAGCGATAAAGAACATTCCTTCGATGAGAACAAAAGAAACAAAGAACAAAATGGCAATCGACCGTCTTGCTAACTGGTGAGAAAGATAGAAGGTCAATAATATTGTAGTCATTAACATTGTGACTGTAATAGCCAGTCCGTAAGCTGCTTCCATATGGGCTGATGTACGGAAATATAATACAATGAAACTAGAGGCCATCCACAAAGCCAAATTAACACCTGGAATATATAACTGCCCTAAAGTTTGACCCGGATAATAAATTTTAAGCATTGGCAATATTTTTAAACGAATCGCTTCTGAAACTAATGTGAATGAGCCAGAGATCAAGGCTTGAGATGCAATAATTGCTGCAAATGTAGCCAATATAACTGCGAAAATCATAATATGATGTGGTAATACTGCAAAGAAAGGATTCACATCTCCTAATGACTCCCCTCTATTTTTTAATAACCAAGCTGCCTGACCACAGTAACTCAAGATAATACAAACTTTAACAAATGGCCAACTAACATAGATATTCCCACGTCCAACATGACCTAAATCAGAATACAGGGCCTCTGCACCAGTTGTTGCAAGAAAAACTGAACCAAGAATAAACACTCCTGATTTATTTTCTGGACTAAAGAGAAGGTGAATTGCCCAATACGGATTAATAGCTTGCAAAATGGAGAAATCATTAAACAAATTGATTAAGCCAGTAACACCAAGAAAGCTAAACCATGCAAACATAACAGGGCCGAACACGCGCCCTACAATCGCTGTACCAAAACGTTGAATTAAAAATAAAATAGCTAAAATAATCAGCGTTATAATAATAATTGGCGTTTGTTGTCCTTTGAAAACATCTTGGAAAGCTGGAATTGCCCTCAAACCTTCAACTGCTGAGGTAACTGTTACTGCTGGCGTTAATGCTCCATCGGAAAGTAATGTTGCCCCACCAATCATTGCAGGAATAATCAACCACTTAGCATACTTACGAACTAAGGTAAATAATGAGAAAATTCCGCCTTCATGATTATTATCAGCTCTAAGTGCTACTAGTACATACTTTATCGTTGTGATGAGTGTCAGCGTCCAAATAATCAGGGAAATTACACCAACAATAAACGATTTGGAAATATTCTCAAGTCCACCTTGACTTTCGACAATAGACTGCATCGTGTATAAGGGACTCGTCCCAATATCGCCATAAACAATCCCTAGAGCAATAATAAAGCCAGCTGTGGTTGCTTTGTTAAACGACCTATTGTGTGCTTGATTCACTTGAGTTTCCTCAACTTTCTTCAGTAAAAAAGGAATAAGCTAAAATGATTTTGACGTCATTTTAGCTTATTGACATTATATCAGAAAATAATCAGATCGGACTGAAAAATCCTGTGAAAACGTTTAGTTATCCTATTAGTGGGCTTTAAATGTATCTAGCACTGTTTTCGCCACTGTATCAGGATGATTTGAACCCGTTAAAAGAGAAATTACTGCTATACCATCAATCCCTATGTGAACAAGCTCTGGTAAGACTGATAACCCAATACCTCCTATCCCCACAATTGGAAGATGGTTTTGAGGCATCATTTTTCCTAATTCTTGCACACCAATGGGATGAGTTGCATCTGTCTTGGTTAATGTTGGGTAAACTGGTCCAACTCCTAAGTAATCTGCTTGACTCTCTTGAGCTTTGGCCAACTCTGTAGCATTATTGACTGAAAGTCCAATAATCATTGAACGCCCAACTTTTTGTCTTGCATCACTCAATTTTTCATCATTTTGTCCTAAATGAACTCCATCAGCTTTTAGTGTTATTGCCAAACCAACATCATCATTTACTATGAAAGGAATTCCAAGTTTTCTTGCTGTGTCTCTCAGGCTTTGGGCTAATTCTAGGCGCTGTCTATCATTTTGATAAACTGTACCTTTATCTCTAAATTGATAAGCAGTTACACCACTTTTCATGATTAAAACAATTTTTTCTTGCGCTTCCCAGATAGATAATCCTGGAAAATTTTGTGGTCCCGCAATGAAATAGCATCTTAAAAATTCTTTATTCATCTGTGTTCACCCAATGATTCAGTGGACCATGCCCATGTCCTACATGAATCGTTTCCTTAATCGTAGCCAGAATAAAGGCTTTTGCCTTGGGCATTATCTCAATCAATGTCTCTCCTTGGGCAAGGTGAGCTGTAATATAAGACGACAAAGTATCTCCTGTACCATGCGTTCGGCTTGTCATTATTCTTTTTGAATCATAATGACTTATTTTTCCATCTCCTGTCAGTAAAACATCTGACACAACTTCACTGTCTGTATGTCCTCCTTTGATTAGTACATTTTTAGCGCCCATCCTCTGTAAATTTTTTAAAGCGCAAATAAGTGCTTGGCGATTTTCAATCTTATAGCCAACCATTACTTCAGCTTCTTCTATATTTGGAATGATGACCTCTGCCAAAGGAAGCAACTCCTTTTTGATGAGCTCTATTGCATCATTAGATAATAATCTTGCTCCTCCTTTTGCTATCATTACAGGATCAACGATGAGATGATTGACTTTGTATTTTTTCAGTCCCTCAATAACTGCTTCAACTTGAGCTTTACCGAACAATGCTCCCGTTTTCGCTGCAGAAATCTCTAGATCAGAGAATACAGAATCAAATTGTGAAAGAATAAATTCTGGATGGCTAGGAGCAATATTTTGCACACCATAGGTATTTTGTGCCGTCAGTCCTGTGACAATTGTCGCAGCATAAACTTTTTGATTATGAAATGTTTTAGTATCTGCATTAATACCAGCGCCACCGCTCGAATCAATCCCTGCGATTGTCACTACTTGTGGTACTTCTATCATTATTGTCCTACTTTCTAAGTGTTTTTGTCAACAAAAAGTAACTGAAACCTGCTAAAATCAAACTTTCAAAACTTGCTCCAATAACATCACTCACCATTGTCCATCGTTGAAATAAGTTATAAGCAAGTACACCAATTCCCCAAGAAATGACAGCAATCCAGTTAATTCCTTTATTGTACCAATAGACTCCACCTGCTTTATCCAATGCTGAAATATCATATTTTTGATTGTTAAGGATATAAAAATCAATCAAAAAAATAGGAATCACAGGAATCATTGTCATCCCAATTACCGAAAGAAATGCGGTAAAACTTGCTAAAAAACTATTGATGATAAGTGGGATAAATGAAATCAATGAAGCAAGAATGGTTACAATAACCAATGAACGATTGAAACTTGTTCTCTTAAAGATATTGTTATAAGCTGAACCTGCTGCTAACAGGCTGACTGCATTTGAGGTAGTTGATGTGATAACAATAACTAATAATGCCACCAAGCCTAGACCAAGTTTTGTTGCAACAACAGATGGATCTGAATTTTCTGGATTGAAGTTGTTCAAACTTAAAGCCATCGCAATCGTAGAAAACATACCGATTGAAGCGAACCACCATGTTCCTATATTTACACCGATAAAGGATACTGCAAGTGCTGCTTTTTTATTTTTAGCAAATCTTGAAAAATCTGAACCAGCCATTGCCCACCCAAGATTAAAAACTGCCAATGTATCAATAACTTTTCCAGAAGACATTTTGATATTTATTGCTGGCTTCCAATTTATCAACTGATGCCAAGAAAAATCATGAAAAACAACAATCATTTCCCAAAGCACTAAAATATAAATCAACCAAATCCCAAAACGTTCCAATATTCGAATTGATTTTTCTCCCATAGATACAGATAAAAGGTGTAAAATCATCATAATAAAGATTCCTGTACCAATGCTGATGTAAGCATTATTCGAATTGATTGCTGGAAATTTGAATAAGGCATTGAGCATCATAGCCATTGACACTGCCGCAATAAATGTGTTTGCCGCTGCCCAACCCATAAATTGAATAATGTTAATCATTGAAGGTAAAACTGAACCTCGAACTCCAAACGAAGGTCGAGTCAAATACATCGCGGGTAAACCTGTTTTATAGCCCATATATGCTGCAATAGATAAAAAAGCGTAAGACATCAATCCAACAATAACTAAATCAACCGATGCTGTCCACACACCTGCCGCAGCTATTACACCGCCTGTAAACCAAGTACCATTATTCGCATTTGCATTAACCCATGTTGCGAATGAATCCCATGCTCCTGCCGTTCTTCGCTCTGGTGAAACCTGTAAATCTTCCACTTTTTATTTTGCCTCTCTTGCTTTTTGATAAATTTCATCAAGAAATGCATTTATGAACATTCCTGGTAAATTCTGAACATCCTCTGTAGCCCGCACTCCTGCTTCGCCAAAAAATTTCGTTGCTTCATAAGCAGATTGGATAAGATTATCTGATACTGCCACAAAAGTTCCAATTGTCGCTGATAACATATCGCCACACCCTACATTTACCTTAAAAAGTGGGCTGTCAGTACTGACAAATAAGACTTTATTTCCGTCAGTAACAACATCCGTTTTCCCTGTTTGGACAATAATCGCTCCCGTTCTTTTTGCAGCAATTTTTGCATTTTCTGGACTTACTGTCAGCTCTAGTGCATCAATTCCTTTACTGACAACTTTTTTGTCAGCAAACCAAGCAATCTCTGCTGCGTTGCCGCGGATAATGTCAAAACTTACAGCATTTAACAGTTGGTTGACTACACTTGCACGGTAAGGAACATTAACTGCAACAGGGTCTAAAACTATCGGTTTATTCATTTGATTTGCCAATTGACAAGCTTTAAGAAATATTGGTCCATCAGCTTCACTGATTGTTCCAATATTGACTACTAGGGCATCCGCAATAGTAAGTAAAGACTCAATTTCTTGAATTTCCTTTGTCATTAAAGGTGATGCACCCAAAAAACTTATGACGTCAGCTACTCTTTGCGTGGTGACTTGATTTGCAAGGTTCAACACTAACGGTTTTACTTTTTGAATTTGTGTCAAAATAGACATAAAAAAACTCCTTTGTTTGCACAAGGAGGGATAATTAAAAAGAGAAAAATGATTTTCCAAATAATAGTTTAAAAGAAATATCCTTTGGAAATACATACACATCCCTACGCAAGTATTAACCTGATCAGGTCTGATGGTCTTTCTCAACTGACAGAATTTTTTATCATTGTCAGTACCCATTGTGCTTATTTTATTTATTTCGGAAGTAATTTAAAAACTTCGCACTTCACTCATTCATTGTAGCATATTTTCTCTCAGACATCAGATTTCCAAAATTATAAAAGAAAAAAGACTCCAAAAGGAGTCTATTTTTAGTCTTCTGTATACCAGTCGTAGTGGAAAATTCCAGGACGATCTGTACGTTCATAAGTATGTGCACCAAAGTAATCACGTTGTGCTTGAATCAAGTTAGCTGGAAGATTTGCCGAACGGTAACTATCATAATAGCTGATAGCTGATGTGAATGTTGGTACAGGAATACCAGATTGAACAGCAAGTGTTACAACATCACGGACAGATTCTTGATAACGTTTTGTGATGTCAATGAAGTAGTCATCAAGCAAAAGATTTTCAAGAGCATTATCTTTATTAAAGGCATCAGTAATATTTTGCAGAAATTCTGCACGAATGATACATCCAGCACGCCAGATTTGTGCAATGGTAGCATATGGAAGATCCCAATCGTACTCTTTAGAGGCTTGACGAAGCTGGGCAAAGCCTTGAGCATAACTCATGATTTTTGAGAAATATAGCGCTTGACGGATTTTTTCAACAACTTCTTTCTTATCGCCTGAGAAATTTGCTGTAGGTCCAGACAAAATACTGCTTGCTTTCACGCGTTCGTCTTTATAAGTTGAGATGAAACGAGCAAATACTGATTCGGTAATCAATGGCAATGGAACACCGAGGTCAAGTGCAGATTGTGATGTCCATTTACCTGTTCCCTTATTCCCCGCTTTGTCAAGAATAACGTCAACAATATAATTGTCCGTATCTTCGTCGTCCTTACGCTTCAATACTTCTTTAGTGATTTCAATGAGATAGCTATCAAGCTCTCCTTCATTCCATTCTTCAAAAATAGCTTGAATCTCAGCATTATCAAGTCCAATCACACGTTTCAGAAGATCATATGACTCTGCAATAAGTTGCATATCACCATATTCGATTCCATTATGAACCATTTTCACATAGTGACCTGCTCCATTTGGACCCATATAAGCCACACATGGTGCGCCATCTTGTGGAGCTTTAGCAGAGATTTCTTCAAGAATCGGAGCAACAAGTTCATACGCTTCTCTTTGACCTCCCGGCATGATTGAAGGTCCTTCTAAAGCACCTTTTTCTCCCCTGAAACACCTGTCCCAATAAAGTTAATTCCTGAATCGGCCAGTTCCGCATTACGTCGCATTGTATCTGGGAAATGTGTATTCCCACCATCAATTAGAATATCACCTTTATCCAAGTGAGGCAAAAGTGACTTAATTGTCGCATCGGTAGCGTTACCTGCTTGTACCATTAGCATGATACGACGAGGTTTTTCGATGGCTGCTACAAATTCTTCAACTGTTTTTGTGAGAACAAAATTCTTGTCTGGATGTTCGGCAACGACTTCTTCTGTTTTTGAAGTTGTCCGATTGAAAAGAGCAACAGTATAGCCACGTGACTCAACGTTAAGGGCAAGATTTTTCCCCATAACAGCCATTCCGACAACACCAAAGTTTGCTTGTGTCATTATAAAATCCTCCGGATTTATTTTTATATATACTAGTCCACTTTAAAATCCAGCAGGATTTTACTGGTGCTCACTACATTTGCAGACCTTTTGCTCTTGCTGTTTTGACAGCAAAACAAACGGACAGCGTAGTGAACCATTTCGCCTTGCTCCTTTAGCAGATTACGATTTGAACTTGCCACTTTGTAGGATGTAAGCAGCTTACGGATATGCTAGTTACTTACCTCTAATGGCTTACTGAAATCAACAATGTAGCAAAACGGAGATAGAGCGAAGAGATACCTGTGGTGTATAAACGAATGTAGACCGTTAGACCGTTCTAAAGAACGGCGCACGGAAGTGTGCAATATCAATCGTTGTTATTTTTTACAACGAATGAGCTATAGCTTTATTATATCGCAATTTTTTTCCAAATGCTATCTCTAAGTATGTAAATTTTTTACACAAAAAAGTCTGTCTAGGAAGTTCTACAATTTCAAATAGAACGACAGACTTTTTGTTAAGCAAATGTAATGGGTTGAATATGTAGTCTAATATGCTTTTCGCAACTATTACCACTCTTCTGATGTCAATTCTTTAGCTTTTTCAGCAATTTTATTTGCTTCTTCTGATAACTTTTCTGTATCAATTTCTTCTTTGACTTCTTCAACTTTGTCAGATGCCGCGTCAACAACATCCTCTTTTTTATCATTGAATTCTGCAGCGGCTGTTGCAACTTCATCAGAAAGATGGGACTCATCTTCATCAAAAAGTTCCTCACTGCTCAATTTTACAGTATTTAGTTTTTCTACGATTGCATCTCTAGTATCATTGAAAAAAGAGACAACACTTTCTTTTGAAAGTTCTCCTGAATCTACTTTTTCCTTAATCAAATCACGCTTTGAAATCAAATAATCTTTGGCCTTTTCTGCAGAAATTTCTCCTGTATCAAATTTTTCTTTAATTTCATTGAATTTATCTGTGGAAAAATCAACAGCGCTATCTTTAAGACTATTCAGCGTTTCTTGAGGATTCTCTTTGAAATCATCATATATTTTTCCTGCATCTTCGCGTAATTCACTTCCTTTTTTAGGAGCAAGGAAGAGAGCTGCAGCCGCACCAATTACGGCACCGACTAAAAATCCTGATTTTTTTGACATAAAATATCCTTTCTGTGTTGAGCTATCTTATTTAATTGGTTTTGATGCGCTTGAAATTAGTGAAAATAGACACTTCACTGTTGATTCGCTCTATCTCCGCTTTGCTACGTTGTCGATCTCACTAAGCCACTAGGTGAAACAACTAGCATATCCGTTGCTGCTTTAGCGCTAACGGCTATCCTATAAAGTGGCAAGTTCAAATCGCAATTGATTGAAAATGCAAGGCGAAATAGCAACTTCCAGAACCGTGCTTTCGCACGAACCTAAAATTTTCTAATTTTCATAATTTAAGAACGAGCGTCCCTCGCATCTTGATTATACAGTTTCTTTGCTTTCTTTAACTTTATCCTTTTTTACAAAGAATTTTTTGGCTGTTTTTGCAAGCACAACCGCTGAAGCTGAGCCTGCTTTTCTTCTTGAAGATGGTCTATTGATTCTAGCAACAAGTTTACGGCTTGATGTATTGATGTCTGAAATACTTTCCGATAAATCGGCAACTGCGGTAAACAAAGGGTCTATCGTAGCTACTTTACCGTTAACATCATCAAGTAAAGTATTTGCTTTTGCCATGATTCCGTCTGCCTGATGTAATAATACATCCACATCACTTGAAACCAACTTCACTGTACGATTTGCTTCTTCTACAACCTTTGATACTTTGTGAAGTACGATCACCAAAAAAAGTACCAACACCGCAAAAGCAATCGCAATGATTAATAATGCAATATTTCCCACAATTCCTCCTTTATCCAAGAGCTTTTGGGCTCTTGCTCACACCTGTTCTTCTCTAACTGAGTAGTCGAACGGCAAACATTTCACCTTGCACATGAATGAGAAACGAAAGACCTTCAAACTCATGCGCAAGTTTTAACTTCTAAATATCTATCCTATGATGAATTTGTCAGCAAAACAGTATAGATAGCACGTCTTGTTTATCGTCATGCAATCATAGGCTGGATACAAACTACCCAAATGAGGATGACTTAGAAATTAAACAATATCAAATCACATTTCATTCTCATGAAAGCGATTATTTTTTACTTTATTATAACAAATTATTTATTTATTTACTAACATAATCAGCTCAGATTTTGTCAGTAAATATACTCGTTCTAATTTAAAATCTGACAGTATTTTATACACTATGCGTTCATTTATTGCAGCTACACTTTCAAAACTAAAAATCGTAACCACTGTTTCTGCACATGATATCACTTTTTACAACAAATAAGTTGTAAAAAAGCTGTCAGTATACTGACAGCTTTTAATTTTCCAATTTGTCAGTCATTTCCTGAGAAATAACTTATAAATCTACTTTTCAACTTTTTTTAATCGGCGATTAATAAATAGTCCAATCCCTACTAAGACAAGCACTGCTGACAACCATTGTGAAACACGAGCAGGCCCTAGCATTAAACTGTCTGTCCGCATCCCTTCAACAGTAAAACGAACAATACCGTACCATACCAAGTAAAAGCTGAATATATCTCCACGTTTAAGCCATTTTAAACGATGGCGGAAAACAAGAACGAGGACAAAGCCACTCAATGTTCCAATACTTTCAAAAAGGAAAGTCGGCATCCGATAATGCCCGTCAATAAACATCTGATTACGGACAAACGAAGGCAGCCAGTCTAGATTAGAAACAACTTTACCGTAAGCTTCCTGATTAACAAAGTTTCCCCACCTCCCCATTGCTTGGGCAAGGAATACACCTGGCACTGTGATATCTAGCAAATCAAGCGGATGAATCATTCGATAATAACAGAAGACAAAAAGGACAATGGCACCCGCGATTAGACCCCCATATATCGCTCCTCCTCCATCCCACATTGCAATAATCTGGCTTGGATGTTGACTATAATAGCTCCACTCAAAAATGACATAATAGAGTCTGGCACCAACGATTCCTAGTGGAAAAGCAAAGAGAACAAAATCAATGATATCATCTGTAGTTAAGGATTGACCTGTAAGATTTTTACGACGTGGTGCTTCTTTACAAGCCATCCAAACTGCAATTGCAGCACCTGTCACAATAAAAATGGCATACCAGTGAATCGCAATAGGACCAAGTTGAAGCGCGACTTTATCAAGCGCTAAAAAGGGAAATAATTTATTCATTTTTTCTTATTTTTATTTCATTATTGAACTGACAAAAATCTGTCAGTAAATTTTATAGCCGTCAGTAAATTTGAAAAACTGTCAGTCTTCTTTATTTTGTGTAATCAGATTTGTCAAACGGTCTTCAAAGGTTTTTGTAGCATCAAATCCCATTTGTCTCGCTCTGAAATTCATGACCGCTGCTTCGATAATGACAGAAACATTTCGCCCAGTTTTTACTGGAATTCGAGTTTGTGGAAGCTCGACTTCCGAAAAAGTTACGATTGTCGGTGCATTACCAAGACGATCAAACTCTTTACTCGTATCATAATTTTCAAGATAAATTGCCATGTCAATGTCAGTTGCATCTTTTACAGCACCGGCACCAAAAAGACTCATGACATCAATGATACCAACCCCACGAATCTCAATCATATTTCGCAAGATTTCAGCTGGTTCACCAGCTAAAGTGAAAGCATCACGTTGGAACACGTCTACACGGTCATCTGCAACAAGTCGATGTCCTCTTTTGACCAATTCAAGACCCGTTTCAGACTTACCAATTCCGCTAGCTCCTTGAATAAGCACGCCCACCCCAAAAATATCCATCAGTACACCATGGACAGTGATACGTTCCGCCAACTTTTCATCTAGAAATGAAGTCAAAATAGAGTTCAAACGACTTGTCGCCTCACGAGATTGCAAAAGCACAATATCTGCTTTTTTTGCCGCAGCAACCATCTCATCAGGAATCTCAAGATTACGTGCAACAATGACCACAGGAGTCACATCCGTCATCACTTTTTTCAACAAATCATAACGATTATCTCCAACAATAGTCATCATATATGACCATTCTTTCATCCCAAAAAGTTGGATCCGTTCTGGAGTAAAATAGTCAAAATAACCCGCCATCTCAAGACCGGGTCTCATGATTTCCGAAGTCGTAATCTCTTTTTTCAGTGCTGTTTCCGTTGAATAAATCACATGAAAATGGATTTTATCAAGCAAATCCTGAACCGAAACTGTCATTATCGTTCTCCCTCAAAAGTTAAAATTTATGTTATTTTATATTGATCAATCAGCCAATAACACCTCTGTCAGTACTGACAGAATCTATATTCACCGTTTTGATACTTACTCAATCGTACAAAACTGACAAGTCTGTCTGTCAGCGCTTTTGTTATTTTCGTCAGCAAAAATTTTATAAAATACAAGTCCTACCATAAAAGAACTTGCCATACTGCTATTTCATCATTTCACGGATAACTTTATCTAGCTTATAAGCAATCGTCAACCGTCGAATGAGCAGCACACCAAAGAACGTGGCAAAAAACCAAGACCTAGTCATAAATGTCCAACTAAAAATCCAAGCTTCAACCACTGTCCCTATCATAAAAGAATAGAATCGTTGTTTAGGCATGCCTCTATTATAGCAGAAAAATTTTATAAAACCTATCTCGCAAATGCTGACAAAAATCATTAACGCTGACAAAAATTTTGAACTGCATTTTTAAGCATCAAACAACATTATTTTTGATTCTCTATAGATTTCGTTTCACCTATACTCACCTCTAGTATAAGTAAGTCCGATTACTTAGAACTTAGGGAAAATGGATAAAAAACAAAACGAAACCACTCTACAAGCAGTTCTACACGCCTTTGTCGCTACGCTGTCCATTATCTTATGCGCTAAAGCTCAAAGAACCAAATGGTATTGCTCTACAATTCTTGACGGCATTGCTCACATCTTGTATAATATCTTCATGAAAAAGATTATCTCACTTCTTAAAACTGAAGCAATAAAATATCTCATTTTTGGTGTTTTGGCTACGGCGGTCTATGCTCTAGTCAAATGGTTGACCTGGCAAGCTTGGCATTCTGGCTGGGCCTCAGAAACTGTTGCTCAATCTGCCAGTATTATCTTCGCTTTTTTTACAAATAAGTTCTTTGTTTTTCAACACAAATCATCGCACTTACTCAAAGATTTCATCAGCTTTGTTTCTGGTCGGTTAGTGCTTTTGTTTCTCGCTATCGTCGCCAACTGGTGGTTCATTGATACCCATCCTGAAATTTTGATGAACGCTTTTGGGATGGGGAAAAATCAAATGGTTGCTGACCTCAACATTTTCATCCAAGTTTTTACCATCGTTGTCAATTATATTTATTCAAAATTCATTGTCTTTCGAAAAACAAAAACTCCAGCTGATTAAGCTGGAGTTTTTTATCATTATGTTTTTATTTGGAAATCATCTCATTGACAATTACTTGATTTTGAATTTGTGCCATAAGCCATTTGTAATGGTTCGCTAATCCAGACATGGCATAATCCGCAATAGAAAGCGAACTTTTCCATGTGAAATAAACACATTTGAAAAGTTCATCCTCCGACATAGTTTCAAGCAAGGACATCGCTTTTTTATGCGTTTCTTTTGCTAACTGATAGGCAACCTCAAAGTCTGTATTTTGTTGTTTAATCCAAAGTTCTGAGCTCATATCACCGAAGAAATCCGCACGAAATGGACGAGTCGCACTCCGATTAGAACTTTCTAGCCAATTTACAAGACGATTTGCTCGCTCATACAAATGCATAAGCACACTCCGTACATTTGTATCACGGCGCCAGTTCGGTGTCATGGCATAATTAAAGCGGAAAGTAGCATTTTTGCTTTCTTCTGGTAAATCATCAACCAAATGAATAAGGTTATCAAAGTCATTTTGGATTGTTTGCAGTAGTTCTGCCTTAGCAGTCGGTGTTTTCATGATATTCTCCCTTCTTGAGTATCTCATTTGTTTTTATAAGATAAGTATACCACAAAAACATCAATATGCAAGTATTTTATTTACGAATGAAACTATACCAATTGCATACATAACCAAAAAATAAATTATAGATAAACTCTGATATTCATAACAAAAAACTTACTCAACTTCAAGTTGAGTAAGTCTATTTTCTAATTTCCTTGATAAATTCAACAATTTCTCCTCGACGTGTTTCAATCTCACCGAGTTTTGTTTTTTGATAAACTGCATTCAATATTGCTCCAATAATCAAAACTCGTGCGATAAAAATGAACCAAATCATCAATGCAAAAACAACCAGAGAACCAATTAATTTTAAGTCATCCAACTGATTGAGTGCGAAACTCACATATTTAGCAACCCAGTTTGTCAAGAAAACCAAAACAAAAGTTGAAAAAATCGTTCCCGGCATTGTATATCTTAATTTCTTTATCTTAACATTTGGCAAAATAAAATAAAGCATCATCAGAGATAAAAACGTTGCTACTGCGACAGCTGGCAAAGTCATATTATGCAAAGTATTATATAAGTTCCGATCAAAAGGAACAAGTTTATAAACATGTTCCAAAATCAACTGTCCGAAAGTAGATAAAGCAATCGCAAAATACAAAAAAAGTAAAATCGCAAGCCCTGCTACTAACCCAATAATTCGACTAATAATGAAATCTCTGTGATTAAATACTTCATAAGCTTTATTCATTGACATCTGTAAAGCAGATAAGGCTCTGGAAAATGTCCATAAACCTGCAATGACCGAAACAGACAGCAAACCTGTATTTCGTTGACTTAACAGACTATGAATTACCGGTTCCACACCATCATAGAGTTGCTCTGGAAGATTGTCTCCTAAAAAATGGAGCAAACCTGCAGTATCAATTTGTAAAAAAGGTAGGATATTACCAATAATTAAAACAAGAGGAAAAATCGCAAGCAGGAGATAGTATGCCACCGCAATAGAGGACAAACTCATCTCTGAACTCTTAAAAAAAGTCATAAAAGTACCGGTTAACTCACCGATTTTTTGTAGAATTTTTTTCATTTTTTCCTTTCATTCAAGATGTGAGAAAGGCTCGTTTAGAAATAATGAAAAATAGGAAAATTTTTGGTTCCGCGCTTGCGCAGGTTCAAAATTTTATCTTTTTTCACTTATTTCTAGCCTTCCGAACTCAATTCATTCAAGACGTGGGGATACTTATTCTGAAATGATGAAAAATAAGAAAATACAGTTTCGCATACAGTGCGGTTTTACATTTTATCTTTTTTCACTCATTTCGAGCGCCCCGAACTCAGTTATTCAAGATAGAAATCCAACTGTTATGGAATCCATAAAAAATATGTAATATTTGTCTCCGTGCTTGTGCAGATTCATTTTACAATTTTTTACTGACTTCAAGAAAAATGAAATCAGTTAAGTAAGATGTAAAAGGCACTCACTTAATTATCAATAAGTCTGTAGAGTCAGTATGTTCTTTCTTCTCCTTGACTTGTCAGAATTACTGGTCCATCTTTTGTAATAACAAATTGATGTTCATACTGGCAAGATAAGCTACCATCGAAGGTAACATATCCTCGTTCTCCGTCGTGGTCAATCTCCCAACCGCCTGTATTAATCATTGGCTCAATCGTCAAAACCATACCTTCACGCAATCGGAGTCCACGCCCAGCTCTACCATAGTGTGGTACCATTGGCTCTTCATGCATTGTAGGGCCAACACCATGCCCAACTAAATCACGCACAACACCATAACCACGGCTTTCTGCATATTCTTGTATCACTGCACCAATATCACCAATCCGGTTGCCAACCTTAGCTTGCTCAATCCCTAGATACAAACATTCTCTAGTGACATCCATGAGATTTTTCACTTCATCAGAAACGTCACCGACAGCGTAGGCCCAGCAAGAGTCTGCTACACCACCGCGGAATTCTTCTTGATATTTAACCATAGACTCCGCATCGTCAAAATCAAGCTTTGAGACATCAACGGAACCGTCTTCAACCAACCCAAGCACCATATCTACCTTGATTAAATCTCCTTCTTTGAGGATGACATGACGTGGGAAAGCATGGGCAACTTCGTCATTTAAACAGCAACAAGTGGCATAAGGAAAAGGATTGTAATTTCCTTCATCTACACCAATTTGTAGGGGTAAGACATTTTTATCTTTACAAACTTTGCGAACGTACTCTTCAATTTCCCACATATCGATACCAGGTTTGATGATTTCACGCAGACCAATATGGATATCCGCCAAAATTTTGCTACTGCGCGCCATTTGCTCGATTTCACGTTGTGATTTTAATGTAATCAATTTTACTTTCCTTTTTATTTAAGATGCGAGGAACGCTCACTTTGAAATGATGAAAATAGAAAAATACAGATTCACACATAGTGCGGTTCCGGATTTTATTTTTTTCATCATTTCAAGCGCCCCAAACTCAATTTTAAGATATGAGTAGTGTTTGCAAAAAACTAGTGATTTGTTGCTCAACTTGACGCTTTAGCCTCTTATAAAGTGTCAACAGCATAGTCACAAAGGGCAAAAATAATAAATCGAACGTTTCTCCAATTTATCTCATTGTCCAGCTTTTAGCGCACAGAACTCTGTGGTTTAAGTTTTATGTTTTGAAGTAATCCATACTTCATTAGAGGATAAATTTTCATTTACTTAGGGTTTTGAATCCTTGTGAAGATAGTATTTATCAGCTTTATCTACAAGAACTTCCTCTAACAATCATGAACCTTTTCAAAATTATTCGAATGCTAAATACACTCCATTTTACCATAAAATGCGACTTAATCGTTAGTTTTTCATATAGAGAGGGATGAGAACATCATCAACAAGTTCTATGATTTGTTCATCGCTCATCGCTTTCCCTGTCAGCATGATATTGTAACGTGATAACTTAAAGGAAATCAGTTTGGTTTCCTGTTTAATATTTTCACGCGCTTCTCCACGCTCTTGTGCCCGTGCTAATATGCGCTCAATGATGATGAGGTTATTTTCTGTAATATCTCCGACTGTGCCTTCAAAAAAATTTTTACCCTGAGCCTGCTCAAAGAAAATATAAGGCAAAAAATTTTTAGGAAAGCGAGTAGAATTGTCTCTCATAAAACTCAGCATAGCAAGCAAATCTGAACGCAGAGCACCTGTGTTAAAAACCTGCTCAATAACTGAACCTTCATAACGTTCATCTCGCTCAACATGATAACGTGCTGCTTGATAAATCAACTGAAAAGTGTCTTCAAAATAACGATAAAGTACACTTCTCGTTGTATGTGCTTTACGCGCAACATTTTGAAAAGTCACTTCCTCAAATCCTTTATTTTCAAGTATCTCTACTGTTGCCTCAAAAATTGCATTTTTGAGTTCATCACCTCTTCTTCTTTGAGCCATCTTTCTACTCCTATTCATACATTTTGTACCTTATTTAATATTATATCTTATAAATATCTTTTTTTCAAAACAAAAAATTAGATACGAGTTGTACTTAAATCTTGACAAAGTTATTTTAGAGGTTTATAATATCATTTGTAAACAAAAGATACATTTTGTATCTAAAAAACAAATGGAGATTTTAAAAATGGCAGATAAAAAAGATAAATTGCCAAAAGAAGTCACGCGTACTGCATGGGTTCTTGTGATCGGAGCTCTTGCTCCCATGCTTGATTCAACAATGGTTAATATCGCTATCAATAAGCTACAAACTGACCTTAACACTTCGCTTAATATGATTCAGTGGGCGATTACAGGTTATGTCCTCGCGCTTGCCGTCGCTGTACCAGTCTGTGGCTACATGGTCAATCATTTTAATGGTAAAAAAGTATTACAATGGTCAATCATCGCCTTTGGCGCTTTCAGTTTTCTTTCTGGACAAGCTTGGAACATTGAGAGCTTCATTGCTTTCCGCGCAGTGCAAGGGCTATCCGCTGGATTCATCACACTACTCATGACAACCTTACTCATGGGTGTCGCACCAAAAGGACGATTTGGTGAGCTAGTTGCTATTATTTCGACGCCAATCATTCTTGGTCCTATCATCGGGCCAGTCCTTGGTGGTTTCATCGTACAGGATGCAAATTGGCATTGGCTTTTCTATGTTAATGTTCCTGTTTGTATCGTTGCTGTTTTGCTCAACATTTTCTTTTTACAAGACTTTAAACCGATGAATCCTGAAAGTAAACTGGATTGGTTTGGTACAATTCTTCTTGCTGGTGGCTCAATCGGTCTGATTTACGGGATTATGAAAGGCTCTGAAAACGCAAAAAATTTCTTTAATAGCCAAATGTTGATTTCTTGCAGCATTGGTGTAGCTTGTCTTATCATCTATGCTATTTACAATCATCTGCGGCATGATGAAACAGTGTTGCCCCTGCGCTTCTTCAAAGTCCGCAACTTTACGGCTGCCAATGTCGGCATTTTCCTTGCTGGGATTGCTTCAAACGGTCCTATGCTTCTGCTTCCCCTTTTCTTCCAAAATACAAAAGGCTTTACAGCGATTGATGCTGCGCTTATGCTTATTCCGCAAGGAATCGGGATGTTTATTGCCCGGCCTACAATTGGTAAATTAATCGACCGAATCGGTGCACGTCCTGTTGTTTTAGTCAGTTTATTGATTTCTCTCGTTGGCACTGTACCATTCATTTTTGTTCATGAAAATACAAGTTTGATTTGGCTTGGTGCGGTACTCTTTGTCCGTGGTATTGGTATTGGTGGTTTGCAAATGCCAATGATGACTGATATTTTCATCGGATTGGATAAAAAAGATATTGCAGGTGCTTCTGTCGGTCAACGGATTATTCAAAATGTGGGTTCTAGCTTTGGCTCAGCAGTGATTTCAGCTGTCGTAACAGCTGTCGTGACTTCAGAGATTGCTGGACATATGACGACAAAACTTCATCAATTAGCCGCTATGCATACGACTTTAACACCAAGCGTCATCGCTACGGCTAAAAAATCCGTTGAAACAGCCGTTACCCTAAACGGTTACCAAATGGGATTTTTGGTAAGTTGTATCGTCCTTGTAGCTATTGCAGTCCCTGCCCTCTTTCTATCAAGTGCTAAATCGAAAGCTAGAGGATAGTTTACAATATTGATTTTGCATAAATTTTGCTATAATTGAGTTCACAACACCAGAAGTTATGATACAACCTGATAGCTCTGCTATCAGGTTCCCTTGTTCCTGAAGTCTAACCACTATCTCCGCTTCGCTGTCCACTCTCGCTAAGTGGCTAAAGCCACAAGTCGAGTCGCAAAGCGCTAAGACCCTAGGGCATGAAAAAATAAAAATAGAACCTGCTTTACGAGCAGACCTCCGCGACTTTGTCGCTTCGCTGTTCTTTTGTTTAGCAACTAGAGCAGCTAGAGCAAAAGGAAACCTAAAATTTCCCTATTTTTCATTATTTCTGGACAGTCGGACTCACATCTTGGTATAATAGTAATGAGGTAATTAGATTCGGCTGTATTTGATGAAACAGCACTAAATGCTTTGATTCATTTCACATTTATAAGGAGAAGATATAAAATGCCTTTAGCAAAAATTGTTTATGCAAGTATGACAGGAAATACAGAAGCCTGTGCTGATATTGTAGCAGATAAACTCGAAGAGTTAGGATGGGAAGTCGAGCTTGATGAATGTACTTCTGTAGATGCAGAAGATATGACTGATGCCGATCTCTGTATTGTTGGAACTTACACTTATGGAGATGGCGAACTTCCTGATGAAATCGTGGACTTTTACGAAGAATTAGCAGATGTTGACTTGTCTGGAAAAATCTATGGCTGCTTTGGTTCTGGCGATACATTTTATGATGATTTTTGTATCTGCGTGGATATGTTTGAAGCACAATTTGAAAAGACTGGTGCAACAAAAGGTGCTGAACTTGTTCGTGTTGATTTATCACCTGAAGATGATGATGAAACCAATCTTGAAGCATTTGCTGAAACTCTAAGTTCACATTTTGACTTGTAAATTAATTTAAAAATTCTGTCAGTATGCTGACAGAATTTTTTTGTCTTACAATAATTCAATTTCGCTGTCGAAATATTGCTCCATGAAGTAAGTTTGAGCGAAAATTTCTTCTTTTGTAAACGTTTCATGCTCACTCGTCATGACCCACTTGTCCTCAACATCGTTTTTTCTGTGGATGATAGCAGTCAGCTTGCCCGTAAATTCTGTCAGTGGGATTTGATTTTCTGTAAGTCGCGACAGAATATAAACATCTTGCTCCTCATCGTCACCAGCGATAAGTTCAGGCACGTAACCATAATTTACAGGATAAATCGTACCGTGATGATTGTGGCCGATTGGTCGGTCAATTTTTATAGTGTAAAGTTTCACTTTTTCTCCATGATTTTTACAAACTAAACATCAAAATTCCTGCGGCAACAGCGACATTAAGCGATTCAGCCTGACCTGGCATCTCAATGTGCACAAGAACATCCGCTTGCTCGGCTGCAAAATCTGACACACCTGCGCCTTCATTTCCCATGACAAGAGCAAACCGATGGACTTTGACTGACTGATAAGGCACAGAATTTGCTGACAAAGTTGTTGTCAGTACTGACAAGCCTGCTTTTTTTAACTGTCCAAATAGTAAACTTGACTCCATCTGTACTACAGGAAAATGAAAGTTTGAGCCTTGCATCGAGCGCATGACTTTTGCGCTGTAAATGTCTGCGGTATTTTCTGAAAGGATAACGCCTGAAAAGCCAGCAGCATCAGCTGTTCGTACCATCGTTCCAACATTTCCAGGGTCTTGGACATTTTCTAACACTAAATATTTTGATCCTGAAAAGTCAATCTCCGTCTCACATTTTTTGACTTCAGCAATAATACCTTGTGGGCTCTCACTATCCGCAAGTGACTTCAAAACTTCTCTTGACACCATATCTACTGATAGATTTTCTGTCAGTACTGGTGAAAGTTTGTCAAATTTTCCTTCTTCTACAAATATCTGTAAAATCTCAGTCCCAGCTTTTACAGCTTCTTCAAACAGATGAAAACCCTCAATTAAGTATGAATTTTTTCGATATTTTTTTGTCAGCAACTTACGTGCTTCTTTTACTTTTTTATTATCTTTTGACGTGATGATTTCCATTCATTCATTTTAACAAATTTTTACAAAAAGTGCTGATCATTTTCTCACCTCTCTCATTTATCGCTTTAAGATAAGCTGGAAGTACCGCTATTTTCAGATTTGAGATGAATCTTTGAAATTCAATAAAATTTGCCAACGGTGCAATAAGCTGTGTACGAATTACGGTTTGAACTTCCGAATTTATAGGATAGCCAGTAGGGAAATAAAAATTTCGAACTTTTAGAGATTTCTTTAAGTATGATATAATGAAATCAAGATTTTAATATGAGAACGATTACAGGAGGTTTCCAAATGTTCAAAATAAAAGTGATTGTTTCTGGACGTGTCCAAGGTGTTGGTTTTCGGTACTTTGTCATCATGATAGCACGCGAGTTAGATATTTTAGGACGAGTGTGGAATAATGATGACGGTACTGTCGGTATCTATGCACAGTCAAGTCAGCGGGAAAAGCTTGACCAGTTCATCTCAATTATCCGAGGTGAAAAATCAGGTAAACGAAAACTCCCCATGTTTGCAAAAGTAAGCTACGTCGATGCTACTCCAACTCACTTTGAAGATTTTGTAGATTTTAATATTAAATACTAGTTTATTTCTTCAACTCAAATCAAAAAACCAAGAAAACTTATTTTCTTGGTTTTTTGATTTTAAACAACGCTAACTCAACCTATCATTGTTTACCAATCTAATAAATTGATTAAAAACATATTCCATTCAACTTCTTTAGCATAAAAAATATTTCCACCATTTGTGTAAAGTTTACCTTGATTGTACCACAAAGAATCCGGCGTAATATGATAATAAGTTTCACCAGTAGTATTTCCTAAACTTGGGGCAACCACATCACGAGAATAAGCTTTAGATAATGCAATTGTATTTTTCCCTCCATGATTCGCAATGTAATCAACATAAGCTTTACCATAGTTGTAAGCCTGAACTCCCGTCCAAACATCTACTTTTTTTTCAGAAGCATACTCTAGAACTTTGGAGAGATTTGAAATCCCTTGTTGGATACTTTCATTCTCATTTGAAATATCATTTGCTTTCGCTCCAAGACTCTCACTAGATTGCATCACGTCTGCCGATTTTCCCTTAGTTTCAGTATAAATAATGGCAAGTGCCAACTTCGTATCACCACTCAACCCTTGAGCAGCAAGATTTTTACTCACTGCAC
The DNA here is from genome assembly GCF_003627095.1 of Lactococcus allomyrinae. NCBI lineage: Bacteria > Bacillati > Bacillota > Bacilli > Lactobacillales > Streptococcaceae > Lactococcus > Lactococcus allomyrinae. Next base: position 63,615 of record NZ_CP032627.1, on the reverse strand, counting down.
TCTCATAACTCATCACATGCTTGACATTTTCATGTGCTCTATAAACATAAAAACCGGCGAGTACTACAAGTACCAGCATCATTAAACCCACGAATTTTTTAAACATTATCACTTACCTAGTCTTTCTGACTGCTTTAAGTTAACTGTTCCTTTAGAACACCGCCAACCTCTCACATTTAACTCCGGTCAATAGCACCAAAGTTATTTTACATTACTAGCCCATATCAATATTTTCTAGCAGTCATTCTCAATTAAAATTTACATTCGTTAGTATAACAATTTTAGCTTAAAATCATCTTAGATTTTGAGCTAAAATCAAAAAAAGATGAAGCAAAGTTATTCTACATCGCTTTGCTTTTTTATCATTTTCTCTGCGTAAAATCACAAATGAATTCAATCTTGTAACTCATTTGCTACAAGAACTTTGACTTCATTTTAATACAAAGGGAATTGATTTGTCAAGTCAAGTACTTCTGCTCGTACTTCATCTAAAATCGCCTCATTATCGTGATTAACCAAAGCTTTTGCAACCAATTTTGCAACTTGTCTAGCTTCATTTTCCTTGAATCCCCGTGAAGTAATCGCAGGAGCACCGATTCGTACACCAGAGGTCTTAAAAGGTGACAAAGTTTCTGCCGGTATTGCTTCCTTATTCAAGGTAATATGCACAGAGTCAAGAAGTTCTTGGGCTTCTTTGCCGTTGATACCGAGGTCTAAAACCTTCAAGTTTAATAAATGATTATCTGAACCTCCAGCAATTAAGCGAAGACCCGGAATAGTTGCAAATTCTTCAGCCATCGCTTGAGTATTTTTTATCACTTGTTCAATATAAGTTGTAAATTCAGAATCCAGTGCTTCTTTAAATGCTACTGCTTTAGCTGCAATAACGTGTTCCAAAGGGCCACCTTGTGTACCAGGGAAAATTGCAGAATTAATTTTCTTAGCCAAATCCTCATTATTCGTCAAAATCATCCCACCACGAGGACCACGCAAAGTTTTATGCGTCGTTGTTGTCACAATGTCTGCATAGGGAACAGGACTAGGATGTGCACCAGTCGCAACTAATCCCGCGATATGAGCCATATCCACCATCAATTTTGCACCAACTTTATCCGCAATTTCACGAAATTTTGCAAAATCAATCACACGAGAATAAGCTGAAGCGCCAGCAACAATAAGTTTTGGTTGAACTTTCTGTGCAATTTTAAGAATATCATCGTAGTCCAAAAGTTCTGTTTCAGGATTAACACCGTAAGAAACAAAATGATAGGTTTTACCAGAGAAATTTACTGAAGCACCATGTGTCAAGTGTCCACCAGCGTTCAAATCCATTCCCATAACGGTCTCACCTGGTTGTATCAATGCCATATAGGCTGCAGCATTTGCCTGTGAACCTGAGTGTGGTTGAACATTAGCAAACTTGCAATCAAAAAGTTCCTTAGCACGCTCAATCGCGAGATTTTCTACAACGTCAACCGCTTCTGTTCCACCATAATATCGTTTACCTGGATATCCTTCTGCATATTTATTTGTCAAAACTGAACCTTGTGCAGCGAGAACTCCCTTAGAAACAATATTTTCTGAAGCAATCAGTTCAATATTTTGTTGCTGACGCACTTCTTCTGCGTGTATTGCCTCCCAAAGTTCTGGGTCATATGCTTTATAGTCTTCCTTATCGTAAATCATAGTCTCTCCTTTAAAATGTGAGCCCAACTATTTTGAAAGGCTGAAAAATACCACTTGGCACTTGCTATTACTTTTAGCGCATAAGCCAATGGATGCGTAGTAGTTACACTACGGAGATAGGAAAATGTGGAAATGGACAGTGTCCACTAGAACATTTTATCTTTTTCATGCCATTCAAAGAGGACGAACTCAATTCATTACATCATGAACTTATATCGCTAAGCCCTGATTGATAATACTATTATATCGGGTCTAACATCCATTTCCAAATCTTATAACCGGAATTCACTAAATAATTTTAGAAAGTTCGGGAATAGCGAATAAAAGTTCCTCACGTGTGATTGCGCCTTGACGTAAAATTTTAGGATACTCTCCTGTCAAATCAATAATAGTCGTATCTAAGCCATAAACACTATCATCCTTTATCGCCACTGTTGCATTTTTCAAAATCTCTTGACTTAAATCTGAGAAAAAGCGCGGACTAGGTTCTCCAGTCAAATTCGCAGATGGTCCAACTAAAACCCCAACTTCATTTATAATGTTCTGAGTCGTCGAAATAGCTGGCATTCGAAAGCCAACTGTTGTTTTCCCAATATGAATCCATTCCGGAACATTTTCAGAAGCCTCCAAAATGATTGTTAATGGTCCTGGCAAAAATTCTGAAACCATTTTTTCAAGATAAGACGGCTGATTTTTGCTGTATTTCAAAATAGTATCAAAGCTTGAAACGTTCATATTAAGCGCTTTTTCTGTCGGACGCCCCTTTACTGCATAAAGTTTTTTGACCGCTTGCTCCTGTGTCGCATCAGCAAATAACCCATAAACTGTTTCTGTCGGGAGGATTACAAGTTCTCCACTCTTTAGCCCATTTATTGCTTTTTCAGTTTGCATTTTTACCCGTTCTCCGATTTCTCGCTGCTTCTCGATTCACTTGGTTCTGCTGTTTTTCCTGTTTTTTGTTTAACTGTTTAGAGAGTTGTTTTTCTTTGGCAACCATCGCGATAACGATTTTCATAAATTCCTCAGGAACATGGTAGGGATGACGAAAAATTTTACCTATGACACCAATTTTTGCTCCATCAGCAGTTTTAATTTTTTTAATATAACTTGTCAGCATCATTTTGGCAAATGTTAATTCCTCGGTAGCCATTTCAATCTCGTTTTCATTAATCATTCGCTCAAGAATCGCAAACTCTCGTTGTAACGCCATTCCTTCTTCACGAAATTCTTTTTCTATTGTCATGTTAATTCCACTTTCAAGTAAATATTATCAATCAATTCCCGACCTTTGTCAAAAACACGCTCTCCATATTTTTCAGGAAAGTAATTTTTTACACGTTTGAAGGCTGTAAAACCACATTTCTCATAGAATTTTGCAGTGTATTCATCTGTGCGTACAAGTAAAGTCTGACCAGAATATTTGCGACAGAGTTCTGTCATAAAATTTTTACCAAAACCTCTTCCTTGAAAAGGGACAGCAATTGCAAAATTTTGAATTTCATAGCTACCATCCTCTTCCTTAGTCAATAAAGCAACGGCTTTGTCTTCAAAGACATACAGCTCTCCTCGTTCAAGATAATTTTTGATGAACTCTGGACTGTCAGCAAGTGCGAGCAACGGTAAGAAATCTTGTTTGTGTTCTGTGATAAGCTTTAGTTGCATCATTCTTTTCACCCCGTTTTATATCAGTTTTGATTTGTACTTTGGTAGGCTATAATCCCGTTTTGTCCCATGAAAGTATGCAACTATGCCTTAACTCCATCATGTCATTTCACACTAATCATTCTATCTTTACCAAAAATATCCTGATGAACACTCACCGTTTTGTCAGCAAACTGTTTTTGAAAGAGCTGGCTGACAGCCTGCCCTTGTTTATACCCGATTTCTAGATAAATTCTACCATTTTCTGTCAGCACTGACGGAGCTTCTTTAGCAATTTTTTTGTAAATGGCTAGACCCATATTCTCTGCAAAAAGCGCAGAGTTCGGTTCATATTTAATGACAGAATCATCCACTTCATCTGTATCAGAAAATGCAATATATGGCGGATTTGACACAATAATATCAAATTTTTTCCTCTCCATAAACGCTGACAGAACATCAGATTTCGTAAAATGAACACTGACAGCATTTCTGTCAGCATTTTCTGTCGCCACACTCAGCGCATCACTAGATAAATCAGAGGCCTCAATAAGCCAATTTTTTCTTTTACTTGCGAGTGCCACTGCGATTGCTCCCGAGCCTGTTCCAATATCTAATACTGACAAACATTCATTCTCATCATTTTCTGACAAGATGAGCCGCACCAACTCTTCTGTTTCTGGTCTAGGAATGAGGACTCGCCCATCAACTTTAAAGCGCAAATCACAAAATTCTGTCCAACCTACAATATACTGAGGTGGTTCATTATTTTTCAGACGCTTTGCCAATTCTGTCAGCACTGACCGCTCGCTATCAGTGATTTCTTGCCGCTGTAAGTTGAGCCAGTCCAATTTTGTCAGCTCATATAAGTTTCGATAAACAAATTCCAAAGCAAAGGGTTCTTCCAAATCTGCTGACAGCATACGCACTGTCTCAATCCACAACATTTTTAAGTCTTCCTTTCCTTATCATTAATCAAAAACCTCTAGATTTCCAATAGGCTTCATCTTTTTCAGGACAATAAGGTCTTCCTTGAAGCATAACGCGCTCCTTTATCTCTGTCAGTTCTGACGCAATCTCGTCAGTTAATGATGTCTGCATAAAGTTTAACCATTCTTCCTTAGAAAGCTGATGGCGTTCACGATAAATCCGCTCAATCGCGAGAGAATCCGACCCATTCACAACCAACTCAACCTGCAGTCCACCAATCCAATGAATAATCCACATTACCTAATTTTTACCATCTTCTTTCCCATGTGATGCTTATGCCACTCATCAGTCAATACTACCCAAACATTCAGGCTATCTTCACGCAACTTTTTTGAATTTAAGCCAAAAATCATCTTTCCCTCTCTATCAATAAAAATTAAACTTTCATGCGTATTTTCTCCACGTTGTCCAAGATTTTGAGTACTATCCACAAGTTCAATGCCAGCAATTTCAGACCACGAAACTACTTTATACTTTTTAAACCCATAATAAACGCAGCTTGAATCATAAGAAAGAATCGGAGTAACTCTATATTTAAAACTGGAAAATGAAACAAAACTCCCTAAAGGGAGACAAACGATGCTAACTATCGCCAGTGCAATGATATATAAAACATTCGTCGAAAATAACAATAGATATCCTAAAAAAATCAAAGGTACCACAACCGTTAAAAACCCAAATATAAAATTCCCCCACCATTTTTGGTAAAATTCCATTATTTATTCAACTCTTCCAATTTCTTCGTTTGGTCATAAACAATCAAAGCATCAATAATCTCATCCATCTTCCCAGATAAAATCGTATCCAACTTTTGTAAAGTCAATCCAATCCGATGATCTGTCACGCGGTTTTGGGGAAAATTATAAGTCCGTATCCGCTCCGAGCGGTCACCCGTTCCGACAGTCGCTTTACGCTCTGTATTTTGTTTATCCAACTCAATCTGTTGATAGTAATCAAAAACCTTAGTATTAAGCAGTTTAATCGCTTTATCTCGATTTTTTTGCTGTGTCCGTTCTTCCTGCATCTCAACTTTTATCCCTGTTGGCAAGTGAACCATACGTACCGCAGTCGCCACTTTATTGACATTTTGTCCACCAGCGCCCGATGCGTGATAAATATCCACTCGCAAATCTTTAGGATCAATGGTCAGCTCAAACTCCTCTACCTCAGGCATAACAAGCACCGTTGCCGTCGAAGTATGCACGCGTCCTTGCGTTTCAGTCACAGGTACACGCTGCACACGATGCGCACCAGATTCATACTTCAACTTGGAATACACACTGTTTCCAGAAATTAAGGCAGATACCTCTTTATATCCACCAATTCCCGTCACATTCGCCTCCATAATCTCAAAATTCCAGCCTTGTGCTTCTGAATATTTCTGGTACATATTGAGCAAATCACCCGCAAAAAGCGCGGCTTCATCTCCACCAGCAGCTCCACGAATTTCCAAGATAATATTCTTACCATCATTAGGATCTTTAGGCAAAAGTAAAATCTTGATGCGTTCTTCAAGCACTTCTTTTTGAGATTTAGCATACGAAAGTTCTTCTTTGAGCATTTCTTTCATCTCATCATCAAGACCGCTCTCACCCAACATTTCCTCACTATCAGAAATCGTTTCAAGAGTCTTTTTATATTCATTATAAGCTGCGACCTTATCACGCAAATCTGCTTCTTCTCGTGATAGCGCCATAAAACGCTTCGTATCACTGACTACCTCAGGGTCAGACAATAACTCTCCCAACTCCTCATATCTTCCAATCATTGATTCTAATTGATCAAACATTTTTCCATTTTCCTTCAACTATTTTAATTCGTGAAAACCAAAGCATTTATACTTAAATTTTCACTATACCGCAGCTCACTTATTACCAAAATCTATTTTTAAATCTCAGGCTTAAAATAATGTTTCCTGCAAACTGGGATATAGGTTTCATTCCCCCCAATCTGCAACTGCTCTCCCTCATAAACAGGCTTACCATCTATTGTTCGGATTACCATCGTAGCTTTTTTACTGCAATACCAGCAAATCGTCTTAATCTCTTCGATTTTATCCGCCAGCAATAACAAATATTTTGACCCCTCAAAAAGCTCATTACGAAAATCATTTTTCAAGCCAAAAGCCATCACAGGAACATTCAACTCATCAACAACACGCGCAAAATCATAGACATTTTTCTTAGACAAAAACTGTGACTCATCAATCAATACACAATACGGTTTTTCAGCCAACTGCGCAACATAGTCATACACATTCATTTTATCATCAATCGCCACAGCAGAAGCGCTCATCCCAATCCGACTCGCAACTTGCCCAACTCCTGCTCTTGTATCCAAACTTGAAGTCATCAAAAGGACAGGTTTCCCCTGTTCTTCATAGTTATGCGCAACTTTCAGAATTTCAATACTCTTACCCGAATTCATTGTGCCATATCGAAAATAAAACTGTGCCATACGTTACTCACTTTCTCCTTAATGTTCCTAATACTTCCTTTTAGTAGACTGAGGTTCCAAATTCTCCTCAGATGAAAAGTGAGATATCTTATCTCAGAAGATGCTTCTCACCTTGTCATTTTTTACTGAACTTTTACTTCCATTTTTATAGAAATAAAGAGTAAACAGAGCCCTCCTATTATAACATTTATAGCACTTTTTTTCGACCTCAAAAACTGTTTTATAGTCTTATCTTCTATAAAAAGGATTCCACAATATGCGAAGGAAGACCCAAGAGTACGACAAATTTTGTCAAACTATTCGACAATCTAATAATGTTCCCAACAAAATACTAAAGTGTTACGAAAATCAAAAAGACCAGCAATTACTAGCCTATCCATCAATTTCGGTAACAATATTTTTATTCCAATCCCACAAGCCATTCTAAATCAACACCGAAATATCTTGAAATTTCTAGCACTCGCACCCAACTCGGTATTTTGCCTCCACGATAGTTGTGAAGTGAGTTTCGAGGATAACCCAGTTCTCTTTCCACTGCATTAAATGTCTTGCCAGATGCTTTGATACACTCCTCTATCCTACAATAAAACATTGCAGGGTCATAATTTATTTTAAAATCTTGTTCAAAAATCATTTAATTTTTGCTCCTTATCTTTAAATCAATGTAGCTTAAAATTTTCACTACTTATTTTTTAGAATCATGACATCTTGCTCTTGCCCGCTTTGTAGTCTTTAGATTTATTATTCTTTTATATATTTGATATAATAACAATCAAGCTAATATTCATCTAAAGAGGGATTTTTAATAATGGCAAAAGACACTAAACAAATCATTATCCAAACCTTACTCAAGATTGCCGCAGAAAATGGAACTCAAAATATCACCGTAGAGGAAATTTCTCGTCGTTCTGGGATTACTAGAAACACTATCCAAAGCAACTTTAGTAACCAAGGCGTTGCGGGAATCATTGATTATATCAATATCACTATTATTCAAGAAATCAACGAACAAATCTTTAGATTTAACCCTAATGAACTTCCAATTGAAATTTTTATTGATATCGTAATAACAGTGCTATGGCGACATAGAGATGAAGCACATCTGATTTATACTACTCCTCTTCCATTTCTTCCTGCCGACCACACTGTAGAACTTTCCATTGATTGGTTACACGAGCGCTATGAAAAATTGGTAAAAGAACATCATCTTGCCCCTTACTTCTCAGCCGAAGAACTCCTTCGTTTTTATAACATTTTTCTTTATGCTTGCTTTTCACTTTGGCTTTCCGCAAAAACTCCTGTCCCACCTGAAGTATTCAAAGAAAAATTTCTTTATCTCATGAAAACATCCATGAAAGACTTAATTTATAGTGATATTGGACTAAATTAATCTCAAGAGGTAAATCTTTTTTGTGTATATAAAACTAAAACATTGTTATCAATATATGTCATCAAATGACAATAGTATTATAGTTAATATTGATAAATATGGCAAATCGCTGATTTTATTTAATTTTATTGATACATCATCTGTATTTTTGGTAATCAATCTTAGAAATAGATTGTTTCGCTCAATTTATATATTATAATTAGATGGTTTTATTTAATTTCATTACTTTACTTGATAGACTCTCCTTGATAAAATAATCTATACTTACAATAATATTTTGCTCCTAGTTATTGAATAATATAAAAGTGTGAGAAAATCAATTTTGAAAACAATATAAAAAAACTGAGCAAAATGAATTTCGCTCAGTTTTTTGGTTTTATACTAAACTATGATTTACTAGTTATTTTAATCATTTATCAATAAAATAGATTCTCATTTATGGTGCTGGGATAGTAGAACTATATACTGTTTTACGGCCATAAAGCTCTTGTGTTACGGCGGAAATATATGAAGCTGAATTTGTTCCTGAAAGATTATACATTAGGTAAATCCCATATTTTTCTGTTTTAGTTCTGTTTGCTAACTGTACTGCTGTACTTTGATTTACACCTACTTCAACTGCTGCTGCCCCAAGTCGTGAAGCATCCATCCCAACAATTTGTGGTGGCTGCCAGCTACCATAATAGGGATTCCATGAATAATTAACCAACTCACTCATCAATGGATTAGTAGCAGAATTATAAGCTGATGGACCAATATTGTAGAGAGTAATTAATTTATCTGTTCCCAAGCGACTACGTAACGCTTGAAGTAACCAAATGAAAGAAGAATTATTTGGCTGTGCAGTTCCATTTTTACCATATTCTGAGTATTCATCATCAAAATCAACACCGTCTAGATGGTATTGATTAACCACTTGTTCAATTTCTGCGGCAAAAGCGTCTGCACTTTCATAAGTCGTAAAATTTGCAAAACCTGCGCCCTGATGGTTACCTAAAATTGATAGAAGAACTTTTGTACCACGCGCTTGAACTGGACGGATTTGTGTTTCGTATTCGTTTAAAGTTTGTGTGACACGTTCATTTAAAAATAAATAAGGTTTTTTGCTTGTTGTATCGTAGTTAATATTCGCCGCAAAAATGATCCCTATGTCAAAAGCTGGTTTTGTTGTACCTTCCAGTGTGTATTTTCCAACATTATTAAAATCATTATTGTTCACTTCTACATACATGACCGTTTTAGGTGTTCCTTCTGTAGCCGCATGAGCTTTTAAAATGAAAGGAGGTAAAAATAGACTACCAACCAAAATCAGCAAAGTCAGAAGAGCTAGGACGAGAGCATTCTTTTTGTTGAAAAGTCGAGTGTTGGGTATACTGTTCATAAAGTTTCCTTCCTAAAAATGAAATTGTTGGCGTTTACAAGCCCATTCTATCTTTTTTCTCATTAAAAAACAACTATTATTTCATAATTTTTTATTCTTAATGAGTTACATTCTCAATACTTCCTAATTCGTACATCTCTACTCAGAGATACAATACTTTACGTTTTTTTTAGATTAACAAACCTCCCTACTCTCTGAATACAAACTAACACTATCGAACTTCATTTACATATTGGTATCCCTTTGAATAATTTTGGATATTCAAAAAGAGCAAGATTTCTCTTGCTCTTTAAGCTCATACTTTAAACAAAAGACGAAATTAGAGCTAGAATCGCTAATCCTCCTTGAGTGAAAATAATTTTTTTATCAGTCGTTATGCTTCCATAAAGCGCCACTAGGATAATATATACCAGTAATCCTCTTATAATTTCTAAAGAAGCTACTGAAAAAAACAAACCGTAAAGAAGCCCAATACCTAACAGGCCATTGTAAATACCTTGATTTTTAAACAATAAACTAACCGACGGGCGTTCTAACTCCTTTTTATCCATCTTAAAAACTCGACCAGTTGCTTTTGAATCTGTTGCGAAGGTTTCCAAATACATAATATAAAAAAATTCTAATGCAACAAAAATTGTCAGAAGCGTTGTTAAAATTGACATTTCTATTCTCCTTTATCAAAGACTGTGATTTTGGATTTCTTTTCACTATAAGTAGATAGATGTTCAAAAAGTGTTAATAAAAGTGGGTTTTGATTGTGATGCTCAATCATAAAAGAATTATTTTTTTGTTCAATATTCTCATATAAATCATATCGTTGACAACCTTTTTCTTGTCGAGCAGATGAAATCAATAGAGCCATTGCTTTTAAAAATTCAGCTCTTTTTTTCTTTTATATAAAACGAGACATTAATAACTTTCATCTGATTTCTTTACTTAAATGATGTTATTTTACTAGCACTTAGTCGAACTGACTCATAGCCTTCTTCAATTGCTTTTCCGATAGACAAAATCAATACTGGAACATAGCGTGATTTATCTAATCCAAATGTTTCCGCAAGCTGATCACTTTCAAAACCACCAATTGGATTAGTATCATAACCATGAGCACGTGCTACTAGCATCAATTGCATGGCGGCTAGACTAGCATCTATTTTGACCACGTCATTCATTTCGCTTTTTGTGAAACTTTTATAATATGGAATGATTGCCTCTAATTGTTGATTTCTAACTTCTGTCGGCATCTTGCCTTCTTCTACAGCTTGATTATATATTTCTTCCCCAAGTTCATAACAATTTGTATCCCCAAAGATCAATATCATCGCTGAAGAAGTATCATTTTGTCTAGTGTTGAAGCGAATCAATGGCTTTAATTTTTCTTTTTCTTCTCTGCTTTCAATCACGACAAAACGCCACGGCTGCATATTTACTGATGATGGTGCGGCGGTTGCTTCCTGAATTAATTGAAGCATTTCTTCGTGTGAGATTTTAACATTTTCATCATAAAGTCTGATTGATTTTCTTCCAAAAGTAATTTCTGAAAAATCATTATTAATCAATTTTGTTTCCATTTTTTCCTCTTCTATTTCGTTAATTTCATTAGTAGTTGTAATAAACAATTTTCTTCTGCTTCAGTTAAAGTGATATTCAAAGATTGTTCAGCAGAAGGGTGTTCTTTTTCACAATGTGCCAAATCTGCTTTTGCTTTGTCTGTAATTTCTACAAAAACTTCTCGGTTATTATCTTTATTTCTCTCTCTAGTGACGTATTTTTTTTCTTCGAGTATTTTCAAGTGTCTTGTTACCGCAGCACTATCTATTTTGAGCTCTGCTTGTAATTGATTTTGGGAACATCTCCCTTTGGACTTTAAAATCATCATGAGTTCATATCTAGTGATACTAAATCCTGTTGCTTTTTCAAAAGATGATGTCATCTCTTGATTTGCTATTTTTAGCTGATAGAGCAACTTACTCACATCTCTAAGCTTCATATTTCTTCCACCTTTTTTGACTGGTCAATTATTGATTAGTCAATCATATCACTTTTGTATTCCATTGTAAACAAAAAAGTTTTAATAGAATCTAAAAAGAGGATTTTTGAAAAATCCTCTTTTTAGGTGTACTATTATTTTTTTATGTTCTCTACCTTACATAGTGCATAATAATCAAATAGTGTATTCTCTCTTGTTTGGTAAAGTACAAATAAGGTGTTAATAGTTATGCTAGAGCTTTTTTTCTATTCATAAATAGAGATAGAAACCCTGTTCCCAAAAGAATTGCTGCGGAGATATAGTAGGGGAAAAGATGGTTGATATCAAACATATACCCTGCTGCAAGTGGTCCTAAAATATTACCAAAACTTGTAAAAGTTGAGTTTAATCCATTAATCGCTCCTTGCTGCTCACCTGCGTGTTTTGAGAGATACGTTGTGACAGCAGGTCTAAATAAATCAAAAGCAAGGAAAATGATAAATGTTGACAATGCAACAACAAGATTACTCTTAGTAACGGCAATAATCGCAATGAATATTGCACTGACAAAGAAAGTACACTGAATCAAGCCAAGTTCAGTCATTTTATTTACAATTGTATCAAATAAAAAGAGTTGGAAAATCAGCGCAAGAATACCACTCACTGTTATCACCATTGCGATTTCACCTGTTGTAAAACCAAAATTAATGGTTGCCATGATGCTATAAATTGATTCAAAAGCTTGTAAACCAAATGAAGAAATCAAAATGATAATAAATATTGAGGTAAAGGTTGGATTTTTTAATATATTCCAAAATGAACCATGTTTAACCGCTTTATCTGTTTGAATCGGGTGTTCTGGCTCTTTGAGAATAGTTAAAGTTAGAATAAATCCAACGAGAGCCAAAAGTGCCGCGACATAAAATGGAGCACGAATCCCTAAAGTTGCAATAAAGCCACCTGCTCCTGGACCTATAATAAAACCACCACTAATCGCAGCTGATACTAATCCCATTGCTTTAGAACGTTCTGCAATTGTCGTCAAATCTGCAACGTACGCCGTCACAGAGGGCATCACTAGAGCAGCTGCCACTCCACCTAAGCCACGCGAAATATAGAACCCCATTTTAATTTGCGCTAAACCAAATAATAATTCAGAAAAGGAGAAGATAATCATTCCGATTGCGATAAGCTTTTTTCTACCGATTTTATCTGACAAGGCTCCTGCAATTGGCGAAGCAACCAATTGAGCGATAGCAAAAATAGAAATCATCATTCCCATTGTTGTCCCTGAAAAGTTCATCTGTTCTTTTAATTTTGGGAGAACAGGAATGACTAGTCCTGCCCCTAAAAATACTAAAAACAAATTGGAGATGGCTAAATTCATCATTCTTTTTTTGTTCTTCATTGGTTCCTCCTCGTTAATAAGATGTGAGTCAACTACTTTGAGAATGATGAAAAATAAAAAATTGCGCAAGAAAGCGTAGTTCTTTGTACGATTTATCTTTTTTCACTCATTCCAAAGAGGACAAACTTTGTTAAAATAAGACATTCGGAGCGCTTATCACAAGGTAAGCGCTCCGAATTGGGTTAGAAAAAAAGAGATAGCTTTTGCTATTGTCTTTCTTCTAATTTTTATTGCAAAAAAAATAAGAACTATAACTAGTTACTTTTTGTTTGCAGTGCTCAAAACTTGAGCTTCTTATTTTTTTCCTAATTTTCTAATTATACTATAAAATACATTGTTTTACAATAGAATTTTAAAAATAAATGGTTCTGTCAGTACTGACAGAAATGGTGTAAATATTGATTTTATGATAAAATACTTTCATAATAACAGAAAGGCTGATGTGGAACTTTCCACACCAGAACCAAAGTTTATGCCATTTGTCCATGTTGAACTTTTTGAAGGACGCACACTAGCACAAAAAGCCGCTATAGCTAAAGAAATTACGGAATCAATTACTAAGCACGCAGGCGCTCCTGCATCAGCGATAAATGTTATTTTTACTGATTTGCCTGAAGGAACACTTTTTCAAGCGGGTGAAATGCGTAAAAAGAATTAAGAGAAAAGCTGTCAGCTTGATGCGATAACTCATGAACATTGATGCTGCCAGTGAAAATATCTGTCAGTACTGACAGATATTTTTTTTGCATTTTCAGTCAATGAGGTAGGTATGCTTGAAAATTAATTTTTAATGAGATAAAATACAAGTGAGTTCTATAAATGAGATTTTCATTTTCTCGAAATTTTCTGCACTCAAAGTGCTGCGCGATATTAAATCGTTACCTCTGTATATAATGTCGTTCAGTTTTTATAAAAATTAAATATGAAAGTTTAAATATAAAATGAAAGTTCTAATTACTTCTGGTGGAACAACTGAACCTATTGACAGCGTGCGCGGCATCAGTAATTTTGCCACAGGAGGACTTGGCAAATTAACTGCGGAGTGTTTTTTAGAAGATGGACATGAAGTTATTCTTCTTGCTGGTGACAAAGCAGTTTTACCACAAGCAAGCCAAAGGCTAACGATTATCACAATCATGGGTACTGAGAATCTTTACGAGGAAATGAAACGCTGTGTTCCCCTAGTAGATGTGGTCGTTCATAGTATGGCGGTCAGTGATTATCGCCCCCTTTACATGACTGGACTCGAAAATTTTCCGTCAGTGCTGACAGAACGGGATTTGCTTAATTTTCATCCTCATCATGCCAAAAAAATCTCATCAAAATCTAATTATCAAATTATGCTTTTGGAAAAAACACCCAAAATTATTAGTTTTATCAAAACTTGGAAACCTCATGTACTTCTTTTTGGTTTCAAACTGCTTGCAGGAGTAACAGAGCAAGAATTGATTGATGTTGCCAAAGAAAAACTCATCAGTACTCAAGCTGATTTCATCATTGCAAACGACCTTGAAGATATCAAAAACAATCAGCACAAAGCCTTTATTGTAAGTACTGACAGCATAGAGAGGCTCCATACAAAATCTGAAATCGCCGACAAAATTCTGTCAGTGTCAAAAACATACTATAGCTAATCTGTAAAAATCAATAGACCTATTCGGAAACTCTGCTTTTTTGTCGAACTCCACTTTGGTGCTTGGCGTATGTCACTCCGCTTCGCTACGATATCCATTCACTCTATCTCCACTTTATTACGCTGTCGGTTTCACTATCTACGCAACTTCGTTGCTTTGCTGTCCATGCTCGCTATAGTGCTACGTGCTTCGCACGCCGTTCTGCGAACGGTCTATGCAACTTCATTGCTACACGTTTGCTTAGCTGCTAAAGTAGCAAGAGCAAAAGGCAAAGCACCTAGTCACAGTGGCAAGCGACTAGATGAAACAACTAGGATATCCGTAAGCTGATTATGCGCAAACGGCTATCCTATAAAGTCGCAAGGCGAAGTGGCGATTAAATGCTAGGTTCGCCATCAGAAGCAAGTCAAGTTGGTTTCACAACTCCAACAACGAAATGAACATAGTTCAGGATTTCAACTCTAGAAAGGAATGACCATGACAAAAATAACTTTAGCTGTTACAGGCAGTATTGCCGCATACAAGGCTGCTGACCTTGTTTCATTGTTGACAAAGCAAAATCATGAAGTTACTGTACTCATGACTCGCGCTGCCACTCAGTTTATCACTCCTCTGACCCTTCAGGTTCTCTCCAAAAACAAAGTTCATCTTAATGTCATGGACGAGAAACGCCCTGAAGTTGTCAACCATATTGACCTTGCTAAAAACACCGAACTATTTCTTGTTGCACCCGCTACCGCAGACACCATCAGCCGTCTCTCCCAAGGTGCTGCAAATGATATCGTAACAAGTGTCGCACTCGCTTTAGAGCCTAGTGTACCAAAATATCTTGCACCAGCGATGAATACGAAAATGTATCAAAATCCGTTAACGCAACGAAATATTGAGATTCTTAAGAAAATAGATTATAATATTATTCAACCTAAAAAATCTTTACTTGCCTGTGGAGACTTTGGAGAGGGCGCACTTGCTGACCTGCCAGACATCTTAGCAAGCATTGAGCAATCCCTATAAAACGAGGTAAATATGAAAAATTCTAAAGCATCTGACGTTGCGATTCTTGCGATTTTTATCGCAATCATGGTCGTTGTCCAAATCTTAAGCCAGATTGTTTATAGTGTCTGGCCTTTGCCAATTGTTCCTACGCTATTGCACATTCCAGTGATTATCGGCTCAATCGTTCTTGGGAGCAAAAAAGGCGCGTTTCTTGGTTTAGTGATGGGGATTATCAGCGTGGTTAATGCGACTGTAGTCACCTTGCCTTCAAGCTTCATGTTCAGCCCTTTACAACCTATTCCTGGAACGAATCATGGTTCAATTTGGGCTTTAGTTATCGCTATTGTTCCTCGAATTTTAATTGGAGTTTTCCCTTATTACATTTACAAAATGAGTAAAAATCAGTTTGGAGCTGGTCTAGCCGCTTTCGTCGGTACTGCGACGAATACTGTTCTTGTCCTCGGATTTATCTTCTTATTCTTCCGAGCTGTCACTAAACAAACTTTTGGTGCGTTACTCGCTTCTATTATTACTGGAAATTCTATCGCTGAAGTCGTCATCGCAGTCATCTTGACAATGGCAATTGTCCCTGCTTTGCTAAAAGCTAGAGGTAATCAATAATGAAAAAAAACACAGTCTCATTCATAGTTTGACTGTGTTTTTTGTTATAAAAGTGTTATAATGTAAGCGTTGATAAATAAAAAATAAAACGAACGAAAACGACTTGGCTTTGAAAAATAGACTAGCCAGTTTTAGCTGTTTCTCAAAGTCAAGTCAGTCGTTTTTGTACCTTAAAGGAGAAAGACTTATGAAAAAAATCTTAAGTTTCGACATTGACAACACACTCAACGAACCAAAAATGCCAATCTTTCCTGAAATGGCTGAGTTGCTCGCAACATTGTCTCAGAAATATATCATCGCTCCAATTAGTGGGCAAAAATATGACCAGTTTCTGATTCAAATTATCAATAATTTGCCTGAAACTGCAAACTTAGATAATTTTCATTTGTTTGTCGCACAAGGCACACAATACTATGCTCATGAAAATGGTGAATGGAAACAAGTCTTTAATTTCTCATTAACTGATGAACAAGCAAACGCAATCATGGATGCACTTGAAAAAGCAGCCAAAGAGCTTGGACATTGGGATGAGTCAGTGCTTCTTCCAGGCGATGAAATCAATGAAAATCGTGAGTCAATGATTGCCTACTCTGCAATCGGTCAAAAAGCTGGTGTAGAAGCAAAACAAGCTTGGGATCCAGATATGACAAAACGTAACGAAATTGCGAAACTCGCCTCTAAATACGCTCCTGATTTCGAATTTGAGGTTGCAGGTACAACAACAATCAATGGATTTGTTCCAGGACAAAACAAAGAATTTGGTATGAATCATATGATGAAAGAACTCAATGTGACTAAACCTGAAATCCTTTATTTTGGTGATATGACTCAACCTGGTGGTAACGACTATCCTGTTGTGCAAATGGGCATCGAAACAATCACAGTACGTGACTGGCAAGAAACAGCCGCAATTTTGAAAACTGTTATTGCAATGGACGACGAACTTTAACACCTGATTTGTCAGAAACTATTACTGACAAGACTCTTATTAATAAAAAATGAAGCTGTCAGTATGCTGACAGCTTTTTCAGCTCCGCTGACAAAGCTTTTATCCGCCGATTCAATGCTCACGGTAATCGCATTGAACTGACAGCTTTTTGTCAGCTACCTTCGTGATTTTTCGGGCTTTAGTCCTATTGAATTTCAACAAAAAATCAGGTAAAATAGTAAAGTATGTTTAATTTATGAGTAGATGTGTTCAAAAATACTGCTTGTGTTGTGTTCTTTATCTCTTGAAAGAGTAGCTGATGCAGCCATCTCTAATCTTTTCTGAAAATTAGTAAATGTTTCTGCCGTCGATTTCATGATTTCCGCAACTTCGTTGCTACACTATCCACGCTTGCCTCGCTATACGCTGAAGCAACGATATGACACTTAGCCAAGTTGCAGTGACAATTGACTAGATGAAACAACTAGCATATCCCTAAGCCAATAAAGGAGCAATGTCAACTGGCAACTGCAAACCTATTGATTGTATCAGAGCTGTGCTTCACTATTTATGTTTTTTACACTTTACACTCTAGCTCATCTTTATAGAAAGTGAACTTATTTTGAAAAATTCAAAGAAAAAATTAACCTTAGCCGGAATTTCTGTGGCAGCGCTATTGCTTCTATCTGGCTGTGTTCAGACTCATATTGTTAACGGTGTTCGTGTCCCTACTGAAGCCGCTACTCATGGTTTGACCTATAATCTCCTTGTCCGTCCCATGTCTGCCTTTGTTGACCTTTTTGCCCATAATCTGGGAATGGGATATGGCTGGGGAATTATTCTTGTTACCTTGATTATTCGTTTTTTGATTTTGCCTTTAGGTTTAAATCAAGCCTACAAATCAACATATATGCAAGAAAAAACGGCTTATCTTGCACCTGTTTTTGCTCCATTAAATGAACGTTTAAAAGCAGCAACAACTTCCGAAGAAAAAATGGCTGCCCAACAAGCACTCATGAAAGCTCAAAAAGATAATGGGATCAATATGCTTGCCTCGATTGGGTGCTTGCCAATGCTGATACAATGGCCTTTCTTTATCGCACTCTATAATGCCGCTGCCTATACTCAAGGAATTTCAAATGCAACTTTCTTTGGTATCCCTCTTGGTCACCCTAGCATCGTTTTAACCATCATTTCAGGAGCGCTCTACTTCATCCAAACTTGGATTTCAACATTTTCAATGACTCCAGAGCAAAAGAAAACAGGAATGACGATGTTGATTATGAGCCCTGCCATGATTGTTATCTTCAGCTTTATGTCGCCTGCTGGAGTTGCACTCTACTGGGCTGTCGGTGGTTTCGTTATTGTCATCCAACAAGTCATCATTACTTTCATTATGAAGCCTCGAATGCGTCGTAAGATTGACGAAGAGTTTACAAAAAATCCTCCAAAAATCAATGATGAAGGCGTTAAAGATGTCACTCCAACATCTGTTCAAGAAAATTTTAAAGCAATCACTAGCGAAAGAAATGATGAAGAACGCAAAAAAGGCGGACGAAACGCTGGTAAACAAAATCGAAAATGAAAATAATTTCTGTCAGCACACTGACAGAAATTTTTCTTCTTTTAATTTACTGATGAACTTGCTATCAGTGCACTTTCATGCTATATTTGACTCATGAAAACTCTAGGTGCATTTACTGTCGTGAGAAATTCTGACAAACATATTTTGCTCGTCAAACGCCGCGATTTTCCACTCTGGGATTTGCCAGGTGGACGAGTAGAAAAAGGCGAAAATACTGAACAAGCGGCCGTCCGTGAGACCTTTGAAGAAACAGGTTTTGTGATTTCGCTTGAGCAACTGACAGGCATTTACGATAATATTGAACGCGCTGACCGTCAGTATATTTTCACAGGAAAAATCATAAGTGGAACTGCTATAAAATCTGGTCCAGAAACCGCAAAACTTCAGTTTTTCTCCATTCATCATCTGCCCTTTCTCATGGTTCCCCATCGAAAAATGCAAATCAAAAAGAGCTGTCAGCATACTGACAGCCCCATTTTTCAAGAAATCCGTGATAATTGGCTGATAAAATATATAAAAAATCACTGACAGGATATTCTGTCAGTAATTTTCATTATTCTTATTAAGTCAAATGAACACCTTTATCAACATAGATGATGTCCCCAATGATACCAGCAGCAAGAGGACTAACAAGGAAAGCAGCAGTTTGCCCTACTTCTTCGATTGTTACACCAATGCCATCTGCTGTACGGCTATCAGATTCTTTAATCAAATCTTTATATCCTGAAACACCTGACACAGCAAGCGTTTTAATCGCACCAGCAGAAATACCATTTACATGAACACCAATGTGTGCCATTTCAGCAGCAAGATAACGAACTGTAGATTCGAGTGCCGCTTTAGCAATCCCCATGACATTGTAGTTTGGAATCGCACGCACTGAACCCATGTAAGTCAAAGTTACAATACCAGAACCCTTATTAAGCAAAGGTTTTGCAGCTTTGGAAACAGCAAGCAAGCTATAAGCCGAAATATCTTGTGCCAGCGCATAACCGTCACGTGAAATATCCGTGACATTCCCGCCAAGTTCTTCTTTTTTAGAGTAAGCAACAGCATGAACTAAACCATCAATTTTCCCTACACGACTTTCGATTGTTGAAAAAGCACGACGAATTGATTCATCAGAGGCAACATCACATTCAATAAGCAAATCTTCTGGTTCAGCCAATTTTGCCAATTGTTTTTCCATACGTTCATTTTGGAAAGTATAAATTAGTGTAGCACCTTGGTCTTTCAACGCCTTTGCACATCCCCAAGCAATAGATTTATTGTTAGCGACACCCATAACGACAATCTTTTTACCTTCTAAAAACATAAATAAAATAAGTCCTTTTCTTTAATTTAATAATTGAATTCAAAGCACACTCTGATATTTTTATACTAAATTCGCTAAAAACACTCACAGATAGTTTAAAGTTAGTTGAGTATAAACATCAGTCTTTCGCTTAAAAGCCCGTAAAAAAAGATAAAACCTAGAGCCTGCGATTATGCGAAACCATAGATTTTTCTATCTTTCATAGCCTGTAAGTGAGCACTTCTCATATCTTTAATAAAAAAGTTGACACTTTCACAAGAAATTGGTAAGATTAAATGTAAAAGGTTTTGTATATCAAAATACTTGATACATAAAATTTTAACTTAAAAATGCCGAACTGTCAAGTTAGAGTTTCTCAATTCTCTGCTTATATTAGTTCATAACACTTCACATTTATAGAAGCACTCGGTAAGTAAAAAAAATATGTTTAAATATAACAAAATCTATCTTACGTGATATAATTATAAGTATCCATAAATTCGTAAAAGGAAAAAGAATACAATGACAAAACAATATGCCATGACCGCAACTGAAGTGATGGAAGTTATTCCTAATCGCTACCCAATCATGTTTATTGACTACGTTGATGAACTCTCTGAAAATAAAATCATTGCCACAAAAAATGTGACAATTAACGAAGAAGTTTTCAATGGTCATTTTCCAGGCAACCCTACTTTTCCAGGTGTCTTGATTCTTGAATCTCTTGCTCAAGCAGGTTCGATATTAATTCTCAAAAAAGAAGAATTTCAAGGGAAAATGGCTTATATCGGTGGAATTGATAAAGCTAAGTTCCGTCAAAAAGTTGTACCTGGAGATGTTATGAAACTTGAGTTTGAAATTACTAAATTCCGAGGAAAAGTTGGAACCGCTGATGCTGCTGCTTATGTTGATGGTAAAAAAGTAACGACTTGCCAATTTACTTTCATCGTTGACGAAGCTGCTGAACAAACAAAATAATAAAAATGTTACTCAATTGAGTAACATTTTTATTTTACTGCATCTGATGGATAAATTGCTTTAATAATTGAATATGTTTCTCCAAGTTCTCAATAATAAAATATTCATTAGCAACGTGTCCCTGATTATGCTCTCCCGGTCCAAATACTACTGTACTGATCCCAATATTTTCAAAAAAGCCTTGGTCATTTGAACCGACAGCAGCAGTCGTTGTCGCATCAGATAGCTCTTTTAATATTTCTACGAAAGGAGCCTGTCCATCTGTCAAGGTAGATAATACTGGAGTTACAATATTCTCATAAGTAAAGTTATATTTTTTACCTAACTCCTCCATGTAAGCTTCAAAAACCTCTTCCAACTCTGGCGTTAGACGACAATCTACTACTACATCTGCATAATCTGCTGTTTTATTTGGTGAACTTGAATCTCCAGCCTTAACGGACGTCGCTACAAATGACGGAACTCCTAAAACTTGATTTTTATACTTTTTCAAATCGTCAGCAATTGTATCAATATTTGCCAAAAACTGGCTCACTATCCCCAAAGCACTCAAGTTAAAATGCTCTTGATGTGAAGCATGACCTGCTTTTCCTGTAAAATGCAGTTTCATAAAATGATTGCCACGCTGTCCAACATAAATTTTATTCAAACTTGTTGGTTCTGAGATAATACAAACAGCAGATTGATAATCTGTGTTTTGAGCAAACCAGTTTGCGAAATCCTCCGAACCTTTACCGTCCAGCTCCTCATTTGCCGTGCCTACCACCCAAATATCCTGCGTGAGATTTTTGCCAATAAAATCAGCCGCAGCGCAGAGATTACCAGCATCTCCACCTTTCATATCGCTGACACCCAGACCAAAGATTTTCCCATCTTTGACCTGTGGCTCAGTCGGCGGGAAATCCCAATCTGCCAGATTTCCAGCAACCACTGTGTCAATATGCCCAGCCAAAACGATGGCTTTCTTAGCTTTCGGCTGTGCTTTAATCTGCCCAGCAACGAAACTTTTTTCACAGATGACAAAATCAAATTTTTTCGCTTTGAGCCACTGCTCAATGTACTCCAAAATCTCTTTTTCATTTCCCGATGCAGACGGAATTGACACCAATTTTTTTAATAATTCTACTGACTCTTCCATGACTCTCCTTATGCCTATTCACTTCTTATTTAATGAAACCTCAATCTATTTATTGGCTTCTGACAAGGCATAATTTTTCTGAATATCTTTATCAATTTGTCCATTTTTAAGTTGTTCTTTAATGACACTATTGACCACCTTTGTCAACTCTGATGAACCTTTAGGTAGAGCAACAGCAGAACCATAGCTATCTTTTGGCATTTTAAGTGTCACCTTTGAGATAGCTAAGTCAGGATTGGCAGCGACATAACTCTTTGCAATCAATTCTTCAATTACGGCACCTTGTACTTGTCCACCTTTGATTTCATTAATTTCATCACCAATCTGTGGTAATGCAATTTCAGCAGCACCTTTAAGCTGACTTGTCACTATTCCTTCTTGAATAGAACCTTTTTGTGCTGCGATTTTTTTACCTTTAAAATCTGATAGAGAAGTATATTTATTCAAATCAGATTTTTTAACGACTAGATAGTTATCCGATGAATAATATACATTTGAAAAATTAACACTTTTTTCACGAGAGGGTGTTTTTGAAATTCCAGAAATTGCGATATCTGCTTTTCCAGTCGTTAAGCTTGCCAGTACATTATTGAAGTCCATACTTTCAATTTGCACCTTAACTCCCAGCTTCTTACCGATTGCGTTGGCTAAATCAACATCTGAACCAACAATTGCATTTTTTCCATTTTTAATCATTTGAAATTCAAAGGGTGGATAGTCTGGTGACAGTGCAACTTTTAGTACTCCAGCTTTCTTAACTTTATCCAATTGACTACTTGAAGATGCATTTGCATTTCCACAAGCCGCCAAAGTCGCTACCGTTGCCAATCCAATTATTCCTAATGCAATTTTCTTAATGTTCATGTTTAAGCTCCTATTTTATAAATATAATAGGTATAATTATACACTTATAATTTACTGTGTCAAGTATTTTTATTGAAAAAATATAAAAAAATTCACCATAAAGTGAATTTTTATTATATTTATTATCAAATATTCTAGGATTAATCCATTGCACGAAGTTCCAATACCATATCTCTCAATTGGGCTGCCCCTTCGAAATCAAGTGCTGCTGCCGCTTCTTGCATTTCCTTTTCAAGTTTTGAAACTAAAGCTTTCCGCTCTTTCTTCGTCATTGCACTTGCATCGACTTCTTCTATTTCTCCTGATTCAGATTTCTTAGTAATTGCAATCAAATCACGAATTTCTTTGACAATCGTTTTTGGTACAATACCATGTTTTTCATTGTAAGCCATCTGGATTTCACGTCGCCGTGAAGTTTCATCTATCGCATGGCGCATACTGCGTGTAATCTTATATTTTTCGCCTTGATATTCTGTGAAATATCCTGTATCAAGAATTTCTTTGTCTGCTGGATCATTTTCATCAAGTGGTTTTGCCATATCTGAGTAGAGGATCACATGACCTTCACTATTACGAGCAGCACGACCAATTGTTTGAATCAGACCACGTTCATTACGTAAAAATCCTTCTTTGTCTGCATCAAGGATAGCAACTAAGCTCACCTCAGGAACATCAATTCCTTCACGTAACAGATTAATACCGACAAGTACATCAAAGACACCAAGCCTGAGATCACGAATAATTTCCGTTCGCTCTAAAGTCTTAATATCACTGTGCATATACTTGACCTTAATTCCCATTTCTTTAAAATAAGCAGTTAAATCTTCTGACATTTTTTTAGTAAGTGTCGTAACAAAAACACGCTCATTTTTTTCTGCTCGCTTGTTAATTTCTCCAACCAAATCATCAATCTGTCCCATCATCGGACGAACCTCAACAACTGGGTCAAGAAGTCCTGTTGGTCTGATGATTTGCTCAACAATTGTGTCAGTTTGTTCCATCTCATAATCCCCTGGTGTTGCTGAAACATAAACAATCTGATGCACATGACTTTCAAATTCTTCACGCTTTAATGGGCGATTATCAAGTGCTGAAGGAAGACGGAAACCATAATTACAGAGCATTTCCTTACGCGCACGGTCACCATTATACATCCCTTTGACCTGCCCCATCGTCATGTGGCTCTCGTCAATCATGATGAGAAAATCGTCGGGGAAAAAGTCCATCAGTGTGTAAGGTGGCTCGCCCTCAGCGCGTCCGTCCATATGTCGCGAGTAGTTTTCGACACCGTTACAATAGCCCATTTCGCGAAGCATTTCAATGTCGTAGTTAGTGCGTTGCTCTAGGCGCTGTGCTTCAAGCAATTTGCCTTCGTCACGGAATTTTTTAAGTTGCTGTTGCAATTCTGCTTCAATAGTAGCAATCGATTCTTCCATGCGTTCATCATTTGTCATAAAGTGAGTCGCTGGGAAGATGGCGAGGTGATCGACTTCGCCCAAAACTTGACCTGTCAGCGCTTCTATTTCACGGATTCGGTCAATTTCGTCGCCAAAAAATTCGACACGGAAAGCGTGTTCATCACGACTGGCGGGAAAAATTTCAACCACATCGCCACGCACGCGAAAACGCCCACGTTGGAAATCAATATCATTGCGTTCAAATTGGATGCCGACAAGGTCATTGAGGAGTTTGTCGCGGGAAATCTCTTGCCCTGGACGCAAGGAAACCACGCTGTCTTGGTATTCCTTGGGCGAGCCTAATCCGTAAATGCAGCTGACGGAAGCAACGACAATCACATCATTACGCTCAAGAAGGCTGGAAGTCGCGCTGTGACGCAGTTTGTCAATCTCGTCATTGACCGAGCTGTCTTTTTCAATATAGGTGTCGGAGCTTGGCACGTAAGCCTCTGGCTGGTAATAATCGTAATAGCTGACGAAATATTCAACGGCATTGTTGGGGAAAAATTCTTTGAACTCGCTGTAAAGCTGACCTGCAAGCGTTTTATTGTGCGCCATGACGAGCGTAGGTTTGCCTGTGCGTGCGATGACTTGGCTCATCGTGTAAGTCTTGCCTGTCCCTGTCGCGCCGCGGAGAATCTGGGCTTTCTCGCCGTTTTCAATATTTTCTACAAGTTCTTCGATGGCTTCGCCTTGGTCGCCTGCTGGGCTGTATTTACTAACGAGGTCAAATTTGTTGGTGGTGATACGTTCTATTGGCATTTATAAATATCCTTGTTCTTTAAAATAGTTAAGTGCAGTTTGATAGACTTCTGTCTTAAAAGTAAAGTCCATTTTCATTATTTCATCAAATGACAGAAATTTATAGGTTAAAAATTCTATTTCTTCTGGATGACTATTAAAGTCTATCTTTGCTGCATCATGCAGCTTAATCAAAAAATAGTATTGCTCTTGTCCTGCATAAGTCCATGTTGGAAATTCCATATCTACCGGAAAGTCATATTTCAAGGTACCAGGATATTGGGCGATAAGGTCAAATTCATTAGTTGCAAGCTCTTCCATTATCTCACGATAGAGTGCTTCCTCTGGTGTCTCTCCTTTATCAATGCCGCCTTGTGGGAAACCCCATGCCATCTTGTCAGCCCGCTCCCCAAGCCAAATTTTGTGTTCACTATTGATAATGATTGCTGCAACATTTTTACGATATTCTTTCATTTTCTAATCTGCTCCTTAAAACTTTCCAGCGCTTTAAGATAATTTTTCTGTTCCATGTTTAAATCATAATTTTTGATTTCGTCAGCACTGACAAAGCTGTAAGACAACCATTCAGGTTCGTCAGTAACCAAATTAATTTTTGATAAGTCCGTCAGTCAAACGAGATAAAACTGCTGCGCTTGACCGAGATAATTTTGCTGTTTGTTTTTTGGAAAATCATAATATAGTATTTCTGTCAGCGCTAACAGAATTGTAAAATCATCTGTACCTATCTCCTCACGAAATTCGCGACGCAAAGCTGCCTCATTTGTTACATCAATGGCTTCAATTCCTCCTTGCACAAATCCATAAGTTTTTGGTGCATAAGAACGCTCACCTAGCCAAATTTTATGCTCGCTATTGACAATAACTGCTGCGACACTTTTTCTGTAAGTTTTCATTTTATCACCTCAAATGCGCACTGATATGCTCCACTTTTTCATGAAGTCAAGACTTATTCAACAGGAGTTTCAACTCCTGCTGAATTAAGATACAACCTCTAGGTGTAACAGCTAAGCGACCTGTACGCAGCTAAAGCTGCAACAGTCTGCTTAACATCTTCAATATGAGGTTATCTTGTCCCAGAAGCCTAAACTAGGGAATCCGGACGAAATCCAAAGCTAGTGCTGTTTCATCCCCTACTTAGAGATATACTAGTTGTTACATCTGGGTAGAAGAGGGGTGTTGCGATTGCGACTAGTCGCTTCAGCGACGTAGCGAGCATTGACAGCGTAGCCTAAAAGGCGGTGTTAGCACGCACTTACTTCGATAAAACTACTGACAGGACTGAGCTTCCGATTTATTTCCAATGTCATTTTTCTGTCAGTAACGTTTCAAACAGCGAATACTGACAGAATTCCATAATACAATTTTACCATTTTCGTCAGTAAAAATATGATATAATTAGTTTATATTTAAAAAATACTTGTTGGGTTCAAATGCTTTAAAAGTACACCCAATGTTTAGACAAGGACTAAAAAATGACTGGTGAAGAGATAAATAATAAATTAAGTCAACTGACTCCTGACGAAATTCAACAAAATTTGATTACGGCAAGTCATATGATTGATATGGATGATATTGTTCGTGAAGGTTTTTCTACTTTACGTGAAGTTGCTTCTGACGTCACATTCCCATTATCAGATGAAGACATCCTCTTAGGCGAAAAAATGCTACAGTTCTTGCACCATTCGCAAGACCCCGTAATGAGTGAAAAATTGGGACTTCGTGGTGGCGTTGGACTAGCTGCAAATCAGCTTGGACTGCTCAAAAAAGTAATTGCTGTTTTAATTCCTAATGAACCTGAGTTCGATGAAGAAGACAATGAAATTGCACCCAAAGAAGCCTATAAGATGCGCGAAATTATGTATAATGCTAAAGTCATTAGCCATTCTGTTCAAGACGCTGCGGTTGAAGGTGGGGAGGGATGTCTTTCCGTTGATCGTGAGGTGCCAGGTTATGTCGTTCGTCATGCGCGTGTTACCGTAGAATACATCAATAAAGACGGAGAAAAGAAAAAGATTCGCCTTAAAGATTTTCCAGCCATTTGTGTCCAACATGAAATTGACCACACTAATGGTATCATGTTCTACGACCATATTAACATGAACGACCCTTGGGAAATCAAAGATGGAATGCTTGTTGTCAAATAATTCTCCAATATTTGCTGGCACACTCTATTACTACTATCATTAAAAGTTACTGACAGAATTTTTGTCAGTAACTTTTAATCGTAAATAAGCTAAAAACGTTCTGTCAGTGTACTGACAGAGCGTTTTATTTATTATAATTAATTGGTTATACTGACTTTCACAGTAAAGTTATAAAAGATTAATCTCGCTTCAATCCCCACTCTCTCAAAGTGGAATAAAGCTAATTCTAGCTTTTATTTTCCAAGTTTTGCGAGATACTCAAGAGTGCGGATAAGTTGAGCAGTAAAACTCATTTCATTGTCATACCAAGCAGCAGTTTTTACCAACTGACCACCATCTTTAAGATCTGTAACCTCCGTCAATGTTGCATCAAATAATGAACCATAAGTCATCCCAATGATGTCGCTTGAAACAATCGGATCTACATTATATCCAAAGCTTTCATTAACCGCAGCTTTCATCGCTGCATTGATTTCATCAACAGTGACGTGTTTTTCTAGCACTGTAACAAGCTCTGTGATTGAGCCAGTAGGCGTTGATACACGTTGCGCATGACCTTTCATCAGCCCTTCAAGTTCTGGCAATACCAGTCCAATTGCTTTTGCAGCACCACTTGATGCGGGAACAATATTTTCAGCGGCAGCACGCGCACGACGGAAGTCTCCACCACGGTGTGGACCATCAAGTGTCATTTGATCTCCTGTATAACTGTGGACAGTCGTCATTGTACCACCTTTGACTCCAAAATTCTTATTTAAGACATCGGCCATTGGTGCTAAGCTATTTGTCGTACAAGAACCTGCAGAAATTACTGTTTCACTTCCGTCAAGAATGGTATGATTCGTATTAAAGACAACAGTCTTCACATCATTTCCTCCAGGAGCTGTAATGACTACTTTTTTTGCTCCTCCTGGATGCAAATGTTTTTCAGCCTTTTCTTTTGTAGCAAAGAATCCTGTTGCTTCGAGTACAATCTCAACACCTGAATCCGCCCATTTAATGTCTTCTGGATTGCGTTCTGCCGTCACCTTGATAAATTTACCATTTACCTCAAAGCCGTCATCTTTAACTTCGACTTTTCCATCAAATCTCCCCTGAGTGGTGTCATATTTGAGCAAATGAGCAAGCATCGCTGGATCAGTAAGGTCATTGATATGAGTAACTTCAACACCCTCAACATTTTGAATACGACGTAATGCAAGGCGCCCAATACGCCCAAAACCATTAATACCAACTTTAACTACCATGATGTAGTCCTCCGTTTTTAAAATTTTTGATACCAAATTTACCTATAGCTGGATAAAATCATCAGCTATATCTTATCACTTCAAAGTCTTGTTTCAATTTCAATTATTATTTTACTTTAAAGTAATGCTCATATTATTTATTGATAAATAGTATAAGATGAGTTCTTTCACTTTTTTTGCTATAATTAAAGGAAGTCAATTATAGCTATTAGAGATATTTCTTATCTCTAATATAGATAATACTACTTTTTACATTCTCTGTCAACTTTCTACTACTATTTCTCGTGCTTAAAGCATTGTATCAAGGCTGTGAATGAGAAAGGTATCGCTTTTTCCAAGTTGCTCAAGCCACGCACTTTGTGCGCCATTCTGCAAATGGTCTACGTTCGTTTTTGCTTAGCGAGCAAAGCTTGCAGGAGCAAAAGGCAAAGCACCTCAACCGACTAAAGTCGGAAGCTCAAATCGCAAGCCCTAAAGCGCTAAGACCCTAGGGCAAAGCAGAGCCTAGTGTTGCTTATCCCGCCACTTTTGAGATGTGGGGGAATTAGCACACACTTGCTAAGTTAAAATTTTTAAGGAGTTTATTATGAAATTATCATCTGGTTGGGAACAATCTATTTATGTTCTGCTCATTTTAGCACGACTTCCTGAAAATCGTACAATGAGTTCTCTCTCTCTTGCCAATCGTTTAAAAGTTTCTCCCTCTTATCTAAAAAAGATTATCAAGTCACTTGTTGATGAAGGACTTTTGCGCTCAACGCCAGGTAAAAATGGTGGTTTTTCACTAAATAAACCATTGAACGACATTAGTTTCTATGATGTTTTTCTTGCAATTGAAGGGCGAGGAAAAATTTTTCAAAGTCAAGGTTTACTACAAAATTTCATTGGTGCTGAGTCTGGAAAAGCCCAACGTTGTGCTATCACAACTGCATTAGACGAAATCGAAAATACTCTTGTTTCAACTTTATCAAATGTTTCTCTCGCTCAAGTCGCAGAAGAAACACAATACAACTACAATCTTGGATATCTGGATGAGTGGATTGATGAAATAAATTAAAATAACATAAAAAGTTACTGACAGAAATTCTGTCAGTAACTTTTTATCATTCTACCACTTTTCAAATTTAATGATATTTCCATTTTCTACGTCAATGTAGTATTCAATAGACTGCCCATTACTGCGGAATTCTAATTCCCATACTCTTCGACCATATTCTGTACCAATTCCCGAATCAGCATGAAATTGGGCATTAATCCCACGCGCCTTCAAATCAGCTTCAGCAATTTCACGAGCGCGCACTAAAGTAATTGCACCTGTCGTGTTTTGGTCAGCTGTTGTTTGACCATTGTCAGTATTAGTATTATTGTCAGCAGCATTAGCATTTCCGTCAGTATTGTCGGCGAGTGGAACATTTACAGCCCCAGTATCAATCTGAGCTGTGCTACGTAATCCAAAAACGCTTAGAAAATCCCATTGATAAGCTGACATATATCCTGCTCCCCAACCAATCATAAGTGAGACCCCGATAACTATTATCCATTTTATTACCTTCATCTCGTCTCCTTTCATTCTCATTTATAATTTTAACATATGAGAATTAAATGAGAAAATGATTTGAAAATCTTATCATCATGCAAAAAGCGAACTGAATATCTATCAGTTCGCTTTTATATTTCTGTCAGTACTGACAGACTCAGAAAAATCTTATCAGTTTCTTCTATCATCTGATGTTTGAATCCATCAACATTTGACGCTACTTTTCAACCTACTCTGCTGAAATTTCTTCATCCGCCGTTTCAGCAGGTTCCTGTGCTTGATTTGAAATTACAATCTCATCATCAATCAAATCAGCAACCAAGTTTTTATATTCTGGATGTTCGATGTAAAAATCAGCAATCGCATCTTCTATATGATCTTGAATCGTTCTACGAAGTGGGCGCGCACCCATCGCTGGGTCATATCCGAGGTCAACTAATTTTTCCTTAACAGTCTGTGTCACTTCAAGATGAATTTCATTGCGACCAATTTGTTCGTTAACTTCAGCAAGCATCAAATCCACAATCTTCAACAGATTTTCCTTAGATAAAGCAGAAAATTCGATGATACCATCAAAACGATTCATGAACTCAGGACTGAAGAAATCACCAAGTTGTCCAAGCACTGAATTCGTCCGACCTTCGCGTGCTGCACCAAAACCAACGTTGGCTTCAGCCTTACCTGTACCAGCGTTTGATGTCATGATGATAATAGCATCTTTAAAGCTAACTGTACGTCCTTGAGCATCCGTTAAACGTCCATCATCAAGGATTTGCAAGAACATATGCATCACATCTGGATGAGCTTTCTCAATCTCATCAAGCAAAATCAGAGTGTAAGGATTACGTCTTACTTGTTCAGTCAATTGCCCCGCTTCCTCATAGCCGACATATCCTGGAGGCGCTCCAATCAATTTCGCCACACTATGTTTTTCCATGTATTCCGACATATCAAAACGAACCATACTATCTGCTGAACCAAAAAGTTCTTGTGCCAATTGTTTAGCAAGCTCCGTCTTACCAACACCAGTAGGCCCAACAAAGAGAAAAGAACCAATTGGGCGGTTGGGTTTGCCCAAACCAACACGACTCCGACGAATAGCTTTAGAAATCTTATCTACTGCTTCATCTTGCCCAATGACGTGTGCTTTCAAGTCTTCTGCCAAATGAATCAGCTGAGTCTGTTCCTTTTCTTTCAAATCGCCGACAGGGATGTGCGTTTTTTGTTCAACAATCTGTTCAATGTCTTTTTCTGTAATCACAGGAATTTCATCGTCTGAAACTTCATGATTTTGCAATTCACGCAATTTCGCAATCTGGTCACGGAAATGAGCTGCCTTTTCAAAATCTTCAGTACGCATCGCTCCATTTTTTTGTTGTTCTGCTTGATTAATCCGATTTTTGATATCCTCAGGGTCGACAAATTTCAAAGTTAAATTTTTCTTTGAACCTGATTCATCCAAAAGGTCAATCGCCTTGTCTGGCAAGAAACGGTCTTGGATATAGCGATTAGACAAATGTGCCGCTGCTTCAATCGCTTCATCTGTATATTTTACATGATGATAATCTTCGTAGCGCGGTTGAATTCCCCGCAAAATCGTGATTGTTTCATCAACTGAAGGCTCATCAACCTTCACAGGCTGCATCCTACGCTCAAGCGCTGCATCTTTTTCAATAATCCGATATTCGTTAAGCGTTGTAGCTCCAACTAATTGTAGCTCACCACGGGCAAGTGCAGGTTTTAGGATATTTCCAGCATCCATATTTCCATCACCAGCAGAGCCAGCACCAACAATTTCATGGATTTCGTCAATGAACATGATGACATCATTGCGCTTTCTGATTTCATCCATCAGTTTTTGCATTCGTTCTTCAAATTGTCCACGAATACCTGTGCCTTGCACTAGACTGACCACATCAAGTCGGATGACTTCTTTATTCTGCAACTTTTGTGGAACATCTCCATCCACAATCTTTTGCGCCAAACCTTCAACAACTGCTGTTTTACCAACACCAGGTTCTCCAATCAACACAGGATTATTTTTCGTCCGTCGATTGAGAATTTCAATGACACGTTTAATTTCTTCATCACGACCGATGACAGGGTCAATTTCGCCACGACGTGCGCTATCTGTCACATTAATTCCAAATTCTTCAAGCATTCCCTTAGGCTGTTTAGTTCTAGGATTTTGCGGACCCCGCGGACCACGCCCTCCTGCTTGAGTAGGAGGAACTGGATTTTGAGGTGTACCTGGCCCATTTGGCAAATCATTACCATGTAATGCACTAAAAATATCATTAAATGGGTTGAATGGTTCGTCCATATCTCCCCTAGTACCATTATTATTTGTACCGAATAGCGCCTCTTGTCCACCAGATTTCATGATTTGATAACAATTTTGGCAAAGGTCTGTTTGTTTTTTCTGACCATTAACATTTGTATAGAGGTGAATGGTCGCCTCGTTGATATTACAATTTTGACAAAGCATAGCTTTCCTCCTATAATCCAAGGAGCTATTAGAAAATTCAAAAATAGAAAATTGCAATTCTATTTTGCCAACTTCTAATACTCCAATTCGTTTTTTAAATGAGTGATAATCCATTTGATGAGAATAACCTTAGAAGATATGGTATTTTCAAATACCACTTCCTACAATGAGTCTAAGAAAAAATGTCTATCTTTTACAGACCAACTACTTTATCCTAAATTAAAATCAGAATCGACTTCAATATAAATATGCCTATATTTAAAATCTTTAGTAGTGATAACAAGCACATGGGCATTATTTTTTACATCCCAAAACTCATTTTCTCCATTTTCACGGAACCAACCACCGTAGTACCAAGCATTTATTCCCATCACTTTGGTATAAAATCTGGGCTTTTTCAAATCAGAAACCAACTCAATTTTTTCAACTTGCCAAGGTTCAATAAGTAGATGCCGTCGCATTGAAAGCATTTTTCTTGCCCCTTCAAGTTCAATATCAATTGCTCCATTTGAGTCAATATAAACAGAACTCGTCATTGCTCCTCCTTCTCAAACCTGTCAGCACTGACAACGATTACCCTTATTTTACATCAAATTTTAAGAATCAAAGTATCTTATCCGATTAACTTATAAAAAAGTTTGACCATTTTTGACCTTTGATAAATTTATTATAATCATTTTCTTTTAAATTAGCAAATCATTTGATTAATCTGAGAAAATATTTTTCTGCCAGCACTGACGTAAGATTACTGATATTGTTTGATTTCTAACAATTCTTTTAGAAATTAATATGTGCATAAACACAGCAACACTTTCTTTTGTTTGATGCTATTCCTCATGTTCCTGAATAAGAAAAATTCGTTTATCTAATCAAATATAAAAATACACTAAGTGATAACAAAAAACTTACTGACAAAATTCTGTCAGTAAGTTTTTAATTCATTAATCTCAATGTAGTAGAAATACTTTTATCTCTGCACTAACCACTTAATTTACATAAAATCACGTAGTGGTTTAGAACGACGAGGATGACGCAATTTTTTGATTGCTTTTGCTTCAATCTGACGAATACGTTCCCGTGTTACTTTAAATTGCTTACCAACATCTTCTAACGTATGCATACGACCATCATCGAGCCCAAAACGCATTCGCAGAACGTTTTCCTCACGGTCAGTCAATGTGTCCATGACCTCATCAAGTTGCTCACGCAACAAAACGCGATTCGTATAATCTACTGGAGATTCAATCACATCATCTTCGATGAAATCGCCAAGATGAGAATCATCTTCTTCACCAATAGGTGTTTCAAGCGATACAGGTTCTTGTGCAATTTTTAAAACTTCACGCACTTTATCTGGTGCCATATGCAACTCTTTCCCAATTTCCTCAGGTGACGGATCACGTCCAAGGTCTTGCAAAAGATTACGTTGCACACGAATTAATTTATTGATTGTTTCAACCATATGCACTGGAATACGAATTGTACGCGCTTGGTCTGCAATCGCACGCGTAATCGCTTGGCGAATCCACCATGTTGCATAAGTTGAGAACTTGAAACCTTTTGTGTGGTCAAACTTATCAACAGCCTTCATCAAGCCCATGTTTCCCTCTTGGATGAGATCCAAAAATTGCATCCCGCGTCCAGAATAACGCTTCGCGATTGAAACAACCAAACGTAAATTTGCTTCAGCCAACATTTGTTTAGCAAATTCAGCTTCTTCACCACCTGCAATGATTGCCTCGGCCAACTTCGTTTCTTCCTCAAGAGAAATCAATGGATAACGACCTATTTCCTTCAAATACATACGGACTGGGTCATCAATACGGACATTTGTGACAATCTCATCCATCGCATTATCAGATAAATCTTCTTGCTCCGCTTCCTCCGTAACAAGTGCCAATGGACTTGGATTTCCTTCCTTATCAACGATAGAAATTCCTGCATCTTGAATTTGTTTAAACAAATCTTCAAGTGCATCATCCAAGATACCAAATTTCACGGACAATTCATCCATGATTTCAATATCTAATGCTTCACCAAGCGGTTTACGCTTCGCGATATAATCTTTCACGGCCTTTTCATAAGCCTTCATATCAAAAACTTCGCCATTTTCTTTGACTTCAACTTTTGCCAAAGCATCTGAAACCGCCATTTTTTCGACAACCACTGGCTTAACATCCAAAGCTTCAAGAAGTCGGCGTTCTTCACCAGGACCAATAGAGCTTGAGTGTGATTTTACAAGTAAGCCAATTTCTTGTGCTTTTTCTACTAGCACACGGTTTTGAACACCAGTTTCTTTTGAAATTTGACTAATTCTTTTCTTATTTCCTGCCAATTCAACCCTCCTCAATGGTTAAAACTGCTGTCAGTACTGACAGCACTAAAAAATTATAATAATTTTTTCTTCTGATTAATAATTTGAAGCGTTAATTCCAACTCACGTTCCTTATTTCCAGCTTTTTTAGCTACTTCCAATTGAGCGATTAATTCTTCAAATTTTAGCTGCTCCATTTCTTTTGAAAAAATAGCAACCAAATCATTTATCTCTAAACTTGATGCCGATTCTGGCAAATCCAAACCTATAATCTGATAAAGCAAGCTTCTCTCATCTCCCTCAAGTTCACTTGCAAGATGAGAATAATCAATCTCCTCAAATGCCATTCCTTCAAGCATAACTCTATCAAATAAATCTTGATAACGCTTATGAACGAATCTAAAATTTTCATCTTGGGCAAATTTTTTCAAAACGGCCGAATGATTAATCATGCGATTCAATAATTGCTCCTCCGCTCGCTCAATTCTGGATAATTTTGGAACGTTTGTAATAGCAGCATTTGAAAAATTTCTTTCATCACTATTACCAAATCCTGCAAAATACCCTTCATCGAAACTTTCAGGAGCAGGTGGCACAAATTCCGGGAAATCACTTTCGTCAGTGCTGACGAAACTGCTGTCAGTACTGACCATATTTTCCCGTCTCAAATTTACCGCGCGTTCCACTTGATTATACTCGAAATCAGGTAAAATCTCAACTAATTTCCTTACATAAGCATCTTGCGCAGTAATTGATGGAATTCGTGCAATCATTGGGGCAATTTTCTCAATAAAATCAAGTTGCACTTGTAAATTTGATAAATTCTCTGGCCTTAAAAATTCAATTAAAAACTCTATTGGTTGAATTCTACCAGAAACCATCAACCGTGATAATCCCTCAGCACCATAGGATTTATAGTATTCATCTGGGTCAAGACCCTCTGGTACCTTGACAATTTGAACACTTGCCTCCCCAATTAAATTCATAGCTTTATAAATTGCATTTTGACCAGCTGAATCTCCATCATAAACTAATACGAAATTTTTTGCAATTTGTTTCAATCGCCGCACATGTTTCTCAGTTAAGGCAGTCCCCATCGAAGCAACCACATTTGTCACCCCAGCTTTATAGGCCGCAATAACATCCATGAAGCCTTCCATCAGATAAACTTCATGATTTCTGCTAATCGTAGGTTTAGCCTTATCAAAATTCCATAATTCATATGACTTATCAAAAATTGGTGTTACAGAAGTATTCACATACTTTGCTTTTGACGCGTCATTCTCTTGCCATTTTCTTCCAGAAAAACCAATAGTATGACCGTATTCATTAGTAATCGGGAACATAATACGGTTTGAAAAAGCATCAAAAACCTTATTATTAGAAAAATGAAATAGCCCAGAATTCGCCAAAATCTCCTCATCAAATTTATTAGATAAATTCTTATAGATAAAATCTTCCTCATCCGGAGCCAACCCAATGTTGAATCTCTTGATAATATCTAAAGAAATTCCTCTATCTAAAAGATATTTCCGAGCCGACTCTCCCAATTCAGTTGACATCAACAATATATTATAAAGTCTAGCCGCCTGATTGTGAATCTCATACAAAGGATCATTAGGATCTTTCTTCTCCTCCTTATTATCATTATCAGAAATATTAAGCTGGACACCCGCGAAATCAGCTAACTCTTTGATGGCATCAACAAATCCAATCTGCTTGTATTCTTTCAAAAATTCAATTGCATCACCTGACTTACCACAACCAAAACAATGATAAAATCCTTTTTCTGCATTTACATTAAAAGAAGGAGTTTTCTCCCCATGAAAAGGACATAGCCCAATAAAATTTTTACCATTTCGAGAAAGAGCCACATACTGTGAAATCAAATCTGCGATATTCACCTGTGACTTTAACATATTAACTTCATCAGTTTCTAGAAAAGCCATTTACACCTCCTTCCCATCATACCATACATAGGAGTAACCAACCGCATATTCCACAGTCTATAAAGTCCAAAAGACGTCTATTAGACAATAGACGTCAAACAAAGGGGAGTAAGGGATTCGAACCCTCGCGCCGGTTTCCCGACCTAACGATTTAGCAAACCGTCCTCTTCAGCCTCTTGAGTAACTCCCCACAGGCTTATTCACAATGTAAAGATCCTAAGACCATATGGGAATTCCAGGATTCGAACCTGGGACCCCTGCGTTATCAACACAGTGCTCTAACCAACTGAGCTAAACTCCCAAAATATTTATTTTAAGCGGATGACGAGAATCGAACTCGCGTAGCCAGCTTGGAAGGCTGGGGTTCTACCATTAAACTACATCCGCTAATTAAAGAAATGGCGCGAGACGGAATCGAACCGCCGACACATGGAGCTTCAATCCATTGCTCTACCAACTGAGCTACCGAGCCAAAAATTAATGGATCTTGCTGGACTCGAACCAGCGACCGATCGGTTATGAGCCGATAGCTCTAACCAACTGAGCTAAAGATCCAGCTGATAAAGTATAGCGGCGAAGGGGATCGAACCCCCGACCTCTCGGGTATGAACCGAACGCTCTAGCCAGCTGAGCTACACCGCCATATTGACCTAAGTCAAATGATGCAAAACATCAATCGGGAAGACAGGATTCGAACCTGCGACACCTTGGTCCCAAACCAAGTACTCTACCAAGCTGAGCTACTTCCCGTTATATGCAAGCGGTAGGATTCGAACCTACAACCGCCTGATTCGTAGTCAGGTACTCTATCCAGTTGAGCCACGCCTGCAAATAACACTATACTATATAGATACTAGCAACAACTAGTAAAGCGAACGACGAGATTCGAACTCGCGACCCCAACCATGGCAAGGTTGTGTTCTACCCCTGAACTACGTTCGCAACGCTTGTGTCTTCCGACAATGCCGACTACATGATTCGAACACGCGACCCTCTGATTACAAATCAGATGCTCTACCAACTGAGCTAAGTCGGCTAATACCTAAAAATGCGGATGAAGGGACTTGAACCCCCACGCTGTTAAGCGCTAGATCCTAAATCTAGTGCGTCTGCCAATTCCGCCACATCCGCGAGGAATTATGACCCGTGCTGGGCTCGAACCAGCGACCCTTTGATTAAAAGTCAAATGCTCTACCAACTGAGCTAACGAGTCATTAGTCTATCGACTAACGGTTCCGACGGGAATCGAACCCGCGATCTTCGCCGTGACAGGGCGACGTGATAACCGCTACACTACGGAACCTATTCAAATAAAGGCTGAACCAACCTATGGGAGTTAACGGGATCGAACCGCTGACCCTCTGCTTGTAAGGCAGATGCTCTCCCAGCTGAGCTAAACTCCCCAAACTTGGCCATTAGCTTATCTCCCAGAGGGCAACCCCCAAGTACTTCCGCCGTAGATGGACTTAACTGCTGTGTTCGGCATGGGAACAGGTGTATCTCCATCGCAATGATGACCAAATCATTAAATGTTACTTTGAACATTCAAAACTAAATAACAATTCTTCTAACTCCTAAACCATAAGCATTTTATATTTGACTCTCTTGGTAAAGTCCTCGAGCGATTAGTACTGGTCCGCTCCACCCCTCACAGGGCTTCCACTTCCAGCCTATCAACCAGATCATCTCTCTGGGCTCTTAATTCTTACGAATGGGAAATCTCATCTTGAGGTGGGCTTCGCACTTAGATGCTTTCAGCGCTTATCCCTTCCCTACATAGCTATCCAACCGTGCTCCTGGCGGAACAACTGGTACACCAGCGGTAGGTCCATCCCGGTCCTCTCGTACTAAGGACAGATCCTCTCAAATTTCCTACGCCCGCGACGGATAGGGACCGAACTGTCTCACGACGTTCTGAACCCAGCTCGCGTGCCGCTTTAATGGGCGAACAGCCCAACCCTTGGGACCGACTACAGCCCCAGGATGCGACGAGCCGACATCGAGGTGCCAAACCTCCCCGTCGATGTGAACTCTTGGGGGAGATAAGCCTGTTATCCCCAGGGTAGCTTTTATCCGTTGAGCGATGGCCCTTCCATGCGGTACCACCGGATCACTAAGCCCTAGTTTCCTACCTGCTCGAGTTGTAGCTCTCGCAGTCAAGCTCCCTTATACCTTTACACTCTACGATTGATTTCCAACCAATCTGAGGGAACCTTTGGGCGCCTCCGTTACTCTTTAGGAGGCGACCGCCCCAGTCAAACTGTCCGTCAGACACTGTCTCCCTGGCCGATATTGCCAGCGGGTTAGAGTAACCATAAGTCAAGGGTAGTATCCCAACAACGCCTCAATAGAAACTAGCGTCCCTATTTCAATGGCTCCTACCTATCCTGTACATGACTTACAGGTACTCAATATCAAACTACAGTAAAGCTCCATGGGGTCTTTCCGTCCTGTCGCGGGTAACCTGCATCTTCACAGGTACTAAAATTTCACCGAGTCTCTCGTTGAGACAGTGCCCAAATCATTACGCCTTTCGTGCGGGTCGGAACTTACCCGACAAGGAATTTCGCTACCTTAGGACCGTTATAGTTACGGCCGCCGTTTACTGGGGCTTCAATTCAGGGCTTCGCTTACGCTAACTCCTCCTCTTAACCTTCCAGCACCGGGCAGGCGTCACCCCCTATACATCACCTTGCGGTTTAGCAGAGAGCTGTGTTTTTGATAAACAGTTGCTTGGGCCTATTCACTGCGGCTGGCTTTTACACCAGCACCCCTTCTCCCGAAGTTACGGGGCTATTTTGCCGAGTTCCTTAACGAGAGTTCTCTCGATCACCTGAGGCTACTCGCCTCGACTACCTGTGTCGGTTTGCGGTACGGGTAGATATAATTTAACGCTAGAAGATTTTCTTGGCAGTGTGACATCAAGGAGTTCGTTTCCGTAGAAACTTCCCCATCACAGCTCAATGTTAAAGAGAAATGCATTTGACACATCTCACACCTCACTGCTTAGACCAGAATCCATTAACTGGCATCCTTTAGCCTACTGCGTCCCTCCATCACTATTATATCTAGTATAGGAATATCAACCTATTGTCCATCGACTACGCCTTTCGGCCTCGCCTTAGGTCCCGACTAACCCAGGGCGGACGAGCCTTCCCCTGGAAACCTTAGTCTTACGGTGGATAAGATTCTCACTTATCTTGCGCTACTCATACCGGCATTCTCACTTCTTAACGCTCCAGCACTCCTCACGGTATACCTTCTTCGCGGTTAAGAACGCTCTCCTACCATTGATAAAATATCAATCCAAAGCTTCGGTAATATGTTTAGCCCCGGTACATTTTCGGCGCAGGGTCACTCGACTAGTGAGCTATTACGCACTCTTTGAATGATAGCTGCTTCTGAGCTAACATCCTAGTTGTCTGTGCAACCCCACATCCTTTTCCACTTAACATATATTTTGGGACCTTAGCTGTTGGTCTGGGCTGTTTCCCTTTCGACTACGGATCTTAGCACTCGCAGTCTGACTGCCGAACATGTGTATTAGCATTCGGAGTTTATCTGAGATTGGTAATCCGAGATGGACCCCTCACCCAAACAGTGCTCTACCTCCAATACACTTACATTTCGACGCTAGCCCTAAAGCTATTTCGGAGAGAACCAGCTATCTCCCAGTTCGTTTGGAATTTCTCCGCTATCCACAAGTCATCCAAACACTTTTCAACGTGTCCTGGTTCGGGCCTCCAGTGCGTCTTACCACACCTTCACCCTGCTCATGGATAGGTCACTAGGTTTCGGGTCTACATCATGATACTAAAACGCCCTATTCAGACTCGCTTTCGCTGCGGCTCCGTCTCTTCAACTTAACCTCGCATCATAACGTAACTCGCCGGTTCATTCTACAAAAGGCACGCTCTCACCCATTAACGGGCTCGAACTTCTTGTAGGCACACGGTTTCAGGTGCTATTTCACTCCCCTTTCGGGGTTCTTTTCACCTTTCCCTCACGGTACTGGTTCACTATCGGTCACTAAGGAGTATTTAGGGTTGGGAGATGGTCCTCCCGGATTCAAACTGGATTTCGCGTGTCCAGCCCTACTCAGGATACTGCTAGGTATAAGCGCTATTTCGTCTACGGGATTATTACCCTCTTTGATTAACCTTCCCAGGTTATTCGACTATAATGCTTAAGTCCACGTTGCAGTCCTACAACCCCAAGAAGCAAGCTTCTTGGTTTGCCCTTCTTCGCGTTCGCTCGCCGCTACTTACGAAATCGTTTTTACTTTCTCTTCCTGCAGGTACTTAGATGTTTCAGTTCTCTGCGTTACCTTTACATGAGCTATGTATTCACTCATGAATAACTGCTAGTAGCAGCTGGGTTTCCCCATTCGGAAATCAACGGATCAAAGCGTACTTACAGCTCCCCGTCGCATATCGTCGTTAGTCACGTCCTTCTTCGGCTCTTAGTGCCAAGGCATCCACCGTGCGCCCTTATTAACTTTGCCATGATGATTTAAAATCATCGTTTTTCAAGTATAAGTTTGTAAATTCTTTAAAATTCACAGCTTTTCGGTTTATTTATCGTTATTAGATATTGTTATTTAGTTTTCAATGTTCAATTCTATTTTTATGTCTTCGTTGACAATAAGATAACTGAACTTTCCGCAAGCGGACCGCCCTTCCTATCTTAATGGAGCCTAGCGGGATCGAACCGCTGACCTCCTGCGTGCAAAGCAGGCGCTCTCCCAGCTGAGCTAAGGCCCCACAATCAAGAATTTGATTCTTGCTTAGGTTTATTAACTAAACCCCTCAAAACTGAATAAAGTTGAATGCTCACGTCTTTGTAACTATTCCTTAGAAAGGAGGTGATCCAGCCGCACCTTCCGATACGGCTACCTTGTTACGACTTCACCCCAGTCATCGGTCTTACCTTAGGAAGCGCCCTCCTTGCGGTTAGGCAACCTACTTCGGGTACTCCCAACTCCCGTGGTGTGACGGGCGGTGTGTACAAGGCCCGGGAACGTATTCACCGCGGCGTGCTGATCCGCGATTACTAGCGATTCCGACTTCATGTAGGCGAGTTGCAGCCTACAATCCGAACTGAGAATGGTTTTAAGAGATTAGCTAAACATCACTGTCTCGCGACTCGTTGTACCATCCATTGTAGCACGTGTGTAGCCCAGGTCATAAGGGGCATGATGATTTGACGTCATCCCCACCTTCCTCCGGTTTATCACCGGCAGTCTCACTAGAGTGCCCAACTTAATGATGGCAACTAGTAATAGGGGTTGCGCTCGTTGCGGGACTTAACCCAACATCTCACGACACGAGCTGACGACAACCATGCACCACCTGTCACCGATGTACCGAAGTAACTCCTTATCTCTAAGGATAGCATCGGGATGTCAAGACCTGGTAAGGTTCTTCGCGTTGCTTCGAATTAAACCACATGCTCCACCGCTTGTGCGGGCCCCCGTCAATTCCTTTGAGTTTCAACCTTGCGGTCGTACTCCCCAGGCGGAGTGCTTATTGCGTTAGCTGCGATACAGAAAACTTATAGCTTCCTACATCTAGCACTCATCGTTTACGGCGTGGACTACCAGGGTATCTAATCCTGTTTGCTCCCCACGCTTTCGAGCCTCAGTGTCAGTTACAGGCCAGAGAGCCGCTTTCGCCACCGGTGTTCCTCCATATATCTACGCATTTCACCGCTACACATGGAATTCCACTCTCCTCTCCTGCACTCAAGTCTACCAGTTTCCAATGCATACAATGGTTGAGCCACTGCCTTTTACACCAGACTTAATAAACCACCTGCGCTCGCTTTACGCCCAATAAATCCGGACAACGCTCGGGACCTACGTATTACCGCGGCTGCTGGCACGTAGTTAGCCGTCCCTTTCTGGTTAGATACCGTCACTGCATGGATTTTCCACTCCCACACACGTTCTTCTCTAACAACAGAGTTTTACGATCCGAAAACCTTCTTCACTCACGCGGCGTTGCTCGGTCAGACTTTCGTCCATTGCCGAAGATTCCCTACTGCTGCCTCCCGTAGGAGTTTGGGCCGTGTCTCAGTCCCAATGTGGCCGATCACCCTCTCAGGTCGGCTATGTATCATCGCCTTGGTGAGCCTTTACCTCACCAACTAGCTAATACAACGCGGGATCATCTCTGAGTGATGCTTTTGCATCTTTCAAACTTTTAACTTGTGTTTAAAGTTGTTATGCGGTATTAGCATTCGTTTCCAAATGTTGTCCCCCGCTCAAAGGCAGATTCCCCACGCGTTACTCACCCGTTCGCTGCTCTTCCAGTCGGTACAAGTACCTTCCTTCAGCGCTCAACTTGCATGTATTAGGCACGCCGCCAGCGTTCGTCCTGAGCCAGGATCAAACTCTCAAATAAAGTATTTAAGTCACCGTAGTGACTGGCTTGTCTTTCATTATTGATTGACAGATTTTTTTGATGTATCTTACTACATCACATGAGTCATTCTTCTTTATTCAGTTTTCAAGGGTCTATTCGCTTGAGCGGCTTCCCTCTCTCGCGACAACTATTATATTCTATCAAACACCACTTCCTTTGTCAAGAATTTGTTGTGTTTTCACAAAACTTTTTTTTATCCTCCTTTATGACACATAGTTTAACCTTAGAAGCAGCCCTTAAACTAAATAAAAAACCACTTGAACGTGGTCTTTTTTGGGGGGTTAATTATTTTACTGTAGCAGTTGAAGCGATAATTTCTACTGCTTTTTTCATTGCAATATCGTGTTTAAGCATATCAACTGGAAGAAGTTTTTCAACTTGTTCAACTGGCATATTATATTGTGCAGCTAAATCAGTGATTTCTGCTTGCACTTCTTCATCAGTAGTTGTGAAGTCTTCAGCGGCTGCAATAGCTTCTACAACAAGATTTGTGCGAACACGTTTGTCAGCATCTGCTTCATATTGTTTATGGAGGTCATCTTCAGTTGTACCAGTGATTTGGAAGTACATTTCTGGTGAAATACCTTGTTGTTGCATTCCTCCGAGGAATTCATTCATTGCACGGTGAACTTCTTCGTGAATCATTTCTTCTGGAAGTTCTTTGATTTCTGCATTAGCTACTGCTGCTTCAATAGCTGCTGTTTCTACTGCGTCGTCAAATGCCTCTGTTTTTGATTCTTCAAGTTCCTTACGGAATTTAGCCTTGAGCTCTTCCAACGTTTCAACTTCTTCGTCAATGTCTTTTGCAAGTTCGTCATCAAGTTCTGGAAGTTCTTTTGCTTTGACTTCATTAACTGTTGTAACAAAAAGTGCTTCTTTACCAGCAAGGTCTTCGGCTTGATAATCTTCTGGGAAAGTAACTTTCACTTCGATTGTTTCACCAGCTTTTGAACCAATAAGTTGTTCCTCAAATCCTGGAATAAACTGACCTGAGCCAAGTTCAAGGCTATGGTTCGCACCTTTTCCGCCTTCAAATTCAACACCATCAACTGAACCAACAAAATCGATTACGACTGTGTCTCCTTTTTCTGCAGCTGTTTCTTTCACAACAAGTTCTGCCAAGTTATTTTGAGCACTAGTCAAACGCGCTTCAACGTCTTCGTCAGAAACTTCTTTGCTAGCTTCTACTTCTACCGTAAGGTTTTTGTAATCTCCAAGGGTTACTGTTGGTTTAACAACAACTTCTGCTGTCAATTCCCAATCTGAACCTTTTTCCATTTTAGTTACATCAATTTTGGGTTGAGCAACTGGCTCAATACCAGCTTCTTTTACAGCCGCATCATATGCTTCTGGAAGAACAGCATTTAAACCTTCTTCATAAAGCGCTTCTTCACCATACATTTTGTTAAACATTTGGCGATTAATTTTACCTTTACGGAAACCTGGAACACTGATGTTTCCTTTTACTTTATTGAAAGCTTTGTCAAGACCTTTTTTGATTGTTTCTTGATCGATTGAAAATGAGAGTGTACC
This sequence comes from Lactococcus allomyrinae, assembly GCF_003627095.1. NCBI lineage: Bacteria > Bacillati > Bacillota > Bacilli > Lactobacillales > Streptococcaceae > Lactococcus > Lactococcus allomyrinae. Next base: position 18,799 of record NZ_CP032627.1, on the reverse strand, counting down.
TTTTGTATCACTAGTTTTTTCAAAACTTACAGTCATTTTTTTCTCCTTATTTTGAGCCATTGCTCAGAAATTCATACCATCCAAGAATAGCATAAAATCGCTACTATTTCAAGTGTTTATTGCTTTTCCCTTGCTATTTCCAGATTTATAATAAGTAAAAAGAACCTTCCGGTTCTCTTACTTTGTTGGATTAAGTTTGTCTAGAACTTCTGTCCATAAATTGTGATTAAAAACATGGGAAGGGTTACCTCCTCCAAGCACACCATAACCTAACATAAGTCCTAGAACCGCCGATACAACCAATAATATCGCAATAAGAATTACAAATGATAATCTAACCCCTAGAAATTTTACGGTTCGCTTAAACATTAGTCTTCATCCTCATCTTCATCATGAATACGTTCAATATTGGCTCCAAGTGCTTTCAATTTTTCATGAAATTTATAGTAACCACGGTCAAGATGGCTTAGTTTTCTCACTGTGGTTTGTCCTCTGGCTACCAACCCAAGAAGGATTAACGCTGCGCTCGCACGTAAGTCTGTTGATTTTACAGCTGCCCTTGAAGTTCTGCATTTCCTTGAATCAATGCTGTGTTACGTGTAATGTCAACATCTAGACCCATCCGACGCATTTCTTCAAGATGTTGAAATCTATTTTCAAAAACTGTTTCAACCATCATCGACTCTCCTAAAGCTACAGCTTGAGCAGCAGTCATTTGAGATTGCATATCAGTTGGAAATCCCGGATGTGGAAGAGTTTTAACGCTTGTTGCTTTGAGACGTTTAGGACCTATCACACGAATTCCCTTTTCTTCTTTGATGAAATTCACACCCATTTCACTCAATTTTGAAATCAAGGGACGATTATGTTCTGAGATTGCATCTTTTATGAGAATATTACCTTCTGTCATCGCAGCAGCAACCATAAATGTTCCTGCCTCAATCCGGTCTTGAACTACGGCATGGCGAGCACCATGCATTTTTTCAACACCTTTGATAATCACTGTATCGGTACCCGCTCCTTTTACATTGGCCCCCATTTTGTTTAAAAGGTTAGCGAGGTCAACGATTTCTGGTTCACGAGCTGCATTTTCTAAAGTAGTTGTGCCTTCTGCGAGCGTTGCCGCAAGCATTAGATTTTGAGTAGCCCCAACTGATGGGAAATCCATATAAATATAGGCACCTTTAAGTTTATCTGCTTTGGCTTCGATATAACCTGCATTTTGTGTAATTTTCGCACCCATTTGTTCAAAGCCACGGAGATGTAAATCAATCGGACGTGAACCAATAGAACAGCCTCCAGGCATTGAAACCCTCGCTTGTCCATTTCTAGCAAGAATTGGACCCATTACAACAATGGAAGCACGCATTTTACTAACATATTCGTAAGGAGCTGTTGTCTTTATTTGCACGCCAGCCCTTGCGATAATTTCTTTTTCTTTTTGGTCAAATGCAATGTCAACGCCAAGATGATTAACTAAATTATTCATCATGAAAACATCACTCAAGATAGGAACATTGCGGAGTACAACTTCTCCTTCACTAGCTAACAGAGTTGCTGCAAGAAGTGGAAGAACAGCATTCTTTGCTCCTTCAATCTCAACTTCGCCCTGAAGTTTAGTTTGTCCGCCTTTTACAATAATTTTATCCATTTTATCTATTTTCCTATAATTTCTTTGATTATTTTTAAATTATAGCACAAAAGTCTTATGAGTTTTGACAAAAGATTTCTGTTTGATTAATTTTTAATATATTTTTGAATTTCTGGAAGCAGCATTTTAGGGATTGTAAATACTTTTTCACGATCAATAAATTTAGGTTTTTCGCCCGATAAGGTTAATGTAATATAGCCTAGTTTTTCCGCGATAATACTTCCAGCAGCGTAGTCCCAAGGCTGAAGATTACTAAAGTAGCCTAGAATTTTGCCTTCTAATAGTTGTCCATAACTAATTCCTGCGCTACCTAAAATACGAACACCCAATGTTTGACGACTTAGATCTAAGACTCCTCCAATGTTTGCCCTATACATATAACTGTTCACACCTAATAAGCTATGACGTAATGGAGAAAACTTAGGTTCTAATTCACGTTGATTACAAAAGGCTTTATGACTATCACACCAATAAAGTTTATCTTGTGTGACATTCAGAATCAAACCGAATTTTCCAACTCCAAATTCATAGTAAGCAACCATAATAGCAAAATTATCTTTTTGAACAATGAAATTGGTTGTACCATCAATAGGGTCAAGAATCCATAAGTGAGGAATTTGCTTATCGAAACTGAGTTTTTCATTATCTTCTTCTGCCAGAATCTTGTCAGATGGAAAATGATGCAAAATATTTTTGACAATCATCTTCTGAACTTCATGGTCAAAATTAGTGACCAAGTCATCATATCTTGTTTTTTCTGTAATTTCTAATGGTTCTGTTAAATTCTCTTTGAGAAAATTTCCAGCATCGCGAATCCAATCTTTAGCTAACTCAAGTCTTGTCAGTAAATCTTCTTCCTGACAAGAATTAGTTGGCACTGACAAATCGTTTTCCACTTGCCTGTACCTCCTTGACGGCTCTATAAAGTGAGTAACCACTATTTTCCTCAAATTCGTGGCCCAATTGTTTTTCTTGCATTTTTGACGGAACCACTTTTTTAAAGGCAGAATAGGCGTTCAAAAATTCTTCTTTTTCAACCTTACTTTCGTAAAATTTTTCAACTTGATTGAAAAAAGAGAGCACCTCTGTCATTTCAGCGGTACTCCAACTAAAATCAAGAGGATAGTTATAGTTTTCTTTCATTTTTCCTCATTTAATCTTGTCAGTACTGACAGTTTCTATCAGCACTATTTTTGTCATAATTATATTTAATGATAACTGCATTTGGCGTATCATAGCGATAGTTTTACACTATGAAGTTGCGTAACAATATCAATCTGTTGTTGACTTTTACAACGGATTAGCTATAAGCCCAATACCACTAGTGTCCCTGCTCTGCATGGCAAAATTATACTGTAAAATTAATTTGTTGTTCACACAAATTAGTCATGACACATTTCTAGTTTATTTTACTTCGTAATTCTATCTGCTAGTTAAATACTCATTCTTCAATCGTGTACGGCGACACTTTGCTTCGCAAAGTTCCATTTGCAGATTAAACACTCATTCTTCAATCGTGTTTAACATTTCGGCACGGCGGTATTCTCGCGGCAGAAATGCACGAATTTCGTCTTCATTGAAACCAATTTGTAAGTGCTTTGAATCAGTAATGATTGGTCTTCTCAACAGATTTGGAAATTCTGTCACAAGTTCAATCAACTCATTAATTGTTAAATTATCAACATCCACAGCCAATTTTTGAAAAACTTTTGACCTTGTTGATATGATATCTTCTGTCCCATTTTCAGTTTTTGTCAAAATATGGCGCAAATCATTTGCTGTCATGGGTTGTGTTAGGATATTATGTTCTACAAAGGGAACTTTGTGGCTTTGCAGCCAAGCGCGCGCCTTACGGCAACTTGTACATGAAGGCGACAAATATAAATCAATCACAATCTTATTTCCTATTCTCATCAATTTTTCAGCAAAATCTCATTTCTATCAGTTACTATCACACACTTACAGTGTTTCTGAATATTTTGTCAGTACTGACAGAAATTTTTTACATCTTTGAGTATTATATCAAAATTAACACCGCAAAAAAAGTGAACGAGGCAAATAACATTTCTTTTTATAACAAAAGTTACTCATTCATTTCTTCAAAAGTCTCTTGCAAATCTTCAAAATCCAGTAAATATAGCTCATAATCAGATGTATTTTTCATTCTGTCAACCATATATTTTAATTTTGTTTTATTTTCTTCATCATAAAATACAAATGCGCCTTCCGTATTTTCTAGTAGAAAATCATTGTACTGACGAAATTGTCCTGCGTTTTCATAAGTTTCATAAGCATATTTTACAAAATCTACTTGTTTGAAGGATGCAAGCTTGATTTGATTGGTTTCATTCCAATTTTGTCCCTGCGTTTCAAAAGCAAAGATAGTACCAATTTGAAATTCATAATCTTCTTTTAACTCCTTTGCAACTTCAAGTGCCCAATACTCAAAGCCCAGATTTCCTGTAAATATAACCCACTTTAGACCATTTTCTAAGAAACCAATCAATCTTTTTCTGACTGCTTTTTTTATCACAGAAATTTTAATATCTTTTTCATTAAAAATACCTAAATCGAAACTGCTGTAACCCATGATTAGCAATGAATTCATAAATATTTTCCCCTCGTAATTTTTATGCTATAATGTCATTATATAATTAACTGAAGATTTTATAAAGGTATAATAATGTTTAATTACCCTAGAGGTTTATCACGAATTCCCACGGAAAAATCAACTTCGTCGCTACTTACAAAAGCTCCCAAAAGAGCTGTCAGCACTGACAGAAATAAAAAATCAGTAGCTTTTGGCAAACGCGGTATGAATTTTGAAGCCGAAATTAATGCAACAAATGAATATTACCTTTCACATGGTTTAGCAGTGATTCATAAAAAACCAACACCTATTCAAATTGTGAAAGTTGATTATCCACAGAGAAGTCGTGCAAAAATTACTGAAGCCTACTTTAGACAAGCTTCGACAACGGACTACTCTGGCGTTTACAAAGGGCATTACATTGATTTTGAAGCTAAGGAAACACAACAAAAAACAGTGTTTCCCTTAAAAAATTTCCATGAACATCAAATTGTTCACATGAGTAATGTCCTTGCTCAAGATGGCATCGCATTTGTTCTTTTACATTTTGCAACAATCAACGAAACTTATCTCCTTCCTTCCTCGCATCTCATTACATTTTATCGCGAGAAGCAAGGCTTGAAGTCCATACCCATTCACTATATTCGTGATAAAGGTTATAAAATTGAAACCAATCAAATTCCTAGAGTTCCATATCTAGAGATTGTGAATAAACTCTGTGAGGTACACTAAAATTTCTTCCAAACCTAATTCAAAAAAACAGAAAAAATATCCTAAGCGCAGTTCCGCAAAAACAAAATGGTGGACTGCTTTAAAAATATTTTTGATTACAATTTTTTCAGCAATTATTCTTGGACTTATTGCTGGAGGTGCTGTCTTTGTCTATTTTGCCAAAGATGCCCCCAAACTTGAGCTGAATAAATTGGAATCGTATCCTTCACCAAAAATGTATGACAAAAGTGGCACAGTCATTGCAACGCTTGGCTCCGAGCAGCGAAATCTTGTTCAAACGGACAACATTCCTGTGATGCTGGTCAATGCTGTTACCTCTATAGAAGATCATCGTTTCTTCAATACCCGGGGTGTCGACCCAATTCGTATTGCTGGTGCATTTCTCAACAATGTTAAAGGTGGCTCGCTTAATGGTGGTTCAACCCTTGATATGCAGCTCATCAAACTCTCTTTCTTTTCAACTTCAACCTCTGACCAAACGCTTCGCGTGAAAATTCAAGAAGCTTGGATGGCACTTGAACTTGACCAACAGTGGACAAAAGAGCAAATTTTTACCGCCTATGTTAATAAGGTCAACATGGCAAACGGTTATTATGGAATGGGCACAGCCGCCGAAGCATATTATGGTAAAGATTTGACTAAACTTTCCATTGCTCAACTCGCTTTACTCGCAGGTATGCCTCAAGCGCCTAATACCTATAATCCTTATACTAATGAAAAATCTGCAAAATGGCGTCGTGATTTAGTCATCAATGCCATGAAAAAATATGGTAAGATTACCGCGAGCCAAGCTAAACAAGCAATTGCTACTCCTGTGACTGATGGTTTACAGCCCCTTAAACAAAGCGCAACAATACCAAGCTTTGCTGATAATTTTCTAAAGCAAGCCCTCGCTCAAGCGGAGCAAATTGGTGGAAAAAATATTTTGAGTGAAGGGGTCAAAATCTACACCACGCTTGATACATCAGCTCAGCAAAACCTTTATAATATTGTCAACACAAATGACTATGTCCCTTTCTCAAATGACACAATGCAAGTCGCTTCAACACTCGTCAATGTTCAAACAGGTGCTGTTGTTGCACAGATTGGGGGACGTAAGCAACCGGCTGATGTTACTTTCGGTTATAATTATGCTGTGCAAACTGACCGTGACTGGGGTTCTGCCATGAAACCACTTGTTGACTATGGTCCCGCTTTTGAAAACAATATTTATACTTCAACTGGTGACTATGTCACAGACTCTCCAACTACCTACCCCGATGGTACTCCTCTTAAAAACTGGGATAATAACTATATGGGGACATTGACTGTGAAAAATGCGCTTGACCTCTCTCGGAATATTCCTGCTGTAAAAACTTTAATCAGCGTGGGATTTGCCAAATCAGAAGCTTTTCTGAAAAATGTTGGAATTAACCTTGGAAATATGCAGTATTCTAATGCTATCTCAAGCTATCCAACTTTACCTACTGGTGAGAAAAACATTAGTCAATATGGTGCAAGTTCTGAAAAAATGGCTGCTGCTTATGCTGCATTTTCAAATAATGGAATTTATACAAAGCCTTACTATGTAACCAAACTTGTCTTTCCAGATGGTCGCGAAGTTGACTACAAACCTGAGCGGACACGTGCAATGTCAGCTTCAACTGCCTATATCATGACCAATATTCTTCAAGGTGTTTTATCTTTGCCACTCTCACAATCTGTTGGCTCAAACGCTCAAGTCCCTGGACTTCCTATCGCAGGTAAGACAGGAACCTCAAACTACACCGATGATGAAATGACACAAATCACTGAGAAATACGGTACACTCCCTGGGATGGTTTCGCCTGATGAAAACTTCGTGGGTTATACTCCTCAGTACTCAATGGCAGTGTGGACTGGTTACAAATCTCGCCTGACGCCGATTTATGGGCAAGATACTTCCATTGCAACCAAGGTCTTTAAAGCAATGATGACCCAACTTTATCCAAATCCGTCATCAATTACTCCTTGGGAGATGCCCGATGGTGTTGCCCAACAAGGTACAAACCTTGTCAAGACAGATACAAACGGACAAACAATCCCTCAATCAAGTTCAAATTAACATTCCTATGAAAATCGAAAAAATTATTAATACCATTGCTCAGGAAAATACTTATCTCCTGAGCAATTCTGCTTTTAGCCTTATCATTGACCCAGGAAGCAATCCATCAGAACTGACAGAAAAAATATCTGCTGACAAACCTGTCAGCACTATCCTACTCACCCATGCTCATTTTGACCATATCATGGGACTTCAGGCATTGCTTGACACTTTTCCTGATGCCCAGATTTATCTTCATGAATCAGAAAAAGAATGGATGCAAAACCCTGAGTTAAATGCTTCTTTATTACTGACAGGTCAACCTGTCATTGCTCCTAGTGCTGACAAATTTTATAATATTGGAGAAAACTATGAACTTGATGGATTCAAGTTTCGAGTTTTGCCTACACCTGGTCATTCCATCGGAGGGGTAAGTCTTGTTTTTGATGATGAAAATATTGTTTTTACTGGTGATGCTCTATTTAAAAACGCTGTAGGACGTTGGGATTTACCTACAGGTGATTATGAGCAATTAATAACTTCTGTTCGCGAACAGCTTTTTACCCTTCCTGATACGATGGAAGTCTACGCAGGGCACGGTTTGTCCACAACGATTGGCAATGAAAAATGTCATAATCCTTTTTTTAATACGCACTAACATTCGTCAGCATACTGACAAAAATAAAATCACTGACAAAATTTTCTGTCAGTGATTTTTTCATTGAAGTGATTGCTTCATTCGTGGGGGAATTGCGATTGCAACTGGGTGCTTTGCCTTTTGCTCTTGCTGCTTTAGCAGTTAAGCAAACGAACAGCGGAGCAATGAAGTTGCATAGACCGTTCGTCGAACGGCGTGCAAAACACGTAGCACCATAGCAAACATCGACAAGTATCAGTAGCCCAAAGGACGAAGATAGCACACACTTGCTAAGTTAAATTTGAATTGTTTGTCCTGGATGAATCATTTGGTCTAATCCGAAACCATTAATCGCTGCTAACTGGTCTGCTGTCATTCCATTTGCTGTTGCGATTGAATAAAGACTGTCACCATTTTGTATAGTATAAGTATTTGAGCTTACACTACTTACTGTGCTTGTAGAACTTCCTACTGGAATTTGAAGACTTTGCCCCACTTGAAGCGTTGTAGCAATGTCATAAATATTATTAGCCGACATAATCGCAGAAACCGTCGTCCCATATTGTTCGGCAATGGAGTAAAGACTATCTCCAGATTGTACGGTATAGTTCCCTGCTTGCGAAGAAGTAGTTGATGAGCCGCCTGCGCTTGAAGAAGCAGCAATCTGCAACACTTCACCAATATGGATATCATTGGCATTCTCCAAATCATTTGCAGAAACTAGTGCATCTACTGTCGTCCCGTATTGCGCAGCAATCATTGACAATGTATCGCCTTCTTGCACTTTATAATTTCCTGCTGAAGAGCTTGTTGTACTTGTCTGCGATGCTGAAATTTCACCACCTTGATCATAAACACTCAATCCAAGTTCAGAAATCAAATTGTTTAATTTTGCAGCATAGTTCGGGTCTGTCGCATATCTTCCCTGAAGCCAAGCAGTAGCATCAACGTAAGAACTTGTATTCTCACGCCAAGCACCAGAATAGTAAGACGAGCTTCTGAGCAACTCTGCTTGTGCTAAGCAAGCCTCATAAATAGAGGCATAAGCTTGAAAAGGCTCTACAACATTCGTCATCTGACCATTAAGATACTCTTGGGTTGGTAAGTACACAGGCGTCCCTGAAGTATATTTCACACCAAAAATATTGTTATAACTACTTGCGAGGGCACTTTGCCCGCCATTAGATTCCAAAATACCTTGGGCAATCATGACCGATGGATAAAGCCCATACTCATTTGCCACGGGCACAGCTGCATTAACAATTTCCTGAACTGATGAGGCATGGACTTTAACACCACCAAGACTCGCTAAGGCAACGATAGATGCTCCCAAGGCTAGTTTATATTTACGTTTCATCAAGGCTCCTCTGATTTTACCCAGTATGACTTGAATAGAAATTTTCTAGCAACACTGGTCTGATTTTATTTATATACTAGTTTCACTTTAAAATCCTATTGGATTTTATCAGTAGCAACTGCAACTGGTGCGCCCTCTTATCAGGCAAATCGTTGACAACGGAGATTCGCAGAGTTGCATATTATAGCGCTACTTTTGTGTCATGAAGTTGCGAAACAACGTCAATTTGTTGTTTGTTTTTACAATGAATTAGCCATAGTTAACTACTAGTATAAGAATTTTTTAGCATTTTGTAAAGTGATTGGGTTTTCATTTTGTTTCATAAAGGGCAATAAAAAATTTTTAACGCCATGATAAGACTTGTTTTGCGCAAAATATATTTTTTCGATTTATAATAATAGTGTATCAAATTTCTATACTTTAGAGGTGAAAAATTATGGCAAAAATTTATGAAAACATTACTGATTTGATTGGTCACACACCAATTGTAAAATTGCAACATGTTCCTGAAGATAGCGCTGATGTCTATGTAAAACTAGAAGCTTTTAATCCTGGTGGATCTGTGAAAGACCGTATTGCTCTTGCAATGATTCGCCAAGCAGAAACTGACGGTAAACTCACTCCTGGTGGAACAATTGTTGAACCTACATCTGGAAATACAGGAATTGGTTTGTCTTTCGTTGGTGCTGCTCTAGGTTATAAAGTGGTTATTGTCATGCCTGATAATGTTTCAATTGAACGCCGTAAATTAATTCAAGCTTATGGTGCAAAATTGGTATTGACTCCAGGTTCAGAAGGAATCAAAGCAGCTATTGCAAAAGCTCAAAGCTTTGCTGAAGATAATGGCTGGTTCCTTCCACAACAATTTGAAAATTCAGCTAATCCAAAAGTTCACGAAGAAACAACTGGTGCAGAAATTCTTGAGGCTTTTGGTGCCGATGGATTAGATGCTTTCGTTGCTGGTGCTGGAACAGGTGGTACTATCACAGGTGTTTCTCGTGCACTCAAAAAAGCAAATCCAGCAATCAAAACTTACGTTGTTGAAGCTGGTGAATCTGCAATTCTTTCAGGTGGTCAACCTGGTCCACATAAAATCCAAGGAATTTCAACTGGTTTTGTACCTGCAAACCTTGATACAACAGTTTATGACGAAGTCGTTGACGTTGCTTCCGACGATGCTATTTTGACTTCCCGCGAGCTTGGTGGTAAAGAAGGTTTCCTTGTTGGTATCTCATCTGGTGCTGCAATTTATGCTGCTCTTGAAGTCGCTAAAAAATTGGGCAAAGGCAAAAAGGTTCTTGCACTAGCTCCCGACAACGGAGAACGCTACTTGTCAACCGTTCTCTATGATTTTGGTGAATAATCTATCACTGACAGCTGACCGAAATCACTGACAGAAATTCTGTCAGTGATTTTTATCCGTTGAAATTAACTTTATGAAGAAAATTTGGAGAAAATAAATGAAAAAATATAGAGTTGTTGTTATTTCTACACTCTCACTCTCTGCCGCTATTTTATTGAGTGCTTGCGGTAATCAAAACACGGCTTCAGGAACTTCCAGAAATGTACAGTACAGTCTAAGTTCTGATATTCTTACATTAGATTCAAGTCTTGCCGCTGATGCTACTTCAATCAATACTTTGCTCAATGTTGAATCTGGCTTAGTTCGCTTTGATAAAAATGCAAATGTTGTTAATGATTTGGCGAAATCTATTAGTATTTCAAAAGATGGGCTCACTTACAATGTCACACTCCGCTCTGGTTTAAAATGGTCAAATGGTGACAAGTTGACCGCACAAGATTTTGTTTATGGCTGGCAACGGACGGTTGACCCAAAAACAGCATCAGAATATGCTTCTGCACTCTATCCAGTAAAAAATGCTGAAGCAATCAATCTCGGAAAAGCTCCCGCATCAGACCTTGGTATTAAAGCGATAGATGACACTCATCTGGTCATCACCCTTGCGACTCCCACCCCATATTTTGAAAAATTAATGACTGAACAAGCTTTTTATCCACTCAATCAAAAATTTGTTGAAAAACAGGGTAAAGCTTATGGCACAACATCTGATAAGACGCTTTATGATGGACCTTACAAATTTGCCAAAGGAAGTAAAGGCTGGACAGGTACCAATAAAACTTACTCACTCGTAAAAAATCCAAATTTCTATGATGCGAAAGAAGTGAAAGTACCTGGTGTCACTTACCAAATTATCTCAAATACGACTACTGCTGCTGAGCTTTATAAGCAAGGAAAACTTGATTTAGCTGTCCTTGATACTCCTGAACTCGTTTCTTCAAATAAAAATACTAAAGGTTACAAAGTCCTTGCATCGCCTCGTGTTGATGCACTCGAATTTAACCAATCAGGAAAAGTACCCGCACTCTCTAATCTCAAAATTCGTGAGGCGATTAATCTTGCAACTAACCGCCAAGGGCTCCTTGATACTGCTGCACCTTACTATTCGATTAACAAGACCATTACACCAAACGGACTAGATGTTGCACCAAATGGTGAGGATTTCGCAAAATATGCAGCTCAACCTTATACTTATGATGCAACTAAAGCAGCGACTTTATTTAAGGCAGGCTTGAAAGAACTAGGAAAAAGTTCGCTTACTCTAAGTCTTGAAGGTGATAGTGATGATGCTTTCCACAAAGCTGCTGTAGATTATCTCAAGCAAGACTTGGAAACAGCACTACCTGGTCTCACGATTAACGAAGTCCTCGTACCAAAGGCTCAACGCCTTAAAGATGCACAAAATAATAATTTCCAAATCATTGTTTCAAGTTGGGGTGCTGATTATAATGAGCCTTCAGATTTCTTGACTAGCTTTGTTTCAAGTAGTCCTATGAATGATGGTCGATTTAATAATCCTGCCTATGATAAAGCAATGAAAGCTGCTTCAACTACACCCGACATTACTCAACCTGACAAACTTTATGCTGATTATAAAGCTGCAGAAAAAGCACTCTATGCACAAGCGAATGTTGATCCACTTGATACCCACGCTACCCCAATTTTGATGAATCCCAAGCTCAAAGGAGTTTCTAGTGTCAACTCTGGCTTGATTTATGATTTACGCAATGCTTCTTTTACTAAATAATTTCATCAGTCAAAATAATGTCTCTGTCAGTACTGACAGAGATTTTTCTGTTTGTCAGTCATTTATTCTTAAACAAAACGTAAAAAATCTTTGACATTTTATTGAACACACATTATACTTATAATGTGCAAAATTAGAAAAAGGAAAAATTTAATTGACCATGAATAAATATAAAATAAGTGCTTTGACGCTCGTTACGCTTTCTGCTGTCAGCATACTGACAGCTTGTGGAAGTGCTGACAACAAGACTAACACAACGAGTCGCGATGTAAATTACAGTTTTGGTACGGACATCTTGACACTTGACACTAGTACTGCTGCCGATGTCAATTCTATTGATGTTTTACTCAATGTTGATGCAGGACTTGTCCGCTGGAATATGGATGCCAAACCTGTCAATGACCTCGCAAAGTCAATTGATGTTTCAAAAGATGGCTTGACCTACAACGTTACTTTACGCGATGGACTTAAATGGTCGAATGGTGCTAAACTCACAGCTCAAGATTTTGTTTATGGCTGGCAACGGACAGTTGACCCCGAGACAGGCTCAGAATATGCCTTTGCGCTCAGTCCAGTAGCGAACGCCACAGCTGTTATGACAGGTAAAAAGCCTGTAGATTCACTAGGAATCAAAGCGCTTGATGCCACACATCTGGTCATCACACTAGCTACTCCAACCCCATATTTTGAAAAATTATTGACACTGCCTGCTTATTATCCAGTTAATCAAGCTTTTGTCAAAAAAATGGGAAGCAAATATGGGACGTCTTCTGACACCACACTTTACAATGGTGCATTTAAGTTTGTCAAAGGTAAAAATAATTGGACGGGAACAAATAAAAACTTCTCAATTGTAAAAAATGATAATTTCTACGATGCTAAAAACGTTAAAATTCCTGGTGTTTCTTACCAAATCGTTAATAATCCTACAACAGCAGTAAGTCTTTACAAATCAGGAAAACTTGATGTTGCCAACCTTTCAACACCCGAGCTCGTTGCTGCAAACAAGAACACCAAAGGCTACAAAACGTTGTCTTCTCCACGAGTAGATGTCCTCGAATACAATCAATCAGGAAAAGTTCCTGCACTTTCAAACAGCAAAATTCGTGAAGCGCTAAACCTTGCAACAAATCGTAAAGCACTCCTTTCAAGTATTGCACCAAGCTTCTCTATCGCCAATACTGTAACACCCAAAAAGCTTGATACTGTACCAAATGGTGAAGATTTTGCAAAATATGCAGCTCAACCTTATACTTATGATGCCACAAAAGCAGCCGTTCTTTTCAAAGAAGGTTTAAAAGAACTCGGAAAAACTTCATTGACACTTGATCTTGAGGGAGCAAGCGATAATACTTTTGCCAAATCAGCAGTAGATTATCTCAAGGGAAACTTAGAAAAATCACTCCCTGGGCTGACAATTAACGAAAATCTTGTCCCTGCAGCTCAACGTCTTAAAGATGCACAAAATCATAATTTCCAAATTCTTTTGACAAGCTGGGGTGCTGATTACAATGAACCTTCAGACTTTTTGATGAATTTTGTCACAGGAAGCACAATGAACAATGGCTCAGTAAGCAATAGCGCTTTTGATAAATCCTACACTGCTGCTACAACTGCCCCAGATGTCCTGAACGCAAGCAAACGTTATGCCGATTATAAAGCTGCAGAAAGCGAACTCTACAAAAATTCAAATGTTTTACCACTCGCAACAGAGTCTGTATCGCTCTTGATGAATCCTAAACTTTCGGGCGTTTCAACCTATAACTCCGCCATGATTTTTGATTTACGTCATGCACATTTAGCAAAATAATGATTAAGATGTGGGAGCGCTCGTTCTGAAATTATGAAAATTAGAAAATTTCAGGTTCGTGCGAAAGCACAGGTTCCATTTTATCTAATCACCTAGCTTTTAGCGCCCCGAACTCAATTAGAAGGTATGAACTTCACTGTTCTAAAATGCCGAAAAATAAAAACGTTGCAATGAATTTTCATTGCAACGTTTTTTAGGGAACCACTCACATCTTAATCAAATTGAGTTCGCCCTCCTTGAAAGTTACGAAAAAAGATAAAGCTGGAAACCTGTCCGCGACAGAACCTCCAGATTTCCTATTTTTCAACCTTTCAAAACAGTCGGGCTCACATCTTAACTATCCACTCACTTTTTCAAGTTCTTGATAAATTTGTCTGAAGACTGTTAGAAATTGCTCAATTTCTGCCATGTTATTTGTTGCATCAAGACTGATTCTAACTGCACTAGTCGCTAACTTGCTTGACGTATTCATTGCAACAAGCGTACTTGCAGCTGCATTTTTCTTAGAGCTACACGCGCTCGTTGTAGAGATATAAATATCGTGCTTTTCAAATGCGTGAACAACGACCTCTCCACGCACACCACGGATACCAAAAGTCAAGATATTTGGCACGAAACCATCCATTTTACTAAATAGTATGACCTTTTTATGCTGTTTCAGCTCATCAAAAATTATTTGCTTCATCGTGCGAACTTTATTTCGCTTGGCTTCATCATCTGTCAATACAAGGCGTAGTGCTTTTGATGTCGCTGCAATTCCTGCCAGATTTTCAGTGGTGGAACGCCGATTCATCTCCTGACCTCCACCATGTAAGAGCGGTGTCAGACGTTTGCCAGACTTGACCACCACAATTCCGACTCCACGTGGACCATGAAATTTATGCGCTGACAATGTCACAAAGTCTACTCTGTCAGTCATAAACTCACTGACAGGAATTTTCCCAATCGCTTGCACGGCATCTACGTGAAAACTAATTGTTGGTTTGTCTTTCAGAATTTCTGAAATTTCATTAATTGGCTGGACACTACCAACTTCATTGTTGACTGCCATGACAGAAATCAAAATGGTATCTTCACGAATCAATTTTTTCAATTCATCAATTTTGACAAATCCATCAGTGCTGACAGGAGCAAAATCCACATCAAAACCTTGTGTAGCAAGCCATTCTGCTGTATTTTTGACTGCAGGATGTTCAATGCTTGATACGATAATATGCTTGCCATAAGGACGCTTTTCAAACGCTACCCCTTTGAGTACCCAGTTATCTCCCTCAGTACCACCACTTGTAAAGAAAATCTCAGGTTGAGCAACCCCAAGCAGCTCAGCAATCTGTCGACGTGAAGCATCTAAAAGCCGAGTCGCAGTAGTGCCCAGCGCGTGCAAGCTCGATGGATTTCCCATCATTTTTGTTGCCACATCCGTATAAGTGCGTAAGACCTGCGGGTCAATCGCTGTCGTTGCACTATTATCAAAATAAATCATTATCCTTATCCTTCTTTCGAATTCAACTCATCTATTTTAACATAATTTTATGACCATCAGTAGCAAAAATTTACTGACAGATTCTTGTAAGTAAATTTTGATAGATAAATCGTCGTCACTCACTTAAGAAATGACCACGACTGAGTAAAATATTGAATTTCTTATCTACATACTTAAAGTGTCAACCAAAAATCCATAATTTTCGATTGGTATGCCAAAGACTTACCGATTGAACTTTTGGAAATTGACGGCACGATAAGACCGACAACATGGTAACTTTTAAAAGTTTAACAATATGACAACACATTAAGGCGGCCTTTTAAATTGTTTTTTATCTATGCACTAAGCCATTTTTACAAAACAAAAAGTACCACGGAAACTCGTGGTACTTGAAGTTTTTATAAACTAATTATTTAACTGCGTCTTTCAATGCTTTACCAGCTTTGAATGCAGGAACAACTGTAGCATCGATTTTGATTGCTTCACCAGTTTGTGGGTTGCGGCCTTCACGAGCTGCACGTTCACGAGTTTCAAAAGTACCGAAACCAATCAATTGAACTTTTTCACCTTTTGCAAGGAATTCAGTTACAACTTCACCAAAAGCGTTAACTGCTTTTTCTGAATCTTTTTTAGTCAATCCTGTTTTTGCTGCAACTTCAGCGATAAGATCTTGTTTGTTAGCCATTTTAGAAATGTCCTCCATTTGTTTTTTACCTTTAACCTTAGGCACTTTTCATTTTAGCAAAATGGAACTAAGTTTGCAAGCCAAAATGCCGTTTTAAGCTGATTTTCAGGCTTTTTTCATTAAATCAAAGGTAAAATTTCCCTTCACTAAATCAATCTGGTTTGTTTTAAGATACAAGTCAGTCGCCATCTTAATTTTTGGTAAATTAATGATAATCTGACTCTCCTTGCTATCTACCTGAACAAAGTCTGGCAGATTGTAAGATTTAACCATCGCCAAAACATCCGAAGTCGGCAAACTTAACGTACCTGCTGAAATACTTTGAACAGAAAGACTCACACCTCCATTTGGAAGCGCTAAAGGTTCAAAATAAACATATAGAGGAATTTTTGTACCGAAAAGTTTGTAAGAAGCCTCAAGAACAGCTTGTTGACCCGAGATATAAAATTTATAGCTCATTTCTTTTGATTGATAAGGAACTAAGTAACTATTAATCAGTTGATTGAGTTGGGTCGTTGTCGTCGTGATTTGAGCAACTCTCTGGTCTGTTTTTGCCACTTGAGTTTGATTGAGTACGGTCTGATCACGTGGAATCATCACGCGCACTGCAACAAAAAGAACTCCTGCGATGTTCAAAGCTAAAAGTAAGAGAAAAAGCCATTTCCATATTGGTTTTCTTTTTTTTACTCCAACTTCTGCACTGGGTTTTTTAATATTATTTTGTCTAGCTTTTCGTGTTTGATTTTCTTGATTATCCATGATTTCTCTCTATTCTGCGAGTTTCATTTGTTGTTTTATTTTAACTACTCTTGTAGCAGCTTGATGTATCTTATTTGCAAAATCTGGGTTCTCTTTTGCTTTTGTCAAAATTGCTGAAACTATTTCTGGAATCTGAGTTGCATCTCCTATAAGGATCATATCATTTCCTGCATTCAATGCAAGGACTGCTCGATCTTCTGGAGTCCAAGCTTGAACCTGGGCAGCATTTGACAAATCGTCCGTAATCACTAATCCGTCAAAACCAAGTTTATCTCTGAGCAATCCCTGAACCATTTTAGGAGAAAACGCTCCTGGAAGTGTTGGATCAATCTTTGTATAAATTGCTGTGGCTGTCATGATGGAAGGTATTCCTTCATCAATCAAGCGTTTAAATACCGTGACAGAAGCACTATCAGCAGAAGTTTGAGTATCTGTCACATTTGACGTCGTATCAGTATTCCCAGTGACATTACCTAGTCCAGGAAAATGTTTAGCCGTTGTTAAAACATTTGAAGCTTTCATCCCTTTGTAAAAGGCATCTGCATGACTGACAATAGTATCTGTACCATAGCCATATTCACGATGCCAATACCCTATAGGTGCATTTTCGGGAGCAAAAGCTGCTGATGGAACGCTATCAGCAACAGGTGCTAAATCAAAATTTACACCCGCTTGTGTCAGCTCACTTCCCCACATTTGAGCTGATTTTTCTAAAATATCTGGTGACCAGCCTCCCTGTGTTAGTCCGTCTGGAATTGCCGTAAATCCCTTCCCTTGAAGAACTTGGACATTTCCCCCTCTTGATCACATGAAATTAATAACTTGAGATTTTTCGGTGCCAAATTCTGCAGCGTTTCAGTTATTTCTCTCATCGAAGAAATATCCAAATAAGAACGCCCTGTCAAAATAACATTGCCAACATGATAATCACTAATCGCATTCATCGTTGCCTGACTATAGTTGTTGGCGGGCATACCTGCCATAATCAACTGTCCAATTTCTTCTTCAAGTGTCAAATCAAGCTTAGGTCGTGCTGTATCATTTGATTTAGCGCTACTGCTTGAAGAAGAAATTAATGGCTTATTCATTGAAGATGTCTGAGTTCTAGAGTTTTCAGGATGAGGTTTAAGCTTCAAGATAAAGCCAAGTAATCCCGCAATCACTATGAGGAAAGCAAAACCACCACCAATAAACAAACGTTTCTTATTTCGTTTTTGCTTTCTTTTTTTCATTAATGATTGACCTCCTTATAGGCTGCAAACACAGCATTTGCCATGATTTGATAACCTGTGTTGTTCGGATGGAAATGGTCGCCAGTATAAAGTAAATTATTTTGGACGGAGTCTGAATTACTGTCAGACTCTACGGCTTTTTGACCTGAAGTTCCTTTGTATAGTAAATCATTAATCGGAACAAAATACACATTTTTTTCCTTACTGACAACACTATCCGTAGCATCATTCCAATTATTAATCACGTCTTGCATCACTGTAATTTCTGGAAAGTTAATATAAAATGGATTATAAATTCCTAAAACATAAATTTCTGCCTTCGGATTACTTTCTCTAATCGTGTCAAGCAATTTTTTTATACGCTTTTGATATGCTACCTCTGGTTTCGAAAAATCTTTTGCTGTCATTGTTGACAGATGAGAAACATTGTCCCGAATCACTTTCATAACATCATTACCACCAACAGTAATGGTGATAATGCTGGCACTTTTCAATCCGTCTTTTATCTTTTGCTGCTTCATCATCCGATTGTAAATCTGAGTACTCGTATCGCCAGCCTTACCAAAATTTTCGCTACTGACAGAAATATTGTAAGTGTTCTCGAGCTCTTTGGCAAAAAGTGGCACAAATCCGCCCTGTGCCGTAGCATCACCCACTCCTTCTGTTAGTGAATCACCGAGCGCAGCATATTTGA